>NZ_OZ243102.1:657500-4342133 GCF_965212185.1 Ekhidna sp. | reverse complement strand
TTTTACCTGTGCCATAATCGGCAATGACCACATCGTTCAGATCAGCCAGGTCATCAGAGCCCGCAATGTCGGATAGCGTAGCAATCGTTTCATTCGTGCCAGCCAGATCAGGGACGATTAAACTAGCTGGTCCCACTGTTTGTGTGGTGAGCTGTAGCGTTACGTCATTGGCAGCATCATCAAGAACAATGTTTTCATTGAAGGTCGAAGTGCCGACCACAGTCACCGCATCTCCTGATGCATCGCCTAGATTAATATTCGCACTGTTGATGTCCGTCTGTGGTGCATCAACCGTCAGGTTGCCTCCGTTGATATTCGTCGTACCCGTCAGGTCAATCGCATCGCCTGCCGCATTACCAATGTTTACCGCGTCAGAGTTTACATTGAAAGGCTGGGCGTCTGCTGCTACCACTATCTGCCCAGATGCATCGCTGGTCAAGGCAATATCTGATGCCAATGCCGCCGGACTTAAATTCACCGTACCACTCGCATCTGGGAAGGTGATCGTACGGGCTGCCGTAGGATCGGTAATCGCTAAGATCGTCGTATTTAGATTATCTGTCGCGCCCTGGAATACCAATGGGGTCGCGCCCTGCACTTCTCCGTTGATCGTTACATCGTCTGTCGCATCTGCTCCTAAAATCACATTGTCATCCGCTTGTAAGGTGCCAGTGACATCTACTCCCGCATCCGCATCCAGGTTCGTGGCTGCCGTGATCTGACCGCCACCTAAATCTATCACTCCCGTCACATTGATGTCGTCCGTACCTGCATTACCCACATTGATCGTGTTGCTGTTGATACTGGTGGTCGCCGCGCCATCGGCTACCGTTAGGTTACCCGTGATGTCTACCGCATCCGTTAACGCATTACCTATGTTAATATCGTCGTTATTGATGTTGGTCGCTGAAGCTCCATCTGTAATGGTGACATTACCAGTTACATCTACTGCGTCTGTCAGCGCATTACCTATGTTAATATCGTTGTTATTAATATCCGTGCTCGTCGCTCCGTCGGCTACCGTGAAGTTGCCTCCGTCTACGTCTAACCCATTGTTTGCATCCACATTGCCTATGAAGTCCGTCTGGTCGGTTGGATCATCACCTATGTTGATGTCGTCCGACTGCACATTGAACACCTGAGGATCCAACGCATTCACCAGCTGACCACTCCCATCGGTCGTTACCGCTATGTCATTGCTCAACGTCACTCCCGTCAATACCACCGTACCACTCGCATCCGGTAAGGTGATCGTCCGGTCTACCGTAGGATCCGTTACCGCAATACTCGTCTCATTCGCATCGTCCGTCGCTCCCTCCAATATCAAGGGTGTCGCGCCCTGCACTTCTCCGTTGATCGTTACATCGTCTGTCGCATCTGCTCCTAAAATCACATTGTCATCCGCTTGTAAGGTGCCAGTGACATCTACTCCTGCATCCGCATCCAGGTTCGTGGCTGCCGTGATCTGACCGCCACCTAAATCTATCACTCCCGTCACATTGATGTCGTCCGTACCTGCATTACCCACATTGATCGTGTTGCTATTGATACTGGTGGTCGCCGCTCCATCTGCTACCGTCAGGTTACCCGTGATGTCTACCGCATCACTCAACGCATTACCTATGTTAATATCGTCGTTGTTGATGCTCGTTGTGGTCGCTCCATCGGCTATCGTCAAATCTCCCCCGTTGATGTTCGTCACACCCGTCAGGTCAATCGCATCCGTAGCAGCATTACCTACATTGATCGTGTTGTTGTTAATATCCGTGCTCGTCGCTCCGTCAGCTACCGTGAAGTTGCCTCCATCGACATCTAACCCATTGTTTGCATCCACATTGCCTATGAAGTCCGTCTGGTCGGTGATGTCATCGCCGATGTTGATGTCGTCCGACTGCACATTGAACACCTGAGGATCCAACGCATTCACCAGCTGACCACTCCCATCGGTCGTTACCGCTATGTCGTTGCTCAACGTCACGCCCGTCAATACCACCGTACCACTCGCATCCGGTAAAGTGATCGTACGGTCTACCGTAGGATCCGTTACCGCAATACTCGTCTCATTCGCATCGTCCGTCGCTCCCTCCAATATCAAGGGTGTCGCGCCCTGCACTTCTCCGTTGATCGTTACATCGTCCGTCGCATCTGCTCCTAAAATCACATTGTCATCCGCTTGTAAAGTGCCCGTGACATCTACTCCTGCATCCGCATCCAGGTTCGTGGCTGCCGTGATCTGACCGCCACCTAAATCTATCACTCCCGTCACATTGATGTCGTCCGTACCTGCATTACCCACATTGATCGTGTTGCTATTGATACTGGTAGTGGCCGCTCCATCGGCTACCGTCAGGTTACCCGTGATGTCTACCGCATCACTCAACGCATTACCTATGTTAATATCGTCGTTGTTGATGCTCGTTGTGGTC
Source organism: Ekhidna sp. (assembly GCF_965212185.1). Taxonomy (GTDB): domain Bacteria; phylum Bacteroidota; class Bacteroidia; order Cytophagales; family Cyclobacteriaceae; genus Ekhidna. The sequence goes on along the minus strand of NZ_OZ243102.1, from coordinate 4,339,707 downwards.
GCTCCATCGGCTATCGTCAAATCTCCCCCGTTGATGTTCGTCACACCCGTCAGGTCAATCGCATCCGTAGCAGCATTACCTACATTGATCGTGTTGTTGTTAATATCCGTGCTCGTCGCTCCGTCGGCTACCGTGAAGTTGCCTCCATCGACATCTAACCCATTGTTTGCATCCACATTGCCTATGAAGTCCGTCTGGTCGGTTGGATCATCACCTATGTTGATGTCGTCCGACTGCACATTGAACACCTGAGGATCCAACGCATTCACCAGCTGACCACTCCCATCGGTCGTTACCGCTATGTCATTGCTCAACGTCACGCCCGTCAACACCACCGTACCACTCGCATCCGGTAAAGTGATCGTGCGGTCTACCGTAGGATCCGTTACCGCTATACTCGTCTCATTCGCATCGTCCGTGGCTCCCTCCAATATCAAGGGTGTCGCGCCCTGCACTTCTCCGTTGATCGTTACATCGTCTGTCGCATCTGCTCCTAAAATCACATTGTCATCCGCTTGTAAGGTGCCAGTGACATCTACTCCTGCATCCGCATCCAGGTTCGTGGCTGCCGTGATCTGACCGCCACCTAAATCTATCACTCCCGTCACATTGATGTCGTCCGTACCTGCATTACCCACATTGATCGTATTGCTGTTGATACTGGTAGTGGCCGCTCCATCAGCTACCGTCAGGTTACCCGTGATGTCTACCGCATCCGTTAACGCATTACCTATGTTAATATCGTCGTTATTGATGTTGGTCGCTGAAGCTCCATCTGTAATGGTGACATTACCAGTTACATCTACTGCGTCTGTCAGCGCGTTACCAATGTTAATATCGTTGTTGTTAATATCCGTGCTCGTCGCTCCGTCGGCTACCGTGAAGTTGCCCCCGTCTACGTCTAACCCATCATTCACATCCACATTGCCTATGAAGTCCGTCTGGTCGGTTGGATCATCACCTATGTTGATGTCGTCCGACTGCACATTGAACACCTGAGGATCCAACGCATTCACCAGCTGACCACTCCCATCGGTCGTTACCGCTATGTCATTACTCAACGTCACGCCCGTCAATACCACCGTACCACTCGCATCCGGTAAAGTGATCGTGCGGTCTAACGTAGGATCCGTTACCGCAATACTCGTCTCATTCGCATCGTCCGTGGCTCCCTCCAATATCAAGGGTGTCGCGCCCTGCACTTCTCCGTTGATCGTTACATCGTCTGTCGCATCTGCTCCTAAAATCACATTGTCATCCGCTTGTAAAGTGCCCGTGACATCTACTCCTGCATCCGCATCCAGGTTCGTGGCTGCCGTGATCTGACCGCCACCTAAATCTATCACTCCCGTCACATTGATGTCGTCCGTACCTGCATTACCCACATTGATCGTGTTGCTATTGATACTGGTGTTCGCCGCTCCATCGGCTACCGTCAGGTTACCCGTGATGTCTACCGCATCCGTTAACGCATTACCTATGTTAATATCGTCGTTGTTGATGCTCGTTGTGGTCGCTCCATCGGCTATCGTCAAATCTCCCCCGTTGATGTTCGTCACACCCGTCAGGTCAATCGCATCCGTAGCAGCATTACCTACATTGATCGTGTTGTTGTTAATATCCGTGCTCGTCGCTCCGTCAGCTACCGTGAAGTTGCCTCCATCGACATCTAACCCATTGTTTGCATCCACATTGCCTATGAAGTCCGTCTGGTCGGTGATGTCATCGCCGATGTTGATGTCGTCCGACTGCACATTGAACACCTGAGGATCCAACGCATTCACCAGCTGACCACTCCCATCGGTCGTTACCGCTATGTCGTTGCTCAACGTCACGCCCGTCAATACCACCGTACCACTCGCATCCGGTAAAGTGATCGTACGGTCTACCGTAGGATCCGTTACCGCAATACTCGTCTCATTCGCATCGTCCGTGGCTCCCTCCAATATCAAGGGGGTCGCGCCCTGCACTTCTCCGTTGATCGTTACATCGTCTGTCGCATCTGCTCCTAAAATCACATTGTCATCCGCTTGTAAAGTGCCCGTGACATCTACTCCTGCATCCGCATCCAGGTTCGTGGCTGCCGTGATCTGACCGCCACCTAAATCTATCACTCCCGTCACATTGATGTCGTCCGTACCTGCATTACCCACATTGATCGTGTTGCTATTGATACTGGTAGTGGCCGCTCCATCGGCTACCGTCAGGTTACCCGTGATGTCTACCGCATCACTCAACGCATTACCTATGTTAATATCGTCGTTGTTGATGCTCGTTGTGGTCGCTCCATCGGCTATCGTCAAATCTCCCCCGTTGATGTTCGTCACACCCGTCAGGTCAATCGCATCCGTAGCAGCATTACCTACATTGATCGTGTTGTTGTTAATATCCGTGCTCGTCGCTCCGTCGGCTACCGTGAAGTTGCCTCCATCGACATCTAACCCATTGTTTGCATCCACATTGCCTATGAAGTCCGTCTGGTCGGTGATGTCATCGCCGATGTTGATGTCGTCCGACTGCACATTGAACACCTGAGGATCCAACGCATTCACCAGCTGACCACTCCCATCGGTCGTTACCGCTATGTCGTTGCTCAACGTCACGCCCGTCAATACCACCGTACCACTCGCATCCGGTAAAGTGATCGTACGGTCTACCGTAGGATCCGTTACCGCAATACTCGTCTCATTCGCATCGTCCGTCGCTCCCTCCAATATCAAGGGTGTCGCGCCCTGCACTTCTCCGTTGATCGTTACATCGTCCGTCGCATCTGCTCCTAAAATCACATTGTCATCCGCTTGTAAAGTGCCCGTGACATCTACTCCTGCATCCGCATCCAGGTTCGTGGCTGCCGTGATCTGACCGCCACCTAAATCTATCACTCCCGTCACATTGATGTCGTCCGTACCTGCATTACCCACATTGATCGTGTTGCTATTGATACTGGTAGTGGCCGCTCCATCGGCTACCGTCAGGTTACCCGTGATGTCTACCGCATCACTCAACGCATTACCTATGTTAATATCGTCGTTGTTGATGCTCGTTGTGGTCGCTCCATCGGCTATCGTCAAATCTCCCCCGTTGATGTTCGTCACACCCGTCAGGTCAATCGCATCCGTAGCAGCATTACCTACATTGATCGTGTTGTTGTTAATATCCGTGCTCGTCGCTCCGTCGGCTACCGTGAAGTTGCCTCCATCGACATCTAACCCATTGTTTGCATCCACATTGCCTATGAAGTCCGTCTGGTCGGTTGGATCATCACCTATGTTGATGTCGTCCGACTGCACATTGAACACCTGAGGATCCAACGCATTCACCAGCTGACCACTCCCATCGGTCGTTACCGCTATGTCATTGCTCAACGTCACGCCCGTCAACACCACCGTACCACTCGCATCCGGTAAAGTGATCGTGCGGTCTACCGTAGGATCCGTTACCGCTATACTCGTCTCATTCGCATCGTCCGTGGCTCCCTCCAATATCAAGGGTGTCGCGCCCTGCACTTCTCCGTTGATCGTTACATCGTCTGTCGCATCTGCTCCTAAAATCACATTGTCATCCGCTTGTAAGGTGCCAGTGACATCTACTCCTGCATCCGCATCCAGGTTCGTGGCTGCCGTGATCTGACCGCCACCTAAATCTATCACTCCCGTCACATTGATGTCGTCCGTACCTGCATTACCCACATTGATCGTATTGCTGTTGATACTGGTAGTGGCCGCTCCATCAGCTACCGTCAGGTTACCCGTGATGTCTACCGCATCCGTTAACGCATTACCTATGTTAATATCGTCGTTATTGATGTTGGTCGCTGAAGCTCCATCTGTAATGGTGACATTACCAGTTACATCTACTGCGTCTGTCAGCGCGTTACCAATGTTAATATCGTTGTTGTTAATATCCGTGCTCGTCGCTCCGTCGGCTACCGTGAAGTTGCCCCCGTCTACGTCTAACCCATCATTCACATCCACATTGCCTATGAAGTCCGTCTGGTCGGTTGGATCATCACCTATGTTGATGTCGTCCGACTGCACATTGAACACCTGAGGATCCAACGCATTCACCAGCTGACCACTCCCATCGGTCGTTACCGCTATGTCATTACTCAACGTCACGCCCGTCAATACCACCGTACCACTCGCATCCGGTAAAGTGATCGTGCGGTCTAACGTAGGATCCGTTACCGCAATGCTCGTCTCATTGATGTCATCTGTTGCTCCCTCCAATATCAATGGTATCGCACCCTGCACTTCTCCATTTAAATTGATGTCATCCGTAGCGTCCGTGCCTACATTGATCACCGCACTGTTAATGTCTGTCTGGGGGGCATCTACTGTTAAGTTGCCACCATTGATGTTCGTCACTCCCGTCACATCAACCACATCCGTACCTGCATTACCCACATTGATCGTGTTGCTATTGATACTGGTAGTGGCCGCTCCATCGGCTACCGTCAGGTTACCCGTGATGTCTACCGCATCCGTTAACGCATTACCTATGTTAATATCGTCGTTGTTGATGCTCGTTGTGGTCGCTCCATCGGCTATCGTCAAATCTCCCCCGTTGATGTTCGTCACACCCGTCAGGTCAATCGCATCCGTAGCAGCATTACCTACATTGATCGTGTTGTTGTTTATATCCGTGCTCGTCGCTCCGTCAGCTACCGTGAAGTTGCCCCCATCTACATCTAACCCATTGTTTGCATCCACGTTCCCTATGAAGTCCGTCTGATCGGTGATGTCATCGCCGATGTTGATGTCGTCCGACTGCACATTGAACACCTGGGGGTCTAAGGCATTCACCAGCTGACCACTCCCATCGGTCGTTACCGCTATGTCATTGCTCAACGTCACTCCCGTCAATACCACCGTACCACTCGCATCCGGTAAGGTGATCGTCCGGTCTACCGTAGGATCCGTTACCGCAATACTCGTCTCATTCGCATCGTCCGTCGCTCCCTCCAATATCAAGGGTGTCGCGCCCTGCACTTCTCCGTTGATCGTTACATCGTCTGTCGCATCTGCTCCTAAAATCACATTGTCATCCGCTTGTAAGGTGCCAGTGACATCTACTCCTGCATCCGCATCCAGGTTCGTGGCTGCCGTGATCTGACCGCCACCTAAATCTATCACTCCCGTCACATTGATGTCGTCCGTACCTGCATTACCCACATTGATCGTGTTGCTATTGATACTGGTGGTCGCCGCTCCATCTGCTACCGTCAGGTTACCCGTGATGTCTACCGCATCACTCAACGCATTACCTATGTTAATATCGTCGTTGTTGATGCTCGTTGTGGTCGCTCCATCGGCTATCGTCAAATCTCCCCCGTTGATGTTCGTCACACCCGTCAGGTCAATCGCATCCGTAGCAGCATTACCTACATTGATCGTGTTGTTGTTAATATCCGTGCTCGTCGCTCCGTCAGCTACCGTGAAGTTGCCTCCATCGACATCTAACCCATTGTTTGCATCCACATTGCCTATGAAGTCCGTCTGGTCGGTGATGTCATCGCCGATGTTGATGTCGTCCGACTGCACATTGAACACCTGAGGATCCAACGCATTCACCAGCTGACCACTCCCATCGGTCGTTACCGCTATGTCGTTGCTCAACGTTACTCCCGTCAATACCACCGTACCACTCGCATCCGGTAAAGTGATCGTGCGGTCTACCGTAGGATCCGTTACCGCTATACTCGTCTCATTCGCATCGTCCGTCGCTCCCTCCAATATCAAGGGTGTCGCACCCTGTACTTCTCCATTTAAATTGATGTCATCCGTAGCGTCCGTGCCTACATTGATCACCGCACTGTTAATGTCTGTCTGGGGGGCATCTACTGTTAAGTTGCCACCATTGATGTTCGTCACTCCCGTCACATCAACCACATCCGTACCTGCATTACCCACATTGATCGTGTTGCTGTTGATACTGGTAGTGGCCGCTCCATCGGTTACCGTCAGGTTACCCGTGATGTCTACCGCATCCGTTAACGCATTACCTATATTAATATCGTCGTTATTGATGTTGGTGGATGATGCGCCATCGGCAATGGTCAACGTTCCCGTCACATCTACTGCATCACTCAGCGCATTTCCTATATTAATATCGTCATTGTTGATGTCCGTACTCGTTGCTCCGTCAGCTACCGTGAAGTTGCCTCCATCGACATCTAACCCATTGTTTGCATCGACATTGCCATCAAAATTGGCCGCTTCATCTACATCCAAAGTGCCTCGTACATTGGTAGCTACTCCTGTGGCAGCTAAGTCTGTCTGACCAGCTACATCCAAAGCACCATTCAAGTCCGTGCCATTGGCTACCTGTAGTCCACCCGTGTTGTTCAGGTTGACCGTGTTAGAACCCGTCACATCTAAGTTACCATCATCGGTGTTGATTTGTGTCTGGTCTAATTGAGTCAGACCATCCACATCCAAATTGTCCGGACTGAACGAACCCGTAATGTTGATGTTGGTGCCTGTCAGGTTAATATCATCTGCTGCGGTAAGGTCGATATCACCTGAAGTGGTTGTTGTTAAAGTGACATTGCTCGCATCCTGGGTCACACTCACGCCATTGTTACCCGTCACAGCGAGTGCTCCATCGGTGGTATTGATAGAGACCTGATCCAACGTGGTGGCTCCATCCACATCGAGTGCCCCAGTTACATTCGTGTTGTTCGTTACATTCAAGTTGCCTCCCAGCACATCTACTCCGTTGTTCGCATCGACATTGCCATCAAAATTGGCTGCCTCATCCACATCCAAGGTGCCGCGTACATTCGTCGCTACCCCTGTAGCGGCTAAGTCCGTCTGACCAGCTACGTCTAAGGTGCCATCGACATCCGCATTGTTGGTCACATTCAAGTTGCCTCCCAACACATCCACTCCATTCTGTGCATCGACATTGCCATCAAAATTGGCTGCTTCGTCCACATCCATGGTGCCGCGTACATTCGTTGCTACTCCTGTGGCAGCTAAGTCTGTCTGACCCGCTACATCCAAAGCACCATTTAAGTCCGTACCATTGGCTACCTGTAGCCCGCCCGTGTTGTTCAGGTTGACCGTGTTAGAACCCGTCACAGCTAAGTTGCCATCATCGGTGTTGATTTGTGTCTGGTCTAATTGAGTCAGACCATCCACATCCAAATTGTCCGGACTGAACGAACCCGTAATGTTGATGTTGGTGCCTGTCAGGTTAATATCATCTGCTGCGGTAAGGTCGATATCACCTGAAGTGGTTGTTGTTAAAGTGACATTGCTCGCATCCTGGGTCACACTCACGCCACTGTTACCCGTCACAGCGAGTGCTCCATCTGTCGTGTTAATGCTAACCTGGTCTAAAGTAGTCGCCCCATCTACATCTAAAGCGCCCGTAACATTCGTGTTGTTCGTTACATTCAAGTTGCCTCCCAACACATCGACCCCATTGTTCGCATCGACATTGCCATCAAAGTTTGCTGCCTCATCCACATCCAAGGTGCCGCGTACATTCGTTGCTACTCCTGTGGCAGCTAAGTCTGTCTGACCAGCTACATCCAAAGCACCATTCAAGTCCGTGCCATTGGCTACCTGTAGTCCACCCGTGTTGTTCAGGTTGACCGTGTTAGAACCTGTCACATCTAAGTTGCCATCATCGGTGTTGATTTGTGTCTGGTCTAATTGAGTCAGACCATCCACATCCAAATTGTCCGGACTGAACGAACCCGTAATGTTGATGTTGGTGCCTGTCAGGTTAATATCATCTGCTGCGGTAAGGTCGATATCACCTGAAGTGGTTGTCGTTAAAGTGACATTGCTCGCATCCTGGGTCACACTCACGCCACTGTTACCCGTCACAGCGAGTGCTCCATCTGTCGTGTTAATGCTAACCTGGTCTAAAGTAGTCGCCCCATCTACATCTAAAGCGCCCGTAACATTCGTGTTGTTCGTTACATTCAAGTTGCCTCCCAACACATCGACCCCATTGTTCGCATCGACATTGCCATCAAAGTTTGCTGCCTCATCCACATCCAAGGTGCCGCGTACATTCGTTGCTACTCCTGTGGCAGCTAAGTCTGTCTGACCAGCTACATCCAAAGCACCATTCAAGTCCGTGCCATTGGCTACCTGTAGTCCACCCGTGTTGTTCAGGTTGACCGTGTTAGAACCTGTCACATCTAAGTTGCCATCATCGGTGTTGATTTGTGTCTGGTCTAATTGAGTCAGACCATCCACATCCAAATTGTCCGGACTGAACGAACCCGTAATGTTGATGTTGGTGCCTGTCAGGTTAATATCATCTGCTGCGGTAAGGTCGATATCACCTGAAGTGGTTGTCGTTAAAGTGACATTGCTCGCATCCTGGGTCACACTCACGCCACTGTTACCCGTCACAGCGAGTGCTCCATCGGTGGTATTGATAGAGACCTGATCCAACGTGGTGGCTCCATCCACATCGAGTGCCCCAGTTACATTCGTGTTGTTCGTTACATTCAAGTTGCCTCCCAGCACATCTACTCCGTTGTTCGCATCGACATTGCCATCAAAATTGGCTGCCTCATCCACATCCAAGGTGCCGCGTACATTCGTCGCTACCCCTGTAGCGGCTAAGTCCGTCTGACCAGCTACGTCTAAGGTGCCATCGACATCCGCATTGTTGGTCACATTCAAGTTGCCTCCCAACACATCCACTCCATTCTGTGCATCGACATTGCCATCAAAATTGGCTGCTTCGTCCACATCCATGGTGCCGCGTACATTCGTTGCTACTCCTGTGGCAGCTAAGTCTGTCTGACCCGCTACATCCAAAGCACCATTTAAGTCCGTACCATTGGCTACCTGTAGCCCGCCCGTGTTGTTCAGGTTGACCGTGTTAGAACCCGTCACAGCTAAGTTGCCATCATCGGTGTTGATTTGTGTCTGGTCTAATTGAGTCAGACCATCCACATCCAAATTGTCCGGACTGAACGAACCCGTAATGTTGATGTTGGTGCCTGTCAGGTTAATATCATCTGCTGCGGTAAGGTCGATATCACCTGAAGTGGTTGTTGTTAAAGTGACATTGCTCGCATCCTGGGTCACACTCACGCCACTGTTACCCGTCACAGCGAGTGCTCCATCTGTCGTGTTAATGCTCACCTGGTCTAAAGTAGTCGCCCCATCTACATCTAAAGCGCCAGTAACATTCGTGTTGTTCGTTACATTCAAATTGCCTCCCAACACATCTACTCCGTTCTGTGCATCGACATTGCCTGATGCAGTAATCTGATCTGCGGGAGAATCTCCTAGATTGACAGGTCCATTAAGGAAAGAGAAACCAGCTACTTGAAACCCATCAGTATTATTTAATATAAATCTTCCAGAACCAGGCACAATGAAATTAGAACTCAGATCCAAATCAGTACCATCAACTGCATTGTCTTGAATAGTAGTCAAAACATTTGGCCCAGATAAAACAAAGGAAATATCTCCTACGACAGGAGCTGAAGTTATAGTACTCCCATTTCCTATTGGCACATAATTCGCACTACCAACAAATAATTGCTGAGCAGTATTTGAGGCATCTCCAACGAATATGCTACCAAAATTCAAATCTTTTGTAGCAAAATCAGTTACTGGCCTAGAAGTAATAGATCCACCTGGCCCAGTTACAACAATTTGATTAACACCAGGAGAGAACCATGATGCTGATGGTACATTATTAGAAATAAGAAGCGCATTTGGATTTGTAGGTAAAATTTTTGGGGGTGTAACAGATCCATTTGCAAGCTTTGCAGTAGTAATACCCAAATCCATTACCTGAAGGATATCAGAATCAATTTCAAGTGTCGAATTGTCAACGTTTATATCTAATTCTCCATTTGCGGTATCATCAATAATTCCATCACCTGCTAGATCTCCCAGATTTACAGATAAAATATCTCCTGAAATTTCTAGCCCATTTCCTTCATTTATCTCGAGACTACCATCAGTGCCCTGAATAATTCCAGGCCCTGCAATATCTGCGTTAATATCATCTCTAGTTACATTATCATCCAGGATCTTCTCCGTTGTTACCGCATCATTTGCCAGCTCATTGTTTGTTACCGCAGATGCTGCGATATCGAGCGTATTGACTTCACGATCTAAAATCTTTTCAGAAGTAACAGCATCATCTGCAATTTTGCTATTGATGACTCCAGCATCAATCAATTCACTTGATCCCACCGAGTTTGGTGCTATCTCATCTTCACCAACTCCATCGGTAGCAATGTCAGAGGCAATTATTGTCTCATCCAAGATTTCAGCGGTGGTTACAGCTCCACTATTAATTTGAATGTCTGCTGATGTCCCATTATTGGTAGCTGTTAAATCTCCAGAAACCGGTAGGCCCTCTGCTACCCCGGTTGAATTACCGATATAGATATTGTTTTGAGAAAGAGCAGATGATGTAAATTCTGATCTTGAGGTCCAGACAGGATTACCGGAACTGTCTACCGTTAACACGGAGTTATTATTTCCTTCTGTATTTATCTTTGAGATGGTAATGGTGCCATTTGCGATATCCTCGTTTAAAATTGATCCATTAATGATGTTGCTTGAGCCAATTTGAATAACCACTTCAGCAATTCCAGTAACTCTTCCTTTTTGATCAACAGTAAGCTGCAAGACGTTAAACGCATCAGTCCCATATGTCCCTGCAGTAATTGTAGAGATATTTTCAAGCTTTTCTCCAGTGACTGCCAGGTTTGATATTTTGTTAGTGGTAACAGCGCTGTTGTTAAGTTTCTCAGTTGTAACACCACTATTTTGCAATTTTGGTGTAGTTACAGCCCCATCTGCAATTCTGTTTTCAACGACGGCCCCTAATTTTATCGTTGGATTTGGATAACTTCCTGTCAGGTCCCCACCTGCAGTACTCACGTTTAAAATACCAAGTCCGGCCTTCCAAACACCTTCCGACCAGAAATAGAATAGTTTTTCACTAGTATCGAAGACCATTAGACCATTATCCTGATTGCTTAAGGAGGAGCTCATTCCAATTCTTTGAGCTGTGGTGACTCTAGGCACCAAAAAACCTTGATCAGAATTAGGCGAAACAAGTTCCAATACTGCATTGGAGTTTGGGTTGGCCGTATTAATTCCTACTGAATTATCCTGTGCTTTGGAAATAACACAGAAAAAGATAAAAGCAGTCGATACTGCATACTTTAAAGCTTTCATAACTTGGGGACAATTTAAGGGACTAAGGCAGTCGTAGTTACCTACGCCATTTTTTTGTTTTAACGGTTAAAAAAATAGGGCGGTGAGACTACTTCAATAACTGGGTGTAAAAGTTATCGTAAGCGGGTATAATTTCCAAAAAACCAGCGTCTTAAGTAAACAACTTTAGACGAACGGGTATATTTCTATTTTGAATGCAATAGATATTTGTTAAATCATAGATTTTTTTAGTGAAATGCCGTTTTTCAACTTTAGTTTTCTACCTTTGCAAATAGAAATAGTTAGAATTCCGAAAGAGGGGACATCAGTCCCCTCTTTTCATTGATATTAGTGTGTTAGAAAATAGAGTAAGATCGATAGCTGAAAAAGCAATAGAAAATAATGATGAACTCTTTCTTGTTGATGTTAAAATCAAAGGAAATCCTGGGAATCAAAAAGTTCTAGTGTTTGTAGATGGAGATAATGGCATATCTATCGATCAATGCAGTGCGATTAGCAGATTTATAGGAAGCGAATTAGAAGAGTGTGAAATTCTAGATGGTAAGTATCTACTTGAAGTATCCTCTCCTGGTTTAGATTTTCCTTTATCACTTTCAAGACAGTATGTTAAAAATGTTGGAAGAGAACTAGAAATAGAGATGCTAGACGGTGAGAAAATTCACGGTGAATTGACAAACGTAGAAAATGAAGAGATTTTGATTAAAGACAAAGTAGAGAGATCGCTTCAGATAAAAGACATAAAGCAATCAAAAGTAAAAGTATCATTCAAGTAAGATGGAAGCGTCAGTATTAATTGATTCGTTTGCGGATTTTGCCAGAGGCAAAAACATTGACCGCCCTACTATGATCAGAATTCTGGAGGATGTATTCAGAACAATGATCCGAAAGAAATATGAAACAGATGACAATTTTGATATTGTTATAAATGCAGATAATGGTGACCTGGAGATTTGGAGGTTTAGAGAAATTGTTGATGACAATTCAGAAGACATCTGGGATCATGATAAAATTAGTCTAACGGAGGCAAGACAAATAGAACCGGATTTTGAGATTGGAGAAGAAGTAGCAGAAGAAATAAAGCTCGAGGATTTTGGCCGGAGGGCTGTAATGACCGCTAGGCAAACACTTATTCAAAAAATAAAGGATTTAGAAAAAGACATTCTTTTTCAAAAGTATAAAGACCTTGTTGGTGAAATCATTCAAGGAGAAGTATATCAGGTTTTGGGTCGAGAGGTGCTCCTAACTGATGGCGATGGGAACGAGCTAACAGTTCCTAAAAATGAACAGATTCCTAAGGATAGGTATAGGAAAGGCGACACAGTCCGTGCGATCGTTCATCGTGCTGAAATGGTTAATGGGAACCCAAAAATCATTCTATCTCGCACATCTCCAGTTTTCTTAGAAAGACTTTTTGAGGCTGAAGTACCTGAGGTATATGATGGATTAATTACCATTAAAAATGTTGTAAGAGAGCCAGGGGAAAGAGCTAAAGTTGCGGTAGAATCATATGACGATCGAATTGATCCCGTAGGTGCTTGTGTTGGTATGAAAGGGTCACGAATTCATTCAATCGTAAGAGAATTGCAAAATGAAAATATTGATGTAATCAATTTTACTGACAACCTTGAGCTCTATTTAGCCAGAGCGTTAAGTCCAGCTAAAATCACCAGCATGAAAATTAGCGAGGATAAGGAACGTGTATCAGTCTATCTCAAGCCTGATCAAGTATCTTTGGCAATTGGAAAAGGGGGTCAAAACATTAAATTGGCAAGTAAGCTTGTCGGAATGGAAATCGATGTTTTCAGAGAGCTTGATGAAGCATCTGAAGAGGATGTAGATTTAGACGAATTTACTGATGAGTTGGAAGACTGGGTCATTGATGAACTTAAACGTGTTGGTCTGGACACAGCAAAAAGTGTTTTAAAACTGAGTTCTGATGATTTAGTAAGAAGAACGGATTTAGAAGAGGAAACAGTACACGAAGTAATTCGAGTTCTAAGCCAGGAATTCGAATAAACGTAACTTTGAAAGGTTTATATGGCAGAATACAGATTAAGTCAAGTAGCTAGAAAGCTAAATGTAGGTAAAAATACTATCCTTGAATTTTTGAAGGAGAAGGGTCACAAAGTGGACTCTAATCCTAACTCAAAAATTCCTCAGGACCAGTATGACATGCTTGCACGTGAGTTTGCGGATTCTGCTCACGATAAAGAAGAAGCCTCAGAACTTACTATTGGCGGTAAGACAGATAACCTTGTTATTGATACAGAAAAAAGCACACCTGAGGATAAATCTGAAGACGAGCGAATTCTTATTAAAGATAATGTTGGCTCAGAATCTAAACCTGAAAAAATCTCTGCCAAAACCAAGTTAGATGGTCCTAAAGTTGTTGGAAAGATTGATTTAGGCAAGAAGAAGAAAGAGGAAGAAAAACAAGAGGAGCCAAAGCCGGAAGAGGTAAAACAGCCAGAAGTTACCAATGAAGCGAAAGAGGTTGTAAAAGAGGAAGTTTCGAAACCAGTCAAGAAAGAAGAAGTAAAAGAGGAAGCAAAAAAAGAAGAGCTTAAGAAAGAAGTTGTAAAAGAGGAAGAAGCGAAAAAAGAGGATGAGCCAAAGAAAGAAAAAGAACCTGAAAAAGAGGTAATTAAAGCTAAAGCTGATTCACTTCGAGGACTAAAGGTTCTTGACAAGATCGAACTACCTAAAGATAAGCCTAAGCCAGTTGCATCTTCAGATTCAAATCAAGATAGAAAGAAGAGACCAAGGAAAAGAATTCAATCCGCTGGTGGTAGAGATAACCAACCATCCAGAGGAAGAAATGATAGAGGTGGCAGAACACAAACCGGTAGAAAAACGGAGGAACTTTCTGACAAGGAAATACAAGATAAAATTAAAGCCACTCTCGCAAAACTAAGTGGAGGAAGTGGTAAAGGAGGATCTCAACGATCCAAATACAGGAAAGATAAACGATCAGCCAGAGCAGAGGAAGAAGAAGAAAGACAACTTCAAGCAGAAGAAGCATCTAAAACACTTAAGGTGACCGAATACATTTCTGCAAGTGATCTGGCATCACTAATGGACGTGTCTGCAAATGATGTCATCTCGGCATGTATGTCACTTGGCATGTTTGTATCTATTAATCAGCGACTGGATGCAGAAACCATCACAGTAATTGCAGATGAATTTGGTTATGAAGTAGACTTTACCGAAGCAAAAGAGGAGACTGACATTGTAGAAGAGGTAGATGATGAAGCTAATTTGGAGGATCGAGCTCCTATCGTAACAATCATGGGTCATGTTGACCATGGTAAGACTTCATTACTTGATTATATCAGAGAATCTAAGGTGACTGAAGGGGAAGCCGGAGGTATCACCCAGCACATTGGTGCATACGATGTGATGACCAATAGTGGAAAACGAGTCGCATTCCTTGATACTCCAGGTCACGAGGCATTTACGGCAATGCGTGCCAGAGGTGCTAAAATTACGGATGTAGCAATCATTGTAGTGGCTGCTGATGATTCAGTAATGCCTCAAACGAAAGAAGCAATCAATCATGCGCAAGTAGCAGGTGTGCCAATTGTAATTGCTATTAATAAGGTGGATAAGCCTAATGCTAATCCAGATAAGATTAAAGAAGACTTATCCAATATCAATATCCTTGTTGAGGATTGGGGTGGCAAATACCAGTGCCAGCATGTATCTGCTAAAACCGGAGAAGGAATTGATGAGCTTTTGGATAAGGTACTTTTAGAAGCAGAATTGCTTGAGCTAAAAGCGAATCCTGATAAGCCCGCTGTGGGATCTGTTGTAGAAGCCTCTTTAGACAAAGGGCGCGGATACGTTTCTACTATAATGGTACAAGCTGGAACATTGAAAGTTGGAGATGTCCTATTAGCGGGACCATACTTTGGCAAGGTAAAAGCCATGTTTGACCACAGAGGACAAAAACTGGATAAAGCTGGTCCATCTACACCTGTTCTAATGCTAGGACTTGACGGAGCTCCACAGGCAGGTGACAAATTCAATGTCATGGACAGTGATAGGGAGGCCAGAGAGGTTGCGAATAAACGAGAACAAATACTCAGAGAGCAATCTATACGAACGAAAAAGCACATTACCCTTGATGAAATTGGAAGAAGATTAGCTATTGGAAGCTTCAAGGAGTTAAATGTAATTGTTAAAGGTGATGTTGATGGATCGATTGAAGCATTAGCAGATTCCTTACTCAAACTCTCTACTGAAGAAGTACAAGTTAATATTCTTCACAAGGCTGTCGGACAGATTTCAGAATCCGATGTATTACTTGCATCTGCTTCAGATGCTGTGATCGTAGGATTCCAGGTACGACCATCAGGAGGTGCGAGAAAGTTAGCCGAGACAGAAGAGATTGAAATCAGGCTATACTCGATCATCTACGACGCTATCAATGACGTGAAGGATGCTATGGAAGGTATGCTTGAACCAACTAGTGAAGAAGTTATCACTGGTAACATTGAGGTGAGGGACGTCTTTAAGATCTCTAAAGTAGGTACTGTAGCTGGATGTTATGTGACTGATGGAACAGTGAAGCGTTCAAACAAGGTTCGTTTGGTTCGGGATGGAATCGTAGTTTACACTGGAGAAATCAATCAATTAAAACGATTTAAAGAGGACGTAGCTGAAGTGAAAAGTGGTTATGAATGCGGTCTAAGCATCAAAAACTTTAACGACATCAAAGAAGGGGATATTATTGAGGGCTTTGAGGTAAAAGAAGTAAAACGAACGCTTTAAAACTCATTTTAAATTATTCGTATTATAATGACGCTCACCTGAATTGGCGAGCGTTTTTTTCGTCTCTGCCCTATGAATAAGATGGAGATTATCAAGCATTCTCATATGATTGCTATCAAATCATCTAAGAGTACAATCGACTAGTTAACTTTTGTAAAAAAGCATAACCTTCCGGTGTTTATTTCGTTAATTTGTTGTTTAAGATGCAAATCTTGAGGAGATACCTATCCATATTGTCTGCGTTTCTTTTTGTTTTCACCTTTAACTATGGTGTTGCAAATGAGGTTATAACAAAGCCTGGTGTAAAGCAGGAACAAGAGCAAGAACAGGAAGGAAGACGCAAAAATGATCAGACCATGATTCGTCCAGATGGTCAATATCAGAGCTCCTCGCCAGAGATAGATTCAAGCGATCCCGATCCTAATGAAGAATCTGTTAGCACTCCAAATGTTGTTGAAAATACTGACTCATTGCAAGATGATTCAGTCAGCAAGTATAATTTTATTTTCTACTTCCTATATAAGTTTAAATACGAGGACGAATCTCCTTAGGCAACAACTGACTGATAGTCATCTATATCGTCAAGCGATATATTTCCTTCATAGAATGCTTTTCCAAAAATCACTCCATAAAGACCCATGTCACGGAGCTTTTTAATGTCATCCATCTGTCTCACCCCACCACTAGCAAAGATGCAGAGATCAGGAAATTGATTTAAGAGGTTTTTGTAAAGCTCAAAAGATGGACCCTCCATTGCTCCATCCTTGGAAATATCTGTGGTCTTTAAATATTTTAACCCTCGATCATAGAAATAAGCGATATGATCAAATAGATCTTTCGAAGTAGCTTTTTGCCAGCCTCTTATTTGAATCTTCCCACTTAAGCTATCTGCAGCAAGGGCAACTTTTTCTCTTCCGTATGACATGATCCAATTTCCAAATTGTTCCCTATTGGAAACAGCGATAGAAGCTGCTGTGATACTTTCGGCTCCATATTCGAAAGCTTTCAACACATCTCCATCTGTATGTAATCCACCTGTAAAATTTATTTTTAAATCCGTGTAGGCAGATATCATGTGTAGAATATCATAGTTGACTGAAGTGCCCTTTCTTGCACCATCCAAATCAATTAAATGTATTCTTGAAATACCATGATCCTCGAACTTCTTTGCTACATCAATTGGAGTATTTTCATAGACTTTTTCACTTGAATAGTCTCCTTGGGTAAGGCGAATGGTTCTGCCTTCAATAACCGATATTGATGGTACTAGTAGCATAATAAGTTAAGATTGGTTCTCGAATTGAATCGCTCTTGAATAAAGATACAGAATCTGAGTGAGAATTAATTCAATTGACTTGTACTAATTTGAATCCTTCACCATGAATTGTCAATATCTTAAGGTTAGGTTCATCTTGGAGATATTTTCTGATTTTGGCAATGTAGACGTCCATACTTCTTGCATTAAAATAGCTATCATCTTTCCAAATCTTCTTCAGAGCGATGCTTCGCTGTACTGTCTTGTTCACATTTTCAAAGAATATCTTTAATAGCTCATTTTCCTTAGTAGTTAGATTTATCTCTCGTTTAGAAGTGATTAATCTATTTTCCTGATAATAATAGGTAAGATCAGCAATCTTAAAAGGATTTGGGAACTCCTCCTCTTCTACTTTTCTATTTGACCTTTTTAAAATGGCTTGAATTCTAAGCAACAATTCCTCCATACTAAACGGCTTGGTCATGTAATCGTCGGCACCAACAGTAAATCCTTTTATGATGTCTTGCTTCATCGATTTTGCCGTTAGGAAAATTATTGGAGTTTCTTCGTCATGCTCTCGTATTTCCTTTGCAAGTGTGAATCCGTCTTTCTTAGGCATCATAAGATCGAGGATGCATAGATCATATGAGCCAGCTTTAAATGCTTCTCCTCCCTCTTCCCCATCTCTCTTCAGGGTGGTTTCATAACCTTTTAGATCTAAGTATTCACTTAATATCTCTCCAAGGTTTGGGTCATCTTCTACAATCAATAATTTAGGATTCATTTGCTAGTGGTAAGGTTATTAAAAATTTACTCCCTTTTCCAGGCTCACTATCTACATGTATTTTTCCTCCATGCGCTTCAACTATTCTCTGCACGTATGCAAGCCCAAGTCCAAAGCCTTTTACATTGTGAAGATCACCTGTAGGAACACGATAGAATTTCTCGAAGATATGTTTTTGCTGTTCTCGCGTCATTCCTATTCCTTTATCATGTATCGATAAAATGAAATCTTCATCATCCGATGCGGTTCGAAGGGTAATATTGGGAGCTTCAGGTGAGTATTTGTTGGCATTGTCAAGCAGATTGAGTATGATGTTAGTAATGTGCATTTCATCGCCCTGAATCAAATCTTTTTCCGCTTTCTCAATCATATTTAACCTTCCTCCTCTTTGTTCTACTTGTACTGCAATGTGATCAGCAGCACTCTTGACCATATCACTCATACGAAGTAACTCTTGCTTCAAATTATAATCTCTTCTATCAATAGCTGCAATCTGAAGAACTTTTTCAACCTGGTCACCAAGTCTCTTGTTCTCCTCACCAATGACCCGTATGTATTTGTTTCTTAAGGTACTCTGCTCAATGTCTTTATCATTAAGTGCTTCCACCGCCAATGAAACAGTTGATATAGGAGTTTTGAGTTCATGTGTCATATTGTTGATGAAGTCATTTTTCATTTCAGATAGTTTCTTTTGACGTACAATCGTGCGAATACTGTATCCGAAACAAAAGAGGATTACAACAACTAAAAATCCAGAGCTTGCAAGTGCAGACCAAACTTTACTCATCAAATAACCTTCCTTATCAGGAAAGTCAACAATCAACAGGCTATCGTTTCCGAAAATATCATTTGGAAAAAGTGCCGCTCTTAAATCACTTGTTTCAATCTCATCCTTATTTTGAGTGCTGGTGAGCAGCAAAAATCTTTCGTCGTGAGTCTCTAAAACCCCATATTCAAACTTGATGTCAATTCCTTTATTATTCAGTTCGTTTTTAAGAAGTGAATCAAGCTGTTGAGGATTAAATCTTGATGCCATGCTCCTGCTTGGACCCATCAAATCTTTAACCACATCAAATGTGAGCTCATACTTTTTGGAGACTCGGGCAAGCTTATTTTCAAGCTGTTGAATTTTCACATCTCGCTCCACAATTTTTTCATCCACATTGGTGCCAGGTGGTGGTGGAGTGTTTTCATAAAAAAACCGATCTGCTACACTGGAGAAGTTTACGACAAACTCAAAACCACCTTCATTTACTGTATCAGCAAAATAGAATATTTGTTGGTTTCCTTGCCTTACTATCTGCCCATTGTTTCTAAACTTAGCATCCTCACGATGAACCTTTTGGAGATCAATATTCTCCTCATTGTAAAGTGGAGAATTGACATAATTAAGCTTTTGAAGCGCCGCATAAGTCTCCTGCTTTTCCAACTTATTGGCTACTGTATTTAGGGCATCTAAAACATCTTTTCTAAATCTTTCTTCATTGGCTGATACAAGTGAATCAATCCAATAAAGCTGAAAAGAAATCAATCCGATCATTGCAAGGCCCATTAGCCCTATAATCCACCTGAGAGTCTTACGCTGCATATCCCAAAAATACGATTATGAGATCTCTCTAGTTCATCTTTAACCAATTTTAACAAGGATTAACGACTGATTAACAGACACATAGCAACTGCTTTCGTACATTCGATCAGCAATTGAAATGAAAACAAAAACTCAGGATATATGAAAGCACAATCTACAATTCTAATGTTAGCCTTTGTGCTGTTCCTTTCTAATGGAATAGAGGCACAACAAAATGATGACGGCAAAATAGTCGTAGAGATCACCAAGGAAATAAATGGTGAAAAGAAGACTTTTAAAGGGGAATACAATAGCACTGAGGAGATGTATGCAGACCCTAATTATAAAGAATTTGCCGGTGAAGATCAGGGGTTCAACTTTTGGTTTGATAGTGATGGGGATGATGATATGTTCATGCACCTTGATCAGTTAAAAAATCACCAACAGTCGTTTTTTAGGTTTTTTGGGGATGATGAGGATGGTCAGAACAATTTCTTTTTCAAGCTTGACGATGATTCAATAGACGGATTTTTTAATCTCCACCTTGATGACATGGAAATGGATGAATACCGTGAGCATATGAAGCGATTGGGAATTGAAATGCAGGATATGCTAAAAAGATTTCATGAAGATGATAATGACAGACATGTTAAAGTAATTGAAATAAAGCGGGTAAAAATTACCGATGTAGATGATGAATTTGGCAAAAAGGGCAAAGTCGATAAGAGTAATTTGCTTGAATTGGAAGACCTAAGTTTTTATCCAAACCCATCTTCCAACGGACGATTTAAAGTTCGATTCAGGGTTAATGAAGAATCTGATTTAACTATTAAAGTGTTAAACCTGGAAGGGAAACAGGTATTTAATAGAAGCTTTGATCGTTTTGCCGGAACATACTCTGAAATGATTGACTTATCGGGTCAAAAAGAAGGAATTTATCTGCTGGAAATTAGTCAGGGTAAAAAAAGGCTGACGAAGAAGATTGTAATCAATTAAAATGGTGGTTTTAAAGAAGGAAGAGCCGGTCTGTGACCGGTTTTTTTATGTTTTATTCTTCAACGATTAGGCAAAAACCAACGCCATGATGATTTCTAATCTCCAATGTTTCATCTCCTTTTAGGTATTTTCTCAGACGGGTAATAAATACATCTAAGCTACGACCTTTGAAATAATCATTTTCCCCCCAAATCTCTTCTAATATCATTTCTCGTTTGACCAATTCATTTTTACTCTTAATCAACATTCCTAGCAGGTTCCCTTCCATCTGAGTTAGAGACTTTTGTTGATCCTTAAATTGATAAATGAGATTTTTTTCGTCAAAGAATGATTTTCCAAATTCGATTACCTTGGCTTCTGTAGGTCTTATTTGATCGGTGCTCCTTCTTAAAAAAACATTGATTCGATACTCCAATTCCTTTATTGAAAATGGCTTGGTCACGTAATCATCCCCACCTATCTCAAACCCTTCCAGTCGGTCCTCCTCTTGCGATTTGGCCGTTAGAAAAATAATTGGGATAAATTCGTTTTGTTCTCTGATTTTAGACGCCAACTCGAATCCATCCATTTTTGGCATCATCACATCAAGAACGCAAATTTCAAATTCATTCGCAATAAAGTGCTCAAGAGCCGTTTCACCATTATTACACCATGTTATCTTATGACCATTTGAAGCTAGATTATCCTCAATCATGAAACCGAGGTTTTGATCATCTTCTGCTAGTAATATTTTAGCCATTTGGAATTGATATTTTAAAGACACTTCCTTCTCCCAGAGTAGATTCAACAGAAATAGAACCTCCGAGCTTCTTTACTTCTGAAGCGACAATGTGAAGACCTAGCCCGAATCCTTTCTGATTGTGTTGATTGTTTATGTCTGGTATTCGGTAAAATTTTTTAAATATCTTTTTTTGATGCTCCTGTGATATTCCAATTCCATCGTCTTTCACTTCTATAGTGGCGCCTTTTTGATCTTGCGTCACCTGAACCGTAATATTTTTACCCCCATATTTTACGGCATTATCAAAGAGATTTCGGAGAGAGCTTTCAAGTAGTTTTTTGTTAGTTACAACATCTTTTGAATCCTTTGACGACAATTTCCATTGTACCATTTTAGGTGCATATTTCTCTCTTGCATCATTGACCATCTCACTAAGAAACTCGGAAATATTTAAACGTTCTTTATCTACACTAACATTGGTTTCAAGCAAAGAAGAGTAAAGAATATCCTCAACACTTTTTTGAAGTCTTAAAACTTCCTGATTAATTATTCGAACGTACTTCTCATCGCTTCCCTTTACCTTTTCATTCAATGTAGAGGACGCCAGAGCCAAGGTAGAAAGCGGTGTTTTTAGTTCATGACTCACATTATTAATAAAATCTTTCTGAACCTCACTTAACCGCTTTTGCTTCAGTATGACAAACAAACCATATCCAAAAAATATAATTACTACCAATGAGATTGCAGTTGTATACTTCCAAAGATCAAACCCTTCAAACAGGTTTTTAGATTTTTCCGGAAAATAGACTCCAAAGTAGTATTCATCATTCTTTAGTACAGGGATTACATCTTGACTATTGTCCTCAAATAGATTCACATTTTCGGCGTAAACCATTTGATCATTTGCACAGTCATAAACTCCGTATTCAAAATCTTGCGATATAGCTCTTTTCTTGACTTCTGCAGTTATTAAATACTCCAAATTGGCCAGGTCAATTTTGTCGTTGGTACGAACTATGAAGTAATTTCCTGAAATCTGCTCAATTGGATTTATTGATGGAAAGTCCTTACCATTGGCTTCACAAAGAGACTCCACTACATTGCGAAGAGCAACATGAACATTGTGATTGAATACCTGATCTTGTTGCTCAATTGCCCGATTTAACCAGAACACCTGAGTTCCCACTATTCCAACCAACGAAAGCACCGCGAGAACAACTAATACACGAATGTGAGCATTCTTCATATTTCAAAAGTAAAAGGTTTAATCTGCTGAAAACCTTGTTTAACAACTCATTAACAATCATTAGCATGTCATTAACAGTACTTAGGGTTTAAGCTTTTCAGATTTGGGTCAATCAAATTTTTATAAAATGAAAAAACTAACATCAATTTTAATGCTTGGGATCGCAGTAGCTGTGGTTGCCGCAATGACACCTCTTAAATGGAAAACAACTTCCATAGATCTTGGACAAGTTTCTAAAGATAAGGTAACACAATTATCATTTGAGTTTACAAACACCAGTAGTGCTGCTATTAGAATAGTTGAAGCCAAAGGATCATGTGGCTGTACCAAAATTCAATTTCCACAAGAGGAAATTAAAGCCGGAGAAACCGCTTCAATTTCGGCTGATTTCAAATCAGCTAAGCTTGGTGCCTTCAAGAAAAACATCCGAATCAAAACTTCTGACTCTGATGAGTATACCTACTTACACTTTAATGGTGAAGTTGTAGAATAATAAGAAAGCCCTCAAGTTGGGGGCTTTTCTTAAAAGAAAAAGCTCATATAGAATGTGGGTAGATTCTCATCCTCGCCAAAGGCGTAATTTAAGTTGAGGACCACCGTATTTAGTGGGCTTATCCAAATTCCAAAACCTTTACCTGCATGCCATTCATCAGAGTTTTCACCATCCAACCAGACTCTGCCTACATCGTGAAAGGCTAACAATCCAAATTGTCCAGGGAAGATATAACTTCTAAATGAAGCAATTTTCAATCTAAGATCAAGATTGTGATAAAAGGACGATTGCCCGTAAAACCTGGTTCTTCTATATCCTCGTAGGTTTTTGCGGCCACCTAGTATGCTTGCGTTAAAGAAATCAAATTCTTTATTTGTAATATGCGAAGCTCCCAATCTATTTGCAATGACCAGTCGTGATGGGAGTCTCGTCGTGAGATAAAATGCCCACTCCGCATTAAGTCTTGTCGTACTTTGAGAGAAGTCAGTTAAAGCTTCAAGATGCTCTATTTCTGCCATTGCAGTCATTCCGGCTCTTGTCATAGTTTGGTTATCTCTAGAGTCAAAGGATATCCCACTTACCAATCGGCTGTACTGATTAGGTCTAAAAACATCTTCTGTGATTGGCTGATCTGTAATGAATCTATTTGCTGTTTCTTCTACCTCAATAGATTTGTACCCAGTTGTAAGGTAAAATTTTGCTTTTGCCCCCACA
Organism: Ekhidna sp.; assembly: GCF_965212185.1. Lineage (GTDB taxonomy): Bacteria > Bacteroidota > Bacteroidia > Cytophagales > Cyclobacteriaceae > Ekhidna. The sequence goes on along the minus strand of NZ_OZ243102.1, from coordinate 4,315,972 downwards.
TTTCTCGAAAGTCCCACATTGAGATCGAGTCGATCCATGCGCACTCTGTAGTAATCAATAGGGTCGTCATCTGGTGTTACAAACTGATCCATATGAAATCTAGTTTCATTTCCGAGACCAAAATAATTATTTACAAAGAAGGGTTCCTGCCATAAAAGAGAGGTGTTTAAATCCCATTTACCAAAAGCATCCGTAAACTCTCCCGAATAGTCTGCCTGAAAAGAGCCTGTCTCTAATGCCCTTACAGCTGTAAATGAGTGTTTTGCAGCAAAAGGTTCTTTTCTCCAGCCATGCTTGGTAAACATAAATCCACCGCCCAGGAATATCCCATCATCCGGATTAATGGCGGCTGTTGCAAGTGGCATTAGCACATCGTATTGAAAAGCCTTCCGATTATACCGATTGATATCAGGATTATTACTCAGTTTTAGTATTCCATTAGGATTACCTTGTACTATTGTGCTTTTATAGCGATCATAGACTTTTACGTTTTTTAATTTTTCATCAGCATTACCATTAATGATTAAGTCTTTATCTGTTCCTCCAATGATCCTTACTTTTATTTTAGACTTGGGACCTTTCACTTCAAACACATCTTCTCCATCTAACCCATAAAGTCTGACCTCTTTGGTTTCGCTAGAGAGGAATAATCTTTCATAGATGATCTGCTCCAAGTCCCCATCCTTCTCTCTTTTTCTAACTATAACCTTCGTTTGATTTTCATCAAGGTGCTCTACAAAAAAATATTCGTGCTTATCAGACCCGGTCACATCAACTTCTTTTGATAGAAAAAGGTAAAGTTCACGAGCATATGACTCCATGTTTTCTCGACGTGCCTTGAGTCCATTTTTGATTCGCTCTCCCGTCAATTTCTCAATTGGTTCAGGCCATTGGGCTATTGCATTTTCAATAACCTCATTAGTAAGGTTTTCTTTTAAGAATTGAATTTCTTTCTGCCAATCAGCCCAATCGGGTTCGTTCATGAAAGTCCGATCAAAAAATCTGGCGTTTTGGCTTATCCCAGGTGCCCAATCCACTTCCTCATCAAAGCCTTCGATTTTGGGAAGGGCCCATTTTCTTGCAGCTATCGTTGGGATAATTCCTTCATTGAGGAAAAATGCCTGATCCCGATCTCTCGGTATGGGGCGATAAATATTACCGTTTTTCTTATCTATTTGAGCCCATCTCCACTGGTCATCGTGCCGATCCCAATCCCCAATCCACATATCAAAAATTCGATTCCGAACCACAAAATTCTGATCCACTTCATTGTCATTATCTTCCTTGAGGTTTTCAATTACCGTTTCTGTACCATCAATATCTTCACCTCCACCAAAAAATTGCTTTCTTGAAGCTGCTTCATTCGGACGTTCCTCAAATAATGCAAGCGTCCCGGCGAAGGTGTTTTGAAATTGTCCAAGTCGTGGATCATCCGGTATAAATACAGGCTTTGGATTCGTGTGATAAATACCTACTGGTTCTGCCAAATATGGAACAATGAACGCACCATAAGGGTGGGAAGCAGAAATTTGATCCTCAACAATGTCTTGCGCAAATGTCTTTTGAAGAGCTGTAGGGATCGCGTTTTCAGGATATTTTTCAATGGACCGAAGGACGTATTCTTTCTTGTCATCAGCCACCATGCGTAGTGATTTAGTTTGCATTCCTCCTCCTTTTTTGACAACATCCAGCCCCCCTTTTTCCATGCCGATATCGAATACTTCAACTTCTACCGGAGTAGACCAGACATCTCTATAGTTTCTCCCAAGCCACCTATGTCTTCCTTTATCACCCTCATATTTTTTACTGGCAATTACTACAATTGTACTATCGTTAAAGTCTAGCGCAGGGAGTTCTTCAAGTGTTTCTTTTAATTCTTTTTCATATAGGTCTGTCTCAAACAGAAGCCCATTATTTATGCCCCAATACTGAACATAAGCCTTCCCTGAAGGCACCATATTCAAAATGGCAAATCCTTGTTCTTCCTTTGCAAAGAGGCTACCTTTTCCCTTCTTGACATGCGAGGTTTTAGATCCTGAACCACTCACAATGAAATGATGCCCCTCTTTTTGAATTAGCTGTAATGAATGTTCATGACCACATGCATAAATAACCTCCTCAGCCTCATTCATAGCTGCTACCACCTGATTCATCACAGCTCTGTATTTGGGGTGAGTATTATCTTGAATATTGCCAATTACTCGACGAAAAAGAGGTTGAATACTGCCTAGAATGGGAAGTGGCTTTAGTTGGTCCTTGAAGCTGAAATTTCCATGATGCTCTCCATAAGTATATACCGGATGGTGTGCTGCAATTAGAATATGCTTGCCCGCATTTCTACTAACCATCGTTTTCAAGTCTTCCAGTGCCTCTATGGTCGATTTACTTCCACAGTTATCATCCTCATCTGGTTTGTCCCACCCATGAAGAAAGTATTGCGTATTCAAAATGATCAAGGTCGACTTTTCACTCATTGGGATTTCGATAGGGCCAGCACAACCACCAGAAGGAAGGAAGACATTTTCTCCATCAAAATATTCCCTGATGAAACGCTCCATATTTAGTGCACGTTCCCATCCATATTTTCTTCCCTGAGCCCAATCATGATTTCCAGGAATAATGTAGGCCTTGCCAGGAAAAGCTTTCATTACTTCAAGCTGTGGAATGAGTTTATTCTCCATTTCCTGTCTTTGCGGATGCTCTTTTTCGGGTAACCCCTTAGGATAAAGATTGTCACCTAGAAAAATGAGAAAATCTTCCTCAGAAGCTATGGCCATTTTTTCTTTTAAGAGCTCCAGATTAAGATCAGGATTTTTGGGTTCACCTGCGTCTCCAATTAGAAATATTTTTTGACCAAAAAGTAAGCCTGGGAATACGATCAATAAAAACAACAGACTTCTCATTGGTTCTTTGATTTCATTTTGAATTTCAGAATATACCCTCTATCGCCTTCGCCTTCACTGCTTAAAAAGAGGTCTCCAGATGGTGAGAAGCAAATACCTTCCGGCTGACCAAGAACTCTTGGTGAAATTGGGTACGTTGCTAAAATTTCACCCTTATGATTCACAACTACTAACATTTTACCCACTGATGATAGAATGTAGTAATTACCAGAGATTGGATGTGTTGCTATTGCAGAGGGTTTGAATTTAATTCTCTTACGCTCATAATTAATTGATTTGTGATTCTCCCAAAATGACTCTAACTCTTTTGGGCCCAACACAAAAATTGGGGAAGGTTCCACTTTTTTACTTTTCAAATCAAAAGCATAAAAACCTCTTCCTTTAATCTTCTTGTCCTTAATTCCGGCTTCCTCTTTACATGCAATTAATAGTCGATTTCTTTTTTGGTCGTATCCTAACCCTTCCGTATCATTTTTTGAGCTTAATATATTTTCATGCTTTACCGCCACTGACTCCTTTTGTGAGCCATATGGGAATTCATAAATGTCTCCATCACTTTTTAACACAAAAACTGTCCCATCAACCAATTCTATACCTTCATAATCTCCCGCTTTATGGAATATGATGGAGTGGACTATATCCTTTTTTCTAAGATCGTATTCAAACAATCTGCCTGATTCATCATCAACAGCTAACAAGTTATGCGGCGATTTAAAAGTCAATCCAGAAACCTCTTCGAGGACATACGGCAAAAAATACTTTTCTGCAGGTCGCTTCAAATCATAGGTAATCCTCATCTGGTTGTCAACCAAAAATAGACTATCAGCATGCTGACCAAAAGTTGTTGTTGAGCAGCTTTGATTAAAAGAAATGAACAAAATGAACAATAAAATTAGAGTTATGTTCTTTATGAAAGTCATAGGTTGATCTAAAATGTCAAGGCTACAACACTAAATTGCCTAATTTTTGTTCTAATTTGTGAATGATTTGGAGGAAAAGATGCTTAATAGCAAAGTCGTCAGTAAAGTAAAAGATTATGTAATCAAGGTGCTTTCAAAGCAGCTCCCTGATCACATGACTTATCATTCCATTAATCACACGATTGATGTTGTTGATTCTGCAGAGGAAATAGCTGGAACTCAAAACTTGAAACAGGAAGAAATAGAGATCATTCTAATAGCTGCGTGGTTTCATGATATAGGGTATGCTGAAGGTTGTGAAAATCATGAAATAAACAGTGCAAAATCCGCTGAGAATTTTCTTCAAAGTCTCAATTATCCTACTGAGAAAATTGAATTGGTGGTGGGTTGTATAATGGCTACACAAATGCCACAAAATCCATCCAATATCATGGAAAAAGTACTTTGTGATGCTGATCTAATGCATTTGGCAGACGAGAATTACTTTCATAAGGCGGATCTACTTCATCAAGAAATCCAAAAGACGAAACTTTGTGAGATCTCTGAAAATGAATGGTTTCAAATGAATGAGGAGTTTCTGGAAAAACACTGTTTCTTTACCGAATATGCAAGAAAAAATTATGAGCTTGCAGTAAAAGAGAACCTCAAAAAAGTAAGGGATCGCTTAAAATCATGGCAGAAAGCGAAAAAGTAGAAGAGCTCGAAGAAAAAGTTTCTAAGCTCAAGAAAAAAGTAAAAAAAGCTAAAGAGCTTACGCCTACTCGAGGTATTGAAACGATGTTTCGAACTACCTCTAAAAATCATATGGAGCTCAGTGCAATTGCTGACAACAAGGCAAACATCATGATCTCCATCAATTCAATTATTCTTTCGGTATTGGTGTCAGTACTCATCAGAAAACTTGAGGAATATCCCCATATGACAATACCGGCAGTTCTATTAACACTGGTTTGTCTTACTACCATAGTATTTGCTGTGCTGGCAACTCGTCCAAATGTCACTTCTGGAAAATTCAAGCATGAAGATATCATTGCGAAAAAAGCCAACCTTTTATTCTTTGGTAATTTTCACAGAATGAGTCTTGACGATTACAAGTGGGGAATGACTGAGATGCTAAAGGATGCCGATTATCTCTATGGAAGTATGATTAAGGATATTTATTTTCTCGGAGCAGTACTTGGTAGGAAATACAGGCTCTTAAGGCTTAGCTACACCATATTTATGTTTGGATTTGTCCTTGCTATTCTAGGTTTCATTATTGCGGAGCTATTCTTTAAGTCTCCTTACCCTTATTAAGTAAATATTCATAGGTTGCTTCCTGAGCTCGTATTTTACTTTCTGCTTTAGCTCTCTTATTTTTCATTTTCTGAGACAACCAAACCCCCTTAATATCATCCTTCCATTGATATTTTAGAATAGTCAAAATCTCTTGTTTCATACCTTCATTATGAATCGGAAAACAAACTTCTATTCTCCGATGCAAATTTCGATTCATCCAGTCTGCAGATCCCAGATAAATTTCCTGCGCATCATCATTATGAAAGTAAAAAATCCTGCCATGTTCAAGGTATCTGTCAACAATGCGCTTAACCTTCAGGTTTTTATTGGGAATCAAACAGCATATACTTCTTACTATAAGTTTTACATCCACGCCCCTTTTACTCGCTTCGTAAAGCTTTTGAATCAATGATGTTTCCTGCAGGTTATTCACTTTTATGATAATACGAGCTTCTTTACCAGCTTCCGCGTGCTGTATTTCACGGTCTATTTTTGACTGAAATGTTTCTAAGGCACCAAATTGTGAGACAATGAGCTCTTTGAATGGAGGAGGCGTATACTTGGTAAGTAAATGCTGAAATAGATTCGACAATTCCCTAGTCATTGATTCATTTATGGTCAGCAAACCATAGTCACAATATATCTCAGAAGTTTTTTCATTCAAGTTTCCCGTTCCAAAAAAACCATACATCCGATCTTCTTTTTTAACAAGTGCGACTTTAGCATGGACCTTCAATCCTGGTAAGCTGTAAATGATTTTAACTCCAGCCTCTTTCATTTTGCTGGCCCATTCAAGATTATTTTTTTCATCAAATCGTGCCTTTACCTCCATAAAAACCGCGACCTTTTTCCCATTTTTTGCTGCACTGATCAATGCCTCACCTATGAGCGAGTTTTTCGCCATCCGATAAAATGTGACATTAATTTCTTTAACATCAGGATCTATTGCAGCTTCATTAAAAAACTGAAGGATATAATCGTATGATTGATAAGGAAAGTGCAACAGGAAATCCTGTCTTTCAATGCAGCTGAATATTGAATGACATTTTTGTAATTCAGGTACCTCTATCGTTTCTCGATTTTCATAAGTTAGCTCCGGGTTATCTATCCTAATTTCGAAAAAATCATTTAAGTTATGATAGCGACCTCCGGTAATCATATCTTCTGGTGATAGCGTAAGCTTTTCAGCCAAAATGGATAATGCCTTATCATCTATCGCTTTATCAAATAGAAAACGGGATGGAATACCTAAATTTCTTTTTTGAATTTGCTTTTCGATCTTTCGAACGAGATTCCCTTCAAATTCATCATCAATCTGAAGATCTGCATCCTTATTTAATTTGATTGCATAAGATCCCTTTATCTTCTGTTTAGGAAATATTATATCCAGATGAATTCGTATAACATCATCCAGAAATAGGTAAAAGTGCTTATTATCATAGCTATGGCTTGAAAATCGACCAACATCCTCAGCAGGTATGTTTAAAACATATAACTCATCAGATTCTGAAACAACCACTAAATAAATTGCCTGATTATTAAGAAATAACTCCTCATGAGCCTGGACTTCAATTGGTTTCAGAAACGCGGCTACTCTCGTCTTAAAGAAATGTAGCAGCTGAGGTCTCAATTTCTCAGGTATCTCATTAGTGTCCGTGCAGATGTGATGGCCATTGTCCTTTAGTTTTTCAATAACATCCCTAAGAACCCCTCCATATTCATTTAACTGATGACTTACTTCGCTATGAATCTGCTCCAGTTGAGTCTTTGCATCAAAATCTACACGTTTGTTAATTTTCTTCTTGTCAATCTGTTTGATGTTTCTGATGTTAGCCACTCTAACCCTAAAAAATTCATCCAAATTAGAAGAATAAATAGCGGTGAATCGTAATCTTTCCAGTAATGGAACTGAATCGTCCATTGCCTCCATGAGAACCCTGTAATTAAAAGACAGCCAACTAAGGTCTCTGTCGTATAATTTCACTTTATGCTAGTTTGATGATTTCCATTTCCTGATCAATCCCCTTAAGTTTTACTGCACCTAATGAGATGCCGTTTTTTGCAAGGTGCTTTATATCATTATAAAACTTAGAAGAGACCAACCATGAACATTGATAGTCTTTTGTTAATTGCTCCAGCCTTGCAGCTGTAATAACAGGTATCCCAGATATTGAAAACTGTTGGCGTGTATTGTTACCTATATTTCCCGCAATGATTTCACCATTATGGATACCAATGCCTACTTTAATTTCCTCGCTCCAATCAGACTTGTTCATCTGACTCACTCGAGATAGAATATCTCTGGCAGCCTTAAAAGCATTTTCCGGAGTGTCACCATCTTGTGATGCAAATGACGCCATAAGGCCATCACCCATGATCTGATTAATCATCCCTTCATTATCATGGATGCAATCCATGATGGGTCCGAAAAATTTATTCTGAAATTTATTAACCTCTTCCGGAGAAAGCGTTTGCACCCTTTTTGTAAAATCTCGAATATCTAAAAACAAAACAGAGGCCTTAATCTTGAAACTGGCTCCTCCAGTCTCAGTCAATGCTTGTACAACTTCTTTAGAGACTTGTTTGCTAAATAGTGATTCAATCTGATCTCTTTCTTCTTGAGTTTTTATTGCAACAGTCAATCTTTTACTCAATTCATTTGCCACCAACCCAGCACAAGTACCAGCAATAAGAAACATTATAGCTTTCGTATAATAGACTATTGAGGGAAGCATTGAAGTTGTATCATACGTTTCAAATGTCCAATATATGATTAGAACGTAGACTGCAGTAATTAACGCACCGTTCATGAAACTGATCCAAAAATTTAGATAAAGTGCTGATACGATAATTATCGGAACTAAAATAAATATCAATGGAGAGTCAAGGAAAATTCCATTTCCTTCCCATTTGATGATGAAGTAGAGCCAGATAAAAGGTACCACTGAGTCTGAAATCACTGAATAGTATTTGTACCATATAGGAAGTGGCCTCTCACAATTGGCTATTTTCCCAACTATCCATCTGGAAAATAAAAGTATCACAATGAAAGCTGCAGCAGTAAAAACCCCTAGTTTAATGCTCCTACTATCAATGAAAGTATCTGAAATCGTGGTAGGAAAAAAGATCATATTGGTTAGTAGCAAAATCAGACCAATGACCAGAATACCTATAAATATCTCAAGCCTCCGCTTTTCGGTTTTTACTACCTCTAAGTCAATACATTTTTCTAACTCATCTAGCTGCATGTACGCTTATATTTTCGAAGGATAATTGTAATTTTAATAACATCGCAACTAATAAGACTTTTTTCGGTCAAGTTGGTTCCCATATTTTAGATTTTGTTATGAGTATACGTCTGATTTCTGAAGGAGATTTTGAAAAGCTATACACCACATTTAAGGTAGCCTTCTCAGATAATACTGTCAAATTTCAACCGAGCAGAGAAGAGTTTTCCTACCGCATCCATAAAAAAATACTTTACAACATGGACATCTCTGCAGGCAGTTTTGACGGAGATGAAATGACAGGGTTTATTTTACACACATCAAACTTCTATCAGGGAATTCCCACAGCATACAATGGAGGAACAGGAGTTTTACCTGGCTTTAGAAATCAGCGTACTGCTGAAAACATGTATGAATTTCTCATTCCGAAAATTCAAGCGAAGTTTCTGGCGCGTATCCTACTGGAAGTAGTGGAAAATAATCAGAAAGCAGTGTCACTCTATGAAAAGATTGGATTTACTTTCAAAAGGAGGTTTCATTGTTATAAAATGACTGAGGAATTTAAAACACACTCTGAAATAAGTGTTAGTCAAGGGTCAATTAACGATGTAAATTTTAATTTTTCGGATTTTGAGCCATCATTTATTGACAGCTCAGAACACATTAAGCGTGGATACGAAAAAGTACTGCTAGCCAAAGATGATTCAGAAATCCTTGGCTATTTGATTTATCAACCCCATTTAGGTAGAATATCACAACTGGCAGTAGATCGAATTCACAGGCAAAAAGGTGTTGGAGAAGCGCTGCTTTATAAAGCTCAGTCTGATGCTAAAAAAGCTCTTACAATTATGAACATTCCAGATGACGAGATGGGATTTGATGCTTTTCTAAAAAAATGTGGATTTCAAAATCAAGTCAACCAATTTGAGATGGAATTGATAATTTAGATGATGCCTTTTTCACAGCTCGAACATGCAGTCGATGGTAAACTTGATATTCACTCGGATGTAGATGTTAGCCGCTTTTCCACCGATTCCAGAAACCTAACTGGGGCTATGAATGAAGTATTCATTGCTGTTTCTGGCAAAAGAGATGGACATGATTATGCAAAAGAAGCTTGGGAGAAAGGAATTAGGAATTTTATTCTAAGTCGAGAACTTGATTTACCGCAATCCAATTCGCTTATAGTAACTGATACAACAGCTGCTCTGCAATCTATTGGCGCTTATCACAGATCTAAGTTTAAAATACCAATTATTGGCATTACAGGTAGTAATGGAAAAACCACTGTTAAAGAATGGTTGTCTACCATCTTATCTGAAAAATTTTTTGTCGTAAAAAGTCCTAAAAGTTATAATTCGCAGATTGGCGTTCCTCTCTCGTTATTGGAAATAAGAGAAACACATGAAATCGGGGTTTTTGAAGCTGGAATTTCAAAACCTGGAGAAATGCTTAACCTTCAAAAAATCATTGATCCGTCTATTGGTATTTTCACCAACATTGGCCAGGCTCATGATGACGGTTTTGAAAGCACAGAGCATAAGGTCTTGGAAAAATTAAATCTGTTTCATCCCTGTGTAAAAGTCATTTGCCGAAACGATCAAGAATATTTTCAATTAATAGCTGAGACCTTACAAGATAAAGCCATTACATGGAGCTTAAAGGATGGTGCAAAATACCAGGTTACGTGGAGTAGCCAGATCATTAAAGTTGATCAAATTGAGTTTGAAGTAGACTTTAATGGAGAAACTCAGCTTGAGAATCTCACGCATGCTATTGTGACGGCAATGGAGTTGGGCCTCTCTCGAAAGTCTATACAAAAAGGAATAGATCTTATAGAAGGTGTTCCAATGCGTTTGGAACTTAAGAAAGGGATAAATGGATGCTACATTTTGGATGATTCCTATAACAATGATGAAGCTGGACTTAAAGTGGCTCTTGATTATTTAGAATCACATCAACAAAATGAAAAAAGAACTTTAATCCTATCAGATTTACTCCATTCTGGAAAATCCGATGAAGAATTGTACAGTGACATAGCTGTCTTGCTGAATAGTAAAAGGATTGATCGTCTGATCGGTGTTGGACCAAGGATCAATACCGCATCAAAAAGTTTTTCCAGCAAATCGCTCTTTTATCAGGACACACAGACCTTATTGGATAATTTTCCAGACTTTCATGATGAAATGATTGTGGTAAAGGGTGCCAGGAATTTTGAGCTGGAAAGAGTCGTCAACAGACTGGAATCAAAAAGTCATGGGACGGTCCTGGAAGTAAATTTCGAAGCGCTTCAACATAATCTAAATCAATATCGATCCTTACTGAAACCAAAGGCCAAATTAATGGTGATGGTCAAGGCAAATGCGTATGGAAGCGGACTTTTAGAGGTTGCCAATTTTCTTCAGCACCAGCAAGTGGATATGTTAGGAGTGGCATATGTGGATGAGGCTGTTCAGCTACGTAAAAATGGGATCAATATCCCAATTATGATTATGAACCCACACACCGAAAGTTTTGAGCAGTTTGAAAGGTATGATCTACAGGCGGAAATATTTAGCATTTCTCACCTCAAACGCATGCTCAAAGACACCAAAAAATCTCCGAAAATTCATTTGAAAATCGATACTGGAATGCATCGTTTGGGGTTTAATCCTGAAGAAATCGATGAATTAATTACAATCCTGAATGATAATTCTCAAGTGAAGGTAGAGGGTGTTTTTACACATTTTTCTAGTTCAGATCTTATCCAGGAAGATGGTTTTACTAACAATCAGGCTGAACTATTTGAAAACACCTATCAGAAGATTGCAAATGCGCTAGGCTATCAACCCATCAAACATGCATGTAACTCACCCGGAATCGTCAGATGGCCACAATACCACTTCGATATGGTGCGATTAGGAATAGGGCTTCATGGTTTTGACCCAACGGGACAATTATCACTTAGGCATTCGAGCCAATTGAAATCAATCGTTTCTCAGATTCAAAATCTAAAAGCGGGTGAAACAGTGGGATATTCTCGAAAGGGTAAAGTATCGAGAGATAGTCAAATTGCTATCATTCCAATTGGCTATGAAGATGGTTTCCAGAGGGTATTTGGAAATGGAAATGGTCGCGTGAACATAAATGGAACTTTATGTCCCACCATTGGGAATATATGTATGGATATGACAATGGTAGATGTTACTGAAGGAAACGTTCATGAGGGTGATCCTGTCATTATATTTGGAGAAACTCCTGGTATTAAGGATCTTGCTAAATGGGCAAATACCATTCCGTATGAGATACTGACGAATGTTAGCAATCGTGTCAAACGTGTATTTATTTCAGAATAGTTATGAGTAAAACAAGGCCAATAATGAAACTACGCAATGGATTTTATGGATTCCTTTGCATAGGTGTCGCTCTGTATGCACTGTCACATCTTTTCAGAACAGATTTCTATTCATTCAAATTAAATGGAATCTCCGACTCGTCCATCTGGCGGATAGCCTTTCATATGCATTTTATCGGAGGTGCCTTGGCATTGGGTCTGGGATGGACGCAATTCTTAAAAAACTTCAGATCTAAATACTTACAAATTCATCGGAGGATTGGTTATTTATATGTGATCTCAATTGTCCTTATAAGCTTTCCAGGAGCATTCTACATGGCGCTATATGCTAATGGAGGCTTCAATAATGTGGTTGGATTTGGAATGATGGCTCTTTGTTGGTTTACATTTACTGTATTGGCATTTAACCGAATCAAATCCGGGAATATCAATTCTCATGAAAGATGGATGATTAGGAGTTTCGCTGTTACATTAGGAGCTGTAACGCTACGTATTTTTATGCCATTAATGATAATAGCAGGAGTGCCGGAAGGTGAGGCTTACCAAACGATTTCCTGGTTTTGTTGGGTTCCAAATCTTTTTGTTGCTGAATGGATTATTCAAAGGAAATACCTAGCCTCCACATCCTAAGAATCGCTTAAAATCAACATCTTTAGGAAAACCAGTTTCTTGCTTTTTTTCTTCTTCACTTTTGTGTTTTTCCTCTTTCTTCTTCTTTGCTAGCTCTCGTTTTTCCATTTCTATTAAGTATCCTTCTTATTTATTTAACTCGATCTGGTCTGTAAGGTTATCTTTGCCCCTATGCCTAAAAGAGACATAACTGACCTGAAAATTGGTGTACTCGGAGGCGGTCAATTGGGCCGCATGATGATTCAATCCGCCATTGATTACAATCTGGATATTTCCATATTAGACCCAGATGAAAATGCACCATGTGCCCATCTTGTGAAGCACTTAACTGTCGGGAAATTAACAGATGAAGATCTTGTCTATGAATGGGGTAAACAATTTGACCTGATCACCATTGAAATTGAAAATGTTAGTGTGGCTGCACTAAAAAGACTGCAATCTGAAGGCGTGACTGTTTATCCTCAACCGGAGATTATTGAGCTTATTCAGGATAAAAGAAAGCAGAAGACATTTTATAAAGCCAATAGAATCTCCACTTCAGAGTTTGTTCTGACTGAAAACGCAAAAGAGGTTGGAAATCATACAGATATGCTCCCGGCAGTAAATAAGCTTGGCACTGAAGGATATGACGGGAGGGGTGTTCAAATTATTAGGTCTGAAGATGATCTTGAGAAAGCTTTTGATAAGCCCGGATTGCTTGAAAAACTGGTCGATTTCGAAAGGGAATTAAGTGTTGTTGTTGCTCGAAATGAAAACGGTGAAATGGCTTGTTTCCCTGTTGTAGAACTTTCATATCATCCTGAACAAAATCTTGTTGAGTTTCTATTTGCGCCAGCACAGATAAGCAAAGAATCTGAAGATAAAGCTTATGCTTTAGCTAAAGATGTCATTCAGAAACTAAACATGGTTGGCTTACTGGCAGTTGAAATGTTTCTGACCAAAGAAGGTGAAATTCTTGTAAACGAGGTGGCCCCAAGAACTCATAATTCCGGACATCATACGATTGAAGCCAATCGAACCTCCCAATTTGAGCAACACTTGCGAGCAATTCTAAATCTTCCACTTGGTTCAACCGATCTCATTACACCCGCAGCAATGGTGAATTTGCTAGGAGAAGATGGCTTTACAGGCACTGCTTTTTATGAAGGATTAGAAGAATGCATGGCCATGAATGGAGTTTATGTGCATCTTTATGGGAAGAAGTTAACCAAGCCCTTTCGGAAAATGGGGCATGTTACCATTACAGATGACACTATAGACAGCCTAAAAATCAAGGCTAGGAAAGTTAAAGACACAATTAAAGTAAAAGCATAATGGCGTCACCAAAAGTAGGAATCATCATGGGGAGCAAATCAGATCTCCCAATCATGCAACAAGCAGCAGATATTCTAAAAGAGCTGGAGGTTGAATATGAGCTTACCATTGTTTCTGCACATCGAACCCCTCATCGAATGATCGAATATGCTGAAGGAGCACGAGATAAGGGACTACAGGTGATTATTGCCGGGGCAGGTGGAGCGGCTCATTTGCCAGGCATGGTAGCGTCATTGACCACTCTGCCCGTTATTGGAGTTCCTGTAAAGTCCAGCAATTCTATTGACGGTTGGGATTCTATTCTTTCTATTCTTCAAATGCCTGGAGGTATTCCTGTTGCTACAGTGGCTTTGGATGGAGGTAAAAACGCTGGCATTCTGGCCGCAGAAATTGTAGGAGCTACCAATCAAGGCATTGGCAATAATCTTCAGAAATACAAAGATTCTCTCCGTGACAAAGTAATGGAGAGTGTGAAAAGTCTGAAAGGATAAGTTATTCTTCTGCTGGAAGTTTTTCCTCAATAATTTCCTCCGGAGTTTCGTCCTTCGGAAACATAAGAGACAGAACAATTGCAAGCACTAAAGCTCCAATAATTACACTGAATGATAAAAAGATTGGAATGTGTATGTCAAAAATCTCTGCCAGCATCTTTGCTCCAATAAATATCAATACAATTGAAAGACCTTTTTGGAGCAGGTAAAATTTATCCAGAACATTTGCCAGCAAGAAGAACATTGCTCTAAGTCCCATGACTGCAAAAATGTTTGAAGTATAGATCACAAACTCATTTTGGGTGATGGCAAATGCAGCAGGAATAGAATCTACCGCAAATATTAAATCCGTAGACTCGATTAAAATGATGACCAGAAAAAGTGGAGTAAACAGAAGCTTTCCATTTTCCCGCAACCAGAATTTTCCTCCTTTATCGGTGGCACTCATTGGGAGTACTTTTTTAGCAGCTTTAAGTAATGGATTCTTTTCCGGTTCCAATTCCATATCGTCCTCTTCACTGAATAGCTTAATACCAGAGTAGACCAAGAAAACTCCAAATACGTAAAGAATCCAATGAAATTCTGCAATCAGTAAAGCGCCAACAAAGATGAATACAGCCCTAAAAACGATGGCTCCCAATATCCCCCAAAATAGGATGTTATGATAATATTCTTCTTTGACATTGAAATATCTAAGGATCAGAAGTATAACAAAGATATTATCAACGGAAAGGGCTTTTTCTGTAACATAGGCTGAGAAAAACTCCAATGTGGCTGCTGGGCCTTCCCCATAAAAATAAATGAGCGTCCCATAACCAACAGAAACAAGAACCCAAAAGATTGATTGTTGTAGAGCCTCTTTCTGAGTGACCTTTTGATGCTTCTTATGGAAAACACCTAAATCTACGATCAGAAATACTACAATAATTACACCGAAAACTCCAAATAGGAGTCCTTCATTCTGACCTGTAAATAAATTAAGCAACATTATTATAAGGTGATTATTCTTGAGGTGCTATCCAAATTAAGTAATTCAACACAAATAAAGAAAATTTTGGTCGATAAGGAGCAAACACCACTAATGTCCCATGAAGAAAATTAGCCAAATGATAATTAAGACTGGTAGAAGTATCGGTATCGAATACTTTATAATGTATGAAAAGAAAGATGGCATCTTAATTCCAACCTGCTCTGCGATCGACTTCACCATAAAATTAGGACCATTACCAATGTAAGTGAAAGCTCCAAAAAAGACGGCTCCTAAGGAAATAGCCATTAAATCAAGTAATGAATCTTTATACCCATTATTGGCGAATGCAATGACTTCTTGAATCTTATTCACATCGGCCCCTACACTTGCCATGGAAGCCGTGAGAAAGTTCACATAAGTAGGTGCATTATCTAAAAATCCACTTAGAATCCCTGTGCCCCAATAAAGTGTGCTTGGGCGAATTAATTTCTCTCCTTCAGGAGATTGAGCGAATTCACTTACCAGCTCAAGTGCTGGCATCATGGTAAAGAAAATACCTATGAATAGGAATGCTACTTCGCGAATTGGCTCAAAGCTGAATTCATTTCCTTGAATAGCCTGTAGATCAGCATACCTAAAAGAGCCAAAGGCAGCTAGCAACATTATGATCTCTCGGATAAAAGAAAATTTCTGCCCCATGTAATTGATGCCTGGTACCCAATCAAAAACATTCGGATCCAAAAAGACAGCACCGACTACAATTGCCAACCAAATGAAATTTCTCCTTCCAACCAGATGAATTTTACCGGTGGGTGGTTCTTCCTCCTCTTCATCCCCTCGCATCAGTGCATAATTCGTTTTGTTTCTAACGTCGAATAAGAAGAAGAAGACCAATAGAATGATACAAGCTATTGCCCATGGCACCAGATTGTGAATCAGTGTCCATTCAAAAGGGATTCCTTTTAAGAATCCTAGAAATAGCGGTGGATCTCCAATTGGGGTAAGTGAACCCCCGACATTACTCACAATGAATATGAAGAAAACAATATGATAAGGTTTGATCCTGTTCTTGTTCAGTCGAATAAATGGTCTAATCAAAAGCATAGAAGCACCAGTGGTACCAATGATATTTGCAATCACAGCGCCAATAGCTAAGATTATGACATTTGTAAGCGGTCTTGCTTCTTTATCAACCTTGATCAAAATCCCTCCAGAGGCAACAAACAAGCCTGCTAGTAATGCGATAAACTGTATATACTCCGCCGCAGAGTGAATCGGACTATGATCGTTGTGCAGATAAAACAAATAGTAGGTTGACACAATAAATGCCAGTACAATCGATATGACGGGATAACTTTTGTGCCAGAAGTGAGGATAAAAAAGTGGCCCGGTTGCGATCATTAAGAGCAATAGCACAAATGGAATGACACTCCAAAGTGCTGGCTTCTTCGATACATGTCCGTCTTCAGCGCCAGTATCGTGATCCAGTGTTTGATGCGTTTCTTGATGCTCTTGTACAGGATTATACTCATTGGCTATGGCCAACGTCATCATGCACATAAGTAAACAAGCAACAAAGATTCTTTGGATCATGCTTAGGCGTTACAGATTACTACTAAGTTATCATTAGCAAGGAGAAAAACAAACCTACACTTTCTTATACCAGCTTATTTAATGAAATCTGAAAAGCGGTTTCAGCAAGGTTTACACGGGTTGAATTCTCTTCATTGACTGCTTTCAATGCGTTTTCAATTGTTTTAGAGCAGTCATTGAAAATATCTGCGTCTGTAAGAACATCATTATTTTCCGGATCCATCAAAAAAGCAAAGGTTCTTGCCATCCCACAGTTTGCAATGAAATCGGGTAAAATTGAAACTTTCTTATCTACGTACTCAGCTATTGGACCGTAGAATATTTCAGTATCATTGAATGGAACATTGGCGCCACAAGACACTACTTCCAGATCGTTATTAATCATGGCCTCTGCCTGATCTCTTGATACCAATCTGGATGCAGCTGCAGGAATGAATATTTCAGCTCCCATCGACCAAACTTTTTTATTCATCTCATCAAATGAAATCATATCATCAGCAACCAACTTATTGCCTTCCTTATCATGGAAAAGTTTTTTTATGTCATCAAGTGAATAACCATCAGGATTAATTAGTCCACCTTCACGATCAATAATTCCCACAATCTTAACTCCATACTTGGCCAGGTAGAGCGCAGCAGTAGATCCAACATTACCCCAACCTTGAATTATTGCTCTTTTCTCCCCTAAGTTACCACCCCAAATTTGATAGTAGTGACGAACAGCTTCTGCAACACCATACCCAGTAATCATGTCAGCAACTACATATTTTTTAGGTGAGTTTGGAACGTATTCTTGATCCTCCAAAACTTTAGAAACACCTTGCCTTAATCTACCCAGCATATGAATCTTAGTTGGCTTTCGAGGGTTATAATGACCATTAACAATCCCTTCCTGAGGGTGCCATAAACCAAAATCTTCAGTAATAGGAATTACCTCATGAATCTCATCTACATTCAAATCCCCACCAGTCCCATAATAATTCTTGAGTAGTGGAAATACTGCATGGTACCACCTTTTCAGTACACCTTCTTTTCTAGGATCATTTGGATCAAAGTTTATCCCTGATTTAGCACCACCTATTTGCGGTCCTGAAACAGTAAACTTAATTTCCATTGTCTTAGCAAGCGACTCTACTTCTCTTTTGTCAAGTCCTACTCTCATCCTGGTTCCGCCACCTGCTGAACCCCCTCTGAGAGAGTTTATAACAACCCATCCTTCAGCCTCAGTTTCAGGATCAGACCATTCAAAAACAATTTCTGGTTTTTTATTTTCAAATTTTTTAAGGAGCTCTTTCATCTAAGTTGTTGATATTTTGAGGGCGCAAATCTAATCATTAAGGGAGATGAATCACACCTGATGAGCTGTCTTTCGAGGCGCCAGTTGCAGATGATAGAACATTGACTTCATTTCTAAATCGCTTAACTCCAAGAAATCCAAAAATTATTGCCTCTTTAAAATCAACTATGTCTTGACTTGGAATCTCAACCTCCCAATCTGTCAGTCTTTCCATTAATATTTCAATTAAATACTTGTTATTAGCTCCTCCACCAGTAACTAATAGTCTGGACCCTTTGTCGCTCAAACTTTCGCTTATCTGATCGACTATGAAGTGGGTATAAGTGAATAACCCATCGTAAGGATTTATATCAGATAGTAATTGATCCCTTAAATAATTGTTTGCTAATGATTTTGGTGGAGGTTTGGAAAAGAAATCAAAGCTTGAGAGGTGGTCATAAAACCCTTGATCTAGTTTTCCTTGCCTCGCCAAAAGCCCATCCCTGTCGTACTCTTTTCCCAATTTTTTAGCAAAGAAATTCAGTACCTGGTTGCAAGGGCAGATATCCCATGCCAGATGACTTTCCCTTACTGACACATTACAAATCCCTCCTAGATTGAGGCAAGCGTCATATTGATCAAAAAGAACAAAATCTCCGAAGGGCACTAGCGGTGCACCTTGTCCGCCTAGGCGGATATCTTCAGTCCTATAATCAGTTATGGTAGTTACATTACATTTTTTAGCAATAATTTCCCCCCTGCCAAGCTGCCAGCTAATTCCATTTTCAGGTTCATGTATAACAGTGTGACCATGAACAGCGATTAAATCCGCATTCCAAAAGTCTGAAACCTCCAAAATCTGTTGACTAATCCATTCGCCAAAATGAGTATCTAATTCCAATTTATCCGCATGTGAAAGCCAGCTTGAGTTTTCTAATTGAAATATTAATTGATCATTATAGGGTTTAGTTACTCCTTTTTTTAACTCAAATTTCCAGCTTCCAGAAATGAGTTCAAATTCGACTAAAGCAATGTCCAGACCATCCATGGAAGAACCAGCCATCACGCCAATAACATTATAGGTGGAATTTTTCATTTCCTTTGCGGTATTGTGTCAAAAGTCGAAGTAATATTAGTTGATGTAGGGAACAGCTCCATTAAAACCACTGAAGTTTCCAATGGAGAATTTAGTCCTACCAAAAAATTTTCAGAATTCAGTGATCTATTGGAGAACTACACTAAATATCCAATGATTATTTCTTCGGTTAGAAAACTTCCATTCTTTATTGAAGAAAGAAGCAATACAATACTGCTGAATTATGAAACCCCATTGCCTATTGCACTAAACTACAGCACCCCTGTAACGTTAGGAGCAGACAGGATTGCTGCCGTTGTTGGGGCAAATGAGATTTTTCCAGATAAGGATAATCTTGTCATAGATCTTGGAACCTGTATGACTATAGATTTGATCGATAGTGCAGGTACTTTCCAAGGTGGAATCATTTCACCAGGTCTAAGGATGAGAATGAAATCAATGTCACACTATACAGACCAATTACCTGACATTTCTGAAGAGTTCATTGAATTGAGTTCTGGTGTTATTGGAAAATCTACGAAAGAGTGTCTATATAGTGGGTCATTCTGGAGTATTATTCATGAAATAAATGGCGTAATAAGGACATTAGAGGAAGATTTCACAAGTCTTAACATGATATTAACAGGTGGGGATGCTCATTTCTTTGAATCCAAACTAAAAGCACACATCTTTGCAGGCTCAAAAATTGTGCAGAAGGGTCTATACCGAATTTGGAAGTATCAGCAATGAAAAGGATAATAGCAGGAATTGCCTGTTGTATGTTATTTGGGCAGTTTGCTCAATCTCAATCAGTTTACTCATTTCAAGGACTTGGAAGTCTCAATCACCAAGGCATGCCTAATAATGTAGCACAAGGTGAAGTTGGGATCGGATCTCCAACAATATGGCATATTAATAGCCAAAACCCGGCAAACCTGATTTATAATACTTTCAGCACTTTTCAACTGGGTCTTATGGTTGATCAGAGAAGTTTTTCTGGAAATGATATCTCAGGAGAGGGGATTTCAGGGTCAGCAACCGATGGGGGATTACGATTTTTAGGCTACTCTTTCCCAATTATGCCAGGAAAATGGTCTTCATCTTTCGGAATTCTCCCATATAGCTCTGTGAACTATAATACATTCTCAGATACGGATGTTCCTGGTACGAATGGAGAAACTAAACAGCGATCAGACAATCGTGGAGAAGGGGGATTAACAAGCTTATTCTGGTCCAACGGATTCAAAATAAAGGACAATTTTAATGTTGGAATTAAAGCATCTTATGTTTTCGGTTCCATCTCAAAGGAATCAACAATCATTCTTTACGAAGACAGAAGAATTCTTGTGGATGGAGATTCTATTGACGTACAAATTCAGGTTGCAAATCCTGTACAGTATAGTCAGCTCCAATCATATTCTGATTTTAATTTTTTATTTGGAATGAGCTATCGTCATAAGATAACTGATGAGCGATTTCTAAATTTTGGAGCAGTATTCAGCCCTAAATCTCCAATGAATGGAAATTCTGAACTTACACTTGTCAGGTTATCATCAAGTGGAAGTGAGCTGGGAGTACCCGTAGATGTTGGTTCCAGAAAAATCGAATTTGATTTACCACGAATGGTTGGGTTTGGGGCTTCTTATCAGAAGTTGAATCACTATACAATTGGGGCAGATTTCGAATTTAGTGGATGGAGTAATGCCGGAAGCCCGGAAACACTATACAATAATTCATTCAAGATTGCTGTTGGTGGAGAGTTTACTCCGGACTATGATAACATCAATACCTATTGGAAACGCGTCAAATATGCTGGGGGTTTTAACTATCAGAAATTACCATATATCGTAAATGATCAGGCTCTTATAGATTTTGGTATTAATTTTGGTGCCTCTTTACCAGTAAGTGGCTTTTCAAGTTTGGATCTTGCCTTTAAATGGGGTCAACTTGGAAAATCATCCAATGGATTGATTAAGGAAACCTATTATAAGATTGTTATAGGAACAACCATGAATGATAGGTGGTTCATAAAAAGAAAGTATGATTAGCAAAAAGTGAGTTATGAAGACGATTACTAAAATACTAGGAGCAGCTTTTTTTCTATCTCTAGCGATAGGAGCAAGCGCCCAAAATGGATGGAACTGGGGAGAGCAAGTGGACATTGCCAAAGAAAAAAATGTTCTCTATACTGATGCCTACAAAGCCAAAAATTATCAAGCAGCCATACCACCATTGAACTGGCTACTAACCAATACGCCAAATCTTAATCCTTCCATTTACATCAATGGCATCAAGATTTATCAGGCACTTGCCAAAAAGGAGACTGATGCAGCCAAAAAAGAAGAATATATCCAAAAAGGATTGGAGCTGCACGATACAAGAATTCAGTACTACCCTGAAGATGAAGCTGATATTTTAGATAGAAAATCAATCTATGCTTACGGCTTTTACAGCAAGAAAAAAGAAAAATATCCATACTTATATGAGCTCTACTCAAAGGCATTCGAACTCAATGGAGCTAATATGAACTCTGGCAATCTTGTAGCCTACATGAATGTGGTTTACAAGCATAAATTCGCTGGTGGAGACCTTTCCGATGAGCAGGTTATTGAGATCTACTCTGCTATTGCAGATGCGCTTGAAGAACAGAAAAGTAGAGTTTCAGGAGATAATAAGAAGAAGTACGACAAGATGATTGACAATGTCGATAAGATATTGACAGCTACAGGAGTAGAAATCAGTTGTTCATTCGTTGAGGAAAAATTAGGCCCAAAACTGGATCAAGGTGAAGACCTTAATATGGCTAAGAAAATTTTTGGTTTAATGCTAAAAGGTAAATGTCTTGATAGTCCTCTTGCATTAAAAGCAGCCGGAATCGTTCAGAACAGTGAACCAACATATGGTGTTGCTAAATTCATGGCACAGAAAAATGCTCAAGATGGTGATGATGCCAAAGCAATCGAATATTTCCAGGAGGCTGCTGATCTAACGGACGACAATTCAGAAAAAGCTGAGATGTATGTAAACATTGCGCGTATTCAAATGAAAAACGGGCAAAAGTCTACTGCAAGAAATAGTGCAAGAAGAGCACTTTCATTTGATCCATCTCATAAAGATGCATACAAGTTAATCGGCGACCTTTACATGACAAGCTTTGATGATTGTAAAGGTGAAAAAAGCCAAGTACAGGATAGAGCGGTATTTATTGCAGCATACAATGAATACAAAAAAGCTGGTAACTCGCAAGCGATGGCTGCAGCAAAAGCTCAGTTCCCGTCTATCGAGGATATATTTAACGAAAACATGGAGGAAGGTCAATCTATCACGATCGGATGTTGGATCAACGTGACTGTCGCACTTGAAAGAAGACCTGCTAATTAATTTTTTCAGCAACCAAAGCATCAATGCGACCCTGAAGATATTTCAGGGTCGCTTTTTAGTTATTGGGCTATGGGTTCTTTTGCTTGCATGCAATCAACGAAAGGACCTAATTGATGCTCCATTGTATGAAGGGCCTCTTTCCTCAATGGATAGCTCAATCACACTCCTTAGCGATTCTGGTAAGGTGGTTATGAAAATGCGTTCGGCCGTACAAAACAACTTTGAAAACGGTGATAGAGAATGGAGTGAAGGCTTTCATGTAGAATGGTTCAACAGCAGAGGGCAGGTCACCAGCTACTTTAAAGCCAACTATGTTTACTTCACTAAAGAAGATAATCTATATCGCGCAGAGGGAAATGTAATCGTCAAAAGCCTGGCAAAAAATGATGAGCTAAAGACTGAAGAACTTTTTTGGAATCAAACAGAAGAGAAATTCTACACTGACAAATTTGTCACTATAAAATCTGAAGACGAGGTACATACCGGAGAAGGAATGGAGTCAAATCAAGATTTCACCGAGTACCGAATCTTAAAACCCAGTGGAACGTTTACCTTGGAAGATGATCCTAATCGTCCCAGAGAAAGAGATATTCCTCTTCAACCCAGCAAGCAATAGATGAAGCTTTTTGATATAATCTTATTTGTACTCACTTTCGTTACTTTTATCATTGGCATTGACCAGGCAATAGTCGTAGGTATAGCTGAGTCCTATTGGATTTTTATGTTTAGTCTAGCCCTTTTATTTTTATATGGGTATCGTAAAGGGCAAAGACAATCGAGAGAGAAAGAAGAGCTGAAAAAGTCTTCCAAAAAACCAAAGAAAATGAAGCGAAAGCATGGATGATCCACTCCCCTATTTGATCATACTACTCTGTTTACTTTTCTCAGCGTTTTTTTCAGGAATGGAAATAGCGTTTGTATCTGCTGATAAGCTGCACATCGAAGTACTTAAGAAAAAAGGAACATTTGCTGGTAAAATTTTATCCCTTTTTACTACCTATCAATCGCAGTTCCTAGCTACCATGCTTGTGGGGAATAATATAGCCCTTGTGCTCTACGGTATTTACATGGCCGGACTTTTGGAGCCTGGTGTAGCTTCATTCTTGCAAACTACCTTGGGATCATCTTCAGATGTTCTTGTGCTTATTGTTCAATCTATCATTTCTACAGCCCTTGTCTTATTGACAGCAGAATTTCTTCCTAAAAGTTTATTTCTAATTAATCCAGACTTTTCGCTTAGACTTTTTGCTCTCCCAATGGGTGTTGTCTACATTTTGATGTACCCGATTGTCTTCCTCGTTGTTAAAATTTCTGCCGTATTCATCTTGGTATTTGGTTACAAATTATCAGATGAAAAGCCAGTGTTTGGACTTACTGATCTAAATAACTACATCAAAAACAACATCCTGAATATCAAGGATCAGGAAGAGGCAGAAATTGATGCGAAAATTTTCAATAACGCTATTGAGTTTAAAACCATCAAGGTACGCGAGTGTATGATTCCTCGTACTGAAATAATCGCAGTAGATGTTAATGATTCAATTGAAGACCTCAAGAAGCAATTTGTTGCGAGTGGCCACTCAAAGATTCTCGTATACAAAGATTCTATTGACGATGTAATTGGATATTGTCACGCCATGGAACTATTCAAAAAACCAGAGGAAATAAAAAATATACTTACAGAAATACCTATTGTGCCAGAAACGATGCTAGCCAATGAACTTCTCATTCAATTCATAACTGATAGAAAGAGCCTTGCATTAGTGGTTGATGAATATGGTGGAACATCCGGTATAGTTAGTATCGAGGATGTCATTGAAGAGATTTTTGGTGAGATTCGTGATGAACATGACGATGAATATCTCACCGAGCAGAAGTTGGATGAACACAACTTCATTTTTAGTGCCAGACATGAAATTGACTATCTCAATGACGAGTACGAGCTGGCACTGCCAGAGGGTGAATATGATACGCTAGGCGGTTTAATATTTGCGTATCACGAAGATATACCTGAGGTCAATGAAGTGATAGAAATTCCTCCATTCATTATTACCATTTTCACCATGGAAGAAAACAGGATTGATAAAGTGAAGTTGACACTGATTAATTCTGAAGAGCTTGTATAAATGGATCTGGTATACGCATTCGTAAGGCTTTTCGTGCGTTTTGGACTCAGGTTGTATTATCATAAAATAAATGTAGAGGGGTTAGAAAATGTTCCACAAGGTGTCCCGCTTTTAGTTACAGCAAATCATCAAAATGCTTTAATTGACCCACTATTAGTTGGGGCTTTTACTCCAACTCCTCTTCACTACCTCACACGGTCAGATGTGTTCAATAAGTGGACCAGTCCATTAATGAAATTGATTCATATGATGCCGATATACCGAATCCGTGATGGTTATTCCAAACTTTCACAAAACAATCAGGTATTTGATTCGTGCTTTAAAATCTTTAAGCGAAATGAATCTGTTCTCATTTTTGCTGAAGGTAATCATGGAAAAGAATACTATTTACGCCCATTGACTAAAGGTGCCGCTCGTCTTGCGTTACAAGCTCAGAATGAACTAGAGCAAGACCTTCACATTCTCCCAGTTGGATTAAACTTTTTCGATCACAGAAAACCAAAATCAACCGTAATCATCAAGATTGGAAAGCCATTGGCTATTAAAGATTTCTTATATCAATACGAAGCTAATCAGGCAAAAGGTCTCATTTCGATGAGAGATGCAATCAGCCAATCCATGAAATCAACATTGGTGATTCCTGATGAGTCTGAAGATTATCATAAGAAGAAGTCAGCCATTTTTCAGTCAAAACATGAAGATTTTTCATTCGATGAGTTAATAGCAATTGATTTTAAGAATGTTAAAGTTGAAAAGCATAAACAATCAAACCATTGGATTGCCAGAATGCTGAATCCTCTTCCTTTTCTAATTATCAATAGAATACTGAGAAAAACTGAGGATGTAGTGTTTCATTCTACATTGAAGTTTGGCGTTGGAATAATTGCTTTTCCGCTTTGGTGGCTGATAGTATTTTTAATTCTTTCTATTTCAGTGGGAATTAATATCGCCATATTAGCTGTTGTTGTTATGTCTACCGGGCTTTTTTATAGTTATCAGCGATGATAGAAATAATTGACTACCAACCCCATCACGCCTCCTCATTCAAAAAACTAAACGAGGAATGGATCAATCAATACTTCGAAATGGAGGAATCTGATCGAAAAATGTTAAGTGATCCTCAAGGATATATTTTGGATAAAGGTGGTGCTATTATCATTGCCACATCTAATGGAAAACCCGTTGGGACCTGTGCGTTAATAAAGATGAAAGATTCCACTTATGAGCTTGCTAAGATGGCCGTATCGCCAGAAGCTCAAGGACAAAAAATAGGCTGGAAAATAGGTGTTGCGACAATCGAAAAGGCTAAAGAGTTAGGAGCTGACACCATTTACTTAGAAACTAACAGTGTACTGAAGCCAGCGATCAACCTCTACTATAAACTGGGATTTAAAGATGCAGAAGGTTATTGTACTCCATATGCCCGCTGCAATGTTCAAATGGAAATGAAGCTTTAGCGTCTACTTTTAAGAAACTTACTTCGATCGTAGATAAGTGTGCCTTTATTATCCCATTCCCTAACAATGTAAGGATCAAACTTGAAATCAAACGGATCCTTTGGATACATCACCTCACGCTTTACTCTTCCACCATCATAATACTCTCTCCACAGATCAACCCTGTATCCAAACTTATAATTTCCCCTTACTGCAACTGAACCATCTTCATGAAAGGCCCAATACTCGCCATCTCGTTCACCAAAATGAACAGGTATTACCTCTTTCAACTTGGTCTTTTTAAAATCATAATAAGCAAGCTTAGATTCCTGAGGCCAACCTTTCCACCAATAGGATTTATTTTGAAGTATGTCATGACGATTAAAACGGACCCATCTTCTATGTTTCAGACCTTTGTAGTACCAACCTTCCTCGATGACCTGATCGCCTAACATTTTCTTGTATGGACCATGCAGAACACCAGCATTCCGTTTATCCACCCTCAGCGAATTTATGATCTTCTTTTTCTTGTAATCATACCAGTAAAAATCTGATGTATATTCGGGAGGACCTTCATACTCTTTCAAGACGTTGAAAATCTCAAAAATGACGTCATTACCAAAGCCAGATCGTGTAAATCCTTTTTTGGTTTTGATACCAAAGAAGACATTTTTCTTTTTCTTCTTTTTCTTCTGTTTGACTGGCTCAATTCCTGAATCCTCTGCCTCTTCGGCCTCCAAATCCAGTGTCAAAGGGGTATCATAATCCACTTTGAAGATATCTTCCAAAGATTCTCCTTCCTGAGAAAATACAGAAAGCCCCATAAATATGAGGCTAACTGTTAATATTGCATATTTCTGAATTCTCATCCAGTTATCTAATTTTTATTCACCCGCACCACGACTAATGGCGTCTCCAAAAAACAACGCATTCATAAAGATTTTATTGGTACCATACCAGAATGCTCTGAAGTTTGGATTATCTGCCAAAGTAATCACTTTTCCTCTACCTACATTAGAAACTGTAACTGCAGGTGAGTTTTTAAACTTATCTAAATTCTCTTCCGACACATAACCGGATAATAGAGGGCTCTCTGAATATACAAATGGATTAGCGTAGGCATTCTTTGACTTCTCCATCACCAGATTGTGATTTCTAAATAACGCCATTCGATCACTCTCCATTCCATAAGCAAGTGGGTGAGTCAAATCTACTTTTGCTTCAAAGATAGATCCACCCGTTACCTGAGCACCGCGCTCTTCATCCAGGTTTTCATAGCTTTTGAAAGGCTCTTCTTTTTCTTCATCTTCATCATCCCCATTAGCATATTTTACTCCGGTAATTTCAGAATCAGAAAGCCATTTTCCTCCATTTTTCCAGGCAATAACTACACCTCCCTGAGAAATCCACTCTTTCAAATTCTTCTTTTGAGATTCATTCGGTCCCCCCCACATGTTTGGAATAACGATTCTATTATAGCGAGACAAATCTCGGCTCAATCTATCCACCGGTAGTAATGTGACTTTCATTTTGTATCGCTGATCTAATAGGTGCCATACTTCACCAGCTTCATAGCTACTTACTCCCCCCTCTACCAAAACTGCGATTCTTGGTTCCTTCATCGTAGAGTTACTCCTGCTCCCCAAGTCCACTCCAGATTGTGCAAGTCCTGTTTTCAGTGCATAAACGTTCACAGCATCTTCTTTCACTATTTGATCAATTGTTTGCTCAATTAGCGTTCTTTTGTTTTCCTGAACCCCAACAGGGATAAGCATTGTCCCTCGAGGAAATGTTCTTGACCCATCATTATGCCTCTCATTAAGAATTTGAACAACTACTTTTTTACTTAATAATCTATTAATTGCTTTAAAAGAGAGATAACCGTGAGGCTCAATGGCATAGGCATAGGCTCCTTTTCCACCTACTAGCTCTCCAGTGGGCAAATCAACACTTTCAACTGCATCTCCCATATTTATGGAACCAACATCTTTACTATTCAGCTCAGCATATGGCAGGTTAAATGCCAACGGCATGGTCCATGTTGAAACATCATAAAAGAGACTATCATTAAAAGTAGTTCTGGTTTCAAAAATTGCTTTAACCAATCGGTATTGCTCCTGATTCATTGGAACAACAAATGCATTGTCTTTTTTAAATGACTTTCCATTCTTACTTAGGTCTCTGCTCAATGTGTAAACATCAATTTCGTGCTGAATCAACATTTTAGCAAGCTCATAATTTCTGTAAGGATCCTTTGCTGAGCCAAAGACATACGCTTTTACTGCATCATTGGCGGCTAGATTGGAAGCTCCCTGATAGAACTCTCGTTGATAATCTAAAAATTCTTTCCTGTGCGCAATCCCTGACGCCAGAGTAGATAAAGAGGCTGTAAAGTGATTCCTTACTCCCATTGGAAATGTAAGAATGCCAAAATCATTTTCCTGAGCATGACCCCTGGAGCTTGCCTGCTCAAAGAGAATTCCAACACTTCCATTCACATCCGGGTAAGTGGACCCTTTACCAATATAGAAATCATCGAAGCTCTCCTCGCTGTAGTAAAGTGATCCAATGTTATCCAGATATTCCGCATGGAACTTTGCCATCTTATGAGTTAATTCCACATTTTTATCTGGCGTCCATGGAAATTTTCTGGCCGGAATGCCTGGTTGAAAAAAGAAGGTAGAATTGGTACCCATTTCGTGGTGATCTGTCAGAATATTTGGTTTCCATTCGTGAAATCTAGCTATTCTGCCACGAGATTCAGGGTGCTGAAGTGGAAGCCAATCCCTGTTTAAATCAAACCAATAATGATTGGTTCTTCCTCCGGGCCATGCTTCACTGTATTCTCTGTCATTAGGGTCCGGATTGATCACGTGTGATCGATGCGTATTTACCCAGGTAGAAAATCGATGCAGTCCATCAGGATTGAAGGAAGGATCAAGAATGATAATCGAATTTTCAAGCAATTCATCAATCTCAGGACCAATGGCTGCCGCCAGATGATAAGCTGTCAATAGAGAGGCATTAGATCCACTTGCTTCATTACCATGTACTGAATAGCCAAGCCACATGACAATTGGCATCTCGTCTGTATTGAGTGTGCCCGAGGAAGAAGGATCCGTCAATTTCTTATGATCTGCTTTAATTTGATCAAGGTTCGCAAGATTTACAGGGTTGGAAATTGTAATGTGAATCAAAGGCCTGCCTTCGTACGTTCGGCCTATTTCTTGCATAATCATCCTGTCAGAAGCGGCTGAAACTTCCCGCATATAGTAGAGTAGTTGATCATGGCTCACATGCCATTCTCCCGGATGATAGCCAAGCACATCTTTTGGTGTTGGAATATCAGGATTATAAGATTGACCCTCTGGGAGATAATAGGCCATATCCACTTGTCCGAAGGACAAAAAAGTAAATGTTATTAAAATTAAGGTTAGGAGCTTCTTCATATCTTAGATTTTTAGGACGTCTAATGTAAGAAATAGAACAGGGAGAAAAAAGAATGGTTTGATGGGTGGTTTCAAATGCAGCCCATTTTGGTCTATGTATTGTTTCTTTTGACTAATTTAAACTCTATGCCCTCCTCGATAGACCTTTGGACCATCGTCATTATTGTCAGCTTAGCGCATAGCTTTTTTGTTATCAACCTCCTATTAATGAAGAAACAGCATAAGCGACCTGAAGGAAAATGGTTACTCTTTTTACTTCTGGGTCTCTTTTGGTTACAGCTGGAGTTCCTTTCCATTCGCTGGCCGTTCAATATTGGCTTAAATGTCTTTTATGGTACTCGCCATGGATCATGGTTATTAATCGGACCCATATTTTACTTTTATCTTAAGACACTGATTGGTGAAAATATTTCGAGAAAGGAGTATAGCTACTTACTCCCCTTTTTCATTTTCACTTTAATTATCCCTATTGTACTGGACGACTTTCTGACTTTCAGGCAAGTCCACTATGGGATGCTCACGCCGTTCGATAGCAGACCCGATGAAATCAATACCTGGCAATATGTTTATTCATTCATATTCATTGGACAGTTTCTATATCTGGCTTATTTCCTTTTAAAGGGGAGGAATCTAATCCATAACTATCAATTGAATTTACATGATCAATTTGCTGATATCGATTATGATCGATTAAAATGGCTCAAAATACTTTGGGTCGGTATGCTTTTCATCTTGCTTTTAGCTACCGTTTTCTTGATCCTACTTTTCTTCACAGAAATTTACAGGCGTCACATGGATTATCTTTATGTAATCCCTTCCTCCCTTTTATTTTATGCTATTTCTTATAAGCTATTTGGTGTAAGATTCCAGCAACCAGATGTCTCCTCTAAATATCAAAAAAGTGGATTAAAACAGGCTGAAGCTGTGAGTTACACCGATCAACTCAAAAAGCTCATTCAAGAAGAGAAATTATACTTAAGGAATGGTCTAAGGCTTAAAGATTTGGCTGACAAACTGGATATTTCAAATCATCAATTGTCAGAGATACTAA
This sequence comes from Ekhidna sp., assembly GCF_965212185.1. GTDB lineage: Bacteria > Bacteroidota > Bacteroidia > Cytophagales > Cyclobacteriaceae > Ekhidna. The sequence continues at coordinate 4,285,518 of NZ_OZ243102.1, read as the reverse complement.
ATCAGCACATGCAAACAACCTTCTTTGATCTAATAAATAGCTACCGAGTAAAAGAGGCTAAAGAAAAAATTAAACACGAAAATCAATATACGCTCCTCCACATTGCTCACAAATCTGGTTTTAACAACAAAACCTCTTTTGTTAATGCATTCAAGCGATTTGAGGGGCAGACACCTTCTCAGTTTCTAAAAAAGATGGGTTGAGTTTGGCAATCCCGATTGGAATTGTCGAATGCTGAAGGATAAGAAAGTATTCTTGGTCTAAAAAAGACTATGAAAAATCTTATTCAAAAACTCATCCCTGTCATCGCCATTGTTTTAACTGCGCATTTATCGGTTGGTCAAAGTCAGAAATATATTGTGGACGCTGGTCATACTTCTGTTCAAACCGAAGTGATGCGATTTGGCGTAGTTCCCGTAGTAGGCAGATTCACCCAACTATCAGGAAGTATTGCCTTTGATTCAGCAAATGTTGAGGAAACCAAGGCGAGTTTGACCATTCAAACAAATAGCTATTCAGCGAATAATATTGACGGGGACGCTGCCATTAAAAGTCCAGTATTTCTGGATGTATCTAATTATCCAGAAATAAAATTCGAATTGAATTCACTTGAAAAATCTGCAGATGGTCACATGGCGAAAGGTACGCTTGAACTTCATGGCACAAAGAAAGAAATTGAAGTTCCGGTAACCATTTACGGACCGGATGTTGATCTTCCGACCAGAAAGCAATCAATAGGTATTACCGGAAGCCTGGTTATCAATCGTACAGATTATGGTGTTGGAAAAACCATGCAATTACCCAATGGTCGTGATATTGTATCCAATGATGTAAAAATTAGTTTTGCTATCCTTGGTATTGCTGAATAGACCATTGAATTAACATGCTATTCGTCTATCTGATTTATCTCATTGTCCCTTATCAAGAAGTAAGAAATGCCCATGTGACATTTGAAATTAGCCACATGGGTGTTTTGACAGTTGAGGGGAGTTTTAAAGAGATTAATGTTCAAATAAATCGAGTGTCCGACAATCAGTGGATCGCAACAGGAGAAGTCGATGCAAGCAGCATCCAAACAGGAAACTCTAGTCGCGATGAAACCATTTTGACTGAACAATATCTCAATGTAGAAGAGTATCCAACAGTCCCTTTTAAAGCTATCATAAATAGGGATAAGCGTGTATTTCAAATGGATGTCGAAATTGAAATTCGTGGAATACCCGTGACATTAAAATCTGCACTTGAGCAGAAAAATGAAAGGTTTGTATCCAAGACAATCACCATCAGCAGAAAAGAAATAGGGCTTGATTTTGGAGCGATGGATAGTCTAATAGGCGATGAGATTGCATTGGTCATCCACCCTCGGATTAGTGAAAAAGACTTGATTGAAATGGACAAATAAAAAACCCGTCACATCTTATGCATGACGGGTTCTTTCATTCAATAAAAGTAATCTCTTAGCTCAAAATGACTAAGCCAAGCTCAATTCTACGCTTCGATTGACAAAGTCTGTTAAATCTTTACCTTCTAACATCCCCTGAGCAAGTAGAGCTAAATCATACGCCTGCTTAGCTAACATCTGCTTTGATTCATCAGAGTCCGCCTCAAGAATTTTCTTAGTCATGGCGTGATTGGCATTGACTGCAACAGATAAGGTTACTGGCATATCACCAAACATCATTGGGCCGCCACCAGTTGCCTGCATGTCTTTCATTCTTCTCATGAATTCAGGCAATGTAATTGTCACAGGAAGATCATCGGTTGCCATTGGCTGAATTGCAACGCTATTGTTCTTATTGTTAATCGCCTTCTCAAAGATTTCTTTGATTGTCTCCTGCTCTTTTTCAGAAAGAACGGATTCTTTCTTTTCGTCCTTGTCAATCAACTTATCAATAACGTCTGCATCCACACGCTGAAGCTGGAACTTCTCGTTTTTCTGCTCCAAATGATTGATAAAGTGTGGATCAATTGGGCCTGTAAGTTCAATCACATCGTAACTTCTCTTCTGAGCAGTTTCAATGTAGCCGTGTTGCTTTTCTTTGTTGGTCGTGTATAAGGCTACCACATTTTTATCCTTGTTGGTCTGATTTGCCTCAATGTGTTTCTTATACTCTTCGATGGTGAAGTGCTTGCCTTCAACATTTTTCACCAAAGCAAAGTCCTTCACTTTCTCATCAAATTTCTCCTCAGAGATCATTCCGTACTTTACAAATACGCCAATGTCTTCCCACTTCTCTTCATATCCCTTTCGGTCATTTTTGAAAAGCTCTGCCAATTTATCAGCAACCTTTTTAGTGATGTAGCCATTGATCTTCTTCACATTAGAATCTGACTGCAAGTAGCTTCTTGATACGTTCAATGGAATGTCTGGAGAATCAATCACTCCGTGTAGTAACTGTAAGAACTCAGGCACGATATCTTTCACTTCATCAGTGATAAATACCTGACGTGAATAAAGCTGAATTTTATTCTTCTGAAGATCGAAATCCTTTTTCAATTTAGGGAAGTATAGAACTCCCGTAAGATTGAATGGGTAATCGACATTTAAATGAATCCAGAATAGTGGGTCTTCACTGAATGGATATAATGTTTTATAAAAATCAAGGTAATCCTGATCTTTTAGATCATTTGGAGATTTTGTCCAAATAGGATCTGTGTCGTTGATGATGTTATCAACCTTTTCAGTTTTGTATTTAGGATTCCCATCCTTATCCTTTCCATCTTCTACCTGCTTATCCTTTTGCCCAAACTTTATCGGGATAGGTAAGAATTTGGAGTATTTATCCAAAATACCTTGTAACCTGTGTTCATCAAGGAATTCTTCCGAATCATCAGCTATGTGAAGGATGATGTCTGTGCCTCGGGTTTTTCGAGATCCTTTTTTGATTTCGAAATCCGTTTCACCAGTACAAATCCATTTTGCAGCTTCCGCTCCTTCCTGATGTGAAAGTGTATTGATCTCTACTTTCTTGGCAACCATGAAAGCTGAGTAGAACCCAAGACCAAAGTGTCCAATGATCTGTTGATTGTCTGCTTTGTCTTTATATTTTTCTACAAACTCAGTAGCACCTGAAAATGCGATTTGGTTGATGTATTTCTTGATCTCATCAGCAGTCATTCCGATCCCATTATCAGAAATGGTAATGGTCTTTTTCTTTTGATCGAATGACACTTCAACAGTGAGATCTCCCAGTTCACCACCATACTCGCCAAGAGATGCTAATTGTTTTATTTTTTGGGTTGCATCTACTGCGTTTGAAACCAATTCACGAAGAAAGATTTCATGATCGGAATACAGGAATTTTTTTATGATTGGAAAGATGTTTTCCGTGTGTATTGAGATTGTACCTTTCTCTGCCATCGTTTAATTACAATTTTTTTGTTCAAGGCTCAACGATCAAATTCTGTTCCAGAGAAACAAAACTGACAGGTTGGCAGAAATCATACATAGAGTTGTCTTATAGATGCCAATTAGGGCTGAAATGTTCTTATTAAAAAGTCAGTTAATTTTAAATATGATAGTTTGCATTTAACTATAGTTGAACTTGTTTTCAAATGAAGATTAGACCCATATTTCATGCATTTAAGACCAAAGATCTGGCACACATTATTCCCAGGTTGATTGTGGCAATTATATTAGCACAAACACTTCCATTTAAATTCAGTGGTGCCGAAGAAAGCGTTTGGATTTTTGAGCGCATTGGATGGGAACCCTGGGGTCGGTATTTAATTGCCTCTATTGAATCAGTAGCAACCATTTTCTTGCTTACCAATTATTATATCATCGGTTCCATTATTTCTCTAAGCATCATTAGTGCTGCAAATTTTCTTCACTTTACCAAGCTTGGATTCATTGTGAATGATGACGGTGGTTCATTATTTATTATGAGTATCATCGTGATCTTTTGTTCCCTTTGGATCGTGGTTCATTGGAACATGCAACGAGTAGAAAAGAAGACTTCAAATTTTGAATTTAAATTCGATAATGACGAAGATCTTATAGAATATTAACCATTCACCTTTTTAGGAGAATGATTTTCTCTGTGATACGTTTAAAGCTTTAGATGAGAACCAAGCTCCTTATTATACTTCTTTTAGTGTTTGGTAATGCTTTAGGCCAACATCAAATTAGAAGCAGTTCCTACTTATCCAGTTATCAGTGGCATAGTGAGGATACAGTTATTGCTGTTTCATCTGAAAACTTAATCACTGCTGTAGTTATCAAGTCAGATCGGGAAGCAGTCTTTAGTGTTGTTGGTAATCCCTCTCTCCTTATACCTAAAGATGAAGATGTGGAGAATCCAACTTACTTCATTTCGTTACCTACACCTGTCAGGCAGGTTAACATAGAAGTTCCAATCGATCACAACTTCTCCGTTCATTTGATAACCAGCGGTAATGCTCCTGAAATTTCCCAAGACCAATATCGAAGTGATCAACAGTCAATTTGTGAAGAGTCTCCAGAATCAGTTTCCCAATCCGTTTGGAGAAATGGCTTACCTGATCCAAACTATACTCGTTCTTTTCATGAAGTGTTTCACAATGTGGTGCACCATTCGGCCGGATCCAATTCAAATACAGATTATACCCAGGTGGTCAGGGATATCTACTTATATCATACCCAGGTGAATGGTTGGTCTGATATTGGATACAATTATTTAATTGCTCAGGATGGCACTCTATATGCAGGAAGAGATCCCGGGAGTGGCAGTCAAGATCAAGTACGGGGTGCACATTTTTGTGGGTCCAACTCAGGAACATTAGGTGTTTGCCTTTTGGGGAATTACGAAACTGTAACGCCATCATCTGTTAGTATCGTCACTCTGGAAGAGTTACTCACGTATCAATTATATAATCAAGGCAGAGAGCCATTTCAAACCTATAATCACTCACTGGGTAATCTTGAGACAATTGTTGGGCATAGGGATGGGTGCTCAACCTTGTGTCCCGGAGAAAATGTTTACTCTCTGTTGAATAACATCAGTTCTGCTGTTCAGGAAAACCTTGAGGACTGCACCACCGAAATTCCATTCGCCATTTTAACAGACACCTTATTAATTAAGGTTGGTGAAGAAATCCTCCTTCAGGCGAGTGGCAATTACGACACTTATTACTGGTCACTGCCTGGTGGACATCCATTCATTCTTGAAGGTGAAGAGGTCCGTATTTCGTATTCAAGGCCTGGATATTATGATGTGACACTAGTGGGAATTGAAGGAACAAAACGAGATACTATTCTGCAAGAAGATCTAATACATGTTAGTCAGCTGGAATCGGAACCCATTATTTTCCCAAATCCAGCATACGCATTTTCAGAAATCATCATTGATTACAAAGAAGAAATACAAAAAGCTGAGCTTATGGATATCAATGGCCGCACCATTGATTCATGGGAGTCAGAAAAAATTAAGATTGGCGGAGTTGATCCTGGAATATATCTTGTTATGATTCAGACTGAATCGAGATTGTTTAGAGAAAAGATCATCATTAATTGATCATTTCTTCTTTTAAATTTATTCGTATTCAAATACTATTTCCAGAGTTCTGTCTTCTTTAATTTTCGTAATTCTCGGTCCACGATTATTATCCAAATCATACTCCAGCACATACGCATCTCCTGAAAAGAAATCCAGACCGACAGGTGTCCAACCATCTGATGGGCGATAAAAGGTCTCATTACTTCTATCCTCATTGATTTTGAAGACTCTTTGACCTGCCGTTTCTGTTCCATAAATGGCTCCATCACATCCCTTGGTGACCCCAAGAATGACATCATTGTGCTTATCAATGGGACGATTCAGCTTAGTAATAAGATTTGATGCGATGATTTTACTACAACCTTCCTCATCGATTTCAATGATACTGCCTTGTTTTAATGCTTTATCAGAAGCATAAACCTTCCCATCAGGAGCTGCATATATGGACTGATTCCACTCAAAATAATGATCACTCATTTTGACCTTATTACCATTGTCAATCTTCCATAGAAAATGATCCAGCCCAAATAGGATTCGGCCTTTGTTATAGGTGGCATTGCCTCCAAAAAACTTCTTAGGGTCTAAGCTAGAATAAATGGTGTCAATCCCATTATCAGAAATACGAACCATGGTCTGAGTTCCCTCTCCATGTGCTGTGTAGAGAAATCCAAATTCATCCATCGAAATGTTGTGTGCGTGAAAATCACCTAATATGAGCTCTAATTCACCACTCTTATAAAGCTTCCACACTGATCCTCTTCCGTTGTGATGAATGTCTGTGAAGTAAATGTTTTGTTCTTGATCGACTACAATGCCATAGGCAGGGTGTGCGGATGCATCGATATTGAGAAGCAAAATTGAAAATAAAATGACCAAGAATTTCATGGTCATTTCTTACGGCTTTAAATACTTACAGGTTTATTGCGTTGCTAATCCCTTCAGACACTCAATCCATTTATCTTCTGCATTCAAGCTTGGAACCAAATCCCATTTCTTGCCACCTTCTTCAATGAATTGTTCCTTGTACTCCTGACCCACTTCTATGGTGGTTTCAAGACAGTCAGACACAAATGCGGGTGAAAATGCCAGCACTTTTTTCTTTCCGTCTTTGGCAAGGGCTTTCAAAGTATCCTCGGTATAAGGCTTCACCCATGGGTCTTTGCCTAATCGGGATTGGAAGCAAACTGTGTAGTCTTCTTCTTTGATCCCTAGCTTCGACGCAACTAATCGTGTGGTTTCAAAACATTGAGCCCTGTAGCAGTAACGATTGTGTTCATTTAGTGTACTGCAACATTTCCCCAGCTGACAATGATCTCCGTAAGATCCTTTTCTAATTTGTCGCTCCGGCAATCCATGGTAACTAAAGATGTAATGATCATAGTCCTCTTTGTCCATCCACTTCTTACCCTGGTCACAAATTGTTTCAATGAAGAGTTCTTCCTCCAAAAACTGTGAGGTGAATTTGATTTCAGGAATAATCTGCCAAGAGCTGGTAATTTCCATCACCCTATCTATCACAGAACCTGTTGTTGCTGATGCATACTGTGGGAAAAGAGGGATGACATGTAGACTGGCTACCTCCTCTTTTTGGAATTCTTTTAGAACGGATTGTAATGATGGATTTTGATACCTCATTGCAAACTTTACTGAATACTCTTCTGACAGCTTCTTAGCTAGTAAGTCAGTAATATCTTCTGTATAGTACTTGAGTGGTGAACCTCGTTCATCCCAAAGCTTGCGGTATTCTGCAGCAGATTTTGGCGATCTGAATGGGGCAATGATTCCCTGAACCAACAGAAAGCGAGGGAAGGCAGGGATATCGATGACGCGTTTGTCCATCAGGAACTCACGCAAATATTTTCTAACATCCGATACTTTTGTGGAATCAGGTGTGCCCAGATTGACCAACAATACTCCCTTTTTCTTCATAGATACATTAGAGAATATTGGCTTCCCAGATCACTATTCCATAGGCCAGAAACCTAAGAAATCGGAAGAGAGAAAACCAAAGATATTTTTTAAATGAATAATGCACTGATCCTACCAACATTGCAATTCCTGAGAACGGCAAGGGTGTCAGCGCTGCTACTACGACCAAAAAACCACCATAATTGTTTAGGTGCTTTTCAAACTTGCCAAACACTCGAATTTTCATGATGCGATAAAAACGAGTGTTTTTTAGATATGCTCCTATTCCAAAACCAATTATACCTGCCACATATGAGATGGCTGATAGTGCAATAATATTGTTGACGTAAAGAAGCAGATCTTCTCCTCTCAATGACCAGATCATGAAAAATTCAGGAGGTATTATACCGAAGATTACTTCTGAGGCAAGAAAAATCAAGTAAACGATGGTTGGCCGATCGTATACTGGACCAAGGACTGTCTCCATGGAGAAGTCATAATTTTTTCTTGCATAAATGAATGCAATAACAATTACGGCAAGCCACAAGAATCCCCTGAGAAGATTTCTAATTAGAAACCTTCGCTTGTCAGGCAGTTCTTTTTCAGTTTTGGGGCTCATGTTTGATGCTAAACTGGAATTGCAAAACTATTGTTCCTTTTCCTTTTGTTCAGTATCCTTTTTCACTTTGGATTTAGAAAAAGATACTTTCCAATAAGGGTCTTCAAGCTCAGTATATCTACCATAAAATTGAGTCAGCATAATTTTTACAGCATAGTTGAGTCTATTCAAGGCATCCTGATAGTAGTCTTGTCTGTTTTTGGGGTGATAGATGAAAAATTTTATGACCGGGAAAGCACAGGTTCTGAAATCCCCAAGAATTTTCTTTACATCCGCTTTCTCTTTTTCCAGAGACTTTGTTGCTTTTGCACAGCAACTACCAATGCCTTTAATTAAGGGAATGTAAATCTGATTTGACGGTTTATTTTGTTCTTCAAGTTCAGCGCATGCTTCTTCACAAAATGCTTGTAAAATTCTTATTGAGGGAATGCTCATGGAAGCTTCCGTGAAAACATCCGGTTGCCACAAAATTTCCCTGAACGTAAATAACGATGGTAGTAGCTCCGTATCGTATGAATCATCATCTTTGAGTGCCAACATCATCTCTGTGGTAATGGAATCTACTTTCACTTTGCCTGCGCACAGTGAATAGGACCAACCTTGCTCTTTACTGTTGACCATCTTCAAAAAATTCCATATTTCATTCAGAGCAATTCTCATCCTTGTTCAAGATTAGTGCGACGCTAAAATATTTTTGTCATTTAAATCAGATATTTGCTAGCTTCTAAAATATGGAAAAAAGGTGGGTATATAAAGAAAATCCGGATGCTGCTACTGTTGAGCAGTTGAGCAAAGAAATTAACATCAACGCTTATCTGGCCAAGATTCTTGCTCAGCGAGGGGTCAAAACGTTCGATCAGGCAAAAGAATTTTTTCGACCCTCACTTTCCAGGCTTTACGACCCCTTCCTCATGCTGAATATGGACAAAGCAGTCAATCGGTTAACTGAGGCTGTCTTCAATGAGGAAAAAGTTCTGATTTACGGTGACTATGATGTGGATGGAACTACCTCCATTAGTTTAATCTATCTGTTTCTCAAGCAGTTTACCAATAATCTTGAATTCTATATCCCTGACAGATATTCTGAAGGATATGGCATTTCCGAGAAAGGCATTGATTATGCAATAAATGAAAAGTTTGATTTAATCATTGCGCTTGATTGTGGAGTTAGAGCAATTGAACGGGCCAGGCAAGCTAAAGATGGAGGCGTTGATTTAATCATTTGTGACCATCACCTTCCAGGAGATGAGCTTCCAGATGTCCTTGCCTTGCTTGATCCGAAACAAAAAAATTGTATGTACCCATTTAAGGAACTTTCCGGATGTGGGGTTGGATTCAAATTGCTTCAAGGATTTTGCCAGCAAAATACAATTGAGAAAGATAAGCTCTTTGAATTCCTTGATTTAGTAGCGGTAAGCATTGCCAGTGATATTGTACCTATTGTAGATGAGAATAGAATATTGGCATATTATGGTCTTAAGAAATTAAATCAATCTCCATCTGCAGGTTTGAAATCGCTCATCGAAATTTCAGGCAAGAAAAATGAGTTCTCCATTTCAGATGTTGTCTTTTCAATAGGCCCCAGAATCAATGCCGCTGGACGATTAACTCATGCAAAAGAGAGTGTCAATCTTTTGATTGGAGACTCGACTCAAACGGATACATTCGCTGATAATCTTAATGACAGAAATAAAGAACGCAGAGAATTTGATCAGACCATAACTGCAGAAGCGCTGGAGATGATTTCTGCTTTTGAGGAAGATAGAAAATCCACCGTTTTGTTTAAAGAGGATTGGCATAAAGGGGTTATTGGGATTGTAGCATCCAGATGTATCGAACACTTCCACAGGCCTACCATCATCCTCACGAAATCCAATGGAAAAGCTACCGGATCTGCCCGATCAGTTGATGGATTTGATGTGCATGATGCCATCTCTGAATGTTCTGATCTACTGGAACAATTTGGTGGACATACACATGCAGCGGGCCTAACATTACCGGTAGATAACGTTGAAAAATTCATTGACCGATTCGAAAAAGTCGTTGGCGAACGAATTCTTCCTGAGCAATTAATCCCGAAAGTTGAAATAGACACAGAAATCCCTTTATCAGCAATTAATTTCAAGACTTACAACATCATGAATCAAATGGGGCCATTTGGTCCTCAGAACATGGCGCCCGTCTTTGGCACAAAAAATGTTTACGTGGATACAACTCCGAAAGTGATTAAGGATAAGCACATCAAAGGATTCGTACATGCTGAAAACAGCACGAAGCTTTTTGAGTTTATTGGATTCAATATGGCAGATAAAATTGCCAATCTGAAAATCGGTGAGCCCTTTCATATTGCCTATCATTTGGAGGAAAATAATTACCTGGGAAACAAGTCGCTGATTTTGAATCTCAAGGATGTAAAATTTGATGCATAACTTGCAGCTCGTTTATGGAATTACGTGCAGAACATCTCGTTAAGAAATACAAAAAAAGAAAGGTCGTAAATGACATTTCCGTTTCAGTGAAAACGGGAGAAATCGTTGGTCTACTCGGACCAAATGGTGCAGGGAAAACAACCTCTTTCTACATGATTGTAGGTTTGATAAAACCAAATGAAGGGCATATCTATCTGGATCAGGAAGATATAACCGAATTACCCATGTACAGAAGAGCCAAAAAAGGCATTGGATATCTTGCTCAAGAAGCTTCGGTATTTAGAAAATTAAGTGTGGAAGACAACATACTTGCAGTTCTCGAGATGACTGGAAAAAGTAAGCAGGAGCAAAAAGAAAAATGTGAAAGTTTGCTTGAAGAATTTAGTTTGACTCATGTTCGAAAGAACCTTGGCCAAGTGCTCTCTGGAGGGGAACGAAGAAGAACGGAGATTGCAAGAGCATTGGCCGTAGATCCAAACTTCGTTCTATTGGATGAGCCATTCGCAGGTGTAGATCCCATTGCAGTAGAAGAAATTCAGACCATCGTTGCTCAGTTGAAAAATAAGAATATTGGTATCCTTATAACAGATCATAATGTCAATGAGACACTCTCCATCACAGATCGAGCCTATCTGATGTTTGAAGGAAGGCTACTCAAAGCTGGGACAGCCGAAGAGCTTGCCAATGATGAACAGGTACGGAAAGTTTACCTCGGTAAACATTTTGAGTTAAAAAGGAAGATTTAATAATTTAGGTACATGGAGCTGCTCAATTCGATATTGTCCTGGGTGATGAAGAAGCGTATTCATCAAATTGAGCTATTTATGAAATATCCTCATGAAGTGCAAAACGAGCTGCTTGAGGATTTGGTCAAAAAGTCATCAAAAACCGAATACGGAAAAAAATATGGATTTGGGACGATTGAAAATTATGAGCACTTCAAGAACAAAGTACCAATCGTAAACTATGAAGAGCTTTATCCTTACATCGAGCGATTGATGAAAGGTGAACAAAACTTACTTTGGCCTTCTGAAATTAGATGGTTTGCAAAATCTTCCGGTACTACTAATGCCCGCAGTAAGTTTATCCCCGTCTCTCCCGAAGCGCTGGATGATTGTCATTATAAAGGAGGCAAAGACCTGCTAAGTATCTACTTCAATAATTACCCTGATGCAAAAATGTTTGCGGGTAAAGGACTGGTTATTGGTGGAAGTCATCAAATCAATCAGTTTGATGAAAATTCCAACTCGTATTACGGTGATGTATCTGCGGTTTTATTAAAAAACCTTCCATGGTGGGCCCAAATGGTGCGAACACCCAGCCTGGATATCGCACTTATGGACGAGTGGGAAGATAAAATAGATCGGATGGTGGAAATCACCTCCAATGAAAATGTCACAAACATTTCAGGTGTTCCTACCTGGATGATCATTCTCATTGAGAAAATTCTGGAAAGGAATAAAGTGAATAATCTATTAGAGGTCTGGCCAAACTTGGAAGTCTTTTTTCACGGTGCGGTTTCATTTACACCATATGAAGAGCTTTTTAAAAAATTGATCCCATCCTCAAAGATGCGATACATGGAAACATACAACGCATCAGAAGGATTTTTCGGAATTCAAGATCAAACGGATAGTAAAGACATGCTTTTGATGCTTGACTATGGCATTTTTTATGAATTCGTCCCTTTCAGTGAGCTGGACAATGAAAACCCTCGAACTCTTACACTTGATGAAGTAGAGGTAGGAAAGAATTATGCCATTATAATTACCACCAATGCCGGTCTTTGGAGATATCGTATTGGAGATACGGTTACTTTCACAAGTATCAATCCTTTTAGAATCAAGATTTCCGGACGAACAAAGCATTTTATAAACGCCTTTGGAGAAGAGTTAATAATAGATAATGCGGAAGTGGCAATCGCTGAAGCCTGCAAACGTACAAATGCCACAATTGATAATTTCACGGCAGGTCCCTTATACCTTGATGAAGGTCAGAAAGGGGGGCATGAATGGATTATTGAGTTTACAAAATCACCTGATGACGTTGAGCGCTTCACTAAATTGTTAGATGAAAAATTACGCGAAGTAAATTCTGATTACGATGCTAAACGTTATAAAGATATTGCCTTACAACAACCGACCGTCCACGTTGTTCCACAGCATACCTTTTATAATTGGATGAAATCCAGAGGCAAACTTGGAGGGCAGCATAAAGTGCCGAGGTTAGCCAACAATCGTGAATACCTCGATCAAATAATCGACTTTAGAACACAGTCATCATAAAAATGAGAAAAATTTTCATTGAAAAACCTACATCACTAGGTTTGCGTAAGTGTTTTTGCCAATAACAAAAACATTAATAGAAGTTGGAGGTTCTAACCTGACCCATGAGAAATAGCCTTTTTATACAGTTTTTCGCATTTATTCTCTCTGCTGCCATGCTTGCAGAGGTGAGTTTGCCATTGCAGTTGGCGGATGCTATTTCTATTGAGATTGATTCAGAGACTGAACATGAAGAGAGCAACGAAAAAGAGAAAGAAAAAACAACTCACAATTTAGATTCATCAAAATTTCATGATTACTACAATTCTCAAGGGAAAAAAGTAGCAAGCAATCATGATTCAAATTGGATATCGCCTTCCATTGATTTTATCACCCCACCTCCCGAGTTGATCTGAGTATTTTCATTTTACTATTTACTCAATCGACTTAATTAAATCATATGGATTCTCATAAAACCAGTATATTCAAAAATTTTAAATACGACCTTTCTGCCAGTGTGGTTGTCTTCTTGGTTGCCGTACCTCTTTGCTTAGGTATTGCACTGGCATCAGGTGCGCCTTTATTCTCAGGTGTTATTGCCGGTATCGTTGGTGGAATTATTGTTGGACTAATTAGTGGTTCATCTCTTGGTGTAAGTGGCCCTGCTGCTGGTCTCGCAGTAATTGTCCTTTCTGCCATCCAGGAACTTGAAGCATTTCCAATATTTCTTGCTGCTGTTGTAGTAAGTGGTATCATTCAAATTCTACTTGGAATAAGTAAAGCTGGTATTATAGGATACTATTTTCCTTCGTCTGTAATCAAAGGAATGCTTTCGGCCATTGGTATCATTATTTTCCTTAAACAAATCCCGCATGCAATGGGATATGATGCCGATCCGGAAGGTGATTTGGAATTCTTCCAGCCTGATGGAGAGAATACCTTTTCAGAACTTGTAAACATGATGAATTACATTCAGGAGGGAGCACTTGTAATTTTCGTCATCTCAATGGTTATTCTCATCCTTTGGGAAAGACCGTTTATGAAACGTATTAAAATATTTCAGGTTATTCAGGGTCCTTTGGTGGTTGTAACAGCCGGTATAGTTATTAATCAATTGTTCTCTGGCTCTTCATTATACATTGATCAATCACACATGGTGAGTCTTCCTGTAGCTGGATCATTTTCTGATTTTATTAATCAGTTTACGTTCTTTGATCCTACTGCAATGATTAGAAAAGATGTGCTAATCTTAGGTGCTACCATCGCGGTGGTTGGGTCATTGGAAACTTTGTTGTGTGTGGAAGCAACTGATAAGTTAGACCCACAGAAGAGAATCACACCTACCAATAGAGAACTTTTAGCACAGGGCGTTGGTAATATCTGTTCTGGTATGGTTGGTGGACTTCCAGTTACTCAGGTAATTGTTAGAAGTTCAGCGAATATCCAATCGGGTGGTAAATCAAAGATATCAGCAATCATGCATGGTGTCTTACTACTCATATCAGTAATCGCTATTCCACAGGTTCTTAACCTGATTCCTTTATCTAGCCTTGCGGCTATCCTAATCGTGGTTGGATATAAACTAGCAAAGCCATCTTTATTTAAACAGATGTATGCTGCAGGAAAATCTGAGTTTGTGCCATTTATGGTAACCATTTTAGGAATCATTTTTACAGATCTTCTGATTGGAATTTTGCTCGGTTTAGTCGTGGGTATCTTCCAGATACTTTATAATAATTTCAGAAAACCTTATGTAGTAGAAACGCTTGAAAGTAATGGAACTACCAAGCTTAGATTGGAACTGTCAGAAAATCTAACCTTCCTGAATAAGGCGAGTATCATAGAAACAGTCTCTCACCTTCCTGATGACTCTGAAATCACTATTGATGCTTCCAGGTCTCACTTCATTCACCCGGATATCCTGGAGATTTTGAATGACTTTAAACTCAATGCACAGTATCGAAATATAAAGCTTGTAATTCTAGGATTAGACAAGGAACATGACAATCCATTGAAAGAATTAAAGAAAGCCGCTAAGAAAATGTAATCAGTTAAAGGCCTTCAATTTTTTTGAAGGCCTTTTTTTAGTCTGTATGATCAATGTAGTTTTTCCACTTATCCAAAACAGATGCAAAATCTTCGGGTAAGTCAGAATCCACAAACACGTTTTCTTTTGTAATGGGATGGATAAAACCCAATGTTTTAGCATGAAGTGCTTGCCGCGGAATTATCTTAAAGCAGTTTTGAACGAACTGTTTGTATTTAGTAAATACCGTCCCTTTTACTATCTCTGAACCTCCGTAAGTCTCATCATTAAAAAGGGGATGTCCAAGATACTTCATGTGGGCCCGTATTTGATGTGTCCTCCCAGTTTCAAGATTGCACTTAATCAATGAAACATATCTTAAATCTTCAATAAGCTCATAGTGTGTGACCGCATGGCGACCAAAATCTGCTTCAGGAAACGCAGCTGTAATCCGTCTGTCCTTTAAGCTCCGTCCAACATTTACATCAATAGTTCCCTGTGTTACTTCAGGAACTCCCCAAACCAATGCATAATACGTTCTTTCTATGCTATGATCAAAAAACTGTTTAGCTAGCCCGTTCATTGCCTGTTCAGTTTTGGCAATCACTAAAAGGCCTGAAGTATCCTTGTCTATTCGATGCACTAAGCCCGGTCTTCCGTCATTCCCTTTCATCTCAGGCAGGTTTTTAAAATGATATGCAAGTGCATTTACCAACGTCCCAGACCAATTTTGGTAAGCTGGATGTACCACCATTCCGGCAGGTTTATTCACAATCAATAAATATTGATCTTCAAATACAATATCCAGTGGAATATCCTCTGGAACCAACTCTTCATCTCTTGGAGGCTCTGGAAGCATAACGGAAATTTCATCTCCGGGATGAACTTTATAATTTGGCTTTACATCAAACCCATTAACTTTTACAAACCCATCTTTAATTCCGGCTTGTACTTTATTTCTGGTAACATTTGGCAGTCGATCCATCAAGAACTTATCTATCCGGAGAAGCTCTTGACCTGCATCCACTACTATGTGATGATGCTCATATAAGTCTCCTTCAATTTCATTTGGTTCATCTGTCATAGGTGTAAATTTAAGCGATGGTAAACCTTCCAACACCAACAGAGGAACTCAATCACGCCCTTTTAGAGAAAAAGAAGATTCGCCTATATGTTAAACGAGATGATTTAATTCATCCGGAAATAATGGGTAACAAGTGGAGGAAACTAAAGTATAACCTCCTCAAGATGAAGGAAGAAAGTAAGGACTCATTGATAACAATGGGGGGTGCTTTTAGTAATCACATCGCTGCTACTGCAGCAGCAGCTAAAGAATATGGCATTAAATCCATTGGAATTATAAGAGGAGATGAATTAAAAGTTGACAGCAATCCAACCCTACAAAAGGCACATGCTGACGGAATGCAACTTCAATTTGTATCAAGAGAGGAATACAAGAATCTAAGAGACCATCCAACTTCATTGATCGATTCTTATCCAAACCATTATTATTTACCTGAAGGTGGTACAAATGAGTATGCAATCAGGGGTTGTTCAGAAATACTTGATGAAATTCCTGTACCTTTTGATGTGATGGTCACTCCAATTGGTACTGGCGGGACAATGGTCGGGCTGATTAAATCAGCAGTAAATCAAAAAATAATAGGGGTAAGTTGCCTAAAAGGCAGTTTTATCTACAAGGAAATCAAAAATTTAGTTAAATCAGAAGTGATCAAGAACACCAACTATTCAATTCTTGAAGACTATCATTTTGGTGGGTATGCTAAGACAAATGCAGAATTAATCGACTTTATCAATTGGTTTAAAGAAAACTTCAACATCCAATTAGACCCGATTTATACAGGAAAGACCTTTTTTGGCGTTTGGGATATGATTAAAACCGATAAATTTGAAAAAAATCTTAGAATAGTCCTATTACATACTGGTGGTATACAGGGTATATTAGGGTTTAATCGAAAAAATGAGATTATTATTAATTAAAGCTTAATTTTAGATCAATTTGTCAGCGGTGAAAAAATTTGTGTTAATAGTTGTCTCCGCATCATTGATTGCAGGGTGCAATGTTGGAGACTTAGATTTCGACAATGTCAAGATGCAACCTATCACTGGTGTGTTTAGTTTTCCTTTGGGTGAAACTACTTATATCATGCGTGATTTGCTTGTAAAGCAGACTGACTCCACTGATTTTATGGAGGACAGTACTTCGCTAATCACTCTCCAATATTTTGATACAATCGTATATAATGCACCAAATGATTTCATTCAAATCGATGATATCGTTCAGAATGGAGTTTTAACAGCTCCAGCAAGTCCTGCAGGTACACCGAGGCAAGAGACTTTGTTCGAGTCATTCGATTTGGCCTATAATCCCGTAGGTGGTGAGCAAATTGATTCATTGTTTTATCAAACAGGTGACCTGACCATTGAAACAACATCACAATTATCCGGTACTCTTAATTATTCTTATACCATTGCAAATACTTCTAATATCAACACAAATAATGCAATTGTTATAAATGGCACAATAAATGGGCCGGGGAATGATACACAGACACAATCATTAGTCAATCATAAAACGAAATTAACCGGAGGTGCGAGCAATACATTTTCAGTGATTTTTGATGGAACCGTTGACCTTGCAGCTACCGACAACCTAATCGGCAATGAACAGGTTACGTTCACAATCACATTTGGAAACCAGACGTTCAATCTTATTTATGGAAGGTTTGGTCAAGACTCTATTCAGGTAGGAAATCAATCAATTGATATTGAATTCTTCAGCGAGGCAGAGAGAGAGGGAATTACGTTTGGTAACCCTACAATGACCTTTGATTTTAGAAATTCATTTGGTGTGCCAGTGGCGTTAGATCTTTCAGGAATTAGTGGAGATGATGGGAATGGTGGGAACGTGGTTAATTTGAGTGGAGATGTAGTAAACAATCCTCCTACAATTCAAGGCTCAGATGTTAACTCTCCTGGACCAAATACTGAAGGAGAAACTGCGCAAACCACGATAGAAGTTAATCGATCTAATTCGAATATTATCAAACTTTTCGGTTCATCTCCAGCAAGACTGAATTTTGACGTGTCCGGAATATCTAACGCCTCAGACCCAAGCCAATTAAATTATCTCCAACCAACCAGCCAGATCACTGCATATGTAGGCATGAATATCCCAATGGAGATACAGTTAGAAAACATGCAAGAAACAGGCTATTTTGATTTAGATGGTGGTATTGATCTTAAAAATGTTGATTCAGCTTTTGTACGAGTAGTCACCATAAATGGATTACCATTCTCTGCTTTAGTTAATTTAGAAATTCAGGACGCTGATAGTGCTACACTTTTCACCATTACTGACAATGTTGTTATGGTTGCTCCATTCATTAATGTTAATGGAGAAGTTACTGACCCAAATGGCGTCACCGCAGATATACCTCTATCTCCTGAAGGCGTTGAAGCATTATCCGCAGGTTCACATATCTTAATTACATTAACGCTTAATACACCTGTTAGTCAAACATCAAGAGAAATCTATGTCAAAATTCTGGCAGATTATCAACTTACGCTTAAAGTAGGTATTGGTGGAAAACTGAACCTGGACCTTTAGATGAGAAAATTCTCAATCACCATATTGCTCCTGACCTTAGCATGCCTAGTAAATGCACAAACAAGTGTTTCATTCCAGCATTTAGGTAATGCCACATTTCAGAATAATTTAATAAACCCTTCGCTTATTCCGGAGGGAAAGTTATTTATTGGATTACCGGTGCTCTCGGGTGTTCACTTACATGTAAACAACAAGGTGAGTTATAATGAAGTGTTTACTAAAGAAGCAGATAGAATAGAGGTAGATGTTGATAAAATTCTTAGTAACCTGCAGCGTCAAAACACACTCAGTGTCAAAGCGAATATCAACCTTTTGCATATTGGATATAGGCTTGATGCTGGCCCTCTTTTAAGCTTAACCATTAATGAGCGGGTAGATTTTGATTTTGTTTATTCTGAAGAGCTTGTAGACTATGTCTTTAAAGGCAATACTAATTTCCTAAATCAAAAAGTGAAAATTTCAAATGCTGGATCTGTAGGAACTCATTTTAGGGAGTTTGGTTTAGGATTGGCGGCTCCAGTGAATGATCAGTTTACTTTTGGTGTGAGGGGTAAATTTTTAATTGGCTTTGCGAATGTCAGCACACCTGGGAATTTTAAGGCTCAAATCACATCGAATGGAGAGGCTTTCCAAGTAGACGCTAACTGGAAAAATGCTACGCTAAGATCCTCTGGTAAAGACATCTACTCTGGAGATGAGGGAGACCTTGGATCTCACTTAATTTTCAATGGAAACAAGGGGGTAGCTTTTGATATCGGTGGTACTTATAAACTAAATAGATATTACACTTTAACCGGATCCATAGTAGACATAGGATTTATTAATTGGAAAGAGGATATTGAGAACCGAAGTTTAAATGATACCACTTTTATCTACAGCGGGGTAGATCTTGCAGATTTAGACAATATTACCCAAACACTGGAAGACTCATTGTTTGATAAATTCGAACCCACTGAAAATTCTAATCCGTACAGAAGCTGGCTCCCTGTTACAGCACAAGGAAGTTGGATATATCATTACAGTCCTAAGATTGATTTCTACGTGACTGGTGGTTCAAGGCTTGTACAAAGACAGATTAAAATGCTGTATGGGGGTGGAGTTACCTATAAGTTTGGTAGGGCTTTTACTGCATCTGCTAGTGCCACTAAATTACCTCAGCAGTTTTTTAACATAGGTGCAGCGCTGACTGCAAGAGGCGGTCCTGTACAAATGTATTTGGCAGCAGACCAAGTGGTGAATTTCTCAGTGCCTGATGCAAAGGCTTTTGACTTTAGGTTTGGTATGAGTTTTGTCATAGGAAGAAGAGCTTCAACGCAACCCGAAAGTGGACTTTCAAGAGGTCCTATTGCAGGTGCAAAAGGACTTGATACAAACGTATTCTTAGGGAAAAAGGTAAAAACCAAAAAAAGAGATGGGATTTATTCCATCATCAAACGTCAGAAGCGAAGAGAGCTTAAAAACAAGCGTACCCAACGTGACACGAGTGTGGACAAAAAGAGTCTTAATGGGCGAACAGGTAAGAAAAATACTGATGAACAATAGCTTAAGACTTACTACATAATAAGTAGCTTAAACCCCATTTAATACCTAATAATCCCTCTTTCTCAACCACACCCAAATCAATGACTGCCTTTTCCAAAAGGTCGTCCGGTGGTTGCAAATCGAGTCTGAAAAGAAGCCTGAAAAAATCCTTGGCTGAATCCAAATCTTCAAATGTCCAGAGGTATTCTTCCTTCTTTTTTTCAACTTGAAATCCTGAATTTATTATTTCATCCTGGTCGTTATCGCAAATGAATTTCCCTCGATGGCCCATGCTATTCCATTCATCAACAAAACCATTTAGAAAATCAGCAATTGCTGTTCCTTCATTCACATCGGCAATGATCATTTGCCCTTTATTTTTAAGGACACGATTCATTTCTAAATAAAATGATGATCTCTCTGTAATATGGTGCAGGGCAGCTAGACTAACGACCCAATCCACTGAGTTAGTTTTAAGATCAATTTTTGACTCTTTGCACTTTCTAATATCGTGATGACCATCTTCAAATTCCCCTGAAAAATCATATGCCAGGTAATTGATGTTAGTTAGAAATCTACTCAGATAGCCTCCCCCAGCAGGAATATCTAGCAGAGTCATTCCATTCTTGATATCTAAATGATCAACAGTTGCTTTAAATTCCTGATCTCTGGCATTTGGGTATTTCTCCATGGCCATGTGATAGGACTTTCCTCTTTCATTGAATATTTCTTCATAGCTGCTCATAAAATGAGCTCATTTACCTCTTTACATGTATGACAGTTGCCACAGGGTTTTGGCTCTTTACCCTTTTGATAAATAGGACGTCTACACCACCAAGTATTTTCTCTGACTTCCTTAGGTAGAAAATCCCATATTTCCTTTTTCTCAAAATCAACAACGGGGAAGATATACTCAGGTAGGCGATCTTTTTCGAGGGCTAAAACACTTTTAAATATTGATTGAGCTCTTTTCATCCGCAACATAAAATTATCTCCACCAGAGTCAACATCAGTTTTGGTACGACCCATTGCAACACGCCCAATGTCTTTTCTAGCAGCACAAATATTAGCTCCCATAAATGCACACACATCCATATCAAATGGAAACCTATTGGCTTGTAAGGGCGCAAAGCCTGTAGTATTAAAGATACTTTCCGTAACCAAAAACTCTCTGTCTGAATGTTCTTTATAGTATTTCAGAATCTTTTTAACAGCGGAGGCTTCTGCCAAGGCGCGATTCTCACGATTAAAAATGTGAATATGTTGAACAATCAACGGATGCTCTAAGTATTCACTATCCGTCATGAGTTTATGCAACACTCCTGTGGAATCAATACCGCCAGAAAACATGCAAAGTATGGATGATTTTTTTGAAGCTGTCACTTAGAAAAGTTGTCTAAATGTGTCGCTAAGTTTAGCAAAAGAATTGACTTTTATTTTAAACTGATTAAGGTCTTTGGCCTTTAAATTATGTTTCGAAATATAAATTTCTTTGAATCCCAGCTTTTCAGCTTCATTGATTCTGTTTTCGATTCGATTAACAGGCCTTATCTCACCTCCTAAGCCCACTTCAGCAGCAAAGCACACCTCTTCTCCGATTGGGGCATCTTCGAAAGATGAAAATATAGCCGAACATATCGCTAAATCCAGTGCTGTATCTTGTACCTTCAATCCTCCGGCTATGTTTAGGAAAACATCTTGCGTACTCAATCGAATACCCAATCGCTTTTCCATTACAGCCAACAGCATGGTAAGCCTTTTGTAATCATACCCCGTCGTACTTCGTTGTGGGTTTCCATAACTGGTGGGGCTCACTAACGCTTGCGTTTCCAAGATCAATGGTCTGTTTCCTTCCAAAGTCGCACCCAATGCAATTCCGCTCAGTCCTGGTTCTCTTGGAGAGATTAGAATCTCAGATGGATTTGTAACTTCTCGTAAACCATTTGCATTCATCTCAAACATCCCAAGTTCTGAAGTAGAACCGAATCTGTTTTTAATGGTTCTTAAAATTCGATATGATAAATGTCGATCTCCTTCAAACTGAAGTACAGTATCTACCATGTGTTCCAAAACCTTAGGTCCCGCTATTGCCCCATCTTTGTTTACATGCCCGATTAGGAACACAGGAACCCCTTTTTGCTTTGCAAACTTCATCAACTGACCCGTGCATTCTTTCACTTGAGATATAGAACCTATTGCTGCTTCTATTCTATCAGAATGCAAGGTTTGAATGGAATCAATAATCAGGATATCTGGCATCAAACTTTCTGCTTGTCTGAGCACTTCTGATAAACTTGTTTCAGCAAACAAAAAACAATTTTCAGAGGTAGTGCCAATTCGTTCCGCTCGCATTTTTATCTGGTGCGCACTTTCCTCACCAGAGACATAAAGGGTCTTGTTTGGCAACTTTATCGCCATTTGTAGCATGATGGTTGATTTTCCAATACCTGGCTCACCACCAACTAAAACCAATGAACCATCAACGATACCTCCACCTAAAACACGATCCAATTCTGACATTCCAGTTGGTAATCTTTCTTTAGGCGTATCTTGGCCTGCTTCATTGATATTTATAGGTTTAGATTTTTCTGAAGTAAAATCCACGCCTCCCGAAGGAGATTTTGAGACCACCTCCTCTACATAAGTGTTCCACTCCCCACAAGCTGGACATTTCCCTACCCATTTGGCTGACTCTGCTCCACAGGACTGACAATAAAAAACTGATTTTGTTTTGGCCATATTCGATTGTGAATACGGCTAAGATATAAACAGTCTAAGTTAATTTTGGGCCATGCAAAAAGATCAGAAAGTTTTTGACTTAATCAAGGCTGAAGAAAAACGTCAGATTGAAGGAATAGAGCTGATAGCCTCAGAAAATATTGTTTCACCGCAAGTGCAAGAGGCTGCTGGAAGTGTCTTGACTAATAAATATGCAGAAGGACTCCCAGGTAAAAGGTACTATGGAGGTTGTGAAGTAGTAGATGAAATTGAGGATCTGGCAAGGGAACGAGCAAAAGAGCTCTTTGGAGCTACTTGGGCCAACGTACAGCCGCACTCTGGAGCTCAAGCAAATGCAGCTGTAATGCTTGCATGCCTTAATGCTGGCGATGAAATACTTGGTTTCGATCTTTCGCATGGTGGTCACCTTACACATGGTTCAGGTGTAAACTTTTCAGGTAAGCTCTATAAACCAAATTTCTACGGAGTAGAAAAAGAATCAGGTCTTATAGATTATGATCAATTAGAAAATGTTGCTCGAGAAAAGCAACCTAAGATGATCATTTGTGGAGCATCGGCTTACAGCAGGGATTGGGATTATGAGCGCTTTAGAGCCATCGCAGATGAGGTTGGAGCAATTCTACTAGCTGACGTTTCACATCCTTCCGGATTAATTGCGAGGGGACTTTTGAATGATCCGTTGGAATATTGTCATATTGTTACTACAACAACACACAAGACATTGAGAGGGCCCAGGGGAGGAATGATTTTAGTCCGAGATGATATTGACAACCCATGGGGACTCAAGACACCAAAAGGTGTGGTGAGAAAGTTAAGCTCCTTACTCGATTCTGGCGTATTTCCAGGAACTCAAGGCGGACCACTGGAGCACATCATTGCTGCAAAAGCAGTGGCTTTTGGGGAGGCACTTTCTGACGATTACATGAATTATTTACTTCAGGTGAAGAAAAATGCAGCAGTAATGGCTGATGCCTTTGTTAAGAAAGGATATGACGTGATTTCTGAGGGGACCGATAACCACCTGATGTTGATTGATCTTCGCTCAAAAGATATCACTGGAAAAGATGCGGAAAATTCATTGATCAAAGCAGATATTACTGTTAACAAAAACATGGTGCCATTTGATGACAAAAGTCCATTTGTGACATCAGGTATGCGAATCGGTACACCAGCAGTGACTACTCGTGGTTTGATGGAAGATGATATGACGAAAATTGTAGATTTAATAGATGCTGTGATCACCAATAAAGGCAATGAAAACAAAATTTCTGAAGTAAAAGCCGAGGTGAACAACTGGATGTCTAAATTCCCACTTTTTAAAGGATAATAAATGCCTCTTGATCAGATGACGGATGAAAAAGAGATGTCCTTCCTGGACCATCTCGAAGAATTGCGATGGCACCTCATCCGTTCTTTGATTGCAATTACTGTTTTTGCAGTCGCAGCATTTATCATGAAGAATTTTGTGATCGGTCAAGTAATATTGGGGCCTTCCAGAACTGACTTTTGGTCCTATCAAAAACTGTGTCAACTAGCCGATTTAATTGGAACACCTGCTCTTTGTATCGATACACTTTCATTTGAACTTGTGAGCCGGAAACTTAGCAGTCAGTTCATGACTCATGTTTCTATCTCCTTTTTTGTAGGACTAGTTTTAGGATTCCCATATCTTTTTTGGGAAATCTGGAGATTTATTAAACCTGGATTGAGACCTCAGGAACGAAAAGCATCAAGAGGAGCCACTTTCTCCGTGAGCTTGTTATTCATATTGGGTGTTCTTTTTGGATATTTTCTAATCGCGCCTATTTCTATTAGATTCTTTTCTACGTATCAGGTAGATCCATCACTTCAGAATCTTTTCGACCTCTCTTCGTACATAAGCACAGTCACCATGATTGTGTTTGGATGTGGCATTCTATTTCAGCTTCCGGTTATTGTTTATTTTCTAACTCGAGCAGGTATAGTAAGTTCTGCTTTGATGAAAGCATACCGAAAACATGCAATTATTGTAATTTTAGTTTTAGGAGCAATCGTTACACCTCCTGATCCATTCAGTCAGGTATTAATTGCTTTGCCTTTGATGATGCTCTATCAGATGAGTATTGTTATTGCCAAACGAATAGAAAAAAGAGAAGCACGACAAAATAAAGACTCATGAAAATAGCGATAGGTGGCGATCATGCCGGATTTCAATATAAGAAAAGATTGATTCAGCATTTAGAGAGTCAAGGACATGATATTCGTGATTTTGGACCCAACACTGAAGATTCTGTTGATTACCCTGATCATGTACATCCACTGGCTACCTCAATTGCATCAGAAGATTTCGATTTAGGAATTCTGATTTGTGGCAGTGGTAATGGTGTTGCTATGACAGCTAACAAACATGAAAATGTGCGTGCGGCTCTGTGCTGGAATACCGAATTAGCTGCTCTTGCCAGGCAGCACAACAATGCAAATATTATCTGCTTACCTGCCCGTTTTGTTGCTTATGAGTATGCGGAAAGCTTAGTTGATACGTTTGTTATTACTGAGTTTGAAGGAGGTCGGCATGAACGACGAGTGAATAAAATCAATTGCTGATTTTCACATATTCTCCATTCCCACGATCTCTATAACGCGCCTTAATATTTGGAAATCTGTTTAGCGTTTCGGGCATTACACCGATCTCATCAATTATCAAATTAGGATCACTATTTTCAAAAATTAAGTATAACCGGCTGGCAGAATTGTAGTAGTCCAACCCCTCAAAAGATTTTCTGGATAGTAATGAGTTGAAACATGGAGTAGCAATTTCTACCTCTTTATAGTAGCTTATATTTTCACCCAAAATCATGGTATTTGCTATAGCATTTTCAGGTTTGTTTGGTATAAAATTGCCTAGTAAGCCCTTATAGGTAAATACGCTATAACCAAGAATACCAAAAATCAATAATCCAGGCATTATCAGTTTAAAAATTCGCTTCTTTAAAAGAATGAAATAGTATGTCCAGAAATATGCAATTACAGGAACCATGAATACCAGTTCATGAAGGGATTTTTCATTTGAGAGTAAAAAAGTTGATATCCCACCTAGGAACATAAGCCATATTACTTGTTGAATTTTCTGTTGAAAATTAGTTTGGCGAGCGGAACTCCACGTTTTGAAAACAGAAAGAAAAAATATGATCACAAATCCAGCACAAATTATAAGAGACTCATAAAATCCAATTGTTCCACCGGTCTGCATTATCAAATTCTGGATCAAATAACTGTCAATAAATATTTGGAAGTCTCCGCGTAAATAGAAATACAAACTACATAATCCAAAAACCAAAAAGAAGCTGAAAAGATACAGAGCCAATCTTCTTGTCACAGCAGTGGAAAAAAGGATTAGAGAGACAAGAAAAACCAAAAAGAACACAACCGATGGTAGATATATCATCGATGCTATTCCAATAAAAATTCCCGAATTCAGAAATAACTCATCGGTTACCTGATTATCAATTCTTCTAAGGACATTTTGCAGTGCCAACAAAATAAAAGTAAGACTCAGGAGCTGTGGTGACAATGCCATAAAATCAGGAATTGAAACCATCAGGATCATATAGAGAAATGCAGGTAAGTAGCTGTTTTCATCATAGGCTTTGTTCTTCAAAAGCAGCATGTTGAATATACCCGCCTGATAAATGATGACTATAGAACTAAGTCCGTAATGAAGAAACATGGAGCGTCCAAAGAGCAGGTCAAAATACTTATAGACAAGAACTGCCAATGGCCCGGTATAGTCAAATGTTTCTGAATACATTCTGTATCCTTGATTTAACCATTCTCCTAAAAGTGACCATTTTAACTGATAGTAGGATACCTCATCAATAAAAAGACCTTGAATAATCCTGATTATGACCATAATCACGAAAATGAACAGGAGTCTGTAAGGATCATTTATTCTGAAGAATCGTAGCAAGGATTTTCTCTTTTACTCGTTGACTAGACTAAATTCGAAATTAGAGTATTTGTACAAACCCCTTAAATATTATCTTAGGATATTTGCATCATGGAAAGCAAGCGGCAGGTAAAATACGGCAAACAGTTGAAAAAGGATCTTGCAGAGATATTTCAAAAAGATCCCTCCCATTATTTTAAATCTTCTTTGGGGACCATTACAGATGTAAATGTTTCTCCCGATCTTGGTCTGGCAAGAGTTTACTTAAGCATCTTTCCCATCAATACTGCCGAAGAAATCTTTAAACACCTTGAGTCCATCAAGAGCGAAATTAGACTGAAGCTTGGCAAAAAGATTGGTAAGCAGGTTCGGATAGTTCCGGAAATAGCTTTTTTCCTTGACGATACAGAAGAGAAAGCCACTAAAATTGATACGCTGATTAATAAGCTGAACATTCCGCCAGAAGAACAATGAATTTTCCCTTTTTCATAGCTCGGAAATACTTTCTATCAGGTAAAAAGAAAAACTTCATAAACGTTATATCCATCATTTCAATGGTGGTTGTAGCGAGCGGCACCATGTGTCTGATCATAGCATTGTCGGTCTTTAATGGTCTCGAAGACTTGCTCAGGGGAATGTATGGGAATTTCGATCCGGACATTGTTGTCTACCCTACCAGTGGCAAATCCTTTGAAGCTGACTCTTCATATACATTAAAATTAAAATCCATTGAAGGAGTTAATGGTGTCTCGAATGTAATTGAGGATAATGTGCTGGTCGAGTATAAAGAAGCGCAGCGATTGGTCAGAATGAAAGGTGTTAGTCGAGATTTTGATGAATTCAGTGGCATTCGAAATGTACTGGTAGCAGGAGACTTCCCACTGGTAAGGGACAGCATCGCTTATGCTTTGGTAGGAAGAGGTGTGCAATATGACCTATCTCTGAGCCTTCAAAATGATTTTTATACGCTTCAAATGTATTATCCAAAAGACATTGGACCCGGAGTTATTAATCCTTCAAGGATGTATAACCTTTTGAACATCATCCCTGGTGGTGTGTTCGCAATTGAAAAGTATTATGACGATAACTACATTTTCGTGCCAATAGAGTTTGCCAAGGAGTTGCTCAATTACGGAAACAGATTGACATCTCTTGAGCTCTATTTAAGCGAAGATGCTGATCCTTTCAGCATAAAAAAATCTATCCAACAGTCATTAGGAGGTGCCTTCCAAGTCAAATTGGGAGAGGAACTTCACAGTGATCTATATAAGGTTCTAAAAATTGAGAAGCTATTTGTGTTTATCATATTGGTTGCCATAATTGGCATTGCTTCAATCAATATTTTCTTCTCCCTTACAATGTTGGTAATCGAAAAAAGGAAAGACATCTCGGTGTTATTTGCTCAAGGTGCCTCAAGCAGACTAATTAGAAACATATTCCTCTATGAAGGATGCATTGTAGCATTTTCAGGAGCTGGTGTCGGTTTAGTCCTTGGAGTGGGTATTAGCTTTATACAGCAACATTATGGATTAGTAGGCATGGGAATGGATTCTGCAGTCATGAATAGCTATCCAGTGAAAATAGAATTCCTGGATGTTCTACTTACTACGTTGGCAATTATATTGATTACACTAGTCGCCTCCATACAGCCAGCAAAAAAAGCAAGTCGCTCTTTCTCAACTCAAACTCTGCAGTAAATCACAAATTCTTCGTTCAGAAATGCTTCCTAGCATTCGAAATTTTACTATTTTCGAAGCTTATGTCATTTTGAAAATCTGTGAAAGTTTCTCCCGACCAACCATTTGAACTGATCTATTCGCTCTATGAACACGAATACTTAGGATATCTTATCGAATCCTTTGTTGTACAACTGAATGACAAAGGAGAGCTTAGTTATTCACATCAAAATATTAGTGCAAAAAATGCATCGGAATTTAGTGCAAGACTCGATGATAATGATTACCAAATCATTGAGTCTATGGATCAGATCCAACAAGATCAGGTAGCCAATCATTTCCAGAAAAAACGTCAGAAGCCCGAGGAATTTTTCCTTAAGGTGTACGATAAGGAAAATGGGGATAAAGTACTTCAAACTGAAATCGATGGCTATATAGAACGTAGACGATCTAAAATACTGTCACTCATTTATGGAAAGCGTCTTTTTGAGATGGGTAAAGACGGAGAGCCTACTTGGAAAGAAATAGAGGTTGTGGATGAAAAAGCTACCATCCTGTTCCACTTCAGAAAGAATGAAGATAATACCCATTACTTCCCTACCATTAAATTAAGAGGGGAGAAAATAGAATTCCTAAATAATGGTAGCTACCTGCTATGTAAGGAGCCTGCCTGCCTGGTAGCAAACGACAAGCTTATTACGTTCAAAAAACCTATCAATGGAGGCAAACTAAAGCCTTTTCTAAAGAAGAAATTTATTCTGATACCCAAGGACATTGAAGAGACCTATTATAAGAAATTTGTAGGACCACTAATCTCGGAGTTTGATGTGTATGCGAAAGGCTTTGATATAGTTACTCACAAGCCTAAACCTCAACCTAAAATAACCGTCAGCGAAATCCAATCATCCAGAAATGCTTCATTATTTGATGATAATGGAGATGTTGCAAACAAGGACAGTGATAAGCTACTACTTGAGTTATCCTTTGATTATGGCAGCCATAATTTCAATGCAGATAAGCTCAGTAGAGTAAGCGTTTCTATGGAAAAACAAAATGATAATTATACATTCCACAGAATCAGCAGAGATCATGAGGGAGAAAAGGGTATTATAGAACAATTGGCAGAAAAAGGTCTTCAGCTAAGAAATTCACGGGTCACGCTTCCTAAGATTACAGCGTTTGATTGGATTGGGCGCAATCATAATTTGCTTCAGGATTTTATCATTAAACAAAATCATCAAGGCAAAAAATTCTTCGTGGGTGAATCCACAATAGACCTTGAGGTTAATGAAGGCGTAGATTGGTTTGACCTTAAAGCCAGAATACGATTTGGCGAATACGAAATTCCTTTTGAAGAAATTAGAAAGAGTATTTTAAAAGGAAAGACCGAAATAATGCTTCCTAATGGAGAAATAGGAGTTATCCCGGAATCCTGGATTCTGCGATATAAGGATTTACTTGCTTTCTCCTCTCAGACAGATAATGGTATTACCCTCAATAAGATTCACGTATCGCTTGTTCATGAATTAAGAGAAAGTGACCTTGCCAGAGTCACTATGGATCGAAAGTTAGAGAAGCTTTTATCTTTTGACAAGATTGAAGATTATCAAGTTCCGGAAAAGTTTATTGGTAGCCTACGTCCATATCAGCTAGCAGGATATAACTGGCTAAGGTTTCTTGAAGACTACAATTTTGGCGGATGTCTGGCGGATGACATGGGTCTTGGTAAGACTATTCAGGCGTTGGCACTTCTTCAACATCAAAAAAACAAAAATCCCGAGAGTACCAGCTTACTGATAATGCCTACCTCCCTGCTATACAACTGGGAAATGGAGGCTAAAAAGTTTACACCTAAACTTAAAATTCTGAACTATACAGGAATCAATCGTGTAAAGGACAGCAATCAGTTTAGCAGGTATGATGTGGTCATAACCAGTTATGGAACTACCAGAGTAGATGTTGAGATATTGGCAGAATTCTACTTCAATTACATCATACTGGATGAATCACAGGCGATTAAAAATCCTGATTCACTAATCTCCAAGAAAGTAAAAGATCTTAAATCACGGAGAAAACTAATTCTAACCGGTACCCCTATAGAAAACAGCACGTTGGATTTATGGTCCCAAATGAGTTTTGTAAATCCTGGGTTGCTTGGAAATGAATCATACTTTAAGAAAGAATATTTAAACCCTATAGAGAAAAAGCAAGACGAGTCAAAAACCAAAAAACTCAACTCCCTGATTAAGCCCTTCTTATTAAGAAGAGAAAAGAGTCAGGTAGCTGAAGATCTTCCAGAAAAAGTAGTGAATATCCGATACTGCAACATGTCTGAAGAACAGAAGGAGTTTTACGAAAAGGAGAAAAATGCATTCAGAAGTAAAATTATGGATGTCATTGAAACCGATGGGATCGGTAAATCACATATGGTTCTACTTCAAGGGCTAACTCAGCTGCGGCAGATCGCCAATCACCCAAAAATGGTTGATCAGGAATACAATCATGGATCAGGAAAGCTTGAAGAAGTTACCTATATGATTGAAAATTCAATTTCTAAGGGACATAAAGTGTTAATATTTAGTCAGTTTGTAAAACATCTAAAAATCGTTTCTGATTATTTAACTAGTCAAGATGTCGAATTTGCCTATTTGGATGGGTCTACAAAAGATCGTAAAAGTCAGGTAGAAAGATTTCAAAACGATTCTTCTGTTTCTGTGTTTTTAATATCATTAAAGGCCGGAGGGACAGGATTGAACTTGACGAAAGCTGACTATGTGTTTTTATTGGATCCTTGGTGGAATCCTGCTGTAGAAGCACAGGCAATTGACAGAGCACATAGAATCGGGCAAACAAAAAAAGTATTCGCTTATAAGTTCGTTTCGAAGGATACGATCGAAGAGAAAATCATTAAACTTCAGGAACACAAGCAAAAATTGGCGTCCGATTTAATCACTGTAGAAGAAAGTTTCATAAAAAGTCTCTCTCAAAGCGACATTAAGGAGCTCTTTGACTAAATTTTAACGTCAAAATAAGGGTTGGATTTTATCCGTGTTGTTAGATGAGTGTAATTCACTACTTAAGAGATTTTTACATGAGAAATCCGATTACAAGTCTGGTGGCATTCATCCTATTGATAAACACATGCCTTTGCTCGTCAGCATCTGGTCAAAAAGAATTTGGCTTTAAGATGCCAAATAATGTCAAAAAAATCACGATTCCTTTCGAGCAGCATAATAACCTGATCATCATCCCGCTTACTATCAATCGTTTTTTAACGCTCAAATTCATCCTTGATACTGGTGTTGAAAACGCAATCCTTACAGAGAAGCTATATGCAGATATTTTAGAAGTTAACTACATAAGAGAGATCACCATTGATGGTCCCGGTCTAGTCGATTCGGTAGAAGCATACATTGCCAATGAGGTCACTTTTACCTTACCTGGTGGTGTAGTTGGCAGCAATATGAATATGCTGGTGCTTAAAGAAGATTACCTAAAGCTTTCAGAAAATATAGGAGATGATGTCCATGGAATTATAGGATACGATATATTTTCTCGATTTGTAGTAGACGTCAATTATGATGATAGTGAATTGACCCTCATTGAGCCAAGTAAATTTAGACCAAACAGGAGATCTGTAGAAGTACCAATAAGTATTCGCGGGACGAAACCTTTCATGAATGCGAGTATCATTCAGGGCAATAAAAAAGCCAACTTGGATATCATGATTGACACAGGGGCAAGCCATGCTGCGCTGATTGATTATAACTTTTTAGATGGAGTGGATCTCCCGGAGAAAACCATCATCACAAGATTAGGAAGAGGTATTGCAGGGGAGATACCCGGTCATATAGGGAGAATGGATTCCGTAAAAATTGATGATTTTGATTTTAGTGAAATGCTGGTAGCTGCTCCTTTTGATGGTGCCTATAACAAGGTTATAAAGCGTGGAGCAAGGATTGGAACTTTTGGAGGTGAGTTGCTCAACAGATTCAATGTCACTTTTGATTACCGCTCAGAAAAAATTTATTTAACTAAGAGCGATAAATATCAAGAAGCATTTGAATACGACATGAGTGGCATGACGCTCAATGCCTTTGGACCTTATCTAGACACACTCAAAGTGATGACAGTGGATCAAGGGGGGCCTGCATTTACAGCTGATATTAGGCCTGGTGATGTGATCCATCGAATCAATGGAAAAAGTCTCAGATCTCACTCATTATCAGATATTCTACATTTGCTCCAGTCCAGAGATGGTAAAAAAATAAAGTGTATTATTTACCGAGATGGGCAAAGAAGGAAAGTTAAATTCCAGCTCAAGAGAGTAATATAGAGGGTGGTAAAGCGCCACCCCCATTCATATCATCTAGTCTCTAACAATCACTCTGAAGCTCACGACATTTTCTTTTGGACTTTCTCTGTCATAAAATCTCAAGATGTATATGCCTTCATCGTAGTTGCTTACTTCAATTTTCAGATCTCCATCAAATCCGTCTCTTAGGTCGGTAGACCACATGGTATTTCCGGCAAGATCAACAAGCTGTGCTGTTACATCACCAGACTTTAAATGTCGGTATTTGATGTTCAAGTAATCTCTAGATGGATTTGGGAATATTTGCAGGTTCTTGAAGTACTCCAGAATTACTCCAAGTACCGCTTCAATCTCTACCTCTATTCCATCTTCTGTAGCAAATGCTTGTAATCTAAAGTCGGTATCACTTACACCCTCTTCGCCCACATCAAACTGCACAAAAGAAGACTCATCTAAAGGAATACCAGGATATTCTACAAAGAATCGATAAGTTCCCTGTGGTAGGAATCCAAATTTAAATTCACCATTCTCATCGGTTTCGCCATACGCAATGAGTTCAAATTCATCGTCATCCTGACCGGTTCGTCCGCCGGATCTTTTTCTTCTTAACCCACATTTCCTTTTAGAGGCCCTTCTTCTGGCTTCAATCCGAGAATTATCATCGCCAAAGTCTTCCTCAATGAGTACCTCCAAAGAGCCGGGTCCTTCTGTCAATTCATCGGGGACTTGAGTCATTTTCATGGTTATCACATCATCACTTCTGAAGAATAATGTATCAGCTTCACCCCACTCAAATACATCTCCAAAATAGGTAGGAATATAAAGTGCAGGATTAGAATTTATGGCTGTTATGTAATTTCCAAGAACCACATCCGGGAAGGTGATTGTGGAAGGTGGTGCATTTAATACTACCTCTAAGGTATCAAACCCCCTTGACCTTCTCACTGCTTCTAGCATGTATCCATCAATAGGGTCTTCTAGAGGATCACCTTGCCCATCCACCACAGAAACTACCATGTCAGCAACAGCCCATACGATCTGACGATCAGCTTCAATCACTAACCCAGGAACCAAAGAACTTGTTACTTCAGTCCTGAATTCTCCCATGTTATCGTAATTAATTGCTTGAAGGACAACTTCAGGTCCTGCAATTCCAAAGTCTGTACCAGACGATATCAGAACATCATTTCTAAACCATGCATAATCATTGGCACTGCCGCCTACTCCCTGGCCATCAGTGCCAAGGGATAATGTATAATCATTGGCATATCTCACTTCTATAGGGTTTCCATCCGTTGTTTGATTATACTGGACACTACCCTGATTGGTATAATCCAATGTGCCAATGCCAAGTGAGACCAATGGTTCGATATCATCAAATTCTAGCATGTTGTCATTGACTAGCAACGTGCTTATTGTGGTGGTTGAGAAATCCATGAGTCCGGTAATTTCATTTACAGAGATATCCATCCCTGTCATGTTACTCAATCCACCGTTAGTAAGCGCGTCTCCGGTAAAAGGATTTGGCATATCACCAGCAGACTGTGAAGAGCTAATATTTACCACATTTACACGTGTGCGATTGGCATCTAAAGTAACTCCATCCCACGCTCGCAATCTTGCAGTTCCCCAGTTTAAACCCTGTGGATTGATTGCATCATGTATTTGAACCAATGCCAACGAATCAGCAAGTGTTTCAGAGTCGACAATTGTTTTTGCTGATCGTGTATTTGAATTTGATGAGACCTGACTTGAGGTATTTACCAACCTTACTCGGTAATAATACGATGATGCAAAATCGAGCCCTGTTACCACGAATGATCGGTTGGTGTTAGCAACATTCAAGCTTTCAAAACCTGGAAGAAAACTCGAGAAATCGCTTTCGGTCGAAACGTCCAACTCGTAATTAAGCACATCCAAACCTTCACTCCAGTTTGCCCTAAAGCTCGTTGCTGTTATTTGTGTGGGTGCAATGGCTACTATGTCCTGACTGATGACTAGTTCATCAATTGTTTGATCGGCCCCAACATTACCGGCTAAATCAGTAGCTGAAACGGATACATCGTATGTTCCATCTGTAAGGTCCGTAAGTACTCCGGCTGATAATAACCAAGTACCATCACCCACATTAGCTGCTGCATTTGTTTCCCCATTTACTGTCACTTCGATAGTTGCTGCCAGATCATCAATGGTTCCAGTAATCTGTGGACTGATAATTGAAGTTGCATAAATATCTACCTCAACATTAGGAGCGGTTTGATCTATGCTAATTGTACCTGTAGAGTTGATGGTTTGGTTACCAAGTGTATCCATCGCATCCAGGTAAATGCTATAAGCCCCATCTCCAACAAAGTTCGGGTCAGTGCTTAAATCAGACGACCATGTGCCATCACCATTGTTCGTTACTGGAGACAAGGTAGTTCCTGCATCCAAAGAAAGCTGGATGAAATCTGTTGGATCACTAACTGTACCTGAGATATTTGTATCGTTGGTTGTCTGTCCATCCTGATCGAAGGCAATTACTGGACCTGTCTGATCTATTGTTACGGTTCCCGTAGACTCAATGGTTTGGTTGCCTAAACTATCAATAGCATCTAAATAGATACTATAAGCTCCATCTCCTATGTAATTTGGATCAGAACTTAAGTCATAAGTCCAGGTGCCATCTCCATTGTTGGTTACTGCTGAAAGCGTAGTGCCTGCATCGATTGAAATTTGAATCACATCATTCGTGTCACTGGTCGTTCCGGATAAGTTAGTGTCGTTAATAGTTAGGCCGTCTTGATCAAAAGTAATTGCTGGACCTGTACCATCGTAAGTCAGACTCAGCGCATTCGAGGCACTGTTGGCCGTTCCTGCCAAATCCGTTGTAGCTCCTGCAGCAACACTTAAACTTACAACACCATCCGTCGTTGGAGTAGCGTCCACGGTAAATACCGTACTGTCACTCGTCGCTAAGTTGCTCAATGTAGCTCCCGTCACCGTAATCAGTCCCGTGTTATTGAAGTTGTTCACCTCCTCACTGAAAGTGATCGTCACTGGGATCGGGTTATCACTCGTTGGATCGGCACTAGCCGTTGTAACTACCACCGACGGGGCTGTACCATCGTAAGTCAGATTCAGCGCATTCGAGGCACTGTTGGCCGCTCCTGTCAAATCCGTTGTAACTCCTGCAGCAACACTTACACTTACAACACCATCCGTCGTTGGAGTAGCGTCCACGGTAAATACCGTACTGTCACTCGTCGCTAAGTTGCTCAATGTAGCTCCCGTCACCGTAATCAGTCCCGTGTTATTGAAGTTGTTCACCTCCTCACTGAAAGTGATCGTCACTGGGATCGGGTTATCACTCGTTGGATCGGCACTAGCAGTTGTAACTACCACCGAAGGGGCTGTGCCATCGTAGTTAATGCTAAACTGAGTGGCAGCAATGTTATCATTGCCTGCTCCATCCTGGGCTGCTCCAATTCCTAAGTCAACCGTTACAGACCCATCTGAGGTTGGTGTCAACTCTGCAGTATAGTTATTCCCGTCTATGTCGACCAAGTTTGACAGGGTACCATTTGTTAGGGTAAAATCTGCAAGCGCTAAACCTGAAACCACCTCACTGAAAGCTATGGCTAATAAGATTGGGTTATCGTTAGTTGGGTTAGCTGATATGCTGCTTATAGTCACTGTTGGAGGGGTAGTGTCTCCTACTACGATATTGAAACTATTGCTTGCATTTAAACCGGTATCATCAGTCGTATTGTTTTCATTAACTCCAAAGTTACTTTCGGTTGGAAGGTTAAGTCCAAATGTATTTCCTACTGATGCACTTGCCGAAATGTCAGCTGTCACATACCAGTACACCGTCTCATCGGTATATACACTGTCAAAATATATACCAACACTACCATCTGGTATTTGTGGATCGCCATTGAAGAATGAATTGGAACCTATCAAATTAGCAGATGAAAAATCATCCAATCCTACCGATTCATAAAAGTTGAACTGATCAAAATCTGCTTCAACATAAGTACCATTTGGTGTGAAAAATATACCAATCATAGTAGCAGTACCACCTGATACATCCAATTGTATTTTATAAATTAAGTTGTCTATTGTTCCCGTACCTAGCGGATCATTTGGCACAGCGATTGTCTGATAGGTTAGGCTCACTGGCGGATCATCGGTAGTAAAAGACGTTGATAAAACATTAGATTGATTGCCAGATGCATCTTCTGCTACACAATAAACAAAATATGTTGTGCTGGCAGAAAGACTGGCTACACTGAAATTGTAAGGGCCTGCTGACGCGACAATATTGTTATTTGGCTCTATAGCTGGAACACTATTTTCATCTTCTCCCAGTATTATCTGTGCTGCAGTTGGCTGTACTGCAGATTGAGTCAAAACATAATAAAGTGTGCTTGCCTCATCTATAGATAAATCTATATCTGCATCCACATCTGAGAATGAAGTAACAGATATACCTGATAAAACCGGTGCTGTGTTATCATTTAAGTTGACCGAATTATTCGACTGAGCCGTCACCAAAGCAATTCCAGCTCCATTGTATATTCCCACCGGATCAACCGTAATTAATTCATTGCCATCCGGATCTCCTGATATAGATAATGTTAATTCAACTTGAGAGCCCGTAACAACATTGATCGCTGTAGCGGTTGCTGTAGCAACTCCTCCCGATTGACTTAAGCTGAAATTCCCAAGTGCAACTGCTGACAACCCATCAGAATCAGAATATACTTCTTCGTCAAAATCTATCGTTAATGTTGCATTATCCGCTGATAAAGAGGTTGTAGTAATTTCCGGTTCTGTTTGATCCAGGATTACAAAGGACCCATCCGTAACCGAGGTGACCTGTGTGCCAGGAGTACCAGACGTTAAACTTTCAAAATCAATGGTAAAAGTGTAAATACCATCGGTATCTGTACCCGTTGGGGCATAACGAATATTCCAATTAACAGGTCCTCCCGTAACGGCAGGTGCAGTATTAGTCACTGGATTTCCTCCGGAAAATAAGGAGGAAGTCACATTAGTAATGTTTTCGCTCGCAGTAATTGCAATATCGACTATATCCCCTGGCCTAGCATAATTTGGATTACCTGTTGGGTCCATACCTATCGATACCGATGTTAATGTTGGGGGAGGAACCGGCCTTCCTGAAGCCACCCATTCACTTCCGTCCATGTTGGTGAGATCACCATCAAATAACATTTGAGTTGATTGGTTGGCCAACAATAATCCTGATGTCTTATCGAAAGTATAATATACCAATAACCCCTCTTCGCTTCCGGCTAATGTGTTAAGCTGATTATCTACAATCTCGGTTAGTGTTCGCTCATCTTCCCACAATCTCAATTCATCTATACTTCCTTCCATATTGAAGCTTCCTCCAAATCTTCTATCACCTATACTTAGCCTACCGAAAGCGTAATTAGGAAC
Organism: Ekhidna sp.; assembly: GCF_965212185.1. GTDB lineage: Bacteria > Bacteroidota > Bacteroidia > Cytophagales > Cyclobacteriaceae > Ekhidna. Next base: position 4,247,540 of record NZ_OZ243102.1, on the reverse strand, counting down.
ACCTAAAGTGATAGAACCTGTATCAGTATCATCTACTCCATCTACATAAATTACCCCGTCATTTGCGCCCCGATATATGATCGCAACATGGTGCCACGTTCCGTCATTATAAGAGCCAAGAGTCTGCATGGTTCCACTGTTCACATTTAGTCCAATGACATCTCCGGAAAATTGCTGTACCGAATACTGCGTGTTGTCATTATCCTTTTCGAAGAATATAAAGTTTCCAGTTTTAGTGGTATTGAACCAAAACTCAATGGTAAAATCTCCTGTAGGATTAAAATTAATTTCATCATCATATATATCTACATGCTTATTACCTGTAAACGATAAAGCATTTCCAGGCTCGACCATAAAAGCGTCTGAAATAAAATACGTACTTTCTGTTCCTCCATAGTCTGCTTTAGCTCGATAATAATACTCTGTTCCTATGCTGAGTGGTGTGCTTATATTAACTCCTCCTGAAGTACCAACACTTATATTCTGTGCTATAAATGAGCCAAAAGCTGGATCGGTTGACACGTCAACAATTATATCAGTTGCTCCTGTAGGTACTTCAAAATGAGGTGTAAACCCAGCGGTTGTGACTCCTGTTGCATTTAAGGGCTTGGGTGGTGCAACTGTATTTTCATATACTAGGGTAAAATATTCAGAGTCATTTGTCTCTCCATTTACAACGATATCCAAATCACCATCGCCATCGAAATCTCCCCAGCTAGCTCCTCCATATGCAATATCTATAACCCATTCATTGACTTCATTAAATGTATTTCCTCCATCATTTCGGTATATAAAAGTTCTATATGTACCAGAAGCGTTTCCTATCATTAGAATATCCAAATCACCATCGCCATCATAATCACCCCAATCTGCCATGCCTTCATATGTTTGGGTAAGCCCGGCATTGATATCAATAAACACGCCTCCATCGTTACGAAATATTGATGTTCCACTGTCTGATCCTGCATACAATAAATCCAGATCATTGTCATTGTCATAATCGCCCCATTTTAGCATGCCATCCGAACCGACTGGCAGGCCAGCTCCAATGTCTATAAAAGTCCCATTGTCATTTCGATATATGCTTCCTTCATAGGTTGGTGGGTCAGGGAAACTTGCAGATGCTCCCATGATAACTAAATCTAAATCACCATCATTGTCATAATCTCCCCAATCGACAGCAGAACGATTTACTGGAACAATTCCTGCATTAATAGCAGTGAATACACCCGCATTGTTTTCATATATATCAGCAAAACGAACATCTCCTGCTCCCATCCCTGATAGAAACAGATCAAGGTCTCCATCATTATCATAGTCTCCCCAAGAGACCGACCCATACTCAACAGGGGTAAGCGCTGCTCCAATATTTACATAGGTGCCACCATCATTCCTATATATGTTAGAGTTCTCGGAAGTAGCTACTGCGTCATTACCAATTACCACTAAGTCAAGGTCTCCATCACCATCATAGTCTCCCCACTTGGCCCTTCCATTGGTGGTTCCTATGACACCTGCTGTAATGTCGGTGAATGTCCCTCCTGTATTTTGGTAGATGGAGGTTACCGCTGAAGAAAAATCTGAGTTATACCCGCCAATCATAATGTCCAGATCCCCATCTCCATCATAATCACCTACCTCGTTGATTCTTCCATATGACTGTCCTTCAAGTACGTTGTTGTCTTGAATAAAGGCCCCTTCAAATGGGGCAGTCGCGATTGTAAAACTTAAGTTATATGAAGATGCTATTTCACCACTGAGACCAACTACGCCATTTGTTATAGTTACTGTTACCACCTCTCCTGGTAAAAAATCATCAACAGGATCAATCGTTAAAGTTGATGTTCCTCCTCCAAGATAACTGCCGGGGATTACTCCTGATTGACTTCCTCGAACCTTGATGTTGGCATCTGTTAGGGATGAGCCATCGAGCAACGCATCAAAATTGATTGTGATAGTACTATTTGCTGCAACATTATTTTCGAATGAGTTTGGTGTCGTTGTTGTCACAGACATTGGTATAGCTGTGGTGATATTCAACAGATCCGTTGTTGCCACTTGTCTATTGCCAATTCCATCATAGGGAAGCAAGTAAATATCATAAGATGTGCCTTGACTCAGGCCTGTAACAACCTCTTGATATGCTGTTTCGGCTAGTGGTGTAGAAATAATTCCGGAAGCAACACCAACCGTACCAACATCATCCAGCGAAGCAGGAGTAGAGGATGGATTGGCAAGGATGGAGTAGGCCACCTGGCCACCAGCCTCACTTAACTCCACATCTAATGTAAACCCATCGGTAGTAATTGTTGTGGCTGATGGAGTTCCAGAAAGAAACCCCGGTGCTGCTTCATCTGTTGGTGATATGGTTTGAGCTGAATTGGCGTTCCCAACCAAATCAGTAAGAGTTGCAGCGATCAAGTTCACCGCAGGAGTCAAATCCGTATCAGGAATCCCTGATTCATTGAGTACGATATCAACTCCATCTGTCCCGTTGAGTCCTGATGATAAAATAGTATAGCCTCCTCCTAGTGTGAATTCAGCCGCACCATCGGTAACGCTTGCTCCATCCAGATCCTCAGAAAATATCACCGTTATCAAATCAATTTGACCATTGAGGTTATTATCGTGGGTAGTAGCTGAAAGCATGATAGGTGGAAACACATCATTATCAAATGCCGTAGATGTAACCCAGTTTGAACTTGTGGTATTTAAAGTGAAATTAATTAGTGTCCCATCATTCGTGCTGGACTGATCAGGAAGATTATCTAAGCCTGTATTTAGCGAACCTGCTGTTCCTTCATTAAACTTATAGTAAGTAATCAAGTCCGGGTCGGAAGTAACGTCTGAATAGGCGTTAAGCACAATTTCCTCTTGTGTCCTTGCTGTATTCCAAAACCTTACTTCATCAATGGATCCGTCAAAAAACTGGGTTGGAGCAGCAGCATTTCTAGCACCTATGATCAAACTATCTATGCCGGTAACTGCAGAGCCAGCAAGAGTGGCTGTCCCATCTAAACTTCCATTCACATAGAGTCTGGCTTCTGACCCATCAAAAACACAAGCAATATGATAATACTGATTTGCTACAACGGTTGAGGTTCCTATAATGTCCATTGCAAGTCCTCTTAAAGCAAAACGCCATTTATTCGTTAGGTCTATTCCGCTTAAGTATTCAACAGTTGCATTATTACCTTCATCACTTTTGCCAAGGACCCAATGAAAGTTACCATCCACTGTTTCAGGTTGTGCCCAGTATTCAATGGTGAATGTTCCATCATCCAGATTCAATGATGCATCATGTTGAATAATTACATGGTCATTGGCTCCATCGAAGTTGAGTGCATTCTCTTGAGCTAGGCTGTTAAAGCATAAAGCAATCAAGCTTAAAAATAGAAAGTTCTTCATGTTGAATTGGTGGTTAATTCCAAGTGGAAATGGCGGTAATGCGAAAAAAATAATAATAAGGCGACTTAAAATGTTTGGTCATCTATTTGCTACCATGAATTTTAGGCATGACGAAAATAAATCTAATTAATTCAATAAGTGTCATGGTTCAACTATTTCAATTAAAGAAGATTCAAATAGTATCACGACAAGAATTAAAAAAGGGATGATTTAACATCATCCCTTGTAAAGATCTGATTAATCTAGTCTCTAACAATCACTCTGAAGCTCACGACATTTTCTTTTGGACTTTCTCTGTCATAAAATCTCAAGATGTATATGCCTTCATCGTAGTTGCTTACTTCAATTTTCAGATCTCCATCAAATCCGTCTCTTAGGTCGGTAGACCACATGGTATTTCCGGCAAGATCAACAAGCTGTGCTGTTACATCACCAGACTTTAAATGTCGGTATTTGATGTTCAAGTAATCTCTAGATGGATTTGGGAATATTTGCAGGTTCTTGAAGTACTCCAGAATTACTCCAAGTACCGCTTCAATCTCTACCTCTATTCCATCTTCTGTAGCAAATGCTTGTAATCTAAAGTCGGTATCACTTACACCCTCTTCGCCCACATCAAACTGCACAAAAGAAGACTCATCTAAAGGAATACCAGGATATTCTACAAAGAATCGATAAGTTCCCTGTGGTAGGAATCCAAATTTAAATTCACCATTCTCATCGGTTTCGCCATACGCAATGAGTTCAAATTCATCGTCATCCTGACCGGTTCGTCCGCCGGATCTTTTTCTTCTTAACCCACATTTCCTTTTAGAGGCCCTTCTTCTGGCTTCAATCCGAGAATTATCATCGCCAAAGTCTTCCTCAATGAGTACCTCCAAAGAGCCGGGTCCTTCTGTCAATTCATCGGGGACTTGAGTCATTTTCATGGTTATCACATCATCACTTCTGAAGAATAATGTATCAGCTTCACCCCACTCAAATACATCTCCAAAATAGGTAGGAATATAAAGTGCAGGATTAGAATTTATGGCTGTTATGTAATTTCCAAGAACCACATCCGGGAAGGTGATTGTGGAAGGTGGTGCATTTAATACTACCTCTAAGGTATCAAACCCCCTTGACCTTCTCACTGCTTCTAGCATGTATCCATCAATAGGGTCTTCTAGAGGATCACCTTGCCCATCCACCACAGAAACTACCATGTCAGCAACAGCCCATACGATCTGACGATCAGCTTCAATCACTAACCCAGGAACCAAAGAACTTGTTACTTCAGTCCTGAATTCTCCCATGTTATCGTAATTAATTGCTTGAAGGACAACTTCAGGTCCTGCAATTCCAAAGTCTGTACCAGACGATATCAGAACATCATTTCTAAACCATGCATAATCATTGGCACTGCCGCCTACTCCCTGGCCATCAGTGCCAAGGGATAATGTATAATCATTGGCATATCTCACTTCTATAGGGTTTCCATCCGTTGTTTGATTATACTGGACACTACCCTGATTGGTATAATCCAATGTGCCAATGCCAAGTGAGACCAATGGTTCGATATCATCAAATTCTAGCATGTTGTCATTGACTAGCAACGTGCTTATTGTGGTGGTTGAGAAATCCATGAGTCCGGTAATTTCATTTACAGAGATATCCATCCCTGTCATGTTACTCAATCCACCGTTAGTAAGCGCGTCTCCGGTAAAAGGATTTGGCATATCACCAGCAGACTGTGAAGAGCTAATATTTACCACATTTACACGTGTGCGATTGGCATCTAAAGTAACTCCATCCCACGCTCGCAATCTTGCAGTTCCCCAGTTTAAACCCTGTGGATTGATTGCATCATGTATTTGAACCAATGCCAACGAATCAGCAAGTGTTTCAGAGTCGACAATTGTTTTTGCTGATCGTGTATTTGAATTTGATGAGACCTGACTTGAGGTATTTACCAACCTTACTCGGTAATAATACGATGATGCAAAATCGAGCCCTGTTACCACGAATGATCGGTTGGTGTTAGCAACATTCAAGCTTTCAAAACCTGGAAGAAAACTCGAGAAATCGCTTTCGGTCGAAACGTCCAACTCGTAATTAAGCACATCCAAACCTTCACTCCAGTTTGCCCTAAAGCTCGTTGCTGTTATTTGTGTGGGTGCAATGGCTACTATGTCCTGACTGATGACTAGTTCATCAATTGTTTGATCGGCCCCAACATTACCGGCTAAATCAGTAGCTGAAACGGATACATCGTATGTTCCATCTGTAAGGTCCGTAAGTACTCCGGCTGATAATAACCAAGTACCATCACCCACATTAGCTGCTGCATTTGTTTCCCCATTTACTGTCACTTCGATAGTTGCTGCCAGATCATCAATGGTTCCAGTAATCTGTGGACTGATAATTGAAGTTGCATAAATATCTACCTCAACATTAGGAGCGGTTTGATCTATGCTAATTGTACCTGTAGAGTTGATGGTTTGGTTACCAAGTGTATCCATCGCATCCAGGTAAATGCTATAAGCCCCATCTCCAACAAAGTTCGGGTCAGTGCTTAAATCAGACGACCATGTGCCATCACCATTGTTCGTTACTGGAGACAAGGTAGTTCCTGCATCCAAAGAAAGCTGGATGAAATCTGTTGGATCACTAACTGTACCTGAGATATTTGTATCGTTGGTTGTCTGTCCATCCTGATCGAAGGCAATTACTGGACCTGTCTGATCTATTGTTACGGTTCCCGTAGACTCAATGGTTTGGTTGCCTAAACTATCAATAGCATCTAAATAGATACTATAAGCTCCATCTCCTATGTAATTTGGATCAGAACTTAAGTCATAAGTCCAGGTGCCATCTCCATTGTTGGTTACTGCTGAAAGCGTAGTGCCTGCATCGATTGAAATTTGAATCACATCATTCGTGTCACTGGTCGTTCCGGATAAGTTAGTGTCGTTAATAGTTAGGCCGTCTTGATCAAAAGTAATTGCTGGACCTGTCTGATCAATGGTAACTGTTCCGGTAGATTCAATCGTTTGGTTACCTAAGGTATCTGCAGCATCCAAATATATAGTGTAAACTCCATCACCAACGAAGTTTGGATCACTACTCAAGTCATAGGTCCAGGTACCGTCACCTTCATTGGAAGCCAGTGTCAATGTAGTTCCCCCATCAACAGAGACTTGTATAACATCCGTTGAGTCGCTGATGGTGCCTGATAGGTTGGTGTCGTTCACTGCCAGTCCATCTTGATCTAACGTGATGGACGGACCAGAACCGTCATAATCAATGGAAAATTGAGTTGCTTCCAGATTCTCATTTCCTGCTAAATCCTGTGCAAGTGAATCTGCAATGTCTATGGTAACAGCACCATCAACTCCCGGTACTACCTCAAATGTGTAATTCTGTCCATCTACATCTACAAAACTCTGAGCGCTTCCATTTCCAACAACTAAATCCGTGCTATCAAAACCTACGACCACTTCTCCAAAGTCAATCGCAATAGGAATTGGATTAGCGTTGGTTGGACTAGACTCTGAGCTGGTAATCACTGGTGTAGGTGATGTAACGTCTCCGCTGACAATTGTGAAAGTGTTACCGTCCACAAAACCACCATCAACCTTATTCTTCGGATCGGAAATTCCAACACTTTCCGTTGGATCCCCATTCCAGAGAACAACATTAAACGTATTGCCTACTGAGGCAGCAGCATCAATATCGACAGCAATGTAATAGTAATGCGTATCGCCATCCTGAATATCGCCACTCATAAGATATCCAACACTATCAGGAGCTGCATCACCAATATTGGTTGACCCAATAAGTGACGCTCCCCCAATGCCCGTATCTGTATTTACGCTTTCATATAGTTTCCATCCATTGGTGCTAAAATCGGCAGCTACTGCATCTCCTCCTACGGCCACAATCATTCCTTCTTTGGTAATGGTACCTCCTGAAGCTCCAATTGTAAACTTATAAACCAGATTATCTACAGTACCTTGAGTAAGGTTTCCACCGGTAACCGGTATTGTAGTAAATGTCGCATCTGGAATGGCTGGAGTCTGAATAGTAATACTATCTCCTGCAGTAAGCCCTCCATCAAACTTCTCGGCATCATGAAAAGCAAATTGATCAATATCTGGCAAGTCAACAGTGAAAGTTCCTGTGTTAGCCGTTGAGCTGATATCGGCTGTGACATAGTAGTATACCGATGTTCCTGCAGGATAAAAATCTGTCCATAATTGACCGATTGTGCCATTAGGAACCGGTAGTCCCGGACTCCACGAACTACTATCTATCAGGACGGCAGAACCAAAGTCATCTGTACCAACATTTTGATAATACTTGAATCCATCCAGTTCGAAATCAAGCGAGTCTGCACCGGAAATCACCAGATATAAGCCTTCGAATGCGCCAACTGTGTTAGCAATATCTGCCTGGAATTTATAGATCAATGCATCTTGTTCTCCTTGCGGGTATGTCTGATCACCAACCGGCAAAGTGGTCACAGTAACATTTGTTCGTATGGCAGGAGCATCAAAGTTCATATCATCTACGAATAAAGGAGATGTACCTGAACTATAGCTTATTCTTACTGGTCCAACATAATTGGATGGAAGGGCCTCTGAATACTGTTGGTAAGTTCCGGTTGGATTGATAACTGGAAGCGGTATATCAAAGGTTGTACCTCCATCAGATGAGGCAAACACTTCGTAGGTATTACCACCGGATCCATCACCTTTATACCCAAAGGAAATGGTATTCCCCATATCTATGGCTGGTGTTTGGAGATAGTTGCCTGCAGAAGCTTCAATTTGCATGGCATTGCCTGTGGCTCCTACTGCATCGCCACTATCAGATTCAAGCACTCCCTGCCCATTCCATATTTCTTCAATTATGAAATAGCCCGTTGTGGATGTTGTTGGTAAAGGACTGGAATCAAAACTCTCAAAGAATGTTGGTGCCGGAACCGGTGGATTAAGCGTTGGCCCAACTACCCAATCGGTATTCACATCCATAGCGACTAATGTTGCATCGTTACCTCCTCCGGTTAAATCTGTTGCAGTGGCACTTGCTGGACCATCGGCCATTGGGTAATATGCAACTAAGCCTGCCTCATTGCCAAATAACATATTATTTTGGTCGTTCTGAATCTCTGCTTGAGACCGTGCGTAATCCCAAATTCTAATTTCATCAATAACGTTCGTTCCAAAATAATCAAACCCTGGATCCAATTGAGATCCAATATGAAGGTCCTTGGTGGTTGTTTCATTCAGGTCTATGGTGGCATTTCCAAACGTATGATCGATGGTCTGAAGCACACCATCGATGTACAATTCCGGATCAGGATTACCTTCCTGTGCTACTACTGCATAATGGTGCCAGTTCAAGTCTGCCACACCATCTGTACCTCTTCCACCACCGTTCCAGAAGAAATAGAACATATTATTGTTGGCATTGTTATGCAGACCCATTCCATAATTGGTTTCACCCTGGGTCCAGTCACCTCCTTTTTCAAGTATGATATCAATCCCATCCAGGCGCGTTCTTTTCACCCAAACCTCAATGGTAATCTCCGTAGGAACTTCCAATTGAGGTGCATCAGCTGCATTTAAATAGTCATTTACTCCATCAAATTCCAGCGCATAATTTGTAGACGGATTTGGTGGATTTAATGTAGGTCCAGCTATCCAGTCTGTGTTTTCATCCATACTGGTAAGTGTACCGTCATTGCCATTCCCAGTGGCGTCAGTAGCAAGTGTTGATGGAGGGCCATCATTTAATGGATAATAGGCCATCAGTCCTGATTCATTTCCGTTCAATTCAGCGTCGTAATTAGCTAAAATTTCTGCATCTGAACGCTGATAATTCCAGAACCTAACTTCTTCCAACCCGCCAGTATACGCACCCACAAATGGATCGTAACCAAAGCGAACCTCTCCGGATGTTTCATCGATTGGAAGTAACACGTTTACATCAAGCACCGGAGAACCATCCACATAGATTTTTCCATTTGAGCCATTTTGTGAAACAGCTACGTGATGCCATTGATCATCATCGATACCTGCAGCTACACTTAATGAAGTTCCGCCATTTTGAAATCCTCCAGAACTATAATATTGCAAGTAAAGTGTGCCTCCAATTTTGAAGAAAGCGTACCCTGTATTTCCTAAAACCTGCGTAACAATATTTTGCTGACCTGTTGAAGGGGTCTTAATCCATGCCTCAATGGTCCAATCTGTATCTATATTAAATGGTGGTGCATCGGCTATGGTTACATATTGTGCCGATCCGTCAAATTCCAGCGCATAATTTGCCATCGAGTCAATCACTGCAAACACATTTCCAGCAACTAACCCACTGTCTATTTCTATCTTGGGGTCTTGGAACGCAAAATTCGCCCCAACAACTGGCGTGTCTATTTGAATGGAATCACCTGAGATGGACCCAGATGAAACGTCAACTGTCACATAGTAATAATACTTCTGACCTGCTGGTAAAACTCTCGGTGAAGCCGGAATGTATCCAATGCTTCCGTTTGGTAGCCCACTTGGATGCGATACAAAGAAATCCGTTGAATCAATCTTTGAAGCTGTTCCGAAATCATCTACACCTACAGACTCATAAAACCTGAAAAAATCAAAATCTGCTGTATCTGAAACAATCGGAGTAAAAAAGAAACCGTCCATTCGCGCGGAGGTATCAGCTACATCAAGTGAAAATTTATAAATGATATTATCAACCGATCCTGGATCAATCGATCCCCCAGGAACCGGTTCAGTTTTCATCGCAATTTTGGATGGTACCAGTGTGGTAAAAGAGGCAGTGTCAACAGCACTTATGTTTCCCGGATTCGTATTTTCCTCTGCAACCCAGTACAGGTAATAAGAGTCTCCTGAAACAAACGCAGTATCATTTGCGCCTAGATTTCCTAATCCAAGAACTAAATTCGACAACCCCGTTACACCAGATAATGATCCGTAGCTATATGCAGCAGATCCTGTTTCATCTTGTCCGTTTTTAACCTGCGTTGACGTGGGTGGTACATTGGATTGAGTTGCCACGAAATAAAGATCTGAGTACAAGTCAACCTCAATGTCAACATTGGTGGTGGTTATGTCAGGATAAGCAAAAAGGTTCTCAACAATTGGAGGGTAAGTAGATCCTCCTGTATAGTCTCCAAAAATAAAATCGTCCAAAACCAGACTTTGGTCACTGTTAAAGCTTTGAAGCGTAAATTTCAATCGAACGGAGCTATTGACTCCTTCAGCCAAGGCAATGGTGTCCTGTAGGAACGCTGTGTTCGTGTAGGTTGGAGTGCCAATGACTATGTAATCGCCACCGTCAACAGATTTCTCAATGGTAACCTGCGCCTGTCCTGCTCCAGTGATGGCGAAGCTGTAAATAAATTCATTGTCCCCGTCTATTTGTGGGGTGGTAACAGATGCATCGAACATGTTATCCAACCTTAGAGCTCTGCTTCCGGAATTGACTGTAACGGAATCAACCAGCCCATTAAACATGTGATAATCTCCTGTAGTTAGGGTTACAAGACTAGCATTCACGTTGAAGGTTTCGAAATCTTCAACACTTTGTGAGTTAAAAGCTATCGCTGAAGAAAAAGTGGAACTACCATCCCCTGCATTTGTTGTGGTTGCCACCACTTCATCACCTCCAAGTAAACTCAAAGTACCAATACTCCAAACACCACCTGCAACCGTAGCAGATCCCAAATACTTTTCGCCATGGCCTAAGCTGTCTGCCAGGTAGAGATCAATTTCATCCCCATTTGTCCCTGTTCCTGTAACTGTACTGTCATTAGCAATAGGGTCTATTGATGGAGGCACAATCCCATTGTGTGAACCATTGAGAACAATACCAGCTGTGTTTCCAAACATTTCATTTCGCTGAATTTGATTGCCTGTTGCGCTTGCATTGTCAAAAAGGATTGCTTCACTGGAACTGTAAGCAATGATGTTTCCATCGGTTGATACCGAATTTGAGCCTATAAAATTATTGGTCGCCCCGGTGGTCAATACCCGGATTCCATTCACATTCCCGAAAGCCGTTGTACTATCTGAGGCTACACCGATATTGTTTCGGATAATTGTACTTGTATTGGCGGCTGACATACGGATTCCCATATTCACGCCAGCGATGACATTCTCCTCAATCAAAGCTGCATTCAATGAACTAATGCTAATTCCGTTACCAACACCAGGAGCAGCCATTTCATCGGCTGAAAGCCCTATGATGTTTCCTTGTACGTTTACCGAATCTGCATTGCTGATGCCTATCTGATGCGTTGTATTATTAGCAACGACATTCCCTTCGTTGACGCCCAATCCTCCGATTTGGACCTTATCGCCATTGGTCCCAATATTGATACCAATCCCGTTGCTTAAGCTAGCTGTAGTTCCATCCGGTAGTATTCCAAAATAATTCGATTGAATGTTCCCTCCACCAGAATAGGTCAGCAGTTGAATACCGTTGCTGCTATTTGCGGTGAAGATGTTACCCATTCCTGGCGCTCCGAATGTGTAACCACCTTCGTCTGTGCCTCCGGTGTTAAACATTACTCCAACATCAAAATTGGTCATGTGAACACCGTATAGTTCAACATAATTATTCTTGTAATCCAGCCCGCGATTCAGTGTCCCGCCTCCATCAATAGTAGGCATATTTGCTGTAAGGATATTCCAACCCGGCTGTGTTGTGCCATCTATGATGGTTCCCTGTGCTGTTACATCGGGTAGCTCAGTGGCAAGGTTAATTACCCATGGGCCTCCACCCGGAATATCAAATGTGATTGTCGTTCCGGGATTAGCATTGGCGTAATTGATGACTTCTCGAAGTGATCCGGGTCCAGCGTCATTGGTATTAACAACAAGGTTTGGTGGAATAGACGCAGCAGTAGAAAACTCCGATATGCTTAATGTTGCATTAATCGCTGTTTCATCATCTACAACGACCACCACATAATTTTTACCCACATCAAATGTGCCTGTCGCAGACCAGTTGCCTCCAGAAACAGCATTAGATGCATTGAGAACTAGTTGTTTTCCCTGATCTACACCGCAGGAATCCGCTTCATAAATGGAGATGTTTGAATTGTCTTCCGCTGTAGTCGTTCCTGAAATCGTGGTTGAGTTGATCGAGGTGATCACAGGAGCATCAATATCCGGAGTAGATGTGAAGCTAATACCTCCTTTTTCATTACAAACAAACTCATTGGCAAAAACGGGGATCCCGTTCATGTGGGTGCCTAACTTCTCTATACCATAATCTCCATTATGCGCAATGAGGTTTGATTCGTTTGCTCCAGTCCCTCCAATAACTGAGTTAGTTAAACCATTGATATAAATCCCTGAATTAATATTTTTCTGTGGAGTCACCTCATCTCCTTCAAGGCCTATCACATTGTCCTGAATGGTGAAGCCTCTGGTATCAGCATTGATATAAATACCGATACCTACCGAACCTGTATTTTCATCAGCAAAGACACCATTTCCGGAGATTAAGTTACCATTGATGGAATTGCCTGAGCTTGATCCATCTACCAGGTTTAATACGATTCCATTGTCTTGGTTTCCGAAGGTGTTGTCACTTGTGACAGTCACACCATCTCCATCTAATACCATGTCTCCTTCGCCATTAAAATTCAGACCGATGACGTTGGTGTTAATATCTAAATTAGTTTGATCGCCTCCGATAACAATCCCATCGCTTCCATTTGCAGAAATCGTATTCCCTGAGATTGTAATATTGGTACCCATACCTATTCGAACACCATCATTGGTATTGCCTAAAGCTGTTAAACCATCTGTTGTTAACCCAATGCGATTGTCAGAAACTGTAAGACCGGAGCTTCCATTGCCCAGGTAAATACCATCCGTCCCATTATCAGAAATCGTATTGCCATCAACCAAAACATTGCTTGCAGAATTAGCAAAGATTATCCCGTATCCACCATTACCTAGCGCCGTAGAGCCGTTAGCACCAACACCTATTTTGTTATTTAAAATGCTTCCCGTAGCAGAGTTTCCAATATTGATTCCGTCAGCATTGGTATCTGTATTATTTCCGGAGATCACGTTTTCCTCTCCGGCACCTACACCGCCTATTGTGAAGGTATAAGACCCCCCAACATTGACTCCACCACCTTCATTATGAAGGTCAACATTACCCGTTGCATCTGTTCCGATGTAATTCCCCCGAATTAACAGACTAACACCACCGCCGGCTGTAAGTATTCCATATCTACCATTTCCGGCACCAGAAATCACATTGCCTAAGCCTGCACCAAAATCCCCACCAATTGTAATGTTATCTGCTGTGCCCGTGATAGAAATGCCATGATGTGTATTTTCAGATCGCGAAGAACCGTCTACAGTACCTAGCCAGTTGCCTTGGATGATCGTACCATCTGCGCCATCAATGTAGATACCATTCACGCCATTTCCATGAATAATATTCCCGACTGCATTTCCGCCTATGATGACATTATCAGCAACATCAGATTCCAGGTTGATTGCTCCATAGGTAGTCCCGCCGGTAAATCCAGTTACGATCATTCCATAGACTTCCACTCCGGAAGCATCCATATCGATACCATGATTATTAACAGGTACAGATGAGCCATCAATGGTAACCATGGCGCTCCCATCGCCGAAGGTCCACCCCGGCTGAGTCGTGCCATCAATGATTGTATTATTTGCAGTGATTTGAGGAAGAGCTGTAGAGAGGTTAATCACCCAAGGTCCTGCTCCAGCAATATCAAAAGTGATGGTAGTACCTGGATTTGCATTTGCATAGTTGATTGCTTCTCGAAGTGAGCCAGGTCCTGAGTCATTGGTAGATACAACAATTCCATCAGTGAAAATTGTTGAAGAATTAAATGTTGCTCCATTGACAGTCCCATCATTTGTATTTACTGAAGCGTCGACCACCGTTGTAGCTCCAGTGCCTTCATCAAAGGGATGATATGCAACCAGGTTTAATTCATTGCCATTAAGTGGTGTAAAGCGATCAGAAAAATCTGATTTGGCGATATCCCATACTCTAAATTCATCAATAACCCCATCAAATGCAGCATCTAAACTGTTGCTATTACCAATTACAAGATCTGAAGAAGTTGTAGTTATGCCAGGGGCAGAGATTTGATCTTCAAGAACACCATCTATATACAAATAAACATTTGTACCATCATAAACTCCTGCCAAATGATACCATTTTCCTATCTCCCAACTTGTGAGTGTTGAAGTTGGGTTGGTGCCGGGAGTAAATCCAGGCTCGTAAACTCTGATGGTTCCATCTGACTCCCTATTAAATATGATTGTAGGAGTCCCATCACCCGCCACATGGTCGAAAAAGTCCCCTCTTGGAGATGCTGAGGTAAGATTAGCGGCTGGTTGAAACCAAAATTCATATGTCCAATTATTGGATGGTGCTACAAATGAGCTGGCTCTAACGTTTGATGCTGTACTTCCGGAAAAATCAATTGCACTTCCAGGAAATGCTTCTGTCGTTGCAAATTCAATAGATGACTGGCTAGACGCATCTTCAACTCCATTAACAGGAGTAACCCGATAATAATAAGGTTGATTAGTTCCTACTGTAAAACCAACTGAATCTGTATCAGCAGGTTCAGAAGCTAAAACAGGTGTTACATTGACTGTGAAAGCGTAATCATCCGCTCTTTCGATTAAATACCCTGTTTCGCTAGTGGCATTATCAATCCACTCTAGCGTGATCTCCGTATCCGATATAGCATACGCCACCAAATTAGTTGGTGCAGCCGGCACTAATTGATCTCCTGATATGGTCCACGAACTTGGTGCGGAAGTCAATGTAATTCTGTCTGTTTCGCCCGTTGAGGAATATCCCAATCCAGTAGCACCGAGTGTAACCCCAACTTGTAAACTCGCAGATTGAGCAGCCCAGCCATTTAAAATAGAGTCATAGTTAACAACCGATATTCCGGAATTATCAAGCATGGCAGTCATATTGGTGACTGCTGTAACGTCCCACGATCCAATATTCCAATCAAATGCAGTTGCATTGTTAAACATATTGTTGAGATCGGTTGCGTTCACATCCCAGCCACTCAGGTTTTGATTGAATGAAGTGGCTCCCTGAAACATTCTTGAAATTGTACTTACTGTTGCAACATTCCATCCACTGATATTAGCGTTAAAAGCTGTGGCATCTCGAAACATTTGCTCCATGTTCGTCACCAAGGCAACATTCCATGAACTTATATCCTGATTAAAAGCATAGGCCTGATTGAACATTCCATACATATTGGTTACACCAGAAACGTCCCAACCTCCAATATTTTGATTAAATGCATTGGCATGACTGAATAACCGAGTCATATTCGTGGCAGATGAAGTTACCCATCCACTAATATCCTGATTGAACACCGGATTGACATAAAACATGTAGCTCATATTAGCCACTGTAGAAACATCCCACCCAGTAATGTTTCCATTGAAGCTAGTGCCGCTAAATAGGAAGCTCATGTCCGTGATGGTACTTACGTCCCAACCACTTAAATCACCACTAAAGGTTCCGGCGGCTCGAAACATTTGACCAAGGCTTGTTACTGCTGATAAGTCAGGAGCATCTGTTGCTGCCATGTCCAAATTGGTACAGCCAAAAAACGCACCCTGCATACTTGTCCAAGCTATATCACCCCACTGTTCAATGGTTTGAATTTTATCCTTATCCCCTGCATTATTGAAATAAATACGTGGAAATGCCCCCCGAATAATAACTTCATATGTGGAACCATTTTCCATCCCTGTGATGGTATAGTCTCCGGTTCTGCCATCAATAAAACCTTCAAATGTATCGGGGTTTGTTAAGTTGTTCCACTCAACTGAATAGTTATATCCTCCGCCTGAGGTTGGAATGGTGATTTGGCCGTCGGAGGTAATCCACCTTGTGATGAAGCCAGCTTCAGTGGCAACATCCAATGCGGTATTCGCAATTTGAATATTTGGTGAGCCTTCATCATCCTGAGCTACGATGTACAAATCATAAAAAGTATTGGGGGTAAGGCCTGTTGGACTTAACACGAAATCAGTAGCAGGGGTTGTTACTGCTATGTTACCTGAGGCCACTTGACCTGTTGCAGAAGCAGTAGTTACTTCACCTATCGTTGGAGCCGGACTACCATCGTTCACAACTACATAAAAGTATGCACCCGGCTCATTTAGCTGCACTGTAATGTCAAACCCAGTGGTACTGATGTTGTCAATGAGAGGGTAGCCTGATAAGAAAACTGGTGGGAAAACATCTGCGTTCCATGCCGTTGATGACACCCAGTTCGAAGTATTACCAGATAGTGCAAATGGTCCCTGAAGCGTTCCATTGTTTAAGTTAGGAGTAAGATCCGGCAAGGAGGTTATCGTACCATTATTCCCGCCGGGTACACCCTGGTTGAAATCATATGATGCAAGTAGGGTACCTGAAGACAGAATTGTATTATAAGCATTATTTGCAATTTGCTGTTGTGTCCGTGCTGTATTCCAAATTCTAACTTCATCGAGATTACCTGTCCAAAAATTACAGTTACAGGTATTTCCCTGCCTTCCAATGTACATGGGTTGAGTATCCGCATTATCTGATGGCTCGAACCCAAAGGTATGTGTTCCGTCAAACTGACCATTTTGATAGAAGGTGGCCGTATTCGTTGAATTATCAAAGCTTACCGCGACATGTGTCCATGTATTGAGTGGAATGTCCGACAGTGCATCCCCCCATTCCATGCTGGAACCCCCGTCTACCAGTTCAAGAGATAATTTTGACGTTGCACTTCGTCTGGCAAAAACAAAAACGTCTGCATTTGGCACACCATTCCCATCACCTTTTGATAGAATGGTATTTGATCCTGATCCAGTCCAATACACCCAGGCCTCCATTGTAAAATCGCCTGTAACAAGGTTTAATGCCGGATCATGTGGTACACTAACATCGTCATCAGTCCCATCAAAATTCAGTGCATTCTCTGTTGCAAATGCAACGGTATACTTATGCCCATCAACAAGTGTTGTTACATCTACTCCATAAAACTCAACAATGTCGCCAGAGATACCTGTATCCATCATCACCTCTGTATAAGCTCCAGAAGTTCCAGGTCTGGTGATAAGAACGACAGAAAAGGCATCTGTTGGTACAGAAAGGCCCATTTCGGCAAGATCAAATTCTAAATTAATGGTTCCTCCATTAGAGGTAGCATCAGAAATATCTATGTACCAATCGCGGGCTAAACGCATATTATGATTTGCCGGTAAATCCGTTGTTGCAAAACCATTTGGAGTACCGCTATGCCCCGCAAACACATAATCTCCATCATCTAAAAGAAAGGAATCATCTGCCAACTTAAGCCCACCCGAGGCACCCTCAAAATGATCTGCCCCCGCATCTCTTCCTATCCCTATTACGTCAAAATCAAAATCACCGCTAGGAATTAAGTCGCCTGCATATAAATCATTTGATATTGGAATATCATATTTTGCGGATAGATAATTTTCAACTATTGTTCTGGCAGCATCATTCAGTTCAGCGTCGTAGTAAATAACCTCATATATATCTCCATTAAACTGTAACCCTGCATTGTCAGCTAGTGCCCCAACTGAACCGGATGTTAAAACTGTAGCCGGAGTAGCAGCGCCACCTGTATGCGTAGAATTAGTACCGTTTATAAATATTTGAGATGTATTTAATGCTCCGCCACCAAATGGATAAATGGTTGAAAAAATGAATGGTGATGCGGCAGCAACTGTATTAACTGACGTGATGCCATCACCTTGTATCTCCACTATAAGTTCATCTGAAGGGCTAACCCCTAAAGAATACCTTTGGCTGGTCACATTGGGGCCGTATGAGAAAAAATATTGCTGACTTCCGGGTGTGGATGGGTATTCAGCTACAACGAATACAGATCGATCAGCAGAGCCGAATGCAAAGGCGTCCAATGCGAAATCCATATCATCATCGCTAAAGCTAAGATATGGTCGACCATTTTGACCGCCTATCTGAAAAGTAGGATTTGCTCCTCCAACGCTGGCGTTGTTTCCAACGCCTGAAACATCATTCCACTGTACAACCGGATCTGTATTAACTGCGGGTGTGGTTCCTGCGTCTGAAAAGACGGCTGAATCGGCCCTTAGCCACAGGGCAGAAAAGTCTACACCTCCCGGACCACTTTGGGCAAACGAAGAAAGGGTACTGAGAAAAATAAAGCAAAAGAGGATATATCTAAACTTTCTAAGGAGGGTAGTAGTGTGCATGACTAAGTGGTTAAATCAATTTAGTGGCCAAAGTAATCTGATATTTCCCTGGTATGAAATACCATAATCACGGTAATTAGATCATTAATAAGTGAAATAATTACTAAAATAGTGTGATAAGCCCCATTTGCATTTTAACAAATTAATATTTCGATCAACTTTCTGCTTCATTCCATGAACCACACTCTTTGAAGCATTGAGATGCATTATCTTTAGTCTTTATTTCAAGGCGTAATTTTTCAATTCTCCTTGCACTTGTTTTATTTGTTGAAAACACACTACCATGAAACTGCTATATACTGCACTCTCCCTGCTCCTCAGTACTTCTATTTTTGCCCAGTTTGCTTTTGAAAGTAAAAAAGCTGAGAAGCTGTATTACAAGCTGGATGATGCCTATCTGGACTATGATTATGCCACCATTTTGGATAATGAGGAGGTAGCTAAAGAAACATTTCTAAGTAAAGAAGATACAGTCGCTGCTAACATCTATAGCTATCTGGCAGAAGCCTATGACTATGAGCTGGGTGATTTTCAAAAAGCGTTAGACTTTTACCAATTAGAATTAGATCTACGAAAGAAAATTGATCCAAATGGAGACAACAAAGACCTTCTGTACAACATGGCCACTTTACAGACCGAACTAGGTTATTATGGTGCAGCGGAAGAATTTTTAATCTCAATCAGGGAATCAGATGCAAAAGCATTTGGTGAGGGCAGCCCAGAGTATTTTGATTCATCCCGAGCACTTGTGGAACTCTATCTTCAAACAGAGCAGGTCAAAAAAGGGCTTGAGGTAGCAGAAGAAATTAAAAAGGAAGTATCTAAAAACAGCGTTGAAGAAGGGGTCTCTTATAAATGGGTCGGAGATGTTTATGCGATTGAAGGCTCTTTTAAAAAGGCAGAAAGAAATCTGTTGCGTGGGCTTGAAGTCTTTGAAAAAAATGGATTAGATGCAACATTCGAATATATATCCACACTGAATAGTCTCGGTGTATTATATATGGATAAAGGTAAGTTACCTGAGGCTGAAGAGATTTTTCAAGAGTCAATAGACCTTGCAAATAGGATGCAAGGGGAGATTGAAGATGTGATTGCAGGGTTGGAAAACAACCTGGCAATAGTATACTTCAACTTGGGAGACTATGAACGAGCAACTGAACTTCAACGTAAAATATTAGAACAGGACAAGGAGTATTATGGTGAGGAATCCTTCACTTATGGTTTGAGCTTACTAAATCTTGGTCTTACTCTTTTATATGATGGACAATATGCCGAGTCGGAACAGCTTCACCTGGAGGCTATGGGGGTTTTTGAAGTCAGTGCTGGAAAAGAAAGCATCGATTACGGTAGAGTTCAAAACAATCTTTCACTTCTAAATTCAAAAAGAGGACAAATTGATGATGCTATTGAATATGGTAAAAAAGCGATTGAAACCTATGAATCCACTTTAGGAAAAGATCACCCGGAAACTGCCTTCCCTTATTTTAACCTGTCAAACGCATATTTAGGATATGAAGACGTTGAAAAGGCCATTCCATTAGCCAAAAGAGCATACGAAATCAGAAAAAAGAGCCTGGGAGAGCAACATCCATATTTTGCTCGTAGTGCCAATCAACTCGCCATAATTAATTGGAAACAAGGCAATAATGAAGAAGCCTTAAAATTCTATAAAGAGACATTTGCAAACTATTTCAGACAGATCAACACTTTTTTCCCGGTGCTGACCGAAGAGGAAAAAGCAACCTTTTATTATACCAACCTGCGTCCTGCTTTTGAGCAATACGTTTCATTCATCGAAGAGACATCCAGAGAAGATAAAGAGCTTCTGGGAGAAATCTATGATTACCAACTAGCACTTAAAGGGCTAATCATGTATGCTACTTCGAAGGTACGAGAGAGCATTCTCGCCAGTGGCAATGAAGAATTAATTAGCATGTTTGAAGAGTGGATCAGCCAGAAAGAACAGCTTGCCAAGCTATTCAGCGCCACGGATATTGAAATCAGTGTACGCAATATGAAAATTGATTCATTGACTGCAGCCTCTAATGCCCTGGAAGAGGAGCTTAGTAAATCATCACAAGCATTTGGAGAAAACTTTGCTAATAAATCTGTTTCGTGGCAAGATATCCGGGATATCTTAAAACCCGGAGAGGCCGCTGTTGAGATGGTCAGGTATAAAAGCTTTTCAACCGATTCGTCGGGAGTTTTCACGGATGAAGTGTTCTACGCGGCAATGATTGTGCGTCACGATACCCAGGATCATCCCGAGATGATCACCCTTCGTAACGGGGCTCAGATGGAAAAGAAGTTCCTTGCCAATTATCGAAATGCCATTAAGTATAAAATATCAGAAAACTACAGTTACCGATTGTTCTGGCAACCAATCGCGCGAAGACTTGAGGGAATCAAGAAAATCTATTTTGCCCCTGACGGGGTGTATAATCAGATCAGTATTTATACACTTCAGAATCCCGGAACCAAAGATTATCTTTTGAATGAAATTAACCTGGCACTGGTAACTAACACCAAAGACTTGTTAGCTGAAAGTCAGCCATTTGAAGACGGTGGAAGAAGTGTCTTCTTTGGCTATCCTCAATACTCGATGGGATCCAATTTATCGGGAGATTCAGAAGATCGTGGTGTTAGAGGTGTTAGAGGTGCAAGAGGCTCTCGTGGCAAGACGAGTAAAGAGGAACTATCTAGAAGTATCCCTAGAGGAGTGCGTGGAAACTTAGTTAGATACATGCAGTCGTTTAATGGTCTAGGAATGCTTCCGGGCACCAAAAAAGAAGTAGAACTTATTGATAGCTTATATGCTGCTAACGACAGAAAGAGAGATACCTATTTTCTGGATGCCGCACTCGAAGGAACAGTAAAAGGTGTTAATAATCCGAATATTCTCCACATTGCAACTCATGGGTTTTTTCTTGAGCAGGATTCTGATGCACAATCTGATGATGCATATGTTCAAAACCCTTTGCTAAGATCTGGCCTCATTCTAGCAGGTGCCAACGACTTCATTCAGACCGGAACAATTGATGAGGCAGATGGGAATGATGGGATTCTCACCGCATTTGAAGCAATGAATATGAACCTAGACAAAACAGATGTGGTGGTACTTTCTGCCTGTGAGACCGGTCTCGGAGAAATTAAGAATGGTGAAGGTGTATATGGATTGCAACGTGCCTTTCAGATCGCGGGTGCTGATGCGATCATCATGTCTATGTGGACCGTGGATGATGATGCAACTCAAGAGCTAATGACTACTTTTTATCAAGAGTGGCTGTCACACGGAGACAAACAATTGGCCTTTAATACCGCTCAGAAAAAGTTGAGAGAAAAGTATAACAAGCCGTACTACTGGGGGGCATTTGTGATGATCGGTGAGTAATCATAAGCAGTGCAAAAGAAAAAGGGAGAGCTTACCGCTTTCCCTTTTTCTTTTCCCAAGCCTTCAAATCCATCACAAGTATACCTCTTCCCTTTCCTGCAGGATCTTCAGCATGTGCATATTGAAAAGCCATATACCTGCCATCATCGCTTACTACCGGATTCGATGCTTTATACTCAGGATTTTCATTGAAATACGTGATTCGCTCAACATCTCCGGTCTCATCAAGTTTGAGCTTGTAAATATCAAGTGTCAGAAATTCTTTCATCCCCTTGTAATTGACTCTGTGTCTATTACTCTCGATGAGCATTTCAAACCCATTTGGAAAAATTCCTTCTGCTTCATCGTATGTCTCTTTGCTATTTGAATAGTTCGTAAACTTCTTTTCCTCAATATTGTAGCCAAGTACTTCTGCCTGATATCCAAACTGCCCTCCAAAGGCATAAAAGAACAACTCATTTTCATTCGTGGGATTGAAGTTCTGAGTTTCTAAATCCCAACCCTTAGCTGGAGATGGAAGACTTCCTGAAGTGAAAAGAGGCTTCCAATTTTTCAATTTCGGTTTTTCATTCTCATAGTCAATTTCACCTATATAAATGGTAGAACCTAATGCCCACGCGATATTCATTTTCTTTCTTGAAACGGCAGGACCTTCTTTACAATGTACACCCAAAGCCACAGGTGGTGATTTCAAATCTTTCTTTAACACCCATAGCTCCGTGTTTCTTGCATCTCTGCTTTTCCATGGATCTTCGGAATTAAAGTTTTTTGCCCCGGACAGCAGTATATCTCCATTGGCCAGATAGAGTGCTCGTACGAATCCCTCATGAAAGAAGTGATGCGTCATCGGGGTAATCTTCCCTGTTGCTACTTCCACCTCAAATACGTCTCCAAATGTTTTTTCAATGAAAAGAATGCGCTCACCATCATGAGACCAGTCTGCTCGTTGACCAAAGTGCGTCACTTGTGTGATATAATCAGGTAAATCATCCAAAGGCGATGGACCCTCTTGAGCATGTGAGGAATAATTTAGGGCAACAAAAAATATGATTATGAGGTATAAATGCTTCATGAATAATGGGTGATAATCTCCAAAGATAAAATGAATAAACTGGTTATAATTTTTTTAATCCTGTCAATTCGCTGTTCTTTTCAAAACGTTCCTTCTGAGGAAGAGTTAAAATTGACCATTGAAGAATTCAACCAGGCTTATAAGATTGGCGATGTTGAAAGGTTATCGTCAATGATTACTCAAAACTATATGCATACGAACGCTTCATGGAAATCATTCGGTAAAGAAACATGGTTGGGTTATATGAATGACCGTTACACAAAAATCAGCGAAGGCACCCTTATCATTGAATCTTATGAGATGGATGAGCTATCGATTGAAATGCACAATGATGCTGCCATAGTCACAGCTCTTATCTCCTCGTCTGGAATTGAAGATAGTACACGATTCAGTAAGAAATTTAGAGTATCCAATTTTTGGGTTTATGATGGAAACCGCTGGCTTAGAGCGGGCTTCCATGATACCCCCATAGAATAAAGAATTACCCTTTCCCAACATTTAATGGCGCAATCTGAGCATCCACTGGCATTACAAATAAACTATCAGAGGGTACTTCTTCAGTAATTTTAATGTCTTCAAAACGCACCTTGTTACTCATCTCACCTACTGAATCATCTTTAAACTGATGCCATTGAATGGCAGTAGGCAAGAGCAGCCCATTAACCTCTGCCCACTGATCGTATTTTATCAACTTATACGTATTGCTAGGTTCTCCACTTCGATACGTCACTGTGTACATGAGCCATTCCATTTTGTTGGTCTCAGGATCATACCATAAGATATAATTATCATCTGGGGCATCTCCAATATTTTCCCCGTAAGAAATTTTGATTCCATTGTACGTTTTACCTGAAAGCTCACGAGGTTCTACATCTTCGTAAAATGCTCCCGGATCTCCTACGACGAATGGCATTGCATAGAAATAGAAGTATAGATTATGATAAAACCTAGCTCTACTGGCATCTATCGTGTCTGGAGTAACCCAAACTACCTCGCCATCAAAACCAATGGTTTGTTTGGGTGATTCCAAACGAATTTTTCTGTTCTGCAGGTTGGTGATGGTGGACTCCTCTCCCTTCATGTACGAAAGTGATTTCATTTTGGACCATTGCTCATAACCTCCGTGAGCATGCATCACTTTGGTGAGTGATTCGGAGTGGTGTCCCGGCTCATTATAGATCGATTCTGCCTGAACAGCTTCTTCAGGAATGTCTTTTTGGTTGTTCGGCTGGCATGCTATCAACACTGACAGTGATAGAATAGTGAGATATTTCATAAAAAATTTTCTTCAAAAGTAGCCGATAAAAAACGCCTCCTGTAGCTCATTAAAATCATTTTTGGCTAAAAGGTAAGCTAGACTACATTCAAAAATTGAAATTGATAATGAAACATTAAAACTACAATTAAGGTATAAGGTATTTATAATTACTACATTTGAGGTAAAAATGTAAAGATCATGGGAAAACATCAACTGGGAGAATTTGAAGAAGTAGTCATGCTGACGGTGGCCATACTTACCAATGAAGCGTACGGATTTGCCATCATCGAAGAAATGGAAAAGCGCCTCAACCGAAAGGTGAGTATCGGTGCATTACAAACGGTACTTCGAAGGCTCGAGAAAAAAGGCTATCTCTCTTCTGAAATGGGAGAAGCTACTGCCGTACGTGGAGGTAAACGAAAACGATTCTTCCATCTCACATCGGCAGGGAAGAACATTCTGCAAGAAACTAAGGAACAGCGACTTGGACTATGGAATGCTGTACCTGAGTTTGTGGTGAAGTTTAATAAAACCTCCAAAGTTTTTAAAACCTTGGAGGTTTCCAACTGATTTATGAAAACACCACCCAAATATCCCCTACGCTTCTTTCGTTGGTTCTGCCACCCGGACTATGTGGAAGACATAGAAGGTGATCTTTTGGAACGATTTAAAAAAAGGACTAACGAAAATAAAGCTCCGAAATGGCTATTTACTCTGGACGTACTAAAACTCTTTCGTCCGGGTATAATCAGACCAGTCAAAAGCGGTCAAAAACTAAATAACTACGACATGATCTCTAACTACTACAAAGTGAGTATGCGAAACATACTACGTAACAAGACATTCTCATTTTTGAATATTTCCGGACTAAGTGTCGGCATTGCCAGCTGCATCCTGATTCTGATTTACGTAAATAATGAGCTATCCTATGACACGTACAATAGCAAGTATGAAAATACTTATCGGGTGATTCATTACTACGGCGAGCAAGGTGAAGCTCCTGATTATTCATCCCTTCCTACGAATGAATACCAGGTATGGGGAAATGCACCGGTTGCACCTGCCATGCAGCAATTTTTTCCTGAAGTAGACAAGGTTTTTCGTTTTACCAGTGATGCGCCGTGGCTTTTTTCCTACAATTCGATCACCTATTCAGAGTCAGATGTTCTTTTTGCTGACTCCACCGCATTAGACATCTTCGACTGGAAAGTAATCGCAGGGAATCCTAAAACTGCCCTTGAGAGACCAAATACGGTGGTCTTAACTCAGAGATTAGCCGAGAAATACTTTGGTAAAGAAAATCCCATTGGAAAGTCCATTATCATGGACAATCAAGACCCTTACGAAGTAACTTGTGTTGTGGAAGTGCCCACCAATTCCCATTTCTCTTTCAATGCCCTCATCTCCATGAGCACCTTTCGAAATTCACGGCCGCAAATTTTCGATTCATGGGGTTATGTGGATTTTTACACCTACTTCACCCTTAAGCCAGGCACAAGTATTGAGCAACTTCAGGAAAAAGTACCCGAGTTTTTGGCGGCCAATTTCCCAAATGACTTTAACTATCACATCGAATTTGAACCTCTTTCAGACGCTTATCTTCACTCGGATGCGGGACGTCAGCCTGGGCCTGTAGGTAGTATGGGAAATATCTACATTTTCACATCGGTAGCCATTTTCATCTTACTGATTGCCTGTATCAACTTCATGAATCTCTCAACCGCCCGATCGGTAGAGCGTGCGAAGGAAGTAGCCATCAGAAAGACCATAGGTTCTCATCGTAGCGCGTTGATTTATCAATTTTTAGTAGAGGCTATTCTTGTAACTTTCATAGCCTCTATGATGGCTTCCATTTTAGTGTTTTTAGGGCACTCTTTGCTTGAACAGATTTCTGGAAAAACATTACCAATCGAATGGCTATTTAGCATGAAAAATGTGGCAATCGCTATATGTGCAATTCTAATAATCGGAATTGTGGCTGGTAGCTATCCGGCATTTGTGCTTTCCACCTTCAAGCCAATTACGGTACTGAAAGGCGCCTTCAAGTCCTCATCCAAGGGTGTCTGGCTCAGAAAAGCATTGGTTGTTCTGCAGTTTGCTTTGTCCATCATTTTATTGGCGGGAGCCGCCGTGGTTTCCTCGCAACTCGATTTCCTCCAAAAACAGGATTTAGGTTTTAACTCCGAACAAGTACTCGTTATTGATTTTGGTTATGATGGTGAAGTGCAGCGAAAGCGGGAGTATATAAAACAACAATTTTTAAATCATAAAGACGTAGAGTTGGTCTCCATTTCCAGGGCCACCCCGGGTGACTTCTTCCCCAATGCAGGTACAGGAGTAGCGGATCCTAAAACTGGCGAAATCACCTATAAAGGCCCTGCTATTTATGAAGTAGATGAAGATTTTATCCCTACCTATCAGATGACCATGGTGGCAGGAAGAAACTTTTCGGATGACTTTCCATTGGACTCTGCCAATGCCCTGATCTTAAATGAATCAGCCGCCAAACTTTTTGGGTATCCAAATCCACAAAACATCATTGGTCAGTCTTTTGAACAGTGGGGAAGAGAAGGCAAAGTGATTGGTGTGGTGGAAGACTTCAACTATGTCTCTCTTCATGAAGAAGTTGAACCACTCTCCATTCGATTCGGGACACAGTTCAATGTTTCAGCTGTCTCCCTTAAACTAAACAGCCAGGATTATTCCAAAACATTGTCAGAACTTGAAAACATTTGGACAGAAATGGTTCCACACCGTCCTTTTGATACCCGATTCGCTGATCAAAATTTTGAAGCTCAATATGAGTCTGATGAACGGTTTGGGATGATTTTTTCGGTGTTCTCCGCCTTAGCCATATTTGTCGCCTGTCTGGGTCTATTCGGTTTGACCATCTACAGTACAGCTCAGCGCAACAAGGAAATTGGTGTAAGAAAAGTACTGGGAGCTTCCACCGGACGAATAATTGCCCTGCTTTCCAAGGACTTTATCAGGTTGTACATCGTAGCGCTGGTCATTGCTATTCCGCTTTCATGGTTCCTGATGAATAATTGGCTGGATGGCTTTGCTTATCGCATACCACTAGGTTATGAAGTGTTTACTATCTCAGCAGTCATTACGCTCATTGTGGCATTTGTAACTATGAGTTTTAAGACGGTTAATGCAGCTCTAGCCAACCCTGTTGAATCATTGAGGGATGAATAAACTGAAAATCCTGACAGGTTTCTGAAACCTGTCAGGATTAAACGAAACTAATGAAACAACCCCCAAAATATCCCCTTCGCTTTTTCCGCTGGTTCTGCCACCCGGACTATGTGGAAGATATTGAAGGTGATCTGTTGGAGCGTTTTGAAAAAAGGACTAACGAAAAGCGATCAGCCAGCTGGCTGCTCACACTCGATGTGCTCAGGCTTTTCAGGCCGGGGATCACCCGAAATTTTGAAGGGACAAAAAAACTCAACTATTACGGCATGTTTAAACACAACCTACTCATTTCACTTCGCGGATTCAAAAAACATAAGACGGTCTTTGGAATCAATCTTATCGGTCTTGTTGCAAGTTTAACGTGTGTTTTGTTCAGTGTTCTTTGGGTCTCTGACGAACTAAACAAAGACCGATTTCATGCTGATTCCGATAACCTATTCCAGGTGTATTCCAAGTTCACCAACGTGAACGGGATTAGTGTCTCCAGAGGTGTAAGTGGGCTTATTGAACCAGAAATTGAAGCTCAGATTCCACAGGTTAGCGCCTCAGCAGTTTCTTCCGATGTGCATGAATATACCCTAAGCGTTGAGGAAAAAGGATTTAAAGTAAGAGGCCGTTTTGCAGATGCTGACTACTTAAAAATCCTTGACTACCCGCTCTCTGAAGGTAACATCAATGCGCTATCAGATCCTTCCAATATTCTTATTACAAAATCCTTAGCCACTAAGATGTTTGGAAAAGAAGATGTTGTAGGAGAAGCCCTAAACTGGCATTTCTGGAGCACCGAAAAAACCTTTCAGATTGCAGGAATATTAGAGGATGTTACCCTTGCTACTTCAGAGCCTTTCGAATTTATTCTGCCATGGACCTTTTATCATGACGAACTCATCAACTATAAAGGCTGGGGTAATTTTTATGGTAGAGTTTTAGTAAAGCTGGATGAACTGAATCAAAAAAGTTTAGTGGAAGAAAAATTGAATACCATTTTTCAGGCCAACCAAGCAAATGAACGTGTAGAACTATTCCTTACGGGCTATGCAGATCGCTACCTACACGGAAAGTACGAAAACGGTGAACAAGCCGGAGGTAGAATCGAATATGTTAAGCTTACCATTATTGTTGCTGCCTTCATCTTACTCATTGCATGTATCAATTTCATCAACTTATCTACTGCTTTTGCTTCACTAAAAACAAAGGAAATAGGGGTTAAGAAATCTTTTGGTGCAACGAAAGGGAAGTTGGCATTCCAGTTCTTCTTTGAGTCACTTTTGCTTTCAACTCTTGCAACGATTACTGCCACAATATTGGTTGTAGCCCTATTGGAACCCTTTAATCAACTTACCGGAAAACAACTCACTCTAGATCTTCAAATGATTGGCTACTTCCTGCTGTTTATTCCCCTTATTGGAATTATTGCAGGATTGTATCCTGCCTTTCATTTATCGCGGATGGAGGTTATTTCAGCGCTTAAAGCAAATTTTTCCGGCAACCAACGCACTTGGGGCAGACAAGCATTGGTGCTGGTTCAATTTTCTCTATCCATCCTGCTTATTGTTGGAACTTTGATTGTGAGCAGGCAAATGGATTTTGCACTCAACAAAAATCTGGGATATGATAGAGACAACCTCCTTTACTTTTTAAGAGAAGGACAGCTTTTTGAAAATGGTCAAGCGTTCCTATCGGAGCTCGAAAACATTCCTGGCGTGTTACAAGTATCGGAAACAGGTTTTTCAGTGAGCCCAAATATGCAAAACCGAACCGGCGGTTTAAACTGGGTCGGCAAAGGAGAGGATCAACAAGTTAATGTTTGGGAAAATAATGGAGATGCAAATTCCGTAGATATCCTAGGATTGGAATTGGTAGCCGGTAGAACCTTCAGGGAAGAGTTTAACAATGAAAAAGAAAGTGTCATATTCAATGAAACCGCCATTCGGATGATGGGACTTGAAGATCCCATTGGTAAAACGGTCGAGCATTACACTGGAAAGAAAGAAATCATTGGTATTGTAAAGGACTTTACAACCGAATCACTACACAACCCCATGGAGCCTGCTATGTTCTTCTACCGACCGGAACGTTCACACTATGTGATGGTGAAAATTGAAAGTGGTAAAGAACTTCAAACCATAGAACAACTAGAATCACTTTATGAAAAATTCAATCCTGGTTATCCGTTTGAGCCAAAATTTATTGATCAGGATTATCAGGCTATGTATGATTCTGAAATGAGAGTTGCCAACCTATCCAGCATATTTTCTGGTTTAGCGATTGTGATTTCCTGTATGGGTTTATTCGGCCTTACCATTTTCCAGGTCCAGCGAAAAGTCAAGGAAATAGGGATCAAGAAGGTACTTGGTTGTGAGAGCTGGAAGCTAGCCGTTTCGATGACATATGATTTTACAAAAGCAGTCATTTTGGCGATATTAATCGCGATTCCCATCAGCTATTATTTAGGCTTAAGGTGGTTAGAAAGTTATGCTGAAAGTGTATCACTCTCATGGTGGTCATTTGCAATAGCAGCTCTCACGGCTATCCTAATTGCCTGGATTACGGTGGGATCTCAAACTCTAAAAGCGGCAAACGCCAATCCGGTAGAGTCACTTCGGGATGAATAAATAGAACCCTAAGAGGTTTCAAAAACCTGTCAGGGTTAGAATGAAAGTTTTGAGGAATTCTTAAAGCTTTTCCAACTCGTATTGATAGTCGGCCTGCAGGTCCTCATGAAGGCTTGTAAGTGCTTTTTTTATACGTGTGATTTCCCTATGATATAGGTTTTTGATGGTTGGGTGCCTATTGATAGCAATACCCGAGTCTTTTATACATCGACACAAATACAGTCGAACCTCCACTTCTGTTTGTTTTTGACCCGAATATCTTAATGACTTATTGAGTGAACGAACAATTTTCTGTAACCCTTTTTTTACATAGTAAAGATGGCTCATATTGATCTCCTCCATCATGTCATCAATATCCTCTTTCAGCAGTTTTATATAACCAAGCTCATCCCCAGCCTCAAAAAGTAAGTAGGTTAGGAGTTCTTTATTGTCTTTTTTGAATCGGCCCAGGCGTAAACATATAGCCAGCACCTCTTCTGGAGTTCGTTGTTTCAACTCTCTTTTTATATCTGCCAGTGATGCTGCTTTCATTCTAAATCAAATTTACCTCTTTGATCAGTCATGTTGATTGATAGATCCCATTTACATAAAAAACTGTGAAAACCATTTCTTTTACAACTTAAATAGAAATGATCCGTATATTTGTTTTACAAATTCAATAATAATGGGTAGAACAAATTTTCTGGGTGAGTTTGAAGAGCTAATTCTCACCATGGTTTTGATTCAGGAAGAAGATGCATACGGCAATACGATTGTCAAAGCGATTAAAGAGCATCAGAACCGTGAAGTCAACCTCAGCTCCGTTCACATCACGCTTTATCGACTGGAGGAAAAAGGATACCTCGAATCGTACATGGGTGGAGCCACAAAAGCTCGCGGCGGCAGGAAAAAGCGTTTTTTTAAAATCACGAATGCAGGTAAGGTACTGCTGCAGGAAATGAAAGATGCCAGGACTAATCTCTGGAAACTTGCTCCACAACTCAACTTTTCTTCATGAACACTCCAAGGCCACCTAGGTTATTTGCCAGATTTTTTCAATGGTATTGTAATCCACGATTACAAGAAGCGATTCTTGGAGATCTGGAAGAACAATTCGAAGAAGACATTGAAACACATGGACTAAGCAAAGCAAGAAGAAGATTCGCCTGGACGGTGATTCGATTTTTTAGAAAGGACATCATTAAGCCTTTAAGCGGCACTCAAAAACTTAATAATTACGGCATGTTAAAAAATTACTTCATTACATCTATTCGTTTCATTAAGCGAGAAAAGGTATTCGCTTTGATGAACATTTCCGGACTTGCATTAGGCATTGCCTGTGCAATTGTCATCTACAAAATCCTGGATTACGAGTATAGCTACAACAAGCACCATCAGCATTATGAAAATCTCTACCGCGTCTTAAATGAGGACATTACCACCCGAGGAAAGTTACTCTACCGTGCACAAACGCACCCTTTGGCAGGTGCTCTAAGAAACGATTTCACAGGGATCAATGCCGCCATGACCTTTTATGATCGCGACGGTTTGATTGGTATTCCGGATGGAGAGGGTAACATCCAGCGCTTTCAGGAAAAGAAGGGTGTGGCTTTTGTAGAACCTCAGTTTCTAGAGATGTTTACGCTTCGTTTTCTGGTCGGAGATCAAAAAAATGCATTAAGTGAGCCAGGGAAAGTCATCTTAACGGAATCAAAAGCCAAGAAGTATTTTGGACTCTCATCATTCAATTTACACGAAGCTATAGGAAGGGAAGTAATCCTGGAAAATGAGAAAACGCTCGTCGTTTCTGCAGTGGTAGAAGATGAACCAACTACTTCTGACTTCCCCTTCGAAGTTTTCTTTCATTACATGGATCAGGATGCTGCAAACCCTTGGTTCCTTAAAGGGCAGGATTGGGATGAATACAACAGTGCAACCAATTGTTACGTCCTACTTGACAATGGAGTAAATCCAAATGATTTTGAAAAGCAACTGGAAACCATTGTTGATAAATATCTCCCGGAACATGCCGCTAAGAACAGGACATATAAACTTCAGCCATTTTCTGACCTCCACTATAGCGAGGAAGTAAGAAGCACGTATGCAGGCATCACTTCAACAAAGAATGAATTGATGATACTGGGATTAGTTGGTCTGTTTTTAATCATTACAGCTTGTATCAATTTCATAAACCTATCCACTGCGCAGGCGGTTAAGCGATCCAAAGAGGTAGGCGTTCGAAAAACGATGGGTAGCAGCAGGAGTCAATTAATGATTCAATTCTTATGTGAGACATTTCTCATCACTGTTCTTGCAACAATTTGTGCCCTCTTCCTGGCATCTTTTCTTGTGGGCGAAGTAGCGGACATTTTTAAATATGAGATGCAGCTCGATCTAATGTCTGATGTTCAAATCATCTATTTTTTATTAAGCCTAATCCTGGGTGTAACCATCGTTGCTGGTATCTACCCTTCCCTTATTCTTGCACGAATGAATCCAGTGCTGGCGATAAAAAATAGTCTGAATGTGAAACATACGTCCGGATTTCTTTCGCTTCGAAAAGCACTAGTTGTCATGCAATTTGCCATTTCACAAATTCTTATTATCAGCATTCTAATCCTGAAGGCACAAATGGATTTCTTTCAAACCAAGGATTTAGGATTTAACGATGAATCCATTGTCGTTGTAGACCTGCCTGAAAATGATTCCACTCGTTTAAATGTCTTAAAAAGTGGGCTACTATCGCATTCGTCAGTATCTAAAGTAAGTTTCAGTACCTCAGGGCCGATGGCCTCATGGAGATCCACCAATCCTATTTTTCATCCCAATATTGAAGGGCAGGATGTTTCAGGTAATTTGAAGAATGTCGATGAAGATTATTTTGATCTATACGAGATGGAGTTCTTAGCAGGAGAGCCCTTTAAGGCCTCTGATCCTAGAAATTATGCGGTAATAAACCGGCAGCTGACAAAAGTTTTGGGATTTGAAGATCCGCATGATGCACTAGGAGAACGAATTAAATATGGAAGAGGATCTCTTGAAATGATCGTAGTAGGAGTGGTTAAAGATTTTCATTCTGCTTCCCTTCATGCAGAAATGGATAACGTGTTTTTAGCCAACTACTCCTGGAATATCTTTCAGGGAAATATTAAACTTCATCCGAAGGGTAACAGTTTTTCTGAATTTAAGCATGCATTAAATCATATCGAGGAAACTTGGGTAGCTCAGTTCCCGGAGCACGTGTTTGACTTTGACTTTTATGATGAGCAATTGGCTGCTATGTATGCTTTGGAGATAAGTGTAGCTAAAGTATTTAGACTCTTCGTCATCATAGCCATCCTCATCGGTGCTTTAGGACTCTACGGACTGGTCTCATTTATAGCTAATCAGAAGACAAAGGAGATCGGAATAAGAAAAGTAATGGGAGCATCTGAAATTGCGATTTGGAATATTTTTTCAAAAGAATTTGTGCTGTTGTTAACTGTAGCATTCTTTATTTCTGCACCTGTCTCATATTACCTTATGCGTGCGTTTCTCAATACTTACGCTTATAGAATAACACTAGGTCCAAAGTTTTTTATAGTAGCAATTCTTCTAAGTATGATCATTGCCTTCCTTACAGTTGGATATAAATCCATCAGTGTTGCTCGGGCAAATCCGATTGATGCACTAAAAGACGAATGATTTTAAAGAGGCGTAGCGATCATCTTTTATTGAATTCCCTGCGCCTCTATTTGCATTTTAATGCTCCCTTCCTGTTGGATTTGACATTTCATATGCCTCCTAAATCCTCTTAATTGATCAGAGAAGCTTTAAATGCCTCATAGTCAGATACTGCATCATCACCCAAAGTTGTATCACACCCTATTTCTGCTGCCTTCGCATTTATGTCAGCCACACGGTTTTCAGGGCTTGGGTGTGTACTTAAAAATTCAGGAGGAGTAGATGCATTACTTTCTTCAAGCTTTTGGAAAAAAGCTGCAGCTCCATTACACGCATAATCGTCTACATCAGCAAGATAAAGAACGGAGAAATCATCTGCTTCAGTTTCAGCGTCCCGACTAAACTTTAAAGTACCCAATGAAGTGGCAATTTCTGTTAATAGGCCTGGGTCTCCTCCGCTTATAATGCTTAAGAGAACACTTACTCCATATTGTCTTTGTAATTGTTTTGAACTATGTCGCTGATCTGCATGTGCAATTTCATGACCCATTACACCGGCCAGATCATCTTCCTTATCTAAAAAGAAAATCAACCCGGTATAAACATATATTTGACCTCCTGGGGTAGCAAAAGCATTTAATACTTCCGGATCGTCAATGATGTTCACTTTCCAGGGAAATTCCGTACGATACGATACGCTTCTTGAGGCCAAAATGGAATTCATCATGTTTTCAATATATGTATAGGCTTCCAAGTTGGCTGATCTATCCAGGATAGGAAACTGCTCTGGCATACTTGCAATTTCATCCGCTACCTGCTGTCCAAGAGAAATGTCATTGTTGATACTGAATAAGACGATATCTCCATTTTTATCACATGAGCTTGTGATGATCATGAAAACAGTCATAAAAAGGAGCACGAAAGGATTTATCTTTTTCATTCTAAAAATTTTAGGGTAGCAAACATACCCGCTCATTTAGGGATTGAAAAGGGTAATTAGATGAATGACCCTTAAGGTTCTTTCAATTGTGCCAAGGACAGGACCTTTTACAGCTTTAACTTAAGCTTACCCCACAGACTCAAGTCCTCAAGATATGCTCTCATTTTTTCTCCCACTTTTTCGATGGCTTTCAAAGGTCGTACCATGACTTTAAATTCCGTAATTAGCCCTTCTTCATTGATAGTGATGATATCAACACCATCTATATGAATACCGTCTATTTCGGCATTGAATTCTAAAACTGCTTCCCGCTCATTGATGACTTCTTTCACATAGTGAAAATTTGAGCCTTCAAACATTTTAGCTGCAGCAAGCAGATAGACCATCACTTTTTTACGTCCAGTCTGTGGTTTGAATAGAATGGGGGAGTGAAAGATTGCTCCCTTGTCAAGCATCGACTTAAGCAACTTAGCATCCTGATTTTTAACGACTTCATGCCAGTTACTTAAAACTTCCTCCATGTTTTTATAGTCCAAAGGCCTCTTTGACCTGATCTACGTAATCCAATTTTTCCCAGGTAAATGTTTCAACCACTTTCTTAATCTCCTCTCCTCCATTACCTGTAAAAGTTACTTGCTTAACCTCCGGGGCTCTACCCATATGGCCATATGCAGCAGACTCGGAATAAATTGGTTCTTTAAGCTTTAATCGTTTGATAATATAAGCCGGTCGCATATCGAAGATCTTCTCCACAATCTTAGCTATCTCACCGTCATTCATGTCAACATTTGCAGTACCGTAAGTATTTACATAAATGCCCATCGGTTCCGCTACACCAATCGCATATGACACTTGTACAAGAACCTCATTGGCAACTCCTGCTGCCACCAAATTTTTTGCAATATGTCTGGTCGCGTATGCAGCTGACCTGTCTACTTTGGAAGGATCTTTTCCGGAGAATGCCCCTCCTCCATGAGCACCTTTACCACCATAAGTATCAACGATGATTTTACGACCTGTTAGACCCGCATCTCCATGTGGACCACCAATCACAAACTTTCCTGTTGGGTTGATATGATATTTGATCTGATCATTGAAAAGGGCCTGATTATCAGACTTCATTTTCTTGATCACTCGTGGGATAAGGATACTAATTACATCCTCTTTAATTTTTTTAAGCATGTTGTCTTCACTGTCAAAGTCATCGTGCTGAGTAGAAACAACAATCGCGTCAATTCTAACGGGTCTATTATCGTCATCATATTCGATGGTGACTTGCGACTTAGCATCAGGACGCAGGTAAGTCATCTCCTTCCCTTCTTTTCTGATAGCAGAAAGCTCCATTAAGATGCTGTGGGAAATATTCAATGCCAGTGGCATGTAATTGTCCGTTTCGGTAGTGGCATACCCAAACATCATTCCCTGATCTCCCGCACCTTGCTCATCTTCAGTATCTCGATCGACTCCCTGATTAATATCTGGAGACTGTTCGTGGATGGCAGAAATGACTCCACATGAGTTGCCATCAAACATGTATTCTCCTTTGGTATATCCAATCCTGTTGATGACATCTCTGGCAATGTTTTGCACATCAATATATGCGCTTGTCTTTACTTCACCAGCTAAAGCAACTAAACCTGTAGTTACCATTGTCTCACATGCAACCTTACTGTCTGGGTCAAATGCAAGGAAATGATCCAACAATGCATCGGAAATCTGATCAGCAATTTTATCCGGGTGTCCTTCACTTACGGATTCTGAAGTAAATAAATAGGGCATCTATATATCGTTTGAATTGGTCGGCAAATTTAGAAGATTCGCTGAACTACGTTACGGGAATTGTCCAAAACTAAATATTGTTGGAATTTTATGTATTTGAATGTCCGCCTTCTGCCATTTTGAAATGGGTGCTGATAGTATCTTTTCATTGGTTCCAGAGATCTCTGCAGCGATACTGAGCAATGTATCCGGACGACATGTTTTTAAAATATCCTTGATTAGCTGTTGATTTCTGTATGGGGTTTCCATGAAAAGCTGTGTGTAGCCGCTTTGACTTAGCTTTTCCAGTTCTCTAATTTTTTGCTGCCTTGGGCTCTTGTCAATTGGTAAATAGCCATGAAAGGTAAATTTCTGTCCATTAAATCCTGAAGCAATCAGCGCCATCTGAATGGAAGAAGTGCCTGGCATTGGAACTACCTGTATATGGGTTTGATGCGCGAAGCTTACCGCCAAATTACCAGGGTCAGCCAAGCAAGGAACACCTGCCTCTGAGATCATGCCCATGTCCTTTCCATTCCGTATCGGCTCGAAAAGTGAATACATCTGATCCCAGTTTGATTTTTTGTCCAAAACATAAAATTCTAACTCATCTATGGTAATACCAGCTTTTAAGCTGCTGATAAACCTTCTTGCTGTTCGCACATTTTCAACAAAGAAGTACTTGGTATTTCTGAGCACTTCTGTCACCATTGGTGACATAAATGAGGCATCATTATCCGATGATAAGTAAGTTGGGATTAGGAAAAGTTTACCTTGGCTCATGTGTTTAAAAATTCAATGACCATTTCCCCTAGTTCAGTTGGCTTTTCAGCATGTACCCAATGACCTGCCCCCTTTACCGAAGATATTATTGCTTTTGGAAAATGCTCACGAATTAGGTCGTGATCATTTTCTGAAATATAATCAGACTTACTACCGGCTATAAACAGTGTTGTTCCGTCAAATGCAACATCACCTTCAATGCCCTCTCCAACTTTTTCAGTTGCCCTCTCGATCGCATCCACATTTAACTTCCATTCAAAACTTCCATCTTTTTTTCGATCCAGATTCTTTAGGATGAATTGACGTACACCCACATTAGCTATTACTTTGGACATCTGCTCATCCGCATCTTTTCTGTTTTCTAAGCTATCCAGATTCACCGAATGAAACCCTTCAAAAATCTGCTGATGATGTGGTGGGTAGTACTTAGGTGCAATGTCAACTACAATTAGCCTGTTAACCCTGTCAGAATATTTTGTTGCCAGATGCATTGCCACCTTACCACCCATTGAGTGGCCAAGAATATGAGCCTCTTGAATTCCTTCATCGTCCATTAGCTCAACTATATCTTCCACCATCACATGATAATCAAATTCATCACTGTGAGGCGAATTACCATGGTTCCTGAGATCCACCAAATAGACTTTAAACGATTCCGCAAAAACTTTTCCAAGCGTTTGCCAGTTATCTGATGACCCAAAAACGCCGTGCATGATAATGAGGGGATCTCCTTCTCCCAGAGTTCTAAAATTTAATTTCATTTAAGGATTAACGTCTGTTTGTTGGGAAATAGAATAACAAAATCGAACTTTTTGTTCATTCGATACCAAATATTAAGTTTTGACTCAAAGTTACATATTACCTT
Source organism: Ekhidna sp. (assembly GCF_965212185.1). GTDB lineage: Bacteria > Bacteroidota > Bacteroidia > Cytophagales > Cyclobacteriaceae > Ekhidna. The sequence goes on along the minus strand of NZ_OZ243102.1, from coordinate 4,209,311 downwards.
CACCAGCTTTATGAATTCGATCAGCACTTTTCTTTCAGATGCAGTCTCCTTTATATGGGGGCCTCCTTTGCTCATACTATTACTTGGTGGAGGATTTTTCTTGCTTGTTTATTCGCGTTTTCTCCCCTTCAGATATTTACGCCATTCAATTAATGTATTAAGAGGCAAATATGATGACCCTAATGATCCCGGAGAAATTAGTCACTTTGAGGCCTTATCCGGTGCGCTTGCAGCCACAATAGGCATGGGAAACATCAGTGGGGTTGCATTGGCAATAGCCGCTGGCGGTCCAGGTGCCATGTTTTGGATGTGGGTTAGTGCATTCATTGGAATGGCAACTAAATTTTTTACATGTACACTTGCCGTCCAATTTCGTGGAACCGATAGCAACGGAGAACTTCAGGGTGGGCCCATGTATGTAATTCGAGAAGCTTTGAGTAAAAAATGGATGCCTCTGGCTATTTTCTTTTGCGTTGCTGGATTTTTTGGCGCAACACCTGTGTTTCAAACAAATCAAATGGTGGCCGTTTTCAAAAATGTGGTGCTAATTCCCGCAGGATTTCAAGACTCATTTATGCTAAACCTGTTAATTGGGATTGTCATCGCTGGGTTGGTAGCAGCTGTAATTCTTGGAGGCATTAAGCGTATAGGTAATGTAGCTTCAAAGCTGGTGCCATTCATGGTCATCCTCTTTGTTATTGGTGTGCTCACAATTATGATAATGAATCCAGGTGATATCATTCCTTCATTACTTTTCATAGTAGAAGATGCCTTTACTGCCAAGGCAGTCTTGGGTGGTGCAGTTGGTGCTGTGATAGTGGAAGGAGCGAAACGTGCGGCATTCTCAAATGAAGCAGGAATTGGTATGGCACCCCTGATGCATGGTGCTGCCAAAACAAAAGAGCCTGTTCGAGAAGGACTTGTCGCGATGCTAGGTCCAGCAATTGATACCATTATCATTTGCACAATGACTGGTTTATGTATCCTGATTACAGGTGTTTGGAACAGCGGAGAGGCTGATGGCATTGTGATGACAGTAAAAGCTTTCCAAATAGGGTTACCTGGGTTCGGTCCTTATGTATTAATGATCTGTGTAATGGTATTTGCCATTACTACCATTTTCGGTTTGGCTTACTATGGTCAGAAATGTCTATCATTTATCATAGGAGCCAAGTATGGCAAATACTTTTATTATTGGTACATCGCACTGGTTTTAGTAGGTTCGGTCGCATCTTTAAATGATGTGGTTAACTTGGTTTTCGTGGCTTACGGCTTAATGGCTGTACCAACCATGATATCCACAGTTGTACTAGCTCCGAAAGTGATGGAAGCCACTAAGAAGTACTTTAGTGAAGTATATAAATCGTAATCATTTGGAATGCTGGTACTTAGATATCATATCTTTGCGCCAATATCATTTAAGATAGGATGAGAATTGTAATAGCAGGAGCCGGTGAGATGGGTTTTCATCTTGCAAAGCTTTTAACCGCCGAAGAACAGGATATCGTAATCATTGATTCAAATCCAAATGTTCTGGAGTATGTCTCGCAGCACTTAGATGTGAACACTGTCAGAGGAAGCTCCACATCTCCAAGAGTATTGAAAGAAGCAAATATTGGTAAGGCAGACTTGCTGATAGCAGTTACTTCAATCCAGGAAACCAACATCACTACCTGTATTCTTGGAAAAAGTCTAGGCGCTAAAAAGACAATAGCCAGAATCTCAAATACAGAACTACTTCATTCCAGAGATGAGCTTAACTTAAGCAATGTTGGCATTGATGAAGTTATTTCTCCGGCATCTTTGGCTGCACGGGAGATCAAGCGATTACTGAAACAATCTGCATTGACTGACACTTTTGAGTTTGAGAAAGGAATGCTTTCCCTAGTAGGTATTACTGTTGATGAAGGGTCACAATTGTTTGGGAAAACACTTACTGAAACAGCTTACTTAAATCCAGATCACAACTTTACAACCGTTGCAATCCTCAGAAATAATAAAACGATCATACCATACGGTGAAAACAAATTTCAAACCGGAGATCATGCTTATTTCATTGCACAGCCGGATGGGATAGAGCGTGTCACTGCACTTGCAGGCAAAGAAAGCTTTGAAATTAAAAACATAATGATTTTGGGAGCGAGCAAAGTGGGCATCAACACCGCTAAGCTGCTGAGCAAAAAATATAACATCAAGTTGATAGAGGCAGATAAAGAGAAATGTCTGCATCTGGTGGATGAGCTCCCAGATACGATGATTATTAATGGTGATGGAAGAGACATTAATCTTTTAAAAGAAGAGAGCATTGATCGGATGGATGCATTTGTTGCATTGACTGAAAACTCAGAAACCAATATCATGGCTTCATTAGTAGCCAAAAATCAAGGAGTCAGAAAGACAATCGCTTTGGTTGAAAATGTGGATTACATCCATCTTTCACAAAGCATTGGAATTGATACGCTAATCAATAAAAAGCTAATTGCCGCAAGCTTTATCTTTAGATACATTCGAAAAGGTGAGGTACTAAATATTGCCGGTATTCACGGGGTAGATGCAGAGATCTTAGAATTTGAATTAGGTGAGAAATCTCGAATAGTCGAGAAACCATTGAAAGACCTGGATTTTCCACGTACTGCCATCGTTGGAGGAGTGATTCGGGATGGGAAGGGCATAGCCGTTCGAGGAAATTTTGAATTCCATCCAAAAGACCGGGTGGTGGTATTATCCAAACCAGAATGTATTAGAAAAGTGGAGAGCTTTTTCAAGTAATGCAGTTTAACTACAAGGTAATTTTCAAAGTCATCGGTATTCTTCTGTTAATAAACGGAGGATTTATGTTGACTTGCCTTCCTTTTAGTTTTTATTATGGTGGAGGAGACCACTTTCCATTAATAGCTTCAGCACTTATTACGATCGGGTTTGGTGGGCTTTTGCTACTCCTAACACGCAATCTGAGCACCAACGAAATGAGGAAGAAGGATGGCTACCTCATTGTGACCATGGGTTGGCTTTCCATGTCATTTTTTGGATCCCTTCCATACATTTTAAGTGGGGCCATTCCTGATTTAACCAATGCTTTTTTTGAAACCTTATCTGGTTTTTCAACAACAGGCGCCACAGTGTTGACTGACATTGAATCTGTTGAAAAAGGAATTCTTTTCTGGAGAAGTCTAACACAGTGGATAGGTGGAATGGGTATCATCGTTTTAACGGTTGCTATCCTTCCTCTTTTAGGTATTGGAGGAATGCAGCTTTTCGTTGCAGAAGCACCTGGAATTTCTCCTGATAAACTGCAACCAAGGATCAAAGAAACAGCAAAGCGTCTTTGGATCATATACTGCGGGTTGACTGTTACAGAATTGATTTTATTGTGGATCGGAGGAATGGATTTTTATGATGCGATCAACCATAGCTTGACCACCATGGCAACAGGTGGGTTTTCTACCAAGAATGCCAGTATCGCGTATTATAGCGATCCATTCATCCAGTATGTAATCATCACATTCATGTTCCTTGCAGGAACCAACTTTACCATGACCTATTTTGGATTGCATGGAAAATTCAAAAAAGTACTCAAAAACGAGGAGTTTAGATTCTATTTTATCTTTTGCCTGTTTACATCCTTAATCGTTGGGTTAATCATATTCAATCTTGGACATGATACGCTGGAAAAATCATTAAGAGACGCACTGTTCCAAGTGGTGTCATTAGTTACCACAACCGGCTATGTCACTCATGACTATACAGCCTGGACATCTTTCCTAACTGTGTTGTTCTTCCTGCTCATGTTTGCTGGAGGATCCGCCGGCTCTACTGCCGGAGGGGTAAAATTGGTTCGACATATTTTACTTATTAAGAACAGTTTATTAGAACTTAAAAGAATTCTTCATCCATCCGCTATTATTCCGGTTAGATTCAATGGTAAATCAGTAAGCAGAGACATTACATTCAATGTCCTGGCCTTTATCATGATCTATATCCTGGTCATGTGTTTTGGAGCCATTGCAGTATCCTCATTTGGCATAGATTTCAATACAGCATTAGGCGCAGTTGCTACTACACTTGGAAACATCGGACCAGGCATTGGTGATGTAGGTCCCGTAGACAACTTCGCACACCTACCAATGGGAGTGAAATGGATACTCTCCTTTATGATGCTCCTTGGAAGGCTGGAGTTATTTACTGTTCTCATATTGTTTACGCCATTTTTCTGGAGAAAAGTTTAGGCTTTCATAAGATTAGGTCATCTTTGGCGTCTTCATAAACAAAAGAAGATATGAACATCCTCAATTATATAATCTGGACGGTAGATCCGGCCATTTTTACAATTCCATTTACAGATTACGCACCTCGCTGGTATGGAGTATTATTTGCCCTTGGATTTCTTTTGTCTCAACAGGTGTTTTTCAAAATATTCAAGACGGAAGGCAGACCAGAAAAGGATGTAGAACGTATCACAGGCTATATGGTGGTCGCCACTATTGTTGGAGCACGTCTCGGCCACTGCCTATTCTATAATCCTGAATACTACCTCTCCAATCCAATCAAGATTTTAATGATCTGGGAAGGAGGACTAGCTAGTCATGGAGGCACTTTGGGTATCATAGTAGCCATTTGGATGTTCTGTAAAAAGTATAATTATCGATTTCTCTGGGTGATAGACAGAATGGTAATTGTTGCTGCACTTACAGGTGCAATGATCAGAACCGGAAATCTCTTCAATTCAGAGATGGAAGGAACGCTTACCAATTCGAATATGGGAATCGTTTATGCCCGAGCAACGTATGATGTTTTGAATTATTCAGAAGATGTTGACGATGTTTGGTTCGAAAAAGGTGGAGAAATGCAAAGCTCGCAGGCTGGGTTTGTGCCAATTACTGCCTTCATTGAATACCGCAACAATTTTGAATTCCAACTGGCAGACAAGATGTTCATTGAAAACCAGCTTAAGAGTGCATTAAATAGATATACTGAGATAAAGGAGCATGTTGATTTTGGAGATGGTCCTCTCATTTATAAGAATTACCAAAAGGACGGTAAGGAGATTGTAGAGATTTCAGCACTTGGTAAGGTGCGACATGCCGCCCAATTGTATGAAGCACTTTACTGTGTCGTATTAATGATCGTTCTCTATTGGCTGTGGAGCAAAAAAAGAGACCAGCTACCCCAAGGGTTTAATTTTGCCTTATTCATGATTGTTCTTTGGTCTCTCCGATTTGTAGATGAATTCTTCAAAATGAATCAGGAGGCATTTGAAGAAAACATGGCATTAAATATGGGACAAATTCTAAGTATCCCGCTAACCATTGTTGGCATAATCGTTATGGTCTGGGTATTCCAGCAAGATCGGAAAATGTCAGATTTCAAATAGCAAAAAAAAAAGGAGCTCAAAGCTCCTTTATTCTTTTTAAATCTGCTAGACCCCTACTGATTTGCTTCATCAGCAACTTCGTCAGCAGCTTCCTCTGCTTCAGTAGCGAGAGAATCCACTGCCATATCTAAAGAATCCATTGCAGAATCTGCTGCATCTTCCATTTCATCCATCGCCTCTTCAGCAGTTTCACTTGCTTCTTCTACTGCGTCCTCTGCTTCAGATTCTGATGAAGATGATGATGATGTGCAAGCTCCTAGGAATGCCACCATAGCTACTAGTAATAATACTTTTTTCATTTGGTCAGGTTTTAAATTCTCCATAAAATTAGAAGTATAATACTCATATGCAAGCGATAAATCCCCATTTGTGTAAAAATTCAAAATAAAATTTATACAAGCATCAGTCATCATCATGACTAGATGTCTCATTTTATCAATCTTGATTTAAAAAAATCTGACAACTTGTCTTTAAATAGTCCAATTATTCCTTTGGAATAGCATTTGTCGTCTTGAGATCGTACAAGAACAAGCGACTAATGAATTTTAATAATTATACAATCAAAGCTCAGGAAGCCTTACAAAAGGCGACCGAAATTGCTTCAGGGGGTGGTCATCAAGTTATTGAGACCGGACATCTCTTGAAGGCTATATTACAATCAGATGAGAACTTAATATCATTCCTTCTGAAAAAACTGGGTGCCAACAAACCAATGATCGAAGGGCCATTGGATGATTTAATTAATGGCTATCCTCAGGTTTCTGGAGGTCAACCATATCTTTCAAATGATGCGGCGAAAGCATTACAGAAAGCGGAGAAGTATCTGAAAGATTTTGAAGACGAATTCGTTGCGGTAGAGCATATTATTCTCGGGATTTTGGCTGGCTCTGATAAGCCGTCACAGATTCTCAAAAACACAGGTTTTCAGGAAAAGCAGTTAATCTCAGCAATCAAAGAATTGAGAGGTGGAGAGCGAGTAACTGATCAAAATGCTGAATCTAAGTATCGATCTCTGGAGCGATATTCTAAAAACCTTAATGAGCTTGCGAAGAAGGGAAAGATAGATCCGGTAATCGGACGAGACGAAGAAATAAGAAGGGTATTGCAAATTCTTGCTCGAAGGACTAAAAACAACCCAATTTTATTAGGTGAGCCCGGTGTTGGTAAGACAGCAATTGTAGAGGGCATGGCTCAGCGAATCATTGATGGGGATGTCCCGGAGAATTTGAAGTCCAAAACCATCATTTCACTAGATATGGGTCTGCTTGTAGCTGGAGCGAAATACAAAGGTGAGTTTGAAGAACGATTAAAAGCGGTAATCAAAGAAGTAACTGATAGTGATGGAGAGATCATTCTTTTCATTGATGAGATTCACACCCTGATTGGTGCAGGAGGGGGTGGTGAAGGAGCGATGGATGCAGCTAACCTTTTAAAACCTGCTTTGGCCAGAGGTGAATTACATGCAATTGGTGCTACAACACTTCAGGAATATCAGAAATACATTGAGAAAGACAAAGCATTAGAGCGTAGGTTCCAGGCAATCATCGTGGATGAACCAGGTGTTCAAGATGCCATTTCAATACTTCGAGGGATCAAAGACAAATATGAAGTACACCATGGAGTAAGGGTTAAAGACGATGCAGTTATCGCCGCTGTTGAGTTATCCAACAGATACATTTCGGATCGATTCTTACCCGATAAAGCCATTGACTTGATGGATGAGGCTGCATCCAAACTTAGGATTGAGATTGATTCGCTTCCGGAAGAGCTGGACGAGTTGAATAGAAGGATCATGCAGCTGGAAATTGAGCGTGAGGCTATTCGGAGAGAAAAGAACAAAGACAAAGAGAAGCAGCTCAATAAAGAGATCGCCAACCTGGATGGAGAACGGAAAGAGCTTAAAGCAAAGTGGGACAATGAAAAATCCGTCATCCAGGGTCTTCGCGAGCAGAAAGAAAATATTGAAAACTATAAACTGGAAGCAGAAAAAGCAGAAAGGGCCGGAGAGTATGACAAAGTAGCAGAGATCCGATACGGAAAAATTGTAGATGCGGAGCAAAAACTGGCAGACTTTCAAAAGCAACTTCACGAAATGCAGGGCGAGAAATCCCTGCTAAAAGAGGAAGTAGATGCTGAAGATATTGCTGAAATAGTTGCAAAGTGGACCGGCATCCCTGTTTCAAAAATGCTTCAAAGTGATCGTGAAAAACTTATCCATTTGGAGGAAGAGCTAGGCAAGCGAGTGGCAGGACAGGCAGAGGCGATTCAAGCAGTATCGGATGCAGTAAGAAGAAGTCGTGCCGGATTGCATGATCCCAAGCGTCCGATTGGTTCGTTCATATTCCTCGGAACCACCGGGGTTGGTAAAACTGAGCTGGCAAAAGCCCTGGCTGAATACTTATTCAATGATGAAAACTCGATGGTGCGTATTGATATGTCTGAGTATCAGGAGCGTCATGCTGTGAGTCGACTAATCGGAGCGCCTCCGGGCTATGTAGGATATGATGAAGGTGGTCAGCTAACTGAGGCAGTAAGAAGAAAGCCATATAGCGTCATTCTATTGGATGAAATTGAAAAAGCCCACCCTGATGTATTCAATATTTTACTTCAGGTGTTGGACGATGGCCGACTGACAGACAATAAAGGACGTATGGCGAATTTCAAGAATACGATCATTATCATGACCACCAACATTGGGTCAGGTCTTATTCAGGAAAAGTTTGAGAAGATGGATGAATTAAATCCAGAACCGGTGATTGAAGAGACAAAGAATGAGGTATTCGAATTGCTCAAGAAATCGGTACGGCCGGAGTTCCTTAACCGTGTGGATGAAACAATTATGTTCCGTCCATTGAGTAAGGAGGATCTTCAAAAGATCGTTGGCATTCAGTTTAGGTTGATTCAGAAGAGATTGGAGGAAAACGGAATTAAAATTGAAGCGGATGAAAAAGTGTTAGCTCATCTGGGTAAGATTGGTTTCGATCCGCAATTTGGCGCCAGACCATTGAAGCGTGTACTTCAAAGGAAGATTCTCAATGAACTCTCAAAAGAAATCCTTAGCGGAAATATTGCGAAGGATTCAGTGATTGGAGTCACTTTATCTGATGGTGGTGAAATTGAATTTCTTAACCTTGATAAGGTAGCCATTGAGTAAATTTTGGAAACTATTTAAGCGAATAATGTGGGTGGCGATCATTGGAACAATGATCGCTTTCCACAATACCTACAATCAAGAATTTAAATCAATTGATGATGTGAAGCAAGAGCAGGTCATCAAGGATGAGGAAGAAGATTAGGAATTACATTCCCTAACTTTTTATTCCAATTTCATCAATTAAGATTAGCCCATCAAACTGCTTTGATAATGTCAATGTGTTAGAGCTGGAAAGCGTCAACAGGTAAAAATTGCCTGCACAATACCGTTTCCATGATTAATTTTCGAAGGCCTGGGAACCATTATTGAAAATTTTCATTTAGATTTATTTGATTAATTACCCGTAACAAATACGTCATGACTGCAGAAGAACTCCAATCACAAATCAAAGAATTAGAATCAAAGCTAACCGGTGACATGTTTAACGACATGGAAATTAAAGACAAGATCCATAATTTGAAGATGAAGCAAAACGGAACTCGTCCCATGAACTCAGAGATTGAGTGTGTTGGGTGCGGCAGTTGATCGAATATTTTTATACAAAATGCCCCAATAGCGTATATATAGTAGGATTACTTTAAATCTACTGATATGCACAAGTACCGATATATATTTAAGGCTACCGTCGCATTTCTTTCAATTGCTTTATTCATAGCCACCTGTGCTTAATTCTTGATCGAAATACGGAAGCCATCTTGATTTTAGGCTGTCTATATTACAAAAGACATCCTTAAATGAAATTTATTCCTACACTTTCAATTATTCTTATTCTCTACTTTCCTGTCCCTGCTCAGGAAGAAAGCTCCTATGATTATATAGGTAATTATGGTGATTTAGGACATTCAGGACTTTCCCTTGTAAGAAAAGAGAACAGGTATGGGCTGATTGATCGCGAAGGAAAAGAAGTCCTTCCTGTACAATATGATAAGATCTATTCATTTGGATCTTCCGGACCCAACTGGGCTAAAATTCAGAAAGATGGCCTTTTGGGATTCGTAAATCGGGCAGGAGAAGTAGTTGTAAAAACAGAATACGAACGCATTTATTCATTTGGAGACAAAGGAGTTAATTGGGCAATGGTCACCAAAGGTGGATTATATGGTTTCATCGATCGGGCTGGTACCGAAATAGTCAAGCCCGTATATAGCTCCATTGGCTCATTTGGTTCCACTGGTGTATCATGGGCCAAGGTTCAAAAAGAAGGACTCTATGGTTTCATTGACAGAAGTGGTAAAGAGGTTGTACCTGCCGTATATTCTCGAATTGGCAGCTACGGATCAATCGGCACTTCTTGGGCCAAAGTAGAAAAAAATGGATTGACCGGGTTCATCGACCGTGGTGGAAAAGAAGTTGTTACGCCTAAATATTCATCTGTTTCATCTTTCGGAACAATTGCAAGTCATTGGGCCCGTGTCGAAAAAAATGGTCTTTATGGTGTGATCGACCGAGCTGGAAAAGAAGTTATTCCACCCATTTATGAACGCATGTATGATTTTGGAAGCAAAGGAGCTTCACATCTTGCATTAGTGAGAAAATCCGGAATGTATGGTTTCATTGATAAAAGTGGCCAGCAAGTGATCCCCCCAATCTATGACCGGATCAGCTATTTTGATAGGGAAAATTCGAATTGGGCCTTAGTAGAAAAAGATGGCAAATTCGGATTCATAGACAAAAGCGGAAGAGAAGTAGTCCCCGCCGCAATGACGGATCTTAGCAGGAGCTTTCATGAGCTAAGTGATCATTTCAACTCAAAAGGAACACATATCGGCACTATTGGTCCAGTTAAAAGATATTGGGTAAGTGACTTTGTCGGAAAATACGCGTTGATCAAAAGCAAGAAAACCAGAAAACTGGGTGTAATTGATAAAGAATTCAAGGTGGTAGTTCCTGTTGATTACCAAAAAATCATGGTCGATGTGAAAGGAAATATCCACGTATGGAAATAAAAAAAGGGTGTCAAAAGACACCCTCTTCATTTTCATACAATATGGCTACTTAAATGCCTCATTTAGGAGAATTTTCATTTCTTCCCAACTTGCACTATCCGCTGCTGCATCATATGCCAGCGCTCCATTTAACATCTCATGTTGGCTAGCTATTTCATCCGCACTTTTATTGGTAAAAGCATGAACAACACCTTCATATGCTACATATTTATAATCAACAGCCGAAGCATCCATTACAGCTTTAAAATCTTCAACCTGCTGTTCACTTATCATTGGATCAGCGGCACCATTCGCAACTAATATTTTTGCCTTGACTACTCCTGCAGAATCAGGCATAATTGGAAGCCCTAATCCTGCATGGAATGCAGCTACTGCATCCAAATCATACCCAGCGTTAGCCATGCTGAGGGCCATGGTACCGCCAAAGCAATACCCGACAACCGCAATTTGTTCTGAATCCACGTTCGGGTGCATTTTTAGCTGTTCCAAAGCGCTTTCAAAACGCGCTTTTGCGATATCCATGTCGCTAACAACAGCCATCATAAATTTACCTGCATTATCTGGGTGATTTGTATTCTTACCATCGCCATACATATCCAAAGCAAATGCAACATATCCTAGTTCAGCAAGCATATCAGCTCGTTCTCTGGAATGCTCATTGTGACCCCACCATTCGTGGATTACTAGCACTCCAGGTCTTTTTTGGTCGCCCTCTCCAACTGCAAAGTATCCCTTTAGAGAGGTTGTGTCAGCAGAATAAGTTACTTCTCCTTTTGGAACCTCAACGACTTCTTTTTTCTCTTCAGAGGAATCAGATTCGGTTTGCGTGCTTGTACAAGCGACTGCAAACACGCTAATAATAAATGCGTAGAACAGTTTCAATTTCATCTTTATTAGGTTTTTAGTTTAGTATAAAGGTAAACAGGAAACTAGTAGGTACTGTTCCCATAAATGTGCAAATGTCTGCTTACCTATTCTTTGATCCTTAGTTCGTCGGATAATTCGTTTGTATCAGTGTCCTTCCTGACGAATCCATTTTGTAAGAGTAGCTCTTTACATTGATTGATTCCACTCACCAGTCCATCTCCTATTTTATGTTTCTTTAAGCCATCGGTAATAAGATTGACCACATTTTCCCAGTCTTCTTTATTAACCTTGGCGTTGATCCCTTCATCACCCATGACTAACACCACATGCTCAAGTCTGCTTATATAAATTAAAATGCCAACACGTTCTTTGGTATCGTATACTTTTTCATTGATGAAGGCCTCTTTAGCTCTCAGCGATATCATCTCCATGGCTCTTTCCTCAGAAACAAGAATTCTTTTAAGGATAGGAAAAAGAATCGGAAGAAAATAGCCGATAGCCATTAATCCAAGAATCATTATAAATACCTCAAGAAAAGATAAAGCTGGAAGCATCCATGTATAGGAGAGTAGCGCAATTACTCCAAAGCCTGAAATACCGAAGAGTGCTGATAGGTGCCAGGAGACCTCAGCATAATCATCACTTTTTCTTGCGAAAAAAGGAACAATCTCACCGCATGACTCCTTTTCTAATGCTTGAACCGCTTCCTTGACTTGATGCTTTTCTTCGTTTGTGAATATATATTTTTTCATATGCTTCAAATTTTACCAGCTGCCCGAAGCGCCTCCGCCACCAAATCCTCCGCCACCTCCGGAGAAGCCACCGCCTCCGCCAAATCCTCCACCTGAAAATCCGCCAGAATATCCCCCGTAGTAGCCACCTCCTCTTCCAGAGCCACCGCTTCCTTTGCCATTTAGAAAAATAAAGGCAATGAAAGTTGCAAATAAACCTGCTGCCAGGCTCGCAAAGAGCCAAACAACAATAAATACAACAGGGAGGACTATGAGATTGCTTTTTAGATTTCCAACCTTATTGCTTAGAACTACTTTGGTTATTATCACAAAGAATACTAAAGCAACCATCCCCAAAAGAAAAGCCAATCCAACAAAATTGTGACTTGACGAATTACCACCTCCGCTAGTAGTGACCTCCGGCAGTTCTTCCCCATTTATTAAACCAATGATCGCTTCAACGCCCTCTTCTACGCCCAGGTAATAATCTCCATCTCGAAAATGAGGAACGATGATGTTACTGATAATTCGCTTTGTATAGGCATCAGGAATGGCTCCCTCCAATCCATAGCCCACTTCTATTCGTAGCTTTCGGTCATTTTTTGCAATGACTAGCAGCACTCCGTCATCAACATCTGCTCTGCCTAGTTTCCATTGATCCACAACTCGAATGGAATATTGTTCTATTGTCTCCGGTTTAGTGGAATTTACAGTCAGAATGGCCAGTTGGCTCCCCTTCCTTTCCTCCAGATCTTTCAGTTGATTTGATAGATACGCCTCTTCATTTGGAGATAGTAAGTTCGCCAGATCTGTAACGCGCTCGGTAAGTGTTGGAATCCCCTGTTGATCTTGCGCTTTCAAAGTGCCGATGACCCACATTGAGGCCATCAAAATAACTATTGATTTTAGGTATGATTTCATATCTTCGATGAAAATAAGGAAAATAAAAATTCCGAGTAGGCCTAAAACCCTTGAATTGTTAAATAAAACCCTATGAGCAAGCGAGTAATTACCATTCTGATCATTTTAGTTGTTGTTTTTATTGGATATAATTTTTTCACTGGAAAGTATAACAGCATGGTAACCATGGATGAAGAAGTGAATACCGAATGGGCAAATGTTGAAACTCAATATCAGCGTAGATACGATCTCATTCCTAACCTTGTGAATACCGTAAAGGGTTTTGCAGAACAAGAAAAAGAAGTACTGACCCAGGTCACTGAGGCGAGAGCTAAAGCATCAAGCATACAAATCGACCCTTCGAATCTCAATCAGGAAGCCCTTCAAAATTTTGCAAATGCTCAGGGGCAATTGAACTCTGCGCTTTCGAGGTTATTGGTAACTGTCGAACGTTATCCCGATTTAAAATCCAACCAAAACTTCCTGGAGCTTCAGGCACAATTAGAAGGCACTGAAAATAGAATTTCAGTGGCCCGCACTCGGTATAATGAAAAGACCAAGGCGTATAACACGTACATTCGTAAATTTCCAAATACAGTTTTAGCCGGCATGTTTGGTTTTGAAAGAAAGCCCCTGTACGAAGCAACAGAAGGAGCTGAGACTGCACCAACTGTCGAGTTTTAATTTATTTAAAAAGCAAGAAAATCGTCCTACGACTTAAAAACAGTAGGACGATTCGTAATAACTCTTAACTAGTGCAACTGGAAATTTGCTGGTACTCTCATCCGTACTTTTACAGGAATGCCTCTCTGCTTTCCAGGCGTATAATTCGGCAGTAGCTTTAAAACGCGAACAGCTTCTTCATCACACCCTGCACCAATGCCTTTTAATACCTCAATATTTGTAATCGCGCCTGATTCGTCTATGACAAACGACAGTGTTACTCTCCCTTCAATACCCATTCTTTGAGCTGCTTTTGGATATTTAATGTTCTTTGCTAGAAATGATAAAAGAGCAGCATCTCCACCCGGAAATTCTGGCATATCTTCCACTCTATCAAAAGGAGTTTCTGGAACAACTTCTATCGGCATTCCATCAGAAATCACATCTTCAATGCTCTCATCATCAATGATTGGTTCATTTGATTCCATGATTTTCGTTAACTCTTTTACTTCCTTAATTATTACAGCATCAGAAACAACCTGCTTCTTGATTTTTGGCTTTGGTATCTCGGGAATCTCTTGTTTTGTGATTTTAGGTTCTTCTATAATAAACCATGTTTCCTCCTTCACGGGTTTCTCATAAACCACTGGATCAATCGGTGATTTCCATTCAAATGCAACGATGGTTAGTGATAGGGAAATAATCATTCCTAACCCAAAGAATAAAGGCCTTCTAGTCTCCAGGTCATACTTTTTGTTTTTCTTCAATTCCATAATTCAAACGTTTATTAGGTTTTCAATCGCTTGATTAGAATAAAAGCATGAATCGTGCCTGAGTGATCAATTCAAAAAATCATTGATCTGCCTGACAAGGTCTTCAAAAACCTCTTTTCTGGGGAGTAAGTCTTCGTGGTTTGCGCCGGCAACCGGTCTGGCCACTGTTTGATGAGATGACTGCAGGTACTGCTCACATAGCTTCAAATCTTTTAAAATAGGATTGTTTCGATCCAAAGAACAGGCATGTCCAAATTCTTCCAGATAAGCTTCGTACCATTTACTCGCACTGCTAAATGAAACCAATGATGTAAAAAATAATTCAAGTGCTTGGTCTCTTCCCTCCACTATCTGCAGTTTACTTGGATCAAAAGACTCTTCCTGCAACGACCATAGTTTGAATATATCATCACTGTGGTCCTCCTTGGCGTGATACAAAACATCCGTACGGTATAAGGATGAGATTACCAGAGATGATCCATCGGTAATCGACTGAATCAATGATTTGAAATTCTGAGCGGTTTTGTTCCTAAATGAGAATTTAGGTGCTTCTTTCCCTTGAATATGGATGTATCGAAGCATTTTTCAATTATCCTTTAGCACCAGAAGCCATTAACAATTTTGCGATTTCACTTTGTCCAAACATGTTGGCAAATGAAAGAGCCGTTTCACCATCATTATTTTTCAAGTTCACATTTGCTCCCGCATCGAGCAGTAACTTGACTATATCATGAAATCCTTTGAAACACACCCCCATTAATGCTGTATTCCCGGAAGCATCTTGCGCGTTGATGTTTGCTCCTCTTTTAATTAAGATTTGTGCAATTTTTTGATGTCCAAAATATGTTGCCAAAATCAGTGGTGTAAATCCTTTCTCATCTGGCTTATCTATGAGTTCAGGAAATTCCTGGACGATTCGTTCTACAGTTACAGAATCCCCGGCTTGTATCAACATTGGCAGTTTCGCAGCATCCATATTTGTCGAGTTTTACAAAAAGATAAATGAAAAAAAGGAGCTCCCCAGCAAAAGAAAGCTCCTTTTAATTTGTTTTTATTCCAAATCGAATCGATCTGCATTCATCACTTTTGTCCAGGCGCTAATAAAGTCCTTAACAAACTTTTCTTTGTTATCATCCTGTGCGTACAATTCAGCATATCCTCTCAGAATTGAATTGGATCCAAATACCAGGTCTGCTCGTGTGGCTGAGTAAACTACATCCCCAGTTTTTCTGTTCCTTCCTTCATAAAGGTTCTCTCCTTTTGGTACCCACTTATAAGTCATGTCTGTCAGGTTAACAAAGAAGTCATTGGACAAGGCTCCTACATTATCTGTGAATACTCCATTTTTAGAATCCGCATAATTGGCTCCAATCACGCGCATTCCTCCTACCAATACTGTCATTTCAGGAGCAGTTAGTCCGAGTAACTGTGCATGATCTAGCATCATTTCTTCAGCAGATGCAGCATACGCTTTCTTCTGGAAATTCCTAAATCCATCAGCCACTCTTTCGAGCGGTTCAAAAGCTTCAATGTCTGTCATCTCTTGAGTAGCATCACCCCTACCAGGAGCAAACGGAACGGAAACATCAAACCCTGCAGCTTTCGCCGCTTGCTCAACACCTACATTCCCCGCCAACACAATCACGTCTGCAATGCTTGCATTGAATTCTGCTGCAATTGGTTCGAGTTTAGAAAGAACTTTGGATAGTCTTTCAGGTTCATTTCCTTCCCAATCTTTTTGAGGTGCCAATCTAATTCTGGCACCATTGGCTCCACCTCTCATGTCTGAACCTCTGAACGTACGAACACTATCCCATGCAGTTGCTACCATGTCTGCAATCGAAATCCCAGACTCAGCAATTTTGGCTTTCAAAGCATCTACGTTGTAGGATG
The DNA here is from genome assembly GCF_965212185.1 of Ekhidna sp. Taxonomy (GTDB): domain Bacteria; phylum Bacteroidota; class Bacteroidia; order Cytophagales; family Cyclobacteriaceae; genus Ekhidna. Next base: position 4,193,013 of record NZ_OZ243102.1, on the reverse strand, counting down.
CATTCCCTGGTTCAATTGGGTCTTGCCAGATCAAATCTTCTTTAGGAACTTCTGGTCCAATATATCGTGCCTTTGGTCCCATGTCTCTATGAGTAAGCTTAAACCAGGCTCTCGCAAAGGTTTCTGAGAAGTATTCCTGATCATCTTTGAATTTGAGAGAAATCTCTCTATAAATCGGATCCTCCCTCATAGCCATGTCCGCATCTGTCATAATCGGCATGGTTCTAACCGATGGATCTTCCACATCCACAGGCATATCCTCCTCTTTTATATCCACTGGCATCCATTGATTGGCACCAGCAGGGCTTTTCTTTAGTTCCCACTCATGTTCAAAAAGCATTTTAAAGTAGCCATTGTCCCATTTTGTAGGTTCAGAAGTCCATGCACCTTCAAGGCCACTTGTGATGGTGTGTCTTCCCACTCCACCATTTTGATCGTTCGACCAACCGAATCCCTGCTCTTCGATGGACGCACCTTCCGGCTCTGGCCCCAACTTATTGGCGTCACCATTTCCATGAGCTTTACCGACGGAGTGACCTCCTGCAGTCAAGGCGACAGTTTCTTCATCATTCATCGCCATTCTGGCAAAAGTTTCTCTCACCTGAGCTGCTGTTTTAAGTGGATCTGGATTCCCATTTACTCCTTCAGGGTTTACATAAATGAGACCCATGTGGACGGCTGCCAATGGATTTTCAAGTGTTGAGGGATCGTCCAGATTCTCGTATCGTTCCTCACTTGGAGCAAGAAATTCCTTTTCTGCTCCCCAGTAAATGTCTTTTTCTGGATGCCAGATGTCAGGTCTTCCGAAAGAGAATCCATACATTTTTAACCCCATCGTTTCATAAGCAGCATTTCCAGCCATTATGAAAAGATCAGCCCAGCTGATTTTATTTCCATATTTCTTTTTTATTGGCCATAGCAATCGTCTTGCTTTATCCAGACTGGTATTGTCTGGCCAGGAGTTTAACGGAGAAAATCGCTGATTGCCTGTACCTGCACCTCCTCTACCATCGGAAATACGATAGGTGCCTGCCGCGTGCCACGCCATTCTTATCATAAAACCTCCATAATGCCCCCAGTCAGCCGGCCACCAATCCTGGCTATCTGTCATTAAAGCATGCATGTCTGATTTGATTTCATCAAAGTCCAGTTCTTTAACTGCCTCTCTGTAATCATAATCTTCATCGTATGGATTCGTTTTAGAGTCGTGCTGACTCAGGATATCAAGATTCAGTGAATTTGGCCACCAATGTTTATCAGTTGTGCCGGAGGAAGTGTTTCCCCCATGAAAGGGACATTTGCCTGCCCCGTTTGATGATGCGTTCATATTCATTTTAGAAAAGGTTTTAATACTTTAACTATTGTAAATCTATTATTTGCTTTATTTATAATTTTTATATGTCCATTAGATATAAATATATCAAATCCTTTTGTGGATGCCTCCTGATTCTTGTTGGATTTAGCGCTTTATCTCAATCCAAGAAAAAGTTCACTACAAAATATGATCGAGATGACCTGGCACTGGTACCTCAAGCGCCAGATTATAACAACCTCAAATTCTGGGTAGCCCATCCTGAGAAAAAGGATATGGCCGATGAAGTGCCTGGAAAAGGAGAAATTACAGAATATCAGGAGAGTGCTGACGTGGATGTGTTCTTCATTTACCCAACCATTTATTCTAAGAAGCAGGATAAAGATCACCCATGGTTTGCTGATGTCTATGATGAGAAATTGAATAAGGAAATTGCCACTTCAACCATCAAATACCAGGCAAGTGTTTTTAATGGATCTGCTAAAGTTTATTCACCATTATACAGGCAGGCACACATTGGCATCTATTATATTGATAATCTACCATTGAAAGTGGAGGCGCTGGAGTTTGCTTATGCAGATGTAAAACAAGCCTTTGAGTATTACCTGGAAAATTGGAATAACGGGCGGCCAATAATCATTGCCTCACACAGTCAGGGCACTAATCATGCGGTGAAACTGCTTCGAGAATTTTTTGAAAGTAAGCCCCTAATGAACAAACTAGTGGCTGCTTATATCATAGGAATGCCATTGGATAAGGGAACCTTTTCATACATCCCTGTTTGTGATGAGCCTTCTGAAACTGGTTGTTGGCTTACCTGGAATACATATGCTAAGGGTTATTATCCTCCAGATCATGAGTTTTGGTATGGGGATGCTCTGAATGTCAATCCACTTACATGGAAAACTGATTCTAGCTATGCTTCCTGGGGGAAAAATAAAGGAGGTATTCTAAAGAATTTCAAAAAAATCCGGCCTGGGATTTCTGATGCTCAGAACTATGATGGGATGTTATGGATCAATAAACCGAAGTTTTTCGGGAACTTCCTATTGAACTGGAAGCGCTATCACATGGTAGATTACAATCTCTTCTATTTAAATATTCGGGAAAATGTAGAGGATCGTGTGGAAACGTATTTAGAGGAGAATAAATAATGCGGAGCTATCCCTTTTGACCCTTTTTTTCACATTCCTCCAGAAACTCAGGAAGTATTGCCATCATGCGCTGATGAATATCAAATAGGGTGGCACTTGCCAGGTATTCAACTGAAAAATCACAGTATGCAATAAAACTGGTCAGCTTATCTCCTTCCAGCTTGGTATTCTCTCCAACCCACTCCCGAGTAAACTTAAGGTAAGCGGTAGAAGTAGTATGTCTTTGTTTCCTGATTTGCTGCATTTTTCGCTTCTCTTTTTCCTTTTTGCTGAACGAATGATGGATGGCTGAAATGGGATGAAAGAAAACAAATGCGGGATTTAGGTATTCCTTTTTTTCCAATTGTGGATAGGGGTCCATGACCACTTGTGGAACACCAAACACTTGAAATGTTGTGTCTTTGGGCTGTTCTTTAAGAATCAAATCTTTAAACCTGACATACTCTGGAAACTCACCAACCACTACCTCATCTAAATAGATGGTATTAACGGGAAGAAAAAATGACACTTCTTTTTCATTAAACCAAGTTGAATCGGCTACCCATGCCAATGTTTTGTGTCCTACACTAGAAAGTACAAGCGTGTCGCCTACTTGTGCAGGTATCCTAAACTGACCCAATTCATTCGTAGATGTCAGGCTTCCAGCATTAATATTCCGGATATGTACACCAATCATTGGATCATTGGAAGTACTATCCTTTACTAACCCATATACATAGTTTCTTTGACCGACGACAGCCAGACAAAGTATACATGCAGCTATGGTAAAAAGATATCTCAAGATCAAATATCTGTTTTTAGCTGACGATTTTTTTTGAATTAGGAATATTTAACATTTCCGAGAGAGTTAAGTTAAGTGTCTATGATTCAATTCAAAAAGCATTCCGGAATCTATACACTTAGTGTAATGCAGGAATTACCAATAGGGTTGTCTGAGGCCTGGGATTTCTTTTCTTCTCCAAAAAATCTAGAAATCATCACTCCTCCACATATGGGATTTAAAATCACTTCTGGGGAGCCGGGCGGGATGTATCCCGGGCAGATTATTACTTATAAAGTAGCTCCTTTTCCGGGCGTAAAAACGAATTGGGCCACTGAGATAACCCATGTAATAGATAAAAAATTCTTCGTGGATGAGCAGCGATTTGGTCCGTATAACATGTGGCATCATGAGCATCATTTTGAAGAGCGGGAAAATGGCATCTTTATGACAGACAAGGTGTCCTATAAAATCCCTTTTGGTTTTCTGGGTCACCTCGCCCAGGGTTTATTTGTTAAAAGACAGCTAAAAGAGATTTTCGAATACCGTATCAATAAGTTGGAAGAGATGTTTGGTAAGTAGCCTATCTTTATTGGTGATCCGCACCTAAAATAAAGATATGGACCGTCGAAAAGTAATTAAAGGAATGGCCGCTGGGATAGCAGGTCTTCCATTTATTCAAGCAAAAGCATCTCAACCCAGAATTTCAGATTATACCAGCTATTTCCAATCAGATGTCTCATCAGATGAGAAGTTCTGGAAAAAATTCAGAAAGGACTTTTATGATGTGCCAAAGGACTTTATCAATCTGGAGAATGGATATTTTGGAGTGCAACCACTACCTGTTCAAAAGGCATATCTAAAAAATATTGAGCAAGTAAATGTGAACTCTTCCAGGTACTTAAGGACAACCTACAGAGAAGATTACCAATCGATTGTAAATGGCTTAGCAGCTTTTGCCGGGATTGAACTTGAAGAAGCACTGATTACCAGAAATGCTACTGAGGCACTAAACATAGCGATCCAGGGACTGGATTGGAAAAGTGGAGATGAAGTCATTCTTTCCGGGCAGGACTACTACAGTATGATTGAGACTTTTGAGATGCTGGAAAAGCAAAAAGGGATCATTATTAAGAAAATCAAACTGCCGCTACTACCAAAAAGTGATCAGGAAATAATTGATAGATATAGGGAGGCAGTTTCCACAAAGACCAGATGTATTTTATGCACACACATCATTCATCTGACTGGACAGATAATGCCAATCAAAAAAATATCAGATCAGTTCAAACCTCAAGGAATTGACGTTATTGTCGATGCTGCACACAGCTTTGCTCAAATCGATTATCAATTGAAAGATTTAGGTGCTGATTTTGTAGGTGTCAACCTCCACAAATGGTTTGGCAACCCATTGGGTGCCGGCCTTCTCTACGTCAATAAAAATCGCATCAAAGACCTCAAGCCTTTGTATGGTGATAGTGGGTCAGAAGAAAATGATATCATGAAATTGGGACATTTTGGGACACTTTCCGTTCCGACTGTATTGACTATTCCTGAGGCCCAGTCATTCAATGAAACCATTACCATTCAGACAAAAGAAAAACGCCTGCGCTACCTCCAAAACTATTGGACATCAAAAGCTCGGGAGATTCAAAATGTAATTGTTACTACCCCATCGGAGGCAAAGCGGAGTTGTGCAATTGCCAGTTTCAAAGTAGAAGGAAAAGAAACCAAAAAAGTGATCGATCAATTATTTGAAAAAACGAAGGTATTCACAGTGATTCGCTATCTACCAGATCAGGAAGTAGTAAGAGTCACGCCTAATCTTTACAACCTCACAGAGGAGTTAGATCTATTAATTGATGGTTTAAAATCTATCGCATGAAAAACCTAATTAGACTTGAAGAGCTGGTGATGTTTCTCCTTTCGATATATCTATTCAGCTTTCTGGATTACGCTTGGTGGATCTATCTTTTACTGATACTGACTCCTGATATTGGCATGTTGGGTTATCTTATAAATGCTCAGGTTGGAGCTTTAACATATAACATGTTCCACCATAAAGGAATTGCCCTTTTCATTGGTTTTATGGGTCTTTGGTGGTCTATTCCAGAATTACAGCTTGCAAGCATTATCTTATTTGGGCATGCGAGCATGGATCGAATATTTGGGTATGGATTAAAGTTTAGTGATAACTTTAAACATACACATTTAGGAGATTTGTAATTATGGCTAAAGCACCTTTCCCAACCGAAGACATGGCCCTTACCACTATTCTTGTGGTTTCAGACATGGCTAAATCCAAAGATTTTTATAAAAACGTACTTGGTGCAGAAATATATCGTGAATATGGTGGCGATTCTTGTGTGCTTCAATTTTTGGGAAATTGGATTCTAATAGTGACCTCCGGAGGAGAAACTAAAGATAAACCGGGAACTCAATTTTTGCCTCCTCCAAATCCAAAAAATATCAGTCATTCATTCACCATTCGAGTAAAAGACTGCATGGGATCTTACGAAACACTAAAAGAAAGAGGAGCTGAGTTTTTAACGCCACCAGTTGATTGGGGTGCTGAGATACGTGCGTTTTTCAAAGATCCTGACGGACATTTATTTGAAATTAGTCAGGCTTAATCATGCTCTCAATCGTCATCCCAACCCTGAATGAAGAAAAATATCTCCGGCATACAATTCTTCACACACTAGCAAAGGCTAAAAATCCTCAGCAGATAGAAATTCTGGTAATTGATGCTGGCAGTAAAGACCAAACACTTGATAGCATTCAGGATTTAGCAGAAATTAAGGCTTTTCAAAAACCAACTTTTGCATTGAAGAAGTACGAAAGCATGAACTTTGGCTTCAATCAAGCTTCCGGGGAGGTAATTCTTTTTCTTGATGCAGACACTTTATTACCGGCGCATTTCGATTCACTCATCATCCGGTATCTACAAGACAAGAAAGCAATTGGAGGTGCCTTCGAATTTGCCTTTGAATCTCCAGACTGGAAGCTACAATTAGTTACCCTGGCAAATAGAATTCGCTATCGTTTTGGAAAAGTCTTTTATGGAGATCAGGCAGTTTTCGTTAGAAAAGAGTCACTGGCACAAATTGGAGGAGTACCCAAAGAACCTTTAATGGAAACAGCCTACATGTGCCAGTCATTGAGTAAAAGAGGTAAACTAAAAATTGTACGGCCTGCTTTGAAGACCTCTCCACGCAGATTCAAGACTCATGGTTTTTTTAAAGTGGCATGGTTTGACCTCAATATGATCATTCGTTTTAACTTAGGCCTTTCCGTTTCTAATTACGCTAGTATTTATTGGGGTAAAAATCTTAGAAGTAGTCAATGAACCAGCCTTTAGTTTCAATCATTATGGCAGCAAGAGACACTGCGCCATACCTACCCAAATGTTTGGATTCCATTATCAGACAGACCTACAAAAAATGGGAGCTGATAGCTATTAATGATCATTCGAAAGACCGCACTCCGGATATTCTGAAATGGTATGCAGAAAAAGATGATCGCATAAAGGTTATTTACAGTAAAAGACAAAAACTCATACCTGCACTTAAAGAAGGATACGCTGTATCAAAGGGAGAACTCATTAATCGGATGGATTCTGATGACAAAATGCCGGCTGATAAGCTCGAGGTATTGGTCAATGAATGGCTGAAACACGGCAAAGGAAACATCATCGCAGGGGGTACTGAACACTTTGTTGAAAAAGGAGAGGTAGGTGATGGATTTCGACGATACGAAGAGTGGCTAAATGAGGTGGCCAGAGAAAATAAACATTACCAGGAAATCTATCAGGAGTGTGTGATTCCTTCTCACTGCTGGATCATTCACCGGGAAGACTTTGATAAAGTCAACGGCTTTAATCCGGAGGTTTACCCGGAAGATTATGATTTGTGCTTCCGCTTTTATAAAGCTGGTTTGAAAGTCCATGGAATAGATAAGGTGCTACACTACTGGAGGGATCGACTCGACAGAATATCCCGTACCTGGGAGGAGTACAAAGACAATAGATATTTTGAGATGAAGCTCCGCTATTTCTATCAGATCGATCGTGATCGTGATCGCCCGTTGTTACTTTGGGGGGCTGGCCGCAATGGAAAGGATTTAGCAAAGCTTCTGTTTGAGGAAGAGAATAACTTTCACTGGGTATGTGATAACCGAAGAAAAGTGGGTAAAGATGTTTACGGGATCAAAATAGAACACCAGGAGGTGATTCCTGAAATTGAAAATGCTCAGATTTTGATTGCTGTGACTTCTCCGGAAGAAAAAAAGGAAATACGAAAGCAACTTGAGAGCTGGGGGAAAAAGCCAGTCAAAGACTTTTGGTTTTTCGCTTGATGAAAAGCCAGAGGCATATCTTACCTATCATCGTGCTCGCACAGTTTATGTGTACGTCGCTGTGGTTTGCAGGGAATGCAGTAATGCCTCAGTTGATTAACCACCTGAATCTTAGTACCGCAGACCTTGGATATGTGACTTCCTCTGTTCAGTTTGGGTTTATCGTCGGAACGCTTGTCTATTCAATTTTTACAATTGCAGATCGTTTCAATGCTTCTAATGTGTTCCTAATGAGCGCTTTGTTAGGTGCTTTATTTAATCTGTTAATTTCCCTAAGTGGTTCATTTGCTGAATTAATCACATTTCGATTCCTCACCGGTTTTTTCCTTGCAGGTATTTATCCGGTTGGGATGAAGATCGCTTCAGATTTCTTTAAAGATGGGCTGGGTAAGGCTTTGAGCTTTCTTGTCGGTGCATTAGTACTTGGAACTGCTCTACCGCATTTAATTGCAAGCTACGACAACTTCATTGCATGGGAGTTTGTGCTGTACACAACCTCTTCTTTGGCAGTCATTGGAGGAATCATCATAAAGTTCTTTATAGGTGAAGGCCCATATCACAAAAAATCACAAGAAGTAAAATTTAGTGCAATGAGGCAGGTGTTTAAAGATCGTTCCTTTCGATCTGCTGCGTTCGGATACTTCGGCCACATGTGGGAATTGTATGCGTTTTGGGCATTTGTTCCAGTAATGCTTGGTTTACATTCAGGCTCAAATGGACGTGTATCTTTCCACTCCTTTCTGGTAATTGGATTAGGTGCCATTGCATGTTTTATTGGCGGTTTTATATCGGATAAGTATGGCACTAAGAAAATGGCAATCGTCTTTCTAGGCTTATCTGGAATTTGTTGTTTAGCATCCCCTTTGATGTACGGCTTAAACTATAATGGTTATTTAATTTTTTTAATCTTCTGGGGTATGGTTGTGATAGCCGATTCACCGCTTTTTAGCACGTTAGTGGCTCAACATGCTGATCCAAAAATAAAGGGAACTGCACTCACAATTGTGACTAGTGTCGGCTTTGCAATCACCATCGGGAGCTTACAGCTTCTAGTCTATCTCCTTGTGAACTATGATCAGCAAATCCTATTTCTACCTTTAGTAATAGGGCCTGTTTTAGGTCTTATTGCCCTTATAAAAAGACCTACTTCCGCTTCATCTTAAATACCTCCGTCCAGCTTTTGTCTTTGTTTTTCAGGTCTAACCGAATTTCCATTTCAGTATCTGATTTTCTTTCAAAAACCAATCCCTTCAATACGATTTTATCATCAGTAAATTCTATGGCCTTGAAATGAACAAAGTCTTCTTTGGTTTCCCAACTCATCATGTCCGGATTGAAATGTTTTAAGCGAAGACCGGTTGAATCCATCACCATGAACTCATAGAAATTCAAAGATCCGTCTCCTTTGTGGTGTCTATAAACTCCCATCATAGTGCCATCCTCTGATGGTGATGACCACAATTCTTCAGATGTGCCACCAAATCCGTCTCCTGTCCAATTACCAGCGAGCCAGGCATAAGGAGGGGTATTACCTTGGGAATAACAGATAGCATTGAAGCTGAAAAGAATTGATAGTAGTAGTAGCTTTTTCATAATATGATGTTTTGTGAAAAGACGTTTAAATATTTGATTACTGGACACTTTCAAAGATTTCTATGGCATTCCCTTCCGGGTCTTTGCAAATGACCTTATCTCCTATTTCCTTAAAAAGGACACCCTGCTCCTTCAAATACTCCCTAGTGTCATTAAGATTCGATGTTTCAAAAAGTAGAACCATTTGGGCATCTCCATACTCCAATGGATTCCTCTTCAGGTTGCCTTTTTGATGGATCATAAATGCAAAGGTTCCATCCGTGTGTTTTAAAGGTAGTGCTTCAGGCAGGTAATTCCGAGACCACTCGTCAAACCCAAGAATGTCCAGATAAAAAGCAGATACTTTTTCCATGTCGGAAATTGTAACGCCGGTGTTATAAACCTTGTATCCTTCAAATGCTGGAATCTTTCTTATTTGAACCTCGATCAAGCTCAGGACGTGACCACTTGGATCCTTAAATGGAATGGAAATTCCAACACCATTCCTTTGAAGCAAGGTGTCATAAAGTGATACATTCCTGGAACGTAAGTGATCAATTCCAGGAAGTAATTTGTGGGTTTGAATACTCAACCCGGTTCTTGCTCCCAATGGATAATTGGAAACAGAAGACTCAGATGCCCTTGTTAAATAAATGGGAAATGCATCAGATGCCGATTCATTTTCTGCTATTATCCCAATCCCAAGTACCTCTTTGTAAAATCTTCTGGAAGCCTCTATATCACTGGAAAAAACTCGTATTCCATGATGTCGGAATGTTGGTTTATCCTGACTAAACATCGGGTGAGTGAATGCCCTGATTAAAAGGAATATTGCAAAAGCTTTCATATCCTAAAGATCTATCGAACCATAAACTGTTTCAACTCAACTGTACCGCCATACGTGGTATGTGGGTTATCTTTTGCAATTGCAAGAGCCTCCTCTATCGAACTTGATTCAAATATGAAATAACCGGTAATTCGATCATTATTTTTCACTTCTTGTCCCTCATTTGAGATGAGTATTGCATCATTTTTTAATTCCTGACCTTGAATCCGAATTCCTCTTTCGGAAACCTTTTTAATCCAATTGCTGTGAGCTTCAAACATTTTCATTGGGTCTCCAGCCTGAAAGTTTTCATCCTCATGGAGCAGTAGCATAAATGATTGCTCAGGAGCTGTTTCCTCAGCCCTCCATTGCTGAAAGAAGATGCCACTTAAGAAAATAAGTACAGATGCCGCGACTCTAAGTGACCATCTGATAATAGTAGCAGAACCACTGGAAGATATGAGTCCTTCATTTTTTAAGGAATTGATAATCTTTTGTTCAAGCGCTCTTGGTGGAACTTGCTCATTGTCTAAGTCCTTAAACCTTCTTATTTCTTCATCAGAAAGATGCTCGTCATTCATTTCGTTTGATATTTATCTGCTTCTAAATATTCTCTCAGCGCTTTACGTGCTTGAAAAAGCTGACTCTTGCTCGTCCCCTCCGTTACATTTAGCAGCCCGGCTATTTCTTTATGCTTATATCCGTCTATATCGTGTAGTATAAACACCTCCCGATAACCTCTTGGAAGCTGACCAATAGCTTTTTCCAAATCATAAGAAGCCTGAAAGTTCGATTCAAATGAATTTGTGTTTCCTTTATCAACCATTTCCTCATGATTTTTTCGTTTCTGATACTGTGCTTTTGAAAGATTAATCAAAATTCCAATCAGCCAGGTTCTCAATTCAGAGCGCCATTCAAATTCAGGAAGCTTACGAATAGCTATAATCCACAACTCCTGAATGAGCTCTTCAGACTCATTTGTGTTTTGTGTAAGCCGCAAAGCCATTTTATACAAGTGTGGAGTATGTAAATGATACAGTTTCGAAAATGATTTTTCGCTACGTTTTTTCAGAAACTGACTTACAAGTTCTTGGTTCTCCAATCTGCTTTGTTTTCTATAAGTTAGGTAAGTAGGCCAAAAGGTTGGTTCACCAGATAAAAAACATCTGATGGTACTGCATAGCTATCCAGACGTGCCGTTCTTTAATTTGCTGACGCGCTCAGGCTCATGTGCAATCCAGGTATTCAGAAGGCCATTCATCATATGAATGAACTTCGTGGTTTGTAATTCAGTATTTGAAGGATCATTCAAAAAGTTCTTTACATCAGCCAGAGCAGTGAGCTTTTCAAGTTTTTCATTGCTCAGCATCCAGGATCCCATCGACCATTCTGAAAAAACACGTTCTTCATAAAATCCTTGAACCCAGACAACAAGATCTTTATGCCTGGCATCTTGCTTAATAATCTTTAAGAGATTCAAGACATCTTTTTTACCACCCTCAAGGTATTGCAAATAATGTCCTTCTATAGCCAAGAGCATTCCCGTAATATCAAAAACCTTATTATTTCGAATAGATGCATGGGTAATCTCATCTACAATTTCCACTGTCATTGGGATTCTTGGTTTGCTAGTATAGATGAGGTAAAAGATCATGGTAGTGTAGATACTTAACCTAAGTTAAATAAATACCTCTACTCTTTTATGACTTGATTTCAAATAGACTTTAACCTTTCAGCTTCTTAGCTCTTTCAGGCTCATGAGCGATCCAGGTTTGAAGCAGGTTGCTCATCATAGCAACAAACTTCTTCGACTGTAGGCTACTATTTACCGGGTCCTCTAAGAAAGCCTTTAAGTCGTTCAGTGCAGATAGTTCAGCAAGCTCCTTATTGGATAGCATCCATGAACCCATTGACCATTCTGAAAAAACTCGCTCATTTGCGTAACCTTGGATTCTGAGTGTAACATTCTCATGTCGAGCATCTCCCTTTATCATTTCAAAAAGCTTTCTAACTGCACTTTCTTCGCCCTCCAAAAATTGGAAATACTTATCTTCTACATTTAGCAACATTCCTGTAATGCCTTGAGCAGAATTCCATTCAATCGACTTCTTTGTAATGTCGTTTAGGATTTCTGGCGTTACTGATCCGGATGGAGTACTGGTATAAATAATGTAGAATATCATCGAAAGGCGCTTTGGAATTAAATTAAACAAATTAGAAGCAGATACGGAACTTGATCTTCAGACTTTTTTAGATATTTATGCCCATGAAAGGGTTGATAAGGTTCCTGACATTTATTGCGGTGGTCTATATGATCATTACAGGGTTTATTTCACTTATTAGCAGGCAAACAGATCCTACTCCATTTTGTCAAGATACCTTTCAGGTAATAAATACGAAGGATGATAGGAAGCATCAAAGAAGCTGGGATTTTAACGATTACTCCAAGTCTTTTTGCACCAATTATTTTTCAATTGATTCCGTAAGCCTTGCCACAGGTAAGGCCAGAAATAAGGTCATTTACAATGTAGACTACTCTTATGAAAATTTTTGGGGGACCGTCTACTCCCAGCTTGTAAAAGACAGCAAGGTTAGCATCGATTTTTTAGTGGATTCATTACGAGAAATTTCTGTCAGTGAATCCCTCAGTCAACGAGAGTTAGCAGAACTGGTAGTTACATTCGTTCAAGACATCCCATATAGCTACATAAGAGCAGAAGATTGCTCGAACGCAAATAATAATGGAAAACCGTGCATTGGAAACATCGCTTTGGGGATACTTTCGCCCTACGAGTTCATTCATTCCCTTTACGGCGATTGCGATACGCGCGCTGTTCTCATTTTTGCAATGCTGGATGAAATGGGGTTCGACCCAATGATTGTGGTAAGTAATGAATATGCACATGCTATGCTGGCACTAAATCTTCCGGCTACTGGTGACTACCTTAAGTTTGAAGGAAAGAATTACTATTTCTGGGAAACTACTGGTAAAGGCTGGCCTTTGGGGATGCTTCCTCCTAACTCGAATAACATAAATTACTGGAAAATCGCACTAGTAAATCGTAAGGCACCAAGCACCTAAATTGAAACATAAATCTGAACTCCATGAATCCTAACTTGGCCATTTTAGCACTTATTGAGATCATCTCTGCCATTACCATTGGCATTTTTATCTTAGCACTGACCTATAAAATTGTTCAATGGGTGGGCCGCAAGTATTACGGAATTAACGATTACAATCTGTCTTACAGCATATTCGTGTCAGCCATCATTCTATCAGTGGGAATCATGATTAGTGGCATAGTTCAGCCTTTGATCTCCTCATTCAGGCTTTTAAATCAGACAGAAAGCAGCTTCATGCTTGCTTTCCAATACATTACAATTGGAGCCGTTTACATCGCCATAGCTTACACAGCCACCATTCTCATTGGATTAATCAGTACATTCCTGTACAGCAAGCTCACTCCAATCAGCGAGTTTGAAGAAATCAGAAACAACAATGTGGGGGTTTCACTCATCATTAGCAGTATTTTGATCACTTTAACACTCCTTGCTAAAAATGGAGTCATTCTTTTGATCGAATCAATTGTGCCGTATCCGGAGCTGCCACCAATCTAATTACTCGTCTCTCAATACTGTAGCAGGATTAGTTCTCGCCGCTCTCCATGTCTGTGTGATAATGGTAATCAAACACAAAACAAGTAAGGCGATGATGCTACTCCCAATTTCCACAATGGTAATTTGTGTTCTATATACATTCTGAGCAAGAATGACCTGATCGAAAATGATGTAACAAATAGGTGTTCCAATAAGAATAGCCAATATTACCATTTTAAGAAAGCCTCTGGAAAGCAGGTAAATGAGTGTTCCCTCAGTAGCGCCAAACGTTTTTCGAATGCCGATTTCTTTCATGCGTGTCTGAGTAGAGTAAATGGCCATGCCAAATAAACCCAGTGAACTAATAGAAACCGCCAAAAATCCTATGAATCCAAAAATTTTCATGAAGTCCACCAAAAACTCATAATAATCTTCGATTTGCCGATCCATGAATGCTGCATCCATTCGGTGATTGGCATCAACCATGTCCCATACCTCCTCCACGCTACTAAGCGTCCCTAAAATATCAGAGCTTGCTACTTTCAGGTTGGCATATTGATAGTCTCCCGTATTTCTGATCACAAAACTGTTGATGTGTTCTTCCAGATTAGCATAAATGATATCTTTGATAACACCCACAATCTCCACGGATTCACCCTCTACATTGAAGACCGTTCCCAAAGCTTCCGAAGGAGAGCCCAGGCCAAAGTTTTTCACAAAAGTCTCATTGACCAATATGGTGGATTCACGCACATCATTTTCACCTGGCTCAAAATTCCTCCCTGCAATCAATTCAATTTGCATGTTGTCTAAAAAGGCATCATCTACTTTGATGTGATGCACCCAAATTGAATCCTGATTTCGGTCATCCACCAGCTGCAGGTTGTTCCAGTTTCCCACTCCAGGTATGTAGGAAGAGAATGATACATTCGATACTTCCGGAAGCTTCATTAATTCGGATTTCAGAATCTGTGGATCATTTCCCTGAACCTTCAGATTTAGAATGTTATCCTTATTGAATCCAAGATCAGTATTCAGAGAATAGGAGTATTGTTTGTGTGTAATGACGACAGCCAATACGAAAATGATGCTGAGCGTAAACTGGGCAACTATTAAGCTTTTTCGAAAATTAATCCCTGATAAAGCCTTTAGCATTTTACCAGAGCGAAGAGCGCGCAATGAACTGAGCCTTGAGAAAAACAGAGACGGACTCAATCCAGCGATTAACCCAGTCAACAAAGCAAACAAAACAAACCAGCCGATCAGCTGAGGAGTAAGCTCCAGGCTTACCATTTCCTCCGCTCTGGGCAGGATTTCAATAAAGCCATTTCGTAGCAATCGGAATAAGAGAATCCCTAAACCGAGTGAGAATAATGATAAAATAATCGCCTCCACTGTAAACTGACCGAAAATAGAAGCGCTGCTAGCACCATTGAGTTTTCTTACACCTACTTCTCTTGCTCTTCTAAGTGAACGGGCCATTGATAAATTGGTGTAATTAAAAATAGCGGACAACAAGATCGCCGCGGCAATAACAGAAAGGATGATGATTGGCAAGTAGATCATTTTGGGACCAATGGAATCACTAATATCCGGGCCAGGTACAATTTCATTGATGCGCTGAAGCTCAAAAGAGGCCTTGAAATTATCCGGATCTTTAAAGTAGGTGGGTGCTGTGTTTTTGAGCCAGACGATTACACTTGATTTCTCTGCGTTTTCAGGGATGTAGAGATAATTGTAATAGCGATCCATGTTTTCCCATTGGTCATGGGTTTTACTAATAATTCCTTGTCGGGCAAGGATTGGTGTAGTGCTCAAAGAAACAATCGCCTCAAACTGAAGGTGTGAAAACTGTGGTGGATCAGCGACTATGCCAGTGACGCGAAATGTCCCTAGCCCCTCAATGTCTATGGTTTCTCCGATCGGATTTAGATCTTCAAACGTTTTTTTGACAAAACTCTTGGAGAGCAAAACTGAAAATGGGTCTTTCAATGCTTTTTGCTCGTTTCCTTTGACTAAGTCAAAAGTGAGGAAATCAAAGAAATGCTCATCTGCGTAGATGCCTTTAATGAAGATCTTCTTTTCGTTTGCTGTGGCTGTTCCCTGCAAGCGTCTACCCAATTGGGTGACCTGAATGTTAGGAATTTGCCTTCTCATCTCCGGACCAAGGTCTAGCGGAGAGGTGGCTTGTATATCCAGTTGCCTTGATTGATAAGTGGGGGAGGAAATGACCCGATAAATCTCATGTTTATGTTCATGAAACTCGTCAAACTTCAGAAGATCTGAGATCATTCCTATGACCAGCAGACCACTAGACATTGCCACAGAAAGGCTGAAAATATTGATGAAAGAAAACAGCTTTTGCCGGCGAAGATTTCTCAGTGAGATAGTAATATAACTTCCAATCAAAGCTGCCTGATATCCAGGTCCTGATTTTGGCTGGTCTAATACAGTCGGGCGAATCATTTTTAATACCTCCCTGGTATATATTCTTCTCGCCTTTTTGAGCCCGAACTTCGCCTTGTTTGCAAGAAAAGATTCTTCCAAATCTCCTTCCAACTCTTCAAAGAGGTGGTCCTTGCAAAACCATTTGAACAGCTTATAGACAAATGATGGTATCTCGGGATGTTTCATAGTAGTAGTCCTTTTTGAGTTCGTGTTTAGCTGAGTTTTGGGATGAGGTCCCACATGCCTTCTCTAAGTTCTTTTGCCTCCTGCAAAGTGGCCAGTCCTTTATTGGTCACTTCATAGTAGCGTTTTCTACGTCCTCCTCTTTCAGAGGTAGGTTCTCCATAGTCGGAAGAGATGAAGCCCTTTTCCTCGAGTCTGGTGAGGGCCGTATGTAGGGCACCCCTACTGATGCTACGACCCATACGTCGATCGATTTCCTCCTGGATCGTTACTCCATAAGCGTTCTCCTCCAAAATGAGTATGCTGAGCATGACGATCTCCTGAAATTCTCCAAGGTGTGTTCCTTTCATATAGGTTGATTTAATATGATTCTTAAATGAAGACGTAATTATAAACTATTTGTTTCTTAAATGGAGAAAAAATTAGGCTAAACATCTAAAAAAACTGCATTAGTCATTTAAAATCCAATTACCCCCTAATGGGTTAGTCTTTATTTTGACTTTTATGCTGGGTTGTTAGGGGGTTGATTTTATAAAGTGCTCTTAGCTTCATAACTCAACTTTAACCATAATGAAAAGCATAATATTTGGCTTGGTGCTATTAATAGCACACATCAGCTTGTCTCAACAAGTTGTCTATTTTCCGGGGTTTGAATTAATAAATATCGAGGAAAGAGAAGGATTACAATATTCCACTTCCAAATTGCTAAAATCTTACATTGAAGACAATAACGATTACACGATTATTCTTGATGAAAATATTGGTAGAGAGGGTTATCTGGGACAGGAAACTTTGGTTAAATCCGCTGAAAAAGCTCTTGAATTGAATGCACCATATCTGTTGAAAGGCGAAATTTATTATTTGCAAGGGATTTACATTATCTCACTGGGAGCCTATGAGAGTACCGGTAACAAGTTGCTTTGGCACGATATGGCAAAGGGTGCGATAGAGCAAGATCTGGATCCGCTGCTTTCGAGGCTGGGTCGGTCATTTATGACTCAGAGGTCTGCAAAAACAGACATTGAAATCGATGAGGTAACTCAATACGATCAGCAAGGAGTAGAATTGGCTCAAATCAATGTGAATCATTTTGTTGGGATCATGCTGGGAGGTAAGCATATCCCTGATCAAAGTACACTTTCCGGATTTGGCTTGGTTTATACCTATGACGCATCAACCGTATTGTTCAATTTGGATTTTGAATTATATCCGTCATCTACCTTATCAATTAATCATCAATCTAGTCAACGAAGACTGCAAACAGGAAATATGAATCTTGGGGTGACATACCCACTAACCAGAAAACGGATGACCTTTTTTGTCCAGGGAGGGATGGAATATGGGTATACCAATGTCAAAGACGAACTATATGATCAGCCCTACACCTATGGGGAATCCGGAATAGGTGCATATGTGGGTGGTGGCTTTTTGATCAATAGAAATTCTACCGTTAACCTCCGGATGTTTAGTACTCTCTCGCTTCCATTTTATAACGTAGATGGAATGGATCTGTCAGGGATCAAATTTGGTATTATCACTTCTTTTGCCCGCAAGAAGTAAGCTAGTTTTTATGAAAAGACTTAGCTAATACAGAAACCTGCAATTCCAATCGTTTGATCTCTCGAATGGTTGTATTCTTATTCATCTCCATCCAATGATACATTTTCAGCATCGTAACGGATAGCGTAGTAAGGAAAAAGCCTGCACCAAATCGGAATAACTCTGTATTATCAGTTGTCCCGAAGAAGCGATAACCAAAGTATATGGCAAAGCCGAACATAATTAGTTGCACGATAAATGTCATTGCATTCAGCCATTTCATTTTTCCGTGAAATAGCCCACCAAATTTTTGAAGCAAGCTTTGCTCATCATAAGTGTTGAATAGCTCTTTTTCGTCTTCAGATAATGCCTCCTTGATCATCTGGTCAATGTCTTCATTCGTTTTCATTTTGATAAAGTTTAGTTTCTAACATATTTTTCAAATGTTCCCGCCCTCGAAAAAGTCGGGATTTAACCGTGCCAATGGGAAGCTTTAACAGCCCTCCAATGGTGATAATGGTTAAGTTTTCCTGGTAGAAAAGTTGGATCACCTCCTTTTGCTCATCTGGCAATTGAGCGATCGCCTGCCTCAGTTCATTAAATGCATCTTCCTGAGGTAATGGATTGCTTTCAATAAACTCTTCCTGAATAGTCCTTCGAATGTCTTCTCTCTTTCGGCTTACCTGATTGGATCGAATCCAGTCGATGGCCATACGAGTAGCAATTCGGAGAGACCAGCCCTGAAATGCACCCGGATCTCTTAATGTCTTGATCTTTCGAATAATGGTGATCCATGCTTCCTGAACAATGTCTTTGGAAGCAGATGCGTCTTTCGTTGTATAGTAAACCCTGGCCAACATTTTGGGATTCCATCGTTTTACCAGCAATTCAAATGCTTTACGATCACCTGCCTGGCAATTAATTACCAGCCATTCTTCAATTATTTGATCCGAACTTTTCATTTGCTACCCTTTAGTCGGAGGTCTTGGTAAAAGGTTCCCTTCAATTAACAATCTACCGATTAACAATTGAATTTGAATTGTCTGCAAACTCAAATAAAGAAATAGCTGTTTAGCATAACATGAATCCATATTGTGATCCTGAAACGGGAATATGTACTCCTTCTTCTTTCGAAGACCTTCAATCAATAGGTCAGAAAAAACTGACTGAAAAGACGGAAATTATTTATGTAGGTGACCCGATGTGTTCGTGGTGCTGGGGCATCTCTCCTGATCTCATAAAACTCAGAGATTATTATCGAGACAAAGAAGTCGGTTATCGAATTGTCGTTGGTGGCTTGCGTCCTGGTGGAGGAGAGGCCTGGGACGACAAAATGAAGGATTTTCTAAAAGAACATTGGGGTCACGTAAATGAAATGAGTGGTCAGCCATTTGGGTACAAGCTCATGGAGCTGGAAGACTTTAACTATGATACTGAACCAGCTTGTCGAGGTGTGGTAGCTGCCAGGCCTTTTGTGAAGGAGAAAGAAATGGAATTCTTCGAGGAGATTCAGCGCAAGTTTTATGTGGAGTCTGAGGATCCCGGCCAGCTTGAGTATTACAAAAGCATTTGCGAAAAGTTTGATGTTGATTTTAAGAAATTTTCCGAACGATTCCAAAGTGAAGAAGTGCGCTACGAAACCAGAAATGAGTTTATGCTGAATAGACAATGGGGCGTGCAAGGTTACCCAACCATGGTTTTATTACATAAGGATCAACTCTTTATGATTGCACATGGTTATGCATCCTTTGATCAGATGAAAGCACAAGTAGAAAAGACCATGGAGGAGGTATGAGCTTACCCTATTCCCTTGCGAACGAAGAAGGAGGGAGACTTGAGGATAATACACAAACCTTATTCCCTTGCGATTGAGGAACGAATGAGACTTGGGAATCTCTTCACCTTTAACATCCTTAATAGGAGATTCCCATGACTCGGATAGCTGTTGCTATCCTCCCAAGGGAATACGGTTCCTGCCGCTTTTGCTAACCCCCTTTTTTTTAGGGGGAATGCTATATCTATAATCCTGAATGAGGAGTAATTGTGTCGTCCTAAAATAAGTTTACAATTAAACATAGTTAATCCTGACATATGTTGACAGTTTGATTATAGTCCTGTTTTACGTTGACAGTTGCACTTTTCCAATAATTCTTCCAAAGAGATTCCGGCTTAATATTCGTTAAGTGAACCTGGTTGGGTGTCATCATCCCACAGCTTAGATGAGGTCTTTCTTGATTGTAGCGTTTTACTACTTCACTTAAGAGGTCTCTGGCCTGTGAGAGACTTTTCACCTCATAATGCTGAAGATATTCTTCTTTGATTATCCCATTGACTCGTTCAGCAATAGCGTTTTCTAATGGATCCCCATTTTCAGTCATACTGATAAGCACACCTCTAGCGGATAACATTTCCACATATTCATGGCTGCAATACTGGATGCCTCGATCTGAATGGTGGATCAATCCCTTTAAAGATCCAGGTTGGCTTTCGATTGCCATGTGTAATGCTCGTTGGTTATTGATGGCTTCCAGATTATCAGATAACTCATAACCTACTATTTTTCGACTGTAAGCATCGGTGATTAGGCAGATGTAATGAAAGCGATCTCTCCACTTCCAATATGTAATATCACTCACCCAAACTTGATTCACATTTTGAATAGCCAGATCCTTAATCAAGTTGGGGTACTTCCTAAACCAGTGCCTGGAGTTTGTCGTCGATACCCGTCGTTTTCTTCGCTTTATCAGCAAATGATGGCTGGAAAGCAGATCAAAAAATGCATCTCTGCCTATACGGATACCTAAACGATCAAAATCCGACTGAAGCAGATGAAAGAGCTTCCTGCCTCCTAAATATGGATGAGATGCTCTTTGATCCAGAACCAATTGCAGTATCTGTTGATGAGTGGACTCCAATGATCTGTTTCTCGCCTGATACTGATAGTAGGATTGCCTGCTTATACCAAACAGCCCACAAATACGGCTCAGCCCTACTGATGGATAAATGTGCTTCATGGCTTTGACTGTTTGGTGGACAACTTTTTTCTGATCTTCAATGAAAACTTCTCCTCGGCTATGTCAATCATCTTTGAATAAGCTTCTGACTTTAGCTCAGCTAACTTCAGCGCTTCTTCTAGTTCCTTAATTCTTGCAGTTAAATCTTCAGGATTCTCCTGTTCCTTATTTGATTTAGACATATAAACACTGCCTTTTAATGGCTCTCTTATACCAAAACTACGCATCCAGTTGGTGATGGCACTATGGCCTTTGATTCCATACTTGCGCTGAGCTGCATCTTTACTAAGTTTACCTGATAGTACTTCTTGTATTATTCGTAGTTTCTCCGAATCACTTCGATAAATACGGCTTCCTGTTTTAATTCTCATTTCACACTTAAATTGTGTAAACCTATTTCAGGACAAGACAATTCCCCCTTTGAAGGGGGGTGCGTTAGGTGATGCGAGGGAGGGGGATGTCTTATACCACCCCTACTCCTCTATCACCTTCGGCCAATTCTCTTCCGCCTTTTTAATTAATGCATCCCGATCTGCTTCCCATTTTTTCTGGATGCCCTTGCTGTAGTTGAGGTAGAGTTTTCCGTCCACAATACGCCAGGCCATAGGACTGGATGCATACGTATAGCCATTGCCAACTGCGTAGGCACAATAACCACCAAACTGTGGGGCATACTTCTCAGGATCTGCTTTGAATGCATCTAAGTTTTCTTGAGTACTAAAGAACCAATCTGCCTCCTTCCATTTGAATGTGAATTTCTCTACTCCTTTTACTGGTTCACCCTGATTGAAGTATGCTACCGGGTCATAGCCTTTGATTGCGCCATCATTGGTGGTGTAGATGGGGCTTTTCTGAGCAGAGGCAATGAAACAAACAAATAAAAGAAGTATTGATGCAATGGGTTTCATAGTGGTAATTTACGGAAGCACTGAACCAAAAGATTAGTTAATCGAATCAGTATGTCCGCCAGCTGTCCCCTCTGGAGGCGGGGAAGGATTTAACAGCAAAGATGTTCTACATGACTTTCTTAATCCATGTATTTTGAATTTTGCAATGCCTTTGAGGTTGAATTGCTATATCCGATACATACCTCATCAGATGAATCCACATCTGCTACTACATTATTATCGATCAATAGTTGACACAAACGTCTGGCCTCACCAATGGGAATCTCTACTTCAAATTCTTTAAAAAAGTACCTTGAAACATCAGAAGCGGTCAAGGTGCTTTTGCTTCTGTGATTAGATATATAATCAAGATACCTCAGGATCGCATGGAGTTTTTGATTCTGCGTCATGTATTAAAGTTAGTTGAAATCCAACTCAAATGGAGATAGAAAGCTTCATTCAATCTTATACGATTATTTCTAATCGAGGTGTAATCTTGAGCGCAGCGAAGGATCTATTTGAGATGCTTCGTACCTCAGCATGACAGCACGGAAATCAATGCGGAGTTAAAGTATTATTAAGTGTACCTCTTTTTTAGATCGAAGTGTCATCCTGAGCCACAGCGAAGGATCTATTTATATTTAGAGAGTGAAAAATCACAATTACTTCGTTTACATCACCACTAATAAATCAAGGAAAGTTCTCTATACACGAATGACTAACGATTTACGTACTCGAATTCCATTATTTAACTCAAAATTCTCGCCAACAACATAAACAGCTCTCCGCAGCGCGAAGATGTTTTGGCTACCACTCAATTACTTAATGTCACTTGCCCGTCATTCAAAATAGACCTTTTAGGAGGGTTCATTTCTTTCAAGTTCAGCACTTCTTCAAATGAACTTAACAGCTTTCTGGCCTTCTTTTCAAAGATGGTCAACTTCAAAAGCACCTGATGGCCATCTTCAAATGCGATACATATTTTATGGTTTTTGGTTCCCCTGTATTTCTCGCGGTAATGCACCAATCCAATCGCATCATTAAGATCAAATACCTGCTCTACTTTTCCTTTTAACCTATAAAAGATAAGCGTCAATGTTCGAGGATCAATGCGAACCACACTAGAGGTGCTTCCTTGAATGTATCTGAATATTGTACCAATAATCAGTCCAAAAAGACTCACAATCAGCAGCTCAGGAACCAGAATATCTGAGACAAGTGCATTCAAAAAAATTAATATTAATGGAGCATAAATCAGCAATGCCGAAACCAATAAAAAGATGAAACTAATCAGTCCTGCACTTGGAATGATTACCATCGGTATGGACCGATTACTCCTTGGAAATGGATGAAAGACAAGTGGTAATCTGATAAAAGAGGTAAGATGGTAGACAAGCCAGGCCATGGATTAAGTTAATCATATTCTGGCTTATTCGAAGATTTTCACCTCGCCAACACCCTCGCCGGCAGCATAAAAAGCGCTCGGATAAATGCAAAGACACCTTCTACTGCAGACCCTAGGATTCGAAAAGGCAGCAGTACCAGCCAGATGATTGGATAAAAGAAAAGAATGGCCAAAGCAAGCGGCCAGCATATAACTAGTAGAATGAACCAGAGTAGTAATTTCATGTATGATTTTACGGTAAAGAATCAATGCTGGTTATCTGGCCGCATCTGAACAACTCATTGTTCAAAATCGTCCGTTTTTAGTAGATAAAGCCTCTTTTTCTTTTGTATATTTAGAATATGAAGCTACCCATTTACCAAGTTGACGCATTTACAGATCATTTGTTTGCAGGCAATCCTGCCGCAGTTGTTCCAATCGAAGACGAGTGGCCCATCGAGGATGTTCTCCAAAAAATTGCCATTGAAAATAACTTATCTGAAACAGCCTTTTTTCAAGAGCAGGGAGATGTTTTCGAATTAAGGTGGTTTACTCCTGAGTTCGAGATTGACCTCTGCGGGCATGCGACATTAGCGTCAGCACATGTCATCTACAATCACTTAGGCTATTCCAAGGATCAGATAAATTTTGAGACGATGAGTGGTCCTTTAGTGGTTAAGCGAAAAGATCATTTGCTACAGTTGGATTTTCCATCTAGAAAACCTGAACCAGCTGAAATGAACGAAGGCCTTCTAAAAGCCTTTACACACCAGCCTAAAGAAGTGCTTAAGTCCAGGGATTGGGTGTTGGTGTATGACAGTGAAGCGGAAGTGCGATCACTTAAAGTGAATGAAAGCTTGCTAAGTCCTGCTCATTTTGATAAAGGTGGAATCATTTGCACTGCTCAAGGTGATGGTGTTGATTTTGTATCACGATTTTTCTTACCCGGAGGAGCACTTTTTGAAGATCCAGTGACTGGTTCATCCCATTGCTCACTGATTCCTTATTGGTCAGAAAAGCTCGGAAAGAAAGAAATGATCGCCTATCAGCTTTCAGAAAGAAAAGGATATCTCAATTGCACCGACCTGGGAGAACGAGTTCTCATCGCTGGAAATGCCGTGACCTACATGAAAGGTGAAATTGAAATTTGATTAGTTAGCCTCCGAAAGGACCAGGTATTCCAGCACAAGCGCCCAGTTGTATGCTTCGCAGTACCAATCAATGGTTGGTGAAATCCCATCCAATCGCAGCGAGCTAAATCCACTCCCAAATGGCTTTACTGAAAAGAAAATAAACGATTGAAGGTCTTTTGACAATTCGTCAAAGTTTGGAGCTTCAGATATGGAATGACCTAACCTAAATAGGGAGGTTAGAATCAAGACTTTCTCCATTTCATTTTCAGACTCATCCAGTAATTGTAGTAGGTCCTCAATTACTATACGATTTAAATCATTCAATATTCCCAATGAATCAGCTTTGATCAGGCGAGATACATGATAGAGTATTAACGCAGGAGAAGTTGCATGATGTGAGATGAACTTAGTGTTAGTTAAATGATCATCATTTCTGATCATCTGTTGAATCAATTCAAATGTGGCACTATCTGTACCATTTAATTCAAACCCATTCTTCACTACAAAAAGCAAGGCATTCGACATGACACAGATATCAAATGTCTGAGGCATTTCTTTGGCATACCAAACCTCATATGCCTGCGAATCTTTGTATTCATTGAGTGTGGTTGGTTCATTTTCATTTCGATTGGCACGATTGGCATACTCAACCATGGCTTTTCGCAGGTTAAGGCTAACAGAATCATTTCCAGCAGCCAGGGCTATCAGACAAGACGTATCGTAATCGTCAGGTAGGCGCATACCCTCATTTGAAATCAGTCGACCCCCATTGGGAAATGGTAAATCCGGTGCTATCGTCTGCCAAAAATTGAAGGTAGCCTCACTCTTTCTACTCCTGTATTTCTGGTAGTTCCGCCCAACTCCGGCAATGATTTGATGAGCAATCAATTGAGCTCCTGAATCAAGTAGCGGATAAATCTCTCTTAAAGTGAAAGCGATAGATGCAGAAAAGAAGATGGTATTGTCCTCAACCGGATTATTAGAAAAACTCCATGAACGCTGGCAGGGGAAAAGACCTGAATCGTAAAAATCATTTTGGTCAACTTGTAAGGAATCGAGCCTTTCAAGTACATCTATAATAGAGTACTGACTATTGCCGCAAAGCGATAGAATGATGAGTATGGAGAAGATGAATGATTTATGCACTGTGTGTAGTTATCGACTCAATAAAGCTAGAATAAGTAAGGCAAACGTAATGTGTGATAACCTAACACTATAAAGTGCTGTCTGATGATTCGGCTTTTTAAAGTATCGCCAAAACGAAATCCAAACTGACAAAATGGTGATAGTCAGTAGGATGATAGTGGTTGTGTTACGCTGTTCAGTGGTAATCAAAAGTACGAGTGAGGCGCTAGCCAACAAAAGGAAAAAAGACATGACCCAGGATAGCTTTCGCTCAGAAAGTTGAATTGGTAAAGATCTCTTCCCAATCTTTTGGTCTCCGGAAACATCCAAATAGTCAAGTAATATTTCGCGTGGAATCGTGAACAAGAACAAGAATATGGAAGACAACCATAAATAATCATCAGGTTTGATAACCCAAACTCCCCATTGTGTTCCTGATACAATGAGTGCAACCACAACATTTGCCAGTAACCCCGTTTTCAGATTGATGTAAGAATAAAAGGACGCTAAAAGCAGAAATACTACGGAAAGAATAAAAGGTATTTGACCAAGAAACCAGCATATGGTCATAAAAATAAGAGCAAAAGCCATGGATACTCCTTTTGCAACATGTAGCGGTAAAACTCCAGTAGCAATCGGTCGGAACTTCTCATTAGCCAGATCCTTTTTCCTGTCAAAAATGTCATTTACGAGAAAGCAGTAAGCTCCACCAAAAAATGTGGCTAACATCAAAAATACAAGTGGCTGCCAGTCACTCATTTCAGGGTTCAAAGCAGCTAATACCAGTATGCATGCACCCAAAGTAGCCGATGGCCTGATGGTATAAATGATGGCATTGAAGATTTTACGAATATCTTGGAGCAACTTTAGCATGCAAACGAATTCTGATGCCAATAATAAAGGAATCGAGCTACAAGAAAAGGCCACTGCTATTATTTAATGCTTGGATGGAAACGCTGGTGCCCTATTTCTTGAGCAAGCGATTGAATCTTCCATATAAAAGAGAAAAACTGGAACTTGATGATGGAGACTTTATAGACCTGGACTGGTCTTTAAACAACTCAGACACTCTGTTCATTATTTCACATGGTTTTGAAGGCAATTCCAAGGATCATTTTATCGAACAGACCGTAGACTATTTTTCCAGGCGTGGTGTTGACCTACTGATTTGGCACTACAGAAGTTGTGGCGGTGAATTGAACCGTCTTCCTAGATTTTATCACCATGGAGATGTTTCTGATTTCAGAAAAGTCATCGATTATGCAAGTGGAAAGGGTCAATACAATCACATCGGCTTAATCGGCTTCTCCATGGGAGGCAACTTCGTGATCAACTACCTTGGATCAGGCAATCCTAACAAACAGATAAAAGGGGGTATCGTTTTCTCCACTCCGATGGATCTCTCAACAGCTTCTGACCAATTATCAAAAGGTTTTAACCATAAAATTGAAAGAAGCTTCGTTGAAAAATGGAAGAGAAAAATTGAGCGAAAGGCCAAAGAGTTTCCAGAATTGATCGATCTAGATAAACTCAATGCAATAACAACATTGGATCAACTCCAAAAGGATTTTTTACTTCCTCTTCACGGGTTTAGCAGCCAGGAAGAGTACTTTAAAAAGCATTCAAGCGCTCAGTTTTTAATAAAAATAGATGTCCCTTTATTGATAGTGAATGCCAAGAACGATCCGTTGCTTTCCCCAAACTGCTATCCTTATATTCAATGTCAATCGAGTGAAAACGTTTTTTTGGAGACACCTGAGTTTGGAGGTCACACAGGCTTTACACGAAAAACAAATGGGAAATTATGGTTCATCCATAGAATTGAATCATTCCTTCTCGAAAGGAAATAAAAAAGGCCCTGTATCGCATACAGGGCCACTCTACTTACGCTACAACTCAAAATCTCAACTTGGAAATTTCGGATTCTCTAACACTTCATCCAGTTGCTTGATGTGACGCTGAGTATGTGCACTGATAAATACCAACCAGTGATAACCACTGATTTCACCCAATGGACCAAAATCTTTGTAATACCCTTTTAGCGGCTTTTCAATTTCATTGACGTAGGCAATTGTCTCGCCACGCTTTTGTTTAAATTCTGAAATAAATGCTTTTGCATTTGCAAACTGGCCTTCAGGCTGAATGTGTTCCGGTGCGTTGAACTTACGCTCTCGGTTCTGTAGAAAATCAATAATAAAGTCCACCTTTTCATTCACATAGCTTTCAGGCATTGGCTTCCACTCGGTAGTGTCCATGGCGTCTGCACGTTTGACTAGCGTGCCTTCCGTTTTGAAAATGTGCTCACAGATTTCTGCCGGTGACCAGGACGTTTCCGTTGCTTTGAAAGTCCATTGTTCTTGACTCAGGTTTTTAATTCTACTGAAAAGCTCTTTCTGCGATTGCTTTAAGTAGTCGTTTACGTACTTGCGGTCTTCCTTTGTCAGATCACCCTCCCTTAATGTAAAGGACGACCCTAGCACCCAAATGGCCATAAGTACGGTTGTGCTTAGTAATTTTTTCATAGTATTTGATTTTTAGCCAATCCTAACGACTAGCTGATTGGCGAGGCTATGAAAATCGACTCAAGAAAGTTGAATGGTCAGAGATTTCAGGCTGAATGGTCTGCTTTGAACCAGGTTTTTAACTCCCGGCTTTTGTAGCGACTGACTGTAATGCACTCCTGCAGATGGTTCAGCTGCACCCTGAGTTTATTGTTTACATCCTTTTGCAAGGATTGAATCGCAGATCTTGAAATAATGGTTTGCCGATTGGCTCTAAAAAATAAGTGAGATAGTTTTTCTTCCACTTCACTAAGTGATTCATATTGGGTTATGAGTTTATTGCCCCCTTTGTCAATTAAGAATACACATCCGTTTTGATGAATAAAGCAAGAGATTTCCTCCTCAGCTATCGTTCGTAATTCTCCGTTTCGAACGATAGACAAACTCTTTCCATATAATGCAAGCTTATTCAATGTAAGTGTGCCATTGCCCCTGGCATAGCCTCGCAAAATGAATACACCAGTTTCGATCAGCGATATCATCAGGCAAACTCCAAGCAATCCAACGAATCGGAATGGGTTCATCACGTATTGAAAGATTAGCATTTGCAACAGGCTAAGAATCGTGAATATAAAGGTGCAATAAAGCAGGTTTGTTCTAATGATCAGCAGCACAGAATTTAGATCATAGCCGAGTTTGACTTTTTTTGAAAGTCTTCGATAGTTCCAGGTATTGGTCTCACAGATAAACAGCCCATAGATCAGAAATATAGAGAATGGAATGACTGGAAAACGGTAGGCGGGCGAGAATGGGAGCTTCTGATACGTGATCAGGTGTGTCATGATGAACGCTAATAGCACCATCAAACTCCTTCTGACAGTATTATCGCTAACCCTGATTTTCTGATTTGAAATGGCAATTGTCATGATATGAATGTAACCATTATGAGTTTCAGAATACCATGGTTTTTACACAAACGGCCATCATTTCCAATTTGAGGAGCTAGGAAGAACAATCACAAACTCAACCACTAGTACGGACGATCTAAAAAATCAACTTATTCCAAATCCTCAGTCAGGACATAACCAAAATCCCCAATATTGAATGATGGAAAACTCTCTATTTCGATTTGTTGAATTGAGTTAGTGGGGGTCAAGATTACTTTTTTATCACTCAAGGTCGCCACTACTTTTAATGGGAAATTATCAGGAAGCCCGGTTTTCCATTTATATCGCAAAGTCGAATGAGTTGGGTCATAAGCATATAAAAGTACCGGCGGTGATTTTTGCTTTAAGTACACTTCAAACAAGGGATCAAAATCTTTTTTGGAAGTTTCATTGAAGTACTCAATGAAGGTTTCGGTTGTGATATTTTGTTTAGCAAACCTGTTTAGTGTTCCTTTTAAAATAGAAAAGAATGCTTCATCATCATTTATTTGCATTCTCAAAGTATGAAGCAAAAGGGCCCCTTTATAGTAGATGTCTGCATCCTTAGAGCTCACCCAGCTATTGTATCGAACACCGCAAGGTTTCAAAACCGGCCGTTCATTATCAACATTGAGTGATAGTAGCCACATATAATGGTCATAATAGTTAGTTTGGTATAATTTTTCGATGACTAAAGCCTCAGAATAAGTGGCAAGCCCTTCATGAAGCCACATATCACAGTAGTCCATTCCGGAAAGCAGATTCCCCCACCATTCATGCGCCAGTTCATGAATTAAAGTTGTGTTCACTTTTAATGAATAGGCAGGAGGGGCATAATCATTGAAAAAATAGGAGCCCATTGAAATGGCTGACTGGTGTTCCATTGCACTTCCTCCCAGCGTAGATTGAATGATTTTACATCCATCTCTCCACCATGGAAATGAACCGTATAACTTTTCAAGCTCTTGTAAATGCAGTGAAGTTTGAGCGTAGAAAGACCTTGCCGCGTCTATTTGATGCCTTAGGGCAAAGACCTGAATTTCCCTATCATCACCGTTAATATCCGTGTATGGGAATGTGATTTTTTTAAAATCACCGATGTTGAATGAAATATTATAAATATTGATAGGGTTAAGGACCGAATGGTGATATACCTGATTTTCTCCTTTTGTGGTAACACTATCGAGTTTACCATTGGCCACCGCGACAAGTGGGCTCGATACTTCAACCCGAATAAAACACTGCTCAGGTTCGTCATACAAAAGCTCTTTGCATGGCATCATATAGTGCGCCCCCACGCCCTCGGTTTGTGTGCCGACCCATGGATTCCCCCTACTATCCTCTTTCCATTGAATAGGACCTTCGTTTGCAATATTGGCCGGCTTCCCTCCATAGGTTATTTTAATTGATCCATTGGTGCCTTCTGCTGCTTGATCCGCAAAGACGATGTAAATCAAATCCTTTGTGTGCTTCCATTTTTTTATGGAAATCGAGCTTTCAATATTGTCAACCTTCAATCTTCGATGAAGGTCTATCAGGATGGAGTCTTGACGCATTTCCATCTGGAAATCGATTCTCATAGTTCCTTCAATTCGCTCTTCGTCAGGGTCTACTTTAACATACCAATCGTAAGTGGTGATATCATAGGCTCTCAAACGGTTGATCTCACCTTGTAAATAATCGTGTTTTGAAAACCTTGGAAAACCTTCTTTTTTGTTCTGGAAATAATATTTGACAAAAGGTTTGTATCTACATGCACCGGCTATCAATGATACAATGATTAGGAGAAGTAGCTTTTTCATTTTGCTTCCAAAATGGGTGATAAGGTAATTTACCTCGTTCTCTCAAAATATGCTTACGTTAAGAGGAAGTTTAATAAGTGTCCGATTAAAAATAATCCGTTATTACAGCTCTAATATTCTGGGCTTCACAAAAATGTTTCTTATGGTCTAATCGGAACCTGATTTTATACAATGAGTTCTGATAGGTAAAGTGTAATTGATTTCTGGTTCCATTTGATTTAGTTGGATATTTAGCGAAACCAATCAATTCGTTTCTTAGCTGTCTCTTATAATCAGTTATTGAAAACTTCAGTACTGAAATTTCACTGAAAGGATAAAGCTTTTGCCCTAATTGAATTCCATTCTCTGTAATAATCATTTTAAATGGAAATGAGCCTCTAGCAGGCTCAGGTTTATTCCAGCGAATAAATGCCCAGATGAAGTAATAGGCAAAAACAGAAACTCCAATCGAAAAGCCAAGAATATGAAAATCTATTAAGATTAGAAGAATGGATACACCTATTAGTATATACCCAATTAGATTATTTCTCTCTTCAATAACCTTCCTTCGATGACTCTCTCTATAGACTGATGCTTCGAATCTCATTTATCATAAAACCTCCACAATATGCCTCGCTACCCTACCTGTTCCGTCCAGGATTTGATGTCGACATGAAGTGCCAGATGCTAAAATGATTGTGTCTTTTTCTGCTTCCCGCACTTTTGGGAAAAGAACCAATTCACCAATTTTCATCGACACCTCAAAATGCTCTTTTTCATAACCAAATGATCCGGCCATGCCACAGCATCCACTGGGGATCATTTGTACATCAAACCCTTCTGCTGCTTTTAATATTTTCATTGTTGGAGTCATGGAGGAGAGCGCTTTTTGATGGCAGTGACCGTGTACCAACACTTTTTGTTTCTTTCTTGGAAAATCTTCTGACTTTAGACTTCCTTCTTCCAACTCCCTAGCTAAAAACTCTTCGATTGTGAAGGTCCTTTCAGCCACTTTCAGTGACTGTTCCTTTTCTTTTCCCCGAAGCAAATCCGGGTACTCATCCCGAAAAGTCAGAATTGCAGATGGTTCTATCCCTACCAGGCACATGTCTTTTTTCAATATGCTATGAAAAAGTTTTACATTTTGCTTAGCTAACTCTTTCGCCTCCTCAAGCATCCCTTTTGACAAATAAGCACGACCACTAATTGCATGATTGGCCGCTCTTACTTCATAACCCATTCGGTCCAGCAGCATAATCGCTTTTTTGCCGATGGCTACATCCAGGTAGTTGGTAAACTCATCAAAAAAGAAGTAGATGGTCTTTTTCGGTTTACGTTGAAGCGAATGAAATTTCTTATCAAACCAAGAGCGTAGCGTTTGATTTGCCATCTTAGGAATAGATCGCTTGGATGCAAATCCCAGCATGGGCTTTGAAAGATTTCTTGTCAGGTTATATGCCCAGGGTGCCACCTCAAATCGCTCCATGCTTTTCGCATAGTTGGCGATCATTTTGGTGCGAAATGGAACACCTTTTTCCTTCATCGACTGATTTTGCCATTCCGCTTTGAGCTTGCCCATATCTACATTGGATGGACATTCCCGCTTACAGCCTTTGCATGATAAACAGAGATCCATCACTTCTTTTATTTCTGGCTGTGCGAATGGGTTAGCTTCTTTGGATCGAGTAAGCATTTCCCGGAGGATGTTGGCCCGTGCCCGAGTGGTGTCCTTTTCATCTCGGGTGGCTTGATAGCTGGGGCACATGGTTCCTCCAGTAAGTGCTGACTTTCGGCAATCACCGGACCCATTGCATAATTCAGTTGATCGCACAATCCCCTCATCTTGTGAGAAGTCAAGCATGGTCTCAAACTCAGGCGTTTCTTGATTTTTCTCATACCTAAGTGAAGTATCCATGGGAGCAGTGTCCACAATCTTTCCAGGATTGAAGATATTATGCGGATCCCAGGCTTGCTTTACCTTTTTAAGAAGCTGATAGTTTTCCACTCCGATCATTTTTGGAATAAACTCGCCACGTAACCGCCCATCTCCATGCTCACCGGAAAGTGAGCCACTGTATTTTTTGACCAGTTCAGCAATCTCCTCAGCAATGGTTCGGAAGAGCTTGACTCCCTCTTCTGCTTTCAGATTGAGATACGGGCGAAGGTGCAGCTCTCCTGATCCGGCATGCGCATAATGTACGCTGTACAACCCATGCTTGTGTAAGATTTTGTTGAAGTCGCCGATATAATTAGGAAGGTCTTTTACGTCTACTGCCGTGTCTTCAATCACTGGAGCAGGTTTTGTATCTCCGGGGATGTTGGAAAGCAATCCTAAACCTGCCTTTCTCAGATTCCAAACCTTAGAAATATCATCCCCTTTGATGATTGGAAATGCATACCCCAGTCGCTGTTTTCCAAGCTCTGTCAGGAAATTAAGAATACGAATGTCTACTTCCTTTTCTGTCTCACCGATCAGTTCCACTACCAAAATGGCTTTTGGTTCTCCTTCGACAAAAAATCGATTTTCCGCCTGTTCTTTATTTCTGCTTGTGGCCTCCAGGATGTAATGGTCCATCAACTCACAGGCATACGGTTGATAATTGAGAGCAATCAGGTTCGCTTTCAAAGCATCATCTATTGTTTTCGCATGAATGCAAACTAGTCGCTTATATCCTTCAGGGATTTTAGTGATCTTCAACTTGGCCGCTGTAATAAATGCCAGCGTCCCCTCTGAACCAGCAATCAATGAACAAAAATTAAATGGCTTGCCTTCAGGATTAAATGGCTGCATGTCCGCAAGCATATCAAGCGCGTATCCGGTGTTTCTTCTAGGTATGTTGGGCTTTGGGAATTCCTTTTTAATACGTTGAATATTCTTCTCTTCAAGAAGAATATCTGAGATGTTTTGATACAACTTGTTCTCAAGTTCTGATGAACTTCGTAAATCATCTGTGTCCTTAAAATGAGCGTCTGAACCATCAGACAATAATGCCTTCACCTCTAACAAGTGTTCTCTGGTACTTCCATAAACTACCGAGTTGGAACCACAACTATTATTCCCGATCATTCCTCCGATCATGGCCCGATTAGCAGTAGATGTTTCTGGTGAGAAGAAGTATCCATGTTTTGAAAGCTCTCTATTCAGTTCATCACGAACAATCCCTGGCTGCACCCATACGTATTCTTCCTCCAGATTCACCTCCAGTATTTTGGTGAAATGCTTAGACACATCTACCACAATTCCACCACCTACTACCTGCCCTGCAAGTGAAGTTCCCGCTGTTCGGGGTATCAGTGAGGTTTTATTTTCAGCAGCAAACTGAATAAGCTTTTTCAGGTCGTCATCAGTCTTTGGGATCGCAACAGCCTGAGGAACTTCCCGATAGGCAGACGCATCTGTGGCATATATTCGTCGTATGGCTTCCCCTACATGAAGATCGCCTTTAAGTTCCTTTTTTAGACCTTCCAAGTTCATAGGTCAAACCTAATCAACTCACCCCATTTCCTTTCGGAAATTTCCCCTCTCTTTCAAGAGAGAGGTTAGGGAAGCGTTAAATAATTTCCAATCCCGATGTAACCTTCAGAAATTAGGGGAGTTTCCCCGACAGAATGCACCAAATGAACCTACTGGAAGACCACAGTTTGATGTTGAAAGTGAAAGAAGGAGAGGTAGAAAAACTCAACCTGCTTTACAAACGGTACAGTCGCCGATTCTTTGGCTTCTTCTATGGAATGACCAATGATGGAGCGACTAGTGAGGATCTGGTGCAAAATGTGTTCATGCGTATTCTAAAGTACAAGCATACCTATAAAGAAAGCGGAGACTTTGAGGTTTGGGCCTTCCAGATGGCGCGTAACGTGCATCACGATCACTACCGAAAAAATAAGCGATACGCTTTTCAAGAGGACATGAATCCTTATGAAGAGCGATTAAGTGAAAATAAAAATCAGGAGGTAGAAATGGAAAAGAGTGATGAATTGAACTACCTGAAAAAAGCACTAGCTAATCTGTCTGATGAAAAAAGAGAACTGATTGAGCTGGTGCGATTTCAAAAAGTGAAATACGCCAAGGTGGCGGAAATGCTTGGAGTAACTGAGAGCGCAATCAAAGTTCGCGTGCATCGAATATTGAAAGAATTACGGGAGTCCTACATAAAAATGGATGTCTAGCTATGAAAATAACAAA
Source organism: Ekhidna sp. (assembly GCF_965212185.1). Lineage (GTDB taxonomy): Bacteria > Bacteroidota > Bacteroidia > Cytophagales > Cyclobacteriaceae > Ekhidna. The sequence continues at coordinate 4,158,329 of NZ_OZ243102.1, read as the reverse complement.
TAAAAAAGCAGAGGAACTCTGGCAGGATAAGCTGGCAGGAAACATCAGTGAGAATGAAGAAAAGGCATTGAAGGAGTTTCTTCTATCCAACCCTGAGAAAGCTAAAGACCTGAAAGATCTGGAGCAGACCTGGGATTTGTTTGAGGAGATCGAAAGACCTGAACCAAGTGATGCCATGGATGCCCGATTTGAAGGAATGATGGCCGCTTATTCGGAAAAACAAAAAGAAGTTCGTCCGAATGTGCTGGACTGGATTGTAGCACAAATGACCAAAAGCTGGCAAGTAGGTCTGGCGTCATTGGTGATGGGACTGTTCATTGGTTGGTGGATGTTGCCTTCTCAGGATCAGAAGCAGGACATAGTTCAGTTAAGCAGCGAAATTCAAAGTATGAAAGAAATGATGATGCTTACGCTCATTGAACAGCCGAAGGCACAGGAACGTATTCGAGCTGTAAATATGGCTGCCGAGATGCCAAAGGCAGCTGAGAAAGTGATTAATGCACTGATATCTACGCTGAATCACGATGATAATATCAATGTGCGATTGGCGTCTTTGGAATCTTTGGTGCGCTATGTCGATGAGCCTGATGTTAGGCATGCTTTGGTAGATGCATTGAAGATGCAGGAGTCTCCGCTGATGTTAGTTGCCATAGCAGATGTCTTGGTAGCCATTCAGGAAAAATCATCCGTGGATGCGATGGAACAACTAAAAGAAAATACGGAAGATGAATTCGTGAAGGAAAAACTGGTTGAGAGCATTAAGACGCTCAAGAATACTTAAACTCAAAAATTGGACTAATGAACTTATTACTCATATTATTAATACTGATCAACCCGGACCTCAAGGAGGATAAGGTCGAGATCAACAAAGAATATACCATCGATAATCCAAGTCAAATGTTAGTAATCGTCAATAACATTAACGGTGATGTTGAGATTGAGGCCTCTGAAGACAATAAGGTCTATCTCAGTTTAGTCATCGAAATGTCAGCGGGTACGGATGAATTATTAGCAAAAGCTAAAAGTGAACTCGAACTTGGTGAGTTGTTTACCCATGACTCCCTGGTGTTCTATACCAAAGCTCCATTTATTAAAAAGTGTCGGTGGGGAAATTATACGGGTTATGATATGCATGACTACCCAAAGTATACTTTCAAATATCAGTACAAACTCAAGGTCCCGAAAGCAGTCAGCCTAGAAGCAAAAACCATCAACAATGGGGATGTCTATGTGCAAAACATTGATGGGCCGGTCAAAGCTTGTAATGTCAATGGTGAGGTGGAAATCAAAAATGCGCGTCAAGTATTGCAGGCATCTACAGTAAACGGCGATGTAACCATCAATTTTTTAGAAAGCCCTAAAAACGCCATTGATTTTAATACGGTAAATGGAGATTTCACTTTCGAGCTGCCTGAGGACTTCAGTGCACAGGTATTCTTCGATAGTATGAATGGTGATCTCTTTACTGCCTTTGACTATAAACGAATGAGTCCCAAAGTAGAGAAAAGTGAACGAAACGGGACTTTCAAAATTGGTACTAAAACCGGAGTAGAAATAGGTTCTGGCGGGCCTGAGCTTTCATTCCGAAGTATTAATGGAAATGTGTATTTGAAAAAAAGTGAATAACCGCACCTCGTGTGCACAAAATATAAAAGCATGAAAAAATTATTAATCATATTATTTCTTGTAGCCTCAGCAGCCGTTTGGGCACAAGATTTCAACGAACGAATTGCAATTCCACTCAGCTCTCCTGGAAATAAAGGGAAACTAGAAGTAGGGCTTGTACGAGGAGACATCATGGTAGAAGCCTACGAAGGAAAGGAAGTAATCATTGAAGCCGAAGCAAGTACTAAATCAAAAGATGATGATTGTGCCAGCTGCGATGATGATGACGATGATCGATCTGTTCCGTCTGGAATGAAAAGGATTGCATCCAGTCCAATAGAGTTGAGCGCTTCTGAAAACAATAATAGAGTGAAAGTAGAAACCAACTCATGGAAAAAACCAATCAACCTTACCATCAGAGTACCGGCTAATTTTGATTTGGAGGTTTCAACAGTCCATGGTCAGGTAGATGTCACCGGTGTAAGTGGAACTCATGAGATTTCAGCAGTACATGGCCCCTTGACTTTGAAAGATATGAGTGGCTCTATAGTATCCAATACCGTTCACGGAGACATCATCGTGAACTTTATCAAAGTGACACCAAATGAACCCATGTCATTTGTTACCCTCCACGGAAACGTTGATGTTACATTTCCTCCTGGAATAAAAGCCACCGCAAAAATGAGATCCGATCGCGGGGAAATATTTACAGACTATGACATGACAGTAGACCGATCAAAGCCAGAGGTGAAATCAGACGATGGTAAATACAAGGTGTCTATCAATTCGTGGGTCTTTGGAGCCATCAATGGAGGCGGTCCGGAGTACACCTTCAAAAACATGCATGGAGATATTATTATCCGGAAGAAGTAAATCTTTTTAAATGTCATCGCGAACGTATGTGAAGCGATCTTAATTTTAAGATTGCTTCACTCCTTTGTCGTTCGCAATGACGATCATTTATTTTATCTTGCCTGAATGGATCCGATCGATCAGGTCACATTAAATTTTAGCGAGGCTAACCTATTCTACCTCAACTTAAGCCTCGGATTCATCATGTTTGGGGTCGCTATTAATCTTCGATTAGAGGACTTTATTCGAGTGATAAAAAGTCCCAAATCTACCCTTGTCGGCATATTCTCTCAGTTCCTCGTGCTGCCGTCTCTTACCTTTCTGTTGGTATTGATCATTCAACCTCGTCCAAGTTTCGCTTTGGGCATGATGCTGGTTGCGGCATGTCCAGGCGGCAATATATCAAACTTCATGACTGCAATGGCCAGGGGTAACACAGCTCTTTCTGTAAGTTTAACTGCAGTTTCAAGCACACTGGCGATCATTATGACACCTCTCAATATTACATTTTGGGGAAGTCTATATCCTCCAACTGCATCTATCCTCACTGAGGTTAGTCTGGATTTTTGGGAATTGTTTAAGACCATCACCATGCTACTATTGATTCCAATTTTCCTGGGAATGCTCTTAAGAAAATGGAAGCCAACCATTGCCGATAAGCTTCACCCGATTATGCATTACAGTTCCATTGCCATTTTCGCTGGAATTGTCATTATGGCCTTCAATGCGAATTTTGATTTATTTATTGCACATATTCACTTGGTCGTATTACTGGTTTTCGCCCACAATGCGTTTGCCTTGCTAGCAGGGTTCAACCTGGCCCGGGTTTTCAAGCTTCAATTACAGGATCGAAAATCAATCGCTATTGAAACTGGCATTCAAAACTCTGGCCTGGGACTAATTATAATCTTTGGTTTTTTTGAAGGGTTGGGCGGTATGGCGATCGTGGCAGCCTGGTGGGGCATATGGCACATTATATCAGGTCTCTGTCTGGCGTATTTTTGGAACAGAAATGCAGACGTCAGCCCTTCAACAGTATCAAATATTTAGTAGAGATGATAGCAGCCAAGTCTCATCATCTCAGAAAGCAAAAAGGATTCTGACTAACCAATTGATCCCTTGATGATTACGACAGATTTATTAAAACCCGCGGTGTGGGTCAATAGCAAATTATTTCCTTATTTTTGCCGACCTTATAAAAAGAGCATTTAGAAGATTATGGCACTAATAGGCATACTGAGAAACAAGATGGGTAAGATCGTGGTGGGAGCTATCATGGTCACTATGGTTGCATTCATAGGCACAGATTTAATCGGTAACTCCACACTTTTGGGAGGAGGAGATAACCCGGATATTGGAGAGATTGCCGGAACAAGCATCTCAAATACTCAGTTTCAAAACAAGGTAGACGAGCTATCATACAATTTTGCTATCAATACTGGTAGAAATCCACTTCAACAGGAAACTGATCAAATTAGAAATCAAGCATGGAATGCACTGATTCTTCAAAACGCATACGACAAGCAGTTTGATGAGCTTGGCATTGTTGTTACCAATGATGAGTTGGTAGATATGGTTCAAGGCAGCAACATTAGTCCTCAAATCCAACAATTTTTTGCTGATCCACAGACAGGATTTTTCCAAAAGGAGAATGTAACTGCATTCCTTTCAACACTTCAGCAGGCTCCACCTCAACAAAGAAATTCATGGATTGCCTTTGAGCAATCATTGGTTCCTAGCAGAAAGCTTGAGAAGTATTCGAACTTGTTTACCAAAACAAATTACGTAACTAAGTATGAGGCCAAAGATGAGTACATCAGCCAAAATGCTACAGCTTCGGTAAGCTACATGTTTGTTCCTTTCCTAAATGTTTCTGATTCTTCAGTTAGCGTTTCTGATAGTGAATTACAAGATTATCTAGACAGCAATGAATCCGAATTTCAGCGTGAAGAAACTAGAAACATGGAGTATGTCATTTTTGACATCATTCCATCTGGAGCCGATTCTGCAGTTGTTGCAGGTGAAGTTGCAGATTTTAAAGAAGCACTCGCTCAGGCTACCAACGATTCAAGTTACGTGAGTATCAATTCTGACGATCCATACCCATTCATTACTTATGGGGTAGATAACCTTCCGGCATCACTTCAAGGTCAGGAAGTAGGGTTTGTAACAGAACCACAAATTGTAAATGGAGCATACGAATTCTATAAGCTTTCCCGAATGGATGAACCTGCCCCAGACAGCATCCTTTACCGGGTGGCAAAAATGAAAAAAGAGTTTTTCGTCTCTGATGAAACAATCAATGAAATCTACAGACAAGCTGATTTGTTTGCAGCATCTGCAGGAAACCTTGAGGAATTTAGAAAACTAGCTGCTGAACAAGAGTTAAACATCAGAACGGCAAATCGAATAGGAAAAAATGCACAGCGTGTTGGACCAATTGTTGAAGCCAGAAGTTTAGTTCTATGGTTGTACAATGACGCTTCCACTGGTGCTGTTTCCGACGTGAAAGAAGTCGGTGATAGATACATCGTTGCGGCTATGACTTCTGAACAGGAAAAAGGAGTGGCTAACCTTGACGAGGTTAGAAATCAGGTAGAAAGAAAAGTAAGAAATCAAAAGAAAGCAGAATCCATACTTAACACTTTGAATGGACTGGATGCTTCAGATGTTGAATCACTCGCAATTGCTTACGGAGATGATGCTAAAACTGGTTCAGTAGACTTTCAAATGTTCTCAAACAGTATCACGGGAGTAGGATATGCTCCTGAAGCCATCGGTTTATCATTTGCTTTGGAAGAAAGAGAAATCACAAAAGCTTTCGATATTCAGGATGGTGTCATTGTCATTCAACTTGACGCAAAAGACATTCCTGCTGATTTGGACAACTACTCATCATTCGCTCTTCAGGTTTCTCGTCAGCGACTTGGTCAAAACGCGATGGTAGCAGACTTCCCACTATCATACTTCCGATTATTTGTTCCAAGAAAAATTGATGAAGCAGTAAAAGAATTCGCTGAGATTGAAGACATGAGATACAAGTTCTTCTAAGCAGAATTAAAACATTATAGAAAGCCATTCCGAACTTTATCGGGATGGCTTTTTTTATACTTGTATAATTAAAATGAATTTATGAGTTGGGACGAAAGAGCATTTGTCGAAAAACTGGAAGGAACCCATCATTTTCCAGATAACTATACCTTCAAGTTCATTGTAAAACCGGAACACCAGACCAAAGTAGAATCATTGGTGCCTGGCGCTCTAATAAAATTAAAGCCAAGTTCAGGAAACAAATATGTGAGTGTAACACTTAGTAAGAAGATGAACTCCAGTCAAGAAGTGGTAGAGGTGTACAAAGAGGCAAATAAGATTGAAGGAATTATCGCATTATAAAAGATGAATTATGAGCTGGACTGAAGAAAATAACAAACTGAAGAAAACCTTTGAATTTAAGGACTTTGTTGAAGCCTTTGGTTTCATGAGCAAAGTTGCGATTGTAGCCGAAAAAATGAACCACCATCCGAATTGGAGGAACGTTTACAATACGGTGAGCTTCGAACTGAACACCCATGATGCAGGTGATGTAGTGACGGAAAAAGATCATAAGCTGGCGGAGGCGATTGATGGGTTGGTATAGAACGTAATTGCGAGGAGGAACGACGAAGCAATCTTATGGTTTGTTAGTGCCTGGTATCAATGAGATCGCTTCACTGCGTTCGCGATGACGGTTCTTTTGATTGCAATGGCGTTTTATTAAATCTGTCCTCCGAGAATCATTCTCTGTGTTCTTTGTGGTTAAAAATCTAACTTAGCTTTATGACCATAGAGCCTGGAAAACTATACCTCGTCCCCACTCCGATTGGTAACCTCGCTGATATGACCTATCGTGCAGTTGAGGTTTTAAAACAGGTAGACCTCATACTGGCGGAAGATACCCGCACTTCAGGCATTCTTTTGAAGCATTATGAAATCAACACCCAGGCTCAGAGCTTCCATGCGCACAATGAGCATAAAAAGGTAGAAGAAGCAATCTCAAAATTGAAAGAAGGTAAGTCGATTGCACAGATCTCCGATGCAGGCACTCCAGGCATTTCAGACCCTGGATTCTTGCTTGTGCGAGAAGCATTAGCCAATGAGATTCCGGTAGATTCATTACCCGGTGCAACAGCTTTTATTCCTGCGTTGATCAAATCTGGATTCCCTTGTGACCGTTTTGTTTTCGAAGGTTTTTTACCCCACAAAAAGGGTAGGCAAACCAGAATTGAGTCAATAAAGGAGGAAACCCGCACAGTCGTTTATTACGAGTCTCCGCACAGACTCCTAAAAACCTTGCAACAATTCAAAGAAATTTTAGGGGAACGAAACGTTTCGGTTTCCAGAGAGTTAACAAAGAAATTTGAAGAAACCGTAACGGGTTCCGTAGATGATGTGCTCACCTACTTCAGCACTAAATCGATTAAAGGAGAATTTGTCATCGTATTAGAAGGAGTGAAATGAACCTTGAAAGCATAACTGAAAAGGTAGCTGCTGTAGCCATGAAAACCGGAGGATTCATCCGACAGGAAAGAAGGCGATTTTCCTACGATGAAGTAGAGTTTAAAGGAGATAGCGACCTGGTTTCTTATGTAGATACTGAATCTGAGAAACAAATCATTTCTGCTTTAGAAAAAATCCTTCCAGAAGCTGGCTTCATTACTGAGGAAGAAACTACCGCTCAGAGCCAGAAGGAATTTACCTGGATCATTGACCCATTGGACGGGACCACCAATTTTGTGCATGGCATCCCCAATTACTGTGTAAGCATTGGCTTGCTGCATGAAGAAAAGATTGTTGCGGGGGTTGTGTATGAAGTAGCCAATGACGAATGCTTTACTGCATGGAAAGATGGGGGGGCCTATTTGAATAAACAACCTATTCGTGTTTCGCAAGCAGAATCATTTTCTGATACCGTTCTGGCAACTGGTTTCCCCTATTACGATTTTGATCGATTGGATGAATACTTGTTGATACTTCATCAACTCATGGAGTCGACTCAGGGTCTCAGACGAATGGGAAGTGCTGCTGCGGACATGGCATACGTGGCATGTGGTAGATATGGTGGATATTTTGAGTACAACCTCAACTCATACGACATAGCTGGAGGAGTCATCCTGGTAAAGGAGGCAGGAGGAACTGTCACGGATTTTCGAGGCGGGGAAGACTACATTTTTGGGCGGGAAATCGTTGCAGGCGGAGCGGTACATCCTCAGCTTTTGCACGTAATCAAAAAATACTGGTAGGATTGTTGTAGCTTCATCTGCTAAATTTATAACGATGAAGACTCTCACTATGCTCTTGATCTTTCTAATGGCTGCCTGTGGCGGCAATGAAGGTTCTAGTTCCTCAATGGCGGATATGGAAGCAGCTCCAATGATGGAGATGTCCGATTCCGATGCAGGAAGCTCCTCTCTGCGCAAAGTGTCGAATCAATCTCAAGAGGATCCTGAAATCGAAAAGAAGGTCATCAAAAACGGAGGACTTTCCTATCGGGTAGAAAGCACCCAAGCAGAGTACCAGCGACTCAATAAATTGTTGGAAAAATTTGATGCTTATATCAGCTCAGAGAATGAAAACAAAGGATATGATCGGGTGAATTACAATGTGAGCATCAAGGTACCACCGCAAAACTTTGATCCAATGATCACTGATATTACCAAGGATAAAAAGCTGGATAACCGATGGGTGAATACCGATGATGTAACAGAAAGGTATTATGATCTTCAGTCCCGAATTGACAATAAGAAAAAATTAGAGGAGCGTTATTTGGAGATACTCAAACAAGCGAATAAGATCACCGACATTCTGGAAGTGGAAAGAAACCTGAATCAGGTGCGATCAGAGATCGAATCACTTCAAGGACAATTTAAGTTGCTAAGTCATCAAATCAATTTCAGCACCATTGATGTATCATTCTACCAATTGATTCCATACGAACTGGATCAGGAGCAGCGCCCCGGTTTCGGTACTCGTTTGGTTAATTCCATTACCGCCGGTTGGCAGGGATTTCTTACTTTCCTGGTTTACGTGTTAGCTCTTTGGCCATTTGGTTTACTTGCTGTCGGCGTTGTTTGGGTGGTGAAGAAAGTAAGAGCTCGTAAAAAATAATTAATAAACATCCCCCTACCTACACTTGTGGCTGACTCACCCCCCTTCAAAGGGGGAATATCCCCTTGAGGGGATTATAGGGGTGTTATTCAGAATGTATCTAATTTTGTTGGATGAACAAACCCAACATACGCGTCGGTTACGGATATGATGTACATGCCCTTGCAGAAGGTGTGGATTTCTGGATTGGAGGAATCAAGATCCCTCATTCTCATGGAGCCTATGGTCACTCGGATGCAGATGTACTAATCCATGTGATTTGTGATGCACTATTAGGAGCTGCTAATATGCGAGACATTGGCTTTCATTTCTCTGACAAAGACCCAAAATTTAAAGGCATTGATAGTAAGATTTTACTGAAAGAAGTTGTTCAAATCATTGGTGAAAAAGGGTATAAAGTAGGGAACATTGATTCAACCGTATGCCTGGAAATGCCTAAACTCAATCCTCATATTCCAGAAATGAAAAAGGTCCTGGCTGAAGTAATGGAAATAGAAGAGGAAGACATTTCCATCAAGGCAACCACTACTGAAAAGCTAGGGTTTGTTGGAAAAGAAGAAGGAGTGGCTGCACATGCTACTGTTCTGATCTATAAAAATTAGGTCATTCAGAATCTTAAACCGACCTTGAAATAACCTCCTCAGATGTCAACCCATAGAGTGGAGGGGTATCAACTCCCAATATGGCCAAATACATGTAAAGCTGTCCTCGATGATGTACCTCATGCTCAATTAATGCGCGCAACCATTTCCAAACGGTGATCATAACGCCTCCTGGTGTTTCGCATTTCATTTCCATGTCATCATGGCTCAAACGCTCAAATACCTCTCGTGATTCCTTTTGCATTTGAAGGTAAAAATTTATGATGGCCTCCTTCCTTTCAGCCAGTTCGATTCCGCATCCCTTGTATTTGGAAGGTTTCAATTGAACATTCTCAACGTACATGAAGCGTTCAATAGCTGCCATGTGTCTTATTTGGTCACCAATGGTGAACTTCCCCTCCTTATAAGTCCACTCAATCTTATCTTCTGGAATAAACTCAAACAATCTTGCTGTTCTTGCTTTTACTTTGTCCAGGTATTTAACAAAGGATTGACCATCATATATTTCCATTGCATCAATTTTAAGTTTTAAGATAGCACATGATCAAGATCATTACTACCGAAGATGGTTCTCACAGCTTATTTGATGAGGAACTGAACGAGACCTACCACTCCACCAGAGGAGCCAGGGGAGAATCCATGCATGTGTTTATACGTGAGGGACTTGAACATTGGTTGTCAGGAAATCAAGCGACTGAGATCAGAATTTTGGAGATTGGACTGGGAACCGGCTTGAATGCCTTTCTAACTGCTCAATTTTCGGCAAGACACAGCCAAAAAATTCAATTCACTTCTTTAGAACCGTACCCAATTGACAAAGAGATTTATCAGAATCTGAACTTCTTCAGGTCCGAAGAGGAAAGGGGATTGCTTTTGAAAATTCACGAATCTAATTGGGAGAAAGAATCAAAGATTTCTTCCAATTTCATCCTACAAAAAACAAAATCAAAGCTCGAAGACTTCACCACTTCAAGCTCATTTCACATCATTTACTTCGACGCATTTGCACCCAGCAAACAACCGGAAGTCTGGTCATTGGAGAACCTTAAGAAATGCTTCTCACTGTTAGATAGAGGAGGAATACTCACCACCTATTGTGCACAAGGTCAATTCAAACGCAACCTCGTAGAAGCTGGCTTTGAGGTTGAAACGCTACAAGGAGCCATGGGCAAGAAGGAAATGGTTAGGGGAATAAAATAGTAAGCCGATCAGAAGACCGGCTTACCAGGAAACCTATTTTACAATTACCCCGCTATTATCTTTAAATCTCCCGGTAATTAACCAGCCCCCGAAATCTTCTGAAACAGCCATCAAGAGCTCATTTTTGCCTTTTTTCAAGTCAAGGTATATCCCATCAAATAACCCTACCGTACCCAGGTATCGGTAGTCTCTACTTCGCCATTTATTGTTTCCCCAATAGATGGGTTTCCCGTTTAGAATGGCTACTACCCTGTCACTGTAACCAAACTCAAATAGTTTCATTTGATCTTTTTCTGAGGTAATGGTGATTTTTGCAAAAACGGTATTGCCAGGCTCGCCATTATATAAATTTTGGATTCTGGAAATATTAGCAGCAGTCCCTTCATCTACTTTTATTTTCCCTTGCCACCTCCTGTTCGCCAGAGCCTCTTCGATATTGTTTGGGTTTTCAAGAAGCTTTTCCTCAAACATGTCCGAAATTTCCCACTCCTGGATCAAATTGGGAATAGCTTCCCTTTCAATTGGGCTAAAATCGGCAAGATCAGGAGCGTCGAATGAGACTTTGATGTTGGCGATATGAAAGCCAGACGAGTTACCCCCTCTTATGATGATCTTGCCGGATTCTGGTTTATGAAATAGATCCCAGGAGAGGTTTGGTTTGTCACTATTATCCAGATATACCTGAGCCTTATCTTCATTTACTAGAATCTTTATGTGAGTCCAGGTATCATAATTGTATTTGTAAGCAAACGAGTATCGGGGGCCAAAATACAGTTGCCATGGTGAAATGTTTTTGGTTGTCGGTGCTGCCTGATTCGCATCCGGATTTCCGGATTGGTGAGGTCGAACATAGAACTGCTCGGAATCTCCAGTCTCGTTATTTGCCCGGAAGTAAACCCCGGGGAAGGCCTGTTCTTCCTTCAGTTGTATGTCAAATTCAATGATGCCATTTTTAAACTTTTTATCCTTAAGAGTCATAGAGCCTGACTGGAGATATATTGCGTCTGATCCCAGATGTTTTTCAAGAACATAGGCACGCGCTTGAATTTCCCAATTGTTCGTATCAATTGGAATAATTTGTCCTTTTGATCCTATGCTAAAAAGGAGAAGCGCTATTGTGAGTTTTACTTGTGTTTTCATACCACAACCTTACGCATGGTTCAAAGGTTAAGTAATGGTATCTGTAGACAAGTTGATTCAATGTGATTCATGGTTGTTCAACTCATGGATGTTTAACACTTTTGGAAGATGTCAGATAACTCAGAAAAGTATATCGCCCGATTAAGGCATGAGGTTGAGGAACTTCTTAACTGGGGAGCTGTGAGCGGTTGGCATAGTAAAATGTTTGATGAGCTTTCTGAGAAAGTTTTTGAGTCAACACGAGTAATGCTCAGTGTGGCGACACTAAAACGTTTTTTTGGTGTTGTGAACCACGATGGAGCTCCAAGCATCACAACGCTTGATGCTCTTTCTCAGTTTGTGGGCAAGGAGAACTGGCGTGCTTTTAAAATGGCCGACCCAATTAAAAGGAAAAAGGTAAAGACCCCACGGAAATCAATCTATGTGACGATTGGATTCATTCTGGCATTAATCTCCATAAGCCTTGTTGGCAATAAGCGTCCAGAGGTAGTTATTAATGCTTCTGAGTTTTCGTTTTCAAGTAAAGTCTTGAGCAAGGAGTATCCAAATTCCGTGGTATTTGATTTCAATATCCCCTCTGACCTAAGGACAGACAGCTTACATATTCAGCAGTATTGGGATCCTACAAAGACGATAGTTATTCAAAAAGAACAAACACAAGCAACAGGGATATACTATTTTCCCGGATACTTCAGAGCGAAGCTTATGGTGGATGGGAAGGAAGCCCAGGCTCATGACCTTTTCCTGAAAAGTGAAGGCTGGCTGGGACTGATCGAATACGCTTCAACACCAAAATATTTTGAGCCGGAAATTGACGGCACTGCACTTTCTTTTCCGGAAGAGATCAAAAAGGAAATAATAGCGCGTGAGAAACCTGTTGTCTCTTCTTTTCATTTTATCGATGACCTGGGTCGGGTTTCAGGTGACAACTTCTCCTTTTCTGCAACTGTTAAAAATGTATTTGATGATCGATGGGCAGTATGCCAGGCCATGAGTATTTATTTCATTGGGTCCACAGGTGCCATGATTATCCCGTTTTCAAAGATTGGGTGTAGTTCTGATAATAATCTGATGCTCAATGACACTTATTTACGTGGCAAGGAGTACGACCTGTCTTTCCTTAGTGCAGATTTTACTGACCCTGTTGAATTGAGTATTCAGGTAGAAAAAAAGCAAGTATCCATCCTTATTGGTGGAAAAGAAGTCTATACTGAAGCTTACAAGGAATCCATGGGGAAACTGGTAGGTGCTCGCTTTAAATTCAAAGGCCTGGGAGAAGTTTTAAATTTCGAACTGAAGGATCAAAACGGTGAATTGGTACTGTTACAGTAGTCAGAAAATTTATGAACAAGATTGAACGATCTTGTTTTACAGATAGCCTTTGACTTGTCTAACGCTTGTGTACCATTGAACAAAAATCAGGATTATGAAAGGCTCAATTTTCTTATCTCTTTATTTATTAGCAGCTATAGGATTCTCTCAAGACGTAGGCGGAAAAACCTTGGTCAGTCAGTCCAGAACCACCACTGCCAATATTGGTAAGTGTGATATCACTATCAAATATCACAGCCCATCAGTAAATGGGAGAAAGATATTTGGTGGCATAGTACCCTTCGATTTTGTGGTTGATGGAAAGGAATACCCCTGGAGAGCAGGATCCAATCAACGAACCACCATCGAATTTAGTCACCCCGTGGAGGTTGAAGGTCAGAAACTGGATTCTGGCTCGTATGGATTTCTTGTTTTGGTATCGGAAAAGGAATGGACTTTGATTTTTTCTTCAGGCAAGAGTTGGGGAGCTTTTAATTATGACAAAGCAAATGACATCATTCGTGTTCCTGTCAAAACTAAAACCATGCCCTTTCAAGAGTGGCTGAGCTATGAGTTTATCAACCCAAAATCAGAATCCGTAGATGTGCAACTCAGATGGGAGGAAACAGCTGTGACATTTAATGTTCAAACAGATGCCTTTAGCAACATCATTTCAGATATTGAAAGTAAAGAGAAAAAAGATGCCAATGATTATCAAGAGCTTGCAGTTAGAACATTAGAAGACAATCCAAACCAAAAAGAATTTGCATTGGATTATTTAGAAAAATCGCGACTTGCTTTTGATACCATGTCAAATGAATATTATCGTCAACATTACAACTTTACTTACCAAATGCTCAAAGCTGAGCTACTGGAATCTCAGGGCAAGAGGGATGAATCGAAAGAGCTTATAGAGAAAGCATGGACAACTGCAAGTGGGTTTAATATCTACTATTACGCTTTGAGGAAATATGCTGTAGAGGAAAAGAAAAAGGAGGCGCTTGCAATTCTTGAAAAAGGAGTAGAACTACATCCGAAGAATTTTCAAACGCACTTTGCATTTGGGGAGTATTACCTGAAAGAAAAAAATCAACAGAAGGCTACCGAGCATTTTAAGAAGGCGCTGGATATAACTATCGAACAAAAAAGTAGATGGGAAAACTACGCCAGATACCTTTATCTACAAAATAAGTTGATTCTTGAGCGAAATTGAATGCAGTGTAGAATTAAGGTTTCAGTTTACTCAAAAGGGACTCTGCATGTCGCTTTAAAAAGCCAATTCTTCCCCGAAAACTGTCAAAAAGATTCTTGTAGAAGTATCAAGATTCTATATCTCGAATCTGTTTTGAATTAAGCAAATAAGCACTCTTTGTAACTTTTATTTACAAACATGAGTATTATCATAGGTAATATTTACATTTATGAGGAATAATGAGCGTAACGCTCAACCTAATTAATTGAGATCGATAAGCATCCAGTTGGGTTAGGTGTGCCAATCTCTCAATTGTAGAAACGAAACTATGAAAGGAAATAATCTCGGCGAATTTGAAGAACTCATTTTACTCACAGTTGCGTCACTGGAAACGGAAGCGTATGCCGTTTCAGTAAAAGAAGAATTGGAAAAAAGAGCTAATCGAAAATCAAACATAAGCGCCATACACTCTTCACTTTATCGGTTGGAAGATAAGGGCTACCTAACCTCATCGTTTGGTAGAGCCACACAAAAGCGTGGCGGTAAGAAGAAAAGATACTTTCAAGTAACTAATGCGGGATTTGCAATCTTAAAAGAAGCAAAGGAAATGAAGGAAAATTTCTATAAAACCATCCCGCAATTGGCAATAATCCAAATCTAGAGGTGCCAGCAAGACAGAATCATATCAGTCCTCCTAAGTCAGCGGAAAAACTGCTACGTCTTATTTATGATGATGACCTCCTGGATGATATCCTTGGAGATCTTCAGGAAATGTTTCAGGATCGTGTGGAGAGCATAGGACTATTCAAAGCACGCATACACTATTATAAAGATGCATTCCTCTCGATTCGCAATTATGATCTAAAAAGAAAACGAAAGGTCATTCACAATAACTCAATCCCAATGTTAAAGAACTACATAAAAACCACATTTAGAACGCTTGCAAAGAATCAAGTGTACTCGGCGCTCAATATCTTCGGTTTAGCTCTGGGTATTGCTGCATGTTTGTTCATCGCACAGTATGTCGCATACGAATACAGCTACGACAAATTCCACTCCAATCACGAAAATCTCTATCGCGTCAAGTACATGGTTTATCGGGGAGAAGATCTGCAGATTGATTGTGCTGCAGCTGTCCCTCGTGTTGGCCCTTTCATGAAGGAAAACATGCCCGAGGTGGTTGATTTTGCAAGAGCTTTTCCAATGTCCGGAGTTTTTGAGAAGGACAACATCCAGTTCAGGGAAAAACGAATTCAAATTGCCGATCCTTCTTTTTTGAAAATATTCGATTATCCATTGATTCATGGAGATGTTGAAACTGCACTTACCGAACCGAATACAGTGGTAATTACAGAGTCTATCGCTAAGAAATATTTTGGGCGAACGGATGTAGTTGGTGAGAGCTTGAATCTTTACACCTGGATAGAAAAAACATTAGAAATTACCGGTGTAACCAAGGATGTTCCGGAAAACTCCCACTTGAAATACAATTTCCTGATTTCTTATGAGACCTTAAATAATGAG
The DNA here is from genome assembly GCF_965212185.1 of Ekhidna sp. Classification (GTDB taxonomy): domain Bacteria; phylum Bacteroidota; class Bacteroidia; order Cytophagales; family Cyclobacteriaceae; genus Ekhidna. The sequence continues at coordinate 4,142,759 of NZ_OZ243102.1, read as the reverse complement.
ACTCGTAATGACGATGGAACTGCCTCTTCTGAGACCGCCTGGGGTTGGTATGATTTTAATACCTACGTTTTACTCAAAGATGGCACTGATCCAAAAGTATTTGACGCAAAGTTTGAGGAAATACTATACACAGAAAGAGGCGAGGATTTCGAAAAGTATAATTTCAGATCAGATTTCCCCTTGCAGCCGATTACCGATATCCATCTATACTCCAACCTATTACAAGAGTCTGAACCTGCCGAACAAGGGGATGGTGATACGGTGTTTTTTCTGGCAATCATAGCAGGATTCATCTTAATCATCGCCTGGATCAATTACATAAATCTTTCAACAGCCAAATCGCTGGAGCGTGCTAAGGAAGTGGGCGTTAGAAAATCGATGGGTGCATATAAAAAACAACTCGTCAACCAGTTTTTAACTGAATCCTTTGTCTTAAACCTCATTGCCCTGACCTTGGCAATCATCGTAGTGGTGATCGCCACACCATTATTTGGTCAGTTGGTTGACTCGCAGATGAATAGAGTTTTCTTCCTAAAACCTGATTTTTGGTTTGCTGTGTTAGGTGTTTACATCATGGGATCGCTTCTTTCGGGACTTTACCCGGCTTTCATTTTATCTTCCTTCCGTCCAATTCAGGTGCTAAAAGGGAAGATGACCACAAACAAGTCAGGTATTCTACTGCGCAGAGCGTTGGTAGTATTCCAGTTTGCTGCCTCAGTTACTCTGATAGCTGGAACCATCATTGTCTACCAACAACTGGGTCATATGAAAAAGCTGGATGTAGGATTTGATATGACGGATACCATGGTCATGAGGGGCCCCCAGGTTTTTGCAGTGGATTCACTCTTTGGAACAGCCCTTAATTCTTTCGAAAACGATCTCAGAGCCAATCCAAACATAGAGGCTGTGACAAATAGTTCGAATGTACCGGGAGATGAAATCTTTTGGACAAGAGGAATGAGAAAACAAGAGGACACGAGGGATAAAAACTTTACTGTTTATTTGGTGGGTGTAGATCAGGATTATTTCCCAACGTATGACATTGAGTTTCTAGCTGGCAGGAATTATGATAAATCATTCACTACTGACACTGGAAATGTAGTAATCAATAGAGCTACAATGGAGTATTTAGAAATTCCAACTCCGGAAGAAGCTATTGGTCAAAAAGTGATTTATGGTGGAAATAAGCGAACCATCATAGGGGTGGTGGATAACTATCACCAACAATCTGTCAAGAACAGTATCAATCCTCTCGTATTTCCTTTAACCGAGAGCAATGCTTCTTTCATCACTGTAAAACTCAAAACGGATGATTATCAGCGAGCATATGAGGAAAGTAAGGCAACATTTGATCAATTCTTTCCGGGCAACCCTTTCGATACTTTCTTTCTCGATGAGTTTTATAACAAGCAATACGCCAACGAGCATAACTTTAGTAGAGCCTTTACCTTGTTTGCTTTATTCGCAATTATTGTAGCATGTCTTGGTCTCTTTGGTCTTACATCATTTACTGCCCTTCAAAGAACAAAGGAGATTGGAATCCGAAAAGTACTCGGGGCTGATATATCACAAATTGTGATGATCCTGTCTAAAGAATTTTTAATCCTTGTAGGGATTGCAAACGTGATCTCATGGCCCATTGTGTATTTCCTCATGGACGGTTGGCTAGACAATTTTACTAGTCGTATCACGATTGGTATTTCAGTGTTTTTCATTGCGGCTGTGATGGTGGTGATAATTGCATTGATTGCTGTGGGCAATAAAACACTTTCCATCGCAAAGACCAACCCGGTTAAGGCGCTGAGATATGAGTGATCCAAAATATGCATACGGAAATTTTATTAACTTTTCTGTATGCAAATTCAGCATCATATAACCTTCCTTTTAGTCTTAATAGGATTTAGCAGCTTTGGTCAGCAGCTTCTATCAGATAAGAGAGATGGCAACCAATATGAAATTGTGAAGCTCGGGAATCTTTATTGGATGGCAGAAAATCTTCTATATGAAGCTGAAGGGTCTACTTGCCTAAACGATTGCGACAAGATAAGATTCTACGATTTTCAATATTTGGAGGGAGTATGTCCGGAGGATTGGCGGCTACCTACGGTAGAAGAATGGGAGTTATTCACCAATTCATTTGAGGATGCTGAAATCGCAGAAATGATGGGGGAGAATCAAAAGCTTTATCGGGTTGACTTTCTGGATCAATACAACATTTTTGAATCAAACGTTCTAAATATTGAACCTTATGGACGAATGGAGGGAGGTAAAGTGGATGATGGCATGTTCGTAGATTTCTGGACTGTTAACCCTGCAACAGATGATCGTTTTCATATGCATTTATCTCCATACTCAATTACCGGGCATGCGCACAAGCATAATTTGAAACAATCAAAACCAGAGGAGTATCGTTTGTTTGCTGTGCGCTGTGTTTGTGAGAACATTAGCGAATAGTCTGATCATCGTGTTGGGGGTCTTACCACTTAATCAACCCGTCCAGGAAATTTTGAATAGCCTCTGACGAACCTATTGGAACCCTTAACAACCTCAACAAAACGGTCAACAAGCCGATGATGGTTGCTAGATGTTTCATTTTACCAAAGCGAATCGCATAAACAACCAATAGCGGAATGAAAATGAGTTCAGCACTCAAGGCCACCATCATTGGGTTAAGTTTCTCTATTGGTACAAGCGCTCTCCATAGAACGATCATACCACGCCCCAACGCAGGCATCATGAGGTAGAAAACAGAACAAATCATCCACCAGGCATGTTCGTGTAGAACTTTCCTAAATCGAATGGCTTGAATTACAGCAAATCCATAAAGAAGACCTAATATGAGCTCGATGACCAAGGTGCCATAATAAAATGATAACGGCGGTCCGGGTCTGGATGGATCATAGACAGCAGCTCGCTTTAAGGGAATATCTAGCAAACTCATACTTGTGAATACAATTCCTCCTGCTATTAGAAAACCAATCATTCCTAAAGTTCTATGATTGAAAGTTTTACCTTTTTCAATGAGATAGGGCTGAATGATCATAAGGACAAACCAACCCGTGACCAACCAATAATGAATATGGAACTCCCAGGAAGTTGTTGTAATCTTTGGCCAGTAAAAATTGAATATTCCGACTTGAATAATAACCAATGGAAGGACCATCCAGAGGTGTAGGTTCTTGTATTTTTCCAATGTGAGATAGGTTAGATGTCATAAGTTAACAGGAATGTTTCATATATCGGTCTTCATATATAATATTCAAATAAGTTATCTGTTGCAACAGAGGACAATAACATTTTATTGGATTATCAGTTTCTATAATCACAAGCTTAACCATTATGAAGAAACGATACAGTACAATCATTCTTTTTCTAAGTATTTCTCTTGCCTACGCCCAAAATATGACTCAAGAGGATCTTCAATTACTGGAAGGACAATGGACCGGGGATTTGGTCTATTTGGATTACTCATCAAATAAAGAGGTGAAAATTCCGGTAGAAGTAAGTATTGAAAAAGTGAAAGAAGGGAAATTCAAGTTCAACTACGTCTATCCTAAAGAGCCTAAAGCCAACTCAACTAGTACCGTAATTATTGATTTGGATAAAGAAAAAATAGCTGGTGAAAACATTGAAAAAGTTCAGCTTATAGATAACCTGTGGACAATAGTGGCCTATTCCAGTGGAAAAGATAATGGTCAAAAGGCGCGTTTCATAAAAACCTACATCATTGGGGGAACGAGTTTATCTATAAAAAAAGAGGTTCAGTATGAATCCAGCGATGAGCGATTCATGCGCAATGAATACCGCTTGAAGAAATAGATTTTTCTTAAAGAATTCAATTAACAAGCTGGCTATTTAACTTAGCCGCATGTCTGAAAAGAAACTCTTCCTCCTCGATGCATTTGCATTGATTTATCGTGCTCACTTCGCCATGAGTCAAAACCCAAGACTGACCACTAATGGAATAAATACCGGAGCAATTTTAGGTTTTACAAATGCACTATTAGAGATAATCACCAAAGAAAAACCTTCGCACATTGGAGTGGCATTTGATACGCATGCTCCTACATTCAGGCATGAAGATTATAAGGAGTACAAGGCGACCAGGCAAGAGCAACCAGAAGAAATAAAAGTGGCGATTCCATACTGCCTGAAGATCGTTGAAGGGTTTAATATCCCTATTCTGATGAAAGATGGTTTTGAAGCCGATGACCTAATTGGAACCATCGCGAAGAAAGCCAGCAAGGAGGGCTTTAAGGTTTACATGATGACGCCAGATAAGGATTTTGCTCAACTGGTGGATGAAAATATCTTTTTGTTCAAACCACGTCGAATGGGTAACGGCGTGGATATCATGGGCATCCCTGAGGTATTGGAAAAGTTTGACATTGACAAAGTGGATCAGGTGAGAGATGTACTCGGACTGAAAGGGGACTCGGTAGACAACATACCTGGGATCCCCGGCATTGGGGATAAAACCGCTTCAAAGCTTTTGAAGGAATATGGCTCGGTCGAAGAAATCGTGGCTCATGCGGATGAACTAAAAGGAGCCTTACAGAAGCGCGTGCAGGAGCACGGACAGCAAGGCATCATGTCGAAAAAGTTGGCGACCATCAAGATTGATTCACCCATTGAGTTCGATGAGAATGCCCTTAAATATGGAGACCCTAATTCTGAAATTTTGAAGCCAATCTTCGATGAGTTGGAGTTTAAGACGATCGCTCGACGGGTTTTCCAGGAAGAAAATGAAATAAAGAAGGGAGACACCCAGCAGCTCGGCTTGTTTGATACTGCGGGAGAATCAAGCGAGTCTTCAGACAAACGATCTTCGATTGAAACAACAGCACATACCTATCATTTGGTAGATTCAGTTGAGAAAGCTAAAGAGCTAGCTAATAAATTAGACACTCAGAAATCGTTCTGCTTTGATACAGAAACCACTAGTTTGGAAACCAGGGAAGCAAAGTTGGTTGGAATCGCTTTTGCGATAGAAAAAGGGGAAGCCTGGTACGTTCCATGTAATACAAATGCACAGGAGATTGCAGATGTTTTCAAAGACGTTTTGGAGAATGATCAGATTGAAAAGATTGGACAAAACCTGAAGTATGATATTCAAATCATGCGCAACTATAATGTCTATGTGAGAGGATCCATCTTCGATACCATGCTGGCTCATTTTCTTTTGGATCCTGAGTCTAACAATAGCATGGATTGGTTGGCTGAAAAGCTCCTAAACTATAAAACGATTTCCTATGAAAATGTGGTAGGGCCAAAGGGCAGAAACCAAAAAACCATTGATCAGATTGAGCCAGAAAAGGTCAAAGATTATGCGTGTGAAGATGCAGATATTACGCTTCAGCTAAAAGAAGTTATTGAAAAGGACATTGAAGAACGAAAACTTCAAAAATTGCTTCATGAAGTTGAAGAACCCTTATCTTTTGTCCTTGCAGACATGGAATATCAAGGGGTAAAAGTGAATACGGATACCCTGGAGAAAATGTCCAAAGAGCTGGATGAGGCCAGTAGGGAAGCACAGGACGAAATTTATAAAATTGCAGGCGTTGAATTCAATATTGGCTCTCCTAAGCAGCTAGGAGAAATACTTTTTGACAGACTTAAGCTTGTTGAAAAACCCAAAAAGACGAAAACAGGCCAATACGCAACAGGTGAGGATATCTTATCCAAACTAGCCGATGAGCATGCGATTGCAGCTAAGATTTTAGAATTCAGAGAATATCAAAAATTGAAGTCTACCTATGTAGATGCCCTGCCAAAACTGATCAGTCCAACAGATGATCGCATCCATACAGATTACAGACAGACAGTGGCGGCAACTGGAAGATTAAGCTCGAATAATCCGAACCTTCAAAACATCCCCATTCGAACAGAAAAGGGACGTGAGATCCGGAAAGCTTTTGTTGCGCGAGATAGTAACCATTTGATCATGGCCGCTGATTATTCTCAAATCGAGCTCCGAATCATGGCAGCCTTCTCGAAGGATGAAAGCATGATGCAAGCTTTTAAAGAAGGTCGGGATATTCATGCCACAACTGCAGCTAAGGTATTTGGGGTAGACATTGACAATGTGGAGCCGAATATGAGACGCAAAGCCAAAGAGGTGAACTTTGGTATTATTTATGGCATTTCTGCATTTGGACTTTCGCAGAACCTGAACATCGCACGCGGAGAAGCACAAGAAATCATTGACTCCTATTTTAAAGAGTTTCCAAATGTGAAAAAATACATGGATGAAACGATTGCTAAAGCAAAAGAGGATGAGTATGTAGAGACCATTTTAGGTCGAAGGAGGTATTTGAGAAATATCAATTCCAGGAATTTTACCATGAGAGGTTTTGATGAACGAAACGCTATCAATGCTCCGATCCAGGGAAGTGCTGCAGATATCATCAAGATAGCCATGATTGACATTCACAAGTGGATGCAATCAGAAAAATTGAAATCTAAGATGATCATGCAGGTCCATGATGAATTAGTTTTTGATATGCACAAAGAAGAGCAGGATCTACTGATTTCCAAAGTTGAGGACTTCATGAAAGAGGCACATCCACTAGACGTTCCCATGGAAATTGGCATTGGAGTTGGTGAGAATTGGTTAGAGGCGCATTAGAATTGGTATAATCACCGCCTAGCTCCCTCTTGGGAGAATGGTGTTCAGGAAGAAAGACCTCCTTAAATAGTTATTTCCAACCATATTGGAGATTCGTTATTTGTCCTGCACATATTAATCCTATTGAAACAAATCAAATTCGTGTTTTGGAATGGTCGAACGTGAAGATTTGCAGTCCTATTCCCCCCTTTGAGGGGGTTAGGGGGTGACCTCTTTATCCAAAATCCAATTTTCAATGGTTCTCACAACATTATTGATGTCAGATAGAACCTCAGAATCTTCAAAACGAAGAATGAAATATCCCATCTCTTTTAGTTCCTTCTCTCTGGCTTGATCTTTGACCAAAACCTCTTCAAACTGATGAGTGTACCCATCTACTTCGATGATCAATTTCAATTCTTTGCAAAAGAAATCCACGATGTAATTATCTATTGGTCTTTGTCTCAAAAAACGATAATCCATCATCTGTTTTTCTCCTAGCACCTCTCGCCAGATGACTGTTTCTGCTTTCGTTGGATTCTTTCTAAGCTTTCTAGCCAGTTGCATTAGATTTTTATTGTAGTTGTTATTGGAATATTTGTTCATATCACCCCCTAGCCCCCTCGAGGGGGAACAGATTCGTTTTAAATTTGATAAAAATCTCAAATAAATAGGATTTCCATTTCTATGCTTACATCACCTCCTTCTTTCTCTGACATAAAAAGAGCTCACCAGCGGATCTCTAAATACATCTACAATACACCAGTCATGACATCAGCGAATCTGGATGTTTTTTCTGGATGCCAGATGTTTTTTAAATGCGAGAACTTTCAAAAAGTGGGCGCTTTTAAAATGCGTGGAGCAGCAAACGCCATATTTAGCTATCGCCCTGAAGACCGAACCAACGGATTTGCCTGTCACTCCTCCGGAAACCATGGACAAGCTGTCGCACTAGCAGCCAAACTTGCAGGCGCCAAGGCTTATATCGTTATGCCAAAAAATGCTTCCATTGTTAAAATAAATGCTGTAAAAGGATATGATGCTGAGGTCATTTTTTGTGAGCCAAATGATGAGTCCAGATCGAAGACATGTGAAGAAGTAGTGGCTAAGACTGGTGCTACATTAATCCATCCCTTCAACGACTATAACATTATTGCAGGTCAGGCTACAGCAGCCAAAGAGCTAATAGAAGAAGTTGACGATTTGGATGCTATTATCACACCTGTTGGTGGTGGTGGTCTTGCTGCAGGATGTGCATTAGTAAGCCACTTTTTGGATCCCAATATGGAGCTTTACTTAGGTGAACCTGCTGCCGTAGATGATGCTTATCAATCGATCAAGGCTGGAAAGATTATTCCTAATAAGACTTCAGATACCATTGCTGATGGTTTAAAAACAACCATCGGGGAAAAGAACTTTGAGATTCTTAAAGAACATGTTAAGGAAGTGTTGACCGTTTCTGAAGAGGAAATAATTGCAGCCATGAAGCTGATCTGGGAACGCATGAAAATAGTCATTGAGCCTTCGTGTGCTGTTCCTTTTGCTGCCATCCTTAAGTATCCAAATGCCTTTAAAGGCAAGCGAGTAGGAGTAATTCTTACTGGGGGTAATGTAGATTTAAGCAAACTTCCATTTTAAGTCCTATGCAAAAGATCCTCCTTATTGTCATCATAATTTGTATTGGAACGCTAGGTTCTGCGCAAGAGAAATTGAAGGTTGGGATTGTCCTTTACAAAACTCAGGATAAAGTTTTAGCAACCTACCAACCACTCATGGATTACGTTGCATCGGAGTTGGGATTAGAGGCTGAAATACATATTGTCAATGAAGACGATCTGGCCTATTACCTGGATAATGGTGAATATGACATTGGTGTCTTTACCGTATTTCCATATCTGAGGGAAAAAAAGGTATTCCCGGATCTTAAGGTTTTTGCAACTCATCACGTAAATGGATCTGATCATTTTTACGGGAGTATTTTAGTTGGAAAGGACAACCCCATAGAAGAGCTCCAAGATTTAAAAGGCAAGCAATTTTTGTTTGTAAAACCAACTTCCACTTCCGGATTTAAATATCCCAAAGGAATTTTTACTGAACATAGCATAGATATAGATCAGGATATAAACTATCAGTTTGCTGGCAGTCATGAGGAAGCGATCTTAGCGCTTTCAGAAGGTAAAGCAGATGCTATTGCTGTGGATGAAACTCGATTTGATAAAGTTGAGGGTATCAGCAAAAATGATTTTAAAGAATTGGAAAGGTTCAAAGTCCCACATCATGCATATGTCGCTTCTCCTAAAATGGATACAGCATTAAAAAGCAGGGTAGTTCAGGTTTTTGCTAACGCTCATAAGGTTCCAAACAACAGATCACTGTGGGATAATCCATTAGGAATTACGAGATGGGAGCTGAAAAAGGATGAATACTACAATCTGATTCGAAGGTATTTAAGAATCATTCGCGTAAAACCGGAAGTCGGTATCAATATTTCATCTACAGATAAAGCAAGACAGCAATTGGATGATCTGGGTGATGTCACAACCGTTATGGAACGCCGTATTAGACGGTTATTGGCTGAAAGTAAGAGATTTTCAAATAAATCAACCCATGCTCCGGAGTATCAGTTGGATTTAGATTTGGCTGTTACTGGTGATCATTTCAGCTATCAAATAAAGATCAACAATGAATTTGTTACTGATGGAGAGGTGACGCCTGATTCGATGAATGTAACAGTTCCCTCCATTGCCAGTCGTTCCTTATTGAAGAAATCAGTAATCAAAACGGTCCTTTTATATAATGGATCTGAATGGTTTATCACATATGGTTTAAATGACGGTATCAATTTGAGTGATTATGAATTTTCATTCACCGATCAATCGGGTAGAAAAATTAGGATTGAACCAGATGAAATAGCAAAAATTGATCAGCTCAACATCTTCTTTGAATCCGATGATGAATTTTATAGAAATGCTCCCGTTGAGATAGCATATGGGAGAAGTATTTCTTCTACAACCGATGAAGACATTGCGGATATCAATACCTATAATATTTTCAGTAGCGATTTTTGGAAGCAGCATTATTGGGATAAAATTGGATTGATTGGTGGTATTATGGTTGCTCTATTGTCAACCATAATAGGTCGTGTAATTTCCAACAGGAAAAAGAAACGTTTCAAAAGTATTCTTCAGGAAACTAACAGCCTGATTAAGGAATATGTGGAAGGTCACTTTAAGCTCGAAGCTAAATTGCTTGAACAAAAAGATAAAATCAGCCATGCCTTTGAAGAGGGGATTATTAATGAGAATCAATTCATCATTCTAAAACATCGCATTGAAGACATGCAAAACATCGTAGACATTCACCAACATGGTGACGTAAAGTTGAATGAAGATGATGCAGATGAAATTGCAGATATCGTAAAAGATGGAACGGTAACAGAGAAAGAGTTTAGCAGGATTATGACTATACTCAGCAAGAGTAAGCCGGTAAACCCATGAAGAAGCTCTTTATCATTGGGAATCCTCATGCCGGTCAACGCAAGCTCAAAAAAATATTCTCTGGGTTCAAAGAGTTTTTAGAATCCAGAAATGTCCAATTCGAATTTCATGATACAGAACAATCAAAAAGTGCCTTAAAAACCGTTTCTGAGAAACTGGATAAAAGCTACAGTGATCTGATCGTCATCGGTGGTGATGGAACCATCAATGAATCAATAAATGGTCTCAATTTTGACATCCCTGTTTCGATCATTCCTTCTGGTACTGGAAATGATTTTATAAAAACTGTTGAACTGGGTAAAAATCTAGAACAAGTTTTTGAAACAGCTTTGACAGGCATGGTGCATCAGATTGATTTGGGGCAATGCAACGACCGCAAATTTGTTAATGGGGTCGGGATTGGATTTGATGGACAAATTGTAGAAGACATGGCCACAAAGAGAGTGCCTTTACTTTCTGGACATGCGGCTTATTACTATCACGTCCTTCGAATACTGGGAGGTTATAAAGAACGCCCTTTTCAATATCAAATCGATAACCAGAAATTCGAAAAGGATTTGATCCTTTTAACCATCGGAAATGGAACCACTTTCGGTGGAGGATTTAAGCTAATGCCCGAAGCTAAAATCGATGATGGACTATTAGAAATCTGCGAGATTGGAAAAATCTCTGGGCTAAGAAGATTTTTAAACATTCATAAACTTTCCAACGGAACACATGGGTCATTAGAAGAAATCGAATTTTATAGGGCTAAATCCATAAATGTGGAAGCTAATGAGGCCCTATTTGCTCACATTGATGGCGAACGAATGGGACAGCCTCCTTTTGAAATAAAGGTATTACCAGGAGAGTTAAAATTAAGGGTTACTTCTTTTTAAATCTCGCCCTCTTCTTAAATCTCAAATATGCCCAAACAGTAATAGCAATCACCCCGATGCTGATAAATTGAGAGTGAGACAAAACCCCATCAATAATGTAGCCGCGCTCTTCATCCCCACGGAAAAATTCAATTATCCCGCGCCCAAATGCATATAGAATGATATAAATAAAGAAGAGCTGGCCTTCAAATCGCTTATGCCTCCTAAACATTAGAAGGATTATCATTATTCCAAAAATCAAACTTGCAGAATATAGCTGTGTGGGGTGTAAGGCAGTATTTAAAGGTTCTGCTTGCGAGACAGGATCTGTGAACGTCACTCCCCATGGCATATCTGTAGGAATACCATGACAACAGCCAGCAAAGAAGCATCCTAAACGCCCCATTCCGTGAATAATACATGCGGTGATTGCTAGCCTATCCATCAATGGCCATAAAGGCCATTTCTCTTTTCGGAAATACCATACTGTAACAGGTATTGCGAAAAGTAATGATCCATAAAACACAAAACCAGTCCGGAAATTTTTCTTCATGTTCGCCCACGAACTAAAATAGTATCCTGGATCCTCCATGTAAAAAAATAGTTTCCCTCCAATAAAAGCTGCCAAGATGATAAGAATGGCAAGATTCTGAATTTTATCTCGCTCTATTCCTAAATCCTTTTTCACACTATTGGACATGTAAAAGAACCCTAATGTCGCTCCCAGCATGATCATAAAACCATACGTATGAACCGTGAAGCCACCAATTGAAAATAGTTCAGGATGCATAAAATCATTTTTAGTTAAGGTGAAATTAGGTGAAAATACCTATAGATTTAAGTCCTGCAGTCAACTGCATAGCAGCTTAAACTTTTAATAGCAATTAGAAATTACAAAACTGTAATTGACTTGGCATAAGATTTGAGCATGTTGCAGAAACAATTTTGCAATGAGCTTAATTAGAGTTCTTATGATTGCTCTTCTTTTCATTGGATGTAAAAAAGAGCAAGTAAATCCAACGGCAGATAATGAAATTATCGTTCAATATCAGCAAAGTGCCTCCAAGAAAATTATTGGAAAGGACTGGAAAGTCACATTTCTTTCAATCAAAGAAAACTCCTTGTGCCCACCAAACTCAGAGTGTATTTGGCAAGGCAGACTTGTTGTTGATTTAGAAATCAATCAGGAAGAGATTGAGCTAGGTTTAGGTGACCTCACTTCAAATACAGAAACCGAGTTGGTAAATGAAGTTGTCATAAGTGGGGTGACGATTACCTTTTCAGAAGCTCATGATTATACGGAAACGGCTAAAACAAAGGTCGTTCTTTCCTTCGATTAGTTAGCTTTTAAAAACCGTTTCTTTCCCCTCGCTACCATCATAAACGCGGATTGCGACAACATCTGCCTCCGCGGTTTTTTCCCCATTCTCAGATAGAAAATCACATTTGAGAATGGTTTTTCTTCCTTTGACTTCCACAACTCTTGCCCTTATTTCTACTTCAGAATTAGGAGTAGGTTTCAAATATTTTACTGTAAGTGTTCCGGTGGCGTACCTATATTCAGGATCGGTATCAAGTGACCTCCCTTCTCTTTTATAAGCGTCCGCCATAGCAGTGCCCATGCAGTGGCAATCAATCAAAGTTGCCATGATGCCGCCATTCATTAGGTTGCTCCATCCATGATATTTCTCTTCGGACTTCCATTTACAAACAGCTTCATCTCCATCCCAATAACTTTTAATCTGCAATCCTTCATGATTATGTCCACAACCAAAGCAGACATTTTCGGGCATATGATCTTGAAAATATTTTGACGCACTCATTTTACTAACTTTACTTCTAAACGTTAAATCAAATCAAAATACTTGTCTTTTCGACTTTAGGAGAAATATTTATAATAAAGTGGTTTTGATGAAATGTTTTGAAGTCCTTCTAGAATTAAGGGAGATATTTCATTGCATTCAATATCACAAGTATTTTGATTTGATACCTTCAAATTAAAAATTATGTATCATACCCTTGACCTTCATTTCCAAAATTACAAGCATGCAATAGCTGCATTCCTGATTGAAACTAAAGAAGGTCCCGTTTTAATTGAATCCGGTCCTTATTCAACCTTTCCGAGTCTCGAGAAAGGACTATCTAATCACGGCTATAAAATTGAAGATGTGAAACATTTATTCTTATCACACATTCACTTTGATCATGCCGGTGCAGCATGGGCTTTTGCAGAAAAAGGGGCTAAAATTTATCTTCATCCATTCGGCTATGATCACATGCATGACCCATCAAAGTTGGTTGCCTCAGCTACTATGATCTATGGAGACCAAATGGATTCTCTTTGGGGCAAAATGGAAAGCATACCCAAAAAGTACCTTCAAATAGTAAATCACGAAGAGGTAATTGAAGTTGGGGGTCATAGTTTCCGTTCATTGCATACTCCCGGACATGCAAAGCACCACATTGCATGGCAATGGAAAGACACGATATTCACCGGAGATGTAGCAGGTGTTAAGATTGATGGAGGCCCTGTTGTCCCTCCATGCCCTCCTCCTGATATTAATATCGAAGACTGGCTCCATTCCATTGACCTGGTTCTTTCTAAAAACCCAAATAAGTTGGCATTAACTCATTTTGGTGAGGAGCAGAACCCAAACATTCACATGCATGAATTGAAGGAAATCATCAATGACTGGGCTCAATGGATAAAGAAAAAGTGGGAAGCTGGAATGAGCAATGATGAAATTACTCCTGAGTTTATGGCATATACATCAAAGCAATTAAAAGATCGTGGAGTATCTGATCAGGGTGTTTTGCAATATGAAGCAGCCAATCCCTCGTGGATGAGTGTGGCAGGTCTTGTTCGCTACTGGAAGAAAAAAAGCGGTGTTTAGGACATTTTACAGTTACATGCTGAAAAAGTCTACCATTCATTGCTAATAATACGCGATTCTTTACAAATATTTCCCATTCAAGTAAGGTTATTCCGTTAGATTCTGTTTCATTCTATATTCACTTAACTTAACTCATGTTTAATTTTAAATTTGAGTTTTTAACAATTAAATTTTTTCATATGAAGAAAGCTTTACTACTATGCTTTGCTGTCATCTTTTTAGCCTCGTTTGAGGTGATGGCGCAAAGAACTGTTTCAGGTAAGGTCACTGATGAAAGCGGTGAACCCTTGCTTGGTGTGAATGTTGTCATTAAAGGAACAACATCAGGTACAACAACTGGTATGGACGGGAACTACAGTCTTCAGGTAGAAGACGGAGCAACACTCGTTTATTCATTTGTTGGCTTTGAAACTCAAGAAGTTTCTGTAGGTAATCGCACAACAATTGATATTACGTTGGGCGGAGCTACTGAGCTTGATGAAGTCGTAGTTGTTGGGTATGGTGCCCAATTGAAGACTGAACTGACTGGTAACATTGCTAAAGTGGACGGAGAGGAACTCAGGAATATGCCAGTACCAAATGTGGAGCAAACGCTTCAGGGACGTGCATCAGGGGTTTTCATTGAAAGTTCGAATGGTAAAGTGGGTCAGGGAATCAAAGTTAGAATCCGTGGTGCTTCATCAATCACGGCAGACAGTCAACCACTTTTCGTCGTAGATGGTGTGCCAATTACTACTCAAAACGTGGGTAACCCGGCAGAGGCTGTTTCAAACCCACTAAGTGATATTAACCCTAATGACATTGCTTCTGTAGAAGTATTGAAGGATGCATCCGCAGCTGCTATCTACGGATCTAGAGCTGCTAATGGGGTTGTTATCATCACTACACGATCAGGTAAGCCAGGTAAAACGCAGTACAATATCAACTACCAGACTGGGGTAAATAGCCCAACTAACAAAAGAGAGTGGTTGAATGCTGAAGAATACGTCGATTATATCATCGAAGCTGCTGCCAACTCAGATGAAGTTGATGGTACTCCTACCGATGATCCAGGATCATGGTCCGCTTTTGCGCTTGGAAGATTAGACAGATATTCTGGAGGAACTTCCTGGCAAACTGGTGAAGTAGATACAGACTGGGAAGAGTTAGCCTATAATGACGACTCAAAAACAACCAAGTTTGATATCTCAGCATCTGGTGGATCTGAAGACACAAGATTCTATGTAAGTGGAAGCTATACAGATCAGGATGGTATTTTGATTGGAAATGGATTGAAAAGATTAAGCACACGCTTAAATCTTGACCACTCTGCAAACGACAAATTATCTTTCGGATTGAATAGTGGATTTATTAGAACTGATATTGACAGAGTTTCTGATGATAACCAGTTCTCTACTCCAATTCAGTTGATTGCACTTTCACCAATTACTCCAGTAAGAGATAGCGAAGGTAATCTGAATGATCGCCCGGTTACTACTTATTACAATGGTCTTCTTGACTTAGAAGGTGTGACTAGAAAAGATGTGACATTCCGTTCGCTTTTAAACTCTTATGTTGGTTATAACATCACTGATGACATTACTATCAGAGCTGAGGTAGGCGCAGATCTACTTACACAAAATCAAGATAGAAGATGGGCTGACTATACCAATGGTGGTGAAGGTACCAATGGCTATGCGATTTCACGATGGGCTAGAGTGTTCAACTACAACACCAAAGCATATGTGAATTACAACAAGCTAATTAACTCGAATCACTCAATAGACTTCACCGGTGGTTTCGATTTTCAAAAGTCTGAGACCTCTATCACCAGAGTGGAGGGTCAAGAGTTTGCTGTGAATGATTTGAAAACTTTAGCAAGTGCCGCTGACATTGCAGTTGGAACTGGTTCTTTGACTGAGTTTTCGTTCTTATCCTACTTCGGAAGATTGAATTATAAACTGAATGACAAGTACTTATTGACAGTAAGTGGTCGATTAGATGGTTCTTCCCGATTCGGAGCTAACAACAGATTTGGGTTTTTCCCAGCAGCTTCTGCAGGATGGATTCTTTCTGAAGAGTCCTTTCTACAAGGAAACGATATCGTAAGCTTCTTAAAAGTTCGTGCTAGTTATGGAATCACTGGTAATGCAGGTATCGGAAACTTTGATGCTTTGGGTCTTTATGGTGCTGAAGGATACGCTGGAAACGGAGGTCTTCAGCCTACTCAAATTCCAAATCCTGACTTGACTTGGGAGAAGAACTCTCAACTTGATATTGGATTTGATTTTGGATTCCTAAATGATCGAATCAACGGTGAGATTGATTACTATGTGAAAACTTCAACTGACCTATTACTTTCTAACCCTGTTCCAGGAACAACTGGTTTTAGAATCATCAATGAAAACATTGGTGAACTAGAAAACAAAGGGGTTGAGATCGTATTAAACGGTGTGATTTTGGAAGGACCACTTTCTTGGACTTCTTCATTCAACATAGCGTTCAATCAGAATGAAGTAACTGATCTTGGTGGACAGGAAATCATCGATAACGGTAGCTCAAGAACAATGAACGTTGTACGAGTAGGAAGCCCAATTGGAGCCTTCTACGGAGCGGAGTATGCAGGTGTTGATCCGGCAAACGGAGATGCATTGTGGTACTTAAACAATGAAACTGATCCAAGAGGAACAACCAATGATTTCTCTCAAGCAGAATTTGTAGTGCTTGGTAGCCCGAACCCGGATTACATTGGTGGATGGAAAAACACAATTACCTGGAACAACTTTGATCTGAACATTTTCTTCCAGTTTGTTCAAGGAAACAGTGTTCACAATGTGGGTGGTGTATTCCAATCAGCAGCTGACTGGTTTGACAATCCTAGCAAGGACATTGCTAGCAGATGGAGACAGCCGGGAGATGTTACTGATGTTCCTAAAGCTTATTTAGGATATGGTAACGGTGGCCAAGGCAGATCGAGTAGATTCCTTCATGATGGATCATATATTCGATTGAAAAACCTTACAGTAGGTTACAACCTGCCAGGTGACGTACTTTCTAAAGCTAAGCTTAGCTCAGCAAGAATCTACTTCACTGGGGTGAACTTACTGACAATCACGGACTACCCATTGTGGGATCCAGAAGTAAGTGCGGATTACTTAACAGTAAATGCGGATGGAAGTACCAATAACATCTTCCAGGGTAATGATTTTTACTCTGCTCCGCAAGCGAAAACATTTACTGTGGGCGTTCAATTAGGTTTTTAATCTTAAAAGCGAATAATTATGAAATCATATATAAATAAATTTTTAATTGTAACGGTAGCTATCCTTGGCTTCACAGCATGTTCTGATGAGCTGGAGTTAGAGCCGGCACAATCTATTTCAGAGACACTCGCTTTGTCCACTCCTGAGAATATACAGGCTGTATTAATTGGAGCATACGATGAAGTAGGAGTTGACGATTTGTTTGGTGGGGAAACACTGAGAAACTCAGAATTGCTTGCTGCATCAGACGAGTTATTATGGGCTGGTACATTTAACGCACCAAGAGAGATGTTTAATAAAAACATGGTTGCGGTGAATAATGACGCTGGTGAAGTGTGGTTAGAAGCCTATCAAACAATTAACATTGTCAATAACATACTGAGTGCACTTGATATTTTTACTGATCAGGCGCAGGCAGATGTTGTCGAAGGTGAGGCAAAATTCATCCGAGCACTTCTATACTTTGAGCTTGTTAAGTTTTACGGACTTCCATACGAAGTTGGTGGTGGAAACTCTCAACTTGGAGTTCCTTTGGTGTTGACTCCTACAAGAGGCATCACTGCAGAGAATAATGTAAGCCGAAACACGGTAGAGGAGGTATATACTCAGGTCCTAAACGATTTGGGTGATGCCATTACTAATCTTCCTCCCAGCAATGGAGTATTCGCTACTTCCGGTGCTGCGCAAGCGTTAAGAGCACGAGTGCATCTTCAGATGGGTAACTATACAAGTGCCTTAGCTGATGCTAATGCAGTAATTGGGTCTGGTGACTATCAGCTTGAGTTGGGTGCGTTCGCAGATGCATTTAACAATGATGCAAACTCTTCGGAAGACATATTTGCTATGCAAGTAAGCTCTCAGGATGGGGTTAATGCTATGACAACTTACTGGGCAACACCTCAGTTTGGAGGAAGAGATGGAGACATAATTGTTCAAGCTCCTCACCTTGCGTTGTATCCAGTTGGAGATGACAGAGGTGCATTCTTCTATAATGATGGTGGAACTTTCACCAGTAAATACACTAACCAATTTGCTAATGTCCCAGTAATCAGATTAGCAGAAATGTACTTGATCCGTGCAGAGTGTAACGTTCGACTTTCAAGTGCTGTTGGTGACACTCCTCTCAATGATCTTAACTTGTTGAGAACAAGAGCGAATGCGCCATTACTTGTAGCAGCAACACTTAATGATGTTCTTTTAGAGAGAAGACTTGAGCTTGCTTTTGAAGGTCACAGACTTCACGACATTAAGCGACTTCAGCAAAATGTGGGAACATTTGCGTACAATGCTCCAGAATTAGTATTCCCAATCCCTCAAAGAGAGATGGATGCTAACCCTGGATTAGCTGGACAACAAAACCCTGGCTATTAATAACTTGAATTATTAAAATCTAAAGGCCTCCTGGTGAGGCCTTTTTTTATGTCTTCCATTACAGAAAATCTTAAGTTGCATCAATTATGCTAGTTGCCGATAAAGTTTTTGAAAAACAAAAGACCTTCGATAATCAGAACGAATACGAAAACTGCACCTTTAAAAATTGTGAATTTGCGAACGGTAATTTCTCCACATCTAAGTTCATTGATTGTGAATTTGAGGGCTGCAATCTCAGCAATATATTGGTCAACGAAACTTCATTTCGAGGAGTAATTTTCAACAACTGCAAAATGCTTGGTGTTCAATTTGACACGTGCAATAAATTATTATTTGATGCCTATTTCATTAACTGCCTGCTTGATCATAGCATCTTTTTTCAGATGAAATTGAAACAAATATCCTTCTTGAACTGTGAGCTTGTGGAAGTTGACTTTTCAGAAGCAGACTTAAGTAACGGAAAGCTTGTCGGTTGCGATTTGACGAACTCGAAATTTGATTACACCAATCTTGAAGGAGCTGATTTAAGTAAATCTTATGGGCTAATTCTAGATCCGGAAACCAATAAGATCAGTAAAGCCAAAATCCCGCAATCTCAACTAGGCGGCCTCCTCTTGAAGTACAACATAAAGATTATTCAGGATCAATAAAAAAGGCCTCAATGTGAGGCCTTAAATTTTTAGTTACATAATCCGGGGCTTGCGTCACATTCTGATTGTGGAATGGGTAAAATCAAATCCGGATCCAGTGGGTTTATCACAGGGTTCGGTCTTCCTCCTACCAAAATACCTGTTGAATAGCCATTGACAAATTGCCTTCTAATATCATGAAGGACATGCCCTTCATAGATCAGTTCTCGATTTCTTTCCTGAATCAAACTATCATAGAACTGATCAGGGTCACCGTTTAAGTCTACCACACTAAGTGCTCCAATCCCCGCCCTTTGTCTGATCATATTCAGATCATTTAATGCAGTCGCATCAATTACCCCTGTGTTTTGTTCGTAAATGCACTCCGCTCTATTCAGATAGACTTCAGCTAATCTTATCACTGGTACCACATCCGTATTTCGTAAAAACTTCGCAGAACTAATAATCGCTGTATTTATTGGATCTCTGTAATAAGCCGTGCTTACATCAGTTGTCGAAGTGGTCGTACTTAGATCTACTGTTGCACGTAAATCCGCATCACTGAATCTTGGGTTATTGTAAAGCACATCTGAGCTTATTGCATCCGGACTGATTCTAAAAGCTGAAAGTCCTTCTCCGGTAAGGGATGAATAAAGCGTGGCAAGGCCTGAACCGGATCCTGGTGTACCAGTATTATTTCCTGGCGTTTGCTGAATAGCCAAGATGTCTTCTGTACTATTCGTAGCATTGTTGAAAGCATCCATTGGCTCATTTGTAAGAGTAAATGTTCCATCCAAAATATTCTCCAAATGAGTCTGGGCCACATCGTATTGATTCTTTTGCATATTTAATCTCGCTAAGTATGCCTGGCAGGCATAATAGGATATTCTTGTCCCATTGGTGCCCAGCGATTGCAGATCAGCCGACGCATTGGTTAAGTCCAGCTCAGCTCTATCATAGATATCTCCCAAGCTTGACTTAGATGGTAACCCAATTTCATCCACAGAAATAATAGGCTCGGTCAGTAGAGGCAGCACTAATGTTGAAGCAGAAGAAGTCGTAAACTGTGGTCCCCATAATCGAGCCATCTCAAAATATAATATGCCTCTCATTGCAGTAGCTTCGCCTTGTATTCTACTTCTAGCATTACCATTTTCTACATTATCAATATTGGCTAGAATATTATTGATCAGATTTATGGTTTCGTATGCTCTCCGCCAGTTGGATTCCACTCTTAAATTCGTTGGAATAATGCTTTTGTTCACAAAATTCTCATAGGTAGGTGCAGCGGATTCATCCCAGAATATTTCTTGCGGAATTACCTGACTGCTCTGCGGGTCAAATCCAAATTGATCATTCCTTACCATGAGTTCAGCCATAACCTGGAAATCACCGCCTAACAATTCACCGCCATCACCACCATCAGATATTCCCATAAAGTTAAAATAGGCTCCATTTAGCGCTAATTGAATTGACTCTTCGTCCACTAATAGATCACCACTCAAGGAGTTTGATGCTTCAATGTCTAATAAGTCATCGCATGAGATACTTACAAGTGCCAAAACCAAAGTTGACAATAGGACATTCTTCATTTTCGTAGGATTTAGTTTAATGTATCTCATAATTAAAATCCAATTTTAATACCTGTTAAAAAGATTCTTGGTTGAGGTGCTGTGAAATTGTCTATCCCTCGACTTATGTTTTGTCCGATGATGCCATCCAGAGGATCAAAGTAGCTTACGTCCGGATCGTACCCGGTATATCCTGTTATGGTGAATAGGTTCGTAGCTCCGACGTAAATACTCAGATTATCCAAGCCCATGTTACTCAGTGCGGTTTGATCAAAGTTATAAGTGATGGTTATATTCTTCAGCCGGATATAGCTTCCATCCTGAAGCCACCTGGTTGATGGGTTCGGATCAATCTGATCCGGATTTAAAACCGGGTTGGATACCTCATCTCCCGGTTGGTACCACCTGTCAACCTGATCTTCAGTCTGATTGATTAAAAGAATCCCACTGTTGGAAATGAATTCTCCGGTTGCGTTATAAATGTCAACCCCACTGACGAATTGGAACATGGCAGATGCTTCCCAGTTTTTGTAAGTCAGGGAGTTTGTTATCCCTCCAAATAGCTGAGGGTTAGGATCTCCAATGGGTTTCCTCAGGTCAAGTGACCAATCCGTCGTGCCTTCTGGTGTCCCATCGTCATAGAGTGCCTGACCCGTGCTTGGATCTACTCCAAGATATTCCACGAGATAAAATACACCAGCTGAATGGCCTTTTAAAAAGGCGTTTGTTCCCACAATTGCTTGCTCTCCAGCAAGATCTGTGATCGTGTTAGTATTGGTAGAAATGTTAAAGTCGGTTGTCCAGACTAATCCATTTTGATCAATATTGGTTGAGCTAATCAAAAACTCAAATCCTTTGTTTTCCATCGAGCCAACATTGTCAATGATCGAGCTTTGTCCAGAGGTTTGAGAAACCGGAACCGGGAAAAGTAAATCTTCAGTCTTTTTGATGTAATAATCTACGGAACCAGAAATTCTATTATTAGCGAACGCAAAATCTAATCCTACATTAAACTGAGAGGTTGTTTCCCATTTTAATTCCGGATTTTCCAGGTTCACTATTTCAATGCCGTCTTCATCATCGTATTGAGAAATGATGTAATTCAAACGATATAAGAAATCATCTGTAGGAGTGTTCCCCACTAGCCCATAACTAGTTCTCAATTTCAAAGAGCTAAATGAATTGGAGCTGAAGAAGTCTTCGTTGTGAATATTCCATCCTGCTGAAACCGCAGGAAAGTAACCAAACCTATTTTCCTCACTAAACTTTGAGCTTCCATCCACCCTTCCGCTTACTTCAAATGAGTACTTATTGTCTATAGAATAACCTACCCTGGTATAGGCTGATAAAAATGAATTGGCCGCTCCTGGAATTGGATTTTCTGGAATGGTTGTTCCTGCCTGAGATTCTAAAGTGGAGATGCTATTGACAAGTCCTCTTATATATCTGAAATCTGCTTTTGAATCCTGATAAGAACCTCCTAAAACGACTGATAGGTCATCCTTATCATAGGTAAACCAACCATTAAACACGTGGTTCTTAATGTCAGACGTTTCAATCTGAGAGAGACCTGTGCCTTCCCCGTCGAGAGTCTCGGGCCCTTGCCTTCTTTCCACTCTTCCATCGCTGTAATCAATCCCTCCATTTACATCAAAACTTAAATCACTAGTCAGTTGATATTTCAATCCCAGACTTCCAATAATTGAATTATTGGTGGCATCATAATCCGAAAAGTTTATTTCAGTTAATGGGTTATAAAGCAAGCTGAAAGTATTCAATTTGTAATTATTTGAAGGATCATATGTGTCTGATGGTGGCAGAGCAATCGCTTGCATTGGGCTACCAAGATCCTGATCATCATTCAACCGATCATCATCTGTATAGATATAATTCAAATTCAAATTTGCTGAAAGCTTTGAACTGATTTTGCTGTTTAGAGTAAGCGTTCCATTCAAGCGGTCAAACTTGTTGCCCACTAAAAATCCTTCCTGTGTGGTATAACCCAAAGAAGCGAAGTACCCTAACGACTCTGTACCGCCCTGAAAATCTACATTGGCTCTATGAGATGGAGCCGATCTAAAAACCTCCTCTTGCCAGTCTGTATTCTGACCATTATTAAGCCCAAGATATGCTGCAGGTAAGGTTATTGAACTGTTGTTCGGAAAGTTTATAACCAACTCACTTGGATCAGTTACACCCTGAAATGACTCTTCCCACATTTCCAGGTTTTCTTTAGTGATGAATTGAGACAAGCCAAGAATTGGATTCCTTAATGTGCTTTCAATAAACATCTGGTTGAATTGAGAAGGGGACATCAAGTCCAGCGTTTTTGGAGTTTGGCTTAAACCGAATTGGTAATCGACGTTTACTTTTAAACCGCCAGTGTTTCCACTTTTGGTTGTAATGATTACTACACCGTTAGCAGCTCGAGTTCCATAAATGGCTGTTGCAGCGGCATCTTTCAAAATTTCAATCGATTCAATGTTGCTAGGATTAATATTGGATTGGTTGCCAGAAACAAGAGGAACTCCATCTACTACATAAAGTGGTTGATTAGAAGCCGTCAATGATGAGCCTCCCCGTATTCTTACGGTTGTTCCCTGACCCAACTTACCGCTTGAGTTTTGAACAAACAAACCGGCGGTAACTCCTTGATTTGCCTGCTCAAGATTAATAAGAGGAGCTGGGCTTACATCTGCTTGATTAATGCTGGAGACACTACTTGTAAGTTCATCCCTGCTTTGAGAACCTATTCCCATATTGATGGTGCCGAGCGATTTCATTTTCACATCAATATTCGTTCGTCCATTTACATAAACACTATGGACCTGAAACCCTTCTGCGCTTATGATTAATGTTTCAAACTGATAATCAAGATCTATAGTAAATTCTCCGTTTTCGTCGGTGTAAACAGTTGTTACTGCTCCATCAACTTTGATTGTAGCGCCAGCAATACCCTGATTGTTTTGGTCAGTCACTTTTCCACGCACCGTGATTTGTGCGAATGATGAAAATACCAATAGCAAGGAAGCCAGGCAGGTTAGTGTTAGTTTCATGTCTTTTGGTGTGGTAGTTGATTATCCTTTAAAAATAGGCAGATTACTTTTTAGCTGAACTAAAAAAGGGCAGGAATCGATGATTCTGCCCTTTGATTCGATTTTTAAATGAATTTCTATTCGTATCTCAGCGATTCTACCGGGTTTTTAATGGCTGTTGCGAATATTCTTGCAGAAGCAAAAATCACTGCAACTAAAACAAGAATGAAGAATGGCAAAAAGTAAGTGATTAGTGTTCCTGGCTGATAAATATCAAAGATTGAGCCCATGAGTAAATCTAGCGAAAAGTATGCCCCAAGAGCACCCATTGCAGAAGCTATCATCAGCAGCCAGAAAAACTGCTGATTCATCATTACAATGATGTTGCGAATAGATGCCCCTAATACTTTTCTTACCCCTATCTCTTTGATTCGTTTTATGATATTCAGTGAAACCAACGTATATAACCCGATCAAAGAAAGCACCAAAGAAATAAATGCCATGAACTCAAAAATGAGCATGATATTGGTGTTCACTTCATTTGCCGACTCAACCTCACTGTCATATTCTGCATTAAATGGCTTGTTTGGAGCTACCTTAAACCACTCCGCTTGCAATTGATCGTATAGCTCTACTGGGTTCTTGTTACTCTTTACCATTAAGTAGTACAACTTGTTTGGATCAGCCATTCGGATACCGGTTGGTTCAATATCATTGAAAAAGCCTTCATCATAAAAATCATTCACAACTCCAATGACACTCAGGCGTGTGGTGTCATCGATCTGTACTACTTGGCCTACAGGATCTGTCCATCCAAATTCTTTGACCAATTGCTCGTTCACTACGATTGAGTTTATGCGATCGTGCTCGCGCATGTTGTCATCAAAGAATCTCCCCTCGATTATTTCTAAATTCATGAGATCAAAATATTCGGTTGTGAAATCCATCATTTCTGTTTCGAGCTCGGCTTGCCCGGATTTAAGTGTTCTTGTATAGCTCCAATCCCCTATTCTATTGTAGGTAGCAGCCAATTTCTCTATTCCAGAAACCTGCTCCACCACAGGCCTGAAATTTTTATATTCTGCATGACTGTCGAAACCAATAGAAAGCAGAGGTTCTTTATTAAATCCTAAATCATAATTAGACTGGAACTCCGCATTATTATAAAATGCATAAGCTGAAACAAGTGACATGGTGGTCAGAAGGTATTGCATCCCCAATAGTCCTCTTGAAAGCCGGCTACTACCGCCGATGCGTAAATTCCCACGAAGAATTTTTACTGGTTGATACTTGCTGATGTACAGAGAAGGGTAAGCTCCTGCAATCAGCGCAGTTGCCAATAACAATCCGGCTAAAAAAAGATAAATCTCCGGATCAGAGGCGAGGTTCAACTCGATATCAATGAAACGCCATAGTGAGCTATAGGTTGGAACCAAAATATCCGCGATGGCAAGTCCAACCAAAAGCGCGGCAAAACAGAGAATTATGTTTTCACCCATGAACTGAAAGATCAGTTGCCTTCTTTGGCTACCCATGACCTTCCTGAGTCCAATTTCTTTCAATCGTTTGCTGGAAATGGCAATGGATGTATTGGTAAAGTTGAAGCAGGCAATGAGTAAGATCATGATGGCCATGATACCAGGACCAATAATTGCTGAAGATGGGGGTGCCTCATTTAGCCAGTTTGAACGGATCTTATCAGAATTTCGCGCCAGAGTCGTCAGCGGCTCAAGATAATAGCCTGCCAACTGAAAATTGTCACGTGCTTTGTTTTGAACCTCGATACAATTCTGATTAACATAATCAAGCAGATTCTGGGGAAATTGCCCTTCCGTCATCACAAAGGTGGCTGCATTGAAATATTCCCACGAATCATTCTTAAAATCACGCAGCTTTAAGTAGTTATCGTAATGTGTGATTGCGCTAAACGTCATGGAAGAATTTCGAGGAATATCTTTCAATACTCCTCCGACACGCATCGAAACTTCTTTATCCCCTAAGTCTATTAATGTGATCATTTTACCTGTAGGGTCTCCCTCTCCGAAATATATCTCCGCCATTTTTTCCGTTAGAATCACATTGCTTTTGTCTTTGAAAGCTTCTTTACTGCCATATTTAAAGGGGAACGAAAACATTTCAAAATAGTCATCCTCAGCATATCCAATATGCTGCTTCAAAACTTTATCTTCCTTCTTAAAGATCAACCACATGGACTCATATCGGGAGTATTTGGTAATCCCTGGAATTTTTTCTTTAATCTGCTCCCCAAGACCAATTGGTGTAATCCCATATTTTATCTGCTCTCCCTGAACTGATTTGTATGAGTGTATCTTATAGATCTTATCATGATTAAGGTGGTTATGATCAAAAGTTGCATCATACTTCCAGTTTAGATAACCCACGATACAGCAGGCTAAGGAGAGTCCCAACCCTATTAGATTGATCAGAACGTAGCTTTTGTTTTTTTGAAAATTGCGGAAGGTGATCTTTAGAAAATTACGAAACATGGCTAGGTTTTTTGCTTTGGCGTGAAAACACCAACAAATGTGCCACTGGAGGTATGTCATTGGACATCAGCAAGTTAGGATTTGGTTAGGATTATAAGCTGTTCGAAAATGAACCACTTAATCGGACACAATGAAAATAAAAAGGGCAGGAATCGATGATTCTGCCCTTTGATTCGATTTTGAATGGATTTCTATTCGTATCTCAGTGATTCTACGGGGTTTTTAATAGCCGTTCTGAATATTCGACTTGATGCAATAAATACTGCAATAGCCATAAGGGATATAAATGGTACAACAACCGTGAACACACTTATAGCCTGGTAAACCGCAAAGATTGATCCCATCAATGCGTCTATCGCAACATATGAAAGTGCAGCTCCAATAAATGCAAAGACCATGAGCAACCAGAAAAATTGCTTATTCATTAAAACAAGAATTTGGTTGATGGAAGCACCAAGTACTTTTCTTACACCAATTTCTTTTACACGTTTAATGATGTTTAGAGAGACAAGCGTATACAATCCAATTGAAGAAAGAATTAACGCAAGCGCTCCGAGGAACTTAAACATGGTAGATATATTGGTGTTGACTAAATCTGTTCCTGCAAGCTCTTCATCCATGTAAGAACCGTTGAACGGCGTATAAGGAGCTATCTCATACCACTTAGACTCCATCAATGCACGAAATGCGGTTGGGTTCATTTCGCTTTTAATCACAACGAAATTCATCTCCTCTTTATCAGCAAGCCTAAAAGCACACGGCTCTACAGGATCGAAGAACCCATACATGTAAAAATCTTCAATGACACCCACTACCGTAAGCCTGGTGCTGTCATCCACCTGCACAACTTTGCCTATTGGTTTCTCCCAACCAAATTCTTTAACTAACGCCTCGTTCATGATGATGGATTTCTCCTTATCAAATTCATACAAGTCTTTTTCAAAGTACCTGCCATCTTTAATGGTCAGGTTCATAAGGTTTTTATAATCAAGGCTAAAATTCATCATATCGGATTCCACTTCCTGTTCACCAGCTCTTAACGTTCTTCCATACGTCCACCATCCGATGTGATGCGTAGTGCCTGTCATTTGTGCTATTTCCGGCATTTGACTGATCAGGTTGGAGAATCGATCATATTCCGATTTATTTTCTAAACGGACTCCAAGTATATTCTCCTTTTCAAATCCCACATCCAGATTGGATTGGTAGTCCGCATTATTAGAAAATGCCAGGGCAGAAATCAGCGCAATAATGGTTAGCAAATATTGCATGCCCAAAAGAGTTTTTGAAAACCAATTGGTGCCCCCAAGTGTGAGACTTCCGCGTAGAATATTTACTGGCTGATAAGCACTGATATATAAGGAAGGGTAGCCACCAGCAATCAGTGAGGTTAATGTCAATAGTCCAATAAGGAAAAGATATATTTCACTATCATTCACCAGGTTTAATTCCAGCGTGATGAAGTCCCACATTGCACTGTATGCGGGCACCAGAAAGTATGCAAAGCCCAATGCTATAAACATGGAAAGGAATGATAGTATCAGGTTTTCTCCCAAGAATTGAAAAATCAATTGCTTACGATCACTCCCCATTACTTTTCTAATGCCTATTTCCTTCAAACGTTTGCTTGAAATAGCGATGCTTGTATTGGTAAAGTTGAAGCAGGCAATCAACAGCATAAGGAAGGCCATAATCATTGGAACTACGACAGCAGGAGGTGGTGGTGGCTCGCTTAGCCAATTGGCACGGATGGATTCTGCCACGCTTCCAAGATTGGTTAGCTGAACAGCATAATAATTGCCTATCTTGAAATCGTCACGTGCTTTATTTTGAACCTCCACATAATTTGTGTTCATATCCTCAATGAGGTTTTGAGGAAAGCCGGAATCAGTCATCACAAATGTCGCGGCTACAAACTGCTTCCAATCATTATTCTCAACTTCTCGAATTCTTATGTAATTATCAAAATGTGTAAGCGCACCAAATCTTACAGAAGAGTTCTGCGGTATTTGCTCAAAGACACCTCCGACTGTCAGAGGATATTGTTTCCCTTCTTCCGTAATTATGGTGATAATTTCACCTGTGGGATCTACGTCTTCGCCAAAATAGGTATTCGAAGTATAGTTACTCAGAATGATTTTACTGCGATCGAAGAATGCAGACTCATTCCCATACTTCAATGGAAATGTAAACATCTCTAGAAAATCATCCTCCGCAAAAGCAATTCCTTGATTAAATACCTTAAGTTCTTTCTTAAGAACCAGTCCTGTTTCGATATATCTTGATGTATGAGTTACTCCAGTGACCTTGTCTTGAATAACGGCTCCTAATGCCAATGGTGTAATCCCATAGGGCACATTCCGATCCTGAACCTCCTTGTTGATCTGAATTTTATAAATACGTTCATGATTCACATGGTTTTTATCATAGTCGGCTGCAAACTTCCAGTTGAGGTAACCCACAATACAGCAGGCCAATGAAAGTCCTAATCCTATCAGATTTATGAAAACATATGATTTGTTTTTCCTGAAATTCCGGAAAGTGATTTTGAAGAAGTTCTTGAACATATCCTCTGAGTTAGTTGGGTTCTTAAATAGCGCCATGCACGTGCCAAATCACCTAAACTGATTGATTTTCAGTGGTTTATGTATTACTCAAATCAGCAGTTTGTACGAATTCGCAGCATTATTGAACACTTTTTATGTGCTCTTACCTTATAATAGATTCAAAAAACTATCAGAGGTTGCTTTCAGGTAAAAGAAAACGCCCACCAGATTAGAAGAAACTGAAGCGGAAGACGCAAAGCCAACACCCAAATCATCTTCTTTTTACGGTAACCTTTCATGAAGTGATAGATGTTTGCAGGATATACGGCAATTAGAAGAGCCACGATTCCCCAGGCAGCAAGCGATGTGAATGTAGGTATTAAAAGAAGTACACCTAAGATGATTTCTGCCAGGCCACTTATCCAATTGATCCATTTGGGATACGGCAATATTGGCGGAATGATGCTTTCATAGAATCGAGGCATCAAGAAATGATTGACACCTGCGATGACATATAGGATTGCCATAATCCAAAGGTTTATTGTTTCAATTGTCATAATGAGTAGGGTCATTCTGAATTTATTTCAGAATCTTTTCCGAAAAGTACGTAGATCCTGAAACAAGTTCAGGATGACCAAAAATATATTGGTCGTATTTGTTAATATATTTGATAAACATCAAATTCAACCCATTTAACCTATGTACAGAATTCTCACCCTCCTTTTCATTTTATTTATTGCCTGCACCCCTGAAACTTCAAACCCGGAAGTTGAAAAATGGGAAGCACAAGCCGAAAATATCACCATCATCCGAGACGATTTTGGTGTTCCACATATATATGGAAAGACCGATGCAGATGCCATTTTTGGTTTGCTTTATGCACAATGTGAAGATGACTTTAGAAGGGTTGAGCGAAACTTCACCTGGGCAATTGGCAGGCTTGCCGAAGATGAAGGTGAGGAAGCACTTTACAGCGATCTGCGCTCTCGACTATTCATGACCGAAGAAGAGGCTAAAGAAAATTATGCCAGCACGCCTGATTGGCTCAAAGATCTTTGTCAGGCCTGGGCTGATGGAATCAATTATTATTTAGAAACACATCCTGAGGTTCAACCAAAGGTTATCAAAAAATATGAGCCTTGGATGACCATGTATTTTACCGAAGGATCGATCGGGGGAGATATCGAGCGTGTGTCAACTCGGAAGATCAAGGCGTTTTATGAGAGTATGTCCCCCTCTGGAGGGGGCGAAGGGGGAGGTTTTCAACAAGTTTCACTTAATTCTGAGGACTATGTCCTTGAAGAACCACAAGGATCTAATGGTTTTGCCATTTCCGGCGATCTAACCGAGTCAGGAAATGCGATGCTGCTTATTAATCCACACACTTCATTTTATTTCAGAGGTGAAGTTCATGTAATCAGTGAAGAAGGCCTTAATGCCTATGGAGCAGTAACATGGGGACAATTCTTTGTCTACCAGGGGTTCAATGAAAATACCGGATGGATGCATACCTCCACCTACACAGATGTAATTGATGAATTCAAAGAAACGATCATCGAAAAAGAAGATGGCTTGTATTATCAATATGGTGAAGAAGAACGGCAGGTAGAAATGAAGGAAGTCACACTCAAATACAAAGACGGTAATGAACTGAAAGAAAAAACATTCCCAATCTACCGAACACATCATGGACCAATCACTCATACGGTAGATGATCAATGGACTGCCACTGCTCTGATGTGGGAGCCGGTAAAAGCTTTAGAGCAGTCATACACACGTACAAAAAAGAAAAACCTGGAAGAATTTCATGACATGATGAATATCAGAACCAATTCTTCCAATAACACAGTTTTTGCTGATTCTGAAGGGAATATTGCCTATTACCATGGAAACTTCATACCCATTAGGAATACAGAGTTTGATTATTCACAGCCGGTAAATGGCAGCAATCCAGCTACCGATTGGCAGGGTCTTCATGAGGTAGATGATGCAATTACCGTTTTTAATCCATCGAACGGATGGATACAGAATTGTAATTCCACTCCTTTCACTTCAGCCGCAGAAAACAGCCCTAAAAAGGAGAATTATTCGCGGTACATGTACAATGCACCAGAAAATTTTAGAGGTGTAAATGCAATCAGGTTGTTATCCGAAATTAGTAGCATCGACCTGGATGGGTTGATCAGCCTTGGTTATAATCCTTATCTCCCGGCATTTGAAAAAGTAGTACCCGGTCTGGTTGAGGCTTATGATGCTTTGGGAGATGAGTCTTTAAATGAGGAAATTGATCTACTAAGAAATTGGGATTTTGAGACAAGTGCAGAATCTAAAGCCATGAGTTTGGCCCATTTTTATGGTATGCTGCTCTATCGTCATGGCGAAATTCCTAATAATTTGAGTGGAGTAGAGCGTTTCGAATATTTTGGAACTGATATGCCAATGGGAGAAAGAATTGGGATATTTCAATTAGCCCTTGAGGAAATGAAGGAACGCTACGGAAAAACAATTATTCCATGGGGTGAGATCAATCGCTTTCAGCGTATTTCTGGTACAATAGATGCCACTTTTGATGACGATGCTCCAAGTATACCGGTAGGGTTTACGACTGCTAGATGGGGGCATCTGGCAGCCTATGGAATGAGGGGCAACCATGATGTGAAAAAAATCTACGGCACAAGAGGAAACAGCTTTGTTGCCGCCGTTGAATTTGGTGAAAAAGTGCGGGCTAAAACAATTCTTGCTGGAGGACAAAGTAGCGATCCAAACTCACCACATTTTAATGATCAGGCACAAATGTATGCTAACGGTCAATTCAAGGATGCAGCCTACTATCGAGAAGACGTTGAAGCTAGAGCAGAAGAAACGTATAAGCCAGGAAAAAGATAAGAAATATGAAGGTGAGAAATAACTAATAGACACATAACGTGCTATGAACTACTAAAGATGACGGTTCGTCTAAAATGAAATTGAAATACGACAGGATTACTTAGTTTAACCATACAGAAACAATCATCAAACCATCATGAACAACGAAAAAACCTTTCCTTCTCGCGCCAAAATGCTAAAAGCGACCAAAATAGAAATTTTCAGTTCACTCTCTGAGAAATTTGGTTCCGCTTACGGAATTCCTCAGAATGATGCTACCAAAGATCATACGATGAATTTTCAACTAGACCGGCTATTTACAATTATGCATGATAATTGAGTTCAGAGAATAAAAAAACCAGGGGGGTGCCCTGGTTTTGATTTGATAAATAAAGTCTGAAATTATGCCTCTGACCAGTTTTTAGCCATCGCATACATTTGGTCAAATAGGTGATTGACAACCGGAATCATTTCTGCTTTTAATTCCTCTGGTAATTGAGTTACCAGTTCTTCAATTTCATCATCACTAATTCCAGTTGAATGATTTTCTTCTGTTTCCTGATGCATTTTACCAAAATAATCCAATTGGTCATAAAGGTCTGCTCGCTTTAATGCCGGGTGAATGACTTCCTTGAATTTATCAAATGTGATTTCCAAAACTTCAATCATAAGCATACGAGCCACAGGATCGGTATATTGTTTTATGTACCTTGAAAAGGTATATATCGTGTCACGTACTGCCATTGATTCGTCAGTCCATACTTTCGAAATCAAATCAACGGATGAATCATTCTTGAATTCGCCACTCATAAAAGCAAGGTCGTTTAAGTACCATTCCCAATGATTAGAATCTTCATCACTGTGTGTATTTACGCTTTTTTCTAAATCATTGGTTGGATTTTCGTATCGCACCAATTGCATAAGGTCCTTGAACCCCATCACGAAGAATAGCATTTTAGGAACAAAGTTCAATTGCTTTCTAATTTCCAAGTTCTTTCCAAGCTTTTGATGCAAGGGGCTATTAGCAAATTTTTCAGCCCCAAGCTTAAATTCTTCTAAGAGCTTAAAGTTTAAATCAACTTCTTGTTGTTTTTCAATTGTTTTTTGAATGTGAGTAATCATAGCTAACTGTTTTAATGTTAAAAAATAAAATACGTTATAAGAGAATATATAAATAAACTCTATGATAACGCTGTTTGTTATTTATTATTGAAAATAATTTTGAATTACGTGTTTATCACCAGGTAATCCTAAATGTGCAGCGTTCTCCTCCTTCTCTTCGCGTTTCTTTGGTGGTATCTAATTGCACTTTAAGGAAAGAGCCTTCAGGCTTAAATTTTCTCGCAACTTGAACAATGAGGCCTTCTTCGAATTTACTAGGATAGGGGGTGTGACAAACAAGCAATGCTTCTTGATTTGCATCATCAAACCTCACAAGCTCATAATGACCTATTCCTTCAGTCATTTGTCCGGTATTTGGATCAAACATAGGCTTTCCATTCTTTCTATGATTCATATGATATGCTATGTCTATTGACTTTAATGCACTTTCGAGCCCATCCATTGGAGGAAATTTTGCGCCCTCCATTAGCTCTTTGCCTATCATAAAAAGATTCATTTCACCAATGGTATCAGCGATTTCTTTCATTGCATCCAGCAACGATTGTAAATCATTCCAAGCACCCTCTTGGGTATTCAATCCATACTTGTCAATGATCTCCTTCTTTCGTTGCTTACTCAATGTTCCAAGTGCTACGATAGGTAACTCATTACCTCCGGCTTCAATGCCGGACTCAAAGGTTTTATATTCAGCCATATTATAGTTTTTTGCCCAAAAAATACGGCATGATTTTCAGTAATACAAAATAACTGAAACCATTATTTATCGCTTATCAAATGATAACGGCCTGGAGCAATAATACCATTCGGATCAAGGTGTTTTTTAATATTTTCTTTAAGTGTAATGAGGGGATCATTCACATTTGATAAGTAAGGAATCATGTTTTCAATATCCAGTCGATAAGGATATATGCCTTCTTTCTTAAGCTCCTCGTAAAGACCTGATGCCCAGTTTCCGGCAAGATTTATTTCATCTTTATTATTTCTATCAAAATAAATTCGAGCAAAGACTTCTAGTGCATAATTATCTAATCCAATGATAGAAATGACCGGATCAAATTTGGTGCCTTTTGAAAACCCATAGATCAAGTCGATGATTTCCGCTCCTGATTGAGCAAATGGAATAACAGGTAAAACACACCTGAAACCTGGCAGCATTTTATGCATATCTATATCAGGATTATCAGTAGGTAAGTCAACTCCAAACGCTTTTGCTGTTGAAATCAGTGAATGATCGTTGGGAATACCACTGTATCGACTAATTCTTACTTGCACGGGTGCTGGAGTTGTGGAATGATTTTCATTCGATGGATACTTTTTGAGATCAGCTTTTCCTCCTAATTCTTTTGTAATGACAAAATCCTTTGCTTCAAGGATTTCATCCGTTCCGTAAATTGCAAACCAACAAATCCAATTACCCTCATTCTCCTTCTGGCTTTCAAACAACTCGAATATTTTTGGATCATTCTGACTATCTATTTCTAAAGTGTTTCCAACAACTCCATTTCTAACTAAGTTGGAAAAAGAGTGTAGAAAATCACCCAAGTCGTTTTTTGAAATAGTCCCTAAATAAAGATTAAAAGCTTGCTTTGGTAGCAAATTGATAACTGCTTCAGTGACAATACCCATATTTGATTGTGTAAAAAGATGCGTCAAATCAGGGCCTAAACCATACTTGTAAAATGAGCCTTTTGACTTGTTTGGAAATGACCCAAATCCTGTTGTGAATTCATCGCCAACACCATTCATTACTGTGAGTTCGCGAATGTCATTCGCTCTCTGCCCATTCTTTCCACTTCCTCTATCAATGGAGTTACCAAGTATTGAGGAATGCGCATCACTACCCGTAACATTTAATATTAACTGAGGGTGATGTTCTTGCAGGTATTTGGCAAGTTGAATTTGTGTAACTCCTGGCTGAATTCTGGCATATGCTAATGACTCATTTACTTCAATTATTTTGTTCAGCTTTTTTAAGTCAATGATGTCAGCATCGACAATAGGTAATTTTGACCCTAAACCCCAATTATGACCTGTGGAAATTGGGTAGACGGGAGTTCCTTTTTGATTGGCTGACAGAATGATCTCCTTAAGTTCTTGGATCGAGGAAGGGTTCCAGATTTTATTAATTTTTCGAATGGGAAACTCAGTCACATTGAGCGAGTACTCTGATGGTATGTTCATATAGCTTGGTTGAAATATTAAAGATAATGTTTTGAGTTTTTAAAACAACTTATTACATAAAATGGTATTGCACTATTTATATCCGAATCAGCGTTCTTACGTAAATTAGAGGAGGGATATGTCTCTACTTCCATAAAAATTCCAATATGAAGCGGCTTAAAGCACTTTCGTTTTTATTTATCATTTTATTACTGGTGAGCTGTAGTAATGAAACAGAGCTTATTCCAATCTCTGAAATGCATACTTATGATGTCATTCAGACTCAGGTTTGGGACACACAATGTGTAAGTTGTCACACTTCCGGCTCCACATTCGCAAGACAATCTGATCTTGTTTTAACGACAGGTGAATCCTATGATCAACTGGTAGGTAGACCCCCAAATAATAAAGCAGCTCTAGAGGATGGACTTGAGCTATTGGGAACTGAAGGTTTGCCAAGTTTATTTAAAAGTTTCTTGTGGGAAAAACTAAATGCCAATGATCTTGAGCACTTCTATTCAGATCATCCGTTGTATGGAGCCATTATGCCATTAGGTGCTGATTTTTTAACCAACGGCGAGTTAGAGTTTATTAGAGAATGGATCATAAACGGGGCACCTAAGACCGGCCAAGTGGCAGATGTTGCACTCCTTGACGATGAGACAAGATTTGAGGCCTTGCCTTTTGAACTGCTTGCAGAACCTGAAAGCGGATTTCAATTCCACTTGGGCCCATTTGAAATTGAGCCACAAACAGATCGCGAGTTTTTCTATTATGAACCGCCAGTCTCTGATGAGGATATCTACATCAATCAAATCGAAATAACAATGAGACAGGGTAGTCATCATTTTATTTTTTATGCCTTTGAAGATGCCATTCCTTCTGTTGCTATTCCGGAACCATTGGTCATTCGAGATTTATACGATGAAAACCAGCAGCCAATTACAAAAAATCTTATCCCTCTTTTATATCATGAATTCATTGCGGGTACCCAGTGGCCAAGAATGAACTATCATTATCCTGAAGGGGTGGCGCTAAAGTTTGATGCTGGAAAAGGGTTAGACTTAAATGCACATTATGCAAACAGAACTGATGATGTGATGATTGGTGAAGTATACGGGAATTTACACACCATTCCATCCTCAGAAGTGGAGCATGTGGCAGAAATTCTCAACCTAAACAACCAAAATTTTACACTTCCGGCAGGAAAAGTAACAACCATTAACAAAGATTATTTTTTCAATGAACGAATAAATATTTTCCAGCTTTTCTCTCATGCACACGAGCACATGACTGAATTTAAAGTATATCATGTCGGTGGACCAAGGGACGGTGAACTCATCTATATTTCCTATGATTGGGAGCACCCACCAATCTTGGAGTTCGACCCGCCCCATGTATTGGAACCAGGCGAAGCGTTAAGACTGGAAGCAACCTATGATAATTGGGAAAATAGAGATCTCAAATTCGGTTTGAGAAGCAGCGACGAAATGATGATTTTGTTCGGTGCGTATTATGTAGATTAACCTAAGAAAATATGAAAACCTTCGTTGCAATTTTTACAATCCTCTCCAGCCTTGCAGGATGGTCTCAATCACTCATTGGTGCCTGGCAATGGACAGAAACTGATGATAATGGAAGAGAGATAAAAGCTGTTGTGACTTTTACAGACGGCTTTCAAAGTGTTGCCTGGTTTGATGCTGAGACTGGAGCATTCATCGAAACAAATGG
Source organism: Ekhidna sp. (assembly GCF_965212185.1). Taxonomy (GTDB): domain Bacteria; phylum Bacteroidota; class Bacteroidia; order Cytophagales; family Cyclobacteriaceae; genus Ekhidna. The sequence goes on along the minus strand of NZ_OZ243102.1, from coordinate 4,106,125 downwards.
CGGAAGTTGGGCACTTGATGGAAACACCATGACAGAGGTACCAGAGTTTCATACCAGAGACACGTCCATGATTGGAAAGTCCGCTTCATTCGAAATTGAATTTGATGGAAATGACAAACTGCGAAAAGTAGGGCAAGAAACCTGGGCTACCCGTGTAGACGCTGGGGAGCCTGGAGACCTTGCTGGTGCCTGGTTAATGTCAGGGAGGAAACGGAATGGAGAGATCCAGGAAAGAGATACCAGCAGACCAAGAAAAACCATGAAGATCCTTTCTGGGACCAGATTTCAATGGATTGCTTACAATACAGAAACCAAGCAGTTCATGGGAACGGGTGGTGGAACCTACTCTACAGTAAATGGAAAGTACACGGAGAATATTGAGTTCTTTTCAAGGGACGATAGTCGTGTAGGTGCTAGCCTGGAATTCACTTATGAGCTCAAAGACGGCAAGTGGCACCACTCAGGTAAAAGCAGTAAGGGAGATCCCTTATATGAGATTTGGAGTGTGAGGAATTAGTGGTTTTGTTAATCGGGTTATTAGTTGATTTTCAATAGAAAATAATCTCATCCTCTACCTTAATCTTCCCCTTCTCAAGTGCCAGTGTATTCACTCCGAAAATGACTTCTTTTCCTTCTCTTCGATAAGTTGCAAGTGTCCTCAATGGCTCTGCCCCTTTTTTCCCTGTTTCCTGATCGATGGTCGTAAAGACACAACGCTTACATGGGTGGGTGACGTGGAATTTCACATTTCCAATTTGAATGTCCTTCCAATGATCCTCTTCATACGGCTCACTCCCTTCTACCACTATGTTTGGTCGGAACCTGCTCATCGGTAGATCCTCATCCATTCGTGAATTGAGATCATCAAGGGAAGCTTGACCAATGATCAGGTATGGATAGGCATCCGCAAAACTTACATTTTCTCCTTTGATTGCACGTTCTGCACTAACGGGTCTTGATGCGTTTTCAGGCATGTAAACCAGCTTGCATGGCTCACCAGCTATTTTTGAGAACCACTCATTGATAATTGATGGGGCTTGAATTGCTCTCACTTGATCATCCCAAACCATGACCTCAACATAATTTCCATTATCCAAAGTCAAAGGGATTTCTAAATCAGATAACCCTTTATGAGAAACCTTGATCTTCTTATCGCTCAACGTAAGGGCTATTTGAGAAAGTTGTGGGTGAGTGCGTTGAGTGATCCCAATATCATCCTTGTTTACCAGCATCCATCTACGATCATTTTTAAATCCGCGCTCTAATACCTCTGCTTCATTTAATGAAATACCTGCTAGAGATTTTATCGGGTATATAAAGATGCCTGATACTTTCATTTTAGAAAGTTAAACATGATAAAAGAAATCACTTTAGCCGAAAACTGTTGAGCATTCCCTGCCCATACTTTTTGAAATCTTCAAAAGCGCTCTCTTCTGCTGTAAATGTGATGACGTATACTTTCTGGTTACGAAAACGGTAATGCTGTATCAATTTCAGTTTCATCCCATTGATTTCTCCACTATATGCCATCTTGTGGAGCTCAAGGCTTCCAGACTTTAGTCGCTTACTTTGGGTGATTTCCACATTATCCACTCGGTCTACTATCTGCTCTTGAGAAAGTTGGATATAGCTATCCAAATTGAGATTGGTGCCTTCCAGGTCATGTATGACAAGGTTTACATACTCGTTGAACTCATCCTGATCATCCGTTTTAGGTGCAAGAATAAATAAGGAAGCTCCCATTTTATTTTCAGTTACACTCCATGATTCAGGATATTTTATGGAGTATTCATCCGTGATAAATTTTCCAGTAAGATCCTGTCCATGAAGCTGAAATGAAATCAGCAATACACTTATAATCAGAGCTGCATTCATTTTTTTGTCCAATTGTCTCTTAAAGTAATGGTTCGATTGAATACCAATTGATCAGGCGCTGAGTCCTCATCAACTCTGAAATAACCTATCCGCTCAAACTGCATCTGATCTCCAACTTTGGCATCCTTTAGAGATGGTTCAACCACTGCATTTTTGTTGATGCTTAGAGAATCGGGATTTAAGTGATTTTTGAAATCATCTTCAATGGTATTTAGGTTTTCCGTTTTGAAAAGACGATCATATTCACGCACCTCAACATTTACAGCATTTGGAACAGAAACCCATCCAAGTGTTCCCTTTACTTTTTTGCCACTGGTGTCCTGACCGCTACGAGTATCTGGATCATACTCCGCATAGAGTTCTTCAATACTTCCATCATTTGCTTTTTTGAAACCTGTGCATTTAATGATGTAGGCAAATTTCAACCTTACTTCTCGGTCTGGTCCCAAACGGTACCACTTCTTTGGGCTTGGAGGATCTTCAAGGAAATCAGTCTGGTCTACATAAACCTCTCGTGTAAAGGGCATTTCTCTGGTACCTGCTGACTCATCTCCGGGATTATTTACACCAGTCATCATCTCTACTTTATCTTCCGGCCAATTAGTGATGATCACCTTCAAAGGATTCATGATGCCAAATACGCGATTTGTATTCGCATTCAAATCTTCTCTAACTGCATGCTCCAGCACCGCAATATCTGTGATTCCATTTCGTCGTGCCACACCTATGGTGTCCGCAAATTTTCTGATTGATGCAGGAGTAAACCCTCTCCTTCGAATGCCAGATATTGTAGGCATACGCGGATCGTCCCAACCACTGACATGACCAAGCTCTACCAATTCCCTAAGGTTCCTTTTACTCACTATGGTATAGCTGAGGTTAAGTCGGGCAAACTCCGTCTGTTTGGATGGAAATATTTCTAGCTCTTCAATCAGCCATTCATACAGCGGTCTATGCACCTCAAATTCCAGTGTGCATAGTGAATGCGTCACTTTTTCAATTGAGTCAGACTGACCGTGAGCAAAGTCATAAGTAGGATAAATGCACCATTGATAGCCTGTTCGATGATGAGGTACCTGCTTGATCCTATAGAGAATTGGATCTCTCATGTGCATGTTTGGAGAACTCATATTGATCTTTGCGCGAAGTACCTTTTCCCCATTTTTAAATTCACCTGCCCGCATTCGAGCAAAAAGATCAAGATTTTCCTCTATCGATCTATTTCTAAACGGACTATGCGTTCCATTTTTTGTTGGAGTGCCTTTTATTTCATTGAACTCATCTTGAGAGAGATCACATACATAAGCCTTCTCCTTTTTGATCAGCCTGACAGCCATCTCATAGAGTTGCTCAAAATAATCTGATGCATAGAATTCACGATCTTCCCAATCAAATCCAAGCCATTTAATATTTGATTTGATAGAGTCAACATATTCTGTTTCTTCTTTTTCCGGATTTGTATCATCAAAGCGTAGATTACACTTTCCTCCATACTTTTCAGCCAGTCCAAAATTTAGGCAGATGGACTTGGCGTGACCGATGTGAAGATATCCGTTTGGTTCTGGTGGAAAACGAGTGACGATCGAATCATGTTTTCCTTCCTGCAGATCCTTCTCGATCATCTGTTCAATAAAATTCAGCGATACCACGCCGGATGATTTTTTAGCCTCCTCCATTCAAAAAAATTTTGGCGCAAAGCTAGGATGAATCGAGGTAATCTCTCAATCCATTTTCGCATGAATTGAGAGATCTGCTACAAAATCAATTCCCAATAACCCACATTTATCCATCGATCAAACTTATATCCGACTTCTTTGAATTCTCCGATTTTCTGAAATCCAAGTTTTTCATGCAAAGTGCAACTGGCTTCATTTGGTAATGCCATGCCGCCGATAATTGCATGATATCCAAAATCCTTAAGTTCTTTCATGAGTCGATAGTAAAGTGGCATCCCAAGACCCTTGCCCCCATGATCTTTGTTTAGATAGATGGATGATTCTGCGGTTTTAGCATAAGCAACTCTTGGCTTCCATTGAGAGGCATATGCGTATCCAATTACCTGGTCTTCCAATTCTGTTACCAACCAGGGAAGTTTGAAATCAACTTGAACTCTTCGAATCCTGTTAATCATTTCTTCAGTCGAAATAGTAGTCATTTCGAAAGTAGCATGAGAATATTCAATGTAGTGATTGTATATATCTACAATAGCTTTTGCATCATCGGGAACAGCTGAGCGAATCATGATTGAAAACTTAAATCAATGAAATTAGTTGATAATTTAAATGAATATAAAAATTTCTACACTTGTCGGTGCTGATTTAAATCAAGTGAAGGAGGGGTTTACTGAAGATCTGTTTCTAAAGCTTAATCCACCATTCCCACCAGTTGAGCTCCTTCGATTCGATGGTTGTAAGAAAAACGATGTGGTTGCTTTAGAACTTAATTTCTTTGTTTTCAAGCAGTATTGGATCAGCCTAATTACAAAAGATTTCTCTAATGAGAATGAATGGTATTTTGTAGATAAAGGTGTGAAACTTCCCTTCTTTCTAAAAAGATGGAAGCATCATCACGGCGTTAAATCATCTGAGAAGGGAGCTTTGATTGTTGATGATATTACCTACAGCACTGGAATAATTATATCAGACTTGTTGATTTATCCATTACTCTACTTCCAATTTCTATATCGGAAACCCTTCTATAAAAAGATATTTAGATAGCTCAATTATATTTTCTTCCATTCAGGAATTGTCCGATAAAAGTAGCTCTCACCATATAGTGATAGGTAACATAGCATAAGGTGGTAGTTCCTGTTAATACAAGAGCAAATTTTAATCCTACATGAATGTTTAAATCACCAATAAGTGCTGGAATAATTAATGTAAACGGCAAATGAACCAGGTATACCCAGTATGAAGAATCAGAAAGATATCTACCAAAGTCGGAATGAGTATTAAAATACCTCAAAAAAAGACCCATAAACCCAAAAACAAAACACCAACATATGATAGTGTTTAATCCTCCGTAAATGATGTCATCTATATGATCCGAAAAAATGAACTTCAAGGTGAACAATGCAGTAGCAAAGAGCAAAAAGGGTCGATCATACTTCATGAAAACTCCTAATATATTCTTTGACTTAAATAACACCCAGCCAAATAGATAAAACACAGAATAGAAAATGATAATCTTGATATTTGGCATAAAGGTTAATGGAGTAGATGCCCAATAATCCCACATCCACACGAGTAGAATAAATATCACTATGCTTAACAAGCAAATAAAAAGTAGCTGTCTTTCGAGAAGCCACTTGAATGACTTGTTTATTACTGAATTTATGTGTGAAGTATGCCTTAGTAAAGTTGCGACTAATACTGTAGTTGCTGTAATCATGATTAAATAATATAAAAACCAAAGATGATAGGTGATATTTGGAAACCACCTGAAAGGAATATCAGCAAACGCTTCCAACTCAAATGAGTCTATCATAAACTCGTAAGAATGGTAAATCACAGGGTGTAGTATTAGCAGAAAAATTACAAAAGGGAGTACAATGCGTTTTAATCGTTGTTTAATCATGACACGAGGAGACCTTTCATAGAAAAGCATTGCGCCAAAAAACCCACTTATCAGAAAAAAGGTGGGCATTCTGAAAATATGAATCATTGCAGATAGATATGTGAAAAAATGGCTGGTGGAATTTGGGTCTTTGGGCCACAATAAGTCAACTCCAATAGAATATGTTTCTGATGAGTGAAGCACGATACCTAACAACATCATGATGGCACGTAAAGCATCTAGAGAGTGTATTCTTTTTGAGTTACTAATATTGGTCATGTTGTAATATTTTGTCTAATGACAATGTTCTCTTCCATTGGTTTCAATAAGGAATGAAAACTAAAAATAAGATTTATTGCTCTCTGGACATACCCCTTCTGCTAATCTCACATTTAGATTAGTTTGGGTACTTTAGAAGATATGAAAATCTTAAAGTTTATCATTCCAGTTCTTGTTTTCGGTGGGTGTAACAAGCCTCGAGAACAGCAGCCAATCTTAATTGATCCTGTTGCTCCCGAACAATCCTTCAATGCTGCCTTCCTCATGATCGATGGTGTCTATAATTCGGAGCTCATGGCACCTTATGATATTTTTCAGCATACGATCTTTCACACAGAAGGAGGAATAAAAGTATTTACTGTCTCACAAACCATGGATACGGTTACCACTTTTGAGGGGCTTAGGATACTGCCCGATTATTCGTTTGATAGTGAAGATTTACCCGAAATCGACATCCTAGTGGTTCCGAGTGCTGAACACAACATGGACTCAGATCTGGAGAATGAACCATTGATCAATTGGGTTTCAAAAGTTGGAAACAAAGCAGACTATGTAATGTCACTTTGTGATGGAGCTTTTGTTTTGGCCAAGGCTGGCTTGGTAGATGGTAAAGAGTCAACAACCTTTCCAACTGACATTGACCGATATCGAAAAACTTTTCCCTTGTTGACTGTTCATGAAGGGGTCACATTTGTTCATCATGACAACCTTTTAACTTCTGCAGGAGGAGCTAAATCATACGATGTTGCTCTGTACCTTGTCCATCATCTATATGGTGATGATGTGGCAAAAGGTGTAGGAAGGGGATTAGTCATTGATTGGGATATCAACGATTATTCTTTTGTAAGAGTAGAATAACTGCCCAGACACAAGGTTTTTTTACAACGACTCAACCGTATTTATTTCTCACGGGTCTTAGCATAAATTTTATTATGAAAAGACTACTCCTTCTTAGTATTCCAATACTAATTCTAATTGGTTGCAGTGAAACAGAATGTGCACGTGCCTCATGTCTAGCGCCACCATCAGGCACGTTCAATAGGTCTGAATACAATATTGCCATCTATGAGGTTATGACTGAAGGGGATGAAAGAATCACGATCGATTCTGTATCAATAAATGGCAGCCTAATGGTAAAAGATTTCTATACATGGATTGCAATCGAAAATCCTGATCAGGTAACCACTTTTACACTTTATTCTGGAGATACTCAATATGTGGCTAATGATATGCTTGCGGATATAACGGGTGATCTCAAAGGGTTCATTTTTGGATTTGTTAAAAACGGTGATTCAATTGTGATAGAAGGCGGAGAAGCTTCTGAAGACCTAATCAATGGCGTTTGCAATGACGTGATCCATTGTTAATCACCAATCAATGATCCTTTTGTCTCTTAGGAATTTTCCATTTGGGACATCCCTTTCAGTGGCCAACCAGACTGCTGTTTCGGCTCCTTTTGCTACAGGTCTGGCAGCTCCAGATCCACCCATGTCGGTACGCACCCAACCCGGACACATGGCATTTACTTTTACACTGGAGCCAAGCTTGCCATGAATAATTAGTGTAAGCGCATTTAGGGCGGTTTTCGAAATTCGGTAGGCCGGATGGTTGGATGTCAAATCATCAATTACCCCCATTTCACTTGAAATGTTGATGATTCTGCCATCTTCTGATTTTTCTAATAATTGTGCCAGTTCCTGAATCAGGAGCCAAGGACCATAAACATTAGTATCGATAGTCTTCCGAACAACCTCAAGATCAATGTTGAGTACGTCTGTGCCATCACTAATCATTATCGCTGCGTTATTGATCAACACATCCAGTTCACCTACCTCTTCCTTGTATTTATAAACAAAGGCCTTGATGTTCTCCTGATTCGAAACATCCAATTCCCTGAATTTAGCTCCAACTTCAAGAGCTGCCTCTTCACCTTTCTCAATGGATCTGGCCGTCAAAACAACATCATGACCCAATTCAACAAGTTGTCTGCATATCTCTTTACCTATCCCCCTGTTTCCTCCGGTGACAATTATTGTTTTTCTCATCTCAAAAGTTTAAAAGCATGTGACCATTTGTTGTTCTTAAATCCTGGAATGCACCAAAGCATACAAAGTGGTTCAATGGCTCTTGCAGCTTCTGCTGTCCCCATGTCTTCGGTTTCCCAACCAAATTGATCTAGTATAGTTTTGACTTCATTTTTTGCGGATTCATCATTACCAGCAATAAACATCGAGGGCTTCATGCCTCCTGCCAGAATCGGATGCACCATTAAATGAGCACCGACTGAATTGAAGCATTTTACAAATTGGGCCTTGGGATATGAGTCCTGAAGGTCTTCCATTAGCGATCTGTTGATCTCTGTGAAAAACTGAAGGACGCCATTTACTGGCCCTGCTTTTTCATCAATCGGATTGGTAGCGTCCAAGATTGGTTTATCATTTATTCCTGTACCAGTCATCTTCAGAACATCAGCTGCTGCATGTCCTTTTACTGCCAATACCAGTACCTCCCCAAATTCTGCGGCGGCTTCAAAAGTCCCTGTACTGCCATTTTTCCCAGCTTCTTTGAGCCAGTCAGCTAGTTTACTTTCATCACGAGTTCCAATTTTTACTTGATACCCATTCTCAATAAATCCATCGGCCAGAGTGCGTCCAACAACCCCTGAACCTAAAATTCCAATTTTCTTCATGCTAGATTAGTGTTTTATTTGCCAAAAATTTGTGTAGATGCGCACCATTGAAGTTAAGGATAAAAAGTCAGCAAAGGAATTTTTACAGTTCCCAGTTAGGTTATACAAAGACGAAAAAAATTGGATTCGTCCGCTCGACAAAGACGTAGAAGGAGTATTTGATCCGAATGTTAACAAATACTTTCGCCATGGGGAATGTACACGATGGATTCTAGTTAATGATGAAGGTCATACCATTGGAAGAATTGCTGCTTTCATCAACAAAAAAACCATGGATAAGGATAATGATCAGTCAACAGGCGGAGTAGGTTTTTTTGAGTGCATCAATGATCAGGATGCTGCTAACCTGTTATTAGACACAGGAAAAAAATGGCTGGAGGAAAAAGGAATGGGGGCCATGGATGGCCCAATTAATTTTGGAGATCGAGATAAATGGTGGGGACTTCTCATCGACGGGTTTGACCGTCCTCCTAATTATCAATGCAACTACAATTTTTCATATTATCAGCAACTTTTTGAGAACTATGGATTCCAGGTTTATTTCAAGCAATTCACCTTCGGAAGGGAAGTCATGGATCCACTAAGTGATCGGCTGTATGAAAAGGCGGCTGTCGCACAGGCTGATAAGGACTATACATTCAAGCATATTGAAAAGAAGCATCTAAAAAAATACGCTGAGGATTTCAGGACCATTTACAATGATGCGTGGGCGAGACATCCGGGTGTAGCAGAAATGTCTTCTGTCCAAGCCAATGCCATTATTAAAAAGATGAAACCAATCATGGATGAGAAGATCATGTGGTTTGGTTATCACAAGGATCAACCCGTTGGTTTTTACATCAATATTCCTGAATTAAATCAGGTTTTCAAACATGTAAATGGGAAGTTGGATCTAATCGGAAAACTCAAGTTTCTCTATCATAAATTGATGAAAACCAATAAAAAAATGATTGGTTTGGTATTTGGTATATCGCCAGAACATCAGGGTAAAGGGGTAGATGGGGCACTAATATTGGCTATCCGTGATGTGGTCCAGGAAACCTACACCAGGTATGAGCAACTTGAAATGAATTGGATTGGTGATTTTAATCCAAAGATGATTAAGGTGGTAGAGCAAGTTGGAGGTGATGTTGTGAAAACTCACCATACCTATCGTTATCTGTTTGATCGAACAAAAGAGTTTAAGCGCATGCCTATTAAGACTTAGATCTTGTCTTCTTCTTTTGCTTATAAAACTCTTTATCGGCAATGTAAATCACTTTTTCAATTTCGCAGAAAAGCGTTCCTTCTTTGCTTTTTAAATGAACAGATTTAAAAAGTTCAATCTCATGTTTCTGCGATACTTCTGATTTGAGATCCTCAATTTCCTCCTCTGAAAACTCGAAGACTGTGTACGCATCGGCGTTGGCTGGTCGCTTGAATTTTATGGTGGAAGATTTATCCCAAACCACATAATCTCTCCCCAATATTTGTATGAGTTGTACCATATATAAAGGGTCGGTAGCGGCAAAAAGGCTGCCACCGAAAATGGTTCCAACGTAGTTTTTATTCTTATAAGAAATTGGAATTTTCACATCTATCCGTAAGAAGTCTGGAGTCACACGTGTGATTTTTCCTGTGGTTCTCCGATACATAGGAGAAAGATTAAAAAACCATTTAAAGAGTTTATGGCCATACTTACTAAAGTATTTATTTGATATACGTGAAAGAAATTGATACATATTGACAAGTTAAACTCTCTCTTACAATTCATCCGCTGAGATCGACAGTTCAGTCAATCAATTTTTTAAATTGAGCCATTTCGTTGTTGAATTGCTTAAAAAGTAAATGGAAAAGTTTCTCCTCTTCTCCCATGTCTTTTGTGGCGGCACGGTCCTCCTCCTGGGACTTATTCAAATACTAAACCGAAAGGGTAGTAAAAATCATCGCGCACTAGGTAAGGTTTATGTTGGAGCAATGTGGTGGATTTGTTTGAGTGCTTGGAGTATCATTCTTTTCTATCGATTTAGTGCCTTCTTGATGGTAATTGCCGTGTTGACTTTTTATGCTTCATTTACAGGTGTTCGTGTGTTGAAACGCAAACAGACTGGCAGTGAAAAATGGTATGATTGGGCGGTTGCAATAGTAACCATACTCTTTGGTGCGGGGCTCGTGATATATGCCGGGTACCTGTTGTATTTCAAGGAGAATTATATTCTGGCGTTTCTTTGTGGACTTTTCGGACTTTTTACGCTCCATGCTAGTTATCAGGATTTGCGGTTTTTTATGGTAAAACCAGATGTAGAAAAATCCTGGTGGATTAAACAACATATTGGAGCGATGGGTGGTAGTTATATAGCCGCTATCACGGCGTTTGCGGTTCAGAATCCTAATTTATTCATGCCTAATAGCTCATATCAATGGCTTTTATGGCTTTTGCCAGCTGCTATCGGAAGCCCGTTATTTTCATTGCTTTCCAAAAAGTGGGTGAAACGAATTGGCTGATTAGAATATAATGGAGGATGAATGTCCCTCGCTGACACAATGCTTGTAAATAAAAAGCCCTTCCTGACGAGGCAGACCTGTCAGGACAGGGTACGAGGACAAGCCTGTCAGGGCAAAAATTTGTTCCAAATTTTTGGGTTTATCAAGGCCCTGCGCCTTGATGAAAGAGCTTTAGGAGTATTTTTTAATAAATTCTTCGAGCCGTGACCTATTCAAATTTTTTAACTTTCTTTCTAATCTAACCGCTTCTGCTCGCGTATCTTTTGATGTCTGCCAGACCAACTCCCAAGGCCTGCATTTTGTAGTCGCATTTTCATATCCGGCATTGTGTCTCTTCAGTCTATCTTCAAGATCGTTGGTTTGGCCTTTATAGTACTTATCACACGAATTGGAGTATAGGATATAAACAAAGTACATTATGTTAAAATAAAAAGCCCTGACGAGGACGAGCCTGTCAGGGCAAAAATTTGTTCCAAATTTTTGGGTTTATCAAGGCCCTGCGCCTTGATGAAAGAGCTTTAGGAGTATTTTTTAATAAATTCTTCGAGCCGTGACCTATTCAAATTTTTTAACTTTCTTTCTAATCTAACCGCTTCTGCTCGCGTATCTTTTGATGTCTGCCAGACCAACTCCCAAGGCCTGCATTTTGTAGTCGCATTTTCATAACCTGCATTGTGTCTCTTCAGTCTATCTTCAAGATCGTTGGTTTGGCCTTTATAGTACTTATCACACGAATTGGAGTATAGGATATAAACAAAGTACATTATGTTAAAATAAAAAGCCCTGACGAGGACGAGCCTGTCAGGGCAAAAATTTGTTCCAAATTTTTGGGTGAAAGACCGGACTCGAACCGGCGACCTCCTGAACCACAATCAGGCGTTCTAACCAACTGAACTACAATCACCATATTTTTCCAGATTTCTCTGAAAAGGAGTGCAAAGGTAATACCTCTGAATAAATCTACAAACGTTTATTTTCGATCAAAAGTAAGACGCTGGCCCATCTTACGCTCATCCAATTTTCCATCGCTGTAAGCCAGATGCCCTGATACAAATGTTTTCTCAATAGATGATTTAAACGTATGTCCTTCAAACGGAGACCAGCCACATTTAGCACGAATGTTCTCTCTTTGAACAGTCCACGGTTTATTTAAATCTACTAATACTAAATCCGCCTTATACCCTTCACGGACATAGCCTCTATCCTTGACTTCAAAGCATTCCGCAACCGCGTGGCTCATTTTTTCAGCTATCCGCTCAAGCGTAATTTTTCCCTCATGATAAAAATCCAGCATAGCAGTTAGTGTATGCTGAATCAAAGGTCCTCCTGAAGGAGCCTTCATATATGGGTTTTGTTTTTCCTCTAATGTATGGGGCGCATGATCTGTTGCTATCACGTCAATGCGATTATCCAGTAAGGCTTTCCAAATTTGGTCTCGATCATTTTTCGTTTTTACAGCTGGATTCCATTTTATAAAAGCCCCTTTTTCATCGTAATCCTGATCTGAAAACCATAAGTGGTGAATGCATGCTTCAGAGGTTATTCGCTTCTCTCCAAGAGGTATTTCATTAGTAAATAATCCTGTTTCCTTACCTGTTGAAATGTGGAGAATGTGTAAACGTGTATTGTTCTTTTTTGCCAACTCGATGGCTTTCGATGAAGAAAGGTAACATGCCTCCTCGCTTCGAATAACTGGATGATATTTGAAAGGGATCTCATCTCCATATTTTTGTACAAATTCTTGCGTGTTGGCTCGAATCGTTGCTTCATCTTCACAATGAGTGGCAATAAGAATGGGGGCATTCCTAAAAATGTTTTTTAAAGTGTCCGGGTCATCGACCAGCATGTTCCCTGTAGATGAGCCCATAAAGATTTTAATCCCGCAGACAGTATTAGGGTCAGTTTTAAGTACCTCCTCCAAATTATCATTGGTACTCCCCATATAGAAAGAATAGTTAGCCAGTGAATTGGCCTTGCCTATTTGATACTTTGATTCTAATAATTCCTGAGTGGTCGTTTGAGGAATCACATTGGGCATTTCCATAAAGGAAGTAACCCCTCCGGCCACTGCAGCACGAGACTCAGTGAAAATATCTCCCTTATGTGTGAGCCCTGGCTCTCTGAAATGTACCTGGTCATCAATTACTCCTGGGAATAAGTGTAACCCACCTCCATCAATTTCTTGAAAGTTGCCATCAACGGACAAACCAGAACCAATTTTTACAATTTGATCATTGCTTATTAGGACATCTTCTGTTTTTACCTTCCCCTCATTTACAATATTAACTTCCTTAATTAAAATCATTTGTACTATTCTTATATTCTATATTGATAAACCGGAAACTTGATCGAATTTTTAAATTGAAATACGTCAAAATTACACATCATCTCCAATGATGGTGGGAATTGCTGAAATTAAAAATGAGCTCTTAATAAGCTCATTATCAGCATTTTTTAATTCTCCAATTTTCAAACAACCAGTTTTAGCAATTATTTTAAAGTAAAACTTTTAAGGAAACCACTTTAAATAATTATACTTGTATTAGAAAGATGGATTTTTAAGTCTTTCTTTCCATAGCTGGTTGAAAAGATCTTGTGGGGCGAATGCCCCACAATGATCAATTTCCTTCTCAACTAATCTTCATCAACTGATTTCTTATCTACTTTTATTCTCTCGTCTCTATTTGCAATTTCCCATGCCGTATGAAAAACCAGCTTCGCTCTTTTTTCCATGGTATCAAAAGCGATTTTTTCTACCGTATCTGTTGGTCGATGATAATCTGGATGTGTTCCGTTGAAATAGAAAATGATAGGAACATTGTTTTTAGCGAAATTGTAATGATCTGACCGATAGTAGAATCTGTTCGGATCATTCTCATCGTTGTAAGTATAGTCTAGATCAAGATTTGTATACGTCTTATTCACCTCTTCCGAAAGCTCGTGTAGCTCAGTCGATAATTTATCAGAACCAATGACATAGATATATTCTGGGCTCTCAGAATGTGCATCATCCACTCTGCCCACCATATCTATATTAAGGTTAGCAACGGTGTTCTCCAGGGGAAATATCGGGGCTGTATCCGTGTAGTATCTTGATCCTAGCAATCCTTTTTCTTCGCCTGTCACTGTCATAAATAGGATACTCCTTTTCGGACCTTTTTTCTTCTTCGCTGCTTCTGCAAATGCTTCTGCTATTTCTAAAACAGTGACCGTTCCGGAACCATCGTCATCTGCACCATTATTTATTTCTCCATTGGTAATTCCAATGTGGTCATAATGAGAGGTAACTATAAGTATTTCATCTGGTTTTTCAGTCCCTTTTAAAAAGCCCAGAACATTTTCTGTACCAATTGGCTTGTCCAGGTAATCCGCATTGAAAATAACTGTCGACGACTCGCCTGCTTTAATTTCTTCAAATGCTTTACCGAATATCCATGCAGTAAGGTCTTTATTGCCAAGAATTAACTTAGTTGAAGAATTATCTCTCTCCTCCAGACTGAGCGATGGGCGTTTCAAAAATGGGCCAAACCGAGTTAGCATGGATTTAAACTCTTCCTCATTTTCCAATGCAAAATAGACGCCAGCTGCACCGGACTCATTTGCTTTTTCAGCCTTTTCCTGAAGACCTCCTAGTTGATCGGCAACATATACGATGTATTTACCCTCGTAATCAATGTCTCCATCATCTTTTCCAGCAAAGACCAGTTGAATATATTCTTCACCAGAAGTTTCGGCATTGGAGTAATAAACGAAATCTTCATATCCGATTTTCTTATCATCGTCCTTACGGAAGTAAACGTTACCGATAGATGATTCTGTCAAATTGAATTGTTGTAAATAAGACCCATTGACTGGAGCTTCAAATCCTAATGACTGAAAATGATTGGCAATATATTCTGCAGCCATTTTCTGTCCCTTTTGACCTGTCTCTCGCCCTTCATACTCATCAGATGCGAGTACTGAAAGGTGTTCTTTTAAGTCTTCAGCCGTGATTGTCTTGGAAAACTTGAGGGCAGTTTTATCCTGAGCTAATAGTCCAAATGCTATAATTAAGCCCAAAGCGTAAGTTATCTTTCTCATTTTTGTATAACGGATTAAAAATCAGGCCTAAAACTACAGAATTTTAATTCCGGCAAACCATTTAATTACACTAATGGTTACCTCTAAAAATACTTTTTACCCTGACGGTCCTGACGTAAATTTGCGGCCTCTTAAAAGTACCCTTGATGAAATTGAATTTAAACGATCGCGTAGAATTTGAAAGACGGCATAATGGTCCTTCTGCTGAAGAAGTATCTAATATGCTGGAAACCATAGGATTAAAGTCCGTCGATGAACTTATATCAGAGGCTATCCCAGCTCCTATATTGAAGAAATCCCCCATGGATCTACCGCCATCTCTCAACGAGTTTGAATATCTCAACCGAATGCAAAAGGTGGCGGACAAGAACAAGGTGTTTAAATCATTTATCGGTCAGGGATACTATAACTGTGTGGTTCCAACAGTGATCCAACGAAACATTATGGAGAACCCCGGTTGGTATACAGCCTATACTCCTTATCAGGCAGAGATAGCCCAAGGCAGACTTGAAGCTCTTATTAATTTCCAAACCATGGTCATTGACCTAACTGGAATGGAAATCGCCAATGCCTCCTTATTAGATGAGGCAACTGCTGCCGCTGAAGCTATGAGTATGCTTTACGGGTTAAGGAAGGGGGAGAAAAAATCATCAAACAAATTCTTAGTTGATGAAGAGGTCTTTCCTCAAACATTGGAGGTCCTTAAAACTCGAGCGTTACCGTTTGGTATCGAGCTTGAAATTGTGGACCTGGCAAATTCAGACATTTCCGGCCCTGAAGTATTCGGGATTTTCTTTCAGTACCCAAATAATTCCGGAGCTGTTAAGGATTGGTCAGCAATCGTGGCTGCAGCCCAAGAGAATAATGTGTTTACAGCCTGCGCAACCGACTTATTGGCATTAACGCTTCTAACCGCACCTGGTGAGTGGGGAACGGATGTGGTTATCGGGACAACTCAGCGATTTGGTGTTCCAATGGGATATGGTGGACCACATGCAGCATTTTTTGCTACACGAGAAGCATTCAAACGATCAATTCCCGGAAGAATCATTGGAGCATCCAAGGATGCACATGGCAACAATGCCTATCGAATGGCTCTCCAGACCAGGGAGCAACACATCAAAAGAGAGCGTGCAACATCAAACATTTGTACCGCACAGGTTCTGTTAGCAGTTATGGCTGGGATGTATGCTGTTTATCATGGATCAAAAGGACTTAAGCAGATTGGTGCTCGGACACATGGATTGGCAAAAGAAACAGCAAATACGATTGCTCAGTACGGATTTGAAAATCAGAATACGTACTTCTTTGATACGCTTAGAATTCCATTAGAAGCAGAGCAAATCATTCACTTGAAAAAATTAAGTCATAGAAGTGAAATCAACTTCCGTTATTTTGAAGATGGTGTTGGGATCTCCTTCGATGAATCACATACGGTCGCGGATGCTAACGAGGTAGTAAAGCTTTTTGCACGATTGGGCAATGCTTTCGAAGCTCCAATAGTTGAAGATTTTGAAGTTGAATTTCCTTCATCGCTCAAAAGAAAAACTCCATATCTGCAGCATCCAATCTTCAATCAGTATCATTCTGAGCATGAGTTGCTCAGGTATATGAAGCATCTTGAAAACAAAGATCTTTCATTGGTTCATTCGATGATTTCGCTAGGTTCATGCACCATGAAACTCAACGCTACCTCAGAGATGATTCCGGTGACCTGGCCAGAATTTGCAAATATTCATCCCTTTGCACCAAAAGAGCAGGCGGAGGGTTATGGCATTCTTATCAATGAGCTTCACGATTGGCTTGTTGAGATTACAGGATTTCACTCAGTCTCATTCCAGCCTAACTCAGGCGCTCAAGGAGAATACGCTGGGCTAATGGTGATTAAATCTTATCTGGAAGGAACGGGTCAGCCAAACAGAAATGTGGCTTTAATTCCTTCATCAGCCCACGGAACAAACCCAGCAAGTGCAGTAATGGCAGGTATGCGAGTGGTCATTGTCAAGTGCGATGAGAATGGCAACATAGATGTGGAAGACTTAAGAGAAAAAGCAGAGGCTCACAAAGATGAACTGGCGGCTCTCATGGTTACTTATCCATCTACCCATGGAGTATTTGAAGAAGCCATTATTGAGATTTGTAACATCATTCATGAAAATGGAGGGCAGGTGTATATGGACGGTGCTAACATGAATGCGCAAGTGGGGCTAACCTCTCCTGGAATTATTGGTGCGGATGTTTGTCACCTGAATCTGCACAAAACATTCTGTATTCCTCATGGCGGTGGAGGTCCGGGCATGGGACCAATTGGTGTTGCTGAACACTTGACTCCATATTTGCCCGGCCATGTAACGGAGCACAATAGCAACCCGGCAGTTTCAGCAGCGCCCTATGGAAGTGCCAGCATTCTTCCAATCTCACATGCCTATATTGCCATGATGGGACCACATGGTCTGGCTAATGCTACGAAAATGGCGATTCTCAATGCGAACTACATTGCTGCAAGACTGCAAGATCATTATCCAGTGCTTTACGCAAATGACAAAGGCAGAAATGCTCACGAATTGATCATTGATTGTCGTGATTTTAAAAAATTCGGAATAGAGGTAGAAGATATTGCTAAAAGACTCATCGATTATGGGTTCCATGCACCCACCGTTTCATTCCCAGTACCTGGTACAATGATGATTGAACCAACAGAAAGTGAAGTACAAGATGAGCTGGATCGATTCTGTGATGCAATGATTGCTATTCGGAAAGAAGTTCAGGAAGTGATCGACGGAGTAGCTGATGCAAAAGACAACCCATTAAAAAATGCGCCTCACTCTTACAAAGTGTTAGTAGCAGATGAGTGGAATTATCCTTACTCAAGGGAGAAGGCAGCATTCCCAGCTCCATATGTGAAAGAAAATAAATTCTGGCCAGCAGTGAGCCGAGTGGACAGTGCTTATGGCGATAGAAACCTGATGTGCAGCTGCTTGCCTTTAAGTGAGTATGAGGAGGAGGAAGCTGTAGAGGCTTAAGAAAATGAAAGGGAGCAATTGCTCCCTTTTTTATTTTAAAGAGGAGAGATTGGGAATCTCATTATTTCTAAAAACATCAACAACTTTTCCGTTTTTATCCACAATTACTGTAAAAGGCATAGTGGTTACATTGTATCGATCATGAAAATTACCTCCATTCAGCAAGTAATGGAATTTTGTTCCCTTGGTTTCTAAAGGTTCTAGTTCATTATTAAGCCCAAGGAAGAAAATCACTCCAACAACTTCTTCTTCGAATTCTTCTGCTTCTTTTTGGAGGGATAATAAATGATCATTTTCGAAATCATATCCATCTGCAAACATCTCGAATCTAATTATCAAATGATTTCCTAGTAATTCATCGTAAAGAAGTTCCTCTCCATTCTCTGTGATGATATTGAAAGGCGGCAGATCCTCACCTATTTTCAGTTTTTCCTCTCTTTTTACAATAAATTTGGCACCTGTTGTATCATACAAAAACTTCGCAATTCTTCCATAGCTGTCAATTTTTCTACCAATTGTGAAAGATTCTTGGCCTACCATTGAAATGAATTTTTCTGCAGGAATCTTCTTTCCGGTATGATAATTATAAACTCGATTAGGATCTAATTCAAAAGTCTGCCTTACTAAAACATCTTCATTCCTTCTGTCTGTATCTGATGATTGCGCCAGAGCTGAAAGATTTATTAAAATAAGTGCTATTTGAAGGATTCTTAAAGTCATTCCTCTTACTGATCTATTCAGATTTATGTTATCAATCTAACCTAGCAGCTAGTTCTTCAGATTCGATTTTGGCCACAAACTCTTTCATTTTCTCAGTCTGTCCTTCGCATTTATAGCAGTAGGCTAAAATGAAATTCTTCATGTCATTCTCCTCCATTTTCTGGACTTTCTTCATCGCCTTCGCAGTTGCTCCTCGGTAAGCCTGGTTCAAAATCAAATTGAACTCTGCTTCTTTGGCCATTAATTCATTGTCTGATTTCCTGATTTGCTTGAAGTAGCTATCACTTTCAGTGATGAATGCCCTCGATACCGTCGGGTTTTCAATGCTTTTACCCGATTCCTGATACCATTGACCAAGTGCGTACAAAGCATTGTCGTCATCTTCAGCAACTTTTTTCAGTTGCTCTGCCGGCATTCGGTCTGAAGGGAAGCTTTTGAATGCCTCCATATAGGGTGATTCATTTGAAAACCCTGTACGCTCCCAAATGGAATTACCCAACGCATCCACGATGACTACCATTGGAATGGTTCTGGCGCTGTACTTCATGGCTAGTGTAGGATTAGAATCAACATCAACTTTCAGAAATACAAACTTGTCATTGTAGGCGTTCATGGACTCTTCGTTCCACATTTTTCTATCCATCACTTTACAAGGACCACACCAGATGGCCCAAAAGTCCATGACAATAAATTTGCCTTCGGCTGTGGCTTTTGCTTGTGCAAGCTCAAAATTGTTCATCCATTGCACCTGCCCAAAAGAATTAAAACCGATAAATAGGGTGATTAGTAATAGAAATTTTCTCATGATAATTTGTGATTAGGATCGCAATTATAAGCAATTTCAAATAACGTGCCAGCGTAAGTCGCTTTTCAATTACACAGCCGGATTTCGAAGGAGCCTTCCACTGTATTGTCATCATCCAGCACGGCTTGTAAGTATCCAATAATCACTTGATTATCGATCGCGTAGATTTCCATAAAACCACTCGTGGCTACCAGGTTCTGAGAAGTAGATAATTCAAAAGAGACTTGTACTTGATTGTTATCTATTGCCTGGGGGGTTACAAAATAGCTTCTTTCCGCCGGTCTAAATATTGCCTTTACGTGTGCACGTGTAGGAGAAGGAAGTGTGCATGGATCTGAAACATTCTCATCAGAAGAAAGAAAACGTACTTGATAGCGAAGGTCAGAGGACACTAAGTATCCGTTGGCAGATTTATAATTCCAATCCTTCCCATCAATGGATCCTTCCAACAAGTTATCAGGCAATTGGATTTCGTCTCCCGAACAACCAATGGTTATAAGTATCAGCGAACTGAAAATCAGATGGAAAGATTTTCTACTTTTATGGATTACATACTTAATCACTATGAAACAATTCTTGATAGTTCTTTTGGTCATTGTAGCTCTCGTAGCTGCATTCGTGTATTATACGTTTTCATCAACCGGCTTCTTCCGCGAAGTTAATAACACTGAAAGCTATGAGGTTATTGCAGAGATTCCGATGAAAGGAGCTGAGGACTTCACAATTAACTACGAAGAAGGGTTTATGATTATTTCTCAGGATGATCGAATGGGGCGGAGAGATGGAGATCCTTCGCAAGGACACCTTTATTACCTAGATCTAGATTCCGGTGATTTCAAACCCATAAAATTGACCGCTGATTATGATCTTCCGTTCTATCCTCATGGAATAAGTTTGCTAAAACTGGATTCAGCACGTTATCAAATCCTAGTGGTCAACCATGCCAGGGGTCACACCATTGAGAAGTTTGAGCTATTTGGGGAAGATAGCCTGGTATACATGGCTACATATCGAGATAATATCATGATCAGTCCCAATGACGTAGTGGCACTTGATGAGGATTCTTTCTATTTCACCAATGATCATGGATATACCAGTTATTGGGGAAAACTGGCTGAGAACTATTTAGGGCTAGGAGTTTCCAATGTGGTGTTTTATGATGGAAACTATCGTGAAGTTGCCAGTGGGATTAAATATGCAAATGGTATCAATATCTCAAAGGATCGATCTCAATTATTAGTGGCGTCTCCAAGAAGCTTTACGCTCAAATATTACAATATTGAAGAGACGGGTGCATTAAGCCATGATACCGACCTGTATGTAGGAACTGGTATTGACAATATTGAGTTGGATGAAAATGGAGACTTATGGATAGGTTCACACCCTAATCTCTTGGCTTTTACCGCCTATGCCGGTGGCAAAAATGAGATGGCTCCATCGGAGGTCATCCAGGTTAGCAATGGAACAGAACTAGAAAGCTTATTTGAAAATGATGGATCACTGGTCGCTGCAAGTAGTGTGGCTGCTCCATACAAAGACTTATTGTTCATAGGTACAGTAATGGATGATCGGTTGGTAGTGTTGAGGAAAAAGTGAGGGTGAGTCAAAACCCACCCCCACCCCTCCAAGGAGGGGATTTAGCCTTTTCTTAAATAAATATTTCCACTAATGGTTTCAAATGAAGACTCTACCCCTCCATCACTTACTCTGCCTCGTACATCCTGACCGACAATCTGTCTAAGTCCTTCTTTTCCGTAGGGATACTCTATTTTAATATCCGAATAGATCTCTCCGGAGATCGTCTTTGCTTTAAAGTCCATCCCTTTTCTTTCCGGAATCGTGGCATCTATATCTCCAGAGATCGTCTTAAGATTCATTTCTGATCCGAAATATTCAAAAGCAAAATCCCCTGAAATAGTCTCTGCACGCACATCTAAATTTTTTGGAAGATAAACGGTGTAGTTTATGGTGGAAGAGTAACTACAGTTATCCCACTTGCCATTTTTCTCCTTGCTGATTTTTTTCCACATATCCTCATCCATTTCGATGTAAATAGTATTAGTCGATTTGGATGAATTGAGTGTGAAAATATCATTATCCTCACCGTTGTTTATTTCCACCATCACTTCAACAAACACTTCGTTTTTGTCCCAGGTTTTAAAAGTGATGTCATCCGCAAAAGCAAATTCCAAATCCAGCATTTCCTGCCCGGTAACCGTTACAGATTCTGTTACTTTTTTAGGCTGAGCTGACAACCCGAAGGTTGCCAGGCAAAGCAAAATTGTTAGTCCTTTTAGTCCATTCATCTTATTCTGCTTTTCTAATGTAGATGTCTCCACTTATGGTCTTCAAAGACACTTCCACTCCACCACCATTTAGCTTACCAGTAGCGTTCTGGCCTCCTACTCTGCTCATCTTAGCATCTTCACCAAAGTCAAAATCAAAGCCTGTATACACTCCCCCTGAAATAGTCGACATTTTAAACGTTCCTTTTACAGAAGGTGGGAATGTGACATCAATATCACCACTGGTAGAGCTTAATGATGTAGGCGATGTACTTGAAAGTGACGAAAATGTCACTTCTAAGTCTGAGCTTAATGTGTGTGCTACAATCGGTCCGGTCACATCGATGAATTCCAAATCTCCAACCTGGCTCTTAGCCTCCACTTCTCCAGCCATCTTCTTTATGACAACATCTCCCGCCTGCCAGCTGTTGTAATCGATCTTTAACTTCATGTTCTTCGGTAAGTAAATGACATAGTCTGCGTTATCTGCCTCTCTATGAGCTCCAGAAAGTGATATGATATTGCCTTCTTGCTTTATGCTTAGCCCTATTCCAGTATTTTCTGGTCCTGATGCTGAAAGAGGTTTTAGTCCTTTCGCCTTTTCAGGAAGGCCTTTGTAGTTCTTGCTTTCAATCTTAATTTCTGTGCCAGAGGTTCCCTCAATGACTATGTCTGAAGATAAGTTTTCAATTGAAAGCCACGTTTCTGCTGCATTTCCCTTGATGGGATAGTTGAATGCTTTTTCCTGTGCCGTTACTTGAAGGCATGTCAAAAGTATTAGTCCTGCTATTATCGTTTTCATTTTATATTGATTTTGAATTTTGATTTAATATTTAATTAGTACCGGTATTTTTATGTTAAGACCTGAATGGCAACTTCTGCCTGTTGTTTTACTTCAGGTACTATTTCTTCATTTTCCATCATTTCTCGTAGTGGGGCAATCGCACTTCGCTCTTCAGCCTCCACCAAAATGGTGATCAATGAAATTTGAATGAGTGGATCAGACTGTGCCTCTAATGATTTTACCAACTCAGCTCTCACATCCTCATTATTTATGAATTTCTCCAAAGCCTTTAATGCTGCGTATCTCACATTAGGACTCTCATCCGCATTTAATGTGGTTATCAAGGTGGAAATCAACTCCCTGTTAAAAGTTCCTCTCTCCTCTATTCTGTTCACAGCCATGATTCGCTCGCTGGCTGAATGTCGCTGAAGGGTGTTTGTCAAAGTCACTTCTTTCAATGATTGTACTTCCTCTTTCAATGCTACCAACTCACTGGAAGCGTCTACTCCTGAAAACTTCCCTGCTCCAAAGCCAATGATGAGTAAGGCTACAGCTGCCGCGATTTGCATCCATGGTAACTGAACATTTTTGTTTTTCTCTTTTTCAAGTGCTGCTAGAAATCCTGCTTCCACATGGTATGGGACCTCAACTTCGTTTGAGTTCTCGATTGCTTCAACAACTTCCTTCAATTCATCATATCTCTTTTTCAATGTAGAATCTTCTGCAATCTGAGATTCCAGCACTTTGTTTTGTTCACCCTCGATGAGTGAGATCAATTGTTCATCTGTGATATTATTTTCCATCACTTTATTATTTAGGTTTCCTCTAATTGGAAATACACTTCCTTCAATTCCTTAATGGTGCGATGCACCTGTACTTTAATGTTGCTTACCGTAGTGTCTCTCAGCTTGGCTATTTGCTCGTATTTCATTCCCTGAAATTTGCTCAGAACCAACAGTTCCCGTTTTTCATCCGACAATTCATTCATCGCCTGATGCAGCTTCTTTTCTCTTTCGAAAAGTTCATCATCGCACGCATCCTCTGCCTCCGGCATTACATCCACAGGATTGAATTGATCTTTATGGATTTTCATTTTTCTGAAATGATCCTTGATCATATTCCTGGCTATTTGAAAGATCCAGAACTGAACGGAATGGCCTTCTTTATAGGAGTTTCTGTATTTCATCACCCGGATGAAAAGCTCCTGTGTTAAGTCGTCACTGTCGGCTCGTTCCAGTGTGGATTTAAGAAAGTAATTGTAGATGCGCTTACTATAGCGACTAAACAATTCATTCAAATAATCCAGCTGTCCAGCTTTTACCCAGGACATCAATTGTTCGTCTGTTATCTCCAAATTCAACCAGGTTGTGTCGGTAATGCAGATAAGTTACAAGGAAATGAAAGGAAGGTTACAGAATGAAAATAAAATTATTTTAAGCCTATTCTATTGAGCAGAGCTTTAAATCGAGGTGTGTCTCGTAAAGGCTTCCAAATGGGACTAATATGGATAAGTAATACCGCACCGATTTTTTGCTCAACTACTTTTTCCAGATAGTCCAAGGCCTTTTCATGATCACCAAGGCCTGTATATAGTGTGGCAAAGTTTAAATCATTGGCGCTCTCAGGGTGTGCTTTAGTGTCTTCAATCAACTGTGCTAAATACGAATGAGCTACATCCATTTCCCCTTTTAAAGCATATGCATAGCCTAACTGTACGAATGGTTTCATCGAGTGGGCTACTTGTCCATCTTCGAATGATTTAAAAATTTGAATGGCCTCATTGAATTGGTTATTCATTAAATAAGCCCAGGCTTTAAAATCGAGAGCAGATATAAACTCTGGATCTTGCTGAAGTAACCAATCATAGAGTTCAATGGCCATTTCATAATCACCTCTTAGGTAATAAATGTCCGCCAAGGTTCTATTAGTCAAAAGCGAAAGCGGATCAATATCTCTGGCGTTTTGAATGGCTTCAAGGCTCTTAGCGAGATCTCCAATTATTAAATAATAGAAAGATTTTGCTTGATTAGCTTCTGGTGATCTTGGATTAATTTCAAGTGCTTTTTCCAAAAACTCTTTCCCTGCTTCAAAATCCCAACGCTGAAAAAATTCTACAAATCCATGTGAAATATATCCGGTCTCAATTTCAGGGTTTAATTCGATGGTTTTTTTAGCTGCTTGCTCAGTAAGCTCATATCCTTTCTTTGTATCAATGAATCCTGTAAATGACATTAGAGAATAGGAGAGTGCAAGTCCACCATATGCTTGTGCATATTCCGGCTCCAGCTTAATGGCTTTATTAAAGGATTCCACAGCTTTCTGAGCGTTAGCTGGCGTCCACTTGTTATAATAAAATAGCCCTTGTAGGTAGGCATTGTATGCCTCGATGTTAATTGGGTTCGTTTTAGCTGTTTCTTCCAATGCGCTTTTTGATAGTCTTTCTTTCAGCTGTTGAGCGATCTTCAATGAGATCTCATCTTGCACATCGAAAATATCTTTCAACTCTCGATCGTAAGTCTCTGTCCAAAGTTGATATCCATCAAATGTGCTGCTTAGTTGTGCGACTATTCTCACCCTGTTTCCTGACTTTCGAACACTCCCATCCAAGATAGACTGTACCTCCAGTTGTTTTCCAATGGTTCTGGCATCTACATTTTTTCCTTTGAAAGAAAATGAAGAGGTACGGGAAATAACCCTCAAGCCTTCAACTTTCGCCAGGGCAGTAATAATCTCTTCGCTGATTCCATCACTGAAGTATTCGTTTTCCGGATCGGAACTCCGATTAACAAATGGCAGCACAGCAATACTCTTGATTCGTTCTTTCACCTTGCCCTTTAATTCCGTTCTCTGAGGTACCACCAGTCCATCATTGGTTAGTGCATAAACCTCCACTGGCTTCTTGACATTTTTAAGCTCAAACTCTCCCATTAAAATGGGTTGGAATGTTTGATGGTTTTTGATGTCATCAAATACTTTGTCCGAAATCATGACCGATCCCGGAACAGAAAATGATTCTATTCTGGATGCAATGTTTACCCCGTCACCGTATACCCCTGCCTCCTCTACTACCACATCACCACTATGGATGCCAACTCGAAGGGGTATTTTGTTTTGAATTGATGAAAGCTGAATCGAAAGTGCAGAATTGGTTGCTGAAATGGTACTATTAAAAATGGATAATGCGCCATCGCCATAATACTGCAATATTTCACCATCATGGTTTTTAATCTCCCGCTCCAGAATTTGTCGATGCTGATCCCGTATTCCTTTTGCATTGAATTCATCCTCCTGCATCATGGCAGTATAGCCTGCAAGATCTGTAAACATGATTGCGCTAAGCTGTCGTCGTGT
This sequence comes from Ekhidna sp., assembly GCF_965212185.1. Taxonomy (GTDB): domain Bacteria; phylum Bacteroidota; class Bacteroidia; order Cytophagales; family Cyclobacteriaceae; genus Ekhidna. Next base: position 4,080,195 of record NZ_OZ243102.1, on the reverse strand, counting down.
TGCCCTCATACTTTTTTACTCTCTACCATCACATATGCAATAGCTGCGGACATAAAGGCCAGTCCGGCACTTATCCAGCACACCATTTTATAAATAGAAATAAATCCCTGATCGAAAATAGTATTCACTTGTTCTTTAATCTCATTTGATAAAATCCCAGGAGCACTCGCTTCACCCAGTTTGGATGCTTCTTGCATCACCTGATTTCTTAGTGGTTCTGACAATGCTATTCCCTCCATCGCTTCTATTACGTAATTCCCGAATATTAGTACAACAACAGCACCCAGAATGGCATTCATGAAGGTGCCGGATATTCGGGTCACACTGTTATTTATACCTGACGCGATCCCACTTTTACTGTCATCCACGCATTCCATTACCGCTGTTGTAAGCGGTACTACAGTGATTGCTATTCCTAAAGCAAATACCAAAAACGGCGGGAAATAAGTGGTCCAATATTCAGATGGGCCAGTTGTCATTTCAATGAATGAAAACCAAACCATTCCAATACCGGTTATTGTGGGTCCCAGTATCAAAAATCTTCTTGCACCATACTTACTGGTAAGTTCCCCCATTTTACGAGCAGCAAGCACCATGATTAATGAGAAGGGCAAAAAGGTGAGCCCTGCTTGAAGTTGAGAGTAGCCTTGAATCTGGATAATGTTGAGCGAAAGAAATAACATTACCGCTCCCATTCCTGCATAAAGAAAGAAGCTCAGAAGGTTTACTCCAGAAAACGTCTTATTCTTAAACATCTTCAATGGAACCATTGGCTGATTTACCCTGCTTTCAATGATGACGAATGCAACAAGGAAAATTGTACCAATTGCCAGACTAGCAATTACGACTGGGTGATCAAATCCCCATTCCGGCATTTCTAAAAACCCAAATGTCAAAGCTGCCAAACTCACTGTTAATGTAATAGCTCCTTTCCAATCGATGGAATTGCTGCCTGGTTCTTTACTTTCTGGCACTTTAAAATGAAGCGCTAAAATCGATAAGAGACCTAATGGTAAATTGATGAAGAATATCAGTCTCCACAGGCCCATGTCTGCTAACGCACCTCCCAATACCGGCCCACAAATCGTAACGATGGTGGTTGCCGCTGACCATGTCCCAATCGCTTTTCCTTTTTCTTCTTTGCTAAATACTGCAGAGATAATAGACAAACTTCCAGGGATCATGAATGCCCCTCCAATACCCTGTATCGTTCTGAAGATAATGAGCTGTTTGATGTCCTGAGATAGTCCACACAATGCTGATCCAACAGTAAAAATCAAAATGCCTGCCTTGAAAACATTGACCCTCCCAAGCTTATCTCCCAAGCTACCACCTACAATAATTAGAGCAGCCAGCATTAAAAGGTAACTGTTTAGCACCCAGAACAGGTCCACTCCATCCGCAGATAAGTCTTGTTGCAACGAGGGAAGGATGACATTGAGTGCGCTTCCATCAATAAATGCCATACTGGTTGCAAGTATGGTAGAAAACATGGTCCACCTACCCGTGGGACAATTGAGCGGATATTGATGTTGAGCTTGAGCAGACATCTACTCAAGATAATGCTAAAATCAGAGATAAAAGATCAGTGCACCAGCGAGGCTAAAAATGATCATTGCTGAAATAACGTAGAAGATATTTAATAGAAAAAGCTTGAGAATGGTCGTTAAAACTTTTTGTTCATACACTTTGCGAAGGGCAATCAGCAAATAAACTTCTAGTAAGAATATGGTGATCATAAAAGACCATTGACTAAGAAAGACACTCGAAGGAAAAATATAATCGATCATTATCACCATGATGGTCAGCAGCACAAACGCGAATGCATGAAAATGAATGGAAAAAATGAAATGAGTCAGATAAAAACGACCGGGTTTTCGAAAAAGGATGAAAAGGAAGAGTGCAAAGAGTGGGAGTAAAAGAAAGAAAAGTCTAGGAAACCAAATACTGAAAAAAGAATCAAGAAATTCAGCTTCCTCAGACTTTTCCAATCCTGCAGACTGATCCACAGGTCCAAGAAATAGAAAGAAAATGATACTAATGAAAATAAACATCCTCAATGGTGGAATGTATCGTACTCTTCTGCCGGCTATGAACTCCTTGGTCAGAAATCCAGGACTAAAAAGTAGCGGACGTACACTGCGAATGATCAATGAATCAAAGGTGAAATAGTCACCAAGAAAATCAAGGATAAACTGCTTGAAATGGACCACTTTGTCTTTGTGCTCCTGGCCACAGTTTGGGCAGAACTTGAACGTGTTTTCAAGTTTTGTTTCGCAGTTTTTACAAATCCTTTCCAATAATTACTTGTTTACGTTAATATTGATGATCATCGAAAATACTTCGTTGCATTGATTAACAAACTATTCATCACCAGTCTTTTGATCATTGGCCTTGGACTTTGTGCCAATGGCCAGCGTATTGTGGTGGATAGCTCTTCCACGCAGAAGTATTTAATTAAGCCATCGACACAAAATCAAGCTGCGGAACCTATTCAAACAGAAAATATGGAAGATGACCTGTCCTTTGGAGACCGTGCCATTTCAATAGGTTTGGGGATTGTCAATAGGTTAAAAGCACGACTAAACCTTGATGAAGCTGCAGAAAGTCTTAAAGAAAAGAAAGAAAAACTCTTGGGAAAAAGCGAAAATGAAGAAGAGGGTGACTAAGCAGCTCCATTAAGGTGTCTTTCTATCTCTGCTCGATCAAATGGCTTGGTAAAAAACTTTTGAATGGTGTTTTTTTTTATTGCATCGTCAATTTCATCATCGAATGCATAACCACTTAAGATGAAGTACGGTATATCCCCGGAGGTCTCTTTAGCTTTTTTGATGAATTGGACACCATTCATTTCAGGCATATGCATGTCGCTAATAACCGCTCGAATTCGCTCTTTGTTTTCTAATAGTTTTTTCAACCCTTCTTCCGGTGAGTTCGCTACCAATACTTCTCTTTCACCTTCGAAAGAAACTCTAAAAATAAGGAGATTAGCTTCCTCATCGTCAACATACAATATTGCCGGCTTCTCACTCATTCCATAAAGGTAACTTAATAATAAACTTTGAGCCCTCGTTCAAATTGGATTTTACATCTATACTTCCTCCATGTTCTTCAACAATTGAAAATGTAATGAAAAGGCCAAGCCCTGTGCCTTCACCCGGTGGCTTTGTTGTAAAAAATGGATCACTGATCTTTAGTAGGTTTTCTTCTGGTATTCCTTCTCCATCATCTTCAATCCATATTTCCATGTAGTCCCCAACCTTTTTCGTATTGATTTCAATCGTGCCTTCATCTTTGATTGCTTGTTCCGCATTGGCGATGATGTTCATCATCGCTTGATGAAGTCTTCCCTCATTTCCTCTCAGTTCAGTTGCTTCGCTTGTAAAGTTGGTCACTACACGAATCTTGTTTCTGATTTTGTTATGAAGAATTAGCAAGCAGTTTTCAATGATCTCATGAATATTGCATGGTTCATCCGTACTTGGACTTCTTCGGCTAAAATGGCTTAAGCTTTTAACGATATTTGTTGCTCGTTCAACTCCTTCATTGACAATTCTAAAATACGTTTTCATTTCATCGTCTGTCTTACCTTCCATTTTCTTAGAAAGGGCCTCTATGCCATTCTTAATGAAATTCAATGGGTTATTGATTTCATGACCAACACCAGCAGCAAGCACACCTAGTGATGCCATTTTTTCGGACGTAATAAGAAGCTTTTGCGTTTTTTTGAGTTCTTCATTATTCTTTTGAAGCTCCTTCTTCTTTTTTTCGTTCTTTCGAAAAAGAACAATCATTACTACTAATAAGGGGACCGTAATGATTATTATGGCTGTGAATAGCTGGTTTCGTATGACTTGATCCTTAAATTTTATCTGTTGCTCAGACATTAAATACCGATCCTGTTCTTCTTTAATTTTAATCGGGATCAAGCTTAGGTTACGTGAAATTACATCCTGAAACAAAGAGTCTCTTAACTGAATATATTGCTTCAGGTATTCATTTACTTTTTCAGTATCTCCCATCCTTTCGTAAATGTCAGCGTAGAGATGAAGGTTATCTAGTTGCTGTTGCCGTATTTGAATTTGATTCGCCCACCCTTCACATTTTGAAAGATGTGCTAAGGCATCCACAAATTCTTCATTGGATAGGGAGTTTTTTGCTAGTAGAAAATAGCCCTCAGCCAATCCTTTTTTATCATCAATAGATTCACTCGCTTTTATTGATTTTTCCAGAAAATATTGAATTGAATCTTTTACACCACTTAGCATCAATACTTCTCCAATGCCTCTTGCAGATACCGCTCCCCAGTTAATGTTTGCAATGTCCTCTCCAAGTATCAGCCCCCTTCTAAAATATTTAATCGCCACATCTAGGTTACCCTCTCTGAGATAAGTGATCCCAATATTATTGATACTGTATAATTCATTGTCTGTATTTTGAGTTTCAATTGCAACATCATACGCTTCTTCAAAATATTTCCTTGCTGTAGCATAATCATGAATCCTTTCGAAAACCAGACCTATGTTATTAAGTGTAGTAGATAGTCCATAAACCTCACCAATACGAGCTTTCATATCCTTAGACTTGAGTAAATATTCAAGTGCTGTTTGGTAGCTTCCGAGATTATAATACAGCAATCCTATGTTGTTGTATCCATTGTTTATCAGCGAAGAATCGTTCAAAGACAAAGCAATCTCTAGTGCTTTTAGATTGTATTCAAGTGAATGATCATAGTCCCCTTTGTAGTAATGAACCCCTGCAATAAGTCTTAAAGACTTAGATATAAGTGCAGAGTCACCGATTTGTCTGGAAACTTCAAAAGCCTCCTCTCCATATCCCATGGCCTGCTTAGGATAATTAAGCCAAACATTAATGATTATGTTGTGTAGAATTTCAACCCTCTCTCTTCCCTCAGCCTGATCCAGTTTCCTGAGAAGACTATCCTCTTGCCCATGGCACAAGAAGAAAGTCATAAATAACAATATGTATGTTAAGCCCTTCAAATCTCACAGTGGTTGATTATTTAAGTTAGCAATAAAAAGTTAAGCATATCTTCTTTTGATATGTCTCTATTCCTTATCAAAGCGCTCATATGCACCAATATCTGGAATATTATCCCGCTTTCTACCTGTCAGGTCTATTTCAACACCAATATCAAGTCCTTTGTTTCGGGCAAAGGCTAGTGAGTCTAATTGATAGTTATTTGAAAATGATTCCAGAAAGCCAGGAAAATTGAATTCTGTTGAAGTGAAGTTGTTTGGAATTTCTTGAACTGAACGTATTATATTTTTTTCTAACTGGAGGCTAATTTGCTCTCCTCCTCCATTATTAATTAACAGCTCTTCTTCAGCAGTCCCCCAGATAATGGTATTTATAACAGTGAGTGATAATTCATCCGTTAATAGATTATTTTCACTTATAACAATATTATCAGAAAACTGAACTGTTGGCTCATCCTGAACAAACAATGCTGGTTCATTAGAAAATGTGCAATGCCTAAAATCGTAGTTTCCACCGGCAAACCCTCCCACGAGGTAATTGCCGCAATTATAGATTAATGTATTCGTCGCAGAAACGTCTGAGGTAAAAGCCAAAATCCCAGCAACACTCATATTATAAATAGTCGTATTATTCACCACTAAATCGGGAATATCATCATCGTCAGGCGTTCCTACTCGCAATCCAATTTGGCCATTGAATATTTCAGTGTAATTAACCTCATTATTGGTGCTTCCTTCGAGGAAGTAAATCCCGTTCCACTGTCCCGGGACTTGATCAAAGACTCCATCGAATCGGGCATTTCTGAAAATAATATGATTTGCTGAGTCTCCATTCGCTTTTAATGTCCCTGCAATAAACATGACAGCATCATTTTCATAAAAGACTTGAGTGCCTGGGTCGATTAACAACTGACAATTTTGCTGAACCAAAACTGTATCAGAAATAATATATGGCCTGGAATTAGTCCACGTTTCATCACAAATAATCTGGCTTGAAATCGCTCTGGCATCTTGGCCATAAGATACCAGCTTAACATGCTCCTGATTTGAATTCCAACTGAAAATGATTGAGTCTTTTACTAGGTATGGAAGGTCTTCATTCCTTGACGTTACATTAACCTCCACAAGTATGAGCATACTATCTCCACCAAATATGCGCTCATTTGATACAGTATTCGTCTCTCTTCCATTAATGATTAGGGAATAATCAGAGTTTTGTTTCCCCAAACTAATTTCATCCAATCGAATGGCCTCTGCATTTGGATTATAGACAGTAAGTCTCCTGGTATTACTTCTTCTCTCTGATAATAGTGTGTCAAAGTTTACCGTGTCATTGCTAAAAAGAAGCTCCAAATCTGGATCAAAGGATACAGACTCTTCACGTGTAGAGCATCCAAGCCAGAAGAGTATGATTATTAGAAAGAGTAGTTTACTTCGCATGGGACATGTCAATGAAACGGACTACTCCTGAGTTTCTTTCATGATTTCAGCATTTTCTGCTATCCTCAGTTGTTCAATAAATTCTTCAATATCTCCATTCATCACATTTGGAAGATTGAAAACGGATACCCCAATTCTGTGATCAGTAACTCTTCCTTGAGGGTAGTTATATGTCCTTATTTTGTCAGACCTATCTCCGGAACCTACCATGCTCTTTCTTTGACTACTTATTTCTGCATTATGCTTTTGCAGTTCAATTTCATAGAGCCTGGATCTCAGTACTTTTAGCGCTTTATCATAATTGGCATGCTGGGAACGACCGTCCTGGCACTCAACAACTAACCCAGATGGTGCATGAGTTAATCTTACTGCAGATTCTGTTTTGTTTATGTGCTGACCTCCTGCGCCTGATGCACGAAAAGTATCTTTTCTGATATCTCCCATATTCAACTCTACATCAACCTCTTCTGCTTCCGGCAAAACCGCAACAGTGGCTGCAGATGTGTGGACCCGTCCTTGAGACTCAGTGGCTGGAACCCGCTGAACCCTGTGAACTCCTGATTCAAATTTTAGCTTCGCATAAACATCCTCTCCCTCTACAGATGCTACAATCTCCTTATACCCACCAGCACTCCCTTCATTAAAATTCAGAACCGAAAATCTCCAGTTTTGATCCTCAGCATAGGATTTGTACATCCTGAACAAATCCCCTGCAAAAATTGAGGCTTCATCCCCTCCTGTTCCTGCTCTGATTTCCAAAATCACGTTTTTACTATCATTTGGATCTTTAGGAATAAGCATGACTTTTAGCTCTTCTTCCAGTTCGTTGATCAATGGCTCGAGCTCATCTATTTCAGCTTTGGCCATTTCCCTGAATTCAGGATCTTTCTCATTGCCAAGCACTTCTTTGGCACTGTCAAGATTACTCTTTGCCTCTGAATATTCTTTATACTTAACTACAATCTTCTCAAGATCCTTATATTCTTTATTAAGCTTTCCATACTTGTCCATATCTGATACGATATCAGGCTGAACAATCAGCTGACCTACTTCCTCAAATCGGTGCTTTATTTCCTCGAGTTTGTCAATCATCCCTTTCTTATTAAAGGGGTAAAGTTAGCTTCATTAAAAGGATATGGTAAAAGCTATTGCTTGATGATTTTGAATGTTTTGCTTTTCCCAGTACTCCTCTCACTTTTAACCACATAAATTCCACGATTTAAATGAGATAAACTGATCGACTGATTTTCAACCTGAGGCGAAAACAAGAGTTTTCCTCCAAGAGAATAAATATCCACTTTACTAACTGGTTGGCTAAAGAATAGTCTGTCTGTGGTAGGGTTTGGGTAGACTGAAATAGCATCATTGGCATTTATAGACAAAGGATCATCAATCAATTCTCCCTGGTTGAATTTTCCAAGAAATGCACCTCGACCATGAGTGGCTACTGCCACTACGCTATCTGAAGCTCTAGCTTTTAACATGTCTACACGCACATTTGGAAATCCAGAATTATATGATTTCCATTGCTCCGTTTCATCAAGGATATTTTCTAGACCCCATACTCCCATTTCAGTCGCTAAAAGAATTTTCAGATCATCCAATGGATTAAATACGCCATACCTGACCGGAATATCTGGGAGGTTTCTTTCTAAATTGATCCATTCACCTCCTCTATTTGGCGTGTACCAAACAGACTCCACTCCGTAATTTGAAAGCGTTACCAAAATATCATTATTGGTATCACCAATATCTACTGAAGAAATGTATCCAACAGGTAAATCATCATTATCAATTTTAGTTGCCTGTGGGCTAAATGGTAGGCCCGTTACGAAATAAACATCCCCTAGCTGATTACCTAAAACCATGGATGCATCGAGCGCATCATCATGTGGTGAAACTTTTAATGCTGAAAAAGCTGCCGTGCTATTTGTGCCCAATCTTATTTCTGAATACTCCGGTAAGCCCAGTAAATCTTTGTTTAAGTAAGCATTGACATTGATAATGGCAAGGGTGTCTAAAAACCTACCAGCTAAACTTGGAATTAAAACTTCAAATCCTCCATCCACAGCCATATTGGTATAAAGCAGGTTTGATCTATCGTCGTATTCGGCAGGATTGATAAATGAGCCTGTGTTCGTTCCAAAAAATGATCCAATCCCATCTATGAAAAAGTTATAATTATTTACTTGAGATGAGGTAATTCGTAATGATGGATCATCTCTATCAAAGAAGCAGTAAGCCCCATCACCTCCTCCTATCATACTTCCATAGGTTATTTCGCCTGTTTCACTGGTATGTGTACTGTTGTCCTGAGAACCTACCAAAATTTCATTGTTGCCCTTATCCGGATGTAACGCAATTGTGTAATACTGAGTAGTCGCCAATGAATTATTAATGTGACCTAAAAGTGGATACTCTGTGAGCCTTTCTTCATTGAGCGGGTCGAAGGCTTTTGAAAAATCTGAAGAATAATAAACTCCACCGTCTGTTGCGGATAGAAGCTCATCCGTGGAGCCATTAACAAATTGAAAGTCATGAATATCCGCATGAATGAAATGGTTCTTAACACTGTCTACGTTTTGCAATCCATAATAGGGTATCAGATAATCGGAGAAATAGTACATCGAAGACCAATCACTTACACGCGCCCAGCTAAGAGTTCCTGCTGACTTTGCATTTGAAAGTGCATATCCATCAAGCCCTCCAGCAACTATTCGTTCATTGTTAGCAGGATCTATATCAAAGGCCAGCGCATGCCACGGTATGGAGGCCCAGGTTTCTGTTGGTCCGTCAAAGTTTATCCAATTTCCGCCCTCCTCATACATAAGTTGAGTTAGGTTTGGACTATCTCTAATCTGATTAAAGCTATTTAGCCATCCCCCTGTGCCTGCCGCATAAATCATATCTCCCTGAGCCGTCAGTTTTACTCTTCCTGGAAGTACATTCAACCCATTATCGTTTCCTATTTCGATGATTTCATCAGCAAAACTTGTGTTTATATTCCAGTTTAAGCCGTCACTTGACTGAAGGATTATTCCTCCTCCTTTTAATTCCAGGTTTCTCATGCTACCAACATATAACTGACCAGCATCAGTCACCTCAATATCAGATACTGCATACGGAACCGATGACCCTTCGATATTTGGTAAAACTTGCGTCCATGATTGACCTCCATCTGTGGATCTATAAAGTCCATCCGTAGGGTTGGAATCAAAAATGCCTCCCTGGTAAACGCCAGATGCTACTCCTGCATAAATCACGCTAGAACCATTTTCCTCTCTTACAACAATGTCATTTACATAGTCGAAATCTGTAGTAGATGAAAGTAATGACCAGGTGCTACCCCCATCCAATGATTGATAAATCCCCACACCAGCTGAGGATGACTCTCGGTAGATATTGACCGATGTAAACGATTCACCAGTGCCAACATAAAAAATGTTTGTATTAAGTGGATCATGTGAGATGCAGGCTATTGACATACTTTCCCAATCATCCGATACCGGAACCCACGCAGCGTTGTTTCGAAAATCTGGATTGAACCATAATCCACCTGTAACTGCCCCTGCCCATAGTTTATTTCCATCATTAGGATCTATCATTAGGGATCGTGTACGACCAGCAATTTCAGAATTGACTTGTTGCCATTTAAAGTCACGCGCTGAATTTACTCTTCCTTTACTCTCCCGTATTGCATGATGAAGATTTTTCCGAGGAACCTTTCCCGTCTTTGGATCCATCGTCATAATAACATCTCGGTAAGCTGATTTTTCAGGACCGTCAAGTTTAGTTATCCCTAAGCTCTTGATGTTCTCTAAGTAGAGGGATTCTTCTGAAGGGGTTTCTATTAGAAGTATTGAAATAGCCGATAAAACAGCAATTCCAAAAATTGTCAAAATATAATTTTTCATAGCAATGTGATTAGTGAGTATTATGATAACATTAATGAGGTAGAAGATCCTTATATCGGAAACAATCCGTTGTATGATCGTTGACCAACCCAATCGCCTGCATATGGGCATAAATGGTCGTGGAGCCCACAAACTTGAATCCTCTTTTCTTTAGGTCCTTGGATAGGGCGTCTGATTCTTTGGTAGTAACTGGAACCTCTTCCATACTTTTCCAGGCATTGATAATTGGCTTTCCATCAACAAACTGCCATATATAATTATCAAAACTTCCAAACTCATCCTTGATTTTTAAGAATTGCCTGGCATTATTTACCGTTGCTTCAATTTTTTGTCTATTTCGAATAATGGATGAATCCTGAATTAAATCCTCAATCATTCCTTGCTCATATGTAGCAACAGTGTCAGGATCAAAATCAGCAAATGCTCTTCGATAGCCTTCCCTCTTTTTAAGTATAGTTGCCCAACTCAATCCTGCCTGTGCACTTTCAAGTACGAGGAACTCAAAGTGTTTTTTATCATCATGTACAGGTACGCCCCATTCTTCATCATGATATCTTACATATTCTTCAAAAGAATTCTCACACCAAGTGCATCTTGTTTTCATACTTAATCACTTATACTAAATTGGGTCGTTATTGAGTTGAGGTTTATAAATTTAAATAATTCACATTCATTGTTTTATGAAGAGATTGATCTTCGTGCTTTTTTGCGGTTTTACTTTAACCGCTTTCTCACAGCGACCAATATATGATTTTGTTTCTTTTGAAAAGACAACAATCGTTCCCGAAGGGATAAATAATTCACGAAGCGCGGTTATATTTTCCTTTCCAGTTAAGACTAATGGGGAATTTGAAGAGGTTGAGAGCTATGAAAAAGTAATATCACAAGTTCACAAAGGACTTAGGACTATGGGAATTGATGCCATTCTCTACCTGAACGACATCAATCTACTGGCAAGTCAAAGTGCAAGAAAATCTTATGTAGACATCTTCAATAAGCGAAAAATTAACAACATCATTTTTCTAACCAAAACGAAAAATGGTTTTGAGCTGATAATTGCACGCTATAACGAATCCCCTGAAATGATAGCCGGTGGATCAAAGGTTTTCTATATGGCTTCAAAAGATTTGTACTCTCTCTTGTTGAATGTAGGTAAGGAAGTGAGAAGGGCAGATAATCAAATTACGAACTTTCTAATTCCGGAGCGACCTAATTACATTCAAGGGATGTCCATAGTAGAAAAGACTCTTCTAAAGAATTACCCTGGTATTTTGAGGAGAAGTGAGTTAGCCGTTGAGCGCTTCACCCCTTTGGATACTACAAACATTTCTGAAGATGGAATTCGCAAAAAAGTGCTAAGCTATAATTCCGATATCGCTAAAAAGAATCAAGAACTGGAAGAGATTATGAAGTCATATCCTTACAAGTATCTGATGATAGATCCTATGTCTGATGATGAGCTTAAAAGGAATCGTTATCAGTTTTTGCTGAGGTCTGCTTGTGCTCCTGCCCAAGTAGTGAAGCAAATGTTGGACTATGAAGTACTACCCAGCGAAACTGGGTTCGTATCAATTATTCCGATTATGCCTGATCAAACAAAGGTTAAGACCATTCCAAGGGAAGCGTTGGTGTGTAAGTTTTATATCCGCCAAAATATTTCTAAAAATGTACATGTCGGCGAATGGGATGCTGATGTGTCGTGGCAGGATGCGCTTAGAAATATGATCGGTAACCTTATACAAGAACATAACGTGGGAAATTGAAAAAGCTCAATGTTTTGCAAACTCGGTCAAAAGCAATACCGATTGATATTCGCACGTATCTCAATCGAATCGGAGTTAATCAAAAAGCTCCATCACTCAAGTATCTTAAAGAATTACAAAAAGCACATCTTTTAACGATCCCATTCGAGAATCTAGACATTCACTACAAAAACAAAATTATTCTTGATTATCAAAAAGTTTTCAACAAAATAGTAACGTCTGGACGTGGTGGCTTTTGCTATGAGTTAAACGGACTTTTTTATCACCTCCTTTATCATTTGGGCTTCAACTGTTACGTTATTTCAGGACGGGTTTGGAGCGATGAGAAAAAAGAATTTGGTAAGCCTTTCGACCACATGTTAATAGTTGTTGATTTTGAAGACGATAAATATCTGGTGGACGTTGGGTTTGGAGATGGTTTAATCTCTCCATTGAAGATTGAGGTTGCAAAACCTCAAATGGATTACACCAAGTATTGGCGGTTGGATCATGATCCTGATGAAAACTTCATACTCAAGGTATCTCATGACAATAGCTACTTCGAGCCCAAACTATTATTCACCCTTGATTCAAAGCAACTCATTCAATTTATGGAAATGTGTGATTATCATCAGACTTCTGCTGAATCAGCATTCACACAAAAAAAGCTGGTCACACAACTAACTTTCAATGGTAGGGTAACCCTAACCGATAGGTGTCTAAAAATTCAAGATATGGGACAAATCGCAGAGAAAGATATCATGCATGAGGATGATTTTCTTTCTAAGCTAAAGCATCATTTTGACATATCATTTCAACAACTGCTTCCAAGAAATGAATAAAAAAAATCCCGATGGAAACATCGGGATATTAAATCAGTTTCTGTGTTTTCTGACTTCCCGTTTTAGGGAAGCTACATCAGAAGCAATTGCAGGATCACTATATATCCTTGCTGAAAGCTCCGAAATAACATTTCTTTTGAAGCCTAGTTTTTCGGCCAGTTCCTCACAAAATTTTATTTCAGATAGATATACTTGACTATCAATTTTCATTAATTGAACTAAATGAAATAAATATTCAAACTTGTCTTCTTCTGACATTGTGCTAAGTGGAGGAAGTGGTTCTGGGTTCTCAACCATGTTATTAATTTCATCCGCACTAATGCCATTTGCTTTGCCTATCATGTAGATCAAATCTCTTTCTTCACCAGCAAAGTCGCCATCGATATTTGCCAACTGAACCAGCACACTAAGTTTTGCCTTGATGCTCATAATTTACGTTTACGTTACTTTAAAAATTTATTGGCCTCCTTCATTAAAGCCTCTCTGTTTCCGGTGATTGAAGGATCTCCATATATTCTGGAAGACATCTTTTTAACAACTTTTTTATCATAGCCAAGTTTTTCTGCAACCTCCTCACAATATCTGATTTCCGTTAAAAAAACTTCCCCATCGATTTTCATCAACTGAACTATGTCATATAGGTAGTCAAATCTTTCTTCTGATAGAAGCCCTTGAAAATTTACATCACTATTGTCTTTCGAGTTCAAAACTTCCTGTACTAGGTCATCGATTTCCTTTTCTTGAACACGGTTAGCTTTACCTATTGTATAGACGTATGACTTTTCCGGCTGACCAAAATCTCGATCAATAATTGAAAGCTGAATCAAGGCCCTAAGATGATTTTTAATATTGTCTTCCATTGGCTGTTTTGTATTTTGTCCTTCTAATTTAGGAATTAATCCATAAATAGAAACTCATTAATGTAAATAGCTACCCGCATTAATGTCAAAGGTGGCCCCAGTTGCATGATCGGCCATTCCACTCGCTATAAAAGTAACGAGTGGAGCAATGTCCTTCGGTTCGGTCAGTCTCTCAAGAGCCAAATCCCCTTTAGCATGATCCTCACCATATTGTTGCATAAATTCCTGAGACATGTCCGTCCTTACAAATCCCGGTGCAATAACAAATGCTTTCACTCCTTCTTTGCCGTATGACCTTGCGATCGATCGAGTTAAAGATACTAGTCCAGCTTTTGAAGCCGCGTAAGCGAAATACTCAGCTTCTTCACCGCGAAAGGCTGCTCGTGAAGCGATATTGATTATTCTGCCTGCGGCTTTACGACTCACAAAATGCTGTACCGCTTTTTTACAAATGATTGCTGCTGAATTCAAATTCACCATCATTGTTTCATTCCATGATTTCATCCATTCATCATCCTTTGAATCAAGCGTTGCAGGTTTTGCCAAGCCAGCATTGTTGATTACAATTTCTACACTCCCCATTTCAAGACTTACCCGTTCAAACAGTTTTGCCGCATCATCAGGCTTGGAAAAATCTGCTTGAAATGCTTTTGATTCGTTTCCAAGTATATGTGCGAGGTTCTCCGCCTCTCTCACATTTTTGTTGTAATGTACCGCTATTGTAGCCCCTGCCTCTGCGAGTTTGGTGGCTAAGGCTTTACCAATTCCTCTACTTGATCCGGTAACCAAAATATTGAGTCCTGACAGATTTATGTACATACAAGTAATTTTACAGTCGAAAAATTAGACAAATCCATTTTCAAGTTGACTTAATCTTATAAATAAAGATACCAGATGTTGTTTTCCTGAAGGAAAACTTTGTTAATTTAGGCCATTCCAGCAAAGTGGTCACCGCAAAATACACTTGAACGTAACTATAAATTCATGGGCATTATTATCCCCCTACTGCTAATAACGTTTTGTTGCATAATAATTTGGAGGGCAGGTGATGGTTTTATGACCGCATCAGAATATATTGGAAGGAACCTTTCTGAGGGTGTGAGAGGGGCAACAATCAATGCAATAGCTAGCTCAATGCCAGAGGTTTTTACCTCTTTATTTTTCTTGTTTGTTTTATCTGACGCTGAAGGTTTTTCCGGTGGAATAGGAACTACGGCTGGAAGTGCAATTTTTAATGGGATGGTTATTCCAGCTGTTGCTGTACTGGCAGTAATTGGTATGAAAATGACCAAAAAAGTTCAGGTTTCACGTAAAGTCTTATTAAGAGATGGAATCGCCTTAATAATCGCTGAATTAATATTTTTGATTCTTATCAGTGGTTCAACCTTACACTGGTATCACGGAATGCTTCTCATGCTAGTTTATGTAGTCTACATAGTCTACATGTTTGGTACCATGAAAAAATCTGAACGAGAAGAGTTGTTGGAAGATGGTCAACTTGATGAAGAAGATATTTTTGAAAGTGATGAAGAACCACAAGGACCTTTTGTGAAAGGCCTAATCACTTTTGACCTTGAAAGGGTATTCATAGGAAATAATAGAATTAGTAATATTCGTGCTTGGTCATTACTGGTATTTTCTACCGTTGCAATCGCATTGGTTTGTTATTTTCTTGTTCTTGCCTGTGAGTGGATAGGCTCAGAAACATACTCTGTGGCAGGAATGGGTGAGTTTGATGGGCTTAATATTCCTGTAATGTTTGTTGCTTTGATATTAGCTTCTGCGGCCTCAAGTTTTCCAGACACCATCATTTCAATAAAGGATGCAAAAAGAGGTCAGTATGATGATGCGATCTCAAATGCACTGGGAAGCAATATTTTTGACATTTGCTTTGCTCTGGGTTTTCCACTTTTCATTTTTACTATCATGAATGGGCCCATTCACATGCCTCCTGAGCTCGTGGATTTGAGTAGTGAGCTCCGATTCTTACTTTGGTTACTAACCGTACTTGCGGTGATAATTTTCACAAGCGGAAATTATTTCGGCAAACGAAAGTCCTATCTTTTGCTAAGCATATATGTGCTATTCGTTGTGTATATCGTTGGAAGAGGGTCTGGTAGTGAAATTGCACAGTACATAGCTGATTGGCTAGTTTCAGTTGTGAAGTTCTTCCGAATAGGATAATTACATTTCTATGAATATTCCATCTGTTGCACGGTGAATGGAATAGGTTTTTAACGCAGAACATCGATTTTCTGCCTCCTCGCCCGTTTTCATATTGAAACGATAGGTATGCAAAGGACAAACAATTTCCATAAGAAAATTAGTGTTTCCTTTATGCAGGCTTTCCCCCATATGTGCACATGCGTTTTGAAAAGCAAATAGTTCTTCTCCACACCTTACAATACAGATTTCCTTGTCCGAGGCAATAATTAATCTTGGGTGGCTATCCTCTAAGACCTCTTTTGCTTTATCTTCCGATTCAAATAATTTGATTCTCATTTAAGAGTAATTTTAGTTATGAAATGTCAACGACAAAAATTTTTTCTGCAGCGTAAGAATGCCTATTTAAACTGTGGGTACATGTCTCCACTGATGAAAAAAGTTGAAAAGGCTGGCAGAGAGGGGATTACAAGGAAGAGGAATCCTGCAAAAATTGGAGCTGATGACTTTTTTGATGAAACAGATCATCTCAGATTGAGTTTTTCGAAACTAATAGATTGTGATCAACCGAACAGAACCGTTTTGATCCCATCGGCATCATATGGCTTGGCCAATGTGGCCTATAACCTACCCTTTAATGATGGTAAAATTATCCTCGCTCATGAGCAATTTCCTAGCAATGTCTATCCCTGGTTGGCGCTTCAGGAAAAGGGGATGACTGTTGAAAATGTTAGCGCTCCAGATAGTCAACAAAGAGGTGACGCATGGAATAATGAGATATTGAACGCAATTGATAACAAAACTCGTGTGGTGGCTATTGGTCACATTCATTGGTCCGATGGAACACTTTTTCAACTCAAAAAAATAAGAGAGAAACTAGATGCTGTTGGTGGCTTGCTTATAATTGATGGGACCCAATCAGTTGGTGCTCTTCCATTTAGTATAAAGAATATTCAACCTGATGCACTTATATGTGCTGGCTATAAATGGCTAATGGGGCCTTACTCCATTGGTTTGGCATACTACGGGCCAGCATTTGATCAGGGGAGACCTGTTGAAGAGAATTGGATAAATAGGTTGGACAGCAACAACTTCAGTGCCCTTGTTAACTATCAAAATGATTATCGAGAACAAGCATTAAGATATGAAGTGGGAGAGCACAGTAATTTCATTCTCGTTCCGATGCTGAAAAAGGCGATTGATCAAATTAATAAATGGAATCCTCAGAACATCCAAGACTATACGAAGCACTTAATGTCTGATGCCATAGAGCAAATGAAAGAATGGGGGTATTTAATAGAAGATGAACAATCACGTGCCAGTCACCTTTTCGGAGCAAGGCTTCCTAAAAAGGTATCGCCGGATATGTTAAAAAATGTGCTTAAAAAGCATCGAGTAAGCATTAGTTTCAGAGGGGATGCCATTCGAATTTCTCCACATGTATATAATGATGAAATGGATGTAAGAAAATTGCTGAAAGCAATGAAAGAACCTATCTTCGCATAATCATTCAATTCTAAAAAGAAAACAGATGAATTTGACGAATCCAGCAGTAACAGACGGAGTGAATATTTTTATAAATATTGTGATCTTTCTAGTGGCTTTTGTTCACGCCCTTGCATTCGTGAACGCCAGAAAAGAAAATCAAAAGAAGGATTAAGACACCTCTTACTCAACGTGATCTCTTTCGTGCTTACTAACCGCTTTGTTCGGTAAGATGAATGGACAAATAATTGCCAATACAAACAGTCCGATAATTATTCCCAGCATTGCCATATTCTGATCATTTTTGAAGTGGACAGCAAATATAAATTGCTTCTTTCTACTTTGATCTAATTTCCTTCATTTGAATTCAAATTACTCCAGGTAAACTACCCACTTTAGGGTATTTTTCATTGGTTTTAATTCCATCACCTTTGATTAAAAAGAAGGCAAGAGTACCATTGTACCCAAACCAACTAAACCTTTATAGATATGGCAAAAAATAATGTCAGAAAAATCGGCAAGAAGATGAAAAGTTCTCAGGCCAAAAAATGGGTAAAACGATATCAAAAAGAAAATCCAGATGCTGAGGTAAATGGGTGGCTTTTTGGTGATGATATCATTGAAGCAATCCTGAAATATAAAGGGTGTGAAGGGATCTGGTTCTTCAAAGGAATCAATGATAATGGAGAAGAAAAATTGGTAATGTATCCCGCTGATGCTGATGGGAACATCCTGGCAAGCGGTGAAAATGATGATGCATCCAAAATGGCTCTTTTAAATGATGGAGGAATCGAGCCAGCAAACGAAAGTAGAATGTGCCCACCCATGTGCCCAAAAGAACTTTAATGAAAGGATAAACTATTTGATTTGATAGAAAACTTTATTCTAATAAGTGAATACTCTGCAGTCCCTGCGCTAGCACTCTTTTGTATTAACATTCGAAAGATGGATAGGATTGCTATGATTATTTTCTTTATCCTATTGGCAAGCTTTTTATCGGATCTTATAAGTAAAATCTATATCACACAATTTGAAGAAAACTCATACCGGATTTCTAATATCTGGTACGTAATAAGCTACTTCCTTTCAATTTGGCTTGCCTACCAATTGGTCCCTCAATTCAAAAAGTGGGTGGTCGCCTTATTGATTTTTTTTATTGTTGGAGGAGTTATAAGTTTTTTCTTCTATTCATTAAATGAATCGAATACTTTCATTAGAGTATACTCGAGTCTAACTCTCATCATCATTCCACTTATGATATACATGGGACTGCTTCGTCTCCCCAGTGGTCCACTATTTAGAAATCCTGTTTTTTGGATTGCAACTGCATTTTTTATCTATGGATGCATTACTCTTCTGAAAAACCTTTTCACTCAACTTTTAGTGTTTGATCTTAAGGTTTCCTATGAAGCTTTCTATGCTGTTGCAGTAGTCAACATCATTGCTAATATTACAAAGAATGTATTGCTTCTATATTCCCTCCTTTTAATAAAAAAAGAACACTCAACTGGAATAAAAACTTCCATGACAGATGATTGAGATAATTGTAAATATTGTCGTTTATGGTACAGCGTTAATTCTTGGATGTGTTCTTTGGTTCCTATATAATTTTTCAAAAGCGTATCATTCAAAAACCAATAGTCATTGAGCGCATCATATATTTCTTGGGTCTTTGACAAAAAAGATCGGATTCCCTCATGCCGTTTTTTATTGATCATTTATTGTATAATTTTTGCAATATTTGAGTGCACTTCTGTAATCCTTCGCTATTCGTTTTTTGAATCAAACCCAATCACCAATGTGTTTTTATCAACATCTTTTTTGCTTTTTGTTTTAGTACTTTTAGAAAAAGATGTCTTTGAGCCTTTTCTAATTCCTAATAGCTCACGAAATGGAAGGTAAAGTCATATTACTTGTCATAATTGGCACAATTGGAGTCATGCTAATGGCTTTTTCTGTTGTGTTCTTCGTGTTCCTATACAGGCGAAAGACTTTGGAAAGTAAACTTGAAATCCAGGAAGTGAAAACTAAGCACCAAGAGGAAATGCTTGCTGCTACCTTAAAATCACAGGAAAAAGAAAGAAACAGATTAGGAACAGAGTTACACGATAGCGTAGGAGCTATGCTTTCATCCATCAAAGTAAATCTTCAAGTTGCTAAAAGGAAGAAGGACGTTAACGTGCTAGGTGAGGTACTTAGCCATCTTGATGATACAATCGGTCAAGTGAGATCCATATCACATCAAATGATGCCTGTTATTTTGAAAAAGTATGGATTGAAAAAAGCGATTGAAGATCATTTTGATAAAATCTCGTCTAATAATTTAACTGCCTCTATTGAAGAATGGCAAGATTTTTCTCTCAATGATGATCATGAACTAATGCTTTTCAGAATCTTGCAGGAGCTTACCAATAACACTATTAAACATAGTAATGCTACCATCATTAGTGTCTCATTTGAGAAATCAAATGCAAAAAAAGTAATTTGTTATAGGGATAATGGCAATGGTTTCCCTGATGATATGCTTTTGGATACAGACGGAATGGGCCTATTAAATATTATGAATCGGGCCCAATCAATAGGAGCAACTGCAGAATTTTCGAATCTTGAAACGGGTGGAGCACAAGTTAATTTGGTTATAGACACATCAATTGATTAATTTGATCTCTCAACCTAGTGAGATGATTCAACCAGATAAGCTAAATATTCTCGTCACTGACGATCATACACTTTTTCGGCGTGGAACAATGATGCTCTTAGAGTCCTTTGGTGAAGTGGGGCAGATTGGAGAGGCTGAAAATGGAAAAGAAGCACTGGAAAAATTATCAGAAGATACATTTGATTTGATATTGCTTGATCTCGAGATGCCTGTTATGGACGGATGGGAAACGGCAAAGAAAATCACTTCTAAACACCCGGATGTCAAGATCATAATGATCTCAATGCATGACTCACTTCAGATAATTTCTGATTTAATTGAGATTGGCGTTCACAGTTACCTATTAAAAAATGCTGACCCAGAAGAAGTCCACAAGGCTATTCTGTCAGTAATCAACAACGATTTCTACTACAATCAACTCGTTTCCAAAGCACTTCATAAAAAGGTTCAAAAAGATGGGTTGGATAAAGGTCTTGCCAGAAGAGCAGATATCAGCCCAAGGGAAATCGAAGTTCTTCAATTGATCTGTCAAGAGCTTACAATGAAAGAAATAGGAGAAAAGCTTTTCTTGAGCGAACAGACAATTCATACCCATAGAAAGAATCTCATGAAAAAAACCAAAGCGAAAAACGCAGTAGGTTTAGTAAAGTTTGCCTTTCAAAATGGAATAGCCGCATTTTAGGCACTACCCCTTTTTGGGTATTCTACTCCCTTCTTTCTGGTAAAATACTCAACACTTGTAAAATATAAGTTGTTGATTAACAGTTGTTTACCTTTTCCACTTGTTTGATCACCGCTAGACTCTAAAATTTTTTAGTGTGTCAAATACCTAATTTCATAATGTCATTTATTTAACCAAATAGATGATATGCTCTTAGGTTGATGGTTAATCTATGAAGATACCGGGAGTCCAAGGTTTTCGCTTAATCCTTTGGTTTGCCAACTATCTCACTCACATAGTGGGCTCCCTGGTATTTTCAATTAAAAAAATTATTTGAAACCCCGAACTCACCACTAATCCTCTATTCAAAGTAAAAAGGCCCTTTCCGGGCCTTTTTATTTTTAATCTTTATAAAGTTCTTTCCCTGAGTCGTAGTATTTATCTCCTTTGATCCAAAAAGGTGCATTCTTGGAATTGCCAATCATTCGGCAAGCATATACATAACTCTTGAAGAATTTCTCCAGATAGACATAGTCTAATGTGTTGGGATTGTCTCCTGCCTGATGATAATATTTTGTTATCTCCTCATCAAAAGCGGTAAATCCTAAACTGAATGTTGGTGCTGGAATACCCTTGGAAGCAAAACGCACGTTATCGGACCTGTCAAACAACCCTTGCTCAGGCGCCTGATCTTCAATTGCTTCAAGGCCAAATGTTTTGCAAGCTTCGATGATCATTTCTTCTGCTGTTGTTCGTGTCAAACCGATAATCGTGGCTTTGGAAGTGTCATTGTAACCCCCATTGTCTGAGTTAAAACAATAAACAATCTCATCTAAAGGCACTGGTGAATTATCAACAAAGTATTTACTTCCAAGAAGGCCTTTTTCTTCAGCAGTAAAAAGAACAAATAGCCCAGATCTCTTGGTTGGGGTTTTTGCCAAGCTTTGCGCTGCTGACAATACAGTTACTGTTCCAACTGCATTATCTCTCGATCCATTATAAATGCTATCTCCATTTGCATCTGCCTGACCAATTCCAACATGATCATAATGTGCAGAATAAACAATAATCTCTTCTTTCAACTTTGGATCAGAGCCTTCAACATACCCAACCACATTCTGAGAATTAAACTTATCGTTGACCGCCCCAGCTATTGTTATGCTGGCATTTGTTTTTTCAGAGTTAAAGTCCTGTGCAGACCTGTTCATCCATAAGTGCGTTAGAGATTCTTCATCTTTGGATTCATCAAGTACAACCTGATCGCCAGAAAAGTATCTTACCAAAAAATTCCATGGAATTACCGGGGAATTATACAGCTCCACCAAGGCAATACCGCCCATTGAGGCAACTTTAAGTCGTTTTTCTATAGATTGGCTAAACCACTGTTGGGGGTTATCGGCTACTCCATCACCACATATCGCCACAACAATTTTACCCTCGACATCTACCCCGTCAAAGTCGTCTTCCAAACCATAATTTACGTATATGAACTCACCAGTCAACTCAGTATTCTCTCCTTCAAGCATTATAAAATCATCTTGAAAGTTATACTTTGAATCACCCAGAGTTAAAGTTCCTTCGTTAGGTGGACTTACTTTCTTCATCGGTACCTGCTGGATGTAGCTTTCCATTCCGGGTGCAACCTGCACACCATATTCTACAAACCTGCTTTCAATATATTTAGCTGCAATCTTTAACCCTTCTGAAGGAGTGTCTCTTCCCTTTAATTCATCAGAAGCCAAAAATCCAATATGGCTTTTTATCAAGTTTTGATCCACTGATTGTTCCGCTAACTCCTGGTCTGTTTGAGAGAGTGCTATTACGGAGAGGAATAGTAGTGTAAGTGATAGTGTATTTCTCATTCGAATAAAATTTGGTAACAAGTTAATCGAACTAACGGCATAATCATTTATGGTTGCCGATCAAAATAGGGAGTGGTAAGCTATTTATGCTAAACGGCAATAAAAAAGGCCACCAACGAAATGTTGATGACCTGATTATTTATTTAACCAAAAGGTTTTACTAGTTCAGAAACTCATAAATACCGGCAACTCCCTGGCCTCCTCCCACACATGCTGTCACCATACCATATTTGCTCTTTCTTCTCCTCATCTCATTGAATAGTGAAATGGATAGCTTGGCTCCAGTACATCCAAGCGGATGACCCAATGCAATTGCTCCTCCATTTACATTGAGCTTGCTCGTATCTAAATCCAAACCTCTGATCACTCCAAGAGATTGAGCCGCAAATGCTTCATTCAACTCGATAAGATCCAAATCATCTTGCTTCAAGCCTGCTTGCTTAAGTGCCTTTGGTACCGCTTCTACCGGGCCAATACCCATAATTCTCGGATCTACACCTGCTGCTGTATAGCTAATCATTTGAGCAATCGGTTCAAGATTGTGCTCTTTCACCATTTTTTCACTCATCACCATAACAAACGCTGCACCATCTGAAGTTGGAGAAGCGTTTCCTGCAGTCACCTGCCCTCCGTTCTTAAATGCCGGGCGAAGTTTTGCGAGTGTCTCCATGTTCGTTTCTTCTCTTACACACTCATCGGTATCTACTACGAATTCTTTCTTATGGCGCTTACCATCTTCACCAACAAAAGTTTCTTCAACCGTTATCGGCACAATTTCATCTTTGAACTTTCCATCTTTGATAGCTTTTGCAGCTTTCTGATGAGACTCCATGGCAAACTTGTTGGAATCCTCTGCTGAAATGTTGAAATCTTTGGCAACTTCCTCAGCCGTAAGACCCATGTTCAAATAGTATTCCGGGTGCTCTTCTGCAATCTTCCAGTTCAATGCCGCTTTGTATCCCATCATTGGTACCAAACTCATTGATTCTGTTCCTCCAGCAATAATACAATCAGCTGTACCTGAATGAATTCGAGCACATGCCAAATGAATTGCCTCTAATCCTGATCCACAGTATCGGTTGATAATCATACCCGGAACTGAGATTGGTAATGAAAGAAGGGAAATATACCTTCCCATTTGTAATCCTTGCTCAGCCTCAGGAATAGCGTTCCCAACAATCAGGTCGTCTACTCTTGTTGCGTCAAAATCTTTAATCGATCCAACAAGATGCTTGATAACATCCGCTGCTAAATCATCCGGACGATAAAAACGGAAGCCTCCTTTTTTGGCTCTCCCTACCGCCGATCTGTATCCTGCTACTATATATGCATTCATAATTTTTTATTTAATCTCTAACAAATCTTAGTTTCTCAAAGGCTTTCCTTTAAACAATATGCTTTGGATACGTTCCAAAGTTTTCGGTTCCCCACAAAGGCTCAAGAAAGCTTCTCTTTCCAAGTCCAATAAATACTGCTCTGAAACTTCTGTCGGTGCGGACAAGTCTCCTCCTGCCATAATCCAGGCAAGCTTCTGACCAATCTTCTGGTCGTGCTCAGAAATGTAGCTGCCATATTTCATTCCACTGATTCCCGCGTGGAACATTGCCAGTGCAGATTTGCCCTGAACTTTTATGTTATCCCTTGGAACTGGTTGTGTGTACCCAGCATCTGCTAGTGCTAACACTTTCTCTTTAGCATCAGTCAGAAGTCTTTTCCTATTGAGAGTAATTTCATCCGCTCCTCTCAGGATATTCATTTTTCTGGCTTCCGCCGCAGAAGTTGCTACTTTGGCAGTTGCAATATTCATAAAGTATTCCTGAAGTGTATTCAATTCAGGATCTCCTGGAGTAAAATCATCTGACGCTCGCAAAGTCATTTCTTTAGTTCCTCCTCCTCCTGGAATTAGACCTACACCAACTTCAACTAACCCAACGTACGATTCAGCATGTGCCTGGATGGCATCACAGTGAAGTGACAATTCACAGCCACCACCAAGTACCAGCCCAGAAGTTGCAGCAACTACCGGCACGCTTGAGAATCTTGCTTTCGTCATCGTGTTTTGGAAGGTTCGTACCATCAGGTCAATTTCATCAAATTCCTGATCTACCGCGTACATGAAAAGCATGGCCAGGTTTGCACCCGCTGAGAATTGTTGACCTTCATTTCCAATCACCACTCCACGATAGTCTTTTTCAGCCATGGTTATGGCCGTGTTGATTCCTTCGATTACATCTGCATCCACTGAGTTCATCTTCGTATGGAACTCAAGGTTTAGTACACCATCACCAATATCATAAATGGTAGCTCCTGGCTTTTGCCAAACCACATTGTTTTCTTTAAATGCATCCAGGAAGATGAGTCCTTCTGTACCCGGAATTACTTTGTATGATTTCGACGGGATATCATAGTAATGCTTCTTGCCATTTTCAAATTTGTAGAAAGATTTGTTTCCTGCATCAAGCATTTCTTGAATCCAGCTTGCCGGCTCGAAACCTGCTTCTTTCATTTTGGCCGCTGTTTCTTCCACTCCAAGCACATCCCACGATTCGAATGGCCCAACCTCCCAGGCAAAACCTGCTGCTACCGCCTGATCAATTCTGTAAAGCTCATCGGCTATTTCAGGAATTCGGTTTGAACAGTATCTAAAAAGATCATAAAATGTCTTTCTATAAAATTCTCCTGCTTTGCCTTCATCTTTAAGAAGAATAGGAAGTCTACCTCGTACATCTTCGACGTTTTTGGTTTTATCCATCACATCAAACTTCGCCTTGGATTTTGGCTCGTATTCAAATGTCTGAAGGTTCAGTTCCAAAATCTCTGACTTTCCATCCTTCTTAACTTTTTTGTAAAATCCCTGACCGGTTTTATCACCGAGCCATTTTTCATCAGAAAGTTTTTGAACCACACGAGGAAGTTTGAATTTATCTCTCGATTCGTCTTTCTCTAGGGCTGCATAAAGGTTATTTGAAACATTGACCAAGGTATCAAGTCCTACCACATCAGAGGTTCGGAAGGTAGCGGACTTTGCGTGACCAATGACTGGTCCGGTTAATTTATCTACCTCATTGACAGTAAGACCAAGCTCATCTGTCACATGGATGGTGGACATCATTCCATAAACCCCAATTCGATTGGCAATAAACGCTGGTGTGTCTTTACAAAGAACCGTCTCTTTACCCAAATAAAGGTCTCCGTACTGCATGAAAAACTCCGTTATCTCTGGATCCGTTTTTGCAGTCGGTATTATTTCTAATAACCTCAAATATCTTGGTGGGTTGAAAAAGTGCGTTCCACAGAAGTGTTTTTGAAAATCATCACTTCTTCCATCCAACATCAGGTGAATCGGAATACCTGAAGTATTTGATGTAATTAGTGTTCCGGGTTTTCTGTGTTTTTCGACTTTCTCAAAAAGTGATTTTTTAATTTCCAGATTCTCAACAACAACCTCAATGATCCAATCGACTTCTGCGATGCGCTTCAAGTCATCATCAAAGTTCCCGGTTTCAATCAATCGCGCCTTATCCTTATCATAAAGAGGTGATGGGTTTGATTTTATTGCTGTCTGCAATGCATCATTTACCAACTTGTTTTTTGCTGCTGGATTATTTTTTTGTTTTTCATCCAGATCCCTTGGAACAATGTCAAGCAATATCACTTCCACTCCGATATTTGCGAAGTGACAAGCGATTCTTGATCCCATAATTCCGGATCCTAAAACGGCTGCTTTCTTAATGGTTCGTTTCATTATTATTGGTTTCTGTATTCGTTTATTTCTATTGATTATGTACAAGTCCTGAATTAGCAAATTCCTCTGATATTTGATCTGCTATTTTATTGAACAACTTTGGGTCGTCAACAATTTCATTAATTTGTTGAGCAACCATAAAAAATGTATTTAGTTTTTCCTGATCGATTAGTGATCGTATTTTGGAATTGAACTCTCGTACAGCTCGCCTGGACAACTCCCTTTTCTCTTTTCCTAGTTCGGTTAGAAAAATTCTAACTGACCTTCCATCCGTCGGGTCCTTTTCACGGTATACCCATCTTTTTTCTTCCATGGATTTAAGCATTCGGGTAAGGCTTCTTGATTCCATGCCCAAAAGAGGAGCTATCTTAGTAGCTGGTGTTCCGTTTTCAACATCAATGTTTAGCATGACAAACCCAGTAGATGCAGTAATATCATATTGCGATCCAAACTGATTGTACATTCTGGATATGCTGTGCCAAAGCCCTTTGATGTTGTAATCGACTGTTTCTTCTCTTTTCATAGGCGGATACTGTTCTTCAAATATAGCAAAATTTGTTATGCATGCATACTATTTTTCGTGACTCCCTCTTTTAATTTTAGATTTGAAACATGAGTGAACACAACATTCCCAAAGATTTCTATTCTTTTGAAACCAATGCTCCATTTGAGCGATGCATAGAGTGTGAGAAATTTCTCTTGGATGATGAGACAGAGTATATCATCGAGAAAGCTGTGAAAAATTATGAGGGATACTCAGCCAAGGATGTGGTGTTTGATTATGCCATTTGTATGGATTGTGCAGAACGAATGAGAAAAGAAATATCAAAGGACTCTTGGCAAAAAATGATGCAATACTTTCAGGAAAACATGAACGTGCAAAACCGATTGGAGATGCAGGAGAATGACCCAAGAGAAAATTTGAAAAAATGCATGATCAAGAATACGGAGGTTGATCATTGTAGGGAGTATCAGATCTATGCCCATTGTAAAGGAGGAAAACTCAATATGCAAAACCCTCCCTATATGATTTCCGGAGAAGTGATCGAGGAATTGCTTCCGTTACTCTCTGATAAGACCATAGATGAAATGAATGGGTTTATGAATAAGCATTTCTCTCCGGATCCATCATTGATGGAGCCTACCCCGCCGAGACTGATACTGCTTTAAGCCTCCAGTGCTTGCTTGATATCCCAAATCAAATCATCGGCATTTTCCACTCCAACTGAAAGTCTAACCAGGTTATCTGAAATACCGTATTTTTTTCTATCCTCAGGGTCTACTCCGGCGTGAGTCATAGTGGCAGGGTGTTGTGCCAATGATTCAGTACTTCCTAAACTTACTGCTAGCTTGATCAATTTGAGATTATTCAAAAATTTGAAGCTTTCTTTTTCTCCTCCTTCCAGAATAATGGAAAGCATTGCTCCTGCCGAACTGTATTGTTTTTCGAAAATTTCGTATTGCCTCGTTCCTGGTTTAAGAGCTCCCAGGTAATGAATGGTTTTAACTTTAGGATGATCCTTAATTTGCTCGTAAACAATTTTAGCATTCCTTGCTTGCTGTTCCATTCGGACTTTTAATGTTTCCAAACTTCTAAGTAATAACCACCCGGTCCAAGGTCCAGCCATGTTTCCAAGAAACGTTCGCATTTCCTTGATCATAGCAATGTGTTCCTTACCTCCCAAACATGCTCCGGCAATCACATCACTATGTCCACCGATATATTTTGTGGCAGAGTACAAAACCAAATCGGCTCCATGTTTTAATGGATGCTGCCAAAGTGGGCCCATGTATGTATTGTCAACAGCTACCACCGGTCGCTCTTCTCCCTTTTGAAATTTGTCTGCGATCGCTCTACACATTTCAAGGTCAACCAATTGGTTTGTTGGATTAGCAGGCGTTTCTACGTAAACCATTTTCAGGCGATCAGCGTATCCAGAATCTTGAATCAATTTTTCAATTTCACTCTGACTGTCCATTGGGTCAAAACCCAGAATATTAATTCCAAATTTTGGGAGAACGTGTTTCACAAAATGATCTGTGCCACCATAGATCGGATTACTATGCACAAGTAAGTCCCCCGGCTCTAAAAATCTGAGCAGTGTGGTGGTAATCGCTCCCATTCCACTTTCGAAAACAGCTGCGTCTTCCGATTGATCCCAAAGTGTAAGTCTGTTTTCTAATATTTCAAGGTCCGGATTATTTAGCCTGCTGTAGATAAGTCCAAGCTCTTCTCCTTCATCTTTCTCTCTAAGTCCATATGCTTGCTCAAAAAATGCTTTCCCGTGCTCAGCGCTTCTGAAAACAAAAGTTGATGTTTGAAAAATCGGCGGTTTGATCGCTCCTTCTGATAGTTCCGGTTTAAAACCATATGACATCATCAAACTTTCAGGACTCATCTTCTTCATAGCAAAATCAATTATGAAACTAAGGTGGTTGATTTATCCATAAATTAAAATTGAAACAGAAAATTCATCTATATAAATATTAATATTTAGATTAATTTTCTATAATTATTGGAAATACAGGAGAGTAACAGAAAAACCATGGATGACATTGACAAACAATTGGTGCTTATGCTTCAGCAGAATGGCAAATTGACAATGAAAGAGCTAAGTGCAGAACTTGGCCTGAGTATCACACCAATCTACGAGCGGTTACGAAGATTAGAAGCCAAGGGACTTATTACCGGATATCATGCTTCTGTTGATCATAAGAAAGCCGGATTCGGATTTGAGGTTTTTTCATCTGTTACTCTGGAATCTCACAAGTCTGAGTATTTACGAGAATTCGAAATTGAGATTGCAAAGTTTAGTGAAGTTATGGAATGCTACCACCTGGCTGGAACGTTTGATTTTTTGGTTAAAGTGCTGGTTAGGGATATGGACGAATATGCAGATTTTGTAAACCGGAAGCTTGCTAAGCTCAACAACATTCGATTGGTTCAAAGTATGATGGTTCTCAAAAAAATTAAGCAGACTTCAGTTTTACCCTTAGTTGATAAAATCCCCTCTTAATCTTCGGAATCTTTTCCGAGCTTCTGCTGCATACATACTTCCGGGATAGTCTATTAAGAATTGCTGATATTGAGACTTGGCCTGTTCAATATCTTTGACATGCATATCAAATATTTCTGCTTTTTTGAATGCAGCATCATCTGCCAAAATATCATATGAATAAGAAGCCAAGATTTGGTCGAGGTAATTTATAGCCATTTCCGTATTTCCCGACTCAAGCTCTAGTTTAGATTTCAGCCAGTAAATTTCATCGGTGATCGAATGATGGTTGTACATCTCTAGCATGGTTGTCAATCTTTGATTGGCCTCACCTTTCTTATTTTGAAAAATGAGTAATTCAATATTTGCAAATTCTTGCATCACTGCATCGGTTGTATCAAGAGCGGTATTATCAGTAATAAGCATCCCTAGCGAAATCGCATCATTGGAAATTTCTCTTGTAGTATTCTTTTTTAGAATATCCAGGTGACCTTTGGCCAACGCAAAGTTACCAGTGAAATAGTGCAGACGAGCATTTCTTAATTTGGCATCATATCCTAAAGGGTGACTTTTATAAGCCTTTTCAACTTGAGAATAAAGGAGTGTAGCCTCCCATGGTTCTCCTTTCAGCAAATAGATATCGCCAAGATCCAATTTACTTTTGGAAATCAATTGTATCCCAGCTCTTGGATTTTGTACCAGCTTGTTCAGCAGCTGTGCCGCAAAATCAATTTCATTTAAATAAAAAGCATGAAGCAATGCTTTGCTTCGAAGTGCATCAAATGAAGTTTGTGATGGATAAAGCTCATCATAAAGCAATTGGTATTGACCTGCCAGCTCACGAATTTCTTCACGATTGATTGGATAAGTATTCTTTAGTTTTTCCTCTTTTGATTCCATCCATAATTTTCTTGCAAATTGATAGTTTCGAGAGTTAGGATAGGATTTCGCCACGTATTCAAAAATTTCTTCAGCATCCTCATAGGCTTTATTCTCCAGAGCAATCCGACCAATATCCATTGTTCGATCTCCTGGTCTTTGGTTTCTTTTGTCGATTGCCTTTGCCTGAACGAACGCCCCGTAAAAATTTTTCCGCTGTAACTCTACCCATAAGAGTAGCTCCGCAAATTTTGTGTCTTGCGGATTCTCTTGCATCTTTCTTATCAATGTAGATTCTAACTCATCAAGATCTTCTTCTTGCTGAATAAAGTTTTGGAGCAGATTTTTAATATAGCTTAATCTATTGGGGCTGTCTGAAGCATAATTGAGATACTCCTCAATCATGGAAGACTTATCATTTACCATTCGATAAATGGTCGCTAACTCCAGCGCATGAACCGAAGGATTGTTTCTGATTTCTCTGGAATCATTGAAGAATTTTATCGCCTCATAATAAAGCTGCTCGCTTGCTAGATATTGAGCAAGAATACCCAATTGGAACGGATTGGATTTTGATTCTTTTCGTAATTCTTTAATGTAGTTATCTAGTTTATCAATATCTCCGGATTCGTGATATACTGCAGCAAGGCTGGCTTGAAATTGCAAGTTAGATGGATAAGTCTTTATTGCTTTCTTTAAGAATTTTTCAGCTTCGTCAAATTCAGCAGTGGATTTAAGTAGAGTCAAATAATTACTTGCTATCAATTGAAGATTATATGGATTCTCAGCAAGCTCTTGATAACTCAGCTTAGCCTTTTCCAAATCTCCTTGCTGATAGTATTCATTGGCAATTTGAATCTGTGAATGATCCTGCGCCATTATAATTTGAAGGGGAAGTAAAATGAAGATTAAAAAGTTTCGAAGCATACGAAATGAAGTTCACTTATATACATACCTATATTATATATATAAAGTTTAATTAAATATTATTCTTATTATTAGAGCTGTGGATTCGTGGATAAGATTCTTGATTTTTATTTGTTATAGTAGAATGTTTATAAGGCTTAGGTTTGGGCAAGTTAAACTAACGGATAATTAACAATTAATTTACTGATTTATAATGTGTTATGATTTTTGTGGATAATGTAGTGTTTACTAATTGTTGGAAAATAATTGTCATAGCCTATTGTATAGATTGTAGATAATCTAATAAATATTAAAGTTATAAAATTGGCTTTGGTAATTTGATCAGTCAAGAGTCTATTGTAAGGAGTTTATTAACAATGTGAGTAGGAGTTATAAACAGTGTTTAGAAACTTATCCCCAATTCTATGACCCAATTTTCTCTAACTGAAGTTGACTCAGGATATAGATAGACTTGTTCAGGTTCCTGATTTTTAAGAAGATTTCCGTAAGACCAACTTCCATTATTGTCTTCATCTATAAGTACTCGAATATTATAAGTATCAGGTTTTATGTCGATGAATTGAAATTTCTTCTTATTCTTAAAAGCATATTTGACATCTCCAGATTCACTGATTAATTGAAATGTAAATGAATTGTAGTCGGTATTAATTGTGAGATCTATGGTTCCGCCAAGCTGTTTTTTCTTTGATTGAAGAGGAATTTCCACTTGCTTGGATGAATCATTTTCAACGGATATAAAAGCTGCAGGGTCAATTACTAATTTTAAATTATTTCCGGAGCTTCTCTTAAGTCCTGCACTCTTTGCTGCTTTAGTGGAATCTTGTGTTAAAGTATCTTTAGGTAATGATTGAGTATATTTTGCTAACAGCGAGTCTTTATCAATTTGAATAGTTGCTGTCAAAGAAGTTTTATTCAAATTCCAGATCTGTTTTAAATGCTTGATTGAATATGTGAATGTTGAATCTGCAATTATGTTGAAGGCTGCAGAATCGAATTCCTTGATGGGTTTATTAAATTGAAATTTAACTTTAATAGAATCTTGAAGTTCAAGCTTAGTAGGATTCGGGGATATACTAAACTTAGATGGTTTCCTATTAGATTCTAGAAACACAAATTTAATTGTATCTGATAATTGATTCCCCAAACTGTCCCTTACAGTAATGTACGATTCAATGCTGTCATTATAATTAAGCCGTTCTGATTTATATATTCTAATTACATCCTTATTGTCTCCTGTAATGTTATGATATAGATACTCTGGTAGTATGGTATATTGATCTGGTTTCTTATTGAATTTTATTTCAACATATGGTCCTGCAGGTCTTGCATTGATAAGCTCAATAGGTTTAACATTTTGTAGAATGCAACGAATGGGAGGCAATGCTATAGCAGTATCTAGTTGAATGGTTTGTTCTAAAAATCCATGTTGTTCAGTTTCCGGATCTAGTAGAAGATTTCCATTGTCATCTTCAAACGCTAGTATTTTGTATGTACCTGTTTTAATATATTCAATCGAGTATTCACCCGCTTCATTTGAACTAGTAAAGTACATGGGATTTTGAGTGAAATAATTAAGGGTATCTGTCAATGGATAAAGGCCTACGATAAATCCTTCGCCTGCTTCTTTTGTCATCAGTTCTTCTACTGATCCATTTATGGAGAGACTATCTATGAATGGCCCTGTGCTAAATGCCACTGATAAGTTAACAGCTGGGTTCTTCTCCGTAATATCTGTTACTCCTTCAGAGAAATTGAAATTATATGTTGTAGAATCAGGTAAAGGTTCTTCCAGTTTAATGTAGAGTTTGTTACGTTTTGCTATTGATTTGTATGTAATATCTGTTTTAGGAGTGATAATTAGTTCTTGTCTGAGTTTATCTGCATTTACAAATTCTGAGAATTCCAGTATTATTTCCTGACTATTGAAATTCGTTGTTCCTGATTTGGGAATGGAATTAATTAATATCGGAGGAATAGTATCTTTTGGACCACCAGTTGGGTTTCCTGGATTTGCACATCTTTGAAATGAAAGATCAATGCAAATGAATATAAATATTAAATAAACTAATTTCTTCATTTGCGAAGGATGTAAATCAGACTAGAGTATTGATTATTATTTTTTGCTTTTTGATTTGACTTGTAACCTATCTTCAGCGCGTTCATAAATCCATGATGTCCTTTATATTTCTCACTAAGTAGTGAAACGTAATATGAGTCGAATTTCTGTGGATGCACTTTTACCAATTTAAGTTTGTGCTTAGAAGCAAGGTTACTTAAAGATTCTTGATCGAAATGATACAGATGTCTAGGCACATCATACCCGGCCCAATATTCCTTATAGTATTCACTATCATATGATTTATGATTTGGAAGTGCTAAAATCATATGGCCCCCATCTTTAAGTTTCTTTTTTAAGCTTTTGATTGTCTGACTCAAATCTGATACATGCTCTATTACATGCCATGCTGTAATAATATCTACAGGTTGCTTTATTTCAGAAAGCCTTTCTATTATCGTATTATTTTTTGATTGTGCAATACTTCTTGCAATATCATCTGGTTCATATCCAAAAGCTTGCCATTTATTTTGGTTACAAAGCTTTATAAAATCACCAGTACCACAACCATAATCTAAAAGCAGTTTACTTTTTTTAGTGAGTGAATTGACCAGCGATAGTTTTTGCCTTAGTGTGTATTTCCTAACAAGCTTGTAGATAAGGTTGATAAGATTATTGGCCTTGTCAGTATGAGATATGTAGTTGTCGCTATTGTAATATTTATGTAAATGTTTCTCCTCTGGTCTTGGATTTGTAAATACCAGATTACATTTTGTACATTCCACTAATGCAAAGCTCTCTTTTGAGACAGAATGATCATCACAGATAATATGATTTTGAAACTGGGTATTCTTGCAAATTGGGCAAGCTTCTAGTTTTTCGTACATTATCTCCCTAGATATACCATGAGAACAGAAACATCTGATGGTGACACACCACTTATTCTGGATGCCTGACCAAGTGTCTCAGGTTTGATTTTTAATAGTTTTTCTTTTGCCTCGGCAGATAGTGAGGATAGGTTATTATAGTCAAAGGATTTTTTGATTTTCAAATTTTCTAAGTTGCTCATTTTCTCTGAGTTCTGTTGCTCTCTCTCAATGTACGTTTGATACTTAATTTGAATCTCTGTTTGCTCAATTACCTCAGCTGAGTAATTGTTAAGTGCTTTTTCTATTTCCTCCGAAAAAATCTTAAAGTCATATATGGTTATTTCTGGACGCTTTAAAATTGTTGCCAAAGAAGACTTATCTTTTATTGGAGCTGATGATAATGAGGCTAGATTTTCTTCAACATCATTCGGCTTGAACTGAAGTTTGTGTAACAGGTTAATCAGTTCATCAGTTTCTTGTCTTTTCTTATTTACAAGCTCTAGTCTTTTATTTGATGCCAATCCTAATTTATTACTGATTTCAGTGAGTCTTAAGTCGGCATTATCTTGTCTGAGCAAGAGCCTGAACTCAGCCCTGGAAGTAAACATTCGATAAGGTTCATCTGTGCCTTTATTGATTAGATCGTCTATTAGAACACCAATATATGCTTCATTTCTTTTAAGAATGAACGGTTGCTCTTCAGATATTTTGAGGTGCGCATTGATTCCTGCCATCATTCCCTGGCAAGCTGCTTCCTCATACCCGGTGGTTCCATTTATCTGTCCAGCAAAATAAAGGTTATCAATAAGGTTCGTTTCCAGTGTATTAGACAATTGAGTTGGAGGAAAGAAATCATACTCAATGGCATATCCAGGCCTAAACATTTTTACATTCTCAAAACCAGGAACTTTTCTTAGAGCTTTGAACTGAACATCTTCCGGAAGTGAGGTTGAAAATCCGTTGACGTAGATTTCAACGGTGTTCCATCCTTCTGGCTCTACAAATATTTGATGTCTATTTCGATTAGCAAATCGATTAATCTTGTCTTCTATGGATGGGCAATACCTTGGGCCAAGTCCCTGAATTCTGCCATTAAACATGGGAGATTTTTCAAATCCTGTCTGCAGTATCTCATGAACCTCCGGGTTGGTATATGTTATATGGCAACTTCTTTGTTGTGACAAAGGCCTAGTTGAGTCCAAATAAGAAAACTTACCTGGCAGTTCATCGCCCTCCTGTTCTTCCATTTTAGTATAGTCGAGTGATCTTCCATCAACTCTAGGCGGGGTTCCTGTTTTCATACGGCCTGCCTCAAAACCCAACTCTACCAATTGTTCGGTAATTCCTGTAGCAGCACGTTCACCAGATCTCCCTCCTCCAAATTGTTTTTCTCCAATATGGATAAGGCCATTTAAAAACGTTCCATTGGTAAGGATTACAGCCTTTGATTTAATTTCTAGGCCAATACCGGTTTTTACACCTACAACTCTACCATCTTTTACAATCAGGCCATTGACCATTTCTTGCCAGAAGTCAAGGTTTTCAATTTTTTCTAATGACAACCTCCATTCTTCAGCAAATCTCATACGATCAGATTGAGCACGCGGACTCCACATGGCAGGACCTTTGGATCTATTAAGCATGCGAAATTGAATCATTGATTTATCGGTGACTATTCCTGAATACCCACCAAGCGCATCAATTTCTCTGATTATCTGACCTTTTGCTATCCCTCCCATTGCAGGATTGCATGACATATGGGCAATGGTGTTCATATTCATGGTTACTAACAGAACCTTAGAACCCATATTGGCAGCAGCAGCGGCCGCCTCGCACCCGGCATGTCCAGCGCCAACCACTATAATATCGTACTCTTGTAGCATACTTTTGTAATGTTTCACGTGGAACCTTTCACCAGACCCCACAATTATGTTTCACGTGGAACTTATAATTTGAGCAAAGATAAACAGGCGTCTTCTTTTTCTCTCATCAATTCTTTTTCTTCGGGTGATTTGTCATCAAAACCAAGGAGGTGTAAAACACCATGAATCATGACTCGACACAGTTCTTTATCGAAAGGATGACCTTCGTTTTCTGCATTGTCTCTAACACGATCAATACTTATAAATATATCCGATTCAATTTTCCTGTCCTCTTCTGAGTTGTCGAAGGTGATGATGTCAGTGTAATAATCGTGATCTAAATGTTGCTTGTTGATGGACAAAAGATATTCGTCGGAACAAAATATATAATTAAGTTCCTCTAAATCGTAATGATGATCTGCAATGACAGAGCTTATCCACTTCGATTTCTCGTCGGTGTTTTCCAGTGAAAATTCTATTCCCTCAGAAAAGTAATGGATGTTCATTAAGATAGATAGAAGCTCAACTCTGCCACTCTTCCTTCCTTTTTAAAGGAGACTTCATCACATAGATTCTTCATAAGAAATATTCCTCGACCACCAGGTTTACTTAAGTTTTCGGGAAGAGTGGGATCAGGGAGGTTGCTATAGTCAAAACCAGTTCCTTCATCTTCTACAATAAATTTGATGAGAGACTCTTCCAAGGCGAGCTGAAGATGAACGTTCTTTTTACTATTTGATTGATTCCCATGTACAATTGCATTGTTTACAGACTCTGTAACAGCAATCATAATATTACCATAGATGTCATCATTAAGTTTGTATTGATCTTTTGCATTGTCAATAAAGCTTTCTACAATCCTTATGTTTTCAGGAAGTGATGGTATCTGTATCTGAATATTGTCAATCATTCTCTTGATCTGAACTTAAGCGTCTAAAATAGTCGTTTACTTCTTTTTTATAAAATGGATTTAACTCAACAGGAATAGTTTTTAATAATTCTATCTCTTTTTTCTTCAACTCCAGGTATTTTTCGAATCCTGGCGGGATTTCTCTTGTGATAACTGAAGGTTGTTGAGACTCTCTTTCTTCATCCATTTCTTGGTTACGTTGGGCTTTTTCTGCTTCCAGCATTCGAGTGGTAATTTGCTTCTGCCTGCTGATAAGTTGTTGTGTTAGTCGCTTATTAACAAGATCAACTTCATTTTGTTCCATCATGTCAATGGCGCGTTTAAGCTCATCTCCTCCTAATCCTCCACCAGGTTTTCCGTCCTGAGCTTCTTTTAACATTTCAAGTTGCCTTCTTATCAATTCCTGTTCCGCTGCAAGCCTGGCTAATTCTTCAGATAGTTCACGGCCTGACTTACCGGAACCTTTCAATTCATTTATTTTCTCACCTAGTTGATTTTGTAACTCCTGCAGATCAGGAAGGCCTTGTGATTGCTGTTTCTGATCTTGACTGGAATTTCCCATAGCTTCGGACATAGCCATTTGCATCTGTTGCATGGTATCATCCAATAGCAAGGCGAGATTATTGATGGAGGTCATGGCAAATTGCTGACTGGAAAGCGCTCTACCTCTATTTCTATCCTTTAAATAATCCAGAGTCTCGTCAATATTGTCGTTGATGGATCCAACCTCTCGTGTAATGAACGAAGAAATTTGAACCACCTTGGAAGCCAATGAAAGCAAGCTGTCCTGAATCACTTTGGCATCATCTTTAAGTTTAAGCTGATCTTGAGAAAGTTCGAGAAACCGAGGATCCGACTGACTTACTTCACGCATTTCTAACATAATCTCCTCTTGATTGAAGGATAGTTTTACAAGATTATCCAAGATATCTCTAAGTTGATCCAGGTTGGCCTGCATCATCTCCATTTGCATTCCGCCCTGCATATTATTGAGCTTTTTGCTCAAGTTTTTCATTCGCTGAGCTGCATTTTGTTGTTTCTGCTTAGTACTTTTAGATTGTTGCTGCTTCTGATCACTATTTGATTTGTCATCGCCTTCTTGACTGTCCTGACCATCTTGCTCTTCTCCTTGTTCGCGGTTCTCTTGATTTTGTTCGCCTTGATTTTTAGAGCCATCTTCCGAATCAGCTTCATTCTCTTTTTTCATTTGCTCCATAATTTCACGAAGTTCTTTAGCAATTTGCCGCTCTTCCAATTCAAAGTCTTCGAGAGCTTCCGGCCTTTTCAGCTCTTGATTCATCTCTTGAACCTCATCCATTTTTTCCCGAAACTTGTCAAACTCCTCATTTATTTGTTCTTGCTGCTCTTCACTAGAAGGATTTTCAGCTGCTCTCTCCTGTTGACTTCCTAAAGAGTCAAGTTTTTGTAGGTTTTGCTCTAATGCACTTTCCATTTTAAGACGTTTGAATAATTCGAGAGCTCTCTCCAGGTCACGCTCCAGATTTTGTTCATTTTTCTTCAAATTTTCTACCTCTTGACTGATTTGGTCAGTAGGAGCATTTTCCCTCATTAATTCTTTTAGCTTCTCATATAGCTTCTGAGTTTCTTCATCCATTAGCTGATCTAACAGCTCTTGCATTTTTTGGCTTTTATCTTGAAGTTGACTGCTTTGTTTTTTGAAACGATTGCTGGATTTCATTAAATCCTCATGTTTCTTCTTCAGCTCTTCTATCTGTTCAGTTAATTTTTCTCGATCTTCCATGACATCCTCGAGCAACTTTTTCTCTTGCCAATCAAAGTTTTGCTCTGATTTCAAACGCTTTTCGATTTCTTCAAGTCTCTGAGCAATTTCTTCAGCTCTCATCTCTGTTTCACCCAACTGATCTTCTACTCCACTTTGCTTATCAGAAATGATAGAATCAATTTCATCATCCGTTGGAATTCTCAAAATGAATGTTTTGGCTCTGGACTCCTTTGGCCCGTTGACACCATCATTATCACGAACACTAACAAAAACTTCAAGTGTTTCTCCAGCATTGATATTTAAAGTATCCAGGTTCCAGCTGGCATAATAGCTTTGATTTCCTGCTTTAC
Organism: Ekhidna sp.; assembly: GCF_965212185.1. Classification (GTDB taxonomy): domain Bacteria; phylum Bacteroidota; class Bacteroidia; order Cytophagales; family Cyclobacteriaceae; genus Ekhidna. Next base: position 4,041,229 of record NZ_OZ243102.1, on the reverse strand, counting down.
GATTGATTTCCAATTGGATTCGAGTAAACGAACGTTTCCCTTCTTTTTTATAATTGATATTTAAAGAAGTGAATCCATAATCATCCGAAATAGAACCTGCTACCGTCAGAAATTGATAACCAATTGAATCAGGGAAATATTCTGCAATAATTTCCGGATATTGGTCCTTAATGACGTCTATTGAATAAGACAACTCTGATTTGTTTTGACTGTATTCGTTAAAGAGGTCAATTCGATAAGTTCCACCATTGGTTAGCCTTTCCTGTAAAGAATAGCTGTTTTCACCCATGCGAGGGAACTTTAACTTATCATTTTTTAATAGTAAATGAGCACTATCTGAAGCAATTGTATTTATTTCCCATAAAACTGTAGAACCTTCTAAGATTGTCAAATTTCCTGTATTTTCAATGGTTCTTCTTTGCCCTCCTGTGTATGCTGGTTCTTCTACCCGAATAAGCATGGAAACAAGGTCTGGACGGTCATTCACATTAATAGCATAGGTTTTTGATCTAAAACCGGCTGCTTCTAACAGAACCTTTTTATCAGATTGGATTTTCTCGAAATTATATTCAATTCCTTCATCAGTGACTTGGAGTCTAGAACCATTCTTTTTTCCATCTATAATCAATTGAACGAATTCTGGAATTTGGTCACCATCAATACCAATTTTTAAGCTGTAATCTTCACCTCTGAATGCGGTTAAGTCATCATTTATAATTGTGAAACTAAATGGAGCTTCTGGAACATACTCTTTCTTAAAATTTACAATTCTTGTTGGGCTATCTGTAATAATGGATGGATTGATGAATGAGACGAGAAGAAAAGCAGAAGCAACTAACAAAAGAGTAAACCCATATTTTTTAGCTACGCGAAAGTCTACAGCTTGAATAAATCTAATTTTTTTAAAATCGCTAGACTTTTTATTAATAGCAGCAATTAGGAATTCATTGTTTTCAAGCTTGCTTAACTGAAGCGTATTTATCAGTTTATCTTCAATTTCAGGAAAGTATTTGGATATTTCTACAGCGGCCTTCTCATCACTCAACCCTCGCTTCAAATGTGCCAGTTTTAAAATCGGTTGAACGATGAATGAATAAATGGAGATGAGCAGTAAAGAAAGGAATGTAAAAAACAGAATCGCCCTCCCCATAACCCCTAACCAGAATTGACTTTCAAGGCTATTGATTGCTAAAAAAGCAATGGAATTAATGATTAGAAAGCTTAGAATACCTATAATCAATTGTCTGATATGGTACCTTCGCTTAAAAGACTCAAGTTTAGATTTTACTTCTTCTAGACCACTCATATTGGAGTGTAAACGGACAATAAGAACCAAAGGTGCATGTTACCAACCAATTTCTTTCTTGAAATATTCTAAAATTTGAATTTTTAACAATTTTTCTTGCTCCAGAAGATCAAATCGAGGAAGTTTTTTGATGAGTTTCCAATGTGGCCAACCGTCCTTATCGTGTCCTTCTAAAATATAAAACCCTGCCAAGGAAAGAACTTTACAAATTGCAATATGCATAATGTCTTGCTTTTCCTCTTTAGAAAAATTTTTGGTTCCTTTTCCGAGCTCTTGAACTCCAATTAGGAAAAGAACGGCATTAAGATCTGCCGGTCGTTTTCCGGTTAGTTCCTTAAGCTTATAGAGTAAGCCAACCCATTCTTTTTGAAGATCTAGATCTTTTTTATAAACCATTATATATCATTGCTTTTAAATGATACGTGACTTTATATCTCTTATTTTCCCTGTAAGCTGTGTCGGGTGCAATCAATCGCTAATATCAGAAGAAAAAATTGTTTGTACTGCCTGCAAGGTTGATCTTCCTCGTACAAATGATCATCAAAATAAATCAAACGATCTTCTGAAAAAATTTGCCTTTGAACCAAAGATAAAATCGGCATCATCATTCTTGCATTTTAACCATAGAGGAATTGCTCAAACTTTACTTCACAACTTAAAATACAAGGGAAGAGGAGAGATTGGAAACTTACTTGGAGAATGGATGTCCGAAACATTAAATGATCTAGATATTGATGAAATTATTCCTGTTCCGCTACATCATCAGAAATTGCAAAGAAGAGGATATAATCAAAGCGAAAAAATAGCCGAAGGAATATCTGATCAACTGAAAATTTCAATAAACACCAATTGTATTTCAAGGTTAGTAAACACACAAAGTCAGACTCGAAAAAGCAAGGTAAGTAGATGGTCTAATATGAATAACGTATTTTCTAAGCCTCAAGTAAGCCTTTCTGGCAAATCGATTTTAGTAGTTGATGATGTCATTACAACAGGGGCCACTGTGGGAATGCTCTGTGAACGACTAGTCGAGGGAGACGTTAAAGAGATTCACATTACTTCTGTAGCAAGAGGAAAATAAAGTCAATAAAAAAAGGCCACTCCATTGGAGCGGCCTAAAATTATGTGAGAATTTTTCTTTAGAAATTAGATCCTGCCCGAATCATCGCGCATCTAAATCCAATTGTCGATGTTGCAGAATCTTCGAAAAGGAATCTTCTTGTTCCAGGAGATAACCAGTATGCAACATCAGCCCAAGACCCTCCTTTGTATACTCTTACTCTTCTGACCGGAGGGTTATCTGCATTATATGATTTCTGTAATCCAGAGGTTCTAACCCACTCATCTTCAGAGTATGAAGTTTCATTACCAATAAAAGAGAAATTAGCATCATATCCGCTTTCAGAGTCTAAAACTGCATCTCTTCTAGCAGGGTTTAAATCATCCATATCCTGGAAAGAAAGTGGACGATAAACGTCTTGTACCCACTCATTTACATTTCCAGCCATATTATAAAGGCCAAAATCATTTGGTGGATAATCGTAAATGTAAGTAGTGATCATGGCACCATCATTAAGCTTACCAGCTATACCGGCGTAATCACCTTTTCCTCTTTTAAAGTTTGCAAGGAAATAACCCATGCTTTTTCCATAAGGATTTCTTAAAGCATGACCATCCCATGGGTAAAGTCTTTTGTGTGTTTGATTTTCATCTAGCCACTGTGTTCCAATAAGAGCTTGAGCAGCGTATTCCCATTCAGCTTCAGTAGGCAATCTGTAACCAGGTAAAACAACTCCAGAAGATAATCCTGGTGCTGTTCCGGCTGATGCGGATAAGTCTCCTCCTTCTGCTCCCGCAAAAGCGTCATCACCAGAAGCAATTGGGTCTAAATAACCTGCTTCTTCAGCAAGTTTAAGATTAACTACAGTGGTTCTCCACTTGCAATAGTTTACTGCTTGTCTCCAGTTTACTCCTACAACAGGGAAATATCTAAAACCTGGATATCTGTAATAACTGTTTACATATGGATCATTATATGCAAGATCTTTTGCCCAAACGGTAGTATCAGGAAGGTTATTTCTCCAATAGTATTCGTCTGAGTCTTGCTTAATATAAAATTCGTACTCAAGCCAGTGGATGTTCGCAACTTCTGTTTCATCCATATAAAATGAAGCAACAGTTACAGCTCTTTCCACATTGTCATGAGCATAAATAACATCTTCTTCAAAAGAGCCTAGTACAGTTCTTCCACCTTCAATAAAGATTAGGTTGGGGCCATCTGGTTGACCTTGGAATTCATTGACGGAAAATCCACCTTCTTCGTTGAATTCCAAACCTGTAGCTGAGCTAGCATATCCGGGATTTTCGGCAGTAGGGACTCCTCCGCCTCCCCCAATTAGGTTACACGCGCTTATAAAAGCTGTAGCAATTGCAAAGTAGCCAACGCTCTTTGCTGCTCTCACATAATTTTTCATAACACCGTTTGAATTTGTCTTGAAACGTTTCAACGTACTAATAAACACAAATATTTCAAAAAACCCATCGTAAGTTCATGGATTTTAGACTAAACCTATTGATCTAATGCTTTTATTTCAACTTTTATTGTGCTGAAAGGCTAAAAAGTTCATGCCGGAGTTAGTGGTGAATGCATTTGGTCAATGACTATTCTTGCATTTTCTATAGAGCCTACATTGTCAATGCTGATCAAGAGTTTATTCTTTACTTCCTTCATTCTACTATCATGAGGATTGGATTTTATGAAACCTAAAACATTGCCAAAACGAGGTGATTGAAAATATTCCTGAGGCTTTTTGTCAGAAATGTAGCAACGCATTTTATTGCTCTTAATCGTTACTTTCTCAAAACCAATTTGTATCGCCTTCCATCTCAATCGAACGGTTTCAGTTAGGTTTTTCACACCATTTGGAAGTGGTCCAAAACGATCAATCAACATTTTAATAAAATCTATAAGTTCTACCTCTGACTTTAAATCATCCAATTGTGTATAAAGGCCAAGTCTTTCCGAGATGTTGCTCACATAATTCTCAGGAATAAGTGCCTCAAAGTCGGTTTCGATGTTACAATCTTCCACCATTTTATCTAAGGCCTCCTTGTTTTTCATTAGATCATTTTCAAAGAGCTGCTTATACTCACCTTCTTTTAGCTCTTGAATGGCTTCATCCAGAATTTTGTGATACATATCAAAGCCTATATCATTGATAAAACCGCTTTGCTCTGCACCTAATAAATTGCCGGCCCCTCTAATATCAAGGTCTCGCATAGCAACTTTGAAACCATCACCTAAATCAGAAAACTCTTCTAATGTATTTAAGCGTTTACGAGCATCACTGGTTAGTGCCGAAACTGGAGGGGTAAGCATGAAGCAATATGCTTTAGTATTTGACCTACCTACACGCCCCCTCATTTGGTGAAGATCAGATAAACCAAACATGTGCGCATTATTGATAATGATTGTATTTGCATTTGGGATGTCAAGACCACTTTCAATAATATTTGTAGAGACAAGCACATCATAATCTCCCTCAATGAATTTCAACATTGCTTTCTCTAACTGATGCCCTTCCATTTGGCCATGGGCAATACCTATTCTTGCATCTGGGACCAATTTAAAAATCAGATTGCCAACCTGCTCAATATCACTTACTCTATTGTGAACCATAAAAACCTGACCTCCTCTATGTAACTCATGACTTACTGAGTCACGAATTACTTCTTCATTAAACTCATGGAGTTCTGTTGTTACCGGTCTCCTGTTTGGTGGTGGAGTTGAAATGATGGAAAGGTCTCGGGCGCCCATCAAAGAAAAGTGAAGTGTTCGAGGAATTGGTGTAGCCGTTAAGGTGAGTGCGTCCACATTTACACGCATGTCTTTGAGCTTTTCCTTAACCTTGACTCCAAACTTCTGCTCTTCGTCAATGATCATTAGGCCTAAATCTTTAAACTCAATGTCTTTGTTGACAATTCTATGAGTTCCAATCAAGATGTCGATTTTGCCTTCCTTAACTCTTTTCTTAATGTCGGTAATTTGTTTTGAAGTCTTAAACCTGTTGATATAATCGATTGTGACCGGCATGTTTTCCAGTCTTGAAGAAAAAGTTCGATGATGCTGCATTGCCAAAATGGTTGTTGGAACCAAGACAGCAACTTGCTTTCCTGAATTAACAGCCTTAAAAGCGGCTCTTATTGCTATTTCTGTTTTGCCAAAACCGACATCTCCACAAACCAGACGATCCATCGGGTGCTCTTGTTCCATGTCGGCTTTTACATCAGCAGTTGCTAAAGATTGATCCGGTGTGTCCTGATACATGAATGAAGATTCAAGCTCTGCTTGCAAATAGTCATCTTCCGGAAATGCGAATCCTCGTGCAGCTTTCCTCTTGGCATAAAGATCAATCAGGTCTTTGGCAATATCCTTGACCTTTCGCTTGATTTTCTTCTTCTTATTCTCCCAGTCGGGAGAACCTAACTTATTAATCGACGGTGGCTCTCCTTCTTTGCCGGAATATTTTGAAATTTTGTGAAGAGCGTGAAGGCTGACATAAAGCAAATCATCATCACGATAGACCAAACGAATAGCTTCTTGCTTGTTTGATCCTACATCAACGGTATCCAAACCAGCAAAACGACCAACCCCATAGTCGATATGGGTCACGAAATCTCCAGGCTGAAGCGTTTTTAATTCTTTAAGCGTAAGCGCCTTGGTTTTAGTAAATTTTTCTTTGCCTTTGTATCTATGAAACCGATCAAAGATTTGATGATCTGTATAAATGGCTATTTCCTCCTGATCATCGATGAACCCTTCTCTTAAAGATGCAGTAATGCCTTTAAATGATAGATTAGGATCCACTTCTTCAAAAATGGTTTCTAATCTTTCGATCTGTTTAAATGCTTCTGCAGCAATTAACTTTTGAAAATTTGCTTGTTGTAGTTCTCTGAGATTATCTGCAAGTAATGAGAAATTCTTATGAAAAGAGGGCTGTGGACGTGTAGCCATAGTCAACTCCTCATCTGGAGGTAAGTAAAATCGTTTGCCAAACTCTACAATAGTGAATTTCTCTAATGATTCTGTAAATGAACTTTGAGTTTCGAAGAGTTGATCAGGAGAGGTTATAAGCGATGAACCACCACTCATTTCTTTTATTACCTGGAATTGTTCTTCTACTTTATGAAATGATTTATCAATAATGTCTAACGCCTGCTGGTAATCCTTCACCCATATGCACGTTTCTTTTGGGATATAATCCAGAAAAGATTGGCGTTCTTCGCTGACGAGCTTGGTTTGGACATTAGGTATTAGAGAAATATGATCCAACTCCTTGGTTGATAGTTGGCTTTCCGGATCAAACTCACGAATCGTTTCAATTTCATCTCCGAAAAGCTCCAATCGATAAGGTCTTTCGTGTGCATAAGAAAATACATCGATAATACCACCTCTCACTGAAAACTGACCGGGCTCATAAACAAAATCAGTTTTTTCGAAATCATAAGTAACTAATAAGTCTGATAGAAACTCAACATCAAGCTGTTCTCCGGGTTTGGCTGTAAACGTATTAGAAATAAGAGATCGTTTGTTGATCACCTTTTCAGATAAGGCCTCTGGATAGGAGATAATAACCACATTTTCACGATCATTGAGATGATTAAGAACTTCTGCTCTTTGAAGAATATTAGCATTTTCTATTTCCTCAAACTGGTAAGGCTTCTTATATGACGAAGGAAATGCGACATATTCATTTTCTAAAAAATTTGCTAAGTCATTTTGAAAATAGGAGGCTTCTTCGAAATCATGCAGAATGACAAGATGTACTCCCCCAGTAGATTTAAAGGAGGCGGCAAACATTAAGGCATCATAACTTCCTGAAATACCTTTTAGTCTGAGGCGCTTCTTGTTTTCAATAGAATCTACAATAGCTCTAATGTGAGAACTTTCTTCGTAATGCTTTAGTAATGTTTTAGTATCCAATCCCTCTAGTCAAAATTTAAATCGCAAAAGTAACCTTAATACTACATGCCTTTGATTAAAAAGGTTTTAGACAAGAGCAAGAATGTCTCATTGATAGATGTAACCAGCCAGTTCATCTAAAAAATGAACTATTTCAAGATACGATTGCAACATTTTGTGTGTTTGTAGTGTATTAATGACAAAGACATCATAATAAAATAAACTTCAAACGTTTATTAAGGACTTTCTTTTAGGTTAGGTTGGTGATTAGGCGTGTACTGTTTTACAGTCACGCCTTCTCTTTTTTTGTATGATTGATTGAAGTCAAATTCTCTTTCACCTTAACTTTAACCTATGAAAAAAATTATTCTTCCATTCCTCTCTCTAATTATTTGCTTGCAATCTTTTGGATGGGGCGCTACGGGTCATCGCATTGTTGGGCTGATTGCTGAGCGTCATTTATCAAAAAAGGCAAAAAAGAATATTGAAAAAGTGCTTGACTTTGAAACATTGGCCGAAGTAAGTAACTACATGGACTTTATTAAGTCCGACGCAACATATAGACATATGTCTTCATGGCATTATGCAACAGTTCCTGACGGAAAATCCTATGAAGAAGCAGGAACACCTGAAGAAGGGGATATAATTGTAACCATTCAGCGGTTGATGGGAGAACTTGAGACAAAAAACTTTACAGACATGGATGAAGCCTTTGCATTAAAATGTTTGGTGCACTTAATTGGTGACATCCACCAACCTCTTCATGTGGGTAATGGGGAAGACAGAGGAGGAAATGATGTGAAGCTTCAATACTTCTGGGAGAATTCCAATTTGCACAGAGTATGGGATAGTGAAATGATTGATGGGCAAAAATATAGCTACTCTGAATATGTCGATTGGATTGACCATCCTTCAGACCAACAACTTCTAGATTGGTCTTCCTTAGAGGTTTTACAATGGGCAAATGAATCAAAAGAAGTCAGAAGTCAGTGTTATGACACCATGCCAGACGACTTAAAGCTTAGCTATCGATATAACTTTGACAATGTGGATTTACTTAATCAAAGATTACTTCAGGCAGGCATTCGATTAGCCAATGTATTGAATGCCATTTACGGTTAAAGAATCGTCATTCTAAGTTTATTGGCTGCTTGTTCCATTTCAACAAGCGCTTCTATCGCCATGACAGTGTCCATCGGGACTTTTAAAATATTGGCAGCATGGTGTACTTGCTCTCTTTCGTCTTGTGCATAATCATCGTCAGCACTTGACATTCTGATTGCATCGTAAATAAGCAGCTTATTAAAGTTGGCGAATGATCGAGAATTGAAATTGTGAAATATTTCTTCAAGATCACCTTCTTCAAAATCATATTCTTCCCAGTCAGCCACAATATCCTCATCAACCCCAACAGCATCGGCACATTCAATGGTTAGCCATTCAAGTTCTGGATCAGAAACCTCACCATCCGAACCGGCTATTGTTAAAAGTGCATAACCATACTCACGCCAACTCTCTTTAGGTACCATGATGATACCATAAAAAGAAGAAGTAATTTTTATAATGTCTGAGCTCATAGTCAGATGATTTATTAAATGTAAACTTAAATTAAAGCGTTTTTAATTGAAATAGAACAACTTCGCTATTGATTAAATATTTAGAACAGATGAACTCTTTATCAGCAGAAGATATAAAACTCATTAACCAGAGAGGTCAAAACATTGAGGAAATTGAGAATCAGTTCATTCGGTTCCAAACAGGATTCCCTAATACAAAGCTAGACACGGCGGCTATTGTTAGTTCTGGAATTCTGAGATTATCCAAAGATCAAATTGAATTGTACCAAACTAAATATGAGCAAGCGAAAGTTGGTGTTATGAAATTTGTGCCGGCTTCAGGTGCAGCTTCCCGAATGTTTAAAGCCCTTTATGCATTTTTAGATAAATATGATGGAACGACACAAAGTTTTGAAAGCATTTCGAGAGAGGATAAAAAGATCGGAAAATTTTTTAGTGATCTAGATGAGTTCGCCTTTTACGACGATTTGAATGAAACTCTTCAAAAATCAATTGGCATTTCTATTCACGAAGCAATCTCCTCAAACAAACACAATGAGATAGTAAAGCATCTACTTAGTGAAATAGGGCTTAACTATGGGAATCTCCCAAAAGGGTTGCTTAAATTTCACAAAGAGCAAGGAGAGAAAAAGACCGCTGCTCAAGAGCATCTACACGAGGGAATAGCTTACGCAAGTAAAAGTGGTAAGTTAAAGATTCATTTTACCGTCTCGCCAGAACACCTGTTAGCCTTTAAGACTCACATATTAAAATCAATTGAATCGTTACAGAAAGACCTGAATACCTCCGTCACTTTTAGCACTCAGCATGCTGCCACTGACACAATCGCTGTAACAAGTGACTATAAACCCTTCAGGGATAAAAGCAAACAACTTTTATTCAGACCTGCAGGCCATGGTGCATTGCTTCAAAATCTCAATGATTTAGATTCTGATTTAATTTTTATCAAGAATATTGATAATGTCGTTCCTGATAGACTGAAAAAGGAAACCATACTTTTCAAAAAAGTTTTGGCAGGCGTATTGCTTTCATATCAGGAAAAAACATTTGACTTATTGAAGAAGAATGAGGAAGGCATAGATATCATTCAAGATGCAACGAATCTTCTTTATGAAATGGGAATACGGAATTTTAGTGAGAAGGAAATCGCCAACCTGCTCAACCGACCCATTAGAGTGTGTGGCATGGTTAAAAATGAAGGGGAACCTGGGGGTGGTCCATTTTGGGTAAAGTCTGAGGGTAAATCATCCTTGCAAATTGTAGAATCGGCACAGATTGATATGAAGGATGTCGAACAGAAAAAGATTTTCAAATCCGGTACTCACTTTAATCCTGTGGATCTTGTGTGTGGAGTAAAAAACCATAAAGGAGAGAAATTCGACTTGCTGAAATACAGAGATGATGAAGCGGGATTTATTTCCGAAAAATCATTTGGTGGGCAAAAGCTTCTGGCCATGGAACTTCCAGGATTGTGGAATGGAAGCATGGCAAATTGGAATACGATTTTTGTTGAGGTTCCTTTGATTACTTTTAATCCAGTTAAGACAGTCACGGATCTTTTAAAACCCGCACACCGTTAGAGAGTGTCCTTTAAAACAGAATCAATTTCATTGTAGTCAAACGGTTTTTTAAACATATAAACTACTTTTTTTGATGAAATGGCACCTTCAATTTGTTCATTTCTCTCGTATCCAGTAAGCAAAAAGCAGGGGATATCAATCAAACTGGGTTTGATTTTATCAATAAGTTGGAGCCCATCCATTCCTGGCATTCTTAAATCTGAAATTAAAGCGCTTATATTCTCCTTGTTTTCCTCAATCTTTTTTAAAGCTTCTTCACCAGATTCTGCAGTAAGGACATTGTAATCACCTTCGAACCTTTTTTCCAGAACGAATAGGTTTATGATTTCATCATCTACGAAAAGAATTGTTGGTCTCACTGCACGCTAAATGTAATTGTAAATTTAGAACCTTTCCCAAGCTTTGAAGAAACGTTAATCGAACCATTATGATCTTCGATTATTTTATATGTTATAGATAAGCCCAGCCCCGTTCCTTTTCCTACTGGCTTGGTGGTAAAAAACGGATCACTAATTTTCTTCATGTCTTCCTTGCTGATCCCGACTCCATCATCCGTGATTTCCACATCAACATACCCATCACTCTTTTTAGTTTTTACGCTAATTGTACCACCTTCCTCTATTGCTTGTACAGCATTAGCGATAATATTTAAAAATGCCTGATGAAGCTTTCCTTCATTTCCTGGGATGATAACCTTATCCTTCTCAAATTGTTTAATCACCGTTCCCTTATACTTTAGCTTTGGTTGGAGCATTACAAGACTGTTATCAATTATTTCATGCAAATCGCAACGTTCATCCATAGACTCTGTGTTTCTGCTAAAATGATTGAGGCTGTTTACAATAACAGATGCTCTATTAAGCCCCTCTTTGATGACATTAATACTTGGAGATGCTTCCAAGAGCAATTCCTTTTCTTCCTTCAAGCCATTCTCTAATATTTCAATACCTCCTTTGATAAAATTTAATGGGTTATTTATCTCATGAGCGACACCAGCAGAAAGCATACCTAATGATGCCATTTTTTCAGATTGAATCAATTTGTGTGTTGTATCCTTCAGCTGTTTCATTGATTCTCCAATTTGCTGGTTCTTGATGACGAGTGCATTTCTGAAAAGAAAAGTGTAAATCGAGACGATTGAAAAGACAAATACTGAACAAAGGACTCCATGTGCAGCTGTGAGGTTTGTTGGTATTAAGTTTTGCGTTAGTCCCAACTTAGTTAGTGGGTACATTGCGATCATACAAACGGCAGAAACAGCCATGAAAAAGTAGCGGTCTTTTAAAGGCCGATAGAAAAAAGCTAACAAAGGAGGGATCAAAAACTCTATTAATCCTGAGGAAACAATACCTCCGGTATAAAACACCTGATAGAAGAAAATAGCAATTGCAGTTAATATTGAAAGCCGAAAAAGTGTAATGAGGCTAACAGAGAAATTGGATAATATGCCATAAACAGCAAATAGTACGAATGAGCCAAAAATAGGAATGTACAACTTCGGGATATCAGCTATGTAATAAAAAACTCCAAATACCAGCGTCGAAACATAAGCCGAGATCATGAGAAAAAGGTAGAACCCTTGTTCTCGTTTGAGGTATTTGAGACTTTTCAAGGTGGTGACAGGATTATAAATCTAAATTAGAGACGAAAAATCAATTCTGCGTGTTCAAAATCAAACCTTCGATTAAATGGATATTTTAACCCTTGAATGACATTCAATCATCACCGGGACATCTCTATGCAGCCTTTGCTTCTTTTACAGAATTTTCAAGCAATGCATATACTTCGTTAATTTCTTCGCTCGGTTCAGCTTGTTCTGACTTAAACTGAAAAAGGGTAAGTTCTACTTTATTGATGAGTTGAACTCGAATTGAAATCAAATGTTCCTCTACAGAATTTCTCGCTGCGGTGGTATACTCATCTATAAACTGTGAGTGTAACGTAATAGAAGAGATCATTTTAAGTGGCTGATCTTCTTGATGATAAGTATCTATTATCGCGGTAAATGTTTTCTTATTAAGGTTTATCGCAAGACTGGATTTTTTTGAGAAGTAGATTCTACGAATAACAATTACTCCAATAACGCCACCAATCAATGCCACACCGTAAATCGCTCCTGCAGAAAAAACGGGAATAGAAAGAAAGACCGTAACGAACAAAAGGACGAGCGCTCCCATGACACCTGCTTTACGCTTAATGGTAATTGTTCCATCCTTGTATTTATAGGAATAACTATTTTCTTCAAGAAGGTCAATCGCCTTCCTGCTGAGATTGGGTGATTTCATATGTAATTCGTTAAGACCTATTTTATATAGCTGGCCTTAATTCTGATGATTAAGGTAAGAAAAAAATATTAGGAATCACTTGCCCTTCGACGAATTTGAAATTAAGGGCGCATTAGTTTAGGCTGCCGAGTACGCTTTTTCTTTTGATATTACAGAACTCAAGTAATCATAAACCTCGTTCATTTCTTTGGAAGGTTTAGCATAATCTGAAATGAGTTTGAACAATGGAATCTGATTTTCATTTTCATCTTCTAGTCCGATGGTTACTTGATGTTCTTCGCTAGTACTTTTAAACGCACTGGAGTATTCATCCACAAATTTTGAATGAATGTAAACACCTTTGATTTGTTCAAAGGAGAATGACTTGCTTCGATCATCTAATTCAAGTGTTTGTTTTTCCGGGTCAATAGCCAGTTTTAAGCTTCCGGGAATTCGTCTTACCAATGGTCTAAAAATCAGAAATGCTACAATGAGGGCACCAAGCCCTGCCAACCACTGGAGAGCAAAAAATAAGGCAATAAAGACTGCACTTATGATCATAACAATGATTAACCCTACTCGATCTGTTCCGGCTTTTTTGAAAAGTATCTGATCATTTTTTGATTTATATGAGTACCCGTTGTACTCAAGCATGTCAATTGCTTTGTTGCTTAGCATATGTATCATTACGTAACTGTCAAGCTAACTAAATTACTCATTCACCAATTCTAAATCAATGGTTCTTCGATCAATATCAGTCTTGGCAACTATCACTTTAAGTTTATCACCCAAAGTAATGATGCGTTTATTGTTTCTTCCAATTACTCGCATCTGCTTCTCGTCAAATTCATAGAAGTCATCATCCAGATCACTCATTCGGATCATACCTTCACATTTAGTTTGTATAATTTCTACAAATATTCCCCACTCTGTAACTCCCGAAACAATTCCTTCAAATTCTTGTCCGAGCATGGTTTCCATAAACTCTACCTGCTTGTATTTGATGGATGCACGCTCTGCATCGGCAGCTCGCTTCTCACGTTCGGAAGAATGCATACATAATGGCTCATATTCTTCATCTCCTACATTTTTACCACCTTGCAGGTAATGCTCGAGGAGACGATGCACCATCACGTCCGGATACCGCCTAATAGGTGAAGTAAAGTGTGTGTAGTGATCAAAAGCCAATCCAAAGTGACCCCTTGGATCGGTAGTATACTTGGCTTTTGCCATTGAACGTATGGCAAGAGATTCCAAAACGTTCTGTTCGGGCTTTCCTTGAATATCGTCCATTAGCTTATTCAATCCACCAGATAGGTTTTTACCAAGATCCATTTTGTGACCAAACTTCGCTGCAAAAGAGGCGAATGTGCTAAGCTTCTCAGGATCCGGATCATCATGCACCCTATAGACAAATGTTTTACTTCCTTCTTCCTTGCCTTTTTCCTTCCATTTGAAAATGTGGGTCGCCACTTCTTTATTAGCGAGCAGCATAAATTCTTCAATCATTTTATGCGCGTCTTTTCGCTCTTTTGGGATCACCTCAAGTGGTTTGCCATCTTCATCTAGTCGGAACTTTACTTCTACTGTTTCAAAATTTACAGCCCCATGCTGGAACCTCTTCTTTTTTAATTGCTTGGCAATGTTGTTGAGTGTGACAATCTCTTTTGTAAAGTCACTGTCCAGCCCTTCAATCCGTTCCTGTGCTTCTTCGTAGGTAAATCTTCGATCAGAATTAATTACGGTACGCCCAAACCATTTTTTGGAGATTGCTCCTTTTACGTCCATTTCGAAAACAGCTGAGAAGGTTAGCTTTTCTTCGTTTGGCCTTAACGAACAAAGACCATTTGATAGCCTCTCAGGAAGCATCGGTATGGTTCGATCTACCAGATAAACCGAAGTGGCCCTGTCAATGGCCTCTTTGTCCAATTCCGTTCCTTCATCCACATAATGAGAAACATCTGCGATGTGAATACCAATTTCATATATCCCTTTTTCTAATTCCTTAATGGAAAGGGCATCATCAAAGTCTTTTGCGTCATGCGGGTCTATCGTGAAAGTGGTGACGTCACGAAAATCATGGCGCTTTTTTATTTCTTCATCTGTGATAAGATCAGAGATTTCGTCAGCAGCTTTTTCGATTTTCTTTGGAAACCTAAACGGCAAACCAAATTCTGCCATAATCGAATGAATTTCAGCCTCATTTTCGCCGGCTTGTCCAAGTACTTCGGTGACAGTTCCTAGCGGACTTCTGTTTTTTCTGTCATGCCATTTGTCGATTTTAACCATCACCTTATCGTTCGGCTTGGCTTTCCCGATCTTTTCAGGATATACCATAATGTCGAAATGGATATTTCGACTATCCGGAACGACAAAGGAGAATTTCTGTGAAACTTCAATTCGTCCCACAAACTCGTCACGATTGCGTTTTAAAATGTTGACCACTTTTCCTTCTGGTCGGTAGCCTTTTCCGGATTGCTTAGTGATGACAACACTGACTAAATCCCCATGGATTGCAAAATTTAAGTCATCCGTTTTTACCCAGATATCCTCTTCTGAATCTGGTGTGACGACATATCCAAAATTTGGGTTGACATGATCAACGGTTCCCTGGATGTGTTCGCTTTCGGTATTGCTGACGAATCGTCCATCGCTGAGCCGTCTGATTTTTTCTTTACTCTCAAGACTGAAAAGCTGGCTTTTTAAATAGTCTTTAGATTTTTTATCTCGGAGTTGAAGCTTTCTGATTAAATCTCTGTAGCCATAAGACTTTCCGTCGTTTAGAGAGAAGATCTCATGGAGCTTAGTTTTTATTTGTTTTACGTGATTAGGTTGTTGTTTGGATCGTGATCCTAATTTCTTTTTTCGTTTTTTACTCATGTTAATTTTTTTGACCGTGCGGTCATTTTACGATGTTTATCTGATCTGGATCGATCAGAGGTAAATTATTGAGGCGGAGGTAGAGCTGTGCCGTAGCGATTACATCTTTCTTGCAATATTCCTCAATTTTTGTTAACCCATCTTTTTCTTCATAATATGTTTTTGTCACCATTGAGCCATCCAGGTCTGTTTTACTGGAAGGTATCCCAAAGATGTTGGTCAGTAAATCCAGTGAAGTGAAGCTTTTCCAGTCGCCAAACTTCCATAGTTCCATCGTGTCGATGTGGTTTACCTCCCAGGGTTTTTTTCCGGTCATATTTAGTGACCAAGGTATTTTAATGTCATTAATCAGCATACGCCTGCACACGTAGGGGAAATCAAATTCTTTTCCATTATGAGCGCAGAGTTTTAAGTTATCCTGATCAAATTTTGATTCTATAAAGTTTTTAAAGTCTATTAATAATTCTTTTTCGTTATCTGAGGCAAGCGTTTTAATTCTTAATGCAGGCTTTCCTCTTTGTTCATGATAGAAGCCCATTCCTATCACAATGATTTTTCCGAATTCCGCGTAAATAGCTGCCCGATCTTCGTAAAGCTCTTCTGGTGATTTTTCATCAGGATTACGAATAAATCCGGCTTTTCGTTCCCAATGTTTCTTTAAAGCTGGAGAAAGGTGCTCGATGTTCTCGTTTCCCGAGACCGTTTCAATATCTACGATAAGGAAGTCTTGAAAGTGATTTAGCAAACTTCAGAAGGTTTGATTAGGTATTAATCATGCAAGATACCTTTCATTTCCAATTCTTCAATGAAGATGAGATTTTCTTCAACGATGGAATCAGGCACAAATATAAATTTTTTGTCATACACCTGCCCGTCAATGAAATAGCTGACCCAATATTCATTATTTAAATGGAATACGGAATCATCGATAGGTTCAATCAATGCATACTCACTTGGATCAACAAAAGGAATCATGTGACGCAGGGTAGAGGTTTTTTGCTTTTCTGTCTTCGTTTCTCCATAGCCTCTTGAAGTCACCATTATATTTTCAAGTTTTTGATTGTTTCTGTTAATCAAAAACACTTTCCACCCTTCTTCATCTTTTGCGACTACCACATGCACATCTTTGACAGGAGAAAAATCAATGTCTTTTCGCATATTGCAAAATTGGTATCATTTCAGGATAAAATATGCTATCCACTTTCCTAATTCTTTCGGCTTGGTTTAGTTTGCTGCTTTATTTTCAATGAGCAACCTCGAAAACAATCGTATTTTTCCTTTTGTTTGGCCCTGGAAAGGATTTAACAATCAATCGTTAACGGTAAATCAAATTTTAAGTCAAAAATCCTTTTCGATATTATACCTGATTATCATTTGGTCTATAATAGGAATTTTAGGTTTTGCATCGACACGAAATTGTGAGGATACATGGCAATTGGCAATTCAATGTGATTATGCCTTCTGGGTAAAAAATCTTCGCGAAGATCCACTCATTTTTGTTAGGAACCTCTTCACCACACTGTTTCTACATAATAGCATTGATCATATTTTATTCGTTTCAGTCCTTGGATTTTTATTGATCGTACAATCCCATGAAGCAATATTTGGGTCAAAGACAACTGCACTAATATTTCTATCCGCTTATCTGACAGTTGCTCCATTTTTCGGAGTATTCTATTCAGTTGGATTAGATTTATTCCCAGACAGTAGATTCATTCAGTTTGCATTTGAACGGAACTGGATGGGAGGTTCAATAGGAATGTTCCAGGTTTATGGCGCTTTAGCAACCAAAAGTCGAAAGCCATGGGTGTTGCTAATTATCCCATTTATTTTTGAGGCGTTCAATTTGTCAGTCCTGGGAATTGATCTGCACATTTCATTGATGCATTTAATGGCCACTTTCCTTGGCTATGGTATTTCACTCTGGTTGGTGAAAAAGTAGCTATCCATCCAGATCCATTTCAAAAATAATGGCCAGATGGTGCTTTAGTTTTTCCTCCACTTCCTTTATGTCCATTTTCCGACCCAATTCTTTTTGTAGTGATGTCACTGCTTTGTCTTGAATACCACAGGGAACGATGTAATTAAAATATTCCAGGTTCGTATTCACATTGAAAGCAAATCCATGCATAGTGACCCATCGACTGCTTTTAACACCAAGGGCACAAATTTTTCTGGCTTTCTTATTATCATCACCATCCAGCCACACACCAGTAAGTCCTTCTACTCTGCCGGACTCAATGCCATATTCTCTTAAGGTGAGAATAACCGCTTCTTCCAGAAACCGCAGATACTTATGGATGTCCGTAAAAAAATGATCCAAATCTAAGATTGGATAACCAACAATTTGGCCAGGACCATGGTAAGTGATGTCGCCACCCCGGTTGATTTTGTAAAAAGTCGCTTCCTTTTCTTTCAGGAAGGCATCATTGGCGAGGAGGTGATTTTCATCGCCACTTTTACCAAGAGTGTATACATGTGGGTGCTCACAGAAAATCAGGTAGTTTTTGGTTTCTACTTGACTTGCTTCAGGAAGCTTTCGATTGGCAATTTTTTGATCAACTGTTTCCTTAAAAAGCTGCTCCTGATAATCCCAGGCTTCCTGATAGTCTTTGAGACCTAGATGAATGAATTGTGTTTTTTTATTCACTAGCTACAGTTCTATGTAGGTCTCCAACAATTCAAGTTCACCATCTGGTTCAATAGTAAACTTTTTCATGCAGGCTGGTACTAACATTACTTCACCAAACTTGATGGACACCCCTTCAATTTTTCCAGACCCTCCAACGGCAATATAGATTTTAAAGCAATCGAGCTCTGAACGGTTGATGGTTTTAGTTTGATTAAGAATTAGCTTATTCGTTGAGAAATAAGGAGATGAAACGATTGGGTTCGCCTGGTTTGGAACAGTTTCATATTGGCTTTTCAAGTTTTCAGGTTTTGAAAAATCGATTGCGTCTAAAGCTTGTTCTACATGTAATTCTCTCTGGTTTCCATGCTTATCTACCCGATCAAAATCGTAAATTCTATAAGTGATGTCTGAAGTCTGCTGGATTTCAGCAATCATAATGCCTTTACCTATCGTATGTACTCTACCTGCAGGCAAATAATAAACATCTCCGTCACCAACGTTTTCTGAATGTAACAAATCCAGGATTTTTCCACTGTTGAAATACTCCTGGTACTCCTCTCGATTTGTATCTTTCACAAATCCATTAATTAAGCTTGCTCCTTCATCAGCTTGAAGGATGTACCACATCTCAGTTTTTCCGGGACAGTTATGTCTTTCTTGAGCAAGCTCATCATCCGGGTGAACCTGAACAGACAAATCCTGATCCGCATCTATAAACTTTATTAAGAGAGGAAACTCATCTCCAAAATGCTGATAAACAGAACGACCAACCAAATCAGCCTTATTTCTCTTTATTAGATCAGTGAGTAACTGGCCTTTTAATGCTCCATTAGCTATCTCTGAAATATTTCCAGGGACACCTGATAGCTCCCACGTTTCACCGCAGTTGTCCAGCTCGCCAAAGTCCTTTCCAAGGATTGTTTTGATTTTCTGTCCGCCCCAAAGTTTTTCTTTGAAGATCGGATTAAACTTTAATGGATATAATTGTGACATTGAAATATAAAATGGCCAATGGCCTCACACATGGATCGCAAAACTAAAGGTATTCAGGGTGAAGAAATAGCAAAACAACACTATGAAAAGAATGGATGTGAAATTTTGGAATCAAATTATCGCTATAAACGAGCCGAAATTGATTTGATAGCCCTATTAAATGAAGAGCTTTTGATTTTTATCGAAGTAAAAAACCGAAGCAGAAAGGATTTCGGTGATCCTGAATCATTTGTCTCTGATGCCCAACAGGAACGAATCAAAGAAGCAGCTGAAGATTACATTTTTGCCATCAATTGGAAGAAAGACGTCCGATTCGATATCGTTTGTGTTGAATCCAATGATGTCATTGAGGTATTTGAAGACGCCTTCTAATTAGTTTTGTGTCCAATGAATAAGCAAATCAACCTGGCAATCTTCGCTTCTGGAAGTGGGACCAATGCAGAAAACATCGCAAAATATTTTGAAAACCATGAGCGCATTCAGGTCAAAGAAATCCTTTCGAATAAAAAGGACGCTTTTATGCATAAGCGCGCGGATGATCTAGACATTCCTTCCTGGACATTTTCAAAAGATCAGTTTCTGGACCCCTCATTTATCAAACGATTGGTAGATATTGATTACATCATTTTGGCTGGTTTCCTTTGGTTGATTCCTAAATTTTTAATTCAATCTTACCGTAACCGAATCATTAATATCCATCCAGCTTTACTTCCAAAGTTTGGTGGTAAGGGCATGTACGGAGATCGGGTGCATAAAGCAGTGATGGAATCAGAGGAAAAAGAATCCGGAATTACGATTCATTTAGTCAACGAAGAATATGACAAAGGAGAAATTCTTCACCAGGCTAAATGTGAGGTAGTGAAAGGAGAATCTCCAGACTCTCTTGCGAAAAAAATCCATGCGCTTGAATACGATCATTACCCCAGGGTTATTGAAGAGTATATTTTATCAGGTTCTAAATAAAAACCATCTACGATGGTACCTTTGCACTCCTTGAAATAAACCAACCCACATTCATGTCTAAGAAGAAGATTCAATCTGCACTTATCTCTGTTTTTCATAAAGATGGCCTTGAACCAATTGTTCGCAAATTAGATGAACAAGGAGTAAAAATTTATAGTACTGGAGGTACAGAAAAATTCATCAAAGAATTAGGGATTGATGTTATTCCAGTAGAAAGCCTGACAGATTATCCGTCCATTTTTGGCGGACGGGTAAAAACACTACACCCGAAGATTTTTGGTGGTATTCTTCATAGAAGGGATAATGAATCAGATTTGGCAGAGGCCAAGAAGTTTGAGATCCCTCCGATTGATTTGGTGATTGTAGATCTGTACCCTTTTGAAGAAACTGTAGCCAGCGATGCAGGTGAAGATGACATCATAGAAAAAATTGATATCGGAGGTATTGCGTTGATCAGGGCAGGAGCAAAAAACTACAAGGATGTTGTGATGGTAAGTTCTCGGGAATACTATCAGGACCTGCAGGATATTCTGGACAATCAAAACGGTGAGACTACTGAGGAGGAGCGTAAATTATTTGCCGCTAAGGCTTTTGCAACATCCAGCCATTATGATTCTGCTATCTTCAACTGGATGAATAGTGAAAAGCAAGTGCCAGCTTTCAGGGTTTCATCTGCGCCGGGCAGAGTACTTCGCTATGGTGAAAACCCACATCAGAAAGGGTATTTCTATGGAGATTTTCATGCATACTTTGACCAAATTAATGGAAAAGAGATTTCGTATAACAATCTGGTTGACATAGAAGCTGCTGTACAATTGATGGCGGAGTTTCGAGATAAAACTGCTTTTGGAATCTTGAAACATAACAATGCATGTGGCATAGCTACAGGGCATTCAGTGAAAGAAGCCTATCAAAGAGCGTTTGCTGCGGATTCAGTTTCCGCATTTGGAGGTATTTTAATTACCAATCAGGAAGTTGATAAAGCAGCTGCGGAAGAAATGAGCAGCCTGTTTTTTGAAATCCTGATTGCACCAACATTTGCGGTGGATGCCTTAGAGATACTTAAGAAGAAGAAAAACCGAATCTTGTTGATACAGAAAAAACCATGGCATCAGGAGGTTCAATACAAAAGCTTGTTGAATGGTACAATCGTTCAAGATTATGATTTGAAATCTGAATCAAAAGATGATTTGGAAGTAAAAACGCATAAAGCACCTTCTGCTGATGAGGTCGAGGATTTGATCTTCGCTTCTAAAGTTTGTAAGCAATCGAAATCAAACACCATTGTGCTTGCAAAAGAGGGACAACTACTTGCAAGTGGTGTAGGACAAACTTCAAGAGTGGATGCGTTAAATCAAGCAATTGAAAAAGCGGGCAAGTTTGGTTTTGACCTAAATGGTGCTGTAATGGCGTCCGATGCATTTTTTCCGTTTCCAGATTGTGTGGAGATTGCACACAAGGCAGGTATTACTGCTGTGATCCAGCCGGGTGGCTCCATAAAGGATCAGGATTCCATTGATTATTGTAATGCAAATGGCCTAGCTATGGTCATGACGGGGACAAGGCATTTTAAGCACTGATTTTTTAGTATTAACCACAAAGCACAATAACTTACACAAAGTACTTAGAGAGAGTTCGTAATATAGATTGCTCTGTGTCCATTGTGTCTACTCCGTGTCCTTTGTGGTTAAATTCTTAAGAAGTCAACTTCATCAACAACTCTACTAGTTCTCCTTTTTTCATATCACTAAAGTATTTTTTTCGCTCTGAATCACTCATATTTTGCATTTTTTTTACAAAATCACTTCCTAAAACTTCTACTGCATGATTCTCTGGAGCTCCAAAGATCTCAATTTCATCAATGGCTGTATTCAAAACTTCTCTGCCTTTGAGTTTTGCCGTTTCAACGGGTTTGTACTTAGAGCTAGAGTCTCGCAATGCCCAGCTACTGTAATCGATCTTTAGATTATCAATCTGCTTGGCACGGGGGTCGTTTTCTCCAAAAATGCGTTCAAGGACGGTGATCGCACTCGTTTTCCAGGCTTCCAGATCGAAGCTATCATTATCCAGCTTGCTGATCTGTTTTTTGAGGAGCTTTATATATTGAGATTTCATGAACTATCGACATGTATTTGGTTGAAACCTTCAAGATAATGACATTTCTAATCGGATCATATCCTTGGCTCGTTTTGTAACAAGTAGTGGAAGTTCAACCGGAATTGGATACTTACCTGTTTCTGTGCCAAAAACATCTTTCATGCTATGATATTTTATTATTACGGTATCCTGAAGAAATGGTCAAACATCCGGTTAATTTGCACTTTTAATTCAAATTATGGAGTCCTTCTTAAAGCTTTTAAAACGTTTTGATCAAAAGGGTCTGATCCTTATGATCTCCTGCTTATATGTTTTAGTGAGTCTTTACCTGTTCAATAAATATGGGGTCAAAATCATGAATGACTCTCCACGCTACCTTAATTATGCAGACAACCTTACGTCACAGGGAATATATTTCGATCCACTAAACTTTTGGTATATCAGTTATGTGTTTTTTGTCTATCTAAGCCAGTTGATAGAAAACAACCATTGGATTATAATTTTGAATCAATACGTGTTGGGTTATTTAGCTACTCTTGCGATATTTCTTACAACCAAGAGGCTTACCAATAGCTTGCTTGCAGCCACTCTTGCGGCAACTGTTTTCATTGTTTTTCCTGACAATTTGAACTGGCACTCTTACGTGCTCACAGAATCCTTCTATTGCAGCATTTTGTCCATCACTTTTTACATGCTCGTGAAGACATACCAGGAAAGAGGTTTGTCAAGCTACATCATGACAGGTTTGCTGCTTGTCGTCTGCTTTTTTGTAAAACCAACTTCACCAGCGCTATTTATTGCGCTTTCTTTTCCATTTGTTTGGAAGTGGTTGAATAAACCACCACACCAGATATTAAAATTTGCTTCATTAATGGTGATTGGAACCTTGTTTTTGTTTCTGGCCAACAAAATGATTAGTTCACACCAGGTAATGCTCATTTATGAAAATGGAGACATCATTTTTGCTATGCATGAGTTTCCATCCCACCCACACCATGACTGGATGACGGTGGACATACCGGAAGATCTGGTTAAATCATCCCCTGACCAACCGTTAATTCAGCAAATGGCCGGCTTTGTGATATCCAACCCTGTATACTTCGCCAAACTATTTTTTGGTAAAATGATCATGTTTGTAACGCATATAAGAACATACTGGTCCTGGTCTCACAATGTTGCCATGATTGTAATCCTTTGGCCACTATACTTTTTTGGTTTACGTGCGATTAGAAAAAGACTTGTTTCCAATTACCTAGGTACTTTCAGTATCGTATATTTTATCATCCATACTTAGTAGTAAGTAGCACCTGGGCAGATTGGGATGGCAGATTTTTTGTGCCACTAATTCCATTGATAGTTGTTCTAGGTTGTGTTGGAATCAACGATAAGTTTTTGAAAAGTCGAGGGACAAAGAGTTTTTTAGAACTCAATTAGCTATGTGGCATCCATTTTCATTCAACTAATCCTTCCCCAATTCACAGCATTCTTGCTAAATGAATCGATATGAGATTTAATCATTCGATGTTCTGCCTTCTGGAGATTAGGGTCAGATTTCAACAAATCCTGGGCAGCTATACGAGCAGTCTTTAAAATTTCCCCGTCTTCAACCAAGTCAGAGACTAGCAAATCTAAAACACCACTCTGTCGAGTGCCCATAAGGTCACCTGGTCCACGCAATTCAAGGTCCACCTCTGCGATCTTAAATCCATCAGTTGTATCAACCATAGTGCGCAAACGTTTCTTTCCTTCAGTACTCAGCTTCACTCCAGACATCAAAATGCAATAAGACTGATCTGCACCTCTTCCCACACGTCCTCTAAGTTGGTGCAATTGTGAAAGCCCAAAACGCTCAGCATTTTCAATGACCATAATCGAAGCATTGGGGACGTTAACCCCAACTTCAATCACTGTAGTAGCCACCATGATTTGAGTTTCCCCTTTCACGAAACGCTGCATCTCCCATTCTTTATCTTCAGCTTTCATGCGTCCATGGACAATGGATATCTGGTATTTTGGGAAACGGCGAGTGATGCTCTCATACCCATCCATCAGATCTTTATAGTCCAGTGAGGCTGACTCTTCTATAAGTGGATAAACGATATAGGCCTGCCTGCCTTTTTCAATTTCCTGCTCAACAAAGCCAAACATCTCCAAACGCTTAGTTTCGAAAAAATGCTTGGTCCCTACGGGTTTCCTTCCGGCCGGCAATTCATCGATTACTGATACATCCAGATCTCCATACAGGGTCATTGCTAAAGTTCTTGGAATAGGTGTTGCTGTCATTACAAGCACATGCGGATAAACGTCCTTCGTTTTCGTCCAGAGTTTAGCTCGCTGAGCTACTCCAAAACGGTGTTGCTCATCAATGACGGCTAGCCCTAGATTTTTGAACTTTACTTTATCCTCCAGCAAAGCATGTGTGCCAACTAATATGGTGACCACTCCAGACATCAGCCCTTCATGTATAAGTTTTCGTTCCGATTTTGGCGTAGAACCTGTAAGTCTTGCCATATGAATACCTAATGGCTTGGTCCATTCCTGCAACCCTTTGAAATGCTGCTCTGCCAAAATTTCTGTTGGAGCCATGAAAGCACATTGAAATCCAGATCCGATTGCAATGAGCATGGATAAAAAAGCGACCATCGTTTTGCCACTTCCCACATCCCCCTGAACCAAACGGTTCATTTGCTGACCTGACCTAAAGTCAGCGTAAACTTCTTTGACCACTCTTTTTTGAGCTCCTGTCAATTCGAAAGGCATGTGATTTTCATAAAACTGGTTGAGAAGATCACTTGTATTAATGATGGCACCTTTGTACTTCTCGGTTCGAGTAATTTTTAGCTTAATCAACCTGAGCTGAACGAAGAACAGCTCCTCAAACTTCATTCGATTTTGAGCAATGGCTAATTCTTCTGCATTGCGAGGGAAATGCATCGCCACGACCGCTGTTTTTTTATCAATCAAGTTAAACTGCTGAAGGAGCTTGTCTGGTAGTGTCTCCATAATATGGTTGACTGACTCAACCAGCAAGACTTTCATAGCTTTTGTGAGGAACTTACTATCCAGCCCCTTCTTTTTCATTTTTTCAGTGGTATGATAAACGGGAATCAGATAACCCCCTCGCGCATTTTTTTCGGTAAGCACTTCTACCTCTGGATGCGCAATGTTCATTTTACCACTGAATACGGTTGCTTTTCCAAAAGCCACATACCTTACACCGATCGAAAGACTTTTTTGTATCCATTGCACACCCTTGAACCACACCATCTCTATAGTCCCGGTATCATCCGCAAACACGCCAACAAGCCTGGACTTACGCCCGATACCGATTGTTTTGAAAGATTTAAACTCTCCAATAATCTGCACATACGGAAGGTCCGGCTGTAATTCATTGATTTTGTAAAACTTACTTCGATCCTCGTGCCGAAATGGGTAATGCTGGAGAAGGTCTCCAAAGTTGAAGATGCCCAATTCTTTATTAAGTGTTTCGGCCCTTTGCGGTCCTACTCCCTTTAGAAACTCAATGGATCGATCGAAGAATGGGTGCATGTCGCTAAGATAATTCGAAGCACAAAAAGAAAGGGAGCATTACGCTCCCTTTGGTTCACCATATCATCTTCTCATAATAAAGTGATGGTTAATCAACTTCGCAATATAATATTTTGTTGGCAAATGAAAGCACAAAAAAAGGGAGCAGTTATTCTGCTCCCTTCGGTACCCTTATTTGGTTTAGTTTTTTTGGTTAGTCAACCATTAGTATAGGTAATTCAATGCTGTTTTATCATCATTGTTGAATGGACGGTCGCCACCATCAGTACAAGCTAACATCCAAGACTTTTTAGATGCAGTAGCTCCTGTTGGAGTTCCTGGGATGTGGTTTGCCCCTACGCCTGCAGTACCTTCATTTGATGTACCACCACCGCAAGAAATGCTTCTGTCAAAGTAATCTGTGTGACGGAAGCCAACACAGTGACCCATTTCATGAGCAATAATGGTAGCAATACCGTTTGTGCTCAGGCCATAAGAAGACTCAAGGACTCCACTCATCTTGATTTCACCATAAGGATCACCACTGTTTGTTGGGAAGCCAGCTGATCCTAGAACACCTCTTCTCTCATCTCTTTTGCTAAGTCTTGTCATAACAATGTCAGCTCCTCCTGAGGAAGTTACTCTTTGGAAAGAAATGGAAAGGTTTTCAGAGTTGTATCGAGAGATAGCTTCATCAAGTCCGGCAATCATAGCAGGGCTGTAGCCTCCGCCACCGCCTCCACCTTTCTTACCTTTTCCGCCACCACCTCCAGAGCCTTCTTCCGGGGCATAAATGGTAATGACTCTTCCACCCCCTGCATTTACAAGGTTGTTGGTGCTGTACTGCTCAACTTCAGCAAGGGTATTTGGTCGCCCCATCTCTGCAATGGATTGGTCAGTCAGATAGATATCTCCTTCTACCAGGTATCCAGCTTCAAATATTTCTACTGTGAAATTCTCAACATCGAAACCTAACGCAGCAATTTGTGCTACTACATCATCTGGAGCAGAAAGATCTTCTGCAACAGGATCTTGTTCAGAACATGAAAAAAGAGTTACGCTTGTGATTAGTGCAAGCGATAAAATGTTATTAATTCTCCTCATAATAATTATTTTTTTGGTAGGGTACTTTTTACAACTTTGCAATATAACAGAATTTTCTATTGCAGAAGAAGTTCAAATCAAAATTCGATTAAATGTTTTGAATTTAATCCAAAATAAATAAACATAAGAGTATTATTAGGAAAAGAAGCTGAAATTCAATCTAATATTTGGTTGTTTACGCAAGCTTTTTTCTATTGCCACTTGAGGCTTGTCAGTAGACGAAGCATGTCTGCTTTTAAATAATCTATTACTGGAGCTAGGGAATCATTTTTTGTGGCTGTACGAAAATACAAAGCGCCTCTTAAAAAATGATTGGTGCTGTCTCTGTCGGTAATGTGGAATTGAGCTGGAGTGGGCACTTCACCTTCAAGCTCAGTAAAAGAAGCGTATAATCCGTTTGGCATCTCCAGGATGCTTTCCTCTATGGCGTAGGCTTTTACATTATGCTGAGATGTAAGCTTATATGAATCGCTTAGGTATTCACGAATGATTGAGTCGGTCACCGGCTTGTAGGTAATTTGAATAGTTGCCCCCATTTTAGGGTAGTGCAGGTTGATCCAAAACCGTTCGGTTATCCAACTGGAATCTCGTAATAGTTTGGCATGTTTGGAATATTCAAACGAATAGGGGAAGGAATCTGGAAGGAGCTGATACGCTGCTGTAGGAAGATCAATTCTATTATATCCCTTGGGCTTTGGGAGGTAATCACTCCCACATGCTAGGAATAAGAAGGCAACAATTATCAGCGAATATTTCATAGCTCACAAAGCAACCATTAATCTTCAAACCCTGCAACGTTGCTCTTGTCATTATTTATATAAACTCTGAGCCTTTTAATTCTGCGTTGATCCACCGCCACTACTGTGAAAACAAAATGACGAAAACGAATTTTTTCACCAGAACTTGGCAGTTTTGAATTGATCTCTAGAAGGAGACCACCTAGAGATTCGCTCTCACCTTTGACGGAATCAAATAATTGAATATCAGAATTAGTGATTTTACAAAAATCATTAAGTGATGTCTTGCCTTCGAAAATAAAAGTTTGATTGTCGAGCTTGTTATACGCAACATCGCTTTCATCATCAAACTCATCATTGATTTCTCCTACGATTTCTTCGATCACATCTTCCATAGTGATTATTCCGGCCGTACCACCATATTCATCAATGACCACAGCAATGTGAACCTGTTTCTCCTGAAAATCTTTAAAGAGATCATCAATTTTTTTACTCTCTGGGACAAAGAATGCAGGTCGTAAAAGATTCTGCCATTCAAAATCTTCTTCTTCACCAATGTGAGGGAGTAAATCCTTGATGTATAGGATGCCATCAATTTTATCAACAGTCTCTGTAAAAATCGGTATCCTGGAATAACCGGTTTTATTGATCTGATTCATGAGCTCATGAAAATGAGTTTCCCGATCGATAGCAGTAATATCCATTCTTGACTTCATGACTTGCTTTACCGACAAAGTTCCGAAGTTCACAATGCCTTTTAATATTCCTTTTTCCTCATCAGTTACTTCCTCTTTCTCCACAGAAATTTCCAAAGCTTGATTGATTTCTTCAACAGATAGGTTATATCCCTTCTTCTCCATTCTCCTTTCAATGAGTCCTGTAATACTCATGAGAAACCAGGAAATAGGTTTGAATACTTTATAGGAAAGTAGCAGCATCCTTGATGTCAGTTTAGCGAACGCTGTTCCATTATGGTTGGCATAAACTTTTGGAATGATCTCACCGAAGAAAATGATCAAAAGGGTAATGATCGAAGTGAGAATTATGATCGTTAACCCTTGCTTACCATCATCCCCGACGATCTGCCAGGTAGCAAAAGTGGAGATTGTAACGATAAAAATATTAACAAGATTATTTAGTATCAGAATAGTTGCAAGCAGCCTCTTCGGATGGTGTAGAAGGTGACTAATTCGCTGTTCTTTTACATCAGAGGAGGCATTAAATTCCTTGATCTGATTATGACTAAATGAAAAAAAGGCAACTTCAGATCCAGAGATCAACCCCGAAAGGCCAAGCAATATCAACACCACTATTCCATTTATCAGATAAAATGAAATGGGCATTTCTGCCATCATGTTTAATAAGATCGTGGGGAATGGATCGTCTAAAGATGTTTCCAAGTACTGTTATTTTAAATTAAAATGGCAAGTCATCTGTAGCGTCGCTACCTGCATCGGTGGATGGAGATGCTTCTTGCATAGGTTGACTTTGGTTGTAGTCAGACTGCTGATTGGAGCCACCACCTCCGCCACCACCGAGCATGGTCATGTTGTCACCCACTACTTCAGTAGTGTATCGGGTAACTCCATCTTTTTCCCATGAGCGAGTTCTAAGCTTTCCTTCTATATAAATCATGTCACCCTTCTTCACATATTTTTCAGCAACTTCTGCCAAACCTCTCCAAAGTACAACGTTGTGCCATTCTGTTTGCTCACGTTTTTCACCGGTTTGTCTGTCCTTGTATGTTTCAGATGTAGCCATTGAAAAATTAGCTACAGTTGCACCATTTTCAAGGTGTCGTACTTCCGGATCTTTACCAAGACGACCAACTAATATTACTTTATTTACTCCTGACATATTGATTTATTTGATACCTACTTTATGTAAGTAGTTAACGATTAGTTTAGGTTTTGGCAAATTTAGCATTTCCTCAATTGAATACGAGTTTAACGAACTGTTTTCTAATACGTTACTTCGGTCTTTATCAGAAATTATTATCTGATAAAATGATGCGCTGATTTTCTGATGACTAAGAATGTGCTTCATTGGTCCAGTGACCTCATCAAGAATCGGACAATCCATTTGGAAACTTTCTGAAGTTTTCTCAAGAATATTTTCAATTGAATGATCACCTTCCAACAGGAAAAAATCAAAAAGTCCTCCCCAGACATCTTTATCGATTCTTTGATTGAGCAAAAAATTGTTGCCGGATTTAAAAACCAAATAATGAAAGCGTCTTTCTCTGACTTTGGTTTTTCCAGTTTTCAATGGCAATGATTTTTGAAGATCGTTTTGGTATGCAAAGCAATCACTATGAAATTCACAGTTGCTGCATTGAGCTTTAGGAGTGCAAATTGTAGCACCATATTCCATCATTGCCTGATTGAATGTGCCAGGAGCCGTTTTTGAGATTTCATTTGAAAGGATTTCTTCAAATACTTTCCGGCTTTTTGCCTTTGAAATATCTTCTCGGATTCCAAAGTATCGGGATGCAAAACGAAACACATTACCATCCACGACAGGTTTGGGTTCATCATAACAAATTGAGGCAAGTGCCGCAGCGGTGTATGGCCCGACTCCTTTGAGGTCTAGTATTTCTGAATATGTGTTGGGAAAAATACCTTTTAGTTCGACTGCAATATGTTTTGCTGTTGCATGCAGGTTTCTTGCTCGTGAGTAATATCCGAGCCCTTGCCATAATCTAAGGACTTGGTCTTCCTTCGCATTGGCTAAATCTGAAATCGTAGGAAATGTTTCAATGAATCGTTCCCAATATGGCAAACCCTGATCTACACGTGTTTGTTGAAGAATAATCTCCGAAAGCCAAACAGGATATGGATCTTTTGTTTTTCTCCAGGGAAGATCACGCTTTCTCTCTGTATACCAATTAATTAGCCTTTCGGCAAATGTTTTCCCCTCGATGACTTAATAATTTAGAAATCCTTTTTTTATGTGAAGGTGCAAATTTAATTTTGGCCTCCCAATTTTTACACCCACCTATAAACCAGACAGTTGTGACTAAAGCTGATGTGATTAACGAGATATCCGACAAAACAGGCATTGACAAAGCAGATGTTCAAGCTTCCGTAGAAGCTTTCTTTACCGTAGTGAAGAATAACATGGCCAATGGAGAGAATGTTTATGTACGGGGCTTTGGAAGTTTTGTGAATAAAAAACGTGCAAAGAAAATTGCACGGAATATCTCTAAAAACACTGCCATAGTGATTGATGAGCACTACATTCCATCTTTCAAACCATCTAAGATTTTTGTTGAGAAAATCAAAAACTCTCCTAAGATCAAGTGACTAGAACCCAGTTGATTCTTGTGTTAGGAGCAGCGGCACTTGTTGTTGTTCTCTTTCAGCTCCCACGGAGTGTTGTAGAAAATGAGCAGCTCCAGGAGGTGACTGAGACTGAAAGTCACTCCATGGAAATTCCTCAAGAAGTTGAAAATCAGATCAATGAGTTAAGAAGATTAGTTGAAGAGGAAGAAAATATTGATAAAAAAGCTAACTTTGCGCACTCTTTGGCGAGACGCTATCTAGATTATGGGATAGTTGACAGTGCAGCGAGGTATGCCGAACAGATTCAAGGGTGGAAAGAAGGCCCATCAAATCTAGCGGCAGACATATATTTTACCGCTTATGAAAGATCCTCGGGACCTGAGCAAGCAAAGAAATATGCACAAGCAGCCAGAGAGATTTTACAAAATCTTCTGGATAAAGATCCGGAAAATCTGGTGGTGAAGAACCGATTAGCCATGACAATGGTTGTTTCGGAAAACCCGATGGCCGGGATCAGCATGCTTCGAGAAATTCTGGTTGCTGATGAGACGAACAGGCAAGCGATCCTTAACCTGGGACTCTTAGCCATTCAAAGTGGTCAGTTTGATCGAGCCAGAGAGCGTTTTGAAAATCTTATATCATTGAACCCTGCGGATCATGAAGCCAAGCTTTATCTCGCAGTTTCATTGATGGAAATAAATCAACAATCGCAGGCACGCCTGCTATTGGAGGAAATTTTGGCAACTCAGGATTCCATTCCAGCCATAAAAATGATGGCCGGGGATTATCTGAATAGCCTTTAAAACATTTTAAAATTTTAAAAAACAGAAATTATGCCTTGCGGTAAAAAAAGAAAGAGACATAAGATCTCCACTCACAAGAGAAAAAAGAGACTTAGAAAAAATAGACATAAGAAGAAGTAATTAGGGCACCTATAATCAATCGCTATGAGTAATGAACTAATCATTAACTCAACTCGCGAAGGATGTCGAATTGCTTTACTAAAGGATAAAAGGCTTGTAGAGTTTCACCAGGACGGAGGAGGACAAACCTTCAATGTAGGTGATATTTATCTTGGATCGGTGAAGAAAGTAGTTCAAGGATTGAACGCAGCTTTCATTGATCTTGGGTATGAAAAAGATGCCTTTTTACACTATCTTGATTTAGGACCACAAGTCCAATCACTTAATAAGTTCACCAAGCTAACACTGGCGAAGAAGCTTAACAGCACAAGGCTGGCAGGTTTCAAAACAGAGCCAGACATCAATAAGCTTGGGAAAATGAACCAAGTCCTTACCAAAGGACAGAAAATATTGGTGCAGGTAGTAAAGGAGCCTATTTCTACAAAAGGCCCACGACTTTCATGCGAGTTGTCATTAGCAGGTAGATACCTGGTAATGGTGCCGTTTTCAAATACGGTAAACGTATCAAAAAAAATAACTGATGGTCAGGAGCGTAAGCGCTTACAAAGACTAATCAGCTCAATTAAACCTGAAGGGTTTGGTGTGATCATTCGCACAGTGGCTCAAGGTAAAGATGTCAAGGAGCTTGATACCGATCTAAGGAATCTTGTTGATCGCTGGGATGAAGGCATGAAGATCTTGCCAAAAGCGAAAGTTCGGGATAAGATTATCGGTGAAATGAATCGCGCCAACTCCATTTTGCGCGATGTTTTAAACGAAAGTTTTGATAGTATTCAGGTTGATGATAAAGACCTGTATCAAGAGATAAAAACTTTTGTTAAAGGGATCGCTCCTGATAAGGAGAAGATTCTAAAACAATACACCGGAAAAGCTAAGATTTTTGAAGCTACCGGAGTAGAAAAGCAGATGAAGACCTCATTTGGACAATCTGTAAGTATGCTTAATGGTGGCTACATAATCATCGAGCATACGGAAGCGCTTCATGTCATTGATGTAAATAGTGGCAATAAATCTAATAAAGAAGATAATCAGGAAGACACTGCGCTGAAAGTAAATCTAGACGCTGCAGAAGAGATTGCCCGTCAGCTTCGGCTAAGAGACATGGGAGGTATCATAGTGGTTGACTTCATCGATATGCGTAAAATCGATAACAAGAAAAAACTTTACGCTAAGATGAAGGAGGCAATGAAAGACGATCGTTCTAAACATACCATACTGCCACTTTCAAAGTTTGGTTTATTGGAGATCACGCGTCAGCGAGTAAGGCCAGAGCTTTCCATTACTACTAAGGAAGTTTGTCCTACATGTAGCGGAACAGGGAAAATCTCAGCGTCCATACAGGTTGCAGATCAAGTGGAGAATACGATCAAGTACTTCTTTGAGTCGCAAAACGAGAAAAAGATCACGGTTGCCTTGCACCCATATTTGTATACCTATTTTACAGCGGGAGTTTTTTCACGACGTGTTAAATGGTTTTTCAAATATTTTCGTTGGGTTAATATGGTGGAGGATAGCTCTAAGGCACTCACCGAATTTCAAGTGCTCAACGCACAGGGAGAGCCTATTCAGATCTAGGTCTGATTGATCGATTCGACCAAATCGTTGAGATTATCACCTAAATTACTAACCTTTGGGTGGTACCGATTTGATGAAGAAGTTTCTAATCATAGCATTTTTAATTGGCACGGCGGTTTATACCGCCGATGCTCAATTAATAGAAGACTCTGATAGAAGACTAAAATCCCAAAAAGTAGAGCGTAAAGGGTTTTTGTTTTTTAGAAGCAAAAAGAAACCAAAAAACAGCACAGGCATTCAAGGAGCAGACGGTAGAACATCATCTCCACGCTATTCAAGTGCAGCATCACCATTTAAATTTTCCGGATCCGTTTCTCCTCGTTACTCACCAACAAGAGATCGAAGAAGAAGATATGCAACATCTCAGCCTCGTTATTCAGGAGGTAGTCCTTTTAAGGGAAGAGAGTATAAGGTAACTCCCAGGTATTCCTTTGGCAATCCTTTTCGAGGTAGTCAGTATAAAGTCTCACCTCGCTACTCAGGTGGGAACCCTTTCCGTGGGAGAGATTATAAAGTTACTCCTCGTTATTCACCGTCTAATCCGTTTAGAGGCAAAGATTATAAAGTTGCTGTGCGGTATTCTCCCGGAAACCCGTTTAGAGGACGTGATTATCGGGTAAGTCCACGGTACTCTCCCGGAAACCCGTTTAGAGGACATGATTATCGGGTAAATCCACGTTATTCTCGAGGCATGCCATTTAAGGCAAAAGATCATAAAATTTCTCCTCGATATTCTACTGGAAATCCATTTAGTGGCCAACGCTACCGTGTAAACCCTAGGTACTCTCAGGGGATGCCATTTAGCGGAAAGGATTTTAAAGTCAACCCGAGATATTCAGCAGGCAATCCTTTCAGGGGAGTCAACTTTAAAATACGCCCTAGATATACAGGAACAAAATTCGGCATTTTCAGAGATCGAGCGGAATGGGGTAATTCAAAGTATTTTCAGGAATCATCTATGTGGGAAGGTGATTTGAAAGTAAAGCGTAATAAAATAGGGGATCAACACCCAAGCAGCAATTATCATACTGCCATGAAGTTCAATAATCCCAAGGTGAGAAAGATGTTTAGAAAATGGAATGTTTATTGGACACGAATAAACGGGAACAAGCAGAACTCAAATGGGGTTAAAGAACCAGTTAAGAAACCGAAGTTTGATAAGAAGGAGCGAGTAATCTGGAATTAAGCAAACTTCCCAAAGTTTAAGATTAATATATGTTATCCGGTTTATTTTCAAAATCAGAAAAAACAGAGATCCCGTGGAAACAATTGAATAATGTTTCAGAGCTAATCGAAGTGGATGAAGTTTCAAAGCATAAACCTGTGTTGCTTTTCAAACATAGTACCAGATGCTCCATCAGCTCGATGGCACTCTCTAGATTTGAAAGATCGTATTCAGAAAATCCTCCATTTGAACTATATTTTGTTGATTTAATTGCATTTAGAGATATTTCCAATGCAATAGCAGAAAGATACGGAGTGAAGCATGAATCTCCTCAGACAGTGTTAGTAAAGGATGGAAAAGCTATCTTTAATTCCTCTCATATGGGAATTAATTATGATGAACTAAATAAAGTAGCTCAAAATCTTTAGGGGCTTGCGCATTATTTTTGTTATGGAATAACCAACATGAAGAAGGCATACATATTCATCTTACTTCTACTTCCATTTATTGGAAGCGCTCAGCTATTTGAGGGTGAGGATTTTGAATACACTTCTGAATGGATTTGGGGTATAAATAAAAATACAAATGGCGGCCTTATCGGAGGGCTTATGCTTAGGCATAGTCGTAAAAAAGCGAATGATGTTTATCAGACATTCGGAATTGAACTATCAAATGTAAAACACCCAAGTGAAGCCAGATATATCGGATTAAGTGGAGCCGGGTTTATATACGGGAAGTCAAATTATCTGTACGCTATCAGAACGAATTATGGCTTGGAAAAGCTGATGTTTAGAAAAGCAAATCAGCAAGGAGTTCAGATTAGCTTTGCTGCTGCTGGCGGCCCAACATTTGGCTTGGTTACGCCTTATTATGTGCTTAGTTCGGATCAACGATATTCCCAATTTGATTTGATAAAGCACCCCTCCCCTCAAAGTATAGCTGGGCCAGGTAAATTGTTTCAAGGCTTGGGAGAATCATCATTTGCACCAGGATTACATGCAAAAGGATCTATATTTTTTGAATTTGGAACTTACAGAAGCAATGTAGCTGGAGTGGAAGTTGGTGTAATGGCTGAGGCATTTACCAAAAAAATAATTCTGGTTCCTAGCCAGCCGAACAAATCTCTTTTTACTTCTGTTTTCTTCACATTATTCTGGGGGACTCGTAAATAAGAGTAATCAACCAGTCCTGATTAAATTTGCATTCTTATTACTGAATAGAAGCGTATGATAGATTTACCAGTTGTTGAAAAGCCGGAGAGAAAGAAGAAGCCAAATTGGTTACGGGTGAAATTACCCGTGGGAGAGAATTATGCAAAGGTTAGAAAGCTGGTAGATCAGCATAAACTTCACACCATTTGTGAAAGCGGCAACTGCCCAAACATGGGTGAGTGCTGGGGCGAAGGAACTGCCACATTTATGATCTTAGGAAATGTCTGCACCAGAAGTTGTACATTTTGTGCGGTTGCAACTGGGAGACCTCCAGAGTATGATGAAGAAGAGCCAAAACGAGTGGCTGAAGCAATCAAACTAATGGGTGTAAAGCATGCAGTATTAACATCTGTAAACAGAGATGAGCTCAAAGACAGAGGTGCAGAGATTTGGTTTCAAACTGTGGTGGAAACGAAGAAAGCCTCACCTGAGACAACCATTGAAACGTTGATTCCTGATGTAAAAGGAAACTGGGATGCATTGTATCGTATGATAGATGGCGGACAAGAGGTCGTTTCTCACAACATGGAAACGGTAGAAAGCTTGTACAGAAGGGTAAGGCCGCAAGCAAAATATAACAGAAGCCTTGAGCAGATTAAACTGACTTATGAGGCCGGTAAGCGAACCAAGTCCGGCATCATGCTGGGATTAGGAGAAACGGATGAGGAGGTATACAAAGCGATGGATGACTTGGTTGAGAATGGACTTCATATTTTAACGCTTGGGCAATACCTTCAACCGACAAAAAGACATATCGAAGTTGCCGAATTTGTTCATCCCGATAAATTTGATCATTTCCGGGAAGAAGGTTTGAAAAGAGGCCTTAAGTATGTAGAGTCCGGTCCTTTGGTAAGATCGTCGTACCATGCTGAAAGGCATGTGAACGTGCCTATTTAAGCTTTTCCCCCTCGAATAAGCTTTCTTAACCAATCGAAGTAAACAGCGATAAACAAAATGATAGTCATTACCCAAATGACAATCACATTAAAAACTTTGGTATCGATATACTGACCAGCAAAGTACTTTTCAGGATAATAAAAATTTGTTCTAAAATCCAATGCGTGATCCGGATGTTCATTTTTAGCAAAAATTGGATATAATTTTTGTACAAGCTCATTGCCTGAACGAACGACCCTTCGTTTGGTTTGAATGTTTTTAACCATCATCGTTAACCTTTCGTTTTCATATTGCAATCGCTTCTGATCAAAGGCCTTTTTTAGTTCTTCTGTTTTTGTATTTTGTTCGATATAGGCATCAAGTTCATCTTTTGCATTCTTTCTCCTTGTATTATAAACGGATCTAATTGCCGACAGAAAATCAGCCGTTTGTTCATAAACCGAATTATTTAAGCCATCAGCAGTTATCTGATCTGAAACAGACAGCTTATCCTGACCAAAAATGCTAAGCTGTTTTTTTACCTCATTTCTGATAAGGCTTAATTCACTCGCCCTTCCTTTAAAGTCTTTGTTTTGATAGCAATAATCTAGTCTTTCTTGCAAGTACTTTGTATAATAGACAGACTTATAGGTATTAATTCCTACTTCTTTATCCAAGGGATAGACTTCTTTGTTGTAAGGGTTGTCCCTGAATTGAGTGACTGCTAGTGCTTCATAAGCCCATCTTGATGCCATAGTCTCTCCAATGAATGGCACCTTTTCTCGGTTAGAAAACGACGAGTTAAGCTTATCAAAATCGACAACAACACCGCTCAGAATCAGTTGGGGAATAATTAACAATGGGATCAGGATATATACCGTAATGACTGAGTTAAATCCTGCAGAAATATTAAGACCCAGAATGTTGG
Source organism: Ekhidna sp. (assembly GCF_965212185.1). Taxonomy (GTDB): domain Bacteria; phylum Bacteroidota; class Bacteroidia; order Cytophagales; family Cyclobacteriaceae; genus Ekhidna. The sequence goes on along the minus strand of NZ_OZ243102.1, from coordinate 4,003,644 downwards.
CAAAACATGAAACTGAGAAAAGAATAATCCAGTACCATAATGTCATGCCCTGTATCTCCAGAATGACTGAACCAACCAATACAAAGAGGAGGGTTTGAATAGCGGAAAGCCCAAACAGTAAAAGTGTCTTGGAGGACAAATAACTCATTTTACTTAAGTGAAGAAATGCTTCCCTTTTAAGAATTTTTCTGTCTTTGATAATTTCTTCTGCACTGACAGTAAGCCCCATAAATAGTGCTACGATAATACTCATGAAGAAAAACACCGGCATGTTTTCATTCTTGTAGAACGTATAGGATGCTCCAGGGGGAGAATATTTAGTGATTAAGGCAAGTAGTAATGCCAGAGCAGGAGCTTCTAGCAGATTAATTAATACGTACTGTCTATTACTAATTTTTGACAGCAAATCTCTTTGAAGGAAAATTTTAGCCTGCTTAATTTTATTCGGTAAGTCAAGGGATTTTTCCGGTTTATCTTCCGTTTCTTCAGCTTTTTCAATCTCAATATTATTTTGAAATTGTTCATGCCATTGTTCAGGTGTATATTTTCTTTTATTGGTAAATCTTCCATATTCATCAACCACCTTCATTTCGATGATATTGAAGATCTGTTCAGGGTTTACATTGCCACACTCGATACATGAGCTCTGATCCCTATCGATCATATCCACAATGTTCTTAAAGTAAGTGACTGCTTTAACCGGATTTCCATAATAGATTTGATGACCTCCTGTATCCAGGATTAGCAACCGGTCAAACATTTTGAAAATCTCAGAAGATGGCTGGTGGATAACAACGAAAACCATTTTGCCGCGTAAAGACAATTCTTTTAGCAGATCCATGATGTTCTCAGAATCACGGGAGGACAATCCACTGGTTGGTTCATCGACGAAAAGTACTGATGGTTCCCGTAACAACTCCAATCCAATATTGAGTCGTTTTCTTTGACCTCCGCTGATGGTTTTTTGAAGAGGGTTGCCTACTTTGAGGTCTTTCGCCTCTGTAAGACCCAATGAGTCTAACGTTTTTGCTACTAAGTCGTGTAGTTCTGATTTTTCAGCATTATCAAAACACAACTTTGCTGCGTAATAGAGATTCTGATAAACTGTGAGATCTTCTATGAGAAGGTCATCTTGAGGGACATTACCTATGATTCCTTCAACTTCTTTTGAGTTGGTGTAAATGTCAATGCCGTTGATTCGAACGGACCCACTTGCTGGTGTTGAGGTGCCATTTAATACATTGAACAATGTAGACTTTCCGGCCCCACTGCCTCCCATTATGGCAAAGAGCTTTCCGCTTGGTTCTGCGATATTGATGTCAACCAAACCTGTTTCACCATTAGGAAACTTGTAAATTATATCTTCAGCAACAAAGGAAACACTGGTCTCTGTTACCTCATCTCTGAAGACGCTTATAATATCACTGTAGTATAATCGCTCAGTCTTTTTTCCCTTAATCGAGCTGCCTGTTGAAAACACTTTGATTTTACCGGGGGAAACCATCAAGCCATTCAATTGAAGAATATCCCCTCCGTAGTATTTAAAGAAGCAAGTATCAATTTTAGGAAGTTTAAAGAATGCGATGTGTCCTTTTAGACTTTCTAGATGAATTTGTCGGACTTTGTCTGGCTCATCAGCACCAGAAACTACGATTGATTGTAAGTCTGGGTAATTATTCGGATCACGATTGATCACAAAGTGAGTGATTGCATTTACCGTATCATGATCAAATTTAAAATGCTCACCAATTAAATTTAAAAGTTCCGTTTCTCTTTCAGTTATAATACCATCCGCTATGATCAACTCTAACAACCTGACCATTACAACCAACTTTTGCTGTTGAGTTAATTCGTTGTTTATGTTGGTAGTGATTTCTTCAATCTGGGCATAGTCATCCATCCCATTTCCAGTATCTATTTCCTTAACATAATCATCAAGAATTTTTAGATAATAGCGTGTATCATCCCGACTTACATTTTCATACAAAAAATCTCGGACACTGTCTTTTTCACTTTCATCGACTTCTCCTTCCTCTTTTGCAACAATTACGAGTAAGCGGATGATGGCTTTCAGAAGTTCTTCACTCATGGTGAGAGTTTGGTTAGTTGGTTGCGGATGTTAAAGTTAGGTTATTCTGGCTTCTGTAAACGAAAAAAAGCCGTTAGTAGAACTAACGGCCTTCAATTATTTTTTACACAATGTTATTCAACAATAGAACCTCTTATTCTTGCTACTTCCGCAGTGAGGTTGTTTAAAGTACTTGGTTTTAGTACAAAATCACCAGTATTTTCTGCTATTTGCTTTTCAACTTCTGCTAGTTCGCCATCATAAATAGCCTTTACTTTCTCAAGTTCAGCAATCATATCGGTTACATCTTTTGTACCCGGAACATCATTCATTACTTTAAGCAAATCGGTAAGAGAAGTTTTTTGATCCATCACAATCTTTACCAATGGCTCAAGAATTAGAGTTCTGGACTCTTCCGGCAGATCATCCGGATATGTATTTACGATGGTAGATGAAATGTAAACACCTTCTATCCAGCTTCCAGCAAGCAAAAGTGCTGCGCTATTCAGTTCATCCAGCTCACTGAGTCGTGCACCAGATTTTTTCATTACATCGTTGACAACTGCAGCTAGGCTATCCTTATTTTCCATGTTAGACTCAAAACGAGCAATCATACCATAGTCTATAGCTTCTGCAACACCTACAGGTGCAGCTAGCTTTTGACACTCGCCCATGTAATCAAGTGCTAACTCAGCTTTTTCGTAGGAAGCAAGGTATCCAATGTCAGTTGCATATACACCCAGGTTGAGTGCTGCTTTGGAATCACTAGATTGATACGATTGAATTTTGTCAAGAGAGTTTATAAGATCAGGATTGAAATCAGCTCCTGCACTCATTAACATGTAAGGAACCTCTGACGGAGGTGGTAAATCTTCCAATACTTTGGAAACATCTGCTGCTACCTGCTCTTTGGCGGCATCAAACTCTGATGAAGCATCAGAATCAGAAGACTTTTCTTGTCCCCCACCGCCACAGGATGAAATTAGGACTGCTGCCGAAAGCAATAAAGAGGCAAGTTTTAGTTGATTGAATTTCATTTTATTAGGTTTTAAGATTGCCAAGTTAGTTATTGTTAAAAATTTCTATAATGTTCTTTTTGATTTTTACACAAAGTTCGTCCAAAGGAAGGTCATTGATATCCTTACCAAAGGGGTCTTCAATTTCTTCCGAAATGAGCTCTACACTCATCAGAAAGTAAAAAGCAACGACCACTAATATAATAGACCAATACCCAAATTCCCCAATAAATGTCATGGGTAAAGTTATACAGTATATAAAGAGAAACTTCTTTATGAACATACTGTACGAGTAAGGAATGGGTGTAGATTTGATCCGTTCACATGCACCTATAATATCGGTAAAGCCTTTGATTTCTTTATCCAAAATGAAGAGCTTGTCAGCGGATATCAATCCACGTTTATTCATATCCATCACTCGCTCCATCAGAATCTTGTTAATTATGTTCGGGCGGTGTGAACTATTGATAATTCGCTCTTTGGCTTTCTCATCGTAGAAATCCATTTCACCCACAAGAATGCTGTTTCTCAAATGGTGTTTCATAGCAAAGGTGATATTTGGGATCATTTTTTTGAAAAACAATCGGTCCTCCTTGGCATCTTCTGGAATAAAAGTGGAGATTTTAATAGCTAACTGGCGTGTATCATTTACAAGTTGCCCCCAGAGTTTACGACCTTCCCACCATCTGTCATATGCTGTATTGGTTCTTAATACAAGGAATAATCCAAGTATTACCCCCAATATCGAGTGAAATGCTTTTGTGTCAATAATTGTGACGTGTAAAACGTCAATAAAGAGAAAACAGAGTACAGTGGTGAAGACTCCAGCAAATAATATGAGTGGAAACAAAGCTCTAATGACATACCTACTGTATACATCAAAGATTAATGAGAACCAAGATTTTGGATTGTATTGGATCATGGACTGGTGAAGATAGTAAAATCAGGTTTTATTCTGTCTTTAGTTGTGGGCTCTAAGCTTATTTTTCAATGAGCGGTAATAGTCTTCATCACACAATCCTGTTTCAGCTTTGAGCTTCATAATTCGATTATAGGAGTTGTAGATCCTATCACGAGTTATGATTCCTTCAAACAATAGATCCTTAATGATAGCATGCACGGTGCTAGCAGAGATCATATTATAGTCTTGCACATTGTTGGCAAACATGAGCATATCCACACCTGCTTCGAGTGAAAGTTTAATGGCTTCTCTTAACCCATATTCATTATTTATGGCTCCCATCTGCATATCATCAGAGATGATAACGCCATCAAACTGCAGGAATTCTCTGAGCATATTTGTGACAATTTTCTTGGATAGCGTTGCTGGATTTTTTGATTTATCAAGCGTTTTATTGACAATATGAGCAGTCATTATTGCTTTTACCACACCACTATCAATAAGTGCACGGTAAGGATACATTTCTTCTAGCTGCCATGACTCTGTGACATCAGTAAGGCCTAGGTGGGTATCACTCCTGCTACTTCCATGACCGGGAAAATGTTTTAAGACCGGAACTACTCCACGACGATTGTGAATTTTAATAACCTCAAATGCTTGTCTAATTACTTCATTGTAATCGGAAGAGTAACTTCTCTCAATTTTTCCGATAACCGGATTCTTAAGGTTGAGATTTACGTCAACTACCGGAGCATAGTTCATATTGATACCGAAGCTGCTAAGAAGTGATGCAGTTTGATTTGCATAATATCTCGTGGAATCTATGTTATTCATGTCACCCAAATACTGTGCGGATACATTTTTTGGGAAGCCATACCGTGTTTTCATTCGTGACACTCGTCCCCCTTCTTCATCAATACTTATAAAAAGGGGAATTGAAGCATTTTTTTGAAGGGTTTCTACTAGAAGAGCTAACTCTGACTTAGGACTTTCAAACAAAATGTTCTTTTCATATAAGACCACTCCGCCAACTTTCCCATTTCTAATTTCTTTGAAAACAGGTTCGTTTTCATCTACGATATCAAAATCACCTATACCGATCATGATCATCTGACCGATCATTGCATCAATGGTATCTTTTGGTGGATCGGTTTTGGCAAAAACTGAAGTGGCGAGAATTATAAGAAGCAGTGAAAGTGTTTTTTGCATTTATTGTTTGGTCATCTTTTCTATTCGATCTCCTGTAGTAGAGAGGTAATGTCCTTGTAAATCAGCAGTAAGGCACGAATGTACAGGAAGAATCCCAATTGTATCACCCACTTTTACATGAGCGATCTCTTCATCAGATAATTTAATGATGCCGTGTTCCTGAGATAAACGCTCAACATTGCCAAACACTTTGGTTTGCCACCCGGATTCAGTTAGCCTCACCATTTTACCAAAGCATTTATGTTCTCGGCCAACAATGTCTTTTTCAAGTACCATTTCCTTAGAGAGGTGAACTGCACCACCATAGACAACAATTTCATTTCGATCTTTGTGTATAGCAACTATTGGACAAGCTAGGCATACTGCTATTTGGTCTGTTGTGCAAGAACCAATTTGGTGTTGCATCCAGTCGTAAAACACAAAATTTCCCGGCCGCATCTCATCGCAGAAAGAAAAATCATCGATTAAACTGGCCGTAGGAGTATCACCATAGGAAATAATGCCTCCAAATTTGCTTTTTAGCTCACTCAAAACCTTTACCGACCCGTCAAATATCCATTGAATGCTATCCAGATCTCTGCAGCCATAAGTATGTCCGGCATGTGATAAGTAGCCTTTAAACCTGATGATATCATTTGAACCTTTGACTAAATCACTAATGAGGTCCTCCTTTCTGGGATCAATGCCTGTTCGGTGCGTTCCTACATCGATCTTAATGAAATAACCTATTTCGCTTTTGATATGCTCTTTGAGATGACCAAGACTTTCGATTGACTCGATAAGTACATTAAGGCTCACCTGATTTGCCAGCCGATTTATTTCTTCGTGCTCCAGAAGATTATATGGAAATGCAATGGTGATATCGTCCCATCCTTGGTTGGCAAAGTAATTTGCCATTGACACTGAACTGACAGTGCATTTTTTGATACCCAAATCTCTGAACCAATTTCCAATTTCAGTTGAAAAATGTGTTTTGAAATGAGGCCTTAGCTGGGCATTAGACTTTTGAGCCTTATCCAACATTCCTTGAATATTCCCAATAGCCTTTTCTTTGTCTACAAGGAGGGTGGGTGTCTTAATTTCCATAGCTGAAAGTTGTTGACTAGTGAAAAGATAAAAAGCAATCTTTGAAACTACTATTGATATATTAAATACATCCGATAGTCAAATGCATCGAAAGTGTTCAAGAGCTTTTGAACAAACTCAGGATCTGCAAGGTAAAAGTTGAGGAAATTATCCCTTCGCTCCTGGAGACTACCTCCCGGGAAAAGCACATCTTTTACGGATTCAATTTGTCTTCTTCGGTCTTCGTGTAGCCGTTTTTCTGCTCTTACTAATTTTTTCTCTGCTTTTCCGATTCGCTTTGAAAATGTAGCATGCAGTGCTTCAATATGCTGAGCCAAAGTAGGGTCTACCTCTCCGGCTTTGCCCTTGAGTGAACTTTCCAAATCTTTCAATTTTTTAAGTTCCTCATCATAAGAAATCTCATGATCGCAATTTGCCTTCACCCATTTTTCAAAGGCTTTTTCATTGCTAAGAAATAGCTCAGACTGTTCAAGTCCTGTTTTCTCCCATTTTGTAGCGGCTGTTTCTGGCACAACCAGTGCAAAATTTCTAGGCATTAATAATGGGAAGGCTGTTTCGAAGTGATCAAAAACACCTTTGAGCTGAAGCCAATAAACAGCCTCAGACGGACCACCGACATATGCCAGGTTGGGAAGAATGGTTTCCTGATATAGTGGACGAAGAATAACATTTGGACTAAAACGCTCCGGATGATCATTGATTAGTGACCGCATTTCCTCGTCGCTAAAGCTGAGGTCCGTTTCTAAAACCTGAAATCCACTCTCTGTTTTTTCTATCCGCTCCCGAACACCTTTATCCAGGTAGAAGAAGTTGATCAGACGAGCGTGAACCTGTGTTTTATAACCTATTTCATTTAATGAAGAAGAAGTTTTAGTTACCAGTTTTTCAGGGTTATGGTTAAAAAGATCATCCTCAATTACATGACTGAATATTGTTTTTAGTTTGGCGTGATCTGCATCAACAACCACCAGGCCCTCACCGCCAAAAAGATGATTGACGTATGCCCTCCCAGCATCTGCTAATGTTTTATGAGAATACGCCTCTTTGAAAAACTCAGCTCCTTTGGGAAGTTTAGTTGCGATTTCTTTTAGTCCACTCGGATCGAAATGACCAACAGCCCCCGTTTGATCTGTATGCCATTCATATTTTTTTCCTTCAAAATAGAAATGATTGATTTCTTCAAAATCGTGATCTTCACTGGCCATCCAGTAGACAGGGACAAAATTGTATGCCGGATATGTATGCTTCAGTGTTTTACATGCATTGATCACCGTCACGACTTTATAAATAAAGTAAAGAGGTCCGGTAAAAATATTGAGCTGGTGACCAGTCGTTATGGTGAAGGTATTTGAGTCAGCAAGCGCATCAATGTTTAGTGAAACGGTGTTGCTGATCTCAAGATCTTGATATTGTTCTTTAAGAACTTCAACTAAAACGCTTCTTCTATCATCTTTAAACTGACGGTTTTTGATGATTTTCTCAAAATCCCTGACCGTTGGGTAATCATTGTAGAAAGGAACCAGCTCCTTCTTTTGATTGATGTAGTCAATGAAAAAAGGGGAAAAACAGTCAGTCTCGTCTAAAGGGATGGTTTCGGTGCGCACGCTTATGTAAATGTATTAAGGCTTAATTGGTTCGCCGTACAGGTCAAATGCTGTAGCGTCGGTAATTTTTACCTGAGTAAAATCTCCAATTCGCAAGTATGAGTGGTCAGCTTGAATGATTACCTCATTATCCACTTCAGGGGAATCATGCTCGGTACGCCCGATGAATGTTCCGCTCTCCATTCGGTCGATCAGCACCTTGTATTCCTTTCCAACCTTACCTTCATTTATGCTCAATGAAATTTCTTCCTGCAAATCCATTACGGCATTCGCGCGCTCTTGTTTGGTTTCATCTGGCACATCATCTTCAAAATTGTATGAATGGGTGTTTTCTTCATGTGAGTAGGTGAAGATCCCCAATCGCTCAAATCGATTTTTTTCTACGAAATCCAGCATCTCCTCAAAATCCTCCTGGGTTTCTCCAGGATGACCGGCTATCAAGGTTGTACGGATGGCAATATCAGGAACTTTGGTTCGCATCTTGTCCAAAAGTGCTTCTGTCTTTTCTCTTGTTGTTCCTCTTCTCATCATCTTCAGCATGTTTGTGGAGGCATGCTGAAGGGGGATGTCCAGGTAATTACAAATGTTGGAGCGCTTGGCCATCACATCCAATACATCTTCTGGGAAACCTGTTGGAAATGCATAGTGCAAACGGATCCAATCCAATCCTTCCACATCAGCTAATCGATCCATTAGCTCCGCTAAATTTCTTTTTTTATAAAGATCTAACCCGTAATAAGTGGAGTCTTGTGCAATGAGTAAAATTTCTTTGGTTCCCTGTCTTACCAATGATTCTGCCTCTGCGATTACCTGCTCCATTGGTTTTGATACATGCTTCCCACGCATCAAAGGGATAGCACAAAAACTACAAGGACGGTCACATCCTTCTGCAATTTTTAGATAGGCGTAATGGTTGCTTGTGGTTAGAATTCGTTCTCCCAGTAATTCTTTTTTATAGTCAGCTTTGAATTTCTTCAAAAGCGCAGGGAGGTCGCCAGTACCAAACCAGGCATCTACATCAGGAATTTCATCTTTCAGCTCATCTTTATATCGTTGTGAAAGACATCCTGAAACATAAACCTTCTCTACTAATCCTTCTTGCTTAGCGTCCACATACCGGAGAATTGTGTCGATGGACTCTTGCTTGGCATTGTCAATGAATCCACATGTATTTACGACCACCACATTTGCATCATCTTTCGTTGATTCATGCGTGGCATCAATATTGTTTCCCCTCAGCTGTGTCAGCATCACTTCAGAATCCACCAGGTTTTTGGAGCACCCAAGTGTGACGATGTTGACTTTTGTTTTCTTTAACCCCTTCGTTTTCATGACTTTAATAAAGCAACACGATCATTTTTTAGTTCACATTCGAGTTGCAACCACAAAGCTAATGGAATATGAAGTGCTTTGTCGTTTAGTTAAGCTCCTTTTGTCTCCCTTTGGAGGGAGGAAGAGGGAGGAAACATTTAAAATGCTTAGCTAAACGACATTGAATGCTAAAGCTTAATTTTGCCAGCCTGTGAAAAAACTCGTAATCATATTACTCGGACTAATAATTATTTCCTGCCAGGATATAGAAAACTGTCGTACGGATGATAACCTCGACTATATGATATTGGAATTTCATGACCTGGAATCTCAATCAACCAAAAAGGTTGGATTTGTAATAACGGCTCTAGAATCACCTTATCGATATGCTCTTTCGGACGATTCAACCTTTGTTGCGCTCCCGCTAAATCCAGAAGATACCGTCACCACTTTCTTGTTTGACTCGGATACTTCGCATTTTGAAGTCGAAATGCGTTATGATCCTGAATTTTCAATCTTCGATCCCGCATGTGATCCATCAATTACTTTCCTGAATCTTGATACTGTTCGATATACTTTTGATTCATTGTCTATACCAGGAACTGTAACTAACAGACAAATAAGCACCAATGTTGAAGTATATTTTTAGCATATCATTGTTTGTTATAGGTGCCAGTGTTTTCTGTCAGTCAGAGAATCCTCAAGAGATAAAAGGGCCTAGTAAATTTAAACCCCATGAATTGAAAATTGGTCTAAACGCGATTCGAAGCGGAAGAACATTCAGCGCGAATGACCTAACCACCCACGAAATAGAAGCTGCCTTGGCGATGGGTCAATTTATCCTGATAATGGACTATGGGATTGAGGAACGTCAACGTGGTGAGTCATTTAATTATCAAAACAAAGGGAGTTTCTATCGACTGGGATTTGATCGCAATTTTACAAAAGATAAAGAGAGTGGAAACGCGCTAACACTGGGGTTACGATACGCACGGGCAAGTTTTGAAGACCAAATGTCATTCACAGCAGATCAGGGGTTTGGAGAGCAAACATATGTGCTAGAAAATAACGAACTGAGTGCAAGGTGGTTGGAGGTTGCATTCGGTATTCGCGGACGAGTTGTTTCAAATCTGTACATGGGCTTCACGCTTCGCTGGCAGTTTGCAAGGAAGATTAACGGAGAAGGCGAACTGAAAACGTACGATATCCCGGGATTTGGAAAAACAAGACGGCAGAACTCTACTGCTTTTGATTACTATTTGATGTGGAGGATACCGTTTCGGAATTAAAGAAACCTCACATCCTCTACCTCTCCTTTGCCGATCTCCTTTTCAATGAGTTCGATAATCTGAGTTTTAGAGTTTTGCATTTCATTTTTTAGTGGGGCGGAGGAAAGCTTGACAAAAAGGGTTTTTTGATTGAAAAACATTTTGGTAGTTCGTGAAGCGATGGTCTTACCCATGATTCGTTCCCAATCAGCAATTACTTGCTTTTGTTTGTAGGTATGCTCCAGGTTTTCCTCTTTAAGAAATCCCTGAAAGGCATTGCGGAAACTTTTAATGGGGTCTTCTTTCATTTAACTGCAAGTTCAATAAAATTCACCTCTTTCTGGCCCTTAAACAATTCTTTGCTTCGATCTTTCCTGGCATCTGTGATAAATATCTGCTGGAAACGATCATTATCTAGAAGCAATGAAACCAATAGTTGAATTCTAGAATCATCCAGTTTATCAAATATGTCATCTAACAAAAGGAGCGGTTTATTTTCTGTTTTTTCCATTAGGAAGTCGTAAAGTGCCAACTTCAATGCAATGATGAATGTCTTTTGCTGTCCCTGAGAACCAAATTTTTTGATTAGCTCTCCATCTAGCAAAAACTCAAAGTCATCTTTATGACTACCCATCAAGGTTCGTTGCATGATCTGATCCTTTTGACTGTTGGACTTGAATCGGTCTGCAAACTCCTCAGTAACATGTGTCTTGAAATTCAAACCAGGAACTTCGTCACCTTCATGCAGATCAGCATAATTCTTTTGTAAGAAGGGTAAAAAAACCTCTTTCATTTGCTTCCTCTTATCGGAAATATCCATTGCTAGTGGAATCAACTGATCATCGTATGTTTCCAAAAGTTTTTTATTGAGTCGTCTTCCTTCTTCGATTTTAAGGAGACTGTTTCGCTGTTTAAGTACTTTATTATACTTAAGTAATGCTTTTAAATACGCTGAATCAAATTGTGACAATGCACCGTCAAAAAACTTTCTGCGTTCATCACTTCCTTCTTTGATCATAGATGTATCGTCCGGAAGGACAATGACAAGTGGGGCTTTTCCAATTACATCACTTAGCCTCTCTGGTTCTTGCCCATCAATTTTGATGGTCTTCACTTTACCTTTTTCAAATTGGAGAGCAATGGTCTGGTTATCATACGTTCCAAAAAGTGTAAACGCTTGTGTTTCATGAGTGATGGCTAGCTTGTCTTGCGATCCAACCGCGCTCTTAGTGAATGACAAATAATAGATGGCATCAAGCAAATTGGTCTTACCTATACCATTTTTACCCAATACACAATTGATCCTTTCACTGAATTCAAAGGCTGAATCCGGGTGGTTCTTGAAGGACGTAAGCTTTAAGCTCTTTAGGATCATCGTTTTTTGAAGTAATTTCGCTATCCGTTTAGCAAAGTAAATCAAACAATTGGGTCATATGGCGGCTAAAAAGACAACAAAAAAATCTAGTGAGTTTTCAAAAGAGCAATACATGGAGTGGTTTCGCTCTATGCAGCTCATGAGGAGGTTTGAAGAGAAGGCAGGCCAGCTGTATGGCCAACAGAAAATTCGTGGATTTTGTCACCTATATATTGGTCAGGAGGCATGTGCTGCCGGTGCAGTTTCAGCATTAGAAAAAGATGACAAATGGATAACAGCCTATCGAGACCATGGTCATCCGCTTGCATTAGGAACAGATCCTGGAAAGGTGATGGCAGAACTTTTTGGCAAAGCCACAGGCGTCTCCAAAGGGAAAGGCGGTTCCATGCACATGTTTGATAAAGAGGTAAACTTTATAGGTGGTCATGGGATTGTCGGAGCACAGATTCCTTTGGGGGCAGGCATTGGATTTGCTGAACAGTATAAAGGCACTAAAAATCTATGCATTTGCTATATGGGTGATGGTGCAGTAAGGCAAGGTGCACTGCATGAAGCTTTCAATATGGCTATGACCATGAGAATGCCAGTAATTTTTGTAGTGGAGAACAATGGCTATGCTATGGGAACTTCCGTTCAACGAACTTCGAATGTCACTGAATTGCACACCCTTGCAGAAGCGTATGATATGCCTTCAGAGCCAGTTGATGCCATGAAAGTTGAGGATGTTCACCATGCGGTGGCAAGAGCAGCTGAGCGAGCTAGAAAGGGAGATGGACCTACATTCCTGGAATTCAGAACCTATCGATACAAAGGTCACTCCATGTCTGACCCAGCGAAATACCGTACCAAGGAAGAACTGGAAGATTACAAGAAGCAAGATCCGATTGAACAAGTGAAGGATGTAATTCTTAAAAAGAAATGGGCCACAGAGGATGATTTGAAAGAAATTGATAAAGAAATCAAGGCAGAGGTTCAAAAGGCAGTTGATTTTGCAGAGGAATCACCATGGCCAGACCCTAAAGAAGCATATACAGAGAATTATGTGGAGGATGATTATCCATTTGTGAACACATAATTCGCTGAGAGTCTTACACATCTGAACAAAAAATATATCTTTGCGACCGCATTTTTTATCGGCAATTATGAATTATGTCGAGTTCGGAGAAAATGCAATAGAAAAAATTAAGATTTTAGAATAAAATGGCAAAAGGAAAAAAGCAAGATGATGGTATTGAGATCCTTGAGGATCCGAATGCAATTGTTGAAAAAGCCAATGAATTTTTTAGCAGCAAAAGAAACAAAGCAATGGTCTTCGGTATTGGAGGAGTAATTGCATTGTTGATTGTAAGTTTTGCTGGATACAATTATTATATCACTAACCAGAATCAAACCGCACAAGAGGAGATTTTCCAGGCGCAATTTTATTTTGATGCAGACAGTCTTGGGCTTGCACTGAATGGCGATGGAAACAGCTATGGTTTTCTTGAAATCATGGATGAGTTTCCCGGAACAAAAGCTGCAAATCTTGCAAGCTTCTATGCAGGCGCTTCATATCTGAAACTAGGAGATTTTGATGGAGCAATCAGATATCTGAAAGAATTTAGTAGTGATGATTACTTGTTACAAGGAAGAGCGTATTCTCTAATTGGTGACGCTTACATGGAGATGGATGATTTTACTAACGCCATTTCATATTATAAGCAAGCGGTGGATTACAAGGAGAATGAATCATTTACTCCAATCTACCTTAAAAAATTAGCTATTGCTCAAGAACAAAATGGAGATTTAGCTGCTGCAGCTTCAACATATGGAATGATTATATCAGATTACCCAGCGGCCTCAGAAATCCACGATGCTAAAAAGCAGAAAGCGAGATTGGAAGCGTTGGCACAATAATATTTAGATGTGCTGAAATTGTTTCGGCATCTTTAATAAAGGAAGTTATCCATCGACATGCTCAGGATGACTTCCTTTTTTATTTTTACACCATGTCATCATCAGATAAAAACCTCAGCGACGTTAAAATCAGCTCATCCATTGACGTAAGCAAATTCAAATTTGGAATTGTAGTAGCAGAATGGAATGAGCAGGTAACCGAGTCCCTTTATTCAGGAGCCTATCAAACCCTCATAGGAGTAGGAGCCAAAAGAGACAATATTGAGCGTATTAATGTGCCCGGTACTTTTGAACTTAGTCTTGGAGGCCAATGGATGGCGGAGCGCAAAGATATTGATGCGGTGATATGTCTTGGTTGCGTGATCCAGGGAGAAACCCGGCACTTTGATTTTATCTGCGATGCAGTTGCCAATGGCATCACGAATGTTTCATTGAAGTTCAATAAGCCGGTCATTTTTGGTGTTCTCACACCAGACACCATGAAACAAGCCCTTGATAGAGCAGGAGGAAAACACGGTAACAAGGGAGATGAAGCAGCAGCTACAGCAATAAAGATGCTAGCGGTATTATCCTAATTCACAACCAGCTTTACCCCAAACCTAACCGTATCCTTAAACATCATTTTTTGATACCCATTGATCAGAAGTGAATTTAATACCCCTTCTTTGAAATCCATTTCTATGTCTCTGTGGTGGACATATACGTCCTTATCTTCATGGAAGGTGATCTGAATGAGCTGATAAGACCCGTTACGTTGTAAATACTTCACTTTTTTCAGTGGGCCACTTTCCTCCTCTTTCAATTCCAATACCTGAAAATCATATTCTATAGATTTTTCAAAGGCTCCCACATATTCCGGTTGGTTTGGGTTCACCTCTTTTAGAAAGAATAATTCATCTGCCCACATTATCGAATCCATCTCCAATGCCTGAACTTCATTCTTTCCCTCCAACCACACTTCTTTTTGGATGCTTGATTCAGCCAAAGCTTCTACTTGCTGATTCATCAGCTCTTTGAAGTCTGGATATTCAGGAATTAGAACATCTTCGGGTTGGAGCTTTTGACAGCTGCATATTACCAGTAGAATAACTATTATCTTTTTCACTAATCAACTAATTAACCAAAACCTCTCCAGTCATCTCTTCAGGGCTATCAAGACCCATAAATTTCAAGATGGTAGGAGCCAAATCCCCCAGTTTTCCATTTTTGAGATCACCTTTAAACTCATTGTCAACTACAATGAAGGGCACAAGGTTCGTCGTGTGAGCAGTATTTGGTGTTCCATCCGGGTTGATCATCATGTCTGAGTTGCCATGGTCTGCAATGATAATGGACAAATACTCATTTTCTAGTGCTGTATTCACCACAGCTTCTGTACACTGATCCACTGTCTCGCATGCCTTGACTGCAGCTTCAAAATCGCCAGTATGCCCAACCATATCCGGGTTGGCAAAATTGAGACAAATGAAATCTGCTGATTTTTCATTTAGTTCAGGAATAATCTTATCGCGGATGTCAAAAGCACTCATCTCAGGCTGTAAATCATAAGTAGCCACTTTGGGAGATGGACAAAGTATTCTTTTTTCACCATCAAATGGCTCTTCTCGTCCACCGGAAAAGAAGAATGTAACATGAGGGTATTTCTCAGTTTCGGCAATACGGATTTGTTTTTTGTTATTCTTTTCTAGGACCTCACCAAGGGTCATCGTTAGATTTTCTTTTCCGTACATGACATTGACTCCTTGAAAGGAATCGTCATAGTTGGTTAAGGTCACATAGTGAAGGTTCATTTTCTTCATCTCTTGCTCTGGAAAATCCTGTTGTGTCAATGCCTGGGTTATTTGTCGTCCCCTATCTGTTCGAAAATTGAAACAAAGCACAACATCTCCTTCCTGGATCTTAGCCTCTGCGCAGATAATTGGTTGAATAAATTCATCCGTTACATTATCCATATATGATTCTTCCATGGCTCTCAACGGATCTTGGACCTTTTTACCTTCACCATTCACCAGTGCATCATATGCCAGTTTCACGCGCTCCCAACGCTTATCTCGATCCATTGCATAATACCTTCCGGTAATCGTAGCTAATGAGCCAGTCGTTTCAGACATATGTTGTTGAAGGTCTCTTAAGTATTCGATTCCCCCCTTTGGGTCTGTATCACGCCCGTCGGTAAATGCATGAACATATACTTCATGAAGATCATTTTCATCTAGTGTGGTAAGCAGGCCTTTAAGATGATTTATGTGAGAGTGTACACCACCATCTGATACCAAACCAATCAAATGGATGGGTTTGTTGTTGGTTTTGGCATAATTCATTGCGTTTTGTAACGTATCATTATTAGCGATAGATCCATCTTCAACGGCGCTACTAATTTTTACAAGGTCCTGGTATACAACCCTACCTGCACCGATATTCATGTGTCCTACTTCCGAGTTCCCCATTTGGCCCTCTGGTAATCCTACAGCTAAACCGGACGCTTCAAGCGTATTATACGGATACTCATTGAACATTCTATCCATGAAGGGCGTTCTTGCCTTATCTATTGCAGAAACAGCTTTGTCTTTGGCAATGCCCCAGCCATCGAGAATGAGGAGGATAACTTTCTTATTCATATGGCAAATATAGAAGCGTCATTTTTTGAATGTGGGTTCTCTAATGAATAAATTGAGCATGGTTTTTACTACATTATGTACAAAGATTTGAGAAGGTGATGAAAATGGTACTAATAATAATTTCTTTTATGCTTCTGCCACAACAGGATGAAACCATGAAAGATATTGGAACAGCTATGAAGGCTGGGAGCTCTAAGGAGTTGATCAAGTTTTGTAATCAAACAGTAGAAATCAAAATAAATGGAGAAAGCTCCAACTATAGTAAAGCTCAAGCTGAGGTGATTTTAAAGAATTTTTTCTCTAAAAATGCTCCTAAATCTTTCGACTACATACATCAGGGTTCTTCTCCTGAGGGACTCAAATACACAATTGGAAGATATACGCATGAGAATGGTGCTTTCCGTGTTGTTATGGTAATAAAGAAGATAGGCGACAATTACCTAATTGATACTTTGAATTTCAGTAAGGAGTAGCTTATTTCGCTATTCACTCGCCTACTATTTTAAATCCGCCATGTTATGCAACTACCATATTTAACCACAAAAAATATCAATGCCTTTATAAAGGCAGCCCTTGCTGAAGACATAGGAGATGGTGATCACTCTTCATTAGGATCAATTCCTGAAAATGCTAAAAGCAAAGCTCACCTTATCATAAAAGGCGATGGGATAATAGCAGGGATTGAACTTGCGGAAAAGATATTTAATTACGTGGATAAGGACTTGATCCTTGATTTCAATAAACAAGATGGTGATCCCATTGAGAATGGGGAAATAGGTTTTTCTGTAGAAGGAAGCTCAAGGTCAATTTTATCTTCCGAACGATTGGTGTTGAATTGTTTGCAGCGTATGAGTGCAATAGCCACATACACTCATCATATGAACCTATTGATTAAAGGATCAAAAGCCCGCTTGCTGGATACGCGAAAAACCACTCCATTATTCAGGCTTGCTGAAAAATGGGCAGTGGTTATCGGAGGAGGTGTAAATCACAGATTTGGTCTTTATGACATGGTAATGCTCAAGGATAATCACATTGATTTTGCTGGAGGCGTAAAGAATGCAATCAACCAAACGGTTGAATATCTCAACAAGAATAATTTAAAATTGAATATCGAAGTTGAAGTGAGGAGTCTGCGAGAATTAGAGGAGGTTTTAGAAGTTGGCCAGGTTCACCGTGTGATGTTAGACAATATGCTTCCATCCGATATTAAGCAGGCAATCAAGATGATCGGGGGCCGATTTGAAACAGAAGCCTCTGGAGGAATTACTGAAAAGACGATCAGCGAAATTGCGGAAACGGGCGTGGATTATATATCCGTCGGAGCGCTTACGCACTCATACAAAAGTCTGGATATGAGTCTCAAAGCTATTTAAATTCTATATTCGCGGTAGAATATTTACGAAGAAGAAACGAGAGCGATTAGAGTCATGATAGTACGCACAAAAAAATATCAACTACCTACCAAAAAGTACATTGGAATTGCATTTAACTCAACATTAAAGCAGCAATGGTGGGTGTTCCTTATTTATGCTGCAATTTGTTCAGGCTACTTCTTAGCGCCCAGTCACTGGTGGATTACCGGAGCGTCAATCGCGCTGGCATTATATTTTTTATTTTGGTTGATTCAATTCGCTGGAATTACTCAGCTAGAGCAGGGAAAATTTATGTTCCAAAAGCTCTCTTATGAGATATCTTCACAACAGATCCTAATTAAAATGAATGCTAAACAAGGCATGCCAATGAAGTGGGATCAAATCAAGAGAGCGAAAAAAGGGAAAGACGCGTTCATCCTTTTTGCCAGCAAAGCACAGTTGGTGCATTTACCATTCAAGATTTTCAATAACGATAATGAAATTCGATTTCTTGAGACGGTACTAAAACGCAAAGGATACATCACTGAAAAATAATCATGCCTCGTAAAATCGGTGTAAAAGAAGCAAAACAGCGTGCAGGCAGGTTTTGTGCTTTTCGCGAACGATCACCGAATGAGCTTTTAGAAAAACTCCAAAGCTGGGGTATCTCTGAATTAGAATCTGTTGAAATTGTTGCAGAACTTTCGAAGGAAGGGTTTATTGATGAGCAGCGTTTTGCAAATGCGTTTTGTAATGACAAATTCCAGTTTAGTTCTTGGGGAAAGCAAAAAATCCGGGCACATATTTATTCTCATAAACTACCTGAAAACATAGTGGTCAACGCACTAGATCGAATCGATCCACAAGCTTATGAAGATCGCCTTTTTGAGTTAGCAAAATCGAAATGGCAAAAGCTGGAAGGAGAAGAAACAATGAAACGAAAGCAAAAAGTGGTTAGCTACATGGTTTCTAAAGGATTTGAGATGGACTTGATTTGGAGTGCTATTAATACTCTTGAAAAAAGTCTTTAAAACTACTTTTTCCTTGGATTTTAAAATCGGAAAGGAATAAAATCCGTAAGTTTATTTTTGGATAAATCTATTCTATGCTTCATTCATCAGCTAAGGACCTACTTTCTCAATTAGATCAGATCATTGAATCGTGCAAAGAGGAGGATTTTGCTCGCCCATTGGAAGAGCTTAACGGATCCACTTTTGGTCAACATATTCGTCATACCCTTGAATTCTTTATTTGCTTATTTGATGCAAAAAATGAGAGGATAGTCAATTATGATCGACGCAAACATGATTCGCTAATTGAGACAGATAAGAAGCTAGCCAGAAGTGTCATTCAATCCATTCAGCATTTCTTAGATAGAAATCAGGAGGACTTTGAACTAACCTTCGAAGCTAATTATAGTGAAAACGAAGGACAGGATCATGTGATGAAAAGCAGTTTTTATCGTGAACTAGCCTATAATATTGAACATGCCATTCACCACATGGCGCTATTGAAAGTAGCGGTGAATCAGACACTGAATTATATTTCTTTACCTCGCCATTTTGGAATTGCCAGCTCTACCGTGAGGTTCAGAGCAAGCACTAAATCTAGCTAGTGTGATCAAGAGGTTTTTAATCCGATTGACCAATTGGGAATATTGGCCTTTCTCAATTCTGTATTTTCCAGTTTTCTTTTATTACGGGTGGTTAATTATTAAGCATCGTTCATTTTTCTTTTTCACCGCCTCCAACCCAAGCATTGAATTTGGGGGTATGTTCGGTGAAAAAAAGTCAGATATTTTTAAGCTAATCCCAGAGCAGTATCTTCCTGAAACAGTTTTGATTGAGAAAGGAGACATAGAGCGGGCTTCTATTATTGCAGAGAAAATTGGGTTTCCGATAATAGCAAAACCAGATGTTGGGGAGCGTGGCAGTTGGGTTGAGAAATTGGAAGATCAAAGCCAGCTAAAGAAGTATGTTAAAGAATGTCCGGTGAATTTCCTGCTACAGGAACTCATTGATTATCCGATCGAGTTGGGTGTTTTTTATGTAAAGAATCCAGGACAAAAAGGGAGGATAACATCCATAGTAAGAAAGGACTTCTTAAGAATTACTGGAAATGGTATTAGTACGCTGATGGAGCTGCTAGAGAAGAATGACCGAGCCATTTTGACGGCAAATATGGACAGTGATTTTGTCAGGAAGAATGCCACCAGAGTTTTAAATGAAGGAGAGACTGCTTTGGTGGAACCGATTGGTAATCATTGCCGAGGAACAAAATTTTTGAATGATAATCAAGAAATAGACGAAGAACTAAATACTGTATTTAACAGTCTGGCAGACCAGATACCTGATTTTTATTTCGGAAGATTTGATTTGAAGTGCACTTCTTATGAAGATTTAAAACAACTTAAAAACTTTAAAATTCTAGAGTTAAATGGTGCAGGAGCTGAGCCAGGGCACATTTATCAACCTGGATATCCACTCTGGAGAGCATACAAAGACATTCTTTGGCATCTCAGTGTTTTATCAGATATTAGTGCTCTGAATCGAAAAAATGGTCATTCTTACTGGAGTTTTCGTTCGGGTTATCAAATGTGGAAGTCCCATCGTCATTATAATCGTTTGCTATCTAATTCATGATCGTCCAAACACTTATTGTTGCTTTTGTAGTGAGCTATGTTGGTTCTATCCCACCTGGGACAATCAATGTATCGGTGATGCAGTTGGCGATTCTCAATAAAAGAAGGGCAGCTGTATTTTTTGCATTGGCAGCTTCAGCTGTTGAGTTTATCTATGCTGGAATTACGGTTCAGTTTCATATTTTTCTCAACAACAATGAAGTGATTTCTGATTATTTCAAAATCATTACTTCACTGGCACTAATTGTCTTAGGCTTCTGGAACATTTTTTCAAAATCGACTTCCTCATCCGTTAAGGTAGATACTAAGCTGACCGGAAGACATGGTTTTGCACGAGGGTTAATATTGGGTTTTTTAAACCCTATGACCATTCCGTTTTGGCTGGCAATTACTACTTACTTGGAGAACGACGAATGGATCAATGTTGATGAGTATGGGTTTTGGATGTACTTAGTCGGGTTGTCATTGGGTACCTTTTGCTTACTTCTCACCGTCAATGCAGCGGGCAAACAGTTCACTAAAATTGCTGACAACACCTTTTTGGTTCACAAGGTACCTGGGTTAATGCTGTTTGGATTGGGTATTTATTTTTTATTGAAATTGGTGGTTTAATCACAAAAAAACCAGCTAAAAAGCTGGTTTTTAAGGGAGCACATTAATTGATCGGGATTTTGAAAGATATTGGTTCAGCTAAAGTTGTTTTCTCAACCACATCTTGGGCGTCCTTGGTCATGTATTCTTGCACTTCTATTAGAAGAATAGAACCCTTTTCAGCACCAGATAAGTTTGAGCCAAAATCAAACATTTCTTTGGCTTCAAGTGACCATCTACCAAGTCCGCCTGATACCAAAGTCGCTTGAGTTTTGTTTATCCTAAATGCAATATTCGGAGTTTCATCTTTTGGTAGCATTCTTACAAAAAGCTTATCCGTTGATTTTGGTATACCCTTTTTTAAATCAACTTCACCATTTGCTGTGTAGAATCGGATGTCAGGACCTTGATCGTTCAGCGCGTTTTCGATAATTGAAAATGAAGTCATTGATGCAACCAGCACCATAGCTACCAGAACTATTCCGGCAGGTAATAAACTAGTTCGAGTGTGAGTTTTCTTTTTTTCCATCATATTAAATCGTTGTTTTAAACTTGTTTGATTGCTGAGATAATTCACGGACTTAATAGAAATACCAGTTCGAGCCTCGAAGAGCAAATTCTGATAAGTCAACTTATCAAATCCTTTGGTTGATATCACATGGCTATCCGCCAAATATTCATGGCTGTCCTTTACATCTTTTTGAAGTAGCCAAATGAAAGGATTGAACCAAAAAATGATAGTAAGTATTTCAAACAGAATAGCATCAATCGAATGAAGTTGATCCCTATGGTACTGTTCGTGCACGATAATTGGAGCAAGTTCTATTTTATCTGAATCTCCTTTTTGAATGAATAGTAAATTGAAGAACGAAAATGGCGATGTGGGTGTGTCAGTTTCAACTAAAATGAATCCCCATCTTTTACTTACTTGTGAGTTGAAAACAAGCCGAGTTAGCTTAATTAAACCCACGAAAAATCGAATAGAGAAAAGGCACACTCCAATGATATAAATGACCATTAATGGATTCATTCCATTGGAAGGCACATAGGTGAGTGAGGATTGAACTGTGTTAGCTTGTTCTATTGCGCCAGTTATTACAAATGGGAGACTGTCAGATGAGTCAAATTGGAATGAAGGTAATAGGAGAAATGTTGAACAGAAAAGGGCAAGTGCAAGCCCAATAAACCTTTTAACTTGCTGATTATTTTCATACACAATGATTACTCGATATAGTATGTAAAATATTGTAAGTGCTATGCTGGATTGTAAAAGATAGGTCTCCATTATTCAGAATTTTTCTTTTCAATTTCTTTCTTGAAATGTTCAATCAAGTCTTCCATGTCCTCTGTACTCAATTGTTCAGTGGTTCCAAATGCGGATACCATACTTTTAAATGAGTCAGAGAAGTAACGCTTGATAAATGATTTCATGTATTTCTTTGTGTAGTCTTCCTCCTTTATCAAAGGATAGTATTCATAAGTATTAGCGATTGGACGTCTTCCTACAAAGCCTTTTTTCTCAAGAATTTTAAAAATGGTGGCAATAGTTGTATAGGCTGGTTTGGGGTCTTTGTATTTATTCACCACATCTCTGATTAATCCATTGTCAATGGACCATAAAATTTTCATTGCTTTCTCTTCTGCTTTGGTCAGTGTATCCATAAATATTACCTTCTAAAATCAAAACTACTAAATAATTAGTAAAACTACTATAAAATTAGTAGATAAAATATTTTGGTTTTATAAAACTCCATTTAACCGCCCGTATACTTTTACTAAGCTTCAATGCTTTTTTTCATTAGTATTAAATTTCTAGAGCCCTTCGTGCCTTACTTAACTAACCGAAAATTCATTTTATCATGAAACACTTCATTCTGATTCTATTAGCAATTCCACTATTTGGAATTTCGCAAACCAAAAAAGAACTTGATCATAATGCATACAATGAATGGCGCAGTGTCGAAAAGCAACTTGTCAGCAACGATGGAACCCTTATCGCCTATTCGTTAAAGCCGAATGGCTATGGAAATGAATCCTTGATGTTGCATCAATTTGATGGGGAATTGGTACTCCGGCATGATCGATCTTATAATCCCTCTTTCACCAATAATTCTCAGTTTTTAGTTTTTAAGGTTTCTCCTGACTTTAATGAGTTAAGAGACTTGAAAAGGAAGAAAACAAAGGAAGAGGATCTACCGGGAGATACATTAGCTATCTACAATATAGCATCAGGGAATCTTGAAAAGATCGCTGGATTAAAGTCATTCAAAGTACCAAAGAAATGGGATGACTATGTGGTTTATTTATTTGAACCGGCTCCTGATACGACAAAGAAGAAAGAGAAAAAGCGAAGTGAAAAGAATGGTTATGATCTTGTGTTGAAGAACCTTCAGGATCAATTAGAATATACGTTTTCTTATGTGCTGGATTTCGAAATCAGTGAAGAGGGCAAAAGTTTGGCGCTTACCACAACAGGAAACGACAGCACTATAAATGAGGGGGTGTATCGATTTGATTTTGAAGAAAAATCATTTGATCCAATTTATCGATCAAAAGGAAAGTATAGTCAGCTGGCATGGGATAAGATAGGTAGTCAGCTTTCATTTATTTCGGATACCGACACAACCAAGGCCTTAAGAAGAGACTATAACCTTCATTATTATAAAACAGACTGGGACAGTAGCAAAACCATAGTGAATAATGAAACATTGGATAAGCTGATGGTAAACAACGATTTCAATCCTTACTTTTCAGAATCAGGGAAACGATTATTTTATGAGGTCAAAGAGTTTCCGGTCTTACAAGACACATCACTACTCGAGGAGGAGATAGTGAATGTAGAAGTGTGGAACTATCAGGATCAAAGGCTCTATACTCATCAGGAAAATGAAAAAAATGATGACCTGAAGTTTGGTTATCTAAGCTACTATGATACCGTGAAAGATCAACGAATACATCTAGGAGGAATTGATTATTCCAGAGTTATAGTAAGTGATGAGGGAGATGGAAGTACCGCAATTGCAATGAGTGACTATAATTACCGAAAGCTTATAACCTGGGAAGGATATACATTGAATGATTTATACAGGATCGACCTCAATTCTGGAAATAAGACCAAAATTGCTGAGGGGGTTCGAGGTAATGTTTCACTTTCTCCAAAAGGAAAGTACGCATACTGGTACAATAACAGTGACTCTTCTTGGTTCGCGTATTCATTTAATGATGATGAGATAAGACAAATCACCACCAATCAGGAAGTTCCATTTTACAACGAAATTCATGATACACCATCCGATCCATGGCCATATGGAGTGATGAGTTGGACAGAAAATGATGAGCGTGTTCTCGTCTATGACCGATACGATATTTGGGAAGTTGACCCTTCGGGCAAATCAGCACCAAAAAGAATCACTCAAAATGGGAGGGTAGAAAAGCTCTCTTACAGATATGTTAAGTTAGATGAGGAGGAAAGATTCATTAAAAAGAATCAAAAGTTGCTGCTTTCAGGATTTTATGAGGAAGATAAAAGCGAAGCACTGTTTTCATTTGTTTATGGGAAAAACAAACCGGAGAAACTTGCCTCAGGAAATTATCACTATGATTCTTTTACCAAGGCAAGGGATGAAAATAATCTGATTTTTACTAAGGAAAATTTTCAGGTCTTCCCTGATATTCTGGCATCAGGCGTAGACTTTAAGTCAATAAATAGGATATCTGACATCAATCCACAGCAAAAAGAATATCAGTGGGGCACTATTGAGTTGGTGTATTGGACCTCTCTAGATGGCCAAAAAATGGAGGGAATGTTGGTGAAGCCTGAAGGGTTTGACCCTAACAAAAAGTATCCGATGATTGTCAATTTCTATGAGAAAAGCTCTGATGGACTTAATCGTCATCGAGATCCGTATCCTGGCAGGTCAACTATAACATATAGTTTTTATGCTTCTAGAGGATATCTGATCTTTAACCCGAACGTGAATTATAAAACAGGTTACCCTGGAGAAGATGCTTTCAATTGTGTGATTCCGGGTGTTACATCATTGATAGAAAAAGGATTTGTAGATGAAAATAATATTGGAGTACAAGGTCATAGCTGGGGAGGATATCAAATCGCTCATTTAATTAATGAAACCAACATTTTTAAGTGTGCTGAATCCGGCGCACCTGTTGTCAACATGATTAGTGCCTATGGAGGTATACGATGGGGTTCAGGTCTTAGTAGGATGTTTCAATATGAGCATTCGCAAAGTAGAATTGGAGGTTCATTGTGGGAGTATCCGCTTCGTTATATTGAAAACTCACCGATTTTCTTTGTTGACAAGGTCCAAACACCTGTGTTGATTATGCACAATGATGAAGATGGCGCTGTTCCATGGTACCAGGGCATTGAATACTTCGGAGCTTTAAGGAGATTGGGAAAACCCACATGGATGCTGAATTATCGAGGTGAACCACATTGGCCTGTCAAAGTTCAGAACCGAATCGACTTCAATATCCGCCTGGCGCAATTTTTTGATTATTACCTCAAAGGAGCACCAATGCCTAAATGGATGCGGGACGGAGTTCCCCCAACTGAATTGGGGATCAATCAAGGATATGAATTGCTAGAGGTTAAGGAGTAAAATGTAATAAGACCTGAGTTGATCCTCAGGTCTTTCAGTTTATTAGTTCTTTAATTCTCCTCCACCAAACATGGTAAAACCTTTGATATGAACTGTAGCTGAAGGTGTTTCGCTAACGTTTTTTCTAGCGTCACTGAAACCACCAAATATGGCTGTGGCATTCATATTGACTTTCCAATCTTCGGGAAGGGTAAGTTCTACTCCGCCAAACATGCAAAATACTTCTATGACAGCACCATCCTGAGCTTTGGATCCTCTCAGGTCAATTTCAGATCCACCAAAAAGACATGTAATTTTTCCACCCTGGAATTTTTCAGAAACGAATTTCTTCTCCGTTCCTCCGAATATGGCTACTTCATCAATAATGTCATCATTGCTTTCGGAGATGTTCCTTGCCTGACCTCTGCGTCTGAAAATGAATGATAGACCTATGATGATAAGAACGACAGGCCATATTTCTCCAATCCTGACCACATTGTAGTGATGGAGATAGAAAATAGCGGCTAAACCAAAGAAGATTAGTGAGGATCTACTATTGCCGGAGAGAAGATTAATAATTCCTAAAACCACAAAAACTGCAGGCCAGGAGAAAAGGTAGTAGGGCAGGTACATATCATATCCCATGTTGTCCAGGAGAAAAATAGTACCAAGTGCGATCAATATAATGCCAATAATGGCTCGTTTGCTGTTAGGTGAAGACATAGGTTTATTTAGTTTAGGTTTTATTAACGTGCTTGATTAATAGGGTGGAATGATAGCTAAGATTAACGGGAATTTAGTCCATTTTTCGGTTAATTAAACCATCCGAAAAGCAGGGAAATCCCAAAAGTTGGTCCATCATAATCTCCTGGATCAAAGTATGGTGAGTCTACCCCAATCGTTTTTTGGAAACCGACTCCTGCATTGATTTTAAACCAATAGGCAATGTTTGCCTCTCCAAAAAATTGTGGGTTGAAGACAAACACATCATCCTCATTTACTTCCTCGTTTGTTGCCTTGGATTTTGTGGTGATACCACCCCATCCCAGTTTTGTTTCTATACCAAAGTGTAGCAATTCATCAGATTTTATGTTGTAGCCAAGCCAAAAACCTCCATGACCAAAGCTTGAAGTGAAGTCTGTACCATCAAGTGAAGTTTCTTTATTGCTTGTTAGTCCTAATCCATATCCACCGATATAAAAAGTATTGTCAAAAAGCACCGCACCACCACCACCTGTTAGTGTGGAAAGCTGACCATCAATAGGCATAAAGGAAAAAAGCACCGCTCCAAAACCAGAAATTTCTTCAGGGTCATTTCCAATCAATGTTTTGGGTCTATCGCTTTGACTAGTGGCTAAAAATGAGATTGAGATAAATAAAATGAATAATGTCCTTTTCATTGTCTTATTATTTGAGTGTGAATTTATGTTCTCAGAATATTTCAAGGACAGATAAAAAGATGGAATGTTTCCTTTGTGGGATGAGTTGTCGAATATTGTGAACCAGCCATTAAGGCTTGAGGAATGTTCAAACTAAGACATACTGACATATGTTAAGGATTACATACATTGTGGAACAGCTTTTGACAAACTGAAGAAATATAATTGGAAGAGATGAGAGTAGATAGAGAAATAGCAAAGCGACTGGCGGAAACGGTTAATATTGTGAATACAATCAATGGAGGAGCAATCTTCCCAACGTTTAAGACCACCACAGAAAAAGACCACTATAGACTTGAGGTGAGCATTCCTTCAGTAAATCCGGATGATATCAAAGTAGAAGTCAATGGAACCAACCTCATGGTGTATCAAAACATTCATACGAATGCCTACACCTTACCAAATGTGATTGGTGAGGTTAAAATTTCTGCAGACGTAGAGTTGGAGAATATTTATGCAGAATTTGATGATGAGGTTTTGGTTGTCATCATGCCATTTGATGAATTATCAGGCGGATATCAAAAAGAAATTGATATCCGCAAACACTAATTTATTCATCATGTAAAGTTTCTGCAGGGTTTAGTCTGGCAGTTTTGGATGTATGAAATGCAACAGTGAAAACTGCAATAGCAACTATTACCAGTGCAGGGATCAGAAATATACCAACTCCCAACTTAATTCTGTTTTCGAAGCTTGACAACCAGTTTTTCATTAACCACCAGCTGAATGGAGCAGCGATGACAATGGAAATGGTTACCAGTTTTATAAAATCCCATGTAAGCAGTGTGAGCAGTTGTTGAAGAGATGCTCCAAGCACTTTTCTTATGCCAACCTCCTTCGAGCGAAGACTCGTGATAAATGATGCTAGGCCAAAAAGACCCAGACAAGCTACGAAAATGGCTAGCGCAGAAAACAAACCAAATATGGCTCCAAATTTTACTTCAGCCTGGTATTGGTCGTTGTAATAGTCATCTAAAAAGAAGAAATCAAAAACTTTGTTTTCAAATGCTGCTTCCCAATGAGATTGGATGTTATCAACAACCTCACCCATATTACCGGAACTCACTTTAAGTGAATAAAACCCTGAGGTCGAAGAAGAATACCTGAAAATTAGTGGGTCATAGGATTGCTTTGGAGACTCCTGACGATAGTTTTTCACCACACCTACGATATTGAAGGTATCTCCCCAAAAATAGATTTTTCGATTTAAAGCCTCAGTAGCTTCCTTAAATCCAATTTGCTTGATAGCAGCCTCATTAAAAAGGACATTCTCCTCTTCTGCGCCGAAAGAATCATCAAAGTTTCGACCTGTTACAATTTCCAGATCGAAAAAATCTACGTAATTGGCATTGGCAGCAATGATCCTGTACTGATTTGAAAGTGATTCATCTTGTGATAGAAGCCGAATCCCTCCGGCATTCCAATCTGGTGTTCTTCCCGGCACAGCAGATGAAGAAGTAAACCCAACTACTGATGGATCCGATTCAATTAGATTTTTGAATACAGCATCCTTAATATTCATAACAGAATCGCTGCTAAAATTTGGTGTTTTAATGACCATTGTTTGATCTATACTCACACCCAGATCCTGCGATTGTAGGTAATTCATTTGCTTATAGACTACAAATGTCCCGGTAATAAGAACTACCGAAGCTAAGAACTGGAAGGTCACTAATCCCTTTCTTAAATTATTGCCGCTGGAACTTGATGCGAACTTTCCTTTCAGCACGGAGATAGGCTTAAAGTTTGAAAGAACGAATGCTGGATAAAAGCCTGAGAGAATAAACCCAACAACAAATACTACAGCAAGGCCAAGCCAGAAAATAGGAGAATCTGGCCAGGTGTACAAAACATCTTTTCCCACGAAAGAATTGAATGAGGGAAATATAAGAATCACCAATATTGCTGCTACCGCAAGCGATATTAGATTAAGGAATAAAGATTCGAATAAAAATTGACCGATCAGCTGAGACTTGTATCCTCCCATTACTTTTCTAATTCCAACTTCTTTAGCTCGGCTCAGCGCTCTTGCAGTTGTTAGGTTTATGTAATTGATCCATGCAATGAACAAAACAAAAAGGCCTATTATCAACAAAAAGTAAGTCGTCTTTTCATCACCTGTGGGTTTTATTTCCATTCTGTAATTGGAAGTCAGATGAATTTTAGGAAGTGGTTGAAGAATAAACTCCATTCTAAAGTTGGATTGATCCTCCTCCCCTCTTAATTCAGTTAACCAAGGATCAAATTTTTCTGAAAGTACATTTGGATCCACATCCGGATGTAGTTTAACGTAGTTCAGAAATCCATCCCAGTCCCATTCGGTTCGGGAATTTTCACTTGTAAATGAAACATAAGTTTCAAATGAATAAAGAAGGTCAAACTTCATATGGGAGCGATCTGGAAAATCAGGAAAAACTCCTGTCACCTTAAAATCAGTTGCGTCATTCATCTTGATAATTTTACCCATTGGGTCTTCATCGCCAAAAATTTTATTGGACAAAGATTCGCTTAGAACAACTGTAAAAGGATCCTTTAAGGCGGTACTATCTACACCTCTTAGAAGTGGGTATGAAAAGAACTCGAAGAAGTTCTTGCCAGCATAATATGGGTGCGTTAATTCAAAATATTTCTGATCGTAAGATATCTGAGCTCTACTTGAGGTAAGGTTAACATAATCCAAAATCTCAGGAAAATCTCTATTCATAAGGTTTCCAGCACCGGCTGCCCCGGCAGCCCATTGGGTTGATAGCTCACCCTGATTATACCGATTGGTCTGAATTCGATAGATGTTTTCTTTATTCTCAATGAATGAATCATAAGTAAGTTCATGGTATACATATTGTAAAATGATGAACCCGGCAGCCATACCAATGGCCAGGCCTAAAATATTGATTGAGGCATAGAACTTATTTTTACTAAGATTCCGAATGGTTGCGGTTAAATAATTACGTAGCATAGCTTCTAAGTTTGAGTGTTTTGATCTTTTTCTAAATCTCGGTACTCAAGAAACCAATCACCTGAAATAGGTGAATTACTTTGGCTCTAAAGAGTCCTTTTTGATCCTTATTTTCATAAAAAGCTTCTTCCAAGTCACCAATGATCCCCTCTACGATGGAGGGTTTGCAAAATCTTTCTAAAAATTTGCTGGTAGTTGAAAGTAGCTTGGGTTTTTTATCCATTTGCAAGTGCTATATCTGGAATTGCCTCCCACATACTTTGACGCATTTCACGCATTTTCACAATCGCTGCTTGACCCGCCATCGTAAGTCTAAAAAGTCGCTTCCTCCTTCCACCACGTTCTGGAGTAGCCCCATCGTACCTTGCGTTTAGATACCCCTTTTCTTCAAGACGACTTGTCACAGAGTGAACGGTGCTAATGGTAATTGATCTTTTACATCGATTCTTAATCTCCTTTTGGATTGCTAATCCATACGCCTCATCATACAATATGCCCACAGAGAGCATCACTAGTTCTTCTAATTCGCCTAGGTTTGTTCCTTTCATTTACAGACTTACTACAAGTATTTAAAGAGGTTACACATTTGTTTCGATTTTGTCGGATTTGATTCGTTTCTTGATTATTATTTTACAGTATGACTTTTGATGAGATCAATAACTTTTTTGGGGACATGGATCTTTTCCTTATGGATTTGTTGCTTAAAGGAATGGTTCCTGTAAAGGCGAAAGTGTTGGATGTTGGATGTGGTGAGGGACGTAATGGTATTTTTTTTATCCGGAATGGGTACGAATACCATGGGTGGGATACAGATCAATCAAAGATTAAACTCATCGAATACCTTTCTAAATCAATCAAGGGAACAAATGCACGATTTGAAGTTCAAGATTTATTGTCTGTCATATCCGAAGAGCAATTTGATTTCATTATTTGCAGCAGAGTATTACACTTTGCTGACTCAAGAGAATCTTTTATCAACATGTGGAAGAAGCTAACTTCTTTTTTGAATCCTGAAGGTCTAATTTATTTCACTATGGATTCGGTTGTGGATAATTCTGTTGGAAAGCCGATTAGGAATGGTCAATATGAATTTCCGAACTCAAAAATTCGATTTGCTTTGACTACTGAACTCTATGATGATATAAAAAAAGGGTTCGAAGAAGTCGAACCCCTGAGAACGTTAGTGCACCACAATGAGCGGGCACAAAGTTTTATTGTTTTGAAAAAGAAGGATTAGACACAACCTTGTGCTAACATGGCATCAGCCACTTTCACAAAACCTGCAATGTTGGCGCCCTTAACATAGTCTACATAGTCTTTGCTAACCTGACCGTGATTGACACAATTTTCATGGATATCCTTCATGATGCCTCTTAGCTTCTGATCAACTTCCTCTCTTGTCCATGACAACCGTAGCGAGTTTTGCGACATTTCTAAACCAGAAGTAGCAACTCCTCCAGCATTGGATGCTTTTCCAGGGCTGAACATCATTTTGTTTTCTTTGAATAATTCTATTGCATCAGCTGTACACGGCATGTTGGCTCCTTCAAATACGCCAATACATCCATTGGAAATCAATGTTTTTGCATCATCAATTGGAAGTTCGTTTTGAGTGGCACACGGAAAAGCCAGGTCACATGAAATATTCCATGGAGCTTGATCTGCTCTAAATTTTGCGTTGCTGAACTTATCAGCATATTCACTGATTCTACCTCTTTTAACGTTTTTCAGTTCTTTTATGTAATCAAGCTTTTCTTCATCAATTCCATCCTTATCATAAATACTTCCACCAGAATCTGATACACTGACGACTTTAACTCCGCTTTGTATCAATTTTTCAATTGCAAACTGAGCAACATTCCCAGAACCAGAAACGGTAGCTACCTTTCCGTCTAATGAATCTCCCCGGTGATTTAATATCTCTTGGCTAAAGTAGACACAACCATATCCTGTTGCTTCAGGCCTAATTAAAGAACCACCATATTGAATTCCTTTCCCTGTAAGGACCCCTGTAAATTCACCTCGTACTCTTTTATACTGACCAAATAAGTATCCGATCTCTCTGCCCCCTACTCCTATGTCACCTGCAGGAACATCGGTAAACTGGCCAATGTATTTACTTAGTTCTGTCATGAAACTTTGACAGAATCGCATCACTTCATTATCACTCTTTCCTTTTGGATTAAAATCAGATCCGCCTTTTCCACCACCCATCGGAAGGGTGGTTAAACTATTTTTGAAGGTTTGCTCAAAAGCTAAAAACTTAAGAATACTAAGGTTTACAGTCGGGTGAAATCGCAAGCCTCCTTTATATGGACCGATAGCAGAATTCATTTGCACGCGATATCCCCTGTTCACCTGAATATTTCCCTTATCGTCCATCCAGGGCACCCGGAACATAAATACACGTTCAGGCTCACACATAGTTTCCAGAAGGTTTGTCTCCTTATATTTAGGCTTATCAGCAATGAAAGGAATAATTGTTTCTGCTACCTCTTCTACAGCTTGCAGAAATTCAGTTTCATGAGGGTTTTTGCTCGCAACCTTATCAATGAATTGAGAAATCTCTTTAGAGTGATCAGACATGGGTTAGTTTATTTAATGAGTTGAATTTAGGTGTTTTTTATGTATTAAACTCGCCTAAAAACATCGAATATTACAATCTGTTGATACTTATTGGAGTTCAATTTAATCGAAATACAATATTAGCCTAAAACCAAGGTAACATCTAACCCGTAAATTAGTTTAGATATAAACCACACGTACTATGAATTATTTAAAGCTAGAAAGCGAAATTATTTCTTCTGTACAGCATCTGAATGGTCATCAAAAGCATGATGTGCTTGATTACATCAAAAACATCAAGCCGACCAGTCACAATTCCAAGCTTTATAGAAGAAGAGCTATGAAGGAAATAAGAGAAGCGCTAATGAATTATTAATCCTCTGATAGAACGATTACCATATCGTTCTCTTCCAGGACAAATTCTTCGGACTTCTTAGGGTTGAGCACTACGCCATATTGTTCATCCGCAAGTTTCGCTTTCGCAATATTTCGGTAGCCGATAGCCACCTCATTTTTTCTTGCCGCTGATTCCAAAATCGTATAGAAATTCATAGAAACACCAGTCTGAACATACTCTTTTGCAGGCTTGATATAAATTTCAGATCCGTCAGCATCGAATAAATCCTCAAATACTCGCATCAAATCTTTATTTTCAGAAACCTGACTCATTAATAAACTGATTAACTTATCACTTACAATGAAGTCATCAGCACTGGTAATATCAGCAAGTTGTCGGTTTCTAATATCAAGCATCTCACTTACAATCTTATACTTACTTCCTTTAATCTCAGTAAAGTTTCTTAAGTGAAGTAGTGTAATAAGT
Source organism: Ekhidna sp. (assembly GCF_965212185.1). Taxonomy (GTDB): domain Bacteria; phylum Bacteroidota; class Bacteroidia; order Cytophagales; family Cyclobacteriaceae; genus Ekhidna. Next base: position 3,970,321 of record NZ_OZ243102.1, on the reverse strand, counting down.
GTTTGTGCATCAGCCTCTTGAATTGGAAAATAATTCTGGTAGCAAAGGAGTATGATGTAATCGTAGCTTTCAAGCCCCATAGACTCAAGCGTTTCTCTTCCTGTTGTATCCTTTACCTCAAATCTGATATTAATATTTTGAACCCTGTTTTTCAGAGCGTTTACTGTCTTTTCTGCATCAGGAAATTTTGATACTATTATTACCTCAGAGCCATGCGGAACATAATTATCTAACTCTTGAATGATGTATCGAGCTCTGTTATTCCAGCCCACAATTAGAAGTTTTTCAGGAGCTTGTGGTTCTGGCTCAGTGTATACAATCTTAGCTTCATGAGGATCAACCTCATTAAACAAGTTGGGGATAAGGGTATCATCATCTTCTGTAATTCCAATAACCTTGTCACCAGCGTTGAACACAGTTTCCATTGGAGGGTTTATTGCCACATGGCCATCTTCAAACTGAATGCCCATGATAGCAGAATCTTCGTATGCAAATAAGACTTCCCTGAATGTCTTTCCGGCAAGGGTAGGAGCAGATTCAAAATAAATTTCATCCCCATCAAAATCCATCAAATCCTGATAAACAACACTCAAACCAGACTGACGACTGGTTTGCACCATTATTTTGGAGATGATTTCATCCGAGAGAATTAATTCTACTTCATCTTTACCCACCATTTTGGCCACATCGAAGTTCTTTTTATCCTCCATTTCTGCAGTCACATGGTATGGACGTTCATCGGCAAGTCCTCGAAGTTTTTCCCTTTTTGGATCGGTTACTATCGCTACAATTGTCTTAATGATCTGGCTATCAGAATTTTCATTTTCCTTATCCAGGATAATGATTGACTTGGTATCGAATGGATTGGCAATTTTAAGGTCATGAACATCAATCGGATTCCCTGTTCTACAAATTACGTGAGTATTTCCGGTATTCCCCACCTTGTCTTTAATCTCATCTTCCATGAGCACCTTGTCCATATCGGCAAGGATGACGATTACTCCACGTTTTTGATTTTCGTTAGCTTCTACTATTTCTGGGATAATCGTAAAAATCTTTGATGACCATCCTAGAATAAGGACATGATCTTTTTCAATAACGAACGAACGTCCTTTTCTAAGGATTTCCAGTTTAGTAAGAATACCGTTCGATACCAGTCCAATCAGCGTTGATATAATAACCAGACCAATGACGGTGGTCAGGAGCATAAATAGTCTAAAAGGCCAGTTCTCATCATGATTACCAAGGACACCTGGATCCAGGGCATGCGTGAGGTTTACCCAGAAAGATTCGAAAATGTTGAAGTTGGCTTCATGGTCAGGATGCAAGCCAAGGGCAAGTAATGAAGCACCGAAAAGCACAATGACCACCAAGGTAATTATACCAAGGCCTTTAATCATTGACATAGTGCCCTGTGAAACAAAGCTGTCAAACCGGTAACTGAGCCTATCCTTAAAGGAAATGTTTTTCATGTGTCTATCAGTATTTTTTGCAGACGCAATTTTTAGGGTTATTTCTTATGGGTGATGACTTGCTTTCATTCAATAAATCATCACTCTTCTCCATAGGCAGCAAAACTACTCCTAAAATAATGCAAAATAATGACTGAAACTCATTTAGGTACAAAATGGCATGTGTCAACAAGCAGACATAAAAAATTAGCGGTATTTTTAATGTATGCGTAATATGCAGTTATGAAGAAGGTCATTCAAGTTTTAGGGGTCATTTTTTTGCTGACTTCATGCAATCCAACACTAAACAGTTTCACTTTTATATATAATAATGAAGGTCCTAACGAAGAAATTGCTCTGCGGATGGAGCAGCTATTGGAAAGTCAATTCTATAATGTGGATATTCAACTCATAGAGGGAATAAGCACAGAGGCGAATCTTGATAGTATTGCCTCAGGAAGTATAGATATAGGTCTGGTTGAAAATTACGTTAACTATCGTCCGGGTCTTAGTTCTGCCTTTTCAGTTTACTCGGAAGTACTTCACATCTTTCATCGAGAGGATATCGAAGGAAGCTCTTTTGAATCCATGGTTTACGCTGGGCCAATATATATAGGTAGGCCAGAATCCCCAACGTATAATATGATGATGGATTTATTTGATTTTTATGGATTGGATCCCGATCGAATCAATGTGACTTTTGCAATGGGTGAAGCTGTTGTTATTGTTGAATTTACCAATTTGTTCACTCTTGAGAAATTGAGAAATTATGAGGGTTTTAAGCTTTTTTCATTTGATGATATTCAAAATATTGGTAATGCATCGGTTGTAGAGGGGATCTCACTAAAATACCCAAGGTTATCACCTTTTATTATCCCCCAAAATTCTTATTGGGGATTTACAAAAGAACCAGTTGTGACTTTGTCTGTAGATCTGATTATGATCGTTAGGTCAGACTTATTGGAAGTTACAGTCAATGACTTTTCCAAAACGATGCTTAGAAACAGGCAAGTTTTTACTTCTATTGATCCATTACTTTTTAATGGATTACGTGAAGACTTTAATCAAGGAATTTTAAATATCCCACTTCATGAAGGAGCCCGAACTTTTTTAGATCGTGATGAACCAAGTTTTCTGGAGCGGTATGCTGAACTGGGGGGAGTTATCCTTTCCATTGTGATTGCTATTTTTAGTGGAATTGTATCGTTAACCAAATGGCAGGCTCAAGCTAAAAAGGATAAAATTGATGAGTTCTATGAGGATCTCATGCACATTAAAAACCTCATACCAAAAATTAATCAAATTCCAACGGCAGTAGAAAATGTCAAAAGGGTGCAAGCCGCACAGAATAAAGCATTTGAGATGTTGATAGCTGAAAAACTTGTGGCGAATGACAGTTTTAGAATTTATATGGAATTGTCAAAAGAGACCATCAATGAGCTACGTGGAAAAATGCGCTTTTTGAAAGCAAAAATGGACCGCACAACTTCTTAAAAATGAAAGTTTTATCACATTTTGTTGATGCTTTAGTTTTTATGCAAAATCGAACCTAAATTCGTGCTCAAATTCGAGTGAGCATTCATGGGTCTTTTTGATTTTTTCCAGAGCGACATAGCTATTGATTTAGGTACTGCCAATACACTGATTATCAGTAAGGATAAGGTAGTTGTAGATGAACCATCCATCATCGCGATTGACAAAAACACAAATAAAGTGTTGGCAATCGGGAGAGAGGCGATGCAGATGCATGAAAAAACCCACGAAAACATCAAAACGATAAGGCCTCTGAAAGATGGGGTAATTGCTGACTTCCATGCAGCAGAGCATATGATCAGAGGAATGATCAAAATGATGGATAAAGGCAAGAAAAGTTTTTTCCCTGCTTCTCATAGAATGATTATTTGTATTCCTTCAGGGATTACAGAAGTTGAAAAAAGAGCAGTTAGAGATTCCGCAGAGCATGCTGGTGCTAAAGAAGTTTATATGATTCACGAACCAATTGCAGCGGCAATTGGAATAGGAATAGACATTGATCAGCCAGTTGGTAGTATGGTGGTGGATATTGGAGGAGGTACAACTGAAATTGCGGTAATTGCTTTGAGTGGAATTGTATGTGATCAGTCGATACGAGTTGCCGGCGATTCATTTAATAAGGACATTTTAGATTACATGAGAAGACAACATAATCTTCTCATTGGTGAGCGCACAGCGGAGAAAGTAAAGATCGAGGTGGGATCGGCATTGACAGAATTAGATGAGGATGCGCCTGAAGATTTTGAAATTCGGGGCAGGGATTTAATGACTGGAATTCCAAAAGTTATTAAAATCTCTTATTCAGAGATCGCATTTGCAATAGATAAGTCTGTATCCAAAATTGAGGAAGCGGTTCTCAAAGCTTTAGAGATTTCACCTCCTGAACTTTCAGCGGATATTTATGACAATGGGATTTACTTGACTGGCGGTGGAGCGATGCTTCGTGGGTTGGACAAACGACTTGCTATGAAGACCAAGCTTCCGATACACATCGCCGAAGACCCTTTAAGAGCAGTTGTAAGAGGAACTGGTGCAGCTCTTAAAAACGTAAACCAATTCAAGGCAGTATTGATGACCTAAGAAGTGAATGCAAAGGCTTTTAGATTTCCTCTATCAACAACGAGAGATAGCCGTTTTTCTAGGCTTGGAAATTCTAAGTGTGTGGCTTCTCATCAATTTCAACAATCGGCAAAATGCCGCTTTCTTAAATTCAAGTAACGAAGTAGTAGCTTCTGTCTCTCAAACATCTGAAAATGTTGGCAATTATTTTCAGCTGACAGAAATTAATAAACAGCTCATGCAGGAGAATGAAATGCTGCAGCAAGAGCTAAGAATGCTACAGAATAAAAAAGGGGCAAGTACTGATACAATCAATCAGTATCTTGTAATCGGAGCGCGTGTTATCAATAATACTTTTGATAGGAGTACCAACTTTATCACCATCTCTGCAGGGAAAAAGGATAGTGTTCAGGTTGGCATGGGAGTCATTGGATCCTTTGGAGTAGTGGGCCAAGTAAAATCTGTGACCAATAACTTTTCGACCATTTACTCGCTTCTTCATCCTAAACTCATGATTTCTTCTAAAGTGAAGCGAACCGAAACAAATTGTACGGTTCAGTGGGACCAGGAAGCATTCGATCGTGCGGGCTTGAAGTATATTCCCAGGCATATTGACTTACAAGTTGGAGATTCGATTGTCACTTCTGGCTTTAACTCTGTTTTTCCAGAAAACATCTTGGTTGGAATTGTAGATGACTTAAACCTTGAAGATCATATGACATTTTATGAAGCGAAGATTAAGTTGGCGACTGATTTTTCTAGTCTTTACCATGTCTTTGTGATCAAAGATTTGTTGAAAGAAGAAAAAGATTCTTTAAAAGCCTTATGACAAGAGTTAATATAAAAGAGCAAATTGTTAATCTAATCCTGCTTTTGTTGGTGCAACTTCCTCTTGTTCATCGTATTACACTATTTAATCAAGCTTACTCTTTTTTTTATGTTGGTTTTCTTTTGCTTCTACCCCGGACTCTTGGAAGAAGCTACCTCATGGTGATTGGTTTTTTTTCTGGGCTTCTTGTTGACGCGTTTACAGATACTCCAGGAATTCATGCATCGGCATCTGTATTTATCATGTTCATTAGATCCTTCTGGCTAAATATTATCAATGACGATTTAGATGAACTTACCAATCTAAATATTGAAAGTTTAAAGAAAGCAGGCTTTGTTTTTTATATTTTTCCATTGGTCTTTATTCACCATTTTATCATCTTTTTCGTTGAAAATGGAGGGTTTCATTTATTCGGAATGGTAATTGGCAAAGTATTCTTTAGCGCTATTTTTAGTTCGGTAGTAATTTTTGCAATCAACTTTGCGATAACCCCAAAGAGAAGACGCATATGAGTGGTCGTGGGATTATCATACGAGGATTAATTGTTTTAGTAGCTATTACGTTTGCTGCTCGACTTTTTTACATTCAGTTGTTAGAAGAGGACTACAAGGTAGCGGCTGAAAATAATGTAGTACAAAAAATCACTCAATACCCGTTTCGCGGCTTGGTATATGATAGTAATGACAGTCTGGTCATTTACAATTCACCTGTTTATGATTTGATGGTGGTACCAAAAGAGGCAGAAATTTCGGATACCACGACATTTTGCCAATTACTTGAAATTGATAGAGAGGAATTGGATGCTCGCTTGCAGGAGGCTAAAAAATACTCACCCATTTTGGCATCAAAACTTGTGGAACAGCTGTCGGATGATCTATTTGCCAAGCTCCAGGATCAACTTATCAATTATCCAGGATTTTATGTTTTACCGCGTACAGTAAGATCATATAATACAGCATCACTAGCCAATGTGGTAGGATATGTTGGGGAAGTGAGTGGCAAGGACTTAAACAGAGATACCGCGAACTACTATCGATCTGGAGACTATATTGGAATAGGAGGAATAGAAAAATCTTATGAAAGATACTTAAGAGGAAAAAGAGGGGCCACTTATAAAGTAGTGAATGTACAGGGTATCATTAAGGATGATTATCGAGATGGGGAATATGATACCTTACCAAAGCCAGGTGAGAGCATTCACCTAACCATTGATTTGGAGCTACAGCAGTATGCTGAAAAGTTAATGGAAGGAAAGGTTGGGAGTGTAGTTGCTATCGAGCCTAAAACCGGAAGAATATTAGCGTTTGTATCAGCGCCATCATATGATCCTCAACTTTTAAGCGGTAAGAATCTAAGTAAAAATTTTCCTGAGCTTAATAGCAATGAAGATAAACCATTGTTTAATCGTCCGCTTCAGGCAATGTATCCTCCAGGATCCATGTTTAAAACCATCCAAGGGATAATTGCGATGCATGAAGGGGTAGTAAGACAAGATGAAATCATACGTACGGACGGATCCAACATTGGAGATTTAGCTCCTCCTGGGCCATATAATATGATTAAAGCAATTACTAAATCTTCCAATAATTATTTCTACTTGATTATGAAAAGAGTCGTAGAACAAGGCGAAGATGAAAGTCAATTTCTGGATTCAAGAATAGGATATGAAAAATGGAGGGAGCATGTGAAGCAATTTGGCCTTGGCAGAACTTTGGGTGTGGATCTTCCTAATGAGAAGCCAGGAAATGTTCCAAGTATAGAATGGTACGATAGAGTATATGGGAAAAACAGGTGGAAGTACTCAAACATTGCATCATTAAGTATTGGTCAGGGGGAACTATTAGTTACCCCACTACAGATGGCCAACTTAGCAGCTATTTTAGCTAATAAAGGATATTTTATCACTCCACATGTAGTTGATAAAATTGAAGGATGGCCAAATCCAAATATTGAAAAAGAGATATTACCCTATGATGAGAAACTATTCGATCCAATTATTCTTGGAATGGAGCAGGTGGTAAAAGCAGGCTCTGGCATTAGGGGGTACATGGATGCTTTAAAATTGGCGGGGAAAACGAGTACGGTTCAGAATCCACATGGAGAAGATCATTCAGGTTTTATGGGATTTGCACCAATGGATGATCCAAGAATCTCAATTGCATCTTATGTAGAAAATGCTGGTCAAGGTGGAAGAGCCGCAGTTTCTGTGGCAAGTTTGCTTGCTGAAAAGTATATACTTGGCAAAGTATCCCGGCCATGGCTGGAAGATTATGTGTTAGAAGAAAGATATTTACCTCAAAATGCGCCAAGACCCACTCTCGCAGAAAACTGACTGGCTCTCAGTCCTTTTATTTGGGTTGCTTGTGATCGCAGGCTGGCTGAATATCTATGCGGCAGAATATGACCCAGATCTTAACCAAAGCATATTTGATTTTAGCACAAGTGCTGGGAAGCAGCTAATTTGGATTGTAACATCCGTTGTTATAGCACTTACAATCTTCTTCTTTGATTATAAATTTTTTGATTCGTTCGCTTACTTGATTTATGGCGTGATTATGGCGCTGTTGTTGTTCATTTTAATAGGAGGCAAGGAAGTTGCTGGCTCAAAGTCATGGGTAGGGATTGGTGGTTTTGGACTTCAACCTTCTGAATTCGCAAAATTTGCAACGGCCTTTGCTTTGGCAAAATACCTGAATCATTCCACCAGGAAGCTTGCAAATCTTAATACACTCGCTGTTGCTTTTGCAATTATAATATTGCCGATGGCAATGACGGTCCTTCAAGGAGATACGGGGACTGCATTGGTATTTGCTGCTCTAGTAATACCGATGTTTAGAGAGGGAATGCCTCCATTACTCCTGATTGTTGGAATATCAATTTTTTTGGTTTTTGTATTAACACTTTTGTTGAGTCAGACGGTCTTGCTTGCAGGAATTGCCATACTAACACTTTTGGCATTGGGAATAAATGCAAGAAAACCAAAAAGGCTTCTTTACATTGTGGCTTCAGCTATTGTGGTGGTATTTTCTGTAAGAAGTGTTGACTTCATTCTTACTGATGTACTAAAGCCACATCAACAAAAAAGGGTTCTTTCACTAGTAAACCCTAACATAGACCCATTAGGTGCCGGCTGGAATGTGACTCAATCAAAGATTGCAATTGGCTCAGGAGGATTTGCTGGGAAAGGATACCTTGAAGGAACTCAAACCAAGTTTGATTTTGTACCGGAGCAAACAACCGACTTTATTTTCTGCACCATTGGAGAAGAACAGGGGTGGCTCGGTAGCATATTCGTTTTGGCCCTATTTACAACTTTATTAATAAGATTAACGCATCTAGCTGAACGTCAAAAATCCACATTCTCTAGAATTTATGGCTATAGTGTAGTGGGGATCATATTTTTCCACTTTAGTGTAAACATTGCAATGACAATTGGTCTCTTCCCTGTAATAGGAATACCTCTTCCATTTTTTAGTTACGGAGGCTCCTCATTATGGGCGTTTACTATTTTACTATTTAGCTTTCTTAAGTTAGACGCCCATAGAATGCAGGTTCTGCAGAGGTGGTAAGCCAATTAAATTTTAGAGGCTTTGTCTTGGGCCTCACTGATTAATTGATCTGCTTTTTGGTTTGCTTCCGCTTCAACAGCATTTGCCTTTTTATCTGCTTCTGATCTTAACTTCTTTGCTGTTTCTTCTGCAACTTTCTTTTTGATAGGATTTGAACCTGCTTCAGCCAGGACTTTATCAGCAGCAGCATATCCTTCTTGTCTAATCTTCTCAGCACTGGCCTTTCCTTGAGATCTTATTTGTTCGGCTTTAGTTTGTGCTTCGGACATGATTTTTTGTCTTTGTTCTTCTTTCTTTGCCACCAATTCGGCCTCTGCTTTTTCCTTCTCACCATCAACTTTTGATGTCAATTCCTGCTTGAAAGACTCTGTTGCACTTGTGCTTTTACCACCTGAAGCATCACTAGTACCAAGAAGTTTTACTGCAACATCATCGTAGGTCCCTCCAATTCCAAGGTTAAGATTAATCTTATCTGAGACCAGCTTTTTACCACCTGTTAAAGAACTCAAAGCGCTGTTTAGTGCATTACCGATTTGGCCGGTTGGGATATCTTTCAAAAGCATGGAATAATCAAGTTGACCATCAAGTGTGTTGTTGCCACCAACTAAGGCATTTTGACCACCTACATTCAACTCAAACGGCTCTATGAATAATCGGCCATCCTTTATTTCAGTTTGAATCAGCACATCTTTAAGAGAGATCGGATCCGCTTCTCCATCTGCAGATTTAGCTCCTGGCTTAAGTGATGTAACAGCTGATAGTTTTTGAACGAATTGACCTTTTTCTAATGATGCCTGAGCAATATTGACTAGACCTTGGAGATAAATTTCATCCATTAGAGGCATCATGTCATCACCAAGCAGTCCTTCAGTACTAAAGTCAGCTGAAAATTTGCCAGTCACCTGCTCTGCAATAGGCACATAATTTCGAACGGTTTCAAAGGTGTTAAACGCACTGGCAATTGATAGCCCTTGAATTTTAAATCCAAGATCATATTTAGGTTGATCAAGATCTTTGGTAACGTAAGAACCGGTCATTTCAAAGTTCCCGTCCAGCATGCTGAAAGTATTTTTTTCAAGTAAGATTGCACCATCCCGTATAACAATCTTGCCTTTAAAATCAGTGATAGGCATATTAGAGTATGCGATTTTGTCAATCGAGGAAGCTAGAGTAAAATCAATATTTTCAGGGATCCTAACAACTTCCAGCGGCTCGTCTGTAGTTTCTTCTTCTTCCAAACTCTCTTCTGGCATTAATTCATCAAGATCTATGAGTGATGATGAAAAATCTAAACTCCCAGCTAAAACACCATTTTCGGATAAAGCAAATGCTAAGAAATTGGTCACCTTCCCAGTTAGACTAAAATCAGAATTTCCAGATTTAGCAGAGAATTCAGAAAGACTAATTTCTGATGGGTTGAAAGAGAGATTCGCTTTAGAAATTTCAAAACCTTGAGGTAAATCGGCACTCCTGAACAAAAAGTCATTTATACTAAGATTACCTGAAGTAGGTAGGTTTTCATATCTACCAGCCTCAATTTCTGACATCATACCAGAACTTTTCAACTTTGCATTAATCTTGCCCATGAGAGTCACTCCTTCCAGTGGAACAACCTTTGTTATCTTTTCTAAATCTGCATTTCCTTCAAAGCCAAAATCCCATTGATAGTTTTCTAAGTTCTTGAATTTTAAGTAAGATGAAACTGATTCACCGTCAACCAACATCGAAAAATTATCAATGTTGAAGCTTGTTTCACTCAAATCTGCTGAGGGATAATCAAAGCTCGATTTTAGATTTATGTTTTCAATTGGGATATTAAAATCAGCATACTTGACACCACCATCGTCAATGGATAAATTGGCGGCAATTGCAGGCATTGAAGTTTCATTAAATGTACCTTTTACATATCCATTAAAACCAATATTGCCACTGGCATCTACTCCATCAAGATATTCTTGATAAACACCAGGAATTAATGATAATATACTAGTGAGACTAATATCACTACCACCAAAATTGATATCCATTTCAATATCATCACCAGGCATGCTGACAAACCCATCAATATTCATAGCGAATTGATTGACAGCAATTCGATTTTCCTTAAAGGTAAATTTCATTTGGCCGAGATCCATATTTAGAATGACAGCCAGATCTAGCGTTTTATTAGAAACATATTCCACACCTTCAAAGCCCAAAGAAGCGGCATCAACGGTTGTATTGGTAGACATGTCAAAAACATCAAGATTAAAATCACCGGATCCTTCATGATTTAAACCAATGAGTGTTGTATAGAAATTCAGTGACTGATCCAAGTACTTTAGACTAGCATTAGTTATGCTCCATTTATTAATACCAATGCTAACATTTCCTTCACTAGAGGTATCTATATTTTCTTCAACAGATTCTTCTTCAGTGCTTTTTGCTATGTCATAGTTTGCGGTACCATCTGGTAATACCTTCACCATTATTTTGGGTTGATCCAATGCTATTTCCTCAATGATGATCTGATCACCACTGATGACTGACATTAGATCTACAGTGACAAGAAAATTATTGACGCCCACGAGGGTGTCTTGTTCAAAGGCTCCTTTACCCACGATCCCAAAATCACTCATACTGACAGTGACGTCTGGAAAGTTTTTAATCAGGGATAAGCTAAAGCCATCTATATCATAGTATACATTGGCATCAATGCTTTCAGCCATAGAATCATCGATTGCTTTTCTAACATCATCTTTAAAAATGATTGGAAGTATGATGATTGCTGCTATCAGTATGACAACAACAACACCTAGAATGATCAAAACTTTTTTCATGGCACTATTAATTTACCACCAAATTAATGAGAAAGATGCCCATCTAATAAGTCAGGCTAAATATTTAATGAAATGAAACCTACTTTGAGAGGGTAACAAATATGTCATCCATAAGCTGTAGCTGGATTCTATTTTCAGATTTGGAAGCAACACGGTATGTCATTCCTGGGTTTTCAGGCTCATTAATCAGAAACAGCGTGTCATTGGAAACGTACCAGGACTGTGTATGTGATAAAGTATCTACAGCAAAAATGCAGCCCGGGTAACCATAAACAATTTTTGTAAGGCTGTCCTCGGTAAAGACAAATCGTCCTTCCATATAAAACTCCATGTCCTCTATTCCAGGATATGACTCTGGTGGTGTCTCCCATTCAGCTACCCATGTACCTTGCCATTCTAAAGGTCTCATATTGCCTTTCTCATCTGAATTTGTACCGCATGAGAAAGCAAGAACTAAAACAATTAATTGTAGTTTTTTCACAATCTCAAAAATACTTAACCATGAAGTCAATCATAAATTTTTTGAATGCAGAGTATGGAGGATATACACTTTTGGCCATGGTCCATCCAATTCGCTGTTTTACCACCGCTTTTTCATTGGAGAAAGCAATAAAGCCTGCATGACCATGGGCTTTACCTATCCCACTGTTGTTTACTCCACCGATCGGTAAATTTGGATGTGCGAATTGAAGAACCACATCATTAATTGTCATCATACCTGAACTAGTCTCTTTCTTCACCTTTTCGATCACTGAAGATTTTCTCGAAAATACATAAAGAGCCAATGGTTTAGGTTTTTGATTAATAAAGTCTATTACTTCATTCAATTCTTTGTACACCATTAGCGGCAGTATTGGTCCAAATATTTCTTCCTCCAACACGCGAGATTCGCTTGAAACATTCGAAAGTAGAGTTGGTGTAAAACGAAGATTAGCTCTATCAGATTTGCCACCGAATTCGATATCTGCACCTTTTTCTATGGCATCTGCCATTAAGTCGTTTATTCGATTATGATGATGCCTGTTTATTATTCCTCCATAAGTATCACTAGAACCATAGATTTTGTTGGATTGAACAACTAGTTCTTCTACCAACTTATCCTTAACATCTTCATGAACAAACAGATAATCTGGAGCGATGCAAACTTGACCAGCGTTTTGCCATTTGCCCCAGGCAATTTTTTGTGCAGCATCTTTTATGTTGGCACTTTTATCAACGATTGTTGGAGATTTACCACCTAGCTCTAAAGTAATAGAGGAGAGGTGCTTGGAAGCTGCTTCCATTACTATTTTTCCTACTTGAGGACTGCCAGTAAAGAAGATGTGATCGAAAGGGAGACTAAGAAGCTCTTGGGATTCATCAACGGCTCCCAACACCACAGAAACTTCTTCCGGTTTGAAAATCTCATTACACATCTTATGAATGATTTCGGAAGTATTTTCAGAGAATTCGGAAGGTTTAATAATTGCCGTATTTCCAGCAGCTATAGCAGAAACTAAAGGGCCAATAGCTAATTGAAAAGGATAATTCCAAGGTGCAACTATCAAGCATGCGCCTTTCGGCTCATAGAATGTTTCTGCTCGTGTCCCAAGATAGGTTATGCTGGTTGCCGCTGGCTTTGGCATAATCCATGACTTTAGATTCTTGCGAGCTTTTCTAATTTCTGAAAGGACTACAAAAACTTCCGTAAGTTCAGTTTCAAGAGGAGGCTTTTGGAGGTCTTTATGAACGGCTTCATGAATTTCAGTCTTATTCGACATAATCCAATCCTCCATTTTCTTTAAAAGTGCATTTCTTTCTTGAGCAGAGCTGGTTCGCAGTTCAATAGAATGCCTTTTTACTTGGTAAAAAAGGTCTCGAATGTGGGATTTTGTAGCTGTATCCATGGATTAAAAATAAAAAAAGTCAGCTTGGAAAAGCTGACTAATTTTCAAGTCTTTAATATTTCTATTGAATCTGAAATTCTACACGTCGATTCTTTTGTCTATTCTCAGGCGTATCATTAGCAACTTTTGGCTGTGATTCTCCAAATGCTTTAAACGATAATCTTTCTCTTGAAATACCATTTCTAATGAAGTAATCCATGACAGATTTAGCACGTTTACCAGAAAGTGTCATATTGTAATTTTCAGGTCCTACATTATCTGTATGGCCAGTTATATGAATTTTTTCAATGGTTCCTTCTTTGAGATAATCAAGTATACGATTCAATTCAGGATATGAGGCCGTTTTAAGCTCTGCCTTGTCAAAGTCAAAGAAAATGTTCTTTAACTCAATGGTTTCTCCTTTCTGAATCGGGAAGATTCGAATGTCTTGTTCAACCGTATCTGATTTTTCTAGCTTCACGAAATCTAGTCTTTCAGTTTCTGAGATGTAACCCTCTGCCTCACCAATTAATCCATACTGCCAACCTCCTTGTACTGAAAACCTGAAAGCACCCGCAGAGTCAGTTGCAGCATGTCCAATATCAAGACCGTCTGGAAGTCTTTCAATAAGTAAAGTGGCTCCTTGAACAGGCTTATTGGTATTAGCATCCAAGACAGAACCGGAAACTGTAGCAATTATTTCTTTTGGCGGCAGCAAATGGTCTACTGAGGTAGCCAATGGTGATTCAACCTGATCTGAAAACAGGTCTTCTACTTTAAAGCTAAATATGTCTGTGTCCTCACCCTTAGCGCCTCTTGTAAAATATAAATTTTGGCCAGTTGAAGGGATGCTAAAATATTCGTCATTTCCTTCTTTATTAATTCCAGGGCCAAGATTTTCTGGCTCAGACCATCTTTTCCAGCTATCATCAAGCTTAAATGATACATAAATATCAGCTCCGCCATATCCTGTATATCCATCAGATGAAAAATACAATGTTCTTCCATCATCAGCCATAAATGGGGATTCCTCTTCGCCAATGCTATTAATATCATTACCAAGATTCATTGGCTCAGACCATGAACCATCCTCCTTTTTGAAACATACATAAAGGTCACGATCACCATAGGTATCATCTCGCTCTGCTGACATGATCATAGCCTCGCCTCCAGAAACCAAAAAGAAATCTGCATTGGGTGAATAATTATATTCGTTTTCTATTTCAACGGACGTAGGCTGTGTAAACGAATCACCTTCTCTGAAAGCCATTGAAACACCCGTGTACATTCTACCTTTTTTACCATATCTATTGCCAAGAATCAGCACTTCTTTGTCACCCACTTTGGTGATAGAGCTGATAAAGTTTGGTCCTTGAGTGTTAAGAGGGGGTCCAACGTTTTTAGCCGGAAGCCATTCTCCGGTTTCAGGATCCATTTCAGAAACCCAGATATCTTCTGCATCATTAACGCCACCTACATTGTCTGGGTGAAACTGACGGCTGAAGTACAGCTTTTTGCCATCTGGAGAAATGATCGGGCTATGCTCTACATAGTCGCTATTGACATTAGTGCTTAATTTTTCTGCATCTACTTCGCTATTAACACCTTTGGCAAGATTGAGAAGGACATTTATCGGAATATTGGAAGCTGAAATCCCAATTGCGTCGATGGCATTATATCCCTCCGATATGCTGCAATCCAAAACGACACGAATAGCCTCTATTTTATACGGCGTTTCTTCAAAAAAGAGATTCAATAGCCTTGATTCTATGGGTAGATCCCTTGGTGTGAGTTCAAACAAGGTATATTCATTGTACTCGCTATCATATCCATAAACCGCCTTAACAGCACCCGGATTTTCAGATTCAGCGATGGCTACCTGTTTTGCTTTAATTGGGGTTTGAAAGGAGACCATAATGAACTCCTCTTTATTTGTACTCTTAGGCCTCCATGCATTTGGGTTTTCACCTCCGCTAGGTAACACATTCGGTCTGTGAAGTACCTGAATTGCGGAATATTCATATGGCGAATATTCAGACGAGACGTCTACTACCTGTGTGCCCCATGCAACAGTTTCTTGTGCATTGGCATATCCTATAAGGAGTAGTCCAATTATGATTGAGTGAATCTTTTTCATTTGCATCAATTTAGCGGCGGATGAAGCGAACTTCCACTCTTCTATTGAGTGCTTTGGCTTCATCGGTACGTTCTTGTGTTACAGGTTGAGTTCCTCCAAAGGCCTTGGTGAAAATTCTATTTTTTTTAACTTTTTTAGCGATAAGGTAATCTTTCACAGCCAAAACCCTGGCTTCTGAAAGGCGCATGTTAGCATCAGGGTTTCCGGCAAAATCCGTATGCCCTTCTAGTTGGATAATTAAAGTCGGGTTTTCATTTAGATACAGCGCTAACTCATCTAATTCCTGAAAGGAGCTGGATGAAATTTGATCACTACCTCGGGAAAAAATGAGGTTCTCAAGTTTCATTAATTCGACAATGTCTTCTATCAGATAGATATTAAATGTTTGATCTCCTTCGACTTTAATTTCCTGAGTAAATTTTTTGAACCCATTCTTAGTAACGGAAAGATTGTAACTTTCCCCTTTCACTAGATTCATCTCGAAGCTTCCGTCCGACTTAGCAGAAGTCATTCCCATGTCATCATAATATGGAAGCTTCTCATAAAGGATATTTCCCTCAAGAGTTGTCGAATCAGTAGCCTTCAGCATCTTACCTTTTACAATCACTAGCGTTTCATTGCTCTCCTGGGCTTTTGTGATAGTAAAAAAGACGAGCGAAAAAAAGGCTAATAGGTATATTTTTCGCATGTGTTTTTTGGATGATTTAAGCCAAAATAAGGTAAATAAATGCAAAATCTAAAGAATAGTTAGTCGGATTTAATTCTGACTAAGGATTATCCACTTGTTTCGAAGGTATTTTCGCCAGCATTGATCCTGGATCTTCAAATTCAATATTGTCTAATACTGACCGAATTGAGTCGGCAACCACCTTAAATTGTTGCAACTCTTCTTTAGCAATACCACTTGAAGAGGGGATGTCAACTTTGAGTGCATCAACCTGCCGTCCGTTCTTCCAAAACCGATAACATAAATGTGGACCATTTGCCAACCCAGTACTTCCTACGTAACCAATGGTTTGTCCTTGTTTTACAGTTACGCCTGGGCGCACTCCTTTAGCAATTTTGGACATATGCAGGTATTGGGTCGTATAATTACTGTTGTGCTTAATTTTCACATAGTTGCCATTGCCACCATGATATTTAGCTTCTAAAACTACCCCATCACCCACTGTTCTTATGGGCGTTCCTCTAGGGGCTGCATAATCTGTGCCCAAGTGCGCCTTATATCTTTTTTGAACCGGATGAAACCTCCGAAGAGAAAATCGAGAACTAATACGCGTAAAATCAAGCGGGGCTTTTAGGAGTGTTTTTCTTAAGCTGTTGCCCGCTTCATCAAAGAAGTCAAGCTTCTCCTCGGTTTCAAAAGGAATGGCATAGTACGATTTGCCCCAATGTTCAAAATATGCTCCTTTTATATTTCGGATTCCTATTACTTCTCCGTCTACTGTCTCCTCTTCAAAAACTAATTTGAATTTGTCTCCTTTGGCAATTCTAAAGAAGTCTACTTGCCATGCGAAAACATCTACCATACGATGTACTAATAGTGGAGAAGCACCGAGATCCATCAATGAATTATAAAGTGAAGACTCGATCTCAGCAGCCAGGGTGCGCTCAGCCACATTAATCGGCTTTTTTTCTAATCGAGCAAAGATGGAATCGGTAAGATTGTAAACAACATACTCAGATGGGGAGGGCTCGAAAATGAATTGACGAGCTGTTCTCAAAGAATCTCGGTTTAGGATTAATGAGTAATTAGAACCCGCTTTCAGTTTCCTTACATCATAAACGTCCTTTGCATTTTGTGCAAGCGTATGAATGTCCTTAAAGGAAATGTTGTATTTAGATAGAATTTCTGATAGGTTTTGGTTCCATTTTACGCGACCCTCTACCACTTCAAAAGAATCAATGGCATATCCATAATAAAGTGTTGGTAAGTGAAAGAAGGAAGAATCTATTTCAATTTCTTCAACAATATCAATCTGATCTTGCTTCGGAACAATAAAATAAATGCCTGAAATTAAAGCGATGGTTAGTCCGGTTATTACCAACCAATTTCTCGATTTTCTCATGCAAATGGTTTGATGACGCTACAAAACTGCGTGTTTTCGGTGGTTTTCCAATGCAATATCCAGAAAATCAACAAATTCAGAAATGTTCAGATTGTATGCTCGTGGTTCAATGATAAGATCTTCATCTTCATTGAGAATTACATAAAAAGGTTGTGCGTTATTATTGAATCGAGTGATTTGAAAATCAGCATTTTGCTGACCAATGGTTTTTTTTGTTTTACCATCATAAGATGAGGTATACCATGAATCATTCGAAAGAATGGTACGGTCATCCACATATAAGGCAACTAACACAAAATCTTCGCTTAGCCTTTTTAGCACCGCCGGATCCGACCAGACGCGTTGTTCCATCTCTCTGCAGTTCACACAACCATGTCCTGTAAAATCAATAAAGAGTGGCTTGTTTTGCTCTTGTGCACAGGACAAAGCTTGTTCATAATCAAAGTAGCCTTCTAATCCGTGGGGCCATTCTAATATGTTATCATATAAGGGTTCCTCACAAGTATTTCCACCAGCTTCTTCTTGCAATAGATTGAAATTATGAGTGGCCATAGGAGGCAAGAAACCCGACAATGACTTGAGTGGGGCACCCCATAAACCTGGAATGAGAGATATAGTAAATGAAAAAGTTATAACTGCCAGAATCAGCCTGAATACTGAAATCTTATCGGTATCAGGGTCACTCTTTAATTTGAGCTTACCAATTAGGTAAAGCCCAAGCAACCCGAAAATTGCTATCCAAAGTGCAATGAACACTTCACGATCTAAAATTCCCCAGTGATAAGCCAGATCTGCGACACTTAAAAATTTCAATGCTAATGCAAGTTCAAGAAATCCTAAAACAACCTTAACGGCATTGAGCCAGCCACCAGACTCAGGCATTGATTTGAGCCAAGCTGGAAAAACGGCAAATCCAGTGAAGGGTATAGCAAAAGCCAATGAGAAGCCGAACATTGCTGTAGTCCCTTCAATGATACTACCCCCACTTAAAGTGTTGATAAGGGCTGTTCCCACAATAGGGAATGTGCAAGAGAAACTGACCAACACTAAAGTGATGGCCATAAAGAAAATACCTATAAGTCCACCTCTATCTGCTTGATGGTCAATTTTTGTGACAAGACCTGACGGAAGAGTGATCTCAAAGAGTCCGAAAAATGAAAGTGCGAAAAGAATAAAAACAGAAAAAATAATCAGATTGAAAAGCCAGTGCGTACTAAGCTCATTTAATGCGGTGAATCCCCAAATAAATGAGATAAGAAACCCTAAGAGACTAAAAAAGATGATGATAGATAAGCCATAAATGAGTGCCTTACCCACTCCTTCCTTCCTTGACTTGCTTTGTTTCAAGAAAATTGAAACCGTAATAGGAATCATTGGATATACACAGGGAGTTAGAAGGGCAACTAGACCTGCTAGAAATGCTGTAATTAGAATTGACCAAAGGCTTCCTTCCTCTGGTTCATTCTTTTTTTTTAAATCTCCACCATTATTTGAGGTGTCACCAAGAGTGAATTCATCTTCAAACGGAATACACTTACCGTCAATATCAGAACAGACTTGATAAAAATATCCACCTGTTATTTTGAAGTCTTCTTTTAGAATTTTGACCTTCTGAATAAAAAGTCCTTTTTTCTTAAAGTAGGTGTATTCACCTTCCCATAGAGAGTCGTACTTTTTCTTCGGATTAACTGGGGTCAGTTCTCCAACTAATTCATAGGTGTCATTCTCATCAAAAGAAAACTCTGTTATTAAAGGACCCAGATCCGGATCAAAATCTGATGAGTATAAGTACCAGTCTTTCTCTATAGTTGCTTTAAACTTAATCTCAACCTCATCCCCAATTTCAGGGTTGGTTTTAGAAAACTCTATCTTCCACTCAATCGGTTTTAAAACCTGACTAAATGCCGAGAGTGTTAATAGAAGGAATGAAGTAAAAAAGAGTACTTTCTTCATCAATTATGATTTTGACATGTCAGTGAAAAACTGATAGAAATGAGAAATCGTTTCAATCCCTCTATAATAATTAAAAAGGCCGTAGCTCTCATTGGGTGAATGGATGGCATCCTCATTTAGTCCAAAGCCCATCAAAATCGAATCCAATGCTAATACTTCCTGAAAAAGCGCTACAATTGGGATACTTCCTCCTTCTCTCGTTGGAATTGGTTCTTTACCCCACGTTTTTTCCATAGCCTTTGCTGCCGCCTTATAACCGATTGAATCTGTTGGGATAACAGATGGCTCACCTCCGTGATGCGGAGTGATTTTCACAGAGACATGATCGGGTGCAATACTCTCGAAATGCTTAGTGAAAAGCTCTGTAATCTCATGACTATTTTGGTGTGGTACTAATCTCATGGAGATTTTAGCGTAAGCTTTTGATGGCAATACGGTTTTTGCACCTTCACCGATGTACCCACCCCAGATGCCATTCACATCTAATGTCGGTCGGATTCCTGTTCTTTCAATGGTGGAATACCCCTCTTCTCCCTTTACCGCTTTGATATCTAGATGCTTTTTGTATGCATCCAGATCAAAAGGTGCTTGATTCATTTTTTCACGATACTCATCAGATAGTTTCTCAACCTTGTCATAAAATCCAGGAATGGTTATTTCGCCTTTTTCATTGTGAAGTGAACCAATCATCTGACACAAAGTATTTATTGGGTTGCCAACTGCTCCTCCATATGTTCCAGAGTGTAAATCTCTATTCGGTCCGGTTACTTCAATTTCTAAATAGCTCAACCCTCTAAGGCCAACCGTGATTGATGGTGTATCATTACTGAGAATTGCCGTGTCTGAAATCAGAATGACATCTGCAGCTAGTTTTTCTTTATTGGCTCTGACAAATATTTCAAGGTTTTCAGAACCCACTTCCTCTTCTCCCTCGATCATGAATTTCACATTGCATGGAAGGCTGTCTGTTTTGAGAAGTGCTTCATACGCTTTTACATGCATATAAACTTGCCCTTTATCATCGGCTGAACCACGGGCATAGATCTTTTCATTTTTAATTACGGGTTCAAATGGGGGAGAGTCCCACAACTCATATGGGTCAGCAGGCTGCACATCATAATGCCCATAAACTAAAACAGTTGGTAAAGAAGGGTCTTTGATGTGTTCGGCATAGACAATAGGATACCCGGCGGTTTCACAAATTTCTACATGCGTGTCAAGCTCTTGGAACCTCGTTTTTAAAAATTCTGCAGCGTTTCTCACGTCACCGGCAAATTTCTTATCAGCACTAACTGAAGGTATTTTGAGAAGCTCTAAGAGCTCATTTAGAAATTGTTCTTTGTGTTCTTCGATGTAGTTAATGGCACTCATAAGATATTATTTTGAGGAGCAAACTTAATTCAGGAGAAGGAGCATTCCATATGAATGGGTCAGAAGGGTCCTTAAAATGATTTTACTAATCATTAGCTTTATTTAAGCATCATTTTAATAATGAAAAATTTATCGACTTTATCTATAAGGTAATCTCATGTGATTATGAAAGTACAGGATTTGAATAATCAGCAAACATGTTTTGGAAATCAAAAACAAACGGAATGTAAGGCAATAAGTGCCGATAAAAATAATCTTGTTTGGAAATTTGAAGAAGGTCTTGTTTGTTCTCCTCTGTTATCTGAAAATTGAACTAGTCAAACCCAAACCCATCGTCTTCATCTTTTTCGATGGTCTCAAAGTTTTCATCTTCCACATTGATTTCATCAGGTGAGACCAAATTGTAAGGTTCTTTAATTCCAAAATACTTTTCTCTAAAGTCATTAATAAAACCCAATGTCTCATTTGTGTCACCAACTGCTATTATCAATTCACCCGGTTTTGAGTTTTCTACATTGGACTTTTGTTTAATCAAATCATTAAACTCTGAATTGGAAGAATACAGAATCAGTTGGTTGAATGTATAACCGATGTAGTACCAAATGCCAGGAGCAGCCTGTATAAAAAGATTGACAACTTCTGCGCCTGATTCATCTTTTTTTATTTCTAAGAATCCATCAAGCTTTGCATTGAGATCATTTTCATAAATATTTGAGATAGCCAGTTTAGTGGTGTTGTGCCATGCTTTTTCATCTTTATTCCATTTCATTTTGACACCAGATATAAGCAGGGGTCGAATAAGATCTTTTGAAACAGAGGAAAGAGCCGTGTAATCTTTTAAACTGGACTGCTCATAAAGCTTGGCAGTTTCGTCATTGGTGAGATTAGCCAATTTGAATAGCAGCTCAAGCGAAATGTCATTAGCAAGAGGTGGGCCTATTCGTTCTATGATCTCAATCAGGTCTTCAGCCATAATCTCGAAAGCGCCAGCTGGTGCCGGAAATTCCATGTCTAGCATTGCGTTTGCAGTATATTCATTGGATTCTTTATTGCCAACTCCAAGTATGGACGCATTGATTTTTATTTGATCATTCAAAGGATTTATGAAGTTGGCTTTACCTTCAAATACAATTGACTTGGAGCTATCAGTGTATATCATAGTATGTCCTTGATAGGATTCACCTCTGGTTTTGGATGGCGTCTCAATGCGATACGTTTGAATAGTGTCTGTATAAAAGAGATCTCCGCTGGCGGTGAAAAAATCTAAATCTGACCCACTGGCCTTTGTTTCTGCAAAAGTTGTATAAAGCTCATCCCTTACATTCATATGAATGCCTGAATAAACCCTTTCACTGTTTTCAGTTAGTGCGTTATCGAAAGGCAGGTATACATCACGATCTCCTTCTACCCTTTTAAATTGAATCCAATGATTATAATCTGGATCTGCTAAATCTAGCTTGATATATCCGTCCAATTCAAGTGCAGGCTTGGATGCATACATAGTAACAGATCCTTTATAAAAGAATCCGGAAGAGATGACAAGGTTTTGATTTTCTAATACTTCACCACCGGAAACTGTCATGAGTCTGGTTTCAAAATTTCCTCGTTTGTCTTCGGTTCCAACAGGGACTTCTCTAAGTTCAAAACTATCGAAACGGATGTCGAAGGTGTCCTTATCTACTATTTGTTGATAGTATGCATTTCCTTCAAATTTTAATCTTGAAATGACTCTTATGTTTGCTCGATCCAGGTAATGATACCCATTAAGGGTGTCGATAATGATTTCAGCATTTTTAAACTCTTGTAAGACAGAATTTGCAAGGATGGTTGTTTCATTACCTTCAGGAATGATTTTGGAATCAGCTACTGTTATGTATGGAATCCCTTGAACAAGCAGCTCTTGTGTATTGATGTCATATTCAGCTCTTTCAGCATTAAAAGCAAGTGAGTCAAGGTCCTCACGTGTGGTATAAAAGTATGAGTCTTCAATTGAGATATTTTCAGGTTTTGTCATTACTACAACTGAATCCTCTAAATCCCACACAGCCTCTGTTATCGATGTTTTCATTTGAGCATATGGAAAGGAAATAGCCGCCACTCCTACTCGTTCTGGCCTTATAGTTGCCGTATTACTTGTTAAGTCAAAATCAAGCCTAATATCGTCTCCTTCCATTGCAGGCTTTTCAGGGTCGTCTGTCAAAACCTCAAATCGTGCATGCCTTGCTCCATATTCTAACTCTTTAAAGGTAAGATCTGATGAGACGGATTTTGAACCACGAGTCAACATCGTACCTCCACCATAAACCCCATTTGTTGTAATGTTAGCAAAACCTTCGAGCTCAGCAGTTGAATTATAAAACTTGAAAGGCTCACCAACGGATCTTAGGTACATACTGTCTTTTCTTGGAAGCCAATACATATCATAAGCACCTAATACAGCTTCAGGATAGCTGGCACCTTTATAATTTCCAGGAGAAATGACTCCACCCGTTCCGTCTGTTGTAACAGAATCTGGGTAGTAAATAAAATCATCTGAATAGATTGTAGTTGTCAGAAAGTCTATTTGTCCATATCCTCTCATTCCTTTATTACTCAATCGAATCTCTTCGTATGTTTTGGCTTCTGTGCCATAAAGATTGTATCCCTCATCTGGTATCTGGTGCGTAAATCCAAGTGATCTATCAGGCTGGATTTTTAATGTTTCGGGAAACGTTGGAAATATGCCACCAGAGTTGAATGTCCCTTCAAATGAAATACTTTCTCCATCTTCACGCTCAATGCTGTCCATCTCAAAAGGTGGTACTATAAATCTAACTGACTTATCATAAGCACCAT
This sequence comes from Ekhidna sp., assembly GCF_965212185.1. GTDB lineage: Bacteria > Bacteroidota > Bacteroidia > Cytophagales > Cyclobacteriaceae > Ekhidna. The sequence continues at coordinate 3,946,831 of NZ_OZ243102.1, read as the reverse complement.
TCAAAATTTCTTTACCGTCAAAATAAAAAACTGCATCACTGTCTGAATTGAAGTAGGGATATCTTCTATTTTCTTTTACTCCGGAATGGTTGTCACTGCTATTTATATGAAGAACTCCTGAAGTTCCTGTCATCTGATTATCAAGAGCAACCTTCTCGACATTTCCATCCGTACTTGTTGTGTCAACTAAAGGAATTGTTATCCTGACAGAATCAATTTGAGGCATATTGACTATGAATTCCTGGTAATCAAATTCATGGCCACTTCCTTTATATTGAAAATCTCCTGCATGGATCATTCCATCAAACTCGAGGTTTCTACCTTTAAGGATCGTTAGTGTACTGTCTTCAGGCTCAGCATAAATTTTGAAATCAGTAGTAAAATAAAACCTGCTAACTCCTCTTACCTTCAATTGACCACTATCTAGTACTAAATGGGCGTTAGAGCCATTTTTGATTTTTGAAGGCACCATTAAATTATCAAAATCAACTTTTTCAGCAGTTGCGTCATAATAGTGAAAAGCCTTAGGGTAGAGCTTCAATAAACCACTTGTAGCATTATAATCGGCAAAACCATATTGAGAAAGAATTTTACCTGCTCCTTGAGCGAAGCGCTCATCAATTCCGTATTCCATGGCTAGTTCTCCGACATAAAACTCTTGGGTATTGTACTTGCGAGAATAAAAAACAGCAGCATTGATGGGGTGAAAATCCAGAAATCGCCCAAGTTTTTGATACCGGACCAGATCAAAGAAATCTTCTGATTCGAACGTAGCAGGGATCATATCCTTTGCATTCATAATCTCTAAAGCAATAGAGTCCTGATCCATTTGCCATGAAATCATATCTACATTAATGTTTATGTCAAAGTATGAGGATTTATATGGAGTTAATGTTGAGTTTCTAAGTATGGTCAGCGTCTTATTTGGAATATCATATTTTGCTTTTACGGCCTTATGGAATATGGAGTCACTCCCATGCAATAAAACCATTGATCCGCTATTCATAGAGACCAGTGAATCTCCTATAAAAAATTCTTTGGAGGTTAATACTACTTCATTGCCTTTGCCATCTTTGATTTTAAGGGTTCCGGGTTTCCGAGAAACAGCTTTACCAAAAAGTTGATTTCCTTTTAGCTGAATACCTCCTGTGTAGCTAAGCTTATCATCTGATAGCTTAACAGTTACATCGGCATTATTGGATGTAAAGATTGGATATTTACTTTTAGCTCTTTTTGGTCGAGGAATACTTTTGAACTCAAATACTCCTTCGACTTGACCAGCACCAGTTAATCCTTCAAATTGTAAAGAGGCGTTTGGTGTCCAGAAGTCGGAACGATCTTTTTTAAGATGGAATTCTTTCAGTTGTATCGTTGCGCCTCTAAATTTTTCATTTTGACCTGGCCATTCCATTGACCCTTGACTTGCTGTTATCGTTCTGTTTTTTAAAATGAATGTGCCATTGATGCTTTTCATTTTGAGTGAATCATACGGTGTAGCAACGACTAATCGCGCGTTTTTAAGTTCAATGACGGGTCCTTCTGGTTCCGGGTGCAAGTATTGATATTGCTTTAAGGTTAAATAATCGGGGACTGTTGGTGTGTAACTAGGCCTCACGGCTTTAGGAGCTTCATAAACTGGTTCTTCTTCCTCTTCTGCGGAACCCCAAGAATCATTCCCCCAACTATCATTTGAGTCGCCCCAGGAATCGTCACTATCTCCCCAGGAGTCATTTCCCCAAGAATCGTCACTATCACCCCAGGAATCATTAGAGTTACCCCAGCTATCATCGGAGTTACCCCAGCTGTCGTTACTATTTCCCCAGGCATCATCTGCCGTATCTTCAATGATTTCCGGCATTTCATCTTCAGTAATTAAAGGAATAGAGTCTTCATCAACCACCTCTTCTAACTCTTCTACCTGCTGAATAGCGATGTATTCATCCAGAAGTTTAAACTCATAGCTGCCTTCAGGAGCTTGAATTACAAGATTTTTGTCTAAGCTGAGGTATCTACGGGCAAAATAGATATTCAAACCAAAAAGAAAGTCTTTGTATTCAGATTTAGGGAGTGTATGAACTACTTGTTCATTAATTTCCAATAACTTATCTAATTGATCTCTTTGAAGGTTTTCCTGAGCTACCGAATAAGCGAGGTAAGTAAAGAAATGGTAGAAATAAGGATAAAACTTATATCCCTTCTTTTGCATTGTAAGGGCTATCTGATGCGCTTTAGTCTGTTGTGCATCAGTAAATTTTCCATCCCATGCATTTTGAAAATCAAATGCGATCTTATTTCCTGATTCAGTCCCTATGGATTTCAATTTGGCAATAACCTGGGTTCGGAACGCTGTTTTATCATCAGAATACCGCTGTGCCTGAACTGAATTAAAGGCCAGAATGATTACAAGAATTGATAGTAGAAGCGAGCGCATCAAGCGTTAAAGATATTTATAAGTCCCCACTGTACCGTAAATAAACGATTCTTTTAGACGGAGCGTTTTTCAAAGGCGAGCATTGCCCAATTATCTCGGGTGGTTGAATGAATCAAATGCAACTTGAACTTGTTGGCCTCATTTTCTAAATCGCTGATATCTTCTTTATAAAAGCCACTTAGAATTAATTGTCCATTTTCTATTGTTTTGCTTGCATAATCCTTCATTTGATCCAATAGCACATTTTTGTTAATGTTGGCTATTACAATGTCAAAATCATTATCAATCACTTCATCAATTTGTCCTTTGATCAGCTTTACATCTTTCACATTATTCAACGCAAAATTCTCCTCACTATTTTCAATGCACCAATCGTCTATGTCTGAAGCTACTAGTTCATTAGCATCACGCTTTGAAGCCATGATTGCCAAAATCCCGGTTCCAGTACCAACATCAAGGACCTTCTTGCCTTTATGATCCAGATCCATTTGGTATGCAAGCACCTGATAGGTAGTGGCATGATGCCCTGTTCCAAACGACATCTTAGGGGTTACTATGATTTCATACTCGAAATTAGGCTGTGACTGATGAAATGATGCTCGTACGATGCATCGGTTACCCACGATGATGGGATCGTAGTTTTTTTCCCACTCTTCATTCCAGTTGATTTTCTCTTGCTCTTTCACTTCAAAAGTGACATTGGGAAATTGTGAAAAAACGATTTTAACTTTTTCTTCATCAAATTCAGATTGCTCACAACTTCCTTCGAATCCATCATCCAACTCTTGAAAGGAATCAAAACCAGTTTCAAAAAGTTCTGCAATTAATACATCAATGAGCTGAGGATCACAAGTCGCTTTGATGGTGACAAATCCCATCAATCAAAGGCCTTTACAATGTTTGTAAAGTCTCGGGACTTCAAGCTCGCTCCACCGATTAACCCACCATCTACATCTTGCTGCGAAAATATTTCTTTGGCATTGTCTGGCTTAACACTACCACCATATAATATTGGAATACTATCTGCTGTATCCTGTGAATATTTTGCTGCGATTTGATTACGGATAAATGCATGCATTTCTTGCGCTTGCTCCGCACTTGCCGTCACACCCGTACCAATGGCCCAAACGGGCTCATAGGCAATGACCACTTTTCTAATTTGATCTTCCGATAAATCAAACAATGCCTTTTCAACTTGAGTACCTACCAGTGATTCATGATCTCGCGCTTCTCTTACCTCAAGCTTCTCTCCACAACAAAAAATTGGAGTTAGCCCATTCTCTAAAGTGAAATTTACTTTTTCAGAAAGAAGCTCATCTGTTTCTCCAAAATATTCTCGGCGCTCACTATGACCTAGGATGACGTGAGTAACTCCACATGAAACAAGCATGGAAGCCGACACCTCCCCGGTAAATGCTCCACTTTGATTTTGATGACAGTTTTGAGCTCCAAGAAAAATTTTGTTTGAGGAACCTATTAAACTTTGAATTCCTGTCAGATGAATAAATGGAGGGATGAGAACTACCTCAGCCTCATTATTGACCTCATCTTCCACCATATGTATAACCTCAGAAGCAAGTTTTTTGCCTTCCGGTAATGTGCAATTCATCTTCCAGTTTCCAGCTACAATTTTTTTTCTCATGCCCGATGTAAGTTTTTAGATTGCAATGATACTAACTGACATGCATTATCGCCCCAAAACCTTATCTGAATGAATTTTTTCTACCTGAGGCATCACTATCAGTCGATTATCAGAAGTACCTCCTTTGATGGTGAAGTATTTGCTTTTTTTGTGTTAGCCATATTATTTGGTAGCACTATCTCACTTTCCTACGATCAGCTAGATTATTACGTTGAAACAACCACTAGACTTTTTGATCTAAAAGGAAAAAATTACTCTCTTTTTTTGGTGATCTATCTTTTTCTAGATCTGTTTATTCGACTGGTTTTCAGAAGACCTCTTCCAAAGCTGAAGTATTACGTTTTATGGAGCAATGCATCTAAAGAAATAGCTAGTCAATACCTAATTACTTCTTTCTTTGGAATTATTCCCTTTCTGTTAGTCATCTCAATGCTAATGGTAGCATTAAAAGCCTATGCCTGGCTTGGAGCTCCTGCTATGATCGGTGTGATCACCTGGTGGCTGGCTAATCATTTCATTGGACTGATCTCACAGTTTGCACATAAGAGGCTGAAGCTGATAATTGTTCTTCTTTTAGTGCTTTTGCTAGTAGTTCAATGGCTACTACCAGGACCAGATGTATCAATACATCTTATAAATCCAATTTTTACAATTGGATTATTGGTCGTAAGTGCTTGGACTGCTTATGCTAGGGTGAGACGGGCAATTGAAGAACGTGCTGTTAATGAAGAGGGGAGCAAAACAGGAATACTTGAATCACTGCCAGTTTTAAGCTTTAAAAATCCTGTTTTTCAGCTTGAGTGGGCATTATTGGTTCGAAACAAAAGAACACGAAGTAATTTATTAATGGGATTGGTTAGCGTGTTAATACTCCCATTTTTAATAGATGGCGAGACAGAATGGATGATAAGAACGCTAATATTTTTTATTACCACTGGGTTCTTTATCATTCAGCACGGAGTTTACTCGCTTGGTTGGGAGGGAAGTTATTTTGATTTTTTGATAACGAATATTTCTCCGAAAGTCTTTATTAAAACAAGGTTTCTGTTTTACGCAGGCACATGTGTCATTGGATTGTTGCTGGGGTCTATTGCAGTTCTTATAAATGGGTTAAGCTGGGGAAATTTATTTTTACTTTTTTTATACAATGTCGGAGTAACAATACCACTGGTATTGTACAGATCTACATTGAATAGTACCAAAATAGTGTTAACTGAAAATTCATTCATGAATTATAATGGAATGATGACGGGACCAATTTTTGTAACCAGCTTTTTGGTGACTCTACTACCTCTTTTTATTTATGGACTTGGACAATCTTTTCTAGGACAAAATGCAATATTTCTACTTGGTGCAATGGGAGTGGTGGGATTGCTATTATTTAATCCATTGACCAATATGATTGCAAATAAATTTCATATACGAAAGTATCATTTATCTCAAAGCTTTAAAGCATGATTAAGATTCAAAACTTAAGAAAATCATTCAATGGCGTGCCTGCGCTTAATATTGATAACCTGGAAATTAATCCGGGAGAATGTGTTGGAATTGTAGGTAATAACGGAGCAGGTAAAACGACATTTTTTAAATCTGTCCTAGATCTGCTGAAGCCGGATACCGGGTTTGTCTCTGTAGAAAATGTTCATGTAAACCTTTCAGCGAACTGGCAAAATCATTTGAATGCATTCATAGATGAGTCGTTTCTGATTGAGTTTTTGAAGCCGAAGGAATACCTCAGTTTTATATTGAAAATGAAAAATTCATCATTTGATGTTGAGCAGCTGTTGTCAGAATATTCTGAGTTTTCAAATAAAGACATTGATGAGAATAAGAAATACATTCGAGATTTATCCACTGGCACAAAGGTTAGAATAGGTGTTTTGTCCTTGCTTGCCGGAGACCCAAAATACATTATCATGGATGAGCCATTTGCACATTTAGATCCAACATCTCAAGCCAAACTGAGAAAGCTTGTCAGGTCTCAAAAAGAAAAAGGGAGATGTGTGATTGTCTCAAGTCACAACCTTCAAAACATAGCTGAGTCTTGTGATAGAGTGATTCTAATTGAGGCAGGGAAGGTCAAATATGATGTTGAAGTAAATGAGGAAAGCATGAAGATGTTAGGCACCTATTTTGAAAACTAAAATGCTGCAATCAGAGTAGTCAAAAAACTTATGGACTTTTGATACTAACCACAATTCTATGTGTCATTTAATTGAAGTCTTTTTGCTGAAATACAGAGAAGAACTTTCAAATGAATAAAACAGAAAAATTTCGTGCCCTTATTAGAATGGCATTGATTGATAACAGATTCGAAGAACAGGAACTGGAGCTATTGCGAGAGCTGGCCAAAGACAATCAAATTGATGAGCCTGTTCTGGAAAAATTAATCAAGGAAGAGCTGGAAAACAAAGACAACAAAAAACCGATTGAATTCAATTTAGATTTTGATGGTAAGATTGAAATTTTAGCAGATTTGATTAAGATTATGAAGGCAGATGGGAAAGTCTTTCTTAGCGAAATTAAGTTCTGTGAGATGATGGCTAAGATGTTTGGATTTGACGAAAAATCTATTGGATTCTTATCTGAGATGGTTCATAAGGATAAAAGTGTTCCTCCCAATTGGGAATTCATTCAAGCGAAAATGAAAGAATTCGCTAGTTAATCTCAAGTTATATTTAATTATTCTTTGGAGAGCATTTGACAAAATGCTTATGGCTCAATCGATGTACAAAGGGAACTCATCTATTAGTCGTTTAACTCTGGGAGTAAAATGACTATTTCTTATCATATTGTGGAATTCATAAAAGCTATAGATGTATGAAAGATGTTGTAAAATTCAGAGCTCTGGTGGGGATCGCTCAAGCGGATGGTGTATTTGATAATACCGAAAAGGAATTTATTCGCCATTTAGCTAGTCTTGAAGGTCTTTCCATGAGTGAGCTAAAAGAGCAACTGAAGGGTCCTGAAAAGACTGGCACCTTAATTAAAGATTTAAAATTTGATGATAAGGTGGATATTCTCATCTATATGGTGAAACTTATGAAGATTGACGGGAAGGTATTGTTAAGCGAAATTAAGTTTAGTGAAAAGGTTGCTAAAGCTCTGGGGTTTGAAGAAAAAGCCATTGGCTTTTTGTCTGGAATTATTGAAAGCAATCCCAATGACACCCCGAATATCGGAAGCATCAACCACCGAATGAGAAAATACATAATTGAATAAATTATACGCTACAACTTCTCTTTGAGATAATGTGCAGTATAGTTATCCTCTAATTTGATCATTTCTTCAGGGGTTCCTGCAAAGCAAACATTTCCACCTTCTTCGCCTCCTTCCGGACCAAGATCAATTATCCAATCAGCATTTTTGATCACTTCCGTATTGTGTTCAATGATCACCACCGAGTTACCTCCATCAACCAACGCATTGATTGCGTCTAATAATTTTTTGATATCATGAAAGTGGAGGCCAGTTGTAGGCTCATCAAAAATGAAAAGAATGTGATCAGTGTTATTCGCCTTACTCCCTTTTGAAAGGAATGATGCCAGCTTGACTCGTTGAGCTTCCCCTCCACTCAGAGAGTTTGACCCTTGGCCAAGTTTAACATATCCTAGCCCAACATCAAACAGGGGTTGAAGCTTGTTGGTAATTGCATTATGACCTTCAAAAAATCCCAAAGCTTCTCCTACTGAAAGGTTTAGCACATCAGCGATGTTCTTATCGTTGTATTTGACTTCCAAAATTTCCTTTTTGAATCGCTTACCCCCACAATTTTCGCAAGTGAGGTGAAGGTCTGCCATGAACTGCATCTCAATCTTTACAGTGCCTTCCCCCTCACACACCTCACATCGTCCACCATCTACATTAAAGGAGAAATGTGCCGGCTTGAAATTATTGGTTTTGGAAAGGGGCTGATCAGAGAATAATTGGCGTATAGCATCATATGCTTTTACATAGGTTACCGGGTTTGATCGTGAGCTTTTTCCGATTGGGTTCTGGTCTACAAATTCTACTTGTGAGATTTTCTTATAGTTACCGGTAAGGTTAGTAAATTTTCCGGAGGCCTCTCCCAATTGACCAAGTTGTTTTCCTATTGCTGGGTGTAGGATTTTACGCACTAAAGTTGATTTTCCAGATCCACTTACACCCGTAACAACCGTAAGCACACCAAGTGGTACTTCAACATCAATATTCTTCAAGTTATTTTCTCTAGCTCCTTCGATTTGAATGGAACTACGCCATGGCCTTCTTCTTTCCGGAACCGGAATGGTTTCCTTACCCTGAAGGTATTTGGATGTATAGGAATTAGTTTCTCCATTCATATCTGAGGTCTTGCCCTGGAAGACAAGCTCTCCACCAAATACTCCTGCATCCGGACCAATATCAATGATCTGGTCTGCTGCCTCCATCACTTTTTCCTCATGTTCGACTACTATTACGGTATTGCCAACATCCCGCAATGTTTTCAACACATCGATCAATCGGTCAGTGTCCCGTGGATGCAATCCGATACTTGGCTCATCCAAAATGTACATGGAACCTACTAAGGCACTACCTAATGAAGTGGCAAGTTTAATCCGTTGAAACTCCCCTCCGGATAGCGTATTTGTAAGCCGATTCAGCGTCAGGTATCCAAGCCCAACCTGCTCAAGGTAGGAAAGGCGGTTTTTGATTTCTTCAAGAATGCGCTTAGCTATTTTTTCATCATGTTTACCAAGCTTGATGCTATCAAAGAACGGGCGAAGTTTCTTTACTGGCATCAGCACCAGATCCGTAATTGATTTTTTGGCAACCTTAACATAACTCGCATCTTTTCTCAACTTGGTTCCTCGGCAATCCGGACACGTAGTTTTACCCCTGTATCTGGATAACATCACTCGATACTGAATTTTGTGAAGCTTCGATTCTAAATGTGCAAAGAACTTGTCTAGACCATCAAAATATTCATTGCCAGTCCAGAGGAGGTCGTATTGTTCTTGTGTAAGCTCAGCTATGGGTCTGTGAATTGGAAAGTCAAATCGTATACCATCTCTTAGCAAAGGCTCTGCCCACTTTTTCATGGTCTCACCTTTCCATGGTGCAATTGCTCCCTCGTAGACTGAGAGGTTCCTGTCCGGGATTACTAAATCAGGATCGATACCAAGTACTCTTCCAAATCCCTCGCACCTTCTACAGGCTCCATAGGGATTATTGAAGCTGAAGAAATTAACTGAAGGTTCTTCAAAGACCATTCCATCTAATTCGAATCGGTCGGTGAATTTCTTTTTCCCCTTCCCAACAATTGTGACAAAACAATCTCCTTCTCCTTCAAAGAATGCCGTTTGAACCGAGTCTGCCAATCTAAACTGAGTGGCTTCATCATTTTGAACGACTGCCCGGTCTATCAAAATTTCAATGATCTCTTTGGGGTTCTCCTTGTTCTTCAGAACGTCTTCAATGAAGGCCACCTCATCTCCAATCATGATACGAGTGTAGCCCTTACTCATCAGGATTTCCAGTTCCTTAGAAAGCGATCGTTTTTCTTTTTTCTTAAGGGGGGTTGTAACCATAAGTTTCGCACCCTCTTCGTGAGACAAGATGTAATCAACAACGTCCGTCACCGTATCTTTTTTCACCTCTTTGCCTGAGACAGGTGAGATGGTTTTTCCAATTCTGGCAAAAAGAAGTTTGAGGTAATCATAGATTTCAGTGGTGGTACCGACTGTTGATCGAGGATTCCTTGAAGAAACTTTTTGTTCTATGGCGATGGCTGGAGCGACTCCTTTGATGTAGTCCACTTCAGGTTTTTCCATTCGACCTAAAAACTGTCTGGCATAAGAACTCAGACTTTCCACATATTTTCTTTGTCCTTCAGCAAAGAGCGTATCAAAGGCAAGCGAGGACTTCCCTGAGCCAGACAGACCTGTGATAACCACAAGTTGATCTCTGGGAATAGCAACATCTAAATTTTTGAGGTTATTCACCCGAGCACCTTTGATAAGGATGTATTCTTTGGGATCTAATTTGTCGATATTTCCAACCATTTTAGGGGTACGCCTGTCTATGAAACACTAACTAAGGAATTCAGTTCGAGTGGCGCAAAAATAAGGTGCAGACTTTTCCAAGTTGTTGAATTTTTATATTCTTGTCCGCTTAAAATTATTTCAAACCCTAAACAGCACAATATGATATAGACCTCTACGTTAACAAACAGGTGAATTACATGAATAAGACAAGTTTGAACGATAGCGAATTGCTATCCCTCTACATTGGAGGAAACGAAGAGGCATTTGAGGAACTCCTCAATCGTCATAAAGACAGGGTTTTTACCACTATTTATTTAATCGTAAAAGACAGGTACACTGCGGAAGATCTCATGCAAGAGGCCTTTATTAAAGCAATTCGTACCATCAAATCCGGCAGGTATAATGAGGAGGGAAAATTTCTTCCATGGATTCTAAGAATCGCTCACAACCTGTCCATAGACCACTTTAGAAAAGCCAAGCGATATCCTATGATCGTAATGGAGGATGGCAGCAGCGTGTTTAATACGCTTGATTTCTCAGAGTCGTCAATTGAAGAAGAACATATCAAACAAGATACCTACAACCTTCTAAAAGCCTTCATCAAAGATTTACCGGACTCACAACGTGAGGTGTTGGTTATGCGACACTACATGAAGATGAGCTTCCAGGAAATTGCTGATGCAACAGATGTAAGTATCAATACGGCGCTAGGAAGGATGAGGTATGCTTTGATAAACTTGAGAAAAAAGTTTGAGCAAACCCAAAACGCGTATGACAAAAACCTTTACAGAAAATGATTTAGTAAGATTTCTATATGACGAGCTAAATGAGGACGAGCGATTAGAGATGAAAGAATCGCTGTGTGCTGACATGGAACTCCGAGCAAGACTGGATGAAATGGAAGAAGCAAAATCTGCTTTGGATGCTGTTACATTTAAGGCGCCAAATGCTGTTGTTTCAAGGATTCTTTATGCATCGAAAAACCTTTCGGTAAGTAGCTGAAAATTAAGAGACTTCCGAGGTTTCCAAAACCTCGGAAGTCTGCCTAATTTTAGGCGATGACCAAGAAAGAACGGTACGAAGCATTCGTCAAATACTTTTCAGAATCTTATCCCCAACCGGAAACCGAGTTGCAATACTCCAATCCGTTTGAGCTACTTGTAGCAGTGGTGCTGAGTGCCCAATGCACAGATGCAAGGATCAATAAAGTAACGCCTGCTCTATTCCGAGATTTCCCCACACCGGAGCACATGGCAGCCAGTCATTTTGATGAATTGTTTCCATACATCCGAAGTGTGTCGTATCCTAACAATAAAACGAAGCACTTGCTTTCACTAAGCAAAAAGCTTGTTGAAGAATTCAATTCTGAAATCCCCACAACGATAAAGGAACTCACCTCACTTCAAGGTGTTGGGAGAAAGACCGCCAATGTGATTGTATCCGTACTTTACAATCAACCGGCAATGGCAGTTGATACACATGTATTTCGAGTGTCAAAAAGATTAGGATTGGTAACTCAAACAGCGAAGACTCCTTTAGAAGTTGAGAAACAGTTAGTCAAGCATATTCCTGAGGAATACATCTCCCGAGCACATCACTGGTTGATTCTACATGGCAGGTATGTCTGCCTCGCCAGAAAACCGCAATGCGAGAAATGCGAGATCACTCAGTTTTGCAAATATTTTGAGAAGAACTACCTATGATTTTCCTTCTTTTTTTGAAGGTTGCCGATGCTTAAGTTGTTTTCTTCGAAATCTCCATTGATTTTTAAATAGAACCTTACAACTTTAAGGCGAGGTGAAAATACTCTACGTCCACCAATATTTTAAGACTCCTGAAGAAGGAGGTTCCATCCGATCCTACTACCTGGCTAAAGGACTAGTAGAAGCAGGTCATGAAGTTACCATGATTACTGCTCACAATGCTCCTTATGAAGTGAAAAAGATCGATGGAATTGATGTGCATTATTTACCAGTTCCCTACGATAACAGTTTCGGATTTGCACAACGATTATGGGCATTTTGGAGTTTTGTAAAACTTGCAAAAAGAGAAGCAAGAATTCTACAAAAACATGACTTGGCCTATGTGATGACGACTCCATTGACGACAGGCTTCATTGCGACATTCTTAAAGAAGGAACTAAACCTACCGTATTATTTTGAAGTTGGAGACTTATGGCCGGAAGCACCAGTCAGATTAGGCGTCATTAAAAACAAGTGGGTGAAAAAGTGGTTGTATTCACTCGAAAAGAAATTTTATTTTGAGGCAGATAAAGTAATAGCTCTTTCACCGGCTATCAGAAACTACATTGAAAAAGTTAGCCCAAACACAAAAGTGTACGTAATTCCGAATATGGCTGATTGTACATTTTTTGAGGCGGAATACAGTGTGGGGGATTTTAGTGAGCACAATAAATTTCAAATCACCTATTGTGGAGCTATTGGAAAGGCCAATCAATTGGAGTTTCTTATAAATGCTGCTGAGCAATCTAAAGCTGCTGATTTGCCCGTTCACTTCAACATCATTGGTTATGGCTCAGAATTAAAAAGATTGAAAAATGTAGCTAAAAGATTAAAAAACGTATCGTTCTATCCACATTCCAGTAAGAAGTGTGTAAAAAATCTTTTGGATAAAAGTGATGCAGTATATGTTTCTTTTAAGGATGTCAAAGTTCTTGGTACAGGAAGCCCAAATAAGTTCTTCGATTCATTGGCTGCAGGAAAACTTACCATTATAAATTTTGACGGGTGGATTAGAAATCTCATTACCAAAAATAAGTGTGGCTTTCACCATGATCCACATTCAAAATCCGGATTTGTACGGAAATTAAAAGTGTTCTTGGAATCTCCTGAGTTACTTGCTAAGTATCAGCGAAATGGAAGAAAGCTGGCAGAACTCTACTATGATAAGGACATTCAGATAACAAAGCTCCTAAAGATCCTCAATAACGAATACAAATTTGAAGTCACTGATTCTGAGGTGTATATATTGACAGCCTGATCAAAAGATCAGCTACCTGAAGGTTTGTATTTCGATTGCGAAAAGATTTTATTGAAATCAGTCTCTCTCATGATATCCTGAACGGATGCACCTGATTCCTCAGCATAGGCATTAACAATTTCCCAACCAATCCACCTTCCGATTCGTCCCGGGCATTTCTCTCCTATTTCATACACGTTAGGTCGTTCACCCAAAAAGCGTTGCTTCATGGAGTGCTCGGTTTCAAATAACCACTCATTTTGAATGAAGTTCGCCCAAATAATTTTCTCGTTTTCATAGATGTCGTTCCATTCTTCATTGGTGTATCCGATGAGAACATTACCTGGAGTACAAGGAAGAAGCTTACTCAATAAATAGTATGATTTTCCGTAGTTGATCATCTCAGCAAGTAATGCATCACTTTTGCTTGTATCTATAAACTGGCTTGAAATGAACTGGAGGATGCTAGCAGCAAGGTGATCAGTGGTGTATCGCTGAAGGATATATTGTGGGATTTGTTGTGGTTTATATGAAGCATTTGGTCCAATGAAAAAGTCCATACCGATCATAACATGTTCATTGGAAATGAAAAGGTCATTATATAAGCCAGTGACGCACGTCTGAATATATGGTGATGGGGCTTGAGGATAGTATACTTTAAGTCTGCCTAGTCCTCCCTCTAGTGTTTGAACCACCTTATCAAAATCTTGAAATGCTTTAACAGATTCCTGATACAGGGTATCTATGGATGGGTTTTGAATCAATCCAAACATGCGATTTGCAAGGATAGAATCTTGAGGATATTGGTCTGAATGGAGAAAAAACCTAGCAAAGTCAGGATGAGACTTTAAGAATTCTTCAACTTCTGCCGCGGACTCACTTTGGAAAAGTTCTTGTTCTAATCTATCTACTCTTAATACGACTGATTCCGGCTCCACGGAATCTCTGCATTGCTGGTTTGCACATGAGGACAAGAAAACAATACAAATCATTAGGAGGACTGCTCGCATACTATCTATTTTTGAGGTCAAATTTAGACAGGCAAAGCCTGTTTTTTTGGTCGACTCTCTTTTTTGTCTGATAAACGAATTGAAAAAACTAAAACGTAAATGAAGAAGATTATTTTTTCACTCCTCATTCTAACTTCGATTGGATCTCTTGCACAAGTAAAGCTAGGCTTAAAGCTGGCACCTGTTATCACTGCGAATCGTGCGAAGAATGATGCTCAGACTATTGAGAACGACGGATCAAAAATGAAATTTTCAGTTGGGCTAATCGCTGATAAATCATTTTCAGAAACTTACTTTTTAAGTACAGGACTGATTTATTTGCCAAAGCACGCAGCTTTTCGCTCTGCAGACAATACAGTAGAGGAAGAATATAAACTTCAATATCTTCAAATCCCATTAGGACTTAAGCTCTTTACCAATGAGATCGCACCTGATGTTCGTCCTTATATTCAAATTGGATCCGGATTGGAAATCAAAGTGTTTGATGAACCGGAAGACCCTTCTTATGTGACCATTGAAGAATTTACACCGGTTGATGTGCCGGTGATTCTAGGAGCAGGAATTGAATACCGGGCGGGTATCAACACTACTTTGTTTGGAGGCTTCTCTTACCAAAGAGGTCTAATTAATACGGTAAATGAGGCAGCAGCAGGTTTTGAAGATTTACAAATCAGAAATACGGTACTGTCTATTGATTTAGGAGTTAAGTTTTGATTTGTTGTTTGGAAAAGCAAGTGAAGCATCTTTTTGTAGAAGGATTATCTGCTAAAAATTAGTTTTACCCTATTTCATTTGGGATCTATCGAAATCATAGCGATTGATGTGGGTCTGTCAGATTTTATTTTTATCTTGATAGACTAACACATCCACTCACGCTTATGAAATCTCTACTTACACTCTGCTGTGCACTTATCCTTATTTTCAATTTGCAAGCCCAAAATATCTGGATTGCTGATAACCGTCCAACAGCCCCCACTGGAACCCACATCTTTGCAAACGTGACCGATGCAATCACTGCTGCGAGTCCCGGAGATATTATTCATGTGATTCCCAGTCAGTTCACTTATCCAAACTTCACTGTGAATAAGGATAGCTTGACCTTTTTTGGTATTGGATATAATCCTAATAAAGAGCAACCAAGTGTTACCTCTGTGAATACTGTAACAATCGACTTGGGAACCTTTGGAACTAGATTATCAGGGATCAATATTACTACATTAAATATTGGGACTAGTTCGACCGGTTCACTAGGAAATATTTTTATAGAGAATGCACGAATAGATCAAATAGAAGGTAGTTTCTGTTGTGGTCAGACAACAGTGAGTAGTATCATCATAAGGAATTGTATTCTAGGACTGAACCTTACAAGCACCTCTCATGCTATCAATTTAAGAGATACGTATGTTAGTAGTACCTCTGTTGTTATTACAAACAATATTATTATGGGGTCATCAACTACTTCAAGCGGTGGTTACGGATCCATCAGTGTGACTGATGCGATCATAAAAAACAATTTATTTATTGGTGATGGAGCAACCAATGATTTTGCGTTTAATGATGTACAGACAAGCACTATCTCAAATAATATCTTTCTAGGAAGGCAGCCTATTACTGATGCAACGGGAGGCGATGTTGCTAATTGTACGTTTAACAATAACATCACATTTGGGGCGAACACGAATGCACTCCCTACTGGAAATGGAAATACAGCTTCTGCTAATCAGGAAGGTGTTGACCCAGTACTTGTGAATGTTCCGATTGTCGATGACTGGGATTTCACCTACGATCCAAGCCCTGATACAGGATCGCCCGCATTAAGCGCTGGCAATGATGGAACTGATATCGGTGTTACTGGTGGAACAATACCTTACAGTCCAACCGGATCACCACTCCCTGTGATACAAGTCTTAAGACTTCCGGAAATAATACAAGAAGGCACGGACACCAATGCCGACATAGAAGCCGAGGGTAATTAATCAGACACTCTAATGAGATGGTCTAATTACCTTTCGAAGCTACTTTTAGCAAGTGGGATGCTGGTTGCATCACACATGATTTATGCCCAAGACACCTTGGAAATATTCGATATGGAATATTACTTTGATGTGGATCCTGGTTTTGGAAGTGCTACTGCAATTACAATAATTCCAGACTCTACTATTTCACTGACTGAGCTGCTCTCTACGTCAGGTTTACCAACGGGATTTCATACATTAGGACTAAGAGCGAGAAATGTACCATTCAGCCCTGAATTTAATGTTCTGGATACTGGGTCTCTAATAGAAGAGCCTTATTTGTATATCGACCCAGCATTGCGCGCCGCAGGCCAGTGGGGGATGACAGAGACACGATTGGTTTTTGTAGATCAATCTGATGCTGGATCTATTGTAAATGTGGACCAGATCGAATATTTCTTTGATGTAGATCCAGGTGTGGGAAGTGCCTCACAAGTGGCTCCATTTTCGGCCAATAACATGATATCAATTGTTGAGTCTCTTAATTCAGATACTTTATCATTTGGATTTCATGTGCTTGGTATGCGCGCAAGGGCTGTTGGAGGAGCCTGGGGTACTACAGAAACACGTTTGATTTTTGTTGATCAATCGGACGCAGGTGGCATCATTAATGTTGACCAGATTGAGTATTTCTTTGATGTAGATCCAGGGGTTGGGAGTGCCTCTCAAGTAGCACCATTTACGGCAAGTAATAGTGTGGGCATTGTTGAGTCTCTAAATACAGATACCCTATCGTTTGGCTTCCACACACTTGGAATGCGTGCACGATCAGAAGGGGGTGCATGGGGTACTACAGAAACACGGTTATTATTTGTAGACAAAACACAAGGAGTTATAAATGTAGATCAGATTGAATATTTTTTCGATACTGATCCTGGAGTAGGGATTGCGACTCAAATCACAGGATTTACGGCTGCAAATTCGATATCCATTGTAGAGAATTTGACAACAAATGCTCTATTACCCGGGTTTCATGTTTTAGGTATGAGAGCCAGATCAGAGAGTGGCTCATGGGGTACTACTGAAACAAGACTAATTTTTGTTGATAAAGCTGGGACTATTAGCAATGTATCAGAGTTTGAATATTTCATAGGAAATGACCCTGGTGTTGGAAATGCCACCTCAATTGCTGTTGGTGTGCCAGCACCGCAAGTGAATGAGAATGTAATGCTCAACACAGATACTGTAACCATTGGCAATTATCAAATTCACTTCAGGGCACGAAATTCAGATGGTGATTGGGGATTAACAGAGTCTAGACCTTTTCAGGTGGTAAATATGGCAGCACCGGTTATAACTAGTGCAGAATCAATACCCACCAATACAACACCATTAAATATGACTGTCAGCTTTGGTGAAGCTGTAAATGGGTTCGATCAAACAGATATTGCAGTTTCAACCGGGGGCTCTCTGCAAGGAGGCTCATTTACTACAGTAAATGATTCTACCTTCACATTTTTGCTGGATTTAACCACCGAGGGTTTGATTACAGTGGACATTGCTGATAGTGCGGCTACAGCTCAAGATGATGGCACTCCTTCTCCAACAGCAGAGACTTTTAAAGTAATATATGACGTTACTGCACCTGTAGTAACTGTAGACACAGTTTTTACCATTGACACAAGTCCTGCCCTATCAGGAACTGTTGATAATGATAGCGTATCAGTAGACATTACTGTAGATGGCGCTACTTATGCTGCATCCACCATTACTGGAGGGGTGTGGACACTAAATAGCGGAATTATAGCTCCACCATTACCTAATGGTATTTATGATGTGGTGGTTCAGGCTACAGACTCAGCCAGCAATGTAGGAACGGATACAACCACCAATGAATTGACCATTGACATACTGGAAGTAACGATTGATACATTATCAACGTCAGATACTTCCCCTGAATTAACAGGCATGGTAACGGATACAGCAGCAACAGTTGATGTCACAGTGGATGGTTCGACCTATGCAGCAACTGTAAATTCAGATAATAGCTGGACGCTAACAGCTGGAACGATTACACCTCCACTGGCAGAAGGAACTTACGATGTTGTAGCAGCAGCAGATCGGGGTGTTGAAGGTGTGATAAATGATATAACCACGGATGAGCTAATCATATTTAGCATCGATGTTTTGACATCAGTTGACCCACTTTCAACAAACAACAGGAGCCCCGCTCTTACTGGAGCAATAAATAACCCGTCTGCTACCATTGATATAACGGTTGATGGCTCTACCTATAGTGCTACAAATAATGGAGATAGTACCTGGACCTTAGTCGCAGGAACAATTACCCCTGATCTTCAAGATGGCGTTTATGATGTGGCGGTATTGGCAGATGTGGGCGGTACTCAGGGTGCTGATAGCACAGTGAATGAACTTCGGGTGGATGGAACAGCTCCAATAGTAACGGTAGATTTTCTTGCCACTTCAATTTCCAGCCCTGAGCTATCCGGAACGGTTGATGATCCTGATGCTACCATAGATGTGGCAGTAGATGGGAATAACTATGCAGCGGTAAACAATGGAGACAATACCTGGACGCTTGCAGCAACCACCATATCACCGGGATTGGTGGACAGTACATATTCTGTAGTAGCAACTGCAACTGACTCACTTGGGAATCAGGGAATAGATTCGACAGATGATGAATTGATCATCACATCTACTCTATTGGCTGTTTCAGCTACATCAATCACTTCAAATTCATTTACTGCCAGATGGAGTCAGGGAGAAGATGTACTCAATTATGAGTTAGATGTCTCAACTTCCAGTGACTTTTCAACATTTGTTCCTGGTTTTGAAAATGTGCAGACGGGAGCTACTTCTGCTTTGGTGGATGGCTTAGATTTTGCGACAAGCTATTTCTATCGAGTCAGACTCGTAAACACAGCCAGTGAGACATCAGCAAACTCAAATACTGTGTCGGTGAAAACGTCAATTGACCCAGAAACCATAGCTGATTCAACTGCACTGGTTCAGATTTATACTTCACTGGATGGACCTAATTGGACAAGCCCGGTAAACTGGGAGTCAGCACGGTTAAGAGCTTGGGATGGTATTACATTAGATGCATCAAAATTGAGAGTAGATCAAGTAGATATTAGCAGTGTTGGTGCTATTGGAGATATGCCAAATCCATTTACTGCTGGGGCAGAAGGAGGATTGACAGCAATCACTTCAATGAATTTGGGTGATAATCAAATCTCTGGTTTAATGGATTTTGATAGTACAAGCATCTCAAATTTAGATGTTTCAACAAATGCTCTAGATTTTGGTGACCTTGAGCCTTTATTGGGAATAGCCAGCCTCACATACACCCCTCAAGCGGACATCTTTTTTACTGAAGACACAGGTGGAGATCCAATCAAGACACCTCACCTTTCGGACACAACTTTAGCCATTGATATAGGAGGCACGACGAATGCATATTTATTCTTTAGAAATGGATCCGAAATTTCTCAAGGAGCAGATTTTAATATTGTGGATTCGGCGGTATCGATTTTATCTATTGATTATGATAACATGGGTGAGTTTTCAGCGACAGTAACCAATTCACAGCTTCCTGATCTTACTCTCGAGGTAACACCTCAAATTGTGTATGCAATTGCAGATTTAGATATGAGTATTGTCGATGGCAGTAGTAACCCTTTAGCTGATAACGTATCTGGATATTTATTAGAGGCAGTAAGAAGACAACAAGGATTTGACACATTAGAAGTTGCAGAGAACGTTGCGAGCACATTTACTTTCTCAGGAGTTGTTCTTGGAGACTATTTATGTGGGATTGATCCAAGTAACACAGACTTATTCATTGCAACATATTTTGGCGATGCATTTGAATGGACTTTTGCTGATACGCTTGAATTCAGAGCGGCAACATCCGTGGAAGTTGTAATGACTGAAGTTCCTCGTGAATTGGGACCTATTGATGGAGAGGGTACCTTGGATGTTTTAATTGAGGAGGATTTTGGAGATGAAAATGCCAGAGTTGATGCTCGAAGAAGAGCTGCTAAACGAAAGTGTGGTCTCAGGAGAAAACGATCCGGTGGTCGCACTGGGCAGGATGATGATGAATTTGAGTTGATTGCCTATGGTGAAACCGATGAAAACGGTGAGTTCAAATTTGGATTCTTACCAGAAGGAATCTATCGCTTCTTTGTAGAATATCCGGGGATTCCAATCGATGAGTCATCGTTTGTTCAATTTGAAGTTGGGGAGCAGGGCATCAGTGACACTGACTTTAAGCTAGAGGCATTTGCAACGGAAGATGGTATTGAAATTACCATTGATCGGGTACTTGGGCTGATTCTTTCATATTTCAAAAACCTAAAAGTATATCCAAACCCTGCAGATGATGTGGTTAAAATTCAATATCGCCATTTAAAATCAAAAGATGTATCGGCGCAACTGGTAGATCTATCTGGAAATATTATGTGGTCCAATGAGATTCAAAGTGGGTTTGATGGGTATCAGGAGATTGATGTTTCCAATTTATCCGAAGGTATCTATATGCTTCACATTTACGATCATTCAGATGCAAAAGGGACAGTCGTGAGCTACCGAATCATCGTAAACGAATAGTTCTTCGTTCAAGGACATTATGTCTTTTTTTAAGATCATACAGTAAATTATTCCAAAATTTATCAATTGATAATTGAATTATTCGCATTTATCGCTTGTATAATTCAATGATATTTGGAAAATACCACAATGTGGGTATTTGATATGCCCCCGGCCTCAACTATATTTAGAGTAACCAACTTTTAGTCTGGTTTAGCAGATGCTTTAGTTTTCACCAAAAACTCACCACATGAAACCGCTATTATCTACCCTCAGCAAAATCATTGTATCACTGATTCTAATTTTAATTGTTTTACCTGCTTCCTATTCCCAAAATCGTACGGCTGATTCGACGGCACTTGTAGCTATTTACAATAACTTAAATGGAGTAGGTTGGATTAACAGTAGTGGCTGGCCTGATACTGGACCTATCAATACCTGGTATGGGATTACTTTTAGTGGTAATAGAGTTGTAAAGGTAGAGCTTCAAGCAAATGGCCTTAATGGTCAAATCCCCATAGAAATAGGAAATTTAGATATGGCAACAACCATAGATCTTAGTGGAAACTCAATTGCTAGTACGATTCCAATTGAGATTGGAAATGCAGTTTCTTTGGATTCTCTTCGATTAAATAATAATTCATTATTTGGGCCTCTACCATCTGAAATTGGGAGTCTAACCAATCTAATTTATCTGGATGTTTCTTTTAATAACTTAAATGATTCCATCCCTGACACAATAACAAGTTTAACATCACTGGTTGAACTAAATCTTGCAACCAACCAATTCGACTACATTCCAGACTTAACAGTCATAGGTTCACTGACAGTTTTAGATATTTCGGAAAATGATTTTGAGTTTGATGATATACTACCACTTATAGGAATTTCGTCATTCACATACAGTCCTCAAAATGCGTTCGGTGTATCATTGGATACCGCAGTGGTTCTAGGGGATGATTTTAGTTTACAGCAAACTTCTCCAGGTGCTGGCAATGCCTATCAATGGTTAAAAGAATCAGTAGATATTCCTGGAGAAATTACTGAGCAGTTGCAAATATTCAGTTTTGCCCTGGCAGACACTGGTGTCTACAACCTAACCGTAACAAACTCATCAGCTCCCGGGCTAACTCTTACTAGTAGAAATATAAACGTATTTCAAGAAGATACATCTTATTTTAAGGTGGTGCCCGTAAGTGCTTTTGTCGGCGAGTCAGCAAACTTAGGTGCAGGCTGGGGAGATGTAAATAATGATGGTTTTGATGATTTAATTCCAACGGGATCGACAGGGCTTTATTTGAATAATGGAGATGGTACTTTTTCAGTAGGAGTTGGTGATTTAGTCACCAATGGAGGGGGTTTTGGTCCGACATCAGGTGACATTGATAATGATGGAGATATAGATGTCTTTGTTGCTAATTCGAGTAATCCACGACTTCTTATTAATGATGGCACAGGAAACATGTCCTTATCAGGAGGAGGAGATCTTTCAGCATTGACAGGTGATTTTCAAGACTATGCTTTTGCTGATTATGACAATGACGGTTTCATTGATCTATTTATTACTGCTGGGGCAAATGTCGTCAGTGAAGTAAATTATCTAATGAGAAATAATGGTGATGGAACATTTTCAACCATATCTGTAGGACCTGTAGCTACTGATATTGAAGGGTCAGTCAGTGCATCATGGTCTGATTACGATCACGATGGAGATCAAGATCTGTATGTGATGACACAAAACTCTCCTAATCCGAATAGTTTGTATCAAAATAACGGAGATGGAACCTTTACTAAAGTTGTAACCAATGAGCTGATCAATGACACTTTTGGCGCTTTTGGAAATAGTTGGGGAGACTACAACAACGACGGTTTTTTAGATGTGTTTGTGATAAACAATTTCAATGATCCGGTTTTATTTGAAAATAATGGAGCCGGAGATTTTACAAGAGTTGTAGGTGCCATAACCCTAGGTGATCCTTTCGGCAGTGCCTGGGGAGATATAGATAATGATGGATTGTTAGATTTATTGGTCTCTAGTTTTTCAAATAAGAACTTTCTATACCTCAATAATGGCGATGGAACATTTACTGAAATCACGGAAGGATCTTTTTTAACATCCCAGGGGTTTGCTCCAATTGCTCTTGTAGATTTCAATAACGATGGTAATCTAGACTTTGTAAACAGAAGAGGTGATTGGGTCCTTTATGAGAATACACAAGAAGGAAATAATTACTTGCAAGTAGATTTAGAGGGAACTATTTCTAACAGATCAGGAATTGGTGCTAAGGTTAGAGTTAAAGCTGATATTGGCGGGCAACCTACATGGCAGTTAAGAGAAATATCAGCCGGAACCGGTCTTTTTTCACAGAATAGTCTCACCGCTCATTTTGGAATGGGTGATGCTACAATTGCAGATACTGTGATAGTGGAATGGCCATCAGGCATTTTTCAAGAAATGATAAATGTCGGATTAAATCAACTCCATAACGTGATCGAACCTGACTTTGTCAATGTATCCGACTCACTCGCCTTAGTTGCTATTTATGATTCTCTTGGTGGTGGAAACTGGAACGATTCAACCAACTGGAAATTAGGACCCGTTAATACCTGGTTTGGTGTGGAGGTAATTGGTGACAGAGTCGTTGGGCTGAAGTTGCCGAGTAATAATCTCTCCGGGCAACTACCACCTGCAATCGGCGATTTAACTGCTATGACCGTCTTAGATTTAAATGGAAATTTTGGTGTTAATGGAGTTTTACCCTTAGAGATTGGTAATGCAATAGCTCTCGATTCTCTGATATTAGATAACCTGAATTTGCAAGATACCATTCCAATAGAAATCGGGGATCTTCCGAATCTGATATATTTAAGCTTAAATGGAAATTCTATTGTAGCCATACCTCCTGAAATCACCAATTTAAGCACATTAGATTACCTTGATTTAGCAAATAATAGACTTGAAAATATTCCTGATCTCACAGGATTTTCCGGGCTATCGTTTTTAGATCTGGTTGGTAATAATTTAACATTTGAAGATTTAGACATTAACTCTGGGATTCCAGGGATTTCTTATTCTCCTCAAGATCCAGTCGGAGCGGACAGCTTGGCTGCATTGGCAATAGGAGAATCCGGCACATTATTTACCCAAATTCAAAATTATAATGGCAATAACAGCTATCAGTGGTACAAGGACTCAAGCCCAATACCGGGGGAAACAGGCCCGACTTTAACGGCTCCTTCCTGGACAGTTGCAGATGAGGGTGTCTACTATCTGGAAGCAACTAACCCTGCGGTTCCAGGATTAACACTGACTTCAAACAATTTTACCATCTTCACAAAAGAACAAAGCCAGTTTACATGGATCGAAGTGTCAGAGTTTGTCGATGATGGCCTTCTGAGCGCCACATCCTACGGAGCAGCTGTTGGAGATTATGACAATGATGGCTTGGATGATATCTGGACCATAAATCTTGGTGACATTCCAAGTTACTTATACAGGAACTTAGGTGGGGGTACTTTTGAAAGAACCACAGCGGCTATACCAAATGGAGCTGATCACGGTACCTATGGGTCTGCCTGGGGAGATTATAACAATGATGGCTTTCTGGATCTCTTTGCATGTGATGTTCTTTTCACATCTACAAATACTGATGGAATAGCCTCCATTTACAGAAACAATGGAGATGGAACATTCACATCAATTTCATTGGATGAACCAGTTTATGGAGCCGCATGGGGTGACGTAAACAATGACGGCTTATTGGATGCTGCTGCCAATGTGAATGGGGATTCGCTTCATATCTATATGAACGTTGGAACAGACACCTTATTTAAACAAGCTGGAATTATCGATCTATCAGCTAATGGAGGCATTGTATCACCATTTTTAGTGGACCTAAATGGTGATAGCTATGTTGATTTATATTTAACTGGTACGCCAAATCAACTTTTTTTTAATGATGGGGCAGGCAATTTTATTGAGCAACCAACCAATGCCATAGTTACCACAACTTTTAGTGGTCCTTGGGGAGCATCATTCGAGGACTTAGATAATGATGGAGATATTGATGCGTTTGTAAGATCTTATTTGAACGGCCAGGACAGCTATATTTTTATCAATGATGGTGTTGGAAACTTTACAGGAACCTCCTGTTTCGACTTATTTGGTGAAGCGTGTGACAGAGGTAGAGCTAGCGCGCTTGCTGATATGAATAATGATGGGTATGTGGATATCATTTTCAATGAGGGTCAAGGAACTGATACATTGGAGATTTATTTTAACAATGCAAATGCAGGCTACTCGCAACTTACAGGGCAGAATTTCCTTGGAACATTCCCTGCTCATGGTATTTCAGTCTTTGATTATGACAATGATGGCAATCTAGACATCTACTCTCCGAGTAGTTTCAATTTTCGAGCTAATATGTTGTACCAAAATCAAGGGATTGGAAACAACTGGCTCAAAGTAAAATTAGAGGGTACTGTTTCCAATAGAGCGGGTATTGGTGCGGAAGTGTCTGTTTATGCTGGTGGATTACGAAATTCGAGAAGTGCAATAACGAATAGTGGACTACACGCTGGCGCCAGCAATTATCTGCATTTTGGGATGGGAGCCAATTCTCAGGCGGATTCAATTGTGGTGAAGTGGCCATCTGGGTTAGTTAATCGCATCAATAATATTGCGGTCAATCAAACGATTAATATTCTGGAGGAGCTAAAAGACCCTGTTGTCACATTAGACTCATCTGCTTTAGTTGCTTTATACAATGCGACCGATGGTGATAACTGGTTTAATAATACCAACTGGCTACAGCCTGGTCAATTTGTACAAGATTGGTATGGAATTACCGTGGAAAATAATCGGGTAACGAGGATTGAACTGTATTCAAACAATCTGATTGGGGCAATACCGGTAGAAATAGGGGATTTAACAGCACTCAAGTACTTAAATCTGGGAGATGAAATCAACGGGGGGAATGGACTTGAGGGAAATATTCCTGTTGAAATCGGAAACTTGGATTCACTTGAGTTTTTAGGACTTGCAAGCAATAACTTCATGGGTCCAATTCCTGATGCGATAGGAAATCTTTCACAGTTGAGAAAGATTGATTTTGCCTTTAATCAGTTAGAAGACCCTGTTCCTGATACCATCAGTACACTTTCTAATTTGAGTTATCTGGGAATTGCGTTCAATACCTTCACGGATGTCCCATTATCAATTTATACATTACCAGCACTTGACACCTTATTACTAAGCGGAAACCAAATCACTGGTCCAATCCCACCAGAAATTGGTTCGATGAGTACACTGAAATTCTTGAATATTGGAGGCAACCAATATGAAGGCCAGTTACCTCCAGAATTTGGAAACCTAACTCAGCTACAAGGAATCAGAATCTGGGATATGCCTGGAATAACTGGAAACATTCCACCTGAATGGGCTGCACTTACAGCCATCGAAGAATTTTCATTGGACAACCTTTCGTTGAGTGGGACCATCCCGGATTTTGTTGGAGATTATACCAATGCTTTTTATATAAGCTTGTCTCTTAATCAATTTTCAGGAGCCGTTCCTTCTACTTTTACAAATCTGACTGCAGATGTCAATCTTTTCGGAAATGCTCTGAGTTCTGTTCCGACATTGTCGAATTTATCATCTTTAGACGTCCGAAAGAATAGGTTGTTATATGAAGACCTGGTTCCAAATGACTCCATATCAGTTCAAGATATCGCTGAGCAAAATGCTCGTTATTCAGTAAATGTTTCAGGAATAGTCACCGCAGGTGGTACAGCCACTTTGACAGTAACAAACAGTATACTGGGGGATGCTGAATATCAGTGGGTTAAAGATGGTGAATTATTAAGTGGAGAAAATGCCATTTCACTCGTACTGACTAATCTGGATAACTCTCACGTGGGTGTCTATACCTGTTTGATACAAAGACCTGGAGGGAATGGGTCATATGAAGGAATCCCTTCTGAAAGTGTCAGCATTGATATCAATGAAACAAGCAGGAGATATGCTACAGCCGTCGATACGGTAACCAGTGAGGCCAGGTCAATTGATTATCAGGCAATCGAAATACTTGGACTTCCAAATAGAGGATTTGATGATAATGATGATCCTAACGACCAGATTGTTAGATTAAATGCTGAAGAAAGAGGGTGGACACCTGCTCTGGGTGATGATAATCCTTACATTGAGGTGAGTTTTGATAATCCTGCACCTATCAACTCAATTTGGTTATTTGGAAGTGCGCCTGTTTCTATTGAAGTTTTTAATCCAAATTCAGGGGAATTTGAAAGCTTCCTAAACTTTACCAGAAATGGAAATAACGGTGAAGAAATAGAGGTCAATTTTCCTACTACCACGTTTAATGTTTCACAGCTCCGAATTAACTCTTTTGCATCTGTCAACAGTGACTTTGGTCCATATAATTCGATTGATGCCATTGCAATTGGAGATAATGGTATTGAAATTAATACCCCTACCGATCTGTTTTTCGAATTAGTAACGGATACGGTCATTAATATTGGATGGTCGCAACTCAACTTTAATGATAGTACCAACTTCATCATTGAGCGTTCTATTGACGGCACAAATTTTTCTGAAATTGCTACCGTTGAAACGTTTACCAGATATTCTGACAGACAAGCTCCAAACATAGATTCCGTTTATTATAGAATCGCTGCTCAAAGTGGAGTACTTACTTCTGCATACTCAGAAGTGTTGGTTGCAGCTAAGTGCGACGGGTTAGAATTAATAAAAGAAGGAAGCTATACAGGAATCGCTACCGAATTGCAGCCAGGCTTTGATACAGATGGAGGTTTTGACGCCAATGTTCTATTTACTGCGAATCCTGATGGAACGATAACAATAGAAGATTTTCAAGCAGGCTATCTTGATAACTTTGGATCTACACCTGTTATTGGTACAATTTTTCAGAATTGTGATGGGACAATAAATGTTGAAGGTGAAACCGCTTTGGCTTGCGGAGGAGATGGAATCACATCAATTAATTACGCAGAGTTTTTCCCAGCGAATGATTCATTGGTTATTGAATACACGTATGATTGTGGCTATGATGTAAGACTTACTTATGTGAAGAACCTGCTGGACCCAATACCGAATGCACCTTATAATCTAACAGCCAATGTAGCCAGTAATTCCTCAGTTCACCTTTCGTGGAGTGAAAATTCTAAATTTCTTGAAGAATGGGTGATAGAACGATCGGATGATGATAGTACTTATACAGAAATAGCAACTGCTTTACCAAATAGACAAGCCGAGATCGAAGGAGATTTGGAGATTGAAGCATATGTTGATAACACGGTTGTTTCAGGGAACACTTATTACTATAGGGTAAGAGCCAGAAATGCGTCAGGAGATTCAGATCCTTCCGAAACATTTATGGTTACGGTGAATGATCCTCATTTCAATCAAATTCTCACTGGAGATATTTACAATGACATACCATCAAATTCATATCACGGTTCATTTGGGGATTATGATTCAGATGGAGATCAAGATTTGTACGTAACCAATTGGCATTTATTTGATGATCCGGCTATTGTTACTAAGAACAATTACTTGTATCAAAATGATGGTTCAGGGGTCTTTACTAAAGTGACTTCTGGAGATCTTGTTGCATTGGAATTTGGTAGCAGAGGGGCACTCTGGGCTGATTTTGACAATGATGATGACCTGGACATATTTGTGAATGGTCAAGGGACAAGCCAGTTTATCGATGACGCGAAGAGTTTCTTATTTGATAACACCGGTGGAGGCTCATTTGCAACGAACGATCAATTTGAATCAATCGGGTTGGGAATAAATAATGCAGACTTTGACAATGATGGCTTCCTTGATATAATTACCTCAAATAATGTAATATTTATTAATAATGGGGATGGTTCATATGATGAACAAACCAATCCTGATCATCGAAGTGATGGACAAGATATCCCGTTTGGATGGACTTACCTGACTCCAGATTTAAATCAGGATTTGCTACCCGATTTAATAGTAACTGGAGATGGATTCTTCCACATTTACGAAAACATTGGGGGATTCAAATTCGATCTGATGTATGAAGATAATGATGCACCATTGTCGAGAGGGGCAACTTTTGCAGATTTTGATGGTAATGGATATTTGGATGTGGTTATTGCGGGACAGAATCAGCCATCAAGATTGGTATTGTTTGATGCTTCTGGCATTTTAAATGAGCTAACGCCAGCAGAATTTTTAGACACGAATGTTAATACTCTCAGAGGTCTTACCAATTTGGATTTTGATAACGATGGAGACAAGGATCTAATTTGGATCATGGATGGGGGTGTTCCAGTATTACATGAAAATGCTGGTGATGGGACATTCAATAGGGTAAATCCTTTAGAATCTTCCAATTTCACAATGGTCTCTCCTTTCTCTCATCTAAGTGTTGCAGACGTTAATAATGATGGCTTCCAGGATATATTCGTTGCATCTCAGATTAACACTCAAGCGAATAATCTGTATATAAATAATGGAAACTCTAATAATTATTTGAGAGTCAACCTCGAAGGTGATGAAGTGAATAAAGTAGGCATTGGCACTCAGGTAAGAGCAAAAGCTGGAGGTACCTGGCGCATTGAGCAAGTGAATAATATGAATGGTTTGTTTAATGGGAATGAGATTACCGCTCATTTTGGACTAGCTGCTGCAACGGTTGTGGATTCCTTAGAGATAAGATGGACCTCTGGAAATGTGAATCGTTTTGCAAACATCCCTGCTAATCAGACCATTACCATTGTAGAGGATGTAACGCCTCCTGTAGTGGCTGTAGATGTATTGGGTACTTCAATTAGCAGTCCTGAGATCACAGGCACAATCGATGATCTAGCAGCGACCCTTGAATTGACAATTAGCGATAGCACATATTTGGTTACAATTATTAATGCTGATAGTACCTGGTCTCTACCAGCGGGAACGATTTCTCCAACTCTGGCAGATGGAGTTTATGATGTAATGGCGGTTGCAACCGATCAAAACGAAAATGAGGGAGTAGATGATATTGAAGGGGAGCTCACAATCACACAAGAATTGAGAGCGCTTGTATCCTCTAAAAGAACGTCATCGTCATTCCAGGCCAACTGGAGTGAAGCGTTAGATGTTCAGGAATATCTCTTGGATGTGTCTGAAGAAGCTGACTTTTCTACTTTCTTAACTGGATATGAAGACTTTTCTACAACACAGCGTAAGGCGTTGATCACAGATCTTGATTTCAACACAACCTACTACTATCGCGTCCGGTTTGTAAATACCGCATCTGAAACATCAGATTATTCTAATGACACAACAGCGGTGACTCGTATAAAACCTGAGACAGTATCAGACTTTAATGCGCTTGAAGCTATATACAATGCAACAGATGGGGAGAATTGGACGAATGATGGTGGTTGGACTACCGAGCCAAGACTTCAAAATTGGGAGTTCATTACTCTTGAAAATCAAAGGGTTACTGAAATAAGAGTACCAAGTAATAATCTATCAGGGACATTCCCACTAAGGGACTCGCTCACCGAAGTAAGTGTCATTGATCTTTCCGATAATGCTTTAACGGGGATTGATAGTCTTACTTATTTAGAATCCTTGACTGAATTAGATGTTTCAGCAAACTTGTTGGAGTTTGATGATTTAGAACCCCAAAGAAGCATTGCTAACTTTAGTTATTCTGATCAAAAGACAAGGATTTCATTTAATGAGACTGCTATCGCAGATTCCTTATTAGTACGTGTCTTTAGTGATACATCACTGACATTCAATGTGGGTGGTGAGTTCAATACCTATCAGTGGTTCAGAAATGGAACTTTGATAACAAGCGGTGCTGATTTTGATGTGAATGAAGATTCTCTGGGCATTCTATCCATCGATTATTCTAATATGGGCAAATTCAAAGCTGAAGCACGAAATGACAGTTTGCCAGATCTTACAATTGCAGTTGATTCAATGTTTGCATTTGCTGTGGCCGATTTTTCAGTGGATGTGAATGATGACAATGGAGAATTAATTCCTGACAATGTTGACGGATATTTATTATTGACAACACAAGTAAATCGTGGATTTGATACGTTGGCAGTCGCTAGCAATCAACCAAGTGCGTTCACATTCAATGATGTGATATTAGGTGATTACCTCATTTCGATAGATTCCGATCCTGAGAAATACATTCCTACCTACTATGCGGATGCGTTTGAGTGGGTAGAAGCTGATACAGTTTTATTTAGAGAAGATACTGCCTTCCAGGTGAGCATGACACTTATTCCTGGTGAATTGGATCCGAATGATGTTGGTACTTTAGAGGTATTAATTGAAGAGGATTTTGGAGATGAGAATGCCAGAATTGATGCGCGTAGGAGAGCCGCCAAGAGAAAATGTGGGCTTAGGAGAAAAAGGTCTGGTGGAAGAACTGGGCAAGATGATGATGAATTTGAATTGATAGCATATGGGGAAACAGATGAGAATGGAGAGTTCAAATTTGGATTCCTTCCTGAAGGCTTGTACAGATTCTTTGTTGAATATCCAGGCATTCCATTGGATGAATCTTCGTTTGTTGAATTTGAAATTGGGGAAGAGGGTATCAGCGATACTGACTTTAAGTTGACAGCTTTTGCAACAGAAGATGGAATCGAAGTAAATATCGAGCGAGTGCTCGGCTTAATTTTCAAATACTTTAAAAACCTGGAAGTATATCCAAACCCAACTACGGATGTATTGAAATTGAGCTACAGACATTTGACTGATAAAAAAGTAGGTGCGCAGTTGGTTGATTTAGCTGGAAATGTTTTGTGGACGCAGGATATCAGAAGTGGATATGATGGATACGAAGAGATCGATGTTTCTGGTTACAAAGAAGGAGTTTACATCCTCCATATCTTTGATAAAGAAGATAGAGAATCACATGTCGTGAGTTATCGAATTATGGTTCGTTAAATTTTGAATTTAAGTTAATGAAGCACTTGAGCTAGTACTCAAGTGCTTTTTTAATGCTTGCTTCTAGACGTTCATTTGGAAGAAAGTCTTTCTCAAGATTTGCAGCAAATGGGACAGGAGTATCCAAGCTTGCTACTCTGAAGACAGGGGCATCCAATGACTCAAACCAGTATTCTGAAATCCATGCTGAAATCTCAGCGCCTATTCCTCCTGTGAGACAATCTTCATGCAATACGATTACTCTGCCAGTTTTTTCTACAGAACCTTTTACAGTGTCTTTATCCCATGGGAGTAGGGTTCTGAGGTCGATGACTTCAATCGAATGACCTGATTGATTTGCGGATTGAAGTGCCCAATGAACACCCATACCATAAGTAATGATAGTCAAGTCAGTGCCTTCTTTGCATGTTGCTGCTTTTCCAACTTCAGTAGTGAAGTATCCGTCAGGAATATCTTCTGTCAATGAGCGATAAAGTGCTTTGTGTTCAAAGAAAAGGTATGGATTTGGATCTTCTATTGCGGCATTCAACAGCCCTTTAGCATCTTCAGGATTTGATGGGTATACAATTTTCAATCCGGGAGTATGGAAAAACCAGGCTTCATTGGAT
Organism: Ekhidna sp.; assembly: GCF_965212185.1. Taxonomy (GTDB): domain Bacteria; phylum Bacteroidota; class Bacteroidia; order Cytophagales; family Cyclobacteriaceae; genus Ekhidna. The sequence goes on along the minus strand of NZ_OZ243102.1, from coordinate 3,914,609 downwards.
TGAGAATGAAATGGCCCAGCGCCAACACCCGCACCAGTTGGCATCCTTACTACTACATCGGCATTTTGACCCCAGCGATAGTGAATCTTAGCCAGGTTATTGATAATCTGATTGAATCCTTCTGTGACAAAATCTGCAAACTGCATTTCCACCACAGCCTTCATTCCTGTGATGCTGAGTCCGAGACCAGTTCCAACAATGGCAGATTCACATAAAGGAGTATTTCGTATTCTGTCTTTTCCAAACTGCTCCATGAAGCCTTCGGTAATTTTAAAGACTCCTCCATAATCTGCAATATCCTGCCCCATGATTACTAATTCAGGATATTTTTCTAATGATTGTTTTAATCCGTCTGAGATAGCGTCAACGAAGCGTCTTGAAGATTTTTTGCTATTTGGTTCAATGACTTCTTGTGCATATGGGTAGTACACATCTGCAAGCTCCACTTCTGGTGATGAAGTAATTGGTTCCTCTTCAAATGCTTCTTTTACAGCATCACTAATTTCTTTTTGGATCGTCTTTCTAATATCACCGATCTCATCATTGGTGCATACTTTTTCTTTAATAAGGTAGCTTTCAAATCCTTTCACTGGATCCTTCTTTGCCCACTTTTCCATCAATTCTTTTGGGACATATTTTGTGCCTGATGCCTCTTCATGTCCTCTCATTCGAAAGGTTTTCGCCTCGAATATGATTGGTCGTGGATTTTTCCGGATATCCGCTACTAGTGGCTCTAATTCATTTAGCACTTCAAGGATAGAATTCCCTTCAACACTGTACGCTTCCATACCATACGCCGGACCTTTCACAACAAAGGAATCGAAATTGAACTGTTCTCGACTTGGAGTAGACAACCCATATCCATTATTCTCAATCACGAAAATGACGGGTAATTTCCAAACCGAAGCGACATTCACTGCTTCATGAAAATCTCCCTCACTTGTTCCACCATCTCCCGTGAAAACCAGGCTTACCTTTTCTTCTTTTCTCAATAAATGTGAAAGGGCAATCCCATCCGCAATACCGAGTTGTGGACCCAAATGAGAAATCATCCCAACAATGTTATAATCCTGAGTACCAAAGTGGAAGCTTCTATCACGACCTTTTGTAAATCCATTTAATTTTCCCTGAAATTGAGAGAATAACCGTTGGAATGGTATATCTCTAGTCGTAAAAACCCCCAGATTTCGGTGCATTGGAAGAATATATTCTTCCTTATTTAGGGCCAAAGCAGCTCCTACAGAAATGGCTTCTTGCCCTATACCGGAAAACCATTTACTGATTTTACCTTGACGTAAGAGGATGAGCATTTTTTCTTCGATCAAGCGAGGAGTGACCAATGCTTTGTGGATAGCAATGAGTTCTTCGTCAGATCTGTTTTTTCGATCAAATTTCATGAGTAGTGTGAATTGATGTGCGAAATAAGTGCATCAGGCCCAAACCTTCAGCCCTTCGGTACAGTTTTTACAAATTTCTATTTCAGAGCGTGAGTTTAACAATGCATTTCGAAAATTTTGATATGCCTTTGAAAACCAGATATCTTCAAACGACTTTTCTGTAACATTTCCCATACTGTGGCTCGCATCCTTATCAAAACAGCAAGGAATTACCTGCCCATCCCAGGTGATCACGCACGATTGCCACATTTTCCAGCATTTATTTTCCAATTCATTCTTGATTGAAAATGTATCATCTGGACCTTTTCTATAGCGGCTGTATTTGTCTATTGTTGGAATAAGTTCATTACCATTTTTATAATCATATATCTGAGCGGTTTTGAAAACCACCTTATCTACTTCATATTCCTTCGCCAACAGCTTGATCTTAGGAATCTCGTGCTCATTAGGTCTAACTACCAAAAATTGCCAAACCACTTTTGGGTGATTTGATTTTAAGGATTTTCGCCATTTCAAAATGTTTTTAGTACCCTCTAGAACCTTAGTTAAATCACCTTCTTTTCGATAGGATTCATACGTCTCTTGTGAAGCGCCATCGATGGAAATGATCAATCGATTCAATCCACTTTCTACTGTTTTTTTAGCATTTTCATCATCCAGGAAATGAGCGTTTGTTGAGGTCGTTGTATATACCTTATGCTTGTTGGCTATTTGAACCATATCCAAAAAGGCTGGATTCAAGTAAGGTTCACCCTGGAAATAGAAGGTCAGGTAAAGCAGATGGCTGCTAACGTCTAGCATGATTTTTTCAAAAAGCACAAGATCTAGTTTTCCGGTGGGACGAGAAAATGAACGTAAACCACTTGGACATTCAGGACACCTCAAATTACATGCTGTTGTAGGCTCTATTGCCATACTTATTGGCAATCCCCTGACCGTTGCTGTACCACTGTGCTGAGACCTTTGATAGCTTCGCCAAATATTCCATGCATTGGATATTCTTTTTGGCGTTAGTTTTGAAGCTAGTGAGATGCTATCGTGCAGATTGATCAACATTGCAAAAACAAAGTAAACACTTGAATCATGAGATTCGTATTTCTGAGCCTTCTTATTTTCACATCCTCTCTTTTGCAAGCTCAAATTCAGCTATCAGAGAATGCTGAAATTGCTGTGATAACTGTAGGACCATATCAGGGCGAAGTTTGGTCTGCTTTCGGTCACAGCGGGATTAGAATTAAGGATCAGGATAGAAGAATTGACTGGTTTTATAACTATGGACTGTATGATTTTGAGCAGGAAAACTTCTTCTTAAATTTTGCTCAAGGCCTACTCAAGTACAAGGTTGGGGTAACCAAATATGATCGGGTATATCAATTTTATAAGAGTCAAAATCGATTTATTAAAGAGCAATACCTGAATTTGACGCAAGAAGAGAAACAACAATTTTTTGATTTTCTTCAAAACAATGTGAAACCTGAAAATGCCGAGTACCTCTATAATTATGTATATGATAATTGTGCTACAAAAATCAGGGATGTAGCTGAAGGGCTTTATCCCGGACGTATTGATTTTGATCTGAGTTATAAAGAAGAAAACAAAACAATTCGTGATCTGATGGATGATTATCTTGATTATCAACCATGGGGAGATTTTGGCATTGATCTGGGATTAGGAATTCAAATAGACCGGGAGGCTGAAGCGTACGATTACATGTTTTTACCTGACTATGTTAATAAAGCCTTTGCCGGAGCAACGATTTCAAGAGATAGCATCTCAGTTCCTTTAGTATTAAAGGAGATTGAATCGTTCACACCAGAAGAAGAATCTTTTGCGAATGGATTGTTAACACCATTCAATACCTTCGTCATCTTATTTTTTATTGTTGGGTTAATTACTCATAGAAACCTCAAATCAGGGAAGCGAACAAAATGGGTAGATGTCCTACTTTTTTCACTGGTTGGTTTTGCGGGTCTGTGGGTAACTTTTCTATGGTTTGGTACGGAACACCTTTCAAAGGTGAATCTCAACATCTTATGGGCAATACCTTTTCATATACCAATTATCTTTTTAGTGGGTAAAGAAAAATACAGGCAATTTATTGGACGGTATTTCAAGATTACGGCTTATTGGTATTGCCTGCTTTTAGTGATATGGATGTTATTACCACAACCACTGCATCAGTCTTTGGTACCGCTGGTTCTTACGCTTGTACTTAGAAGTTTTTACATTGGCTATGATCTGAGAAAACCTAAAGTCAAACTTTCAACCAATGGGAAGGCTTAATTCTCCATTTGCACTCCATTCCAGAAAGCGACGTATCCTTTAATGTTTTTAGCTAACTCGCTGGTTTCTGGATAGTACCAAGCTGCATCTTTGTTTTCATCACCATTTACTTCGAGGGTGTAATAGCTCGCTTTTCCTTTCCAGGGACACACAGTATGAGTATCTGTTTCTTTGAAGAATTCTTTTTTTATAGATGATGGAGGGAAATAATGATTTCCTTCAACAACGACAGTATCATCACTTTCGGCGATTACCTCACCATTCCAAATTGCTTTCATAAGATCAAGGTTTTTACAATAATCGAAAATAATACCTATTAGCTTGTAATAACATACGTAAATACATTTCAACTGTCGTGATCCTTCCTTTTGAAGTTATTGTAAAGCATCAAATTCAGTAAAAGTACCTTCCGGTACTTCATCTAATACCTCAATGCTTTGCAGCGTATTTCTACCTCTACTAGAGGAAAGCATAATCTCCCCATACTTTTTATAATCAGCCCATGGAGTAATAAAACTTGGTTCTAATGCAGATGAATCAGGATAATAAGCCCACTGAGTTACTAATTTGGAGTCTGTATCGATCCAAACTTCGTATACATTTTGAGGAGTAACTCCTACATCTTCAAAGGACAAGCTCACCACATCTGCTCTGGCGCCTGTCTGAGTGGTGTCTTCTCTTAGATATTTTAAGGTAACCCCGGAATCTTTTAGTTTGTAAGGCATCACCAACCAGTACGAATCATTGACCCACATTCCGTACCCTCTTTCAAGATAATATTCAACAGAGTCAGTTACTTCTACTCCGCGTTTCATTGCTTTCCCATCCTTTGTATTGATATTCATCAAAATTGTGAGATCATCCGCTGGCACTTCAATGCGAACGTCTCCAGTTGATTTATCCCAAATATGATCTCTCCTTCCAAAGAAGTTCCATCTGATGTAGCGTGTGTTGTCCCATGCTTTTCTTCCGCCCATTGCCAGCATGGTTTTGTCTGCAAGTAGCGTTGCAAGCAAATCGGAACCTTCCTGGTTGAATCCTTCCGCTGGTGGGTTATTATATTCTACAAATTCACCACCATCAACTGCTGTAGAATCAGCAGATTCTGAAGAGGTTGAACCCGTCGAACAAGATGAAAGAATTAGAATGACTAAGACCGTAGATAGAAGTGTTTTCATGTCTCTTAATGTTTGTTATAAATATAGGAATAAAAAAAAGGAGACCATTACAGTCTCCTTTTAGTTTAGGTTGGTTGTGTTTCGTTAGTCTTGTCCTTCTTTGAACTGCTCGAATCGATCTCCCTCATTTGATCTAGGGAAAACGTTATTATCCGTGTAAGCATCAGCAGTCATCTTATCTGGATCGATCACAATTTTAGTCACTTCTTTGTCCTTTATAAAGACTTTAGTCACTTCTTTCTCATTGATTCTCCAGATTTCAGCAGGAATTTTTTCTAATTCTGTAGTCCCATCTGCATACGTCCATTGGATGATAACCGGCGTTACAAGACCGCCTTGATTTTTCAAGGTAAGTTCATAAAAGTTCTTGCCTTCTGCTGACTTTTTGATTTTGTCCTGATCCATTGATTGGCGGTATTCACCTGATCCTCCATTCCATTCTTGGAATACAAATGGCTGTGGATCGCTACCAAAATCTTTTTGTCCATCATTTTGATTGTCAATTCCCTGACCAGCTCCTTTGATGTTTCTGGTCTCAAGACCATTTTCTTCAGTTTGCATCTGGAACCATCGAACATTTGCAAGATCTACATCTACATAATCCGTACCGTAGAACCACCCTTTCCAGAACCAATCCAGATCAACAGCCGAGGCATCTTCCATTGTTCTGAACAGATCTGCAGGAGTTGGGTGCTTAAATGCCCATCTTTCAGCATACGTTTTGAATGCCTTATCAAAAAGCTCAGGACCCATTACCGTTGTTCTTAGAATATTCAACGCAGTTGCTGGCTTGGCATATGCATTCGCTCCAAATTGGCGGATCTGCTCGGAGTTAGTCATAATTGGACGAACCAATCCATTTTCTCCACTCATGTACGGGACAATATTAGCTGCAGGTCCTCTTCTCGAAGGATATTCATAATCCAGGTAGTTCTCAGCAAACTCCTGCTCTGTCAAGTACTGTACAAAAGTATTCAAACCTTCGTCCATCCAGGTCCACTGTCGTTCGTCAGAGTTAATGATCATCGGGAAGAAATTATGTCCTACTTCATGAATGATTACCGAGATCATACCATGCTTCTTTCTATCAGAATATGTTCCATCAGGGTCAGGACGACCATAATTGAAGCAGATCATTGGGTATTCCATTCCAATCGAAGCAGTGTGAACTGAAATAGCTACCGGATAAGTATATTCAATGGTGAATTTTGAATACGTCTCAAGAGTCTGTTTCACAGCAAGTGTTGAAAAATCCTCCCATAGTGGGTTGCCTTCTTTAGGATAGTAAGACATAGCCAATGGCTCATTTCCATCACTAAGTTTTACGGCCATCGCATCCCAGATGAATTTTCTGGATGCACAGAAGGCATAATCTCTTACATTCTCTGCTTTATACTTCCAAGTTTTAGTATCACTTGCTTTTGTTTTCTCGTTTTTCTTTGCCTCTTTTTCTGTGACAATTATTACAGGCTGATCATACGATTTTTTAGCTTGCTCAAAACGCTCTATTTGTTCTGCTGTCAGCACTTCTTTAGCATTTTGGAGCATTCCTGTAGCCCCTACAACAAAATCAGAGGGAACAGTGAGGCTTACTTCATAATCACCAAAGGTCAGTGCAAACTCGCCACTTCCAAGGAACTGCTTGTTTTGCCATCCTTCATTGTCAATGTAAACGGCCATTCTCGGGAAGAACTGAGCGATCGTATAGATGTAGTTGTCTTCTTCTTCAAAGTACTCTAAACCAGATCTACCTCCATCAGTCATTCGGTTGTTGATGTTGTACATCCAGTCGATGCTGAATGTCATGTTTTCACCTGACTTTAAAGGCTGAGCCAAATCGATTCGCATCATTGTTTTATTAATGATGTAGCTCATGTCTTTACCTGCACTTTTTACGGATTTGATTTTAAATCCGCCATCATAATCTTGATCTCCGGTTAATCTAAAAACCGCAAACGAACTAAGTGTATCGCGCATACTTGATCTGCCTATAAGAGGTGTTTCAGAATCTCTTGCTCTTACATTTTGATCAAGCTGCACCCACAAATACTCGAGATCGTCTGGGGAGTTATTGTAATAAGTGATTGTTTCACTTCCGGTGATCGTTTGCTTTGTATCGTCTAGAACGATATCCATTTTGTAATCCGCTTTTTGTTGCCAGTACTGATGTCCCGGGGCTCCTGAAGCTGTACGATAGACATTGGGAGTTGGCAGCATGGTTCCAAGTTGCTCAAACTTTTGCTCCCATTCTGTGTCTTTTTGCTTTCGGTCTTGGGCCATGGAAATGGTCGCCACCAAAAAAGCTCCAATTAGTAGAATGCTATTCTTCATAGTTACGTTTAATTAATAAAATTTTTCAGTTTAAATAGTTAGTATCTAACATAAGCATTAGTGCTATTCCACCTACTGCTGATGAGATAATCATTTTCCAATCTCTTCGGCTTATTCCTCCTAATCCGACGAAAAAGAAACTAATGACAATGAATAATCCAACGACAATTATTTGACCTACCTCTAAGCCTACATTAAAGGCAAAAAGCTGTAGGATAATTGTTTTGTCTGTGCCTAGTAGGGCCCTCAAGTAATTAGAAAATCCCAATCCATGGATCAACCCAAAAAATCCGGCATAACCATAGTTTCTCCAGATTTTACCTTCTGCAATGCGTTCTTCTTTAGTGAAAAGATTCGAAATAGCTGTTATCAAAATAGTGACTGGAATGAGGAATTCGATCAGGTCTGCATTGATCTTGATGATCCGCATGGTAGCAAGGGCCAAGGTGATTGAGTGACCTATTGTGAATGCGGTTACCAAAATCAAAACTTTCTTCCAATCGGTTGATTGATAGAGGGCACAAAGGACCACTACAAATAATATGTGATCATAACCATTTACATCCAGTATATGGTCAAAACCTAACCCGTAGTACAACCTAAATTCACTCATGGGGTTGCGAATATAAAGCAAGGAGACGATCTCAATTATGATCAGTGACGATGATTTGATGAGCGGTATTGCAGTGGGGCACGCTGTTTGCCTAGATTTGAGCCATGATTACTGCAGCACTCATCGTATTTCAGTCATTTATACACCCATTTCATGTGAGTGTGTCAGACATCAAATACAAGGAAGACCAGAAAGTGATTCAAATAAGCACTCGTATTTTTCTAGATGATCTGGAGCTTGCATTGAGAGCCTATACTGGCAATGAAACGCTTGATATCATGGCTAAAGAAAACTGGGATTTTGTAAATAAAAACCTGGGAAAGTACTTGCTGACCAGAATGAAGCTCTGGGATGAAAAAGGGAAGGAATATGAGCTAAACTATATCGGTGCAGAGATTGAGGAGGATGTGATGTGGTGCTATGTTGAGATAGAAAAAGTGAAGAAGCTCAAGCAGGTAAAAGTTTGGAATAGCATCCTTCATGAAGTTTGGGGAGATCAGGAAAACCTGGTACACTTTCGCGCTTTTGACGATGTGCAAAGTGCGAGATTATACAAAGGAGAGGATACGGAGATATTTGACTGGGAGTGATTAGTTCTAATAATTTTCTAAAATACTAATTACTATTTCCAAACTCCTTTTCAAATAACACATAAAAAATCATCAGTTGGCGAACTGGTTTACTGTCAATTTTTCCTGGAGTCCATTTAGGCATACTCGCATATAACCTTATTGCCTCCTCATCGAGTCCAAAGCCAAGCTTTTTTACAACTTGAATATTTGTTAGACTGCCATCTTTTTCAACGATGTATTGAACAAAGACTCGCCCAGAAACATTTTCTTTTAATGCTTCTTCAGGATAATTCATTTCTTTCCTTAGAAAATCATGCATCTTATAAACACCTCCTGGAAATTGTGCCGGCTCATCAACTATGGTATAAGGTTTACCTATATGAACATCATTCAATGCTAATTCCTGACCGAAGGTCATTGAAATATTAGAAATAACTAAAAGAATTGTTAGAGGTGCTTTCATGGAGGTAAGCTAATCATAACTCGACTACATTCCATTTCTTGCCATCATGTTTTAAGAGTGTGATTTGAACCACTTTGAACGTAGATTTATAAGTTCGAGCTTCAAACTCCTGCTTTGCCTCATAAAACATCCGCTTTTTTAAGTCACGGAACCCAATAGTAATGTGAGGATGAAAGGGAAGGTTTTTGTAGTTGGCATTGTCCAGCTTGAGGTTTTTTCTGCAAATGTCTACTACCTTTTTTTGCAGTTTTTCCAGCTTATCATTTTCAACCACATTCACAAAGACCACTCGAGGTTCGAAGAAGTCAAACCCTTGAAGTTGAACTTCAAATGGCTCCAAATCTGAATTCAGATCTTTTATGACCTTTACCAAATCTTCAAATCGCTTGTCCTTCCATTTGAAGGGCATGTGCAGGGTGATGTGCGGAGGTGTTTTGAGTGCATGAGAACTTTGGTACTTTTCTACGATCTCATGCTTCAGCTTGGTGATCGCTTCCTGAATTTCTGTTGGGGGGACAACTGCTATGAAATATAGAGATTCACTCATCATTCAATACGTTTTCCATTTCTATCCAATAGTTATCAAAAGCTGCCAAATCATTGTGATGCCCCCCATCTATCGTAAAAAAGGTGGCTTGCTCTTCAACGGCTTCATACAGCTTTTGTCCGGATTCATAGGGGACTATCTCGTCTTCATTCCCATGAAAAATGAAAATAGGTGCTGTTGTTTGTTGCAAGTATTTATGATTTTCAAACCGGTAATTGAGAAGCCATGCTGCTGGATAGATGGGAAATAGTTTTCTGGCAACATCCGTCAGGCTGTAAAAAGGAGTCTCAAGAATCACTTTTTCAGGATTGTTTTTTGAGGCCAAATATGAAGCAAAAGCACACCCAAGAGATCGACCGAAAATGATAATGCGTTCTTCCCGCTCTAGTTTCTTGGCAAACTCATAAATCTCTTCCGCATCGCTCATCAATTTTTTTTCGGTTCGGTTTCCTGTACTTTTTCCATAGCCCCGATAGTCCGAAATCAGCACTTCATAGCCTAAATCAACAAATGGTTCAGCTACTTCCCCCCATCGCGCGAGATTTCCGGCATTGCCATGAAAATAGACAATCAGGCCTCTAGAATCCTTCATTTTAAAATAAAGCGCATTGATCACCGCTCCATCCTCCATGGTCAGATTATGCTCTTCAAAATCTTTATTGAAGGAATATTCATAATTGTCGGGTAAAGATTCAGGTAAGAAAATAAGACTTTCTTGGAGTAGGAAAATCGCCAATCCAATCAGCAAATAAATGCACAGTAAGGCTATTGCAAGAATTCGTAATGCAGACACTCTCTAAACTTTAATTTTTCTTACTGCTAAAGTTTAAACTGGATTTCTCAGGATCAATTGGTTTCAATTCAGCTGAGTTCAGTGCTTCCTCTAGCATGCGATGGTATTCTTCAAAAGTATGCAGATTGTTGTGACCACCACCAATCACTGAATAAACGCGCGTCAATGACGGGTTGATCCCTGCTAAAGCTAAACTGGATTTATAGGGAATGAGTTTGTCTTTCGTTCCATGGATGATTTTAATCGGACACTTGACGTACTTAATCCATTTGTATGTGGTTAGTGGAAATTTTAGAATGAGAGATGCAGGAAGGAAGGGAATGTATCGTTTAGCGACTTTCTTCATGCTGTAATATGGAGATTCTAAGATTAGCATTTTTGGGTTGTTATTGCTGGCTAGTTTGGCCGCAAATCCAGAGCCCATAGATCTCCCATAGATGATGACATACTTTTCCGGCACCTTACTTTTCAATATATCATACACTTTTTGAAGATCTCCCTTGATTTCTTTTTCTGACCTTCTTCCAGTACTTTTTCCAAAACCACGATAATCCACCATCACTACGTCAAAGCCCAAACGGTTGAAGTCAATGGCAAACTTTCCCCACCCTTTGATGGATCTTGAGTTTCCCTTTAAATACATGACTATGCCTTTCGGCTTTTCCACACTAAAGTGAACGCCATTGATGCGCACATCATCGCCAATGTAAAGGTTATGTTCCTGAACATTTTGTTCGGCATACTTGAATTGAAAGTCGGAGGGAAGTTTTTCTGGTTTGAATAAAAACTTCTCCTGTAAGAAATATGCCGCTACATTAACGATAACATAGATTGATACAATAATTAATATGATTGTGGTGATCAATGCTTTACTTTAATGAATTGATTATTCTGAATAGCTTTTATAAATATACAACAATGAGAACCTACACTTTTCTTACCTTAATTCTTGTCTCATTTATGGTTGGTTGCCAATCCACCAATGCACCGGCCAGTTCGTCATCCGATCAATCAAATTCGATTGCAGATTTTACAACAGGAATGCAGAAGCAAGAGGGTTTCTTTAACTTTTACTATGATAATGAAGTGGGTCGAATGTTCCTGGAGGTGGATAAAGTCAATCAAGAGTTTCTTTATGTAAATTCTTTAGCAGCTGGGATCGGGTCCAATGACATTGGGCTGGATAGAGGTCAACTTGGGAATGAAAGAGTGGTAAAGTTTGAAAAGCATGGAAATAAGCTGTTGCTGATTCAGCCGAACTATGATTATCGGGCAGTTAGTGACAATCAGGATGAGGTAAAATCAGTAGCGGAAGCATTTGCCAGTTCGGTAATAGGAGGTTTTGAGATCACCTCGAAGAATGAAAACGCATATTTAATTGACATCACTGATTGGTTGTTGAGGGATTCGCACGATGTAAGTGGAAGACTAAGAGGATCAAATCAAGGCAATTTTTCTGTTGATAAATCCAGATCAGCTATTTACATGGATGCGACATTCAACTTTCCCAAAAACACCGAATTTGAATCTATTCTCACCTTCAATGGAGATGCCAAAGGCTGGTGGTTGCGATCAGTGACTCCCACTCCAGATGCAGTAACTGTTAGGACGCATCACTCCTTCATTGAGCTTCCGGATGATAATTATACACCTCGAGTTTTTGATCCGAGATGCGGGTTTTTCAATATCTCTTATCAGGATTATGCCACTCCTATTGAGGAACCATTGGTAAAGCGATTTATCGTTCGTCACAGACTAGAGAAAAAAGATCCTAATGCTGAGATAAGTGAACCGGTAGAGCCGATCATCTACTATGTCGATCGTGGTGCTCCAGAGCCAGTACGTTCTGCTCTGATCGAAGGTGCCAGCTGGTGGAATCAAGCGTTTGAGGCTGCCGGATATAAGGATGCCTTTCAAGTAAAGGTAATGCCGGAAGGGGCACATCCATTAGATGTTCGCTACAATGTAATCCAATGGGTTCATCGCTCAACAAGAGGGTGGAGTTATGGCAGTGGAATTACTGATCCACGAACAGGTGAGATGATCAAAGGACATGTGAGTCTGGGGTCTTTGCGAGTAAGACAAGATTTTTTAATAGCTACGGGTCTTTTGCAGCCTTATGAAAATGGGGATGAAACCCCAAATGCCATGACCGAAATGGCACTTGCCAGATTGCGTCAGCTTTCAGCTCACGAGGTAGGGCATACGATTGGTCTTGCACACAATTTTGCAGCAAGCGTCAATGATAGGGCTTCAGTGATGGATTACCCTCATCCGTATGTGAAGATGGATGAGCAAGGAAATATTGATTTGAGTGAGGCTTATGATGATAAGATTGGTGCATGGGATAAGGTGACCATCACTTATGGCTATAGTGATTTTCCTGATGGAGAAAATGATGAAATGCTTAATGCAATTTTGGATGAAGCGTTTGACAATGACATGAGATACATCACCGATCAGGATGCTCGTCCAGCAAGTGGATTACATCCCGAAGCGCACCTGTGGGACAATGGTACCAATGCTGCTGTAGAGTTGAATCGCATGATGAAAATCAGAAGAACAATCCTGGATAAGTTTTCCGAAAAAGCGATAAAAACAGGGATGCCAATGAGCTCCATTGAAGAAGCACTCGTACCGATGTACTTGTTTCATCGCTATCAGGTGGATGGCACTTCCAAATTGATTGGCGGATTAAATTATAGCTATGCCATCAGAGGCGGTGAAGAGGTGGTGACCGAAATGCTTTCGTCAGATGAGCAGATGGCGGCACTGGAGGCCTTGCTGAACACCGTCAAACCAGAAAATCTAAAACTACCGGAACAATTGTTAGGTCGAATTCCACCACGCGCATTTGGATATGGTAGATCCAGAGAAACTTTCCAGTCGCGAACAGGTCCTGCATTCGATTACCTGGCAGCTGTGGAGACTGCAGCAAGCTTACCATTCGGATTCATTTTCAATGCAGATAGATTCAATCGATTATTGACTTATAAAGCAAGAGATGTAAAGCAGCCCGGTGTAGATGCTGTATTGGATCGGGTTATGGCAGTTACTTGGTTGAACCCTTCTTCAGACGGAATGGATCGAACGATTCAAAAAGTAGTGGAAATGGAAATGCTGAAACAACTTATGGGACTTGCGGTAAATGAGCGAGCTTATGGCGAGGTAAGAGCAAAAGCACTTGGAAAAATAAAGGCGATCAAGTCATACGCTTCTGGCCGAACCAGTAGAAGTGCCAATGATGATGGTGTGTACTATCAATACGTGGTAAGTCAAATCGATCGATTCTTAGACGAACCAGATGAGTTTAAAATTCCTGATCCAATCAAAGCACCGGATGGCTCACCGATAGGGAGTTGTGATATATTTTAGTTCAATTCTGACAGGTTTTGAAAACCTGTCAGAATTTTTTAAGAAATGGAAGCGGGCAAGTTTTATCACATTTACAATCATGCTAATGGAAGCGAGAACCTCTTTCGAAATGATGAGAATTACAATTTCTTTTTAAGAAAATGGAGTCATCATATTGAGCCAATTGCTGACTCTTATGCGTATTGCCTGATGCCAAATCATTTTCACTTTTTGGTTCGAATAAAGGATGAAGAAAATCTTGAAAAGTTAAATCAGACAGGTTTCCAAAACCTGTCTGATTTCTTATCCAAACAATTTAGCAATCTGTATGTGAGCTATGCGAAAGCGTACAACAAAATGTATGACAGGAGAGGGTCTTTATTTAGTCGTCCATTCAAGGCAAAGGAGATCGAGAATGATTCTTTTTTGACAAATGTAATTTTCTATATCCACCATAATCCCTTACATCACGGCTTCACTAAATCTATCGCTGATTGGGAGCATAGCAGCTATCATGCAGTTATTTCTGATAAACTGACCAGATTAAAGAGGAAAGAAGTTCAAAACTGGTTCGGTTCAAAAGAGGATTTCAGAAGGTTTCATGACCAAGCAATTAAAGGGCTTGAAAAACTGGAACTAGAATTCACTTGAGGTTAGATCTGACAGGTTTTAGAAACCTGTCAGATCTTTTCGATAGATTTTTTTTGTAAAAAGTTGCATTTAAAAAATTTCTCACTTCTATTTACTCACGTATGAACACACAGGTATCATTTTACATTAGCTACTATTTCTTTTATCCAGAGCGGATAATGGGGTGGCTATAGTATATCTGGTGTAAAGAAATTTCACAAAGGCCTCCCTAAAAGGGAGGCCTTTTTTTGTGTCGGCTGGGCCGACAGCCATTTAAAGAGATTGAACAAATGAAACGAATTGCAATACAAGGTCTGAAGGGAAGTTTTCATCATGAAGCTGCACTCCACTACTTCGGCGGTCAAATTACGCTGAATGAATGTGATACGTTCAGAGGTGTGGTCAATCAAGTACTTGAGAGCGAAGCGGACTTTGGTTTGATGGCCATTGAGAATTCGTTAGCCGGTTGCATCATTCCCAATTATGCATTGCTTCGTCAGGGTGGATTGACGATCTGTGGGGAAGTAATCCTTCAGGTCAAAATGAACCTGATGGTCTACAATGGAACCAGCATTACAAATGTAGAAGAGATCCAATCTCATCAAATGGCGATTCGTCAGTGCTCCAACTTTCTAGATAATCATGAAAAACTGAGAGTGGTCGAATCCTTTGATACCGCAGGAAGCGCTCGCCACATTAAAGAAAATAAGTTAAGTCAGGTGGCAGCCATTGCAAGTTCACTGGCAGCCAAAACGTACGGACTAACCATTCTACAGAGCGGTATAGAAAACAAGGAAAGCTTCACACGATTTCTCGTCTTGACCAAAGCACCAAACCAGCCAGAGGAAGAAACAGACAAAGCATCTATCTATTTGGAAACTAAGCATGAGCCGGGAGCTTTAGCCAAAGTGCTAATGGCTGTCAGTGATCTGGGGGTTAACCTTAGCAAGCTACAATCACATCCGGTTTCAGGTTGGGAGCGAACCTATGGTTTCTTCATGGATTTAGAATTCTCTGATTCTGACCAAGAGGATAAGGTTTTTCAGGAACTAGCAAGCCTGTCTGAGGTGATCGAAAATTTAGGGGTTTACAAAAAGGGTAAAATTTATGAATAATGTAGTTTCAGCACGTCGAATACAGGGTATTGGTGAATACTATTTCTCCAGGAAGCTTCAACAAATTGATGCCATTCGGAAGCAAGGAATGGAGGTGTTAAACCTGGGTATCGGAAGTCCGGATCTTCCACCACACCCGTCCGTGATTGCCGAATTTAACAGCGCCATTCTTGAAAATGGCGCACACCAATATCAAAGCTATAAAGGGCTTCCGGAGCTGAGGTCAGCAATAGCAAACTGGTACCAGCGGTTCTTTTACTGCCAACTTGATCCGGATAGAGAAGTTCTGCCGCTGATTGGATCTAAGGAAGGCATTACTCATATCTGCATGTCCATGCTGGATGATGGTGATAGTGTTTTGATCCCGAACCCCGGATACCCTGCATACGAAACAGCCTCCAAAATGGCGGGAGCTGACATTATCCACTATGACTTGAAGGAGGAAAATCAATATCAACCAGATTTTGATGCGTTGGAAGAAATGGATCTTACTTCGGTAAAAATCATGTGGGTGAATTATCCGCACATGCCTACCGGATCGTCAGGGTCACACGAACTGTTTGATAAATTGATTCACTTCACCCGGAAGCACAACATCGTGTTGATCAATGACAATCCCTATGCGTTCATTTTGACTGATCGTCCGATGAGTATCCTGTCAGCCTGCTCTCCAGATGATCTCGTACTTGAGTTGAATAGCTTGTCTAAGTCACACAATATGGCCGGATGGCGCGTAGGGATGCTGGTAGGAAACCAGGGGCTCTTAGAAACAGTTTTAACTTTTAAGAGTCAGGTAGATTCGGGTCAGTTTAAGCCGATGCTAAAAGCAGCAATAAAAGCACTGAGCCTTGATGAAAATTGGTTTTTTGAATTAAATGTAGCTTACCAAAAGAGAAAACGCATGGTGCATAAAATTCTGGATGCTTTGAATTGCAGCTATTGTACCAACTCCTCAGGCATGTTTGTTTGGGGCAGAATTCCTGATCCTGAAGAGGACGCGGAGCAATTTTCAGATATGCTTTTGGAGCAGCATAAAATCTTTGTTCCACCCGGTTCCATTTTCGGATCCAATGGAAAAAGGTACATTCGCTTTTCACTTTGTAGTCCGGAAAGCGTGTGGGATGAAACACTAAACCGCCTAAACGAAACAAAATGAAGACATCACCGATAGCAATTTTTAAAGAAAAACGACCGGTTATCATTTCTGGTCCATGCAGTGCAGAAACTGAAGAGCAGGTACTTGAAACCTGCATGACCATTGCAAAATCAGGGAAGGTGGATATCCTTAGAGCAGGTATTTGGAAGCCCCGAACACGACCCAATAGTTTTGAAGGGGTAGGAGTTGATGGGCTGCAGTGGCTGAAAAAAGCGAAAGAGGCAACAGGTTTACCCACTGCTGTAGAAGTGGCGAATTTTAATCATGTTTTTGAGGCATTGAAACACGGAGTAGATATTCTCTGGGTGGGCGCTCGAACTACCGTGAATCCCTTTTCGGTGCAGGAAATAGCAGACGCGCTGAAGGGGACCGACGCAACGGTGATGATCAAAAACCCGGTTCATGCTGACATTGAGTTGTGGACAGGAGCATTGGAGCGATTACATGGAGCGGGTATTACTAAGCTGGGGTTGATTCATCGAGGTTTTGCCCAATATGGAAACAGCGTTTACCGAAACGATCCGAAATGGCAGCTTGCCATTGAAATGAAGCGAAGGTTTCCGGAGATACCAATGGTTTGTGATCCGAGCCACATTTGTGGAAAAAGGGACTTGCTTCATGCCGTTTCGCAGCAGGCGTTGGACATGGATTTTGACGGGCTCATGCTGGAATCTCACATTGATCCGTCCAATGCACTGAGTGACAGAGATCAGCAACTTACACCCAAGGATTTAGAAACCATCATTGACAATTTGGTTGTCAGACGGCCCAACATTTCGGATGAAGATCTTTCTCAGAAACTGTCCATGCTAAGAAGTCAGATTGATCTCATTGACGATGATTTGATTAAACTCCTGGGCGAACGCATGAAAGTAGCAGAAGAAATCGGTCTAGTGAAAAGAGAAAAGGGAATTACGATCCTTCAAACCAATAGATGGGAAGAAATCATTGAAAAAGGCTCCTCAAATGGAGAGTTGCAAGGCCTTTCCAGAAATTTTATGATTCGCTACCTCAATGCTATTCATCAGGAATCAATCGAGCATCAAAACGAAGTAATGAATCGAACGGAGATAGAGGAAGAATAAAACAACCGAATGCGTTTGTGGTTTTATCTTGCAGCCAATGAAAGATCTGCTCGAAAAAATTGACTTGTCGCTTGCCAATTTACCACTTGGCAATCACCCTCAAAATCTATACGATCCGATAAGATATATTTTATCATTAGGTGGAAAACGCCTTCGACCCATGCTCGTGCTCTTAGGCTATGGATTGAAGAACGAGGACATTGAATCAATCATTGAACCATCTCTTACGGTAGAGATTTTTCACAACTTCACTTTAATGCATGACGACATTATGGACCTGGCTCCTATCCGTCGTGGTAAACCAACCGTTCATGAAAAATGGAACAACACGGTGGCCATTCTCAGTGGCGACACAATGATGGTGAAAGCGTACGATCAGTTGCTTACAGGCCCGAATGAATCTTTGGCACAGGCTATTCAGAAGTTCAATAAATGTGCAGTAGAAGTATGTGAGGGGCAGCAACTTGATATGAATTTTGAAGAATTTGAAACGGTAACAGAGGATCAATACATCGAAATGATTCGACTGAAAACTGCGGTACTGCTCGGTTTTAGTTTGGAATACGGCGGGCTTCTTGCAGGTATGAATGATGACCAATTAGCCAAACTAAATGCGATTGGAGAAAAGGCGGGTATTGGTTTTCAACTGATGGACGACCTGCTGGATGTATATGGAGATAAAGCCAAGTTTGGTAAACAGGTGGGCGGTGACATTGCTTCTAACAAAAAGACTTACTTACTAATCAAGGCGCTCGAGTTAGCTAACCCAAGTCAGAGAGAAGAACTAAATAACTGGCTCTCGGCCCCCGAGTTTGATGTTGAGGAAAAAGTAGAGGCCGTAAAGTCCATTTATCAAGAGATCGGCATATTCGAGTTGACTCAAACGAAAATGAATGGCTATTATGACGAAGCTTTCACACTCCTCAATGATTTAGATGCCAGGCAGGAAGGGAAACAGCAACTTCAGGATTTCTTCGACAAACTGATGAAGCGTGAGCGTTGAAAGTGAGCTGTGCCTAAACTATCTTTAATTTTAGTTGGTTAAATCTCAAAAGCATTGAATTATGATCGCAGTTGTTTCCCCGGCAAAGAATCTTGATTTCAAGACGAAATACGATACACCTACCTCACAGCCAAGATTGATGGAGTGCACCAATGAGCTGATTGATGTGATGCGGAAAAAGTCTGTGGATGAAGTGAAAGACTTGATGAGTATCAGCAGGCAATTGGCAGGACTTAATGTCCACAGATTCAAAAAATTTGAATCAGAACATACCACAGAGAATTCGAAACCTGCCGCTCTCGCTTTTAATGGAGATGTTTATCAGGGACTTCAAGCAGAGACTTTTGATGAAAAGAAAATGGAATTTGCTCAAAAGCACTTCCGAATTCTATCTGGACTTTACGGATTACTTCGGCCTTTGGATCTCATTCAGCCATATCGGTTAGAAATGGGCACAAAGCTCGCTTTTGATGATTACCATACACTCTATGAATATTGGGATCGAACGATTCTGGACTTACTTGTTGATGACTTGAAAGCTCAGGGTGATGACATCATATTAAATCTTGCTTCTAATGAATATTTCAAGTCTGTTGATAAAAAGGACATTCCTGCTCGGGTAATTGATGTTGAATTCAAGCATTTGAAGAATGGGAAGTACAAGATCATATCTTTTTATGCCAAAAAGGCTCGCGGTTTGATGTCCCGATTCATGATTGAGCACCAAATCACCAATCCGGAAGATTTGAGAGCCTTTGATTATGAAGGCTATTACTTTGATGAGGAGGCCTCAACCGAAAACAAGTTGGCTTTTAAGAGAGACGCGAAAAAGAAATAATCTCTTAGCTTCAAAAGCATTCCCGATATGTGATTGGAACTCTTCTTTAGCATCATTTCGGCTTTTTGATTGGCATATCCTAAATTTATATACGACCCATCCTCAACCAAAAAATGATAAACCATGAAATTTGAGGGACACATTGATATTAACAAACCCATTGATATGGTTGCCAAATATTTTGCAGACCCCAAATACCTTGGAGAGTATCAAGAAGGATTTGAAAAGAAGGTTTTAGAAGAGGGGGAGAAGGGTCAGGATGGCGCTGTTTCTAAGATGTACTATAAAAATGAAAAATATGAAATGGTGTTAACAGAGACCATCATCTCTAACAAATTGCCAAACTCATTTGAGGCATTTTATCATCACAAACACATGGACAACACGATGAAGTGTGAATTCAGAGCCCTAAGCGAAAATGAAACAAGGTATCAGGTCTTCGTTGAATACACACGCATCGATTGGTTTATGCCTAAATTGATTTCTATTCTTTTTCCAGGCATGTATAAAAAACCCGCACGCAAATGGATGGAGAATTTTAAACGATTCGTAGAATCCCGATCATCTTGATATACTATCGATATTCATTGTAATTTTTGGCTGTGTCTTAATGGTGATTTTTCATATTGTTGTTCTATTGAAGATTATGGTTTATTGATTGATGATAAGAGGTACAGTATTATGTACAATCCATCTCCTCGCCCCAGGACACCATTTGTGTCATTATCTAAACCGTCTGATGAAGAAACCATGGCTGGATTTAGAAGTATTGTTTTCAACACCGGCCCATATGAATTGATGGAAGATGATATAATGCTTGCTTTACCAGACCTGGCAAAGGTTCCGGGATTTGAAGGAGGTAAGCAGTTTTACAGATATCGAGTAGAGGATGACAAGCTTTATTTCCGCATGTACGATGAAACCTATCCAAATGGTGATAAACCAGAGTGGTTTGGAAAAGTGGAAGTACAATTTATCTTGACAAAAGAGTAATCCTTACAATTTATGAAACCATCCGAATAGCTCCATCAACCAGGCGACTCCCAAGTGGATAAAAATCCCACCCCAAATGTTTCGGCTGTTGTATGATATGATTCCAAGCACATACCCTCCAAACAATGAGCTTATGGTTTCTCCCATTGGCTTACCGAAATGGAGAAAGGCGTAGGTTGCTACCATGGGTAATACTGCGTATCCACCAAGTGTTCTGCTAAATGCGAAAATTAAAAAACCTCTAAAAATCAGTTCGACAGAGATAAAATTACTGCCGTAACACAACTCATAAATAAGGACAAGCCAGCTTTCATTAAGGTCAGGATTATCCCGTAAGTAGAGGTTACCTCCAGCAGTTCTATATCTGGGATAATAGTCTTGAATATCTCCTAGAAATGAGCCAATGCCAATGAATACGGCAGCTATTGCTAGTAACGCCAAATAGGGCCTGGCGTCAAATTTTCGCCAAACTAATCCGTAATAGTTTTTATGATTATCCTTTTCAAGTAAAGGGTATAGAAGCAGCATGGGTATTACCACCAGGATCAGACTTGAAGCCCAGTTGACACACCTAATAACAAAAGGATATTCCATTCTGGGAACCTCGCTGAGTAGATACTCAAAACCGTAGAAAGAACGATCAAATGAAAGTAATCCGAATCCGACAATGAATTTTATCCAATAATTTTTACTGGTAAGCCAATCTCGTTTTTTACCAAACGCATAGAGAATCAGGCACACGCAGAAAAATGGTGTCCCATGAAAAAGGAACATCCATAACCATTTGATAGGTTCTCCGCTATACGAGTCAATTACACCATCTTCAAAATCGTATCTGTAGTTAAAAAAGATACATGTTGCACAAAACAGGAGTATGACTGAGTACATTTCCCAGTTGAAATGCTCTTTTTGATATTCTTTCAAATACTGAATTACCTTCTTCATCTATCGGTTTATGGTTTCAGAAATCCTAAATTAGAAGAATCGAACAATATTAGATTCTATTTATGTGCTTAATCGCATTTGCTTATAAATCTCATCCCAAATACAAATTCATTCTTGTAGCGAATAGAGATGAGTTTTATGCCCGTCCAACAGCAGTAGCTCATTGGTGGATTGATCATCCGGAAATTCTGGGTGGAAGAGATCTTCAGGCAAAAGGAACATGGATGGCAATTAATAAAAAAGGTCGTTTTGCGGCTGTAACTAATTATCGGGACATCAAAAACATTAAACCAGATGCTCGGTCCAGAGGTGACCTTCCAGTCAATTTTTTACTCTCCAATGAAAAGCCATCCAAATATTCGAGACAGGTATTTGGTGAGGGGAGTCAATACAATGGATTCAACCTGATTACTCTTGACAAGGAATTAGCTCATGTAAGTAATTATGATAAAGAAGTTCGTTTGCTAGAACCAGGAATCTATGGTCTTAGTAATGCGCTTCTGGATACCCCTTGGTTTAAAGTAGAAAAAGCAAAGAGAGATTTCAATGTAATGATTAAACAACCATTTTCACTTGATGGACTTATAAACATGATGCAGAATACTGATCTGGCTGATGATAAAGACTTACCCGAAACAGGACTTGATTATGAACGTGAGAAAGCCATTTCAGCGATGTGTATCCGCACGCCAGATTATGGCACTTGCTGCTCAACAGCGTTAACCATTGATTACGATGGCAATGTCTCATTCATGGAAAAAAGCTATCCGGTAGGTAATCGAAAAGAAGGGACCGTATCGTTTGAATTTAATATTGAATAGGTATGACCAACGAGCATTTCAGAAAACTGGAACGAATGTACCTTTCAGCGAACGTCAATACAGATCTGTTCGATTCTACTACCGCACATATCACACAAGGGAAGGCTGAGATTGGGTTAGCCGTGGTTCCCAAATATTTTCATGCACTTGGGGCCATGCATGGTTCTGTTTATTTCAAGCTATTGGATGATGCAGCTTTTTTTGCGGTAAATTCTGTGGTAGAAGATGCTTTTGTATTGACAAAATCTTTTGAAATCCACTTCAAACGACCTGTCACTGACGGTCAAATTCTGGCCAAAGGAGAACTACTAACTGATGATAGTGGCTCCTATACTGCTAAATCAGAATTATTAAATGAGGGAGGAAAAGTAGTAGGTTATGGACAGGGAATTTTTGTAAAAAGTAAGGTGAAATTATCTCCTGAAATTGGATATAAATGAAAGGAATAAAAAAATATTTTGGCCCCAGTACACTCGTAACTGCAGCTTTTATTGGTCCGGGCACGCTAACTATATGCACGCTTAGTGGCGCCAATTTCGGATATACGCTACTATGGGTGCTGCTCTTCGCAACCATATCTACCATCATCTTACAGGAAATGACTGCTAGGCTGGGGTTGATCACCCAGAAGGGTCTTGGAGAAGCCATTCGGTCTCAAATTAGTAACACGGTAGCTAAATCATTCACAATTGCCCTGGTTTTCACTGCCATTATCATTGGAAATGCTGCATATGAGGCGGGAAATATTTCGGGAGCTGTTCTTGGTATATCGGGAATTTTTGGAGAAACTATTCCCTGGGCATTGATCATCGGCGCAATCTCATTTGGCATTTTGTTTATTGGAAAAGTGAAGATTATAGAACAAATCCTTATTGCGCTTGTGATCTTAATGAGCCTGGTTTTCTTAATCACAGCCGTGATGGTTCAGCCGGATTTTTCAGCCATACTCAAAGGCGTTTTCGTCCCTTCCTTAACGGATAAGAATCAATTAGCCATTCTCGGGCTCATAGGAACCACCATTGTTCCATACAATCTTTTTTTACATGCTTCGTCCGTCAGCCAAAAATGGAAGTCTGCGGATGATCTCAAAGATTTGCAAATAGAAAATGGTATTGCAATTGGGTTGGGCGGACTCATATCGATGGCTATTGTGATTACCAGTGCCGCTACCATTTTTGGAAAAGGAGTAAGTGGTATCAATGAGATGGCTATGCAGCTTGAACCGCTTCTAGGGAGCTGGGCAAAGTATTTTTTAGCGCTCGGGCTTTTTGCAGCAGGTATATCTTCAGCCATTACTGCCCCGCTGGCTGCTGCTTATACCGCCAGGGGTATTTTCGGTTGGGAAACCAGTTTTAAGAGTGGTAAGTTCCGGATGGTTTGGATGTTTATTCTTGCTGTTGGAACACTTTTCTCACTACTGGGATACAAGCCAATTGAAGTCATTCAGGTAGCTCAGATTGCCAATGGCATCCTTTTACCGGTCATCGTATTTTTTCTGATCTATCTCTGCAACAAAAAGGCATTACTCAATTCATATATCAATAAAAATTGGCAAAATGGTCTTGCACTTTTAGTGATAGCCGTCAGTTTAGTTGTTAGCTTCCGAAGCTTGAACAGTGTGTTTGGGCTTTTGGAATGAAGGTCTCTGTGATAGCCTATATTATATTAATCTCATCAATTGCTTTTTTAATTACTTCAGCTGATTGTAGAAGTCTTTCTTTTTCGTCAGTGTCCATGGATATTTCGAGCACTTTTTCAACCCCCTTATCACTAACCAGACAAGGCAGAGAAAAAGCTAAACCACTCAAACCAAATTGTCCTGAGATAGAGGTGGAAACATTAATTATCCTGCGATCACCTCTCAAAATCCACTTCAATAAGGTTGCTGTTACCAGCCCGATAGCATGATTAGTGGCGCCTTTACGTTTTATGATTTCCTGTGCGGCTTTTCTCACCTCATCTGCAATCTCATCTTCATAAGAGGTTTGCCATCCTTCCCAGTTTCTAAGGGGCTCACCACCGATACTTGCACTGGACCATAAAACAACCTCAGAGTCTCCATGTTCGCCAACTACTTGTGCATGAATACTGCGAGGGTCAAGGTTTAATTTACTTCCCGTTATAGATCGTAATCTAGCAGTATCTAACATGGTGCCGGTCCCAATTACCTGTGATGAAGGTAAGCCCGTAAATTGATGATAACAATAAGTAAGTACGTCTACAGGGTTAGAAACTATGATCAGTATTCCCTCATACCCAATCAATTGATTGGATATGTCTTTAGCAATTCCAATATTGTCTTTTAAAAGATCTAATCTTGTTTCGCCGGGATTTCCCCCTCTACCTGCCGTAATCACAATTGCATGGCATGAACGCATTTCTGTAATTGCGGCTGATCGAATTTTAGCAGTTGGGTAAAATGAAGAACCATGATTAAAATCCATGGCTTCACCCTCGGCCAATCCTTCTCGTGTATCATTAAGAAGAAGTTCTTTACATATGCCATTGTGAAGTATAGAGCTTGCGACACTAGATCCAACCCAACCCATTCCAATAATTCCTATTTGATTCGCTTTCATCGGCTAATGTTTTTCAGATTTAGTAAGATTAAAGTTGCCTAAATAATCAGGTACTTTCCAATATTCATTAAATTCAATTATGCATTTCATAGACCTAAACGCTGACCTGGGTGAACATCCTGGAACCAACCTAGATGATGCGATAATGCCTTTTCTTTCATCATGCAATATTGCGTGTGGAGGTCACATTGGAGACGAAACTTCTGTCAGGCGAACCATTCGCCTGGCAAAAAAATACAATGTGGCCATTGGTGCTCATCCATCCTATCCTGACAAGGAAAATTTTGGGAGACAAATCATTCAAATTGAACCAAAGGAGCTTGCTAAGAGTATATCAGAACAAATTTCATTGGTAAAAAGAATCTGTGATCAGGAGGAGGCTAACCTTCATCATGTAAAACCTCATGGAGCCTTATATAATCATGCTGCAAAAGAACCCTTTATCTCCAACTTGATATTGAAAGTTCTCGATGAGGTTGTTCCTAATGTCTTCTGGATGGGTCTGGCCAAGTCTATTTCGGAAGATGTTGCTCGAGAAAACAATCGTGCGTTTATTTCTGAAGGGTTCGCAGACAGAAAGTATGAATGGGATGGGACACTACGGTCGAGGAGCCTCGATAATGCCGTTTTAAAATCAGCAGAGGTCCTCAAGCAAGTTGAAGAACTGGCGATAAATCACAGAGTAAAAGCAGAAGATTGGATTCCAATGAAAGTTCAATCCATTTGCTTGCATAGCGATACAGAAGGTGCTGTAACTTTAGCTAAAGAAATTAACGCGCATCTTGTCAATAAAGGAGTCCAAATCGCTGCAGTTTAATAGTATTTCGTGGAGGGTTTCCCTTTTAGGGGAACAAGTGGTTTTACTTGAATGCACAAGTGAGATAGAAATATCTAAGATTCATAATTCGGTAAAGACCATTCAGGAGCTTTTTGGTAGTGAGTTAAAAGATGTGGTGCCATCATACAACTCAATTGCTGTTTTCAGTGAGCTTTCACTTGATGATATTATTGATGAGCTATCAGGAAAAGTGGCGTCTGCAAAAGAAGAAAAAGAAAAATCAGAAATTATAGAGCTTCCAATTTGCTATGAATTGGGGATGGATTTGGATCGGATATCTGAAAAAACAGGACTTTCCGTTGAGGCAGTAATGGATAAACATTTGAAGGGCATCTATCGGTCTATACTCATTGGTTTTACTCCCGGATTTATTTATGCTGATGGTTTGGATCCGTCTCTTGCTTGTCCCAGACTTGAGAATCCAAGAAAACATCTCCCGTCTGGATCTATTGGTATAGGAGGCGTTCAAACTGGTATCTATTCACTTTCAAGCCCGGGTGGGTGGAATATTCTTGGCCGAACACCAGCATCAATTTTTGATGCTGATAGGGAGCCTCCTATGCTTATAGACGTAGGAATGAACTATAAATTTTACCGAATCTCTAAATCAGAATTTGAGTCATGGGAAAATTAAAAGTGATCAGCACTGGACCCTTGACCACCATTCAGGATTTTGGAAGGTTTGGATTTAGGAGGTATGGTATTCCTCAATCTGGTGCGATGGACAAGGAAATGATGATTGCCGCTAACAGTTTAGTTGGAAATCCTGAAAGTTTCCCTGTGATTGAACTGGCTATAGCAGGCTTAAAACTGGAGGTCTTGGAACCAACCACCATTGCAGTGATCGGATCTGAGCTTCAGGTGAATGGAGTTGTAATCAACTCAATCGTAGATGTAACTAAAGGAGATCAAATCTCAATATCCTCACCAGAGTTTGTTTATGCTTATTTGGGTATTAAAGGGAGATTAACTGCAAAGAAAGATTTTGGGAGTGCCTCTACTTATGAACGCGCAGGATTTGGAGGGATAAATGGGAGAAGCATTCGCAAAGAAGATATTCTGGTGACTGATAGTCATTCCTCCGATAAGGTGAATGTACAAATACCTAAAAGAAGCTTTAATGAAGTGGTTAATGTTCGAATTATGAAAGGACCTGAATGGTCTCTCTTAAAAGAATTACCCGAATCAAAGATTTTCGAAGTTGACGTATCAAGCGACAGAATGGGCATCAGACTCAAAGGATCAAAACTTGATTGTGACTATAAAGAGATTACCTCGTCTGCAGTTATTCCTGGCACTATCCAACTTCCATCGGATGGCCATCCAATCATTTTAATGAATGATTGTCAAACAACTGGCGGATATCCTAGAATAGGAAAGGTGCTGGAATATGATATGGGAAAACTATCTCAAGTCAGAGCAGGCAGAGAAATTAAACTTCGGGTGGTTGATTATCATTAATTTCGAAGCATGAAAAAACTCACCCTCTTATTTTTTCTTATTTCTAATCAACTTTTTAGTCAAACACCATGCGAAGATGGCAAGGCTGGAAGCTATAAATGTTTAGGGCTTGACCTGCAGTCACGACTAACAGTTCTCGACCTAGGGGCTGAAGAATTAAATGGTATTTGGGTAAATGACATTTGGGGATGGGTAGACCCAGAGACTAATAAGGAATATGCGCTGGTCGGAATGACGAATGGGACTTCTTTTGTTGATGTAACTGATCCAGTTAATCCTGTAGTTCTTGGAATTCTAAAAGAGCATAATTCATTAGGTACGCAACTACTTCATGGAGGAGCTAAGTCTGTTTGGAGAGATATTAAGGTATATTCCAATCATGCCTACATCGTGAGTGAAGATCCTAATCACGGCATGCAAGTTTTTGATTTAACAGAACTCAGAAATGTCACCAATCCCCCTGTTGAGTTTGCTGAGTCCGGCTATTATCCAACAATTGGTAAGGCTCACAACATAGTTATTAATGAGGAAACCGGTTATGCATATGCTGTTGGATTTAATGCGAATGACGGAAGGTCTTGCTCAGTTGGAGGGCTGCACATTATCGATCTATCAGATCCTAAAAATCCAGTATTTGCAGGTTGCTATGATAGAGAAGGATACACTCATGATGCTCAATGTGTGGTTTATAATGGCCCAGATGAAGAGCATGTTGGAAAGGAAATTTGCTTCAATTCGAATGAAGCGGATATTGTAATAGTGGATGTTTCTAGCAAGACAAATGTCAAATTGCTTTCAAAATTTAGTTATGAAGGTTCTGAATATGTCCATCAGGGCTGGCTTACAGAAGATCATCGTTACTTCTTATCCAATGACGAGTTAGATGAGGTGAATTTGGGTCAAAAAACAAGAACTTTTATTTGGGATGTGAAGGACCTGAATAACCCAATCTTCCTTGGGTTTTATGAACATGAAAATGGATCCATAGATCATAACCTATACACAAGAGGCAAATACATTTATGAAGCGAATTATACAAGTGGTCTGAGAATATTGGATACTGCAGGAATTAGTTCTGGTGTACTAAGTGAAGCTGCGTATTTCGATACGTATGTTTCAGGAGATGGAGCGTTTTTTGATGGAGCGTGGAGTAATTATCCATACTTTCCTTCAGGGAATATCATTGTTAGTGATATATCTAATGGACTTTTTGTTCTAAAAATGCAATCACTCTTTGTATCACAACAACCTATAGATGTTACTGCCTGTGTCGGTGAGCATTTGGATATTCCCATTAAGGCAGTCGGTGAGAATCTTGAATATCAATGGCAAATCGATGATGGATCCGGATTTAAAAACATTGATGATTTTGAACGATACAAAAACACTCAAACTTCTTCAATGCATGCCCATACATTGAATTTAGAGCAGAGCGAAAATAAATATCGATGCGTAATTTCAAATGGCGAGACCGAGATTACTTCTGATGCCATGACGTTAACAGTCATTGATAGCCCAAGGGCCGAATTTACTTTTGATATCACAAGCATTACTGGAGATATATCATTCTCCAATACCTCTGTAAACGCGATAGATTATAAATGGGAGTTTGGAGATGGATCGGTTTCTGATGTTGAAGCTCCAACTCACAAGTTTCAGGAAGATGGAATATATGATGTTATGCTTATCGCCACCAACGAATGTACAAGCGATACTACGATTCAAAGCCTGGAGTTAATTGTGGCTGGAGCTAATATCTTGGATCAAAACATAAGCATTTATCCTACGATTGTTAATGAAAGTTTTTCAGTAGCTGCATCAGATGAGGATTCATTTACACTTACCATATACTCTTTATATGGTAATAAAGTATTACAGCAAGAAGGTAAAGGAAGCCATTCAATGGTTGATGTTAATTACTTGAATGCAGGCATGTACATTGTTAATATTCAAGTAGGAAATAAATTCTTTACCAAGAAAATAATAATTGAAAAGTAGCTATCTGGAAAACAGATCATTTACTTCAGCGGCTAATAGCTCAGCAGCCTTTTCATTCTTCCGAAACCACATTTCAGGTTCCACCAGTTCCAGTTCTGATACTGCTGGATTACCGTCATTATCGTTCACAATATCTACGCGAGCATAGAGGGGTTTGTACTCGCATGCTTTAACTGCTGCTATTGCCAACTCGATTTCCTTTTTAGTAGGCTTGTAGTCTTTTACTGAACCACCAAAGTCATCTTGAACCCTGAAATCACCCGGTTTAGCCACCTTTAAAACGGCATGAGTATATTCATCACCTATAAGCATCAAGGATAGTTCCCCTCGGTTAATGACATCATCCTGGAACGGTTGTAAAAGCATTGATTCATCTTTGATCAAATAGGCATACCGATCTTCATAATCAGAAAGCGTTTCAACGCTTAGCTTAAACGTATCTTTTGCAGAGGCGGAAATTGCAGGTTTCAATACAGTTTTTTGCCAGCCCAATTCTTCATGGAGTTCTTTCAATGAACGAGAATCACCAGGTTCTATAAAATAAGTTTCGACAACATTTACACCATTTGACTTAAGGTCTGATAAGTAGTGTTTGTCCAGATTCCAGATGATTGTTTCATAATTGTTGATGAGTTTGGTTTTCATAGAGACTTCCATCAACCAATCACTAAACGCAGAAAATTTTTCTGCGTAATCCCATGTGGTCCGAAAGATTGCTGCTTTCGTTTGTGTCCAATCAAATGAGCTATCTGACCATGCGACTTTCTTGCTTTTAAAGCCTCTTTTTTCCAAAGCCTCCATCACCAAACGGTCTTCAGTGATTACATTATTAATGTACTCGCTGGAGATCTCCGGATTTACATACCGCTCATCTGTAAGAATAACTACATCATACATGGGCTAACTGCGACTTTAAAATGGCCAATCCTTCCTTAAAAGTAACCGGTTCATAGCCTAATTCCATCCGAGCTTTATCTAAAATAAATCCTGTTCTTGCTGGTCTCTTAGCTGGCTGTGTGAATATTGATCCATCCACCTTCTCAATGAGCGACTTGTCAAGTTCAAAAAAATCGGCTGTTGCTATAGCCATGTCATAGGGTGTAAGCAGTTCTTTTCCTGAGATATGAAAGACCCCCTCTGCTTTCTTATCCGCAATAAGGATACATCCTTTCGCAAGATCTTCTGCTAACGTGGGAGTACGCCATTGATCATCAACAACTTTGATCTCCTTTTTTTCCTCCAGGCTTTTCTTCACCCACAAAATAATATTGGAGCGACTCATATCGTGAACAATACCATATACCAGCATGGTACGAACGATGGCATGCTTCAATCCACTCGACGCTAGCAATTTTTCTGATGCGAGTTTGCTTTCGGCATATTTACTCTGTGGATTAGGTGAATCGTCCTCAACATAAGGTCCATTCTTTCCATCAAATATGAAATCAGTAGAAAGATGAATTATAAAACTTTCTGTCTTTCTGCATGATTTGATCAGATGATCAACAGCATCAACATTGAGTTTCCAACAATCATCAGGATTTAACTCACAATGATCAACATGAGTCATGGCTGCAGTATTAATTACTACATCCGGTTTATGATTCGTAATAATGGCATCAACCTCATCTGAAGATGTGATATCCATTTGTTCATAAATGTATGAACCGGAAAGATTTCTATTCTCACCCCGAGCTGTTGCAATTACTTGTACATCAGAGCGATCCTCATATTGCTGCACAAGTTTTTGACCTAACAAGCCATTTGCACCGGTAATTAAGACCTTCATTTACTCAGCAGGATATTCATAACCGAATTTTTCGGTAATCTCTTTCTTTTTCATTTCGATCACCTCCATTGTCATCAGAACGGGCTGTTCAGGCCTGTCATTTCTCCCGGTTCTTACTGCAGCGATTTTGTCGATTACCTCAAGCCCTTCAATCACTCTACCGAACACCGTGTACTCGCCATCCAGATGAGGTGAACCTCCTTTGCCATGATATGCTTCAGGGTATTCCGAGATATCCATCGCAAGATCAACGTCAAATTTTTCTTCTACTAAGTCTATGTTTGCTAGAGACAGCTCATTCATTGCTTGTCCGTCTCTTTTTCTTGCCAGCTCCTGAAATTGCTTAAGCAAATCACTGTAAGCGGTATCCTGAAGCAATTCACTCATTTTAGTATTCAGCAATCGAATATCAATAGACATCATATCCCAAGACATGCCATCTACAATATAAAATTGAGAGGCAGACGATTTCCTCTCAGGATTTACATTATCTCCCATACGGGCAGCAGCTAAAGCCCCTTTCGTATGATAGAGCCCATCAACTATTTCTGCAGGAATAAGTGCTGCTTCCCCTTCATTGGCACCCTCTTTCTCAGCAACATTGCCTCCCTGAATCATGAAGTTTTGAATGACTCTGTGGAAAATGGTGCTATCATATTTCCCAGATTTTGCTAGCTCCAGAAAGTTTTTCTTATGTAGTGGCGTTTCATCATAAAGAACCACTGTCATATCTCCGTATTCCGTTTTGATCTTGACTAGGTAGTCTTTGTTTTTATCGCCACATCCTGCGATTACAGCAATAAATAATATGCTGATTACTATGTTTTTCATGTTTGATCCTATTTTCTAAGCTGCAAAAGTATCAAAGGAGAACCATACTTCATGAAATGAGAGGAATCACTCTCAGCATGGACTTATCCAAGCGTTGATCTGATGTCGTCTAATACTTTTTTACCACCACTCTGAAGTATTTCTTCAGCTAGCGAAGTTCCAAGTTCTACGGGGTTGCTACCATACATTGTTCGTTGTATGAGTTCTTTTCCATTTAGGCTTGCGATCCCTCCTTTAAGTATTATTTGTCCATCAACTTCCATTTGAGCGTGACCAAAGACAGGGATACTGCAACCACCATCCATACGTCTAAGAAAGGCTCTTTCAGTTAAAAGCATTTTCTCTGTCAGTGGATGGTTAGTCGCTGTTTTTATCTTTGAAGCAGTATCAGGATCAAGCTTCTCATGAACTTCGATTGCTACAGATCCCTGTCCTACCGGAGGGATAAACCGGTCCGTGTCAAACCAATATTTTACTAGATTATCATAGTTCATACGCTTGACTCCAGCATATGCAAGCACTAAACCGTCCATGATTCCACTTTTCATTTTCTCCAGTCGTGTCTGAAGATTACCTCTGACATCAATAGTAGTGATATGTGGATAGTAGTGTTTCAGCATGGCAATTCTTCGCGTACTAGAAGTGCCAAGGATTAACTTTGGATTGTTAAGATCTATTTCTTTATCAGAAACAATCACATCATCTGGCGATTCACGCTCACAAAATGAGAGCACACTGAAACCGAGTGGTAATTGAGATTGAAGGTCTTTTGCACTGTGCACGGCTATATCAACCTTTCCTCTTCTCAGCATCGATTCTAATTCTTCGGTAAATACGCCTTTGCTTCCAATTTTGGATAAAGCAACATTTTGGATTTTGTCACCCTTCGTTTCAATTGGGATTAATTGAGGTTGAAAGCCTCCAGCGTCAAGAAGGTCAGCTACATAGTTAGCCTGCCACATTGCCAACTTACTTTTTCTTGTGCCAATCTTGATAATCTTTCGCTCCATTCAGTTCTGATTTTTTTGGTCGTATGATAGGTTCTTTTGTGATACGTCTACGATAAACTTGTTGGTCAAGATCTTTCTTCCAATTAGCAGTGGATTTTTCATTTCACTTCTATCTGTCAGTGAAATGGAAGCCTTAAAGTTCTTCCCAAAAATCCTCATTCGAGTTTTGATGACATAACGCTTCTGGGCTTTTCCGTTAGAGCTCTTAACGATCTTTTGAGCCCAGTCTTTAGTGGCGTACTCGTGGAATCCGGTATCCGTATGCAGGGTGAAATAAAGGACTCCTTCTTCTTCATGTACCTTCTTACAGTGAAGAGATGAGCGATACGCACCAGTATCAATCTTGGCATGAATATCTTTTACTCCTAAGTCTGGGAGATCAATCACATCCAGCCGACCGATTACATACTTTTCCTTTTTAGCCATTCAATACCTGTATGATATCCAGGGATAAATTTAAATGAGTTATACGAGGGTTCGAATTTCTCTCTAAGTGTATCATAGCTTCATTGACTAATGCATAGACTTTTTCTAGCCTTTCAAGACCCAATTTATCTGAGTACTTGCCAATAAATGCACTCTCTGCTTCACTCTGAACCGGCGGCTTTTGACCAGAGGCATGAATAACAGCATTTCTCACGAGTGAAATGGCAAAATTCAATGTTGTTTTCTGATTGGCCTTACCTGACTTAGAGAAATCTTCACTTCTGCGAACAAGTCCCGTTAGATTCTTATTCCAACATTCCAGCATCCACTTTTGAAAATCTTCATATTCATGTGATTCTCCTATTTCAGCTATTTGTGTGGCCAGTCCAATTTTACCCTCTGATAATTTAGCCGTTTGCTCACCATTTGCTGGCTCTAATCCCTTTTCCTCCAGGTACTTTTTAACCTCTTCCATTGAATTTGGAGGGACATTCACCAATTGAGTTCTTGATGTAATAGTGGCAAGTAGGTTGTCATAATTGTATGAAACCAATAGGTAGAGGGTCTTTTCAGGAGGCTCCTCAAGTATCTTGAGAATTGCATTTGCTGAGCTAGGATTCATCAATTCCGGAACCCAGATAAGCAAAATTTTATAACCGCCTTCAACAGACCGCATACTGACGTTTTTAAGCATCTGTCTGCTGTCCTCTCTGCTAATAAGCAGATTCTTATTTTCTTGTCCGTACTTTCTTGTCCAAGTCTCTAAATCCCCGAAAGGGGTTTCGACAACAAATTCCCGAAATCGAGGGAGAGCTTCAGAAAGGACTTTTTCATATTTACTTTCACTGGCAGAGATTTTTGGAAAATGAAGATGAATGTCCGGGTGAATAAGTTTTTTTATGCGCACACAGTTTGGACATGTACCACAGCTATCTTCGTCTTGCTTGTTCTCGCACATGATGTAGCTGACATATCCTAATGCCATAGGTAATACTGCAGTGCCTTGCCTGCCTGCAAAAAGCTGGGCATGGGCAACTTTTCCTCTTTTGTGAGCAGAGATCAGTTGTTTTTTTAATTCATCAAGCCCTGGTATATCTGAAAATTGCATGTGTTACTTCTTCTCCCAAACCCGATTTTCGGCGGTGATCTCAAAGATATGCGAAAGCAACGCTTTGTCTTCTTCAGTAAACGTTTTGTTTCTTCTTTGCATCACTAGTTCTGCAGTTTCAAAAGCCTTCCTGGTTTGATAAGTAGTAAATCCTGAAGATCCTCCCCATGCAAATGAAGGAATAATGGTACGAGGGAATCCATCACCAAAGATGTTGGCCGAAACACCCACTGTCGTACCTGTGTTAAACATTGTATTAATCCCACACTTTGAATGATCACCCATGATGAGTCCACAAAACTGTAATCCGGTATCTTTAAATCTGCCAGCAGCAAAATCCCACATTTTTACGTTGGCATAATTGTTTTTGAGATTGGAATTATTGGTATCTGCCCCAAGATTACACCATTCTCCAATCACTGAATTTCCAAGAAAGCCTTCATGACCTTTATTAGAGTAACCAAAAATTACCGAGTTGGAGACTTCACCACCAACCTTACAATGCGGCCCAATGGTAGTGTCACCTTTGATTTTCGCGCCCATATTAACTGTGGAAGAATCACAAAGGGCAAAAGGTCCCCGAATGAGAGCGCCCTCCTGGACTTCAGCATCCTTACCGATATAAATGGGTCCTGACTCGGCATTAATAACTGCAGCTTTTATTTTAGCTCCTTCCTCAATAAAAATTTGATCACCGTAAGTTTTTGTATGAGGATCGTCAATTGATTGAGAGTTACGTCCATTTGTTATGAGGTTAAAATCACTCTTGATTTCTTCTCCATTACATCGAAAGATATCCCATGGGTGCATCACTTGATTTATGCCTTCAAGAAGGATTTTTTTTCTTTGACCCAACTCAAAAGATTCATTTGGGTCGTAATATCCAGCAATGACTTGTTCGTTTAATACGAGCGCCTCATCCTCCTTCAAATTTTGTATTGCATCGATGAGTGGCTTAGTTGGAAGAACATTACCGAGTATGGTTAAGCTTCTTTGAGAGGGAACACTGAAGAGTGCGTTGAGGTATTCTTGCGAACGAAATGACACTTTTTCTGTAGAGAGAACTCGACTCCACTTTTCATGCAATTTCAAAATTCCCACACGAACTTCTGCTACAGGGCGTGTGTAAGATATAGGGAGCATTTGCTTCCAGCTCTCTTCTGTATCAATGAAGGTTATTTGCATGAATCAAACTTAGTCCGTTTTGAGAAAAGGGCATAAAAAAAGTCTTCAGGCAGACCCGAAGACTTTTTAAATGTCTTAAATACAGAATTACTTCTTCTTGTATTTTCTGTTGAATTTCTCCACTCGACCAGCAGTATCCAAAAAGATTTTCTTTCCAGTATAAAATGGGTGCGAAGCAGAGCTTACCTCTACTTTAATTACAGGATATTCTTTTCCGTCTTCCCATTTGATGGTCTCCTTTGAAGTCATTGTTGATTTCGTTAGAAATTTGAAATCACTTGTTGTGTCTTGGAAAATAACTTCGTTGTACTCAGGATGTATGTCTTTTCTCATCTTTTATGTGCTCTTTTCAAAAAGGATGGCAAAGATAGGTATTATTTTATCTTCTTCAAACCCATTCATTCAACTAAAATGGAATATGTTTGAATTTATGAGACCAATACTCTGTATTCTTAGTCTACTCACAGCCAGTATTTTAAGTGCGCAATCTACTGATTTTACTATAGGGCACCCTGTGTATCGCATGATAGAGCTGAAAGAAATCCGCTCAGAACAAGGATATAGTAGTACAGTTAAGCCACTTTCTCGTAAATCGGTCTATGATTTTATCGGAAATGAAGGAGGCTTGTATTTGAGTAAAGAATTAAGAGAATACACCGCTGATTCCAGCCGATCAACTGTTCCAATCCTTGGGAGATTTTTCAGATATCCGGCAGATCTTTTTTATTATGAAGATCAAACACTTGACCTTCATGTAAATCCGGTTTTACAACTCTCTTATGGCAAAACAAGTGATGCGTTAGGGTCAACCTTTGTGAATAGCAGAGGAGCAGAGATCAGGGGACGAATTGATAAGAAAGTGGCTTTTTACACCATGCTTACTGAAAATCAAGCCCGATATGCTGAATATATAAACGATGTAAGAGATAGTACACTTGTTGTTCCTTATGAAGGTTTTTGGAAGCAATACTCCACAACGGGAGTTGACTTTTTTCGAGCTCAGGGATACATCGATTTTGGATTATCAAAAAGTATTTCTGCACAATTGGGGTTTGGAAAGCACTTTGTAGGCAATGGCATTCGATCATTAATTCTTTCAAATTATTCCAATAACTATCCATACCTAAGAATCAATACCGAAACCAAAATTTTTGATTATACGAACATATTCGCAGAGCAAATCGCGGGAGTTCGTGGCGGATCATTTGGATTAGAAGGAACGGGAAGCTTTCAGAAGAAATACATGGCGTTCCATCATCTGAACATGAAAATTAAGCCGAACCTTCATATTGGGCTTTTTGAGTCTGTGATGTACGGAGATTCTACGCAGGGATTGAAATTAGAGTATTTAAATCCAATTATTTTCTATCGCGCAGTTGAGCAACAAAATGGAAGCGAAGACAATGCGTTAGTCGGATTGGATTTTAAATGGAACATTCAAAACCGTGTTTCATTATATGGTCAACTGGTCATCGATGAAATGATCATTGGAGAAGTGTTTGCCGGTGATGGCTGGTGGGGAAATAAACAAGGATTTCAATTGGGTGTAAAATACATTGATCCTTTGGGATGGGAGAATGCCATGATTCAGGGGGAGGTTAATAGGGTACGTCCTTACATGTATGCTCATGAGGACGGTTTTACCAGTTACAGTCACTACAACCTGGCACTTGCTCACCCTTTAGGAGCTAATTTCACTGAATACCTGGGTCGAGTAAATTATCGTTTGAATGATCAATGGAATTTTGAAGGGGTATTGATGGTAGCCGGATATGGGAATGACATTGGAGATGTAAATTACGGCAGAGATATCCTAAAAGATTATACCGTGAGACGTCCGGATGGTAGTGGAGGCAGTTTGGAATTCGGGAATTCACATATGCAGGGTAATAAAACTGAATTAATGATCGCCTTTCTACGAACCTCATATATGTGGAGACACAACCTATTTTTAGATGCAGACATTACTTTTCGTAAAGAATCAGATGATCTGGGCGTGATAGATAACTCTACTTCTATTATTGGATTGAGTGTACGATGGAACGTGCCGACCAGAAGATATTTATTCTAATAAGGTAATCTTGAATTATGCTGGTTATATCATTAAATCGTCGGCTTTGCTCATATCCTTCTTTTAAAACTTCAAAAGTTTAATAACTTTCAGCCCTACTCAACTATTTATGAAAAGGTTTAAACTCATTTTCCACGGCATATACATATTAATATTCCTGGTAATCCTGTATTTCTCCGTGGATATCTTAATGAACACTGAGCAGTATCTCTCCAAGATCAAGCTCTCTTCATACATCAAATTCCCCAAGTATGTAATGAGCTTGTTTTTGTTCGTGTCCATTCTCATGGCTGTGGAATACATCATGCAACAGATGAGAATCCATAAATTGAAAAATGATATTGGAGAGTTGGAAGATGAGGTGGTCGGGTTGAAAGCTAAACTTTATGATAAATCTCAAGAAGTTCCTGCAATCGAAGACAATTCATTTGATGATGTTGATAAAGGAGATGAGGATGCAGATGAAGAGGATGATGACTAATTAATATCATCATTGATGAAACAGTTAGGTTCTGCTGTAATTCCTATATTTAGGCGCTTAATTGAGAACCAATTTTTTCCATGCTAGCTAAAACTTACGGAAGTGCTGTTTACGGTGTTGATGCGTACAAAATCACAGTTGAGGTAAATGTAGGACAAGGCACCAAGTTTTTTATGGTTGGATTGCCAGATTCAGCTGTAAAGGAGAGTGAACAACGTGTCGAGTCTGCCATCAAGAATTTTGGATTTAGAATGCCACGTCAAAAGGTGGTTGTAAACCTTGCCCCAGCCGACATTCGAAAAGAGGGCTCTGCTTATGATCTACCAATTGCACTTGGAATACTGAAAGCCTCTGAGCAAATCATAGCTGATGAGCTTGAAAATTATGTAATCATGGGTGAGCTGGCCCTGGACGGAGATCTACGTCCAATTAAAGGTGCACTACCTATTGCAATTGAGGCAAGGAAAAATGGATTTACTGGATTTATTCTTCCAAAAGAAAATGCATCTGAAGCAGCTATTGTGGATGGTCTCAATGTGATAGGTGTTTCAAACATTAAAGAGGCCATAGATCACCTCGAGGGAGATGAAGTTATTCAGCCCCTGGCGTACGATACCAGAGATGTATTTTACAGTGAGCTTGATGACTATGCTTCAGATTTTGCTGATGTACAGGGACAAGAAAACATCAAACGGGCTATGGAAATTGCCGCAGCTGGAGGTCACAATGTAATTATGATTGGTCCTCCTGGGGCTGGTAAAACCATGCTGGCAAAAAGGCTGCCATCCATCCTTCCTCCTTTAACTCTCTTCGAAGCACTCGAAACAACCAAGATTCATTCTGTGGCTGGAAAACTTGGTACTGATGCCAAGCTAATTTCACATCGTCCTTTCAGACAACCACATCATACCATTTCTGATGTGGCGCTAGTAGGAGGTGGCGGTATTCCTCAACCGGGAGAAATATCATTGGCGAATAATGGGGTGCTTTTTCTGGATGAGTTGCCAGAGTTTAAGCGTACTGTTCTTGAAGTGATGCGTCAGCCATTAGAAGAACGAAAAGTGACTATTTCGAGGGCAAAGGTATCCTTAGATTACCCATCCAACTTCATGCTTATTGCCAGCATGAACCCATGTCCTTGTGGCTATTACAATCATCCCGAGAAAGAATGCGTGTGCGCGCCGGGTGTCGTTCAGCGATACTTAAATAAAATCAGTGGCCCACTACTTGATCGAATTGACTTGCATGTTGAAGTGACTCCTGTCTCCTTTGATCAAATGACAGAAAATCGAAAGACAGAATCCAGTTCAGAAATTAGGGATCGCGTAATCCGAGCGCGAGAAATTCAAGAACAAAGGTTTAAAGAACAACCAGGTGTTTTCAACAATGCCATGATGAGTTCAAACATGGTCAAAGAAGTTTGTCAGATCAATGAAGCCGGGAAAACATTGTTAAAAACGGCAATGGAAAGACTGGGTCTTTCAGCCAGAGCATATGATCGTATTTTACGTGTATCAAGAACCATTGCCGATCTTGCAGGCTCTGATTCCATAGCCATTGAGCATTTGGCGGAAGCAATCCAGTATAGAAGCCTGGACCGTGAGGGTTGGGCAGGTTAAAATTGAAATATGATTGATCAAGTAATCAAATCAATTCATTCATTTGCCGAACTAACGGAAAAGGAAATTGAGGTTTTTGTTTCAAAGCTTCAGCTTAACGAATACAAAAAAGGGGAATCTCTCCTGAGTATTGGTGAGATCAATAGGGTCTGGGGTTTTATTGTGAAAGGAAGTTTCCGAGAATACTACATCGATGACGAACTGAATGAAGTAACGACTAACCTATTTCCAGTCAATCATTGGGTTTTAAATCATCAAAGTTTCACGGGACAAAAACCATCTAAAGTCAAAATTGAAGCCTTTGAAAATAGTTCGGTCTATGAAATCAACATCCATGATCTGCATAACTTGATCGGCAATTCACCGGCATATTTTGCGCTCGGCAAAATCATCGAGTCTGTGAACATCAATGCCAGTTTTAAGGGAACACCAGAAGAAAAATATCAATTACTTATTCGGTCCAAACCGGAAATAATCAAAACCTTCACCCTTAAATACATTGCGTCATACCTCGAGATGACCCCCGAAACTTTGAGTAGAGTAAGAAATAAAATCCGCTAGTTCATTTCTTGATTTCAATCAAGTGCACCTCCGGGACAATGCACTTAAGTTTGATAAAAAAAGCGATGGAATCTAAAAATTATCGAGGAGCAGGAGTGGCATTAGTAATTGCCTCCTTACTCATGATTGTCACAATGGTGTTACACCCAGTAGGTGGAAATTTTAACCATTTGCTCAAGATTGTAACTATTGGTAGGGTTACGCATGCAATGGCCATTCTCTCACTTCCATTTGTATCATTTGGATTTTGGGGGTTAACCGAAAAACTGGGCGCTTCTTCCATTGCCAAAATTTCTTTTCTTTTTATGCTGTTCGGGCTGATCGCAGTGATGCTAGCAGCAGCTGTAAATGGCCTAATTCTTATGGATTTTGTAAAATCATATGAGAATGCCTCAAAAGAAGTGATCGATTCACTGAAACCTATTTTTATATTAATCAGAAGCTTTAATCATGCTTTTGATTTTATCTTCATTGGAGCTGTTTGTGTTTCAACAGGTCTGTGGTCATATCAGATCATCCGAACCAAATTATTGCCATCGTTTATCGGATGGCTTGGGCTTTTCATCACACTGGTAGCAATAACCTCTTTGGTGGTTGGAATTGTTTTTGTTGATCTTCATGGATTCAGAATTTTCATATTCGGTTGGGTAGCCTGGGTGATAAGTATAGGAGTTTTCTTAATTAGAAAATAAATGCTTTCATTTCAGCTCAATCCTGATTTCTGTATCACTAGCTATCATGAAGCTTGCCCCATCAAAATCAGGAGGTCCGAAAGTGGTGGATGGGTTGGTTGAGAAGCCGTAGGGTTCGTTGGGAATTCTGAGAAAGTTTGTGTCAAGATCTTTATTTCCATTAAGATCCTGGATCACAATAGCTGCATACTTTCCGGCTGGCAGGTTTTCAAATGTATGAGATAGCTGATTACTTAAAACCTCTTTCCATATGCATGCTTTTGCCTTTGAGGAATTCATAAAACCTTTTCCTTCTTCATATACACATATCTCGACCTGGCCTTTGACTTTTGCAATGTTGGTCAAATTGATTGTCAATTTATGCTGACTGAAAACACATATTGAGCTAATAATCAGCAGGATAGTTATTGGGATTCTCATTATTCAGCTCTTAGTTGTTGTGAGGGATTGATATTACTTGCTTGATATACTTTGCCTCCGACTGTAAATAATACAATCACAAGAACAATGATCACCGTTTTAATAAAATGGCCCATTGACGGATCGATATGATAAGCGTATATGATATCAAATACGATCCCAAGTACCATTGTACTTCCTGCCAATCCGACTGTTGCTGCTATTCCGATCATCCAATACAAATCCTTTCCTAATAAGTGAATAATTACGCGGCTGGAAGCCCCTAATACTTTTCGAACACCAAATTCTTTGCTGCGTTTTTGAATTTTAAGAGAGATGAGCGTGTAGAGACCCAGAATGGAAATGAGGATAGAGATGAGTGCGATGAACAAAT
This sequence comes from Ekhidna sp., assembly GCF_965212185.1. Lineage (GTDB taxonomy): Bacteria > Bacteroidota > Bacteroidia > Cytophagales > Cyclobacteriaceae > Ekhidna. Next base: position 3,873,050 of record NZ_OZ243102.1, on the reverse strand, counting down.
TGATCTGAATCATTATATAATTTGTTTCCCTAACACTTTCAAGAACATCGCTCTGAAGAAAACCTCGATAAAGCTCTTGAGGGAAGGCCTCATACCATAGTTTTTCAATCTCATCATGGGCTAGATTTGGATCACCATTAACACGAATGGTTGTGTAGTAGTATGTTTCACTTGGTGAATATTTAATAACCACTGGGGTTATTTTATTATCCATCATTATGTTTCTTAGATTAAAATCGTCGACTACTCCAATGACAGAATATCGTTCGCCATTTACTGTAATGGTTTTATTCAACAAGTCCTCACCAAATTGCCTTTCGAGCATGGAATTGATGATTACTTTATCCTCATTTTCTCCTAATTCTTTAAAAAATGAACCTTTATTTAATCGTAGACCAACAGTTTCCGGGTAATTATTACCGGTTTGAATAACTGCTACCTGATAGTCGTCACCCTCATAATTCATGAGTTTTTGTTCATTAGAAAACCCCACCAAATTAGCGGTACCGGAAACAGTGCTGACATAGGGACTTTGGCTCAAAGCATCCGCCAGCACTTGATGCTGACTGGTGCGGTACAGAGGGATATTAATTACTTTGTCTACATCGTACCCTCGGTCGAGTGATTCCTGATAATATGAATTATCAACATTGAGTAAAACCCCGAAAATGTTATAAAAACAAAGAGCAAACTGGAAGGTCAGCAAAATGGTCGTTAATCTATTTTTTCCTGATAAAACCACTTTATTTCTGAAAATCACAAGAGGTGAAAATTTTGAAACATGAAGGGAAGGATAAGCAGCAGAAAGAAGTGTGACGATAAGTACAATGACAATAGAAAATTGCAGAAGCGTACTAAATGGCACATTCTCAAGTTGAATCAATTCTCGCTCGAAAAGGGCATTATAACCAGGTATGAGAAGGTAGGAAATTCCAAAAGAAAGAATAACTGCCATGGTAATCATGAAAGTATTTTCAATCATGAATTGAGATATGGTGCTCTTACGATTACCACCCATTATTTTTCTCACAGCAATTTCTTTTAGCCGTTTACCAGAAAGAGCAATGCTGGTATTTATGAAATTGAAACATGCCAGAAGAAGTACCGAAATAGCAGCACCCGCTATACCCGCTACTGATGATGGGTGCAGGTGATGAACAAAATCTCCTCTATATAGAAAAGGCTCAATCTCTGGCCAGTATAGAATATTGTCTAAAGCATAGCTAGCAACGACAGTGGATGGGTTATTTTCATTTCTGATGGATAGCAAAGTATTTAAGTGATCCTTAATTCGATCTAACTCAGATCCTCTTGCGAATACAAATGTGGCATTCACTTCTTGAGACCAGTCACCTTCATCCAAATGATAAATATTAAAGTATTCCTCTATAGGGAGAAAGGCAGATTGCGAAAAGCTCGTATTGGAAGGCGGGACTTCAAATACATCCGAAATGATGAGTGATTTTTCTTTTTGGTTTGGAAATACAATTTTCACAATGCGACCCACCGGGTAAACCTCATTGAAAAGTTTCAATGCCAATCGCTCCGAAATTATTATTTGATTACCATCTGGGGATTTTACAGGTTTATCATCAAGGTTGTTTAGAGGAAAATACCTAAGAAATTCAGGGTCTGTAAATGCGATTCTTGAGCTGAATAATCGCTTTCCTTCCTTAATTGATAAACTATTTACTATGTAGCGAAAGGCCGGAATTTCATGAGCTTTTAATGCAGGTGCGAGTGCAATGGAAGAATTACCAAGTGTTGTTTCACCCATTCTTTCTCCATGGATTTTGTAAAGATTAGGTGCGCCCTCAAAATAGGTATTGAATGTCGAATTATATCGATAATTAAAATAGCCAATGGTGCAAATCGATAATGCCAAGGCCAATCCGAACACATTAGCAAAAACATAGAACGGGTGCAATTTAATGGCACGTAATGAGGTTTTGAGGTAGTTTCTTGGGAGGCTCAATGACTTTGCAAGTTTTACGTTGAAATTTTTGATTACAGAAGGACGAATCATTCGCAGCACCTCTTTTTTGTATCTGGATCGAGCTTTTGAATAACCTAGTTCTTCTGCATTCTCATAAAAAGCTTCTTCAAGATCTCCTTGTAACTCTTCGAATAGCTCAGGTTCGCAAAACCACTCGAATAGCTTCCTAAATCCTTTAGGTGGTTGCTGATCGTTCATTCCAAGCTAAATTTTGGTACCATGCTCCACATTTCTTCTCGTAGCTCTTTTGCCTGTCTCAAAGATTCTTTACCACTTGGAGTTAGGGAGTAGTATCTTTTTCTGCGCCCCCCACGCTCAGCGGTAGCACCCCCTACATGTGATTCTAGAAATCCTTTTTCTTCTAGCCTGGATAAGGCAGCATGTAATGCACCACGACTCATGTGTCTTTTCAGTCGCTGACTGATTTCTTTCTGGATTTTTAGACCATATGCCTGTTCATCCAAAATAAGAATTGAGAGCAAGACAATTTCCTGAAATTCTCCGAGATTAGTTCCTTTCATTTGTTTCAGTTTTGAAGACCAAACGTAAGAAAAATTTATTTGTTTCACAAATGAAGACTAAATCGAATTTTATTTTCATGAAATTGATAAACTATCAAGTTGGAAAACAAAATGTAAAAAATATTATACATATAGTAAAACATTTTTAACTTTATGTCCGTAATACTGTACATCTAGTAAAGTTAACCAGACATAAAAACGTAAAAATGGATTACTACGAAAGAAAGAGTATAGTGAGTATGCTGAGTACCATATTGGTATTGGGCATTTATTATTGGTCAGTATTCGAGCGATTTGATGCTCAAATAATGAATACTGATGAGCAGCTTCAATTTTGGTCCAAAGCTATTCTCATCGCTATCCCGATTTCCATTGTCACTAAAATTGTCGTATTGATTGCCTTTGCGATAATCAATTATATCATTACGAAAGAAAAAACTGCAGGCTTTGAGGATGAGCGGGACAAACTCATTGAGCTAAAATCAACAAGAAATTCCTATTTCATATTTGGTATGGGTTTCGTTACAGCGTTGCTGGTGCTCGCTTTTGGCTATCCACCCAAGTTTATGTTTATCGCACTAATTCTAGCGGGCATAGGATCAGAAATTTTTGATAACCTGTCCCGATTCTACTATCACAGAAAAGGGGTTTGATATGAGCACTCACAGCATTCAAAACAATATACGGAAGCTTCGATTCGAGAATGATGAGATGACCCAGCAGCAGCTTGCTGAGGAGGTGAAGGTAACCAGACAGACCATAGTGGCTATTGAAAAAGGGAAGTACTCTCCTTCATTGGAATTGGCATTCAAAATTGCGCACACGTTTGGAAAGCCTTTGGAAGAAGTGTTCTCATTTGATCCAAGTAAAAAGTAATATCACCATGAAATTAATTATCCTAAAAACAGACATTAAAACAAAAAGGCAACTGAATCAGCTAAAGCCAGCGCTAAGTCAAAATGATTGCATTGCCAGGTGGTCTATCGATATGGATGACGTAGATCGGGTGCTAAAAGTGGAAACAAAGAAAGATGCTCCTAAATCGGAAATGCTCCACTTTGTTCGTTCTCAGGGTGTTTATTGTGAAGAGTTACCTGACTAGCTATGATTACCAAATCCTACTTTAGAAAAGTTCTTTTGCAGTATCGAATGATACTGGATCGGGTAATGTATTCTCAGAGAAATGAACAACTCTGTGAATCTGTGGCCAATTTCCTTGAAAGAAAGGCCATTTCCAAGCTTCATATATTTCTGCCCATTCAAAAAAATAATGAACCGGATATTACTTCGCTCCTGCCAGCATTTTGGTCTGGCAACATTCAGGTCGTGGTTTCAAAAACCGATTTCATGTTTAAACAGATGAGACATTATTTAATGGAAGAGCAAACGGCATTGATTGAAAACCGAAAAGGGATTCCCGAGCCCGTTGATGCAGAAGAAATATCCATTGAAGATCTCGATTTAATTTTTGTCCCACTACTACTATCTGATCGAAATGGATTTAGGGTTGGTTATGGTGGAGGTTACTATGATCGCTTGCTGAAAGAAACAAAAGCACTCAAGGTAGGGTTATCTTTGTCTCCTCCGGTAGATGAAATATTGCAAACCGAGGACTGGGATGTTCCCTTAGATTATTTAATTACACCATTCAAAACCTACAATTATGGCTAAAATCACATTAGGAGGCACTGAGACCAATACTATTGGGAATCTACCAACTGTCGGAAGTGCTGCTCCGGACTTTACACTCGTAAGCAAAGACATGCAGGAGAAGACATTGGCAAGTTATCACGGACAAAAAGTAATTCTAAATATTTACCCTAGCATTGACACAGGAGTCTGTGCCATGTCTACCAAAAAATTTAATCAGGAGGCTTCAAAATTAGGAAATACAAGAATCGTTTGTGTTTCTAAAGATTTACCATTTGCACTTAAGAGATATTGTGATGCGGAGGGGATTGACAACCTCGATAACCTTACCAACTTCCGAGATGGAGGAAATTTTGGACAAAACTATGGAGTGGAAATTATCGAAGGAGCTTTTAAAGGCCTTAATGCCCGGGCTGTTGTTGTAGTTGATGAAGAAGGTTTGGTAAAGTATACAGAGTTAGTCCCGGAGGTAGGTCAGGAGCCCGATTATGAGAAAGCATTGGCTGCCCTATGAGAAAATGTGGTGAGTTTCACCTCACCACATATTATGCTATTTTCCAATTTCTTGGATATTGTACCAATCTATCTTACGAGTAAAGTACATAGTTAGTCCCAGGATTATAGTTAATCCAATACTACCCAGTAGCAATGCATAATCGGCTAATTGTAGTGTTATAAATACAAATCCATAAATACAAACTAGTATTACACTAAGAATCATTGACATTTTTTTATTTCTTAGAATACTCAAGGAGTAAAGTGTGATCATTGTAATAATTGATACGGAACTAATAAGATAGGAAAAGTTGAAATTTGAATGTTCTGATATTGAAACTAATAAGATGTAAAAGAGGCAGAGACCTAATCCTACCAATGTATATTGAAGAGGGTGAATTTTCTTCTTATTAAGGATTTCAACAATAAAAAATACTAAAAAAGTTAAAGCGAGTGTCATCACCGAGTATTTAGCCGACCGCATTGATTTTTGATAATCATCTAATGGTAAGAGCAGGTTTACCCCAAATTGGGAATTTTTAATTTGTTCAGGATTTTGGAATCCTAACCATTGTTGAGGGTAGTTTCTGTTTAATTGCAATACTTTCCAAGTTGCTTGAAAACCATTTTCATTGATACTTCTTTTATCTGGTAAAAAGTTTCCGTTAAAACTTGGAGTAGTCCATTTTGAAGCCAAATTTACGTCAGTAACACCACCTAAAGGAATGAAGGAGAGGTTTTGACTTCCTTGTAGTGAAAGGATAAATTCAAAATTCAACTTTTCCAGTGAGTCAATAATTTTTGGCTGAAATGAAACCCCCGATTTAATTAAGTCAGATTTTGATCCTGGTTTAACAGAATATCGTTTTTCATCGCATTCAAATATGACACCTTCTTTAATGCCTCTTAGGTCAGATATTCCTAATGTAATGAATGCATTATTCCACCTTACCTCTTTAAGGTTAGTTTTATCAACTTCTAAATCGAGAGCGAAACTCCCATTCACTTTTAATTCAGACTCATAAACTACTACTTCATAGATTCCCCTCTTTAGACTTTTTGGTGAAACTGAACCATTTACCTTCAATTGGTTTGGTAGGATAGTTAATATTTCAGTTTTTTCATATGTTACTATTTCAAGTTTATTGCTCTTTTCGTCTTTAACTTCATTTTGATATTCGTAAATAAGAGGAACATTTAAGACCGGCCCTGTCATTGTTTGCTCATCAGCCCACTTTGAGCTAACCTCCGATATTGCGGATAAACTTAAACTTTCCCTTTCATCAATAATTGATTTTATCATTGATGAAGGGATCAGGAGAATCAATATTAATATGCCGATTGTTCCTAGTTTTAAAGTGACCGAATTCTTAATCCATCTGTTTAAACGATCTAAAGATGCATTTTCATTTTCCATGTTATTTGATTTAAAAGTACTTTGTATTACAAAGTGGTAAGACAAAAAAATTATTCTAATAGTTTTTCAATAGCACTCAAGTGCCTTTTAAATGCCCTAGTACCTTCTGATGTTGCTTCATAGCTTGTATTTGGTTTTCGGTCAAGAAACTCCTTTCTAACACTTACATAGGATAATTTTTCAAGTGATTTTAAATGGCTAGCAAGGTTGCCATCTGTTACCCCTAAGAGTTCCTTTAAGGAATTGAAATCAAGTCTTTCATTTACCACCAACGCTGACATTATTCCAAGACGGGTTTTATTTTCAAATGCTTTATTTAAATCCTTCAGGATTTCCTTCATGATGCCTGTTGTTTTTGGATCAACATTCCATAAATTATGTGCAAAAGCCCAAAACCTAATGCCCAAAACAACAGGCCATATCCAATGTAGTGGGTGGCGATTAGGCCGAGAATTATTTCAAGAACTCCAAGGCTTTTAATTTGTGAAAGGGTGTATTTACTAGCATTGACTAATGCTAGACCATAAAATATTAATGTAAACGGAGCAACAAATCCAATATATCCTTTGATCAATAGCATAAGGCAAAGTATTCCTCCAGAGACAAGCGGAATCATAAAATTGCTTAAAAGTAGTTTTGCTCCCCTATCCCAGATGAGTTGATTTTGCTTTTTTGCTTGTCTTGAAGTGAAGTAAAGACCGGTTGCAAAAGACAGGACTATTACTCCCACAGCTATTAAAATGAGTTGAATAATACTGTCTATATCAAGAATAGCAACTTTATAACTAAGGTAATTCTGCTTATTATAAACAGTCACATAAGCGAGATATGCCCCAATCAAAGCGAAAGAGCCTGCCATTACTCCAGACCAACCGCTAAGAGAAATGAATCTAGTTGATTTGTTCATTATCTCTTTAATGTCTTTTAGATCTTCGAGATATTTTTCTTTTGTCATTTTAAAAGTACTTTGAAATACAAAGTAAATATACGTCATTTTTTTATTTCTGTTTCCGTCTGGCCAAACAAAGCAACCATTCACCATTTTTTTGCATTAAGTAATTGTTATTTACTCCTTCAGGCGAAACAATTTGAGCAGTTGTGCGTCTTTCGAGAGGTCAATCACTTAAAATACCACTGTTTTGAAAAAACTTTTACTGCTTTTGGCAGTCATTCCATTATTTCTGAATGCTCAGGAAAAGCATACCATTAATGGGAACGTAGTTGATGCCGCCAATGGAGAGGCATTAATTGGAGCGACTGTCCTAATTCAAGAACTAGGCACTGGAAATATTACCAATGTTTATGGATTCTATTCCATTACCCTTCCCCCCGGAGACTATACCGTAGAATACCGGTATATAGGTTTTGTCACCCAAACCAGGAAGATTTCACTTTCAGCAAATACTCGGATAGACATTGAATTAAGTGAGGAACAGACACAACTTCAGGAAGTTGTGGTGACGGCAAGGCCTGAGGACGAAAATGTGACCTCTACAGAGATGAGTGTCGCTGAGATTGATATTCAAACAATAAGAAAAATGCCAGCTATTCTTGGTGAGGTGGATATCATTAAAAGTCTTCAGTTACTTCCAGGGGTTTCTACGGTAGGAGAAGGAGCTTCAGGATTTAATGTAAGAGGAGGCACAGTTGGTCAGAATCTAATATTACTGGATGAAGCTCCGGTGTACAACTCATCGCATTTACTTGGCTTCTTCTCTGTATTCAACCCGGATGCAGTAAAGGATTTGAAATTATATAAAGGAGCAATTCCAGCTCAATATGGAGGCAGACTAGCTTCAATCCTGGATATCCGAATGAAAGAGGGTAACAATAAAGAGCTTGAAGTGAATGGTGGGATAGGAACAATATTTAGCCGGTTGGCGATAGAGGCACCTATTAAAAAAGAAAAATCATCATTTATAATAGCAGGTCGGAGGTCATACGCTGACATTCTTTCCAGACCATTCGTTCAGGAACTGAGAGATGGAGCTGCGCTGAACTTCTACGATCTGACAATGAAAACAAATTATAAGTTTTCAGATAGAAACCAGATTTTCCTCTCAGGATATTTTGGTAAAGACAATTTTAAATTTGATGCGGATCAGGGATTCAGCTGGGGCAACCGAACGACAACATTTCGTTGGAATCATCTTTTTAACGATCGACTTTTTTCAAACTTCACAGTCTTCTTTAGTGATTATGAATACGAGCTGGAATTTGGGGACAACCCCAGAGATCGATTTGAATGGAATTCAGACATAAATACACTCACATTCAAACCATCATTTACTTATTTCATTGATCAACGTAATGAATTAACGTTTGGTGGAGAAATTTTCAAATACGGATTTGAACCTGCCAGAGCAATTGGTATCAGTGATGGTGATGTCATTAATATTAGTGTTCCTGATAAACAGGCGATTGAATCAGCTGTTTACATCAATAATGATCAAAAAATAAACGACAAGCTTTCCGTTCAATACGGTTTACGATTCTCTTATTTCAACCTAATTGGAGAAGGAAATAAATTCATTTTGGGAGATACTATTCCTGGAAGAAGAAGGCCAATAGAGGATGTAATTGAGATTGGAAAAGGAAAATCTATTGCTAGTCATCATGGTTGGGAGCCACGGCTTTCATTTAGATACCAGCTAAATAAAACCACTTCTGTTAAGGCCAGTTACAACAGGATGTTGCAGTACATTCACCTGATATCCAATACCACAGCTGCGAATCCACTTGATGTATGGACTCCTAGCTCAAATAATCTTGAGCCTCAGGTCGGACAACAGTGGGCCATGGGTTTGTTCAAGAATCTTCGAAGTAATGATTATGAAACGTCCGTTGAAGTTTATTACCGGGAGACAGATAAGCAGCTCGAGTACATCAATGGAGCGGATCTTTTAATCAATGAATCACTTGAAACGGATCTTTTGGCTGGGATAGGAAGAGCGTATGGTTTGGAGCTATATGTCAAGAAAAATTCCGGCCGTCTCAATGGATGGATAAGCTACACGCTGGGAAGAACAGAACTGCAGACAGAAGGGATCAATAGAGGTGAATGGTATCCAACAAGGTTTGATCAAACACACAATTTTAAAGTGACAAGCTTTTACGAATTGAATGAAAGATGGACTTTGTCATCTACATTTTCGTACATCAGCGGAACGCCAACAACTTTTCCAACCAGCAGGTATGAAGTGCAGGGAATTACCATTCCGCACAATGCAAATGACTCGAGGAACAACGTTCGTCTACCTGATTATCATCGTCTTGATTTTTCAGCAACAATGAAAGGAAGAGCGGTTCGTAGAGATGGGACACCTCGTAAAAACAGAGATGAGCTTGTCTTTACTGTTTATAACATATACAATAGAGCCAATCCATTCTCAATTTACTTCTGGCAAGGAGAAGACCGGGTAGATCCAGGCGTTTTGGCTGATACTCGCGCTACTCAGGTTTCCATATTTGCATCATTTATTCCATCCATCACCTACAATTTCAAGTTTTAGATCATGAAAAAGCTTTTATACATACTATCAGTTTTTGTTCTTTTTTCGTGTGAAGACGACATCATAGTACAATTAGCAGATGCTGATCCAATTCTCGCATTTGATGCTTGGATTTACCGGAAAGCAGAAAAGCAAACCATTAACATCACAAGAACCAATGCATATTTTGATGGAACGGCTCCCGAGGGAGTAACCGGTGCATCCGTTTTGGTGGTGGATGCAGATGGAACCGTATATCCATTCAATGAGGAAGAGCCGGGAGTATATAGTTGGCTACCAGCAGATGAGGCAGATTCATTTGGAACGGTTGGTCAGACCTACTTCTTGGATGTTCAGATCGAAGGAAAGCAATACGGATCAATAAGTAAAATGGGTCGTGTACCAGAGATTGATAGCATCACCTGGAGATTTGAAGAAGGTTCATTCGGATTAGAAGATTTCTATGTTGCGGAGTTTTGGGCCAGGGATTTTGAAGGGGAAGGAGATGCATACTGGATCAAAAGCTGGAAGAACGGCACCTACTTGAATAAACCAACAGAAATTAATTTATCATTTGATGGTGCGTTCTCACCTGGTGGTAATGCTGATGGCTTGACATTTATTCAGCCGATAAGAGACAGTATAAATCCATTTGAAACGGATGAGGATGATGAGTTTATACCGCCCTTTACCGGACCAGAAGAGGAAGATAGTGTGTACGTTGAGATCAATTCCATCACTCCAGAAGCCTGGTTCTTTTGGAATCAGGTAATCATTCAGACAGATCGTCCTGGAAGTTTTGGTGAATTGTTTGCAACTAGTTTGGCCAATGTGGAATCAAATATTCAAACTACCGATGATGAACAAATCGTAGGATTCTTCTGTGTTTCTGCAGTAAAAGGGTTTGGAAGGAAGTTTACCGAGGATGCCATTCGAGAGGTACCAGAATGATTTGATCCTCAAATCATTTTTTTCTTGACTAAAGAAATCCAAACATCAACGGCCTTACGTAAGTAGTATTCACATTATAAATCGTGGTGACGATTTATAGCTGGTTGGTGATAGATGCCCTGGTCATGAAATGACCGGGGCTTTTTATTGAACGTCCTCGAGCATTGCAGCTCATATTATTCAAAAAAAATATCGGTTGATTTGAACCTCCTCCATATTTAAGTGTATGGCTTTCTGAATACTAATTTTATAAATCATGAAAATACTTTTAACAGTTTTAATCGCCTTTGTTTGCAATCAACCAAATCGCCCTAGCGATATTCCATCTAAAATCACAGAACTTAAAACCAACGCCTGGTATTCAGAAAAAGCCGAAGAATGGAAGAACTACATTGCTTCAGATGCTTCAGATGAGCAGTCCTGGCTACAATATTTTCTGGCTACCTCGTATGCTGGAAAGGATATTGAAATAATTCAAAGCATACGCAACCAAATTTTAGAAAAATTTCCAAATTCATTTACTGAATACTACACCAAATTCAGATTAGTTGGATGGAATAATGAAGGAGTGAAAGCATTAGAGTCGGCACTAAATATTGATGATAGTCAATTAGTAAGTTTTGAAGACCAGTTGGTATATGCAGATTTAACTGGAGCCAAAAATCGAGCAGTTTACTCAAAAAAGCTATTTGAGGCAGGACTGATACACTCGAGCACACTAAATTATAATTATAATCTTTTGATGTCTGTAAGTGACGAAGGACTCCTTATCACAGATGGCCTTCATACTACTATACCAATCTGGGTGCTTCAAGATGTGATGAATATACGCAAAGATGTAAGTATACTTAATCTTGAATTAGCTAGAAATCAACCCAAATATCTGGAAAGGGTTCTTCAAGAAAATGACCTAAGCGGGACTTTAGAAGAGCTTCTAGGTGAGGCCCAAGGACAAAACATTTATTACGCATTGACTTTGCCACGGACCAGCCTGCAAAAGTTGGAAAATAGACTTTATGTGGTAGGACTTGCCTCAACTGTTGGCACTAGTAATTTCAACCACTTTGAAACACTTCAAAAAAACATCGAGGAAAAGTTTCTAATGGACTACCTCACCATAGATTTTAATGGTGAGCCCAAGACCGCAACAGGGAATGTACTTTCCTCAAATTACATTGTTTCATTGATGTTACTTAAAGATTTTTATGATCAGCTAAACGATGAAGAAAGATCAACTGAGCTCAAAGATCAGATACTTTCCTTAGCAGAAAAATCACAGATCAGGACCAGAGTTGAACTTCTTTTAGATGCTAAGAAGTCTCCTCAAACTTTTAAGGTGGTAGATTTTGATATCAAAACCCTTGATAAGCGCATGCAGCCCATTAAAGAAGGTATATATGCCTCGGAAATTGAGCTTAGCAATCGTGAATTTTGGTTTTATATGGAATATCTAAGAGTAAATGGATATGAGGAACTCTATGAAAAAGGATTGGTAGACCTCTCAGAATATGACGAGGTAACGAGGGCACTATTGAGTAGTTATCACTATAGTCCTGCTAATGCTCAAATGGAAGAGAAAAAAAGACCTGGTGGAAGTTATTTTGATTATCCCGTGATGGACATCTCCTTCGAAGTGGCTAAAGATTATTGTGAATGGTTAACAGTCCAGTATAATGCACATCCAAAGAGAAAGTACCAGAAAGTACGCTTCAGATTGCCATCTCAGCAGGAGTGGACAATGGCTGCTCTTAGCTATGTCCAATTCACTTCATGGAATATAGAAGAGAATAAGCTGGAGGCATGGAGTAAAGAAACAGATGAAAAAAGCATCTACAATTTGAGCAAAGAGACTGTTTCCTATCCGTGGTATTATGAGTGGGGTATGAGAAATCAGATAACAAACGAAAAAGGCTGCTACCTTGCGAATGTTAAAGTCCCGGAAGAAGTAACATGTGCGGCAGGGATAAAAGGTGATGGCTATACGTTTACCTCACCGGTCGGTACGTATTTTTCTAACAACTTCAGTTTGTATGACGTGGTTGGGAATGTTGCTGAGATGACCGACACGGAAGGAATAGCCATGGGAGGAAGTTGGAGACACCTTCCGGAAGACTGCACGGTCACAAGCATTAACACTTATGAAGGTCGTGATTTGAGTGTTGGCATGCGCTTGTTTATGGAAGTAATTGAAGAATAATGTTCTTCACCAAACACATAAATAAAACAGATGAAGAGTTGATGGTCCTGATTAAAAAACGGGATAATCAGGCTTTTTCAATTCTGTATAGCAGGTATGCTGATAGGCTATGTGCTTTCTTTTATCGAATGCTTTGGGCAGATAGAGAAATGGCAGAAGATTTTGTTCATGACTTGTTTTCCAAAATTATAAACAAACCCGATCAGTACAATGAAGCATATCCTCTGAAACCATGGTTGTTCAGAATTGCATCAAACATGTGCAAAAATGCATATCGGAAAAAGAATTTCGAGAATGCTTACCGGGAAATGTATCAAGAAGAGACCTCATATGAAGAAAGTCATGATCTTTCTCTTGACGAGGTTGTACTAACGGATCAGGTACATGAACTTCTTGATCAAATGGAAGAAGAGCGTAAGTTGATCTTTTTGTTGCGGTACCAACAGGAGTTACCCATTCAGACCATAGCAGAAATGCTGGATATCTCAGAGGGAACCATTAAGTCACGGCTTTTTTATACCAGAGAAAAAATTAAAACTTCATTGAAGTATTGAATGTCATGAGTTCGACCGAAAAAAACGTTAGACAAATGAAAGAATTTAAAAAAATTGAATCCTTACTAAAAAGTAAAGCTTATTCGGAGCTTACTAAAGAAGAACGCGAGATAGTTGGCGAGGAGCTTACACAGGAAGCTTATGAAGAAATTAGAGTTGGAATCTATAAGCTTCAGGGAGAGAGGATTAAGGTTAACAAACGTGTTAAGCAATCACTCATGGCTGAATTTAGTCAGGGAAAAACTTTTGATATTGCTAACATCTTTCAAAGAAGAATACCTGCTTACAGCCTAATATTACCATTTATCTTGTTGATTGCTGTGTTTTTCTATCGCCCCACAAAAGAAGTACCGGTTATTCAAGATCGGATGGTTGAAGTGATGGTGCATGATACAGTTCGGGTAGTAAAGACAGATACACTATGGAGAGAAAAGATCGTTCAAGTGCAACAGCTGGTTTATGTGACAAAAACAGATGTTGAAACTACCTCTGATAAGCTTGAGGTGCCAAATCGATCACTTGAGGATCAAAAAGAAGTATTGGATCTTGTTATTAGAGGAGAATAAACATTAAGTCTCTACAGTTAGTCACTAAAGAGAAGTAATGGTTGGGAGAAATTTGATGCTGAAGGGTTTTTGGTCCACTGCATTTATTGAAAGGTGGGGATATGGACTGTATTTTATGTATTTCATTGGTGTGCTCGAATTCCTTGGAGGTATTGGCATTCTCATTCCAAAAGCCAATAAGTATGCTGCGTTTACTTTGGAAGTAGTGATGCTCGGTGCTGCTATTACTCGCATTGTGTTTGGAACAAGTCTGGATGATGTTATTTGGATCGTTTTTTCCATGGTTACACTTCTTTACATTTCACTAGAGAGAGGCATGGACTCAGAATTGCCAAGGCTTTACGGAATGATGAATAAGAAATAATCTAATAAAGGAGAGTTTAATAAATCCTCCTAACGAATTGTTAATGATTCTAAAATCGGTTGCTGTATAGCAAAGCTTTCGTATTTTTCGATTCAAAAGGTTAAACAAGTTGAAGAGACTAATCACTGCTTTGCTCATTATCCAAATTACTGGATGTGAACAGCAATCGCTAAATCATTCAGTGTTCAAGTATTTTCCATCTGAGAGGGTATTTGAAGATGGGTATGTCAGCAAGTATTACTACCATTTTTACCCTGATAATCCAGATAGGAGTCCAGTCACCCAAGTGGGTTATACGAAATATATCAAGCTGGATGATTCGCATTATATGACAGAAAGTTATAACGCTGGATTTGATCTGGAAGGAAATAAATATTACTCAGTCCAAGGGGATTCAATAATAGTTGAAAAAGGAATTTCGATCAGTTCACGAAGTGTAACCGACACCACTGAATTGAATCTTATTAATAAAACAATTTCCAATTGGAAAGGAGACTTTAAAAACCCTTATAAAATTAAATACACCTTTGGTGAGAAAGAATACATATATACAGAACACCAGCGATCTGTAGCTGATACAATCATCAACAATAAGCCAGCTAAAGTATTTTTCAATGAATGGGAATACCATGAAGTTGAAACTGGTTCAATCGCAGATTCAGGATATTCAAAATCATATTATGTAGAGGGATTGGGGTTTTTGGAATTAAAGAGCAAAGGGGCCAGCTATTCTAGGCATATTGAATTAGTGGAGCAAATGCCAATTGAAGAGTTTAATCAGCTAGCCAACCATGGTGAGCATCGAGTGGCATGGATTGATCCGGAAGAGACAATCAGTGATGATTCTGATTTTGTTCTATGTGGACATGAAAGAAGAATAGCCGACTATTATAATTCTACTCCTGACGGTAGATATCTTTATTCTAAGCGAGCCATGTTAGACACCATTTATTCCAATCTGGATAAGTCAAAACTTTTTGATCAATCTGGAAGATTAGTCTTCAGGTTTGTGGTGAACTGTGAAGGGAAACCAGGGAGGTTTATCACTAATGGTTATGATCTTGATTATCAGCCCAAGGCTTTTGACCAGGAGACCGTTGAACATCTATTTGAAATTCTCAGGAAATTAAAAGAATGGAGGCCAGTTGTTATAAATGAAAAATCCAGAGATGCATATTTCTACATCACATTTAATATTGAAAACGGTGAGATTGTTGATATCCTTCCTTAGCCTGACATTGTTTGCAGGTCTTCTTTCTTGTTCAGAACAGGAGTGGTACAAAAAATCGTTCTCAGAAGACGAGATGAAACAGTTAAGCCCACAGCTTCGAGGTGGTAGAACTTATTATTATCAAGGATCTGTTCCGGAGCAATTTCAACTCAAAGAGGCATTTAAAATGGATTCTACGGACGCTGACCTTTGGCGTGAATTTGGGACTGCACGTGTTAAACGGGGTATCCTGGATGAAATGTACTATTTCTACAACGAGGCTGTTAAACAAAAACCTGAAAAATGGGCAGGTTTTAGGGGGTACTTATATCTCTATTTTTATCGAGATTATAATAGAGCTATTGCTGATTTTAACCTTGGAGATGAGGTAAACGGTGAGGTCGATTATTCACAGGGGCAGAGCCATGATTACATGCGAGGTATCAGCTATTACGGCCTTGAGAATTATGAGACAGCATTAGATTATCTCAATCGTTACATCAATAAAGTTACCGAAGAAGAAGGCGAAGCATGGGTGGACGTTTACGCCATTTTGTACAAAGGTCTTTCATTATTAAAACTTAATCAGTTCGATGATGCGATGACCGAATTTAATCGTGCCTTAAAATATTATCCTACCCTATCTGATTGTTTCTATCACAAAGCTAGAATCTACATTGCAAGACGTCAATTTGATCTGGCTTTAAAGGAACTGGAATCCGCGGAGACCAATTTCAGAAAAGGATACTTTCACCAAAGACCTTATGTAGAGGTCTTGGAACAAATTTATTTACAAGACATTGAAGAGCTGAGGAAAGAGATTACAACGATCTAGCAGTAGTAAGTAATTTGTTGAAGTTTTTCTGGGATTGATCATTCTTCATCCAAAACTTCTATTTTGGGTTTTCATTAACTCATGACATCACAAGAAATCACAGATTCTTTCCAGCATCAAATTGAACTTCTCAAAAAAGAGAAGAATGCTGACTATGCGCTTTATCAAGAGCGGATGATGAACACCTCAATCCAGGAACGTGAAAAAAACGGTGTGACCTGGTATCCGATCCAAATGGTTAGTGACTTCATAAGTACCGGAGAACGAATCACCGTTGAAATAAGGAAACAGAAAAATGTAAAGCAGAAACATGCTTTTCAAGTTGGAGCTGTTGTAGGAATTTTCTCTGGTTCAGATGAGAAGGAGAAGACGCTCGGTGGTGTGGTAAGTTACTTAAAAGAGGATACCATGCGAATTGTTCTGAACCAATCATTTCTTCCGGATTGGGTAAAGGAAGCCAAGCTTGGAATAAATCTTCTTTTCGATGACGGGACTTATCGAGAGATGAATAAAGCCTTGCACCAAGTGAGCCATGCTAAAAACGATCGGCTAGCTGAGCTACGGAATATTTTTTATGGCTTGAAGCAAGCAAACTTTGAAAAAGGACATAGTTACAAGATTCCATCGTTGAATGATGTACAAAACAAAGCGTTTGAAAAAATTATTCATGCCCATGATGTCGCTTTCGTGCATGGTCCACCAGGTACAGGCAAAACCACTACACTGGTAAAATGTATCAAAGAAATAACAAGAGAAGAAAGGCAAGTACTGGTATGTGCACCTAGCAATGCTGCAGTGGACCTTTTGGTAGAACGGCTGATCAGTGAAGGATTGAATGTTCTTAGGCTCGGGCATCCCGCTCGATTGACACCAGAAGTAGTGGAAAACAGCCTGGATGTTCGCATCAGTAAACACCCTGATTTTAATCGACTCAGGGAGATGAGGAAGCAGTCAGAAGAGTATAGAAATCTTGCAGGAAAATACAAGCGCTCATTTGGAAGAGAAGAAAAGAAGCAACGTGATATGCTTTACAAAGAAGCCAAAGCTCTTAAAAGTGAATCGAGGCACCTGGAAAATTATATTTCCGAAAGTTTAGCAGACAAAGCTGAAGTAATCGCATGTACGTTAACCGGAAGTAGTCATTCGCTTATCAGCGATCGATTGTTTAAAACTGTTTTTGTTGATGAATCCTCACAAGCATTGGAAGCAGCTGCCTGGATACCGATAACACGCGCACAGCGCGTCATTATGTCTGGAGATCATTATCAATTACCACCCACTATAAAATCCTTTGAAGCAGCAAAAGAAGGGCTTGAGGATACTCTATTTGCTAAGGGCCTTGAGGCTCAAGCAAGTAGTGTTACCATGCTTGAGGTTCAGTACCGAATGAATCCAAAAATTATGGGATTCTCAAGTGAACAGTTTTATAAAGGCAAGTTAAAGGCTGATCAGAGTATTCTTCTGCGACCTAAACACTTCGACCATGTGGTGAGTATGATTGATACCGCAGGAGCGGGCTATGCAGAAAAGATTAAACAAGAAACCTTGAGTACTTATAATGAGCAAGAAGCTGAGGTATTGATTCGACTATTGGAAAAAGAAAAATTAGAAGGTTTATCTGTAGGTGTTATAGCTCCTTACAAAGCACAAGTGGAGGTATTGACACATTTATTAAATCAATCAGAAAAACTTGCACACCATAGAGAAATGATAGACATCAATAGTGTAGATGCATTCCAGGGACAGGAAAGAGATGTTATATATATATCGTTGGTAAGATCGAATAACGAGGGTGTAATAGGGTTTCTAAAAGAATATCGAAGACTAAATGTTGCAATAACGCGTGCTCGTCACAGACTGGTGATTATTGGTGACTCATCCACCTTAGGTATTGATAATTTTTACTCCAAACTCATTGAATACATACAGATCAATGGTCATTACGCTTCTGTTTATGAATATCCGGAATTGATGGAATACACCTAAAGCAGATTCTGACCTCTATACCAGTGTAGATTTCTTCACTAATCCAGTTTCAAGTGCATATACGACAAGCTCAGTGGGTGAATTCAACCCCAGTTTTTTAAGTGTATTTTTTCTGTGCGAGTTAATTGTATGAATGCTCAAATGGAGATGATCGGCAATTTGAGCAGTTGTTAACCCTTGGGTGATTAACTCTAAAACTTCAAATTCTCGAGGCGTCAAATTCGTAGGCTCACAGTTATCTACCTCATCTGGCCGATCGACCACTAATTCTAAAATATTATTACAAAAAAATCGGTTGCCTTGAGATACCGCCCTCAATCCGTTGATAATTTCTTCTTCACTGCAATTTTTAGTAAGGATTCCTTTAATCCCCATTGCCAGAAGTTGTCGGATGGATTCTTTGGTTTGGCTATTGGAGATCACCAGAAAACTGCATTCTGTCTCCTCTTTCAGCATTCTCAATGAAGGGATAAGTTCTTTATCCTTATCTGAAATATCTATTACTACTAGCTGAGGATTGACTGACTTAACATGTTCTATCAATTGATTCGGAGATTCAATCATTTTAACTAAATCAAAGCCAGGCATAGCTTTAATCAGCGAGGCAATGCCTTGCCTGGTTAAGTACTGAAAATCTGCAAGTAGAACGGATGTTATCAATAGCGCCTTATTTAGAATAATTCTAAACAAAAGTATGTCTGGAAATTCGATTACACAAAAACCTTACTTATTGAAATCCAAAAGCGTGATCCATTGTTAGATTTGTAGTAACAAAAATTTGAATCATGGAATACCGAATAGAACACGATACTATGGGCGAGGTGAAAGTGCCTGCTGACAAATATTGGGGAGCACAAACCCAACGATCAAGAGACAACTTTAAAATTGGTGGAGAGAAAAATCAAATGCCAATGGAAATAATTAGAGCATTTGCCATTTTAAAGAAATCAGCAGCTGAAACAAATCATGAATTAGGTGTTCTCTCACAAGAAAAAGCAGATCTTATCGGTAAAGTTTGTGATGAAATTTTGGAAGGAAAGCTAGACGATCAATTTCCATTAGTCGTTTGGCAAACTGGTTCTGGCACACAATCCAATATGAATTCAAATGAGGTTATTGCCAATCGTGCCCATGTCTTAAATGGAGGCTCGTTGGCAGATGATAAAAAAGTGATCCATCCCAATGACGATGTAAACAAAAGCCAGAGCTCAAACGACACCTTTCCTACTGCAATGCACATTGCGAGTTATAAAATGGTGGTTGAGAACACCATCCCCAAAGTGAAAAAGCTTCGAGATACGCTTCACAAAAAAGCGGAATCTTTCATGGATGTGGTCAAAATTGGACGAACACACTTTATGGATGCTACACCATTGAGTTTGGGGCAGGAGTTTTCAGGATATGTTTCGCAACTTGATCATAGCTTAAAAGCGCTTCATAATACATTGGATCACTTATCAGAGCTTGCTTTAGGAGGCACAGCAGTTGGTACTGGTTTGAATACACCAGAAGGTTATGCAGAATTGGTAGCCGAGAAAATTGCCAAGCACTCAGGAATGCCTATGCGAACCGCAGAAAACAAATTTGAGGCACTTGCTGCTCATGATGCGATTGTAGAAACGCATGGAGCACTCAAGCAATTAGCAGTTAGCCTGATGAAAATTGGGAATGACATACGAATGTTATGTTCTGGGCCAAGAAGTGGGATTGGTGAGATTCTGATTCCAGAAAATGAGCCAGGGTCTTCAATCATGCCTGGAAAGGTGAACCCCACTCAATGTGAGGCGCTGACAATGGTATGTGCTCAGGTGATTGGAAATGATGTAGCAGTATCAACTGGAGGTGCTACCGGTCACTTTGAATTGAATGTATTCAAGCCAATGATGGTCTTCAATTTGTTGAATTCGGCTAGATTAATAGGTGATGCATGTGAATCATTCAATGATAATTGTGCGATTGGAATAGAGCCAAATCATGAGGTAATTAAGGAAAAACTGGAGAATTCCCTCATGTTGGTGACTGCCTTAAACACGCATATCGGATATGAAAATGCAGCTAAAATTGCCAAAAAGGCCCACAAAGAAGGAACCACGCTTAGAAAAGCCGCCATCGATTTGGGACTTGTTACGGATGAACAGTTCACGGAATGGGTTAAGCCTGAAGATATGATTGGCTCCCTAAAAAGCTGATTCTTTATCCATTATCAAGAGATTTTTGTACTTTAGTAACATTAATGATTGCAGAAAAAACCAATTTCACAGGAAGATGAAAAAATTTATATCACTTATCGCATTGGCCCTCTGTTGTGTTTTTGCATTTGAAGCAAGTGCTCAAATGGACAAAAAGGAGCAAAAAGAGTGGAAGAAAAGAATTAAGAAATTAGAGCCGGAACAGTACAAGCAGTTGCTTGACGAAAATAAATCGTTAAAAGGACAAGTGACCAGTTTGAAAACTGAACTTGGAAATATCGATGATAGACTTGCTGAGAAGGATGAACAAATTCTTACGTATCAATCACAAATTGGGGATTTAAGAGAAGAATTGTCCAGGTTACAAAGCAAGCAACCAGCAGAAAATGTTGCAAGCAACAATACTGGAGGTAATATCGAGGAAAGCAAAGGAATTGTGTTTAAAGTCCAGCTTGGAGCTTATGGAAAGAAAGAAGATTTATCTAAATATGCGAATAATTCTCCAAATTTTGGAGCGGAAAATGCAGATGGACTTCAGAAATTCACAATAGGTGTTTTCCGAGATTATTGGGAAGCTGACAATTTCAAGAAGCATCTAAGGGCAATGGGAGTGAAAGACGCATGGGTTGTATCTTATAAAGATGGAGTTCGAGTTCCTATCAAAGATGTATTGGAAGGGGTGACTAAAAAGTCATAACAAACAGGAAATAAAAAACAATTAAATATGACCCTGGTTTCTCATTTGAGTAGCCAGGGTTTTTTGTTAGTATTTTTGCAAACTGATGATAAAGTACAAGACACGGGAAGAAATAGAAATAATGCGGGAGAGTGCTCTTCTGGTCTCCAAGACGTTGGGCTTAATGGCTGAAAAAATTGAGCCAGGAGTAACACCGCTTCAACTAGATAAAATTGCTGATGAATTCATCAGAGATCATGGAGGAGTTCCAGCTTTTCTAGGATTATATGATTATCCAAATTCGATTATCACATCAGTAAACGAACAAGTAGTTCATGGAATTCCTACTGAAAGACCGTTGGAAGAAGGCGATATTGTTGGAGTAGATATAGGGGTATTAAAAAATGAATATTACGGAGATCACGCGTATACATTTGCTGTTGGTGAAATTACTGACGATGTAAAGCAACTTCTTCGCGTAACGAAAGAATGTCTTGATCTTGGTATAGAACAGCTGGTAACTGGAAACAGAATAGGTGATTTGAGTTTTGCGATTCAACAGCATGCAGAAAATCATGGATACGGAGTGGTTAGGGAGTTGGTTGGCCATGGATTAGGGAAGAAGATGCATGAAACACCAGAAGTTCCAAACTTTGGTAAGAGAGGAAGAGGTAGTAAAATCCAGGAAGGATTGGTTGTGGCCATTGAGCCAATGATCAATATGGGTACTCGAAGGGTAATCCAATTGAACGACGGTTGGACCATTATTACAGCTGATAAAAAACCATCTGCACATTTTGAGCATGATGTAGCTGTAGTGGATGGTAAGCCTGAGGTTTTATCAACTTTTAAATTTGTCGAGGAGGCACTGGAAAAGAAAAACGCGGTAATTGTTTAACCCTTTTTCATTGACTCAATCTAAGTCATACCTTTGCCAGATCTTGTAAAATGGCAAATCAGGGGAAAAGTACATTCAGTTCATTACTTATGAAATTTCTGGTGTGGAGGATTCGACACATCGGAGATAATAACTTCCTGTTAATAACTGCCGGGCTCATTGGTATATTTTCAGGTCTGGCAGCTGTGATTCTTAAAAGTGCAGTTCATCTGATCATTCATTACCTCGAACTAAACCTTGACCTTTTTAGCTTTAACTACTTCTACCTTGGGTATCCCTTAATTGGTATTGTGTTGACAGTAATTGTCTCTAAATATCTATTCAAGGAAAATCTAGGACACGGCATCACGCAGATTCTCTATTCCATTTCTAAGAACTCTAGCATTTTACGGCGAACCAGGATGTATTCACGAATGGTAACCAGCGCTATAACTGTAGGTTTTGGTGGCTCAGTTGGTCTTGAGGCGCCCATAGTAGTAACTGGCTCTGCAATAGGTTCTAACCTCGCCAGGCTTTTTCATTTTGGATACAAAAACAGAACGATTTTGTTGGGTTGTGGTGCCGCAGGAGCTATCTCTGCCATTTTTAATTCTCCTGTGACTGGGGTGATTTTTGCAATGGAAGTAATTCTGGTTGAAGTGAAAATCAACAAGTTCATTCCACTTTTAATTGCTTCGGTTTGTGGCCAACTGGTGGCACTTGTGCTATTAGGAGAGGACATTCTATTCACGTTTAAGCTAACGGACATTTTCATAGCTAGCGAAACTGCGTACTATCTATTGTTTGGTGCTGTATGCGGAATGATATCACTCTATTTCACACGTATCATGTACTTTTTTGAAGGGAGAATTAAGAAACTGAAAAATGATTTTGGGCGTGCGGTGGTAGGTGGAATTTCTCTAGCCCTAATCATCCTTACTTTTCCCCCAATCTATGGTGAAGGATATGATACCATTAAGAGCTTACTTCAAGGTCAATCTGCTGAAGTGTTTTATCATAGCTTCTTTTATCAATTATCAGAGAATAAAGCTTCTTTAATCATATTTTTATTCCTTATCCTGCTTGTCAAACCAATAGCTACTGCTTTGACTATCGGAGCGGGAGGAAGCGGGGGAATCTTCGCCCCTTCATTATTTATGGGAGGCCTATCCGGATTTATTTTTAGCTCTACATCAAATTCAATTTTGGGCACCTCTCTAAGTACGAGCAACTTTACCTTAGTTGGAATGTGTGGGGTAATGAGTGGTGTATTGCATGCACCATTAACAGCTATATTTCTTATTGCCGAAATCACAAGTGGTTATATGCTTTTCGTTCCATTGATGTTAGTATCTGCAATTTCATTCAGTACCATCTCCTATTTTGAGAAGCATAGTATTTACACCAAAAGACTCATTGAAACTGGAGATCTCATTCAATACGATAAAGATCAAATTGTGCTGAGTCTAATTGACTTAAAGAAAATCATCGAAAAAGATTTATTAACGATCAGGCCAGAGGCAACACTGGATGATCTGGTAAAGCTTGTTATGAAAAGTAAGCGAAATATTTTCCCGGTTGTAGATGAAAACAAATCCCTCCAAGGTATTGTCACGCTTGATGACATTAGAGAAATGATGTTTGACGATGTATCAAGGCAAAATGTGCTAATAAAGACCATAATGCAAAAACCACCTGCTAGTGTATCTACTCAAGAAAAAATGCAATCAGTAATGAATAAGTTCGAGGTGACACAGGCATGGAATTTACCAGTTATTGACAATGGGAAATATATTGGCTTTATTTCTAAGTCCCGGATTTTTAATGCATATAGAAAAAAGCTCATCCGCCAAACTGCAGAATAATTATCATTTGATAAACCTCTGGTATTCAGCGCATTAAATACAGATTGTTCGAGTTATCAACAAAATCAAATAAGTGGATATTTATTTTAAATGACTGATAATCAAGTCATTAATTCACGACCCATCAAAAATGTGGATAACTTGACTCATTTGTGGATAAATAACGATGATAATATTTGGAGGCAATATTTTGAAGATTTCATTGCTGAGTTATATTATGCTTATCAAACTTTGAATCTCACAATTGTTCCCTCACGGTAAATCGATCAAGATAAGTGTAGAATTATTTTGAAGCCTGTTTTTCTATTATGTAGAATTTGGTAATCTTGGTTTTGTACAAATTAGAGATTTGAAGATTTTTATGAAAAACTTGTTTAAGCTATTTTCGTATTTGATATGATGAAAAAGATATTCTTTGCACTGTTCATTATACTTTCAGTGCATTTATCTGCACAAGAGGTAGAGGTAGTTAAATTTGCGGATCTCCAAAAAAAGATACTTTATACCGAAGCACCCTTGACAGTTTTTAATTTTTGGGCTACATGGTGTGCTCCATGTATCAAAGAATTACCTCACTTTGAAGAATTAGATAACAGTGAAAATGTGAAAGTATACTTGGTAAGTATAGATTTCCAAAGCGAACTTGATAGGGTTAAAAAATTTGTTGCTAAGAAAAATTTGAAAACTGAGGTACTTTTTTTGGATGAGAAAGATCCGGATAGCTACATGGGAAAGGTAAGCAATGAATGGTCTGGCGCTATACCTGCAACGTTGTTTGTGACAGATTTAGGTAAAACGTATTTCCATGAAAGTGCGTTTACTAAGGAAGAATTAGAAAAAGCAGTAAAAAAATATTTGAATTAAGTAAATGTCTAAAACCATGAAAAGAACATTCATCCTAATTGTAGGCATGCTGGCTGTAGTCGCTGTATTATTTATGAATGCCTCAAAACCTCTTGCAGGTTATGGAGTTGGTGATTATGCGAAAGATTTCAAATTGCCAAATGTAGATGGCAAAATGATATCTATGGCCGATTATACTGACGCCAAAGGTTTTATTGTAGTTTTTACATGCAATACATGCCCCTATGCAAAAGCATATGAATCTCGTATTTTAGAATTGGATAAAAAATATGCTGACAAGGGATTTCCTGTTATTGCAATTAATCCAAACGATATTACGCAGCAGCCAGGAGATTCTATGGATGAAATGAAGAAAAGAGCCAACAATAAAGGCTACACTTTTCCTTATGTAAGGGATGATAGTCAGGAGGTGACGAAAGCTTTCGGGGCTACTAAAACACCGCATGTCTATGTGCTTAACAAGGAGGCTGAGGGAAAATACAAGGTTGAATTTATTGGAGCAATAGATAATAGCCCTAATGATCCTTCTGATGTTTCTGAAACCTATGTAGAGGACGCAATCAATGCTGTTTTATCAGGTAGCAAGCCGAGCGTTACTCAAAAGAGGGCAATTGGGTGCACAATTAAGTGGAAGAGTTAAAGAAATATAAGGTCAAAAAAGAAGCCCCATTTACTACTGGAAATGGGGCTTTTTAATGCTATAGAAATTTTTAATGACTAATGTGCAATTACTTTTTCTTTGTGTTTTTTAAGTTGCCTTCTCAAGGCTTCTACAGCTGCATCAGTGCCTGCTTCAAATGAGCGAGACTTTTCTTTAGAAAAGAACTGGTTTTTAGGCCCATTCAGTTTTATCTCTACTATTTTATTCTCTTTGGAATCATCATTCTCAACTCTAAGAAAGACCTCCCCATCTATTATACGGTCATAAAAAGTCTCCAACTTATCAACTTTCTTCTGAATAAAATCGAGCAGCTTACCGTCTGCGTCGAAATGAATGGAATGCATCTGTAACTTCATATCTGTCACGTTTAAAAGGTTATACATTAAGCTTTAGGATGAGCCTGATCAAAGGCCGCCTTAAGCTTCTCTATTGAATTATGGGTATAAACCTGAGTAGCAGCTAGGCTGGTGTGACCCAGCAAATCTTTAACTGCATTCAGATCGGCCCCTTTGTTTAATAAGTGAGTCGCAAAAGTGTGTCGCATGACATGCGGACTCCTTTTGCTTAAAGTAGTTACCGCATTAAGGTATGATTTGACCTTGCGATAAATGTACATTGGGTATAATGCTGCTCCTGTATTTGTCGCTAATAATTTATCCCCTGTCATTCCCTGTTCTTTCTTTAGATTTTGATAGTTACCTATCAATTGTATTAACGAATTCCCTACAGGGATGATGCGTTCTTTATTCCTTTTTCCTAATACTCTTATGGTATTTTCATAAAAATTAACATCAGCTTCTTTTAAACCTTGCAGTTCGGCCAATCGGATACCCGTAGAATATAAGAGTTCTAAGATCAATTTATCTCGTACTCCGGAGAAATCATCTGAAAACTCAACTTGATCAAGAAGGTTGATAATCTCATCTTCTTTAACAAAAACAGGGAGATCTTTCTTGGTTTTTAAAGGCTTGATTTGGGAAGCAGGATTTATATCCAAATATTCCCTTGCCATCAAGAATTTATAAAAGGATTTCAGTGTGGCAATTTTTCTGTTTACAGATTTAGGTGAAAGACCCGAATCCATTAACGAAACGACCCAACCTCTGATATGAGTATGTGTTACATCACATATATCAGAAATTTCGAAATCAGTGTTTAAGTATTCGACAAACTGCTGAAGATCTTTCCTGTAAGCCTCAATGGTGTGATGGCTATAACGTTTTTCAAAGGAAAGATATTTAAGGAAGGTTTCGACCATAAGCAGTATACATCCCGAAGACTCGGGATGTATACTAACTTATTAAAATCTTGGGTGAAGAAGAAGAAGAAAGTATTATTTATTTTCCTCGTCTCTTATTTGCTGGATATACTTAGCTTTAATGAACTCCTCTCTTCTTGCCACTGAAGGCTTTTTGAAGTGAGTTCTTGATCTTAGCTCTCGAAGTACTCCAGTCTTCTCGAATTTCTTCTTGAATCTTTTTAGCGCTCTGTCTATTGACTCGTTCTCTTTAACGTTGATTATTAACATTTCAGAATTTTTAATGGGCCGCAAATATAGTAGCTATTTTATAGCATTACAATTATTGGTTCATTAAGGTTCGAGAAATTACTACCTTTTGTATTTCAGAAGTACCTTCTCCGATAGTGCATAATTTTGCATCTCGATAGTATTTTTCAGCAGGATAGTCTTTTGTATATCCGTATCCCCCAAAAATTTGAACTCCATCATTTGCTACCTCAACAGAAATTTCAGATGCATACAGTTTGGCCATTGCTGACTCTCTATTTACATTCTTTCCTTGATTTTTTAGTTCAGCAGCCTGATATGTAAGCAGTTTAGCGGCTTCAACTTTCACAGCCATGTCAGCTAATTTGAATGAAATTCCCTGAAATTTGGATATTGACTTACCGAATTGCTCCCTTTCTTGAGAATAAGCTATCGCAGCTTCCAAAGCTCCTTCTGCAATCCCACAACTCAGCGCTGCGATCGAAATTCTGCCACCGTCAAGCACCTTCAACGCCTGCACAAACCCATCACCTACTTCACCAATTAGATTTTCTGTTGGGATTCTACAGTCTTCAAAAATCATTTCAGATGTTTCTGAAGCACGCATTCCAAGCTTGTTCTCTTTTCTCCCTTGTTTGAAACCTGGATTGGTTCGTTCTACAATAAATGCACTTGCATTTCTCGAATGTCCTGGCTCACCTGTTCTAGCGATTACCACAGCAACTTCACCGGAATTCCCATGCGTGATGAAATTTTTAGCTCCATTAATCACCCATTCATCTCCTTCTTTTTCAGCAACTGTTTTCATATTTCCCGCATCAGAACCAGTATTTGGTTCTGTGAGACCCCATGCTCCGATCCATTCACCGGTTGCTAGCTTTGGCAGGTATTTTTTCTTCTGCTCTTCACTACCGTGCTGAAGAATATGGCCGGTACATAAAGAATTGTGAGCTGCCATCGATAATCCGATTGAACCATCGACCTTAGAGAGTTCGATAATTGCTGTCACATATTCATGGTAGCTAAATCCTGCTCCACCATATTCTTGAGGAACCAAAACACCCAATAAACCCAGTTCACCCATATGGTGGAACGTTTGTTTTGGAAATTCCTGAGATTCGTCCCATTTCATTTTGTGAGGTTCAATTTCTTTCGCACAGAAATCTCGCACCATTTGTGCGATCATTTCTTTATTCTCTTCTATCTCTTTGGGTGATTGTAATGCTGCTGTAGACATATTTAAAACGTTGCTTTATCTGGGAACGCAAAATTACACATCTTGTTCGTCTAAAAATAGGATATGTTAATTGTACGTAATTATTCCCTTATTACTTTTGCGGCCCGTTACGAAATAAAAAAATATGAAAATTGCTGTAGTAGGTACTGGATATGTTGGATTGGTTACAGGAACATGTTTCGCTGAAACCGGTAACCATGTAACATGTATAGATATAGATAAGGCAAAAGTTGATAAACTTAACAACAAGCAGATCACTATTTATGAGCCTGGATTAGAAACGCTATTTGAAAGAAATATAAGACAAGGCAGACTTGAGTTCACAACCAGCCTTGAGGAGGGAATAAAAGGTGCTAAAATAATTTTTCTGGCTCTTCCAACTCCTCCTGGAGAAGATGGCTCTGCCGATCTTCAATATGTACTAAGAGTGGCAGAGGACTTAGGGCCAATGCTTGAAGACTTTACTGTTATCGTTGATAAAAGTACTGTTCCTGTTGGAACGGCAGAAAAAGTAACAGCAAAAGTTCAGGAAGGCGCTAAAGTAGACTTTGAGGTGGTTTCCAATCCTGAATTTTTGAGAGAAGGTGTCGCAGTTGATGACTTTATGAAACCGGACAGGGTGGTAATCGGAGCAGAATCTGAAAAATCCATCAAGTTAATGGAGCAATTATATGCTCCATTCGTAAGGCAAGGAAATCCAATCATCTTCATGGATGTAAGATCTGCTGAGTTAACAAAATATGCTGCAAACTCATTCCTGGCAACTAAAATCACATTCATGAATGAGATCGCAAATCTGTGTGAACTCATGGGAGCGGATGTTGACAAAGTGAGGAAAGGAATTGGTACAGATACTAGAATTGGAAACAGATTTTTATTTGCAGGAATCGGATATGGAGGAAGCTGCTTTCCGAAAGATGTGCAAGCATTAGCAAAATCATCAACCGAGGTTGATTATGATTTCAAGATCTTGAATTCTGTAATGTCTGTGAATCAAAATCAAAAGCAAAAATTAATTGATCCGCTGAAAAAATACTTCGGAGGTGATCTTTCCGGAAAAACAATCGCAGTGTGGGGATTAGCATTCAAACCATACACGGATGATATTAGAGAGGCTCCAGCTTTAGAAAATATTAAAACTCTTTTGAGTTTAGGAGCAAAGGTTAAGGCTTACGATCCTGAAGCAATGGATAATGTAAAAAATATTTTTGGTGATGATATTTACTTCGCTAATGATCAATATGATGCAATTGATGATGCCGATGCTTTAATCATCATGACCGAATGGCCGATTTTCAGAACTCCTGAGTTTGAAAAGATTAAAAGTACACTTAAAAATCAAGTGATATTTGATGGTCGAAATCTGTATGATCTAAGTCAAATGAAAGAGCTTGGTTTTGAATACCACAGTATTGGTAGAAGAATCGTAAAATAGAAATACATCTTAAAATTTTAAAAATGCCCAATCCTAGCATAGCGATTGGGCATTTTTTTTGGATTTATTTCTGCTCATTTAATGCCCAATTGTAGTCTTTCCAATCAATATTAGCACCCTTATTCAGCTTAGTCGGAGCATATTGATTGATATATTCTATGAGCGTTCCATTATTGTTAAAATCACCACCATACCAATTGAAAATCTTTGAAAGGGTTGCTTGATTTGAGTTTTTGATTTGATTCTTAGATGGTGTCTCCAAAAACTCTTTGGCGGCCTTTGTTAATTGCTCATCCAATTTTTCTGGTAAGAATGCCCTATTCTGAAGTTTTGGGCAGGAAACTGCTGCACATACAAGCGCAAAATGGATTCTAGGCTCATCAAATTCTTTTCTGATTATTCCATGCTCAATGTTATTCAAATCATATTCCTCATCACCAATGTTGATAAATTTTATATCCCATGGTGTATTAACAAAAGGAATTTTTATAGTAGCTCCAATATCTTTTATGCTACTCACTGGGTAATGTTCTAAAATAAGCTCCAATGTAAATGCATTGTAAGCATTTATCCAGTAAGCCAACTTTTGATCTCTGGTCCAGCTTTTCTGTGGAGGATTGGACTCAAGCATATCTAAATATGATTTGAACTTTGGTCTATCTTTTTTAAGCCCTTTATAATCCACCATTCCTTCTTCATCAACATACTTTTGAAGCAAATCATCAAATGAAGCATGTGAAACATTGTCTTGAGCATGTAAACTCTGCCCAAAAATTACAGACAGAAAAAAAACTATGATTCTAAGCATATCGATTAATTATCCAATTGATTAAGATCAAAAACGTACTCTTGGCTGCTTTGATTCGCGTTAATGCAAATTAGCTGATAATACCACTACAAGATGTACGCCAAAAGACAATTATTTGGATTTAATCACACGAAAAAAGAGTTGGCAATTGAGATGATTATTGGGATTTTTTTGCATCCAAGAGAGTAGCCAACTCTTTGCCATACTCTATAAACTCAAGCGTTTCATCGGTCCGAGCCAGTTTAATTTTATTAAAAATGAGAAGTGCTTCACCATTGCTTTCTAAATGATAAATATGATGGTTTTCAAAAAAGCGAATCATTTCATCTGTAAAAAATGACCGAATCTCAGATTCACTGTTCCCCATAAGAAGGAATTTCTTAGAAAAATCAGGATATATCTCAAAATCAATGTCTTTATACCCTGTGAAAGCCATTACACGGTCAAATATTCTTTCAAATACTCCTTCTTTTTCTAAGGTGAAAATGGGTATTTGATTATTTAATTTTAAGACCATAAGCGTTGCGTTGAATGTCTCAGCTGTAAAAGCCTGGCCCTCATTGAAAGTTACATCGGTAATTTCCCAAGACACATTCAGTTCTTTATATACTCCTTTGAGGGAATTGGACTTTCTTTCTATCGGTCTAATTTCAAAAAAGTGGAATTCCTTTAAATAGGTGGTATTCCAATCTACTTGACTTGTGTATTGATAATCGTTCCTAGTCGCTAAATTTCGTAACCGTTTTTGTCTGTGCGATAATTTTGCAGAACTGGTTAGGCTAATTTTCAAAGCTCTATTATATGAAGATGATGAAACATGCGAATCCAATCCTGTAATGAAGACTTTACCTCCAGTATCCCTTTGCATCTTTAAGAATTCCACCAGATAGTCCATATAAGTCATGCCCACTAATCTGGTTTCTGATAAATCAATATTGACGTCTGCCCCGGAAGGAATTTGAGCTACCAATTTGTCGATCTTTAAGATTCCTAAAAAATTCCCAATGCCTCTAATTTTTAAATCGAAACCTCCATCTGGTCGCTTTATCAATTTTGTGCGTGAACGATAAATCATATTAAAAAATTCAGGAATGGACATTCTCGCCAGTAACATGTGGGAAATCAATGCCAATAATAATCCACCAAGCAACCCAATTAATAAATTAGTATACAGTGTCAAAATCATCGTTCCAACGAAGAAGATTAATTGCTCTGTTCCTTGATCATAAGCTTGTTTGAAGACTGCAGGTGATGCTAGTTTAAATCCGGTATAAACGAGTAAAATAGCAAAAGCACATAATGGTACTTGAGTCATTATTGGACTCAATACGACAATAAAGATTAGCAACAACAGTCCTTGATACAAATTAGACCACTTTGTTTTCGCACCATTATGGATATTGACAGTACTTCGAATAATCACAGCAATGATTGGCAAACCTCCAATTAAACCAGCTGCCACTGTACTCAATCCAATTCCTGTTAAATCTTTATTCAAATCCGTTTTTCGCTTGTAAGGGTCAATTTTGTCGACTGCTTTTGCGATGGCCAAGGATTCAATACTTGTGATAATCAAAATAGAAAAAACGGTTGTCCAGAATTCAAGCGTATCAATTTTGGCGAAATTCGGATGCATGATTGAATCCGCAATAGAATCAGGAATGTCCAATAAAAGATGAGGTCCGACCTCATACGTTTTTCCAAATAATGAAAGGTTTTGCTCCTCAAAGAAATTGAAGGCATATGCAAATGGAATGGAGAGGGCTATGACCCACATTGGAGCAGGCAAAAAATGAAAAAATCGGTTACTAATTTTGGAATGAAACAATAAGAGAAGTAAGCCCACCAACGAAATAATCAATACAAAAGGATTGGCTTGAGGTAAGAGTACAACCGCATCGATGAGGTTTTGTATAATACTCGGGCTATCAGATTGTGTGCCCATTGCCACGTGAATCTGTTTTGCAAATATGATAATCCCAATTGCTGCCAAAATGCCATGAATGACAGAAGAATGGAAGATCTCCGCTAATCGGCCCAATTTCAATAATCCCAACACAGCTTGCAAGGCACCTGAAACTACCACTGCCGCCAATATATAATTAAAGGCCTGGCCTGATCCATCGTCCATCAATGCTATACCTAATAGAATAACACCAATGACTCCCTTTGCTGGTCCGTTTACTGACACATGGCCACCCCGATAAAAGGTTGTCACCAAACCACCAACCACCGCTGAAATGATACCTGCCATGGCAGGCGCTCCTGCGGCCAAAGCAATACCCAATGAAAGGGGTAATGCAATCAGTGCCACACTAACAGCTGCGATTAAATCACTCTGCCAATTTTCAATTAATCCTTGAATACCTCTTTTGGGTACAGCTTCCATTTACTCAACTTAAGACGATTTGTAAAACAGTATCCTGATCATGAAAGTAGTGAATATTCGTAATAATTAGGAAAGAGCGTGAAGAACAATTAAAAAATCAGTAGAATGAAACGGTCTTAGACCTATGAATGGATATTGATAAAGGGATACCCTGACAGTTATGGGGCTCTATTGAAAATAAGTCAGAACTCCTGTTCAAATTTGACAAATAGCAAAAAAACTAAGACCACAAAAGCAAAAGAAAGGTCGTAAACATATCTTTGCGGCCTATGAGCAATACACCAGACGGAGGATCATTAAAAAATATCGTTTCTCATTGTAAAGAGTACGGATTTATTTATCCATCGAGTGACATTTATGATGGCCTGGGTGCCACATATGACTATGGTCCAAATGGATCTGAATTGAAAAATAATATCAAGGAATATTGGTGGCAGGCGATGGTCAGAATGCATGAAAACATAGTCGGAATTGATGCGGCGATTTTTATGCACCCCACCACCTGGAAAGCCTCAGGTCATGTAGATGCCTTTAATGATCCTTTAATAGACAATAAAGATTCGAAGAAAAGATATCGTGCGGATGTTCTTGTTGAAGAATATATAGGCAAAATTGAAGGTAAGATTGCAAAAGAAGTTTCCAAAGCTGCAAAGCGATTTGGTGATGCTTTTGATAAAGATCAATTCGAATCTACGAACCCAAGGGTCGTTGGTTATAAAGAAAAAATTCAGTCGATTGAAGAGCGTTTAGGGAAAGCTTTAGAATCAGGTGATCTGGCAGATGTAAAGGCTTTAATTGAAGAACTAGAGATAGCTGACCCTGTTTCTGGTTCTAAAAATTGGACGGATGTACGTCAATTCAACCTAATGTTCTCAACTGAAATGGGATCATTGGCGGATGGTGCAGATAAAATTTACCTACGTCCTGAAACTGCACAGGGAATATTTGTTAATTATCTAAATGTTCAAAAAACGGCTCGAATGAAGCCTCCTTTTGGGATAGCTCAGATTGGTAAGGCATTCAGAAATGAGATCATTGCTCGTCAGTTTATTTTTAGAATGCGTGAGTTTGAGCAAATGGAGATGCAATTCTTTGTAAAACCAGGTGAAGAAATGAAGTGGTATGAGCATTGGAAAGAAAAGCGAATAAACTGGCACAAAGCATTGGGTCTCGGTGATGAAAATTATCGATTCCATGACCACATCAATTTGGCACACTATGCCAATGCAGCTACTGATGTTGAGTTTAACTTTCCTATGGGATTCAAAGAACTTGAGGGGATTCATTCCAGAACTGACTTTGATCTAAAAGCGCACGAAGAACACTCTGGTAAAAAACTCCAATTCTTTGATCAAAACACAAATGAAAGTTACGTGCCATACGTGGTAGAAACTTCCATCGGACTTGACAGAATGTTCTTGGCGATCATGTCTGCTGCATATACGGAAGAAAAATTAGAAGACGGAAGCGAACGAACAGTACTAAAAATACCACGAGCCCTTGCTCCTAATAAAGTAGCAATTCTACCATTAGTTAATAAAGATGGACTACCTGAAAAGGCAGAAGAAATCCTCAATGAGGTAAGGTTCGATTTTTCGTTTCAGTATGATACAAAAGATGCAATCGGAAGAAGATACCGAAGACAAGATGCCATTGGTACTCCGTATTGTGTCACAATAGATCATCAAACACTGGAAGATAATACAGTGACAATTCGAGAAAGGGATACGATGAGTCAGGAGCGAGTATCTGTGGCAGAGTTGATAGAAAAACTACATGATAAAGTGGATCTAAAACATCTACTTAAAAAGATCTAAAGTTGGAGTTATTCCTTTTATTATTAATTCCATTAATCGCTCGGTTTGTCAATCGCTATCAGAAAACCGGTAGTGTTTTTCCAGCTTTTTATCTAAGCACAAAACACAAAGAATTTTTAAAGTCAAACTTTGAATTCTATCAAAAACTACCCCCGAAATCGAAAAAGATTTTTGAACGAAGGGTGGCGTTATTTATTAGCTCAAAAAAATTCATTCCCCGAAACATGGATCATGTGACCTGGGAAATGAAGGTATTAATTTCTGCTTCTGCCATTCAATTAACGTTTGGTTTTCCAAGAGTTAACCTCAGCTGGTTTCGTTACATATTGGTTTACCCTGAGTCATTCTATAGCCGTACCAATCAGCAACGTCACAAGGGAGAAGTAAACCCCAAAGCAAAGACGATTGTGCTTTCATGGAAGGACTTTGTGGAAGGATACTTAAAACCGGATGGAAGAAATCTCGGTCTCCATGAAATGGCCCATGCATTGAGACTCGAAAACCGAATCATGAATGAGGAATATAATTTCTTAGATCATGAGGTTTTAGCTGAGTGGGAATCAAGAGCACTAAATACGATGAAAGAAATCAAAAATGGAGTCGAAGAGTTTTTCAGAAAGTATGGTGCCACCAATAATGAAGAGTTTTTTGCTGTAGCAGTAGAAAATTTCTTTGAACGTCCAACAGAATTCAAAGCAAGACATCCACTGACTTACCAGACAATGTGTCGCCTTCTTCGACAAGATCCTGTATTATTAGAAAAGAACTAATTTTTCACAATGAACTGGCTTCAACTTCTTTCTCATAAGCGACCCGGTGAAACGGATTTAGTCAAGCATGATCAAACCAGAAGTCGGTTTGAGCAGGATTTTGATCGGATCATTTTTTCTCATCCTTTTCGCAAGCTTCAGGATAAAACACAGGTTTTCCCACTCCCGGAAGATGATTTTGTCCATACACGCTTGACTCATAGCCTGGAGGTCTCAGTGGTTGGCAGATCACTGGCAAAGAATGCTGGTAATCATCTGTTGGAAAAATACCCTGAGATCAAAAATGAAGGATACACAACACATGATTTTGGTGGAATTGTGGGTGCAGCTTGTCTGGCTCATGACCTGGGTAACCCTCCTTTTGGTCACTCCGGAGAGGATAGCATTTCATCATTTTTTCTAACCAATGAAGCAGGCTTATTTTTCAAGGATAAGGTCTCAGAATCAGAGTGGGAAGATTTGATCACCTTTGAAGGGAATGCTCAGGGATTACGAATTTTAAACGGCAAAGGAAATGGTGGTTTGAAGCTCACATTTGCAACTCTCGGTGCATTCACAAAGTATCCACTCAGCTCATCATCTGAAAAAGATAAAAGCCGAAAAAGTCAGAATAAGTTTGGCTACTATCAATGCAATGCCGCATTGTTTAGTGAGATGGCCAATGAAATGGGCTTGATATCGCTTGGGAAGAATAAATGGTGCAGACATCCTCTTGCTTTTTTAGTTGAGGCTGCAGATGATATCTGCTACCACATCATTGACCTGGAAGATGGGTGCAGACTTGGCCTTGTTCCATTTGAGACTGTTAAAGAGTTATTGGCTGAAATAATCGGGGATTCCTACTCAGAAGAGAAAGTTCAAAAAATACCATCACAGCATGAAAGACTTGGAACACTTCGAGCGATGGCGATCGGACAATTAATTAAAGAATGCTCAGAAGCATTTATTAATCATGAAGAAGCCATGCTGGATGGTTCTTTCGACGATGACCTTACTAGCTTGATCCCATCTGCACCAGCAATGAAGAAAATCATTGATCTTTCAATTGAAAAAATTTATCGTTCCAAGCTCGTACTAGAAAAAGAAGCGGGTGGATATGAAGTCATTGATAACCTGATAGAGTCGTTCGCCACGGCTGTTTATACTAAGAATTTTGATCAGCCTCTTCCAAAACATAAATCCATTTTAAGATTATTGCCGGAAGAATACGAGGTGCAATTAAAGTTTGTCAGTTCTGTTTATGATGCACTCCAAATTGTGATTGATTTCATCAGTGGGCTTACAGATTCACATGCCGTACGATTGTATAAGACAATCAAAGGTTATCGATTGCCTGTTTAGTCATCAAGAGACTTTCCATCGCTATCTAATATCTCCCAAAATAGCATGTAGCTAGCAGTGCTGTCTCTCTCAAGTAATGTCATAGTTGTTGAATATTTGCCGGGAGTGTCATCAACCTTGAACTTAAAAACGCCCAGCTTGTCATTTAGACTGACAAAATCATAGTCCCAAACTTCAATTTCATTCCACCCCTCATTAACATCTAAAACCATATTCACTTCTTCCACATCGCCGGTATCTACTCGGTGATATCGCTCACCTTCAGGCCAGATTTTATGATCGTTCATCTTCAGATACATTTCGTCCTTGTCGATTTCATCTGGAGTAGTACATTGGACTGATTTTATTAAGATTTTGGGCATGGCTGACATTTTTAGTCTAATAAAAATACGCATTCTAATAACAAAAAAGGCGACCTCCCTTTGGAGATCGCCCGCATTTGCCTAAGCTAATGCTGCCTTAGTTTGCCTTTATTATTCTTTTTGTAAATCGTTTGTTACTACTTAGGACTTCTAATAAGTATGTTCCATCTGCAAGATCAGAAATATCGATTCTACCTTTTACTTCATTTATCGTCTTCTTCAATTTTCCATCCAGAGAAAAGAATTTTATTGATGAAATTGATAATGACTCAACGGTTAGGTACTGTGTAGTTGGGTTTGGATAAATCCTCAGATCGTTTTCAAAATCTCCAGCAGATAGAGGAACTGCTACATTGAATGTTAATGTTGCTGAAACCTCATTATGATTGTTATCTCCTACTTGAGATACGATTATTGTGACTACTCCCTCTACGCCACTCAATGTTACTGTAAATTCTGATATAGTTGCCGGACCACTTATTTCATAAGTGAGAGGTAATCCTGAATCTACATTCGCAACAACTTCAAAAGGTTCATCTGTAGGTTCTTTATCTGTAATTGGTTCTAAAGAAATTACTTGATCCGCTTTGTTGATGGTTAATGTTCCATTTTCATGAATGAATTCATAATTGTTAGACGATCCCCCTGAAATAATGATATCATAAATTCCAGAACTTGTCTGACCTTCCTGGAACCCAAAATCCACCATCGCTATAGGTAACTCCTCCAAGTTTGTTTCATTTTCTCCATTCACAAATCCAACATATTTCATTGTTAATTCAGGTATTTCATCACCATATGTAAGGGTTTGGTTATCGGCAGAAACTGTCAAGGAGGCTTTTACAACCTCAAAACTTTGCTGAACTGGTTCAGCGGCTGCAAATGTGTCATCACCTTCCTGTTTCGCGCTAACTGTGACAATACCAGCTCCACCAATTGTCAATTCTGAACCATTCAATGATGCAGGGCCGCTTTCAACATTAAAACTTACAGCCAAACCTGAAGAAGACGAAGCTGATAATTCGAATGGGACATCTCCGTAAATTTTTGAATTGATTTGGCTGAAGGTTATTGTTTGCGCTTGCTTAAATTCTAAAACAGTAACAGTTGCTGTTGCACTAGCTGAATTCCCGGAATTATCGGTCACCGTAAGCAGGACTTCATTTGATCCTAGATCGCTTTCAGTAAATGTAATGCTGCTTGTATTTGTAGCCTTACGACTAGTAGCGGATGATCTGGATATTTCCAAAACCAAACCACTACAATTGTCTGATGATCCATTATCCACTTCTGAGGCAAGAACTTCAATTTCATTGTTTTCATTCAGCTGAACTTCAAGATTCTTAGCCATTGCTACTGGCGTGACATTATCTATCACATTAACTGTTATAGTGCTTGAAGAGGTGTTTCCACTTTCATCTTCCACTGAAATGACCACTGAATTGGATCCAAGATGATCACAGTTGAATGTACTTTGGGATAGAGCATATTCCAAGTTTGCTGGTGATGTACAATTATCTGATGATCCATTCTCAAGGTCCGAAGTTTCTAATATTGCATTACCTAGATTGTCAAGTTCCAGATCAAAGCTCTCTAGTGCCTGGATAGTTGGTGCAATTGCATCAACAACCGTAACGGTAACAGATGAAGACGACTCATTACCTGATCCATCCGCTACAGTTAGCGTAATTTGATTTTCACCTATATCAGAACATGAGAAACTCGATTTACTCAAAGAATATGTGAGTGATCCGGTGCAATTATCATAGGAATTATTATCTACATCTGATGCTGCAATGGATGCATTCCCGGAAGCATCAAGTTCTAAACTAATATCTTGAGCCAATGCTATAGGTGAAATTGAATCCTCAACCGTTATCACAACTTCTACAGAATCAATATTACCGGCACTATCTGAAACCTTAAACATGACAGTGTTGGCACCTAAATCGTCGCAAAAAAATGTATCCTTACTTAAGCTAAAGTCCAGGCTCTGAGACGTACAATTGTCCGTTGATCCATTGTCAAGATCAGAGGCAGCAATTGTAACTTGACCTGAATCATCCAATGAAGCAGTAATGTTCTGGACTGCAACTGTGGGAGCAGTATTATCCCCTATGGTTACTTCTGCAGACATTTGAACAGCACATGTAGATGAAGATGTTGTTGTCACTCCTTCTACTAAGTTTGCGGTGCTATATGTTCCTTTCCAAGTACCGTCATTGTTGTATGATGAGCGATCGGGTAGCACCATATTGGATGCTTCAAATGTGAGGTCATCAAAATCGAAGTACGCAACAAGACCACTTTCACTTCCAGATAAACTAATGTCTTTAGCATCATTGATTTGCTGAGCTGATCGCTCAACGTTCCAGATCCTAACTTCATCCTGATATATTCCCTGATTGATTTGATTATCATCTCCTCTTGCTCCTAACTTGATCGTGTGTGTGCTTCCCCGTTGATCAATTGTAGCATTGGCATTGGTTGCATCTAAAACACCATTGATGTAAATCTTGAGCTCATTAGTGGTTTCATTGAAAGAAGCTGCTACATGATTCCATTGCTGATCTACCAAAGGAGTACTTGAAGTAACTGTGTGAAAGCTGCCGGAACTAAACATGGCAAAAGCTTGGAAAAAACCTGAAGTAGTTGTCCTCAATATATATCCTCCGCTTGCATTGTAGGTCTCAACAATGCTGTAAAACTGATTGCCTTCCATTGGCTTAACCCAGGCTTCTATGGTCCAGTTTTCATCTAAGCGAAGTGATTCAGAGTTAGGAATTTCAACAAAACTACTTGTCCCTGTAAAGCTACCTACAGCAAGCCCCTTACTATCTACAGATTCTGTAGAATTCAATTCTCCGTACACGTTAAATGTGGTTGTTTCTGAGAGATTCCCTGTACTAAAATCGAGTGAAGTTCCAGTGCCTGTTATTGGACCATCTACGATGGAATTATCTTCGCTATTTCTTAAATAATAATCGATTCCTGATACGGATGACGCAATGGAAATGGTTGTTCCCGTGCTTCCATCTACGCAAAAATCTGTTTGCGCAGCAGTCACGGTTTCATCTTCAATTATTGAATTAACAGTAATAATTACCTCAGCCGATGAAACATTTCCATGTTCATCCTCTGCAGAAAATATTATCGTATTCTCGCCCAGATCAGAACAATTAAAAACAGTTTGAGATAAAGATAAATCCAGGCTTGACGAGCAATTATCTACAGTGCCATTATCTATCATCGCTGGAGTTACCTCAACAATTCCAGTAGTTTGATCGAGTTGAACCGCTATATTTTGGGCATTAATTGCAGGGCTTGTACTATCATAAACATTTATACTCATAGAAGATGTATGAGTTAAACCTGAGCCATAAGTTGCGGTAATGCCAACATCATGAAATCCTGTCTCGGTACAATCAAAAGTTGATTGATCAAGTGAATAAGTAATTGCCGAACATATGCTTGAACCTGTTTTATCGATATCATCAATTGCAATTGTCACACTGCCGGTTTCATCAAGATAAAGATCGGTTGCAGCAAATAAAATTGTCGGCTTGACAGTCACTGTGGCGCTTGCTGAATGGGTATTCCCTTCAGTATCTTCTGCTGTAAGCAACACCGTATTATCTCCTAAGTCATCACAGGTAAATGATGAAACATCAAGGCTTAGTGTAACAGGATCACCACAAGAATCAGCTGAGCCGTCATCAACATCTTCTGGAGTAATTATCATTTGTCCAGCGTCATCAAGAAAGACGGTAATATTTTTAGTTACTGCGGTTGCTCCTGTACTAGAAGCACACTGACTTCTGTAGTACACATTGTCAAAATTCGCCCGTCCTCCGGAGTTATACCCGGGAGATCGCAATGCAATGTATTGATTGGATCCGGTATAGCTCGATAAATCAAATGTATAGCTGGTAGGTGTAGTCGCAGTAGGTGTAAAACTTGTGATCGTCTGAAATGACGGATAACATGTTGGACAAGGCATTGTTCCAACATCAATTGTACCTGCTCCAAAGAAAGAATTAAATCTACGCGCATCAAGTGTTAATACACCTTGTGCATTATTTACAGCTGGCAGGACTGCAACCTGTTCAAAGTTTCCAGATGGCCACATTCTTAGTTCACCGCTGCTTAGGTATGCTCCTCCAGCTAAATTCCAACATGGATCTGTCGTGCTAAAATCTTCATCGACTACTGCGTTTGCACTGCATTGTGAGTAGCTCTGAATAGAGAATAGGATAGTAATAGTAAAGAGTAATTTTTTCATTTTGATCTTTTTTTAAGGCTTGATCAAAATTGAATAGATCATTTAGTACTCATAAGGTTCAACTTCCGAATTGAAGCTTTGGCTTTCCGAAAATGATGGTAAGAAATCCAGTCATCGATTAAGCTAATCGAATCATCGATAAGACTTAGACATTCTGCATTACAGTAAAAAATTCATCTTTCTTGTCCCTTGAGATACTGACATTTTCATCGTTATCCATAATAATGTAGCCTCCATCCTGTGTGACATACTGTTTGATAAATCTGAGGTTTATGATAAATGATCGATGAGGTCGATAGAATTCTTTGGCATCCATGAGCATGTCTTCGAAAAATTTCATGGGCTTACTTACGAGGATTGGGTCTTTATCCTTTAAATGTACTTCTGTATACATCCTGTCTGCTTTTAACAATACGATATCGTCAAACTTGACAAACAAGACACCATCGGCCACCGGGAGACCTATTTTTCTAATATTAGTTGACTTTAGGGTATTTCGAAGCTCTTCCAGACGCTCACTTACTTGAGATTTACCGTGGTGCACGCAAGCCTTCTCGACAGCTTGAGCAACTTGTTCATCACGCAGAGGTTTTAACAGGTAGTCAATCGCATTGAGTTGAAACGCTTTGATGGCATATTCACTATAAGCGGTCGTGAAAATGATCTCAAAATTGATTTGACTTGGTGAGAAAAAATCTAATAGCTGTATGCCAGAGTACCCGGGCATTTCAATGTCTAAAAAAACAATTTGAGGCTGAAATTCATTGATAAGCCGTACACCTTCTGGAAGATTACTGGCTTCTTTCAGTTCTTTTATTTGTGGGCAGTTTTCTTCCACTAAAACTCTAAGAAGTCTTTTGGCCTTTTCTTCGTCATCAATGATCACTGCTTTCATTGCAAGTCAAAAATATATTCAGACATTTATTTAATCGGTTCGAACTTCCGAAAGCGCGTTATGAGCTTCCATAGAAAGAGGTATTCTAATGATGACTTTCGTACCTATCGGATTACCTTTTTCATCAGCCAAATCCATCACTTCTTCTTCAATCGGTTTTCCCCTATCCAGATTCAAAAGCTCGAGACGACTTGTTGTTGCTTTAGTGGCAAAGGATTTATGTTCAGGGTTTCTCATTTTATTGATCTCCTGTGATTTCTTTCTACCTACACCATTATCAATCACCTCACAAACCAAAATATCTCCTTGATCTGACTTTACATTGATTGTCAAAATTCTTTCGGATTCCTTATGAAGAAGTCCATGCTTCACTGCATTTTCAACATAAGGCTGCAAGAGCAGAGACGGAATTTGTAGCTCTGTATTTACATCATCGCTAATATTGATTGAATAAGTGAGCGAATCCTCAAACCTTAATTTTTCTAGTTCAAGATAAAGGTTTAGTGCTTCTGTTTCTTCTCGTATGGTTACGGCTTTTGCT
This sequence comes from Ekhidna sp., assembly GCF_965212185.1. GTDB lineage: Bacteria > Bacteroidota > Bacteroidia > Cytophagales > Cyclobacteriaceae > Ekhidna. The sequence goes on along the minus strand of NZ_OZ243102.1, from coordinate 3,830,301 downwards.
TGACTATGCTGAAGGTAGATACGCATCAAGTCGGCAAACTTCCCGAGATATTTTCCCGCAAGCTTTCGCTCATTTGTCATAATATACTCCTGAATGGAGTTCAATGCATTGAAAACAAAGTGTGGGTTCATTTGAGAGCGTAATGCTTTCAATTCTGAAGCTCTATATTGACGCTCTAAATCAAGTAGTTTCTGAGTTTCAGCCAGCTCAAGATCGGAGAGTGTTTTTTGTCTTTTAAGTTTTCTCTGGCGGTAAACAAGGGCAAGAGCCAGAATTAATAGAAGCAGAATAATAATCATCCCGAAAATTAAAAAGCGCTGCTGATCCAGCTTGGTTTGCTGAAGGCTTGTAGTTTGCTTTTCGGCTTTAAGCTCTTCTTCTTTTAGGTTTGCTTCATATCTTGCCTGCATAGAGGATAGCTTAGATACATTCCTGCTTCTCTGCGTTGAATCTGATTTCTGTGAATAGTATTCAAGGGCTTCAAGAGCCTCTTTGTATTTTCCTTGTGCCTTCAATACCTGGTATTTCAGCCTTGGATAATCCAGACTACCAGATCGTATTTTACCTGCTTCTTTCATATAAAAGAGAGCAGAATCATACATTTTCAGGTTTTTGAAGGCAAAACCCTGATTTGCAATAAGGTAATATCTGGTGATCAAAGGGAAATTATATTTTTCTGCATATCCCAATCCCTCTTTTGATAACTTAATTCCTCGTTGATTTTGTCCGACCCGAATGAATGGGGCCGGTGCGACTGATACTGCTAGAGCATAACCGTATTCGTAGTTTTCTTCCTCTGCAAGAGCTATTGCTTTTTCACCGTAGTAAACAGATGAGTCCAGATTCAACACAATCCACCCATTATAAACCTTACACAGTTGAATATTCGCTCGAACTTCAAGATCTATGTTGTTGAACTTGCTTGCAAGACTTGATGCTGAGCGATAATACTTGGCCGCCGTTTCTAGGTCGTTATTTTTCCTTACTACAGCGGCAAGATCAAAATATATTTCTGGCTCTAGCTCAACTAAATCATTCTTTTTGGCAAGATCAAGGGCTGTGTAGAATTCTTTTAATGATTCATCATTTTGATTTTGTTCACTTAGAATATTTCCTCTTATTCGGTGTAATTCTACCTGATCCAAAATATTTAAAGGAGTTGAGATGAGTTTTGTTAAACTATCTGCTTCTGCAAACTTGTTTAGCAGCAACAATACTCCCGCTTGTTTAATAATTGCCTTATCTCTTAAAGTTAAATCAGATTTCCCTTCGGCATTATTGATAATTCTCTGAAAGAACAGATTTATGGAATCGGGATCATTTGTTTCCTTAAGATCTAATTTCCCAAGAAGTTCATTAGGTTCTTGAGATTTTGAAAAATAGAATATGGTAAAAAACGTAACTATTAAGGTTAATCTCATTCGGCCTGATTGGGTAATTGCAACAATTTACCAAATTTGCGAAATCTCAACTCAAACCTGAGATTTATTGCGCCGATAACTCCCTGAAAATCTTGCCTCTAAGAGTAGGTTCATTACCTTTGCGCACTATTTTATTATGTGGTCTAAGCTCGCTCATACAATCCTCCGTTTTCGCGTTACATTAATGGTCTTATTGGCCTTAGTGACCGTGTTTATGGGTTACCAGTCGCAAAACATCAAATGGTCATATGACCTGGCGAATATCGTTCCCGAGAAGGATCCGGACATGGTCTACTTTCGACAGTTCCGTCAGACCTTTGGGGAGGATGGAAATATCATGGCTATTGGAGTAAAAGACAGCTCCATTTATCAGCTGGAAACTTTCAAAAAATTTCTTGATCTCACAGATGATTTAGAGTCAAAAGAAGGCATTCGAAATGTTCTTGGATTGCCAAATCTGCAAAAGCTTGAGAAGAACACTCAAAAGCGAGCCTTTGAATTGAAGCCAATCTTCGATGGAGTTCCTGAGAATCAGCAGGAACTTGATAGTCTTTTGCGAGGAGCTGCAAGTCTGAAATTTTACAGCGGCCAGTTGATTAATTCTGATAATGGAGCAACTCTGATTCTTATCACTATAAAAAAAGAAGTTCTTAATTCAAAAAATCGTGATGAGCTGGTTAACAGCATCATTGAATCTGGAGAAAAATTTGAAGAAGCAAGTGGTGTAGATGTACACTTTGCTGGTTTGCCGTATTCACGTTCCATAACCACGAGTAAAGTAAAGGCGGAATTGAATATGTTCCTCGGACTGTCATTGATAGTCACAGGCATTATTCTATTCTTGTTTTTCCGCTCTTTCAAGGCGGTATTTTTCCCTCTCATAATCATTGGAGTAGTAGTTATTTGGGTGTTGGGTACACTTGCATTATTAGAATATAAAATCACTTTGCTTACTGGGCTAATACCCCCAATTATTGTGGTGATTGGTATCCCGAATAGTGTGTATATGCTAAACCGATATCACCATGAATTCAGTGAGCATGGCGATCAGATGAAGGCACTGAGTCGGATAATAAGAAAAATTGGAGTTGTTACCTTCATTACAAATCTTACAACAGCAGTTGGGTTCTTTGTACTTGCAACTACACAAATAAATGTACTTGTCGAGTTTGGTATTGTGGCTGGCATCAATATCATGGCCACATTTGTTGTAAGCATCATTCTAATTCCAGGAGTATTCTCACTTTATAAGCCGCCATCTCAAAAGCATCTTAAACACCTTAAGTTCAAAATGCTTGACGCAGTGATCAAGTGGTTAGATGTGATTGTGCACAAATTAAGACCTGCAATTTTTATCGTCACTATAATTGTTGCTGCCATATCGGCTTATGGTCTTAGCCAGATCAAGGCTGTTTCATTTATGGTGGATGATATTCCTGAAAATAGCCCTTTGAAAAAGGATCTCCACTTTTTTGAAGAAAATTTCAGTGGTATTATGCCACTTGAAATCATTATTGATACCGGAGCAAAAAAAGGAGTTCAAAACCTGAAGAATCTTCGAAAGATTGATGAGTTTGAAAACTTCATTTCATCTATTGATTATATCTCACAACCAGTTTCCGTTGTAAGTTTTGCGAAAGCTGCAAGACAAGCATTTTATAATCAAAGCCCGGCATTTTATTCACTACCTACCAATAGGGACATGGCATTCATCATGCGCTATCTAAGTGAAGGTGAAACCGAAGATATTTCTCAATCATTTGTTGACTCTACTAGTCGGTATTTAAGAGTCTCTTTGAAAATTGCAGATATTGGGTCTAGTCGATTGGACTCATTGGTCAATGGTGTAATCGCCCCAAAGATTGATTCAATTTTTGTGGATTCTAAAATGGATGTGAATCTAACGGGAACCACACTCATGTTTATCAAGGGGAATAAATTCCTTATTAAAAATCTTTTGACCTCCATGATGATTGCATTTTTCATTATTGCCGTAATCATGGGGCTGTTGTTTAGAAACATTAAGATGATCATCATATCGATCATTCCTAACATTATTCCACTTTTGGTGACGGCTGGTATTATGGGCTACTTCGGTATTCCGTTGAAACCGAGTACCGCATTAATTTTTAGTATCGTATTCGGAATTTCGGTGGACGACTCTATCCACTTCCTCGCTAAGTATCGTCAGGAGCTTTTTGCCAATAAATTCGACGTATCGAAAGCAATCAGTAAAAGTATCAGAGAAACAGGATCAAGCATGATTTACACTTCGATCATCCTGTTTTTTGGATTTATCATTTTCGTCCTCTCTGAATTCGGGGGAACCATCGCATTGGGTAAACTAACCTCTATCACCTTGTTTTTTGCAATGATTACCAATGTGGTTGTCTTGCCAGCATTGATACTTCAATTTGATAGTGGTAAGCGGGATAGAACAAGGCACGCGTTGATTGAAAGTGTCCCTGAATTGGCCGAGGGAATCGATGATGACGAAGATTCTAAAAGTAGTAGTAAAAAAGCAGTTTAAGTTTAAGTAGTTAAGGACCGTGAAATATCCTGAATTTAAAAAAGTCAGTTATTCTCAAATCGCTAAAGACATCCTGAAATTTTGGGAAGACAACAAGATTTTTGAGAAGTCTGTGAGCACACGCGAAGGAAAAGAGACCTTCACATTCTATGAGGGCCCACCTTCTGCGAATGGGACTCCAGGTATTCATCATGTGATGGCACGTACGGTCAAGGATATCTTCTGCCGATATAAAACACTTCAAGGCTTTCAGGTAAAAAGAAAAGGCGGTTGGGATACCCATGGTTTACCCGTTGAGCTTCAAGTTGAAAAGCAGCTAGGCATTACTAAAGATGATATTGGAAAGAAAATCTCGGTAGAAGAGTACAATGCCAAGTGCCGTGAAGCCGTGATGAAATTCAAAGGCGAATGGGATGACCTTACCCGCCAAATGGGTTATTGGGTTGATTTAGATAATCCATATGTCACTTTCGAAAAAGAATACATCGAATCCGTTTGGAATCTTCTGAAACGACTATTTGATAAAGGACTGCTATATAAAGGCTATACAGTTCAGCCCTATTCTCCTGCTGCAGGTACCGGATTAAGTTCGCATGAGCTTAATCAGCCAGGAACCTATCGAGATGTAAAAGACACTTCTATTGTAGCACAGTTCAAAGTTAAAAATGATGAGAGATCATCATTCCTTTTTGATGAGGACGAGGAGGATGTAAGAATTCTTGCATGGACAACCACTCCATGGACTCTGCCTGCAAACTGTGCACTAGCCATAGGAGAAAAGATCACTTACGTGAAAGTGAAAACTTTTAATCAGTATTCTCATGAGGAAGTTTCAGTAGTGCTTGCTAAAGATTTGGTAGGAAAGTTCTTTTCTGAAAAAGCAAAAGATATTTCGCTTGCAGACTATAAAGCAGGTGATAAATTAATCCCTTTTGAAGTCGTTCAGGAATTCAAAGGATCGGATATTGTTGAAGTTCGATACGAACAATTAATGCCATATGTGACGAATCCTGAGCTGGAAGAAAAAGCTTTTCGAGTAATTCCAGGAGATTTTGTTTCTACAGAGGATGGAACAGGAGTAGTGCATACTGCATCTGTATTTGGAGCTGATGACTTTAGAGTTACACAGCAAGCTGGGGTGCCATCCGTGATGGTGAAAGATGAAAAAGATCAGGATGTTCCTTTGGTGGACAAGCAAGGAAAGTTTGTCAAGGAGGTTACTGATTTTGCAGGAAAATTTGTCAAAGAAGAGTATTACAGCGATGAGGAAAGGAAAGATCCGGACTTCAAGCCGACAGATGTATTAATTGCTATCAAGCTTAAAGAAGACAACAAAGCTTTTAAAGTAGAGAAATACGAACACTCTTATCCACACTGCTGGAGAACAGATAAACCGGTACTTTACTATCCATTGGATTCATGGTTCATCAAAACGACTGCACTTAAAGATCGACTGGTTGATTTGAATAAAACAATCAATTGGAAACCAGCTTCTACAGGTACGGGCCGTTTTGGAAACTGGCTGGAGAACCTTGTGGATTGGAACTTATCGCGATCCAGATTTTGGGGAACACCACTTCCAATTTGGGTGACAGAAGATCGCACAGAAATGAAATGTATCGGCAGCATTGAAGAACTTGAAAAAGAAGTTCATAAATCAGCTGAAGCAGGTTTCATGGAAGCTGATCTTCCTGAAGATTTTGACTTGCACAGACCATATGTTGACGATGTTATTTTAGTAAGTGATTCGGGCAAAAAGATGATGCGAGAATCAGACCTTATCGATGTTTGGTTTGATTCCGGAGCAATGCCTTATGCTCAATGGCATTTTCCGTTTGAAAACGAGGAAACGTATAAAGCTAACTATCCTGCTGACTTTATAGCAGAAGGTGTGGATCAAACACGCGGATGGTTTTTCACCCTTCATGCAATTGCAGTGCTCTTGAATGATTCTGTGGCATACAAAAATGTGATCGCTAATGGATTAGTACTTGATAAGGATGGAAACAAAATGTCTAAGCGATTGGGTAATGCCATTAACCCATTCGAAACACTGGATCAATATGGAGCAGATCCTACAAGGTGGTATATGATTGCCAATGCTAACCCATGGGATAACTTAAAGTTTGACCTAGAGGGTGTAGCAGAAGTTCAACGAAAGTTCTTTGGCACACTGACCAATACATATTCCTTTTTTGCGCTGTATGCCAATCTGGATGGGTTTCAAATGGACGAGAGTAGTGCTACTCCAGTAAAGGATCGTCCGAGGTTTGACCGATGGATTATGTCAGAATTACAGATTTTGATCAAAGACGTTACTTCATATTATGAAGAATACGAACCTACTAAGGCTGCTAGAGCAATTCAAGATTTTGTGAATGACCAACTTTCTAACTGGTATGTTCGGTTATCAAGGAAACGCTTTTGGAGAAGTGAATTGAATGGTGACAAGAAGGCTGCTTATGAGACACTGTATGAATGTCTATTGACAACCGCACAGCTTATGAGCCCAATTGCTCCTTTTTATGCAGAGTGGCTTTTTAGAAATCTCTCTGAAGGCAATAGTGAGATTGAGTCGGTGCACCTAAGTATGTTAGCTAAAGCTGATGACATTAAAATTGATCAGGCGCTTACGGATAGTATGCATTACGCTCAGAACATTTCTTCATTGGTTCATTCCTTAAGGAAGAAGGAAAAAATAAAGGTAAGACAACCATTGCAAAAGGTGTTGATCCCAATTCTGAAGCCGGAAGTTCAGGAGCGAATTGAAGCGGTGGAAGAGCTGATCAAGACTGAGATCAATGTTAAGGAAGTAGAGTATGTGGATGATGCTTCAGGCATTTTGGTTAAGAGTATTAAGCCAAATTTCAGAAAGCTAGGTCAACAATACGGACCAAAAATGAAAGCGATTTCCGGTGCTATTAATGGTTTTGGTAAGGAGGAAATTGCAGCCATTGAACGTGATCGCAATTTTGAAATTGACATTGACGGTGAAAAGATAAATCTTACTTTAGAAGATGTAGAGATTACTTCTCAGGATATTCCGGGGTGGTTAGTAGCCTCAGAAGGGGGACTTACAGTAGCACTAGACATTACCATTTCTGAAGAGCTTCGAAAAGAAGGTCTGAGCAGAGACATGGTGAATCGAATTCAAAACCTGAGAAAAGATAAGGGGTTAGAAGTTCAAGATAAGATCTCAATTAAGTACGCTACCGCAGATGCAATGATGAGTAATGCACTTTCTGATTTTGCCGATTACATCAAAACAGAGACACAAGCGTTATCTCTAGAATCGAATGGGGCAAATGGAGGAGAAAAATTTGACATTGATGGCATAGAAATAGATGTCAAAATAGAAGTTGTTAAAGGTTAAGCCTGCATTTTGCAGACAAAAGGACATTAATGAAGAATCAGGTAATAAAATACTTTTTTATAAGTCTCCTAGTCATTATTGTAGACCAGGTGGTTAAGGTTGTTGTTCATAACAATATGAGCATGGGTACGCAAGGTCAAATTATGATCTTTGGAGACTGGTTCAAACTTCATTACCTCACAAATCCTGGAATGGCTTTTGGGATGAAACTCAATTTTGAATATGGGAAGCTAATCCTAACTGTTTTTAGAATAGGAGCCATGTTCGCGATAGGGTATTATCTCTATTCGTTGATCAAAAAACAAGCAAATTCTGGACTTATTATCTGCATTGCATTGATTCTTGGAGGAGCTATTGGCAATCTTATTGATTCCATTTTCTATGGAATTTGGTTTGATAACGCTCCATATGATGCCCCAAGTCCTTGGTTTCATGGGCAGGTGATAGATATGTTCTACATAGATATTTGGGAAGGATATCTTCCTAGCTGGATTCCCCTGCTTGGCGATGACTATATGGCGCTTTGGCCGGTATTCAACATAGCAGATGCATCAATTTTTGTAGCAATCTGTTTCATCATCATCTTTCAAAAAAGATATTTCAAAAAAGAGGAAGATGAAGTATCTTCCATGAGCACTAAAGAACTGGAGCTACAGGAATAAGTTTGAACTACCACATTCTAAACGGTGATTCTCTAAAAGGTCAATTTCCGAAAGATCAAATTGAAGGAGAAATTGTAGTTGCCAGGGAATGCATGGTGGATGGTCCAGTGAGTGAGGTAAATCTGGAATCTCTTTTTGAAAAGCGAGCAAAATTTATAGCTGAATCATACGGCATTGATGATTATTTTGAGAAATCAGTTCCCGAGATAAATCAAATCATTCAGATTAAAGATGGAGCAAATGTATCTATCTGGTTTGAAGAAGATCTTTTTTGTCAGACTAACCTTTGGTTTGTGTGCAGCTTACTTTATCAAAAGAATATCAGTGTTTCACTGGTCTTGCCTAATGGGTCTAATCTAGCCTATGGATTTGGAGGGTTGGACAAACAGGGCCTTATTTCTGCCTTCGAGAACAGAAAATCGCTTACACCAATCAATGTCAATCAATTTGCTTTGCTGTGGTTTGCTTACAGAAACGATGATATAGAGAGACTTTTAAAATTGGGGGTGCAGGTACATTCTGATTTTCCATTTGTTATGAATGCGATAGAAGCTCATTTTGATCGGCAACCACAAGCCGGAAAGCCTGGGAAACCAGAACAAATCATTTGTGACATTATGAAAGAGGAAGCAACTCAAGATTTCAAAGTGGTCTTTCGTGAGTTCACAAAGAGAGCGCCCATTTATGGTTTTGGAGATTTACAGGTCAAAGCAATATTTGATCGTTTGAAATAAATTTTAAGCATGACCCTTGTCAAATTCTATATTTAAGTCTCGAAGCTTTTAATTTTCTTAAATATTTTTACTTTAGTCTCATGAATAGTAAGCCTCGAGTATTAAAAGCATTCGAAGCACTTGATCAGGAAATACAAGAGCAAATTAAACTTGCTTATCCTGAGGGCTTCAAAGATCACTTGATCAAATTTGTTAACAAAGACGGTGAATATCAAAGTGGACTTCCTTTTGAAACAGTCGATAAGTACTACTTAGTTAAAATGACATTAGCGGAAGCCAAGGAACTCATTGCAGAAGATGACGACTATGACGCTGATGGAAATCTGCGAGATGATGTGCGTGAAGAATTTGAGGATAAATATGATGATGAAGATGATTTTGAATAGTAGGCTCAACTATTCATAACATCACGCACCCAATGCAACCAGCAGTATAACGATCGTTAAAATTTTTATAAGCAGTCTCATAGCTTTTTAATTAATAGCAGAAGGCAACACAGGAGTTGATAGCCTGCATCACCAACCGCTAACAATTTGTCTTTTAAATCAGGGTTACTTTTTCTGCTCAGTATCTCTTTCTGTATAAAGAACAACTCCTTCAGTGACCTCAGGATCTACCATCTCAATTCGGCCACTTGATATATGATCAATCAAAAGATTATCTATAACACCATGATCGATTCCTCCTGAAATAATATTGTCTTTAGAATAGATAAAGCCAATTTGATTGGTTCCAGCTGGCACTTCAAACATAAATTTGAATGGACCACCTTCTCCCGAAATCCCATTTATAATTTCTCCATTAAGAGTCCATCTTAACCAATCGTAATTAGCCTCACTGGAAATAATTGCATCAAAAGACACGTATACTTCCGTTTCACTAACTACATCAATATAGATTTCGGTGTATTCGTTATGATTTAACGCCGTAGGCTGACCGCTATCCGGACTCCCAAGAGCAAGATTGGGTTTACTCTCGTTTACTCCAGGTGTAAAATCCATTTCATACCATAGCCAATTTGCATGGTCATCATCAGCTTGAATAATCCAGCTTGGGACATTATCCTGAAAATCTGCGAATAAAAAACCTGAACCCGTTCCTGGATCACCTTTATCGCCTTTGTCACCTGTATCACCCTTGTCGCCAGTATCGCCTTTGTCGCCTTTATTTCCCTTGTCTCCTTTATCTCCCTTGTCACCTTTAGGGCCTTCTGTTCCTTGAGTCCCTTGCTGTCCTTCCGGACCAACTAACTCCTCTGTGCATGAGAATACTCCCAAGCACAGCAGGATCATCATCGTTTTAATTACTTGTGTTTTCATAATGTTAGCAATAGTTTTTCTTGATTTTCCGCTAATGTATGAGCGTTATTCATTCGCATTTTGAAAATGGATGTGAACAAATACGACAGGGGTGTGAATGGCTTAAATTGTGTAGTGAACAACTTAGTGCTCACATCTTTTACGATAGTATAAAACAAAAAAGCAGCAAAGAGTGAATCCTTGCTGCCAATTGAAAAATGTTTAACCTAAATGATTAGAGGATTATAAGGCCCCATTCGCTTAGGTGCTACTAATGTATCGCCAGATGTTTCTGTAAAATTGAAACTTGTTGCGAATGGAATCGCTGATGCTGTGAATGGATATATTGATGAAGTGAATGAATTAATCTATCTTTCGGATTCGATTATTTTCGAATGACTCTTAGAAAACTCACCATACTTTTCTTGTGTTTTTGTGCATTATTCAGCGGGGCTCAGAACAATCAGCAACCATTAATTGATAGCCTGGAAAGCTACCGTCCGTTAGCCGAACCTGGTTGGGACGAACTGGATTTATGCCTTGGATTATATAGACTTTACCTTTTTGGTGGAAACGTGGAAAAAGCTGATGAACAGCTTGAACGTATTTATGAAATCGGTAGAGAGGAGAATATTCCCATAGCAGCGGCTTATGGTCGGATCATGGAAAATCTTCGCGCATATATCATAGAAAGCGATGACGACAAAGCAATCAGGATGTGTGAGGAAGCGATCGAAATTGCTAAGGATTTGGATCATAGTGAAGCGCTTGCTTACGCCAGATACCAGCTGGCTGAAAACTATTATTTCGAAAAGGGGGAACCTCAAAAAGCCATAGATATCATATTACTTTCTTTGGAGGAAGTAGACGATCGAGTAACCCTAAAAACAAAGGGGAACACACACAAAACCATTGGTCATGTCTATGGCCAAATCGGTAAATACGATGAAGGTATGAAGCATTTAAGTATTGCTTTAGAATACTTTAATGAATTGAACAATAATCCTCCTCTACATTCAAAAATTGGTAGGCGTAGTTCATTGGATGTTGCCTCTGAAATGCATATTACAAACACACTCAATTACATGGGTGATTTGTACGTAATGCAAGGAAAGATATTGGAGGCATTGGAATATAAAGTTGAGGGATTGGCCTTAATGGAAAAGATTCAAAACAAGGATATGATGGCCTGGATGTACTTTCAAATTGGAAAGCTATATGCTGAAATAGGTAGTTTGAATCTTGCTGTATCAAACTTTCAAAAAGCACGGATACTCTTTGAAGAATTGAACTTTCAGAAGGACATCCACCGTGTCAATGGAAGTATGATTCCGACGTTGGTTCGCATGAGCGAGTATCAGCTGGCTGAAGAACTTACAAATGATAATATTGACTTTTATATTGAAACCAGCGATACGGTATTTTTAGCATCATCTTATGTGCATGCCAGTGGAATATTTTTAATGTTAGAAGATTTTATACACCTCAACAAGGCAAAAAACTATTTGGATGCAGCTACCCCGTTGGTTGAAGTAATTTCAGATCCTAAAATAGAATCGCTTTATGCCAGAATGCAAGGAATGTATTCAAAAAGAAAGGGGGACCTTGAAAAAGCAAACACATATTTTAGACAGGCACTTGCTATTAGCACAGCATCAAATCAGCTTTTTAAGGCTCGGGTTACGTATGACATTGGTGACAATTTTTTACTCAGAAAAAACTATGATTCGGCCAAAATATATGCCACACAAGCGATGAATATGGCACAGGAACTAAAAGATCGCGACCTTTCAATGGATAGCTATAGGCTCCTTAGCAGAATTGGAGAAGCCTCTCGAGACTACTCTCAAGCTTATGACAACCACTTAAAGTTCTTCACTCTTTATGACAGTCTTTTTACTTCCACTGCACAAGCGAAGCTCAAAGAGGAGCAAGTTCGTCAGGGGATCTACAACTATCAACAAGATAAGGAGCTGGCTGAACAAAATGCTCAACTTTTGGAAGATAGAAATAACGTCTTTTTGATTGTTGGAGCGGTACTTATAGTCGTGCTTCTTTTTATGCTTTACCTATACATCAGTCTACGTAAAGTCAAAGCAAAAACACAATTGCAAAACCTTCAACTCACCCAGCTAAATCAAACAAAAGACAAATTTTTTGGCATCATTGCTCATGACCTAAGAAGTCCATTGATTGGATTACAGGGAGTGGGTGATCAGGTCGATTATTTTTTGAGAAAAGGAGATACAGATCGTCTGGAACAAGTCTCAAAAAGCATCAGTGACACCACCAAAAAACTGAACGAACTACTTGACAACCTTTTAAGCTGGGCGCTTCTTCAGAATGGTATGATCCCGTATGACCCTCAAAAAGTGGACATTAAACAAGCTGTGGAAATTACTTTTGACTTAATGAAACCATTGGCTGAACTGAAGGGAGTCGAACTTCAAAACCAAATACAATCAGAATCCTATGTTTATGCGGATGAAAAAGCTGTCCACACCATATTAAGGAATTTAATTTCCAACGCACTGAAATTTACAGAGTCCGGCGGAGCAGTTGTGGTAGATCTAGAGGAAAACGAGAATCAAGCTCGCATCTTAATCAACGATTCCGGCACGGGAATATCTGCAGAGCAGCTACCTGAAATCTTCGCGTTGGAGAATGAGAGTAAGCATGGTACACAAGGAGAAAAAGGAACTGGGCTAGGATTGATTTTATGCAAGGAATTGGTTGAACTTAATCGTGGCAATATCAGCGTAGAAAGTACGCTTGGTGAAGGTTCCACATTTGCCTTCAACCTTCCAAAAGCAGCATAATGGCAAAACTGGGAATATATATCGTTGAAGATGAATCGCTCTATGCCAATCAACTGGAAATGATGGTTGACGAGCTGGGCTATGAGTTGATGGGTATTACTGACAACAGTGATGCAGCAAAAAAGGAGCTCGAAGAGATGCAACCGGATTTAATATTGATGGATGTGAAAGTAAACGGATCCATGTCAGGAATCGATCTGGCAGCCTCATTGTCATTTAATGCCAATGTAATTTTCATAACCTCTTTTGAGGACGAAGCTACCTTCAACAGGGCAAAAGAAACCAAACCACATGCCTACATAACCAAGCCATTCGATTCGAAGAATTTACAACGAACAATCGAGTTGGTTGTCGGCAATTTGGATCAGGGATCAGAATGGCAAGAAGATAAAATTTTCGAAAAATCACTTTTCATTAAGAATCGCCAACATCTCGAGAAAATTGATATTGAAGACATTATCTATCTGGAAGTTGAAGACAGATACAGTACTGTATATACATCCTTTGGTAAAAAATATGTTCTCCGCATGAGCTTAGGAGATGTCCAGCAGAAGCTCCCTGAACAATATTTTATGCGAATTCATCGCAAGTACACCGTTAACCTGAAAGCCATTAAAAGCATTAATGTTCAGGATAACATGATCTCAATTGGAGAAACAGAAATACCCATTAGCCGCACCCATAAAGAAGAATTACTTCAAAAGCTGGAATGGCTGCAATAATTGTTATTTCACTTCCTCTGTCAGTATATCTGGTTTTCCTTCAAGTGTTTTGTGAACAGGGCACCTATCCGCAATCTCAATCAAACGCTTTCTTTGCTCATCAGTTAAATCACCGGTTAGCTTGATTTTTCTCTTTATCTGATCAATTTTTCCTTTTGAACTTTCACTGTTCTCACCGTCTAGCTTATGCACTTTATCATGAGTCAGCTTTACTTCAACCTCTTGTAAATCAATTTTTTTGTGATCAGCATACATTCTCAGCGTCATGGCTGTACAAGCGCCCAATCCTGATAAAAGATAACCATATGGAGTGGGTCCATAATCGTCACCTCCAACACTCGGTGGTTCATCGGCTATCATCTGATGCCTTCCTGAGATCACTTCTGTAGTAAATCCTTTCTCACCTACCCTCGTCCAAACTTCTCCTTCAGGAGCTTCTTCAGGGTCATTCTCTTCAATATACCTGCTAGACCAGCCTGCTATAATAGATCCAACATATTTAGCGTCAGCCTCCTTAGTCATTAAGTGATCCGATCCATCAAGGCTAATAAAGCTTTTTGGATGCATGGCTTCCACATATATTTCCTGTGCATTTTCAATACCCACGATATTGTCTTGAGGAGAGTGAATCACCAGGAGGGATTTCTTCAGGTTTTTGATGACACCCTCTCTTTCCTTCTCTTCAAGGTCATCTAAAAATTGCTTTTTCATTTTAAAAGTTCTTCCACCGATATTCACACTAGCTTCTCCTTTTTCTTCAAGATCTTTTCGTCCATTATCTAATAAATGAGTGACATGCTCAGGCGTAGATGGAGCTCCTATTGTAGCTACAGCTTTCACGTTTTCCAGCATTCCTGAAACATGTAAAACAGCTGCACCGCCAAGAGAGTGTCCTACCATAATTTGTGGTGCCTCATATTGTTGCTCCAGGTAGTCATATGCATCTTTTAAATCCGATAGATTGGATGAAAAATTAGTATCTGCAAATTCGCCTTTACTTTGACCCAAACCTGTAAAATCAAATCGAAGAATGGCCATGCCTTCCTGGGTAAATGCATGACTGATGTGATCTACCGATTTAAGATTTTTCGAGCATGTAAAGCAATGTGCGAAAAGCACAAAAGCCTTCGGTTTGCCAATTAATGGAAAATCAATTCTTCCTGAGAGCTCTTCACCTTGAGAATTTTTGAAAGTTACTTTTTTATATCGCATGATTGCATGTATTTTGATCTAACTTGAACCGGAAACAATTTGAATCCATTGTTGTCATTAAGCTAATGATTTCTACTCAGTGAAAAGGTGTCTAACCATAGTAATTCTGCTAATTGTCTGCACAGCTTCTTTTGCACAGACCCTCTATTATGATGTGGTCAAAGGAACTAAGAAGCTCGGAGATATGACTGTAGAAAGAATTTTGGGTGAAAATTCAGTGAGATATGAAATTGACAGCAAGGTTACATTTAGAATTTTATTGTCCTTTACTGTTGATTATGAATCAACCAGTGAATACAAATACGGTCAACTGATTAAGGAATTTACTCATAATGAACTGAATGGTTCTTCTCAGAAAAAGTCGACTGTTTGGTTTGATGGTGAAAAGTATACCCTTGATTTAAATGGAAGTCGAACAACATTTAAAGATCGTATCGAATACTCAGTAGCAACCATCTATTTTCAGGAACCCAAGGATGGGCAGAAAGTCTACTCTCCTCAATTTGGTGATTACCTGGTCTTTGAGAAAATCAATGATAACCAGTACGAATTGGATTCTCCTGATGGGTTAAATATATATACCTATATAAATGGCATTTGCACTGAGGTCAAGGTATCTCGTGATTTTGCAAAATTCTATTTTAGGATGACTCCAGAGTCCTTGAGGGAAATAAAGCAAAACCAAATTGGCGGCAGCACACCAGTTGTAGATTAATTCTCCAATCAGGAAAATTATTTTTAAAATATGTAAGTGGTGAAGTTGATTAACTATCAGAAATCTAACATAAAACATTCGGCAAAGAGCAGAAGCTATTTACTTTCTCAATTGATAAACAAGGGATAAAAGTGGGTAGTTTAGCAGCCTAAATCAATCATTAATGGTCACCTGCGTTGCAATAGATGATGATCCACTATTCCTACAATCTCTTCAAGCGTATTTCTGGGAGTATGAAGAATTAGATCTGATTGGAGTTTATAAAAATCCAGTAGATGGAATTATGAATGTGGTCAAAATGAAGCCAGATGTATTACTCCTTGATCTTGAAATGCCTTACCTAGATGGTTTTGAGACATTAGAAACATTGGATAAAAAGCCAAAGATCATTATGATTTCAGCGCATGTCAATCAACCCGCCAGAGATAGAATGCTTAAGGTGGATAAGTATGTTCGAAAGGTGAGTTTGAATAAGGATCTGCTGAAAAAATCTATCTTAGATGTAATGAGTTAAGACACAACTTTCTTTTTCTTAACATAATTTGAATCAAAGACAGGAAGACTTACACTGAAGGCAGTACCTTGACCTTCAACGCTTTCTACTTTTATTTCTCCGTTATTCATTTGGATAAACTCATTTACAAGCTGTAATCCTAAGCCTAATCCTTTTTCTCCAGCAGTGCCATAAGTCGTTTTACTACTTTCAGAGTTTAATAAATTTTCTGTGTCTTCTTTGGACATTCCGGTTCCAGTGTCAGAAATAGCTACCACAGCATACTCATGCGTAACAACAATGTTTGCTGAGATCTTACCTCGTTGCTCAGTAAACTTAATTGCGTTGTTGATTAAATTTCTAAACACGGTATGAATAGAATTTCTGTCAACCCAAACCTCGACATTAGTAGGGGCATCTAATGTAATGTCTATCTTTTTGCCAGCTGCCATGTTTGAAAACATTCCAATAACATCTTCAAGCATTTCCAAGAGGTTTACTTTTTCGGGTACATTAGGAAAATGACCTTGTTGCTGCATAGCCCAGCTAAGTAAATTGTCTAATAACGCGGTTAACTGCTCCACAGTCATTTCCATATGATCAGCCATTTTAAATAGCTCATCTTTATCTTCGTCTTCTACGCAATGACGGATAAGCTGACTAACACCCATTAACGAACTTATGGGGCCTCTCAAATCATGTGAGATTATAGAAAAAAATTTGTCTTTGGTCTCGTTTAACCTTTCGAGGGAAGATTTTTGCTCCCTCAGTAGATTATTGATTCGAATTTTTGATCGGTAGTAGATGTAGATGATTACTGCCAATACTGCAAAAGCGACTGTTACAACTATTGAAATAATGATAATTGACCGCTGATTTCTTCTTTGGGCTTTTAACAGCTCTACTTCAGTTTCTTTTTGTGAGAGCTCAAAGGTTGATTGCTGCTGAGCCATCTGTCGTATTACGTTCTTATTTTCTATCGAATCCTTAAAAGAAATGTATTGTAAATGATGGTGTATAGATTTTTCGAAATTGCTGGTTTCGAAATTTATCTTATAGAGTAGATGATGAAGGTCTCTTCTTAACTCCAAAAGACCGTATTTAATCGCCAATTCCAATGCTTCATTAGCATGGTTTTGAGCCTGATCTATTCTTCCTGTTTCAAACTCAATCTCCCCTAAGAATTTAATGAAATCTGCTACCGCATAATAATCTTCAATACCTCTAAGACTAGCAATGCTTTTTTCTAAAGATGCAATGGCCTGTCCTTTATATCCTTGGGCAGCCAGGGTGATACCCATATTTCCTCTAATGTATGCTAGCAATGCCTCTCTTCTGGATTCACTTACATTAGAAAAATTTGATACAAGGTTTTCCGCCTGTCTTCCGTAGAGCATCGATGTATCAAGCTTATTAATAGTATAGTAATCATAAGCAGTATTGAGTAATGCGATAGCAAGGTTCAATGTGTCGCTTTGGACTTCAAAAATGGCAATGGCCTTATTCATAAAATGAACAGAGGTGGGTATATCGCCCTGGCTGGCATATGTTGCTGCTATTTCTCCATTTGAGGTTCCAATTAATTTGTTGTCTTGATTATCCTCTGCAATTCTTAGTGAAATCAGTAGGTGCTCCAAACTTGCGGATAAGTCTCCTAAAAAGCGATATCCAATTCCGAGTTGTAATTCTGCAGCATGCTTAAAATAATATGAATCGTGTTGGATTGCCAGTTTCAGCAATTCTTCAGCATACTCGATTCTTTTGCTTGATTCAGGTTGTTCAGAAGTGATTACCCTCAACAAAGTCATTTTATCGATACTATTATCAGCAGCCTGATACTCCACTATCAGACTATCTAACAAGGAGGTTTGGCTAAAGCCAAATTGACTTATTAAAAAGAGTGCTGTAGCTAGATTATATTTAAAAAAGAAGGCGAATCTTTCCATTCACCAAAAAGTTAGTGCTAATTCTTGAAAAAAGAATCCACAAATTCTGTCTTATTAAAAACCTGAAGATCTTCGACTTTCTCACCCACTCCTATATACTTCACTGGAATTTTAAATTGATCAGAAATTCCAATGACAACACCACCTTTAGCAGTACCATCTAATTTCGTCACAGCTAAAGAAGTAACCTCGGTTGCTTTTGTGAATTCTTTTGCTTGGATAAAAGCATTTTGACCTGTACTTCCGTCCAGTACCAGCATTACATCATGAGGAGCTTCAGGAATAAATTTTTGAACAACATTTTTGATTTTGGAAAGCTCATTCATCAGATTAACCTTGGTGTGGAGCCTTCCTGCAGTATCAATGATCACCACATCAGCGTTTTCTTCTTTACCT
The DNA here is from genome assembly GCF_965212185.1 of Ekhidna sp. Lineage (GTDB taxonomy): Bacteria > Bacteroidota > Bacteroidia > Cytophagales > Cyclobacteriaceae > Ekhidna. The sequence continues at coordinate 3,811,980 of NZ_OZ243102.1, read as the reverse complement.
CTTTTAGCAGCTTCAAATGCAACTGCAGCCGGGTCTGTATTCATCCCCTTAGATACTACAGGTACGCCCACTCGCTCACCCCACATGATCAGTTGATCCACAGCGGCAGCCCTAAAAGTATCGGCAGCTCCAAGAATGACTTTTTTATCCAGAGCCTTCAATTGTGCCGCAAGTTTTCCTATGGTAGTAGTTTTTCCAACACCATTCACCCCAACAACCAAAATCACATATGGACCATCAACCTTAGGAAGATCAAAATCAACCTGGTCTTTGGTATTGTTTTCTGATAATAGTCCTGCAATCTCTTCGCGTAAGATTTGATTCAGCTCAGATGTATTTAAGTATTTATCTTTTGCCACTCGCTCCTCAATACGGTCAATGATTTTCACTGTAGTTTCCACACCTACATCGGAGGTGATTAATACTTCTTCCAATTCATCAAGAACATCAGCATCAACAGTTGATTTACCAACTACAGCTTTATTGAGCTTGGTGAAGAAATTCTGTTTGGACTTTTCAAGACCCTTGTCGAGAGATTCCTTCTTGTCTTTAGAAAAAAAACTTTTTAGACCCATGGTATACTGGATTTAGATCGAATAGGTGAATATAAAAAAGGCCACTCTGACGTGTTCGTCGGAGCGGCCTTCTTTCTTTTAGGATTTAATTTCTTACTTAGCTAATGTATCTTTTACATCACCTTCAAGAACCATTTCCTCTCGGTAACTGTAAGATCCATTATCGCCTTTGATCGCTTTGATCACTTTAGCGTATTTTGCTCCACCTGGTTGCTTAAGAGTTGCTACTACTTTCTTTGCCATGGTTACTTAATTTCTTTGTGTACTGTATATTTTCTCATGATCGAGTTGTATTTCTTCAACTCTATTCGATCAGGAGTGTTTTTTCTGTTCTTCGTAGTGATGTACCGGCTTGTGCCTGGAAGACCACTGTTTTTGTGCTCTGTGCACTCGAGAATTACCTGGACTCTATTTCCTTTCTTCGCCATTTTATTTTGTCTTTTCCAAAAAGGAGTGCAAATGTAGAAAACTTAATGCTTTCAATGAAATTTTATGTGAAATTATATTAAGCATATTGTTTCACCTACATCACCTTATGGGTATAGACATAAAAATCGTCATCAAATGATACCTCACCTTTAGGTAATTCCATCACCTGATGTCTTGTTTTAGGAGATATCCATAATTCTTCTTCCCCAACTTTTATTCGCAGCGGCATGTCAAAACCTTCTATGCAGTTGGCCCAGCGATAGATCATTTGATTGTCTTTGACTACATACTCTAGTACTGGGATTCGAATATCTCTTAAGTACTGATCAAAGACTTTGGACAAATCCTTACCTGATTTCTCCGAGATATATGTTTCTATTTCTTGGGTGGTTACCGTCTGATGATAAAAATCTTTGTTTAGACCTCTAAGGATAGCCCTCCATTTTCCATCATCATTAACAACTTGTCGTATGGTGTGCAGTAAATTGCTCCCTTTGGCGTACATGTCACCAGAGCCTTCCTGATTAACATAATAATCTCCAATAAGCGGTTCATTATTACTTATACCAAATCGCAAACCCTGATTATATTCAGCTCCTGCTTCTTTACCATAGAAATACTCTATAAACAAGCATTCGGAGTATTGAGTAAAGCCCTCATGCACCCACATATCAGCTGCATCCTTATAAGTGATGTTATTTGCAAACCACTCATGACCAGTCTCATGAATGATGATGTAGTCCCATTTCAATCCCCAGCCGGTACCACTCAAATCTGATCCGAGATATCCTTTTTGATATTGGTTTCCATAAGTCACAGAGCTCTGATGTTCCATTCCTAAATATGGGACCTCAACCAACTTATAGCTATCCTCATAAAATGGATATGGTCCAAACCAATGTTCGAATGCTTCCAGCGTACGATAGGCATCCTTAAAATGCTCTTTGGCTTTGTCTTCATTGTACTTGAGTACCCAAAAATCAACATCAAGTTCTCCCTTTTCACCTTTATACTTTGAAGAGATATTCACATAGTCTCCAATGTTTACATTCACTCCATAGTTATTGATTGGATTCACTACATTCCAGCTAAAGGTTTTGGTACCATCCTTGTTCTTTTTGGATTTTATGAGCCTACCATTACCTACAGCCGTTAAATTTTCCGGAGCAGTAATGTTTAATGTAATGCCATTTTCTGGCTCATCGTACATGTGGTCTTTGCATGGCCACCATAAGCTTGCACCAATTCCCTGGTTTGAAGTTGCCACAAAATGATTTCCGTTTTCGTCTTTCTTCCATGAATAACCACCATCCCAGGGTGCGCGAATAGCTTCTCTTGGTTTACCCTCAAATGCAACAGTTACACTAGCTTCTTCACCCGCTTTCTGTTTTGGTAATTCAATGAAATAAGCATTTCCCTCACGATTTATTTTGAGCTCCTGATTTTCTTGAGTCGCTTGTGTAATTTTCATGGGCTCCTGAAGATCGATTTGAAGGACATTATTCTCATCCAACACTTCATATGTGATGATATTGGTGCCTGAAATGAATTTGTTTTCAGGATCTACCTTCACTGATAAATGATAATGTTTCAAATTCCACCAGGCCCTTTCCGGGGTTATAGAACCTCTGAGAGAATCTTGTCGTGTGTAGGATTCCTGCTTATCAAAAATGGCCGTTTGGGCATTTATCTGAAAACTAAGGATTACCAATAAGCAGATTGCAAGTTTTTTCATTATTTCGACTTTAGGGAAGGTGCTAAAATAGCAAGCAATGAATCGTTCTTAGTAACAAATACATTATTGGCTTACTTGTCAGATAAATGGCAAAAAAAATCCCCTACCTGTGCGGCAGAGGATTCTAAATTTCTTCCAGAATGATTTTACTTGATTACCATTCCGTTTGCTCTCGCTTTTTTAAGTACCGAAGTGATACCGTTTTTATTGATTGTTCTCAACGCTGAAGTAGAAACTTTCAGCGTGATCCACTTATCCTCTTCAGGAATGTAGAATCTCTTCTTCTGAAGATTCGGATTGAATCTTCTTTTGGTTTTGTTATTAGCGTGAGAAACGTTGTTTCCTACTTGTGGCCTTTTACCAGTTATATCGCAAACTTTTGACATCTTTCTATCCCGTTTTCAAAAATGGAGTGCAAATATCGGGATTTCAATACAATATGCAAACTATTGCTCCACATTTATATGATTATATGGACAATGTAGACACCCATTTCCACAGCAGTATCCCCTCTTGAGGAGATATTTTTCTGTAAGAACCATCTTTCCTTGATTATTGATGTAGAAATCTTCCGGTTCAAGTTGCATATTCATGGGCTTACAAAATTGGCGCTCATTAGTTAAATTATTAATCTTGTAATTAGAAATAAACGGCAAAATTATGATAGAAAACAAGACAATGAATAGTGAGGAACTAATTAGGCTGGAAGATAAGCATGGTGCGCATAATTATCATCCACTTCCGGTAGTGCTATCCAAAGGAGACGGTGTGTATGTTTGGGATGTTGAAGGTGAAAAATACTATGATTTTCTATCTGCTTATTCTGCTGTAAATCAGGGACATTGTCACCCTGCCATTGTTGGAGCAATGACCAGACAAGCAGAAACATTGACACTTACTTCCAGGGCATTTTATAACGACGTACTTGGTCCATATGAAAAATTCATTACTGAGTATTTTGGTTTCGATAAGGTTCTGCCAATGAATACGGGTGCAGAGGCTGTGGAGACTGCAATTAAACTGTGTAGAAAGTGGGCCTACGAGAAAAAGGGAATAGATGAAAATAAGGCTCAAATAATTGTTTGTGATAACAACTTCCATGGTCGAACTACAACAATCGTTTCGTTCTCGAATGACCCGGTAGCAAACAAGAACTTTGGTCCATTTACTCCCGGATTTATTCGGATTCCTTACAATGACCTAAACGAGCTAGAACGAGCCATTCAAGGAGAAAATATTGCAGGATTTTTAGTGGAGCCCATTCAAGGTGAAGCCGGAGTGATGGTACCTGATGAAGGATACATTAAGAAAGCAAAAGAGATTTGTGAAAAACACGGAGTACTTTTTATTGCAGATGAAGTTCAAACAGGAATAGGCAGAACAGGAGCATTATTAAGAGTTTGTGGGGATTGTTCATGTGCAGGGCATTGCGAAAAACAAGAAACTTACACGCAACCAGATATTTTGATTCTTGGAAAAGCGCTATCCGGAGGAGCGTATCCGGTATCAGCAGTATTGGCTAATGATGAAGTAATGGAAGTAATCAAACCAGGACAGCATGGGTCCACTTTTGGTGGTAACCCGGTGGCCGGTGCTGTGGGAATTGCAGCTTTGAACGTAATCCGTGATGAAAAACTAACTCAAAATGCCCGGCTATTAGGGAACCTCTTTAGAGATCGAATGAATCAAATGATTGAGAAAACAGATCTTGTAAAACTTGTAAGAGGTAAAGGGCTACTAAATGCGATTGTGATAAATAATGATGAGGAAAGCTCTACAGCCTGGGACATTTGTATGAAGCTGAAAGAAAATGGTTTGTTGGCTAAACCTACTCATGGCAACATTATCCGTTTTGCACCTCCTTTGGTAATGACTGAAGAACAGCTACATGATTGTTGTGATATCATAGAAAAGACAATTATGGAGTTTACGAAATAAAATTTTCTTTTTCATCGAAAACGCAAAAAGTGGTTGCCTGAAAAGGCGTCCACTTTTTATTTTAGTACAATGAAGCCCATCACCTACCTAATCGCTTTGTTGCTTTTTTCTAGTTTATTCTCTCAACGTCACGTGATTGACAGCATCAAAAATGAGTTGTCAACCCAAGAACCAACCGAGCAGATACAGTCTTTAAATGATCTTTCATGGCATTACAAAAACATAGACACTGATAGTGCCATGCAGTTTGCACAAAATGCGCTAGAGCTTAGTAAAAAAATCGAGTCAAGTGAAGCCATAGCTGCTTCATATAACAGTATTGCTAATGTCTTAGAAGCCACTGGTAAGCTTGATAGTGCACTTCAAATGCATAAGATGTCTTTAAGCATTAAAGAGAATCTTCAAGATACTTCAGGGATGGCTGATTCATATAATAACATTGGGATAGCATATGATGAACTGGGTAAATATAACCTCGCTCTTGAGTACTACTTAAAAGCTCTACGGCTGTATGAGTCACAGACCGATCAGGACTTCAAGATAGCAATGGTACTCGGCAACATTGGGATTGTTTATAAAAAACAAAAGGAGTATGATAAAGTTCTTTCATATTATCAACAGGCTTTAGCAATCTATGAAGAGGTGAAGTCGGATTTTGGGATTATGGTTACTAAAGGCAATATTGGCAGTGTCATGTTGCATACAGGTGACTATGAACAATCGATCCAATATTCCGAAGATGCAATGAAATCGTATAAGGAAAATGGATATATGCGCTACGTTCCATATATGAAAAGCAACATTGCAATAGCATATGATAGCTTACGAGAATGGCACAAAGCAAGATCATATTATTTAGAGGCTATCAATGAACATAAGGATTTTGATAATGATTACGAGCTGTCAAGTACTTATGTATTTCTTGCAGCAAACTATTGGAAGACCCAAGAGTATCAAAAAAGTGCAATAGCAGCACAAAAGGGATATGATCTAGCTAAAAAAATTAATGCTCTTGAATTTCAATCCACTGCATTGATGCATTGGTCAAAGGCGCTTGCAGGAATGAAAAAATATTCAGAAGCATTTAACAAATTAATGCAGCATAATATCGTCAAAGACTCATTGTTTGAAGAAACAAAAACGAAGCAAATATTTGAACTTCAAACAAAATATGAAACTGAAAAAAAGGAACAGCAAATTGCGCTTCAAGACGCACAAATTGCAGAGCAAGATGCCCAGCTTGAAAGAAATCAGATTCTGTTAGCAGCATCTGCAGTAGCTATTATATTGATCATTGCGATAGCATTGCTTCAAAGAAGCAGGCTAAGAAAAAAACAACTACTCAGATTGCAGGAGGAACAATTAAGAACCAGAGACGCTGAAATAAATGCAACAATAACATCCCAAGAAAAGGAAAGAGCAAGGTATGCCCGTGACCTTCATGATGGATTTGGACAAATGATCTCCATTCTTAATATGAACATTCAAAATTTAAAGGAAGGCGCAAAACCAGACGAACGTCAAAAAGTATTTGAAGAATCATCAAAAGTAATTGATGATATGTATAACGAACTTAAGAATATCTGCTTTGATCTAATGCCTCAAACACTGATAAAAAGTGGGTTAGAAGCCGCACTGAATGAATTTACAAGCAGGATTAATAAAGCCGGAAAAATCAGCATTGAGTTGAATGTATTTGGTTTAGATCAGCGATTAACAGAACTACAAGAAATCTCCCTTTATCGCATTTCGCAGGAATGGATCAACAATATTCTCAAATATTCAGATGCATCTAAGGTCACACTCCAAATCACGAAAGATGAGCAGGAAATTACGCTACTAATGGAGGACGATGGGACCGGTTTCGATCGCGAACTCCTAAGCAATGGTAAAGGCTATGGTTGGAAAAATCTTAATTCCAGAGCCAACCTAATCAGAGGGTTAATTGAATTGGAAACTCATAAAGGAGTAAAAGGTAATACGCTCATTCTTAATGCTCCAGCTACACCTTTTGCAAATGAGGAAGTAGACCAAAATACCATGGAGCTGGTATAGTATCCTTTTGTTTCCTTGTTCTTCTTTGGGTAGCTAAAGCGCAAGCCGGATGAATTTATTATCTTTCCTTAGCAGAGATAAAGCTGCTAAGATGAAAATATTTCTAACAGATGATCACGCTATCCTATTAGGTGGACTAATTAAGATTCTTTCAACAGAGGATGATTTGGAAGTAGTGGGTTCAGCAGGGTCAGTTCAAGAAACATTGGATCAACTAACTCATAAAAACGTCGATCTCCTCATCACCGATTACAATCTTCCGGATGATGATGGACTAACCCTCGTTAGAAGAGTAAAACAGAAGTATCCGAACATTAAAATCATCGTATTGAGCCAACACGATGAAGCTCATTTAATTAAGGAAATTCTCAAAGAAGGGATTGACAGCTATATACTGAAAAAAGATTCATATCAGGAGTTGGTGAATGCGGTACGAGCAGTGAAGAATGGCAAAGTATATCTAAGTTCAGACATTAATGCCATGCTCATGAAGGGCCTGAATGGAACAGAGGAGCAAAGACTTCTTACTGATAGAGAAAGAGAGATTTTAAAACTGATCTCTAAGGAATACACCAACAAGCAAATGGCAGAAGAACTATTTATCAGTGAGCGAACCGTTGAAACGCATCGTAAAAATATCTTCAGGAAAACAGGCACCAACAATCTGGTTGGTCTAATCAAGTTTGCTTACGCAAACAACCTTATCTAGAGCTGTTTAATCTGACCGTATTCCCAAGGGAATCTTTTACAAACCTAATCCCAGAGAACCATCGAGATCCCTCCAAGTCTCGTTCCAATGTCACTTGCAAGAGGATATGGGATACTCCTTTTGATTTAATAATTTATTCATCTACGGGTTTCACGGTATATAAATATCCCTCCTCCATTGGATTACATGGATCAAATAATTCATCAAATTTTGATATAACAAAATGTAACCGCGAATAAAATTACGACCCGACATGAAAAAATCAATCAAATTAATTCTAAGCCTGCTGCTAATAATAGCATTTGGACAGGCTAATTCTCAAGATGCCTTATGGCAGCTTGATTTGGACAGTGAAGTCGAATGGAACAGTATTACTGAAAGTGGAATCCTTTTAGTAGGTACCAAAGACTTCCAATTACATGGTGTTGATAGCCGAGATGGCAACATCCTGTGGACAAGCGAAGCTTTCGAGCAAGCAAAGAAAATGAAAGGAGCTGACGGCAAGAAGGTAGAGCCAAAGTATGCTTTTGAAAACTATATCAGAGTTCTTGAAGATGAGGAATACCAGGAGGTTTCAGACTACATAGAACTAAAGTTTTCAGATGCCACCGGTTCATTTAAGCAATATGCAATCATCAATATTCAGACAGGTGAAGAGGTGATAAGCCCTAAAATTGCTGAAATGCCAATTACTAAAGTTCCGTTGTATGGTGAAATGGCAACATTCAACTATGATGGCACTGGATACCTTCCTGATTTAAGAATGGTAATCATATCTACAAGCTACATTGATTACGTGACAAAGGGTAATCCAACCATTAATATCACAAAAATGGTGGATCTACTTTCTCAAAAAATCATCTGGACAAATGAAGAGATAGCAGTAAATGGTTTTCCGGCCATGCTGGATGATGGCGATATCGTTCTTCCTGGAACGACTCAGATTGCCAAACTGAACCCTAAAACGGGTGAAGTAAAATGGAAGTACAATACCAGTTTAAAGAACCAGACGTTCGAAAGTTTTGACCTCAGTCTTGACCTATCAAATGGTTATTTCTTTGAAAAGAAAAAGAACAGTGGTGCCTTATCAGCACTTGATATGAAAACAGGCAAAAAGCTTTGGGAGCAAGAATTAAAGCTTAAAGTGGTACCCGTAATGTCTGCTGTTAGTGATGGGGTAGTTGTGATAGACGACAAATGGTTTACTATGTATGACCTAAAAAATGGAAGCGTAAAATGGGAGGTGAAAAAGATAGACGGCTATATTGTAGATCTTGGAGAAAAAGGGATACTGGCTACCTCAAAAGGGAAGCAGCTGATGCTTCTAAACAGAGATAATGGCTCTGTTATTTGGGATCAAAAAATTAAAGGGATAAACATTGATCAAATTGCTGCCACCGGAGTAATGTACTCAGATCTGAAAGGAAGATTGGGATATATCCAATTCGATGGTGAATTGATTTGGAATAAAAAAGGAATGCTGGAAGTACCTTCTTTAAGATACAAGCCAGAGCTTACCAAAGAGATCATGCTGATCGATGGGGATTTATTTCAAGTGGATCTTTTGACAGGAGATTATGAAGTTCTTCACAAAGGTTTATCTAAAAAGTTTGAGGGGGATGATGCTGCTCCTGAAAGTGTGGAATTAGTTGCTGGAGGATACTTATTTATGGATGGAAATAATCTGGTGATGTTGGAACCAGACGGATCTGTAAGATTCGAAAAATATTGGGCAGCACCAGGTCTAAGTTTGGCAGCAAAGATTGCCCTTAGAGCGGCACAAGTATCTGTTATGGCAATGGGTGCAGCAGCCCAGGCTCAATCATCGTATGTTGCCAGCTACTCACGATACGGCACCAACGATTATTACAGTAAAATGTATGCTCAACAAGCGCAAGACCTTTTCAATGCTGCTGGTCAGGTTGGAGCAGAAGCTAAAAAGACCTTTCAAGCGAGTGTTAGTAAAGGGGACATACGTATGATCCTAACCAAAGTAGGTGAAGGAGGCCAAGGTAAAAGTTCTGGATTAGTAAAAGTGGACAGAAGAACGGGAGAAGAACTTGGAACGCTTCTTTTAGGAGATAAAGAGCCAATTTATGATTATGATCATGTTTCCGGACAGGTCTTTTTCAAAGCTGATAAGAAACAAATTATAAGCTACAGCTTCTAATTGAAGCATTTACTTGCCTGGCGATCAACCGTTTTCGGTTGATCGCTCTTTTAACTTAATACCCGCATTATCATGAGTAAGATCCTAACTCTCTTATCCGTTCTTTTAACCCTCAATGCTTTTTCACAAGGTGAGCTGATCATCCGACAAGGGCATACGGCCGGAATTAATATAGTTCAGTATTCTCCAACGGGAAAGCACGTTTATTCTGCAAGTGATGACAAATTCATCAAAATGTGGGATGTTCAAACGGGCATTGATGTAAATACTTTCAATGCACATAAAGCATCGGTCAATTCAATTCATTTATCACAAGATGGGAAACTATTAGTAAGTGCGGATCAGGCTGGAGAAGTCATACTCTGGGATGCCATTACAGGTGAAGTCAAAACCAAGATCCAGGCTCACGAGGGGTCAGCTAATACAGCTAAGCTCTCAAAGGATAATATGATGATAATTACAGGCGGAGAAGATGAAATATTGAAATTGTGGAATGCTGATGGTGATACTATCAAGACTATTAAAGGGTTTTCGGCTCCTATTATGAATCTTGCGATCTCACCATCCGGAGATCGGATAGTGACTGGAGGAGGTAAGAACAATGGAGTTGAAGTTAAGTTGGTGGATCCGGAAGGAGGAATAATTCTGGCTGATGCACTAGATAATGTAAAGGGGTCCGGTGCAGCACTGGTTTACACCAAAGCAATCATGACCGGCTTTGCAGTCGTTGGGAATGTGGCCAATGGCCGAGTTGGCAAAGAGTCAACAACGATTTTCGTCATGACCTATTCCAATATGCAGTTTACCAACGACGGTAAACGAATTCTGTTCTCGCAAAATGTTTTCGTTCCATTCCTGGCGGAAAAAGGGGATGAAGAGGAAACGGGTAGCGCAAGTGTTTCTTTAGTTGAGTTAAGTGATGATAGAAATCAGTTTGGAGAAGTCTCTAAGCCCATCCGCTGGCAGATCAATAACCCAAGAGGAGTCGCAGTTCTAAGCCAAGATCAAACTAAGGTGATCGTGAATGAAGAACGATCCATTAAGGTATACGACATTGAAAACGCAGACTTTCCTGAACCAGGAAATAAAGAGGCCATTAACTATGTTCCACCGATCGCTAAAGAAATTAAAAACATTACAAAGAATACCAATTGGTTGGCGCTATCACCAGATTACAGAACCATTGTAACCTCTGACCAAAAGAGACAACTCAAGCTTTGGGACTATGAAACCGGGCGTAAGATCAGAGACATGGAAGGGTATGTGCAGCCGGCGTTAGCAGTAGATGTGATGCCTGATGGGAAGCATATTCTAGTTGGTTCGCTGGATAGAGACATGACCATGTGGGATATCACGACCGGGACTCTGGTAAGAACGTTTGACAGATCATCAGACATCTCTCATATTGATGTTTCAGAGAACGGAAGGTACATGGCAACTGCGGCAGTCAACACCTCTTTTCTGAAAATATGGAATTTCAAGACCGGCCGTATTTATAAGACTTTAAAAGAGAAAAAAGACAACATCACCTGGGTGAAATTTGACCCCAATGACGATGATGTGATTTGGGCCCTGACCGATAAAGATGAGCTAAAAGAATGGTCAATCACTGACTACAAGAGTAAAAAATCTAAATCAAATAAGGAGTCACTCGAAGATAAATTCAATCGTGGCGATCTTTCAGTCTCCTTCAATGGATATGATATTTCCATAAAAAAAGGAAGTTCAGAAATAATTAAGGATACACAGCAAGGGTTGATAACCGATGCTGTATTTAGTATAGATTCAAAGTTTGCTATAACTACCAATGAGTCCGGTGAAATAGCACTGTACGATTTGGCCAAAAAGAAAAAAAGTGCAAGCATGGCCTTAATAGGTGAGAGTGGATTTATCACCTATACGCCTGATTACTATTATACTTCGTCTAAAAGTGCAGCCAAGGCAATCGCCTTTAAGCAAGAAAATAATGTGCTCCCTTTTGAGCAGCTAGAGCTTTGGTACAACAGACCTGACATCATTGCAAAAACGTTGGGATATGCTCCTGAAAAACTGAGCGCATCTTATGAAGCCGCATATAAGAAACGACTAAAGCGTTTAGGTTTTAGCAAAGATGATTTGTCGGCATCCGTAAATCTTCCAAAAGTCGAAGTGGATATCTTCTCTATACCACTAGAAACAGACCAGCGCGAACTGACTTTCAATGTAAAAGGAACAGATGACTTCCAGAATATTGACAGACTTCAAGTTTACATCAATGATGTTCCGGCATTTGGTTCTAGCGGGATTTCGGTTTCACCATCCTCTTCGATAACCAAAGATATTTCCGTGGAACTTGGCAAAGGACTTAATGAAATAAAAGTAACAGTCATTAATTCTCAAGGTCTGGAATCTTTACCACAGAGTTTTGAGGTACAATTGACTACTGGGTTCGATAAGCCGGACTTATACCTGGTTTCCATTGGTGTTTCTGAGTATCAGCAAACACAATACAATCTTGCATTTGCGGCCAAGGATGCAGCTGACATCATTGGTACGATGAAAGGGTCGGCAGCCTATGAAAATGTTTATGAAAAACTGGTTGTTAATCAGGAAGCCACAGATGCTAACATCAAAGCAATTAGAAGTTTTGTTGAAAAAGCAGGCGTGGATGATGTGGTCATGATATTTATCGCTGGGCACGGTGTATTGGATAAAAACTACACCTACTACTTTGCTACACACAACATGGATTTCAATGATCCTGCGAGTGGAGGCCTTTCTTATGAGGAACTGGAAGCAATCATTGATGGCATCAAATGCAGAAACAAATTGCTGATGATGGATACCTGTCATTCCGGTGAGCTGGATGAAGAAGATGTAGAGGAAGCTGAAGAATCTGTGAGCGCTGTTGGTTCGGTAGCATTTCGATCTGCTGGATCTTTAATTAAATTGAAGGAAAACAGCTTTGGACTCGAAAACACCCTTGAACTTTCAAAAACATTATTCAGCGACATGCGAAAAGGTACGGGGGCGACTGTAGTCTCAGCTGCCGGAGGAACTGAGTTTGCCGCAGAGGGAGTCAATTCAGAAAATGGTCTCTTTACCAGTTGTTTAATCAATGGATTTAAAACCAGAAGGGCCGATTTGAATAGGGATCGTGATTATACGGTCTCGGAGATCCGTGAATATGTAGGTGAGCAGGTTATCTTGATTAGCAATGGAAGGCAGGTGCCTACCTCCAGAGAAGAGAATATTAAAAACGATTTTAGAATTTATTAGTCATGAGAACGCTGTTCATCCTGTTGATATTGGTTGCTTTTGAAAGTCATTCGCAATCCTACACCGTCATTCATATCATTGGTAAAATCTACAATACCGAATCCGGAAGCTATCTAACTAAGGGTTCGAAAGTTTCTGAAAATTCCAGTTTGAAATTCGAAAGCGATGGAGCAAGAGCGGCAGTTTTGAGTTCCTCTCGGGGGAGGTTTGTTATTCAAAAAAATGCTGCTGCTTCCTCCCAAAGTGATGCATTATATGCATTGAGTTCCGTTATTAGTCCGGTAAGAGGTCGATTGAGCACACGTGCCGGAGCAATTAATAACTCACTAGATTTTCAAAAGTATTTTAATGAAGGTACAGTGGCTCTGATAGGAAATGAATATGAGGTGAAAGTTTCACCAGAAGCTTATCCTATCTCCGACTCAAAATTTTTTTATGCACAATATCAGCTTGGAGAAGAAACCATCAATAAAAAACTAAGGGGAGAAAGCGGAAAACTCAATATTAATCTGACAGATTTCTTCTCGGTCGATGGTAATCCAATAGATGCCTCTGCAATCAAAGAGGTCAAGCTTTATTATTATGACACGGAGGAGCAAAAGTCTGCTTTCATTACAGATATGAATATCAGTTACATTCCGGAAGAAGAGTTAAAAAGCTTGGTGGATCAATTTCCTGATGATAAAGAAGCGATGCTTGAGGTAATTAACTCTCTGTATGGCAAATGCACAGAAGAACAGCTAAGTAAAGCCATAGAAGATCTATAGGGTTTGAAAAAAGCAATTCTCATAGCGCTAATCATCGTCAATTCCATTACAATGATGGCGTTGACTTTTTATCTCATGAAGTTGCCCTGGCTTGCAAGCGATGAAAAATTTCTAATTTGGAGCACCACAGCACTCAATTTTTCCAATAGGGACCAACCTGATTCTGAAGAGTTCGCACTGATCAATACTTCATATGACCTGCAATTAATCGATCGGTACGACGAGTTTGGATTCCCTGTGGGCAATCAGGCAATTACTGATCGTCAGAAATTGACGCAACTACTTCAGGCCATCAATTCGGGTGAAGAAAAGCCTAAATACATCATTATTGATATCCATTTTGTTGACTCAACTTCTAGTGATGATCAGCTTGTTCAGGAATTGAGAAAGCTGGAAAATGTGATTCTATCTGCTCACATCAATGATGAAGGTGAATTGGAGAAACCAATATTTGAGGACATCAATTTTGGAATATCTGATTACCTGATAGGAAGTGCATTTGACGGAGTATATAAATATCAACTGGTCTACAATGACACACTCAAGCTTTTACCTCTTAAGGTTCATGAAGCAATTAGCGGTAAGCAAAGTGAAAAGCTTGGCCCATTTGTAAAAGTTGACTCTGAGTGGACGATGAATAATTTCATCATGAATTACCGAGTCATCCAAAAAGACATTTATGATCTCGAAGCAGGATTTAATCCCATCAGTATGGGAGAATTACTTTATTTGACTGATGAGGACATCCAAAAATTTACAGCTGATAAGATCGTAGTGATTGGAGATTTTTTTGAAAACGATATGCATGAAACAGTCTTAGAGATTACTGCTGGACCGTTAATTCTATTAAATGCATTAATGACCATTCAGCAAGGGGATACGATCGTAAACATTTGGTTTTTCCTGCTGATTATTACAGCGTATGCCTTGCTTAGTTATCTCGTTTTTGTAGAAGGAGACATGATCGAAAATTACATCAAGAAATTGCCTGGTAAGAAGCTGACTAAATACTTAGCCGGTTTTGCCAGCTATTTTATCATGTTGACAATTCTTTCTTTAATGACTTATTGGATGTTCAACATTCATCTTAACGTATTTTTCATTGCGATAGCTTTTTACTTAATGGATCGTTTTGCGGGTCTGATTTTATATAAATCTACTTAAGTAAAATAATCATGAATTCTGGTGAGACTAATTCATGACTGGCCCTGATTTCGAATATGAAATCGGGGTTTTTTATTGCCCTGCCTTGCGTATTATTGCAGCTACATACTAATCGACGATTTATGGCAGACGTAAGACACAATTGGACACTTGAAGAGATCTCAGAGATTTATCATAAACCTCTTATGGAACTTGTTTTCGATGCAGCAACAATGCATCGGAAATACCATGATCCAAAGGAGGTGCAGGTAAGTAGTTTGATTTCCATAAAAACTGGCGGGTGTCCTGAAGATTGTGCCTACTGTCCACAGGCAGCTCGCTATCATACAGACATTAAAGTCCATAAATTGATGGAAGTAGATGAGGTAAGGGCACAGGCTGAAAATGCAAAAGCTAATGGCGCCTCCAGAATGTGTTTGGGTGCAGCCTGGAGAGAAGTCAGAGACAATCGCGATTTCGATAAAGTCCTGGATATGGTGAAGACGGTGAATAGCATGGATATGGAAGTTTGCTGTACGTTGGGAATGGTAACAGAAGAGCAGGCAAAAAAATTGGCTGATGCAGGTTTGTACGCATACAATCATAACATTGATACCTCTGAAGCTTATTATGACGATATCATTTCTACCCGGGAATATGACGATCGTCTCAAGACCATTGACAATGTTCGAAAAGCAAAAATCAGTGTATGTTCTGGTGGTATCATTGGTATGGGAGAGTCTGCAGAAGACCGAATGGATATGTTGTTAACGTTGGCCAACATGGATCAGCATCCAGAATCTGTGCCGGTGAATGCACTGGTACCAATAGAAGGTACTCCATTAGCAGAGCAACCAAGAGTAGCCGCTCATGAACTGATCCGAATGATTGCAACAGCACGACTGGTTATGCCAGCATCAGTCGTTCGATTATCTGCCGGCCGTGAAGGGATGAGTCTGACGGAACAGGCCCTTTGCTTTATGGCAGGAGCCAATTCCATTTTCGCTGGTGACAAATTACTCACCACACCAAACCCGGACTTTAACGACGACAAGGAAATGTTTGACCTTTTAGGCCTGCAGCCTAGAGAAGCATTTAAGTACGAGAAGAAAGAGACAGAAGTGGAGGCATAGAAAAATTTCCCCCTTTGGAGGGGGTTAGGGGAGGAATGAATATCTACCAAAAAGCACTCGAAGAACGAAAAAAGCAACACCTGTTGCGAGCCCTTCCAATACTACCTGAAGGAATCGATTTTTATTCCAACGATTACCTTGGGTTGGCACAATCTCAGAGTTTGAGTTTAGCAATTGAGGAAGAATGTCGAAATGCACCAAAACTCAATGGGGCAACAGGATCACGCTTACTGAGTGGAAACAGTGAATATGCCGAGCAAGTTGAAAAGGAGATAGCTGAATTTCACAAGGCAGAAAGTGCATTGATCTATGCATCTGGCTATATGGCAAATGTTGGATTGATTTCCAGCCTGGCAGTAAAAGACACCACTTTGATCTGTGATGAACTCATACATGCCAGCCTCATTGATGGTGTCCGGTTAGGACATGCTAAAAAGCTAAGGTTTAAACACAATAACCTGCAAGATTTAGAAGAGAGATTAGAAAAAACTGGCGGTCAAAAAATTGTACTTGTTGAATCCGTTTATAGCATGGATGGGGACACTTGCCCCATTAAAGGGATATCGGACTTATGTAAAAAACAGGATGCACTCCTGATTGTGGATGAAGCTCATGCGGTTGGCATTTATGGTGAGGTTGGTGAAGGGTTGGTTCAAAGCCTTGGATTGGAAAATCAGGTTTTTGCCCGAATATTTACCTACGGTAAAGCCCCGGGTATCCATGGAGGTGCGGTTGTGGGTCCATCCTGGCTGAAAGAATATCAAGTCAATTTTTCAAGATCTATGATATTTTCAACGGCACCATCCAATCATCATTTTGCAAGCATTGCTGCCATGTACAAGTATCTTTCGAAATGTGGTGCGGACCGAAATCAACTGAAAGAAATTATCCAATATTTCAAGAAAAATAGAAATCCATCGAATGGACAATGGCTCGATTCTGGCACTCAAATTCAATCCCTGATAGTACCGGGAAATAAAGAAGTAGTTCAAACTGCTGAGAAGTTGAAAGATGCAGGAATTAACGCCCTCCCAATCAGAAGGCCAAGTGTAGCTGAAGGATCAGAACGCATTCGCTTCTGTCTTCATTCTTACAATACCAAAGAGGAAATAGATTTGCTATTCGAAACACTAAAATGAACATTTCCCCTTTTGGAGGGGGGTTAGGGGGAGGATATGAACCAAAAAATCATCATCTCAGGCATAGGCACAGATACTGGAAAAACAGTGGTATCAGCAATTCTATGCAAGGCGCTCAAAGCGGACTATTGGAAGCCCATTCAAGCAGGAGATCTCGAAAATACCGACTCGCATAAGGTGCATCGATGGTCACCGGAGACAACCATTTACCCCGAAGCTTATCGTCTTTCAGAGCCCATGTCGCCACATGCTGCAGCGGCTATCGACAGCATCTTAATTGAAGAATCTCAACTCCAAATACCAAAAACAGACAACAACCTAATCATCGAATTGGCTGGAGGTTTAATGGTGCCAATGAGAGAGGATTATCTGAATATTGATTGGGTAGCCTCCACAGGATTACCAGTGATCCTTGTTTCAAATTATTACCTGGGAAGTATCAATCACACACTTCTATCACTAAATGCGCTAAAGAACAGCAATATCCCTTTGCTGGGAATTATCTTCAACGGTGATAAAAACCCATCTACTTTTGAGGTAATTATGAAATGGTCTAATGCCAAGTGTCTGCTGGAGATTGAAAAAGAAGAAGAAATCAACGAAGAAATCGTAAATAAGTATGCAAAACAACTCACCATCTAATCCAAGCAATTTCCCTCTTTGGAGGGGGTCAGGGGGAGGATACGAAGAAGACCTATCCTTCGACCAAACCAACATTTGGCATCCGTATACCTCTCTGACCAAGCCACTACCAACTTATCCGGTAGTATCAGCAGAGGGTGTCAGGTTGAAACTTGCTGACGGCAGAGAACTCATTGATGGTATGTCCAGTTGGTGGACAGCCATTCATGGTTATAATGTACCTGAGCTAAACCAAGCAGCTCAAGATCAACTGGGAAAAATGGCTCACGTGATGTTTGGTGGCATCACACATGAACCTGCCATTAAACTTTGTCAAAAGTTGGTTGAAATTACACCAGAGGGATTAGAAAAAGTATTTCTAGCGGATTCCGGATCCGTTGCTGTAGAGGTTGCTATGAAAATGGCCATTCAGTATCAGCATGCAAAAGGCCAATCTCAGAAAAGCAAATTCATGACTATCCGTAATGGGTATCATGGCGATACAACAGGTGCCATGTCTGTTAGTGATCCTGAAGGCGGTATGCATCATTTGTTTGCCGAATTTCTTCCCAAACATTTCTTCGTTGATCAGCCTAAAAATAGGTTTGATGAAACCTATGAAGAGGAAGAATTGGCAAAGCTTGATCAGTTTTTTAGACTTAATAGCGATAAATGCGCTGCATTTATTCTGGAGCCTATCGTACAGGGTGCCGGCGGAATGTGGTTTTACTCTCCTGACTATTTAAGAAAGATTCGGGAACTCTGTGATGATTATGAAATACTTCTGATTGCAGATGAAATAGCTACAGGCTTTGGAAGAACAGGAAAACTATTTGCGTGTGAACATGCTAACGTAACTCCTGATATTATGTGTGTGGGAAAAGCCCTTACTGGTGGATATATGACCTTAGCCGCAACTATTACCACCCAACATGTCTCCGAAACAATCTGCAATGGAGAAGCTGGAGTCTTCATGCATGGACCCACCTTCATGGGTAATCCGCTGGCCTGTTCCATTGCAATCAAAAGCCTGGAATTGCTGCTCAATAGTAATTGGCAGAACAAGATAAAAGGCATAGAAAGGCAATTGATTAAAGAACTAATCCCACTTGCTAATGCATTGATAGTTGAAGACGTTCGAGTAATTGGAGCTATCGGTGTGGTAGAAATGAAAGATCCCGTTGATGTTCCAAAAGCGCAGAAATTCTTCGTAGACAAGGGAGTTTGGATCCGACCGTTTAGGAACCTAATCTATATTATGCCTCCATATGTGATTGATGAGACGGATTTGTCTAAGCTGACACAAGTAATAATTGAATATGTAAGCGAATCGAACACCTAAATGAATTCTAAATAATACATTAAGCTTAGAATTAATCCAATAAGTCCACTTGTGACTAGAATTCTTGGTAAAAATTCCAGCATAAAGGAATTGTCAATTTGTAAGTATTCAGGATTGTCAGGATCGTATATAATTTTAATTTTTGAACCTTCTTCTAAAGGCGGATTATAGCCAATTTCTAATTTCTTAGTAATCCATTCCTTTTCCTCAGTAAGGAATCGAACAACTGGAAAGTATAGTCCTATCTTATTATTTGTTGGATGATATTGATGTCTATTTGCGTAAACTAGAGCATCTACTTTTTTACCATTTAAAATGAGATGATTTCCCTTTCTCCACCAATACACTCCGAGAATAATTGTGCCCCCAGAAATCAAAGAAATAATAATCTCGGTTGACATCAAACAAATTTTTTTAAGGTTTCTAACATTAACTCAACCTCATTATCAGTATTCATCGGACCCACACTAAATCTTAGTGTACCTGTTTGAGCTGTGCCTAGTGCTTCATGCGCTAGCGACGCACATTGAAAGCCCAGACTACCGATGATTTTGTTTTCCTTTCTCAGTTTTTCTTTGATTTCTTGAAGTGGAATAGATAAGCTTTTAATTGACACGGCTCCCGTAAATCGATGATAGTCTTGATTGCCTACAATGTCAATTCCATCAATTTCGGAAAGGTCATTTCTCATTTTATTAACCAACTTATTTCTATGGCTAAGCAACTCATCCCAACCTTTTGCTTCCAACCATTTAATCCCGGCCGTTAACCCGGCAATCGTCATCATGGGAGCTGAGCCGATATCACAATAACTAGGAAAAGCCGATGGCTTCTTCTCTCCCGGAACAAGCTCACAGGCTGCACTTGGACATGTCATTGATACTCGTTCTGACAGGTATAATCCTCCAATCCCCTGAGTACCAAATGGGCCTTTATGACCTGCAAACACGAAGATATCCGGATCAAGTTCAGAAATATTAATTGGAATAATCCCTGCTGTTTGTGCGCCATCAAGTAAGCATATCACACCATTTTCTTTGCATAATCGAATAACTGCTTCAAAAGGGAGAATCTCACCGCTCACATTGCTCGCCATCGAAATGGCTACCATTCGTGCTCCTTTTTTCAATTCACTTTCAAAAACATTAAGATCAAATGGCCCATCCTCAGCTCTAGGGATGATCACTCCCTCAACACCTTGCTCATTCTGAAGTTTATAATACCACCTTGATAATGCATGATGCTCCATTGTGCTAATGATCAAACGATCTCCGGCTTTCCATTCAAAGTCGCTAAATGCAGTGGCAAGTGCTTGCGTGCAACTTTGAGCAAATAGAAATCGATCAGGATTTGTAATCCCAAAAAAGGATGTGACTGTTTGGATCCCTTCCTCAAAAACTTCTAACCATCGATCAGGCGGTAATTGGTTAAATCGAGCAATTGCTTCTGTAACGGATACTGGCTTTGGCCAGGTGGTACCGGCATTGTTGAGGTAAATCATAAAAACAAGTTTTCATCAAAGATATGGGTCAATCAATATAGCATTATTGAAAGATTCTCTCATATTGAATCAGTTATTCATTATTTATTGACCGTACCCTATTTGCTTTAAAATGTTAACAGAACTTATCAAGCATTGATGTATTTTGTTTCTAAATTTAATTGATGTGATAGGTAGGCGAAACATATCGTTATTGTTCCTACTCTTATTTCATTGCCTTGCTGCTCAACTACCTAACAAGGCTTTTGATGAAAAAATTGTAGATGCTATTCTTTTTGAAGATCCAATAAGAGTGGGGCTTCCTGAGAATGCAATAGAAAGGAACCTAATTTTATCAATTACCACAAGAAATTCCTCTCCAGAAGCATCGGCCGAAAATCTAATTGCAGCCAAAGAAGAGATACTTATTAGAAAACAAGTCAATTACTATCCAATCCTTTATCTGGCAGAGGGTTATTTCTACATGTTTGAAGATGTAGAAGCGGCAGAAAGCCAATTTATAAAGGCTGTGGAGGGTTTTGAAAAGCAAAATAATCAAGCAATGAGTTTTTTGACTCAATACTTTTTAGTCAGAACTTTGGCAATTGCTGATCAATGGAATGCAGCACATGAAGCCTATCTTAATTATCAGAAATCATTAAAAAGCGGGTTTGAGAGAAATACGCCCATAAGCGAAAAGATAGATTTACTTGGAAAAAACCTATTTGGAAGTATCCTTACAGCAGCTTGTAATTTGGATTCAACCAGAATCCCACAAACAGAAATCTTTCTGAATGAAGTAATTGAGGAATCAAAAGTTTATGATGTAGATGGTGTTTTATACAATGCCATTGGAAACTTAGCATTCATTTATTTCCTCAAAAATGACTATGAAAAAATGATACCATTAGCACTTCAGGATCTAAGTTATTCAAAGGAAAGTGGAAGAATTGAAAGTGCTTGTGGGCTACATATTACTCTTAGTTCTGCATATTCTGCTATCGGAGACATTGAAAATGCCAAGTATCATTTTCATGAAGCAGAAAAATTTATAAAGCAGGTTGATGGACTCTTTACTATTCAGGAATTTATAAAAAATGCCAAGAGGTTTTACGACCCTAAGGATTCAGATAAGCTATTTGAATTGTTAGATTTTACGCAAAGCCTATTAATAGCAAGATCTAATGCTTCGCCTGCAGTCAATTATGAATATCTGCAGGCGGAAAATAAACTTCAGGAAGCCGAGAACCAGATCGAATTCCTTATTGAAAGAAATAAACTTACCTCACGAAACAATCTCCTTTTAGGACTGCTTCTATTGGCCGTTTTACTACTGCTATTCTTCCTCTATCGACTCTTTCGAAACCAGAGAAAATTTAGAAGAGAGCTTGAAATAATCAATCAGAATCTAGAAAATGAGGTTCAGAAAAGAACCAAAAAAGTTTATGAACAAAATCAAAAAATAAGGCAATTCTCTTATAGCAATTCACATCTTACTAGAGCTCCTGTAGCGCGACTCATTGGATTAGCTGATTTGCTTGCTGATGACCCTGAAACAAATAAGGAGCTTCTTAAAGAAATTAAACTATCTACCATTGAAGTAGATAAAATCATACGCGAAATCAATGAAATGCTATCTGATGATACAACTGCTCCAATCATTAAAGATTAAGTGGTATCTGTCATACTCCAATAGGTCATTCATAAAGGAGATCTTATTTTTTTGGAGTGGTTTTTGCTATTAAGTTGTGTACCAACTTACAAGATCTTGATTAAATCAATACTCAAACGGCTTATTCAGCTACTCTTTTTGCTGATTATTTCCTATGCAGGAAGTTTTATCGTCGTTGAGGAAGGGTCTGAGAAAACTGAAAAGACCGAAAGATCTGAAGAGGCACTTCATTATCATTTCCACTCCAAAAGATATGGCCGGATTGTTAAACTGAATACTAAAAAACAATCATCTCAGGAATTAACAGCTACTGAACATTTTAATACTATTTCCATAGAAGGTGGGCAACACCCCTTCAATATTGACCATATGTATTTTACTAGTCACTTAAAACAGAGATTTAGACATAAGACTAACCACTTATAGCTATTACAAAATCAGTTTTAATACTCTAAATACAATCAAATGAAAACGTTAAAATATATTTTAGTGAGCACATCAATTGTGCTCATGATGAGCGCTTGTGCCATTGTAAGACAAGGTGAAGTAGGTGTAAAAAGGAAGATGGGTAAGCTTAGCTCAAAAACCATTGAGTCAGGTTCACAAGTTTACAACCCATTTACTTCAATCATTATTAAGCTTCCGATACGCACAGTTAATGTGGAGATTCTAAGTAATCTTCCCTCCAAGGAAGGACTCAACGTCCAGTCGATTATTTCGATTTTGTACCACATAAGAAAAGAAGAAGCATCGAACATTATTGAAAATATCGGCACCAACTATGAAGAGGTAGTAATTAAAAGTGTTTTCAGATCTGCATCGGCAGATGTATGTTCTCGCTTTTTTGCTAAGGATATGCATACTGTAAAACGCGCTGAGATTGAAGAAGAAATCAAAATCCGGATGCAGGAGTTGCTGTCTGAACGTGGTTTTGAAATAGAAGCTGTTTTGCTAAAAACCATTCAGCTTCCTCCTGGCTTGTATATGGCTGTGGAAGATAAGCTCGAAGCAGAACAAGAAGCTCAGCGTATGGAGTTTGTGCTTCAAAGAGAACGACTAGAGGCTCAGAGAAGAAAAGTTGAGGCAGAGGGTATTCGTGATGCTCAAAAAATACTTCAAGAAGGGATTAGTCCACAGATTATTCAGTGGCAAAGCATTGAGGCTTTTAAGCAGCTGGCAAATTCTCCTGGTACTCGAGTGATTATCACCGACGGGAAAACTCCTTTTTTAATTCAGCCAGATAGCGGAAATTAGCATACACTCACTATCGAGAAAAGCCGGAACTTCCGGCTTTTTTATTTTTCCAGTAATTCTTCGTCAAATAGGCATGAGCCTTCCCAATCACATCGAAAGACCATTGCAATCCAACACCAATAGAAATTGAGCGACAGTATTAATTTGAACTCCCATCAAATTCTGATTGGTTACCTATTTGGATTTGGCTAACTTGAGATAACACTAACCGATTCAAGTCATGCAAAGAAATCTCACCTTATGCCTCTTGGGAGGACTTATTTCATTTTCAATTTTCGCACAAGGCACACAATTACTTCGGCAACCAACTATATCCTCAACAGATATTGTTTTTGTCTATGCCAACGACTTATGGAAAGTCAGTCGGAATGGAGGAGATGCTGTAAGAATGACTACCAATGAAGGGTATGAATCCATGCCGCATTTTTCTCCTGATGAGAAGTGGATAGCATTTTCAGCACAGTATGAAGGAAATACCGATGTGTATGTGATGCCAGCTAAGGGAGGATCTCCGAAGAGAATGAGCTACCATCCTGGTGCTGACATTGTGCAAGGCTGGACTCCTGATGGCAAAGTAATTTTCCGTTCAACAAGAGCCGCATATCCAACCCGACTTAATCGGTGGTATACCATCGGAATGGAAGGAGGATTGCCTAATCTTTTTGAGATTCCTCGCATCGCAAGCGGCGAACTTTCACCTGATGGTAAGTATGTTGCGTATGAGCCAATTACCTATTGGGATCCGGAGTGGAGAAATTATCGAGGAGGTCAGGCACAGCCCATTTGGATTGTAAATATGGAATCCAAAGATTTAATAAGAACGCCACGTACAGACAATGAAAGACACCTCAATCCTGTCTGGTTTGACGGTAAGGTTTATTACTTATCAGAAAGGGATTTCTTAAGTAATATTTGGTCTTTTGATCCAGTATCGAAAGAAGAAAAACAAGTTACTTTTCACAAAAAATTTGATATCAAGTCACTGGATGCAACAAGTGATGCCATTGTTTATGAAATGGGTGGATACCTCCATCTGCTCAATCCAAATTCAGGAATTTCTGAGCAATTGGTCATCAATGTTTCCGGTGACATGAATTTTGCTCGCCCACGGTGGGATGACGTTAGTGGTCGTGACTTATCAAATCCGAATATCTCACCGAATGGTAAGCGAGCGATTTTTGAATACCGAGGAGAAATTTTCACTTTCCCGAAGGAAGAAGGTAGCTGGAGAAACATTACCAATACACCAGGTATTGCAGATCGATCACCTATTTGGTCACCCAAGGGGGTTCAGGTAGCCTGGTTTTCTGATAGAAGTGGAGAATACCAACTTGTTGTGGCCGATCAGTATGGTGGCAATCAAAAAACATATTCACTAGAAAACCCAACCTTCTACTTCCAACCAGATTGGTCGCCAGATGGAAAGCGTATTGCTTATACAGACACAGATTATAACATTTGGTCCATCGAACTTTCGTCAGGAAAAGTGACAAAGATCGATACTGATCGATATGCACATCCTAATCGGGCAATGAATCCTGTGTGGTCACCAGATAGCAAGTGGATTACTTATGCCAAGCAATTAGAAAGTCACTTCAAAGCGGTTTTTGCTCATAATGTAGAAACCGGAGAAAAAGTACAGCTAACAGATGGCATGGCAGATGCGATTACTCCGGTTTGGGATCAGAATGGAAAATATCTCTACTTCCTGGCCAGTACCAATTATGGTTTGAACTCTGGCTGGCTGGATATGAGTTCATACGATCCTCAGGTAACAAGGAGCTTGTACTGTCTAATCCTTTCAAAAGACACCCCTTCACCCACCATCGTGAAAAGTGATGAGGAGGAAAGCGAAAAAGCAGATGATGACAAGAAAGACAAGGAGGAAGATAAAGATGAATCGAAAAGTGTTGCTATTGATCAGGATGGACTATCTGATCGAATCATTGTTCTGGATATGCCAAACAGGAACTATGTTGGTTTGGTGGCGGGCAAGGAAAATTCGGTTCTTGTAGCTGAGGCAATCCCTAATGAATCTGGTCTGAAGGTGCACAAATTTGATTTGGATAAAATGGAGGCTTCAGAGTTCGGCACTGAAGTCAATGAAGCAGTGAGTTCTTCTAATGGACAATACGTCCTGCACAGGTCTGGAGGAAGCTGGTCCATTTCGGAAGCTGGCGGAAAAGCTTCCGGTGATGACAAAATCAGCACAAGTGCAAAAATTAAAATTGACCCTCAGGCTGAATACAAGCAAATATTTAGGGAAGGTTGGAGATACATGAGGGATTTCCTTTATGTAGATAATGTACACGGAGCTCCATGGGATCTGGTCTATGAATGGTACGCACCTTGGATCAAAGACGTCCGTCATAGAACAGATCTTAATTACATGGTTGATATTTTAAGCGGAGAAGTTGCTGTTGGTCATAGTTATGTCTCCGGTGGAGACATGCCAGATATCGATAGAGTTCCTGTTGGTTTGCTGGGTTGTGATTTTAGTCTGGAAAATGGCTTTTACAGAATCAAAACAATTTATGACGGTGAAAGCTGGAACCCTAACCTTTCAGGTCCATTATCTACTCCCGGCCTTAATGTCAGTGAAGGAGATTACATCACGGCTGTAAATGGGCAGGCATTAACTAGTTCGACTAATATTTATCAATTGCTGGAACAAACTGCTGGAAGAACTACACGATTGACTGTTAATTCTCAACCGGCAGCTGGAGGAAGTGATGTTTTTGTGGAGCCAATCCAAAACGAATATCAGCTGCGAAC
The DNA here is from genome assembly GCF_965212185.1 of Ekhidna sp. GTDB lineage: Bacteria > Bacteroidota > Bacteroidia > Cytophagales > Cyclobacteriaceae > Ekhidna. The sequence continues at coordinate 3,785,785 of NZ_OZ243102.1, read as the reverse complement.
AGCAGATTGGATAGAAGGGAATCGTAAGAAGGTTTCTGATATGTCCAATGGTAAGCTGGCATACGTGTACATTCCCAATACGGGTGGAGGTGGATTCACCAATTTTAATCGATACTATTTTTCCCAGCAGGATAAGAAAGGAGTTATCCTGGACGAACGAAACAATGGAGGAGGTTCTGCAGCAGATTACATGATCGATGTGATGGCTCGTGAACTCTTCGGCTACTTCAATAGTAAAACCAATGACAATCGACCATGGACTACACCGATGGCTGGCATTTGGGGACCAAAAGTGATGATCATCAATGAGCGGGCGGGCTCTGGCGGTGACCTGCTCCCGTACATGTTTAAAGCGAAAAACCTGGGCCCATTGGTAGGCACACTTACCTGGGGAGGTCTGGTGGGCACCTGGGATACGCCACGATTCATAGATGGAGGACGGATGGTCGCACCACGTGGTGGATTCTATGATAATGATGGAAACTGGGCAGTTGAGGGAGAAGGGGTTGCTCCGGACATTGAAGTGATTCAAACACCGAAAGAACTAATGGCAGGAAAAGACCCTCAATTGGAAAGAGCGGTCGAAGAAGCTATGAAATTATTGGAGACTCAAGAATTTCAGATGAAACCAGAACCTCCAGCACCTGTTCGCTGGAAGCGTCCAGATGGTTGGGATAAAGATTAAAAGACTAAAAAGCTCCGAAAGGAGCTTTTGCTTTTCTTCCACAGTTTGCGATATTGTCAACTAAAATACTTGACCGCTTATGCCAAAACTGAAACTTGTTTCAATCACCTGCATGCAGACCGATGAATCTGATAAAGATGAAATCTATTTGAAAGTTGGAGAAAAGAAAATTTGGCCCGTCAAATCAAAATTTTATCCGATTGATACAGATGAGGAGGCCGCTATCAATTTGGGCTTCAATGTCAAAGCTGGAAAAGTATGCATTGACCTCTGGGAACTAGATTTCATTAGTAGTAACGAAATTTTAGGTTCATTCATTTTTGAGATCGATCAATCCGGGAGCTATTCAGAAATGATGAGTAACCTGAAAGGAGAGGCATCTTATATCCTGAATTATGATGTTCTTTAACGTAATAGATATAGATATTTCTCTGGTCCCATAAGCGCTTTTTTCTCACCATTCCAAACACTTGTCTGTTGAAAATATACGTGTGAAGACTTTCGATCGCTTAGACTCCACTCGATTTCCACAGCTTTTTGATCAGCATAATCCATCATGCCTCTACGCTCATCCACCAATCCGATGAATCCTGTTGGTGAGGTTCTATAAATCTTAGTCCATCCCTGATCTGCAACTAGCTGAAATCCTAAAACCTCCTCATAGAATTTTTGCATCTTCAACAGATCATGGTGATAGGTCCAGGTGATAGAACCGTAAAAATTTAAGTCTTCGATGCTAGTGGTGATGCGTGGAGCCTTCTCGAGGTAAGCCATGAATAGTTCATTTTCAGGATGTTGCTTGAATTCTTCAAATTCCAATAAATAACCGCCTGGATCGATCGCTACAAATCCATCATGCGGACCACCTTCACGGGGTTTGTACGTATATTTTATTGGAACTTCTTGGGCTTGAACATGATCATACCACAAGGGTAATTGATCCGTCAAGAAAGCTATTGCTGTAGATTTTGCCTGATCAGATGTATGTTCATCATCGAAAGCATTGATTTGTAACTGTGCCTCTTCGCTAATAATGAATCGATTCGAATCTGTTGTCTTTAAACCAAGCACTTCTCGATAAAATCTTTTCGCTTCTTCAGCATTTTCATAATAAAGGTGAGTGATCTGCCGCTCCACACCGAAACTATCCAATGTTCGAAAATCTGTATTCTTCATCAGTAGTTCGTTGATTCCTTGAGGACTATACCCCAAAAGCCGACCAAACCTTCTTGCAGCTTCCATTGGCTCAATTTTGTCAAGGTCTGTTTTGAGTTGCTCATATTGCTTCAGACGAGGTTCTCGATAAATGGCCACAACTTCTTTTCCTACAGTCACCTTTGCCGAAAAGAGCTGTGTGACTGGAAAGTTGGTTTCTCGGTAAATCGAGACATTCCATTTTTCAGCAATCTCTTCAAATGCATCCCAACGCTCATCCATTTCTTCAGTTGAGATAGGCTCAGATAAAGCAATGGGTTTGGCATCATTGGCTACCATTTCGCAGTAGGTATTGAAAGCAATAAGTGTTGCATTTTCCTTTGTGCTGCATGATATGGAAAATGCTAGTAGGCAAAGAGTCAAGACAGTATTCCGCATACCAGTAAATATAAACCACGGTGCTTCCATTGAGGAATTTATAGATCAAAAGACATTCCTCATGTAAAAGAAATTACTGACCTTAGAAGAATGTTGCTTACGAACAAATATTAATAAGGGCCAAACCTTATCTTAATCTTCGAAAGAAATATTTGCAATGAATAAAATATGTATTGTGCTCATGGCAGCTTTCATTTTCAGCTGTACTAAAAAACTTGAAAAGGAATCAAATCTCCCGGATCCACTAGAAGCAGGCTGGAATAACCAAGCAGTATGTGAGGTAATTGAGGATAACGAAAAGGTGAGAGTACTTCAATGCGTTTTTCCGCCTGGTGTGGGCCATGAGCGACATTACCATGATGCTCATTTTGGATATACATTGGTTGGAAGCACATTCAGAATAAAGGATACCACAGGAATTAGGGAAGTAAACGTACCCACCGGCTACTCCTTTTACAATGAGAAGATTGAGTGGCACGAGGTGTTAAATATTGGAGCAGACACTGCCGTCTTTTTGATTATGGAGCCGAAGTAGTTGGTTCTTATATTTTTAGTTTGCTTTGATTTCGTGGTTATTGAAATTGAATGTGGGGCCACTCCAACCTAAAAGTCCATTCACAACCACCCATGCCTGGAGAGTTGGCATTGCCGGCGCGTGCCTTGATTTTTTCTTCCTTTTGTAGACAAAAGGAAATCAAAGATTCACGGGAGGATAGTGGGGTGTGGCTCGGCGTATGAGTAGAGCCCAGCGGATGGAGCGATTATTGCCCATCTCCCCGTTTTCCGGTAAATTCAGGAGCCAACCTAATCATCCAATGAGATTTATCGCCTTCGTACTCTTTGTTGTTTTATCCTCGTTTTTGCTTGCCCAGGAGGAAGAGTATACTTACGATGAATACTCATACACAGAATTTTTTCAGCTGATTGAAGATACGGAAGATTCCGTTTTTCGGCTGGAAAAAGCGATCATAAAATATGATCCTTCTACAGATAGTCTGCACGGTTTTAACGGGAATTGGGATGAATTCCATTCCGGCAGAACTGACACCATTTTTGTGGACAAACAATTATTTCTCGATGATGTTCATTTTGAAGACTTGCACACGGAAGATGGAAAAGTCAATTCAGTCCTGCATCATATTTCTTTTAGCCGCAAGGTGCATATAAAAGACGCTATTAGTTTTCATTTTCGGTATTGTACTTTCAAGGAGCGTCTAAGTATTTCCTTTCGGGATCGTTCTCAGAATAGATTTGACGCTATCAAAGCAGTAAGCACAAGTTCGAGAAGTTTCATACTCATTAGAGACAACAGATTGCAAGGTGGGGTTATGTTTGACGGTGTATCCAATTATCAGGATAAGTACCCAACGCAGATTCTTTTTCTTAATAACCTTGTCTATGACTATCCAAAGAGCTGGAGATTTGAGGGAATTGTCCTAATTAATTTTACCACAGCTAATTTCATCGAAAACAAGTTTATCGGAAATGGAATTTTTCCAATCAGATTTGACAAACTCCAAATCTTAAGCTTTGATAAAAATGAATTCTCCGGACTTAAAGTAGTTCTTAACATAAATGAGCTTGATCATAACGCTAGTTTATCCGTGATGGATAATGAAATAGATGATCACGTTTTTCTCAATACTAAAATTCCAGCAACGTCGAATACCCTTGATTGGACTCAATTTGAAGGGAGGTTGATTAATGACTTCCCCTACAACATAGCATATGGAGAACATCTGTTGAAGAAATGGGGATATGATCTAGATGATTATTATAAAGTCCAATATGCCGACTCCAGCATTCAGTACTTTTTGGATCATTATCGAATAGAAAATGCGGCTGCTTATCGGGAAGAAACCAAAATGCGCTACGAACTCTACGCTTTCTACAAGGCACAAGGAAATATTGATTTCGCAAACTCTCTCTATGCAGAAATCAAAGACCTGCAGACAGAGCGGTTGGCGTATCTCTATCGAGAGAATCCCACTTTCGATTCCTATTTCACGTGGAAGATCAATCAGTTTTTAAAAGTCTTTTCCGCCTATGGCACACGTCCGGCAAAGGCCGTAATATTCGCCTTGTACGTCATTGCCTTCTTCGCATTGATCTACCTCTTCTTCCCCAACTCGTGGGATGCCCATGGTCGTACCCGCATCATGGATCGATATCGTTTCTTCTTGAAATACCTGAACCGAAACGAAGGAGCCAGTGAAGTATATCAGGAGGAAAAGGAAAATGAATTAATGCCCTTTCATGAGTTTAGGGATTACCTGGAGCAGCAAGGAAAAACAGCTCCTAAGTTTTTTTATGCCACTGCCCTGCCACTTTACAAATGGTCGGTTTCAGGCTCAAGACTTTCGGGTTGGTTTCTCTCCAAAATTGATGTGCTCAATGGCAAGTGGAGTGATGTGCCTGAGAAAGGAAGGTTCTTTAAATCTGTATTAGTCATCGGAGCATTCATCATCGCCCTGCTCTACGACCTCTTCATCAAAGTCCTCAATGCCATCATGCTCTCGATCAACACCTTCACCACGCTAGGTTTTGGAGAAATACCGATCAAAGGTCTGCCGAGGTACCTGGCGATTGTTCAAGGGTTTATCGGGTGGTTTATGTTGACGATATTTTCGGTTTCTCTAATCTCACAGCTGCTGAACTAGAACCCACCCCTGACCCCTCCGAGGAGGGGAATAGTTGAATTGAATGAGAATCCAATCCCCTCCCGGGAGGGGAGAAAGGGGTGGGTTGTGTCGTCCTAAAATAAGTTTACAATTAAACATAGTTAATCCTGACATATGTTGACAGTTTGATTATAGTCCTGTTTTACGTTGACAGTTGCACTTTTCCAATAATTCTTCCAAAGAGATTCCGGTTTAATATTCGTTAAGTGAACCTGGTTGGGTGTCATCATCCCACAGCTTAGATGAGGTCTTTCTTGATTGTAGCGTTTTACTACTTCACTTAAGAGGTCTCTGGCCTGTGAGAGACTTTTCACCTCATAATGCTGAAGATATTCTTCTTTGATTATCCCATTGACTCGTTCGGCAATAGCGTTTTCTAATGGATCCCCATTTTCAGTCATACTGATAAGCATACCTCTAGCGGATAACATTTCCACATATTCATGACTGCAATACTGGATGCCTCGATCTGAATGGTGGATCAGTCCCTTTAAAGATCCAGGTTGGCTTTCGATTGCCATGTGTAATGCTCGTTGGTTATTGATGGCTTCCAGATTATCAGATAACTCATAACCTACTATTTTTCGACTGTAAGCATCGGTGATTAGGCAGATGTAATGAAAGCGATCTCTCCACTTCCAATATGTAATATCACTCACCCAAACGTGATTCACATTTTGAATAGCCAGATCCTTAATCAAGTTAGGGTACTTCCTAAACCAGTGCCTGGAGTTTGTCGTCGATACCCGTCGTTTTCTTCGCTTTATCAGCAAATGATGGCTGGAAAGCAGATCAAAAAATGCATCTCTGCCTATACGGATACCTAAACGATCAAAATCCGACTGAAGCAGATGAAAGAGCTTCCTGCCTCCTAAATATGGATGAGATGCTCTTTGATCCAGAACCAATTGCAGTATCTGTTGATGAGTGGACTCCAATGATCTGTTTCTCGCCTGATACTGATAGTAGGATTGCCTGCTTATACCAAACAGCCCACAAATACGGCTCAGCCCTACTGATGGATAAATGTGCTTCATGGCTTTGACTGTTTGGTGGACAACTTTTTTCTGATCTTCAATGAAAACTTCTCCTCGGCTATGTCAATCATTTTTGAATAAGCTTCTGACTTTAGCTCAGCTAACTTCAGTGCTTCTTCTAGTTCCTTAATTCTTGCAGTTAAATCTTCAGGATTCTCCTGTTCCTTATTTGATTTAGACATATAAACACTGCCTTTTAATGGCTCCCTTATACCAAAACTACGCATCCAGTTGGTGATGGCACTATGGCCTTTGATTCCATACTTGCGCTGAGCTGCATCTTTACTAAGTTTACCTGATAGTACTTCTTGTATTATTCGTAGTTTCTCCGAATCACTTCGATAAATACGGCTTCCTGTTTTAATTCTCATTTCACACTTAAATTGTGTAAACCTATTTCAGGACAAGACAGGTCATGAATTGCCCTTCTCCCTGTTTTCCGGTAAATTCAGGAGCCAACCTAATCACCCAATGAGATTTATCGGACTTCTCTTACTTTCTCTTCTCGCTTTAAACTGTCTGGCGCAGAAGGAGGAGATTGAGTTCAAAGAATATTCTTACACAGAGTTTTTCCAAATGATCGAAGAGGAGACCGACTCGGTTTTTAGGCTTGAAAATGCGATCATAAAATACGGTGACCCCAAAGACTCGCTTTTCTTTTTAACCCAACTCGGAACCGAAAAAATTTTTCACAGAGAAGATACCATCGTTGTTACGAAGGAGGTTCGATTGGAAAATGTCCTTTTTAGCAATTCCGTACCAGATTCACTTAGTAATCCCAGTGGAGGGAAAGGAAGGCTCAGATCAACACTATATCAAATTCGATTCTTAGAAGAAGTATGGCTAAAGAATTGCGACCTGCTATCTGTGGATCGTTGTGTCTTCGATAAACTATTAAATGTGAAATACGATGATAAGTATCCGGATGTCAAAGACCAATGGATTCAATCAGGATTTGCGTCGTGGAACGATATCAAGAATTCGACTTTTTACGGAGGAGTGGACTATTCTTCGTTTACCAACGAATATATTAACACCAATTGGGGGTTAATATCATGTGTTATTCATCCGGCAAAAGATGGTTTAGGAAATAGCTTTTGGTACCGGAAACAAAATAACTTTTGGATAACAGATTGTACGTTTCTAGGAGAAGGACCACTTTTTATTCGTGCATGGGAGGGAGATCAACTCAACATTGATAGAAATCAATTTGGAAAGCAACAAGTCTCGATGCAAATAGGAACTGAGGGGCCTATCCAAAGAATTGAAATCAGCCAAAATAACTTCGACAATATTATTCTTATGACCCTTCCCGTCTTGAAGGAGGATGATAACGTCGATTGGGATCAGTTCAGGAATGGAATAGTAAATCGAGATGCCTATATTTTGTTTTATAATTACATAACCTTTTACAAGCTTGGTTCGATAGAAGATTTTATCCCCGATGAAGATGATCTTTTCTCGACAAAGAACATTGATTACTATTTCAATACGGCGAGAATCAAAGATGCAAAAGTGAACCGGGATGAGATGAAGTTGCTTGGGAAACTTTACAACCATTATCGTCTACAACATGCGGCCAAATTTGCCAATGGAGTTTTCATAGAAATGAAAGACCTGGAGACGGCCAATCTCGCCTATATCTATCAGGAGAATCCTACTTTCGATTCGTTCTTCCAGTGGAAAATCAATCAATTCCTAAAACTGTTTGCCGACTATGGAACGAGACCCTCCAAAGCGATCGTCTTTGCTGTTTATGTCATAGCTTTCTTCGCCCTGATCTATCTCTTCTTCCCAAATTCCTGGGATGCGCATGGACGAACCCGCATCATGGATCGATATCGATTTTTCCTGAAATACCTCAATCGGGATGAAGGGGCCAGTGAGGTCTATCAGGAGGAAAAGGAAAAAGAACTACTTCCCTTTCATGAGTTTCGGGAAGTGCTAGAAAGAGAAGGCAAAACAGCGCCTAAGTTTTTCTACGCCACGGCTCTTCCGCTGTATAAATGGTCGGTCTCGGGCTCCAGACTCTCTGGGTGGTTTCTCTCCAAGATCGATGTGCTTAATGGCAAGTGGAGCGAGGTGCCAGAGAAAGGGAAGTTCTTTAAATCAGCACTGGTTATTGGCGCGTTTATCATCGCCCTGATCTACGACCTATTTATCAAAGTCCTAAACGCAGTGATGCTTTCCATCAACACCTTCACCACGCTTGGTTTCGGTGAGATTCCGATCAAGGGTTTGCCGAGGTATCTCGCGATTATTCAGGGGTTTATCGGGTGGTTTATGTTGACGATATTTAGTGTGAGTTTGATCAGTCAACTTTTAAACTAGGCCGTCCTTCACTTCTTACTCATCATTCCTGATGAAGCGCAGCGGAGTTCAAGAATCTCTTGAAATTATTACAGATATGATTCATGAGATTCCGGTATTCCTTCGCTACTCTACGGAAACCGGAATGACGTTCAAAGTTTAGCAATTGCCCTTCTCCCTGTTTTCCGGTAAATTCAGGAGCCAACCGAATCACCCAATGAGATTTACCGGTCTGCTCTTACTTTCTTTTCTCGCTTTAAACTGCCTGGGTCAAGGGGAGGAGATTGAGTTCAAAGAATATTCCTACTCCGAGTTTTTCCAGATGATCGACGCTGAAGAGGACAGCATCTTCACTTTGAAAAACGCTGCGATCGTTTTTGATAGCCTCACAGATAAGGCCTATGCCAAAACCAGTGCTCACGTCCATGATAGTGTTTATATCAGAAAAGACACCATCCAGATTAATAAGGAATTACACTTTGAGAACGTCTTTTTTTATAGAGTGAGCGGGAGTTTTGATAATACTGAAACATTCTACTACATCGTATTCAATAAAGAAGTTCGCTTAAAGAATTCATTTGCCTTTTTTGAATCTTGCACCTTTAATCAAGCGGTTCGAGTTGAATTCGATCAAGGACTTGAGGAAGTGTATCACTCGTATTTAGGACGTGTGTGGTATCTCTCAATTACGTTTACTAAGTGTGTATTTAATAAGGGGCACCTCTTAAGAACTTCCTATGATCGAAATCAAAATGACATAATCCCAGCTCAATTTATCATAATGGAGTCCACTATTTATCCAATAGATCAATCTCTTTCGCAAAACGCCTACTGGGTTGGATCACTTTTAAATTTTTGGGTTTCTAATTGTGATTTTGAGGGAGATGGTCAAGTTCGCATTCTTGCACCTGGAGGTTCAATGTTCGAACTTGATGGCAATGATTTCGGCAAGAATCGGCTAGACATGGTAATTGGATCTGACCTTCCTTTTCAGACTTTAATCATGGAAGGAAATACAATTAACCATCCGGTTCGGTTACGTCTTTCGGAAATAAAACAGGAGAATAGCATCGCATGGCCACAGCTAAGTGCTGGCCTAATTAGCCATAGCCCATACTACGATTATCTGAGAAGTTTAGGGGCTTTAAGTCGAGAACAATTGGATCATCTTGGAAATATTGATTCTGTAATGACCAACTACCTGGAAGAATATCGACATCAAAATACGCAGGCATTCAAGGAAGAAACCAAATTACTTGGGAAGCTTCATGCACTATACAAGAGCCAGCACGATACAGAATTTGCCAATGCAGCCTTCCTCGAACTGAAGGATTTGGAAACCCAACGACTCGGTTATTTATATCAGCAAGACCAAAGTTTCAGGACGTACTTCAAATGGAAGGTCAATCAATTCCTAAGACTTTTTTCTGATTACGGTACAGAGCCATCCAAGGCCATCGTCTTTGCAGTCTATGTCATCGCCTTCTTCGCATTGATTTACCTCTTCTTCCCTAACCACTGGGATAGTCATGGACGCATGAGGATCATGGATCGCTTGCGTTTCTTTCTCAAATACTCTAAGCAGCAAGAGGGCGCCAAAGAAGTTTACTTAGAGGAGAAAAATGAAGAGTTAGTTCCCTTTGAAGAATTCAAGTCCTACTTCAAGGAGCATGGCAAAAAGGCACCCGGATTCTTCTATGGAGTGGCTATGCCGTTGTATAAATGGTCCGTGTCTGGAACGAGGTTGGTCTCGGCATTGCTTGGGAAAGTAGATGTCTTGAAAGGCACCTGGGAAGACACGCCGAAATCTCAGCGATGGCTAAAATCCTCATTGGTCATCGGCGCTTTCATCATCGCTCTGCTCTACGACCTCTTTATCAAAGTCCTAAACGCAGTGATGCTCTCCATCAACACCTTCACTACCCTCGGTTTCGGGGAGATTCCCATCAAAGGCTTGCCCAGATATCTGGCGATTATTCAGGGGTTTATTGGTTGGTTTATGTTGACGATATTCTCTGTTTCTCTTATTTCACAACTGCTGAACTAGAACCCACCCCTGACCCCTCCGAGGAGAGGAATCGTTGAATTGAATGATAATCAATCCCCTCCTGGGAGGGGAGAAAGGGGTGGGTGATGAATTGTCCTTCTCCCTGTTTTCAGGTAATTTGAGCAAACTAACCTGGCAATATGCGGCGAAATATCTTCCTTGTTTTTATCATCTTCTCATTTCAGCTCTTCGGGCAGGAGGTAAAAATCGATACACTTTCAATCAGCGAGTTGGTGGCTCAAATCCAGTCTACGGCTGATTCGGTATACCGCCTTGAAAATGCTTACATATCCATTAATCGATCAGCAGAAAGTCGGTATTTTGATACTTCTCCTTTTGATCAAAGAAGAGTCAGTGCCCTCCCTGACAGTCTGATTTTTGAGAGTGAAGTCTCACTTCACAATGTCTATTTCGACGAAAATATTTCTCTCAATACGGCTCGCTTCAACAGAGACGTAGATCTCAGTAATGTGAGTGGCTTACAGTTTTATCACTGTTTATTCTTAGGGAAATTCGAACTCTACAACATAGAAGGGTTTGGAGAAGATGGTGGTGGAAGTAGGACCAGAGTAATTAGCTCTGAATTTCGAAACTACGTGATGGGCTTTATTGGCGATGCGAACCCGGAGCATTCGTTTGAGTTTCAATTAATCAATAACCGAATTGACCTTAGTGATCTGGATGGTGATAATCCATGGGGAGTTATTCTGGGGGCAAGACATCCACGCTCTCAAATTGTACTGGAGGAGAATGTGTTAGACATGGGTGAATTAATGTATTGGCAAGTTATCGAGGTTGAAAATGATGATTCCGAATCGTCTTCTATTATCATCAACAACCAGTTCATTGTTGGCAAAGGGGCTTACATACATCATGAAGGTTGTAAGGACATAATCATCAGGAATAACCGACTCCCAACATACGTTTATTGGCAACTGACACTTGAGCGGACCCACCAGATTTCATGGCCTGACTTAGCCAACAGAATTGTCAACACATCTTCCCCATTGGCTGTATTTCTAGAAGACAACTATGCCGACTCGACCATTTATGACAACATGTATACACCGGAGGTAATGGAAAAAATATTTAACCAATACCGAGTTGAAATGGAGATGGTTTTCCAAAGGGAAATGGAAGTTAGGGGACAGTTTATAGATTTATATAAGTTACAAAGAAACACGACATGGGCGAACAGTGTGTTTATAGAATTGAAAGATTTGGAGACAGAAAGGCTGGCATATCTATACAGTCAAGGTCCTACCTTTCGGACCTATTTTAAATGGAAGGTCAATCAGTTCCTAAAGCTCTTCTCGGATTACGGGACCGAGCCATCCAAGGCCATTGTCTTTGGAGTTTATGTGATCATTTTCTTTGCTGCGATTTATCTATTCTTCCCCAATAGCTGGGACAGTCACGGTAAAAATAGAATCCTGCATCGTTTTGGTTTTTTCTTGAAATACGTAGACAGCAAAGCTGGTATGCATGAAGTATATATGGAGGATAAGAAAGGTGAGCTACTGGTTTATGAAGACTTCAAAAAACTGCTTCATGAAAAGGGTCAACGGGTTCCCCGATTTTTCATAACTGCGGGTTTTCCGCTATACCGATGGGCGGTTTCTGGAAGCAAAATCTCATCCTGGTTTTTAAGCAGAGTGGATGTATTAAAGGGAACCTGGGAAGAGACACCCAAATCCAAAAAATGGCTGAAGTACGTTTTGGTATTCGGAGCTTTCATCATAGCCCTGCTCTACGACCTCTTCATTAAAGTACTCAATGCGGTGATGCTCTCCATCAACACATTCACTACGCTTGGTTTTGGTGAAATACCGATCAAAGGTCTGCCGAGGTACCTGGCGATTGTTCAAGGGTTTATCGGGTGGTTTATGCTTACAATTTTCAGCGTTTCATTAATCTCACAACTCCTTAATTAGGAACGCACGGAATAAAAATCAATGAAAAGATGTCGATGCGGAAAATTGTTAGTCCAGATAACCGACAAAGGAGGTTCGTCGGGACTCACCATATTTTCCCTCAGCTTAATATTTCAATTGTTAAACTAATCCCGAATTCCAATCCAAATTCGAATCTTTTTGGGAAATCCCGACAGTACGACGAAGAAGGGCTCGTCAGGGTTGACGATTTTTAGTGTGTCGTTGATAAGTCAGTTGTTGGATTGATGTCCTCAAGCCGGACGGGCTTCTACTTTTTAGGCAAAAAGTAGACAAAAGCCTTCGCCAACTCTAAACCTATCCACCCGCTCTGTCCTTTTTAAACGGCTTACGCGTTACGGCCGCTTCAGCCTAAAAGTCCATTCACTCCTACGCACGCCCGGAGAGTTGGCCTTGCCGGCGCTCATGGGTTTGCCCAATGGCGCATGGCGCCAAAAAGTGGCCTTGAAGACATTTGCGTTAAGCGATTTCGATTTTGCACGGATTGGGATTGAAATCCGCTGTTTGAGGACTGGAAGGACGAGTTTGGATTTCATTAGGAACTCTAATCGAAATCGTAGCAAATGGATTCTCAGCCTTGACCTCTTTGTTACTTTCTGTGTCAAGACAGAAAGTAAGTAAACCTCATCAATTGCCCTTCTCCCCATTTTCCGGTAAAGTCAGGAACCAACCGAATCACCCAATGAGATCAATCGGACTGCTCTTGCTTTCTTTTCCTGTACTTTTTTTTCAATCTCAACGACTACAGTGTGTCAATCGATGACAGCAACAGCATCAATTTCTATGAGCCAATCAGGCAGTGCTAAAGATGTAACACCAACCAACGTACTTGCTGGTGTAATCTGAGCTGTGAATATTTCTTTTCGGACGTTTCGGAAAACAGCCAAGTCTTCGGGTTGATAATCGACAATGTAGGAGTTTATTTTTACGAGATGCTCATATCCTCCGCCTTCTGATTCCAGCAAAACCAATAACTTATCCAGCACGTCTCGCATTTGAGCTTCCAGGTTTTCGCCTTCACCGATTTGACCGGAGATATGGAGTGTCTTAACGCCATTTTGCTCGATGACGATCATTTGAGCGTACCCATTGATGGGCTGTATGATTCGTTTGCTAAACGATCCTGTACTGCAACTTATGAATAGTAGGATTGAAAAAAGGCTGATTAGTCTCATGTGTTCAATTTAAGTCATTGCAGCTTTGAATGCCATATTGATTAGATTTAAGTATTCACAACCTAACGTATTAACCCACCATGATTTTATCAATTAGCAGGTCTTTATGGACTCTAGTGTATAAAGCACTATTTATCATAAGTCTTCCCATCCTTTTTTGCAGTTGCAAATCGAGTATATCTGAAGATGCAGCTATTCCAAGGTTCAATCATGTCTATCTAACCGTAGCTGATATGGATCGATCTGTATCATTCTACACAACTGCATTCGATTTGGAGGTGAGCAAAGAAATAAAAAAGATTAAGCGTACACCTATTGGTGGCGAAACAAATGAATTTGATATCTATCTCTCGCTTTTAAGATTTCCAAGTCAAAAATTCTTGCTTGAAATTGGAGAAAGATCCGATCATCTAGCTGAAAATACCAAAGCGAGCTTTAATCATCTGGGGATAGAAGTACTGGACATTGAAGCAGCAAGCGAAAGAGTGTTGGCGGCTGGAGGAGTTCTGTTAAGACCTTTATCTCTTGTAGAAACGGAAGACATAAAAGCCAAGACCATATTCTTTAGCGGGCCTGATGGCGAAACCATCGAGCTCATGCAAATTATTTCAGGAGATTTTTAATCAGTTGTAAACGATTAGCTGTAACGCTCATCTGTCACAAAATTCTCTGGAAATTTGCCCTTGACGTCTTTATAGTAGTCCATGATCAGCTTCATGTCATCAGCCAGCACACCACTGGGCATAAAGCACATCCCAATTCCGGTCTGCATTTTTTCATAATCCATAAATGAACAACAGATAGGAACACCAGCCTCTAGCGCGACGTGATAAAAGCCTGTCTTCCATTTTGATACGGGAGAACGCGTCCCTTCAGGTGTCACTACTACCGTCAAGGGTTTATCATTTTCTTTGAACAAAGCAGCCATGTAGTGTGTCATGCCACCTTTCTTAGCTGCCGTACGATCAATCCAAAGTGCGCCCAGATTCGTGATCATTCGTCCTAATACAGGTACATTAAACTCTTTTTTTATGGTGAATCTCGGATCTAACCCCAGCTGATCCATAGCGCTGATGGCATAAACAAAATCCCAATTGCTCGTGTGAGGAGCCGCTATCATGACACAATTAAATGCTTCGCTGGGCGCAGGTTGAATAAGTTCCCATCCTTTTAATTTGAAGAAAAACTTAAATACTGCCTTTAGCATTGAAATGAATCTTTTTGTTAAGAATAAGGAACATGTAATTAACCTGAGAGTCTTCTAATGGTTTCTCCTAAATCAGATTCGAAATGGGTTTGTTGAATTTTATTGAATACCTAACAGATAGCAGCAGGATTTAAAACCCTGCTGCTTATCACTTAGTCTTTAATCTCAATAACCCTACCTGGCGTCCATGGTGCCTGATTCGCATCCAGCTCTGCATTGATCGCAGGTACATCTTCACTCATAATCTGCTTCAAACTGGCTACTACAGGATCCATGTATTTTTCGGCAATATTTTTCACCTGCTTCGAAGTTTCCGTAGGGTTTGACAAACTAGAGGTGCCTGTCCATATAGCTGTGTTTACTCTACTCGCCAATGATGGTGCCTGATCTATTTCCAACTGCCGCTTGATCGGATCTCCGAACATGATGGTCTGAATTTCTTCAAGCTTTCCTTCGAGCTCATCCAGCCTTTCATTCAATGATTGGCTGTCTACAACCCGAGCTGCTGCCCGATAATATTTCAATGCCTCTTGTAATTGATTATACGCACTCCTTGCACCGTTTGCTGATTTTGACAGCTTCATTAGCTGCTGATGAAAGGCCAACATAGCGGCGGGATCAGAAAGTGGTACGGTTTGATTATCCAGTGTTTTCACTTCAAACGAAACCGGTTCTACCAGTTGCGTCACTTCCCCATTAATGCTTTTCGATAACTCAACTGTATACCTACCCGGTAACACCATGATACCTGAAGAAAGATTTTTCGTTGGGTCAGCTAAGTTGGTTTTTACTTCATCTATCGATGGATATTTCAAATCCCAGTACACCCGATTAATTCCTTCTGACACACTGCTTCTAATTTCATTTACAAATTCACCATTTGCATCTTTAATCGTGAAGATCAGAAAAGGCTTCTCTTCGTCCTTCTCAGCTTGAAGCTGCTCATAGCTTGGATAGTAAACGGTCTCCCCATCTTTTCTTTTCTCACTCTCCTCTTTTTCTCGCTTTTCTTCAAGCGTCTCGTATTTCTCCTTTAGGTAATACGTGAAAGCTGCACCAAACGGAGGGTTTTCTCCCAGGTAATAGGTCTCACCCTGAAATCCTTTTGGCCCCAACCAGGAGATCGTTTTGCTTGCCGCTATTGGACTGTATGGATCATACTGTAAGGCCTCTGAAACCGGGAAAATATGTGCCTCTTTTTCCAGTAACTCATTCGACAAATCACGCAGGGCTGAATAGTCATCCATGATGTAAAAGCCACGTCCAAAAGTGCCCAGCACCAAATCCTTTTCTCTTTTCTGGATGTTGATATCACGTACAGCAATGGTCGGCAATCCTTTTGATAATTTTTGCCAATACGCCCCACCATCCAGCGTGGTGTAGCATCCAAACTCTGTCCCTACAAACAGCAGGTTTCGAGCCTCGGGATCCTCTGCTATAGCATAAACCGAACCACGGTCCGGAAGGTTAGCATTGATAGCGCTCCAGCTTTGTCCAAGATTGGTGCTTTTCAATAGATACGGCTTAAAATCACCCCGTTTGTGATTATTGAGAGCTACATAAACGGTGTTTTTATCATGTGCTGAAGCAATGATTTCATTGACATACGTCATATCAGGCACGCCGGGAAAATCACTATACTTCGTCCAGTTTTCACCCCCATCTGAGGAGATATGTACCAAGCCATCGTCCGTGCCGGCAAAAAGTAGGTTTTCATCCAATGGAGACTCGGCAATAGCAACGATATTACCAAATTGGGTAGTAGAAGCATTTTTTGCCACGGCATCCATTGGCCATACTTTGCCCATGACAGGAAGCTTGTTTCGATCAAGCTGCCTCGTCAGATCGCCACTTACTTCTTTCCAGCTTTGTCCCTGATCATCACTTCTATGTACCCGGTCAGAAGCATAGTAAAGTCTTTTGTTATCATGGCTGCTGATTAGCAGAGGCGCATCCCAGTTCCAGTTGTAGGAATAGTCTCCATCCGGCGGTTGAGGCACAATATTTTGGGTTTGTCCGGTCTTCCGGTCGAAGCGCGACAGGTTGCCGTACTGCGACTGACTGTAAATAATATCCGGGTTTTCAGGATCCACATGCGGCTCAAAACCATCACCTAATGTCGTCACAAACCAGTTTCGGTTGGTTATGCCTGTGGTCTCAGTGGTTTGAGATGGGCCGCCTAGTGTAAAATTGTCTTGCGTACCACCGTACACATAGTAAAACGGGTAATCTGTACTTACGCCTAGCTTATAAAACTGTGTCACCGGTAGGTTGGGGAAGAAACGCCAGGTTTTCCCCTGATCCCAGGATTCATAGACGCCACCATCATTTCCGTTGAGTAGGTAATTGTTGTTGTTTGGATCTATCCACAATGCATGATTATCGATGTGTTTATTCTTTTCTCCTACATTTTGAAAAGTTGTGCCCCCATCATAAGAAACGCCGGCAAACGTATTCATGACATAGACACGATCTACATCTACAGGATCGGCAATCACCTCCTGATAATAATTCCCGCTTGACGAATAGTCACTTCTTTTTTCCCAAGACTCACCAAGGTCTGTTGATCTATAAAATCCTCCTTTATCTTCCTGTGCCTCTACCACTGCGTAGATCACATCGGGGTTGGCGGGAGAAATGTCCAGCCCGATTCTACCCAGATCACCGCCCGGAAGTCCTTTGACAATTTTTCTGAAGTTCTTTCCTCCGTCTGTTGATTTGTATACGGACGACTCTGGCCCACCACTGATGTAGGTGAACACATGACGCCTTCTCTGGTGTGCTACTGCATAGATCACATCAGAGTTTCTGGGATCAAGGTGCACTTCATGAATTCCAGTATGCTCACTGATGTCCAGAATCTTCTCCCAGTTATCGCCACCGTCTGTGGTTTTATACAGCCCTCGATCACCCCCTGCACTCCAAACCGGTCCGGTTGCTGCTACATACACGACATTTGAATTGGTTGGATCAATGGCAATCATCCCAATGTGCTCCGAATTCTTTAGTCCCTTGTGCTCCCAGCTTTTCCCTCCATCCACACTTTTGTAGATGCCATCCCCATAGGAGACACTTCGCTGATTATTATTTTCTCCGGTACCTACCCAAATGACATTGTGGTTGTTGGGATCCATTTCAACCACGCCAATGGAGTAGGAGCCCTGGTCGTCGAAGATTGGGTCAAAACTGAGTCCCCGGTTGGTGGTTTTCCATACTCCGCCTGCCGCTGTGCCTACATAAAATTCACTTGAATTATTAGGGTTGACAGCAAAGTCTGCAATACGTCCTGAGGTAAAAGCTGGTCCGATGGAACGAAATGATAAACTGTTCCAGGCTACATCATAAACAGGAGGTTTCTTTTCTTCATCTTTTTTCTGAGCATGAACGCTAATAGCTGACAAACACAGAATGAATAATAGTGTAGGGGTAAAAATCGATTTTTTTAACATTAGGAATAATTCTGATTGATAGGATTAAGAAAGGTAGGGAAAAACCGAGAAAGTGTCAGGCCTGCTTACATGAATGGCAGAGTCAGGTTGACATTGGTTATATTTATTTCTGCCTATGAAACGCATCTTAATCACCTTCTATCAAAAATGGCGTAACCAATTCCCCTCCTTGGAGGGGATAAAGGGGTGGGTAATTACTCCTCATAAAATAATTGCGAACTATCATGCGAAAAATAATTCCATATAATCCTCGACTAATTCCTCTAGCGAAAAAACTCAGAATGGACATGACGTTAAGTGAAGTGCTGCTTTGGCAAGAATTGAAGAATAAGCAACTGGGGGTTAGATTCAGCAGACAAATTCCAATAGATGAATTTATAGTGGATTTTTATTGCAAGGATTTGATGCTCGCAATTGAAATCGATGGTAACAGTCACAACAATGAAGATAAGCCAGAAAAAGATCGATCGCGCCAAAAAAGACTTGAATCTCTGGGGATACTTTTCTTGAGATTTCACGATATTGATGTTAAAACAAAAATAAAATGGGTATTGAATGAAATTGATCATTGGATAAAAACCCACCCCCTGCCCCTCCAAGGAGGGGAGTAATTTCTCAAAATGAAACGAATCCTAACCACCCTCTCCCAAAAATGGCCGGAATATTTGCTCGAAATCCTGGTCATAACGATTGGTATTCTTGGAGCTTTTGCCTTGAATAATTGGAATGAAAATGTTCAGAAAAAAAAGGAAACAGCAAAGATTTATGAACTGATTGAAAATGATTTGGAATTTACCATTGGCGAGATGGAAAATATCATTGCTGACTATGATACTTCATTGACCTACATGAGAGCGCTTATAACGCAAAGTGTATCAAAGGAAGAAATCTCTTCGAATCGAAAGTACTTCACCTCACTAACGGGATTTGACGATCTCAGAATTAAGAAACGATGCTTGATACTTCTTGAAAATTCGATCGCATTAGACATAGACAGTAATGACTCTTTGTCAAATGCGATTAGTAATTTTTATTCAGAGAAGTCTGATGAAGTGGAAGTGGAATTGGAAGCGCTGAAGAACGTTTTCCTAGATTTTTTTGAGTTTTTAAGTGCTCAAGACTGGTTCTTGGATTTGATGTCAGGTAAGGGTCTGGAGGGATTTGCTGACGATGTAGCTGAAAACAAAATACTTCAAAAGAAGATATTGTATTATGCTCTAGCCTTGGATGCTCACCGATCCCAACTTGCAGATTTCAGGGATGGTGGTAAGAAAATTCTCGAGGAAATTAGCAATCATCAGAGAGAAAATTAGATGAAACGAATCCTCACCACCCTCACCCAAAAATGGCCGGAATACCTTCTCGAGATACTCGTGACTGTCATAGGTATTAGAACGATTAGAATATTAATAGCATGAAATTTGAAAAAATAGCCAACTCCGTCGGGACAATCGGTTTAATCATATCACTGGTATTTCTTGGGTATGAGACCCATGTGAACACGCAGACCGTACGAGCAACATCTAATGATGTGATTAACAATACCAACATTGAGTTCATTCGGATGCTGGCAGAAAACGAAAAACTTGGGATGCTGTTTGAAGAAGCTTCGGAATCCTGGAATGAGTTAGATGAAACAGGAAAACGCACTTCCAACTACCTATTCATTCAATACTTCCGACAAAATGAAAATATGTTTTATCAGAACAGGATTGGCGTTTTTGATGATGACTTGTGGTTAAGTCATAAAGTCATCGTAACCTCTTATTTTCATAAAAATGGTGTTCAGGAGTGGTGGGCAGTTCGAAGAGGTGCTTTCTCTGAGGATTTCAGAAATTTTCTTGAGTCATCCGATAAAAGTGCTGGTTTAAAAACGATTAAAGATCTGTAGTTAATTTATTCAAATGTCAATATGAAACGCATCTTCACCACCCTCGCTCAGAAATGGCCAGAGTATTTTCTCGAAATTCTGGTGATTACGATTGGTATTCTCGGCGCTTTTGCGTTGAATAACTGGAATGAGAATAGAAAGTCGAATTTTGAGAATGAAAGATTTTTGATCAATCTTAAAAACGAATTTGTTCTCAATCAGGAAGCTTTAAGGCTGAAAATTAATGATCACCGTATTGTAGATTCAAAATTGCTACAACTAGCAGAAATCATTGGGCCTAAGCCAACAATGGATGATCTTAAAAATGTTGATTCGCTGATATACGCCGTAATTTACCTTCCTGAATATCAGCCCTCCATCGTTACAGCAACATCATCAATTATCGAAGATATTCAAGATGATCAATTAAAAAGACTCCTTTCAAACTGGTCTAATAAATTAGAGGAGTATCATTACTCAACACAGATTACCTATAATCTCTATTTCAACTTTATATACCCCATTTTAAGTCAACATTATCAGTTGAAGAATATTAGGGGCGATTACAATTACTTTTCAACACAGAGTAAATTCAATTCCAATCACATGGTGATCTTATCAGATCCTGTTTTTGAAAATCACCTGTTCATGAGAAGCTTGAATGCAACGATCATCCTAAAACGGGCAGAAGAACTGGCCGATCTGCAAGAAGAAATTATCAATTATGTCAAAAATCAATTACCCTAAGTGAAACGCATATTCACCACCCTTAAAGAAAAATGGCCGGAATACCTGCTTGAGATATTGGTTATTACCATTGGTATTCTGGGGGCTTTTGCCTTGAATAACTGGAATGAAGCTTCAAAGGCAAGGAAAACCGAGCATGAGCTCCTTGTCGCAATGCATCATGATTTAGGTGAAAATGTAGATCAGATGAAAAGAGTCATTGCTTTTGACTCCACGATCTATGCAAGACTAAATGTTTTAATAGAAATCCTGGATTCAGAAGAGTCTGTATACCACGATAGTTTGAAGGTATATTTTGGATATTCGAATCGATCAGCAAGCTTTGATCCACAGCGCTTGGCCTACGAATCTATTAAGTCGATGGGCTTCAATGTAATTTCTGATCTGGAGGTTAGGAATAAGGTTATTGAGTTATACGACCAATACTATGGCCATTTCAAAGCTGCCGGAGAACATCAAAATGCGATGTACATTGAGTCGAGCAGAATTTATTTCAAACACCTAAGAGGAGGAGTAACACCCCTTGAAAAAATTCCCAATGATTTTGAATTACTGAAAGGTAATGATGAGTTCAAGAATGTGATAACCACTTTGGCTGCAGACATGAATTCAGTCATCTCCTTGCATAATTTAATTCTTCAGAAGACAATTGAAACCAGGAATCTCCTGTCTTCTAAAATCAATATCAATTAGAAATAAGATGAAACGCATCCTTACCACCCTTTCCCAAAAATGGCCTGAGTATTTACTTGAGGTTCTGGTTATCACCTTTGGTATTCTTGGTGCTTTTGCATTGAATAATTGGAATGAGAATCGAAAGACAAGAAAACAAGAAATAGAACTACTGACCAATCTTAGAAGCGACTTTGAAACACGTGTTGAGGAGATAAAAACCATTCAGGAAGTAAGGTCAAATATCCTGCAAGTCATTGACACCCTCTATCTGAGAATTGAAAATAAAGAATATGAGAATCGAAATAACGAACTGGATAGTCTATTGAGTTACCTCTATATTTCATATCGTTTTAATAATGAGTTTAGTAGTCTGGATATGCTCTTTAGTTCCGGAGGAATCATTAATCTTTCGAATAGTGAGCTCAAAGAAACTTTGATAAAATGGCCATGGCTGGTGGCCGAGATGCTGGAAGAGCAAGATCGCATTGAAAACCAAATGTCACTTACAACACAAGTTCTTTCCGAGTATGTCCTGGCCAATAATCTCTACAAAAACTGGGCTTTCAGTAAAATTCATGGAAATCTATCAGATGATTACTTTCCGAGTAATTATAAAGGACTTTTTACCGACAGGCGCTTCCTTGATGTGCTGGCACATCGAAAAGCGAATCTTGCTTTTAATGTCAGGGATGGAAAAGCAATCATTGAGCTGGGAAATAAGATTATCAAAACGATTGAACAAGAAATTTCAAATCAATGAAGCGAATTTTTCAAACCCTCGCCGAAAAATGGCCTGAATATCTGCTCGAAATTCTTGTGATCACGATTGGTATTTTAGGGGCCTTTGCCTTGAATAATTGGAATGAGAATAGAAAGGATATAGCACTGAAAGAAAGCTACAAAGAATCGCTAATTCTTGATCTCCAAGCGGATACTGCACGGGTAGAGGAAAGATTGCGTTCTTTGAAACAAAGCTTACCGGAAACAATAGCGCAAAAGAGAAGACTCTTAGGCTCTAAAATAACAATTGACTCCTTCGTTCAAGTTGCGAGCAAGGAATTTGAATTTCTCACCTCTGATATCGGACATTTTAATTCTGGTACTTATTTGTCTATGGTATCTTCAGGACACATCGGCCTCTTCACAAACGATCAGCGACGCTCTTTGGAACAGTTGGCCACTGTGCAAAAAAGGGCACTCGATGTAACGTCTCCTTTGTTTAATCAATACATCCAAAGCAGTAATCAATTTGCTCAGAAATACCCCATCGATTTTAGAAACCTGATGGAAATTGAGAGCGAAGTAGTTAAGGAACTGTGGGCAGAAGCAACGCTTTCAGAGTTGGGACCTCAGCTGCTGTCACTGCTGGGTTCCAAAATAGAATACGAGTATGTATTGGCTATTACATTGAAAGAGGCGCAAGATCACACGATTGAATTGTTGGAAATATTGCAACTGGAAGAATGAAAAGAATCCTTACCACCTTCTCACAAAAATGGGCAGAGTATTTACTTGAAATTTTGGTCATCACCATTGGTATCCTTGGGGCTTTCGCTCTTAACAATTGGAATGAAAACCGAAAAGAAAGAATATTCGAGAGAAATATTCTTGAGCAAGTAAAAATTGGTCTGGAGAAGGATGTGAGGGACCTTAATTACAATATTTTACAACATCAAAAGTCGGTAAACTCACAGCATAAGATCCTTAACTGGCTCAAGTCTGATGACCCCTTTGTGGACTCTCTTTGCCTTGATTTTGCAGCAACAAATGTTTTTACTGCCTTTGTCTCAAACGATGAGGCTTTTGAGACACTTAAAGCGAATGGTGTTGGCATTTTAAGCAATGATAGCCTCAAAAATGTGCTGGTACACCTTTATGAGAATACGTACGATTATCACGACGATATGGAGCGGATTTACAATGAGTGGCTGTTGATGAAATTGAAAACCATAGACCCATCATTTTTTGAAGGCTTCTTCGCAGACTCAACTAGTCCGGATTATGAGGGATGTCAGATACCTGTGGATGTTGAGCGACTGAAAAAATCGACGGAATATCGCTTTCACTTAAAGAACCTGATGGAGTTTAATATCATATTTATTCGGCTTATGAAAAGGTGTCAAACAGAAAGCTGAAGCACTTATAGATTTAATAAATATTGAATTAGAATGAAACGTATCCTCACCACACTTTCCCAAAAATGGCCGGAGTATCTACTGGAGATTCTGGTGATCACCATAGGTATTTTAGGTGCTTTTGCCTTGAATAATTGGAATGAAGAGAATAAAAATGAACGTTTGGAAGTTGCTTATTTGAACGATGTTCATGTAGAATTTGAAACAAACAAAAAGCAATTTCAGGAAATCTTAGCAACATACACTGAGCAATTTGAGCTAGCAGATAGCATCCGTAAAATGTTCCCAATTACCAATGAAAATTGGAATGCGATTTTTGAAATCTACGATAAGGTCTTTTTACCCGCATCTTTTGACCCAAGCAATAGCAGTATTGATGCATTAATTTATTCAGGGAAAATAGATCTTGTAAGAAATGATTCGCTTAAAAAATCCTTATTGGTCTGGAACGACCAATTCGAAGATTACAAAGAAGAAGAAAACAACCTACAGGACTGGTGGCCTTTCTATCAGGAGTTTTATCTCAGTGAACCAGCCTTGCATAGCCATAGAGCTGTCAAGTATGAGGTGTCAGATAAAGTGAAAATAAAACTGGAAAAATTGCTTTGGTCGAGAAGAGCAGACTTGGGGCTCGTTATTGCAAAATGGGTTAGATTAAACAATGAGTCGAATGAGCTGATGACTTTAATTGATTCCATCATTTCTTTATCAGAACAAGATAATAACCAGTCCCGCCGATGAGAAAACTCCTTGAAACTTTAAAACAGAAATGGGCAGAATACCTGCTCGAGATGATTGTGATTACCATGGGTATTCTGGGGGCCTT
This sequence comes from Ekhidna sp., assembly GCF_965212185.1. Taxonomy (GTDB): domain Bacteria; phylum Bacteroidota; class Bacteroidia; order Cytophagales; family Cyclobacteriaceae; genus Ekhidna. Next base: position 3,761,396 of record NZ_OZ243102.1, on the reverse strand, counting down.
TGCTTTGAATAACTGGAACGAAAATAGAAAGGATCGGAATTTTGAATCGGAGTTGCAATCCGAGTTACTGGTTGGCATTCAAGATGAGCTATCCAGAATGAACGTTAGGATGAAAGGCAACCAAACTGCAAAGCGGTCCAGCCAAATCCTACTTGAACACTTAACTCAAGATTTAGCGAATCATGATTCGCTGGACTATCACTTTGTTAAAGCTTTCGCAATATGGCCTGCCAATATAAGATATAGTGCATTCGAAAATGCAAAAGAACATGGTTTGCAATTTTTGAGTGATTCCACCCGGTACTTGGTCTCTTTGACCTACGAAATGAGAACGAGACACCTTGAAGACTTGATATCAGGATACCAGCAGTATTACTATACCACCATAATCCCAGAATTAACAAAAAATTTTGACGCTAGTGCCAACTCGGATAACGGAGAGGGCATTGTACCAAACGATTATCAGGCAATCGTAGAAAATATGGAGTTCAGGAATATTCTTAAAACAAATACTTCATTTGTCATTAGAATCATTCGAGAACAAAAACGGATCATATTCAATCTGGAACGATTAGATGAAAGCCTAAGGTCAGAGATGGGTAACAATTAAACGCAAGCACTAACACATGAAAAAACTCCTTGAAACCTTAAAACAGAAATGGGCGGAATATCTACTGGAGATTCTGGTGATAATCATCGGTATTCTGGGAGCCTTTACTTTGAACAATTGGAATGAATCTAGAAAGGACATGATTTCTGAACGTGTCTACTTGGCGGCCATAAATCAAGAATTTAAAGCCAACAAAATTCAATTTGAAAAGGTAATGAGGACCTTTGACAGGCAGCACCATTTGGCTGATAGCCTCATGAATTTATTCCCAATAACAGTCGATAATTGGGCCGACATCAAAAAAATGTACGGACGTGTGTTTCATAGGTGGTCATTTGATCCAAAGCACGGAAGCATTGAATCGATTATCAACTCAGGTAAAATTGATTTGGTACAAAATACTGATTTAAGGATGCTGATTTCCACTTGGAATGATCAATACGATGACTACAAGGAAGAAGAAAACAAACTCCAAGAAAAGCGAGACATTTTTGATGACCTTTATCTAAACGAATTCTCAAATAGAAAAGAGAATGGTCGGGTAGTACCATTGGCTGATGAAGCCAGAGTAAAACTCGAGAAACTCATGAATATGAGGCGAGGGGATTTGAGGCGAATAACAGGTAACTCCCCAATAAATCAGGAAGCTGAAGAATTGATGATGACGATCGATTCAATCATTTCTCTGACTCAACCATATGTTCAATGAAAAAACTCATGGAAACCTTAAAACAAAAATGGGCAGAATACCTGCTTGAGATTTGATTGATTCGGAAATAAACCCTGACTAAAATTGAGAAAACTATTTTCCATTATCGGACTTTTTGTTTCTTGTCTCCTTGCGGCTCAAGAGGAGGAGTGGAGAGTAATACCTTCCGTCAGAGAATGGCTTGAAGAGATCAACAACTGGCCTGATAGTGTCTATCGTCAGGATAACCTGCATGTATTCTTTGATTATGAAAAAGATACCGGGCTGATCGCCACCACCTTCGAAGAAACAGACAGCCTACCCAGTGAGCCGCTTTTTATTGTTAACAAACCTGTAAGGGTCTCTGGGCTAAACTTCGCAGGAGATAGAAAAGGGCCTGGCACTATGCCCAGGCGCTTGACTAGTATCCAATTTAATGGGTGGCTAACCATATCGCGAATGGCTCAGAATCGTGCAGGTTTTGTTGGCTGTGTTTTCAAAGACGATATGAGCATGTGGGATATTCAAAGTAGAAATGTATTGCAGTTTGTAGACTGTGATTTCGAGAAATCATTGCATTTGTACGGGCCTCAAGAAAACATGGGATTCTACATCGCAAATACGAGCATCAAAGAGGACTTAATTATCACCTCCGGAAACACGGATGCAGGGATCCGAATCCTTAATTCAGATTTATCACAATTCTTTGTGAACGGAAAATTCACACAGTTTAGAATGGACAGCACCAACGTTCGTTATGGGATGAGATTGTCCAACGTTACGATATCCAACAGTTTCCAGTTGCAGAATACGAGCCTTCCAGCACTAGAGCTTATCGGCACAGACTTTCCAGAGCTTCATACCTACATTCCTTTTCACAACATAGAAAATGCTTTGGCATTGGATCTTCCCATAGGATGGGATCGCGACCAGGACTTAGTGAAATACAAAGCTGAAAGCAAAGAGGAAATTATGGATACCCAGCGATTCGACAACCTGATTGCTAGTTATTACACCTTGCTGGAAGTCTATAAATCTCGTGGCGAGCTCACCTCGTACAATGCTTGCTACATTGAAATGAGAGACAAGGTCACCGCTCGATCTAAGTTGCTATATAACCAGGATCCTTCATTCACTAATTTCTTTGCGTACCAGATCAATCGGTTTACACGAGCATTCAGTGACTATGGCACCCGTCCAGAAAAAGCGATTATCGTGTTCTTTCAGGTGGTCTTGGCTTTCAGTATATTCTACTTCTTCTTCCCGAGTAGTTGGAACACTACAAATAATCGCACGATGATGAGAAGGCTCTCTTACCTCGGAAGCTACTTCACATCAAAAGAGGGTCTGTCTGATTTGTTCGAAAAAGAAGCGAAGGAAGACTACAAAGACTATGAGGAGTTTCATCAATTCATTAGTAGTAGTGAGAAGAGGCTCCCCATCTATTTTCAATGGTTGAGTAAGCCGCTTTATCGTGTGTCTGTTAGCCGATTCAATCTATCCAGAAGACTCTTGGCCAGCGGCGACATCTTGAAAGGCGAATGGGATCAATTGCCAAAAGCCAAGCAAGTTAGAACCAGCATCCTGATTGGTCTTTACCTTGTGATCTATCTGATTTATGTCCTGATTATTCGATGTTTGAATGCGATCACACTTAGCTTAAATGCATTCTCCACTTTGGGATTTGGTGAGATTCCCACACGAGGTTTAGCTCGATATGTTACAATCATTCAGGGGTTCGTGGGGTGGTTTCTCCTCAGTATTTTCCTGGTAAGTTTAATTGGACAGATACTGAATTGATATGAAACGCATCCTATCCATCCTCTCCCAAAAATGGCCGGAATACCAGTCTGAAACACAGATGAACCTGATAATTGGATGAGCACAGATTTACTTCATAAAGACATTACTGAAAAGATAATAGGTGCATCATTCGATGTTCATTCTTTTCTAGGCAATGGATTTACTCATTTATTTAATTCTATTCTTTATAGAATTCGTGAATGCTGCGCATTTCAAGAGGTCATTTATCAGCGGGCCTTAGCCTATGAAATGAGTCAACGAAACCTTGAGTTCGCAAGAGAAATTGAACAAGAGATTTTTTACAAAGACTTGAGAGAACCCATTGGCACTCGTAGAGCTGATTTTGTTGTTGACGGAAAAGTCCTTGTAGAGATTAAGGCCATCAAAGAACTGGAAGATGTTCACCTAGCTCAAGCGCTAAATTATTTGAAAGCATATCGACTAGAAGTTGGTCTACTTATCAACTTCGGTTCAAAGAGCTTAACTTTCAAGAGATTGGTCTTATCTCCCTCCAAACATCTGCGAAATCAATAAATCCATCAAATCCGTGATTCAGACAATATGAAACGCATCCTATCCATCCTCTCCCAAAAATGGCCGGAATATATTCTTGAGATTCTGGTCATCACTATTGGTATTCTCGGTGCTTTTATGCTTAACACCTGGAATGAAAACAGAAAACTTCAAAATACCGCTGAAGTACACAAGCAAGTCTTGATTCAGGACATGAAAGCCGACTTGGAAGATTTAAAAGAGTTGAATGACCAAATGGAGGCTAACATTAACTCATGCATTCGTCTTTTTCGCCAGTTTAAAACACTGGAACCGATTGATTCGAACACAAGCAACTACATCGTCTCACTCATTCTTGAGTACAATTTTTCTCCCAACAAAACAGGATTCAATGCCCTCGATAATTCCGGCGGTCTCACACTTTTTGAAAATGAATTGCAGCAAAAAATCAGAGAGTACTACTCGCTCACCGAGAAAATCATTGCCAGAGAAAATATTTCCAACAACTTCATACGCGATAAATATGAGCCCTTGATTTTTGATAAATACGCCTACTTATGGAGCCAATCCAATACCTTCAGCTTTTCCAGTGAGCAATACAAAGATGACCCCAGACCCGCCCCTGAAATCGACACAAAATCCTTACTTGCAGACCGGACACTTGAGACATTAATCATCGCACGTCAATATCAGTCTGACACACAAAAAGAATTATATGCCGATGCGATATTGTCTCTCAATGAAATATTAACTCAGTTGGAAAAGCACAAATTTTAATTGTATGAAAAAGATCCTTACCACCCTCTCACAAAAATGGCCGGAATATCTACTAGAGATTCTGGTGATCACCATCGGCATTTTAGGAGCCTTCGGACTAAACCGATGGAATGAACAGGTACGGTTTGAAAATGAACAAGCTCAGATAATCGCCAACTTAAATGAAGAATTTACTACTAATGTTGAATCGCTAAATAGCCAAATTGCCAGGTTGGAACGAAAGATAAGAGCCTGTTCCCAAATAATGAGCTATATACATGCATCCAAGCCTTTACCGGATACGATCCTGGTGGATACTTTGGTCAATAGAATCTACGACAACCCTACCTGGAATCCGAGCACTTTTGTTCTCACGGATCTCAGAAATTCAGGCCAGCTGAAAGCTCTAAAGAATCAACAACTAAAGGCACTGCTTCATCAATGGGAGCAGCACTATGAAAATTTAAGAGAGTGGTATCAACTTGAAACGAGCATGTTTAACAGAACAATGGATTTCTTGACTGAAAATGGCTCAGCCCGAAACACCCTATTTTCAAGTAGATTTGGTCGGAGTACATTCCCACAAAATAATGAAATGCTTTTCCAGTCCATTGAATTTGAGAATCTGGTCGCTCATAATTTGATGTTAACCTCTGGATTATACAATATATATCAGTCTCAAACACTTGAGCTTATCAGTGAAATCTTAGAGGAGACCAAAACTGAATAATCAATCATCGTAAACTCACAATCATGGGACTATTTTGGGATTTAATACAGCAGGATCAAATTGAAAATCAAAAAGTGAAGTCAGCTTCGCTGGAGGAACGCGTCGAACTTCTGGAAAATGAATTGGTAGCCACTCGAAAGCTTCTCATGGATACCTTACATGTGCTGGAAAAACATGTAGGTCAGGACATTGATAAGGATGGAAAAATTGGTTAATGAAAGTCATTGTCGCTTCTAAAAATCCGGTAAAAATCAATAGTGCTCGTAATGGATTCAATCAAATGTTTCCTACTGAAGCAATTGAGATTGAAGGAATCTCGGCACCTTCTGGTGTCTCCGATCAGCCCATGACCAATTCAGAAACCTTACAGGGAGCTAAAAACCGTGCGGAATTTGTAAAAAAAGAAGTACCTGATGCCGATTTTTGGGTAGGCATTGAGGGAGGAATTGAAGACACTTCTGACGGTATGGAAGCCTTTGCATGGGTGGTGATTTTATCCAAAAACCAGAAAGGTCAGTCACGAACAAGCACGTTTTATCTACCACCCAAGGTGAGGGAATTAGTTCTTCAGGGCGTAGAACTTGGTCATGCTAATGATCAGGTGTTTGAAGAGCATAATTCCAAGCAAAAAGGAGGAGCAGTTGGATCATTATCAAACGGTTTGTTGGGAAGAACTGAATATTATGAACAAGCGGTTATTCTTGCCTTGATCCCTTTTGTGAACAAGAAGCTTTATTGAGACAGAAACCTCAATAGAATAGAAGAATTAGACCTTAATCCACCGGATAATTTGCTTCAAACTCATTGATATCGGTGTATCTTAGTAAGACTAACCTATCCTAAAATGAGAGATACCATTCTATTACTCCTGACATTTTCATGTCAATTCGCTGTATCACAATCACAAAACCAATCTGCCCTGACCATCGATCAGATAATGCAGGGAGAGGCCTTTGTCGGTTATCTTCCTACCAGTATTCGATGGACGGATGACAGTAAAGCGATTGATTTTAGCTGGAATCCGGAAATGGACACCATTCGGTCCACCTACCAAGCCGATATTACAACCAAAGAAATTACTAAACTGACTCCAGAGGAATTGCTTGCCAGATCAGCCGATGGAGATTATAGTGCCGATTATCGTTGGAAAGTTTATGAAAAAAATGGGGATCTGTTTCTGAAAGACTTATCCACGTATGAAACAAAGCAAATTACCAATACTTTAGAAAGGGAATCCAATCCTGTTTTTGCTTCAAATGATAGCCAAATCGTATACCAAATCGGGAACAACCTGTTTCAATGGAACATCAGTGAGGGTACGACTAGACAATTAACGGACTTTAAGGCTGGAAGCGAAAATGAACCTAAGGAGAGCGAACAGGATCAATGGCTGGAACAGGATCAGTTGGCCTACTTTGATATTCTGAGAAAACGCAAAAATGAATCAGATGCACGAAAATATCGGTCTGAACAATCAGCTCCTGATCGACCAGAGACCATTTACATAGGTTCTAAGCGCATGGTTGGGATGACCATTTCTCCCAACATGAAATTCATTGTTTACCGTTTGCAGGATGAAGCAAAAGAAAAACGAACTATCGTTCCTGATTATGTGACACAATCCGGCTATACAACAGACCTGAATGCCCGGACCAAAGTAGGAGGAAAACAAGACAAATTCGAAACCTGGGTACTCAATCTGGAAAACGATGAAAACACACAAATCGAAACCAAGGATATTGAAGGCATTTATGACAAGCCGATCTATAAGCAAGAATATGTAAAAGAGGGTGAAACCTGGAATCCAATGTATGAAGAGCCAAGGAGTGTTTCAATTGGGTTGCCGGTATTCTCTGAGGATGGCAAAGCGGTGGTGAACATCACCTCGGAAGACTACAAAGACCGATGGATCATGCTCCTGGACCTGAATACTGCCAAGCTAAGCTTAATTGACCGACAACATGACGATGCATGGATTGCTGGTGATGGAATCGGGTGGTTTTCGCGACCTACCATTGAATGGATTGACAATGATAACATTTGGTTCAAATCAGAAGAATCAGGATATGCCCATCTCTATACTGCCAATGTAAAAACCGGGAAAATTAAAGCATTGACAAAAGGTGAATTTGAAATTTTGGATGTTCAGCTCTCCAGAAACAAGGAGACGTTCTTCATCACCTCCAATAAGGTAAGCCCACATGAAATACACTTCTATCACATGCCGGTGAAGGGGGGTGAAATGACTCAAATCACTTCGTTGAAAGGAGGTCATCAAACAACCATCTCACCGGATGAGCAGCAACTAGCGATCCGATATGGGTACACCAACAAACCGTGGGAATTGTATGTCATGCCTAATCAGGCTGGCGCATCTATGACCCAACTGACCGAATCAACTACCGAGGCATTTAAATCATACAATTGGCTGGATTCGGAGATTATCCGATTTACAGCAAGAGACGGTGTGGAAGTGCCAGCAACTCTGTACGAGCCGGAAGCTGACAAGAAAAATGGAGCGGCAGTGGTATTTGTCCATGGAGCAGGGTATACCCAAAATGTTCATTACTGGTGGCCATCTTACTACCGCGAATACATGTTTCATAATTTTTTACGTGATAATGGCTACACGGTCTTGGCCATTGATTTCCGGGCGAGTAGAGGATATGGAAGGGACTGGAGAACTGGCATCTACCGACACATGGGCGGTAAAGACCTGGATGATCAAGTGGATGGAGTGAAATACCTGGTAGAGCAGAAAGGCATTGATGAGGATCGAATTGGAATTTATGGAGGGTCTTACGGTGGATTTATTACGTTTATGGCCATGTTTACCACTCCGGATGTTTTCAAAAGTGGTGCATCCCTAAGACCGGTTTCTGACTGGGCACACTACAATCATCCATATACAGCCAATATCCTTAACACACCGCTGGAAGATAGTCTTGCCTATGCCAGAAGCTCACCCATTTATTTTGCAGAGGGACTCAAAGGAAACTTGCTTATTCTTCACGGCATGATCGATACCAACGTGCACTTTCAGGATGTGGTTCGCCTTTCACAGCGATTGATTGAATTGAAAAAGGAAAACTGGGAGCTCGCTGTATTCCCACTCGAAGGTCATGGATTTAGAGAAGCCTCCAGCTGGTCAGATGAATACAGACGGATCTATAAGCTTTTTGATGAAACCCTAAGGAAATAGAAAAATCTATGCTCTTCCTCCTCCGAAAAATCAGACGCAAAACACTTATGAATAACAAATTCACTACCTATTTTTTGTATGCCATTGGAGAAATTATTCTCGTGGTGATTGGGATTTTGATTGCCGTCAGCATTAACAACTGGAACGACGTTCGAAAAAGGCGCGCATCTGAGCTTCACTACCTCACGAATATCAAGAAGGACCTTATCCTCAATAACGAAGAGTTGGACAGTTACATTGGTAACAGGGTACAACTAATTGAATATGCGTTGGAAATACTGGAGTATTACGAAGGCAAGGAGCTAGAAAACCCTGAACTCATTTTCGATAAGATGCTCCCCATCTACACATGGGAGCGTTTCTTTCAAACGAACAACACGTTCAAAGAACTGGTCAATACCGGGAATTTTGCACTAATATCCAATGAGGACATTAAAGCCGGCTTATTGAATTTGGAAGCTCAGTATTTACTCATGAAAGCCACAGAAGCCCATTTTCGATTTGATTCTGAGGTAGCCCTCTTTCTTCCATCTTACGAATCAGTGGATCATTACAAACTCTACAAAAATTACCTCTATCGTACCACCAACGGGCAAATGGGAGAGAATACCGAAATTAAAAGAGAAGATCTTGCTCAATTAGATGATCTCAGACAAAAGAATGGTTTTGTAATGGCATTGGCAGAATTTACCAAGATGAATCAGCAAATGGTGGAAATGAAGCAGATGTCATTTGATCTAATAGCGATCATCGATACAGAAAAAGCCAATTACTAAGTAATGCTCATCCTCCTCCGCAAAATCCGTCGAAAGCTTATGCAGAACAACAAGTTTACCACTTATCTCTTGTACGCTATTGGGGAGATTATGCTGGTGGTAATCGGAATATTGATTGCCGTGCAGATTGATACGGCCAAAGACTATGCAAAAGCAAGAATACTAGAGAAAAAGATACTTGCAGAAATTCGAAGTAATCTTCAGGCAGATCTCCTTGAAATTGATGAAGATTTAGGCATAATGGATGAAATTAACGAGGCTTGTATCGACATTGTGGAATTCCTTGATCAGAATGAAGCACCCACCGATCGTTTTCAATTCCTCGTCACAAACCTTCGGGTGACGCCACATTTTAGTCCCAATAAAAGTGGCTTCAGTTTGCTGCTCTCTAAGGGATTAGAACTTGTTTTAAATGATAGCTTGAGACTTAACATATCAACTCATTATGAAAGTTTATACCCCTACTACAAGAGGTATGAAGAAGAGCGAATTAGGTTTAATTCTCAGCATGTCCAACCTGTTTTGCACAAGTACTTCCAGATGCATCAGGATTTAAGTAAGCGGTTTTACATGAATTTTATGATTTCAAATGAAGATTACAGTACTCTAAAAACGGATGCTGATTTCATCAAAATTGTAAATGTCAAAGGCCTGGAAAACGCCTCAGTTCAGCTCAGGGCTCAGCGTGTAAGAGAAAGTATTATTGCACTCATTGAGCAGATCAATGGTGAATTAAAAGAAAACTGACGCTCTTCCTCCTCCGTAAAATTCGCCGTAAGCCAAACCCTATCAAATCTCCCCTAACCCCTCTCTAATATTAGAGAGGGTAAGGAATTTCTGAAGAAATTCAGGGGTGAGTTAGAATTCATTATCTTCAATCGAATAAATCTACCAATCGCCTAATCAACAAATCGGAACGTGCTCTTCCTCCTACGCAAAATCAGTGGAAAAACACTTATGAATAACAAGTTTACCACCTACCTGTTCTATTCCATTTGGAGAAAATATTCCTGTCGTGGAATAATAACTACCTCCTTCAACTTTATTAAAGTTTCTTTAACTCCTCTTCCAGCTCTTCCTCAAGGTTTCTTTTATTAACGATCGTAGGTGGTGCGACACGATGCTCACAGTCAGATATCGAACACTGCTCACAGGTTGTATGAACCGTCCGTCTTCTAAGGCCATCATCCTTCATGAAATTAAAAGCCCCCTTTAGCGTATCCGTCATAGACAGCCCGATGGTTACACTTGTACCATTCTGATTATCAAACCTACTTGGTTCGGCTATTGAAATACAGAAATAAGCATTATTCGACTGCCAGTACTCAGAAACCTGCGCATCAACAACATGATCTGATTTAGATCCATTGAGCTGCTTAATACTACTAATGGAAACCCACCGATGACACAAGTGCTCTTCGAGTTGATTCTGATACGGTTGATGTAAACCAGATAGATGTAGTTCTTTGGTAATTCGGTAATTGACAAGGCCTTTGGTGCTATCCAACCGAATGAAAAATAGGTCATCAATGCCAAAGTGTTTAGGCAATATGTTCGTCAATCGTTGCAGTAACGTTTCCGGAGTTACTTGATATTTTTTTATCAATCGCTCAATATGATTCGGACTCCAGGCAGTCGAAAGCGCCATTTCCTTAATGTCATTCACAAGTTCATCAGCATCCATCAAAAAAGCAGCACCAAAATAAGACGCTTTGAAGTTGTTAAGCAGCTTCTCAAACGATGCTTCCTTATTTAGTGTCGTTTCAAATGGGCGCTCTGCCAGTGCTAGATGTTGAAATCCGATTTCTTTCGCAATAACAAATTTCTGCTGTTCATCACTTAGTTGATTATTTAAATATAGCGTCCGTTTTTCTGTAGAATAAAAGGATCGAATCCGCTGCAGCATTTTATGCTCGCCGAGCCTTACCTCATCTATTTGAATTGCATAATTCTTAGCTAGTAATTTCTTTAATGTCGAGAGTGAAGGAGTTATACTTTTGATTCCAGCGCTTTTTCGAAAATCAGCTGCAGCCGATTCCAACGATTGAAAATAATTATCGTGCATGTCCTGATAGGACCGAAGTGCCACACGATAAAAGTGCTCTTTTTCAATCTGGTAGCTTCTGACCATTTTCAATATGGTACTTATGAATGCACTGATCTTATCCGGAGCGTTACTAAAAATATCAATTACCTTTTCCAGATTAAGGCCAAACTCTTCTGTAGGAAAGTATTTAAAAAACCCTGAATTTAATAGCTCTACAACTGGTCGCAGCTTTTTATCTGCCTGGGTACTTACCAGTTCATCATACGTTACCTCAAAAGCCTTGGCCAAGGCACGAATCTTATCCGGCTTGGGATATTTTTTCCCTTTTTCAATGTCATTGAGGTAAGAAACCGATAATCCTGTCTGATCGGACAATGCCTGATAAGAAATCCCCACCTTAGATCGCAAGTGCTTCACCTTAAACCCCAATATCAATTTCAAAATGTCATTATCCGAAATCATTCGGTGAATTTAGATATTAAAGAGTAAAAAATAATATTAGCGGAATTTCCGCTTATAGATAATTTTTATATATTTGATGAAAATTCAATTCTATGTCACAGCTACATATTCCCCCGGATCGATTAATTGCTTATCGAGATATCTACACAGATGATGCGCTAACTGCTCTTGAATACCTGGCCGTCTTTAATGCACAGCAGAAGGAGCTAATGAATCTTCGTTCGGATCGAAGAAAAGTTCGAATCGAGTCTGGTGATACGCCCCATTTTCTTCCAGAGGAAAAAATCATTGGCAACAGTTCACTTACTGTTAAAGATGCTCGTGATGGCAACTTTGAAGGAGCAACTATCCCTGAGGACTTGCAATGCCAGTGGATTCAGGGTACCGGACCGGCTGCCAAACCAAATGCTTCTTTAAAGTCAAGCATTCGAAATGTGGCCTACGCTCTTCTTTCTGGTGCAGACGGCTGGATGTTTGATGGAGAAGATGCGCTTGGACAAATAGACTCCATGTCTTTGGATAATATTCGAAATCTCAAACTAGCCATTCATCAAGATCCGGTTTTTCTTGAAGTTGCCAAACAAGTTGCTCAGGAAATGAACCATTGGTCAAATGGCTTTTTCGGAAAAGAAATTGTAGCTGACTCACAACAACAACTTGACTTTACTACCATCATTTACCGGGTGAGGGGACTTCACCTGGATGATCGACACATTACCATGGAGGATGGAGATTCTTTCTCTGCCTCTATCACAGACTTAACGCTTTATGTTGTCAACAACTATAAAAAACTTTTATCAAGAGGTCGATCTGTTGTGCTGTATTTCCCCAAAATTCAAACGGCAGATGAAGCAGCTTTTTGGAACGAATTAATAACTGCATTAGAAATTCATCTAGAGATTGAAGAGGGCACGATTAAAACGTATGTGCTTGTTGAGCAGTTGGAGGCCGCCATGCAGCTCATGGAAATACGAGCTGCCCTTGGCAAGCACTTTGTAGGATTCAATACCGGCCGATGGGATTACATAAATAGTGTATCCGATGCATTGGCTGGAGTACCGTACTTCATCAACCCAAACATCGAATCCATCACAATGGATTACAGCTATATGGCTGCCTATGAAGATCGGGTTCGACGAACGGTTAACACCCCTGACAAGAATGGGAATTTTGCATTGTGGCAAGGAGGAATGGAACCAAATATTCCAGTAGGTGGCGAAAAGGGTGTTGAAGAAAGCATGAAAAAAGCTGTAGCCGGAGCTGAACGAGAACAACAGGCCGGAGCATCAGGAAAGTGGGTTGCACATTGGAAAATGGTGCACATCATTCGTCCTGTCTGGGAAAAAGTAGGTGTCGCAAACCAGTTGGGAAGAACATTTGATCCGCTGACCTACACAGAAAAAGATGAAAAGGAACTCATGAACTTGGCAGATTCACCTAGAACCATTCGAGGAGCAAGAAATCTGTTAAGTGTTGCATTGCAGTACGGTAATGCCTTTTTACAAGGATTTCAGGCAGCTGCACTTAAGCCGGCAGACTTCTTCGGTGATGATAACATACTCTACCTCATGGAAGATATGGCAACAGGAGAAATTCGAGTGAGCGTCCTGTGGGAGTGGGTGCATAAAAAAGCCAAAATAACGGAAGCAGATAAAGAGGTCAACCTAGTAAAAGGAGAACCTTTTACAAGAGCATTGTTTGATCGCTTGCTTGAAGAAGAGTTTGAAAAACTGATGAAAGCGAACAATCGTGATGTTCATAATGACTCCAAATTGACAACCCTGCCGATTTCTAAGATGATTGTCTCACGGCTGGTTCATGACTCAACCAAAGCCCCGTGGTATATAGACCTGCTCAATTTGAACTTAAACAACACAGACTTCAAGATTGCTGAGGAACGTGTTGACGCATATTTCCAACAATTAAAAACTACTGGCCATCGAATCACAGCTAATCTGGATTTGGTGACGCTTAAACCAACATACGCATGAAAACTGAAACTACTATCATACAGAACGCAGTTGAAGAAGCAAATGAATTCTTCAATAGACCAAGATTTAAGGACATCAAACGCCTTTATACTGCCAGACAAGTAGCAGAGCAGCAAGGAACCATCTTTCAGGATTATTCAATAGCAAAAGCAGCTTCAAAAGATTTTTTTCAAAAGCTTAGGGAAAAATATTCAGAAAAGTCTTCCATAACCACTTTTGGCCCTTATTCACCTGGCCAGGCGGTCATGATGAAGCGTGCAGGAATCGAAGGAATTTACCTTGGAGGCTGGGCTACCTCCGCCAAAGGTTCCGCAGATGAGGATCCGGGTGCCGATCTTGCAAGCTACCCGCTAAGTCAGGTGCCAAATGAAGCCGCCTCAATAGTTAGGGCACTACTTGCAGCAGATAAAAATCAACGATTTCATCGGTGTAAAATGACTGAGGGCGAACGTAAGGAATCACCCATGATAGACTTTTCGCCATACATCATTGCGGATGCGGACACAGGTCACGGAGGTGATGCACACGTCCGAAACCTGGTTAGAAGATTTGTGGAGGCAGGTGTGCCAGGCTATCATATTGAAGACCAGAAACCGGGCACCAAAAAGTGTGGACACCAGGGAGGGAAAGTACTTGTTCCATGCGATGAGCAAATCAAGCGATTAAATGCAGCTCGTTTCCAATTGGATGTAATGCGTGTAGAGGGAATAATTGTGGCACGAACCGATGCTGAGGCGGCCACTTTGATGGAATCTATCAGTGATGAACGTGATCAGCCATTTGTACTAGGCGTTACGAATCCAAACATCCCAAGCTACAAATCGGTACTTATAACGCTACATGCCCTTTTAAATGAATATGGCATTGACACCTATGGGCATATGCTTTATAGTGAGCAAGTCATAGCTTCACAGGCAAGAAAATGGCTAAATGGCATTGGGATAGAACAAAAAATTGAGGAGTATTCAGAGATTCTTAAAACAGATGAGGCCATCACTTTTGAGAAAGCACTTAATGAGTTGATTGACTTTGTTGTGGGAGAATGGGAAAAAGATGCTGTAATAAAAACCATTGGTGATGCTGCAAAACAAGCCATCGTACTTGCCATGAGCGATGGCCTTGAATTGGACATTGCCCTTGGATGGGAGTGCGAGATAGAAAAAATGTCCATCGCTGATGTTAAGGCCTATCTTAAAGAATTGGGGATTTCATTTTACTGGAACTGTGATGCGATGCGATCTCCGGAAGGCTATTTTCAGATCAAAGGTGGCATCCCATTCGCCATTGCGAAATCTTTGGCTGTGGCACCCTTTGCTGATATTTTATGGATGGAAACAAAAACCGCAGACTTAGCAGACGCGAAAAAGTTTGCAGATGCCATTCATGCTGAGTTTCCAGATAAAATGTTGGCTTACAATCTTTCCCCTTCATTTAATTGGGATTCTACTGGTATGACGGAAGAAGAGATGATGGCATTTCCATCAGAACTTGCTAAAATGGGCTTTGTCTTTAATTTCATCACGTACGGAGGTCACCAAATTGACGGATTGGCCGCTGAGGAATTTTCAGATTCATTGAACAATGAAGGCATGCTCGCACTGGCTAAAGTTCAGCGCAAGCTTAGATTGCTGGATTCGCCATATAAAACTCCTCAGACCTTAGTTGGTGGAACCCGATTAGATGGAGCCCTTGCAGCATCATCAGGGCGAACTGCGACGACAAGAGCCATGGGTAAAGGTTCCACGCAATTTCAGCATCTGCTTCACACCGAATTGCCCCTATTGACTCTTAAAAAATGGCTACACGAATGGAAAACGATCAATGAAATTAATGTGGAACTAAAAGTGAAATTAAAGCCCCAAAGCATGGGATCGTCAACACTTGAACTTTCCGTTTCATCTAATAAAGAAATGATAGCCAATATCGTCTTCAGTACATTGGTTGATCGTAACAAGGTGGCTATCCTTTCAATCAGGGATCAAAACACGTTTGTCTCCAGCTATAGAAGAAAAAGATTGATGACACTGATCCATATCTTCTTGCTTAATCGATTCCACTCGGATAAAGTCCACTACCTCACGCCAACGGCAGATAATGTGAAGCAATGCGAGGCGATGGCCAAACGCAACATTTACAGCAATGTCCATGAGGAAGTTGGGAACATTATCGTAGCTGAAGTTCAAAGAGATGATGTGGTTGCCTATGTAAATCAGGAAAACAAGATCAAAGATTTATTGCAGATCGGTCAGCTTGTACTCTAAACAAATTCCTAATCTCTCCTTCTTTACTACGGATAGAGCGCCTCAATCATGAGGCGCTCTTTTTTTGCCGCTAATAAAAAGAGGAGCGGCTTTTATTTTGTCATTAGTGGCTATTAAGGCCGTATAGTTATGCAGGAATTTTGTCTATTAAGTTCCTTTTTTTCCTCTTTTCTTCTCGGTGTGGGTAAAACTTAGAATTATCGAAAGGATCGAGTCCCATCAAATGACTTTCATCAAAAAATGGACGGAAATTTTCTCTAATTCTATGTCTAAAACTCCGTGTGTGAATGTGATCTTTTTTTCCGATAAACATGACCTTTGCTATTTAAATTTGAACAAGTAAATTGGATAGAATCAAATCCATAAACAATGACTACCGTTAGCTCTTTAGATGATTTTTAATCCTGAAAATCATTTTAAAAGTAAAGCAATTCAACACAAGTTATCACCGGTGCATACTAGCTTTGAATCTCAATTCAAAAGCACATGGATTTAAGACAAATCATCAAGCAAATTGTATCATCACCAGAACTACATGCTAAGTGGCTCAACTCCCTTTCCATGATGGAGAATACTGGAGCGCGAAAGATCTCAGCTTGTGAGCATGATCAGTTAGTGGATGAAATAGTATTGAAGCATGCAGCGGAAGAAGCGCGTCATGCCTATTACTTAAAAAGTCAAATTAAAAAGACAGGGTTTCAGGGATGTCAAACGTATCAGGTGCACGAACTATTGGCACCAGTTCAAAGCTCTCAGTACTTACATACACTGGATACTTTTATAAGTAGGTATCTGAAAAATGAGCTTGGATTTTCAGGCAATGAACTTAGGTATGCAGCATATCTCTTAGTGACCTATGCGATTGAAGTTCGTGCTGACGAACTCTATCCAATCTATGAAGAAGTATTAAGGGAAACGGATAGCAAAATAAGCGTCCGTATGATTGTAGTTGAAGAGCAAGGACATCTGGAAGAAATGATTATGCAGATGGATAAATTCTTCGGGGACTGGAAACAACATGCACTATTTGTAGAATCACTGGAACAAAAACTTTTTGTAAAATGGATTTCTGCTATCCAAAATTCCATTCAAAACGAACCTCAACTTGTATGAAATATTTGTTCGTCCTGATCCCCATTTTATTATTGGCTCATTGTTCAACCAAACAGCTTGAGCCAACAATCGAACCACTGGATAGCCCCACCGAATCGTTACTTCAAGCCATAAGCATCGTTGATGAAAATACCACGTGGATCAGTGGTCATGATGCAACATTTGTGAGAACCAGGGATTCAGGAGAAAGCTGGGAGCTTTTCAATCATCCTACTGGGGATAGCTTACAGTTTAGAGATGTGCATGGATTTAATGAGAGCAAGGCGATTTTGATGAGTGCCGGTCCTGGTTCTCTTTCCAGAATCTTTACGTTCACTGAGCCTAATCAATGGGAAGAAAATTTTGTGATGCAAGATTCTTTAGGATTTCTTGACTGCATTGATTTTTGGGATGATGAAAGAGGCATTGCATACGGGGATGCCATTGATGATTACCCATACATCCTGCTTACCAGCGATGGAGGAAAAAGCTGGAATCGCGCTGACACAGTCAATATGCCCCTTGCTGGTAATGGAGAGGGAGGCTTTGCAGCCAGTGGTACATGTGTGACGGCCGGTGAAAATGGTAAAGCATGGATAGCCACAGGTGCAGGAGGTAACTGCAGATTTTTGATTACTGAAGATTATGGCCAATCATGGATGGAAATAAGTTCTCCTTTGGTAACCGGTGATGCTGCCGGAAATACTTCAGTTTCCTTCATTGGAGATATAGGGGTTGTTACGGGTGGTGATCTTTTAATTTCTGATGATTACACAAATAATTGTGCCTTTTCAATGGATGGAGGGGCAACTTGGAAACGGTCCAATCAACCACAAACAGTAGGTGCTTTTTATGGAAGCGCAATCACCAAAACTGACAATGAAACCCTTGCCTTTGTCTGTGGTCCTAACGGTATAGATTACACAGTTGATCTGGGTCAAAACTGGATTAACCTTGACTCAGCTAACTATTGGGCGATCTGCATAAAAGGAAAAGTTGGATATGCCAGTGGTACCGATGGCAAAATTTTGCGAATATCTTTGCAGCCATGAGGCGACCAAGAAGAAACAGAGCATCTGCGGCATTAAGAGACTTAGCTCAGGAAACTACGCTTACTACAAATGATTTCATCTTCCCGCTGTTCCTTTTGGAAGGAAGCAAAAAGAAATCTGAAGTAGAAAGTATGCCCGGTATTTTTCGTCTTTCTGAAGATCTGATACTGAAAGAGATCGAGGAATGTCTCAAAATGGGCATCAAAGGGTTCGATGTATTTCCTGTTGTGGAAGAGAAGTATAAAGATAAGACAGCCACCAAAAGCTATGATCCTGATTTCTTCTACCTGAAGACGCTCACTAAAATCAAAAAAGAGTTCCCTGAGGCACTCATCATTACTGATGTGGCTATGGATCCATATAGTAGCGATGGCCATGATGGCATTGTGGAAGATGGCAGAATCCTAAACGACGAGACGCTGGATATTTTAGGTCAGATGGCTCTCGCTCAGGCAGAGACCGGTATCGATATGATTGGTCCTTCTGATATGATGGATTTCAGAGTCGGTTACTTAAGAAATGTCCTTGATGAACAAGGTTATATAAACACAGGCATCTTGAGCTATACGGCCAAGTATGCAAGTTCTTTTTATGGCCCTTTCAGAGATGCACTGGATTCTGCTCCCAAGTTTGGGGACAAGAAAACCTACCAGATGAATCCTGCAAATAGCGATGAAGCAATTATTGAAGCAGAGCTTGATTTTAATGAAGGTGCTGATGTATTAATGGTTAAACCTGCGCTTGCCTACCTGGATATCATTCAACGATTGAAGTCAAGTTTTAACATTCCGATTGCTGCCTATAATGTTTCGGGAGAATATGCCATGATAAAAGCTGCGGGAGAAAAAGGATGGCTGGATGCCGAAAAGGCTATGATGGAATCTCTTTTGTCTATTAAGCGAGCAGGTGCAGATATGATCCTTACTTATTTTGCGAAAGAAGCAGCTGTACATCTTGACCACTAGCGCTAAGAATACTTTCATTTCTATTCAGAAATTTTATAAAAAGAGGCTTGTAGAATTCTCCATTGGGCATGGCCAATGCTTCTTGCCAGACAGGTAGTGCCAGATCAGGGCTATACTCCAAGTCCAGAGCTTTTAGAATTAAATCTGTTGCTTTTACCACATATTCTGTTCCTGCCTGAAGTTGAACCGTATAGGTTTTGGATTCCATAGTCTCACCCGCAAAGGAGCTACTTATTTTAAACGTAAAGACTCCATCACTTAAGCCATACGTTTCTGGCTTTAATGTATAATTATTATGACTCGTTCGAAAGTCTTGAATCTTATTGCCTTTGTTATCACTAACGGATAAGATGTAATTTAGAACTGGTTTGTCTTGTAGGTACCAGTACAAGGCAAATGACTCATTTTCGTTCCAGGTAATGAATCCAGTAGGGTCAAAAGGTGGATATAGGACAGTGATTACTTTCGCTGGATCAAGAATGGCATCATCCATATATAAAAGCTCAAGATTAGGCCGTTTGCTTCTATTTCTCAGCTCGTGTGGTTTTAAGTAAAAGGTGAAAATTGTTTCAGTGTGCTCATAAGTGGTGCCACCCCTATGAACCAAACTTACAAAGCCACCCTCTTTGATTTCAATGGAAGTTACGTCATCTATATAATGGAGAGCCTCAACCGGTGTGCCGTATACATTCGCGTTTTGTGCAACTAACACTTGAAACGGCTTATCACTGGTCTCTTGAGCTGGTAGATGTAAGGATATTGTTAGAATTAGAAGGCCAACAAGAATTCGCATCTTCTTATTCGGTTAATCTTCTTTAAAAGTAAGAATTAACAGAACATTATTTAAGAAAAAAAGGGAAAAATACAATTTTTAATCAAAAAGATCTTCCTCACGCTCCAACATCAAAATAGAAGATTGCGGAACGATATAATACTTTTCCTTATTGTATTGAATTTCAAATGCCCCTTTTTGTAAGAATAGTGCTAAGTCACCTTCTTTTGCTTGAAGTGGTATGTATTTGATTTTCTCATCCTCAGGTTTCCAATCTTCATCTTCCGCTGAATGGGGAATTGGATATCCTGGTCCTGCTTTAACAATATATCCGGATTGCACCTTCTCCTTCTCCTGTACTCCTGGAGGCAGGTAAATTCCACTATCAGTTTTTTGGGTTTCCTTTACTGGTTTAATAAGCACCCTGTCACCTACGACAACTATGTTTTTCAGTTTATTGTCTGCAGTCAGTTCCATCCTTTTGTCTTTAAAAATTCAAAAGTACTGTTAAAACAATTTTGGATCGTCATCTTCATCTTTAGCTCCTGCACGATATAGCAGTTTTTCATCCATGGATTTGGATGTTTTGGAGCCAAGCTCTTTCAAGCGTTCAGTTTTACGAATAAGATTGTCTTTGCCTTCCACAAGTTTGTTCATGGCTTGGCCATATTGATGCTTAGATTTATCTAAGGATTTCCCGACCTCTATTAAGTCATCTACAAATGCTTTAAACTTATCATACAGAGCACCACCTTGTCGTGCAATTTCTAATGCATTTCTGTTCTGATATTCATGTTTCCAAATGCTGGAAACAGTACGGAGAGTAGCAACCAGTGTAGCCGGACTCACAATAATGATACTTTTTTCATGTGCATCATTATAGAGTTCACCTCCATGTTGAACAACCAATGAAAAAGCAGATTCTATAGGAACGAACATGAGTACATAATCCAATGAACCACCATCAAATAACTGGTGATAGTTCTTCTCGGCCAATCCTTTGACATGTGCTTTAACGGATAAAATGTGATCTTTCAAATGTTGCTCTTTTTTTACCTCATCATCTTCATTCATGAATTTCTCATAGGCGATGAGTGACATTTTAGCATCAATGACAAGGTTCTTATTGTCAGGAAGTTTAATGATTACATCTGGACGCAATCTTCTGCCAGCTTCTGAATGCAAAGTTTCCTGAATGTGGTATTCTCTATCTTTCTCAAGTCCGGATTTTTCAAGGATACGTTCCAAAATCACTTCTCCCCAGTTACCCTGCATTTTTACATCACCTTTAAGTGCTTTGGTCAGGTTTTCTGCTTCTTTTGTCATGCGGTCATTCAATTCACGCAAGCCAATGATCTGTTCCCTTAAAGCAGTACTTCTTTCAAGACTCTCCTTATTAGTTTGCTCCACTTTCTTTTCGAATTCAGTCAATTTCTGACCTAGTGGATTCAGTAGTTCATGAAGGTTGGTCTTGTTTTGATCGGTAAACTTCTTGCTCTTCTCCTCAAAGATTTCGTTCGCCAAATTCTTAAATTCAGTGGCGAATTTTTCTTGAAGCTGTCCAAGCTCTCCTTTTTGTTCCTCTAGCCTGGTTTGTAAATTTTGATAATTTGCTTTTAAGGTACTATTCTGACTATTGAGGTGAATGATCTCCTCACGTTCTTTTCTTAGCTCGTCATTAAGTAGTTGCAGCTCACCTCCTAGCTTTTTGGATCGCTCAACCTCTAGCTTCAATTGGATCTTCAATTCGTCACTTTCAGGAACATTTTGATTGCTTCTCACTCTGTACAACAACCAACCCATTGGCAATCCAATTGCCAAACCAACAACCAAAAAAATCAAGCTCGAAATTTCCATCAATCAAAAATAGTCATTTTACTAAAATGTTTAGCAATTTAATTATTCAACTCACGTAAATACATCTGAATTGTATTTTCAAGTCCAAAATAGAGTGCATTACAAACCAGCGCATGCCCAATTGAAACTTCTTCAAGATACGGAATTTGTTGTTTTAAATAGTTTAGATTTTTCAAATCAAGATCATGACCTGCATTTAAGCCTAATCCAATTTCATGAGCATGTTGAGATGATCTCACATAATCTGAAATGGCTTGTAGCTTGTCTGCATTGTAAGCCGAAGCATACATTTCTGTATACAATTCAACTCTATCTGTTCCACACTTCCTGGCACCATCCATCAGTTTATTTTCTGGCTCAATAAATATGGAGGTTCGCACTCCCCAACTTTTGATTTGACCGATAATGTCTGTTAGCTTCTTTTCATTTTTAATGGTATCCCAACCAGCATTGGAAGTCAAAACATCCGGAGGGTCCGGAACCAATGTGGCTTGAGCTGGTCTAATGTCTTCAATAATTTTCATGAATCGATCATCCGGATACCCTTCAATGTTGAATTCTGTTGTCACTACCTCTTTAAGGTCATAAACATCCTTTTTCGTAATGTGACGCTCGTCCGGACGAGGGTGAACAGTAATGCCCTGAGCACCAAAACGTTCACAGTCTTTTGCTACCTGAACTAAATTCGGGTTATCACCACCCCTGGCATTGCGAAGGGTAGCAAACTTGTTGATGTTTACACTTAGTTGGGTCATAACTAAAGAATGTTTTTCTTCGCAAAGTTGTTCATTTAAAAACAATGAAATTATGAGTTTAAAACTGACTATAGAATCGGAAATAAAACAAGCGATGTTGAATAAAGACAAAGATCGCTTAAGAGCATTAAGAGCTATTAAATCTCAAATTTTACTAGCTGAAACCGAAAAAGGTGGTGGCGGAGAGCTGTCTGAAGACACTGAAATGAAGCTACTTACTAAGGCGGCTAAGCAACGAAAAGATTCCATTGAAGTATTCGAAAAACAAGGAAGAGACGACTTGGCAGCTACAGAAAAATCAGAATTGACAGTAATTGAAAGTTTCCTTCCAAAACAACTGTCGGAGCAAGAAGTTGAGGAAGAAGTAAAGAAGATAATCGATGAAGTAGGAGCAAGTGGACCTCAGGATATGGGCAAGGTAATGGGTGCAGCTACTAAAAAATTAGCTGGAAAGGCAGATGGTAAACTTATTTCTACATTAGCTAAAAAACTCTTAAGCTAATTTGGAAACAATAGACATCATTATTTTAGTACTTATCGGACTAGGTGCTTTTAAAGGCTATAGCCGAGGTTTTATTGTCGAAATTTTATCATTTGCTGCATTTTTTATAGGTCTTTTTTTAGCCTTAGAGTTAACTATACCCGTCTCAAAGTGGCTGTTTGGCGGAACTAGCTATTTTGAGATTACTGCCATTTTGGTATTCATTGGATTATTCCTGCTACTTAGCCTTGCAATTAAAGCAGGAGCTAAAGCACTTAAGAGTATGATTGATATGACCATTTTTGGATCGTTGGATAATCTTGTTGGTGCTTTTGCTGGAGCGATAAAATGGGCTTTTGTTATAAGCATAGTTTTTTGGCTTTTTGAATCGGTTGGGTTTGATATTGAAGGTAGATATGCGGATGATGCTGTCGTTTTTCCGTATATTGTAGATATAGGGCCAACCCTATTTAATTGGTTAAGTCAGGTTTTGCCTTTCATTAAAGATTTAATTGATTCTCTGGACAACCTATCTACGGGAAAGGATACATTTAGAACTTAAAATGATGACAATCAAATAATATGATTGCTGTACAGCTTATAAATTATATGGTTCCTCCACTCAAACCGAGCGATGATATTGCCCGTGCCAAACAATGGATGGATGAGTTTAGAGTAAAGGAATTACCGGTAGTTGATAACGAAAAACTATTGGGGTTTATCTCTGAGGATCTCCTATATGATGCAGAAATATTGAATTCAGAAGTGGGAGGTTATCCTTTAGTGGGCCAATCATGTATTGTATCTGCATCAAGTCACTACTATGACATTCTCAAAATCCAAAGTGATCATCACATGGATATGGTGGCCGTTTTAAATGATGACAAGTTTAAGGGGGTTGTATTGATTTCTGACATACTTCGAGAGTTTGCGAAAACCGCAATTGTGAATTCTGCTGGTGCAATCGTTACTATTCAGTCAAGCTTGAATGATTATTCCTTGTCAGAGATTTCACGTGTAGTTGAGATGAATGGCTCTACAATTCTTGGAGCGAATGTAAAACCGGATCTGGATGATCCCTCTCTTATTGAGATTGTATTAAGAATTAACCACCAGGATGTAAATCAAATTGCCACCGGACTAACCAAAAGTGGATATAAAGTCACCTCTTCGTTCAATACAGAAGATAACTCATTCGATGAAAAGGATAGATTTGGCCTCTTAATGAAATTTTTAGATCCATGAGTGAAGTCAAGAAAATAGCTCTTCATGGACTTACATTGGAGCCAAATTCTGAGAAATACCTTAGCCAAATCATTGATCGTCTTAACAAGGAAGGAGTTGAAATTTGGGTTACAACTCTTTTTAAAAGCAGGAATGGACAAATTGAAGATTGCAAAAATGTAATCGATGAGATCACAACTGATTTCCATGCTGTATTCAGTCTGGGAGGGGATGGTACTTTTCTTGAAACCCTTTTGTGGGTTGGTAAAACGGAGGTGCCAATTCTAGGAATCAATATGGGAAGGCTTGGATTCTTAGCCTCGATTGCTAAAGAGTATATTAAAGAATCCCTGTATCTATTCTTTAAGGGAAATTTTGAAGTGGAAAGCAGAGCATTGATTTCGCTTGAAACAAACCTTGATTTATTTAATGGTAAGACTTATGCACTTAATGAGTGTGCGATTTTAAGGAAAGATACATCTGCCATGATCATGGTTAAGTGTTACATCAATAACCAATACCTTAATACCTATTGGGCTGACGGATTGATGGTTTCTACACCAACTGGGTCTACTGGTTATTCGCTGAGCTGTGGTGGACCTTTGATGATGCCGGATTCAAAGGATTTTGTTATTACCCCTGTTAGCCCGCACAACTTAAATGTTAGGCCACTTATTGTTTCGGATGATTCGGAACTAAGATTTGAAATTGAGTCAAGAAATAGAAGCTTTCTTATCTCACTGGATTCTCGATCAGAAACGATAGAGAGTGATGTGAATATTGTCGTGAAAAAAGCTCCTTTTAGAGCCAAATTGATTAAGATAGAGGGCATTAATTTTCCTGATACAATACGAAACAAGCTGGGCTGGGGGTTTGATAAAAGGAATTAAAGGAATATATTTTCACGCATTTTTTGTCGAATGATCGTTTTATTTAGATGAAAAAGGCTTTGGATTGCATAGTTTTAAGTTTTGGTACCTGGCAATTTTATCCTATTTATGGTAAGATGAGTAAAATCTTACCTGTATTTTTGTGTTATAAAGAGTGAATTATGAAACTCAAAAGTTTTTTGGTAATCCTTCTTTCTGTTCTCATGTTTGGTTTGGCAGACAATGCCGAGGCTCAACGGAAAAATAAATACAAGAAACGAAGACAGACCAATCGAAAAGTATCACACTATAAAGGAGGATCCAGAGGATATGGTAGGTTTGAACCATATTTGTTTGTTGGTGCTCAGATAAACGCTGGAAACTATTTTGGTGATCTAGCTCCAGTTAATAAAGCTGCTAGTACAGATATCTCTTTTACGCGACCAGGCTTTGGTTTTTTGGCAGGATATAAATTTCATCACTCATTGGCAGTTACAGCTGAATTAAACTGGGTACGCTTATTTGGGGATGATTTTGCTTCAGATCCCGGAACCGAAGAGGGATTTCCAAGGTATGCTCGTAATCTTAGCTTTCGAAATGACGTAAAGGAATTTAGAATTTCTGCACAAATATTTTTAATACCTAACTATGGTGGCCCTAATCAAAGGCTACCAATAAATGCGTATCTATCTTTAGGAGCATCAGTATTTCATCATGAACCAATGGGAAAAGTCCCTGATTTCGATTATCAAAGTGAGGGTGTAAATGCGACCACTGCTGCACCGCAAGCTGGAGAATGGGTGAAACTAAGACCATTGGGCACGGAGGGTCAAAATCTTGGAGTTGTAGAACCCTACAAGTCAATAGCATTTGCAATTCCCGTTTCACTTGGAGCTCAAATGAGATTGCCTGGAACTGAATTTACTGCAGGTATTGAATTTGGAATCAGATATGCATTTACAGATTATCTGGATGATGTGAGTACTAACTATGTAGGGCTTGATCAATTTAGTGATCCATTAACAAGAATTATGTCTGATCGAGCAGCTGTTCCAGTAAGCTCAAAAGGTGAAGCAAGGGACTTATCTACATTAAGAATAATAAATAATTCTGGGGAGCACAATTACTACATTGAAGGGAACGTTGGTTCAGGAATAGACGGAACCAGACGAGGGAATCCTGATAATGATGATATGTTCTTCATGACTCAAATCAAATTGAGTTACTTACTGGGTGGTACTACACGCAGAAGAGCTAAATACAGATAAACATTGCGAAAAGCATTACTTTTTTTATTGGTGCTATCAAGTCTTACTTCATTCTCACAATTTATGGAGTTTGGAGGTGGAATCGGGACCATGAATTACTCTGGTGATTTGGTTAGAGGGTTCAGTTTCAGCACAAGTTCCTTAGCTGGAACGGGTTTCTACCGCATGAATTTTTCTGAAATTGTCACACTAAGGTTAGGACTTACACTAGGCAAAGTTCGAGGTTCGGAAACCCCAATTGATGCTTTTGCAACACAAAGAGGTCATTCTTTTAGTTCCACAGTATTGGAAATCTCATCTGTGTTTGAATACCATTTCCTTGATTTCAAGACAGAAAATGCCAGAATAAAATATTCACCATACATTTTTGGAGGTATTGGTTTTATCAATTTTAGTGATGCGCCTGCCAGCGAAGGTGTAGGGAAGATTCAACCAATTTTGCCTATAGGAGTAGGATTTAAACATCTCATTCAAAAAAAATATACCATTGCAATTGAAGCTGGAGCAAGAAAAACTTTCTTTGACTACCTGGATGGGGTTTCAGATAATGACCAAAGAATTAAAGACTACCAATATGGTAATCCAAAAGATGATGATTGGTATTTTTTCACGGGGGTAACCTTTAGCATAATACTGTTTAATGTGCCTTGTCCATTTCCTTATAGACCCAACCAATCAATTCTTTCCCGTTAATAGAAGTTAAATCATTGGTTACCATTCCCTTTAAGTAAAAAAAAGCCCATTTTTGTAGCCTTTTTGAAAAAGGAGTTGGAGGAACTGAGAAATCAAATATCAAGCGAGAACATCCCTAAGCACATTGCTGTGATTATGGATGGAAATGGAAGATGGGCTCAAAAACAGGGTGTGAAGCGATTATTCGGTCATCAAAATGCAATTGAAGCTGTGAGAGACACGACGGAAGGATGTGCAGAGTTGGGGGTAGATCATCTAACATTATATGCTTTTTCAACCGAGAATTGGGATCGGCCGAAATATGAAGTGGAGGGTTTAATGACATTATTGGTGAATACTATCAAAGATGAATTGCCTACACTTCAAAAAAACAACATTAAGCTGGCAGCTATTGGAGATATATCCATGCTACCAACTAAAGCTCAGGGTCGACTTGAAGATGCGATAACTAGGACAGGTGAAAATACAGGGATGGAGTTAGTGCTTGCATTAAACTATAGTGGTAAATGGGATTTGGTTCAAGCTATAAATTCAATGATTGAAAAAGGGCTGACTGCCATCGAACCTTCGGACGTTGATATGCATCTATCTACTAAGGGGATTCCGGACCCTGATTTGTTAATAAGAACGAGTGGAGAAATGAGGATAAGTAATTTTTTATTGTGGCAATTAGCTTATTCCGAATTACACTTTACTGATGTACTTTGGCCTGATTTTAGAAAAAGAGATTTACATGAGGCAATTGTCTCCTATCAAAGAAGAGAAAGAAGATTTGGAAAGACCAGTGATCAAGTGAAAGCATGAAGAAAGCATTAATTATAGTATTGGCAATTTTTGCCATGGAAGAAGCAAACTCACAAGTTGTCTTTGGGAGGAATCAGAATGATCAGGGAGGTGGCGTGTCAATTAACTATTCTAGCCCTCGAGAATATGAAATTGCAGACATTGAAGTAAGAGGAGTACAGTTTTTGGATAATAATGCACTTATTTCCCTATCTGGACTTAGAGTTGGAGATAAGATAAAAGTACCAGGAGATGAAATAACCACTGCAATTAAAAAACTATGGAATCAAGGTATCATAGGAAACGTATCCATATTCGCTTCTAAAGTTGAAGGAGACAAAATTTGGCTTGTAATTGAACTTACAGAGCGCCCTCGATTAACCAAATACATAATAGAAGGTGTTAGTAAGACCAAACAAGGAGAAATAGAAGAAAAAATTGGGCTTATACGAGGGAAGGTGCTTACCGATGTGGTGATTAAAAACACCGAGCTGGCAGTTCAAAAATACATGGAAAATAAAGGTTTCTTGAATGCTAAAATTGAAGTATTCCAGCAAAATGACACGATACTACGAAATAGCGCATTTTTAAAAGTTGTTATTGATCAAGGTCAAAAGGTTAAAATTAGAAATGTAAAATTTGATGGAAACGAAGAATTCACTTCAGCTAAACTGAGATCTAAGTTGAAGAAAACGGGAATGGTACCAAAGTTCTCACTACCTACTGAATTGATTAAGACAACCACAAAGCTCATTTGGCCCCCAAACCTGATCCACTTTGTGAAAAATTCTAATAAAGTATCCAAAGAGGAAGTGAGAGAATACATGGCCACTCACGTAAATTTGAATTTTTTCAAAGCCGCAAAATATCTTAAAGAAGATTATGAAGCTGACAAAGATCTTCTAATTGGTTTTTATAATTCCAAAGGTTACCGAGATGCTGAAATTGTGTCTGACACTATTTATGATATCTCCAATAAGTATATGAACGTCAACATTACTGTTGATGAAGGGAACAAATATTACTTCAGAGATATTTCATGGACTGGAAACTACATTTATACTGACGATCAACTACAGCGTATCCTTGGCATTGAAAAAGGAGATATTTATGATCTGGACCTTGTCAATCAGAAATTGAACTTTAATCCAAATGGCCCGGATATAAGTTCACTTTACATGGATGATGGATATCTCTTTTTTAGCATTAATCCCGTAGAAGTAGGTGTAACTCAAGATTCTATAAACCTTGAAATGCGAATCTATGAGGGAGCCCAGGCTACTATTGACAAAGTATTGATTAGTGGTAATGACAAAACGAATGATCATGTAATCCTTAGGGAGCTTAGAACTAGACCAGGAGATAAGTTTAGTAGAGCTGATTTGATTAGAACTCAACGAGAACTATCCCAGCTTGGATATTTTGATCCAGAGCAGGTCAATCCTAATGTTGTGCCAAACCCAGTGGCTGAAACTGCAGATATTGAATGGCAGTTGGTTGAAAGATCCAATGACCAAATCGAGCTTTCCGGTGGATGGGGTGGAGCCTTTGGATTCGTCGGAACTTTTGGAGTTTCATTCAATAACTTCTCTGTTAGAAATATTACCAAACCAGAACATTGGAGGGGACTACCAGTAGGAGATGGACAAAGTTTGTCAGTTAGATTTCAAGCGAATGGAAGAACGTTCCAGAGTTATTCTTTCAGTTTCGTAGAACCTTGGCTAGGAGGAAGAAAACCTAACTCATTCGGCTTGAGTTATAGTAAGTCTATCCAGCGATCCATCAATAGATTCACTAATGAAACTTTAGGATGGCTTAAAGTAACTGGAATTTCAGCTTCTTTAGGACGGAGAGTTAAATGGCCAGATGACTTTTTCACCGTAAGTACTGGGGTATCGTATCAGAGATATGATTTGTTCCAGTTTAACAGTAGATCATTAGGTTTTCAGACTGGCGAAGCAAATAGTATAACTTTCAATGCCTCAATTGGCAGAAACTCTGTGAGTCAGCCAATGTATCCAAGAAATGGATCAAGTATATCGTTAAGCACTTCATTCACCCCACCATTCTCACTTTGGCGTGATTTAGATTATGAAAATGCTCCACCTGAAGAACGATATAAGTGGTTGGAATATCATAAATGGAATTTTGACTCCAAATACTACCTCACCTTGGCAGGAAAACTTGTTCTGGCCGCAAGGGCTCACTTTGGTTACATTGGAGCTTACTCAAGTACAACTGATGTAGGACCGTTTGAGAGATTCCAACTTGGGGGTGATGGTTTGACTGGACAAAACTTCCTATTAGGAACTGATGTAGTTGGTCTAAGGGGTTATCCAAATAACTCAATTACACCTGTTGACAGAGAAAACAATATCGAAGGAGGAACGCTATTCAACAAATACGTTATGGAAATCAGGTATCCAATCTCCTTGGCTCAATCTGCTACAATTTATGCTCTAACCTTCGTTGAGGGAGGAAATAACCTAGATAGATTTGCCGAATTTAATCCTTACAACATGAAAAAATCTGCAGGTGTGGGCCTTAGAATCTTTATGCCAGCGTTTGGATTAATGGGAATTGACTGGGCATACGGATTTGATAGAGTTCCAGGCACATTTCAAAATGCTGGTCCACAGTTCCACTTCTCCATTGGCCAACAGATACGCTAATGAGAGAGCAAAACACAAATGCTATGAAAAAGATATCATTACTCCTATTTGGACTGTTTTTTACTGGGATTACATTTGCGCAGAAATTTGGGTATGTAGATACTCAATATATTTTGGAAAAAATGCCTGAGTATAAAGAAGCGCAGGCTGAGATTGAAAAATTAGCAAAAGGCTGGGAGAAAGAAATCCAGGAACTTTACCAGCAGGTAGAAGCAATGGAAGTGGAGTTAAAGGCTGAGGAAGTCCTTCTTACAAAAGAGATGTGGGAAGAGAGAAATGTAGAGATTGAAAGAAAATGGAAAGAAGTCAAAGAATATCAGCAATCCATTTTTGGATTTGATGGGCTCTATTTTCTAAAGAAGAAAGAGCTAGTAAAACCAGTTCAGGATCAAGTTTTTGAATCCGTAGAGCGGGTAGCGAAAAATAATAGGCTTCAAATTGTATTTGATAAATCTGGTGACCTGGTTATGATTTACACGGATCCCATCCATGATTACACCGATTTTGTACTAGAAGAACTTGGATTGGTAGAAAATCAAAGTGTCGGAAACAATTAAGCATAATAATTGAACCTTAACAACCATAAAGGGCGAAAGCCCAAACTATAAAAACGAATAAAGTTAATTTGATATGAAAGCTAGAATCTTACTAAGTACTGCCCTTGCTGTGATCGGTTTTGGAGTAATGGCGCAGTTAAAAATAGGCTATACAAATGTAGAGTATGTTTTGAGCCTTTTGCCTGAAGCAAAGCAAATCGAAAGTGAATTATCTCAGTATGATAAGCAGTTATCTGCTCAACTTGAAGCTAAATATGCTGATTACCAGGCTAAAGTGGCAGATTATCAGCAAAATGCAGCAAACTATACTGATGTGGTGCGTGCAGACAAGGAAAACGAGATCGTTAACCTTCAAACATCCATTCAGGAATTTGAGCAAAATGCACAAAACTCAATGCTGAATAAAAGAAACCAGTTGCTTCAACCAGCATTCGAAAAAATTGGAACTGCTATTGAACAAGTTTCAAAAGAAAATGGATACACGCACGTGTTCAATATGACTGCCAATGGACAAAGCATTCTTTTATATGCAAGAGAAGAAGATAACGTGACTAACTTGGTATTGAAAAAATTAGGTGTTGATCCACCAGCAGGAGGGAATTAGAAAATCATTGCTCCTAGAAAAACCTCATTAGCTATGCTAATGAGGTTTTTTTATGATAAGATAATTCCGAAAACAAGCCCAACCAGAATGATGATTGGAGTATGCACTTTAGTAAAGTGCATCATTCCAATAGTACCAAATAGCAAAATGAAATTAATGGGCTTTTGCTCCATCGGGGTGAATAATAGGAATGCGGCTGCAATTACCATTCCGGCGCTGACAGCAGTGATCCCTTCAAGGGATGCTTTTACAATTCGATATTTCTTTAATTGTTCCCAAAATCGAATAATAAAGAATATAAGGAAAGTTCCTGGTAAGAATATCCCAGCAGCGGCCACACTTGCTCCTAATATTTGACCGCCAATTCCAAATTCGCGCGCACTCATCGCACCAACATAAGCACTGAAAGAAAATACGGGTCCAGGAATCGCCTGAACAAAACCATACCCGGATATAAATTCTTGAGAGGTAAGGTATTCCTTAAACTCTACAAACTCGGTATATAGGAGAGGTACCAAAACCTGCCCACCACCAAATATTAAGCTGCCATTCCTGTAAAAATTCTCGAACAACTTTATCGGCTGATATTGTGTGACTCCCCCTAAGATTGCTGCAGCAACGAGAACCGATATCCACAGGATTAAGTTGGACCACTTGATGCTTATGCGCTCTTTTTCTTCGATTGGTTGACTCTTATACCTCCATGTGGTGGCAAGTCCCCCAAAAAGTATCAAGATGGGAAAAGCATATGGAGACTTAAAGACAAAGGAGGCAAAAGCAGATAAAATCATTAATCCAACACCAACCTTTGTATTCACCACCTTAATGGCGATTCGATAGGAGGAATATGCAACTATGCCTACGGCAATAGGCTCAATAAACCTGAGAAAGTCCAGTGAGATATTTAAGTCCTGAGCGGTGGTGACAAGTATGGCCAAAGAGGTCATGATGCAAAATGCTGGAAGCATCCATACAAGCAAGGTTAGGTATGCAAGAGTTGGTCCACCTATTTTGTAACCTAATGCAGTTATTGTTTGCGTAGATGTCGGTCCGGGTAATACCTGACAAAGAGCATATAGTTCAATTAAATCCTCTTCTGAAAGATACGCACGTTTTTCAACCAATAAGTCCAAATACATGCCAAAATGACCCTGTGGACCCCCAAAAGCTGTTAAGGATAATGCAGAGACATCTCTCAAAAAAATGATATTTCTAACCCGTCTGATCGACATCTGTTATGCCTTCAGCCCGATTTCTTTTAGTCGCTCATCCAAAAACTCTCCTGCAGTTATATCTTCAAAAGCTTTGGGATGCTCATCATCTATGCAATTTTGGAGACAAGTAAGATCCATTTCTGAAACAGGATGCATAAAAAACGGAATAGAAAAACGCGAGGTATGCATCAATTCACGAGGTGGATTTACTACCCGATGTATGGTTGATTTTAATTTACCATTGGTATGTCGCTCAAGCATGTCTCCAACGTTCACGACAATTTGTTCTGGAAGAGCTGTAATTGGAATCCACTTGCCATCTCTTCTTAACACCTGCAATCCATCTGCACTTGCTCCCATAAGTAGTGTAATTAAATTAATGTCACCGTGCTCAGCCGCTCTCACAGCATCAGGTGGCAATGAATCAGGATCTTCTATTGGGAAATAGTGGATTGGCCGAAGAATGCTATTTCCTTCTTTTACCTTGTCATCAAAATAATTCTCAGGGAGCTCTAAATAAAGAGCAATCGCTCGTAGCATTTGCATACCTGCTTTTAGCAATGTTAGATAAGCTTCAGTAGTATGCTTCTCTAATTCAGGAACTTCTTCAGGCCAAATGTTTTCTGGATAGTCTTCTCGCTGATTCTGCTCCGGTTGTCCAACATGGAAAAATTCTTTAAGGTCACCTGTATTTCTTCCTTTTGCCTTTTCTCTTCCCTTACTTATATATCCTCGTTGACCAGCTAGTTCAATGATTTCATACTTCTTTTTTATCTCATCTGGTAGACGAAAGAACTTTTCTACAGCAGCATATAAATTTTTAGTGAGCTCATCCGAAAGCCCATGATTTTTTACTGAAACGAATCCAATATTTGTATATGCCTCTCCTAATGAGCTTACAAATGCATTCTTTTGGTCGGGTGTTCCATTAGTAAAATCGGCAAGATCTAGCGATGGCACCTCCTCATATAATATATCAGCCATGATTCTTAGATTAGAACTACAATTTAATTCAGAATGAAATCAAGATGAAATGTCCACGAAGTAAACAACTTCAATTGAA
The DNA here is from genome assembly GCF_965212185.1 of Ekhidna sp. Classification (GTDB taxonomy): domain Bacteria; phylum Bacteroidota; class Bacteroidia; order Cytophagales; family Cyclobacteriaceae; genus Ekhidna. Next base: position 3,727,636 of record NZ_OZ243102.1, on the reverse strand, counting down.
ACAAATGATAAAGAATATCAGGATGATTGCTGATTTACTTAGTGGATATAAATGGAAATTTAAAGTCTTTTAAAAAAAGCTAGTTCAATATACTCCTCAAAATCTCCAATGACTTTGGTTTTGGAATATGCGCATGGTGCTGATAATAATTAAGAATAGCATCAAGAATAGCATTTCGTGAGTTTCTGTTCATTTCAATCTTTGTCCCATAATCTTCTTTCATCAAACTCTCCATTCTATGAAACTCTTCTGAAGATGGTGTTGTCTGTTCTGTAGAACTAAATAAATGCTCAATTTCATCCACGGCATAGCCTAAATAAGGACCAACTTTCAATAAAAATTGTAAATGAAAATTGGCAACCCCTTCTTCCAGATAATCAAATTTCTTGATCGATTCTTCTGTGAAACTAAAGAGCTGGGGATTAGGGGACTGCTCTGACTGTAGCAGTTTTGAAAACACCTCCGTCAGAAATAAGGTAACTGCACTTTTTGAGGAGTCCGTATGCAGATGATGTAATGGGTAATTGTTTTTGAATTCTGAAATACGCTGTAAATCACGTGTTTCTTTGACATACATGACCAAATCCAAAATTGAAAATGGCTGAAAGTAACCGATGCTCTTTTTGGATTTTTGACTTCTAATGGAATTGACAATGTAGGATCCGTACCCATACTCCTCCGTGAAAATCCTGACTATGATAGAATTATCACCATATTTCAGGTACCCGAGAACGATTCCTTTAGACTTAACCACCATCAGCGGATCACTGCTATTTTGCCAATGTATGTCTCTTCCCCATCTGAAGAAGCACTGAAAAAAAGATAAACTCCTGTATTTATAGTTCCTCCCCTCATGTCCTGAAGATCCCAGGAGGCGGTACCTCCATTGGCATCAAGTTCTTTCACAAGATTCCCATTTATATCTGTCACTTTTACTTTTGCATTTCTAGCCAGACCTGTTAGTCCAACCAGCCCCAGGTAATCAGGTCGAACAGGATTAGGAAAAATATTGACACTTCGATGATTTCTTGATCCTATAGAAGATGAGCTTCTAAATGAAACCATTCCCTCATCAGTATAGATGAATACTTCTCCATTTCTTCTATTATATGCTAGTTGAATGATCCTGTTAGAAGGCAGTGGGCTGTTCTTTTCATCGAACACCGCTATTTGTTCAGAGGTGTTCTCGTCATATACCCAAATGCCATTGTTGGTACCAAACCAGATCCTGTTTCCACCATCAGTCATCACAGCATTTATTGCTTCATTTTCAAATAAAATCCTGTTTTCAAAAGTAGGCCTAATAGCTTCTGAGTTGAAGAAGATAAAAGAGGCATCTGGAAAAACTGCAGGTCCTCTTGGTGTCGCAACCCAGGCGTTATCATCAACCCCAATATCAATATCAATGAATGATGATGGCAATCCGTCAGCGGTATTAAGTACTTCTACATTTTGATCCAGTGGATCCAAAACAGTAATAAATCCAGAGGAAGAACCAAGCCACCCCAGTCCAGTCTCTGATAAGTCAATTGTTAAAAATTCGTTATCAAAAAGGAGGTCGTTTGAGAATGAGTTCCATTCATTCTCTTCAGAAAAAAGGTGAATTGGGTCTTCATTTTCAAAACTTGAAACCCATAAATTTTCACCGCTTGCAAGTGAGGAAATGACAGTGTCAAGGTCCGGTGAACTATTTGGGATATCTGTCATGATTTCACTAGCGGATTCATCATATAAACCTGCTCCAATCGAAGAAAAGTAGATGTTTCCATTGAATGAGGCAACATCGGAAACATTGTAAAATCCATCAATGGATTTACTTTCCCATGAGCCATTCTTAAAAACAGAGAATTCTAAATGCCTGACAGAACCATCATAAGAGAATGGAGAAGGTGCGTGGAAACCATAAAGGTCATTGTCGATTAATTTGAAGTTTGAGAAGGTATCAGAAACTGGTCCATCTGGTGATAAAATATTTCCATTTTGATCCAATAGTCCTTTGTCAGAATGGGCAAAATATAATAGAGAACCATCGCTAGTAATATCATTGATAGATCCTTCTTCTGACGAAGTTATTATTTCAAATGATGAATTATTTAATTGGTAGATATTGCCACTCATATCAGCTGTTATCAATGATTCTTCTATAGCAAATAGTTTATTCGCAGTTAATGGGAGGTCTATCCCGGTATCATTCCAATCAGTTGAAAATTGTAGTAGATTGGCTTGGAAAGTAGCAAATAGCTCATCACTCACAGCGATAAGGTTTGAATACTCTGAACTCCCAGGATATCTTTCCCAATTACTAAAGTCCAAAAGGTTTTTATTTAACTGACCGGATTGAATGCCTTCACTGGTTCTTATAAATAGCTCATCATCACCCAGGACAATTTCAAGTACCACCACTGATTTTCCACCCTCGCCGATATTCACAAAATTTTCTTTGATCTCAGCAGTTGATGTTTTTACGACCAGGATGCCAATGTCTGTTGCCAGATACGTCCTGTCTGCTCCAAAAGCAATGCCGTTTATTGTCTTATCAATATCTAAATTGGAATTCGCCAGATCTGCTATGGACAGAATCTTTTCTTCAAAAACAAAGTCGATAAATCCTGATCTGTAGCCAATAACAAGGACATTTTGAGACTCATCATATGCCAAAGCTGAAATTCCCGTATCAGATAAGCCATCAATTTTTGAGAGTTTTCGGGTTTCTCCTGTGGTGATAATCCTCGAAAAAAAACCATTTTCGCTAGCACAGAATATCTTTTCTGGTGTGATGGTCAAAAACTTAGCATCCAAATAGCTAAAATGAGTCCTCCAAGTTCCAATAGCAATATCTTGGGCGAATAGACTACAAAACAGGCAGATGAATAAGCTACTTAGTACCCATTGCCTCCTGGAAGCATGATCTGCAAAGTGCTTCATAAATATCCTTTTCACCTAAAACTATTGTTTTGTTGGATTTAGTACGTCTATGGGAATAAGATGCAACATTACCGCATTGCATACAAACTGCATGAACCTTAGTAATAAATTCTGCAATGGCCATTAGAGCATCCATTGGTTTAAACGGTCGTCCCTTAAAATCCATATCTAAACCGGCAACAATTACTCTTTTTCCTTGATAGGCTAGCTGATCCGCAACGCTGACAATTTCATCATCAAAAAATTGAGCCTCATCAATACCTACGACATCACAATTACCTGACCTTAATAAAATGTCATTTGCAAAGTTGACAGGTGTGGAAGGAATACTAGAATCTTTATGAGAAACTATTTTGACTTTATCGTAGCGTTTATCTACTGCAGGCTTGAAAATCTCCACATGCTGATTGGCAAGCATGGCACGATTTAAACGCCTGATAAGCTCTTCAGTTTTACCAGAGAACATCGATCCACAGACCACTTCGATCCATCCTCCACGGCGGAGAGTCCCTTTTCCAATTTGTGGTTCTACAAACATTATTCCGAGTAATTCAAATGTGGCAACTGTGTTTCTTTTGGAACAGCAACTTTTACGTCTCCAGATATTAGAGTCTGACAAGTTAGACGCTCATCTTCTCGCAATTTATTCAATTTAGTATATTGAAGTTCAGGTCTTGTTTTCTCAGAGAGATGTTCCTTCCCGGACAAAATTCTGGCCTTGCAGGTTGTACACCTTCCTTTCTTTCCGCATGCGTGCATCCAGTCAGTGGCTGAAAGCAAAATATCCAGCAAACTTTCCCTTTTATCCTCACAATGAATAGTTTTACTTTGTAGGTTAGCTATAACAACAGTTGGCATCCTTATCACATTAAAGAATGCAAAAGAAACTAAACGAAGACTTTATAGACGGCTATTGCGAGAAATTTGCATCCAAAGTGACTGCAGATTTTTTTCACCGTGGCAAAGATGTAATCACCGGAAAGGAAATACTGAAAGTAACTCCCTCCAAACAGGTCAATTTCTTTGTGATCAAACTGCTGTTTAGGTATTGGCAGGAAGAAACAAAAAAACTTGAAAGCCCATTTTTTAATTATAAACATGATGAGGTGCGTCAGGCAATGATTCAGTTTATGAATGTGCTATCTCAACATATCGAAATACACAAAGAAAAATTTGAGACTTTACTGAATCATGCAGTAAAAGATACTATTTACTTAGCTGCTATGCCTCAGGCATATGTGGAGATAGATTTAGATAGTCGTGGGGTTGAGCTGATCAAGGAGAAATCTGTCGAGGGAACTGTTAAGTATCTGAAGATTCATAAAAAGGAAATACAGAATTTCCTATCTGATATGAAAGGTCTCACGATTGATGATGTAATTGATGAGCTCCCTGAAGAATTTGATGATTTTGATACGACCGATGCGGTAAAAGCAGAATGTGAATTACTGTCTAAGGTTCTTGAAATCAATATTGATAAGGTCTTTTCTGATGATCCTGATATGGATGATTTTGATGAAGATGACCTTTTTGAACCTGGCGAAGAAGACCTTGTTGATGTAAAACCAACAGTAAAGAAAGCATCTGCGGAAGTTCACCAGGAAAGTGAAGGGGTGGAAGTAAGTGTTGAAGATGATGCCATGGCAGAAGAAGACATTGAAGATGATCGAGCTCCGATTGAATCTGAAGGAGAAAAGGAAATTGTCAATGAAAAAGAAGAAGCCATTGAAGCATCTGCTGAAGAAGAAGAAAAGGATACTTCGGAAGATGAACCAGAAGAAGAACCGATAAAGCAGATACGAACTCCAGTGATGCTCGAGGATGAGGAAAAAGAGGATGATTTTCCGGAGGAGACTATCAACAAGCAATTTGAAAAGGAAGAAGAAAGCCTGGCAGAGCATCATGAAAAAGCGCCAAAAGAAGGAAGCTTACTAAGTCTGATATCCCTCAATCATCGATATATGTTTATAAAAGAACTTTTTGTAAACGATAGGGATGATTTTGAAAGAGCACTGATTGAATTGGAAGAATATGACAGCTTTGATGAGTCAGTGGAGTTTCTTGTTCAGGGTTATGCTAAACAAAACGAATGGGATATGCAATCTGACGAAGTGAAGGAATTTTTAAAAGTTCTATTTAGAAGGTTTAGATAGTTAGTGATCCAAAGCCAACAAATCAATCAAGACCAACTGGTCGCTCAATTAAGGGCCAAACAACCTGAAGCGTTTAGTTATCTGTATGATAACTATTCTGCTGCGATTTATGGTGCAATTTCTAGAATCATCAATAATCAGGATGTAGCATCTGAAGTACTACAAGATGCTTTCATGAAATTTTGGGATAAGATTGAACATTACGATCCATCTAAGGGTCGACTCTTCACCTGGATGGTGAATATCAGTCGAAATCTTGCCATCGATAAACTCCGATCAAAAGAAATGAAGAAGTTCGGGAAAACCGACAACATAGAAACTTACGTAGCTGGTATTGAGCGTGACAAACTAAACCATATGCAAGTAGATAGCATTGGTCTAAAAGAAACGCTTACCTCCCTCCGAAATGAAGAACGTTTCATTTTGGAGATGGTGTATTTTAAAGGCTATACCCAATCAGAGATTTCGGATGAATTTGATATTCCTCTCGGCACAGTAAAAACACGCCTGAGGATGGGATTAAAGAATATGAGAAAAGTTTTGCAAGTAGAGTGAACATAGAAGAATACATATCGTCAGGCATACTTGAAGCTTATGTGATGGATCAGCTTTCATCTGCTGAAAGCAAAGAAGTTGAGAAGGCAATTACTGAGTATCCTGAGTTAAAAGTAGAGCTTGAGCTGATCGAACTTTCTATGGAGTCACTTGCATTAGCAACAGCCGCAAAACCTCCCCCAGGAATAAAGGAAAACCTTATGTCTCAGGTTGAGACCGAGACCAAGACCAATAATATGGGTGGAGAACAAGAAGTGCCAGTAATTCCGATGGGTAATCAGCAAAGCGCAAGTGTATGGAGATATGCAGCTGCAGCTTCCGTTTTAATTGCTTTGGGCTCAGCATTCATGGCTTTTAATTATTGGAACAAATGGCGCTCTGCTGAAGAACAGCTTTCAGATTTGATCGCACAAAATCAGCAGTTTGCGGATAATTATAACCAGGTAAATCAGCAATTAGATGATATTCAAAGCGCAGTAGCAATTATGAATAGCTCTTCTTATAAAAGAGTGGTCATGAATGGCACAGATAATTCCCCAGATGCGCAAGCCACGGTCTATTGGAATGAAGCGTCTGAGGATGTATATCTCAGCATTCAAAACCTTAAGGCACTTTCTCAAGATCAGCAATATCAATTATGGGCCATTATTGATGGAAAACCAGTGGACGCTGGGGTGTTTGATCCAGCCAATGATCGTTTCCTTGTTCAAATGAAAAATATAGGCCCAAATGCTGCAGCCTTCGCAGTAACTATAGAGCCTCGTGGAGGAAGTGAAAACCCATCGCTTGAGACAATGCAGGTAGTTGGAAACGTTTAATTAGGCTAGATTTTAATTATTAGGTAATAGCGTATTTCATCTTTTGTTAGTATTGCATTCTCCAAATTTGATTCACGAATGCTCAGCATATTCAGGAAGAAACCAAAAGAAAAGACTCCCCCTCAATTATTAGATATAGATGGTAATCTTATACGGGAAGGAGACGAAGTAATGTCCCATCGTTATGAACTAGGACAATGTATGGTTGAGCTTGAAGGTCTCCAGTTTTTCTATGTTTCTAAAGAGTCAGGTAACAAGGTTAGTTACGTCAAAATGATCGATGCGATTACTGGTCATCAAAAAGTGAAGAAAGTAAGCGAATAATCTTTCGCTATTTTTCAAGTTTAAATATCCTTCAAAAATAGTGAGTCACTAGCACTAGCTATTATTATCACTACTTCTAGTGATAAGAAATTTCCCCATCGATAGCGATTGTATGATTAGTGTGTCAAATTCAATTTTGCATTGTTTAGAATGATTCTAAACAAACAATTCAAACATATTTTTGCAAAACTTAAATACACAATGAGAAACAAACTATTCATACTTACGATCTTAGGTATCGTTATAGGCACAACCAGCTGTGGAGATAGCGACGATCCTACCCCTCAATTATCCATCCCAAGTGAATATGTATCAGCAAACTATGATGCGAATGTAACTGCAGAAAATACGGTTATTATTGAATTAGCAGAGTTAACTGATGCGGTGAATGATGCTGAGACCAACGCTCAATCAAGGGCAGTTTCCGCAATCAATTACCCGACAAGCCTTTCATCTGTTACTATTTCAAGCTATCAGTCCAAAGTATCATCGTGGCTACCAGAGCTTGTCAGCGCTGCAAATGATGACGACACATTTCAGAACCCTGGAACAGGCGCACCGGCTGAGGAAGAAGAGGGAGGTCTTTTAGGAACCAGACTTCTAGACGAATATGGCTTGGAGCTTGAACAAATGGTAGTGAAGGGTTCTTATGGAGCTGCACTTTACAATCATGCATTAACTGTAATTGATGGAGAATTATCGAGTGCTTCAATTGATCAATTGGTTGAGATATTCGGAACCGATCCGACATTCAATGTGGATGAAACAAGTTTCGCTTCTAAGTATGCGAAGCGAAGATCAAACCATACAACCGGTGAGGGATTCTTTTATGAGATAAAGAAGAACCTGATTACTGCAAAAGCTGCAATAGAGGCCGGTGATACATTTAATTCAGAGAGAGATCAAGCACTTGCGGATTTCAAACTGAACTGGGAAAAATCAAATTTTGCGACCGTAATTTTTTATTGCAACGCTAGTAAGACGCTTTTACAAACCGCATCAACAGATGAAGAGAAAGGAAACGCGATGCATGCATATGCTGAAGGAGTTGCTTTTGCACATGGATTTAGAGGAGTAGCGGATAAGCAGATTACCGATGCACAGATTGACGCTATTTTGAAATTACTGTTGGCTCCAGCAGGAGAGACACCTGAGAGTTATAAGTTTCTGAATGATGCCACATTATTGGCAAACTTCGATCAGGTAATCGAGGATATTCAAAATATTTATGGTTTCACTGATGAGGAAGTCACAAGCTTTTTTGTGAATGATCCATCATAAAAAAAATTGAATCAAAGCCCTGTAAGTTTTACAGGGCTTTTTGGACTAAAAAAAACAGACGGAAAAAAAATGAGAAGTAGGTATTTGATTCGGATATTATTTTTTCCAGTGATTCTTACATTAGTAAGTGTAACATCTTGTGGTGATGATGAACCTATTGAAGATGTGAGCTTTGATAGAGGAGCAATGCTAACCAGTCTTGCTGATGGGTTAATTATTCCAAATTTCGAACAACTGCAAGCGAGTGTTGATGACCTTTCAATAGCAGTTTCAAATTTTAACGAGACGACCACACAAGAGAATTTAATTACTCTGAGAGCATCCTGGGTAGAAGCGGTTACTAATTACCAGCATTGCTCTGCGTTTGGTTTTGGACCTGGCAGCTTGCCACTAGGTCCGTTTGCCACTGTGCTTGGTGTTTTCCCTGTAGACGAAACTCAAGTAGAATCAAATATCGAAGATCCAAACTTCAATCTGGCAGCCAGCTTTGATAGAGATGTAAGGGGATTTTTTGCCGTTGAGTATTTAATCTACGGTGATGGCGTATCGGATGAAGAAATCATTTCAGGATTTGATAGTAATAGAAAAGCTTATCTGAAGCTAATTGTAGATGAGTTGCAATCAACTTTCGTCATCATTACGTCAGAATGGAAAAGCACCTATCGCGAAGAATTTATTTCCAGTGAAGGCACCTCTGCCGGGAGTTCTATTTCATTGCTTTACAATGACTTTGTGAAAGATTATGAAAACCTCAAAAACTTTAAGGTAGAGCTTCCAGCCGGGTTGACAGCCGGACAATCAAGTGCCGATCCTACTTTGGTAGAGGCCTATTATAGTGGAATTTCGACCGACTTGATAGAAGCACATTTTGAAAGCTCAAAAAACATATGGTTTGGCCTCTCCAGAGATAATGAAGACCTGATTGGCTTTGAAGAGTATTTGAATGAAGTTGTGGGAGGACCGGAGCTAACCTCTCAGACAAAAACTGCGATTACGGCAATTGAAGAAGCGATTGAAAACTTGCCGGAAGGGGAATTATCTGCTAATGTGGAGGCACAAGAGGTGTTAACGCTCAGGGACTTGCTGCAAGTCAATACCCCCAATTTTAAAAGTTCCATGAGTTCTTTATTGGGCATAAGTATCACCTTTAATTCGGGAGATGGCGATTGAGTTATGTACTATCATATCGATCCATTATTAACTACCTGGAGCAACCGATTTCGATTGCTCCTTTAGTCGTTTTTAGGATAGCCTTCGGATTGCTGATGCTGTTCAGCACCATTCGCTACATGGCAATGGGCTGGGTGGATACGCAGCTGATTAATCCTTCTTTGCATTTTAGTTATTATGGTTTCGATTGGGTAAATCCACTGCCCGGACAATGGATGTATCTTGTCTTTGTCTTGATGACAGTGAGTGCCGTTGCTATCACACTTGGAGCTTTTTACCGATTGGCCACTGCCTTGTTTTTTATGTGCTTCTCCTATGTGGAGTTGATCGATATCACTTACTACCTCAACCACTATTACTTTGTAAGCATTGTCTCGTTCCTGTTAATTTTTGTGCCAGCAAACAGTCTTTTTTCGGTAGACGCAAAACGTAAACCACATATCAAAAGCTACACGGCAAGCTTGTGGACGGTTGGTGTTTTTAAGCTTCAAATCGCCATTGTTTATATCTACGCCGGATTGGCCAAAATCAATTACGATTGGTTGATTAAAGCCCTTCCTCTTTCTATCTGGTTACCTGCAAAAACAAGCATTCCTGTAATTGGATGGATATTTAAATTCAAAGCCACGGCTTATATATTTAGCTGGCTGGGAATGCTTTTCGACACTTTTATTGTGTTTGGGCTCATGTGGAAAAAGACCAGATGGTTATCCTACGCTGCAGTGGTGTTTTTCCATACCGTCACTGGTATCCTTTTTCAAATTGGCATTTTTCCGGTGGTCATGATTTTTGCGGTTACGATCTTTTTCTCAGCTTCTTTTCATGAAAGGTTGCTGAATAAGCTCAGTGTTCTGATAGGAGGCCAACCACTTTTTGTCACTGATTGTGATGATGAGCGAGAAGTCAGCAAAATTCAATCACCTTCTACCGTATTTTACTTTTTTCTTCTCATGTTCTTCACATTTCAGGTGCTATTTCCATGGAGATATTTACTGTATAGCGGCAAGGTTTTCTGGACTGAGGAGGGCTATCGCTTTGCGTGGCGAGTGATGCTAATGGAGAAGGCTGGTACTGCCACATTTTATGTAAAAGACGGACCTGATGGAAGGGAAGGGTCGGTGATCAACAGCCAATTTTTAAACATGCATCAGGAAAAGCAGATGTCCATGCAGCCTGATTTGATTTTGCAGTTTGCACACTATCTGGAGCAACACTTTCTTTCAAAAGGCATGACTGATCCTCAAGTCAGAGTTGAAGCTTATGTGACATTAAATGCCGGTCCTGCTCAACAACTTATCGATTCTAATATTGATCTCACACAAATAGAGGATGGCTGGCGAAAGAAAACATGGGTAAAACCTTATAACGCATCAATGAACCGATGAAGAGGATTTTATACATAACGACACTGATAATTTTTGTGGGCCAGGTTAGCGCACAAACGTATCGTGCGTATGGGAAAGTGTTGACTACAACAGGAGATCCAATTGAAAATGCTACTGTATTTGTTGAGGAGCTTAATGTGAAATCAAATACCAATGGTAAAGGGTATTTTCAGCTAGAATTGCCCGAAGGGTTGCATATTCTTGAAGTATTCAGCATGGGTAGTAATGCGGGAGCTCAGCAGCTAGACCTACGGTCAGATACAGAAATTCAATTTGTACTTTCAGAGTTCTCAGAAGATTTGGAGGAGGTTGAGATCGTAAGTCAGCGTCAAAAAACGAACGGAATTTCCAGGTTACGGGCTGTTGATGGATTTGGTATTTACGAGGCAAAAAAGAATGAGCTAATTGTCATGGATGACTTTGCGGCCAACAAAGTATCCAATAATGCAAGACAGGTTTTCGCGAAAGTGCCTGGATTAAATATCTGGGAAAGTGACTTTGCCGGGTTGCAGCTGGATATAGCCGCCAGAGGCCTAGGACCTAGCCGTACGGCAAATTTCAACACACGCCAGAATGGTTATGATATGAGTGCCGATGCGTTGGGTTATCCTGAGAGCTACTATATGCCGGCAATGCAAGCAGTAGATCGGATTGAAATTGTACGTGGAGCGGCTTCTTTACAATATGGAACCCAGTTCGGCGGCATGCTGAATTTCAGACTAAAACAAGCGCCTGACGTACCTATTCAACTGAATGTGGAGCAAGCAGCTGGTTCATTTGGGCTTTACAACTCTTTTATCAGTGCAGGAGGAACAGTTGGCAAGGCAGATTATTACAGCTACTATCAATACCGTACTGGAGATGGTTGGAGAGAGAACTCAGGATTTGATTCGCATCTGGCATTCTCGAGAATTGGTTTGCAAGCAACAGATAAATTAAAGCTTGGTTTTGAATATTCGTTTCTTGATTACAAAGCTCAGCAACCGGGTGGATTGACAGATGATGACTTTACAAGTGGAGATTTAAGTAAATCTCGAAGAAATAGAAACTGGTTTCAGGTAACCTGGAATTTGTTTGCAAACACGATAGACTACCGTTTTTCAGATCGAACGAAATTAAATATTCGCACTTTTGGACTATTCTCCGGTAGAGATGCATTAGGGAATCTGGAGCAGATTGATCGAATTGATGACCCGAATAGTAATCGAACGCTAATCAGCGATACCTTCAAGAATTTTGGATCAGAGGCTCGTCTGCTTCACTACTATGATGTGTTAGGAAAGCGCTCAGCGCTGCTATTTGGAGCTAGATTTTATAATGGCATGACCGATCGAATGCAAGGGAATGCAAGCAATGCATCAGATGCTGATTTTACATTTTTAAACCCCGAGGACCTGGAAGATTTTGATTATCAGTTTCCAAGTACCAATTACTCATTCTTTATGGAGAATGTGTTTAATGTGACTGACAGATTTAGCATCACTCCTGGTATTAGGGTTGAACACATTCAAACGGATGCAAAGGGTACCTGGAAGCAAACAGTAAAAAACTTTTCAGGAGAAGTGATAACAGAAAACACATTCTCAGATGATAAATCCGTGGTTCGGTCGCGTGCACTCTTTGGATTAGGTCTGAGCTACTACCTAACGAATGATTTAAACATGTATGCGAATTACTCCGATAATTTCCGGTCTGTCACTTTCAGTGACTTACGATTGAATAATCCCAATTTCTTATTGGACAGTCTCATATCGGATGAAAGTGGTTTCAATATTGATTTAGGTATAAGGGGTCAATTAATCAGCTGGCTGAATGTAGACTTAAGCATATTCTACCTCAAGTACAATGATCGTATTGGAGTAGTCCTACCTTCCGGAAGTACGTTGCTATTTAGAACCAATGTAGGAGACTCTAGGCATTTTGGAATTGAAACCTTTGCCGAACTTGATATTCTAAAAATGGTAGGGAAAGAACGTGAAAAAACCGCCCTATCAATCTTTTCCAATCTGTCGCTGATAAACGCTGAATACACAGCATCAGAGGATGCTTCAATCAGGGGTCGTAAGGTCGAATATGTTCCGGAAATGATGCTTCGTTTGGGATTAAATTACTCGTGGAGAGATCTGAAGGCTACTTACCAGTTTTCATATTTGAGCGATCAGTACTCTGACGCTACCAACTCTACTTTCAATCCGAATGCTTTGACAGGATTGATACCCGACTATCATGTTATGGATATCTCGGTGGAGTATGCGCCGGATCCTTATAAAGTTACCTTCGGAGTAAACAATTTGACGAATCAAAAGTATTTTACAAGGAGAGCAGAAAGCTATCCCGGACCGGGAATCATTCCAGCGACGATTAGAAGCTATTATGTCTCCTTGGGGATAAAAATTTAGATTAGAAATTGATGAAAAAAATGAATGTTTTTTTCCTGCTAGGAATGACTATGATTCTTGCATTCCAATGCGCACAAACGAATGCCAGAGAAAAGGAAGTGAAAGAATATCCCATTTTGGAGACCATGGGATACTATCAGCGATTTTCGAATAAGCTTTGGCTGGCTGGAACCAATGAAAACTGGGAGTTGGCTGATTTTTACACCCATGAATTAGAGGAGGTTACAGAGAAGCTCGTGGATGGAAATGTAATTCATGACGATTACAACATTAGCAATCTCTCAGAGGAGATGCTACTACCGAAAATTGAGAAAGTCGAGGAAGCTATCCGAAAGAAAGATCAGGTACTTTTTCTTGAAAATTATTCGCTAATGATTAGCTCCTGCAACCTCTGTCATAAGTCTACCCGACATGATTTCATAAAGATTACTGTACCGAATGACTCCTCTGTCTGGAATCAGGATTTTACAACCAATTAACAGTCACGCTGAACTTCTATTAGAGTATGAAATAAAATCAGCTTGACCAAAAATTTTATGATGGTTTGAGGCCCACCTGCCAGCGCCGGTGTGGCCGTTAGGATGGTGCGGTTGGGCGCCCGAAAAAGATTCGTCGAAACATGACAAAAATCATTTAGAATAATTCTAAATAAGCTTGGAACCTTTCGATTTCAGAACTACGTTTGTATTCTATTTAGAATCTATCTAAATAAGGATTGAATGAGTAGTATCCCTTTACAACAACTTCCGGTTTCTAAGCTCTATGAGGAGCACCTTCAGAATAAGAAAAAGAAGGGAAAGAAATTAAAGAAGGAGTGCTGTTTTAAGTATATGAAGAAAAAGGGAAAGTACTGTAAGTCATGTCCAACTTTACACGCAATGTGCCAGAATGCAGGAAGAGATTTATAAAACAAAAAGCGCTAAAATCGCCCAATGCGAGCTTACAGATTCGTTTTTGCTGACGTTTGATCAGGAAGAAATTCCGTTTAAGCTGTGTGATTTGTATGCATTCCGTAAGACGATCATGTCATTTGACATAGTGGAATTGCTGGATAGTGCTGCGCCGGATGTTGAGGTCGTACACCTTCCTCATTGCGATCGTTTTTTGGTTTTGTCCATCCGGGAGATACTGGAATTTAGAGAGCTTCTAAACGGAACGTTCGATACCTTAGCACTTAATAGCGCGGTTCAGAAGATTTTACGTAAGAACGTATTCAACTTCTGATCTGTTTATTATTTAAGAGCTAAATCAGAATCATAACTATGAAAGATATTTTAAGAAGACATCACGTACTCAAAGATGAGATCGTAGATATCATCAATCGTCAAATCAAAATGGAGGCACATTCATCTGCAGCTTATTTGGCAATGGCAGCATGGTGTGATGTGCGAGGCTATGATAACAGTGCTGAGTTTTTCTTCAACCAATCGGAGGAAGAGCGTAAACATCAGCTAAAACTTTTTCACTACCTGTGTGATATGGAGTGTGATGCTGTGTCTCCTACTGTTGGGGAAAGTCAGCACGATTTTGGAACGCTGAGAGAAGTGTTTGAAAAAGCACTAGAGCATGAAATTGCTGTTTCTGATGCGATTCATGAGATTGTTGGAGAGTGCAGAAAGTACAATGACATTGCAACAGAAGAATTCATGCGTTGGTTTGTGCAGGAACAAATCGAAGAGGAATACATCGCCAGAAGAGCCCTCGAACTATTCGATGTGTTAGGTGAAGATAAAATCGCACTTGGTATGTTCGAAGAACGTATCCTTGAGATTAAATACGAAGAGGGGTAAACCCTAACAGCGTTAGAACTTAAAGCTTCCTATTCAGGAAGCTTTTTTTGTTTACTCACAAAATCCCACAACACTACGCCAATACTTACCGAGATATTCAGTGAATGCTTGGTTCCATATTGAGGAATTTCTAAAACCGTGTCAGCCGTCTCAACTACTTTGTCATTCACTCCAAATACCTCATTACCGAATACAAAAGCATATTTAGCTTCCTTATTTATTTCAAAATCCAGCAATGACACGCTTTCATCTGCCTGTTCCACTGCCACAATCTGATACCCTCCTTTTTTCAGTTCAGAAATGCAATCAGAAATATGCTCGGCGTACTTCCATTCTACAGAATCTTGAGCACCAAGTGCCGTTTTATTAATCTCACGATGAGGGGGCTTGGCGGTAATTCCACATAAGTAGATTTTTTCAATACGAAAAGCGTCAGAGGTACGAAAAGCAGATCCCACATTCATGGCACTACGTACATCATCCAACACTAAAACAGTAGGTGTTTTTTCAGCTTCTTTAAATTCTTCTAGAGATAGTCGGCCCAGCTCGTCGTTCTTAATTTTTCGCATGGATTATTACCATTAATATTGCAAACTAAACCACAAAACTAAACCGATCCATCTGCATGGCAGGCACCAAAACGAAAGCGAAGGAAACCCCGCTGATGAAGCAATACAATCAGATCAAAAGCAAGTACCCAGGTGCGTTGCTGTTGTTCCGTGTGGGTGATTTCTACGAGACGTTTGGTGAAGATGCGGTTAAAGCAAGTAAAGCGCTTGATATTGTGTTAACTAAGCGAGCCAATGGCTCGCAAAAAGAAATGGAATTGGCTGGTTTTCCGCATCATGCGATGGACAATTACTTGCCAAAGTTGGTTCGTGCAGGATATCGGGTAGCCATCTGTGACCAGTTGGAAGATCCAAAATCTGTGAAGGGAATTGTCAAACGTGGAGTGACTGAGTTGGTCACCCCAGGCCTTTCACTCAATGACAATGTACTGGATCAGAGAAAGAATAATTTCCTTGCCTCCGTATATCCCGGCAAAGAAAAATGTGGTGTCTCCTTCCTTGACTTATCTACCGGGGAGTTTATGGTTTCGTCCGGAACTGAAGGTTATGTTGATAAACTCATACGCGGATTTCAGCCTTCAGAGATTATTTACCCCAAACCAAATCGGGATTGGTATGGAGCCAATTACGGAGATCACTTTTCGTCGTTTGCATTGGAGGAATGGATTTTCAGTAAGGAATACGGATACGAAAAGCTTACTACGCACTTCAATGTCCCTAACCTGAAGGGATATGGTATTGAGGAATTAAGTGAAGGAATATTGGCGGCTGGAGCCATTCTATACTACCTGGATGAAACCGAGCATAAAGAAACGAACCACATTAAATCCATTTCACGGATTGATGAAAACAAATATGTTTGGCTCGATCGTTTCACCATACGAAACCTCGAACTGATCCAGTCCGCTCAACCGGATGGAATCTCGTTGATTGAGACCATTAATCAAACGCTTACACCCATGGGCGGGCGGTTACTTCGTAAGTGGCTGGTTCTACCGCTTAAAAGCAAGGCTGAAATCGATCAACGGTTGGATGTGGTAGAAACACTCACCCAGAATGATGAGCTACACGATGAGCTTCGTGAACATCTTGAAAAGATAGGAGACCTGGAGCGTCTGGTAGGAAAAGTGGCAACCAGCAGAGTGAATCCACGGGAGTTGCTACAGCTAAAGAAAAGTTTACTTCAATTGGGCCCAATCCGTGACCTCATCACTGAGCACAAATCACTCAATGCTTTTTATGATTTATTAAATCCATGTGAAAAGCTGATCGAAAAACTTACCAGCGATCTCAATGATGATGCACCACTCCAGCTTCATCAAGGAGGAGTCATCAAAGAAGGAATTAATGCTGAGTTAGATGAACTTCGAGCGATTTCAACATCTGGCAAAGATTTCCTTTCCGGTATCCGCGATCGGGAAATTGAGCGAACAGGAATAAGCTCATTGAAGATCGCTTATAACAAGGTTTTTGGCTATTACCTGGAAGTATCCAATGTACACAAAGAAAAAGTGCCGGAAGAGTGGATTCGTAAGCAAACCTTAGTCAATGCAGAACGATACATCACGGAAGAACTCAAACAATATGAGGAAAAGATTTTAACCGCAGAATCTCAGATAGGTGTGCTGGAACACAGGCTGTATGCCGAACTAGTGGTCTTTGCGCACTCGTACATTGATGCCATTCAGCAAAATGCAAAAGTTGTAGCGCAACTTGATTGCTTGGCTTGCTTTGCTCAGCAAGCGCAATCTTATAGTTACTGTCGCCCGAATATCTCTGAGGAAAAATTGATCGACATCAAAGCAGGTCGCCACCCGGTGATTGAGCGAAATCTGGCGGATGGAGATGAATACATCGCCAATGATCTGTACCTGGACAATGAGTCCCAACAAGTGATGATTATCACCGGACCAAATATGGCTGGTAAGTCCGCTTTGTTGAGGCAAACAGCATTAATTACTCTCATGGCTCAAATGGGATCATTTGTGCCAGCAGGCTATGCCAAGATCGGTCTGGTGGATAAAGTCTTCACGAGAGTTGGTGCTTCAGACAATCTTTCAAGGGGTGAGTCCACTTTCATGGTGGAAATGACCGAGACCGCAAGTATTCTGAATAATCTGAGTGATCGTTCACTAGTCTTGATGGATGAGATTGGCCGAGGGACGAGTACCTATGATGGTATTTCCATTGCCTGGTCCATTGTGGAACATTTGCACAATCATCCAAAAGCCAAAGCCAAGACGCTTTTTGCGACGCACTATCATGAATTGAATGAGCTGGCAAAAGATCTACCTCGGGTAAAGAATTTCAATGTTTCTGTTAAAGAACTGGACAACAAGGTGATTTTTATGAGAAAGCTGGTTGAAGGAGGGAGTGAGCACAGCTTTGGTATACATGTAGCTCAAATGGCTGGTATGCCTAATGAGATTGTGATCCGGGCGAACGAGATATTGAAACACCTTGAGAAGGAGAAGCTGACGGATTCAGATCGTCAAAAGTTAGAGGAACTGCCTACGCAACAATTCCAGATGAATTTATTTGAAGCAGACCCGCGCATGGAACAAATGCTGGATATCCTTCGAAAAATTGATGTGAATACCACCTCTCCGGTGGAGGCATTATTAAAGCTCAATGAGCTAAAAAGTATTCTCAAATCAAGCTGATTGTCACACCTGAGACTATCTTCTAGCGAAATAATTCGTTCATTTATGGAGAGGATTGAATGGTCAGCTTAAATAATGAAACGATTTTTCTACATTTTATGTGCTATCAGTCTCAGTTCATGTGGAAGTGATGATAGCGTTCCAATAAATGATTCCCAGTTCAGTGTTGAGGCAAATGGGGTTTTATACGACTCATTTGATGAAAAGGATTTGGTTGTTTACGCAAATAGTCAATCAGGCATTATTACAGTTTTTGAGCGACCAAAGGATGGAGATAGTCTGAGAGATTTCTCCCCTCTAGATGATTTACCATATATCATGACGGATGAATTTGGAACCAAATACGATGTGTTTGGATCATCTTATAGCGAGACTGTTTCAGACCTTCAAAAGGTAGATGGGTTCTTTGGGTTCTGGTTTTCCTTTGCTGCATTTTATCCATTTCCTTCTCTCATTGACGATCCAGCACAGCTATCAACCTTACAGCGAGAAACGTTTACAGATTGGAATGTAGATCCGGAATTCATTATCCGAGGAGCACCTGATGGGGCTATCCCGGCCATTGATAATCCCAAGTTTAAAATCATCACAGATGCTGACAGATTTTTGAATGGCACCTTGGAACTTGCTAATGTTTTTCCTGCAGATGAGCGAATAATTCTATTTAAGCAGGGGAATAGCTACAAAGCATTTCCACATGCCATATTAAACTGGCATGAAATCGTTTTTGAAGATGACTACATGGTGAATTATTGTCCATTAACAGGAACCAGTTTTGTTGTAAATAATGACGGCATTGATTGGAACGTCTCAGGGTTACTCTACAACAATAACCTGATACTGGCTGATGGAACTACAAATAGCAAATGGTCTCAGATTTATCTTGAATGCGTAAATGGGGAGCGTAGGGATGAAACACTTGAACGTATTGAGAGCCAGGAAATGACGTGGGAAGGATTATTAGAATTTGCAGAAAAAAAGCAGGTGGCCTACCTAACAACGGAAACAGGTTTTGCCCGGGATTACACCTTTTATCCTTACGGAAGTTATCGTGAAAATCAGGGGGTCTTTCTATTTGACAATAAATATTCCGATGACCGTGTCCCAAACAAAGAGCTAGTCTATGGAATTATTTCTAATGGTGCAGCCAGAGTTTATAGATTTTCTGATTTTCAGTAATGCGATTTCAACAATCACTCGTATTTCTCTTCTTATGTTCAATGGGATATGCTCAGACTTGTTGTACAGCAACCAGTACTTCGCAAGAATTAATTAACCCTCAGCAACTGGAAAAAGGTACTTTACGCGCTCAGCTTCTTACAGATTACAATGTAATTGACAATATCAGTCTGAACTCAAATACATCCAGAAGCCAAACCATCGAGCGTGCCATTTTTTCTATTACTAGCCAGATGGAATATTCCTTATCACAAAGATGGTCACTTGGATTCTCACTTCCCTATCAAATAAATACAGAGGAAACCTCATTAGTAAGATTACAGGCCCGAGGTATTGGTGACCTGGTATCATTTGTAAAAATGTCGGATAGCCTGTCACAAAGTTGGCGCTACTCTTTAGGTATTGGAGTAAAAGTTCCAACCGGCGAAACAACCAATACAAGTGAAGGAATAATCATGCCGCCTACCCTTCAAAATGGAACTGGTTCTACAGACATGATTTTTTTTGTAGCTGTTTCAGGCTCACCCTTTGACAATCCTAACTCAATAGTTAATGTCTTACTTCGGTACAGAAAAAATGGAAATTCCGATGGATTGGCTGCTCATCGGGTTTTTAAGTTTGGCAATGAGTATGAGCTCTTTTTAGCTTATCAAAATCAGCTATTTATTTTCAGTCGGTTTATTGGGTATTCAGTCGGAGTTCGGACAATCGTTGCTGAGAAAAACAATATCAATCATCTGGAGGATGCGAATAGTGGAGGATATTGGCTCGCATTGGCACCACAAATCACCTATCCGATATCGCCTAAGGTGGGTGCTACTCTAGGTACACAAGTACCACTATTTTTTGATCTGAATGGTCTTCAATTAGTAACACGGATGAGATTAAATCTCGGTATCACCGCATTGTTTTGAGTTGGGGATAGTTGAATCCCCTTTTAATTGGATGCCTATGCCACTGCAAGCATATTGCTTTGCATATTGTCAGCATGGATGATCAGACAGTTTACGTACTGAAGTTTAGATTCCAATTCAGCATCTCTTCTTTTTTCCAAAATTCTTACTAGGTGCTTTCTGATTTTAATCGCACATTCTAGCGTCATATCGATCTCTTCGTTAAACATGTCTTTCTTATTTTAATGTTGTTATTAATGTTGTCTATTTCAGACATTACAAAGATGACCACCCATTGACCTCCTTTTCCTTGTGAAAAATCTCATTATTATTCTACGCAAAATTACTAGTGACTTTTTGCAGGATTTGGGAGTTCGATCAAAGAAGGAGTTTGATCGATTCTAAAGTGCTCATTGATCGAAAGGATTTGTATTTGTTGAATATGTTTTAGTAAAATCTATTGATGTTTTTTCCAAATAATTTGATTTTGGTCATATTATCAAGCGGATGCAATTTTGTTAATGATATAGTTGCAATTATTATAGCTTAATATAAATTTGCAGTCCTTTTCAAAGGAAGTAGGATAAGCGAGAGTAGCTCAGCTGGTAGAGCACAACCTTGCCAAGGTTGGGGTCGCGGGTTCGAATCCCGTCTCCCGCTCAAGAGTTAAATTTTGGAAAAGGCTGATTGTTTCAATTTGAACTATCAACCTTGACCAAGGTTGGGGTCGCGGACGGTCCGCCGCAGCGGTTCGAATCCCGTCTCCCGCTCAAGGACACACAATGTCATGCCGCACTTGATGCGGCATATTTTTTTGTGGACACCATGCCTCGGTGGTGGAATTGGTAGACACGCAGGACTTAAAATCCTGTGGGCATTGCGCCCGTGCGGGTTCAAGTCCCGCCCGAGGTACTAAAGCCCTGATAACGAATGTTGTCAGGGCTTTTTTGTTTTTCAGGGTATAATATTCTTCTTCAAGGCCATTCTCACTCCAAGTGTGCATTCATTTTATCTCTCATTCCCTCGCTTCCATACATGCGCTTTGCTAAGAAAAACAATAGCAAACCAATAAAGAGCCAGCCGCATACAATAGACCATTCGATGGCATTCAGTGCCGAAGCATTGCCGGGTAGATATAAATAAACAAGAACTAAACTGGATAGTATGGCAAGCATTCCAACCCACTTTCCAAGGATTACTTTAAATGGTCGAGTCATATGTGGTTCATTCTTTCTTAGTTGATAAAAAGAAAGAGCTACCAGACTCCAGGAGATTACAATCCCTAAACCACCAGCATTTACTAACCACCCCATAGCTTCTTTTCCAAAAAAAGTAGCCAGTATGGAAGTACATGTAACGAACACGATAGCTGTATCTGGGGATTTGAATTTTGGATGTAAGCGTGCAAATGCTTTCGGTAGCATTCCGGAGTGTCCCATCGCATAGATGGCACGTGTGGCGCCTACAAAAAAGCTATTCCAACTGGTAATTATACCTGCCAAACCTGCCAGAATTAATAATTTTTTAGCCCACTCACCCGCATAAATTTTTTGCATAGCCTCAGCAGGAGCGAGTGTGTTGCCCGCTAATTCACCGGCGGTAAGTGTCGTTCCCACACTGTAGATAATAGCTGTGTACCAACCAACAGCGAGAAGAACAGAAAGAATAAGGATCTTACCAATTTGCTTAAAGGGTAAATTGATTTCTTCAGCTGCTTGTGGGATTACATCAAAACCAACAAACATAAAAGGTGTCATGACCAGCACTGTCAATAAACCAGTGGAAATATTATCCATATCCCACACCTCATGTGTTGTAGCAGGCACGTTTGGTGAAAACAAACTGCCGAGGATCAACATAAGACCGGCGATAAGTATAAAGAGTGTGAAGACAGTTTGAATAAACGCTGCTGACTTTACCCCATAAAAATTGATTATTCCAATGAGCACAGCTCCCACCACACCTATAACGATCCAGTTCGGATATATGGGATTGTTCCGTATTGACCAAAGCGGATCACCTTGAGAAAGGTCTATGATGTTTCCCATTACTACCGGAAGAGCTACGGCCTCAAATGCGCAAACAGATACATAACCAAGAATGATAAACCAGGTGCAAAAAAAAGAGGCATTAAGACCAAGTCCACGGAAGCTAAAAACGTGTTCACCACCTACTTTGGGCATTGCAGAAGTAAGCTCAGAATAGGTGAGGCCTACGAGCGCAACTACCAGCCCACCGATGAAGAAGGCGGATATAGCTCCTATTACTCCCGCATTGAGAATCCATTCGCTTGTAAGAACGACCCAGCCCCATCCGATCATCGCACCAAAGGAAAGGGTGAAAATGTCCCATTTACCTAAGACCCGATTGAAATTGGAGCTCATTTCACATAAATCGTTTTCCGATTCATAAACTCCATCATACCGTCCTTGGCTAGCTCCCGACCATAACCGGATCGTTTAGTGCCCCCAAAAGGTAGACGTGGATCTGATTTTACCAGCTCGTTTATGAAGTATGCTCCATCGCTCACTTTGTCTGACATTGCCAAAGCTTTTTCAATATTGGTTGTGCAAACTGTTACTCCCAGACCATATTTCGACTGCTCTGAAAGCGCAAATGCTTCTTCTATGTCTTTTGCCTTGATCATAGCTGCCAATGGACCAAAGGTTTCTTCGTCAAAGGCGGGCATTCCGGGGGTCACATTCCCTAGCACAGTTGGTTCATGAAAGCACTCCTTCTGGTTCCCTCCAACGAGTAATTCAGCTCCGGCCTCAATGGATTTTTTGACCTGCGCCTGCAGTTGATCAGCCAGATCTTTTCTGGCTAGTGTGCCGATTTTCGTTTCCTCGTTCATGGTGTCTCCTGCATTCAACTTTTTCACCTCTTCGGTAAATTTCGAAACGAATTCATCATACACATTACCTACTAAAATGAAGCGTTTTGCTGCAATGCAGCTTTGGCCACAATTCATCATGCGTGCGGTGATGGCTGTTTTTACCGCTTTATCAATATCTGCATCTTCCCACACAATGAAGGCATTGTTTCCACCTAACTCCATTAAGGATTTCTTGAGGTACTTCCCGGCAAGCGCTGCAACAGCGGATCCTGCTCGTTCACTTCCTGTTAGAGTTACTGCTTTTATGGCATCATGGGCAATGATGTTTTCCGTTTGATCATGATGTACGATTAAGTTTTGAAAAACACCTTCAGGAAATCCAGCCTTTTTAAATACTCCTGCTATTTGTTCTGCGCATCCAAAGACGTTTGGCGCATGCTTCAACATGCCTGTATTTCCTGCCATTAAAGTAGGAGCAGCAAATCGGAACACTTGCCAAAATGGAAAATTCCATGGCATCACGGCGAATACACATCCAATGGGCTCGTGTTTCACAAGGCTCTTTTGAGCATCTGTTTTGATGGTCTCATCAGCAAGAAATTCTGCAGTGTTTTCAGCATAATAATCACATACCCATGCACACTTGTTCACTTCGCCTCTTGATTCTGAAATGGGCTTGCCCATCTCCAGGGTAATCATTTTGGCATATTCTTCTACATTGTCACGGAGTACCTGACCAGCTTTGGACATGAGCTTAGCCCTTTCAGCTATGGGCACATGTCTCCAACTTTCGAACGCCGCTTGAGCCTTCTCAAGCATGGCTTGAGTCTGTTCTTTCGTATGTGAAGTGTATTTTCCTACTTGCTCCCCGTTGTAGGGATTGATGCTCGTAAATTCCATTTTGTTAGTTTAATTGTCCGTCTGAAAACGCGGTAGATTCATAACTTTTAACTCCTTTCAATTGATCCACCCAATTCCAGGAAGTATGTATGGTGATCGTATTGGATCGATCTTCCGGATTGAACCCTTCTTCTTCCAGCTTCCAAATAATATGCGCTGATTCTTCAAACTTATTGGAGGCGATTTGTTCATCAAAAAGCCGATAGATAATGTTGTGATTATCCATTCCATCATTCAGCAATCGAGCGATAAAAGAGGGGGTTAATGTTTTGAGATTGACGTCTGAAACATTATTCTGAGAGATGATCTTCAGTTTTATTTTCACAATATCCGGTTCTGAAAACCTCTTGGGAAATCCCCAATAAAGCATGCAGCAGACATTAAAAAGCTCCTTGTGATAGGTGAGATCCGAATATTCTTCCCATATCCGATCATCCTGAAGTTCATCCACCAGGTTTTGTCGCTGACCCTTATTCAATCGGTCACCGAATCTAAATTCCATCACCTTATCAGAGGCTTCCTCTACATCAAAATCAGATAAAGCCATGCCTGCCATTTCCTTCAGCTCTTCCGATGCAATCGATTCTGCATCATCAAAGTCAAGATGATTTAACAACCCGACCAAGTCACTTGCGGTCCACGCATTCGGCAGCTCATGCACCTCCTTCATTTCGAGAAGCTCCACTTGATATTTGTTTTTCATATTTCAGAATTTTAGACCTCAAGCTTCCTTAAGCTGATCCTCTGTTTCAAATTTGACTGTTTTGACTCCTTCAGTAAAGTCATCGAATGACTGGAATAAACTATCATTTGGCCAATGCATTTGAACCATTCCATCAAGCGGCCGATACACCGCAGTATAAAGTGTGCCTAAGCCTCCTGAAAAAGTTGGATTATGCAATGGTGGCTTCAAGAAGGAGTTTGTTAGTGTTGCTCCATTCACTCCTTTGGATAGAATGTTTTTCAAAAATGCTGATCGCTCGGCAGTCTGAGTGAAGCTCGCATTTTCTGCCCACTCAATTGCTCCTTGATGATTGGTAGCAAAAGGATCATCCGTAACTACTGCACTTTTATCTGGCGCTATTTCGATTGTTTTAACCGACCCACTCTTATCTGTTACTGTCACATTATAAGACATATGAGAAGGAACACGAAGCAATGTGTCAATTGCTTCTTCCACATTAGAGCAAAATTCTAACACATAGCGCAATATGAATGGGATGCCAAACCCAAATCCTATAGCTTCTCGTCCCCCGAAAGTAAGAGAAACCGCTAATCCGTCTTCATTCATTCCATCTAAAACGCCCATCAGGCAGTCGCTATTGGCAATCACTTTCTTACCATTCCATTCGGTCATGAGCAACAAGCCTTCAAATCGATCGGGATGATAATCATAATTACGAACCAATTGAATCAGTCCCTTGGTAGTGACCGCTTGAGAGCAAGCACTATTATAAACCGGAGGTTGAAACCCTGTCAAAAAATTAATAGCTTCATCATCTGCTCGAACTAAACGGCACAAATGATCATGTGTATCCAGCATTTCAGGCATGTATTTTCCTAGCATGGCAACAGAGATGCTTGCATCTGCTATTGCGTCACTAGACTTTAACCATGCTCTATATGCAGGCCATCTTTCATTGAACAGCTTTTGCCATTTAAAATCTGCTATTGGTTCCTTTATGGACGAGAATTTGAGTTTCATACTTTTATCAATTCCAACCGAACTGACCTATTTTAAGATGTATCATAATAGCAAATTATACTTATTAGTTCAAGCGAACTGCCCTAATTTATTTGTATTTGTGTCTGAGCATTATTGATCTCGTCCAAACCTCCCCCAACCCCCTCCAAAGGGGGACTTAGGAGTGTTTTTAATGAATTAAAAGCTTACTCAATCATCCTAAATAGCTACAATTATTTAGTCAAACTTCCTTTCAACATCACTGGCTCACGCTTGTCTTCTACCATCTCAGATGAGTATTGTGATTTGATTGCCTTTATCCAACCTTTTGCTCTTGGTGTCAGTTTAAAATCATTCGTCATCATGCGACCTCTAGAAACCAAAATACCTAGATCTGCTCCTTCATATAGGTAATCTCCTGTTTTGGTAATTCTTAAGAAGAATGCTTCTTTTTCTGTTTCAACGGCTCTTCTATGCGTGTCCATTCTGTCAAATTGGATATGACCATTATCAAACATATGCCAGATTCCAGAATCTGGTGCAGCATTTACATACTCAATGGTATCCTCTGTATGCTTAATCACCATTTGACTCCAATCATCTACATTTTCTTGCTTCGCCCATCTATCATTGAGTGCTTTCACGCTAAAATTATAATCGTGATCCATCCACTCCAGAATATGGAAAAGATAAAGCGGCGCATCTGCCAAAGCGAAAACTGCATGATTTGTGATTGAACTAGCCCCTGTAACTCTTGGATTGAGTTCACCTAGATAAATCTCGCCATTATCCTGATCAATGAGGAAGTCCAATTCGAAATATCCTTTATATCCTTCTTTTTTCAATTGGTCACCAAAAAGCTGTGTGTATTTGCTGGCTTTCTTTCTGATGGCAGGAGTGAAAGCATCAGGATATATTTCGTTTCCGCACCAGCCACCTTTGTAAGGAGTCAGTTCTTTGAAACCAACCAATTCAGTCATCAACGGTGCGACGATGGTTCCATTTCTCGTCACACATGCTTCAATTGCTGATCCACGGCAATTGATGCGTTTCATGATCTTCACTTCATCTTCCTGCTCTATTTCTTCCGCATACTTCAGGTATTCTTTTTCATTAGAAATAAAGAAAGTTGTATGGCCGGAATCTCCAAATGGAGTTTGAATAACTAGATCGTCACCCAATTTCTTCTTGGAAACTTCTGTAAGGTGTTTATAACTCTTAACTGCTGACAAAACGTAAGGCACACATGGAACACCTGCCTTCTCAGCAATTCGGTTCGTATTTACCTTGTTATCCATTGCGTTCCTCATCTTGGCGCTTGGGAAAATAACTTCCAGTCCAAGCTTCTTAGCTAGTTTTTCTGTTTTCTCATCAAACATCAAAAACATAGCTTTTCCTGCCTTACCTCTCTTCTTTCTAGCATGGATATATTCCTGAACTTCAGGATGCTGTAAAAGGTAATTATTGATATCCTCAATGCTCTCAAATTCATCGTGTGGTACGACTGTTTTAGGAGCAAATACATTGGGATGTAACCCGTCGAAACATTCGATATTACAGATAAATTTGAAACCTTTGATCCACTCATCTGCTCCCAATAGATTAAAATTGGTTGCGCTGATAAAGTAAATAGGTGTTTCATTTTTATAGAAGAATCGTCTGATGTCTGAAATACCGTTTAGTGCAGATTTTACTTTTGATTTGGTTGGTTTTGCAGACTTTGTGGCTTTGGTTGCCTTGGCCTTTGTTTCTTTTGCGCTCATTATTTTTAGTTAAGTGTGTTAATTATTTATTGTTCTTTTTGGCAAGACCCATTGCTCCCATGGCCGTTGCTGTTTTTTGACGATTAAGGACAGATTCACGGAAGACGCGAAGACCTAAATCTGCTCGGTATCCATGAATTTCGGAGACATCCAGCGCCAGCATAAAGCGAATAATCTCTTTGCTCACTACTTGCCCCGGAACAAGAACAGGAAAGCCTGGAGGGTACGGAATAACAAAAGAAGATGCGACCATCTCTCTTCCTTGATCCAAGGCATCCTTGCAATCAAGCATGGAGATGTATTCGCAATTTTCTTCATGATAAGCAAGAAAGTAGGCAGCTCTCAGATTTCCTCCGGGGACACCTGGAACTGCAAGAAATGAAGAATGAAACCTACTGAAATCAGGTAGTGGGGGCACATCACGGGTAAGCGATTTGATGTGCGCATCGGCTATTTCTTTTTCCCTCTTATTAAGAGATTCATAATGCTCGTCTAGCTGCCTTGCAATTTTTAGTAATACCTTGGTAAGGTATGCCACACTCCCTCTTGTCGTGCCAATATTTGTCATAAAGAGTACTGAGTTTCTCGACGTTTTGTTGATCTGGATATTGTACTGATCCATGAGGTACTTGTTCTTGAATGTGTCCCCATCAATACCCGTCCTTCCAATAAACAACGTGATTTTGGTTGGATCAAGCATGAATTCATCTTTCTCCCAAGAATCTTCCATTCGATTCCAACCTGCTGTAGAATCATAGTATTCATTCAAACCACTCTCTCTGTATTTATCAGGTATAAAATCCTTCACGGTAAGCACATCAAAATATTTACTAAGGAGTGGGTTGTCAACCACTTTAGCTCTGAATACCATTGCCAGTTCCACGCTTCTTTCAACCATCTCATATCCTTCAAACTGAACTTGTCTTCTCCCGACATCAAGTGACGCCAACATCTGATAATTCGGTGAAGTGGAAGTGTGGGTCATGTAAGCCTCAAGAAACGTGCTCTCAGCTTTTTTCCTAAAGTCCTCATCCCAAATATGAACCATAGAACCTTGACGGAAACTACTCAATGTTTTATGTGTACTTTGGGTAGAATATACTCTTATACGTACTTTATCAGGATCAGGAAGCGTTGACTCCTCACCTGCTTTCAGTCCCTTTATATGATCTTTATATTGTTTTCGGTATGCTGCGGATTGATATTTATCATGCAGCTTATTGGCACTGAACATTCCTGTTCTTTGCTTATAAGTATAAGTGAACCCAGCAAATGCAAACCACGCTTCGTCCCATAAGAAAATCATGTCTGGCTTTATTGCCAAAACCCTTTCCATTACGCGCTGCACATTGTACACCATTCCGTCGAATGTGCAGTTGGTAAGCAGTAGCATTTTCACTTTATCTAATCGACCAGCGGCTTTCAATTCCAATAGTTTTTTGGTGATCTGCTCCAAAGGAACTGCACCATAAATGGAATACTTTTCAATAGGATAGGAGTCCAAATAGACCGGGTAAGCCCCAGATAATACCAATCCATAATGATGGGATTTGTGACAATCTCTATCGATCATTACCAAATCACCAGGCTCTACCAGTGCCTGTAGAACAATTTTGTTTGCAGTAGAAGTGCCATTTGTAACGAAAAATGTTCGCTGCGAACCATAAGCTTTAGAAGCCATTTCTTGCGCCTTTTTCAAAGGGCCTGTAGGTTGCAATAGAGAGTCCATTCCTCCAGTCGTAGAAGATGTTTCTGCGAGAAACATATTTCTGCCATAGAACTCTCCAAAATCTTTTATCCATTTGGTTTTAAAGACCGAGTTACCACGAGAAATGGGCATTGCATGGAATATCCCCGTTGGCTTTTGACTGTATTCTTTTAAAGCACTAAAGAACGGCGTATTATATCGCTCTCTGATCCCTCTGATGATAGCTAAATGCAATTCTTGCAAGTCTTCCTTGCGGTAGTAAATTCTTCTAAAAGTATTTAGTGTACTGTCTTTGAGGTTCCCCAGTGCCGTATCCGTAACGTAGTAGGTATCGAGTTCTGGTCTGAATTGACTGATTAGCTCACCAATTTTAGGTCCCAATTCAGCTTCCGGAACTTGATCCAGATTAATATTCAGTACGTTTTGAATATATGGTTTTATTAGGGGTTTGATATTCGTAGATCGATATGGTGGTGCATAGCGAACAACAACTGCCTGAATATTAGGGTTGAAGAATAGTGCGATTAATGCATCTTGAAAAGAATGCTGAATAGTGACATTGTAAGTAAACTGATCGTTTGGATCATGTAACTCTCGAAGTTTTTCATGTAAGGCAGTCTCATCCACTGAATTTAGATTTTCAAGGAAGAGTACTTCAAAATAATTCTTTCGAGTGTTTAGCGGAGTATCATTTACTGTGTCTACTTCCAACTGTTCCCCATCATCATCTTTTACAGAATATGGATTTCCGCTGTAAAAATCACTGATCAATTGACGGGTGGTTTTCTTAACAATATGTGCTAGAACTCCATGCTCCCGATTAGCTAATGATCTGTTGAGCTTATCAATGATAGCCTTACCGGGGATAGCGAAATATTGTTCTACACATGACAGGTCATGGAGTAAACGATCAATATTTTTTCTATGACTTGTTTCATTAGCCGACCCTTTTCTACAATGAGATAAGTCTTCGGTTTCATTCTTAAGTGCATTCCAGTTATCTAACCTCAGTTGACCAATGCTATAATAAGGTGCGCTTACTGCTTTTTTCTTACCAGCCATATTTTACGAATCGGAGTGAAGTGCGAGTTTATTGCCTTCTGTATCGATGAAAAGGGCAAAATAGCCAGCTTCTTCACTGATAAGGGTTTTGTCCATGATGACACGTCCTCCAGCTTCTTCCACTTTACTCAAAACTTTCGAAAGATCCTTACCTCCGTTTAAGTAAACCAACGTACCTGTTTCGCTTGGGATGCTCCCCTCTCCAACCACGATTGCACCACCGATTCCATTATCTGCTGGAAACAGCGCCATAGAATATCCACCAGCCTCTGTAGTCTCCATTTCTATGTCATAAATGAAATTGTAGAAACCTACGGCCCTTAGTAAGTTCAATGCTGGTATCTCAAACCAGCTTACATAGTGTCTTAGTTTTTTACTTTTCTTTCTTGTTGAGGGTAGTCCCATTATAATTGTGATTAAGGTGTATAATTGATTTTATTTAAGCCCTTTGAATGCAGTGATCGGTTCGTTCTGAGAAATTTCACTTTCCTTCAGTTTAAGTTTGGTCAGCTTATCCAATTTGGTCGGCTTGATCAGTGGCCCAAGGGATTCTAGATATGGAAGAGGCGCTCCTGCTTGATAAATACCAAACACGCCGATATGGTCGCGGAAACTTTTCAGCGGTTGACCTAATCTTAGGAGTCCAAGCTCTCTGCTTCGTTTTACTCGTTCAATATCTAGTTCAATTGGTATAATTTCCTCTGTACTTCCTGCCTGATAGATAACTCCTCCGTCAGGCCCGCAAACGATGGAGCGTCCACTACCTCCGGTATCCAATCCATTTACATCGAATAGAAAGCACTGATTAACACTGGCCATTGCTCTTGCAATCGAAAGTTCAATTTCACGATCGATAGTACCTGTCAGGGTTGGGTGAATAATTACTTCTGCCCCCATTACTGATAGTGTTCTGATAGTTTCCGGAAACCACATGTCGTAGCAAATGGAAATACCGAATTTTCCAACGTTTGGAACGTCAAATACACAAAATTGATCTCCTGGAGTCACACCAACTTCATACGGATAGAAAGGGAACATTTTACTGTATCTAGAAACCACCTCTCCTTGAGGATTGATCACAGAAGCTGTATTATAAATTTTACCTTCTCTCTTTTCGAAAATGGAGCCAGGAACTAACCAGATGCCATATTTTTTCGCCATTTTTTGCATCTCCTGCTCAAATAGTCCTGGCACTTCTTGGGCCGTGTGTAGCAATGGGCCAAAGCCACACAACTCACTAAAAACAACCATCTCCACCCACGGATAAAGGTTCATGGTAATATCCAGTTTCAGCTTCATCATTTCCACATTGGATTGAACCGCTGATACTTTCATTTGAATTCCTGCAATTGCGAATGGTTTCATTTATTGGTTTTTGAATTGTTTACTATTTCTTGTTCTAAAATGTCGAGTCCTTCATTCAGCTGCTCATTGGTAATAACCAGCGGAGAAAGGATTCGAATAATGTTTTTGTAGGTGCCGGCACTAAGTATGATCAAACCTCTGGCAGCACAGGCTTTGACGATCGCACCACACAGTTCCCCATTTGGTTGTCTTGGATCACCGTTTTTCACAAACTCAATGGCGATCATCGCGCCCTGACCTCTGACGTCCCCAATGTCTGAACATTTTTTCTTTAAAGCTTCAAGCCTGTCCGTGATGATTTTGCCGATTTCAGCTCCTCGCTTATTCAGGTTGATGTCCTTCATGTATTGAATGGTAGCTGAGGCTGCCACGCAGCTTATCGGGCTACCGATATACGTACCGCCGATCGTGCCGGGTGCTGCTGCATCCATCACTTCTGCTCTACCAAGTACAGCAGCAATCGGGAGTCCTGATCCCATCGATTTGGCGTACGTGCTGATATCAGGTGTCACATCATAGTTCTGCCAGCTGGCCCAGTTGCCTGTTCTGGCAAAACCACTCTGTATTTCATCAATAATAAGCATGATGCCGTGCTCATCGCAGAAAGCTCGTAAGCCCTCCATATATTTTTGAGGTACAGGATTAAATCCACCTTCGCCCTGGATAGGCTCGATAATGACTGCTGCCAGGCTTTTTGGATCAACCAGATTCTTTTCGCACGCCTTCAAGCTTTTAAGCTTCCATTCCACAAACTCATCCATGGATTTTCCTTCACTGTATCTGTAGAAATTTGGAAAAGGAATGCGGTATACCTCCGGTGAAAATGGACCACAATCGATTTTGTAGTCAATCTTACTGGTAAGTGTCATCGCCATCATGGTACGACCATGATACGCATCTGTGAAACACAATATACCCTGGCGTTTGGTAGCCTGACGTGCAATTTTGATCGCATTTTCTACGGCTTCCGCTCCCGTGCTCACCAACATTGCCTTGGTCTTTTTGCCATGCGGTAAAATCTCAGAAAGCTCTTCACACAATTTGATATAGGGCTCATACGTCACCACATTGAAGCTGGTATGGAGGTACTTGCCAGCCTGCTCTCTGATGGCAGCCACGACAGGTTCCGGACAGTGCCCGGCATTCACCACTCCAATACCACCGGCAAAGTCAATCAGCTCATTTCCATCCACATCAATCACCGTGGCTCCATGGGCCTCACTTACGGTGGCGGTGTTGAACACACCAACTCCATTTGCTACGATATTCTTTCTTCTTTCAAGCAGCGCTTGAGACTTTGTACTTTTCTTTATCATTAATTTAATTATTCAAAAAATTGACTGCTAATACTTCAAAAGCCACATCAAGGTTGTGCTATTGAAAAAAATATTTTTTTATCCAAATATTGACAGTCGGATGCCGTGAATTCTGAAGTTCAATTGATCTGGCTGAAATAGAATATTCTCAAAAGAGGATTGATCCCTAGCAAGAATTTAATATCTCTTAATATACCTAAAAAAATCCAAAAAGGGGGTATTTGTTGTTGAAGGGTGGGTCGAGAGCGTGCGAAGAGGTTCTGCTGGTTCAAGTCCCACTCAAGGTACCAAAGACCCTGATGACGCAAGTTTTTGGAGCTTGTAGTTGGTTGACAATTTCTGGTTCCTGGTCCATTTATTATCTTGTAAAAAAGAACCTAACCATGCGAACATTATTTTTTCTTCTCACAGCATCAATTGTTACATGCTTCTATTCAAATGGCCAAACCAAAGCTCTGGTAGGAGGAACCCTCATTGACGGATTCGGCTCAACACCGATAAAAAACAGCGTCATTATCATTGAAGGTGATCGCATTCAAGCCGTAGGCCAGGTTGGGATACTTAATATCCCCGATGATGCAGAGGTCATTTCTACAGAAGGTATGAGTGTCATGCCAGGCTTATGGGATATGCACGTTCATCTTATGATCAATGGGCATGCAGACTATACCTATTGGGATAAAACGTATCCGCCACTTTTTGAAAATGTAATTATGCCAGCCTCAGCGAAACAGTTATTAATGGCAGGAGTAACAAGTGCACGAGATCTTGGAGGCCCCCTAAAAGAAAGTATCAGTGTAAGAGACCGAATAAACGCTGGAGAAATTCCCGGACCTACAATGTATGTTTCCGGTCCATTTATTCAGAAAGAACCATACCCAGGTACAGAAATGTTCCGATGGGGTGTTTCTGACGAAAAAGATGCTAGAGAGAAAGTGAGAGAGTTAGCGAAAGGTGGGGTTGACTGTATTAAACTTATTGATCAGGATCAGATGACTCAGGCTGTTGTAAATGCAGTCGTAGATGAAGCACACAAATATGACTTAACAGTAGTTGCTCATGCCCACAGACCAGAAGAAATACGAAAAGGATTGATTGCAGGAGTGGATTGCTTCGAACATACGGGATTATCGAGTGCTCCGGAATATCCTCAGGATGTTATGGAAATGATCAAAGAGCGAACCGCTCAAATGAATCTAGGACCCCTATACTGGACTCCAACCGTAGAAGGCCTTTACAACTACGAATATGTGCGAGACAATCGCGAAAAACTTGATAACCCAAAATGGCACCTAGGACTTCCGGATACGGTTGTTCAGGACATAAAGCAATCCTTCAAATACCCGGATCGTTTACCCTATTTTCAGCTAACACCGATTCGCAAACCAACGCTCGAAAGAAAAGTAAATCAGCTAAAGGATGCTGGTGTGGTATTACTAATAGGTACAGACAGTGGAATACCGATGAAGTTCCACATTCAATCTACCTGGAATGAGCTTGATGTCTGGGTCAATGAATTTGATTTTGATCCCATGTATACCATCAGGGCTGCCACCTACTGGCCTGCTAAAATTATGGGTGTTGAAAATGATTATGGCACCATTTCAGAAGGAAAGTACGCAGACATCATTGCCGTCAATGGGGATGTCTTGCGATACATTTCTCTCCTACAGGATGTAGACCTTGTGGTGAAACATGGAAAGCGAGTAAAGTAAAACTCACTTTATATTATCCTTTCGGATAGACCTCTTTTGAAAATATGCAAAATAAAATAGTTTTATTAGTTCTTCTCTATTTCCCATATTTATCTTTTGCTCAAATAGGGATGCCTGGTTCTGTTGAGAGAATGCAAATTTCTGAACTTGGTCTTAAAACAAGTTCTTCAAATGAAGCTGTATTTTTAGATCATCCTCGTGCTCACATTCTCACAAAACTTGGTACTCCAAACTCGATAGAGGATTACTATTATGAAATGGATGAATTAATGGCAGAAAGATTTATATACAACACTAATTATGTATTTGTGTCAAACGATAAGTTGGACGCTTTTGAACTAACGGATAATTCACTTTCGGTATCCTATAGAGGTAAATCAATTAAGGTTGGTGATCACTACAATGAAGTTTCAGAAATGTATGTGTATGCTGATAACTATAAAGGTCCAAATTTCTATGCGATTAAGTTGTTTCATGAAGAGGTCGAACAGGATGGAAAAATGTTGATTGTACATTTCAATTCCAGCACCAATCTGATAACTAAGATTTTATTGCATGAATTATAATGCCATACAGTGTCAATGACCTATTCAAGCTAAAAACAGTAAAGCCACTTTTAATCGGGCCTTTAAACGGAAGATGAAATGCTCGCCTAAAGAATATCAGCTTTCGCTTTTTGAAAATCAATAATTCACATGCCGATCAATTACCTCTTGATGGATGTCATCAATCGTAACAAGAATGGCTGTTTCTTCCACATCTCCAAAGTCCGGGTTCTGTGCAGTACCAAATGTCATCATTGTGTCAGAAAGACTCATGTAAATATTGATTAAAGGAGGAACAAACTCGCCCCGTTCTTTCAGAAGCTTATGAAGCAGCTTGAATCCATCCTGATAATTCATTTCAGTGGTAAAATGCTCTTTGAACAATCCATCCTCAAATCCCGCCTTTAGTTCTGGTTTGGGTTCACACAGATTCATTTTATTAGGGAAGTAATGGGCCATAAAGGACAGCAAAATGTCCCGAGCCTCCTTGTTGTAGCTGGTGTACATCGTCACCTTACCAAAGAAGTATTTGATATCAGGGTAGTGCGTCACCAGGCACCCAAGTCCATCCCAGATATTCATGAGCGCAAATAGCCCTTTGCGAGGATTGTTGGAAGGTTGATAATCAGGCTGTACCCAAGATCTTCCAAGCTCGATTGAGTATGGAAGAAAATCTTCTTTCATTTGGTCCGAAAAATCGAAGTAATGAGCAGTAGATAAGTCAAAGTCTCCAGTATCAGGGTTTTCAGCTCTTTCACCGGTAATGAATCGATAGCCTCCGATGATCTCGCGATCTTCCGGACTATAAACTACCAGTTGCTCATAGCATCGTTCTCGGGTATCAGCGCTATCGATATCCACTTCCTCACCAGTACCACCCCCTGCGTATCTGAAAGAAACCTCTCTCAATCGTCCAATTTCACGCATGGTATTCGGTGAGTTGTGGTGATTCACAATGTAAATCTTGTTTCCACCCTTGTTTGTATCACGAACAAAGCGCTCCTCATTTAGCTCCTTTTCGAGCAGGTCACGATCTATTGGCGGTATGATATCCTTTTCTTTTTGCATTTTATAAATTTTCCCCTTGAGGGGATGAAAGGGTAACTTAGTAGGTAATTACAATGTCACACTCCTAACCTCCGACTCATCGGACCGCCTCAAGGGAGGAATTGTTAATTTAAAAGCTGACGGTTAATATCAACTATTCCTTTAATTTATACACTTCTCCTTTCATCCACTGAGCCCATTCTACATCCGTTTTATCCTTGGTGAATGTGGCAGGTGAAACAGGCGATCCCACAACAATGTTCACTTTCTTGTTTTGCTGCTTGAAAAGCTCATCAACAAGAAAGAACATTTCGATATTTAATTTAATGCCTAAAAACTTACGGATGTTGGACAATCGATAAAATCTGTTAGTCAGTCGACCATCAATGTGGACAGGAACGACTGGTTTGTTGTATTTCTTGGACTTTGTCACAAATGTTTTTTTCCATTGCAGGTCCATAATTTCACCATCAATCTTTCGACTGACCAACCCTGCCGGGAAGAGAAATGTGGCCGTGCCTGAAGCAAACTGCTCTTCAACTTTTTGTAAGGATTCAGCAGCGCTTTTTCCTACTTTATTCACACCAACGAATTTTTCTTTTAAATTCCGGACAGCCATTAGCAAATCGTTTACAATAAAAGTGATGTCCGGCCTAACGTCCTTTAGTAAATGGATGATTGTGATTGCATCCATTCCTCCAAAAGGGTGATTAGCTACAAAAATGCAAGGTTGAGGATACTCAGGGATGTTTTCTTTTCCCTTGATACTTAATTTTTGATGGAGTAATTTCATTGTAGCCTCAGAAAATTCGAAGGCATCTGCATCTTTATTGGCTGCCATAAATTTATTTAGATCATCCTGATGAATGATCTTTTCAATCCATCGAATAACAAATCCAGGCAACCATTTGAGTAGTGTGGGATTCTTGTCAGCAATCAGCTTTCGTACCTCTACAAATTTTTCCATCGAGTGTCGGCAATGATAAAATGGTTTATGGGTTTGAACAAGTGATATGATCAATCTCATAAGTTAATAAAATGTGGGATGAGTTATACTTAAATACACTAAGGAGGGTGGGAATGAAGATTTGGAGCGGTGGTGATGGGTTGTGCGTAAAAGCTTTAAAATCTTCTTGATTTTTTTGTTACTTTTTTTATCAAGAAAAAAAGTAAGGCAATCTTCTAATTGTTAGAGTCTCTCTGTTTCACTGTTTAAATTGAAATGTATAATAACTACTTTTTTTGTTAAGTTTTCTAGCATAGGTTTTAGTACAACGTGCGCATTCTCTCTCGTCTGTTCCAAAATACCCGATTTAAGTGCTGAATCTTCGATTTGTTTCTCAGCAACCTTATAAAGCTCTTGTACAAATGATTGTCGTTCATCACCCCTCATATAATCCGTTTTCAGATCATATAATCGAGATTTCTCCAGGTCAATTTTGAAATAGCAGATTTCGGGAGGAGGAAGCTTAATGATAATGGTATCACCGGAAGCAATTACATCCTGATTCCTGATTTTTGTGAAATCAATGCATCCTACAGCACTTCCCTGACTGATCAACACTCCTTTGGAATCTGGAACTGGTTTGTACTTAAAAAATTTAAGATCTATTTCTCCAGCAATTTTTTTCACTTCAGTGACTTCTTGAAAATTGTACTTCACCAACTCCATTTTCCCCATTTGCTCAACTCGGGTTAGAATTGTGTTTGTTTCTATTTCAGTTATTCGCTCCCTTGAGTTCGTGATTTTCTCCTGAAATAACATCCATGATAGCAGCCCCACAGTAAGCAACCATGGGAGGATTTTAAGAATGAGTTTGGTCAGATTGATCATAGGTTGAAGTTAATGATTTTGAGGTTGTGACTTAAAACAAAAAAAGCGACCTGTTTAGATCGCTTTTTTAAATTTCATATGCGTGGGTTTGACTACCGTTTAATCACTCTCTTTTTCAGTGTTTCGCTACCCATTTCTAACCTAAGGATATAAATACCTTGTGGTAGCTCGCTCATGTAAATACTAAAGGACTGGTGATTTGTATCCATGTTCATGATTTGTTTGTGTACGATTTTGCCTGCAGCATTAATTAGTACACTTTCAAGCTTACCCTGGAATGAATAGTCCACATCAAAATTGACTTTACTTTCAACCGGGTTTGGATAAACACGAAATACCTTCCCGGGATCATCAGTAGCTAAAGGTTCTTCTTGATCCAGAATTGTAATTATGAAATCTTCTTCGATAGCAAGACCTCCTGCATCAGTTGATCGAATGGTGACTTCATAGGATGATTGTTCTTCAAAATCAAAGGATCTATCCGCGAAAAGACTGTCATTCGAAAGTGAAAATGCAGAAACGCCTCGGATAACATACGTATAGCTATCATCTTCATCTTCGTCGATTGTACTTATTATCGCTACTAATAATCCTTCAGCTTCATCTTCATTTATTTCAGTATTGTCCAGGACGATCCCTGTTGGTGCTTCATTAACATCCGTTACTTGGATCGTAAAAATTTCAGTTACTGATGCTCCTTGCCTGTCCGTTGATTGAATTTCAACATTATACTCGGCTTGTTCTTCATGGTTAAATGTTCTTTTAGCAATCAAAGCATTTCCTTCAAGGGAAAAATCTTCTTCACCTTCAATAATTTCATAATTGTGCTCATCTTTTATGTTTGCATCAGTTGTGGTTAGCAATCCAACGGTTGAGTTTTCGGGAAACCCTTCTTCTATAGCAGCATTGGAAATACTTATGTCCGTAGGAGGTTGATTAATCTCAATTATTTTAATCGCAAAGCTCTTTGTGAGCGTATGGTTTGCCGAGTCTGAAACTTCCACTTCAATGGAATATTGATTTTGGGTTTCAAAATCAAATGTGACACTGCTATAAAGTTTATCGTTTTGAATGTTGAAAGAATCGGAGGCACTCAATAACGTATAGGTAAAGGACTCGTCAAAATCCTCATCTGTAGTTGTGAATGTGCCAATTAAAGTATTCTCGGTTTCACCCTCTAATATTTCATTATTATCCAGACTTAGTTCAGAAGGGGGCTCATTTATATCTTGAATTTCAATTTCAAACACCCTCTCAAAAGTTAACCCGTCCTGGTCTGTGGTTTGGAGCCTTATAGAATAGAGTGACTGTTCTTCATAATTAAATGATTCATTTGTTGTCAAAATCGATCCGGACACTGCAAAGAGGTCATTGTTTGTATCCCCATCTCCGCTAACCAATGCGTACTCATGAGTATCAGAAACGTTCTGGTCTATGGTGTAGAGTTCTCCCAGATCTACTGGCGCAACATTTTCTTTAACGAATCTGTTTTCGAGGATTATGTCTTCCGGCGCAACATTTTTTTCAGCTATTGGCAAATCATACCTGAGTATCTCAACAGGATAAATCGGGTCACTGAATATGTCTTCGGAATAGCTTCCAAGTCCAAAATAAATGGAGTTTCCGATCCGAAAACTCACACCGGCATGACGATCGGAACCTAGGTTGAATACATCTCCAAGATCGGTTATTTCATCGGTGTTTGGGTCATACTTGGTTACCTGCTCTTTATTGCCATAAAAAATGTAACCTTCTTCGTCGGATGCCGATCCAGTAGCCCCGGAAAAAGACAGGTTGATGCCATCAGCAAAAACCTTTTCTTTCCATTCGTTGGTTGCAGGATCATATTCCTGAACATCACTAAGCTGAGTGGTAGAGCCATCAAAGAAGACGCCCCCACTCACATATCCTTTGGTACCAATTGAAAAGGCAACTGCACTTGTTCTTGCGTCAGTTGGCATTGCAGTAACCTCTGTCCAGGAGTTAGTAGATGCATCATAGCTCCAAAAATCATTTGTTTCACTGGTATCATCTTTCCCAGTTCCAACAAAGGCAACACCATCTATTGTAAATGAGACAGCATCATATCTTGGGGTTCCCCCAAATTCACTGACTTGTGACCAACCTGCAGAGGGATCAAATACATAAAAATCACTGAAGGTATTGAATTCAGCATCCCGACCTAGCCCAACATATCCTATTCCGTCAATGGTAAATGCTACGGCATCAGTACGAGCGGTTCCTGGAAAATCTTCCAGACTTGTCCATGAAGCAGTTGCTGTATTATATTTCCAAAAATCAGTGTACAAGCTATCCGCATCCTTGCCCAGGCCGATGTACACCTCATCATTAATGACAAAGCTGATTGCACCAGTTCGTCCATTCCCGTCAAAGTCCATGATATCTGATCCACCACTTTGATCTTCTTCAATAGATATTTCAAACGTTTTGTCGAGGGTTCTACCACCTAGGTCAGTGGTACGTATCGTTATTTGATACGATGACTTTTGATCAAAATCAAATACTTCATTAGTTCGAAGTATATTCTCAGTGATAAAAAATGAATTGATATCGTCTCCACCTACTAATGCATATGTGTGCTCATCATTTTCTTCAGGGTCCACAGTTGAGAGTGTCCCTACCTTTGTTGCAGCCGACTGACCTTCAAGAACTATATGATTGCTAAGCTCGATATTTCTTGGGGTTACATCGTCCGAGGCTGTGACGTTTACGACGATATCGTGGCTCACAAGGAATAGATTTGGTAAAGCAGGGTTTTCCGCCAGATAGTAAATTTCATATGTCCCTGGTTCAACCGCATAAAACTCATAATTTATTTTGGTGGCTCCATCAATAAATGAATTATCTAATACCCATTTATAGGTGTTGTTACCGTCTGTATTTGGTGTGGCTGCTGTTAACATTAGGGCATCACCTGTTTCAATGTCAAATGTGTCCAGTTGATCAACTTTGCCCTGAGGAGCATACCCAGATAGGACGGTTTGATTTGGCAACAAATCATCAAATTCAAAAAAATTGTCCATTACGCTAAATGAAACAAGGCTTTCAATGCCTGATAAATCTGGCAAATTAATGAATCCGTTATTTCTTAAATCTAAACGCTCTAAGTTTATTAGTGTATTCAAGAATTCCGGGACATCACCAGATAAATTATTATCGTAAATAAGTAGCTTTCGTAAAGCCGTCAGATTTTTAAACTCTGTAGGAATTGAACCTTCAATGTTGTTTCCGTACAAATAGAGTTCTTCTATATTGGATAAAGAACCAATCCCAGCTGGGATGGTGCCTTCAAATTGATTCAGTGAAAAATCAAGCCCGACTAACTGCGTTAGCATACCTACCTCAGGAGGAATTGGGCCAGTTAAATTATTATCTCTTATAGAAAACTCTTCCAGAGCTGTCATTTGAGATAAATCAAATGGGAAGGCACCACTGATGCCGGAACCGTAAAGCATAAGATTCTTTAGGTTCACCAGATTACCAACTTCGTTTGGTAAAGTGCTTAAGTTTAAAGCGCCCAGGTGAAGATCAGTTAAGCTTACCAGGTTACCAATCTCTGAAGGGACACTGGTCAGTTCGTTAAAGGACAGATTTAATAATTCTAAAGCGGTCAGGTTTCCTATTTCAGATGGAATATCACCACTCAAATTATTTTGTGCTAAATCCAATTTTGTAAGATTAACCAGATTACCGATTCCTTGAGGAATAGGTCCTTCCAGCAAATTAAAATTTAAGTTAAGTTCTGTCAGGTTTGTTAAAGTGCTGATATCAGGTATTTGCCCGGTAAGCCGGTTTGACCAAAGCTCAAGTGTTTCCAGTTTCGTGAGGTTGGATAGCTCGGAGGGTAGGTCGCCTTGGAGGTTACAGCCTGTGATTTGCAGTTTCTTTAAATCTTCTAGCTCTCCGATTACCGCTGGTAATGTACCAGAAACATTATTATCAAAATTTAAAAAAATTCGCTCCACCTTATTGTTGACCACAATCACACCATCCCAAGTCTTTATCGGCTTGGTAAGATCCCATGGTGTATTCCAATTGGGACCATTGAGACTGTCATAAATGGCAATTAATGCAAGGGAGTCACTTTCATTTACCTGGGCTCTGGTAGGGGTTAACAATAAAAAAAAGGCAATAAGAAATACGAAAGAAAAGCAGGTTCTTTTGATGGTAGTCATTAAAAAAATGGTTTTAAAACGAGAAACTGGTTTTAATAAGGATAGCCTTATTCAAAGCTCGAATATAAAATTTCTAATAGATAGACAAAAAAATTAAGTGCAATTGTTTTTAAAATCTATCTATTCATTGCAATATTGCGATAAATAAATGAAAGCATGGAAAAATTAAGCTTTTTGGATAGGAATTTGACGCTGTGGATTTTCACAGCCATGTTGGTAGGCGTTGGAGTCGGTTATTTTTTTCCGGGTGTCGCAGATTCAGTTAACTCCATGAGTTCCGGCAGCACCAACGTGCCAATTGCAATTGGGCTTATTCTAATGATGTATCCGCCACTTGCTAAGGTCAATTATTCATTATTGCCTAAAGTGTTTCGAAATGTGAAGATCCTTTCATTATCACTTGTTCTTAATTGGATCATTGGACCATTATTGATGTTTGTTTTAGCCATCACATTTCTTCAGGATTATCCTGAATATATGATTGGTTTAATCTTGATTGGCTTAGCACGCTGCATTGCTATGGTGCTTGTTTGGAATGACTTGGCGGAAGGAAGCAGTGAATATGGAGCTGGTCTTGTTGCATTAAATAGCATCTTTCAAGTCTTTGGATACAGCTTTTACGCTTGGTTGTTTATCACAGTACTTCCACCCTACTTCGGTTTTGATGGAGCAATAGTGGATATATCCATTGCTACAATAGCGGAAAGCGTTGCGATATATTTAGGCATTCCTTTTTTAGCTGGAATAGTAAGCCGATGGTTTCTTGTGAAAATGAAAGGAGAAAAGTGGTACAAAGACACCTTCATCCCGACAATATCTCCTATTACATTAATTGCACTACTGTTTACAATCGTTGTTATGTTTTCACTGAAAGGCCAGCTAATTGTGGAAATACCTTTAGATGTATTGAGGATCGCCGTGCCATTACTCATCTACTTTGTGATCATGTTTTTAATTGGATTCTTTGTAAGCAAAGCAGTTGGGGCAGATTACGACAAAAACGCATCGGTCGCTTTTACAGCTGCCGGAAATAACTTTGAATTAGCGATTGCGGTTGCGATTGCTGTATTCGGACTAAATTCAGGACAAGCGTTTGCTGGAGTAATTGGGCCGCTAGTCGAAGTTCCTGCACTGATATTATTGGTTCGGGTAGCCTTCTGGCTAAGAAAAAAATATTATTTCACAACCAAATGAATTATTCATCGTAATATTACGATATGGGAGTTAGCAAAACAGATTTATTTACCTCCGAACAAAACGAATTGGCATTAGTGGCTAAGGCATTTGCACATCCTGCCAGAATAGCCATCCTGGAACATTTAATTCAAGCCAATAAATGTATCAACAGTGATTTGGTAGAAGAATTAGGTCTAGCTCAAGCCACCATCTCTCAGCATTTAAAAGAATTGAAAAGTGTTGGACTGATAGCCGGAACGGTTGAAGGAACTTCCATGTGTTATTGCATTAATCCGGAAGTATGGAACAAAGTGAAATCAAGACTAGAAGGGCTTCTTGAAAGTTTTGATCCGGCAAATTGTTGTTAAAAAAATTTGAATTAATTAATCGTAATAATACGATATATAGATGAAATTGATTAGGATCCAAAGTAGTAATCTGAATAATAGCCTGGTTTTTTATAGAGCGCTGTTAGATCGTATGCCTCAGGAGATTACCCCGTCTTGCATTCAATTCAAAGCAGAAAACTTTAATCTGGAAATAATTGAGTCAAAGGGAAAACATGAAAGGCAGACGAATGAATTTGAAATTCAGGATTCATTCGAGGTGGTTAAAATTTATCAGCGAATGAGCAGGTTTAATGCTATTGAAAAAATGAAGGAGGATTGTGAAGTAGTCGATCGAGCCATTGGACTTACCGATCCTGATGGAAATAGATGGGTTATAGGCGACCCGGATGTGCATGTGCACTTCGAAAAATGCTACATCGAATTAATAACTAATTAAACTACAATAATTATGGAACAGAAAAATGTATTTCCACGCACACATATCTCGCTATATGTTAGTGATATCAGTGAGACGGTGCAGTTTTATGATAAATTCTTCAATGAAGGAGCTGCTAAGGTGAAAGAAGATTATGCCAAATATGAGCTGGATGCTCCGGCATTAACCATTTCGTTCATTCAGAACCCTCAGAAAGTAAACAATGATGTGGGTCACTTTGGTATCCAGGTTGAAACCAAAGAAGAATTAAACGAAAAGCTCAATCTCGCAAGAGGTCAAAAATTGGTTCAATTAGAAGAAGCTGAAACAGTCTGTTGCTATGCCATTCAGGACAAGTTTTGGGTAAATGATCCAGACGGGTATGAATGGGAAGTATATCATTTCTTAGGAGATGTTGAACAAAATGAAGAGAAGCAAGCCGCAGCTTGTTGTTAAATATTTAATTCCCTTAAATTCCCCCTTAATAAAGGGGGGGTTAGGGGGTTGTTAAACTTATTCTAAAACGCACAAATGATCTACCCTC
Organism: Ekhidna sp.; assembly: GCF_965212185.1. Taxonomy (GTDB): domain Bacteria; phylum Bacteroidota; class Bacteroidia; order Cytophagales; family Cyclobacteriaceae; genus Ekhidna. The sequence continues at coordinate 3,683,076 of NZ_OZ243102.1, read as the reverse complement.
AAATAAAATCCTACCTCGACAAGGCAGAATCAGTCGAAATCACAAATGAAAGAAAATTGATTCTAAATCAAATTAGAGACTACATACAGTCAACTAATGATCCTAAACTTAATTTCATCTGCACCCACAATTCACGCAGAAGTCACCTAAGTCAAATCTGGGCTCAGACCATGGCTCATCATTTTGGAATTAATATATCTACTTTTTCGGGAGGTACAGAAGCGACAGCTTTTCATCCGAATGCAGTAGCTGCTATTGAAAGTGCTGGCTTTCATGTGACGAAAGAAGAGGGTGATAACCCTAAGTACAAAGTCCATTTCTCTGATGATGTGGCACCTATTATCTGTTTCTCTAAAACGTTTGATGATCCTTATAATCCTTCAACAGGATTTGCAGCAATTATGACTTGCTCAGAAGCTGATGCTGAATGTCCGATTGTCCATGGAGCAAATGCCCGAATCAAGCTGTTTTATGAAGATCCTAAAGTTTCTGATGGTACTGGAGAAGAGGCGCAAGTCTATGGAGAAAGATCCTCACAAATAGCAAAGGAAATGGTTTACATTTTTTCTTCAATTAAATAGTAAAGCAAAGAATTATTATTGGGGGATGTTGTTTAGTAAATAAAAAATAGACACATGCCAATTCCTGCTCATCTTTCTCTGGCCATTCCTGATAATGACCTACCTAGAATTGTAATTGTTGGTGGAGGTTTCGGAGGTCTTAATTTGGCTAAATCTTTGAGAAAAGTGAAGGCCCAAATTGTCCTTTTAGATAAGAACAACTTCCATACATTTCAACCGCTATTATACCAGGTTGCCACAGCCGGTCTTGAACCAGATTCGATTGCCGGACCACTTAGAAAGTCATTTGAAGGCAATCCGAACTATTATTTCCGAATGGTGAAAGTGACCGGTGTTGATTCGGAAAATAATGAAGTAGTGACGACCATTGGCAACTTATCGTACGACAATCTGGTATTAGCAAACGGTTCTGTCACCAATTATTTCAACAAGAAAGATTTTCGACCTAAGGTATTGCCACTTAAGCGAATCGTGCACGCGCTGGATGTAAGAAGTCACATCCTTCAAAATTTCGAACAGGCAGTCATGACTCAGGACAAGGGTGAGTTCGAAAAGATGATGAATATTGTGGTTGTTGGAGGAGGGCCTACTGGTGTAGAAGTAAGTGGTGCCCTAGCAGAGCTGCGAAAACACATTCTTCCTAAAGATTATCCGGATTTAGACTTCTCTCAGATGAAAATTTATCTGATTGAGGGGTCTGGTAGATTACTTAATGGGATGAGTGAATTTGCAGGTAAGGAGGCCCTTAATTACATCAGGAAAATGGGCATTGAAGTACAACTCAACACCTTTGTGGAGGACTATGATGGTGATACAGTCACATTGAATAATGGCACAATAGAAACAGCTACGGTTGTTTGGTCAGCAGGTGTTAGGGGAAATGTAGTGGAAGGCTTAAATGAGTCTTCAGTTGAAAAAAGCAGAATCTTAGTTGATGATTACAACCTGGTTAAAGGTACCAATAATGTTTTCGCAATTGGGGATGTTGCTATGATGCAAAATGAAGAATATCCTCAGGGTCATCCGATGGTGGCTGCAGTGGCCATGCAGCAAGGATGGCATCTTGCAAAGAATTTCAAAAACAGATTCGCTGGTAAAGAAATGGTACCCTTCAAGTATTTTAATAAAGGGTCAATGGCAACCATTGGTAAGAACAAAGCAGTGGTAGATATGCCTAATGGCATGCATTTTAAAGGATTTTTTGCATGGTTGATCTGGATGTTCGTTCACATTATGTACCTCATTGGTTTTAGAAATAAACTCATCACACTAAACAACTGGATTTGGAGTTACTTCACATATGACAAGGGGACACGATTGATCATTCGAACATTTAACAGGAAGTTTCTGAGGAGACCAGCTGGCGTTAACAAGATTTAACACCGAAAATCCTCCGTTTTTTCCTTACTTCAAATGGTTCTTTAATATTTGAATTCAAATCATATTTTTGCAAGCCAAACTCAAATGATAAACATGGAAGAGCAAGTAGTAGATAAGGATCTTCAAAAAGAGCATCAGGATAAAATCCAAAAGGTGATTTCTGAAGTGGGCAAAGTAGTGATTGGTCAGGAGTACATGGTCAATCGATTGCTTGTGGGTCTTTTTACGCAAGGACATATTTTACTTGAAGGTGTACCCGGTTTGGCAAAAACCTTAACAGTAAATGCTCTTGCCGATGTGTTGAAACTTGATTTTCAAAGAATTCAGTTCACCCCGGACTTACTGCCAGCCGATTTAGTAGGTACAATGATTTACAATCAGCAGAAAGCTGAGTTTGAAGTAAAGAAGGGACCAATATTTGCCAACCTGATACTCGCTGATGAGGTGAACAGATCACCTGCTAAAGTCCAGTCGGCTTTGTTAGAGGCCATGCAGGAAAAAACAGTTTCCATTGGTGAAACTACCTATAAGCTGGATCGACCATTTTTGGTAATGGCTACTCAAAACCCAATTGATCAGGAAGGAACCTACCCACTACCTGAGGCACAGGTTGACCGATTCATGCTAAAGATTCATGTGGACTACCTGAGTAAAGAAGATGAGTTGGAAGTAATGAGAAGGATTTCCAATATGAGTTTCAATCCGCAATTGGAAACCATCCTCACCAAAGACGATATATTCTCAATCAGAAATGAAATCAACCAGGTGACTGTTTCTGAATCTATTGAGAAATATATCATTGAGTTGGTTTTTGCGACAAGAAATCCATTGGACTACAAGCTCAATGATGAAGCCCAATACATTCAGTTTGGAGCATCTCCAAGAGCTTCCATCAATTTAAATCTGGCTGCTAAAGCAATGGCTTTCTTCAATGAGCGTGACTATGTCCTACCAGAGGACGTAAAGGAGATTGCTGACGATGTATTTAACCACAGAATTCTGCTCAACTATGAAGCTGAAGCGGACGAAGTGACGACTCACGACATCATCAAATCCATATTATCTAAGGTTAACATTAGCAAATAAAACCACCCTCAGAACATTCTTTGGAAGAAGGGCACTTTACAATTTCTTAACATTTGTAACAGTGCCCTAACAAATAAGCTTCTCATTTAATGATATCGTAACTGCTATTCCTAAGGCAGTTAACATACCACCTTCAATTTTGCAGTACAAATTGATCTAACTCATTAATTAAATCGCAAAATTGAAAATGAAAAACTTAAAGGCAATCGCAATACTTCTAGTGGGAACTCTACTGATGGTTTCATGTGGAAGTGATGATGGCGTAACTCCAACTGACAATAACAATACTCTTGAAGGTGGAATTGGGGTTTTGGTGAATAGTAATATTACTTCGGACAAAACCTGGTCCAATGACTCTATTTATGTTTTAGCAAGTAGAGTTACTGTAGAATCCGGTGCTACTTTAACAATTGAGCCTGGATGTATCATTAAAGGACGAGCAGGAACAGGTGCCAATGCTACGGCACTGCTAATTGCAAGAGGCGCCAAAATAATGGCAGAAGGAACGGCTTCTGCTCCAATCATATTTACTTCTGAGGCTGACCAGATCACACTTGGTCAGATTAATAGCCCAAACCTTACAGCTGACCTTAATGGTCTTTGGGGTGGACTTTTGGTCTTAGGAAATGCTAGGATTTCTGCAGACAATGAATCAGAACAAATCGAAGGAATTCCGGCAACTGATACAAATGGTCTTTATGGAGGAACGGATGATGCGGATAACTCTGGAGTTATCAGATATGTATCTGTTCGTCATGGAGGAGCAAACATTGGTGAAGGAAACGAAATCAATGGCATTACGCTTGGTGGAGTTGGTTCAGGCACCACCATCGAATACGTTGAAGTAGTAGGAAATCAGGATGACGGAATCGAGTGGTTCGGAGGAACTGTCAGCGTTTCTAATGCTATCGTTGTTGGTGCTGGTGACGATGCTATTGATACGGATCAAGCATGGGCTGGGACACTTAATAATTTCATAGTAATCAATCCAGGTGATGAAGCATTCGAATTGGATGGTCCTGAAGGAATTTACGCTGGAGCTGGACATACCATCACAAACGGAACTGTGAAAGCTGATGGAGCAACAGGTTTGATTGACTTTGACGCCAATACGGATGTGAATATGTCCAATATCTACTTTTTTGATTTAACATTTGGCCAGGACGTAGAAGAGTATGCTGATTATGCGGCTCAAGTTGGATTTGATGCTACTTCCATTGAAGCTGCCATCCCTACTGTAGATGCTGATGGTAATGCCGCCACATATACCACTGCAGATTTCTTTGTCGGAATGGGAGAGAATGTAACAGCAGTTGCAAGAGGTACTGTAGGGGCTAATGTCGATGTATTCGCTGACTGGACATTTGCAAGCGTAACTGGAGAATTATCTGACTTTTAAGAGACAGAACTGACAAATACCCGCGGGTGATGAGCTCGCGGGCTTACTTTTTTAAAACATCTATTGAATTTTTATCTGAAATGAAACGATTAAACTTTATCATGTTGCTAATGCTGATGACAATCAGTATAGCAGTGGTAGGACAAAATGGTACCATAAGGGGTACTGTTATTGAAGAGGCTACTGGTGAACCGCTTTACGGAGTTACAGTGGTAATCAAAGGAACTACTAACGGATCCATCACAGATTTTGATGGAAAGTTCCAAATTCCTGCAACTCCCGGATCTTATGACATTCAAGCATCATTTGTGTCTTTCCAAACGGTCACTATTAGTGGCCTTGAAGTGAAACCAAATGAAACAACAGTTATTGATCAAATCCCTTTGAAGGAAGATGTAGAGCTTCTTGAAGAGGTGGTAGTAACTGCTGAAGTGATCAAAACAACTGAGGCAGCTTTACTTACAGTAAAGAGAAAATCTGCAAACCTTCTGGATGGAATTTCATCAGCAAGTTTCAGAAAAATTGGAGATTCAGATGCTGCAGCTGCAGCCAAAAGAATTACAGGAGTATCTATAGAAGGAGGCAAATATGTTTTTGTTCGAGGATTAGGTGACAGATATACAAAAACACTCCTTAATGGGATGGATGTTCCGGGACTTGATCCGGATAGAAATACATTGCAAATGGACATCTTCCCAACCAATGTACTTGATAACATCATCGTTGCAAAAACATTTACTGCTGACCTTCCAGCTGATTTTACTGGAGGATTAGTGAATATTGAGACCAAAGATCTTCCGGATCAAAAAACATTGAATTTCTCTGCTGGATTAGGATATAATCCAAGCATGCACCTAAACAAGAGTAACCTTTCGTATCAGGGAAGCTCAACAGACTTTCTAGGGTTCGATAATGGAACGCGAGCGCTACACATCGATGATAGCGAGGTGATTTTAAATGGCCAGATCTATGCAGCTAATAGTCCAGTTGGACAGCAATATGCAGCACAGCTAAGAGGATTTAATAAAACACTTGCTGCTGAAAGATCCACAAACTTCATGGATTATAATCTTGGATCTTCTTTTGGAAATCAAAAAGAAACTTCGCTTGGAAGGCTTGGCTACAATTTTGCCTTGACTTACAGAAAGACATCTGAGTATTATGAAGATGCTGTTTTCTCTCGTTATGGAATTAACGATTCTGATGCATCAGATCTTCAATTGGAAAGAAGAGAATTCCAATCAGGTGATTATGGAGTTAATAATGTTTTACTAGGAGGCATGGCTGGATTCGCTCTTAAAAGAAATATGGCGAAGTACAGGGTTAATCTTTTAAGGTTACAAAATGGTGAAAGCAAAGCAGGTATCTTCGATTATGTAGGAAGCGATGAAGGTTCAGACTTTGTTGGACTTCAGCATAACCTTGAGTATAGCCAACGGTCTTTGTCAAATGTTCTCCTTGCAGGAGACCATTATCTAAAAAATGATTCATGGCAAATCAACTGGAGAGTTTCTCCAACCATTTCTTCTATTGAAGATCCGGATATCAGATTCACAAGATATCAAGTAGAAAGAGGCGAATTCCAAATTGGTAGTGGTGAGGCAGGTTTTCCAAGAAGAATTTGGAGAGAACTGAATGAGTATAATATCGCATCAACTGCATCTGCGCTAAAAGAGCACACACTTTTTGGAAGAGATGCGAAGCTTAAATTCGGAATTGGATCAACATTTAAATCAAGAGACTTTTCAATCAGAACTTTCTCGATCAATATTGGAGATGACAGTGGCTTAACTGGAAATCCGGATGAGCTTTTCTACGATGAAAATCTTTATCCAGCAGATGGAGGTAATTTCTACAGTGCTGATTTTGTTCCTAGAAATGTAAACTTCTTTGAATCTTCGATACTCAATAACTCAATGTATGTTTCCTCTGAATTTTCTCCTGCAGACAATCTGAAAGCAATCGTTGGGGTAAGAGCAGAAGATTACAGCCAGTTATATTCTGGTCAGAACTCAAGAGGTGAAGCTGTTCAAAACGAAAAAGTTATTGATGAGCTTAACTTTTTCCCATCGGTTAATATGATCTACTCATTGACTGATCGTCAAAACCTGAGAGCATCATATTCAAGAACAACCGCTAGGTTCTCATTTAAGGAAGCATCTTTTGCTGAGATCTTTGATCCATTAACAGGAAGAACATTCTTGGGAGCATTAAGTGAGGCGAGAAATAGTAGAAATGAAGTGATATGGGATGGCAATATTAAAAGCACACTCATTGATAATTTTGATTTGAGATGGGAAATATTCCAGGATAAAGGTCAAACAGTTTCTATCAGTGGATTTTATAAGAAATTCAATGACGCAATCGAAACGGTACAAAGTGCAACGGCTGATAACAACTTCCAGCCAAGAAACTTAGGAGATGCAACTGTAATTGGTACTGAACTTGAAGTAAGACAAAGTCTTGGTAAGATTAACCGAGCGCTTGAAAATTTTACAGTTAGTGGAAACTTCACTTACCTAAAATCAGAAATTACAATGGGCGATGAAGAATTTGAGTCACGCTCAAGAAATTTGAGAGTTGGTGAGAACCTTAATAGAACGAGAGTTTTACAAGGACAGGCACCTTATTTGATTAATGTAGGATTTGCTTACAATAAGCCTGAATCAGGCCTGGAAGCTGGTTTATACTACAATGTTCAAGGCGCTACGCTAACTTATACTGGTATCGCGGATAGACCTGATGTGTATTCTGTCCCATTCAACAGTGTTAACCTTTCTGTTAACAAAACATTTGGACAGAACGACAAATACCAGCTCAATATGAGAGTAAGAAATTTGCTGGGAGACAAGAGAGAATTGGTTTATAAGAACTTCGGTTCTGCTGATCAGCCATTCCAATCGCTTGATCCTGGCACAAGAGTTAGTGTTACCTTCAGGTACTCACTATTTTAATCGATAAATCGATAGATGTTTAGAAAAGGCCCTCATAAGAGGGTCTTTTCTTTTTTTGACGTTATTAACTTTTCTCAATCGATTTTATCTCAGCTTTCAATTGTTCGATTTCCTTCTCTATCTCATTAAGTTGATTGAGTAATTCTTCTTTTTTTGTTTCAAGCACCGCATCCCTGTATTGATCGCTAAGCCTGTCAGCTTTCTTTTGTTTTTTCTCAATTTGACTGACCAGATCGCCGATATAAAATTCTTTTTTAAAATCAAGAATCATGGCTAAGGCTTGATCTTTGTATTTTTCGTTCTCCAATCCTAGAAAAAAATCCGTTTTACCTTTTGCTCCTTCCGCTGATTGGGTGAATATTTCAAGATCTATATTTCCATCTGTAGTTTCCGATGGGATAGTTACCTTATAATAGGATTTCATATTTAGTGGTGTTCCAAATTTTCTCGCATATTGCCACCAACCTTTGCGAACTTCCTCCCAGTTAAAATCGAATGCTGTCTTATATCCGTTTAATGTTTTACCTTCCAGAATTACCGAAGAAGCACCAGCCTTTGCTTCATACTTTTTTTGAGCGAAACTCAAAGTAATCCCAAACAAAAGAAGTGATGCGAGAGTATGTTTATAAATAAGTTTTCTCATGTCTTCAACAAAACTAAACGACCAAATCAAAACAGTACTTATCACAGGCGGATCCGGACTTGTAGGAACCGAATTAAGTCAGATGCTAGAGGCAAATGGCTATAAGGTGACTCACCTTTCACGCAACCCAACGCAAAAACACTACCAGACATTTTATTGGGATGTAAAAAAGGGAGAAATAGATGAGGAAGCAATTACCACTGCTGACGCTATTATCCACCTTGCCGGGGCTGGTGTTTCAGATAAAAGGTGGTCTGATGGATGGAAACAAGAAATATATAATAGCAGAATAGACTCTACTCGACTACTTAGAGAAAAGGCTATTTCCCTAAATCCTAAATTGAAACATTTCATTTCTGCATCTGCTGTGGGAATTTATGGTTGGGATTCAGGAGATCAATTGGTCGATGAAAATTCTCCAAAGGGAGAAGGCTTTCTTGCTGATGTGGTGGAAGACTGGGAGAAAGAAGTTGATTTATTCAATGATCACAACATTAAAACGTCAAAAATTAGAATAGGTATAGTGCTAAGTGAAAAAGGTGGAGCATTGGTCGAAATGGCCAAGCCTATCAAGTTTGGGGTGGGTGCTCCACTTGGATCCGGTAAACAATACATGAGCTGGATTCACATCAAAGATCTTTGTGGAATATTTGCTCATGTCCTACAACATGCTCAAGCTGGAATCTTTAATGGAGTAGGCCCGTCTCCTAAAACCAATAAAGAATTTACTAAAGCAGTAGCAAATCAATTAAATAGGCCACTTTGGCTGCCGAATGTTCCTAAATTTGCGCTCCGATTAATTGTAGGTGAAATGTCGGACATCCTAATTGGAGGAAATCGTGTGTCAAGCAAAAAAATTGAAGATGCGGGATTTAATTTTCGGTTTACAGCGTTAGACGATGCGCTGAAAGATTTACTACACTAATACTATGGAAGAGAATAAAACGATAAGTAAAGAGGAAGAGGCACGGATTCTGGAAGCCTTCAAAGAAAAGGATTGGAACGAAATTAAGAGTGCTGATTCATGGGCCATCTTCAAAGTGATGGGTGAGTTTGTTCAGGGATTTGAGAAAATGGCTAAGATTGGGCCATGTGTATCGATCTTCGGATCTGCCAGAACAAAGCCAGATAACAAATACTATAAAATCGCAGAAGAAATTGCTGCCAAAGTTGTGCAACATGGATACGGAGTGATCACCGGCGGTGGACCAGGTATCATGGAAGCGGGTAATAAAGGCGCAAATGCTCAGGGCGGTAAATCTGTAGGATTAAATATTGACCTTCCATTTGAGCAAAACAATAACATTTACATTGATAGAGATAAGAGCATTGATTTTGACTACTTCTTTGTCAGAAAAGTAATGTTCGTGAAATACTCACAAGGGTTTATCGTGCTTCCGGGGGGATTTGGAACCATGGACGAACTTTTCGAGGCATTGACCTTAATTCAAACAAAAAAAATTGGTCGATTCCCAATCGTTTTGGTGGGAAGAGAGTATTGGTCAGGAATGGTTGATTGGCTCAAAAAAGTCATGCTGGAAATGGAAGGAAACATTAGCAAGACTGATCTTGAGTTATTCAATGTAGTCGATACCGCCACCGAAGCTGTTGAAGTGATCGATGACTTCTATAGCAAATACCACCTAAGCCCTAACTTCTAATTGGAAGTGTAAATTGAAAAAGCGCGAAGAAGTAATCGAAGTAATTGGTGCGCGAGAGCACAACCTAAAGAACATTGATGTCAAGCTACCTCGTAATAAGCTGATTACCATCACAGGAATTAGCGGGAGTGGCAAGTCATCTTTGGCCTTCGATACCATTTATGCTGAAGGTCAGCGCAGATACATGGAAAGCTTCAGTGCTTATGCCCGGTCATTTATTGGGGATATGGAGCGTCCGGACGTTGATAAAATTGAAGGACTCAGTCCTGTCATTTCTATCGAGCAAAAGACGACTTCCAGAAATCCACGCTCCACTGTCGGTACCGTTACAGAGATTTATGACTTCTTCAGACTTTTATTCGCAAGAGCGGGAGAGGCTTTCTCCTACCTTTCTGGCAATAAAATGACCAGACAGTCAGAAGATCAAATCATAGAAATGATTCTTAAGAATTATGATGGTAAAAAACTGGTATTACTCGCTCCTGTAGTGAAAGGTAGAAAAGGACACTACCGTGAATTGTTTGTACAGATTAGAAAGCTGGGGTTCACCAAAGTTAGGGTTGATGGAGAGGTGCAGGATTTGGTGCCGAAAATGCAGGTTGATCGCTACAAGACTCATGACATTGAGATCGTAACCGATAGAATAAAGGTTTCTGATAAGGACAGAAAAAGAATCCGTGAATCCGTAAATACTTCGCTTCGGCATGGTGATGGGGTGATGATGATCCAGATGGAAGACGAATCCATCGCACATTTCTCGAAAAATTTAATGGATGCGGAAACCGGACTGGCATATGATGATCCGGCTCCAAATACCTTTTCATTCAATTCGCCTTACGGAGCTTGTAAAGAATGCAATGGCTTAGGGGTAATTGAAGAAATATCCAAAGAATCAGTCATTCCCGATCCATCGATAAGCATTAGCCGTGGAGGTATTGCTCCATTAGGTGAGTATAGGGATATTTGGATTTTCAAAAAGATTGATGCGATTCTGAAGAGGAATAAAGTCAACCTTTCTACTCCTATTAAGAAAATTCCGAAGGAGCTCATAGATGTCTTGCTTTATGGTGACAGTGTTCCGGTGGCAGTTAGCTCTGTTAAATATCCGGGAACCGACTGGCACACAAAATTCGAAGGGATCATCAACTTCCTGGAAAAACAAAAAGATGGCGGTTCAGAGAAGATTCAAGCATGGGTAAAGGAATTTACCGATACCCGAACATGCCCAAGCTGTGATGGCTACCGATTGAAAAAGGAGGCGTTAAATTATAAAATTGGTGACAAGCACATCGGCGAACTTGCTGAAATGGACATCAATAGTCTGGGGACCTGGATCGAGAACATCGAAGAAAAATTAGATGACCGCCAATTGGTGATTGCCACTGAAATCCTGAAAGAACTTCGAAAGCGCATCGGATTCCTTCTTGATGTGGGATTGGATTATTTAAGCCTGAATCGTCCTTTGAAAACACTTTCCGGAGGAGAGGCACAACGAATCAGATTGGCAACACAAATTGGAACGCAGCTTGTAAACGTACTTTATATCCTGGACGAACCAAGCATAGGTTTACATCAAAGAGATAATGTGAAGCTGATCCAGGCGCTCAAAGATTTAAGAGATTTGGGTAATACGGTGATCGTAGTTGAGCATGATAAAGACATGATGCTAGCTTCGGACGAGGTTGTTGACATAGGACCGGGTGCTGGTAGACACGGCGGTCAAATCGTTGCTAAAGGAAATCCACAGGAATTTTTAAGGTTAGGAAGCTCCACAGCTGATTACTTAAATGGAAAAAGGAAGATAGAGATTCCAAAAGAACGACGAGGAACCAACGGCAAGTGGCTAGAACTTTATGGAGCAAAAGGGCACAACTTAAAAAACGTTGACCTGAAGCTGCCATTAGGCAATCTTATTTTAGTAACAGGTGTTTCCGGTAGTGGCAAATCCACACTCATTCATGAGACACTTTATCCAATCATTCGAAAGCACTTATACAAGAGCAGGCAAGAGCCTTTGCCATTCAAAAAAATTGAAGGAGTAGATCACTTTGATAAAATCATTGAGGTGGATCAATCTCCAATTGGTCGTACACCTAGATCGAATCCAGCTACCTATACCGGAGTATTCTCAGAAATACGAAGCTTGTTTGCGCAACTTCCTGAAGCAAAAATCAGGGGCTACAAACCGGGACGCTTTTCTTTTAATGTGAAAGGCGGTCGTTGCGAAACCTGCGGAGGTGGAGGCATGAGACTAATCGAGATGGATTTTCTTCCGGATGTTCATGTGCCATGTGAGACATGTAAGGGGAAACGATACAATCGAGAAACTTTAGAAGTGCGTTTCAAAGGAAAATCTATTTCTGATGTACTTGACATGACCGTGTCTCAGTCGGTTGAGTTTTTTGAAAATCAGCCACGTATCGTAAGAAAACTCAAAACCTTGGATGAGGTAGGCCTTGGATACATATCATTGGGGCAGCATGCTACAACACTTTCTGGAGGTGAAGCACAGCGAGTGAAGTTAGCAACCGAACTTTCTAAAAAAGATACAGGGAAAACCTTCTACATTTTAGATGAACCTACAACTGGGTTACATTTTCAGGATATAGAGCATTTGCTCGATGTACTACAAAAACTGGTAAACAAAGGAAATACAGTGCTTATCATTGAGCATAACATGGATGTGATTAAGGTTGCTGATCACATAATTGACCTGGGACCGGAGGGAGGTTATGCTGGTGGACAAATCATTGCCCAGGGCACTCCGGAAGAGATCATTAATGTCAAAGAAAGCTATACCGCTAAGTTTCTAAAAGAGGAATTGTCTATATCCTAGTTTAACATTTCCGGCAAGCCCTCTGCATCTCTAAAGTAGTAATAGTCACCTTGATGATCGAATGCAAAATCGCTTTCCTCCAGCACGATGTGATCAATAACACTGATTTTGTTATTCGCTACATCATTGAGAGGAAATTCTTTTACAAGCTCACCTTCATAGCTGTAGATTTTCACCATCTGTTGAAATTCCAGATCGGCATCAATTTGCATGTTCAATCCTTGATTGTCACGCATTGTAGCTTCGGCCGTGCCTAAAATTCCGGAGGCACTTAGCATTAGCAGTAAGAGTAGTGATTTCATATTTGTCTTTTTTAATTTGAGTTTAGTCCTGCTTTTTTTACGACGATTTAGACTTCAGGTTTGTTAATTCTCCTTAATTCCATGAGCGGAATAGTTAATGATTTGTTAAAAACCATTCATCATCAGATGCATTCACCCATGAAAAGTTTCAAAGAAGTGTGACTGCACTTGACTAGATTTATCGCCAATGACCAAGCAAAAAATATATTGGCTATGTCAAATTTTAGGTTGGGGAGTGTATGGCTTCATTCAGATATTTCTCTATACGATAGCCAATAGGTTTGATCCTTCTCAAGCATTGGGGGTACTCTATCAGGTAGGATACTTTATCGCTACTACTCATTTACTGCGTGCCATTATTCTGAGAAGAGGCTGGCTGAATTTACGTTTGAGTTTCTTGATACCACGAATTTTAATTGCCACTTTCATTTTAAGCTGTTTTAATTATGGATATCTACTCATCATAGAATACTTCTCAGGGAGCATTTCCAAACAGGATTTGATGTTTTTTACCGTCTTGATAAATACGTTTGGTTACTGGGTTATCTATTTTATATGGACCATTTTTTACTTCACCTTTCATTATGTAGAGCGATATAATAAGTCCTTGAAAGCTGAAACAGCAGCACGAGAAGTTGAACTCAATAATCTCAAAGCTCAACTCAACCCTCACTTCATTTTTAATGCGCTCAACAGCATAAGGGCTTTAGTCGATGAAAACCCTAGAAAGTCAAAAGAGTCAATCACACAATTGTCTCATATCCTAAGAAACTCACTAATCAGTGATAGAAAGAAACTCATTCCATTTACGGAGGAATTAAAGACCGTCATGGATTACCTGGCGCTGGAATCCATTCGGTATGAGGAGAGACTTACTACAAAGTTTGACATTGATAAAAACTCAGGAAAATACCAGATTCCACCATTGATGATTCAAACCTTGGTAGAAAACGGAATAAAACATGGTATATCTAATCTTAAACAAGGCGGTGAAATAAGTATTGAGACGACCATAAAAAGAAAACAACTATGTCTTCAAATCCGTAATACGGGGCAGCTGTTGGACAATCATGATAAAGAAGAGGGTTTTGGATTAGCCAATACCCGAAAACGACTAGAACTCATTTTTGGTGAGACGGCACGGTTTGAGATTAAAAACGAAAATAAAAATACAGTACTTACCTCTATTACTATCCCACAGCTGAACAGACCAAGGAGAGATGTGGAATAATTCCAGTATTTTAACCTATCAATTTATATGAAAGCGATTATTGTAGACGATGAAAGATTAGCTAGGAAGGAATTAATGTCTTTACTGGCCAACCACCCTGAGATTGAAGTGGTGGATGAAGCAGCCAATCCAGATGAGGCGGTTGAGAAGATTGAAAAGCATGATCCCGATGTAGTTTTTCTTGACATCCAGATGCCCGGGAAAACTGGATTTGAGATGTTGGAAGAAATGGAAAAAGTACCGCAAGTAATATTCACCACCGCCTACGATGAATTTGCCTTAAAAGCCTTTGACTACAATGCGCTTGATTATTTACTGAAACCAATTCAGCCAGAAAGGCTGACTGAAAGTTTAAATAAAGTGACCATTAAGGCTGCTAAAAATCCGGCGAAGGATCAAAAACTAAGCAGCAAAGATCAGGTCTTTGTGAAGGATGGGGATAAATGTTGGTTCGTAAAACTGGAAGATGTTCGGCTATTTGAATCTGATGGTAACTACATCAAAGTATATTTTGATAAGTTCAAGCCGATGATCCACAAATCTCTCAATGCACTTGACGAGCGTTTAGATGATCGACACTTTTTTAGAGCCAGTAGAAAACATATTATCAATCTTGGTTGGGTTGAATCCATTGACACCTGGTTTAATGGTGGTTTATTGGTTCAATTAAAAGGCGGAGAGAAAATCGAAGTGAGTAGACGTCAGTCTGCAAGATTTCGGGAGATGATGAGTCTTTAGTTCTTCACCGCCTCTAAAAACTGCTTCTCCACATGAAAGTCTTTGGATAAGGTCAGAATAGCAGTCGTTTCCATTTCGGTAACATATCCTTTTTTGTGCGTTTCTTCCCACACCTCCATCAGGTATTTGATTCTGTCAGGCTCACTCATCTTACAGAAGATTTTTGAAAGGAATTCTCTGGAACGCTCAAATGCAGATAAGTAATCTTCCGCAATAAATTTATTCGCCCATTCCATCTCATCACTTGCCTTCATTTCATTGGCGGATTTTTCAAGCATGTCGCGCTCTTCATCATCTAGTCCGTGGTAGTGAAAGATGAGGGATTTAAGTAGTAAAAGTGCCTTTTTAGTGGTCGTGTCCATTTGAATTTCAAAAGTAGAGCTAATCATCCATTATCCCTAGATTTTAATTAAGAGCATTGCTATTCAGGAATAAATAATCGTAAAGCGATTTCATCTGCAACCAGAAATCCCTTCGGTTTCAACCTTAGGTGTTGTTGGGAGAGCTCAATCATATCAAGAGCTAACATTTCATTTAAAAACATTTGGTGCTTCACTTTTAAATCAACTCCAATCTCTTTTTTATAGACTAGTAAATCGATTCCATTTTTTGTCCTCAGCTGGGTCAATATTTGTTCATTGATTCGTTGATTGGATGAAAGCATCTCTTCCTCCCAGTGCAGGGTACCAGATGAGATCGCCTTCAAATATTTGCTGTTATTTCTAATGTTAAACCTCCGTTTTGATTTACCATCAAATGAATGTGCCCCAGGCCCTACACCCAAATACGGCACCCCGGACCAATACGCATTATTATGTCTTGAGTAATATCCTTCTTTTCCGAAGTTGGAGACTTCATATTGGATATAACCTTTCTTTTTCAAAAATTCAATCGCGTACAGATACTGTTCTGCTGCTTCATCTTCCGGAACCTGAATAAGTTTGTCATCTCGCTCCCACTTACCAAAAACGGTTTTGTTTTCGATGGTTAAACCGTAAAGTGAAATATGTTCAGGGTTGAGGTCAATTACACGCTGTAAATCTTCTTTCCATCTTTTTGAATTATGATCTGGAATGGCATAAATAAGATCTAAAGAAACATTACTGAACCCTGCACTTCTCACATTATCAATCGCTTCCAAAGATTCTTGAGAGCTATGGATACGATTCATCCAATCCAATTTTTGATCATCAAAAGTTTGCATACCAACACTCAACCTATTTATTCCAAGATCATGGATGGATTGGGAATGGCTTTTCGTTAAATCCTCAGGATTAGCCTCCAAAGTAATTTCAGCAGATAGTGAAACGTTGAACGTATCCTTTACTGACTTTAATAAGATTTGAATTTGATCATGTGTTAGCAAAGAAGGTGTGCCGCCACCGAAGTAAATGGTCCGTATTTCTTCTGACAGATATTCCTTTCTATCAGATATTTCTTTTGCAATCGCATTCACCATTGCGTCCTGATTTTTCAGATTAGTACTAAAGTGGAAGTCGCAATAGTGACATGCTTGCCTGCAAAATGGAATATGGATATAGATGCCAGCCATGATTTGGGCTAAATTGCAAAGACCAATGCAAAGAATCTTAATTCTAATTGTATTTGTATATGCAGGCGCTCTCCGTGCTCAGATAAAATCACAAGTTTTTGTTGATTCTACGCTCTATTCTGAGGTACAATTCCCAGATTCATTAGCCTTATCTTCATATGTGAAAAACCTCCAGCTCAATTGGATCGATCAAGGACATTATTTCTCAGGTGTTGATTCGGTATTAGTAACAAATGACTGGCACAAAATTTATCTTCATAAGGGCAATAAATTCAATGCATCGATTCAAAATGTGAAAGGAAGGAAGCTCCATTCACAATTAAAAAGAGAGTTAAAAAACTATACGAACAATGGATATCCTTTTGCTTCCCTGGAGATTGATTCACTGAATCTCACAGAAGATCTGCTGACAGGTCGATTATTAATTGCTTCAGGTCCTGAAATCACTTATGACTCAGCATTTTTCTTCAATCCATTGAAGACGAACCATTCATATATTTATCAGTCACTCGACATTACCCCCGGTGATTCATTTAGTGAGAAGAGTTATCGGGGTATCAATAAAAAAATTAAGCGCTCTTCATTTCTTTCTCTAAAAAGCTCTCCGGATTTATCTTTTCACAGAGGCAAAGCCAAACTATATCTGGATATTGAGGAAAAAGCATCCAATACATTTCATGGAGTTATTGGGCTACAGCAGTCGGGTGCAGGCAATACTTCTTTCGTGGGAAATTTGAATTTGGATATTCAGAATCTTTTTAGATCAGGTAAGAAGTTTAAGTTCGCATGGGAACGTTTTTCTGAAGCATCCCAAGAGTTGGATGTCCGATACAAGCACCCTTTCATTTTTGGATCTAAAATTTCCCCATCGGGCCGCTTAATTATATTGAAACAGGACACAACATTTCTTACTCGGACAGCAGGTATTGGACTAAACACTTACATAGCACCTGGAGTAGAGTTGTCTTTCGAGGTAGAACAAACAGACGGAACGCTACTTTCAACAGACATTAAGGTAATTGGACAATCGGGTTTAGCAGATTACAGAAGAACCGCCTACCAGGTAGCATTTTTTAATGGTGATCGCTCCTCTCTCGAGACTTATAGTCAGGGATTTATATGGAGTTTGTCAGCTGCAGCTGGCAGGAAAACAATAGAACGTAATGTTAGTATTCCTGATAATTATTATGACACCATTCAGAGCAATACGGACTTTTACAGATTTGAGAATCATGCTGCTTACCAACTAAAAGTATTAAAGCGTCAAACTGTTTTTCATTCCATTAAAGGAGGACTGCTTTCTAATAAAGAATTGTTAAAAAATGAACTCTATCGGATTGGAGGTTTGACAACTCTGAGGGGCTTCAATGAGAAGTCAATTTTTGCTGAATCATATTTTTTAAGCCGGCTGGAGTTGAGATCTTTTTTTGAAGATAGTAGTTACGCATTTTTATTTTACGATCAACTTTTATTCAACAGAACAAGCTTTTCAGATAATCCTTTGGGATTAGGTTTAGGATTTACTCTGGGAAGCTCGTCCGGTCAATTTACTTTTGCATTTGCAATTGGTAAATCAAAAGCTCAACCAATTACTTTTTCAAATATGAAAGCACATTTCGGTTACATCACAAGATTTTGATGAGAAGTATATTTCTACTCATATTCATTTCGATTTCTAGCAGTGGTTTTTGCCAGCAGGATACCATTGTCATTATAGATTTCACAAAAGTTTTGATAGAGACCAATCAAAACAAGCGAATTTCACCTGTCACTTCGCTTGATCAGATAAATCGTGCCGGTTTCTTTTTGAATGGATATAAAAATGGATCAATACGGATATGCAATCCAGAACCCCTATCCATATGGACCAATGGTCAATTATTTGAAATCATAAAAGGCTGTCAGTTTATCGAATTGGAGAACTTGATGGAAAAAGAGGCTGATACTGTTTTTATTTCATTGAGCTCGCAAAATTCACTTAAGAATTTGAGGTGTGAGTTAGTTGTTTTCGAAGAATTGAAAATAATTAAAGAAGAAATATCAATGCCTCGTACTGCAAGAGATCTATTTCAAGAGTTTCTCATAATTGGCTGGATAATACTAATCCTTATACTAGGATTTTTTATATATAGGTTTCCTTCAAGGGTTGCATACTTGAAGAATAAAACTTTCACTTTTAAGATCAGCGCATACGAATTTATAAACACAAATTTTTTTGAGGGAGGAAGTATATACCTAACAATATTCTATTCGTTGGGCCTTGCTTTTGCTTTGTTTTATCTGAATTTTTCCTTATCACTTGATTTATTTAATTCGCCAATTTCGTTGATTCTTTTTTTATGGTCTTGGATTAAAACTGCTATAGTAATATTTGGATTGATTGTTTCTAAATGGGCAATAGTTTCAATCGTAGCTGGACTATTCAATTTTAAAGGGTTGAAGAATTATCAGTTATTTGATTTTCTAAATTTTCAGACTTTTCTTTTAATTCCCATACTCGGCTTAATTCTTCTCGACTTCATGTTTAGTCATTCAATCATTGGCTGGATTTCATTAGATGCTGTTTTTCTTTTTGCTGGAAGCCTGATCTTGTTTATCATATGGTTCACATTAAAATTTGTTAATAATTCTCCACGCAAAAAACTTATGATTATTTCCTACCTTTGTGCCACGGAAATTATCCCTGCCATTATTTTACTAGGCTTGTTCTATAAATAATTATAATAATCGGAGAATTACATGAGTGCCACTAATGACCTTTTGGAACTGAATAAAGAGCGATTGAAAGAAGTGAACAGTATATTAGTATCACAGCCTGAGCCTTCAGATCCTAATTCACCTTATCACAAATTAGCAGAAAAGTACAATTTGAAAATTGACTTCCGTCAATTTATTGAAATTGATCCTGTTGACATAAAAGAGTTTAGAAAGCAAAAAGTCAACATACTTGATCACACAGCAGTAATTTTTACTAGCAGAAACGCAATCGATCATTTCTTTAGATTGGCAACAGAGAGCAAGATTGAAATTCCAACAGATATGAAGTATTTCTGCATATCTGAGACAACTGCCAATTATCTGCAGAAATACATCGTGATCAGAAAGAGGAAAATTTTCACTGGAGAAAGAACGGCGGAGGATCTTTTGAATGTAATTAAGAAACACAAAGACGAAAAATTCATTTTCCCGTGCTCAAATATCCGAACAGAACACATTCCTGATTTTCTGAATGAAAACGGATATACATGGTCGGAAGCTACCATTTACAGAACTGTAGCATCTGATTTGTCAGATTTGGATGATGTAACATACGACATCATTGCATTCTTTAGCCCTTCAGGTATTGAATCACTTCTGCACAATTTCCCAAATTTTAAACAGAATAAAACCCGGATTGCCGCTTTTGGTCCTACTACTTCAAAAGCTGTAAAAGATGCAGGATTTGTTTTAGATATTCAGGCGCCACTTCCTAATGCTCCTTCAATGACCGGTGCTTTGGAGGTATATATCAAAGAAGCAAACAACATTTAATCAAAATAGGGGTATAAGGATTGTAAGAGTTATACTTACAATATGAAATCAAGCCTTAAGGTTTATTCATTCCTTTTTTTGTTAGGTGCAGCCAATTTAGGCCTTGCTCAAAATGATTATTTCTTTAATCATTACACATTCAATCCATCTTATTTCAATGCAGCATGGGTTGGCAATGAGAAGCAGGCATTTGTCGCAATGCATCATAGAACCCAATGGGCTGGATATGATGCTTCCTTTGATCCAGAAGGTGCACCATCAACTCAACTCTTGTCTTTAGTTGTACCAACAGAAGGTAAACTCTCAGGGGTTGGACTTTCCGTTTCTAACGATCAATCGGGACCTCTAAACTCAATTCAAGCAAGGTTCGCTATATCAGCGCGTCAAGAATTTAATTTTGGTGGTATTGCGATAGGACTATCGCCTGCAATTAATATTGCGTCAATAAATGCCAACTATAGATTTGTAGATCCTGGAGATAATTTAATCCCTGGTGGGAGTGAGTCACAATTCAAACCAAACCTTCACGCGAGTGTATTTTTTCAATCAAAGAAGGAATATTTTATTGGAGCTGGAGCTGAAAATATTTTACAACCAAAATTTAACTTTGGAACAGACGCATCAAATACAGTGCCTTTAAGCTACACTTTGATGGCAGGAACTTCAGTGGGATTTGCCAGGGAGCTCCTTTTTAAACCTTCCATTTTAATTAGGTCAGATCTTAAAGCATATACATATGATATTACAGCTATTATGGAGTATCAGGAAAGAATGTGGGGTGGTGTAGCATTTAGAAGAGGTGAGTCTATAAGTGTGCTGTTAGGCTATTCTTTTTTGGAAAATAATAAATTAAGAGCGGGCTATTCGTTTGATTACATAGTAAAAGATCAAGATGCTAAGCAGCCAACCTCTCACGAAGTATTTATTAGGTATAATTTACCAAGTTTAGTCTTTGGGGGACGAAAGGCTGTTAAAACCCCTCGATTCACTTTTTAGTCAGAATTAAAAAAGACTTCATCCAAAATTGGAAGCAAAACTTGTCCTAAATGGATTTATGATTATATATTTAGGTCGAATATCGTGCAATAATTCTTGCTAAAGTTTGTTTATTTTACATACTTGCATGTTCAATAAAGGTGTTATGAATAAAATGCGTGTTTTAACAATATCAAATTGTGTTATCATTTGCTGCGCCATAATTCTTTCAGGTTGTGGTCTTTTTGGCGGAGATCAAGGTGACAAAGGAGAGCTTATTGGAGCTCCTGATCGGCTAGGCTGGGAAATGACCAGGCCGTATGGAATGGTATCAGTTCCATCTGGTACATTTCACATGGGACAAGCTGATGAGGATGTAGCTGCTACTCAAATCAACTTCAATAAGCAGGTGACTATAGGTGCATTCTTTATGGATGATACCGAAATTACCAATAACGAATACAGACAGTTTACACAAAATCTTCAGGAAAGTTCTGAGATTGACTTGCCTACCGGGTATTCAATTGCAGATTTAATTCCTGATACAACAGTGTGGACAAGAGATTATACCCATCACATGGGAGACCCTCTTGTTGTTTATTATTGGTCACATCCGGCATTCGATGGATATCCTGTTGTGGGAGTCGATTGGAATGCTGCAAAATATTTCTGCGAATGGAGAACCAGCTACTTGAACGATTATAGATCAAGTGTTGGACTACCTGTTATGCCGAATTTCAGATTACCTTCAGAAGCAGAGTGGGAATATGCCTCTCGAGGAGGACGAGACATGGCTAAATATCCATGGGGGAACCCATACATTAGAAATGCAAAAGGATGTTTGCTTGCCAATTTCAAGCCTGGAAGAGGGAACTACTTTGATGATGGTTATGCATACACATCTCCAGTAGGTACTTATTTTGCAAATGAATATGGTCTTTATGACATGGCTGGAAATATAGCTGAGTGGTGTGAAGATGCATACAATCCATCTGCAATGCCTCTTACATGGGATTTAAATCCTACCTACTTTGATGAAAATATTCCTTTCAAGGTAATTAGAGGCGGTTCATGGAAAGATATCGCTTACTACCTAGAAACAGGTACTCGTTCATTCGAACATCAAGACACAACTAGAGCTTCTATTGGGTTTAGATGTGCTATGACTTATCTTGGTAGATCATCAGGATATGAATTTTAAAAAATCAAACGAATAAATTACTAACCTAAATATTATTAAAATGAGCAAAAAAGGCGGATTTTCGGAGCTTCTCTATTCCACTATAATGCCAAAGATTTATGGAATTGGAGCTGCAGTTGTAATTGTGGGGGCAATGTTTAAGATACTTCATATGCCAGGTGCAGCATTAATGCTTGGAGTAGGTTTGACTACAGAAGCAGTTATTTTCTTTTTAAGCGCTTTCGAACCAAAGCATGCTGAGCCAGATTGGGCTAAGGTATACCCTGAATTAGCAGATGACTATGATGGTCCTGCTTCAGCTCCAAGAAAAGCTGTTCCTCAGGCAACAGGTGCTTCTGCACAGATGGATAAAATGTTGGCAGAAGCCAAGGTTGGACCTGAATTAATAAAAAGTTTGGGAGATGGAATGAGAAACATGGCAGAATCAGCTAAGAAGATGTCAAATCTTAGTGATGCAGCAGTAGCTACAAATGAGTACGCTACTAATGTTAAGTCGGCATCAAGGTCTCTTTCTGAGATGAATAAATCTTATGCACAAGCAATGGAGGCTATGTCTGGAATGGCAGATGCAACAAAAGATACCAAAGAGTATCACAGTCAGGTTCAAAATGTTACCAAAAGCCTTGGAGCATTGAATGCTGTATACGAAATGGAATTGAAGGATGCTCAAAGTCATACGAAAGCACTTAATAAATTCTACTCAAATATTAGTGGAGCTTTAGAAAGTATGGCTGAAGCAGGTAAAGAAACCTCGCAGTTTCAATCTGAGTTGAACAAGCTTACTTCGAACATTACTGCTCTTAATAAAGTATACGGTAATATGCTTACCGCAATGAGAGGTGGCAATCAACAATAATCCTTAAAAAAAATTAAATTATGGCAGGAGGAAAAGAAACACCACGGCAGAAAATGATCGGCATGATGTATTTGGTGCTAACCGCATTGTTAGCGTTGAATGTAAGCTCCACGGTCTTAGATAAATTCGCCTTTATTAACGAAAGTTTGGAGCGAGCTAATGCTGAAACATCCGAAAGAAATGCTCGAACAATAAATGGTATGAAATCCGCTGCTAAAGATAAAGGCAACCGTGCCGACGATTTAAAAGTAGTAGCAGATGCTGAAGCCTTGAGAGCAGAGACAACTAGAATCTTAAGAGAGCTAGAGGAATACAAAGAAAGGTTTGTGGACATTACAGGAGGTTACATGGATGGTCATGAAGGAGATCGCAGGTTCATTGTGGGTAAAACAGATTACGATAAGGTTGGTAATTACATGATGCCCGTTGAAGAAGGAGGAGAAGGAAATGGAGCTGAAATGAAGGAAGCTCTTAATGGTTATGCCGATTATATTCAGGAGTTGCTTAAAAAGAATGGAGGAGATGAATCAAAATTAAAGCAATATCATAAGATAGCTCTTGATGCAGAGGAAGATCCAATTTACAGCAAAGATGAAAATCAAAAAGGTAAAAAATGGTCACAGTTAGCTTTTGAAAGTTCTCCAACTCATGCAGGTTTAGCTACAGTCAGTGAATTTCAAGCAAATGTGTTAGCATTTGAAACATCGGCACTTGATTTTTTAGTTAAAAGGGTAGGGTTAAAAGATATTACATTCGATCAGATCAAGCCTGTAATAATGCCTGAATCTAAGTACGTTGCTGCTGGCACACCCTATAGAGCAGATATGTTTATTGCAGCATCAGCTTCAGGCTTAAATGATAAAATGGTAATGACTTACAATGGTGAGAAGGCGCCTGTTGTCGCGGGTGTTGGAAAAGTGGAGTTTACTGCAACACCAGGTAATTACGACAAAGAAGGTAATGCTAGGAAAGAAATAATAGCTTCTATAACTGTTCCACAAGGTGGAGGAACAGATACAACTTTTACAGATACAATAGAGTATTATGTTGTAAGACCGGTAATTCAAATTCAGTCTCAATCAGTCAACGCTTTGTATTTCAATTGTGGTAATGCACTTGATGTTCAAGTTCCTGCCTTAGGAACTTCTTATAATCCATCATTTACTGCAAAAGGTGGTGATGCAATTAAAGGGTCTCAAACTGGTCAAGTGACTGTAGTTCCAAGATCTCAAAAGGTTACTTTAACAGTATCTTCAGGTGGAAATGTCATTGGTTCTAGGGATTTTAGTGTAAGAGGAATCCCTGCTCCAGATATTAAAGTATTTACAGGTGCCGGAGAAGTTAATCTTAAAGAAGGTATTTCAGCGCGAACACCAGAACTTTTCTTAAGAGCAATCCCCGATGAGAGTTTTGCACAATTCTTACCTAATGATGCTAAGTTCAGAGTAGCAGAAGCAGAAATTACATTAGTGAGTGGTGGATTAGGAAGAGGGTCAGTTAGGGCTGGTGAAAAAGTGAATTTAAGAGGGATGCAAGGTAGAAAGGGTGATCAACTAGTAATTGAGATAAAAAAGGTACAAAGACAAAACTTCAGAAAACAAATTGAAGATTTTAAGAAATTCCAACGATTCATTAATATCTCGCTGAAATAATTGTCAGAAAAATAGTGTTATGAAAAAATTAGGTTATGTATTTGTTTTCATTCTTGCCATCACTTCCGTGTATGGACAAGAAGAGTTAGCTCCATTGGTTAAACCAGAAGTGGATGACACTCAAGTTATGTTTAGAAAGACTGTTTGGAGAAGAATGAATATGAAAGAAAAGATGAACCGACCTTTTTTCTCATTGAACGGAGAAATATCCAGATTGTTGATTGAAGCGGTAGATGAGGGTTTGCTTACCCCATATAGATCTGATTCTTGCATAAACTTTATGCCAGACATCATTTTCACCTCTAACATATCAGTTGAAAGAGAGCAGAATCCATTTGTCGGTGGCGGATTCAATTCAGGAGGTTTTGATTCCTTTGATGATGAGTCTAGCAATGACTCAGCAGAGGAACAAAATGAAGAACCACGTCAAGAGGCTATCCCTTCAGATTTGTTTTCTATCCTCTATCTGAGAGAAGATGTAATTTTCGACAGAAATAGATCAAGAATGTACAATTACATTAGATCTTTAAGTCTTGCATTACCAAGAGATGCCGGTTCTCTCTACAATCCTGCTGGATTTGAGAAGAAAGTCGCGCATTTCAGATATGATGATGTTGTTGCATTATTTAGAGGTCCTTATGCTGATAAGGCTATTTATTACAATAATCAAAACCCTGGGCAGCATATGAATATGAGTGATGCATTTGAATTGAGGTTGTTTAGAGCACCAATTACTAAAATTTCAAATGCTAAAAATGATGATATTCGACAAATTTATGCAGATGAAATGGCCAAGGACCCAATGAGTGTAATAGTTATCCAGCAAAAGTATGAGTACGACCTAATGGAGTATGAGTCTGAGCTGTGGGAATATTAATTTTGTATTGTTGCTAAACCTAATCGATCTGAAAATGAAGATGAAATATTTACTCTCATTAATTTTGCTTGCTGGCTATTATATAATTTCAGCTCAAGAATTTGCTGAATTGACTGATTCCAGAGATGGGAAAACCTACAAGATAGTAACAGTTGATATAGAATTAGAAGGGGGAGTTATTATAAATAGGACTTGGATGGCTCAAAATCTGGCCTATGAAGTTCCAGATTCCTTCTGCTATAAAAATGAACCTGCATATTGTGAGGCATTTGGTAGACTCTATACATTTCAAGCAGCCCAAGCTGCATGTCCGGACGGATGGCATGTTCCAACGATAAGTGAATGGAACTTATTGTTTAAAACGTTCGGGGGTATTCATAATGCTGGCATTGCTCTTCAAAAAGGCGGTGAAAGTGGTATTGATCTTGCACTAGGAGGATTTGGTGATCCAGGTAGAGTTTTTAAGAATATTGGAATCAGCGGAAATTATTGGGATGCTGAAAAGAAGTCAGATAATACCTCCGGGCTCATTTCAGTTCAAAAAGGGTCAAAAGAAATTTATCATAGTGTAATAGGTGACTGGCATAGAAACAGTTGTCGATGTATAAAAGACTATAACTAATTAAGAAAGGGGATTAAATATCCCCTTTTTTTATTGCCTCTTGGATGAATGAAGCCTTAGAGGCTCCAATTAATTCAATTAGATCTTTTTGAGAGGACTGTTTCAATCGTTCAACACTTCCAAATTCTTGAAGGATTTGACTTTTAGTTTTATCCCCGATACCTCGTATACCATCAAGTCCTGACACAAGTGACGATTTACTTCTTTTCTGTCTGTGAAATGTGATGGCGAACCTATGTGCCTCATCTCTTAAATGCTGAATCAGTTTTAATGATGGTGACTTTTTGCTAATATGTATTGGTAAGCTATCCTCTGGAAAATATATCTCTTCCAATCTTTTGGCTATTCCCACTATTGGTATTTGGCCATAAATGTCAAGCGATTTCAACGCCTCGCAAGCAGCACTTAGTTGTCCTTTACCTCCATCAATAATAATTAGGTTGGGATAATTTATTTTTTCTTCTTTTAAATATGAATATCTCCTTCCGACAACTTCTTTCATTGAAGCAAAATCATCAGGTCCAATTACAGTCTTAATATTAAATTTTCTATAATCTTTTTTTGATGGCTTCCCATCTTTGAAACATACCATAGAAGCTACTGGATTAGATCCTTGCGTATTGGAATTGTCAAAACACTCTATATGCACGGGCAACTCTGAGAGTTGTAAATCTTCTTTAAGTTTTTTAAGTATTGATTCGTTTGGCTGTATACTTTGTTGAGAATGTCTTTCTTTTTTAAAATAGAGAGCATTCTTATAAGAGAGATCAATCAGTTTTTTCTTATCCCCAATCTTAGGGACAATTATTTCAATACCTTCCCATTCTTCCACATGGATATTGGTGAGAATAAATGGATTATTACTGCTATATTTTTTTCTTAAATCAAAAATCGCAAACCGAAATATATCTTTGTTTACTTCTTCTATCTTCTTTTTAACCTCGATAGTCTCAGAGTTCACGATAGCACCATGTTCGATTTTCATATAGTTTATGAACAGTGAATTACCTTTTTCTGATTGGGTCATTGTAAATACATCCGTTCCGGTAATTTTTTGATTTACGATTAATGATTTGGATTGAAACTTTTCTAAAAGATTAAGCTTTTCCTTGTAAGATTGGGCAAGCTCATATTTTAGTTTTTCTGCTGCAGTTTGCATTTTTTGCTTATAGGATTTACCTACAATACCAGTTTTACCCTTTAAAATCTTTTTAGCTTCTTCAATGTCTTTTAGATAATCACTCTCAGATTGAAGGCCCTCACAAGGACCAAGACAATTACCAATATGATATTCGAGACATATTTTAAATTTCTTTTTCCTAATATTTTCTTCGGAGAGGTTGTATTTACAGGTTCTAATTTTATGGAGTTTTCTAATTAAATCTAAAACTCCATTCATTGCCTTTACGCTAGTGTATGGGCCAAAGTAGTCACCTTTACTATGATCAATCCTCCTGGTAGAATATATTTTTGGGAACCTTTCGTTAGTAACACAAATGCTGGGAAAGCTCTTGTCGTCCTTTAGCAGTATGTTGTAGCGTGGCTGATGCTCTTTTATAAGATTGTTTTCAAGCAACAATGCATCAAATTCAGAAGAAACAATGACATATTCAATTTCTCGAATCTCTGAAACTAACTTGTATGTTTTTCTATTATCGAGATTGGCCTTTGTGAAGTAACTTGATACTCTTTTTTTAAGATTTTTAGCCTTACCTAAATAGATAATTATACCTTGACTATCAAAAAATTTATAAACACCAGGTTTATCAGGGAGCTTAAGGTAATCCTTTCTTGAATATCTATGGGCTTGCATTACATGAAATCATCTTCATCTACTACATCATATTCAACAGTATCTGAAGGATTAATGTTCTCATCATAAAGCTCACAATCTATTACAGTACGTAAGGGCTTGGTAGGTTTTTCGAAAAAGCCCTTTTGATACCCAAGAGACTCGTCATTATAAATCTTAAGCATGTATTTCTCCCAAATTGGCAATGCGGTTCTACCACCTTGTCCCAATACCCATTCACGAAATCTTATACTTCTATCATCACCACCAACCCAAGCACCGGAAACTAAGTCTTTAGTTGCACCTATAAACCATCCATCTGATGCATTCTGTGTAGTGCCGGTTTTCGCGCCAATTTCATTATCAATTTTCATGTTATAATCTAATGCTCGGCCAGTACCTATTTCTACTACTCCTTTCAACATATGAAGCATTAAATAGGCTGTTTCTTCATTGATGGCCTCTTGTTCCTCGGGAACAAATTGCTGAATAACATTTCCATTTTTGTCTTCAATTCTTTCGATAAAATATGGTTTAATATATGTGCCTTTATTGACGAAAGTAGAATACGCACCGACCATTTCATAGATGGAGACATCTCCACCGGCACCTAAACATAAAGAGGGTACTGCATCGAGCCTGCTCTCAATTCCTAATCTCTTCGCATAATCAACTACAGTTGATGGGCCTATTCTATTCATCATGAAGGCAGTGATACTGTTTACAGACTGAGCCATTGCCTGTCTGATTGTCATTACCTCACCAGTGAATCGGCCGTTTGAGTTTTGTGGAACCCAGGTTGGGGGATCTTGCCCAGGCAAACTAAATGATACTGGCGCATCTACAACTGGAAAGCAGGGTGAATAACCATTATCGATGGCGGCAGTGTAAACGATTGGCTTAAATGTAGAGCCTGGTTGTCTTTTCCCTTGCTGTACATGATCAAACTTGAAGTATTGATGATTTATGCCACCAACCCAAGCTTTAATATACCCAGTTCGTGGATCCATTGACATAAAACCAGCCTGAAGAAATCTTTTATAATAGTTTAAGGAATCGTAAGAGCTTAACAATGTATCTATTTCCCCTTCCCATGAAAAAACTGTCATTCTTTTCTTCTTGTTGAGATAATATTCGATGGAGTCATTTTCACTTCCAAATCTTGATCTCAAGCTTTTGTAGGCATTTGTGCGTTTAATTGCGGTCTCTAAAAACTCAGGGATTTCATTATTGTCATTATCAATCCATGGATTTTCTCCGCCCCAATGTTCATTAAATATTTGTTGTAACGTATCCATATGCTCGGCAACTGCTTCTTCTGCATATTGCTGCATTCGACTATCAATAGTAGTATAAATTTTCAAACCATCATCAAACAAATCATAGCCATTTTCTTTTGCCCAATTAACCAGATAATTTTTTGCAACGGTTCTGAAGTAGGTTGCTAAACCCTCGTTTTGATTTTCAACTTTATAATTAAGTTGAATTGAGTCTTTATTTAGTGTATCAAAGCGTATACGATTGATCAAGCCATATTTATGCAGGTTCCATAAAACCTCTGTTCTTTTCCTATGTGCATTTTCAGGGTTTAAAACGGGACTCCATCTTGTGGGTGCATTAATAGCGCCGACAAGTACAGCTGACTCTGGATAATTAAGCTGTGAAGGCAGTTTATTAAAGAATGTTTTGGCTGCTACTTTGATACCATATGAATTACTTCCAAATTCAACAGTATTTAAATACATGGCTAGAATTTCTTCTTTTGTATATGATTTTTCCAGCTGAACGGCAATAATCCATTCTTTCAATTTGGTGATTACCTGTCCAATTGTCCTAAACTTGTAAAGTGATCCTTGTTCTGCAGTATTGGTTTTGAATAGATTTTCAGCCAGTTGCATGGTGATTGTGCTACCACCGCCTTTAAACGAAAAGGTAAGCTTCCCTATTACTGCTCTTGCAAGCCCTCTGAGGTCAATTCCAGAATGATCTTTAAATCTTATATCTTCGGTGACAAGAAGCGTGTTCACAAGTTCCGGTGAAAGCTCATCATAAGTAACTGGTGTCCTGTTTTTTCTAAAATATTTACCAAGTGAAACACCATCAGAGCTTATTAACTCGGATGAAAGATCTGGATCTGGCCGCTCTAATGCCTGTAAACTTGGTAGTCCACCGAACCATCCGAAAGCATCATTTTTAACCATCAGGAAAATGGATGGAATTCCAATCACAGTTAGGATAAAAAGTACCCAGAATACCCTCAATGTGTATTTAATAATCTTGTCCTTCATTTATAATGCTTTTCAAAAAAGGTTACGTATGCTGAAATGTCTTTTGTTTTATAGAAAATGTCAAA
Source organism: Ekhidna sp. (assembly GCF_965212185.1). Taxonomy (GTDB): domain Bacteria; phylum Bacteroidota; class Bacteroidia; order Cytophagales; family Cyclobacteriaceae; genus Ekhidna. The sequence goes on along the minus strand of NZ_OZ243102.1, from coordinate 3,652,854 downwards.
ATTATCCTCTGTAATAACAAAAACATCAAATTTCTGACCCTTAAATGTCTCACGAAGATCGATCTCATCATTAAACGTATTCATAAAACTTGTTGCTGTACCCTTACCTGGAAAAATATTAATTAAGAGCATTGATTTTTGCTCACTCAGAATAAGATTTCCTGTTTTTAAATTATTGAGGCTTTTCTCATCTAAATATTCATCTACAAGATTCGGCAGTTCAGTAGTCATTTTTGAATCCAAATCGTAAACAATTATGAAAAGATGTTTCTGATTAAAGTCTTCAATAAATCGAGCTTTTGCGCTATTGTATCGCTCTTGCTGAAATGTTTCAGAAGCTGTAAGCAATGACTTAGCGTAGCTATTTAGTTCGCTTTCAGGATAGTTTTTTATGAATTCCCCTAATTCAAACTGATATTTATGATCCTCTTCTGTTGAGCCAATTGCGAGCACTCTGAGCAAAGCAATGTTATCACCAAATTCATTTTCAGTGTGGATGGATAATATGCTATCTGCTGTTATTTTTACATTTTCATATTTTCCAGACTTATATTTTCCATACATGGATTTATATGATTTTTTCAATTGCTCACTTATTGCAAAACTCTCCTCTCTGTAGTTAGGGTTATCTACAAGTTTTGCAAAGATCGTTTCCGGGTATTTTTCTTTAAGAAGATCACCTCTCTTTGCCGATAATTCTAGATTTATCTCTTTATAAAGCAAATAAAGCTGATATAAAACTTCTGCTTCGTAAATAGTTTCAGGAAATCTATTAAGCAAACTTTCAAAGGATTCGGCTGCATTTTCATCCTCTTCTAAGCGCAAATTATAGATGTTACCCAAATTGTAAAGCGCGACTTCAATTTGGGATAGTAATTCCTCTTTTGATTCTTCAGAATAAGGAATATTAGCCATCATCATCCTCGCCTCATCCTCAATGCTTATCTCCTCTTCTTCTTCCCCGGTAGATTCAGAAATTTCATTCGAAATGATTTCTTCTTTAAGCTCATTAACCGGGGCTTTATTTTTTCTTCGCCAGTTGTCTTCAAGTGCCCTATCGCCCCATTTACGGATAAAGTCATTTCTTCCACGACTCAATGCATTAGAATTGTTGAAATACCACACTGAGCCAGCACTTGCTGTCGTGATGAGGTTGTCTCCTGCATTTTGTGAAATATTTCTTGCCCTGTTAACCGCTGCTTCTTTTTCCTTTTTCTTCCTCTCTTTTTCGGAGGCTCTTTTCATCTCAATTTGAGCACTAAACCTTGCTAAAATTGTATCTTCTGGTAAAGAAGCAAGATGCAATAAACTATCATTGGTTTGAATGGTAACTATTTGTTCAACAAAATCAACCAATATTTCTTGCCTCTGCTTTATCGATTCATAATTATCCTCATCTTTTGGCATTGAATTTACAGTACTGTCATAATAGCTCTTTGCCAGCACAAAATTTTTAATTGAGTCGTAATAGATTTTGCCTAAACTGAGATAAGAGTATGCTTTCTGGCGGTTATTATTTGTACTACTCCTGATGGAAGATTTATAGTTAGCAATGGCTTCATTGATGTTTCCATTTTTTAATTCAAAGCCAGCCAACTCATAGTAGATCTTGTCCTTATATTCCTTGTTCTTAGGATCTTTGATTAGATTTCTGAAATACTTTTGAATCTTTTTTAAGTCTCCCTGATCGGCAAGCTCAGTCACTTGAGCCATATAAAGTTTTGCATAGAATTCAAGTTCATAATTGGGATTGTTCTTAAGGACATTTTTATAGTATCTAAACGCCTCACTTTCAAAATCAAGATTGTGAAAAGTCTGACCGATAATAAAATTGATTCTTGCTTTGTCGGATGAGTTAAGTAATTCTTCAGCTTTGACTAAACTCCCAACCATTTTGTTTTCGTCTCCTTTCTTTTGATAGAGATAGGCAGTATTAAGATGTAATCTTCTTAGGTTTTCTCTGTTTAAATCCTCTTTTGCTAAATAATCCGTTACTGCTATTGCATTTTTATATTCTTCAAATTCAGTAAAACTTCGGATTAATTCAGTGAGTGCATAATGCCTTTCGTTATCATTTTCACTATGAGTGTTTACATATTTGAAGGTTTCAATTGCATCGGGAAATTCTGAAGCATAATGGCGTGCCTTTCCAACAAGAATGTAGCTATCATCTTCCCATTTACTATTCGGATGTCTTTGAATTGCAATGGATGCTTTTTGTATACAATCCTCAACTTGTGTTTTAAGAGATGCCGATTTTGTCGAATCAAACTGTGGATGAATTGGGAGAACTTTGTTATAATTCCATTCCTGGTCATCAAAAATTGATTTCTCAATCTCCTTGATTCTCTCATTTGCAATGAAATAAGCATTATAGTGAGCCGTTAGGTCATGAAATGAGTTACTTAGCGGATTATTTTTATATGGGGAACACCCTACGACTATAACAAGTAAACAAATGCAGACTATTTTTTTCAAAATTAATTTAGACTGGTTCGATAAATAACGATCTCAATTTCAATTTGGTGTAAAGATAAACAAGGGGTGTTTGCATACCTTTGTCGCCTTAAAATTGTAACCCATGGCTGCAAGAAAGACATTTAGTAATTGGCTTACGAATAAATACCTGCTCATTATCCGCAATGAAGAGAATTTTGCGGAAAAGACAACATTTAGTTTCAATTACGCAAGACTTTTTTTACTCCTTGCAGGAGTGGGTCTGGTGATTTTGGCTATTTCAGTATACCTGGTCACAGTGGCATTAGAGCAATGGCTTGATCCGCGTCATGCTCAAATGGTAGCAAATAGACAAGTTTTAGAATTATCAATGACCATAGATTCTCTTGAACAGGAAGTAAGTAATAAGGACATTTATATTGATAATATTAGAAGAATAATTGCAGGTGAAGAAATTGATCAAAATGTAGAAATTAGCCCTGAATCAAGCCTTCAACCAGCAGAATTGACAGAAACACTACAGCCTGTTGACTCTCAATTCAGAGCTGAATTCGAAGGGTCAGAACTGGCTGATCTCACCGCTCTACCAATTGCAGTTTCTGCAAATATTTATGAATTAAGGGATATTTATCTGTTTAGTCCCCTTGATGGAATTATCACAGATGGCTTTAATCCAAAGGATGATCACTATGGAATAGATATAGTAGCACAAGAAAACGAGCCAGTGCGCTCTGTTGCTGACGGTGTAGTCATTATGTCCTCCTGGACATTGGATGGAGGTTATATTTTAGCAATTCAACATCCAGGCAATTTAATTTCAGTATATAAGCACAATTCGGAATTATTTAAAAACGTTGGTAATTTTGTGGCTGCTGGGGAAGTAGTGGCCACTATCGGGAATACAGGCGAATTAACTTCGGGTCCTCATTTGCATTTAGAATTATGGCACAATGGGAATCCTGTGAACCCACAAGAGTATATTGCACTTTAAAGTCACGCTATGTTAAATAAGAATCAAAAAGAAGTAGAAGAGTTAAGCAACTCAAGCAACATTATTGGGAAAGGAACGATTGTGAATGGAAGTATTGAGACTTTTGGAAACATTCGCGTAGAGGGTAAGGTGGTTGGAGACATAAAAACCAAGAGCAAAGCCGCTTTTGGACATTCCTCTCAAGTAGATGGAAGTGTTTTGGCACAAAATGCTGAAGTAGCCGGTCACATTACTGGAACAATTGAAGTTACTGAACAACTTGTTTTGAAAGCTACGGCAACAATTGACGGTGATATCATTACCAATAAACTCCTTGTTGAATCAGGGGCGACATTCAATGGAAAATGTAAAATGGGCGTAAAGAGCAAAGAGATAAAAATTGGAAAGCCCGAAGAAAAAGAGCAACAAGCAATTAACGCCTGATTCAGAAAAAACATCTGAAGGTAAATCTTTTATGAGGTTCTATGCCCTGGCTTTTGAGCTGGTGGTTATGAACCTCGTTTTAATTTTGGCTGGTTTTTATCTTGATGATTATCTCAGCACAAGTCCCATATTTATACTGTTTGGAGTATTCCTTTCATTAGCGGGAACAATCTGGCTATTACTAAAATTCTCTAAATGAAAAAGTGGATATTACTTGGAATAATCACGGTTGCATTGCTAGCCTTAAACTTTTTACAAGAGAATTTAAACCTACATCCAGCATGGAATCTAATGGTGGTTTTTTTTTCAATTCAAGCCTTTGTACTTTTTAGAATAGATCAGTGGGTGCCTCAGGAATGGGCTGTTCAGATTTCTTTAGTAAAGGTTGTAATACGATTACTCTCTTCTATGGTCTTCATCCTAGTGCTGATGTTGACTAAGGAGGATCTTTTTTCTTTAGTTATTCAGTTCATTTGCATCTATTTGGTATACATGATCTTTGAAATAGTTGAGGCTTTGACTAACTTGCGCCGAAATTGAGGAACGAACGAAAATCTGATGAAAAAAGGCTCCATTTTGAAGCAATCTAACTTTCTGAAAATCAATAAGTTTTTAGCGATTTTATTACTTGTTTTACCAGGAATAGTATTCGCCGGTGGTGGTTCTAAAGATGGAGAAGAGGAGCAATTTGATCCAAGTGAATTAATCAACCATCACATTTCAGATTCTCATGTATGGGAGATCACCCATGGAGTGACCGTTCATCTTCCAGTAATTGTATATTCAGAGGAAAAAGGACTGGATGTTTTTTCATCAAAGAATTTCTTCAACGAGAAACATGAAACAGTACCCTATAGTGGATACGTGATGGATCATGATCACATTACGCTTGAAGGCGGTGGTCATGTGTTTGATATATCAATTACGAAAAATGTTTTATTCCTTTTCATAGACGCAGCGATTTTGATTTTGGTCTTTTCTGCTGTAGCGCGAGGATATAAAAAGAATGCGGGGAGGGCACCAAAGGGAATTCAATCCTTTTTCGAACCGATAATCATCTTTGTAAGAGACGATATTGCTAAGGATAACATCGGGCCTAAGTTTGAACGATTTATGCCATTCTTACTTACTGTTTTCTTTTTTATTTGGTTTGGTAACCTTTTAGGGCTTTTGCCAGGGGCTGCAAACATGACAGGTAATATCTCTGTGACTTTAACACTAGCGGTAATCACTCTGATCATCACCTTATTCTCCGGAAGAAAAACTTACTGGCTACACATTGTTGATCCTCTTGGGAAATCAATGCCATGGGCAGGAAAATTATTATTATATATAATTCTTTGGCCAGTAGAAATTATTGGAATTTTTACAAAGCCATTCTCGCTGATGATTCGTCTTTTTGCGAATATCACTGCGGGTCACATTTTGATCTTAAGTATCATCAGTTTGGCATTCATTTTTGAAAGCTTAACTATTGGAGTTGTTGGGGCATTATTTGCCACTGTGATGAATATGCTGGAGCTGTTTGTTGCAGTACTTCAGGCATATGTATTTACGCTTCTTTCAGCACTGTATTTTGGACAGGCAGTGGAAGAGCATCATTAATATTTTGGAACCAATTTTATAACTAATAAATAAATAATTATGGGAGCAATTGGAGCAGGTTTAGCAGTACTAGGAGCAGGACTTGGTATCGGTTTGATCGGTAAAGGAGCGACAGAAAGTATTGCAAGACAACCAGAAGCAGCTGGGAAAATCCAAACAGCGATGATTATTGCAGCAGCCCTTATTGAGGGTGCAGCTTTATTCGGTGTTGTAGTAGGACTATTGGCTGGATCAGGAAATTAATTTCCAAAACAAGTTTGGCTATGACCACATTAGGTGGCATGGCCAGACTTATTTAAAAGACATTCATTATTAAATAATATATATCGTGGCACTAGTTACACCAGACATAGGATTGATCATTTGGCAGTTGATCATTTTTTTGATCGTACTATTCATACTCCGTGCATTTGTTTGGAGGCCAATTCTTAGCGCGCTGAAAACTCGTGAGTTCCAAATTGAGGATTCTCTCAGAGCAGCAGAGCATGCTCAGGAAGAGATGAAACAAATTCAGGCGGATAACGAGTATTTGCTTCAGGAGGCTCGAATTGAAAGAGATGCCATTCTTAAGGAAGCTCGAGAGGAAGCTGGCCATATCATAGAAAAGGCAAAGTCTGAAACATCTGATATCACTTCGAAAATGATTGAAGATGCAAGAGATGCTATTCAGGTTGAGAAGAAGGCTGCACTTACCGAAGTGAAGAATTTGGTCTCTTCATTGTCATTGGAGATTGCAGAAAAAGTGCTTAGAGAAAAACTTTCTGATGATAAGTCTCAAAAAGCTCTAGTAGAGAAATTCATCAAAGAAGTTAAAGTTAATTAAGCTATGTCAGAAGGCAGAATAGCAATCAGATATGCAACGCCAATTCTTGAATTGGCTGAAGAGAAGAAAGTCTTGGATGCTGTTAAGGCTGACATGGAAGCTTTTATCACTGTTTGTGAAGAAAACCGTGATTTTGCATTGATGCTTAAGAGCCCCATCATTCCTCATCTCACCAAGGCTGAGATTCTAAAGAAAATCTTCACTGGAAAAGTGAATGATCTTACACTTCAAGCCTTTGATATTATAACTAGAAAGAGTAGAGAGAGGCTTCTGGAGAAAATAGCTGAGGAGTTTTTGCATTTATACAACATTAAAAAGGGATTGGCAGAAGTTTCTGTTACCACAAGTTTTGAGCTAGATGCTGAAATGAAAAAAGCATTTGAGAAACTTGCTAAAGAAGTAACTGGTAAAGAGCCTATTCTTAAAGGAAAAATTGATCCGGAAATTGTAGGAGGATATATATTGAAAGTGGGAGATCGTCAAATAGACGAGAGTGTAAGCGGACAATTAAAAGATTTAAAACTGAAGTTTTCAAAAAAATAAATTACATCCAATCCTGCATCTGCGGGATAAACAGATAAAATTATGGCACAAGTAAGACCTGATGAGGTTTCAGCAATTTTAAGAGAACAGCTCTCCGGACACAAGACGGAAGCTGAACTTGAAGAAGTAGGTACTGTTTTGCAGGTAGGTGATGGTGTAGCCAGAATCTACGGCTTAAGCAATGCTCAGGCAGGTGAGCTCCTGGAATTTGAAAATGGATTGAATGCACTTGTATTGAACCTTGAGGAGGACAATATTGGAGCAGTACTTCTTGGAGACTCTGCAGATGTAAATGAAGGCGATACAGTTAAAAGAACTGGAAGAATTGCTTCAATCCAGGTTGGTGACGGAATGTGCGGACGTGTGGTTGATACACTAGGTAACCCAATTGATGGTAAAGGAGCAATCGAAGGCGAAACTTTCGAGATGCCACTCGAAAGAAAAGCTCCAGGAGTTATTTACAGAGAGCCTGTAAGTGAGCCTCTTCAAACGGGTATTGTGTCTATTGACTCAATGATTCCAGTTGGAAGAGGCCAAAGAGAATTAGTGATTGGAGATAGACAGACTGGTAAGACTGCTGTTGTTATCGATACTATCATTAATCAAAAAGAATTCTACGATAAAGGAGAACCTGTATTCTGTATTTATGTGGCGATCGGTCAGAAAGCCTCTACCGTAGCAGGTATCGTGGCTCAGCTTGAAAAAGCAGGAGCAATGGCTTATACGGTTATTGTGAATGCTTCTGCATCTGATCCTGCTCCAATGCAGTTTTATGCTCCAATGACTGGTGCGGCTATTGGTGAGTACTTCAGAGATACTGGTCGTCCGGCACTTGTGGTATATGATGATCTTTCCAAGCAAGCAGTTTCTTATCGTGAGGTGTCTCTTCTACTTAGAAGACCTCCGGGGCGTGAAGCTTATCCAGGTGATGTATTCTACCTTCACTCAAGATTATTAGAGCGAGCTGCAAAAATAATTGGTGATGATTCAGTAGCTAAGCAAATGAACGACCTTCCCCCATCTTTAAAAGATAAAGTAAAAGGAGGCGGATCATTAACTGCACTCCCAATTATTGAAACACAAGCTGGTGACGTTTCAGCGTATATCCCTACGAACGTAATTTCGATTACTGATGGTCAGATATTCCTTGAAACAAACCTTTTCAACTCAGGTATCAGACCAGCGATTAACGTTGGAATTTCGGTATCACGAGTGGGTGGTAATGCTCAGATCAAGTCAATGAAAAAAGTAGCTGGTACACTTAAACTTGATCAGGCTCAGTTCCGTGAACTTGAAGCGTTCGCTAAATTTGGGTCTGACCTTGATGCAGCAACTCAGCGAACCATTGATAGAGGTAGAAAGAATCAGGAAATATTGAAGCAGCCGCAGTTCTCTCCAATTCCTGTTGAAGAGCAAGTTGCCATAATATATGCTTCTACAAAAGGATTCTTAGACCCTGTTCCTGTGAACAAGGCAAAAGAATTCCAAACTGAATTCATGAATGCAATGAGATCAACCGGTAAGGATGCGTTGGCAGACTTCAAGGCTGGTAAATTGAGCGAAGAGGCTGTTGCAAAAACAGAAGAAATCGCTAAAGACATTGCTTCCAGATATAAAAAATAAGAAAATAGATGGCCAATCTTAAAGAGGTAAAAGGTAGGATTCAATCAGTTGTTTCAACACAGCAGATCACAAAAGCCATGAAAATGGTTGCTGCTGCTAAGTTGAGAAGGGCACAGGATCGTATCATTCAAATGAGGCCATATTCGCAGAAGCTATCTGAAATTATTCAGAATGTGTCTGCTGGTCAATCTGATTCGACTGACAATCCATACTCCGAAGAACGATCAATAGAGAGAGTTCTGCTTGTAGTGGTTACATCGGATAGAGGATTGTGTGGTGCTTTTAACAGTAGTATTTTCAAAGGTACGAAAGCGCTCATTGCTGAAAAATATAGTCATGCAGAGGCTTCAGGTAATTTGGATATTCTTCCAATTGGAAAGAAGGCATTGGAGCATTTTACCAAGAGAAAGTACAGCGTAATCAACACTTATTCTCACTTAATTGAGAAGCTTAATTTTGCAGATGCAAAAGAGGCGGCTGAAATGGTGATGGCAGATTTCCTCGATGGTAAATATGATCGAGTGGATATTGTCTACAATGAGTTCAAAAACGTTGCTACTCAGATCGTAAAAAAAGAGCAATTCTTACCAATTCAGGAAATTGAAACGGAAGAATCAAATGGCGAGATAGATTATATCTATGAGCCATCTAAAGACTTTATTTTTGATGAGCTCGTTCCTAAGTCGCTTAAGATTCAATTCTATAAAACTTTATTAGAATCGAATGCTTCTGAGCATGGAGCACGGATGACAGCAATGGATAAGGCAACAGAAAATGCTGATGACCTATTGAAGGAGCTTCGATTGACTTACAACCGAACACGTCAGGCAGCCATCACCAAGGAGATTTTGGAAATCGTGGGTGGTGCCGAGGCATTAGCTCAGGGATAATGATCGGACGAGCATATCGTACCGCTCAAATTTTGTCCATAGATATTGTAATCGGAGTAGTTATACTGCTCCGATTTTTTTGTGCCCAATTCGGTGTAGCTCCCGGATGGGAAGCTTATGCGCTTCTGGGTGGAGTTGTCTGGCTTATCTATACCACTGATCATCTTAGAGATGCAGAGAATAAGATCAGATCATCCAGGGAACGATATCTATTTCATAAAAATCATCGAAAATCTTTACTGGTAGTTGCTGTTCTTGTTTTGATTGCATTGTGCATTCTGGTCTTATTCATTCCATTAGTGATCTTCCTTGGAGGATTGGCGCTGGCGATCTTCTCATTTGTTTACTTGATGATGCAGCACCGATTATCGCGATTTCTTTCAAAGGAGATTTATGTTGCGCTGGTCTATTCTGCCGGGATTTTGATGGTGCCTTTTTTACTTAGTCAGACCTATCGATGGGATGTTTTTTTATTATTGGTGCTACTAACCTTTGTGAACCTTAGTCTATTTAGCTTGTATGAAAAGGAGGACGATATAAGAGACAAGTTTCAATCGATTGCAACAGAACTTAATGGTAAGCAACTGGAAAAAATCATATTACTATTGATCTCAATAGGTCTTGCAATTGCCGTTCTTTCCATCAACGTAATCACAATTTATTTTATAGCAGGTTTTGTCATTTATGCATTGATGATCATTTTTTCCGATTGGTTTCGACTCAATCATCGCTACAGAGCAATAGGCGATGGAGTATTTTTATTGCCAATTCTTTTTGAATGGCTGTAAACGATTTTGACTCAGTTGCCCCTTATTATGATTGTCTTTCCAAACTAGTTTTTGGAGAATCACTACTAAAAGCACAAGCCTATCATCTGAAGGAAATAGGCGATAAAGATCGTGTACTTATCCTTGGTGGAGGGACAGGCAAATTACTAGAGTATATTCCAAAAAGTGGTGAGTTGGATTTTTTGGAAATGTCTCACAGAATGCTGAAAAGAGCTAAAAGAAGAAAATTCCATAGATCAATCAATTTCATTCATACGGATTTTCTTGAATTTAATACAGACAAAAGATATGAGGTGATCATCTGTCCGTTTTTTCTGGACTGTTTTGATGAGCAAAGTCTTCATACGGTGATTGTTAAAGCCAAGGAGCTACTCAGTCCTAATGGAAAACTGATTGTTACTGATTTTGATAGGAAAGGTACTAATTCACTCTTGTTACAATCAATGCTGATTTTCTTTAAATGGTTTGCCAATCTTGAAACAACCCAACTACTCGACTTAAAGTCTTTCTTAAAGAAAAATGATTTTCAGGAAAATGAAATCAAGATTTATAAGAAAGGGGTTTTTAGTGCACTTTACTACCAGGTAGGCAAAAGGAAACGGTAGTTCCCTGTTTGGCGCTAATTTCCAATTTACCCTGATTTTTTTCAATAAAGTCCTTACACATAAGAAGCCCGATTCCTGAACCTTTCTCCTGCTCTGTACCTGTTCGGGTAAAAGCTTCCTCCTTATCTAAAATCTTCTGTATCATTTCATTGGTCATCCCGATTCCGGTATCGATGATGGATACTCTGGTGAGATCACTATCGTGTTCTGCTACAATCTTTATCTTTCCATTTTTAGGAGTGAATTTGATCGAATTGTGAATAAGGTTCCTAACCACAAACTCAAGCATGTCTTTATCCGCATTCAATATGGTTTCATCCACCCCAGCTTCAATTTCAATTTTAATTTTCTTCTGCTCAAGGAGAGGTGTAAACAACTTCAATGACTTATCAAGTGCTTTTCTAAGGTCTACATTGGTAGGATTGAAAGTCAAACTATCCTGCTGCAGCTGCGACCAAAGGAGTAGGTTATCCATCAACAATATCAGATTTTGAAGAGAAAATCGCGTCTTATCACTGAGTTCAGAAATTTCATCTGGCGACAGCTTGTTGTAATGATTGATGAAAAGGTTGAGGTATGAATCGACCGTGGTTAGCGGGCTCTTGAGCTCATGTGAAATAATGGAGAAAAGCTTCGATTTGATTTGGTTTAGCTCTCGTAAATCACTCTCTGAAAGTTTGAGCTGGTTGAGGGTTTCTTCCAATTCCTTCGTTCGTTCTTTTACCTGTCGTTCAAGCTCATCTTTTTGTTTTTCAGCCAGCTGCTTTTTCTCCATTTCCTTTTCACGCGCAATTTTTTCTTTTTCAATCGTTTCCAGTGCCAACATCTTTCTTGTTCGGTTAAGTCTGTCCGAAAGACCCAGTGAAAACAAAACCACCTGAGCAACCGCACCAATCTGGATGATATACCGGGTCAAGAAGTTATCCGGTAAATAGTGAAGCTCCCTGAAAATGAACAGGATGCCACCAATATTGAATAGTGCAAAAGCAACCAAAAACCAAAGAGCTGGCTTATACCCCCTCAGGTAGACGATCACACTAGCGATGGTAATGGCTGACATGGTGACTGCTCCAAGAAACCCAATGACATGGTTGGTTTCCACGAGCCAGTCTTTTATTTCCAGCCAGCTTATTAGCCACATCACAATAGGTGTTAAATAGAGTAGAAGCAGGATTGTAAAGAACGTATTCCACTTTGGAACGTATTGACCAGTATGGAGATATGTCTTGGTAAATAATATTCTGCTGATGTTTGTGAGCGGTATGATCAAGGCAAAGACGTATGCATTCCAATGGGGTCTTGAGGGCCAAAAGTGCTCGAATGTAAACCCATAATAAAAGGCCATATACAAAGCAAAACCTACGATGGAAAGCACATACCACAGATAACTTTGATCCTTTACAGCCATATAGATCATGAGGTTGTAAAGTGCCATTACGATCAGAATGCCAAAAAACAAACCGTGTGCAATTAGTCTCTGACGTTCCTGAAACCTCCATTGGTCAGGTGTGAATTGATTAACAGAAGCCACTTCCAATTCAAAGAGCGGGTGATCGCCTTTGAGTTTTACCAATAAGGAATCACTTGTTGTATGGATGATATTCTTGAAAGAGAAATAGCTTTTTTTATCACCCGGAATCATTGTCCCCGTGTAGTGAATACCATCATCTCCATAAGCCACCACATGGCTCCAGTTTGGTAATTCTACGTATCGATTTTCAGGGTTTAGATCAATTTTTGTCCAATACCATTCTTCATTTGAAAACTCATTGGAGTCTGCTGACTGTTGCAATAGACTGTCGAGAAACAGGGCTTGGGCCCGGAGGGTAAAAACCCCAATAAATAGAAAAATGTACGTACAAGCTCTCCCCATCAGAATGAAATAATTGACTTGCAATATAATCGTGACTGATTTAGTTACGAATTTGCGTTTACTTTTGAAGAATGTCAGAGGGGAAAACCAAAGTACTCATCGCCGAAGATGATTTTGTTGTAGCAAAGAACTTGAGTATTACACTTGAGGAGCGCGGCTATGAGATATTAGGCATCAGTGAATCCGGTGAAGAATTGCTCCAGTCGCTGAGCAAGCAACCCACCGATATTGTAATCATGGATATTAATCTGGCAGGGTTGATGGATGGGATAGAAGTCACTTCCCTGATTAAAAGCAAAACGAATACTCCGGTATTATACCTCACTTCTGACAGAGACCATGCAACGTTGGAGCGAGCAAAACTGACCAATCCGGATGGGTACTTGATCAAACCTTTTGACGATGATGAGCTGGTTTCAGCCATTGAAATCGCCCTGCACCGACATCATTTGGCGGCAGGCAACCAAAAAGAGGACACAGTAGTCAGTGAGTCTCATCTTTTTGTGAAAGTGAAAAACCGATTGGAGAAGCTAAAGTTTGAGGATATCCGATACATAGAGGCCAACGATATTTACTCCATCCTGATGACCAGTCAAAATAGCTACATCCTGAGCTATTCATTAAAAACGCTTGAGGAGAAACTTCCGTCCTCTAGATTCATGCGCGTACATCGCTCCTACATTGTGAATGTAGAGCACATACAGGCAATTGAAGATAATTACATTCAAATTGCTGATAAGAGCATTCCTATTGGGAAAACCTACAGGGAGGACCTCATGAAGCGTCTTTCGATAATATGAAATTTTCAAATTCCACACTTTATAAGAAGTGTATATTGTCTTTTATTTAAAAATCCGACGATTTATTGCGGATTTTTCCTTCACCACGACAAAGGTTCTGTTCACCTTAAAAAAACCTTCCTTCACCTGAGTTCAGTTGCCAAAGCGCTTGAATAAGTAAAAATTGGTAGCTGGATTAAGTGAAAATATGGCTTCAGAGAGTTTTACTGAATATGTTTGGATAGCAGTCATCGCCTACATGGCGCTGATTCTCTTTTTTGTTATCAGAGGTGCTATTCAAACTAAAAACATTTCAGATTACGCACTAGGCAATATTGCTTTTTCCCCGATTGCAGTCGGGTTGGCTCTTGCGGCTTCTATGACCAGTGCAGCGACATTCATCATCAATCCAGGATTTATTGCTTATTACGGGATCAGCGGATTTCTTTCCTTCGGATTGGTTTTATCCATATCAGCACTGATATCATTGATAGTGATTACCAAAGGGTTTCGGAAGGTAGGAACTTCAGTAAAAGCGCTAACCATGGCACAGTGGATTGGTAGTAGATATGAGAACAAATGCTATTCCCTCTTTTTTGGTTTCGTATCGTTGCTACTCATCACATTTATTGTGCTGATATGTGTTGGCCTGAGTAAGCTCCTCTCAAAAGCATTGAATGTAGAAGAAATCTACATTTTGATTTCGGTAGTGGTATTCGTGTTTGGGTACATGATGTTTGGTGGAGCTAACTCCATGGTATACACCAATATGATTCAGGCTTCTCTGATGATAGTGGTTGCCATTATTTTGCTTACTTCTGGTTACGAACATTTCTCTGATGGCATCTCAGGATTTTTTGCAAAGCTTAAAGCAATTGACCCTGTTCTTGCAGAGGGTACAAATCCGCAAAGTCCATTATTCAGGGACTATTTTGAAATAATTTTTTGCCAGGTTGTGGTTGGGATAGCGATTGTGTGTCAGCCACATATCATCACTAAATCGCTTCTTTTAAAAAATGATAATCAGGTAAATACGTATCTGATTGCTGGTGTAATTGTTGAATTCCTCTTCTTCCTCGTGGTTTTTGCAGGTCTCTATGCCCGACTGGAGTTTCCGAATCTCACAGATGATGGCAGCCTGCTCAGCCTCGATGGGGTACTTTCAGCTTATGTTGTGAAAAAATTTACCGCCGGTATTGGAATCATTGTGGTTATGGGACTGATATCAGCGGGTCTTTCTACTTTAGAAGGCTTGATCCAAAGCCTAAGCACAACAATCACACAAGATGTTATTCGTCCCATATTTGGTGAGCCGAGAATTCAGCCGGTCATCCTGAATCGACTCACAATCATTTTTTTAGCAGCCGTTTCTTTTGCTTTCAGCTGGCAACAATTGGTTTCTCCTGATTTGAGTGTCGGGATTTTTGCGCAGAATGGTGTCTATGCTTATTTCTCTGCTGCTTTTGTGCCCGTTCTTTTTGGAACTTTTCTAAAGCAAGTGCCGGTACATGTGCCATTTGTGAGCTCAGTATCTGCCATCATTATTCATTTTTCAGTGTATTACGGCAGGCTTACGCCGTACATGCAGGAAGAAGTGAGAAACCCGGCCATCGCTTCCACACTTGCCATTTTAGGTTCGCTCGCCATAGGTCTGATATTGAATACTTATGCGAAATCAAGACGAGAAAAAGTTTCAATCGCATGAAGAACCTGATCACGATATTGACCCTGGTTTTTGCGCAATTCACTTTCGCTCAAAATGATGAATTCATGCCTACCTATAAATATGACATAAAGAAGGTCACCATTTTCGATGACATTGAGATCGCCTACCTGGAAGAAGGAGCAAAGGATGCACCTGTAATTGTGATGGTGCATGGGCTGGGTGGTTATATAAAAAATTGGTACCCAACCATCGAAGGGTTGAGTGATACATATCGATGTATAGCACTGGATCTACCCGGATATGGTCAGTCTACGTTGAGAGATTTTGATGCGGAGGATTACATGGACTTTTTCGCTCGCTCACTTGATGCATTTGTGAAAGCACTGGAGCTTGATAATGTAATTCTGCTTGGACATTCCATGGGTGGTCAGGTCAGTATTGTGACGGCACTAGAGAATCCGCAATGGCTGGGTCGATTGATATTAGCTGCTCCGGCAGGTTTTGAAACATTTACGGAAGAAGAAGCTTCAACGCTAACGCAATTTTCAAGCGCTGCGGTTTTGATGAGCCACACAGAAGATCAAATACGAGCTGCCTACAAGATCAACTTTGTGAATATGCCGCCTTTAGCTGAGGAAATGATCCAGGATCGGATCAAAGCCAAAGAAGCTCCGTGGTTTAAGGATTACGCTAAAGTGAGAGAGATGGGAGTCAAAGGGATGCTATCTCATCCCGTTTTTGAGGAGCTGGACCAGATCAAAGTTCCAACCTATGTACTCTTTGGCGAGAAAGATTTTTTGATTCCTAATAGATATCTGCATGCAGGGGTAACCACTCAGCAAGTAGCTGAAGTGGGAAATAAAATACCTAATGTGAAAATTAAAATGATTGAAGCTGCCGGACACATGTTACAAATGGATAATCCGGCGGGCTTCAATCGAGCTGTTAAACAAATGCTAACAAACTAAAGTTATGAAAAACCTGTACTTAACCCTCGTTTTAACGCTGCTTTCTGCGGGCATATTTGCTCAGGGAGGAAGCATTACCGGTACTGTCACTGACAGTGAGACTGGCGAAGCACTCATTGGTGCCAATGTGGTGATTAAAGGAACCACAAATGGCGATGTTACTGACCCAAACGGAAAGTTTGAGATAAAAGGATTGGCAAATGGCACGTATGTGGTGGTAGCCAGCTACGTCGGATTTCAGGCCATTGAACAGTCTGTATCGGTCAGCGGATCAGCTGTGACTATCGATTTTCAACTGGAAGAAGGAACCGTATTTGGTGAAGAAGTTGTGATTTCCGGAAGTCGTCAGCCGGAAAAAATTACTGAGACACCTGCTACTATCGAGATTATTTCTAGTAAAGACCTTGAAAATTGGGGTTCATTTAATACTGGCGAATTGCTATCACGATTGAAGGGAGTTGATTATATCCGTTCAGGTGTGGTTGGAACCGGGATTAATGTACGTGGTTTCAATAGCAACTTCAACGCTAAAAATGCTCAGGTGACCGATGGTCGATTCTCCAGTCTGGTAGCCACCGGACTTCCGTTTGGTCCATTAAGCCCTCAGATTAAAGAAGACATAGATCGAGTGGAGGTAATCCTGGGACCAAACTCGGCATTGTATGGTCCTAATGCTCACAATGGATTAGTGAACATCATCACTAAAGATCCTAGAGCCTCTGAGGGAACCACGGTTGTGCTTGGTGCAGGGAATCAGAATGTATTCACAAGTAGATTACGACACGCGCAGATTTTAAATGATAAATTCTCCTTCAAAGTCAACTTTGAATACACCCGAGGTGAGGAGTTTCAGTTTGCTGACTCTGTGTATATAGACAGAACTGATAATAGTGGAAATGGAGGTCCTGATGGCATCAAAGAAGGTTATGAGGAATATGATTTAGATAATGATTTCGAATTTATCAAAGGGGGCTTAGGTCTTTATTATACGCTGAATGATGATTCTGATCTGATCTTTTCATACGATGTAAGTAACAGCACATACCTTTCTCCAACCAATGTGGGGCGAAATGAAATTATCGACTGGAAAATTCAGACATTTCATCTACGGTATGTTTCACCGAGAATTTTTGCACAAGCATATTTAAGCTTGAGTGATACCAGAGATACTCATTCCCTGGATGACAGAACCAAGGCATACTGGGCATCACGAGATGGAGGGGCTTCAGAGGCAGAAGCAGCAGAAGCATCATTGCAATCAGGAGCTCGTTTTATAGATGATTCCAAAAGATGGAATGGCGAAGTACAGTATAACAATAACTGGGGAGCCTTCAACTTTGTGACTGGCGTTCAGTTTCAGCGGGACATGGCTAATTCACACGGAACCTATCTACTTGATGAAAATGAGGATGATTTTATAACTGTCGATCAAATCGGATGGTATGGCCAGGGTCAATACGCGTTTGGAAGCGGATTCAAAGGGACCGTTGCTTTGAGGGCAGATAATCATGATGTGTATGGTTTCAATTTTGTGCCTAAAGTAGGCTTGACTAAGACAGTTGAAAGTGGAACATTCCGTATCACTTACGGACAGGGAGTTGCCGCACCAACAATTCTGAACATGTATGGAGACCTATTTGGAGGCTTGATCCTTGGAAATGCCGAAGGATTTACTTTGACAGATGGATCAAAGGTTGAGAAACAAACCATTGAAAAGCTTCAAACCTATGAGATTGGCTATAAAGGGAATATTGGCTCAAAGAAGCTTTATGCTGATGTAAATGCCTATTACAATATTTCAGAAAATTTCCTGAGCCCTGTAACAGTTGTAGGAGTCACAACACATAGAGGAGATACACCAATTGAAGACGTTCAGTCTGCATATGGTGTATATGGTGGTTTGGTTGCTACCTATGTAAACTTTGGTAAGTTCAACACCTATGGTTTCGACATTGGCTTAAACTATTTGGTTAATCAGCGCATTACACTAGATTTCAATTACTCTTACTTCGATTATCCAATAGATGAAGATAAGCTTGAGAATGACTTCAATGGGGATGGAACCGTAAATAAACTGGATCTACTTGTGAATGCTCCAAAGAACAAGGCCAGCTTCGGAATCAACTACAATAAGGACAAGATCTTCGGAAATGTATTTGTAAGATGGGTAGAGGAATATGACTATTTCTCAAGTTTCCAAATTGCTGCTGCAACACAAGATTTAACCTACAGAGGTACACCTATTGTAGAAGACGCAAGAAGTACAGATTCGTATAATTACGGTCCTTTAGCAGGCTTTGTGAATGTTGATTTAGGATTCGGATATAGAATTACGGATACATTCACTAGTGCGATTGCTGTGACAAATCTTTTTGATAGCGAATACCGAGAGTTCACTGCATCACCATTTATTGGAAGACTATATAGCATAGAATTAAAACTAGACCTTCCGGGAAAATAAGTAGTAGAGTTGTGCAAAATAGAGGTCGGTAGCATCCAGTTATCGGCCTTTTAATACTGATATAAATGAAAAGACTAGAAAATAGAGTGGCCATCGTGACGGGCGGATCAAATGGAATTGGAAAATCGACCTGTCAAAAGTTCGCAGCTGAAGGAGCCAAAGTGATTATTTGGGACCTGAATGAAGAGGCGGGTAATCAGTTGGCCAGCGAGATTGACGGAGCGTTTCAAAAAGTGAATACCGTAGACTATGAAGCCGTAGGTAAGGCCACAGAAGCGGTCATTGAAAAACATGGCAAAATTGACATTCTCATTAACAATGCCGGAATTACACGAGATGCTACATTGAAAAAAATGACTCCTGACCAGTGGCAGCAGGTAATTGACGTGAACCTCACGGGTGTTTTCAATTGTGGAAAACACATTCAGGCACACATGACAGAAGCGGGCTATGGACGAATTGTAAATACATCATCCGTTGTAGGTATCTACGGAAATTTTGGTCAATCTAATTATGTAGCCACAAAGGCCGGAGTTATTGGATTAACGAAGGTGTGGGCGCGCGAGCTTGGCAGAAAAGGAGTTACAGCCAATGCTGTAGCGCCGGGGTTTATTGCCACAGATATGGTGATGGCCATGCCGGACAATGTCATTGACATGATGAAATCAAAAGTGCCAACCGGAACTTTAGGTAAGCCGGAAGATATAGCCAATGCGTATTGCTTTTTAGCATCAGAAGAGGCTGGCTATATCAATGGAGCAACAATTAGTGTGGATGGAGGAATGACAGTATAATATGAGAAACGCCAGAATCATTTCAACCGGGATGTATGTTCCAAAAAACATTATCCCCAACACCTATTTTGATGAAATTTTAGGAGAAAATGTTTCGGAATGGCTGGAAGCCAACGTGCATATTAGAAACCGCCGATGGTGCGATGAGGATGAGTCCACAGCCGATCTCTGCATCGAGGCTGCTAAGGTCAATTTAGACCGTGCAGGATTAAAACCGGAAGATATCGACTTGCTGATTGTTTGCACAGACACACCTGAATACATTTCTCCCTCAACTGCATCCAAAGTTCAGCACAAAATGGGTATGACAAATGCCGGAACTTTTGATCTCAATTCGGCTTGTGCGGGATTTGTTATCGGCCTGGATACGGCTGTCAAGTACATCAAAGCGGACGAGAACTACAATAAGGTGATGGTCATCGGGGCTTACGCGATGAGCAAGTATCTGAATAAGCTCGACAAGAAAACCTGCAATCTTTTTGCTGACGGAGCAGGGGCAGTGATACTATCAGCTACTGAAGAAACTGGAACTGGCTACCTGGCCAGCGAGCTACGAACCAAAGGAGAATATTGTGACTGGATGGGCATCTATGCAGGAGGCACTTTTCAACCAGTGACTCAGGAGGTGGTCGAAAATAAAGATCACCTCTTAAAATTCGTCAAGCGCTTTCCAAGTGAATTGAACCCTGATGTGTGGTCAGACATGGCCAATGAGCTGGCAAAAAGATCCGGAACAAACGTGGAAGATGTAGATCAATTCATGTTTACCCAGATCAATATCAATAGCATTTGGGCAACACTTGACAAGCTGGGGCTGGATAGAGATAAGGCACATACGGTGATGCACGAATATGGCTACACCGGATCAGCATGTATCCCAATGGCGTTGGATGAAGCTGTCCAACTTGGGAAAGTAAAAAAAGGAGATTTGATCTACTTTATTGGTTCTGGTGGTGGGCTAGCATTTGCCAGTGCTGCATTTAGATTTTAAATATCTATGAGCTTTCGAAAAGACTGGATAGAGCGATGGGCAGAATATGCTCCCATAAAAGTGGCAGTTTCTGATGCTGAAACCGGCAATTGTCTTACGTATCGTCAGCTCAACAATCTTTCCAACTTCCTGGCGAAACGATTACAGACTGAAGGTATCCAGCCAGGTGATCGGGTTGCGGTATTGTCTGAGTTTAGGTTGGAATACATTGTGCTTTTGGGTGCGGCCATGAAGTTGGGGTTTATCATAGTTCCGTTAAACTATCGACTGTCGCCAAGAGAGGTTTGCTACATGGTCAACAATTGTGAGCCAAAAATGGTGATCTCGGAAGAAAAGTTTAGCTCATTGATAGATTCGAATGAGTTGGAATATCAGCCATCCATAAGTTGGGACATGCAGGATCTCTTTTCTGAACTTTCTAAAGTTTTAGGTGATGAAGAGTTTAATGCTAATGACATTAAGGATGATGATCCACTTTTCATTATTTATACTTCGGGTACCACGGGCTTTCCAAAAGGAGCGATCTATTCCTATAAAATGGCTTTCTGGAATGCGATAAATACACAAATACGGCTGGATATAACCTCTCGGGATCATACAATTATTTGTATGCCACCTTTTCACACTGGAGGGTGGAACGTTTTGCTAATGCCATTTCTACTTCAGGGTGGATCATTCACCCTGTTACGAAAATTTGATGCGGCTACAGTGCTTAATTTACTAGAAGACGAGGAGGTCACATTATTTATGGGCGTTCCTACTATGCTCAAGATGATGGCTGATGATGGGTCGTTTGGAGAAGTGAGTCTGGAGTCTGTTCGCTATTTCATCGTGGGTGGAGAGGCAATGCCTTTACCACTGATTGAGTTGTGGGAGTCGAAGGGTGTCCCTATCCGTCAGGGTTTTGGACTGACAGAAGCCGGTCCGAATATTTATTCCCTTCATCATGATGATGCCATGAGAAAAATTGGATCTATTGGTACACCTAATTTTTTCGTGGGTGTGAAATTAATGAAGCAAGATGGCACGGAGGCGAAAGGTGAAGAAGAAGGCGAGCTCTGGCTCAACGGCCAGGTGGTGACTCCCGGGTATTGGAACAATGAGGAGGCAAGCAAAGAGGCCTTTACAGATGGATGGTTCCGAACTGGAGATATTCTCGTTCGGGATGAGGAAGGATATTTTTATGTAAAAGATCGAATAAAAAACATGTTTATC
The DNA here is from genome assembly GCF_965212185.1 of Ekhidna sp. Classification (GTDB taxonomy): domain Bacteria; phylum Bacteroidota; class Bacteroidia; order Cytophagales; family Cyclobacteriaceae; genus Ekhidna. The sequence continues at coordinate 3,631,359 of NZ_OZ243102.1, read as the reverse complement.
TCTGGTGGAGAAAATGTGTATCCGGCTGAGGTTGAGAAATTACTTCAGACACATCCATCGATTCAAGAAGTGGCCGTAATTGGGGTTCCCGATGAACGATGGGGTGAGGTAGGCAAGGCGATAGTTGTGGGGCGTTCAGCTACATTGACTAAGGACGATATACTTGATTTCTGTGCCGGGAAGCTGGCTAAATTCAAGATCCCTAAACATGTGGAGTTGGTGGATGAAATTGCCAAGACTGAAAGTGGGAAGATTGACAGGAAAAAGTTGAAATCATTTGTAAATACATAGCTTATGTCAACATCTTCTCTAAAATATGATAAAAGCCACTGCAAAATCTATCTTGAGCAGGATCTAAATTGTATTCGTCTGTTTTGGAATGGCTTTTCTAAACCAGAGGATTTTCAGGAGGCCTGCAATTTCGCTTTGGACTTATTGGTTGAGAATAATGCAAGCATGGTGATTGCTGATAATCGAAATGCATCTGTGGTTAGTAAAGAAAACCAGGCCTGGCTTGCCCAGGAGTGGTATCCAATGGCTTATGCGAAGGGCTTCCGGACATCTGCAGTTATTGTTGGAGATAATGCACTAAACAAGATTTCCATCAAAAAAATTGAAAACTCCCGAACCGGTGGTGAATTCACCACTCAGCACTTTGAAACCCTGGAAGAAGCCAAAGAGTGGCTCAAATCGATATAGGCTCTAACGAGTTAAATCAACCTTCTCATAGGTAAAGCGTATATCATCTAAGTTTGCAAGAAACCAATAATTTTTTTGTCATTGAGAAACCTTTGATAAAAGGTATTGTCTTTTAAGAGATCGTGAGCACCACACAGACCATTCATAAGCACCTGATTATACAGAGTCAGCAGGGAGACCAGGCGGCCATGTCGTCACTTTATGGTCATTATGCTAAGGCTATGTATAACATATGCCGACGGATGATGGGTGACGAGGAGGAGGCAAAAGATATGCTTCAAGAATCATTTATTGATGCATTCCAGAAGCTTCCTTCACTTAGAGAGGTGAATACGTTTAGCTCATGGATTAAAAGAATAGTAATTAACAATTGCATTAATGCTATTCGAAAAAGAAAGTTGGATACTTCTCAACTCGAGGAGAATACTGATTTTATTGAAGAAGAGGATGATGATTTTGAGTATACTCAATTCCAAGCCTCTAAAATTTTGCAGGTAATCGATTTATTGCCCAATGGATGCAAAACGGTATTAAACCTTTACTTGTTTGAGGGTTATGACCACAAAGAAATAGGTCATATACTGGGTGTATCAGAATCAGCTTCAAAAGCACAGTATTGTAAAGCTAAAGCGAGGATCAGGAAATTATTAGCAGAGGAAAGGAATCAAAATGCGGGATAGTCTAAAAGAACATATTGAAAACTCAAGAGAGGATTTTGAATTATATCCATTTGAAGGAGATAATGAGTGGAAGAACATTGCCAATAAAATTCAACCCTCTGACAAGCAGAGAAATCCCTGGAAAATCGTTGGTATTGCAGCATGTTTTGCATGTGTGTTAATGGGTTCTGTTTTTTTCGCAAATACAAGCTCTTCTCAACCCAATGAGTTAGTGGAGATGGAAAATTTCTATAACAGCGAGATCAATCATAAGATTAATTTGATAAAGAATCAATTGAACGATGATCGTATTTTGAAAGATGTAGAGGAGATGGATGTTGCCTTTGCTGAGCTAAAAGCGGATTTGAATGACAATGTAGACAATGAGGAAGTGATTACAGCAATGATGGAAAACTATCAGTTGAAACTCCAAATATTAGAAGAAATTTTATCAGAAATAGAGAAGGAGAAGAGTGAAGAAATGCTTTAACATATTACTGGCAATTTTTATTGCTGCACCACTTTTTGGTCAGGTAAGACAAGAACGTGATTTTAAAAGATCATTTTCCTCTACTGAGAACACAAAAGTGGAAGTTGTAAGTAAATACGGAGAAGTGATCGTACGAACATGGAATCTAGATTCTGTCAGATTTGAGGTTATTGTACGGGCTGAAGGTAAGAATTCATCAGCAGTTGCTAAATCTATGTCACGGGTAGAGGTTAAATTCAGAAAAGTCGGGAGTGTAATTTCTGCGATAACAGAAATAAGCAGTGGAAATGGATTCTTTGGTAACGTATTAAGCGAGGTTGAGGGAGTGATGGGTAACAATAAGTTGAAAGTTGATTACCAAGTTTGGATTCCAAAAGATGTGATGCTCAGTATAGAAAATAAATATGGAGACCTGTACATGGCCAATGTAGATGGCCGGGTTGATTTAAATATTTCTCATGGTGACATCAAAGCCAATGACCTATCAAAAACCCTTAATCTTAAACATAGCTTTGGTAAATCATCTTTTGGTATAATAAATGACGGGATTTTTACTCTTAGAGGAGCTGAGGTGAGAATTGATGAAGCAAATCAATTAAATGTAGAAAGTGGGAGTTCAGAAATTCGAGTGGATAAAATCGACAGAATTCAACTCAATTCAAGAAATGACAAAATTCATTTACTTGATGCAAGGGAAATTATGTGTGAAGGCTCATTTACTGACTTGACTTCTGACTTGTTGAGAGGTTCAGCACGACTAGACTTTAGTTACGGAGATATCTACTTAAGTCGGATAGAAAAAGATTTCAATAGTATTGATATAACGGGTAAGTCTACAGAAATCAATTTAGTATTGAATCAGGCTTCTTATATTAAAACCTACATAAAAGGCTCAGAAGATGGCATGATACTACCAAATAGTATGCTTACGATGCAGAAAGAACATTTTCCTGAAGAGGGTCAAATATCACTATCTGGATTTGTTGGTAATACAAATACACGACATAGTCAATTACTTATTGAAGCTGAAGGAGGAGAACTAATTGTAGCCATAAAAGAAACACCTATTTTCGTAGATAAAGACTAAGAGCAATCTTTTCATGCACCGTCACCACCGGAAACTCATGCACAAATTAATCTCTGGAATTATACTATTCATAATTTCATTTACGTCATCTGCTCAGCAGCTTTATGAAAAATCTTCCGGTATAAGAATTGGACATACTTCTGGTCTAACATTTAAGAAGTTTGTAACTGAAGATGAAGCTGTGGAACTATTGCTAAGTGGAAGGAATGAAGGGATGCATTTTGCAGTCCAATACCTCTTTCATGAACCGATGGAATTTTCATTTAATGATCGATTTTATCTTCATTATGGTATTGGAGGGCATGTAGGGTATGAGAAATTCGATGACCTATCCAAAACTTTGTCAAATGCTGCAGGAGATGAATTTATCTACGAGCCAAAGAGCTTTTTCATAATGGGTGTAGATGCTAGTTTAGGTATAGAGTATCGATGGCTTGAAGTTCCTGCGACCTTTGGGTTTGATATAAAACCATATTTCAATTTCATTGGCATGAGACATACGAAGGCTAAGTTCTGGGATGCTGCCATTTCATTTAAATATGTATTCTAGCCGATGAGAACCTCTATCCTAGTTATTCTATCATTATTAGCATTTTCATCATATGCTCAAAAGTATGTCGACACTTATGACCCAAAGAATGAAGAAATAAAGTCGCTGCTTAGCAAACAAAACGACTTGAATGCGTTTGGCGCAGCAGATTTAAAGGTTGGCGACCTGAAAGGTGAAAGAGCACTCTTAGTGGGTGCTTATGGAGGGTTTATTATTAATAGGAGATACCTTTTTGGAGTGGCTGGATATGGCATTGTCACGAATGTGGAGTTTGATGGCATGGTTCAGGGTCAAACTGAAATGAAAAAACTCAATCTCCACGGAGGCTATGGTGGCCTTTTAATAGGAGGCACAATTGCTCCCAAAGAGCTCATTCACATCAGTTTCCCAATTGTGTTAGGAGTAGGATCTTTAGAGGTAGTTGATAAAGATTTTTTTGTCAACAATCCTGCAGATTCAGAATTCACCATAGAGAATACCGTTTTCTTCGTTGCTGAACCTGGATTAGAAGTTGAATTTAATATCACAAAATACTTTAGACTAGGTGCTGGAATGACCTACAGATATGTTTCAGGATCAGAATTAGATAATATTAAAGACGAGGATTTAACAGGCACAACTGCCATGATCAGTTTCCGTTTTGGAAGATTCTGATTTACCTATTTTTGCTAAGTAACAAAAAGCTCTTATCTTCTCTCTGTGAAACTCACCATTCACTTTTTGGTCATATTACTTGTATGCTCCACGGGTACTCTACGAGCACAAGTTCCTAACCCTACAGCTGAAATTGCGGGGCTGATTAAACTATGTGATTCACTTATTTACGATCAACCTCAAAGTAGCCTTGAGTTGGCTGCTAAAGCACACGAGCTGGCATTAAATGCTAAGAACGATTCTCTTATTGCTATTGCACTGAATCGAATAGGAAGTGCACAATGGTCTTTGGGAAATCAGTTGGAGGCATTAGAAAAAATACAAGAATCATTGCAGATTTCAGAACTCAACAACTTTGAAGAGGTAATCGCTAAAAACTTAGGTAATATTGGAAATGTTTATGCTGCTTCAGGTCTGGACCTTGATGCCATCGGATACTATAAGTCAGAGTTATCCATTCAAAAATCCAAAAAAGACACGTTTAGATTATTCGCAATTAATAATAATATTGGAAAAGCATTTTTAGACCTTAGTTATTACGATTCAGCTAAATATTATTTAGAAGAAGCATCTAAGTATCTGGGATTAAAATTTGAGCACCTTCATTCTATCTATTATTTCAATCAGGCTGAGCTTCAATATAAAATGGGTAGCATGATTGAAGCAGATTCATTACTGCAATTGACTTTTAAAAATGCTAACGAGTATGACAGTAAAAGAGGTATCATTAGAGCAAATCAGCTTCAAGCAGAATTAGATAGAAACACGGGTAACTTCAAGAAGGCATTTAAACATGCAGATTTAGCCTTTGATATGGCAATGGAAAGTGGAGTGAAAGAGCTTATTTATATCACCAGCAAAACACTGTCAAGGTGTTATGGAGCATTGGGAAACTTTAAAGAAGCTTATGAAAAGGAACTACTTCATGAGCAATATTTGGACAGTGTCCAGAGTATATTTACGATAAATGAACTTGAGCTTTTATCCTACTACCAGCGTCTTTTTAGGATGAGAGTGCTGGAATCAAGGAATGAACTTAACAAACAACTGGCCGAGCAACAACAGCTAATAATAAAAGGCCTTGTTGTTGCTTTAGTAATAGCAGCGATTTTAATTGCAATCATTGTAATGGTTGTTAGAGAATTGGGTATCAGAAAAAGAAAACTTGAAGATCTAAACAAGTTCAAATCAAAAATCTTTGCAATAGTCTCCCACGATCTAAAGTCGCCGATTCAATCTGTTTCATCAGTTATTGAGATGTTTAACGAGAAACTCATTAGCAAAGAAGAGATTGAACCTCTTCTGCCTGTTGTGAAAGAAAAAACATCCAATCTTATGAACCTTTTGAATAACATATTTATGTGGGCGGAAGGTCAGATGGAGGGCGAGAATCTGGATAAGGAAAACCTGTCAGTTTATGAGGTAGTCGAAGGATTAAATAATGAATTAAGAGAACGATTGGTTGAAAAAAGCATAACTCTCAAATACGATTCCGCATTTGGATTTATCATATTATCTAATAAAGGAATTTTACGAATACTCTTAAGAAACCTGATTGTAAATGCAATAAAGTATTCAACCCCTAATTCAATAGTTGAAATTAACTGTGTAAATGGGCCAAAGACCAAAATAATTGAAGTTATAGATGAAGGCATTGGCATGTCAAAAGAAATGCAAGAGAAATTATTTACCGGAGGACTGGATAGTAAGGAAGGAACTGCTGGTGAACAAGGAAACGGTCTCGGTCTAGCACTATGTAGTGACTTTGTAAAAGGGCTTGGTGGAGATATCGAGGTGGAAAGCGTACTTAATAAGGGATCTGTGTTTAGAATTATTCTCAAAGATCAATCCGATTAGCTACGATTGTTTGTGGCTTTTCATCTTTATCTCTAAATGCTATTAAATAAAAATTTCCTCCATCATTGAGCTTCCATTTTTTCTTAATGTCATTTGCTTTCATTGGATAATTGCGAGAAATCACATTGATTTTATGATAAGGAGCATACTTAGAAATTGATTTTTTGGTTACATGCTCTATGACTTTAAATACCTTTCCTGGGAAGAAATCAAGGAGCTTTTCAGATGTATATAAATGAGTATTTCTATTTAATTTTTTCAGCTTGAAATCTGAGGATATTTTATCGAACGGGCCTGCTTTCATGATAGCAGTGTTAGGCTCGTAAAGAATGGATTCTAGACCGCCGCAAATTGTTTGAGATGAATGTTCTTCCTCATTAGTGAATGAATAGTCAAGCTGTGAAGTTTCTAGATTTGTGCAGTGAATAATTGGCTTTGATTTTACATTCTTGTTTATAAGAATAAGAACCTCTTTACAATCATTTTTCACAGACACGACGTGTACTTCTTTTATTTGAGAGATTTTGCTGAGAATGTCTTGAATATCAAGCAATGGAGAAAATTTTATGACTACAGCATTAGCCCTATCTAACCTGGGAAGCAATTCGATAAGATTAGGTGTACAATCCTCAATTCTAAACACCCGATTTTTTACATCATCCCTTCTTGCAGGGTCGAGATATATGGTTGTGTTTTCGTAATCTAGTTCGGTAGATTCTAAGAAGTCAGAAGCATACTTATTTACTATTGTAATATCTCTTTTGAGTATCGATACATTGTGAGCAAATACTTCACATAATTCTTTTTCCTTTTCAACATATATGGTGTTTTCAAAAGATTCACTTAATGCTAAACAATCAATCCCCATACCTCCTGTGAGATCGACGAGAGTGTGTCCTTTAACTAGTTTTTTCTTGTAACCACATGTTGCATCTGAGGAGGCTTGCTCAATTGAAAGGGGAGGAGGCATTATTAAATCAAAATTGCTGCACCATGAATCAAGTTTACCCTTTGCTTTTTGCCTAGCTAATATCTGATTAGCAACTATTCTGATCTGGTTTTTAAAATCGGATGGTGGATTCAAGATCAACTTACGTGGATCTGTGTATGTATTTTCTTGAATGAATTTTTTTACAAACTTTTGAGATAGAAAATCTATAGCTGAATTCATTTTGGATCAATAAACCAAACTATTCTCAATCATGTACTCAGCTATTTGAATAGCATTCGTTGCTGCTCCTTTTCTAAGATTATCAGAAACTACCCACATATTTAAGGTCTTAGGTTGAGTTTCATCTCTTCTGATTCGTCCAACAAAAACATCATCCTTATCATGCGCAGTTAATGGCATAGGGTACTCATTATTTGACGGATTGTCTACTATAGTTACCCCTGGGGCTTTTTCAAGAATGGAATAAACCTGCTCCAAAGAAAATTCAGTTTCAAATGCTACATTGATTGATTCTGAGTGTCCACCAACTGTAGGAATACGGACGCATGTAGCAGTCACTTTAATCGTGTCATCTCCCATAATCTTCATTGTCTCATTGATCATCTTCATTTCCTCTTTCGTATAGCCGTTTTCCTGAAATACGTCTATATGAGGTAATGCATTCATGTCAATTTTGTAAGGATAAACCATCTCTACATTGGTTCCTGATCGTTCTCCCTCCAACTGATCTACTGCGCCTTTACCTGAACCAGTGACAGATTGATAGGTGGAGACCACTACTCGATTGATTTTAAATGCATCATGCAAAGGCTTCAATGCAACAACCATTTGGATAGTAGAGCAATTAGGGTTGGCAATGATTCGATCATCGATTCGAAGAGTGTTCCCATTAACTTCAGGAACAATCAGCTTTTTACCAGCATCCATTCGCCAGGCCGAGGAATTATCAATAACTACCGTTCCAGCCTCTGCAAATTTTGGTGCATTTTCCAAAGAAACAGATCCCCCAGCAGAGAATAGAGCTATGTCTGGTTTAGCAGCAATGGCATCTTCCATGGATACGATTGTATACTGCTTATCAAGGTACGGAATCTGTTTGCCAATAGATCTTTCTGATGCAACAGGTATAAGCTCATCTATTGGGAAATTCCTTTCTGCCATGATTTGGAGCATTTTTTGCCCTACTAAACCGCTAGCTCCAACAACTGCTATTTTCATAATTCCTTAAACAATCAAAGTAATGTTTCTGAAGCAAAACTACTACATTTAACCTGTGAGTATTCGTTATTCTATACGAAGTGTTTTGATGGTTATCTTCATTGCTATTTCCATTGAATCTACCAGTCAAGTAATTGATGATTTTAGTGATGGAGATTTTACTGATGGCACCCCATTAGCTTGGACAGCTTCTCAAACTTCCGGTGGGGCTGATTTTATTATTGCAAGTGGAGAAGTACAATCAAATGGGCCTGCCGCAAGCGGCGATATTTATTTGGCTACCAACTTAGGGATTGATTTTGCTAATAATGATGTGATCTGGACTTTTAAAGCCCGATACACGGGAGGCGGTCCGAGTGGTAGCAATAGGATTGAAATATTCCTCATTAGTGATATTGAAGAAATATCAACAAGTCCATCCGGGTATTATTTAGGGATTGGTGAGTCTGGATCAACTGATGGCATTGACCTATTTAAAACTGGTAGTAGCACAGCAATTATTAATGATAACAATGATCTTGTTGGTTCCGGCATAGATATTCATGTTCGGGTGACAAGAACCGCTGTTGGAGGATGGACATTGGAAGCAGATCCTACTGGTGGGAATTCATTTGCTACAATAGGAAGTACTTCAGACACTGAATTTACTACTGGGAATTTTTTCGGGTTTTATGTACAGCACACGTCCACTCGTTTTGATGATTTCTTTTTTGATGATTTCTCGATAACTACTACCCCAATTGCAGATACGGAACCACCGGTAATACAATTGGTTACCCCTATTTCAAATACCCAGATAGATGTACAATTCAACGAAGATGTAGATCAGGTTACATCTGAATCCATATCAAATTATTCACTCGATGGTGGTATATCCATAATTGGCGCAAGTCGGGATGGAGCTGACAATTCACTGGTTCATTTGACTGTAGATCCATTGCCCAATGGCACATCCTATACTTTGACAATAAATGGTGTTGAGGATGTAAATGGAAATACCATCGTCGGCAATAGTCAGCAAAGCTTTGAATACCTGGTGCTGGAAAGCGCAATTCTCAATGATATTGTTATTAATGAATTCCTTGCTGCTCCAAATGCATTGGGTTTGCTCCCAAATGAGGAATTTGTTGAATTGTATAATCGATCTAACAAGTATATAAGCCTTGAAAACTGGCAAATAAGTGATCAGACTGGATCTTCCTCAACATTCAATTTAGATACATTACAACCTGGCGATTACCTAATTCTAACGGCTTCTGGAAATGGACCTTTATTCGAGACTTATGGAGATGTTTTAGAGGTAAGCAACTTCCCATCGTTAAACAACAGTGGTGACAGCATCATCCTGAAGAATGCAACATCGATTCTCATCCATGAGACGGCCTATATATCTTCATCAAGTGGCGTCTCAACAGAACTGATTAATCCGAATGGTCCTGATTACTCAGCCAACAATTACGGCACTAGTACGGATCCAGATGGAGGTACCCCTGGAGAACAAAACTCGATATTTGATGACACCCCAGATACAACTCCACCATCCATAAGTTCGATTAGTGTGATCTCCTCAACAGAACTGGATGTGACCTTTGATGAGCCATTGGAAGAGACTTCATCGGAAACCATAGGCAACTACAGTATTGATGGAGGGATAACGATAAGCACAGCTACATTAGATGCGAGCAACAATCAATTGGTGCACCTGACCGTGAGCACCCTTCCGTCAGGAGAAATCAGAACTTTAATAGTCAATGGCGTAGAAGATCTTTCTGGTAATGCAGTAAACAATGCGACAATAGATTTTGAATACATCGAGACAGAAACAGCAGAGTTGAATGATGTGGTAATCAACGAGTTTTTGGCAGCACCAAGTTCAACAGGCACAATACCCAATGCAGAGTATGTGGAGGTCTACAATCGTTCCAATAAGTTCATCGAACTGAATGGCTGGACGTTGAGTGATGCAGCGGGTAGCTCAGCTGCTTTTGGGAGTTACATCCTTCGTCCGGATTCCTTTTTGATCCTGACAGAAACAGACAATGGATCACTTTTTACTACCTATGGAGATGTGCTGGAAATCAACAACTTCCCATCGTTAAACAACAGTGGTGACAGCATCATCCTGAGCAATGCAACATCGATCCTTATCCATGAGACGGCCTACACATCTTTATTAAGTGGCGTCTCAACAGAACTTATTAATCCGAATGGTCCTGATTACTCTGCCAACAATTACGGCACTAGTACAGATCCAGACGGAGGCACTCCTGGAGAACAAAACTCGATATTTGATGACACCCCTGATACAACTCCACCATCGATAAGTTCGATTAGTGTGATCTCCTCAACAGAACTGGATGTGACCTTTGATGAGCCATTGGAAGAGACTTCATCGGAAACCATAGGCAACTACAGTATTGATGGAGGGATAACGATAAGCACAGCTACATTAGATGCGAGCAACAATCAATTGGTGCACCTGACCGTGAGCACCCTTCCTTCAGGGGAAATCAGAACTTTAACAGTCAATGGCGTAGAAGATCTATCTGGTAATGCAGCAAGCAATGCCACAATAGACTTTGAATACATCGATACAGAAACCGCAGAGTTGAATGATGTGGTGATCAATGAGTTTTTGGCAGCACCAAGTTCAACAGGCACAATACCCAATGCAGAGTATGTGGAGGTCTACAATCGTTCCGATAAGTTCATCGAACTGAGTGGTTGGACGTTGAGTGATGCAGCGGGTAGCTCAGCTGCTTTTGGGAGTTACATCCTTCGTCCGGATTCCTTTTTGATCCTGACAGAAACAGACAATGGATCACTGTTTACTACCTATGGAGATGTGCTGGAAATCAACAACTTCCCATCGTTAAACAACAGTGGTGACAGCATCATCCTGAGCAATGCAACATCGATCCTTATCCATGAGACGGCCTACACATCTTTATTAAGTGGCGTCTCAACAGAACTTATTAATCCGAATGGTCCTGATTACTCTGCCAACAATTACGGCACTAGTACAGATCCAGACGGAGGCACTCCTGGAGAACAAAACTCGATATTTGATGACACCCCTGATACAACTCCACCATCGATAAGTTCGATTAGTGTGATCTCCTCAACAGAACTGGATGTGACCTTTGATGAGCCATTGGAAGAGACTTCATCGGAAACCATAGGCAACTACAGTATTGATGGAGGGATAACGATAAGCACAGCTACATTAGATGCGAGCAACAATCAATTGGTGCACCTGACCGTGAGCACCCTTCCTTCAGGGGAAATCAGAACTTTAACAGTCAATGGCGTAGAAGATCTATCTGGTAATGCAGCCAGCAATGTGACGATAGACTTTGAATACATCGAGACAGAAACAGCCGATGTGAATGATGTGGTAATCAACGAGTTTTTGGCAGCACCAAGTTCAACAGGCACAATACCCAATGCAGAGTATGTGGAGGTCTACAATCGTTCCAATAAGTTCATCGAACTGAGTGGTTGGACGTTGAGTGATGCAGCGGGTAGCTCAGCTGCTTTTGGGAGTTACATCCTTCGTCCGGATTCCTTTTTGATCCTGACAGAAACAGACAATGGATCACTTTTTACTACCTATGGAGATGTGCTGGAAATCAACAACTTCCCATCGTTAAACAACAGTGGTGACAGCATCATCCTGAGCAATGCAACATCGATCCTTATCCATGAGACGGCCTACACATCTTTATTAAGTGGCGTCTCAACAGAACTTATTAATCCGAATGGTCCTGATTACTCTGCCAACAATTACGGCACTAGTACAGATCCAGACGGAGGCACTCCTGGAGAACAAAACTCGATATTTGATGACACCCCTGATACAACTCCACCATCGATAAGTTCGATTAGTGTGATCTCCTCAACAGAACTGGATGTGACCTTTGATGAGCCATTGGAAGAGACTTCATCGGAAACCATAGGCAACTACAGTATTGATGGAGGGATAACGATAAGCACAGCTACATTAGATGCGAGCAACAATCAATTGGTGCACCTGACCGTGAGCACCCTTCCTTCAGGGGAAATCAGAACTTTAACAGTCAATGGCGTAGAAGATCTATCTGGTAATGCAGCCAGCAATGTGACGATAGACTTTGAATACATCGAGACAGAAACAGCCGATGTGAATGATGTGGTAATCAATGAGTTTTTGGCAGATCCGATTCCCTCAGTTGGATTACCTGAGGGTGAGTTTATAGAACTATATAATCGATCATCTAAGAATATCGATTTACAAAAATGGACACTCGATGGAGCTGTCTTAAATCCGTATGTTCTGAAGCCTAACCAGTTTTTGCTATTGTTGGATGATTCCAACCTAGAAAAATATGCTACATACCAAAATGTGATTTCTGTCCCAAGCATGAATCTTTCGAATGATGAAGATCAAATTTTACTTCGCGACAGCACAGGGATGATCGTTTATTCAATATCTTATGAAGGAAGCGTTTCTGGAGTTTCTGCTGAGCTAATCAATCCAAACGATCCATGTTTATCATTTGATAGTTATTCAGAATCAATAGATCCTGCTGGTGGCACACCAGGAGAACAAAACTCAATTTTTGATAATTCAGTAGATGTGACTCCTCCATCGGTTCAATCTTATAATTTCGATTCAACCCTAGAGATACATTTTTCAGAGGTTATGGATTCATTGAGTTTGCTGAATGGATCATTCACTGTAAACAATGGATTGACAATCAATGATTTGGTTGTAGTAGATCGATTTTCAAAATCTGTAATGATTTCATTTACAAATTCACCTTCACCAGGAGTCATTTATGAATTAACAATATCAGATATAACCGACTGCTCCGGCAATCAAATACAGGAATCCACCATCATTTTTGGAACGGGTAGAACCCCTTCATTTAATGAATTAATTATAACTGAAATAATGTTTGATCCTGAACCACAAATTGTGCTTCCAAATAGAGAATTCATTGAAATCTACAACAACACTAATGATATACTTAGTACAGAAAGTTTGATCCTATCTGATGCAACAGAAAGTGCGAATGTTCCTGCAAGAACAATAAATCCAGGTGAATTTTACCTGCTCACAACGACTTCAGGAGCAGCTGATTTTGATGTAAATGTTATTGCAGTTCCTAATTTCCCATCATTAAATAATAGTGGTGAACAACTAGTTCTGACCACCTCTTCTAATCTGATTTTTTCAGTGACATACGACCCAGATTGGCACGATGAAAACAAAGCCTCTGGAGGGTACTCACTGGAAATGAAAGACCTTTCAAATCCATGTTTGGAAGAAAATAATTGGGGTAGTTCTCGAGATAGTTCAGGAGGTACTCCAGGGAAGGAAAATTCTATTTCAGATAGTTTTCCCGATAATTTTCCTCCTGAGATAAATGAGGTTTTTGTTCTTGATCCGGACGCTATTCTCATCAACTTTAATGAGAAGATAATTCCTTCAACTAATTCATCGGTAGAAATAGATTTTAGTCCTGATGCATCTCTAGAAAGTATTCAATTCGATTATTCTAAACCTAATTCAATAATTGTAAACTTTGCTGAAGCGTTAATTAAGAATACGCAATACACGATAGTTCTTTCAAATATTTCTGATTGCTCAGGCAATTCATCAATTGAAACAAGCTTCGATTTTACTATACCCGCTGAAGCTGGTGAAGGGGATATCAAATTAAGCGAGATATTGTTCAATCCACGCTCTAATGGAGTGGACTTTGTTGAAGTGTATAATTCTTCAGAAAAATTCATCAGTCTGAAAAATTGGTACTTGTCTAACCTAGATGATGAGGGAATAGCTGATAATCCGAAAGTGATTTCATTGGAGGAGCTTGTAATAGATCCTGGACAGTATATGGTATTCACAACAGATGCTGAACTATTGTTTAACAATTATCCTAAGAGTCAATTTTCGAATTTTATAGAAGTAATGTCACTTCCTTCTTTTCCAAATACTGAAGGAAGTGTTGCTATTTTGAACGAAGTGGAATCACTGGTTGAGTCATTCATTTATTCAGAAGACTATCATTATAACCTACTGGAAAGTGTAGATGGAGTTTCACTTGAAAGAATATCCTTTGATCAATCCAATGATGAGAATAATTGGAGATCAGCTGCAAGCACGGAAGGGTTCGCTACACCTGGATATGAAAACTCCCAGCAAAATGTAAACGAATCTCCGGCAGGAAAAATATCAGCAATTCCGGAGGTGTTTATTCCAGGCAATGCTGGGTCTGGAAGAGACTTCACAACCATTAATTATGAGCTCGAATCACCCGGTCAATTTGCAAATGTGACTATTTATGACCAGTCTGGAAGGCTAGTCAAGAACCTTGCTCAGGGTGTTTTACTATCAACAACCGGCTTTTTAAGGTGGGATGGAGATACCAATAATGGAAGCATGGCTCGCATGGGTTACTATCTTATCATTTTTGAGATATATGATAGTAGCGGCAATTCTGAGGTTATCAAGGAAACGGTGGTTGTAGGGCGAGATTTTTAATGTCAAATCCATTTTAGGATTTATCTCATTATTTTTTGTGCTGTAAGCTCAGTATTTTCGCTTGATTTTACGTTGTTATTACTTTAAAACTCACCTGTTATGAGCGAAAAAACTAGATATTCGGACGAGGAGCTTAAAGAGTTTGAAGAGCTAATTCTTCAAAAATTAGAAAAAGCTAAAGAAGAATTGAATACTTTGAAATCATCTCTCACCAGAGATTCGGATGATAGCGGAGATAATTTTTCTTCAGTGAAAACATTGGAAGATGGAGCCGATACTGCTGAAAAGGAACAGCTAAGCCAGTTAGCAGGAAGACAGCAAAAATTCATTAATAATCTTGAAAATGCACTCGTACGTATTAAAAATGGCACATATGGTATATGTGTTGATACAGGCAAGCTGATTTCAAAGGAACGTTTAATGGCTGTTCCGCATACTACGCAAAGTATCGATGCGAAGCTGAATAGACAGTCTTAATGGATTATCTAGCTAATCACATTCAAGCATTGGTTTTCTGTTCTCCAAAACCGATTACAGAAGATGATATACAGGATTGCCTTAAAGAGATGTTTGATGCTGATGTTCCACAAGATGACATTACAGCTGGTCTTCAGGTAATTGAAGAAAAGTTTAAAAGCGATGATTTTGCGATGGAATTGGTTAAATCAGGGGGTGGCTACCAGTTTCTAACCAAGCCATCCTATCAAGCCAGTATTGGAATTTTGCTTAAACAACAATCCAAAAAACGACTTTCTAATTCTGCATTAGAAACCCTCTCTATAATCGCTTATAAGCAACCTATTACGAAGAGCGAAGCAGAACAAATTAGAGGAGTTAATTGTGATTACTCCATTCAAAAACTTCTGGAAAAAGAATTAGTTGAGATCAAAGGTAAATCTGAAGGTGTAGGAAGGCCTATACTTTATGGGACCAGCCAAAAGTTCATGGATTATTTTGGTATCAATGACCTAAAAGAGCTCCCAACTCCCAAAGACTTTACGAGCGAAGAAGAGAATACAATTGGTGAAGAAAGAGAATAGAAGCAGCAAAGCGATAGCTGTATGAAAAGACCCAACAAGAAGGAGATACAAAAACCTGCTGAAATTCGGCTGAATCGATTTATAGCTAATGCAGGGGTGTGTTCAAGACGTGATGCAGATAATCTCATAGCTGAGGGGAGAATTAAAGTTAATGGCAAGGTAGTCTCTGAAATGGGCTATAAAGTCAAGAAAACCGACATTGTAGAGTATAAGGGAAAGAAACTTAAGTCTGAGACACACCAATACGTACTTCTTAATAAGCCTAGAGGCTTTGTTACAACCACGAAAGATCCACATGCTAAAAGGACTGTTATGGAACTTGTTGAAAAAGCATGTGAAGAAAGAATTTATCCTGTTGGGAGATTAGATAAAGAAACAACAGGCTTGCTATTGTTTACCAATGATGGAGAAACTGCAAAAAAGCTCACTCACCCTTCACATAAAGTAAAAAAAATCTATCAAGTAGAGCTGAACAAACCGATTACTAATTCGGATTTTGACTCGATATTAAATGGTGTTGAATTGGATGATGGTAAAGCGGAAGTTAATGAAATGGCAGTGCTTGGAGATGACAATAGAACACTTGGGCTTGAAATCCACATTGGTCGTAATCGAATAGTGAGAAGAATTTTTGAGAGTTTAGGTTACGAAGTAAAAAAACTTGATCGAGTCATGTTTGCTTCATTGACCAAAAAAAACCTACCCAGAGGTAAATTTCGTCATCTGAACCCCAGAGAAGTAATGGGTCTAAAAGGTATTAAATAGCCTTTTACTAAAAACCTTTGCGAAAATTTCAATATCGTTTATAAAAAGACACCACTTTTTGAAAAAGTGGATGGATTTTAATCCATCGAATGATCGATTTGCAAAAATTTGCTAAAAAAAGGATTAATTCATATCTGTATTTATAATTATTTCAGTAAATAGGTACTTTTATAGTTTAATTTTAATCCAGTTTTGCTATGAATTGCCAATTCAAGAAGAAATTACCAGCTTTTTTAATCATTCTTTTACTTCCAATGCTAAGTTTTGCCCAGGATGGGGCTGTTGATACAGGTAATACAGCCTGGATGTTAATGGCAACTGCATTGGTAATGTTGATGACACCAGCTGGACTGGCACTCTTCTACGGAGGGCTTACTCAACATAAAAGTGTGCTAAATACCGTGGGAATGAGCTATGTTTCCTTCCTGATCGGCACGCTGGTATGGGTGATCATTGGCTACTCACTCTCATTTGCCGATGGCAATGGTTTCATAGGTGGACTGGATTACGTTTTGCTTAAAAATATTGCTATAACAGATATTGTCGATGGAGCGAATATTCCAAAAATATTGGATGTGGCATTTCAGGGAACATTCGCGGCTATTGCGGTGGCGATTGTAAGTGGATCGGTCATTGAACGTATCCGGTTCTCGTCATGGATATGGTTTGCTATTTTATGGATAGTAGTAGTATATGCACCAATCTGCCATTGGGTGTGGGGTTCTGAAGGGTTTCTTCACGGAGACCTGGATTTTGCCGGGGGAGCGGTAATTCATATCAACGCAGGAGTCTCTGGATTGGTACTTGCACTTTTAGTTGGCAGAAGAATGAATCTGCATGAAGAACGGAAACCCTCTTCCATAAAATTTATGATTTTAGGATCAGCTCTTCTTTGGTTTGGTTGGTTCGGCTTTAACGGAGGCAGTGCTTATGGAGCAAATTTTCTAGCGGCAAATGCGCTCATGGTGACCAATATTGCTGCATGTACCGCTGGGGTTGTATGGCTGATTATAGAAATGGTAATTATCAAAAAACCAACCCTGATTGGTGTGGCATCCGGGGCTATATGCGGGTTGGTTGGTATTACACCAGCTGCAGGATTTGTAGGCGTTCCCGGTGCACTTGTGATAGGAATTATCAGCAGTGTTGTAGGCTACCTGGGAGTTGTAAAACTTAAAGCATATTTCGGTCATGATGATACGTTAGATGCATTTGGTATGCATGGTCTGGTAGGAATCGCTGGTGCATTACTCACAGGAGTATTGGCTAATCCGGCGATTGACCCTTCGGGAGTTGGTGCACTTTATGGTAATCCAGGTCAGCTATTGATACAATTAAAATCTGTAGGTGCTACCATCGTGTATTCCGCAGTTGGGACATTTGTTGTTTATAAAATTGTATCACTCTTTACAAAAGGTGCCAGGATCACAAAGGACCTTGAGTTGGAAGGAATGGATATTGGATATCATGGCGAACAGCATATCACCATAGAAAGAGAAATGGTTACTGACCTAACCTAAAAGAAACCCCGAAAGGGGTTTTTTTATGCATTTAAAAATTTGCACACCGCTTCTGCAGCCTTTCGCCCTTCGGCAATCGCCCAAACAACGAGTGATTGACCTCTGCGCATATCCCCGGCGGCAAATACTTTTTTGCTGCTGGATTGAAAGTTTTTGGTGGAGACATTTCCACGCGAGTCGAGCTCCAATTCAAGCTGAGAAAGTAAACCCTCCTTTTGCGGGTGAACAAATCCTGCCGCAATGAGTGCCAGCTGTGCCGGAATGATCTGTTCCGATCCTGGTCGCTCCTTCATTTTACCATTTTCAAAAGAGACCTCAACCACTTTTAGTCCCGTAAGCTGACCTTTCTTACCCACGAATTCCTTAGTCATGATCGCCCATTTGCGATCGCACCCTTCCTCATGGGATGTTGATGTCCGGAGCACCATAGGCCACTCAGGCCAGGGGTTGTCCTCCGGGCGTTCCAGCGGAGGTTTATCCATGATCTCTATTTGGGTAATGGATTTAGCCCCTTGTCGGTTGCTCGTGCCAACACAATCAGATCCTGTATCACCACCACCTATGACCACCACGTCTTTACCTTCAGCAGAAATTTTATTCTTCGTTGATTGACCGGTGGCTACCTCTCTGTTTTGTTGTGTGAGAAATTCCATCGCGAAATGAACCCCTTTAAGATTTCTTCCCGGGATACCTAAATCTCTGGGAATGGTGCTCCCACCACATAGTACGATCGCATCAAAAGACTTATCCAATTCTTTGGCGGTAATGACAAAACCAACATTCACCTTTGTTTTAAAGGTGATCCCTTCTTTTTCCAAAATAGATACCCGGCGTTCTACAACCTGCTTCTCCAACTTAAAATCCGGAATCCCATATCGCAACAATCCTCCAACATCCTCGTCCCGCTCGAAAACAGTGACTGAGTGTCCCGCTTGATTTAATTGATCGGCTGCTGCCAACCCGGCCGGGCCAGAACCTACTATCGCAACTTTCTTACCCGTGGAAGTAGATGGTTTTCTTACTTTTTCCAGACCCAATTCAAATCCTTTTTCAGCTATGGATTTTTCAATATGCTCGATGGTAACAGGGGGCTGATTAATTCCCAATACACAGGAGCCTTCACAGGGGGCTGGACAGATTCTTCCGGTAAACTCAGGAAAATTGTTTGTGGACTTGAGTATTTGCCATGCTTCTTCCCACTCCTGATTGTAGACAGCATCATTAAAGTCCGGTATTTTGTTACCAAGTGGGCAACCTGAATGGCAAAACGGCACACCACAATCCATGCAACGAGCGGCCTGTTCCTTGGTTTTATCCTCCGGAAAAGTGTGTTCGAATTCGGTGTAAGATTTTACCCGGGCTTGAACATCCTCCTTTGGAGGAAGCTCTCGGGTATATTCTAAAAATCCTGTTGGTTTTCCCATACTGCTTAATTAATAAACGGGTGTCATTGGAATTTTTGATTTCTCCTTATCCAAAATGTCCTTGTATTTCACAGGAATCACTTTAACAATGTGGTTGAGGTGACGCTCCCAATCCAGCAGGATTTCCTGTGCCAGGCTACTTGCTGTATGTCGGATGTGATTGATAATCAGCCATCGAATATGCTGAATATCCGACGGCTCCAGCGTGTCGAAAACCACCATTTCCATGTTGCAGCGCTCCCTTAGTTTGTTAGCTGTATCAAGTACATAAGCAATGCCACCACTCATGCCCGCAGCAAAATTCTTCCCTGTCTCACCAAGGATTAGCACTGTTCCTCCGGTCATGTATTCACATCCATGATCACCAACACCTTCTACCACAGCTCGTGCACCGGAATTTCGTACTGCGAATCGCTCACCGGCAATGCCATTGATGTAACACTCACCACTTGTAGCTCCATATAATGCTACGTTTCCTATGAGTGTGTTTTCTCTTGCGTGGAAGCGAACATTTCTTTGAGGGTGGATGATGATTCGTCCTCCGGAGAGACCTTTTCCTACGTAATCATTCGCATCTCCTTCCAGGGTAAACTTTAATCCTCTGGCAAGGAAAGCACCAAAACTCTGACCAGCAGATCCTTTGAACTTGGGTTTTACCAGGCTTTTTGAAAGCCCATGCTCACCATATTCTTTGGAAATGATGCTGGAAAGAATGGCACCCGTTGATCGATCCGTATTCTTGATCGGGTAATCATACGCAGCTACAAATGCACTTCTCACCTCATCTTTAATGTCATCCCAAACCTTATAATCCAGGGCATCTGATAGAAGATCTTGCTGTTTGCGTGAGTTGTAGCGGGTATCTCTTGTCTGCTCAAAGTGAAGCACTTTAGAGAGATCCAATCCATTTAAGTCCTGATCCTTAATAGCAAGTCTATTACTCTGGCCAACCATCTCATTAATGGTCTTAAATCCAAGCTCTGCCATGATTTCACGAAGTTCCTGAGCCATGAAGTGGAACAAGTTGATCACATGTTCCGGGTCACCGGAAAACAACTTTCGCAATTCTTCTTTCTGAGTGGCAATCCCTACAGGGCAAGTGTTAAGATGACATTTACGCATCATAATACATCCTTCTGCTATTAACGCCGCAGTGGAAACACCCCATTCCTCTGCACCAAGTAGGGTGGCAATAGCAATGTCCCGACCTGTCATCATTTTTCCATCTGATTGTAGTACCACCCGACTTCTGAGGCGATTTTTGACAAGCGTCTGCTGGGCTTCCGAAAGCCCCATTTCCCATGGTAGACCCGCATGCCGGATCGAACTCAAAGGAGATGCCCCTGTTCCTCCATCTGCTCCGGAAATGAGAATCGCATCAGCGAAACCCTTGGCTACACCCGCAGCTATAGTGCCTACTCCTGCTTGTGAAACAAGCTTCACATTAATACGGGCGTTTGGATTGGCATTTTTTAAATCGAAAATGAGCTGCGCCAGATCTTCAATGGAATAAATATCATGGTGTGGCGGAGGTGAGATCAGGTCTACTCCAGGAGTTGACATTCGCACTCTACCGATCCACTCATTTACTTTGTGACCGGGGAGCTGACCGCCTTCACCTGGCTTGGCACCCTGCGCGATTTTAATTTGAATTTCGTCCGCATTATTGAGGTAGTATGAGGTTACCCCAAATCGACCGGAGGCCACTTGCTTAATTCTTGATTTCTCCGAATCTCCATTCTCTTTTGGCTTAAACCGACTTACATCTTCTCCTCCTTCACCGCTGTTGCTTTTCCCTCCAATGCGGTTCATCGCAATGGCGAGTGTAGTATGTGCTTCATGAGAAATGGAGCCGAAGGACATGGCGCCTGTGGCAAATCGTTTAAGTATGTTTTCGACTGGCTCTACCGAATCGATTGGGATGGAATCCTTGAATTTAAAATCGAGCAAATGCCTGATGTAGAAAGGATCCTCAGGTTGATTGATTCGGGAAGCATAGGTTTTATAAAGCTCATAATTTTTCAGCTTTGTTGCTTTTTGTAGCAGATGAACTGTTTCCGGATCAATCAGGTGACGCTCCTCATCTCTTCGCCAACTATAAACTCCACCATGAGGCAGGTCAGAGTGTTGCTGAAAAGCTTTTGCATGATTATCTCGGATATTTTCTTCAAACTGAGCAAAGGAGCTCCCTCCAATTCGTGAGATGGTACCCTTGAAACATTTATTGATGACTTCATCTGACAAACCAATTGCCTCAAAGATCTGAGCTGCCTGGTAGGATTGTAGCGTTGAAATACCCATTTTGGACATGATTTTAAGCAATCCCTTACCTATGGCTTCCGCGTAATTGTCGGAAAGCGTGTCAAAATCAAGTTGTTTTTTTTCCGCCTGCTCTTTTATGAGGTTAAAACTGAGATAGGGCATTACCGCGCTGGCACCATATCCAATCAGTGTAGCAAAATGATGCACTTCTACAGCATCCGCTGCATGAACAATCAGACTGGTGTGCGATCGGAGTTTCTTATCAATTAAATGATGCTGGATAGCCCCGGTAGCCATCAATGACGGAATTGGCAATCGATCTTCTAAAATATTTTCATCAGAAATAATCAGAATCTTTATTTCTTCCCGGGCAGCTTCCTCAGCGGCTTGGCACAGCTTATTTATTCCATCTTCCAACGTTTCGGAAATAGAAAATGTGCAATCAAGAATCCGATGATTAAATCCCTGGTTTTCCAGTTCCAACACTTTTTGATAAGTCTGGGGCCGGAGGATTGGTCGTGTGATATGAATTTGATGACAATGCGAAGGCTCTTCAGTTAAAATGTTGTTGCCTTTTCCTAGTCTCGTAAAAAGGGACATGACCAGTCGCTCCCTGATCGGGTCTATTGGTGGGTTACTAACCTGGGCAAAAAACTGCTTCAAATAATTGGAAGGGTGTTGTGGAAGTTTGCTTAGAGCAGCAATTGGGATTTCCAAACCCATACTTCCGATGGGCTCTTTTCCTTCCTGGCACATGGGCATCAGAATGCGATCCACCAGCTCTTTGGTCCAGCCATTTCCCTGAAGATAGGATTGATATTTATTTGCCGGTAAAAAAGGAATGTCTGAAAATGGACCCGGTAGAAATCGCAATTTGATTCGATGCTTTTTGATCCAGTCAGTATATGGTTTAGATCTTGATATTTCTTCTTTGATCTCCTGATCAAACCGAACCTGCTGATTCTCAAGATCGGCGATGATCATTTTTCCGGGCTGTAGCCTTCCTTTTTGTTTGACCAACTTTTGGTCGATTGGGAGTGCACCTGTTTCGCTGGAAACAATGAGCCTGTTATCGTATGTGATTGTATACCTACATGGCCTTAAGCCGTTTCGATCGAGAGTGGCTCCTATTATTTCACCATCTGTGAAACACAATGCTGCCGGGCCATCCCAAGGCTCCATTATAGAAGCATTGTATTTGTAAAAAGCTTTGGTCTTTTCATCCATGCTTTGGTTGTACTGCCAGGTTTCCGGAACCAGCATCATTAAAGCATGAGGGAGAGACCTGCCTGCCATAACCAGGAGCTCAATCAACTCATCCAGATTGGCTGAATCTGAGAATGCTGGGTTACAAATGGGTAGCAAGTGTTCAATTTCTTCTTTTGTGAAATACGGAGATTCAAGCAATGCTTCTTTGCTTTTCATCTTATTTACATTCCCTCTGATGGTATTTATTTCTCCATTATGAGCTACGTACCTGAAAGGTTGAGCCAGACTCCATTTCGGAAAAGTATTGGTGGAGAACCTTGAATGGATGATTGCAAAGGATGACTTGAAATCTTCATTTTGAAGATCCAGATAGTATTTTTTTAGCTGGTCTGTTCTTAGCTGACCTTTGTAAACAATTTTGTAGCAGGAGAGAGAGGATATGTAAAACTCGTCGTAATTGGGAGTTAGTTGGTGAGTTGCATATTTGCTGAGCACGTAAAGTTTTCTCTCCAAATCTCGTTCAGCCAGCTCTCCGTGCTTCAAAAAAAGTTGAATAATGATGGGCTCATTGTCCCGCGCAGAAGGACCAACATGCATGCTATCAACCGGAACAGACCTCTTGGCAAAGACCTCAAAACCGAATGATTTGGCGACCGAATTGAATTCATCAAGGCACTCTTCCCATTGTGGTTTTGGCAGAAAGAGCATACCTACACCGTAAGATCTCGGGGTGAGTTTAGCTTTATGTCTGGATAGCTCCTGATCGAAGAGATCGTAAGGAATCTCAGTCATTATTCCGGCACCATCTCCGGTTTCAGGCTCGGCACCCACACCTCCCCGATGCTCCATATTTTCAAGCATCAGAATAGCATCATCTACTGTTTTGTAATCCCGATTACCCTTGATATTAGCGATGAATCCAATCCCGCATGCATCGTGTTCTAGTGAGCTGAGATACATTCCCTCCATGCATTTTCATTTTGAAATAAACTCCAAAATAACAAATAATGAATGGAAATTTTAAATATTAAAAGGCAATCATTCTGTAATTGGAATATTTATCAAAATATTATAAAATATTGAAATATTTGTAATTACAGCATCTTTATGAATGTCCTGATTGCAAATTTTAAAATGAGCGCTATCGCATGAATTTTTGAATGTAATCAATGATGGAATCATTGGCCATGATCCTGTAATGGCCCAATCCTTTAACATGAACGAATGATGCATGAGGCCATGCTGCTTCAAGCTCTTCTCCTTTACTAAAAGGAATTACCTGATCATCTTCGCAATAAAAAAGATGCGTATCGATGTTCTTTAAATCACTTGCTTTTATCCGCAAATCGAAATAGTCAATGGAGTGATGATATTTTTCTTTAACCAGGCCACACATCGCATGATAAACGGATTCATTGCAGCCCACATCTTTGACGATATCTTTAAAAAAGTATCTGATGAATGGAGGCGCTGATATAACGAAAAAGTGTTTCGGTTGAAAGGCTGAACCAAGTTCACTTAATGCAATTCCTGAGGCTAGTGCACCTATAGAGTGTCCAATGACTGTTTGGTAAGGTCCATTTTTAGCGATATGATTTTTTATGACATCTCTAAACTCGGGCATTGCAGTATGTCTTCCCTGGGAGTTTCCATGTGCTCGCATGTCGATTGCCTCAACCTGATATCCTTCTGCAACAAATTTCTTGATCATGCGCCTAAAATCAGCAGCTTTTGATCTCCACCCATGACAAAGCAAGACTTTTGGTCCGGAAGTGCCCCAACGATAATACTTAATCAGATCACCTTGATAGCTGGTTTGTGACACTTGGGCCTCACTAAGTATCTGCCTTTGTGGGTCAGTGTAACCAACTCTCCCTGGCATTGTGAAGTAATGCCATATTATAGAAGCTGATTTCTTCGGAGATGCATGCTGAAGAAGCCCGAGTCCTTTTTTAATTATTTCAATTTTCCAGTTCGTTTTTGGAGGTCGCTCGGCAGGCCGACTGATATCTTCTCCTTTTATTTCTATGTGAGTAACCATGATTTGAGATACCAATCGGTATTTTAATGAATAAATTTTTTTAAGTACTTATATTTTTGATCTGTTTTAGAACAAACCGCTTAACAAAATCAAATGATCTGCTATCCCCTTCAATTCTTGATACTGAGATGGCGCCTTCAATGGTTGCATAAAAGAAGTTGGTAAATTCCTCTGCGTCAACATCTCTTTTCACCTGTCCTTCCATTATGCCTCGATTAATGATCTTCATGATAGAATCTTTAAGTAAAGCAATAGATCTAATAACACGTGATCGAAGAAACGGCAGGTTATCATCCGCTTCGATAGATGAATTTAAAACAGGACAACCCCCAGGTATTGGTGGATCATTTAAATATTCTTCATAGAAATCCATAATTGCAATTAGTTTAGCTGGTGCGGTTTTCTCAGCTCTAACTCGTTTAGCCAATGCTCCGGCCACAATTTCTACACCCCTTTCAAATGCTGCTGTTGCTACCTCATCTTTATTTTTGAAATTTCCATAAATGGCTCCCTTGGTTATTCCGGTTGCAGCTGTAATGTCTGAAATAGATGCTGCATTATAGCCTTTCGTGTTGAAAATAGGCAATGCCTTTTCAATAATAAGCTCCTTCGTATGTTCAGGGTTTCTCGCCATAATGCAAATATACCGAACGGTATATAAATAACGAAAATTAATTTATAAAGTTTCTAAAATAGTATGCATGCATAATAAATTAGTTAATTGATTTTATCTTCGGGGTAAAATGAAATGACCACCGATAAAAATGGTAATTTTATAATAGATGAGTTTGCATTAGGTGTCTGATTGACAAAAGATTTTTAGTTGATCACTTGTCAGCATTTTCAGTTGAAAAATGAATGAGCAAAACGAAATAAGATCTAATAGAATGAATTGGCTGAGATTCGATAGGACTGGCGTCCATCGGAGTTGCGCTCAACCCATCGACTCACGGATTTTCAAAAATTCGGTTAAAGTAAGAGCACAAAAAAACCCAACTAAGGTTGGGTCTTTAAGTGGTGCTGAGTGGATTCGAACCACCGACTCACGGATTTTCAGTCCGATGCTCTACCAACTGAGCTACAGCACCAAAATTTCGGTTGGCAAAAGTAGGTATTTCTTTGAAAAGGCAAAATATAATTCGAAGTTCGTAGCAGGAATTTTTTAGTATTATGGAATATATCCCTCAAATAGCGTTTGTGTTGATAGCAGGATTCTTTGGATTCCTCATTTCAAAAAGAATATCACGCATCTCAAAAAATATCAAACTTGGAAAACCGGCTGAATTGTCGGGTAACAAAAGTGAGCGTTTTAAAACGATGCTCTTAGTAGCATTTGGACAAAAGAAGATGTTCAAACGTATTATCCCGGCACTTCTCCATTTATTGATTTATATCGGTTTTGTACTTATCAACATTGAAGTACTAGAGATTGTGATTGATGGGATTTTTGGTACCCATCGAGTGGCAGCACCAATTTTAGGTGACTTTTATTCATCCATGATAAATTTCTTTGAATTTCTGGCAGTCGGTGTGCTCTTCTCATGCATCGTTTTTCTTATTCGAAGAAACATTCTTCGAATCAATCGATTCAAAAAAATAGAGATGGTGGGTTGGCCTTCACTAGATGCTAATTTGATTCTGATCATAGAAATAGTTTTGATGGTTGCAATTCTAGCAATGAACGGGGCTGATCAGATCCTTCAAGATCGAGGGGCCGATCATTACGCTCAAACAGGCAATTTCTATTTCAGTGGATTGATGTTTGGATGGTTAGATCAGTTTGAAACATCTTCACTAATGCTCATTGAAAGAGTAGCCTGGTGGTTTCACATAGTAGGAATATTTGCTTTTGCACTTTATGTAACCTATTCAAAGCATCTGCATATTTTCATGGCGTTCCCAAATACGTATTACAGCCGATTGGTACCAAAAGGTCAGATGGACAATATGCCAGAGATTACCAATGAAGTAAAAATGATGCTTGGTATGCCGGTAGAAGGAGATAATGCACCACCCCCTGAAGGCATGCGGTTTGGAGCAAAGGATGTGAATGACCTAAGTTGGAAAAACCTAATGGATGCTTACGCTTGTACCGAATGTGGAAGGTGTACTTCTGAATGTCCTGCTAATCTAACTGGAAAGAAACTTTCGCCTCGAAAGATCATGATGGATACAAGGGATAGATTGGAGGATGTTGGTAAAAATGGGTTAGATGATGGAAAATCATTGCTTGGCGATTACATTTCCAAGGAAGAGATAAATGCATGTACCAATTGTAATGCCTGTGTTGAAGCCTGTCCTGTGAATATTAACCCTTTAGATATCATTCTTCAAACAAGAAGATATGTTGCGATGGAAGAGTCTGCAGCTCCTGACTCATGGAATGCGATGTTCCAAAATGTAGAGACAAATTTTGCACCATGGAAATTTGGTGTACAAGATCGATTTAACTGGTCACAAGAATTAAAAGACGGAAAATGAGTGAAATACAAATACCAACGGTAGCAGACCTTGTAGCTAAAGGTGAAAAACCTGAAATACTTTTTTGGGTAGGCTGTGCTGGATCTTATGATGATAGATATAAGAATGTAACTAAGGCATTCGTAAAAATTCTTAATAAGGTAGGAGTCAAGTTTGCTGTGCTGGGCCCAGAAGAAACCTGTACAGGTGATCCTGCCAGAAGGGCTGGGAACGAATTTTTGTTCCAAATGCAGGCAATGGCCAATATTCAGGTGCTTGATGGATATGAAATAAAAAAAATTGTCACAGCATGCCCTCATTGTTTCAATACGTTGAAAAATGAATACCCTGAACTAGGTGGTAACTATGATGTTATTCACCATTCTCAATTTCTTCAGGACTTAATAAATGAAGGCAAAGTTGAACTAAAAGGTGGAGGGGAATTCAAGGGAAGAAAAATCACTTATCATGACTCATGTTTTCTGGGTAGAGCAAATAATGTCTACTCAGCTCCAAGAGCTGTTCTTGAAGCATTAGACGCGGAGTTGGTAGAAATGAAAAGATGTCGCACCAAAGGGTTATGCTGTGGTGCGGGAGGTGCTCAGATGTTTAAAGATGCTGAACCTGGTAATAAGGAAATTAATATTGAGCGAACTGAAGAAGCACTCGAGACCAAGGCGGATACTATCGCAGTGGCATGCCCATTCTGTATGACGATGATGTCTGATGGGGTAAAAAACAAGGAGAAGGAAGATTCGGTAAAGGTGAAAGATTTGGCGGAACTCATTGCAGAATCTGAAGGTTTGGAATGATATGTTGATTCCTTTTGAAAAAATGCCGGATAATGCTCGTTTGTGGATATATCAAGCAGAGCGCAAATTGACTTACGAAGAGACTGATGTTGTAAAACATAATACAGAACATTTTCTTAGTGAATGGCAAGCTCACGGGCAGGATTTAAAAGCTTCCTTTGATATCAAATACAATCAGTTTTTAATAATTTCAGTTGACGAATCTTTTAGTCAGGCCAGCGGATGCAGCATTGATGCATCTGTTCATCTTATTAAAGCCCTGGAAAATGAATTAAAGCTGTCATTTATGACAACTAGTCAGGTAGCATTCATGGAAGGAGAAGAAGTCAATCTTTATCCGTTCAACCAATTGAAGAAACAAGCTCAGGAAGCCATTATTGGGCCAGACACTTTGGTTTTTGATAACACCGTGCAGAATATGGCGGAATTTAGGTCTAGATGGATCAAACCAAGTAGAGAAACCTGGGTTAAAAGGTTTTTTTAGTAGGGCTTTTTGGTTCGCTTCTTGTTAATGGTTTAACTAATTTCGGAGCAATCATCTGAACAGAATTTTCGTTAATAACCATATGCGAGTCTTTCATTACATTTTTTTATTGGTACTAATTGCTGGCTGCTCGGTAGAGAAAAGCATGAAAAATGCTGAATTTGATGCAGTTATTGCCAAGTTGGGAAATTCACCAGAAAAAAATTCTGCGGAAGAAAATTTGATGGTAGGCGAGGCTTTTAGAAAATCAAACCGACTGGTTGAGTCAGTGCCATTTTATGAAAAGGCCATCGAGCAGGGAGGAGCCGGTGAATCAGCGCATCTATATTTAGCGCAAGGATTGAAAGTAGAACAGAAATATGCAGAAGCTGAACGTGTTTTAACCAATTATTTACCTCGCGCGCTTGACGAGAAAACGAAAAAATTAGCGGGAAAGGAATTACATAATCTCAAGAAGATTGAAGAATTAAAGCAAAATGAAAGCTATTACCGGGTAAAAAACCTTGAGGATATCAATACCGAACGAGCAGAATATTCACCTTTTTTTAGTAGAAATTTCCTCTATTTCACTTCAAACAGAGATGGCGGCAAAATCTATCGTACAACAGGAACGCCATTTACAGATATATACAGGGTCGCAACTAAAGGTGCAAACGTAAATCTTGCTACGCTTCAAGCCCTCGATCCAATCATTAATCACATTGATACTAATGAAGGCTCGGTAGCAATTTCTCCAGATGGAAATTCGATGATTTTTGCAAAAGGGAATGACGGGAAAGCAAAGGGTTATAGTGAGGTAAATTTATTTTTTACCAGATATAGAAATGGTAAATGGTCTAATCCTGTCCCCCTATCTATCAATGTGGCGGATGCTTGGGATTCCACTCCAGCTTTTAGCCCAGATGGTACAACACTTTATTTCTCATCTACCAGAGAAGGTGGTTATGGTGGGGCAGATTTATATCAGGCAAAGGTGAACAGAAGGGGACGATGGGTGGATGTTCGAAACCTTGGGCCGGAAATTAACACCCCGGGTGATGATGTATTCCCATATATAAGTGAAGATGGAAGTCTGTATTTTGCTTCAGACGGTCATCCTGGTTTTGGAAAACTAGATATGTTTAAAGCAGTGCGAGAAGGAGGACATGTTCGAGTAGAAAATTTGGGTAAGCCAATGAATTCAGCCTCCGATGATTTTGGTTTTTTCCAGTTTAATCTAACACGAGGTTTTTTTACTTCAAATAGAAAAGGAGGAAAAGGAGATGATGACATTTACACATTTGTGAATGACGATCCAGATCTTAAAGTGGTTAATTATTTTCTTACGGGAATTACAGTAACTACAGATGATGCAGGGGATGAAATTATTCTGCCCAATACAAAAGTTTCTCTAACAGCAGACAATGGAGACGTGCTTGATGAGGCGTTCACAGGAGCAGATGGAAAATTTAACTTTAGAGTTTATCCTGAAGAACATTATGATTTGATAAGCGAAAAAACAGACTATTTCACAGTAAGAAAAGATTTTACAACCGTAGGAAAATCAGTTGATAAATCAACTTTAACTGAGCCAATCACTAATATCAATTTCGAAACCAAAATTATGATGGATCCGATCGTATTGGAAAAACCGATTGTGCTTGATAACATTTATTATGATCTGGACAAATTCAATATTCGACCTGATGCGGCCTTGGTGCTCGATTCATTGGTTCAAATTATGAATGATAATCCAGACATCTACATTGAGCTGGGATCTCATACTGACAGCAGAGCCCCAGATGATTATAATATGAGACTTTCTCGACAAAGAGCACAATCAGCAGTAAGCTATATCATCAATTCGGGCATTAAGTCTGAAAGAATTACTGCGAAGGGATATGGTGAGACACAATTGATCATAAGAAATGCTCAAACGGAAGAAGAACATCAAAAAAACCGAAGAACAGAATTCAAGGTACTCAGATATAATCCTAGAGACAGGGATGATGATTTACCACCAGATGAACCAGTCGATGAATACGATCGATTCTTCCAGGATTCGAGTGATGGAAACGGATAATCGTTTTTCTTTGCAAACAAAAACAGAAGTATGACTGATCGGTACGCACAAAGAGGCGTTTCAGCAGATAAAGAGGATGTTCACTCAGCCATCAAAAACATTGATAAAGGATTATTTCCGAAAGCATTTTGTAAAATAGTTGAGGACATTTCCGGAGATCCTGAATATTGTACCATCATGCACGCTGATGGTGCGGGGACTAAATCTTCCCTCGCATATCTCTATTGGAAAGAAACAGGTGATGTAAGTGTTTGGAAGGGCATAGCACAAGATGCGATCATTATGAATGTAGATGATCTTCTATGCGTAGGGTGTATCGATAATATTCTACTTTCTTCAACAATAGGACGAAACAAGAACCTCATTCCCGGTGAAGTAATTTCAGAAATAATCAACGGAACTGAAGAAGTACTACAAATGCTAAGAGACAATGGCATTGATATAAAATCAACAGGTGGTGAAACAGCAGATGTTGGCGACTTAGTTAAAACCATAATTGTAGATAGTACAGTAACTGCTCGAATGAAGCGATTGGATGTAATTGATAATGACAACATCCAAGCCGGTGACTTAATCATAGGTATTGCATCATATGGTCAAGCTTCCTATGAAAAAGAATACAATGGTGGAATGGGGAGTAATGGATTGACATCTGCTCGTCATGATGTTTTTGATAAAATTTATGCAGGCAAGTACCCAGAATCTTTCGATCAAAGTGTCCCTTCTGATTTGGTCTATAGTGGGTCAAAAAAGCTGACAGATCCGGTAGATGGTTCCCCACTTGATGCGGGTAAATTGGTACTTTCTCCAACGCGAACCTACGGCCCTATCATTCAATCGATTCTGAAAGAATTGAGATCTGAGATACACGGGATGGTGCACTGCAGCGGAGGGGCACAGACAAAAATTCTTCATTTCGTTGATAATGTTCGGGTAGTCAAAGACAACATGCTACCGATACCTCCTTTATTCCAGATGATCCATGAAGAAAGTGGGACTGACTGGAAGGAAATGTACAAGGTTTTTAACATGGGCCACCGAATGGAGATTTATGCAGCTGAGGAGTCTGCAGATGAAATAGTAGAGATCGCACGTTCATTCAATGTAGATGCTCAGGTCATTGGAAGAGTTGAGCCTTCTGATAAGAAAGAACTAATTATTCGATCAGAGCACGGTGTTTTTGAATACGAATGAAAAAGTATTACAAGGAGCTAAGCGATAAAAAAATCATGTTGATTCCACTTACTGCAGATCATATTCAAGAGATGCGTAAGCTTAGCAGTGATTCAGATATTTGGACGTGGTATACGGAAGATTTAACTCAACCTGATGCCTTGGAAAAGTGGATGACAAAGCGACTGGCTGAGTCAAAACTTGGTGATAAAATGTCTTATGCAGTTAGGCTGAATGAAACCGATGAAATCATTGGGTCTTCCAGCTATGGTCATATCAACTGGCAGGAAAACGGCATTGAGATCGGTTGGACCTGGCTGGGTAAAAAATTTATCGGATCGGGTATTAATAAACATTTGAAATTTTTGATGCTGAGTCATGCGTTTGATAAAATGGGGATAGAGCGTCTGGAACTAAGAACGGATGAGCTAAATGTACGCTCCAGAAAAGCCATGGAAAAAATAGGAGCAAAACATGACGGAACATTAAGAAGTCATCGGGCTACCCAAGGAGGAAAAAGAAGAAACACGGTTGTTTACAGCATTTTGAAATCTGAATGGCCTGATATCCGCAAAACGATTTTTAAAGAATTCTGATGGAGGCTTTCCTGATAATACTTGCAATCATTCTTATCGCCGGTGGAATTATATTTTCCATTCTTCCTCCATTGCCGGGTCCTCTGCTTACTTACGGAGCGATGATCTGCGCCCATACGGTTTCTAATGACACTGAGTTTAGTACTACTTCGTTTGTTGTTTGGGCAATCATTGGAATAATCATTTTAGTAGCAGATTATGTGCTTCCTGTTGCGGCAACTAAAAAATTTGGCGGAACGAAGGCAGGAGTGATCGGAGGAATGATAGGTATGGTTGCGGGGGTTATATTACCAATTCCATTTGGAATAATATTAGGACCACTTCTTGGTGCGATAATCGGTGATTTGTATGGAGGTAATCGAATAAGATCAGCATTTAAATCCGGATTTGGATCTTTCCTGGGATTCATTGCAGCAACGAGTTTGAAACTTCTTTATTCCATTATTCTCGGAGGAATAATTGTCTGGAAGGTAGGTGGTTTCACAATGAATGCCATTTCGGAGATGTTTTAGATGAGGATGACACTTAAAAGCCCGGCAATAATTACTACGTCAACATATTTCTTGATAGCTTGAAAATCTTTCATTCTATCCGCCTTGGCCAGTTTTAAAGCCATCCAAAAAATTATAATAAGCACACTGAAAAAGAAATACCTCACACTCCAATTGGGTATTGATAATAAATAGAATGTAAGCATTCCTACGCCTGCAATACCAGCTAAGTAAATGATGGTCTTTGCCCCCCTTATACCCCACACAATAGGGACAGACTGAAAGCCGAATTGACCTTCACCTTTAGCACTAACAATGTCTTTAATACTTTCTCGAATGAAAATGGTCACACAGCCAAACATCGCGTAAGCGACTACAAGTAGACTAAACTCACGGAAATAAATCATTACCAACAAAAGAGTTAGGCTTGTTAAAAAAGCTATAGTGAGGGTGCCCAATAAAATCCAACGTTTCAAAATGGCGCTGTAGGTCCAGAGAGCACCTGCAGAAAATATATGAATGGCTCCAATAAATGGATCTATCATAAAA
Source organism: Ekhidna sp. (assembly GCF_965212185.1). Taxonomy (GTDB): domain Bacteria; phylum Bacteroidota; class Bacteroidia; order Cytophagales; family Cyclobacteriaceae; genus Ekhidna. Next base: position 3,597,773 of record NZ_OZ243102.1, on the reverse strand, counting down.
CCAATGCCAATGCCAGTTAGAGTTAGTATAAGGTGCGCAAAGAGAGCAAGACGTCTTCTAAATGTTGTACCAATTACGACGCTACCTGGCCTATTTACCATATCAATCTTTTGATCGAAATAGTCATTGATTATATAGCCAGCTGCACCAATCATGCCTGTACTCAGAATAAATAGGATGAACCTGGCCTTTAAGAGCATCCAAAGTGGCATATCAAGTAAAAAATATGCTGTTATGAACTGAGTAAGCCCAATAATTATCAGGTTAGGTATTCTGCTCGCTTTAAGAAAGCCAACTACATCATCTGTGGTGATTTTCACTTGTTTTGGCGGATACTATCTGTGATCATACGATACAAACTTTTCATTTGTTCATCCCTTAGCATCTCTAAGTGTCTGTTGATGGTTTCTTCATCATCACGTGCAGCAGGTCCAGTTTGAGATTTTGACGGATTTAATTCGATAGCTTTTCTAAAAGTTTCTTCTACTAATGGCTGAATGTCTTGAAAACTCATATCCAGATCAGCTAATAGCTTTTCTGAAAGGTGAAACATGTGATTGCTGAAATTACAAGCAAATACAGCGGCCAGGTGTAATTTAGATCGGTTTGTAGAGGTTAGTAACCTTACATCATTGCTAAAGCTTCTAACAAAGGTGAAGATATCTTTTTCCCCCTCATCAGACCCTTCCACAAAGACTGGAATTGAATTGAAATCAACTTCCTTGGTTTTACTAAAGGTCTGAAGCGGATATACAACTCCATGCTTGGAGTGTTTATTAAGGTCGGAGATGGCATTTGCTCCAGAGGTATGTAAAATGATTGCATCTGAAGTTTCCAGACTATCTGATACCTCTTTTATTTTATCATCAGGGACCGCTAAAATTATAAAATCAAAGGAATCAGATTCAAATTCATCCATCGAGAGAATAAAGTCTTCCTGTGGGATGCGGGAAAATATGGTCGCTTCATGTCTTTTGGAGGCGATCCTATTGGCCAGATGATAGCCAACATTTCCGTACCCAATGATTGCTACCTTGCTCATAGAGTAAAGTTAACGTTGTTAATGTAACAAGCCTAACACTGCATTATGCCTCTACTCCTTTATCTCGCATTTTTACAAATTCGGAATATCGACGATTGATGGCTACAATAAACCCAATCACAAGTAAAAATGTACCAATCCAGAGTAAGTTGATCCATGGTTTTTTTACTGCCTCCATGATTATCCAATCTTTCTGAGTAGTTTGAAATGCAAGAGCTACAGAATTGTCTTGTGGGATGATGTTTTGAATGGATATTCTAAATGCGAGATCATGAACTTGATCATCTATTCTACCTACATACTCCCTATTGCGGATTACAAATACAGGCTCTGCTATATAATTTTGATACTCACCTTGTACTTCAATTATAGCCTTCACAGCAACATCATTGCTTGAGAGCGGAGTTCCATCAATTTCAGAAATTGGTTCCATACGAGTGAGAGTAGCCACGTAATCATTGATGAAAAATTGATCTCCAATTTGAACGCTGATTTCTTGTGGATCACTCCAATCCGGTTCCTGTTCAGGATCAGGGAAGGTTCGTACATGTGTATACATGTCTGCACTTAGATTTCTTCTAATATCAGGTGAGTAAACAGCTCCCATATTTGGATTTAGTTGCACACGAGGGTATAAGGTAAATTGTTTACCCTCCTCTGAATGATACTCCACCTCGAAATAGCTATTTTCAGGATTTATTAATGTCAGTGTGTCTTTTTGATCACCAGTTATTCGAACCGTTTTAAGCGGATCAATGGTAGGTAACAGATTATTTTGATTCACATAACCTTCTTCTCTTGTCATCTTTCTTACTCCACGATAAATCATGGAGTACTCATTCATCTGTCGCGGCTCATTTATAAACAAAAGGAGATTGTCTCTATTCACTTCTTCCGGGAACTCTGTACTCCAAACCATGGAAGTATAATTGGTAGAAAGTATGGTTGAATAGCCACTTGAAAATAGAATTCCAACCAGCATAAGTGCTACTCCAATATGCGCAATTGAACCGCCGGAAAGCTTAATATTTGATTTAGCAACCCCAATAAAAATCTTTGAGTTTGCTACAATGGAATAGACACTTGCCACAAGTAGAATCAGATAATAAGGATCTGTTATTTTGGCCAACACTATGACTAAGCCTGAAATAATTAGTGAAACTATAAAGGGTGTGGTTAGCTCTGATTTAAGCTTTTTCCCGTCCATCTTTTTCCACCAAAAGAATTGACCGGTACCTGACAGAATAGCGAGGAAGATCGATAAAATCATTTGTGGCAAGGAGTATGCGTCGTAAATGTCTGTTGGTGGAGCAAGACTCAATTCGAACCCAAGAAGGGCCGCAATTTTATTGTAAACGGGCATTGAGGTATATACCAACACTTGAAATGCCATCAGGCATAAAATAGCAGAACCCATAAAAATCCAGAATTCTCTGGAGTATGTTGAAGTCTCCTCTTTTGTTGAAGGCACATCTTTCCATCGCTTGATGATAAAGAATATCGAAAGAGTAAGAAATACCAAAAGGTATATCAGAAGCTGACCGGAGAGCCCTAAGTCTGTAAAGGAATGAACAGAAGAATTTCCAAGAATCCCACTTCTTGTTAAGAAAGTAGCATATAGAACCAATATGAAGCTGGACACTACTAAGATCATAGAAAGCTTAAGCGCTGATCCGCTCTTCTTGTAAGCAATCATTACATGGATAGCAGCAACCAAAACAAGCCAAGGGATATAGATTGCATTTTCAACAGGATCCCAGTTCCAATATCCTCCGAAATTTAATGTCTCATATGCCCAGTAAGCACCCATTAGAATTCCTACTCCTAATATCATGGCGGAAAATTGAGCCCATGGTAATGCAGGTCGAATCCATTCCTTGTTCTTACCAATTATCAATCCTCCTATACAATAGGCGAAAGGAATGACAGTTGTAGCGAAACCAAGAAATAGTGTAGGTGGATGAATCACCATCCAATAGTTCTGGAGGAGAGGATTTAACCCATTACCATCTTCAGGTATGAAATTCGGATTTGTTTTAAATATTGGTGCATCGATGACTTCTCGTAGCAGCATAAAAGGAGAGCTACCTAATTTGAGATCAAAAATTACGACCCCCAATATCATTGAGGTAAGGAAAACTTGAGTAAGCGACATGACAAGCATGACCGGAGCTTTCCAAAACTTATTGGAGTTAATTAGAATGATACCTAAAACAGCATTCCAGAACATCCAAAGAAGGAACGACCCTTCTTGCCCTTCCCAGAAACAGGAAATCTGATAGTAGACAGGTAGTAGCTTAGAGCTGTGGCTGAATACGTAATGATATTCAAAATAGTGGTTGGTGATCAGGTAAAAGAGAGTGCCAATGATCCCCAAAATGGCAATTGAGTGCACATAGAATATCTTAGAACCAAATGAAGTCCACTGAGCATCCTGCTTTCTTCCCCTAAAGAAAGCGTATGCTGCAAGCATACTCGTCACGAATGAAATAATTACAAATGTGTGACCTAATTGTCCTTCGAAATAATGTATCATAAAATGGCCTTGATTTAGCCGTATATTTTAGCTGGTAAATTCTGGCTCTTCTTGATATTTAGAAGGGCATTTGAGTAATATTTTTTCTGCAACAAACTTATCACCCTTATAAGCTCCTACAATCACTACTTGTTCGGAGCGAGTAAAATCAGTTGGGATTGGTTCAGCATATAAAACCTGTTGTTTCAAACCATTCTCATCGATCATTTCAAATTTGAACGAAAGTTTGTCCGGGCTTTCTTCAATACCTACCACTTCTCCTGAAGCGGTTTTTGGTAATTCGCCAACAACATGAATACTCTTTTTAAACCCTTTTTCCGAGAGTTCTTTCGCTTCGTCAAATGAAACATAAGTACTTGCATCACCAGCCATCGAAATGATCATGGTAATGGCTACTGCAATAATGACTATTGCTGCTATGTATTTCTTCTTCATCACGCTAAGTCGCTAAGATCGCTAAGTTTTGATCTGATTTTCATTAAACTAGAATTGCAAATTTCGCTAAGAATTATCAAAGTCCGTTAACGATTCTTTGTATTCCGTTTTTGATTAGTGATTCATTAAAATTAATAAGTAAACCAAGCTTCAACTTCGTAAGTTTCAAGTAAGTCAAAACTTGTTTTTGATGAACAGGGAGGATATTCTCTACTGATTTTATTTCGATGAGGACTTTATTTTCTATAATCAAATCGGCTCGAAAACCCTGATCCATTTTAATTTCATTCCAAAATACCGGGATACCCTTTTGACGTTCAATGCTTAAACCTCGAGAAATGAGCTCATAATTAAGAACTTCTTCGTACACTGATTCAAATAATCCAGCTCCAAGTTTGGTGTGAATTTGATAAGACGCATCAACAATAATTCTTGAAAGCTCATTTTCAGACATAATCTTACGTTTCTCCGCGTCTTTGGGTGACCTTTAATTGTCTTTGCGCCTCTGCGTGAAATCCTTTTCTAAACGTTTTGAACGTTTGTCCAGTTTGAACAGTAAAAAGAAAAATCCAGCCAGTATGATTAAAATAACGGCAATAACCACATAGATTTTTCCTTCTCCTCGAAAATCATCTGCCATCTCAACCTGAGCGTGGGCAAATTGAGTTCCGATTAGCATCAATATTCCAAAAATATATTTAAGCATCTTCCAGTTTTTGTTTCGTTAGTGAAAGTCTGATAGCAATGGTTGTGAGCCAGTATCCAAGTAATGTCCAGCCAATGACTGCCAGGTAAAACACCTTTCTCAGGTTACTGTCCAAATCGTAGGCATTGAATCCCGGATTACCTCCGTTTCCCGGATGCAGGCTGTCAGACATTCTCGGTAAAATGAAAAGAAGTGGAATCATCAAAAAGAAAGCGAAAATGTTAAACACCGCAGAAATTCTGTTTCGCTGTTGTTCATCCTGAATTGAACCTCTTAATACAAAATAGGCAAGATAGATGAGTAGTGAAATGGCCGAAGCATTCTGTTTGGGATCGTTGCTCCATGGTTCACCCCAAGTGAAGTTAGCCCAGATCATACCAGTCAAAATCCCTAAGACTCCAAACGCAATACCCATGTTTGCTAGCTGAAAACTGTAGATATCATATTTGATCTCTCCGGTTCTTAGATGCTTGATAGCATGAATCACAGAACCCAAGAAAAGAAGGATCATTCCAAACCACATGGGCACATGGAAGTGAAGAGAGCGGATGGTTTCATTAAGTATTGGAAGCCTTGGTACTGTAAAAAGCAATCCACCGATTACGGTATAGGTTAAAAGCACTACACACAGCCATTTCCACCAATCATTTTTTAGTAAATAACCCATCACGATTTCCAGGTAAAAGGGAACAATACAAATGTGAGCGCAATGATAATCACATCGACGGAAAACAAGGTGATAATGTTGCCCTGAATCTGCGTAAATACGTAACTGTCAAGTATTTTGAAGCTATTACTAATGGAAAGAATTAGTACAGGTATGATTACCGGAAACCCAAGTACAGCCATCATAATCGATCGATTGCTTGTGCGAAATGCAATTGAGGAAACCATCGTAAAAGCAGAACTTAAACCAACGCATCCCAGAACTAGATTCAGTATGAAGAGTGGATAGTTGATGATTGGGTTTCCCATTAAAACGACATAGATGAGTAGCGAAATAAATGAAATACTTAATAGATACAAGAATGAGTAAATCAACTTAGCCAGAATTACTTCAGATGGCCTGCATAAAAAGAAGTAGTAGTGGGTTCGTCTTTCCTCTTGAATAAAGCTCTTGGAAATGGCATTGATGCTAGTGAACAATAAAATAATCCAAAAGAGGGCATTCCAGACTTCTACAGAAACAAACCCTTTAAATGCCATATAGGTGGCAAAAATGGTTGACGCCAAATAAAGAAGAATTCCTGAAATAGGGTTTTGCTGTCTCCAGTCAACGATAAAATCTTTATTTATAAGGGAAATAATACGCTGCACATCGCAAAGATAGATTCAAACGACTGATCAATCTTGCATATACTTTGTATTCCCTTTAGCATTGCATAAAATTTTGATCAATTAAGAGATTCTATGCCTATTTTAGTTACTGGTGCTGCAGGATTTATTGGGTTTCATTTATCTAAAAAATTGTTAGAGGATGGTTTAGATGTGGTTGGACTTGACTCAATGAACAATTATTATGATGTTAGCCTTAAAAATTCAAGATTGGAAATCTTGGAAGGATATAAATCATTTTCTTTTTATAAACAGACATTGGAAGATTATGAAAATCTTTCAAAGCTCTTTAAGAAATATAAATTTAAACGGGTAATTAACTTAGCTGCTCAAGCTGGAGTAAGGTATTCAATCACAAATCCTAATGCGTATTTGAATGCTAATCTTCATGGGTTTTTGAATGTTCTAGAAGTATGTCGACATTTCAAAGTTGAACACCTTATATATGCTTCATCAAGTTCGGTTTATGGAGCGAATACTTCAATGCCATTTAAAGTGAATCACAATGTCGATCACCCTATTTCGCTATATGCTGCTACTAAAAAATCAAATGAGCTTTTAGCGCATTCATACGCTTCTAATTTCGGTCTGCCAGTAACTGGGTTACGGTTTTTCACTGTTTATGGACCATGGGGTCGTCCTGATATGGCATTATTTCTTTTTACAAAAGCAATCTTGGAGAATAAGTCAATTGATGTGTTTAATTACGGAAAAATGAAACGTGATTTTACTTATGTTGATGATATCGTGGAAGGCGTCTATAGATTAATAAACCATATTCCGACTGGGAAAAAAGATTGGGATTCAGCACATCCTGATCCAGGTAGTAGTTTTGCGCCATATTCTATCTATAATATCGGAAACAATAACCCAATAGAGTTAATGACCTTTATTGAAGCCATAGAAAATGAGATTGGTAGAAAAGCAATCAAGAATTATTTACCAATTCAAGTTGGAGATGTTCCTGAAACATTTGCTGACGTGAGTAGCTTAGAAAATGCGGTTGGTTATAAGCCTCAAACATCTGTTCAAGTAGGAGTTCGAAAATTCATCAACTGGTATAGAGATTATTATAAAGTATGAAAATGCATAAAAATGTTTTAATTACTGGAGGAGCAGGGTTTATTGGATCACACGTGGTGAGAAGGTTTATTAAATCTGGTAATTATCAGATTGTAAATCTGGATAAACTCACCTATGCAGGAAATCTTGAAAATCTAAGAGACATTGAGAATGATCCTAATTATGAATTTATAAAAGGAGATATCTGTGATTTTGACTTCATAAACGAACTCTTCAAGAAGCACGATTTTCATGGAGTCATTCATCTTGCGGCAGAATCACATGTAGATCGTTCAATCACAAACCCCATGGAGTTCATCCAGACCAATGTGGTAGGAACGGTAAGTCTCTTAAATGCGGTTAAAGAAGCATGGAAGGGAAAGGAAAACAGAAGATTTTATCATGTGTCAACTGATGAGGTATACGGATCACTAGGAGAGGAAGGGCTATTTAAGGAAATTACTCCGTATGATCCTAAATCTCCTTATTCAGCATCCAAGGCATCATCTGATCATTTCGTTCGAGCTTATGGAAATACTTACGATCTTCCTTATGTAATCTCTAATTGCTCGAATAATTATGGCCCCAATCACTTTCCAGAAAAGTTGATTCCACTCATGATCCACAATATCAGGAATAAGAAGCCGCTTCCGGTTTACGGCAAAGGAGAAAACGTTCGTGATTGGCTGTATGTGGAGGATCATGCCCGAGCCATCGAGCTTATCTTTGAGAAAGGGAAAAATGGAGAAACCTATAATATTGGTGGGTTTAATGAATGGAAAAATATAGATCTGGTTCATCTCCTTTGTGATATTATGGATCGTAAGCTTGGAAATGAGCAAGGTTCTTCAAGAGAACTCATAACCTTTGTAAAAGATCGTGCAGGACATGACCTAAGGTATGCCATTGATGCGTCTAAATTGAATGAGGAATTAGGCTGGGAGCCTTCGTTGCAATTCAAGGAAGGACTAGAAAAAACAGTCGATTGGTTTTTTAATAATGAGCAGTGGTTGAATGATGTAACATCCGGAGATTATATGAAGTATTACGATGAGCATTACACAAATCGATAAATTATGAAGGGGATAATTTTAGCTGGAGGTTCTGGTACTCGTTTACATCCTTTGACCTATGCTGTTAGCAAACAGATTCTGCCTGTTTTTGACAAACCCATGATTTACTATCCCTTATCAACACTTATGTTATCAGGGATTAATGAGATATTGATTATCAGTACACCACGGGATCTCCCAATTTTTAGAGATCTTCTAGGAGATGGCTCTTCTTTAGGTTGTTCGTTTTCTTATGCTGTTCAGGAAGAACCAAAGGGATTGGCCGAAGCGTTTATTATCGGTGCTGATTTTATTGGAAATGACAGTGTAGCTCTTATTTTAGGGGATAATATTTTTTATGCATCAGGACTTTCCAAAAAACTGCAAGCGTGCATCGACCCTGATGGAGGCGTTGTTTTTGCCTATCATGTCCATGATCCAGAGCGTTACGGTGTGGTTGAATTTAATAATGAGAAAAAAGCAATTTCGATCGAAGAGAAACCACAAAAACCAAAATCAAATTTTGCAGTTCCCGGTCTGTATTATTACGATAATGATGTGGTTGATATTGCAAAGAATGTAAAACCTAGTTCAAGAGGAGAGCTGGAAATTACCGATATCAATAACTATTACTTGAAAGAAGGAAAATTAAATGTTCAGGTATTTGATAGAGGTACAGCTTGGCTAGATACCGGTACATTTGCGTCCTTAATGCAGGCTGGAAATTTTGTTCAGGTGATTGAAGAAAGACAAGGCTTAAAAGTTGGTTGCATTGAAGAAGTTGCTTTTAAAATGAATTTCATTTCAAAAGAACAATTGGAGAAGCTTGCTAAACCATTGGAAAAAAGCGGATATGGAACTTATCTGCTAAATGTATTATCAAAATGAAAGCTGAAGAAACAAATCTAAATGATTGCTGGATCCTGGAGCCCGATGTTTTTGAGGACGATCGAGGGTATTTTTATGAAGGATTTAATCGTAAAAAATTCAAAGATGCAACGGGATTTGATTTCGATGTTAAACAAATCAATCAATCCAGATCATCCAAAGGGGTTTTAAGAGGACTTCACTTTCAAACAGGTGAAAAAGCACAAGCAAAGCTTGTTTCATGCATTGAGGGAGAAGTTTTGGATGTAGCTGTTGACTTACGAAAAGACTCTGCAACTTTCAGTATGTATGCTATTGTGAGGCTATCGGCTCATAACAAGAAACATTTTTACATGCCCAAAGGAATGGCCCATGGATTTCTTGTACTTACAGATCATGCAAAGCTAATGTATCAGGTAGATGAGCTTTATTCTAAAGAGCATGACTCGGGAATCATTTTTAATGATCCCGACCTAAACATTAGTTGGGGTGTGGCTGAAGAAGACATCATTCTTTCTGAGAAAGATCAGAAGTTACAATTATTAAAAGAGGCTAATCTAGATTTTTAAATGACAAAGAAAAAAGTATTAATAACTGGGGGAGCCGGATTTCTAGGTTCTCATTTGTGTGATAGGTTTATCAAAGAAGGCTACTACGTCATCGCTATGGACAACCTATTGACTGGTGATATTGAAAACATTTCTCACCTTATGGGTCACCCTGATTTTGAATTCCAACACCATGATGTATCAAAATACGTGCACGTGTCAGGAGACTTAGAATACATTCTTCATTTTGCGTCCCCGGCAAGTCCAATTGATTATCTCAAAATGCCTATTCAAACAATGAAGGTGGGATCATTAGGAACTTTAAATTGTTTAGGACTCGCTAAAGACAAAGGGGCTAGAATGCTAATAGCATCTACATCAGAGGTATATGGAGATCCGTTGGTGCACCCTCAGAAGGAAGATTATTGGGGGAATGTAAATCCAGTTGGACCTAGAGGAGTATACGATGAAGCCAAAAGATTCCAAGAGGCACTAACTATGGCTTATCACACGTTTCATGGATTAGAAACAAGAATCGTAAGAATCTTTAATACGTTTGGTCCGAGAATGAGACTAAATGATGGAAGGGTTTTACCGACCTTTATCTCACAAGCATTAAAAAATCAGGATTTGACAGCCTTTGGAGATGGTTCACAAACCCGATCATTTACGTATGTAGATGATTTAGTGGAAGGCATCTATCGATTGCTGAAGAGTGATTATGCTCAACCAGTGAATATTGGGAACACGGAGGAAATCACTGTTAAAGAATTTGGTGAGGAAATCATTAAGTTAACGCGTAGCAAGTCAAAGATTATTTATAAAGACTTACCTAAAGATGATCCAAAACAAAGAAAACCGGACATATCTCTGGCTAAAAAGATTTTAGATTGGGAGCCTAAGTATTCTCGAGCAGACGGTCTAAAGCCAACACTAGAGTATTTTCAGAAGAAAGTATTGACTTAGTAAGGGTGTTAAAATGCAACATTGGCTATTGTCTTTTCAAGCCCTAATTAATCTAATTGAAATATTCCTTTCTTGGAAGGGGTAGGGGTGTGTCTATTATTCTATTTTTGCGGCTTATTAAGGGGGTTGAGGCGAGATATATAAACATCCTGCTTGAAAATAAATCCATATGAATTATAAAGTAGGCATCATCGGTCTTGGTTATGTAGGGCTCCCTCTTGCCGTGGAGAGTGGAAAGCTGTATCCAACTATTGGTTTTGATATCAATAAAAAACGAATTGACGAACTCGAGTCTGGAATTGACCGAACATTAGAAATAACAAAAAATGAATTAGAGCTTTCTGAAAATCTGAAATTCTCATCAGTTGCTCAGGATTTACAAAGCTGCAACTTTTTCATAGTTACTGTTCCCACACCAATCGATGAGAATAAGAACCCTGATCTTGAGCCTTTAAAAAATGCCTCAAAACTAATTGCACCACTATTGTCTGGTGGTGACATTGTCGTTTATGAGTCGACAGTATTTCCGGGATGTACTGAAGAAGTCTGTGTACCCATTTTGGAACAAGAGAGCGGGCTAAAGTATAATAAGGAGTTTTATTGTGGTTATTCTCCGGAACGTATCAATCCTGGTGACAAAAAACATAGAATTACTAACATCCTCAAAGTAACTAGTGGAAGTAATTCAAAGGTAGCAGATAAGATCGATAAATTTTACAAATCATTCATAACAGCAGGTACCCATAAAACATCTTCTATTAAGGTGGCGGAGGCAGCTAAAGTCATCGAGAATTCGCAGCGAGATATCAATATTGCCTTTGTTAACGAGTTGGCATTAATTTTTGATCGATTGGGGGTTGATACAAACGAAGTGTTGGAAGCAGCCGGCACGAAATGGAACTTTCTACCATTTAGGCCGGGCTTAGTGGGAGGCCATTGCATCAGTGTTGATCCTTTTTATTTAACGCAAAAAGCCGAGTCTGTTGGCTATCATCCACAGATTATACTTTCTGGAAGGAAAATCAATGATCAGATGGGTCAATATGTGGCTCAAAGAATCATTAAGATGTTGGGGCAAAAGAAAAGATTAAGTAATGATACTAAAGTATTAATCTTAGGCTTCACCTTTAAGGAAAATTGTCCAGATACTAGAAATACTAGAGTCATTGATATCCATAAAGAGTTAAACTCATATGGAATAAATATTGATGTTTATGATCCTCGAGCAGATGCAATTCAGGTCGTTGAAGAACATGGTATCCAACTAAAAGAGTCTGCTGCAGGTACTTACGACGCAGTTATTTTAGCTGTATCCCATACAGAGTTTCTTGAGATGAACTGGAAAGCAATAAGAAAAAAAACAACGATCATTTATGACGTAAAAAGTGTACTACCAAAAGAGTTAGTCGATGGAAGACTTTAGAGAAAACATAATACCTCATTCACACGCAATAGACCGTTCAGAAAGACAAGCACAGAAAAAGCATAAGTCTAAAGTTTTGTGGTTTACCGGGCTCTCTGGTTCTGGGAAATCAACTTTAGCGGGGCAGCTCGAATCGTATTTATACAATCAAGGATTTAGCACATATATTTTAGATGGTGATAATGTTAGGACAGGCCTGAATAGAGATTTAGACTTTTCAGATGAAAGCAGGAAAGAGAATATTCGAAGGATATCTGAAGTCTCTAAGCTGTTTGTTGACGCGGGTGTCATTGTCTTGACTGCCTTTATATCTCCATTTAAAAAAGATCGGGCAGCTGCAAAAGGAATCATTGGAGCAGAAGATTTTATTGAAATTCATGTTGATTGTCCTTTGGAAGTATGCGAGCAACGAGATGTAAAAGGGCTTTACAAAAAAGCTCGTGCAGGTGAGATCAAATCTTTCACAGGTATTGATTCACCATTTGAGGAACCAGATAATCCCGATATTAGGGTAAATACAGCCACTAACTCCATGGATTTATGCTTAAGAGAACTAATTCATAATATAGAAAATAAAATAAAGCTTTAGTCCCTAACCGAATCCCCTCCTTGGAGGGGCTAGGGGTGGGTTTTGTTTATGAAAAATTACAACTTAACGCACTTAAAAGAATTAGAGGCAGAATCTATTTTTATTCTACGTGAAGTAGTAGCGCAATTTCAAAACCCGGCTATTCTATTTTCAGGAGGTAAAGATTCAATTTGTGTCACTCATTTGGCACGGAAAGCATTTCATCCAGCCAAAATCCCATTTCCACTTGTACATATTGACACGGGGCATAATTTTCCTGAAACAATGGAATTTAGAGACAATCTTGTCAATGAATTAGGTGCTAAGTTAATTGTTGGATCTGTGCAAAAATCGATTGATGATGGAAGGGCTGCAGAGGAGAAAGGCAAGAATGCAAGCCGTAATGCTATTCAGACAGTGACGCTTTTAGACACCATCGAAGAATTCGGGTTTGATGCTTGTATTGGAGGTGCCAGAAGAGATGAAGAAAAAGCAAGAGCAAAAGAGCGTTTTTTCTCGCACAGAGATGAATTTGGTCAATGGGATCCTAAGAATCAGCGCCCTGAGCTATGGAATATATTTAATGGTAAACACCATTTCGGAGAACATTTTAGAGTATTCCCTCTCAGTAACTGGACAGAAATGGATGTTTGGCAATATATCCTTGCCGAAAAAATTGACATTCCTTCATTATACTTTGCCCATAACAGAGATGTTGTTTGGAGAAATAACGCCTGGTTACCTGTTTCTAACTTTATCCAAATTGATGATTCAGAAGAAGTTGTTAATAAGAAATTGAGGTTTAGAACACTCGGTGATATTACGATCACAGGAGGAGTCGAATCTGATGCTGATACGCTAGATAAAATTGTAGAGGAGGTTGCTGCAGCACGTCAAACTGAACGAGGAAATAGGGCTGATGACAAGCGCTCCGAAACTGCAATGGAAGATCGTAAGAAGGAAGGATATTTTTAATTGGCTGTTAGCATTAGCTATTAGCCGTTAGCTATGAGAGATTTTTCAAAATATGATATTTGGAAAGATGGGATAGAGATTTCTATTAAAATCTATTCCTTAACCAAGGATTTTCCCGGTGTGGAGAAGTTTGGGATGACCTCTCAGATTAGAAGGGCTTCAATATCTATTCCATCAAACTTTGCAGAAGGGTGTAGTAGATCTTCTGAGAAAGACTTCAAGCGTTTCATTGAGATTTCATTAGGATCATCTTTCGAAATTAAAACGCAATTAACAATTGCCGAAAGATTGAATTTTCTCAAAGAAAAAGAAGTAATGGATTTCTTATTGAGATTGGATAAGACCTCAAAACAATTGAACGCACTACGAAATAAGCTAAAATGAGGAAAAAATCAACAGCCAGGAGCAAACAGCAAACAGCAAATAGCCAACAGCCAACGGCTAATAGCTACTTAGATATGGAACTACTCCGCTTCACTACGGCCGGTAGCGTAGATGATGGAAAGAGCACATTAATTGGTAGACTTCTTTACGATTCAAAATCAATTTTTGAGGATCAGCTTGATCAAGTGAAGCAAACTAGCGAACGAAGAGGAGCAACAGAAGTGGATTTAGCATTGCTAACAGATGGGTTGAAAGACGAAAGAGAGCAAGGGATAACAATTGATGTTGCATACAGATATTTTGCAACACCGAAGAGAAAATTCATTATCGCGGATACGCCTGGTCATATTCAGTATACCAGGAATATGGTAACTGGTGCTTCGACAGCCAATGTTGCTTTAATACTAATTGACGCAAGAAATGGTGTGGTTGAACAAACTTGCCGTCATTCAATAATTGCTTCACTTCTTCAAATCCCACATGTGATTGTATGTATTAACAAAATGGACTTAGTTGATTATAGTGAGGATCAATTCAATAAGATTAAGAACGATTTTGAATATTTCGCTTCAAAACTGGATGTGCAGGATGTTCAATTTATTCCAATAAGTGCATTAAAAGGAGATAATGTTGTCAACAGGAGTAAAAATATGAATTGGTATGGAGGATCAACACTTCTCTATACATTAGAAAATATTCATATTGGAAGCGATCATAATCATATCGATTGTCGGTTTCCTGTGCAGACAGTGATTCGACCTCAAACGGATGAGTATCATGACTATCGAGGGTATGCTGGAAGGATTGCGGGAGGGGTTTTTAAACCGGGAGATGAAATAATAGTTTTACCTTCAGGATTTACTTCTCGGATTAAATCGATTGATACATTTGATGGGTCTGTTGAAGAGGCTTTTGCACCCATGTCTGTGACACTGACTTTGTATGATGATATTGACATTAGTCGTGGTGATATGATAGTCAGGACAAACAATCAGCCCGAACCAAAACAGGACATTGATGTGATGTTATGTTGGCTAAACACAAAAGGACCACAGCCTCGAACAAAATATACCGTTCGTCACACCACAGCAGATGCTAAGGCGATGATAAAAGAGATTAGATATAAGATGGATATCAATACCCTTCATCGGAATGAAGAAGATAAAAACATCACGGCGAATGATATCTGCCGTGCGCAATTAAGAATTACTCGACCTTTGCTTGTTGATTCTTATCGGAAAAATCGAAATACAGGAAGTATTATTCTTGTGGATGAGGGAACGAATGAAACCGTGGCAGCAGGCATGATAATATGATTGATTTAGAAAACTTATTAGAAACAGCAAAAAAAGCGTCGCTTGCTGCGGGGACTGAAATACTTAAAATTTACGAGTCAGGTGATTTTTCAATAGAATCAAAATCCGACGATTCTCCACTAACCCGTGCAGATAAAGCCGCACACAAGAAAATTGTTTCATTTCTGGAAAGTACCGATATTCCAATACTTAGTGAAGAAGGTAGAAACATTCCTTACGAGGAAAGATCCAATTGGGAATACTTTTGGATGGTAGATCCACTAGATGGGACTAAAGAGTTTATTAAAAGAAATGGCGAATTCACTGTCAATATCGCCTTGATTAATAAAGGAATACCAATAATGGGAGTGGTTTACCCACCAGTTCTTGGTGAGCTTTATTGGGGACTTAAAGACAAAGGAGCTTTTAAAGAAGTTCATGATAGCATTGAAGAACTTAATGTTTCCAATCGTCGACTCAACGAGGTAGGACTTAAAGTAGTAGCCTCAAGGTCGCATATGTCTGATCAAACCCAGGAGTTTGTTAACTCTTTAAAAGAACCAGTTGTAGTTTCAAGGGGTAGTTCGTTGAAATTTTTATTGATCGCATCAGGTGAAGCGGATGTTTATCCACGCTTTGGCCCTACAATGGAATGGGATACCGCTGCAGCACATGCAATAGTGTCTGAAGCTGGTGGTAGTGTAGTTCAGGATGATGAGGCTACCCCGCTTCAATACAACAAGGTCAACCTGTTAAATCCAAAATTTATCGTTTTGCCATATTAAGAATTCCCCTCCTTGGAGGGGTAGGGGTGGGTTATGTGGTTGTACAAAATAAGCTCCTTTTAACACTTCCTAGAATTTCATACTTGAAGTTATTTATTCGCAATTCAATTCATTAAAAATAAATCTCACCACATGTAGGAATCAAGCAGCTGTCATATTTTTTTATCATCTTCTATTCTTCATCTTTAGAGAGGACCGTTTATGGCGGTCGGAGCTTTTCAAAAAATGCAACTATTCCCTTTCTTGGAGCGGTCCGACGTATCGAGGTGTAGGGGTAGGTCTTTTTAAAAAGTACTTTTTTGAAAAGCTAAAATCATGTAGAAATACCTTATTCTATAAACCTGAGTTCGACGTAATAAATTCAAATAATATTCAAAATGATTCCAAATAGTCTCCTCTGGGAGCGGTCAGACGTTTCTGAGGAAGAGCTGACGTGTAATGGTGGGTTAGTTATAAACTTTGTCATTTTCGAATAAAATTTGACAAAAAGAAAACGATTTTTCTAAAACCCACCAACTACCCCTCCAATGGAGGGGATTTAAAGCATTTCCTTTTTACTCTTACATCGAACTCAGGCAATAAGTAACTTTTGCATAGTTATTGAATCAGAATTTGCACCAGGATCAGATTTATCCCAGAATAAAGACAACATATTAAATCCATCCTTTATAGTTTTGCCGTTTCATTAGAAAAGCCACTATGCAAACCTTTATTAAAAGGATATTTTTGTTATTAGCAATAGTCGTTGCATCCATAAGTAATGCTCAGGACATCAATGACTTAAGCTCTGTGAATGTCGATGATCTGTCAGACAAACAAGTACAAGCATTTGTTGACCGGGCGGAGAGCTCAGGGATGACCATGCAGCAACTGGAGTTGCTAGCTCAACAAAGAGGGATGTCCTCGATGCAGGTTTCCAAATTAAGAAGCCGAATCGCAAAACTGCAGTCAGGTGAAAATCAAAGTTCTGGACTTACAGGTAGCGACTCACGCTTACGAGATGATTACGCAAATCAGGAAAAGGTTAGTTTTTTCGATGACTTAATTGAAACTGATTCGCTTAAAAAGACAGGGCTGCAAATTTTTGGATCAGAAATTTTCGAATCTTCATTCACATTTGAACCCTCACCTAATGCTGCTACACCTAAGAATTATGTATTAGGTCCTGGAGACGAAGTGATTATTGATGTTTATGGTGCATCAGAAATCACCTATCAGCAAGTGATCTCTCCTGATGGAAATATATTAATAAGTGGAGTTGGGCCAATTAGTCTTTCAGGTCTTACGGTTGATGAAGCAAAGAATAGAACCTTTAATAGATTATCAACAATTTATTCAGGCCTTAAAGGTAGAAATCCGAATACCTTTCTACAATTCACTGTAGGAAGTATTCGTACCATTAAAGTGAATGTGGTTGGCAATGTTAAGCGCCCAGGAACTTATTCACTATCATCATTTTCATCAGCTTTTAACGCCCTCTATGCAGCAGGTGGTCCGAATGATAATGGTTCCATGCGTAACATTGAGGTGATTAGAGACAATGAAAAGATTGCCACGTTAGATATTTATCAGTATTTCTATTTTGGACAGTCTGATGGTAATCCCCAGTTAAGAGATGAAGATATTTTGGTTGTTAGACCGTATCAAAATAGGATCAAGTTTGCGGGTAGTGTAAAGCAACCTGCAATATATGAGTTCATGGACGGAGAGTCTGTCGATGATCTTTTAAAGGTTTCCGGTGGATTTATACCAGAAGGGAAGAAAGATTATCTAAATATCTTCAGATCGGGTAATGGAAGAAAAACTGTAAAAACAGTATCGAATGATCAGTATGACAAGTCACTCCTTTCGGCTGGAGATTCGATATATGTGACACCAATTCCGTCATACTATTCAGGAAGGATTAAAGTGGAGGGAGCAGTTCATTATCCGGGCTATTATGAGCTAACCGAAAATCTTACGTTGAGTGAAATCCTTAAAGTGGTTGAAATAAGCAGGAATGCCTTTAAAGAACGGGGAAATATTATTAGGCTAAATAATGATCTTTCTTTCTCTAATGTAACATTCAATGTAAGTAACGTGCTTGAAGGGAAAGAAGATTATGAACTTAAAGAAGATGACTTAATACGAGTCGCATCAATCTTTGATGTAGAAGAACGAAAGAATGTCACCATTTTAGGTGAAGTAAAAAATGGTGGCAAATATCCTTTTGTCGATGGGATGACAGTTGAGGATCTGGTTACTATCTCGGGAGGATTATTATCTTCAGCTAACACTTCTTCCGTTGAGGTAGCTCGAAGAGTTTCTAAAGATTCGAAAGAGTTCAGAACAGCTTTTCTATATAATTTACCAATTTCAAGCAGTTTGTTAACGGATTCAACAGCTTCAAATTTTATTTTAGAACCTTTTGATGTGGTTACAATCAAAGCGACTGCTCTATTCAGAACACAAAGAACAGTTAAAATTGAAGGCGAAGTAATGCGACCAGGAATTTATGCTTTAGAAACTGAAGAAGACAAAATAACGGATTTAATCGATAGGGCTGGAGGTCTTACAACTTATGCATATCCAAAAGGCGCTTCATTGATAAGAGATCTATCAGTTGATGATGAAGTAACTACCGAAACAAGCATTGGTAATGCCTATAGAAGGCAGCAGCTGGAAGGATTAATTGAAAGGGATTCTCTTGATGAGATTGGTGAGCAATATGTAGATAGAGAAGGTGTTGGTATTGAATTAGAAAAAGCATTAAATGATCCCAATTCTAAATTCAATTTTATTCTTCAAGATGGTGATGTAGTAAGTGTTCCAAAGCAGTTACAGACTGTGCGTGTCAGGGGTGAGGTTTTATACCCAATCAGGGTGAAGTATGACAATACAACTAGTTTCAAAGACTATATTTCTCTATCAGGTGGATTTAGCGATAAGGCTAAAAAATCAAAATCTTATGTTGTTTATCCAAATGGACGGGCAAAAAGAACAAAAACTTTTTTGTGGGTCAAATTATATCCTAAAATAGAACCTGGGTCTGATATTTTCGTGCCTCAGCAAGAAGTAAAACAGCGAATGTCTGTTCAAGAGATACTTGGAATTACATCTTCTTTAGCAACTATTGCTTTAATTATTAATCAATTGACCAACTGATGGAAGAGAAGAAAAATATATCTAAGGAAGATGAAATTGATCTTATCGAACTGGTCAGATTAACTTGGTCAAAAAGGAAGCTTATCCTAAAAGTCACTGTTATTTTTTTGTTTTTGGGTATTTTGATTGCTTTAACATCAAAGGTAGAATATGAGGCCTCATGTAAAGTACTTCCTGAAAGTCAGAATGGAGGGCCTGAGTTGGGTGGGTTTGGGGGAATAGCTGGTTTAGCTGGATTTGATCTCTCTGGTATAAATGCTTCTGCTTCATTATCTCCGGAATTATATCCGGCAATAGTTAATAGCGCACCATTTGTTTTTAAACTGATGAATGAACCCATTTATTTTGAAAAACGCGATACTCTGATTTCTAGTTTTACTTATTTTAAAGAAATCGATTCCCCTTCTTTATTGGGGATTATTTCTCAATATACGGTAGGATTACCGGGTAAAGTCAAAAGTCTATTTAGTAATTCAAATGTAGAACAGTTAAAAAACTATAACTTATTGCGTTTTTCTAAGGAAGATTGGGGTATTATTCAAGGGTATAAAAAAAGGCTTTCTGTTTCCATGGATTCTAAGACTGGGATAATTGATATTTCTGCAGAAATGCCAGACCCTGTAGCTGCTGCTAAAATAGCTGATTTACTAGTTAAGGAATTGACCAATAGTGTGACTAATTATAAAATCGAAAAATCTCAAATTAATTTAGAATTTGTAGAAGAACGTTTTAATGAAGCAAAAGAAAAATATGAAGTTAAACAACTGCAGTTAGCAAAATTTGCCAATAAGAATAGAAACATTTCAAATTCATTAATTAAAATAGAAAATGAACGCTTACAAAACGAATTAAATATTGCTTTTGAGGTATATAAAGGGCTTGCTTCTCAGCTTGAACAAGCTGAAATCAAAGTTAAAGAAGAAACCCCTGTTTTCACGGTTTTAGAACCTGTTAGGGTTCCCGAAAGGAGTAAATCGAATAAATTATTTATAATCATGATATTCATACTCTCTGGGATGATCGTTGGTATCACTTACGTTTCATTAAGCAATCAATTTCACTTTATATGATTGTATTGATTTACTGGATATAAAGGCTTATTGGCCTCATACTCTAAATGAATGGATTTGATTTAATAACTTTTTGTGATTGATCTAAATAGTATTATTGAATATAGAAGAACCTATGATATCCACTTATGCTGTTATATGTTCTTACGAGTTTTATATTAGAGGTAATTTGTGTACTGATGTTTTTTTATGAATTATAATAAAGTGAGACAGTAACAGTAACAGTAACAGTATAGGAATATTAAAAACACTTGAGAAAATGTAAGCTCATGCATAATCTATTAATATTTGAAATATTCGCCTTATTAAACTATTGTTTAATGAAATTTTAAAATTAATATGTTTAAGCAATATTGCTGCTGAGAGATACTACTCATGCTGGCATAATCGATTTGGCAGCAGACACAAAAAAAAGATACAATTTTGCCAATTTGAAAGGTTTTTTACTAAAGGGAATAAAAAAGGATGAACTATGGATTATACAGAAAATTACATTTCTCACATAAACAATGGTCTAAAACAATCAATCTGTAAAAGCAAAGGAGTGGAGGAAAACTTGAATACCTTTTTAAATTCAATGGTCTCTTTAACAGAATTATGCCAGAACTCCAATGGCAGGATATTTTTTGTTGGAAATGGTGCAAGTGCTGCTTTTTGTAATCATATGGCTTTAGACTGGTCTAAAAATGGAGGTATTAACTCGGTTTCTTTAAGTGACAGTGCTTTTCTGACAGCTCTAGCGAATGATTATTCTTATGAGTCGGCCTTTAGTGAATTTCTTAAAATAAACGATTGTAATGAGAAGGATTTGGTAGTTACAGTTAGTAGTAGTGGAAATAGTTCTAATATCGTGAGCGTATTAAATTTCTGTAAGGAAAATAATATACCAAGCATCGGATTTTCTGGGTTAAAACCTGAAAATATATCAACTCAATTAGCAAAATATTCACTTTATGTTCCAGTAAAGACCTACGGAATGGCTGAATGCATCCATCAAGTATTTTTACATATGTGGCTGGATAAATTCATGGAAATATATGAATGGGACCGGGATGAAGTCCAAAACATGAACATAAAGGATTTTAAGCTTTGAGTATGATTAAAATTGGAATAGCTGGATTTGGTAAGATTGGAAGGCTAAGAGCTAGAGAAATTGAGAAAAATGAGCATGCTACCCTTGTCGCCATTTATGATTTGAACAGACCAGATGATACACCACATGGAGTTAAGTTTTGTGATTCATTCTCCTGCCTTTTAAAAGAAGACATTGATGCAGTATTTATATGTACTTTCAATAATGTTCTGGCAGAATACGCAATAGCTTCTATAGAAGCAGGGAAACATGTATTTAGTGAAAAGCCTCCGGCAAGGAACTCTATTGAACTTAAAGAAGTGATCGAAAAGGAAAAGGAATCAGGTCATATCTTAAAGTACGGCTTTAATCATCGCTATCATTATTCGGTTATGGAAGCAAAGAAAATAGTGGAAAGTGGAGAGATGGGCAAGTTATTATGGATGCGTGGTGTATATGGAAAAGCAGGGAGCATTGATTATGATAAAAACTGGAGAAATTATAAGCAATACTCAGGGGGTGGTATTTTAATTGATCAGGGGATTCACATGCTGGATTTGATGAGATATTTTTCTAATCAGAACTTCAGCAAGATCAACAGTTTCGTTACCACATCTTTTTGGAATATTGAAGCAGAAGATAATGCCTTTGCCATCATGCAATCAGACGAAAAAGTTACTGCTATGATCCATTCAAGTGCAACACAATGGCGGCATAAGTTTTTGCTAGAAATGTGTTTTGAAGAGGGGTATGTAAACCTAGATGGAATGCTTTCAACAACGCACAGCTACGCACCTGAAAAGTTAATCGTGGCTAGGAGGGAATTTGAAGACATTACCTTCGCCATGGGAAAACCGAAGGAGTCAGTTACTTGGTTTGAGAATGATGATTCTTGGAGGTTGGAAGTGGAGGAATTTATTAACGCAATTAACGGAACCGGAAAAATAGTTAACGGAACCAGTAATGATGCATTGGAAACGCTACAGTTAGTTGAGAAGATATACGAAAACTCAGGGTTTTAGTGATGATTAAATCTGATATTATAGTTGGAGTAACCACAGTGGCATTTTCCAAAAATCAGGATCTAGTGAATCATATTAATTCTCTGGGATTTAAAAAAGTAAAGACGAATATAGCTGGAAAAAGGCTTCAGAGATCAGAGTTAATCGAATTTTTATCAGACTGCAATGCAGGAATAGTTGGGCTAGATATCATCGATGAAGATCTACTCATGTCGCTACCGGAGTTAAAAGTAATATCAAAATATGGGGTAGGGCTTGATAATATTGATTTGCGGGCAAGTGAAAGATTGGGTGTGCATATTTTACATACTGAGGGGGTAAACAAACGATCGGTTTCTGAAATGGCTCTTGGGTTTATACTATCCTTATTACGCAATTTATATATTACTTCAAATCAACTAAAAAAGGGAACTTGGAATAAAAGTGGTGGTGTTCAGTTAACTGAGAAAACAGTTGGAATCATTGGACTGGGAAATATTGGAAAAGATCTGGTTCAATTACTAAAACCTTTTAACTGTCAGATTCTCATAAATGATATAATTGATCTTGGAGACTATGCTGAAGAAAATGGCCTAGTGATTGCCTCGAAGCAGCAAATATTCAAACAAGCGGATGCAATCTCAGTCCACACGCCCTTTACTCCTGAAACAGCTAATTTATTTAATAAAAATACCTTTGAGTTGATGAAGCCAGGTGCCATTATTATCAATACAGCTAGGGGGGGGATTGTCAACTTAGACGACCTTAAGGATGCACTAAAAATGGGTCATATTGGAGGAGCTGCTATTGATGTTTATGACACTGAACCACCAACAGATGTTGAATTATTGAACATCCCAAACTTGCTAAATACACCACATATTGGTGGTAATGCCAAAGAAGCCGTTCAGGCAATGGGGCAGGCAGCTATAATTAACCTTACCAATTACCTTAAATAATGGCAATTATTGGCTCCTTGACAAAGGTCAGAAAGAGGTATTTCCATAATAAGCTAGATGTTGTGTTTGACTATTTGAGTGAGGCCTTATCGGAAAATTCCACTATTAGAAAAAGAATCTTCTCGAGACATTTAGGAGCCTTTGAAAAGGTAGCTTTAACAGAGGATATCTTTGCGTTGGAGCAGGTGTTCGAGACCAAAAATAGAGATAATTGCTTTTGGGAGTCACACTTAAAGTATGTTGATTTCCAACTTAATCTGTCTGGAGTAGAGCAGATGGAGTTCTGTGATATTCAAAAAATGTCTATTCTTGAGCAATACGATACACAAAAGGATTTGATTATCTATCGTGATTTAGAATGGTCAAATAAATTTATAATGCAGGCAGGAGATTTGGCTGTTTATTATCCTGAGGACGCCCACATGGGTTTGCCGTGGTATGAGAGGAAGAAATGTAAAGTATATAAAACGGTAGTTAAAGTTCCTCTTAATTTATTAAGATGAAATATAAGGGAGAATTTGAACTGGCGAAAAAAACTGCATATGATGTGGGCAGGTACTTAATGTCGCAAAATGAAAAAGTAATAGATAGTGAGGAGGGAAGAGACATTAAATTGGAGCTGGATCGTAAAGCTGAGAAACTGATCATTAATTCATTAAATAATGATTTTGAATGGGCAATTCTTTCAGAGGAGAGTGGTTTAAGTAGTGAACTAACAAATAATCCCTATTGGGTTGTAGACCCGATAGATGGGTCTTTAAATTATAGTCGTGGCTGCCCAATTGCTTGTGTTTCAATTGCTTTATGGAATGGAAATGAGCCAATATTGGGTGTCGTTTATGATTTTAATCGCGATGAACTTTTTACAGGCCTTGTTGGAGTTGGTGCCTGGATGAATGGTGATCCAATTCAACCCTCAGGTGTTGTAAAAAAAGAAGACGCTATTCTAGCGACTGGATTTCCAACTTATCTTGAAATTAATGATTCTAACTTTGAGGAATTCTTTGAAGAGGTCAAAAAATACAAAAAGATTAGGATGTTTGGCTCAGCTGCTCTCTCTTTGTGTTATGTTGCTAATGGGAGGGTTGATGCGTACAGGGAAAAAGATATAAAACTGTGGGATATTGGAGCTGGAGTCGCAATAAATAAGGCTTTAAATATTAAAGTAAAAATCATATTTACAGTTGATTTCAAAACGCACACATTTGTAGGTATCTGATACTGTGAATGATATGATGGTATATAACAAAAATAACTAGTGATGAATAATACAAAGAATGAGTTGTTTGTTTCTTATGCAAAAACTGTATATGGGCAGGAGGAGATTGATGCAGTTGTAAAATGCCTGAATGAATCTACCCAAATGGGTAATTATAGTCGAAAATTTGAACAAGAGATTGCTAACCTGTTTGACAAGAAACATGCTTTATACGTAAATTCTGGATCTTCTGCTTTATACATTGGTATCGAAGCATTTCAATTTCCTAAAGATAGTGAGGTAATTACTCCTGCATTGACTTTTTCTACTACAGTAGGCTGTTTGGTTAAAAATGATTTGATTCCTGTTTTTGTAGATGTTGATGAATACTCCTATTGTATAGACGTTACCAAGATAGAGGAAATGATAACAGCAAAGACGGTTGCGATTCTTGCGCCAAACCTAATGGGCAATTTATGCAGATGGGATGAAATCAGGAAAATTGCAGATAAACATAATCTCAAAGTCATAGAGGATTCAGCTGATACTTTGGGGGCTAAATTGAATGGAAACTCTTCAGGGTATTATTCAGATATGTCAATCACAAGTTTTTATGGTTCTCATATAATTAATTGCGCAGGGAATGGTGGTGCTTTAGCAATCAATGATGATAAGGTCATGCAGCAGGCGAAATTACTCAGATCGTGGGGCAGAAGTTCTTCATTGTTTGATGAGAAAAGTGAAGCCATTGAAAATCGATTCAATGTCGATCTGGATGGTGTGGAATACGACGCTAAGTTCGTTTTTGAGAGAGTAGGCTATAACTTGGAAGGCAATGAACTCGGAGCAGCTTTTGGATTAAAACAACTTGAAAAACTAGCTAATAATATTCAGATTCGGCAAGCTAATTTAGCGAGACAGATTTCTTTTTTCGAAAAACACGATAAATACTTCATTAATCCTAAGGAAACTCAAGGAGCTGATACAGCTTGGCTTGCCTTTCCTATTTTGATCAAAAAAGATGCACCATTTGCAAGAAGAGATTTTCAAATCTTTCTTGAAAAGCGAAACATCCAAACCCGGGTTGTGTTTACAGGAAATATTAATCGACAGCCAGGATTTAAGGCTATCAAAAAGCGAGTAACGGAAGAAGGCTATCCAAATGCAGATAGAATCATGAAATATGGTGTCCTGCTACCATTACATCATGGAATGACAGATGAAATGTTTGAGAAACTACATGAAAACATTGAGTTATTTCTTGAAAAATACGGCTAAGAGGGCATTTAGCTACATGGTAAAAAGATTCAAATGAAAGCAGTAATATTAGCAGGTGGGTTCGGCACAAGACTGAGTGAAGCCACCCACGTGATTCCTAAGCCTATGGTGGAAATCGGAGGTAAACCAATTTTATGGCACATCATGAAAATTTATTCTATTCATGGTATTAATGAATTTGTTGTCTGTCTTGGATACAAAGGCTATATCATTAAAGAATGGTTTGCTAATTATTTTTTGCATACAAGTGATGTAACGTTCGATTTGGCTAAAAACGAAATGCATGTGCATAACAATCAAGCCGAAGATTGGAAAGTTACTCTAGTAGAAACCGGACTAAATACTATGACCGGAGGCCGCATAAAAAAAATTCAAAAATATATCGGAGATGAACGATTTTGCCTTACTTACGGTGATGGAGTGGGTGATGTCAATATTTCAGAAAGTATTGAGCGACATGAAAAATCAGGAGCTAAAATAACCGTTACAGCTTATAAGCCACAAGGTAAATTCGGGTCCCTGGAAATAGGTGAGAATAACATGGTAGAGTCTTTTACAGAAAAGCCTGCGGGTGATGGAGTTTGGATCAATGCAGGTTTCTTTGTCTGTGAGCCAGAAGTTTTTGACTACATTAAGGGTGACGATAATGACGTGATATTTGAGAGGGCTCCTTTAGAAGGCTTAGCAAAGGATGGCAAAATGAACTCTTATCAACATCGAGGTTTCTGGAAGCCTATGGATATTTTAAAGGATAATAAAGATTTAAATGCCATGTGGGATAGTGGCAAGGCTCCGTGGAAGATTTGGTAGATACTCTTTAAAATAGATATGCTCAAGGATTATTATAAGGGTAAAAAAGTACTTGTAACAGGACATACCGGTTTTAAGGGTTCCTGGTTATGCATTTGGCTACTAGAAATGGGTGCAGAGATCGTTGGTTACGCGCTGGATCCTTTAACAAAGCATGACAATTTTTTAATGTCGGGTTTGAATAAAAGGCTGACTGATATTCGTGGTGATATCCGGGATACGGAGTGCTTGAATAGTGTTTTTGATGAACATTCTCCAGAAATTGTCTTTCACTTAGCTGCACAACCACTCGTAAGAGCCTCATACGATATACCAAAGGAAACGTATGAAGTGAATGTCATGGGGACTATCAATGTTCTTGAGGCCATTAGAAAAACAAAGTCAGTGAAGACAGGAATAATGATTACCACTGACAAATGCTACGAGAACAAAGAGCAAATTTGGGGATATAGGGAATCCGATCCAATGGGCGGTCATGATCCATATTCCTCTTCAAAGGGTGCATGTGAAATTGCCATTTCATCATGGAGAAGGTCATTTTTCAACCCCGAAGATTATAAAAAACATGGAAAAGCTATTGCATCGGTTAGGGCAGGGAATGTAATCGGAGGGGGGGATTGGTCCGTTGATCGTTTAATTCCTGACTGCATTAAATCTATCCAGGCTTCGAGAGTGATAGAAATTCGCAATCCAATGGCGACTAGACCCTGGGAACATGTTCTTGATCCATTGAGTGGTTACCTGCTGCTTGGACAAAAAATGGCTGAGGACCCCATTCATTTTTCCGAAGGATGGAACTTTGGACCTGATAGCAATAGTATTGTCACAGTAAAAGAAATAGCAGAAAAGCTAGTAGCTTTTCATGGATCAGGTAAGTTATCCATCAACACCAAATTAGCTGATTTGCATGAAGCTAACTTACTCTCGTTAGATGTAACGAAAGCCAGGGTAAAGTTGGGTTGGAAACCCAAATTAAGCATCGATGATGCTATTAGATTTACAGCGGACTGGTATAAAAATGCAAATGCAGAAACTGCATATAGCATTTGCAGCAGACAAATTGAAGAGTTCCTAAAGATCGGAGAATGAAATTCATTAAATCTAGGATTACAGGAGTATTTATTATTGAAAATTCTATTCATTCTGATTCTCGAGGTGAATTTGTAAAAGTGTTTCACCAAAGCACCTTTAACAACCACTATCCGAGTTTATCATTTACTGAAAGTTACTATTCAATATCTAATGAGGGAGTCATAAGAGGTATGCATCTCCAACTACCTCCAAAGGATCATCATAAGCTAGTATACGTTCCTAAAGGAAAAGTTCTTGATGTTGTATTGGATTTGAGGGCAGACAGCAGAACATATGGAGAATGTGAAAGCTTTGTTCTTTCGGCTGAAAATGCAAAATCCATTTTCATTCCAAAAGGCTGTGCTCATGGTTTCAAAAGCTTGGAGGATAATAGTATAACTGTATACTCAGTGACCAGTGAGTACGATGCTGGATCTGATACAGGAGTGAGATGGGATACTTTTGGATTTGATTGGGGGGTAAAGAGTCCCAATATGTCTAAAAGAGATCATGAATTCATGAGTTTAAAAGAATTTCAAGAAACCAATCCATTTTAGTAATGTCAAATCTGGTTATTACTGGAGGTACGGGTTTTGTTGGATCCAACCTCGCTAGAAGATTGATTGTTGATCATAATGTGACGCTGATAGTTCGCCTTGACTCCTATCTTGATAACTTATCCGACATATCTAATGAGCTGAATGTGTTTTATTACAATGGACAAATTGATTCATTAATTGAATTTTTTAAAAAATCTAATACAGATTGTGTATTCCATTTGGCTTCATTATTCATTGCTGAACACACTTCGGATCAGATCGAAAATCTTATTAAATCCAATATTTTATTTGGAACTCAGCTTTTAGAAGCGATGAAAGAAGGTGGCGTAAAAAGAATAATAAACACGGGCACCTCTTGGCAGCATTATAATAATGAGGATTACAATCCTGTATGCTTGTATGCTGCTACTAAACAAGCTTTTGAAACACTTATAGATTATTATCATCACGGGGAAGAGTTTTCCGTAATTACTCTTAAACTGTTTGATACCTATGGTGAAACGGATAAAAGACCGAAGCTTATTAATTTGCTCAAAAAGTTTGCAAATGAAGGTACTGAATTATCCATGTCAATGGGGCTGCAAAAGCTAGATTTGGTTCATATAGATGACGTAGTTGAAGCATATTTAATATCTTTTCAAAAGATATTAAAGAACTCTAAGCCTTTCAATCTCAATTACGGAGTATCTTCCGGTAAACATATTTCAATAAGAGAACTTGTTTCATTATTTGAAAGTATTTATGGGAATAAATTAAAAATCAATTGGGGTGATAGACAATACAGAAAACGTGAGGTGATGATTCCTAGTATAAATCACATACCACTACCCGAATGGCAACCTAAAATCAATCTTCAGAATGGGTTGAAAAGAATAATAAATAAAAATGACTAAGGCTATTAGTATAGTTATCCCTACAGTTAATTTTTCTCACTATCTAGATTATGCAATTCAATCCGCTATAGAATGTGGTATTCAAGATAGTGAAATCGTGGTTCATATAAATAATACTAGTGAGTCTGATTTTGAAAATAGTAAATTTTGGAAATCAGAGGAAGTTAAATGGTGTGGGGGTTGCTATTATAATATAATGCCAATGGACGAGTCAATTACCACGGCTTTGGATCATGCTTCTGGACCATGGCTCTTTCTTCTATCCGATGATGATATGATTTGTGATAATTTTTTAGAAGGTATTGATTTAAAATACCTATCATCTAACTCATTGTATATGACACATGTAAGCATTATCGATGAGTACAATAAAATTACAAGAACGTCAAAATCACTATTTAGTGACGTAAAAGTGATTAGTCGAGATCAAGGAATGGATTGGTTCTTTAATAGACTTCTACATAATCATCTTAGTTTGTTCGTATTCTCAAGAACCCTTTATGATAAAGTTGGTCCATATAGAATTGTTGGATACCCGAATGGATACTATATGGACACGGTAATGCACGGAAAATTTATTGCAAACTGTGATGAAATTTATGGCAGTAAAATGCAAGTAGTTCTACGAAGGGAGTCTTCTTTTCAAGGAAGTTCGAAGTTTTACTTCAAAGGAGTAAATAGCTATTTTGAAGCGATAGTAGATAATTTATTTAGTGATGAAGAGTTCAAAAATAATGTAATTCTGAGATATAGAAATCGAAAAAGATTTAAAAAAAAGATGATTCAGGATCGGTTTAAGACGGAATGGAGTAAACTAAACAAATCGATTTACAATAATAATATAAGTAGAAAAATAGCCTTTTTGTGGTATTACACTATGTCATGGAATACTGGAATTATATATAAAATTTCATCCTTGATGTATATAGTTTTTTATCGCTTTAAAAATCTGGTTCCGAGTAGCGTTAAGAAGAAAGCTGAAATTAGTTAATTAATTCACATGAATTTCCGAAAACTAGTAAAATCAGCAACTTTTAACACATGGTTTAGTAATGGGGTTACCCTGTTAAATGGATTAATAGCAATACCAATTGTTGTTACCAAATTAACTGTAGAGGAAATAAATGTTTGGTTTCTATTTTCTGCAGTGGTGACTATATCACAAGGTGTTTTGTTTGGGTTTAGTGGAACCTTTACAAGATTCATATCATACTCATTTGGAGGAGTAAAGATTAATGAATTTCTTACATTGAAAGATAAGCTTTCCCTTGGTTTTTCTTCTACCTATGATAAAGGGGAGTTAAGTAGGATTTTGTCATTATTGATT
This sequence comes from Ekhidna sp., assembly GCF_965212185.1. Taxonomy (GTDB): domain Bacteria; phylum Bacteroidota; class Bacteroidia; order Cytophagales; family Cyclobacteriaceae; genus Ekhidna. The sequence goes on along the minus strand of NZ_OZ243102.1, from coordinate 3,567,411 downwards.
AGGCTCTACACAATTTTATCGCTAGTTCAATTAATTCTATTAGCCATTGGTGGGTACTTTGCATTAATGGATCCGATCAGTAAAATGGATTCTCCACACCTTGGTTGGATTTCATGGACCATCGTTATCTTATCTAGTTCATTTAATCTTTATCTTGGAAGCTATAAGGTATTTTTAGAGGGTATAAACCGAGTAGATCTAACTCAGAGAATTATTGGTATTACTAATTTGATTGGGTTAGTACTTATCATAGTTGTCTTATTTAGTTACCCTTCCCTATTGTCGATAGTGTTAGTATATCAATTTATTTTAATTGCAGCTTCACTCATCACTGCTATTTATTATAAACGAACATTCAATCAATTAGGAATCAAAGCTTTAGAAAGTAGATTCGACAAGAGCCTTTTTATTGTTGTTTGGGACAGCGCATGGAAAAGTGGCATCACTGTTGTCATTTCAGCGGTAGTGAAAAATATTTCAAGTATTTTAGTTGCCCAGCTTTTTAGTCCGCAAGCTGCTAGTCCATTTTTACTTACGAAGAGGGTCTTCGATATTTTGGAAAGATTCACATCTGCCACTTTTCAATCTAAAATTCCCGTTATTTCAAGATTAAGAGGTAGAGGGGATTTCGAAAGACTGATTCCAACAATATTGAGAGTTCAATATTTAAGTTTTGGAGTCTTCATACTTGGGTATATCAGTTTGTTATTTTTCGGCGATAAAATATTAGCCTTAATAGATAGTAATGTTGGATTGGGTTCTATAGAGTTAATAATGCTATTTTCCATTTCTGCATTTTTAAATAGGTGGTCTGGATTTGGGTTAGCCATTTCCAATCAAGCAAATCAGGTTATCGAACACATTAATGCTACTCTGGTTTTAATAGTATTTTTTTCAGTGTTCTTTATTGGCTATGAATCATGGGGTGTGCTCATATTTCCAGTAGCACAAACTATCGCTATACTTTTCACAGTACCACTATTAATTAAAAGAGTCTATAAGACTATGGGGACAACTTTTCTTAGGTTTGAAAAGAATCTACTTTTGCCTTTGTTAAGTGTTGTGGTTCTTATTAATATTATTTATTACATACTTTTTACATGAAAATAATTGCAATGATCCCTGCAAGGCTAGGGAGTCAAAGACTGAAGAAAAAAAACCTAAAGTTGTTGAAAGGAGAACCATTGATTTCTCATGCAATTAATAAGACCATTAAGTCTGAAGTATTTGATGAGGTCTGGGTGAATAGCGAGTCTGAAGAGATCGGAGAAGTTGCCAGGTCTTTAGGAGTGAATTTTCATAAGCGACCAGAAAATCTGGCAAATAATCAAGCCACAAGCGAAGATTTTGTCTACGAATTTTTTACTTATCATGAATGTGATTATTTGGTGCAGATTCATAGTATCGCCCCCTTACTTAAGAAGACTGATATTGTTTCTTTCGTTAAAGAACTAAGTAGCGAGAAATACGATGTTCTCTTAAGTGCACAGAATATACAGATTGAATGTGCCTACAAAGAAACGCCAGTTAACTTTACTATGTCCAGAAAGGATAACTCACAGGATTTGTCTCCGATTCAGAGGATTACCTGGAGTATTACTGGATGGAAGAGGTCTACATACATGGATGCTTACGAAACAGGAAACTGCTCGACATATGCAGGTAATGTGGGATATTTTGAAGTCAATAGTTTGGCTGCTCATGTGATTAAAACTCAAGAAGATCTCGATATTGCTGAAGCACTTTATCATAAAATAGATGAGTGATATCATTAATCATATGAAAGATCAAGATTCTTTCGTTTCTTCAATATGCAAAAGAGTCTCTGATTTGGCAATTAATGCTGTGAGTGAAAAAGGTCATTTCAGTTTAGTGCTTTCAGGAGGAAGAACACCTAAGTTAATTTTTGAAATGCTTAGGGCAAATTACTTCAGTATCATTCCTTGGTCTAATGTGGTTTTTTTCTGGGTCGATGAAAGATGTGTTGGTCCTGATCATGAAAGTAGTAATTTTGCCCTCGCAAATAAGTATTTAATCTCACCATTGAAAGAAGTTGGAGGTGTCTATAGAATGAAAGGGGAGATGGAACCTATTGAAGCAGCTTTCGATTATGAAGACACTTTGGATCATTTTTTTGACTTTAAATATCCTGTCTTCGATTTAATGCTTTTAGGAGCGGGCGAAGATGGTCATGTAGCTTCACTTTTTCCTAATAGTGAAGAATTAAAAACAGGCAGAAAGGTTGTTTCAACAGAAAACCGTTATCATGGTCTTTTTAGACTATCAATGTCATTAGATGTGATTAATGCTGCTAAGCATAAGCTTGTTATGGTAAACAATGTAAAAAAAATGAATTCGATTTTATCAAAAGACAAGAAATATCCTATTAATTTAATTTTTAATAAAGAGGTTTTTTATTGTTCATAATTCGGCGGAGATAAGAGATAAGAAAGATGTTATTTAATTCAATCGAATTTGCAATATTCCTTCCGGTTATTTTTATAATTTATTGGTTTTTTGCCAATAAGAATCTAAGAATCCAAAATACGTTACTACTCATCTCAAGCTATGTATTCTATGGCTGGTGGGACTGGAGATTTTTAGGTCTAATTATATTTAGTTCTTTTGTTGATTTTTTTGTGGGATTGCGAATAGAGTCAACAACAAGGGCATTTGATAAGAAGAAATGGCTTCTGCTCAGTCTCTTGGTGAATCTGGGATTCTTAGGATTTTTTAAATATTATAATTTTTTTACTCAAAGTTTTGTAGACGCTTTTACCCTACTTGGACATTCTTTTGAACCGTCAAGGTTAAATGTTATTCTACCTGTTGGAATAAGTTTTTATACCTTTCAGACTCTTAGCTATTCAATTGATGTCTATAGGGGTAAAATGAAACCAACAAAAGATATTATTTCATTTTTTTCTTTTGTGAGTTTTTTTCCGCAACTAGTTGCAGGCCCAATTGAAAGAGCTTCTAATTTATTACCTCAATTTTTCAAGAAAAGAACATTTGAACATGGCAAAGCTGTAAATGGAATAAAGCAAATTGCTTGGGGTCTTTTCAAGAAAATGGTAATAGGAGATTATTGTGCTTTATTAGCAGATGAAGTTTTTAATAATTCTGATTACTACTCGGGGAGCACTCTGGTATTAGGAGCTATATGTTTTACTTTTCAGATTTACTGTGATTTCTCTGGATATTCTGATATTGCAATCGGAACTTCAAGGCTATTTGGATTTGATTTAATGACAAACTTTAGATATCCTTATTTTTCGCGTGATATTGCAGAATTTTGGAGGCGTTGGCACATCTCATTGAGTACATGGTTTAGGGATTATTTATATATACCACTGGGAGGAAGCAAGGGAAGCTTTGTTCAAAAAATTAGAAATGTCTTTATCATATTTGTTGTGAGTGGCTTTTGGCATGGAGCGAATTGGACCTTTATCGTGTGGGGATTTCTTAATGCAATGTATTTTATTCCATTAATGATGGCGAAAAGGAACCGAAAGTATTTGGATGATATCTCTCAAGGCCGGAACTTCCCATCAATAAGAGAGGGGCTATCAATTTTATCCACCTTCTCTCTGACTGTTTTTGCGTGGATATTTTTTAGAGCAGAGAGCCTAACTCATGCAACGGAATATATAATTGGTATTTTTAGTCATGATTTGTTCTTAATGCCCCAGCTTGATGAGTATTCTTACAAAAAGCTACCTGTTTTCTTAATTATTTTGATTGTAATTGAATGGGTAGGAAGACATCAATCTTTTGCCATAGAGAAAATAGCAGTGAATTGGCCTAAACCAATTAGATGGGGGTTTTATGTCGGCTTAACTGTATTCATTCTTGCTTTTCACTCAGCAGGTCAGAAATTTATATACTTCCAATTTTAAGTACATGAAATTATTCCTGAGAAAGATTATTATGCTTTCTTCCATATTAATGGTTTGTGTTCTGGTTCTATTTTTTCTTAATAGGCTAGTATTTGAATCAATATGTCTCCCTAAGAAGTCATATAATACACTAATTGTTGGCGATTCTCGCGCTGAACAAGGAATAAATCCTGGAATTTTAAGGAGTAGTATAAATGTTTCGATGGGTGGAGATGCCTATTATTATACATTTAAAAAATTGAAAATGTACCATAATTGGAATGGTGAGTTGGATACAGTTGTGGTCAGTTTTGCAGGACACAACATACGTCAAGGCGTAATAGACCATTGGTTGCTAGACGAAGAACATCTTTTAAGATTGAAATATTACATGCCATTCATTACCAGGTATGATGTCATGTTTTGGTTACAAAATAAGCCGAAGGCATTAGTAAAACAGTTTTACGCCCAACTGGGTAACATACCTTACTACTTAGCAAAACAAGATCGTTCTTTAGGAGGATTTATCCCGAACAGGAAAGACTATTTGAAAAGAACTATTGAGCAATATGAATATCCGGATAATGATAATGTTTCTAGCCTTCATCTTGAGATTTTAAAAGAAATAGTTGATTACTGTCATAGTAATGAAATAGTAATTATATTCCTTAATACACCAGTACACCCAATACTTCAGCGTGAGCAAATCATTACGCTAAGTGTTCATAAAGAGTATTTTCAAGAAGTTCCGTATATAAATCTTAGTAGTTTTGCAATGGATGAAAAATACTTTGCAGACACGGGGCATTTAAATGCGGAAGGCGCCACTTTGTTAAGTCATTATATTAATGAAAGAGGTTGGCTAAACTTGGCTACCAACCATGGTTTGTAACAAATTAAATTTATTAAATGAAATTAAAGTACGGGAGTATAAAATTTTCGCCATTTCAATTTCCGATGTGGTTATTTCGGTCTTTGATTACAAAGTACATGTTTTTTGATTATCCTGGGATTTCATTTCAAAAAGATGGACGAAAATCATTTAGACATTTAGATGGATACCAAACTAAATTAGAAAAATATTATAATAAACATAAAGGACAAAGATGTTTTTTGCTCGGGAATGGCCCTAGTCTCCGTCAAATGGATTTATCTAATTTGAAAAATGAAATTATCATTGGCGCTAATGGTATTTACAAAGAGTTTGACAATCTAGGTTTTAAAACTAATTACCTTTTTTTTGAAGATACAGAGCAAACTTTTTTAAGAAGAAAGGATATTAATAGTTTGACTGAAATAACCAAATTAGTAGGGTTAAATAATGCTTACTACATTAAAAGGTCAACAGATACAGTTTTTTTTAATCCTAGACATGGATTCGATCTCGAAGGTAGTCCAAAATTTTCAAGAGAATTTGCATCTGGAGTGTTTTTAGGCGCTACAATTTCATATATAATGTTGCAGTGGGCCTACTTCTTAGGTTTCTCTGAAGTATATGTCTTAGGAATCGATCATAATTATGGTGAATTGCCTAAACTATTCCCACCTGGTAAAATAGAAATCACTGAGCAAAACATCCACAAAGTAAGAGGCCTACATTTTAGTGATCATTACTATAAAATAGGTGATGTGATCGGTGTTCCTCATGTTGATATTCAGAACAAGGCGTATGAAAAAGCAAATGAAGTTTTTCAATCCACAGGTCGAAAGGTTTATAATGCTGGTGTAAATTCTAAGCTTGAAGCATTCGAAAAAATAGAGTTCAATTCATTATTCACAAATAAAACTTGAGAACTGTTGAAAATCTTAATTGCGACATCAAAATATCATCCATATTATTTGGGTGGTGGAGAATATTCTGTAAAAAGATTGGCAGAGGGATTAAAGAATATAGAAGATCTTGAAGTTGAAGTATTAACATTTGCCGATAAACCCATTATAGATTATGAAAATGGCATAAAAGTTCATCGAATTAAGCCAATAAACATCTACTGGTCATATTACTCCAAACATAAAAAATTCCTATCTAAAACAATCTGGCATATTCTAGAAGTATTTAATCCAAATGCAAAAAGCATCGTTGAGTATATCAAAACCAATATAAAGCCTGATTTGGTGCATTTTAGAAATATTGAGGATTTTTCTTCTTCAATATTTATGTATTTATCACGGGAAAAAATCCCAACCATTCAAACGCTAAACACTTATTCAATGATTGAACCATCTGGCACTCTATTCCGGCAAGGTAGGTTAAGTTCTCTTGCAATGCTTCTAATGATTCAATTATTCAAAGGAAAAAAATATTTCAGTCATTACTGCAGTGCTGTGGTCGGGGTATCTCTTCATACGCTTAATGAGCATTTAGAAAGAGGCTATTATAAAAGCAGTATCAAAAAAGTGATAAAAACTAGTCCTGAAGCAGTCAATTATTTCGAGCCTGAAAAATCAAAAAATGGAGTTGTGTTTGGCTATATAGGTAACATATTAAAAACAAAAGGTTTATTAGAGTTAATAAGAGCATTTAAGAAGACGAAATCAAATAATTCACAGCTAATCATTGCTGGTGCTGGTGATAAAAGATATTACAAACACTGTGTTGAAGAGGCGCTTGAAGACGAGAGGATCGTATTTGTTGGCAGACTTAAACAAAGTGATTTTTATCCAAGAGTAGATGTAGTTATTGTTTCCTCAATATGGAATGATCCATATCCTAGAGTTGTAGCAGAGTCACTAGGCTACAGTAAACCGATAATATCATCAAATTTCGGTGGAGCTAAGGAAGGAATCATGCATAACAAAACAGGGTATATTTATTTTGATCAATCAGAGCTAATTAATTACATCGATAACTTAACTGACAATGAAAATAAAATAGATGAATTTAAGCAAAATATAAAAAATGAGTTGAAAGACTTAATCAGTATTGATCTTGATGAGTATTATAAGCTTTACAATCGAGTAATAATTTCTAAAGACAGTTAATGTCATCTACTTTAACGATATCCAAGTACAAGATATATGATTCTTTATTTAAGATATCTATTGTGCTTGCTATCTATGATGGAATTAGGCACAATTCAATATTTTATCCATTTAGTTTTGTCAAGGAGGTAACCACTTTATTATTACTTATTGTAGTTTTATTTGAGTTGAAATTTAGATTGCCTAACCCTAGAAAAAATATATTCTTAGTTCTTTTTTTTATTTATGTAATAACGGTTGGTACTTTAACAACATTCGCATTTCTGCATTTGGTTGATAATCCAAAGCTAAGTCCAATAGGAATGCACGTAAAAACAATTGAGTTTTTTATACTCATTTTTTTATTCTCAACGTATGAAGAGGTCACTAAAAGATCTTACTTACATTTAGCCAATTTTTTAATAAATGCTTATGTTGTTTATATCATTTTCAGTGTTATATCATACTTTATTCATTTTCCATTTATAACAGAATTCAGACCATACAGGGGAAGAATAAGTAGTGGTTATCCAACATCAGATAGTCAAAGTATTTCAATTACACTTTTAATATTATTATTTACTAAAGGACAAATTAACAAGTTTATCCTAAAATTTTTTGTGCTTAGTTTGGGGATATTAATGCAAGCAACAACTACTGGATTTGCTACCTATGGCTTCATAATTATCACCGTAATTTTTTTTGGCAGTCGGTTTGTTGGTAAGGAAGCTCTTAGGAAAACATATTATTCTCTATTTTTAATTGGTCTCGTTTTAACAATTATCGTCTCCTTTGTAGTTGGGTATATAGATAAAAAAACACTTGATGCAATCACTGTTATGGTAACATCTAAAAGCGAATTTATAATCTATTACTTTAAATTAAAGGTATTTGGAGTTGATTCTGAGATTAGTAATCATTTGGTTACCGCTACTTATCATATAAGGGGAAACGCTGTAGAAGAAGCAATGACCAAACATAATAGTTTTATTGAGCTATTGTTTGGTAAAGGAGTTGCATTAGCAATTCTAATTGAAAACCAATTTTCCTTTCTGATAAGGTCTTATGGTTATTTAGGACTCTTATTTTATATTTTTTTCATATTTGGTGCTTTATTTTTGGCTAAACAAAAGGGTCGTAACTCTTTTATTTTCTCAATAATGGCTATTTCGATTCTTACGTTGACGAATATTTCACAGATAACTACTTATTTATATCAGATTGCAGTAACCTTTTCTATTGCACTTAGCATTTGCTTTAAACCTCAGTCAAACATGGAAATTAATGAAATTGAATCATAACGAGAAGCTGGTCATTGATTCTCGCATGATTAATGTATCTGGTATTGGAAGATATATTAACTCACTTATACCTGCTTTTGTAGAATTTTTTGGAGAAAAAAATCTAATTCTACTAGGCAGGAAAGATGATATCTCAAAGTGTAAATGGTATAAGGAAAGTTTGAGGGTAATCAATGTTGGAGCATCCATTTATTCATTGAAGGAACAATTGGAGATTCCTTTTAAAATGCCATATTGTGATATTTTTATTTCACCGCATTACAATTTTCCAGTTTTGTCTTTTAGGCAGAAAAAAAACGTGGTTTTCTTTCCAGATGTGAATCATCTTGCAATGAATCAGTCTCTTTCATTTTCAAAAAGACTGTATGCAAGAATCATGTTCAACCTGGCAAGCTTAAGAGCTCATTCGGTTATAACCATATCAGAATTTTCGAAAAGGGAGATTGTAAAATATTTACGCATTCAACCTAAGGAAATTCTGATAGCAAAGTGTGGAGTAGATCGATTGATAGTACATTCTTCAATAAAGATACAATTAGATTCACCCTACTTTTTATTCGTAGGCAATATCAAACCCCATAAGAATTTATACAATGCACTATTGGCTTTTGAACTTGTTCTAAATAAAATTGATAATATTAAATTCTGCATTGTTGGAAAGAGAGAGGGATTTCTTACCGGCGATAGCAGTATTTCTCAATTGCTGAAGGATAAAAAGAAGCTTTATGAAAATGTCATTTTCACTGGATATATAAATGACAAGGAACTTGCATTGTTCTATAAAGAAGCAAAGGCGCTTTTTTTCCCTTCGCTATATGAAGGGTTCGGTTTGCCTCCTCTTGAAGCAATGAGTTTAGGGTGTCCTGTTCTTTGTTCTAACTCATCTTCAATCCCGGAGATTTGTGGGGAAGCCGCAATCTATTGTGATCCTAATAGTGTTACAGATATGTCTCAAAAGCTTATTGAAATTTTAAGTAATTCTGAAATGAGAGAAAGATTAATTATGAAAGGATACGAGAAGGTAGATGAATACTCATGGGATGATTTCAATGAAAAAGTTTTAAAACACATAAAAAGCATATTGGATTAATGAGAGTGGCTATTGTGCATGATGACTTGATGAGGCGGGGTGGTGCTGAAAAAGTGGCCTTAACGATTAGTGAAATATATCAGGAAGCACCAATTTACACTTTAGCATATCGACCTGATTTAACTTATCCGGAGTTCAAAACAAAAAAAATTCACACAACGTGGTTTCAATTTTTTGCAAGGAACGAATTTTTGATGAAATGGTTTTTTTTCCCTTTCGGTTTAATAGCTATGAAATCTTTAAGTGTTAAGGGATTTGATTTAGTAATAATATCAACTACCTACTGTGGTAAATACGTAAAAATTGATCCACAAAGCAGGGTGGTCGCGTATTGCTATACACCATTTAGATTGGCTTGGAATCCCAATTCCTACCCGATTTATACAAATTCAAAAGGAATCCTTAGATATATTTTTAATACTGTCATCAGTATTCTGAGAAAAATTGACCAGCAAGAATCTCAAAAGATAAATCACTTCATTGCAATGACTCGAGAGACTCAGCAGAGACTTATTGAGTCATATAAGCCGGAAAGCTACATACCAATCATTAACCCTTCCGTAGAACTTGATAATTATGAATTATCAAAAAATATTGGAGACTATTACTTAATTGTGTCTCGATTGGAACCATATAAAAAAGTTGATTTGGCAATCAAGGCATTCAATAATTCTAAGAGAAAACTGGTTGTCGTTGGTAGGGGTAGCATGAAGGGGTACTTGAAAAGCATTGCAAATGATAATATTGTATTTCACGAAATGCTTTCAAATTCAGAATTAGCACAATTATATAAGAATTGTAAAGGATTTGTATTTCCTCAGTATGAAGATTATGGATTGACACCAATAGAGGCGAATGCTGCTGGACGGCCGGTTATTGCATTTGGGAAAGGTGGTGTTTTAGACACAATGATTCCATATCATAAAAACCAGAATAAAGCGACAGCTTATTTTTTTTATGAACAATCAGTTGAATCTTTAAATGAAGCTATTACTAATTTTGAAAGGCTTACTTTTGCGCCCGATGTATTACGGAAGAATGCTGAACGGTTTTCTCAAGAAAGATTTAAGAATGAGTTAGAGGCATTCATAGGACAGATAATGAAATGAAAAAGGCATTAATTACAGGTATAACGGGTCAAGACGGAGCTTATTTAGCAGAGTTGTTATTAAACAAGGGATATAAAGTATACGGAGCTTTTAGGAGAACTAGTAGTGAAAATTTTTGGAGAATTGAATATCTAAATATTCGAAATAATCCTAATCTAGAATTAGTTGAATTAGATCTCACAGATCAGGCCAATATCATCAGAATAATTTCCAAATATGAGATTGATGAGATTTACAATCTAGCTGCCCAAAGCTTTGTTGGGGTTTCATTTGAAAAGCCAATAATGACCGGGTTAATTACAGGGTTGGGTGTTACTCACTTGTTAGAAGCCATTCGAATTATCAATCCAAAAATTAGATTTTATCAAGCCTCTACGTCTGAAATGTTTGGCAAAGTACAAGAAATTCCGCAAAAGGAAACTACTCCGTTTTATCCAAGAAGTCCCTACGGTGTTGCTAAACTGTATGGACATTGGATTATGATTAATTATCGTGAATCGTATGATATTTTCGGATGTAGTGGTATTTTATTTAATCATGAATCTCCTTTAAGAGGAAAAGAATTTGTTACTCGAAAAATCACTGATTCGGTTGCCAAGATTAAGCTCGGGCTACAAGATTCGATTGATCTAGGCAACCTCGATGCAAAAAGAGATTGGGGGTTTGCAAAAGAATATGTTGAAGGGATGTATTTGATGCTTCAGCAAGAAGCAGCAGATGACTATGTTCTAGCTACTGGAGTTACGAGTACAGTAAGAGACTTTGTCACTTTGGCATTTAAAGAAATAGAAATAGATATTGAGTGGAATGGTCAAGAAGAAAATGAGACAGGTATAGATTCGAAAACTGGAAGAACGCTTGTTAAGGTCAATCCAAAATTTTATCGACCAGCTGAAGTGGAACTACTAATAGGGGATGCTTCGAAGGCAAAATCTAAACTTGGATGGAAACCGGAAACAAATTTATCTAATCTAACCAAATTAATGGTTCAGTCAGATCTTCAAAGAAATAACGATGGAGCCTCTTTCTAAAAAAAGAGTTTTAATTACAGGAGCAGAAGGTTTTACTGGTCAACATTTAACTTCTTATTTAGAAGATAAAGATTTTGATGTCATTGGCACATCTCTTAATTCTGGTAGAAGCAAGATGATCCAGTTGAATATTGACGATGTTGAAAACATTAGGAGGGTGGTAAAGGATACTCGTCCTGATTTTATAGTGCATTTGGCTGCTATATCATTTGTTAATCATCCAAATTCCTTAGATTTTTATCGCATTAATACATTGGGCACTGAAAATCTATTGAAATCCTTAATTGATGTTTCCCATGTTCCACAAAAGATATTGATACCAAGTAGTGCGACCATTTACGGTAATCAAGGTGTCACAGTTCTTGATGAAAGCATGGTTCCAAAACCAGCCAATCACTACGGGTGCTCTAAATTGGCAATGGAAAGAATTGTATTCAATTACTTTGAGAGATTACCTCTTTTGATATCCAGGCCGTTTAATTATACTGGCCCTCGGCAAGGCGATAACTTTCTAATTCCAAAACTTGTAAATCATTTTAAAAATCGTGAGGATGTAATTGAGCTTGGAAATATAGATGTTAAAAGAGAGTTTAATAGTATAGATTTCTTATGTGAGGTTTATTTCAGATTGTTAATGAGTGATGTGCATTCTCAAATTCTTAATGTATGCTCCTCAATCACCTATTCAATCACTGAAATTTTAAATGAACTTGAACAATTAGCGCGACATCAAATTGAAATAAAAGTGAATCCGAAATTTGTAAGGAAGAATGAGATCTTCGAATTAAGGGGATCAACAAGCTTGCTTTCTACTTTTATCCAGATACCAGAATCTAAACCAATATGTGATACATTGAAAGATATGCTTGAGAATTAAACCTCAGCTATAACTTGTATATTACTATTGAACTTTAGCATTACCTTTGCAATCAGTTAATGCCATCTAATCAAAGATATTCCCAATATTTCCCCATACTATTTCTCCTCGTAGATTTAGTCTGTTTAAATATTGGCGTGTTTTCGGCGAACGAATATCGTTTTGGATATCTAGTTCCTTCTGAAGATTATCAGCTTTTACAGGTTATCTTAAATGTAGTTTGGATAGGTGTTTTCTTTAGCTCTAATCTCCAAAGAATCAATCGAAACTCTCGACTCCTTGATCACCTGAATAAGGTGCTAACAGGTCTCGTTATTAATCTTTCCATTGTTTTTGCTCTTTGGTTTGCTTTACAGCCTGTTGATTATTCCAGAAAATATCTATTTGCTACCTATTTAGTTTTTACTATTCTAATCCTTGGGTGGAGGAGTATTTGGCATTATTTGATCAGGTACTACCGAATAAAGGGCTACAACATTAGAAGAGTGGTGATTATTGGGAAAGGAGACTTGTCTGAGTCTCTTGGACAATATTTTAAGGAAACACCTGAGCTGGGTTATCAACTCGTTGGAGTTGTAGATGATAAAGGTGAGTCTGATCCACCTTTAAGTGAATTTGAAACCTATACACTCGACAAAGGAGCAGATATCGTTTTTTGTTGCCTTCCTCAGTTAAGCGATGTACAAGTTAAAGATGTGATTGATTTTGCTGAGAATAATTTGATAAAAGTCAATCTGATTTCGCAATTTAGTAGGCTTTCAAATTATAACCTTTCCATTGAGCAGTTCGGAAGTATTCCAATAATAAACGTTAACACCATTCCATTGGATAGTTTGATGAACCGATTTATCAAGCGTTCATTTGATATCGTGTTCTCTTCAATATTTATCATTTTAATCTTCTCATGGCTGGTTCCAATTATCGGATTACTCATTAAAATGGAATCAAAAGGACCGATCTTCTTTAAGCAAAAGAGAGATGGTAAGGATAACAAAGACTTCCTATGCTGGAAGTTTCGGACCATGACCTTTCAAAAAAATGCTGAGTTCAAACAAGCAACCAAAAACGATAATCGAATCACCAAAATTGGAGCGATCCTAAGAAAAACTTCTATTGATGAACTTCCTCAATTCATTAATGTATTTTTAGGTGACATGTCAGTAGTGGGTCCACGTCCTCATCCAATAAAGCTTAACGAAGAGTTCCAACCAAAAATTGATCGGTTTTGGCAGAGACATGCAGTTAAGCCTGGAATAACAGGGCTTGCACAAGCAAGGGGGTTTAGAGGAGAGACATCTGAGTTAAGTGACATGAGCGGGCGAGTGAAATTGGATCGTTTCTACGTTAAGAATTGGTCATTGATTCTAGATCTCAAGATTATAATATTGACCGCAATGGCAATTATCAAAGGGGATCAAAACGCGTATTAGCTGTTAGCTTTGGCCTTTAGCTATTGGCTGCTTAAAACACTAATAAGTTATGTTGAGCTAACACATTCAATGCGAATGAAAAGATCAATTTAACTCCCTTTAGGGCAGGGGTAAATCAAATTGATTTCTAATTAATAAATAACCTGAGTTCGATACTAGAACTCTAGATTTATTCAGACTCACTAAGTCTCCTCTTTGTGAGCGGTCAGACGTTTCTAAGAAAAGGTGGGTCTACAAGAAATTCGTCTTTTATTGAATGAAATTTGAGTGAAAAGGAAATTTTTTTTTCAAAAAACCCACCCCTATCCCTCCAAGGAGGGGATTTTAGGCATTTTCCTTTATTCTTACGTCGAACTCAGGTTAAACAACAAAAAGCAATACTTTACTGTGGAAGATCACAGAAAGTTGGTGTTTTGAAAATTAATCACAGAATAATTTTCGGATTTAAACTCTAATTCTCCGGCATATACAATACATCCTTTTTCTGCACTTTTAGATAATACTCTGAACTTATTTATCGCATTGGCGAAACGGTCATGGAAAGTCATTGCCGCTTTTATCTCAATTGGAATTAATTTTCGCCTTTCTTCGATAAGCAAATCAACCTCATTTCCATGGTTATCTCTAAAGAAGTAAAGACTAGGAGAAAGTCCCCGATTATACCTACTTTTTAGAAGATCAATAATGACAAGGTTTTCAAAAAGACCACCTAATAAAGGATCTCTGCTTACTTCTGAAGGGGTTTTTATATCTAATAGATAGCTGACCAAGCCTATCTCGGTAAAATAAATTTTTGGTGACTTAATAAGCCTCTTACCAAAGTTATTGTAATAAGGGGGTAGCCTATAGATGATATATGAGGCTTCTAAAACAGATAACCACTCAGCTAGTGTGGTAGAAGATACTCCAACGTCATTGGATAAAGAACTTAAATTGAGAACCTGACCCACTCTTCCCGCAAGCAATTTGAGAAAAATTCTAAAGGAGGTTAGATTCCTGATATTTATTTGTTGTCTCAAATCCCTTTCTATGTAAGTTTCTAAATAGTTCCCATATGCCTTAAAGGGGTGTTGATTTTGATCATAAATTCTAGGGAGGAAACCCATTGAAAGATAATCATCTCTATTGAGCTCTTGACCGTTTCTAGTGAGCTCATTGATAGAAAGTGGTAACAGTTTTAATATGGCTGTACGGCCAGCAAGTGATTGCGAAACAGATTGGCTTAGTTCAAACTGGTTACTCCCTGTAAGAATAAACTCACCTACTTTATTTGTTTCATCCACCATAACTTGTATGTAGGAAAGCAAATCCGGGACTCTTTGGATTTCATCGATAATCAGAGGTCGCTTAAATCGATTAAAAAAAGCATTGGGATCATTCATTGCAAGAAAACGGTGATCTGGAAGTTCCAAGTTTACATATTGGTGTTGATCAAAAACATACTTTGCAAGGGTTGTTTTTCCAGCCTGCCTCGGTCCAAGAATGGTTACAACAGGGTACTCTTTGGAGAGCCTTCGAAGTTCTGTTTCAATTTCACGATGAATCATTATTGTACTAAATTCAAGTGTAACTTTAAATTTACACAAATAATTATGTATTTTCTTCTTTACAAATCTTTCATTTTTATTATAATAGAAAAGAATGAAACCAATTTAATCACCCTTTAGGGTTGCTGTAAACAAATTGATTATCGTGTTGATTATATCAAACCCTAGAATCATAAAGTTCCAGCCATGTCCATTATGTACTTTTGCGGAATGAAAAACATTCTTGTGACAGGTGGTCTAGGCTTTATTGGCTCACATACGGTAGTGGAACTACATCATAGGGGATACAATCCAATCATTGTTGATAACCTTTCAAACTCCCAAGAAGAGGTGCTTAATCGTCTAAAAAAAATCACGGGGACTCAATTTACATTTTTAAATATCGACTTGGTTGATTTTGACAAAACAAGGCAAATATTCAGCGATCAAATCATTGATGGAGTCATCCATTTTGCAGCATATAAGGCAGTGGGCGAATCAGTTGAGAAACCTTTAGATTATTACGAGAACAACTTAGGTTCACTTATTAATCTGCTGAAACTATCCCAAGAGTTTAGAGTATCAAATTTTATATTTTCATCATCTTGTACGGTCTACGGTCAACCTGATAGACTGCCAGTAGACGAATCGTTTCCCAAACTACCCGCTGAATCACCTTATGGAAAAACAAAACAAGTTTGTGAGGAAATCATCGAGGATTATTGCAAATCAAATCCTGATTTTAAAGCGATCTCCTTACGTTACTTCAATCCCACAGGTGCGCACGAGTCTGCACTCATTGGAGAATTACCTCTAGGTATTCCAAACAATTTGGTTCCTTTCATTACGCAAACAGCAGCTGGTATCAGGGAAAAGCTGAATGTTTTCGGTGGTGATTATAATACACCGGATGGCACATGTATACGAGATTACATCCATGTGGTAGACTTAGCCAATGCACATATTGCAGCACTAGAGCATGCTGAAAAAATGGATACCAACTATGATATGTTTAATGTCGGAACAGGAAAAGGAAATTCTGTTTTGGAGGTTATTCAGTCTTTTGAAAAGGTCACCGGAATTAGTCTAAACTATGAGATTGTAGATCGGAGACCTGGTGACATTGAAAAGATATATGCAGACACAAAAAAAGTCAATAGTATCTTGGGATGGAAAGCTGAGAGAGACCTGGATAACATGATGAAAACTGCTTGGGAGTGGCAAAAATCACTTTCAATCAAGGAATGATCTTTTTTTACCTATAAAATCAAGCATTTTACCGAAATAGTTAAATATTCCCTTTAAAAATTGACATTTTTAAGGTTCTTTAATATTCTTAATCCCTAATCACAAAATAATCGATGAGTTTGCCGCTAGCCATAGCAACGTCTTTCTTGGTCACTCTCACTTTAATGCCTGTCATTATAAGAGTGTTCAGATCGATCGATTTATTAGATAGGCCTGATAAGCGAAAAATACATAGTATAAGCACACCCTCTTTAGGAGGCATTGCCATATTTATTGGAATATTTCTTGCAATAATAATGGCGGGATCAATGACTGAAATAGCGTCAGAAAAATATTTCATCGGAGGTGCTGTTTTAATATTCCTACTTGGAGTTAGGGATGATCTTTCGAGTCTTATGGCGCACCACAAACTAGTTGTTCAGATATTCTCCGCATTTCTAGTGGTGTATTTCGGGGGAATTAAAATAGAAGGCCTTCATGGTTTATTTGGAATTAATAATTTCCCATGGGTCATTGATGAAATTTTTACAGTTTTCGTTATTGTCGTGATGACCAATGCATTCAATCTAATAGATGGAATTGATGGTCTTGCCGGTAGCATAGCTTTGGTAATTGCTGCTTTCTTAGGATGGGCTGCCTTGCAAAGTGGCTATTTGATAGACGCTACTTTCGCATTTGCAATCGTTGGAGCTTCACTAGGTTTCCTATTATATAACTGGTACCCATCTAAAGTATTTATGGGTGATACAGGTTCTATGGTATACGGCTTCATGCTTACAATTCTCATGGTGAAATTCCTAGCAGTACCAACTCCACCTTCTGTTATTGAAGCACCTGTGGCAACCAGCCTCGCACTATTTGTCTTACCAGTTTATGATACTTTGCGTGTTTTTATTATTCGATTTGCAACAGGCAGACCCCCATTGGCTCCAGATAGAAATCACATACATCACGTTCTACTGAAGCTGGGTTTTAACCATTCTTCATCGACAATGCTCTTAATAGGTTACAACATCTTAATCTTGGTTTTTGTAGTTACTTTTCAATCCTTAGGTGAATTGTGGATCATGCTCCTGATGACAATAACTACCGTGCTTCTTGGGGTATTATTGGATAGAAAACTGATCAAAAGAGAAGCCTCAAGACTTGCTAAACTCATTCCTCCAGAAATTAAACTTAGCAAGGAACATACCTCCCTATAATTTGTATTTTTGCAATCCAAAATTGAATTGTTGGATATGCTCGAAAAAGTAAAAGAACTCATTTCTGAGGTAGAATCAGCTGTAGCAAAAACGGATCAGGAAGTTGAAAATTTCCGTCTCAAATTTGTGGGACGAAACAATGTTATCAATGATCTATTTGATGAGTTCAAAAGTGTTCCCTCTGAACAAAAAAGAGAATTGGGCCCTGCTTTAAACAAATTAAAGAATCAGGCTCAGGAAAAATTAAAAGAGTTATCCAATGCTTTAAATTCTCAAAGCTCGTCTGTTTCAGATGTTGACGTAACTCTTCCTGGTACATTTGGAAAAGAGGGTTCAGTTCATCCAATTTCACAAACGAAAAGTCGAATCATTGAAATATTTGAGCGACAAGGTTTTAACGTAGAAGATGGTCCTGAGATAGATAATGATTGGAATAATTTTACTGCACTTAACTTCCCTGAGAATCATCCTGCCCGTGAAATGCAAGACACATATTTTGTGGAAAAAAATCCGGATATACTATTGCGGACTCACACTTCCAATGTGCAGATTCGATTGATGAATAAAAAGAAACCACCCATTCGATCCATCATGCCTGGCCGTGTTTATAGGAATGAAGCTATATCAGCAAGAGCTCATTGCTTCTTTCATCAGGTAGAGGGGTTGGTTGTTGGTGAGAATATCAGCTTTAAAGATTTAAAAAATACACTTTACCATTTCTCTAAAGAGATGTTTGGTAAGGAGACAAAAATTAGATTACGACCTTCTTATTTTCCATTTACCGAACCGAGTGCTGAGATTGATATCAGCTGTTTTATATGCGGTGGCTCAGGTTGCAAGATTTGTAAACAAACGGGATGGGTTGAGATAGCTGGATCTGGAATGGTGGACCCCAATGTGCTCGAAAATTGCGGAATAGACTCAACTAAGTACAGTGGATTTGCTTTCGGAATGGGAATCGAACGAATAACAATGCTCAAATATCAAATTGATGATTTGAGGTTATTTTCTGAGAACGATATTCGATTTCTGAAGCAGTTTTAAGTAATTCTATGTCTTTGCGGAAATACAGCAAAGAAAAAATTCAAATAGACTTCAACCTTCCCCTACCTCGAATCGTCGAACCGCTCCCGGGAGGGGATTTGTTGATTAAATTCAGAGAAGATCAGCGATAATCTTGTCTTCTGTTATTCCCTCTGCCTCTGCTTTAAAGTTTCTTACAATCCTGTGCCTTAGAACTGGAGCTGCTACTCGCTTAATGTCCTCAATGTCAGGTGAGTATTTCCCATTTATAAGTGCATTGCATTTTGCTGCTAGAATCAAAAATTGACCTGCTCTTGGGCCAGCACCCCATTCGAGGTATTCCTTAGCGAGGTTGTCTGCTTTGCTACCATCAGGTCTGGTCTTTGCAACAAGATTTACGGTGTAATCAAATACATTGTCAGCTACAGGAACTTTTCTTACAAGCTGTTGATAATTTAAAATAATGTCCTTTGAGACTACTTCGGAAATCTCTTCAGTAATATCAGAGGTCGTTCGTTTTACCACCTCTATTTCTTCTTCGTACTGTGGGTAGTCCAATTTTATCATGAACATAAATCGATCTAATTGAGCTTCCGGTAATGGATAGGTTCCTTCTTGTTCAATTGGATTTTGTGTAGCCAATACAAAAAAGGGTTTATCAAGAGAGTAATTTTTACCAGCAATTGTTACCGCTCCTTCTTGCATTGCTTCAAGTAGCGCTGATTGTGTTTTTGGAGGTGTTCGATTTATCTCATCTGCTAGAATTACATTTGAGAAAATAGGCCCTTGAATGAAGCGAAGGTTTCTTTCTTTATCCAGAGTCTCAGCTCCAAGAATATCTGATGGCATTAAGTCAGGAGTGAACTGAATTCTATTAAAATCCAAGCCGAGACACTTGGAAACTGTTTGCACTAGAAGCGTTTTTGCAAGCCCCGGAACCCCAACTAGCAAAGAGTGACCATTACAAAAAAGCGAGGTTATAAGAAGCCTTACTACATCATTTTGGCCAACAATTTTCTTTGAAATTTCCTTCTCTAATTTTTCAAAATCAGTAGCTAATTCGTCAGCTATTTTAACATCCTTACTTTCAGCCATACATTAATTTTTTATAATCTCTCGTTCTTAATCGTATCCTAGTTCGTGAGGTTACAATAATTATACTCAGGGTCAATTTCAATGAAGACATTGCCTCTTGCCTTATCAAACCATTGAGATATTTTTTTATTTTTCTTTTGAGCGAGAGCTGCAGCAGCAATTTTTTGATAGTCAATATCAAGATTCGCTTGATGGGGGGGTATTTTATTTTTATAGAAAATAATTCTAAAAGCATACGTACCATCTTCTTTTTGAAATCTTATTGGTTTGGTGATGTTTCCAATTTTCATTGTATCGATGGTGAAGAAGATGTTGGGATCCAATTGATCAGCGGGAATCCGAAGTGCTCCTGTTTCATCCTGAAAGAAGCCACCAGCTGATGAAGTAACCTGATCATCTGAATATTCTTTTGCTGCAGACTGGAAGGTAATGCTATCCAATAAAATCACATTCCTTAAACTATCAAGATACCTTTCAGTATTTGCATAATCTTTCTGATTGGGTTGAGGTGTGATGAGAATATGTCTGGATTTATAGGTGTTACCTCTTTTTTCTTGTAATTGGATCAGGTGAAAACCAAATTGTGATTCAACAGGCATTGAAACCTCTCCAGGTTTTAAGGATAATGCAGTAGCTTCATACTCTGGTGCGAGCTCACCACGACTATAAAATCCAAGTTGACCTCCATTAGCAGCAGATCCAGGATCTTGAGAATATTTTTTTGCCAGCACTTCGAATGAGATCCCGCTTTCTATTTGACTTCTGAGATCAAGGAGCAAGTTCCTTACTTTATCTTTTTGTTCTTTACCAGGCTCAGCTTCTTTCACAATCTGAGCAATCGAAACTTCCGTAGAAAAATAGGGTAATGAGTCAGTGGGTATATCCTTAAAAAACTTTTTAACCTCTGATGGAGTCACTTTAAGATTGGCTGTAAGCTCTGATTGCATCCTTTGTATCGTCAATTGTTCTTTGATGTTATCAAATATTTCAGAACGAATTTGATCAATAGTTTTCCCGTAAGCCTTTTCTATTGCTTCCTCTCCTCCAAATTGTTGAGCCATGACTGCCATCCTTCTATCTAAATTGCTGTTTACTTCTACGTCCAAAACGAAAATCGAGTCAATCTCCGATTGAGCCATTAGCATTTTATTTACCACTATCTGTTGAAGTATTTGACACTTAGCATTGCTGCCCCTCATTTGACCTCTTGATAAAAAATCAAGGTATGATCTTTCAAGTTCAGATTTTAGAATGATATAATCATCAACCTTAGCGATGATCTTATCAATCACAACCTCATTAGACTGTGCAATTGAAATGAAGGACAATGTAAATGCTATGCTAGTTATTATAAATTTCAAACGCATTTGTCTGTTCTGCTTCTTCATAAATTTCCTTTTCCAGCTCTTTCTTCAGAGCAATTTTTCGCTTGTTTATTATAATGTCAGTGACACTCTCCTTAATAAATTCCAAAGGAGCAATTTCGCCGATGAGCTTGAATTCAAAAATCTTCAAAAAATAAATAAACTCCTCATCTGAGACTTCTATACTCGAATTAGATTTTAAAAAATTAGATTTATCACTGATGTCTTTTAGGGGAGTTTCGAGAAGTACTTCATCAAATTTCACCCAAACTGAGTCTTCTATGAAAGCCTTTACAGCATGTGTTCCAGCATATTCCCAAATTTGAGTCGTATCAGCTGGGTAGTTCTTAAGATTTCTCCTAAATCTCCAAATGTCTGGGGCGTTGGAAGGTATTTTAAAATAAATGCATTTTGCAAGATTTTGTCTTAAAACAAAGTTTTCGGACTTTTCAGCGTAATAGGCCTTAATCTCATCATCAGCAACTTGCTCATTTAGATTGGCATCAATATATTTTTGTTCAAGTTCGTGAACCATTAAAGCATACTGATAATCCAATACTTTTTTTTGAATTCTTGCTTCATTAAAGTCTATGGCTTGTTCTGCCCGACTAATCATCAACTGTTTTTTGACCCAGTCAGTGACAAATTTTTCTACAAAAACGGAACTGTCTAATGGTGATAGATTAGCTGGTATCAATTCTTTGATGCTATTTTCTTCCAGTTCTTTATCACCTACACGGGCAATCACCTTCTTGGTAGATGTTTCCTTTGGCTGGAAATATTGACATCCAGCTAGAGTAAAAAATATTGAATAAAAAATGATGAAATTTCTCACCTAAGGATACATTTTAATAAGCCTGCAAATATTGTGATTCTTTTCAGTAGAGAACTCAATTTTGTCCATTATTCTTTTTACAAGCATAAGACCAAGCCCACCTTGTCTGCGGGAAGAAACCAATTCCTCCATGGATGGGGATTCATAATTGTTTATGTCAAACCCTACACCTTTATCTCTAAAAGTGAAAACTATTTGCTTGGTTTTGAAAACAATATCAAACTCAATATGACTTTCTGGATTACAGTTATTTGAATGAATAATAAGATTGGCGCATACTTCGTCAACGGCCAATACAAGCTTGTGAGCTTGCAAGTCAGGGACTTTGTGTTGTTCAAGCATATCAGAGGTGAATTGACGAATTTTCACCAATTCCTCTTTTTTGCACCCTATGGTTACTTTATTACTCATTAAACGAGCTAATTGCTCCTTCTTTATTTTCTACTATTGTTAATAATTTTTCTAATCCAAGAATTTCAAAAACCTGCCTTACAGTTTCATTTATTCCAAACAGTGTGAGTTTTATCTCTTTTAGTTTGAATTCATCGAGATGAGAAATGAATACGCCTAAACCAGCCGATGAGATATAGTCCAGCCGCGACAAATCAACAATAATCTTTTTTTCGCCTTGCTCCATTGCTGACTTAATTGCATCATCCAGATAGATGCTGGACCCAGCATCTATTTCTCCATCTACTTTTATTAAATGGATGTCATCTATTTTTTCCGTTGTTATATCAGCCATTTTTTTGTCTGTCTTTAAACTGAACGACTACTAAAGTGTAATCATCATCTATTATCATCTCTCCAATAAATTCAGCGAGATCATTTTTAATTCCTTCCTTCACTAAGTCTGGTGATTTAGAGGCGTGAGTGGTGAATGACTCCTTCAATCTTTCACTTCCAAATTGAGCTCCGTCACGGTTCTTCGCCTCCGTAATACCATCTGTATACAGGAGTAATGTATCTCCCGCATGATAGTTTACTGTATTGCTATGAACGTATTCTGAATAGCTTGAGTTTCTAACAATTCCTAAGCCCATTCCATCACATTTCAGAAAATCTACATTGTTTTCATTTTTACAGTAAAACAGACTAGGACAGTGTCCTGCTCTTGAAAAATGTAAAATATTATCGTCTGTATTTATGTCAAAATATGTAGCGGTAATGAAGGAAGTTTTTTCAAGGCACTGACTTAACGCAATGTTTGCCATTTTGTTGAACTCTACGGGAGAAAGCCCCTGACTTGCAAGACTGTGAAATACTCCTTTCATTTGAGCCATTTGAAATGCAGCACTCGTTCCTTTGCCAGAAACATCACCTATAATTAAGCCGAACTTATTTTCCTGGTATTCAAGAATATCATAATAATCACCTCCAACTTCATCTGCGGCCATACTAAAGGCAGCCATTGTAAGGTGATCGTTATTTATAAGTTCTGTAGGTAATAAACTCTTCTGAACATTTTTGGCGATCTTCAACTGCTCCTTATACCGTTCATTTTCAATGGACTCTTTTATCAAGGATAGGTTTTCGAGTGAAATACTTGCTTGGTTAACAAATGTGGTAATGATGTTTACCATTTCTCTGTTAAATGCTTCTGAAACCTCATTTAGAAGAACGATGTAGCCGATTTGCTTATTCTGAACCATCATCGGTAATGCTATGATGGACTTGAATTTCGAATGCTTCAAGTCATCGGTCATTTTTCCTGAAGAAATTTCACTTCTGAGTTTAAAATCAATAATGGACTTAATTGTATCGCTCTTGATTGAAGCTTTAATTTCATTTACATCAGCATTATTTAGATTTCTGATTACTTGATTTGTACCTGTTTCTTCATTGATTTCAAGCCAAGCTGCATCAGCAAAAACTGCACTCATAGAACTCTCTAGAAGTATTTCATAGGTTTGATCTTTAGTCTCTCCGCGAGGGATGGATTGACTTAACTTTTGGAAATCCAATGCCTCCTTTAATTTCTGTTCAAATACTGATGAGGTTGGTAAATTGAACAGTGTAACTAGGATGGAAATCATTGCATACAGGAATAGGAAAATAAACGCTCCCCAAATAAATACTCTATCAAAAAGGTCTAAGACCAAAACATTGGTATTCGAAAAATTGAGCAAGTTGAGAAGGAAATGATAGAGATAAATTGCTGAGAGCAATATGAATAAAATTCCTTTCCACTTCTGTTTGAAGTTAAGATAGGCGACCCATTTGAGGTTAAATACCAAGATAACAGAAAAACAGCCTAGAATTACAAGAGCTACTCTGAAATTAGCGTCTACATAAGAAAGGCCAAAAAAATCAAATAACAAGCTGCCAACCAAAGCGATCTCGAAGAAGCTCCATAACTGGAGTAGATTTTTAGACTTTTGGTAGAGTATTAGTCGTTTCCAGACAACCATTGTAGATACCATGAAGATTACCACAAGTCCTACCAAAATATTATAAAAGAAATTGACAGTAAGCGGACTTTCCACTAACGTGCTCTGAGCAAAAACAGTAAAAAATAACCTGATTGCCAGGGAAATTAATGTTGTAATAAGCCCTGTAATAAATACTTTCCAAAGCAGGTCTGTGAAGTTTAGACTATCGGCCTTGGTGATCATGTATCGGTAATAGGCGAAAGTAGAAATTACAAATCCAGTGAAGCACAGCTGAGGAAAGAAGTTAGAAAAATCCACCTTCATGTCATAGTTCTGCACGAATAACAGGTAAATACTTGAGCCTGTAAACAAGAGCCAGCAGATAATTGCTCCCAGAAAGCTTAACCGTATTTTTACCTTTTCTGACACGGCGACAAAAATACAGACCTTAGGCTACATAATGGCTACTGAGATACCTAGAGTGGTTAAAGTATGTTAAGGAATTAAGTCAAGAATTTTCTGTAAATACTTCTGATCCACTTCATCAAAGTCTGACAGCTGATCGCTATCTACATCAAGCACTCCTATTGTGGTGTTATTTTTCTTTACTGGGATCACAATCTCGGATTTCGATGCGGACGCACAAGCAATATGTCCGGGAAACTCATCCACATTTGGCACTATGAGCGTTTGGTTCCTTTGCCAACTGGATCCACAGACACCTTTGCCTTTTTTTATTCGAGTGCATGCAACTGGACCTTGAAAGGGTCCTAGCACTAATTCATCTTCTGAATCGACAAGGTAAAATCCTACCCAAAAAAAATTCATTCCTTCTTTCAATGCAGCAGCAATATTAGCCAGATTCGCAATGAGATTTTTTTCACCATAAAGCAATCCATTGATCTGAGGAATGAGCGCCTCGTATTTTTCCTCTTTCGTTCCTTCTTTGATTAGTGTTAAATCCTCAGCCATGGTTGTTTCTGTAAATCGTTAATTGATCGTCAAAAATAGTTTCTTCTTTCTCCACTTTTCCTTCTATTTCTGGTGCAGCTATTCCTTTACCAAAAGTTACTTCAGAAGTGAATACACGTGCTTCATCCCAACAATTTTCGTTGATAAAAGAGTTCAAGACCGAAGATCCCCCCTCAACAATAACAGATTGAATTTTTCTTTCATTCAGTTGACGCAGGACACTCCATGGATTATTCATATCCGTTTTGATCCATTCAATGTTCTTTGACTTTTCACTTTTTAGTGCATTCAGCACCAATGTCGGCGCGTCTTCATTGAAGAGATTAAATGTTTTATTTACCTCCAGGTTGCTATCCAGAAGCACCCGAATTGGATTGTTACCCCTCCACTCCCTTGAAGTCAATAAAGGATCGTCATGAATCGCAGTATTCTTGCCGACTAAAATGGCATCTTCTTCCGTGCGCCACTTGTGGACCATCTGCCGTGAATATGAATTACTGATCCACTTGGAATCAAAGTTTTCTCTGGCTACAAACCCATCGGAAGTTTGTGCCCACTTCAAAATAACATACGGTCGTTCCTTTTGAACAGAAGTAAAGAATCGTTTATTCAATTCAATCGCTTCTTTTTCTAGAATTCCTAAATCAACATCTAAGCCAGCTTTCTGTAGTTTTTCAATGCCTTTCCCGTCCACTTGACCAAAAGGATCACGACAAGCTACTACAATACGTTTGATCTTTTTCTCTATCAGTAAATCCGCACATGGAGGTGTTTTTCCATGATGGGCACAAGGTTCCAGCGTGACATATGCAGTGCACTCAGGGAAGATTGAGTGATCTTTCGCTGAATGAATGGCATTGACTTCCGCATGCGCCTCTCCATATTTCTTGTGATAGCCTTCACCAATGATTTTATCTTGATGTACAATGACGCAACCTACCATTGGATTAGGGGAAACACTCCCTCTTCCTAACTCGGCAAGTTCGAGTGCACGTTGCATATATCGGCTATCATTCACTGAGTGTGTAATTTCGCTTCGAATGAAGAATGTGAAGCAAATCTGGCAAGAAACAGCGAAACAGTTAGAAAAAGTTTACGATCGGCGGGAGGCAGAAAATATCTCCTACCTATTGCTGGAGGATGTTTTTGGTATTTCGAAGACCGCTATACTATTTGAAGAAAAGTCAGAAGTAGCGTTGGAGCAGCTGGACAGCTATATAAAAAGACTTCTAAAACATGAGCCCATCCAGTATGTCACTGGAATTGCAGATTTCTTTGGAAGGAAGTTTCAAGTTGCCCCTGGTTCTCTTATTCCTCGTCCTGAAACTGAAGAGTTGATCAGTTTGATTATTAAAGAAAACAAGGTAGAAAATCCCAGGATCTTGGATATTGGGGTTGGTTCAGGATGTATCGCTATAACGCTGGCATTAGAACTTAATATTCAGATTTTTGGGACAGATGTTTCGGAAGAAGCCATCTCAATTGCTCGGAAAAATTCAGATCAATTAAATGCCAAGTCACAATTTTATTACTCAGATATACTCAAAGAGGAATTGCCTGAGTCTGACCTGGATATTTTGGTGAGTAACCCACCTTATATTCCTATAAAGGAATTTGTGCATATGCCGAAAAACGTGATTGACTATGAACCTGAAATAGCCTTGTTTGTTCCGGATGATGATCCACTCATTTTTTATAAACGCATTGCTGATGAAGGCTTGAGGTGTTTAAAGATAGGTGGGATCCTTTACTTTGAGATTCACGAAAACTTTGGAAATGAAATTAAAATTTACCTCCAAAATAATGGGTATTCAGATATAGCGATTCATCAGGATATGCAAGGAAAGGATCGGATGTTGAGTGCACTAAATGGCTAAAAAATTCTTCTAAAAAATCCTTTTATTTTCCACCATAACCCACGAGGGCTATAAGGGTTAGCAATCACAACCTCACCCATAAGTCCACCAAGCATTGCCCCGTTTAGAACTACATCCATGTTTGATTTTGAATCAACTTTTTTCTCTATTGTCTCAAACCCAACATATGAAAAGGAAAGGATGTCAGTGGGTTTTGCCTCTATAGAGTAATATCCATCCAGATCTGTTGTTGTGCCTTTTGTAGTTCCTTTTATAACCACATTAACACCGGGTAGAACTTCACCCGTTTCATCAACAATAATTCCACCAACTGCTCCTGAGTAATTGTTTGTGAGACTTACTTTTTTTGATTCTAAGAATTCAATCTTGTCTTTATCTTGAGCTTGAATAGAAACTGAAGAAAATATGATTGATCCTAATGTTAACAACCCTGCAGTGAGCTTTGATAGAGGATTATTATACTCAAGAATATATTCTTTCTGCTGATTTTTCCTCATTCGTCCACAGACATCACCAGTTGAATTCAAAAAGTAATCTTTGATTTGACGATCGCTCATCTTGGTAAAATCAATCACTTCCTTTTGACAAGATGAACAAAAACCATTTAAACCTTTTTTTTCTAAAGACTCCCACTTTTCTGAACATGGCTGATCGATTTTAATTTCCAATTTTCTCACTTCAGTCTAATTTGAATTTGACTCTCACTCTCACTTTATCCTCAACAGCATTTCCACCTTTTTGAGCAGCATTCCATGTAGGCCCTTCATTTATCAATCGAATAGCTTCCTGATCACATCCAAACCCAAGACTTTTTTTAATACTTATTGACTCTATAGCACCTGAAACTCCAATCAGTAGTTCCAATATTACATTGCCTTCGATTTGATTTTCTCGTGCTGCGTCAGGATAGATCAAATTTTCCTCCAGGTATTTTTTAAGAGCTTTAGATCCA
Source organism: Ekhidna sp. (assembly GCF_965212185.1). Classification (GTDB taxonomy): domain Bacteria; phylum Bacteroidota; class Bacteroidia; order Cytophagales; family Cyclobacteriaceae; genus Ekhidna. The sequence continues at coordinate 3,539,268 of NZ_OZ243102.1, read as the reverse complement.
TTTTCTGGTTTTGCCGGAATGTATGTATCGTCATTTGATGATTGACCATATCCGGTCACTACAACTTCTTGAAGTGCTGTTGCACCACCTAACACCACATCTAATTTGTTTCTGGTTCCAACTTCAATTTCCTTTGATTCGAATCCAACAAATGAATAAACCAATGTCATATCTTCCAATTTTGGCAACTCGTATTGCCCGTCCAAATCTGTTACAACACCGGTTGTCGTGCCTTTTATGACCACATTGACCCCTGGTAAAGGATCACCCGAATCATCTGTAATGATACCCGAAATTAACTCTGTAGATGATTTGCTTCGAGCCAATGCAACTTGTTCTCCCTGAATCGTAGATTTTTGCAATTTTGGCGCAAACGATTCTTCGGCATCAGATTCACCTTGAGCCTGTTCCGTAACTTGGGACTTAAGTGCTAATGTATTTATTTCATTTAGCTCATTTGAATCAATAGTCATTGGCTCAGTTTCGGCCATTAGTTCTTGTGCTGCTATCCTTTTTACCTCATTGGCATCTGCTAAGACTAATTTTTCATCATCTTCAAAAGGTACTTCTTCCTTATCATTATTATCAATAAAAGTATCTAAGACTTCTTCATCCTTACCCTCAACTCTTAATCCATCTTGAGAAAAATCTTCTTTTACAACTTCAGCCAATTGTTCAGAGGGGGTTGTTTCATCTGCTTCAATCGAATTGATTTTGATAGAATCTTCGATAGGTGATTGAATGTCCTCGGTCATTAAAGCTTGATCATTGGATGAATCCACAACATAGAATACCAAAATTGACCCCACAATGAGCATGGCCACAGCAGCAGCGATTCTCAGCATTGGAAACTTTCTTTGCGGTCTGGACTGAATTTGCTTTTTAAGCTTTTGAATATCATCCAGACTTTCAAACCCCTGACTTTCATATCCTTCTAATGCCTCCTGAGCAAAAGGATCATCCAAAACATCACGCTCAAAAGCATGAGCTTCCTCAGGGGTCATCTGACCTTTTAGATACCGCTCAAATTGCTCGCTATGGTTTTTATCTGTTGACATTCTTGCTTTCCAGACACATTTTCAAGTTACGTTTTCCATTTTGAATATGACTTTTCACTTTTTTCAGGTCAATCCCTGTTTCACTTTTCACCTGTTGATAGCTTTTCTTTTTAAGGAAAAAGAGTCTTACACATTGCTGTTGTTCTGCTTTTAATTCCTCAATACAGGCTTCTAATGCAGTCAAATCTTTTTCAAGCTGCACTTTTTCATCATTGAGATGCATTTCCTCACCCGATTCCATAAAAACTTCGGTATGCACTTCCGGATTGTTTTTACGAAGCATCATGAGGCAATGATTCTTGCTCACCATGTAGAGCCAGCTTTTGAAATGCTCAACCTCAGTGGTGAGCAGTTTCTCGCTCAACTGTTCATAGATAGACATCACAGCATCTTGAGCATCATCACGATTTTTAAGGTACTTCAGGCAGAGTCCGTATACCAAATGCATGTACTTATTAAATAACTCACCAAGCACTTCCTGATTTCCGGTGTTGCGATAAAACTTAAGCTGTAGTTCATCTGTAGGTGATATGTCTTCCCTTTTAGTCATATCGACGCAGGAGAAATCTTTTCTTGTTTCAAGGGGTACATTATGGTAAATATCTCTCCTTTCAATCGAGATGCCAAGTCGGTAGGAATTGACAGCCTAAACAAAGTCGATGAATAAACAGGCTTTATTATACCTTAAGGACACTTCATCGTAAAAAATTTCATTTTCCGTATGGAATTTTTAACTAGTGTGCATCCCAACGATAACAACTATCCTAAAAGGTGAATTAAGTCGAACTAAAAATTAGAAAAATGAGAAATCTATTAATGTTATCGCTGATTGTTTTGAGCATCCACGCTCATGCCAAATTTGTCCAAGGAACTGTTTATGACCACAAAGGATTCGCACTAGAAGGAGTAGTGGTGTGGGAAAAGGGAACCATGAATCGGACAAAAACAGATGTCAATGGTTTTTATTCCATAGAAGTAAACGGTGATCAGTCTATCCTTGAGTTTATGCATGAAGATTACGTTTTTGCTGATAAGAAAGTAGGAAACCGGAAGGTATTAGACATACAGCTAAGACTAAAACCAGAGCCAACAGAGGATTTGGAAGAGGCAGTAGTTGAAAGATCTTATAGAAGCGCAAAATTGAATGCTACAGGTGCTGTTAGTAGAGCACTTGCATCTCCAACTGCGGGAATGTATATGTCTTATGATCAAGGCTATTACCACAATACCGAAGAATATGCGACAATTCATGAAAATGGATTCAAGAAAGTTTTAGATGATGCGCTCTCCACTTTTTCAATAGATGTAGATGCGGCATCATACAGCAATATGAGACGATTCATTAACAATGGTCAACTACCACCGAAAGATGCAGTGCGGATTGAGGAGATGATCAACTATTTCGGATATGATTATAAAAATCCAACAGGAAAGGACCCTTTCTCCATTAACACAGAAGTAGCAAAAGCTCCATGGAATGAAAAACATTTGATTGCTCAGATCGGCCTTCAAGGGAAGAAAATTGAACTGGATAATTTACCAGCATCCAATATTGTATTCTTGCTTGATGTATCCGGATCTATGAGTGCTCCAAATAAGCTACCTCTTTTAAAATCTGCTTTCAAATTATTGGTAAATGAGTTACGTCCTCAGGATAAAGTGTCAATTGTGGTTTATGCGGGAGCTGCTGGATTAGTACTTGAGCCAACCGATGGAAATGATAAAAAGAAAATCATGGAGGCTTTGGATAAGCTGCAAGCAGGTGGATCTACTGCTGGAGGAGCTGGAATTGAGCTGGCTTATAGAACAGCTAAAGAAAATTATGTTGAGGGCGGAAATAACCGAGTAGTGCTAGCTACAGATGGTGACTTTAATGTAGGCGCTTCTAGTAATGCATCTATGGAGCGATTGATCGAGCAAAAGAGGAATGAGGGTGTCTTCTTAACGGTACTTGGTTTTGGAATGGGTAACTATAAAGACTCTAAAATGGAAATCCTTGCTGACAAAGGAAATGGCAACTATGCCTATATCGACAACATGAAAGAGGCGAAAAAAGTATTGGTAAATGAATTTGGAGGTACCATGTTCACGATTGCCAAAGATGTAAAAATCCAGGTAGAGTTTAATCCTGCTGTTGTTCAGGCGTACCGATTGATTGGATATGAAAATCGACTGTTAAATGACGAAGATTTCAATGATGACAAAAAGGATGCAGGTGAACTAGGAAGCGGACATACGGTAACTGCTCTTTATGAAATCATTCCGGTAGGAGTGAATAGTGAGTTTGTGAAAGATATTGATCCTCTGAAATATCAATCAAATGATCAAAAAGTGACTAGTACAACCGATGAATTGCTAACTGTGAAATTCCGATACAAGGATCCTGATGGTGAAAAAAGTAAGCTGATTACCAAGATTGTAGGAAACGAAATTGGAAGGTCTAGCGATAATCTAGATTGGTCAATGGCAGTTGCTGGCTTTGGCATGCTACTTCGAGATTCAGAGTATAAGAATGACTTGAATTATGCCAATGTTTTGAGTCTTGCAAAATCAGCAAAAGGAAGTGATGAGTTTGGCTATCGTGCAGAGTTTATTGAGTTAGTGGATTTGGCGAGCCGAATGAATGCGAGGCAGTAATTATTGTTGAGTTTAGTTCGAAGGCGAGGAATTATTCCTCGTCTTTTTTGCTTCATTTGTAATATGGATAAAGTACAACTCGGAAAATCAGATTTATTTGTTTCGCCTATCACATTTGGAGCTTGGGCCATTGGAGGTCAGGCTTGGGGAGGAAATGACGATAAGGATGCCCTAAAGGCAATGACTAAGAGTTATGATCTGGGTGTTACTTCCATTGATACAGCACCAGTATATGGATTTGGTCATAGTGAATCATTGGTTGGAAAAGCAATTAAAGAGATCGGAAGAGATAATCTTGAGATACTTACCAAGTTTGGTTTTAACTGGAAAACAGAAAAGGGAGAATATCAATTTCCAACAAGTGATGGAGGGAAAACCTATGCATACGCTGGCAGAGACGGCATTATGCAAGAAGTGGAGGACAGCCTTAGAAGATTAGGAACAGATTATATAGATCTCTATCAGATTCATCGGCCGGATGCCACGACACCTATCGAAGAAACCATGGAAGTTCTTAAGGACCTTCAGCAGCAAGGTAAAATCCGAGCGATTGGGATGTCTAACCATACAGTGGAAATGATGAAACGCGCAGATCAAGTAATTGAATTGGCATCTACCCAATCTCCATACAGTATGGTGTACAGAAAAATCGAAAAAGACATCCTTCCATACTGCCTGGAAGAAAATGTAGGGATTTTGGCTTACAGTCCTCTCCAACGAGGATTGCTAACAGGTAAGATCACATCTGATTATCAATTTAAAGGGGACGATCATCGTGCGGAGAATAAATTCTTCAAAGAACCAAATCGCTCGAGAACTAACGCTTTCCTTGATAAAATTAAGCCGATAGCTGAAGAACACGGCGTTACACTAGCTCAGCTTGTGATCAATTGGACGGTTCAACGAGAGGGTATCACCGTGGCATTGGTTGGTGCGCGAAATGAAAAGCAAGCTGAAGAGAATGCAAAGTCGTTGAGTATTAAATTATCAAAGGAAGAAATTAATACCATCAACTCGGAAATGGAGAAGGTGGAGATTGACCATGAGGTTTAACTGCTAGTAGTAGAGACCAATAAATACAAGAAAGCCGACTACCAAAGCAGCTTCAATGGTGTTTTGAATTCTGAGTGGTTGTTCTAATATTGTTTTCTTACAAATAAAACCAACAACCCAACTTACTAGAAATCCTGCAATTCCAATAGCAGCAAGACCGAGGCTAAACAAAAGTCCCCAGCCCTTGCCGTCATCCAACTCATTGTAAAACCAGATAGTCCACCCGGAGGTCAAAATAAGGTGGATGATTGAAACAACTTTGAGAACTGATAGCTTTTTCATGTGTTTTGCTCTTTTCTAATGTCACACGGAATCTTCGATTACATACGCTCAAAGTAAGATTTCAAATGGTGCATACCTATGACATTAAGCATCGCACCACATGATTTTTTTTAGAATCTAAGATTCAATGCCAAAAGAAAATTTCTACCGGCCTGAGGGTAGAAATAATTTTCTCTCACCTCATATTCTCCACCAGCATAACCAAACGTGTATCCATTAGAAGAGTACTCTACATCCAACAGGTTATTGACGAGTAAGCTAATATTCACATTCTCAATGGTAGAAACGGCGAAATTATAGCTCAATCTGACATCATTAACGAAATAAGGATCAATACTTCGGTCATTGTCACTAGTATTATCTAGATATTGCTTACCAACATATTTACTTCGCAAGGCAGCCTCAAACCCGTCAAAGGGAGAGTAGCTCAATTGACTACCTCCAATTACATTTGGAGAGAATGAGATATCTGTGTCTTGATGCTGTGTTTCTTCAATATTGAATTCATCAAAATTTGTCCCATAGTTGTAAAGTACTTCAGTAAAGTTTTGAATTTTATTCTTACTCAAGGTTAGGTTAGCATCCCATCTTAGTTGGTCTGTGAATTGATAAGCTCCTACTAATTCAATACCCATTCGATAGCTATCCGGGACATTCTGGCGAATACTTGATCCTACATCATTTAGCTCACCAGTTAGAACTAATTGGTTTTCATAATCCATCAAGTAATAATTGGCTTGGAAATTAAAGTCCTGTCCAAACTTGCGATATCCCACTTCCAGGTTTCTTAATGTCTCGTGCTTTGGAATTACTCCTCCTGGCGCATCGATAAAGTCATTTCTAACCGGTTCTCGATTGCCTATTGCAAAAGAAGCATATATGTTGGAGCTTTCATTTAACGTGTAAGTTGTTCCCACTTTGGGATTGAAAAAAGTGAAGTCGTCTTCAACACTAATGGCTCTTAAATCATTGTCAATGCCTACTGTCTCATAATTGATCTTTCTTACCTGCAGGTCAGCAAATAAATTGAGATCATTCAGTTGATAGTTTGTTTTTAGATAAACATTGAAATCCGTTTTTAGACCAACATTATCATAATACCGTTCTCGAATGTCACTATTGCTAGCATATTGCGCCCAGATGATCTCACCAAAATGATCCCCATCGTATTTATTCCAGGCTCCTCCTAACGTGATATCCAGATCATCATTTAGGTAATTAAATGAGAAAGTAGTCCCATAGAAATCATTATCCAGCCACCTTCTTCTAATCAGATCTGAAGAGGTAATGGTTGTATCACCCAGTACCACATTTCCCAAACCATAATCAGAAAAATCATCATCATTTCTGAACTGTTCAAAGTATCCTCTTCCGTATGTGTAATGCCCAGCTAGATTTACTGTCAAGGCATCACTCAATTGATGTGACAAGTGCAGTTGGTAGTGATCCTGTTTGTAGTTGTCTACCTCATTTTCATACAGGTAGTAGTTGAACGTTCGCCCTGCTGTACGAATGTTTTCGGCTTGTTCTTGCGTATAGCCATTATTAGATATCACTTCTTCTATGCCATCTCGATCATTTTCCAATACGGCTTGTGGAGTTCCCCACCAGCTTTGATAAGTAATCTCATGACCTCCGAAAACCAATGCCTTAACAATGGTCTTGTCACCGTAGTAGCCTCCTGAGAGAAAGTACGATTGAAGGTCGGATTCTGCACGGTCAATGTATCCATCGGAGGCGATTTTAGACAACCGTGATTCAAAAGACCACTTATCGTTTAGCAACCCTGTATTATACATCAAGGTATGCTTACGTGTATTGAATGAACCGAAACTATTGTTTACCTCCGCATAGGCATCTCTTGATGGCACATTGGTTTGAAGATTTACTGTAGCACCAAATGCAGCAGCACCGTTTGTGGAAGTACCCACTCCTCGTTGTATCTGGATGTTGTCCACCGAGGAGGCAAAATCCGGCATGTTTACCCAAAAGACACCATGTGATTCTGAGTCATTCACGGGTATGCCATTAATGGTCACGTTGATGCGTGTGGCATCACTACCGCGAATTCTCAGACCGGTGTATCCTATACCAGCACCAGCGTCGGAAGTGGTAACCAGAGACGGTGAAAGGTTCAATAAAACGGGTAAGTCTTGCCCCAGATTTACGTTTTCGATTTCTTTTTTAGAAATCTCTGAATAAGTCGTTGGTGTGTTTTCGTTGGCACGTGTGGCATATACGATCACATCGTCCAATTCCTGTGTTTTTAAACTGTCTTGCGAGTATGCAAAACCTGTCAGTAGCATTGCTGCCGACAACCATAAAGCTCTCATGTTGATAAAAATTAAAACATTTAACCATCGGAAAGCGGGGACTCTCCACCATTGGTTATCATACTTCGGTCTTTGACCGTTCCTACGCCGGCATTATCCGGATCAGGTATATGGGTATGATCTCAGCCCTGCCTAGACTTCTTGCGTCTATGCAATTGGCACCCCTTAATGTTTCGCAAAGGTAGGATGGATTCCGTCTAATGTCTAAATTTCTAACATCTAAAATCTTAATCAACTTCACTCAACTCCAGCCAACGCAGTTCTTTCTCCTCTAGCTCATCTTCAGTAGCTTTGATCTGATTGCTGATTTCTTGCAGTTTTTCGTACTCAGTTTCAGAATTCAAAGATTCTTGTAGCTTAGCTTTCTTTGCTTCTAACTTTGGAATCTCCTTATCTAGCTGGTCCAGTTCTCGCTGTTCGTTATAGGTGAGTTTGCGTGTACTTTTTTCTTTTACTGGTTCAGCTTTTGGTTGCTCTTTTTTTTCTTGAGGTAATTCAGCTACCGGCACTCCCTCTTTTGCACGATAATCTGTATAGTTACCAGGGAAGTCTCTGATTTTACCATTCCCTTCGAAGACAAACAAATGATCCACCAAGCGGTCCATGAAATACCTGTCGTGAGAAACAATCATCAGGCAACCAGCAAAATTTAGTAGGTAGTCTTCCAGCACATTCAAAGTGGTAATGTCAAGATCATTTGTTGGCTCATCCAGAATCAGAAAATTTGGATTGGCCATCAGTACTCGTAGTAGCTGAAGCCTTCTTTTTTCTCCGCCACTCAACTTGCCAACAAAGTTGTGCTGCATTTTCGGAGGGAAAAGAAACTGATTTAAAAGCTGAGAGGCAGTAACCTGGCTTCCATTATCCAATTGGATGTATTCAGCTACTTCCTTTACAATATCCAGAACCTTTTTAGAAGGATCAAAGATGGTTTCATCCTGAGTGTAGTATCCAAATTTGGTGGTTTGGCCAACATCAATCTTACCAGTATCCGGTTTGATTTGCTGTGATAAAATGTTAAGGAATGTGGATTTTCCAACGCCATTCGGGCCGATGATGCCAATTTTTTCTCGTCTTTTAAAGACGTAACTGAAATCTTTGACTAGTTGAATATCACTATAAGATTTACCGACATGCTCGAGTTCTAGAATTTTCTTTCCTTGCCGTTCACCTTTTAGGTTTACCTCCATTTTTTGCGTTTGAACTGCACTGTGCGCTTTGGCTTTTACATCTTGAAATGCATCTACACGATATTTGGCTTTTGTACCTCTGGCTTTAGGCTGTCTGCGCATCCATTCCAGCTCTGTTTTGAATAAGTTTTTGGCTTTATCAATGCTGGAAGCCTCCATCTCCATTCGCTCAGCTTTCTTCTCCAAAAACTGGCTGTAATTGCCTTTGTATCGGTAGATTTTTCCATGTTCTATCTCCAGGATTTCATTCGTGACTCGATCCAAAAAGTAGCGGTCGTGCGTCACCATCAGCAAAGTGAGATTGGCAGTTGCCAGGTAGTTTTCCAACCACTCGATCAACGCCAGATCCAGGTGGTTGGTAGGCTCATCTAAAATTAGGAAGTCTGGGTTAACGACCAGTGCCTGGGCCAGAGCCACTCGTTTCTTTTGACCTCCGGAGAGGTCTTTCATTTTCTGATCCAGATTGTGGATGCCTAGTTTACCAAGAAGTCCCTTAATTTGATGTTCATACTCCCAGGCATTGAGCGCATCCATTTTTTCAAGAATTGGTGAAAGGTCTGGTGCATTCTCAGGATCAGTCTCGGTTTTATACATCGCCAACTCATAGTCACGAATAACATTGAGTTCTTCTTTATCTTCAGAAAATACTGCTTCAAGAATAGAATCTTCCGGATTGAAGTCTGGATGCTGACGGAGCATGGAAACTGTCAGTCCTTTTCGAAAAGAGACAATTCCTTTATCAGGAGGTTCAATCCCTGCAATTACTTTCATTAACGTGGACTTACCAGTACCATTCACCCCAACCAAAGCAGCTTTTTGTCCCTGGTCTAGTCCGAACGTAATGTTTTCAAAGAGCTTCTTTTCATCGTAACTCTTACTTAGCTCCTCAACCGATAGATAGTTCATGCCGCAAAAGTAGCTACTCCATGATTGGAACAAATCACCTCTAAATGGTTTTATATTAGATATGAAGCACTTTACATTTTCCTTATTGATTTTATCATTGGTAGCATGCGCTCCTTCTAACTCTCAGAGCAAGAAAGAAGCAACTCAGCAGGTTGAGAAGCCTGATAAGTTTAATGAATACTGGTACGCAGGTGAAGCCGAAATCACAAGTTATAAACTTGAACAGGCTAGATATGGAGAAATTCATTCAGGACAGGCGGTTCTTGTATTCGTTACTGAACCCTTCTCAAAAAGTAAGCAGGTAAAACTGGATGACTGGCGGGATGCAAGTGAGGATAATGTGAGCGTGATGAAGCTGAATATGACGAAAAAATTTCTGACAGGCATTTATCCTTACTCCATGATGATGAGTACGTTCACACCTGTATCGTATGATCAATATCCAGACCCATTCAAAGTGACCACCTCGTCTCAGGAATGGTGTGGACATACCTGGATGCAATTGAATTTACAGGATGAGAATTATCGCTTAAAAGGCTTTTCTTACTTTGAATCTGAAGGCGATGTGGACAAAACAGTGCCAAATATCATTTTGGAAGATGAATTGTGGACACGTCTTCGATTTAACCCTGAGAACCTGCCAACAGGTGAGGTTGAGATTTTTCCATCCACTTTCTATCTGCGTTTGAGGCATCAAGAAACCAAACCTTTGACGGCAAATGCTTCAAACCTTGACGTGCATACTTCAGAGTTCTCAGGTAATCCTCACAGTATTTATACGCTGGAGTATGAAAACCGCAAACTATCGATTTACTATGAAGAAGAGTTCCCATTTACAATTCTCGGTTGGGAGGAAACGTATATGAGTGGTTTTGGTAATCCTGAAAGGCTAACTACTAAAGCGAAGCGGATAAATACTATTAAGTCTGCTTACTGGGGAAAGAACAGTAATAAAGATCGGGTGATAAGAAAGGAGTTGGGATTGGGAGTGGATTGAAACAACCCCCTCCGTCTGCACTTCCTTCGCTAGCCCCCTTCAAAGGGGGATTGCTTCTGATTATTTATTTTGCGAATGTCCCCTTGAGGGGACAATAGGGGTGTTTACTTTTGGGAAATGAGTAAAAACAAAAATCCCTGGATTACCCGTTCTTCAAAAACCATTTATGACAACCCCTGGATCACATTGACCGAGCATGATGTGACCAACCCTGGAGGTGGCAAAAGCCTGTATGGAAAGGTGCATTATAAGAACTGGGCGCTTGGGATTATCCCTTTAGATGAAGAGCAAAATACCTGGTTGGTAGGACAGTATCGATATACGCTGAATGAATATTCATGGGAAATACCCATGGGAGGAGGGCCGTTAGATATCCCAATATTGGAATCAGCTAAAAGAGAGCTTAAAGAAGAAACCGGGTTGACTGCAGAAAAATGGACGGAGATATGTAAGATTCACACTTCCAACTCTGTTACAGATGAAACTGGAATTGCATTCCTGGCCGAAGGGCTAACTGAAGGTGAAACAGCATTTGAAGAGACAGAAGATCTGAAAGTATGGAAACTCCCATTTACAGAAGTCTTAGCCATGTGTGATCGAAGTGAAATCACTGATAGCCTCAGTGTGGCTGCCATTTATCGGCTTGCACGAATGCTTAATCTTTAGATTTGGTACGCTCTAACAAATCAATTTGCGACGACCCATAATCACTCACAAAATCTACTTTAATCATGTAAATGGGGTCGCTCATTGCCTCCTGGAATGTAATAAATTTCCACCCTTCACTTTTATACCAACCAAGCAGTGCGTGTAGGTATTCAGCATTGATTGGATTGGCATGTAGCAATAAAATATGTTTGACATTTCTACCGGTCAATTCCGTTCCTTTCAATTGATACTTCAGAGAAATTTCCTTCATGTGTTGGATGTATTCATTACCTAATTGGGTCATCTTCTCCGTATCATCTTCTCTGAGTGCGCGACTGTAATCCCGATTGTAAATCCATTCATTATTATCTATTGACACAGGCGCAATGGTATATCCCTCTCTTTCCAGAAAAGCATAAACGGAATCTCGTTTGGCTTCAGTGTTACCTCTCCTAAGCATACTGTATCTGAAATAATTGGTATTTATCCATTCATCTGCAAGAAGCTTACAAGAATCGATATCAGCGATGTATTTAGAGGCGGATACTTCATTAAAATTGTAATGTCGATGTGTGTGGTTGGCTAAGGAATGCCCATTTTCCAACCACATATCAAGAATGACTTTGTTTTCTTCAGTCATGTTTCCTGAAGTAATAAATCCGGTTGCCTTTACATCAAAATCTTTGAGGATGGCAAGGATTCTTTTGGTGGAAACAATTTTCATACTGTCAGTCATGCCTGCAGAATACCCAAATGGAAGGTCATCAAAAGTGATGGCTACCTGCTGTGAGAATGTAAACATTGGTGCGAGAAGGACTATAATTAACAGTTTTTTCATCAATGGTCAAGTGTTCTTTTGCCTAAGATACTACCTTGCGGGCTGCAATTAATTTGGGATGACACTTAAACAACATTTAAGGAAAAACGTCGTGCTTGCACTGCCTGTGGTGATAGGCCAACTGGGCCACATCATGGTGGGTGTTGCTGATAGTGTCATGGTAGGTCGACTTGGTGTTATTCCGCTTGCAGCTGCAACTTTTGCAGGTACGATCTATCATATCCTCATGCTCTTTGGGATTGGGGTTAGTTATGCAATTACACCAAAAGTAGCTGCTACCGACATCACAGATAAATCAAGATTGAAAGAGTTTCTTCAGAACGGCTTTTTCATGAACCTTGGTCTTGGGTTAATTCTTTTTGGATTAGGTTACTTAAGTAGTCATTTCTTGGGATACTTTGGACAAGAAGTTCCTGTTGCTGAAGCTGCAGTTCCATATCTCATCATCATGTGTGGTTCTCTGATTCCGCTAATGATTTTTCAAACCTTCAGACAGTATGCAGAAGGTCTGTCTGATACTTTCAGTCCGATGGCTGTTTCGGTTTTTGCTAATCTCCTAAATGTGTTTTTTAACTACATGCTCATTTATGGTAAACTTGGAGCGCCAGCCTTAGGGTTAAATGGAGCGGGATATGCCACATTACTTGCACGCATAATCATGTTTTCGGTAATGATCTGGTGGGTTAGGAAAAAGATCACAGGATTTGAATGGAAGTATACTTGGTCAGGGATCAGGGAGTTGCTTCGTATAGGCCTTCCATCGGGATTGCAGTACGTGTTTGAAGTAGGTGCATTTGCAACAGCAGCGATTATGGTTGGCTGGATTGGTGCAGAAGCTTTAGCAGCACATAATATTGCATTGAACCTTGCGGCCATTAGCTACATGGCTGCCACTGGATTAGCTGCGGCCTCTACGATACGCATTGGAAATCAAATGAGACTGAAAGATCGAAGAAATCTTCGAATCGCAGGATTTTCATCTTTTGGATTGGTGACCATATTTATGGCCATGTGTGGGCTGACTTTTATTTTGCTGAGAAACGTTCTGCCAGCACTTTACATTGAAGATCAGGTAGTGAGAGCCACGGCAGCATCTCTTTTGATTATTGCGGCAGCATTCCAAATTTCTGATGGAATTCAAGCAGTCGGGCTGGGTGTGCTCAGAGGGCTTACTGATGTTAAGATACCGACCATTGTCACATTTGTTGCGTACTGGTTAATCGCAATCCCTGTTGGTTATTGGCTTGCTTTTCATGGCGGCCATGGGGTGCAAGGAGTGTGGTACGGACTATCTATAGGACTAACTATCTCCGGTGTGTTACATATCTGGCGCTTTAACAGGCTATCTAAGAAAATCAAATTTCTATGATAGCAAAACACATTGAAATTTTTCGATATTTGGCCGCCGATAAATAGCATATCAAGTGAGAAAAAAACAAGCTGCCCTCATTTTCATATTTGCAACTGTCCTGATAGATATCATTGGAATAGGACTGATCATCCCTGTATTGCCACAATTATTGATGGAGGTCTCCGGATTGAATACCAGTGAAAGCTCAATCATCGGGGGGACACTAATTGCTACCTATGCAGTGATGCAATTCTTCTTTGCTCCAGTGCTAGGAGGGCTAAGCGATCGATTTGGAAGAAGACCTTTGCTTCTAATAGCTCTCTTTGGATTAGGCATAGATTACTTAATCATTGTATTTGCGCCTAATCTGCTATGGCTCTACATCGCTCGTGTAATCTCTGGAATTTGTGGCAGTAGCATAACGGTTGCAAATGCCTACATCGCAGACATCAGCACACCTGAGAATAAAGCCAAGAATTTCGGAATGATTGGGGCAGCATTTGGGTTGGGATTTGTTATTGGACCCACACTCGGAGGATTACTTGGTGAAATAGGGACCCGAATCCCTTTTATGATTGCAGCTGGTCTTGCATTCTTAAATATGTTATATGGTATGATTGTTATTCCAGAGTCGCTTCCCCAAGAAGATCGCAGAGCTTTTACCTGGAAACGAGCGAATCCATTTGGCACTTTGAAGCAGATATTTAGCTACAAGAAAATACTCGGATTGATGATAAGCCTATTCTTCATATATGTTGCGGCGCATGCTACGCACACCAACTGGGCCTATTTTACAGATGAAAAATTTGGATGGACACCATTGGATATTGGCTTGTCGCTTGGGTTTGTAGGAATCATGGTTTCCATTGTCCAGGGAGGTCTGGTGGGGCCTATTGTTAAAAGAATAGGAGAGGTGAATGCAGTTTATACCGGATTTGTGTTCAATGCACTTGGCCTGCTAATGATGGGACTCGTACCATATGGTTGGATGGTTTATCTGGTCATTATCCCTTATGCTTTTGGTGGTTTAGCAGGTCCCTCCTTACAATCGATCATGACTAGTGAGGTTCCTAAAAATGCACAAGGCGAGTTGCAGGGTGGGATTACCAGCATCATGACCTTGACTTCCATAGTAGGACCACTGCTGATGACTGGGATTTTCAGGTATTATACCAATCAGGAAAATGAAATCTATTTTCCTGGTGCTCCTTTTATACTTGGAACAGCCATTGCCATCTTGAGCATCTTTATAGCCAGAACCTCACTGGTAAAGATCAAGCAACTAGCTACTCGTCCTTCAGGTACTTAACCGGATTTGAGGAGGCGGCTCTTAAAGACTGATATCCAACGGTTAAGATGACTAATCCCAGAACAATCAAGAGTGAAACAGCAAAAGTGATCCAACTGATATCGATTCTGTAGTGGTAGGACTCTAGCCATTCGGCTAAGAAATAAACAGCAAATGGAACCGCAATAACGAAAGCAATGACCACCCATTTGGTAAAATCGGTAAAAATCAATCGTAAAATGGTGTTGATCTCTGCGCCAAGAACTTTTCTGATGCTGATCTCTTTTCTTCGCTTCTCAATGATAAAAAGTGTAAGCCCATAAAGGCCAAGACAGGCAATTACAATCGAAATTGCAGAAAATAACCCAACCATACCTAGGTATCTGTTTTCAGACTCATAAAGATTAGCAACCCGGTCATCCATGAATGAATAAGTGAATTCTTGCGTAGACCCTAACTCATTCCACATCACTTCTATTTCTTCAATGCGCTCGATCAGATTGCTCATCTCCATTTTTAAAGTAATGGTATTATGAGCCGCCAGGTTATCAGAGACCCGATGGAAAATCAATGTCGGAGCTACTTCGTTTTGAAGCGTTTCAAAATGAAAATCTTCAACGACCCCCACCACACTGATTTCATTATCTCCGATTTTGATGGTGTTTTCTATATCAGATGAGAATTCAAAAGCCCTCATCGCAGCTTCATTTAGTATTACCGAACTACGTTGATCTCCTTCTGAATCAGATAAAAAGTTCCGACCATATTTTACAGGGATACCATAAATTTCAAAAAAGTTTGCATCTACATATGTATACCTCATCCTCAATGGGTCACCTTCCCAGTCATTGGGTCTTACAAACACAAAACTTCTGGTCCATGAGGTGGGTACTGATCGACTTGATGAAATGTCATTGATGTATGACTTATTTGCTAGTTCTGTCTTGAAAGACTTTAATCGTACTTGAGCCAGCTCCCGGTCGGTAAAACTCCTGGGGGAAGCATTTATTATGAGGATTCCTTCTGACTCAAATCCCATGTTTTTGTTGGCCATGTAATTGATCTGACGACTCACAATGATGGTGCTGGCAATTAGAAATAGTGCTATTGCAAACTGAAGGACAACCAAAACATTCCTAAATGATGTTGATGCATTCATTCCTAATTTTTGTCTTAAAACTTCAATAGCTCCAATAGATGAAAGGTAGAATGCCGGGTAACTTCCACTTAAAACTCCCAACGAAATGATGAGTATAGCACAGGCAGCTATTATTTCAAATCCGGAAAACTGGGAAAGTGCAATGTTCAAATCAAAGAACTGATTGAATGGGTCAATCGTGAAAACGACAATAAGCAGCCCAAGGACCGTGGCAATAAATGACATGACAAACGATTCTGTGATGAATTGTGTACGAAGCTGACCTTGAAATGCACCCAACACCTTCCTTAATCCAACTTCTTTTGCCCGTTGTGTTGCCTGGGCAGTAGAGAGGTTCATGAAATTGATGATCGCAATTAACAGGATGGCAATTCCGATAGCCAGAAGCGTTCTGGCATTTGCAGAATCACCAAAAAATGTATCGTAAACTTCCTCGAATGGAAGCAACCTGAAGTTGGTGTTTTCTCTTACTTGTTTGTCCCAAATCGATTCGATGAGGTTTGGAAAATCTGCGTCAAGTTGAAGGGCGTCACTCGGATCTCTAAGTAAAACGTACGTTTCCAAAAAAGACGCATTCCAGCTATTGGCAAGTTCAGGATATATCGGAATACTTTCCATTGGAATCAGCATCGTCGGCTGCAGAGAAGCATTGTCCGGATGATTTTTGATGACAGCAGATACCTGATACCTAAGTGTGGTATCCTCTTCCTGTAAAAAGACTTCAATGTAGTTTCCTACCGCATCGCTTGTATCGAAATATTTATTCGCTGTTTTTTCATTCAGAACGATCGAATTTTTCGTCGGAAAGAGCTTTGCCTGATTCCTATGAATCACTGGGAATGTGAAAATTTTGAATAAGGATGGATCTGTATAGACAATTTCCTCTTCGAGGTAACGATTATTTTTTTTGATACTGGCACTGGAAGTATAGTACCTGGATGATTCTTCGATCTGGTTATAGTCACTTATTAGCCGATCTTTTAAGGGTACCCAGGTATCGTAAGTGGCTTGTGTTCCATCAGGTGTTATACGCTCTTTGTAGGCCATGAAAATGCGATCTTTCTTTTGATGATGATCATCGAAAGTGAATATCTGATACGTGTATAAAAAAATAAATACGAAGGCTGCTACTCCTATTGAAAGTCCGAAGATGTTGATGAATGAGGTTGACTTCCTTTTAAGTAGTGTTCGAAAAGCGACCTTGAGGTAGTTTCTGAAAATCATAGTGTTGAGAGATAGGTGATAAAAAGATTTTAAGTTGGTTGGTTTTAGAGAGTGGAATACTTCCAATATGAATTTGAATCGGGCTTTAAATAGCCCTTCTTCCTGAACACGCCAGTAAAATGCTTCAGTGATATCACCTTGAATTTCATCCGAATAATCTGCTCGAAGGAAAAACTCAAGGAACCGTAAAGCCCATTTTGGCGGCTGATGTTTCATGCCAGACTAAAATTTAATTTGGGAATGGTTTTCCAGATTTCATTTCTTCGATGCTGCAGCTCCTGAGCAGTTTCATAGCCTTTATTTGTAGCCCGATACAATCTTTTGCCTTTTCCTCCCCGCTCCGGTGTTGGTTCACCAAGTCGGGACTCAACAAAACCTTTCTTTTCGAGGCGCTTTAATACCACATGAATGGCAGGGAGTGAGATGGTCTGTGAAAGTTGATTTTTATACTCCTTGGCTATTTCAACTCCGTAGGTTTCTTCCTTCATGAGTAGGATGATTAAGATCATTTCTTCCAGTGTTCCAAGTTGAAGATTCATTAGCGTTTGGTTTATAGGATGGTGACAACTCATAAAAGTTGCATCCAAAATCAATTAAATTAATTTTTGTTTAAAATATAGATACGGATAAAATTAATTTTTGTTTAAAAAATAAAATACATCACTGGTCAGGATAGGATGGAAAGACCCTGAAACAAATTCAGGGTGACGTTCTGTATTTAAATAGATTTTCTTTTCTGGAGGTCATTCTGAACTTGTTTCAGAATCTATCCCTCTTATTAGCCCGCCACTTTCAACACCCTCCACGTCCACATACCGGCCACAAACTCAATGAAAGAAAAGCCGACTAAGGCAAGTGTGCCGCGTTCAAAGACATAGAGCCAGATGAAGAAAACAAATTGAATGATTCGCACCTGCACGGTGAAACCAAAAAATGGAGTGAGGTTTTCATTAGCATTTCGGATGTAGTAATAGCCTAACACCGCCACCACAAATCCAAGGACGATTCTCCAAACACTTTCAGGATCAGGGATACCAATTTGTGTGAGTATCCATGCAGGAGCCAACATAAGGAAGAGGCCTTCAACCAGTAAGTAGATCCCAAATACCCAGACAGTTTTCGCAGGTTTATTCATGAAATTCTTAAATAATGATTTCAAAGGTTATCATTTCGACTGAAAGGAGAAATCTGTGCCAAAATAAATGTCTGAACAAGGATGGATTTCTCACTTCGTTCGAAATGACAGGAAAGACTGTTTGCGGGTTTTTGAATAAATTCCCATTTGTTTAAATCTCATTTTCAATCTACTGAAACTATGCGAAAATTGCTCCCCTTCCTTTTAGTGTGTCCGCTGCTTCTTAGCGCACAAACTTCTGCAGAACAAGTACTGGCCAAGGCTGTTTCATACCACGATCCTCAGGACAATTGGTCTTTGCTAAAAGCAACTTTGCAGTTTAAGGAAACCCGTCCTTCCGGCCCGGATCGATCGACGATCATTGAACTTGATAATACCGAGAGCTATATGAAAATTAACCGGAATGATGAGGAGGTGTATGAAGTCAATGGGGAAGTGGGCGACGTACTCAAGGGTGATCAAGACAAAGCGCGAGCACTTGTTCTTCGAAATTATTACCTATACCTATGGGGCTTGCCGATGAAGCTGTACGATAAATCCACTCCTGAAATATCTCTGGCTGAGGATGAAAAAGTAGGCGATAAGTTGTGTAAGGTGCTTCGCGTAGCATACGAGGAGGATACCTGGTATTTCTACATCGATGATGTTTCCGGGCGAATGTTGCAGTACAAGTTCTACAAAGACGAAGCAGCTGGAAAAGGAGAACTCATCACGCTTGAAGATGAAATCATGGTAAAAGGAATCAAAATTCCTCAAAAAAGGAGCTGGTATCTACTACCAGAGATGGAGTATTTAGGGACGGATATTTTGGAGGGGGTGAAATAATATGTCTGTCTATGGACTAAATAATGTTTTCAATGCTCTCGCATGCTCGACAATTACTTGCCATCGACTGATCACAACCAATAGCATTAGTCCACTCAAGACTAAGGAAGGTATTCCTATTATTGGGATGTTGGCTAAGGCATGAGCAATGAAACAAGGCAAAATTGATCCGGTGTAGTATTTGATATACCCAAAGATAATGGATCCTAGAAACAGCGAGATTAAACTCAATATTGAAATAGTTGTGAGTTGAAAATACTGGGTGTGAAAAGTGCTAAACATGATGGCCATGAGTAATATGGCATATCCATAATTGAATCCATCTTTAAAGCGAGATAGAGTAAATCCTCGGAAAAATAATTCTTCTACGATTGGAGGAATAATAATGGAACTGGCCAACATATAGATCCAGAATCCAAAATTCCATTCTCCATTGAGAATATGCCAATGTGAAGGTCCGCTACCAACCAGGCCATAGGGCCATAACCCGAATAGAACTTTCGGAATTAATCCAATCAAACAAAAAACGAAAAGGGAGATTTTAATTTGCTCTAAAATCGACTTTTTAGACCTTGAAAGGCCCAGACCCGTTTTCATCGGCACCCGTCTTGCCACAATAAAAACAATGACCAGTAAAAAAATACAACCATATTTTATTAGCGATCCAACGCTGGAAATCGAGGCGAGGCGGATAAAATCTATCTCTGGCATTTGAATCAAATCTGATCCCTGACTAAGCCATTCATTGAGATTAAGAAGCTTGCTTAAAAGGCGACCAAGCAGACTTCCCACCACAAACAAGCCGATGACTTCCAGAATCAGGTATAATCTGCTTAAGGTTTTCATTTTTCAATGGATGAGAATCACAATCATGATGAAAATTTTAAGGCCATGGTTGCTTTTAGGATTTCGAAACGATTCCTAAATATTTGATTTATTAAGAAAAATACTTTTTCATTCACATGGACTCCTTTCGGGAGCGACACACAAAAGAATGAGTTCATTTATTATTAATGGATCTATTTTCCAATTAAAGTGCTTCAACTCACCCCAAACCCAAAGGCGTCTGACAGCTCCAAGGAGGGGATTATCTCACTCATCCTTCAGCGTCCTTGCCGGATTGATGTGGTAGATTTTCACTGAATGCATAACTATCGCAATGAGTGCCGTGACTAATACGACCATGCCAGCAAGAAGGAACAGCCACCAGGCAATCTCAATCTTATAGGCATAATTATCCAGCCAGCTAGACAACAAGAAATAAGCAATTGGAGAAACAATCAGCATCGCAATGATCACTCTCCAAGCAAATGGTTTGAAGAGATTGGCCATCAAGCTATTTAGGTTAGCTCCCAATACTTTGCGTACGCTTATTTCTTTTGTTTTCTGTGTAGTGATCAAAGAGATCAAACCATATAGTCCCAAACAAGCGATGATCAGTGTAACGATAGTCAGTGCCTGAAACATCTTAGCAAATGCTACATCCTCCTGATACAATGAATTCAGATAATTATCTAAGAATATCAAATCGAATGGGAGGTCTGGAAAGATGCTGCTGAATTTGGCTTCAATGCCTTCAACCAGCTCCTTCATATTTCCCGGTTCTACCCGGATATAAACATCCTCCTGTAAAGTCCTTGGATACATGATGGCCATAGGCCCAATCTCATTATGCAAGGATGAAAAATGATAATCGGCTACTACTCCAATAATATTACCAGTGCGAATCTGTCCCACCTGAATCGGCCTTCCAATCGCTTCTTCCGGTGACGAGTAGCCCATATATCCTACCGCTTTCTCGTTTATGATGACCGCTCCGGCACTATCGGTAGGATACGATCGATTAAACTCTCGTCCCGCAACTAATGGAATGCCTAATGTTTCAAAATATCCATAATCCACTGCATCAATAAACATGGGTTTTGATTCTTCCATGTCAGGCGTTTTCACCGGCACATTTCCATTGTCTCCATCCATTCTCCCATCGGCAATGGCTGCACCTGATACCCTGGGTAAGGAATTTAATTGAGTTTTTAATACTTCGCCTTGAGTAAGAAGAGATTGTTCGGGAACCCGTAATACGGCCAGAGAAGATTTATCAAAGCCAAGGTCTTTCTGACGCACAAAGGAAATTTGCTCATAAATGATGCTACTGCCAGCGAGTAACCCGATGGTGATGATGAACTGCATCGTTACCAACACTTTCCGAACATTGATGCCTAATTGTCCTCCAGAAATGGTTCGTGCCAATGCAGAAATTGCTTTCGTCTTAGCCATAATGATGGCTGGATAAGCCCCACCCATTACACCGACCATTAAGGCTAAAATAATTGCTTCAAGCGCCAGCCAATGATTGGATTGCCATACTTCCACCGCATGGATATTGATGCCCAGGTATGATTCAAGAAAATTGATTGTCGGAAGCAGAAGAGCAATGGAAATGATGAAGGAAAGGAGGGACAGAATCACCGACTCAATGGCGAATTGAAAAACTACCATTCGTTTACTCGCTCCAAGTGCTTTACGAACGCCCACCTCTTTCGTTCGAGTGAGTGATTGAGCCACAGATAGGTTGGTGTAATTGAATATAATCAGGAAGAGAAGCAGGGCTCCTGTGATGCTGAGCGCATAAATATTTGTCCAACTACCGGATGCAACAATATCATTCTTAATCTCTCCTAAATAGACATCCTCCAGCGGCTGCAATACAAAACGAAATAAATTGTGCTGGTCTTCAGGCCAATGCACCTTCATAAAGTCTACCAACTGTTCTTCAAGCGCTTCTTTTTCTGTAGGATCTTTTAATTCAATGTAGGTATGAAAAGAGATCCAACCCCATGTGTTTAAGGTTACAGGATATCCAAAAGGAACCTTGAAGGCATGAAAAGGAATGATAAAATCAAATGTGAAGTGGCTGGTGGACGGATAGGGATTTAACACGCCAGTCACAATATAGGGTGTCTCGGATATTTCAATTCGCTGACCAATGGCAGAGTTAGTGCCAAAATATTTCTCTGCCATCCTGGAAGACAATACCACTGAGTTGGTATTTTTTAGTGCTGTTTGCTCATCACCTTCTGCTAAGGAATAATCAAACATATCGAATATGGTACTGTCAATGTAGAAGATGCCATCTTCATAAAAATTCTTGGTGTCAACCTTCACTGGCTGAGTAGATGTGTCTCTGATACGCATGTAGCTTACGATTTCATCGTATCCTTCCATCAATGCAGGGCCAACAGGAGGTCCTACTGTTGCTAAATGGCGATCACTTCTGCCTGTGATACGTTCATTATGAGTCACCTTGAAAATACGATCAGATTTTTCATGCCATTGATCGTAACTCAATTCCCTGGTGACCATTAGTGCAATGATCAAACTAAGTGCAAATCCGATGGTAAGACCAACACCATTCAAAACGGCACTCATCTTATCTTTTTTGAGATTTCTCCAGGCCGGTCTTAGTGTGTGTTTGATAAACATTGTTGAGGTACTGAGTTGATTAATGTTTTTCCAGGTGTATTTATAGCGAGTGAATAGAAGGGTGGTTATGATGAGGTGAAGCTTGGTTCGAAACTTTCCATGCTTCTTTCGAAATACCTCCATCTCTTCAATCAGGTCACCAATTATTTCTTCTCTCACCCTTTTATTAAAGAGTGCACTACACAAAAATTTCACAATTCTTGGAAGCTCATTCATGTGGTGATGAATTGCGTTTGAAGCACTTTTTCTGGGATTTTATCCCAAAATTTGGCTCTCAGATTCTTGGCTTCCTCTAATTTCTTCAACCCCAATGCTGTGATTTCGAAAATTCGTTTTCGCTTTCCGCCACGAACAGAAGTTGCTTCACCCATGTAACTTTTCACCAGTCCTTTGTCTTCCAGTCTGGCCAAGGCTCCATGTGCAGTACTTAAGTTGATATTCCGCTTTGCTGTTTGATTGATTTCATCTTTTACGGTATTGCCGTAAGTATCCGGATGGGTGGTACAGACAGCTAAAAGCACCAATTCTTCAAACTCTCCAAGATGTGTTCCTTTCATAGAATGATTAAATACGTATATGTAGAAAATATGTTTTGTGCTTAACAGTTTCCCCCTTTGGAGGGGGCTAGGGGGAGGATTTATTATACGTAAATACAGAGCTTATTATTTACTTAACAAATGTGAAACTTATGTATTACATTCACGTTTGTTAAGTAAATAATTCAAAAGCAAAACGTCATTCTGAATTTATTTCAGAATCTTTTCGATTGGGTGACAATACGTATTTGATAGACTCTGAAACAAGTTCAGAGTGACACTTAGAAGCTGTTTGAATTCAAAATTTTAATCCATGGAATATCAATTAGGTGAATTTGAAGAGCTTGTCTTATTGACAGTGGCAGCTCAGCATAATGAAGCATATGGAGTTTCGATTCATGAATTTCTAACCGAGGAAACCAAAAAGAAAATTAATATCAGCGCGATTCATGTCGCATTGAAACGATTGGAAAAGAAAGGTTTTGTTGACTCTCGTTTCGGTGGCATTACCGAAGAACGAGGGGGCAGACGGAAGAAATTCTACATCGTTACAGCGCTTGGTAAAAAGGTCCTTGATGCGTCGCATGACTTGCGAACGAGCATCTATCAAAAAATTCCACAACTTCAATTTGTAAAGCTCTAATAAATGGCAGAATTACAGCCACCAAAATGGGCCTCTCGCTTTCTGAGATGGTATTGTAGAGAGGACTACCTCGATGAGATCGAAGGCGATCTCTTTGAGCTTTACAGCTTCCGTGCAGAAAACTCTACTCGCAAGGCAAATCTGTTTTTTGTATGGAATGTGCTGCGATCCTTCCGGTGGATTAACCTTAAAAAAACTCAACTCTCAAATAATTGGACTATGAATTTATTCAAGAATTATACTAAGATCTATTTCCGCCGATTCAGGAAGGAGACAGTACATTATGCCGTAAATATCCTGGGACTCTCGCTCGGACTATCAATCTTGTTTTTCATCCTGATGTTTGTGTATGATGAGCAAAACATTGACAGCTTTCACAGCAAAAAGGATCGAATCTACCGGGTTGTCAACGAAGTTCAGGAAGAGGAGGGTTTAAACCATTATTTATCGGGACCTAATCCTTTAGCGAAAGCCCTCAAGACTGATTTTCCAAGTGTGGAAGAAACGTCATGGTTGACATATTTTGGATCTCATGTATTAGCTAAAGATGACATTCGGATAGCTGACAGGGATTGGGCCATTGTCAACAGAGGCATGTTTGACATTCTGGACATTGATATTTTAGATGGGAACCCGGTCAAGCAAACCGAAGGAGATGCCGGAATTGTAATAACAGAAGAGGTAGCGATGAAGCTGTTCGGAAGAACCGATGTGGTTGGAGAAGTGGTGGATGGATCTCGATTCGGCACAATAGAGGTTGTGGCAATAATGGATGATATGCCCCGAAATTCAACCTACCAATTTAAAGAGCTTTATGTGCTCAATCCGGATCAGATGGAAGAAGGATGGCAGAACTTCTTAAATGACTGGGATACCCAATTCATGCAAACATGGGTGTTACTAAAGGAGGGAACGACACCAGAAGATGTGTATGCCTCTAAAGACCAATTCATCGAGAAATACATTGCTGAGGAAAACAAAGGCAAGTATGATTTTTACCTACTTCCACTCACTGATGTGCATCTCGGTTCAATGCACATAGAAAATGGTGGTCCTGCACCTTTGTTAGCGATTCCTTACAGTGATCGGGAGTTTGTTTCAATGATCCTGATTATGGGAATGCTCGTAATATTTATTGCAGCATTAAATTATGTGAATCTTTCTTCCGTTCAGGCCTTGAAGCGAACACTGGAGGCAAGTATGCGCAAGATTAATGGCGCCACCAATAAACACCTGTTTGGACAATTATTCTTTGAAACATTTTTGACGGTAATCATAAGCTATGTTCTTGCCTTGCTTTTGATTGTCGTTTTATTTCCTTTCTTCTTGCAGATCGCGAACAAAGATTTCGGTACTAGTCTGTTGTTCTCTACTGACTTCATTTTCTATCATGCGATCAGCATTCTTATTATCTGGACTATTTCAGCGCTCCTTCCAGCACTTTATTATTCCCAATTAAAACGATCACTCCTTGTCATGAAAAATGCGTTTTCAGGCAGAGGTGACTTATTGCGAAAAGGGTTGGTTGGAATTCAGTATGCACTGTCCATCTTTCTCATCATTGGCTCATTAGTGATCTATCGTCAGCTCAACTATGTTCAATCAAAAGATCTTGGCTTCAACAATAAAAATATGATTGTCCTGGATATTAATTCTGGAGCAGCTCGTGGTAATTTCAAAAACATCGTTGAGGGAATTAAGAATAATCCAAATGTCATTAATGCTTCTACCTCATCGCGGGTACCCGGTGAATGGAAAGACATCCCGATTGCCAATGTGAGCAAGAATTTGACGGACGATGCGATGGAATTCAGCCATTATGCTGTGGATAAATATTGGTTAGATACCTATGATATCAAACTATTGGATGGCCAGAATTTCACTGGAGCTGATCAATCAGATAGTTTATATATCCTCATTAACGAAGAGGCAGTAAAAGCCCTAAATCTTGAACAGCCAATTGGTGAAAGTGTGTGGGTAATGTCGAACAGTGATTCAGTGAAAATGAGAATCAAGGGAGTCGTGGAGAATTTTCATTTTGAATCGCTCTATGAAGCTATTGGTCCGGTGGTAATCACCCATTGGAACAATCACATTCGATCGATAGATTATTTCACCATTAAGTATGCTCAAAACCCAAAAGAGACAATAGCACATGTTGATGAAGTCAACGCAACGTTTGATCCGAATACACCAGCTGAAATCAATTTTCTTGATCAGCAATGGGAGCGCTTTTATGAAGCTGAAGAAAGTAGAAGTACGATTATTCTCATTGCTTCCATTGTTTCAATTATCATTTCTGCTTTTGGCTTATTTGGATTGATAAACTTCACAGTAGAGCGAAAGACCAAAGAAATTGGTATCCGAAAGGTGATGGGAGCAAATGTTCAAAACATTACTACCCTGATATTGAAAGACTATTTAATTCTACTCATCATTTCATTGGTGATTGCTGCACCAGTATCCTGGTGGTTATTTGGTGATTGGCTGGCTGATTTTGCCTACCGAATCAATATGAGTGTGGATCTGTTTGTAATTGCATTTGTGCTTGTCCTCATCATTTCATTCACGACAGTTTTAGCCAGGATTTATAAGATTGCTAAGGCCAATCCGGTTCAGTCCATTCGATACGAATAATGCATCAGCAACCACCAAAGTGGCCTTTGAAATTCCTGCGATGGTTCTGTAGGGAAGACTATTTGGATGAAATCGAGGGAGACATTATTGAACTCTTTTATAATCGATCCACCAAACCACAGAAAGAAGCTTCGCTTTTTTTGATTTGGAACGTCATAAGGTCGCTTCGGTGGGTTAATTTAAAACATGCTCCTGCCTTCAAATCAGGGCTTTTTCGAAACTACTTTAAGGTTGGCTTCAGAGCTTTGGTCAAAGATCGTCAGTTTACGGCGATCAATCTTTTTGGACTGTCATTAGGGCTGGCGGTGTTCCTGACAATCGTCTTATTAGTCAGGCATGAGCTTAGCTTTGATACGTTCCACTCAAAAGCCGATAGAATCTATCAGGTTATCCAGGTACATCAAAATGCAGATGGCGATGATCCTGAAATCTGGACTTCTTATCAGCTTTCAGATGCCTTACGAAATGAAGTGGATATTGTCGAAAACGCGGTGACCATACATGCGACATCCTCTACTCGGGCGGAGGCCGATGGTAAACGTTTTTTTGAGGAGGATGGAATTGTGGCTGGCCCACAGTTCTTTGAAATCTTTGATTTTGAATTAAAAGATGGCAATCCGACACAGGTATTAAAGAATAAGCGTTCAATTATCCTCTCTGAGTCTTTAGCTGAGAAATATTTTGGATTTGAAAGCCCTATTGGCAAGGAAGTAGACCTTGAATTCTATGGAAGGTTTACGGTGACAGGCGTTTTAAAAGACATTCCCGCCAATTCATACATTCAATTTAACTTCATCATTTCTCAGGATTACGACATTTTTCTTGAAAATGTGTCAAGCAATTTCAGCGGATATTTCTATGCCTGGGAAGGCGATCCTGTTGCCACTTATGTGCTGCTAAAGGATGCCAACAATAAGGAGCTCTTTGAAGGGAAGGTTGAAACTCTACTTGAAAAGTATCTGGATAAAGAAGCGATCAACCCTCACTATTTACTTGGATTACTCGATCTACATTTCCATTCTCATGGTATAGATGGTAGAGTCAATGATTATGTAAAAGGCGATTTCTCTAAAGTGAAATTTCTTGTCATCGTTGGCTGTATCATTCTGTTGATGGCATGCTTTAATTACGTCAGTATTTCAACGGCACGCTACATCAAGCGTACAAAAGAAGTTGGGGTTAGAAAAGCGATGGGAGCACACAGTAAGCAAGTGGCCATTCAGTTCTTAATTGAATCCTTTTTGATGGTATTGTTTTCATTCCTATTGGGAATGGTTATCACACATTTCATTTTACCGTACTTCAATCTACTCACAGGTATCCAACTAGCCTTAACTACTGTATTTATCATTGAATCGATTCCGTATTTTATTGCAACAATTATTCTGGTAACGCTATTTGCTGGATTTTATCCTGCCTTTCATCTAAGCCGATACTCAGTAATCAATGTGTTGAAAAACATGACCATTTCGTCCACAGGGAATGACTCTTTGAGAAAAGGCCTGGTCGTGGTGCAGTACCTGTTTGTTATGACAATTTTGGCTGGTTTGTTCATTGTAAACCAGCAGTATACCTACATGAATAGTAAGTCATTAGGATTCAATACTGAGCAGTTGCTAATCGTTGAAATCAATAGTGGACAGGTGAGAGATAATTACTTAGAGATTAAAGATGAGTTGCTTAAGCTACCAGATGTACAAAAAGTGACCGGAATAACCCGGATGATCAGTGGATATCGATCAGGAACAGCTGTAGATGTCAATCCTGTAGAAAATCCTGAAGAAAAAACGCCGATGAGGTATTACGGCATAGACCAGGATGGGATATCTACATTGGAATTATCATTGGTTGCAGGTCAGGGGTTTTCCGGAATTAATGGCCAGGACAGTATTTCTGTTATTCTTAATGAAACTGCAGCAGCGATGTACGGGGGTCATGAAGCAGTTGGTAAAATCGTAAAAATTCAGGAAGTAGGAGAGGATGAGCTGAATGCCAGAGTCATTGGAATTGTTAATGACTTTCACTACCAATCCCTTCGTGAACCAATTGGGTCTGTCGTATTAGGTCATTACAACAATCCTTTTGTTAGCCTGGATGATATTGTGATCCAACTAAGTGGTCATAATACCATGGCCACATTGGAAGAAATTGAACAGATTCATAATCGTTTTGATACGAATCAAGTGATGACCTGGGAGTTTATGGATGACATGATTCAGCGGGAGTATGAGCAGGAAGCTATTTTTAGAAATGTTTTTGCGGGTGCTTCGATCATCTCCTTTTGCATTGCTATTTTAGGAATGATTGGACTTTCCTCGTACAACGTGATTGCACGAAGAAAAGAAATAGCCATCCGTAAAATATTAGGAGCTGGATTTCTAAGTTTGATTAATCAGCACACGAAAGAGTTTATCAAATTCTTATTGCTTGCATCCATTGTATCTATTCCATTATGTTGGTGGCTTGCATCTGAGTGGTTGGTTAGTTTCGAATATCGAGTGAGTATTTCACCACTTATTTTCCCAGGAGTAATCGCTCTTGTTATGCTAATTACCAGCATCGTCATATTGGCGGTCTGTCGTAAAACAATCAACTCAAACCCTGTAAATTCAATTCGTTACGAATGATCCGAATAGCAACGCTAATTTGTTTGCTTCATGCTTATACTTCTTATGGTCAGCTTGAAGCTTTGATTAAGGAACAGCAGAAATTCATTGGTGAATTTTCCGGGGCAATTGAGTGGGAAGGAATGTCACTTAATGCACGAAGCTCACCAGAGGAAAGAGAAACTGCCAGAATCTACCTGGAAAGTCAAATTCAATCAATTGGGCTTAAACCTCAGAGGCAGTCGTATAAGATGCCCAACTTAAATCAGTTTATTGATATTCTTTTCGCCCCTTTCAAAGGAGCAAATGTTTACATGATTATTCCGGCTACTAATAAAAGCAATGAGTATTTAGTACTCGGCGCACACTTTGATTCTGAGGTAGACTGTCCCGGAGCAATTGATAATGCATCAGGCTCAGCACTTATATACAGTGTTGGGAAAATGTTCAATTCATTGGATGAACGTAACATGAATGTGATCATCGTCTTTTTTGATCAAGAAGAGGAAGAATTAATAGGAAGTCAGGCTTTCGCCAAATACCTGAAATCTGAGGAATTAAATATTCATTCAGTTCACACATTCGACATGGTTGGCTGGGATGAGGATGGGGATGGAGAAATGGAACTTGAGTTGCCAACTCCAGAATTGGAAAAGGCATATTTCGAGGTTGCGTCCAGGCTTGAAATCCCACTCTATGTTACCAGTATAAACTCAACAGATCATCACTCATTCAGACAAGCAGGCTTTCAGGCAATTGGGATCAATGAAGCATACGGTAAACGAGACACTTCACCATATAAGGATACACCGGACGATACTTATGAGACTGTCAATTTTAACTACTTGGCAGAATCAACCTTGTATGTCTATGAAGTAATAAAAGAAATTGTGAATGGAAGCGATTAAAAAACATTACAAGACTAATCCGATCTACACTGTGTCTATACTTGTTTTTGGTGTGGGCTTTTTTGTTAGAGGAGTAGACTATCTGATCATTGGCAGTATTGCACCTTTCATCATTGGAACATTTATGCTTTCAGGAATCTTTTATGCTTTCTTAAAAAAGAATAAGTCATCCAGGAGATTAATGAAAATTATTGCAGTGATGTTGATTTTTTGGGGAGTAGTCAGGTTAGGACTCGAATTACTTTTTTCATTTGTTCCAGTCACTGAAGCTCATATAATGTCTCAGTTCACATGGACAAACAAATGCCTAAGCATATCTGCGATATTATTTGGTATCTATTTTTTCAAGAACCAAAAGGTCAATCAAACCTCTCCATAGTAAGAGGTCTGACTGAATCCGATTTATCCAGGCATAGTATAGTAGAATCGTTCATGGACGACCTGTCCATTTTCCCACTTCTTCACTGATACTTCCTCCATTTTGGCACGATTGCCATCCTTATAGGTGGCTTCCATCCATGACTCTGACATGGTAACACCTTCATCTTCATTTGAGGTAATAGCCGTTACACCACCTCCATGAACCTCTTGTACCATATCTAGCCATTGGTGTTCCCTGGCTCTGTTTGCTTCTTTACCTTCTGTAGTTCCGGACATTGGTTCAACCATTACCACATTGTCAGCATAAAATTTTTCGAAGGCGTCCATCATTTTTCCTTCACCAATCATTTGATGTAATTCTTGTTCTTTCTCGAGTAAGCTCATATTCTTAAGGGTTTAAAGTTTAGTGTATTAACGAGTTTACTACTACCGGATGGACAAGGTTTTGAAATATATCTTTAATTATTTTAGTGTTTCGTCGATAAAATCAGCTAATCCGAAACTATCGCGCACAATTTCTGGTTGAATTAACGTATATTATAAGGCAAACTATTGCAAATACATAGG
This sequence comes from Ekhidna sp., assembly GCF_965212185.1. Lineage (GTDB taxonomy): Bacteria > Bacteroidota > Bacteroidia > Cytophagales > Cyclobacteriaceae > Ekhidna. The sequence continues at coordinate 3,508,583 of NZ_OZ243102.1, read as the reverse complement.
TCTAACGCCTATCTTTGCAGATTGCTTTTTTATACCCATAACAAATTAGTTTTTAAAGAGATAATATGCGACAGTTAAAGATTACCCAGTCAATTACCAACAGGAGAGAGAGCCACACCCTGGAGAAATATTTTACTGAGGTAAGTAACGTTCCAATGATTACCCCGGATGAGGAGGTGACGCTTGCCAAGCGCATCAAAGAGGGCGATGATCTTGCATTGGAAAAACTCGTAAAAGCAAACTTAAGGTTCGTAGTTTCTGTAGCAAAGCAGTACCAGAACAGAAGTTTACCACTAAATGACTTGATCAACGAAGGAAACCTGGGATTGATCAAAGCAGCAAAGAAATTTGACGAGACAAAAGGATTTAAATTCATCTCATATGCAGTATGGTGGATTCGTCAGTCCATTATGCAGGCACTTGCTGAGCAGTCTCGAATCGTTCGTCTACCGATGAACAAGTCTGGTGCAATCAACCAGATCAGAAGGGCATACGCAGAGCTTGAGCAGCAGTTTGAGCGTGAGCCGACAGAAGAAGAATTGGCCGACATTCTAGACATGAAGCCTAGTGAAGTGAGAAATACACTTGGAGCAGAGGTAAAGCAAATGTCTATGGACGCACCTTTTGGAGAGGATGAGAGTGGTTCATTACTTGACGTTCTTGAAAATGTCACTACTGGACCTACAGATGGCAATCTTGTTTTCAACGACTCATTGAAGGTTGAAACGATGAGAGCATTATCAACACTTACAGCTCGAGAAAGAGAAGTAGTGATGATGAGCTTCGGAATTGGTTGTGACAACCCGTTCACACTGGAAGAGATTGGTGATGCCATGGGTCTTACCAGAGAAAGAGTACGACAGATTAGAGAAAAGGCACTTCAGAAATTGAGAGAGCCGGGCAAAAATAGAAGACTAAAAGAATTCTGCGCAAGCTAATAATCTGGGAAAAGCATAAATTTAAATCCTGACCATCGCGTCAGGATTTTTTTTGCCCAAATTTTAAAATGTCCATTCAAGACCAACTTGCATTTGCCTTAGATCGAAATGACCAGGAACCAAATAAATTGGTGGCTAAGCAGATTGTAAATGCAGGAGGTACAAAAGAAGTCAAGGACCTGATTTCTTTCATAAAAACTAAGCCCAAGCAAAGAGCTCAATCTGATACTATTCTGGCATTGGCATATGTGGGTGAGTTAGCTCCAGCCTTGCTCTCCGGTGAAGCATCTTTTCTAATTAGCCAATTGAATAGCTCGGTCAACCGGGTGATTTTTGGAAGTATGATTGCGTTGGCCCACATTGCTCATTTGAAGAAAGGAATACTTTTCGATTCACTCCCGCAGATTATTGATGCAATGGATAGTGGGACAGTCGTTTCTCGAGACTATGGATTTAGAATTATGGTAACGTTGTATACTGACAGAAAATACACTGAGGACATGTTTCTTCTAATTCAGGAGCAATTAATGAAAGCTCCTTCCAATCAATTGGGACAGTATGCAGAGCGGTTGATTGAGGTGTTGAATGAGAATCATTTGCAGCCTCTAATTGAAACTTTGGAAGAACGGCGAACTGACATTTCGAATGAATATCACATCAAAAGATTAAATAAGAACCTAAAAAAGCTTTATAAACAATTATGATAAGTTGGAATGATTTTGAAAAAATTGACATGCGTGTCGGTACTATTAAGAAAGCCGACGAGTTCCCGGAAGCTCACAAACCGGCCTACATTCTGACCATAGATTTTGGACCTGAAATTGGTATCAAAAAAAGCTCAGCTCAGATCACTACGCTATATAACAAGAAGCGCTTAAAGGGAGAACAGGTAATTGCAGTGGTCAATTTCCCACCAAAACAGATAGGTCCATTTATTAGTGAATGCTTAGTGATGGGTATTTACAATGAACAGAATGATGTGGTACTACTCCGACCACAGCGAGAAGTGATGAATGGATGTAAGGTTGGATAATGAAGAGGTGTGATGTTTCTTTGCGCACTCAAATTGAATCGTAAATCAATAATTCTAAAATCCTCAAATTTATATGTCTCAAACACACCTTGTTTCCTGGAATGTCAATGGCATTCGAGCCATGATCAAAAAAGATTTTATCAAAGACGTAAAGGAAATGAACCCCGATGTACTGTGCCTTCAAGAGACCAAAGGGCAGCCGGAAGATGTGAAGACAGCCTTAATGCTTTTACCTGAATATGAGGTGGCAGTAAATTCATCAAAGGAAAGGAAAGGATACTCCGGAACAGCTATTCTTTCAAAAGAAAAGCCACTTGAAGTTTTCTATGACATGGGAATCGAGGAGCATGATCAGGAAGGGCGAGTGATTGCAGCTGAGTTCGAAAATTTCTTTGTGGTGACTGTTTATACGCCCAACTCGGGAGAGGGTATGAAGCGATTGGATTATAGAGCTACCTGGGACGAAGCGTTTCGAGAATACATCATAAGCCTTGAAGAAAAGAAGCCGGTGATTATTTGCGGAGACTTGAATGTGGCACACACTGAAAATGACCTTGCCAGAGCAAAAGAAAACTATAATAGACAATCAGGATATACACAAACAGAGATTGATGGTTTAGATGCTTTGCTAAATGAAGGTTATGTAGATACTTTCAGATTGAAGTATCCGGATGAAATAAAATATTCGTGGTGGAATTATAAATACCGAGCTCGGGAGAGAAATGTCGGGTGGAGAATTGATTATTTTTTGGTGAGTGAAAAACTAAAAGATCAGGTGGCTGAAGCTCACATTTACAATGAATATTTAGGATCGGATCACTGTCCGGTTGGATTAAAACTTAACAGCTAAGAAGTATGGAAACGAAACAAATCCCTTTGAATGATCTGCATGAAAAACTAGGTGGTAAAATGGTGCCATTCGCAGGTTACAATATGCCAGTTCGATATTCTTCAGATAAAGAAGAGCACATGACAGTTCGAGATTCGGTGGGCGTATTTGATGTGTCTCACATGGGAGAGTTCATGCTTCGTGGACCTCACGCTCTTGATCTGATTCAGTGGGTAACCAGCAACGATGCTTCCAAAATCGTGGATGAACAGGCGCAGTATTCCTGCCTTCCAAATGATAAAGGAGGTATTGTGGATGATCTGTTGATCTATCGAATGAGTGAGGAGGAGTACATGTTGGTGGTGAATGCTTCCAATATTGAAAAAGACTGGAACTGGATCAAAAGCCAGGATAAGTGGGGGGTAGAGATGAAGAACATCTCTGATGATATTGTGCTTCTTGCTGTTCAGGGACCAAAAGCGGTAGAAACTCTTCAGAAATTAACGGATGTAAACCTATCTAAAGTGAAGTTCTACACCTTCGTTCAGGACAAACTAGCCGGAAAAGAAATGATCATTTCAGCTACTGGATATACCGGTTCCGGTGGATTTGAGCTTTATATCAATAAGAACGATGCGGAAGTGGTTTGGAATAAAATCTTTGAGGCAGGGGAAGAGTCCGGCATCAAGCCAATCGGTCTTGGCGCTCGAGACACATTACGACTTGAAAAAGGATTTTGTCTATATGGCAATGACATTACGGATGAAACCTCTCCTTTGGAAGCTGGTTTAGGATGGGTGACCAAGTTCACGAAGGATTTTGTGAATAGCGAAAACCTGAAAGCACAAAAAGAAGCTGGCGTGACTCGTAAGTTGGTTGGCTTTGAAATGATTGATCGAGGGATTCCACGTCACGATTATGAACTGGCAGATGCAGATGGAAATGTCATTGGCAAGGTAACCTCTGGTACCATGTCGCCATCTCTAAATCTGGGAATAGGGATGGGGTATGTAACGAAAGAGCACAGTGCTCCCGATACAGAAATCTACGTGCAGGTCCGGAATAAAAGTTTGAAAGCGAAGGTGGTGAAGCCGCCATTTTTGAAGTGACAGAAAGTGTGATTCTGAAGAACAGAAGGATCATTTTTGAAACATTTACGTACTTTTAAGTATGGTTAAGGAATTTGAAGACTTAAAAAAAGAGCTGGAAAAGCTTCCAAAAGCACAGCAGAAGGAATGGGTGGATAATTGGCTGGACGAGATAAAGTGGTCTTCTAAGTTTGAATCCTCTCAAAATGAACTTGAAATGCTAGCAAGGGAAGCTTCTGAAGAATATAGAGACGGCAAAACTAAAGACCTGTAGTTAAGTTGAAGTCTGTAACTACCAGCAGATTTAGAAAACTTATGCAAAAGCTTCCTATTGAGGTTCAAAATCAGGCTGCTGACTCTTACATTCTCTGGAAAGAAAATCCAAACCACCCATCACTAAGGTTTAAAAAAATCCATGCTTCACTGCCCATTTATTCGGTTAGGATATCTCTTTCCTACCGGGCGATTGGTAAGCTTGAAGATGATACACTGATCTGGTTTTGGATTGGAAACCACAATGATTACGATCAACTCATAAATCAACTAAAATGAAAACCATAGAAGTTTGCTTAACACCTGACCTCATCCATCAGCATGACCTGACCGGTAAAATCGTGGTGGTCGTAGACATCTTTCGAGCTACTTCCTGCATTGTGACCGGATTGGCCAACGGTGTAGAGTCAATCAAGCCGGTAAAGGAAGTAGACGAATGCAAAGCTCTTGGTCAACAAGGCTATCTCATGGCTGGCGAACGAGGAGGTCAGAAAGTGGATGGATTTGATATGGGAAATTCTCCTTTTGAGTACCTGGAAGATTCTGTGAAAGGTAAAAAAGTAGCCATCTCTACTACAAACGGCTCTCAGGCCATTCTGAAATCTGAAGGCGCTGATGCCATTTTGATTGGTTCATTTCTAAACCTGGAGGCCCTTACTGAATACATTTTGCAGCTACCTATTGGAATGGTTGTTCACTGTGCTGGATGGAAAGGCTCACCAAACTTAGAAGACACCCTATTTGCAGGAGCACTGATCGATGAATGTGCAGAGGAGATGGAACCCATCGGAGACTCTGCATTACTTGCACATCAGGTGTTCATCGCCAATCATGAGAACCTATTAGGCCTGGCTTTAACTTCAAGTCACGCTGAGCGCCTCAAAGGATTTGGTATCGAAAAAGATTTGGAGTTTTGCATGGAAGCAAGCAAGTATCAGGTGGTGCCCAAGTTCATTGATGGGGAGTTGGTATCTTAAGTAGATTCAATTCGTATAGTTTGAGATGTCGATCTTTGCTATTTATATTCTTCTCGCAATAGTAGCCATCATTCAGATTGCCATCTTCATCATGGCACGACGTATTCGCAAGCGCGAAAAAGAAAATAATGTGCTTCTAAAGTACAATATCAATTCAAGGCAAAAAGCTTGGCAGCTATTAGCTGATCCTGATGTTTCTGATGATGATAAAGTTAAGATCAGGGAATACTATGATGCTGAATAAACAATGAACTACTTCAACTTCTCATTTTCCTGGTGCCTGGAACCATCTCTTGAATCTTTCTTTTCTAGATTTTTCTTAAGTGCTTCTGTAAGGTCTACACCAGTTTGGTTTGCCAGACAAATCAATACCCATAAAACATCGGCTATCTCATCCCCAAGATCTCTGTTTTTGTCAGATTCCTTAAAAGATTGCTCTCCATAAGTTCTGGAAATGATTCTTGCTAATTCACCTACCTCTTCAGTAAGAATGGCCATATTGGTGAGCTCATTGAAGTAACGCACCCCTTTCGTTTTTATCCATTCATCTATGACCTTTTGTGCTTCTTCTATGGTCATCGATTACTGTTAGCCTCTAAATTTTCGTTGATGTGTTTTAGCTCAAAACCTTCTTCTTCAAGCTTCGATAGAAAGAATGCCATTCGTGTCTTTTCTTCATTCATCAGGCTATCCATGTTGGGATCAAATTCTGCAAAAGTTTCATGAGGAAATCGTTTTCCAGGCTTATAGTGGTCTTTCCAAAAAAGGCTTTCTACGATCTTTCCATCTTGATAATAGTACTTAAATTCTTCAGCTAAACGATCATCTCTAAAATTCATCATGTGCCCAGAAAATATGGGTGCCTCATTTTCAAAGTAGAAATAATCATCTCGCTCAAAATGAGGAGTTTTGATGATCCCAACAAGTTTCATGAGCCGACCTTCATTGAAATAGCCACGAACTTTGTATGCTGAGTCTGATTGAACAAAATCATCTTCTATGATGCTGACTCTATGATTTTGATCAATGTGCTTCACTTTGTAATCAATCGCCTCAACCAAATTTCTATTTTCTTTTTTTATTTCTGAGCCGCATGAAGACATAATGAGTGCGAGGAGGAGAAGGGCAAAATATTTCATATCGTAGGTTAGTTTAGTAGCAGGAGTCGCATTTTGCAAAACCTACTTTATTGAAAAGTTAATTAATTCCATCGACGAATGGTATGTACTTCCATGGATACAGGATATTTTTCGATGTAACGAAACTGACTATTGAGAATCATTTTGATATTAATATCACTTTCTGATAAACAAAATCATTGAATTTGCGTGCATACATGAACCAATTCACGGATAAACGAAAACATAACATTAAAAAACAGACCAACATGAAATCATTAAAAGCAGTATTATTATTGACATTGACTTTCATCTTTGCTTTTTCAGTAAACGCACAAAAGGATAAAAGCAAGCGTCCGAGCCCTCCTGCACAAGTATCTAAAGAGGTGAATGGCACTAAAATCACCATTGACTATAGCAGGCCATCAAAAAAGGGCAGAGAGATCTTTGGAGGGCTAGAAAAATATGGAAAAGTCTGGAGAACAGGCGCCAATGAATCAACGTGGGTTGAGGTATCAAAGGAGGTAAAGGTTGAAGGTAAAGCTTTGCCAGCAGGCAAGTACGGTCTATTTACAATCCCCGGTGAAGACGAATGGACAATCATTTTCAATAAGAAGTGGGATGGATGGGGAGCTTATGAGTATATAGAAGCAGATGATGTACTTAGAGTTACGGTAAATTCATCGTCTACAGATGCAGTGGTGGAGCAATTTACAATCGACATTGAGGACAGTGGAGATGTAATTTTGGCTTGGGATCAAACTAAAGTCGAATTCTCCATTCGCTGATAGAACTTAAGAAAGGCCTGGTAATTAAATTATCAGGCCTTTCTTTTACACAATGTTCAAAATCTGTTCTTTGATCTTCTCAAGTTCATCTTTCATCATCACAACGGTACGCTGTATTTCAGCATGATTGGCTTTTGATCCAATCGTATTAATTTCCCTTCCTATTTCCTGAGAAATAAAGCCAAGCTTTTTCCCAGCAAATTCCTCCTTATTGATCACCTCATCAAAATAGTCAAGGTGTTGTTTCAGCCTTACTTTTTCTTCAGTAATATCAAGTCTTTCCAAATAAAATATAAGCTCTTGCTCAAATCGATTTTCATCAACCTGAACTCGGTCTTTGATTTCATCAAGATTTTTTTGAAGTCTGATTCTTATATTTTCTGTTCTGTCAGCGTCATTTTCTTCCACCGTTTTAAGTCCATTTCTGATATTTGAAATGTACTCTGCGAGCTTTGATGCAAGTGCTTCACCTTCTTGCCTTCTGAACGAAACGCACTTACTAATGGCCTCATCAATGCTTGATTTGATGTCTTTCCATGGTAATGATTCAGGATCTAATTCTTGCTGCTTGATTACATCAGGAGCTTGTAATGCTAGCTTTACCAGGTCAGAATTATGGTTGTCAACATTTGCAGCCAATTCACTGAACTTGCGATAATACGCAGTGAAGCGTGCATCATCAACCTGAACTTCAAGATCACCATCTGACGACATTTCAAGTTCGATGGTCAACATCACCTTTCCTCGTTTTATCTGGTCTGTGATATAGTTCCTTATCTCCGATTCTTTATCTGAAAGCTCTTTCGGAATTCGAGGTGAGAAATCAAGAAACTTACTATTTAAAGCTTTAATCTCCGTCTTGATGGAAAGGTTTTGGCTGGTACGTTCATCACGCCCATATCCTGTCATGGATTGTTGCATAGGCTGCAAAGGTAAGAGTTGAACTAAAAATCCAATCCCAGAGTGAAATAATATCTCCGGTCCTTGATGTCACCATCTAGATAAGGTCTAGCCACATCGAATTTGATGTAATATCCAAGAAGCACAGTTCTAAGACCATAGCCAAATCCTCCCAACCAGGGATTTTGGAATTTTACGATTTCAGCTTCAAATGGCCCTCTTTCAAATCTTCTGGTAATAGGTCTCCCATCTTTAAATGGTGGAGATCCTGTCCAAACTGATCCGATATCAAAGAAACTGATCAACTGGAAATTTCTTAAAAAATTAGACTTTATTGGTCCGTTCGTTAAATACTGGAAGAGTGGTACCCTAAGTTCACTATTGAAAACTAAAACATCTGTCCCGTGAGCCTCATTGTAATCCAAGCCTCGCAGGTTGGTAACAAATTCATTAAAAAGCAGATCGCTGTTGTCTTGATTATTGGCTATAAATAAAGGATCATCTTCACCCTGTACATCGCTGGAAGCAAATAACCAGTTATCCATTCCTCCAAGCATATATTTCTTTCTGGCAGGCCCCATTTGTTTTCCGTAAAGTACTCTGCTTGCCCAGGTAATTTCTTTATGAATTTTTTGATAATGTCTGAAATCAAACCTAAGGTTGCTGAAATTCAAATTTGAGTTTGTCGCATTAAAGTGAGATGTAAACTCAAATAGCGCGCGTGTCCCTTGGTATAAATTAAAGGATCGCTCAATGGCGTTATCAAATATTAATGCCACACTTCCTCCAGCATATCTTTCACGATTGTTACCTGCTAGATCGGAAGCCTGACCAGTTACACTTAAATAATTAAGATTTGTGAATGATGTTTCAGTAAAAAACGGTGAGGCTTCTACCCTAAATGTGTGTGTAACAGGGAGTGCTGCTGTTAGTTTGAACCTGTTGAGTTTATACTTATGTCGTAAAGCATCGTCAAGGGATTGGTTCTCTAAAATATAAGTTTTGCGGTCAACGCGAGCTTTAAAGTCCATCCAATACTTTAGATATTGGAACTCAGCGAAAATATCGCCTTGTTGAAAATCGGTCTTGATTAGAGCTCCCCCCTTAATTTTATAATTTTCAAGCACATCATTGATTTCTGTTTCCATAAACATCATGAAGTTCCTGTATGGATCCCATAAGAATGATGTGATTACGTTATTGAAATTAAATTTTGGGTTGTATGGAATTGGACCAATTCGTTCATTATCCTGCTCGAAGCTCTGGTATTTGCTAAAGAATGATTCGGTTTCAAAGGTTGTTTCTCCACCTTCATCTTCAAAGACATAATTATCAGTGTCTATCCAGTTTGGATTGCTTAAATCTTCTGAGTTCGTCTCTGACTCATCTTCAAAAACAAAATCTTCTGTATCAACCTCATCTTTGATTATTTCTGGTTCCGGCTTTGCGCTGCTTTCCGCACTTTGCAACACTCTTGCAACTACTCGAACTGCATTTTCTCTACGTTTTCTTGGTGTTTCTGAAGTGAATTTGCTACTTGAAAGATTGGTAATGGTATCTAAGTACACCCTTTCTTCACCCTCTTCAACCATTATATATGTTAGCCGGTCTGGGTCGAAATGTAAATCGTAGCTAATAATGCTTCGGTCAAAATTTGTGATTTGTGTAGTAAGGGAATCATAAAGGTTGTATCGATACAAATTTGAGATTCCCTGTCGATCACTTAAGTAATAGACTTCATTTATGTTTTTAACATAAGGCTTTCTATCCTCACCAAAATTGTTGGTGATTCTAAAGAAATTAGTTGTGGTCGTGTCTAAATCATAAACAAAAAGATTGAAGTTATTGTCTAGTGATTCCAAAGGAATATCAGACACCCTGACTGAATCCGTGACCCTATTTGAACTGAACACAATTGCAGCAGTACCAGGAACAAAAGTAGGATCTAAATCATCGTAAATATCTCTTGTAATTCTACGCAGGGCATTCCGATTCATCGCAATCAGAAAAATGTCATTTTGGCCGTCGATATCTCCTGATACAACCGCAAGCCTTCCATTGTCATTAAAAGAAAAACTTTCGATTTGTCTGAATCTGGTTAATGGTTTCTGGCCTTTTTCTCCAGTTTCTACATTGAATGTATTTAAGTATAAAAAACCTCGTTTAAATAAAATTACACCTAGTGTGGATTCATCTTTCCAATCAAGAAGAGGTAGATGAGTATCTACATCTTGTCCATTGATTCGATACCCTCCTGTTGCAATTTTTTCGGTTTTATCAGAATTCAGATCTGTAACATATACTTGATACTTTCCATTTTTAAGCATTGCATAGGCTACTTTGTCAGCATCCTTATTAAATCGAATGGTTGTTGTAATGAGGTCTTTCGAATTCTTAATGTCTTTTAACAACCGTTCCTCGCCAGATGGAATATAATTTTCCTCAACTTCAATTTTTTGAAGGAGGTAGTAGTTTTTCCATTCATTTAAAAAATTCTTAAATGATACGCCTAAAGTGTTGGCAATACTGTTTTCCTCTTTTCTGATAATTCTGGTTAGGTTCAAAATATTGGAGATATTTCCTTCTCCATATTTCACAGCTATGTAATTCCAAATACTATGTCCTACAATAGAGGCTGACTCACCATCAATTCTTTTAAGTTTTTTAATTTTTTTGCGGCCCATGTAATCCCGCAAGTAGTCATCCATCTCCCTGGACCAACCATATGCCAGATACCTTGCAGCACCGTCAACAAACCAATCTGGAAGAGTTAATAGATAACTATTTTGGAATATTTCTGCCAGGCTACCCCCATACATCATATCATTGATGAGGGTACTCGATAGTTGGTAAATAAGGTCTTCTTTAAACTTATGTGCTTGACCAGGATAAGCTACCTCCAATTGGAGCTTGACAAATTCTGTACGGCCACCTATCGTATAGACTGCACCATCAATGCCCACGTTACTTTGTTGAAGGTCGTGGATTGAATTGTAGATGAAAATTTTTGTTTTGCTATAGGGTGCATATCCAAGCTTATCAGTTAATTCAACAAACTCATCTTCTAGAAAATTAATGGCCTCAAGAGCATATTCCTGACCACCTGGATAATAGTAAATTTCGAAGTTATTGGTGCTGTAGAAGTACCAATCAAAGTTTTTATACTGTATTCTATTTTGGCCAAATGGAGTTGTATAATGCTGCCCATAGACTGCACTAACCAGAAAAAAAAGTGGTATAATATATTTAACTAACCCTTTGAACATTTACTTCCTCATCAATTTCATCAACACCAAGTAATACATCTACGAAATGCTTGGCAAAATGTGGTGTTAAAGAAACACCTTTCGTGCCAAAACCATTAAAAATTCCTAATGTTTTATGCTCAGAATGAAAACCAATATATGGTTTTCTATCATGAGTTGCTGGCCTTACACCAGCTCGTTTATCTAAAATTCTATAATCTCCATTATATAACTTTTTAAAACGGTCTTCAAGTATCCTGATTCCAGATTCTTGAGGTTCAAAAGTTAAATTATTATGGTCATAAGTTGAACCAACCGTAAACTTATTATCCTTTGGGATCATAAAAACCCCTTGATTGATAATATGTTGTGAGCTCAAGGAGCATTCAATGTCAATAATTTCGCCTCTAACCGGCTTAAATGGTAATTTCCAATAGGGATTTGAACTGATGCCTTCACAGAAAATCGCTTTAGAAGCTACTATGTTTTGATAATCTACAGATTCATTTTCAATCTTCATTTTCTCATAATCAAACACCTCAGCTCGGTATATTCCCTTATCAATAAAGAATGATTTAAGAGATTGAAGCATTTGAGGGATATCTACATACCCAGAGTGGTTGAGAATGATTCCACCAAAAGGGTCATTTACATCCTCATAACCAATAGATTTTGGCGGTATGTCATTTATGAATCTATCAAAGGTTTCATTGCCTCGATTACCTTGCCAATCATTTTGATCTTCTACTGATCTAAATGGCCGATAAATTGGAATTTTGTGAAGAAACGATTTTTTTAATTCCCGCTCAAGTTTTTCATAGTTACTTTCAAGCGATGGAAATAGTTGATCTGCCCGCCAGGTTTTTACCATTTTACGACCAGTGATAGGATTATAGATTCCTGCTGCCTTTTTTGAAGAGGTATCTCCTTTATCCTCATCAAAAATCACAACCGAAAGATCCCTTTGAATCATCTCGTAAGCAAGCCAGGAACCTGCTAACCCTTGCCCGATGATTAAATAATCTGCCTTTACTTTTCCCACTTTACTTTTGCAATCTCAAAAGGGCTTAAAACTAAACACATGAAGATAAAATCCTTTGTATTCAATCCTTTCTATGAAAATACATATGTTGTTTCTTCCGATAGTAGCAATTGTCTGATTTTTGATCCGGGGTGCTATGAAGATTATGAGATAGCTGAACTCAAAGAGTATATTCACATGAATGATTTGAAGGTAAAAGCGATCATAAATACGCATTGCCATATTGATCATGTGCTAGGTAATGATGTGCTTAAACTAGCATATAAGGTTCCCCTAAAAATTCCGGTGAATGAAAAGGAAGTTTTTAACGCTATTCCGGCTTATGCTCCTCAATGGGGGATGTCAGGATACAGGCATGCTGAAGTTGACGATTATCTAAAAGCTGATGAGGATCTAGTGCTAGATGAAATCAGCATGAAACTCATTGAAGTACCAGGTCACTCGCCCGGTCATTTGATGTTCTATATCGAAGATGAAAAAATAATTATTGGTGGTGATGTACTATTCAGAGAAAGTATTGGAAGAACAGATCTTCCTGGAGGAAACCACGAGGACTTATTGAGAAACATCCAGGATAAAGTTTACACCCTCCCTGATGATGTCGAAGTATTACCAGGTCATGGTCCATCAACAACCATCGGTCATGAAAAGAGAAACAACCCATTTGTGAAAGGATAATGAAGCATATTCCAAATATTCTAACATGTTTGAATTTAGTTATCGGATGTGTTGGCATTTATTACATCTTAACAGATCAACAGCCACTAGCTTTTTATTTTGTGATCGTAGCAGGGTTATTTGATTTTTTGGATGGATTTGCTGCTCGCATGCTCAAAGTGCAATCAGAAATAGGAAAACAACTTGACTCACTTTCTGACTTGGTATCTTTTGGATTACTTCCAGCCTTTTTTATGGTTGACTGGCTCAGTGAATTGTCTCAATTCTACTGGATTGGATTGGGTATTGCCGTTTTTTCAGCAGTCAGGCTAGCAATTTTCAATGTAGATGAAACTCAAACAGATAGTTTCAAGGGATTGCCGACCCCTGCCAACGCCATCATGTTGACTTCACTGGTTTTTATTCCATTTCAGCTATACGAGTACACGCTAATTAGCATATGTATATTCTCAGCTATCCTTTTAGTTTCTCCGGTCAGATTAATAGCATTAAAGTTTAAATCTTTTAATTGGAGAGGGAATGAAGCGCGATGGATACTATTAATTGGTATCCTGGTATTATTTGCAGTCTTCAGAATAACATTTGTGCCATTCTTAATCCCATTTTATTTAGTGGTATCCATAGTTTCTTTTGTCTTGAGAAGCAAAGAATAGAATTTTTAGAGCAGGGTAGACGTTTATCATTACGATGAAAGAAAAAATTCTCTTGATAGTATGTATCCTCAGCTTTCATATAGGCTGGGGACAGACTTCTATATTGTCAAGTGGATCATGGTATAAGGTTGGCATTACTACTACGGGCATTTATAAAATTGATAGGAATACACTTGATGCCTTGGGAGTTTCGGACCAAATCGATCCTCGAAAAATCAAAATATTTGGAAATGGTGTCAAAGGAGTTTTACCTCAGGAAAATTCTGTAATAAGACCAAGTGATCTTATTGAAAATTCAATTTTTGTATCTGGAGATTCCGATGGATCTTTTGATCAAACGGACTATTTGCTATTCTATGGTCTAAGCCCGGATAAAGAAATCTGGACTAAGGAGGGATTTCTTTATGAAAAAAATTTCTATTCAGACACTTCTTACTATTTCATAAATGTTGACGGAAGCGAAGGGAAAAGGATCTCTTCAAGAGCCAGTCTGGAGGGATCACCGGTCACAACGGTAACAACTTTCGATGATTTTGTGGTTTATGAAGAGGATTTGAACAACTTAATTTCATCTGGCAGAGGATGGTATGGAGAGATGCTTTCCAGCGGCGAATCAAAGTCTTTTTCTCATCGGTTTGATGGAATAACCTCTGATATTGAACTGATTTTAAGCGGAGTGAGTCAATCCTCTGAAGGTGGCACTTTCAATATAGCTGTTTCTGGAAATTCAATTGGGGCACTTCCAATTGCATCTATACCTGATGGTCCTGGGACTACTTACAGTATAAAAGCCAGACAAGAAACTGATTCATTCAACATACCTGCTACGAATCAGTTTATGTTGGATATCGCGTTTGATGGAAATGCATCAGGAGAGAGAGGGTATATTGATTATTACTCGATGACTTTTCAACGCTCCTTGCAATTGTATAATACTGAAACGTCTTTCCGGTGGGCCAGGAATCAGGGGGATTTGCTTAGATATGAAATCGCCAATGCAATTGGATCAAACATTTGGAATGTGACAGACCCGACGAATGTTGTAAGTCAAGATATTGCAGTGGAGAACTCCAAAATTATTTTTCAAAGTCAGTCAGTAGGAATTGAAGAGTACATCGTTTTTGAGGGAAGCGAATTTCCTACACCATTTGTATTTGGTAGCGTTTCAAATCAAAACCTGAGAGGCAATACCAACTACGATGGAATAATAGTTACCAATCCAAAATTTCTATCTGCAGCAGAACAACTTGCTCAGTTTCATTCGGAGTTTGACGGGCTGAATATCAAGGTAGCAACGACCACCCAGGTATACAATGAATTTTCTTCTGGTCGACAGGATGTGAGCGCTATTCGAGATTTTGCGAAACATGTCTATGACAATGGAAGGTCATTAAAGTACTTACTGCTTTTGGGAGATTGCTCCTATGATTATAAAGACCGTATAACAAACAATACCAACTATGTCCCTACATATGAGTCTAGACAAAGTTTTCATCCAATCTTTAGTTATTCTTCTGATGATTACTTCGGCTTTTTTGAATCAGATGAAGGGTACTGGGAGGAAACACAATCTGGAGATCACACCATGGAAATAGGGGTGGGCCGTCTTCCAGCCAAATCCATCAGCGAAGCGAATGCAATGGTCAATAAGATCATCTATTATTCAACGAGTCCCAATACACTCGGTAAATGGCGAAATGAAATCACCTTTGTAGCTGATGATGGTGACGGCAATATTCACTCTCGCCACGTAGAAGATTTATCGGAGCTTATCGATACCACATACGCTCAATATCATATCAATAAGGTTTTACTAGATGCATTTACTCAGGAAGGAACAGGCTCTTCAGAAGAATCACCACAGGCAAGATCTGCTTTGAAGACAAGAATCAAGAATGGGACATTTTCGGTAAACTTTATCGGGCATGGCAATGAAAGACTATGGATGGAGGAAGAAATTTTTACGAAAGCGGATATTGAAGAGATGACCAATAGAGACAAGTTGCCAATTTTCGTTACGGCGACTTGTGAGTTCGGCAGACATGATGATCCAATAAGTGTTTCAGGGGCAGAGGAGCTTTTATTGCTGGAAAGAGGTGGAGGGATAGCTTTACTTACTACAAGCAGACCAGTTTTTGCAAGCACAAACTTTAGTCTAAATCAGGCATTTCACGAAAATGTTTTTCGTAAAGAACAAAATCAGAATCTTAGGCTTGGAGATGTCATTCGATTAACCAAAAACGAAGGGCTAGAGGGAGCTGTTAACAGGAATTTTACATTATTGGGCGATCCAATGATGATGCCATCCTATCCAAAACTGGATATTAAACTCAACAATTCTCCGGATACTTTGAGCGCATTAGAAGAGATCACAATCACAGGACAAATTGAAAATGGTGGAATCTTAAAGAATGATTTTAACGGAACTTTATTTGTTTCCATTCTTGATGAGGAACAGTCATTCAAAACACTCGGGCAAGAAAGCGCACCTTATACCTATTCACTTCGTAGTAATGCGATTTTCAGAGGTGAAGCCACGGTTTCCGAAGGCACATTCACATTTTCATTCATTGTCCCAAAAAATATTTCTTATCAAAATCTCAAAGGTAAAATGAGCCTTTATGCATGGGATCAAAAAAATAATATAGATGCAGGTGGATCATCCAGAAATTTTATCATTGGTGGAACAAATCCTAATCCTGTAGGAGATGAAAATCCTCCTGTTATTAAGGCATATCTGAATGATTCGACGTTTATAAATGGTGATTTAGTGGGTAATTCTCCATTATTAATTGCCAAAATTGAAGATGAAAGTGGCGTTACAACAACAAGTGCTGGGGTTGTGCAAGGAATTACCCTCACACTGGGAGAAGAGGTATTTAATTTGAATGATTTCTATATTTCTGATAAAGATGATTTCAAAAAGGGTTCTATAGTTTATCCATTGCAAGATCTTTCAGCTGGGCGATATGTAGCTACAATCAGGGTATGGGATGCTTATAACAATGCTTCAGAAACTGATATTGAATTTGTAGTAACCGAAGAGCCTACTTTGTTTGTCTATAACGCCGTAGCTTACCCAAATCCAGTAAAAGGATCAACTACTTTTTCATTTGAACATGATCGTGAAGAAGAAGATATTGAAATCACATTTGTGGTTTTTAGCACAAAAGGTGAAGTAGTAAACAAGCAAAGATTTGTTTTTGAAAACAGCTCAAGAAACATAGAAATACCCTGGAATGCTCAAACCAATTCCGGAAAATCGTTAATTAAGGGTATTTATTTTAGCAAAATGATAATTAGAAGCAGATTAGACGGAGCAACAAAAGAAATCAATCAAAAGCTCGTTATAGTAAATTGATAACCTAATTGGTATTTGATAAACAATAGTTTTATTCAAAATTTTAACCGGTATTCACCTGATAATGTTAAGTTTGGCATCCTTTTATAAAAACATTCGAATGAATCATTTTTTGAAGAAGATATTGACAATTCTTCTTGTCTTGGTTTCTGTTCTCTCATTTGGACAGTCCACCTTTATTTCTGGTCAGGATAGTTTAAGAAATCCAATTACTGTTGCTGTACCGTTCCTTGGGTTTGCTCCAGACAGCAGAGCATCTGCAATGGGCGATGTGGGTGTAGCTACATCACCAGATGCTAATAGTATTCACTGGAACAATGCCAAATTAGCATTTATCGACACAGATATGGGTTTTGCGTTCTCATATTCACCATGGTTGGGCAATATAGTGGATGACATGTCTCTCAATTATCTCTCTTTCTATAAGAAAATTGACCAGACACAGACATTTGGCGCTTCTTTCAGGTACTTTGATTTGGGAGAGATTGCACTATATGATGAATTTGCTAATCCTAACGGTGTTGAGAATCCTAGCGAATTAGCTATAGATGGTACCTATTCAAGAAAACTTTCTGAAAATATGGGTGTGGGCGCAACACTACGCTTTGTCTGGTCAAACCTAGCTGGAAATATTACCGGAGCACCGGATGCAAAAGCCGGGACAAGTGTAGCTGTCGATCTTGGGTGGTATTACACCAAACCATTTATGCTTTCCGGGAAAAACTCAGAACTTTCTTTAGGTGCACACATTTCAAATATTGGTCAGAAAGTAACATACAGTGCAGAAAGTAATGAGAACTTCATACCGGCAAATTTCAGAATAGGTTCAGCCTTCAAGACCAATCTGGATCCATACAATACCATTACACTTGCCTTTGATATTAACAAACTAATGGTCCCAACTCCTCCCATCTACGAGACGGATCAGGATGGTAATATTGTGACAGATAGCAATGGAAATAAAGTGATTGCAAAGGGCAAAGATCCTGATAGACCACTCCTTTCTGGTACGTTTGGATCATTTGCTGATGCTCCACGAGGATTTCAAGAAGAAATTCAAGAATTAACCTACTCTATAGGTGCAGAATATTGGTACCGAGATATCTTTTCGGCTCGTGCAGGATATTTCTCTGAACATGAAAATAAAGGAGATAGAAAATATTTCACAGTAGGTGCTGGTTTTAGATACCAGATATTTGGATTCGATTTTTCCTATTTAATACCACAGGGACAAAATCATCCACTAGCAGATACCTTAAGAATTTCTCTATTATTTAATCTGGATCAAAGCGCCAGAGAGGATGGCGAATAATTAAATAGCCAACCACAAATCTTTTAGGGAAGAGTTAGCCATTAAGAGTTGACTCTTCTTTCTATTTTTGGGGCATAATATTCACAAAATGAACGCACTTTCCAATCGTATTAAAAGTATTCCTGAATCAGCTACACTGGCTATGGCTGCAAAAGCCCGTGAGATGAAAGAAAAGGGGGTTGAGGTGATTAGCCTAAGCCTTGGTGAGCCTGACTTCAAGACTCCAAAACACATAAAAGAAGGTGCAATTGAAGCGATTAATTCAGGAAATTACTTTGCTTATCCACCTGTCAACGGGTATCCTGATCTAAGAAAAGCGATATCAGAAAAATTTGATCGAGATAATGGATTGAAGTACGGACCAGATCAAATAGTTGTATCAAATGGAGCGAAACAATCGATCGCCAATGTTTTTATGGCTATTCTCAATCCAGGAGATGAAGTTATTGTATTAACTCCTTACTGGGTTAGCTACTCTGCAATGATATTGCTTGCAGAGGGTAAGCCCGTGTTTGTCAGAGGTACCATTGAAAACGATTTCAAGGCAACAGCAGCGCAGGTGCAAGCTGCCATCACTGAAAAAACCAAGGCAATTATATTCTCTTCTCCTTGCAATCCAACAGGATCCGTGTTTACGCGCGATGATTTGGTGGATTTTGCAGAGGTGTTGAAAAATAGAGAAGACATTACTATAATCTCAGATGAGATTTATGAGCTGATCAATTTTGGAGACAAGCATGAAAGTATTGGAACTATTGATGGGATGATTGATCGTACAGTTACTGTAAATGGATTTTCAAAAGGCTTTGCCATGACTGGCTGGAGGGTAGGGTATATTGGCGCTCCACAATGGATTGCCAAAGCAGCAAACAAAATGCAAGGTCAGTACACTTCTGGAAATTGTTCGATAGCTCAAAGAGCCGCTCTTGCTGCTTTAAATGGTTCTATGGAGCCTACAAAGGAGATGGCAAAGGCTTATGAGCACAGAAGAGAGCTTGTCTATAAGCTACTGAAGGAAATTCCAGGTTTTGAGGTCAATATGCCTCAGGGGGCTTTTTATTTTTTCCCTAACGTGAGTCATTACATCGGCAAGTCTTATGGAGAAATTAAGATCAATACTGTCAATGACTTGTGTATGTTTTTGCTTGAAGATGCACATGTTTCATTGGTTACCGGTGAGGCATTCGGTGACCCAGAATGTCTTAGACTTTCTTATGCGGCCTCAGACGAGGATTTGAAAAAAGCCATTGCACAAATGACTGTATCACTTGCTAAATTGTCATGAGATGAAATCAATTGAAGACGTATTTGAGGCTTTTAAGGATAAAACAGTTTTAGTGGTTGGGGATGTAGTTGTTGATTACTACATGAGAGGAAAGGCAAGCAAAATATCTAAAGAAGCCCCTGTCCCTGTTCTTACACTTGAAAAGAAAGAAAAAAGATTGGGTGGCGCTGCTAACGTGGCGATGAACATCCGTGCCCTTGGGGCAACTCCGATACTCTGCTCAGTGGTTGGAGATGATCCAGATGGAGAAGCATTTGAACAGCTCCTGGAGTATGAAAACATGCCTAATAAGGGTATAATTAGAAGCCAAAATAGGGTGACAACTACTAAGCTTAGGATAACATCTGGATTACAACATTTAATCCGTGTTGATAATGAAGATGTTCATCCATTGATAGATCTGGATCAGAAATCATTACTTCATCACATTAAAAATTTACTTGATGAATGTGATTTAGTGATTTTTG
Source organism: Ekhidna sp. (assembly GCF_965212185.1). Taxonomy (GTDB): domain Bacteria; phylum Bacteroidota; class Bacteroidia; order Cytophagales; family Cyclobacteriaceae; genus Ekhidna. The sequence goes on along the minus strand of NZ_OZ243102.1, from coordinate 3,488,596 downwards.
AAGATTATGACAAAGGAACAATCAATCCAGAAGTAATTGAGGAAACAATCAAATTAGCTAAAAGCAAAAACATACCAATCGCCGTTGATCCGAAAAGGAGAAATTTCACTAATTATCAAGGAGTATCATTATTCAAAGTGAATGTAGCTGACCTCCAGGACGGCTTGGATATTGAGTTTGATGCATTAGATGAGTCAGAACTTTCAAGTGCAGCTACTCAACTTAAACAAAGCGTCGAAGCAAATAATTATTTTATTACGCTTTCGAAAAATGGTATCTTCTACGATTCCGGTACCGAATCTGGTAAATTAAATGCACACCCACGCCAAATTGTTGAAGTATTAGGGGCTGGTGATACAGTTATCAGCATTGCAGGCCTTTGCCTCACACTTGGGCTACCTTTAGAATTCATAGCTGAAATGGCTAATATTGGTGGTGGAATGGTTTGCGAATTGCCTGGAGTAGTGCCTATTGATAAAGAAAAATTATTTCAAGAGGCTAAAGAAAATCCGATACTCAAAAAATATCTTTAATTTGGCTGTTGTCAGCCATGAAGAAGACCCTAATTACCCTGGCCGTTCTCCTTTCATTAATCAATGTTTCCGCTCAGGAGGTTATTGATGGGGTTATAGATTTATCAAAAGTTGATCTTCAAAATAATTCGGTAACGCTTAACGGCGAATGGGAATTCTATTGGGAAAAATTAGTCAAGCCCGATTCAATAGACTTGCATGAAAAAGACTATTATGAATTTCCCAAACTTTGGAATGGAGGGGTCACTAGAAATGGAACGGAACTAACAGATCAGGGATATGCTACTTATAGAGTTCGAGTATTGTTGCCCCCTAAAACTCCACAGCTGGCAATATCATTAGGTGAATCTTACAACTCCTATGTACTTTTTTATGATGGTTTTGAAATAGGCAGAAACGGTAAGGTCGGGAAATCATTGGAATCATCTACTCCAGATTGGATGCCTCAAGTGATACCTATCGCAAGGTTTAGAAATACTTTGGAATTTATAATTCATGTTTCAAATTTCAGGCATACCAAAGGAGGTGTGCGCGAGCCAATAATGATAGGCGATCGTAAAGTTTTAAATGCGAAACGAGATTTTGATTTTAGCTATGACTTTCTATTAAGTGGAAGCTTAATTATGGGTGGCCTATTTTTTCTAGGCCTTTTTATGTTTGGACAGCACGAAAGATCAGTGTTGTTCTTTGCACTGTTTTGTCTGACATTCAGCTATCGAATGGTAGGAAGTGGTGAATACGCTATTCATGCACTATATCCGAATATGAAATGGGATCTTATTATCAGGGCTGAATATCTAGCCCTTTTTATTCCATGCGGCATATTTACTATATATAGTTATTTACTGTATCCGGAAGATAGCAAGAGAACTATTTTGCTTGGTTTTTCGGTAATCTCCGGAATTTTTTCATTGCTATCACTTTTTGCACCACCAATTGTTTTTACGAAGCTGGTAGAGCCATACTTTATACTAGTAATAGCAGCAATTTTTTATCTCATCTATGTTTACTGGATCGCATATAAAAGAAACAGAACAGGTGCTCAATACGCATTCGCAAGTACTGGAATTGTGTTTATGGTGGCCGTCTATCTGATTTCTGTATATCTGACTCCTGTTCAGGAAAATACCTTTCTGACATTCATTGGATTCATTTTATTCTTTTTCTTCCAATCACTGATTCTGTCTTATAGGTTTGCTCACTCGCTTAAGAAGGCAAAAGATGCTGCGGAAGCTGCTTCCAAAGCCAAGACAGATTTCTTGAGCACAATTTCCCATGAGATTCGTACGCCATTAAATGCGGTGGTTGGGATTTCGCATTTTCTGATTAATGAAAGTCCAAGAAAAGATCAAAAGGAAAGTTTAGAGTCCCTGCAATTTTCCGCAGAGCATCTAACCGCCTTGATAAATGATATTCTTGATTATAATAAATTGGAATCAGGAGCTATTGAATTCGAGTTTACTGAAGTAAATCTGCGAACTCTTTCTGCCAAAATAATTAAGGCACATAGTGCTTTAGCAAATGAAAAAGGTATTAGCCTGATCTTGGAATTGGATGACAAGATGCATCCTCTGGTACTAGCTGATCAGACTCGGATTTACCAGGTGCTCAATAATCTAATAAACAATGCACTTAAGTTCACATCCAAAGGATATGTCAAGTTAAAGACAACTTTGCTGAATGAAGATGAGCGAATTCAAACCGTTAGAACAGAAGTATTAGATTCAGGTATTGGGATTCCATATGATAAGCAAAAAGTAATTTTTGAACGATTCACTCAAGCTGGATCATCTACGACACGTGAGTTTGGCGGTACTGGATTAGGTTTAGCCATCATTAGAAAAATATTGAATATGGTGGGTTCAGAGATTTATGTTAAAAGTGAACCCGGATCTGGTACAATCTTCTGGTTTGATCTGAGTTTTAAAAAGGTGCTAACTGAGGAGGTAGATCATGCAGAACAAGAGGAGGCAGATTCTAACATAATTACGGGTAAGAAAATATTGCTCGTTGAGGATAACCAGATGAATATAATGGTTGCCGAAAAGTTTCTAAAAAAATGGGAATTAAGAGTGGAGGTAGCTCGCAATGGGCAGGAAGGCGTAGAAATGATGGAGGCTAATAAATATGACCTTGTACTCATGGACCTTCAAATGCCAATAATGGATGGGTATAAGGCTACTCGGAAAATTCGCATGTTTGATGAAAAGACCCCAATCATTGCATTAACAGCATCAGCACTTCTTAAGGTTCGTCAAGATGTAATTGCGGCTGGCATGAATGACTATATCACCAAGCCATTCGATCCTAATGAATTAAAGAGGAAGATAGCCTCTTACATCAAATATCAATGAGAAGATAATTCCTTCACACACTCAATGAAATATTTTACTTTTTCAGGGTCCGTGTCAGGATAAACACCGTGACCAAGATTAGCGATGTGCGGATGATCACCAAATGCATGTAGCATTTTTTGTGTCTCAGATTTAATTGTATCCAGACTCCCATATAATGCACAAGGATCAAGATTTCCCTGTAAAGTTTTATTTGGAAACAATGATCTTGCTTCCTCTGGATTCATATTCCAATCTAACCCTACCGTATGGCAATTAATATCCTTCATCTCAGGAAGTGCCCACCAAGCACCTTTTGCGAAGACAGTGATTGGTACGTCATTTATTGCATCACATATTCTAGAAATATACTTCAATGAAAACCTGGAATAATGTTCAGAGGGTAGTACGCCTGCCCATGAGTCAAAAATTTGGAGCATATCAGCACCTGATTCCACTTGCTTTTTAAGATATCCTATGGTCGACTCTGTTATCATATTCAGCAGCTGATCAGCGAGCTCAGTATCCGAGTACAGAAGCCTTCGTGCCTTTGAAAATGTCTTACTTCCTCCACCCTCGATCATATAAGAAAATATAGTCCATGGTGCTCCGGCAAATCCGATTAATGGCACTCTTCCATTCAATTCAGTTTTAGTAATTTTAATGGCCTCATACACATAACTTAAATCTGAAGGATCAGCAATTTTCAAAGCTTTAATATCAGCCTTACTTTGAACGGTTTTTGGGAAATGAGGACCTTTCTTTTCCACCATTTCATAAGTAAGACCCATTGCCTCAGGGATGACTAGAATATCTGAAAATATAATTGCAGCATCTACCCCCAAAATATCCACTGGTTGAATCGTCACTTCAGCAGCTCTTTCTGGTGTTTCCACCAGCTCTTTAAAGCCAGATAAGCTGTTTCTCACTGCGCGGTATTCTGGCAGGATTCGACCTGCTTGTCTCATCAACCAAATTGGTGTTCTTTCTGTCTTTTCCCCTCGGGCAGCTCTCAGAATAAGGTCATTTTTTAGCATGGCCGCAAAAATACGCATCTACAGGAAACTCAGAACTTAATGGACCGGTTAAATCGGTCAAACAAATTGTATCTTTGAGTATGGGCGTTTTATTTAACAGTTTCGAAGAGTGGAAAAAAGAGTGTGAGAAGAATGATATTCCCTTATTCCAGCCTGTCCTTGATTTTGAAATTAACCAAAAAGGTAAAGCTGAATCTGATATTTGGGCAGGAATCGACCAAGCCTATCAGGTCATGAAAGAAGCTGTTAAGTCAGGCCTTGAAGAGGATATGAGTTCTTATTCGGGCATGATCAATAATGGCGCAAAGAAAGTGATGAACTTTCCAAAGACAGTCCTATCTCCTGAATTCCAAAAACTAATTGCCCGAGCACTTGCTGCAAAAGAAGTAAACTCATGTATGGGGAGAGTGGTGGCTGCTCCAACAGCAGGGGCTAGTGGTATTCTTCCAGGTACCTTAGTGACATTACAGGAAATTCATGATATCCCGGATAAAAATATATATGAAGCCCTTCTCATTGGTGCTGGTGTTGCCCTGATATTGGAAAAACGTGCGTCTATTGCTGGTGCAGTTGGAGGGTGTCAGGCAGAGACAGGCGCAGCTGCAGCCATGGCGTCAGCGGGAATTACCTATTGTTTAGGAGGTAATAATGATCAAATTTTCAATGCAGTGGCCATTACTATTCAATGTATGCTAGGTCTTGTATGTGACCCGGTTGCCGGTCTGGTAGAAATACCATGTGTGGTAAGAAATGCCAGTGCAGCCGCAATTGCCAACTCGTCGGCGCAGATTGCTTTGGCAGATGTTAGCCCCGTTATTCCTGTTGATGAGTGTGTTGACGCAATGGGTGAAGTAGGTCAAAGTATGGAAGCAAGATATAAAGAAACTGCAATGGGAGGACTTGCAGCTACACCAACGGGGAGAGCTATTTCTAAAAGAGTTTTGATTCAGGACATTGAAATTCTTGATGATGAAACAGAGGGAGCAGATTAAGAAGGAATAAAATCCTCAACCAGCCAAAAGGCATACTTTATTAGCAAAGTGATGATGGTGCTCCATAATACAGCACTGATCCACATCCATTTCAAAATCAATTTTTTCTTAGAGCTTATTAAATTAACTAACAGTCCTCCTCCTGGAGGTGTTAGTATGAGGGGAGTAAGGATGCATAATCCTTTTAATCCAAATTTTTTCCATAGCATAACGAACCTTCTATTCCTTTTGGTAAAAACTCGTTTATTTTTTCTGAATCGAGAAAAAAATTTTCTAATCTCATCACCAAAAAAAGTAAATAGGTAGATGGTGGTCATCATTCCTAGTGAAGTAAGAATAATAGTGGCTATGATGGGCAGATCATTCGCCACACCAAAAGTGGGTCCAAATATGAATTTGAGCCCACTAAGGAAGTAAACTGTAAAGTATTTTAGTACGGTAGCCATTTCTTGTGGCTAACTTAGTGATACTACTTCAAAATCAGGCTGTCAGAAACAATTTTAGCCCTTATCTTTGTCGCTTTTTACAAATTGAAGGTATGCTAAATATTATTTTGTTTGGTCCTCCGGGAGCTGGGAAAGGCACTCAAAGTGAGCGATTAATTGAGAAGTTCGGATTGTGCCACATTTCTACAGGTGATTTGTTTAGGTGGCATACCAAAAATGATACCGAGCTAGGTAAGAAAGTCAAAGAAATCATGGACAGTGGTCAACTGGTTTCTGACGATATCACGATAGCCATGTTGAAGCATGAGGTAGAAAAGAATCCAGAAGCGACGGGTTTCTTATTTGATGGATTCCCACGGACCGTAGATCAGGCCATCGCCTTAGACAATCTCATGGAATCCATGGGTACTAAAATTCACTCTGTCATTGAATTGAAAGTGACAGAGGACGAAGTGAGACAAAGAATTGCTAAACGTAAGCAGTTAGAGAATAGAGCAGATGATGCCTCTGATAAACTGGATCGAAGGATCAGTGAATACTTCAATAAGACTGCACATGTGTTACCTTTCTATCAAGAACAAGGCAGACTATCTAGAGTGAATGGTATCGGTGATATTGAAGAGATATCAAGAGAGATCGATAAGACGGTTTCTGCAATAGAGGTCTAAAGACCAATGGATTCCAACTTTATAGATTATGTAAAATTCTATGCCAAATCCGGTGATGGCGGAGCTGGATCTGTTCATTTCAGAAGAGAAAAACATGTACCAAAAGGTGGGCCAGACGGAGGTGATGGTGGCCATGGTGGCAATATTATATTAAGAGGCAATAGCCAGCTTTGGACTCTGATTCATCTTAAATATCGAAAACACATTGTCGCTGAAAACGGTGGTCACGGTGAAGGAAATCGGAGATTTGGAAAGGATGGCGAAAATATTATTCTGGAAGTACCTATAGGAACCATCGCTCGAGATTCAGAAACCAACGAAAAACTCGTTGAGATAATGGAAGATGGGGAGGAGAAAATCCTTCTACCTGGTGGAATAGGAGGGCAGGGAAATGCACATTATAAAACATCAACGAATCAAACTCCTAGATATGCCCAACCCGGAATAGAAGGTAAGGAAACTTGGGTCATTCTTGAATTGAAGATTCTTGCAGATGTTGGGCTGGTAGGGTTTCCGAATGCAGGTAAATCAACCTTGCTTTCTGTAGTTTCAGCAGCAAAACCTGAGATTGCTGATTATCCGTTTACCACTTTGGTTCCGAATCTTGGAGTAGTACCTTATCGAGATTATAAGTCATTTGTTATGGCTGATATTCCAGGAATAATCGAGGGTGCTGCTGAAGGTAAGGGACTAGGCAATCGTTTCCTGAGACATATCGAACGGAATTCTATTTTGTTGTTCATGGTCCCGGCAGATGCATCTGATATTAGAAAAGAATATGCCATCCTCCGGAGTGAATTAGAAATGCACAATCCTGAGCTAATGGACAAGGAAAGACTTTTGGCCATCTCTAAATCAGACCTACTTGATGAGGAGCTCATGAACGAAATGAGACAGGAACTTCCCGAAATAGAAACAATATTTATTTCAAGTGTAGCCAACCTAGGAATTCAGGAGCTCAAGGATAAGATTTGGCAGCTTTTAAATAACTGACATATTGGCACATCAGTGATCATTGGCAAAGAAATTGTCAATTGTTGATCGTCTTTTAAGCAATTTGAAAGGATGAAGGAAACAAAAGAAAAAGTGAATAAAGAGCAGGAAATCGTAGAAGAGCAAGAAGCTCAAACTGAAGAAGGTCAGACTAAGAAAACCAAAAAGGAAAAAGAAGATAAAAAAGAGGAGAAACCAGCTGAGCACACCTTAGAGGAACAGCTTGGAGAGGCTAAAGATAAATACCTTAGACTGTACTCTGAGTTTGAAAACTTCCGCAGAAGAACTTCAAAAGAAAAACTTGACCTCATAAGCACTGCAAATAAAGATTTGATGAATGATTTATTGCCAGTGCTTGACGACTTTGAAAGAGCAATGAATGCTTCCGAAGGAAGTGATGACATCAAAGCACTTAGAGAAGGCATGGAGCTAATCCAGAATAAATTGAATAAATCACTTCAAAATCGAGGATTGAAAAAAATGGAGGTGAAGAAAGGCGATGAGTTTGATGATGAAAAGCATGAAGCAATAACTCAGATTCCAGCTGATAAAAAGTTGGAAGGCAAGATTGTAGATGTGGTCGAAAACGGATACACATTGGGAGAAACAGTGGTACGATTTGCAAAAGTTGTTGTAGGAGCGAAGCAGTAAAATGGCAAAGAGAGATTATTACGAAATATTAGGAGTTGATCGTTCGGCGAGTAAGGATGAGTTGAAAAAGGCTTATCGAAAAATTGCGATAAAATACCACCCCGACAAAAACCCTGATGATAAAGAGGCTGAAGAGAAGTTTAAAGAAGCTGCCGAAGCATATGAGGTTTTAAGCAACGATGATAAGCGTCAACGCTACGATCAGTTTGGTCATCAAGGTGTTGGAGGAGCTGGAGGAGGTTTTGGAGGTGGAAACATGAATATGGACGATATCTTCTCTCAATTTGGCGACATCTTTGGAGGAGGGAGTCCGTTTGAAAGCTTTTTTGGAGGAGGCGGTAGTAGAGGTGGTCGTAGAACCAGAAAGGGAACCAATCTCAGAATTAAGCTTAAACTTACTCTTGAAGAAGTAGCCCATGGTGTTGAAAAGAAGATTAAAGTAAACAGACTTGTTGTCGATCCTGACACAAAATTTCAGACCTGTTCAAGCTGTAACGGAACCGGTCAGGTTCGAAAAGTGATGAACACTATGCTTGGGCAGATGATGAGTACTTCTACTTGTCCAGCATGTGGAGGAAGTGGCCAAACGGTTGAAAGTCGCGCTACTGGAGTAGACAGCTCAGGATTAAAGCGTCAAGAAGAAGTAATTCCAATAAAAATACCAGCAGGTGTTACAGACGGAATGCAATTATCTATGTCAGGCAAAGGAAATGAAGTAGCCGGTGGTATCCCTGGAGATTTGCTAATTCTGGTTGAAGAAGTAGAGCATGACATATTAAAAAGAGATGGAAACAATATCATCTTTGACCTGTATGTAAGCTTCATTGATGCAGCACTCGGCACTTCCATTGAAGTACCCACAATAGATGGTAAAGTAAAAATCAAAATTGAACCAGGTACTCAAAGCGGAAAGATCCTGCGGCTAAGAGGAAAAGGGATTAAGTCTGTTGAAGGTTATGGGCAGGGTGATCAGTTGGTGCATGTAAATGTTTGGACACCAAAAAAACTAAGCTCAGATGAAAAAGAAGCACTTGAAGCCCTAAAGGAATCTCCGAATTTTCAGCCTGATCCCGGAAAATCAGATAAGAGTTTCTTCGAACGGATGAAGGAATTCTTCTAAGAAAATCAATGAAATTTTATAAAGGTGTGGGGTATAATAACTTCACACCTTTTTTATTTTAAAAATATTTAACGCGATAGCATCAAAAACGTAACCTCAGAATAACGTTTGCGTAATAACAATCCATGTTGCGGTTGGTATTGATGGCAGGTATATCCCTGCTAATGAGTCTGAGTGCGTTTGCACAGCTTAAGAAGTTCTACACAGTAAAGAAATCTCCTGAATTCGATACCGTTAATTTTTATCTTAAAGCAACAGCCACTAATTGTTTATTAAAGCAATCTGATGAGGATGATAATCCATTAACGATCTATGGCAATCCAAATCTTGAGAAGATTAATCCTTCTTTTGCCAATAAGGTAAAAAACAAAACACTTCATGCTAAGCTTGTTTTGGATGAATATAGCTCTTCTGGTTTTGGAGATAGTTTCAGTATGGCCGTTTCTCGCAACGAGAAAGAAAATGACTTTTGGAAAGTCAACCTTAATGATAATGACGTTTATAAGCTCAACTTAATTTACGGTTTTGGCAATGCCGATGTTAACCTGACTGGAACTTCAGTTCAGCGTTTAAAAATCAAATCCGGAAGTGCAGACATTGTTGTCGGCTATGACGATGGAAATATGAATCCAATTCAAATGGACACTTTCTTTGTGAAGGCTGACTTTGGATCTATCGTAGCTAGAAGAATGGAATTGGCAAGAGCAAAAAATGTGATTACCAAAATCGGTTTTGGTAACGTGCTTCTTGATTTCGAAAGAGAAATGACAGAAAAATGTACTGTGGATGCTTCTGTTGGAGCAGGTAATTTAGAAATACTCCTTCCTCGTGATGGCACCCCAGTTATCATTTACATTCGAGATTCCCCATTGTGTGCTGTAAAAATTGCAAAAGGATTTGAAGAGGTTGAAAAAAATGTGTTTGTCAACATGAGCTATGATGCAAATGCAGAAAATCTACTCACTTTCGATGTAGATGTAGCACTTGGTATGGTCCGCTTCAAGTACACCGATTAATTGTCGCAAAGATCTTTAACGACAGAGGTCACGGAGTTTTAACAAAGCTCACTGAGTTTTCTGATATACCTCTTTGTGCTCTTAGTGATATTCTTTGTGTTCTTTGTGGTTAAGCCCTTATTCTACATGCACCAACAACCCCCTCACCAACAGCAGCTGCGCTGCACAGTAGGTCGACATAATAAACACGCCTGCATAAGGGATTGCTGAATGAAAGGCATTAAATGCGAGGATTGAATCTGATAGTACAAATAAGAGACTCCCATACAATGCAAGTTGATAACTCTCCTCTGTAGTATGTCCGGATCTTAATCGAGCCATAATAGCCATTGTCATGATTACAGATCCATAGACTATTATAGGTAAGGTAAAATCACCAGCTGGCAACAATAAGTATAGAAGTGCTACTCCATATAAGAGCAAGGGAGCTGCTGTGACTAAATTAAATTGAGGAATTTGATAGGTAGATTTTCGCAAGATTAAAACATATAAAACCTGAGCCATTAGAAACAATCCAATCCCTGTCATAAAGAATGTTTCGTTTGCCTGGTACATCAGTGATACATCCCCTAACCAGGAAAATAATAAAGCAACACTTATCATCAATATTCTGGCAGTAGTTTTTCCAATACTTGATTTGTAAACATAAAGGATCAAAAGTGGCATCAACAGGGGTTTGGTGAAATGATCCAATTCTTCTGATGGGATGATTTTTGCCACAACATTTGCAGCAGACACGGCGATGTAGATCCAAAGAATTAGGTTAGGCATGGATAACGAATTTTAGAAGTGGTAATCTAAAAAGGGCGAATGTAATTGGCAACTAAACGTCATCAAAGACAGCACTTGGGAAAGGTGAGTCGCATTACAAGAAGTTTATACGCTATTGATTACCTAAATGTCTGAATATCATCACTCTTTTTAAAATTCGAAACAGAACTTACTATCATATTCGGATTAGCTTCCCTAATAACCTTAGCAGCAGCATACTTCACGCTCCATATATCATAATCTTCATAAGTTTCTATGGCTTTATTTAAGGTGTTCCTGTCGTAAGGCAATACCAGCTTATACATATCCCCAACGTACACAATATCCAAATTGAATGCGTTAAAAAAGGCTAATCCTCTTTCTGCATTTTCCAGTTTGTTATATGCAGCAAACTGGATAAAGTTGCCGCTTACCAGATTTACATCTTTCTTACTTGGTAGGAAACTAACGGCAGAAATCCACCAAAGCTTTTGCTTTGATTGAGAGTTGATTAGGTATCCTTTAATTTTCATCCTATTGTCTTCGTCAGGTAGTACTTCAAAAGAATTTAGATCTAGGCTGTCATAATCATTGAAAATGGTTACGGCCTGACCAGAAAGGAAGAAGTTGTCTGCTTCAAATTGAAGGTCAAATATTGATGCACTGTCATTTGTTATGTGTTCGTAGCTTACAAATGAAAGATTTTGCCAATCAGTTATTGACACAGATTGTGCTAATGATCTGCTGGGCATACAAATGGTGAGAGTAAGCACAGCAAGGATCAATGCACCAAATGGGTTGATTCGGTGATCCATAGCTTAATATTTTAACTACAATTATAACTATTTAAATAAATAATTATAATTAAATAAGATTATTATTTTAGAAATATGTGAATTGGAGTCAATTAATCGGGCATAAGTGCTTAAAAAAGGTTGATTAAAGAAAAATATGGCTCTTATTGAATTACTTCCCTTTGAAAAGCAAGTAAACAAAAGCTAAGTATGCTAGGCTTCCACAGCCTGCGAAGACCACAGGGAAGTTGGCTGGATTGCCATTGTAGATTTGTCCTGCAAGCAATGCGCCCATTCCTATTCCGATTTCTAATGCCATGAAGAGTGTAGAGAATCCACGTCCCCTGAATTTGTCAGGAGCAAGGTCTGCAGCCCATGCAAAGAGTGCAGGAGATGATAGCCCATAACCAGCACCAAAGATTAAAGCGCCTGTAAACAAGTGAAATGCTGATGATGAGAATCCTATATATATAGATCCGGTTCCTACGATTAACATAGCTGCTATCAACACTTTTCTTCTTCCAAACTCATCTGATAATCGTCCGCCAACTACACGAGATATAAGTGAAGTGGCGGTGAAGTATGAGAAGAATAAGCCTTTATTAGCAATACCTAAATGGACGCTTAAGTCGGGAGCGAGTGTTAATGCGGCTCCAAAAGAAAACGTGACCAACATCATCACAACTGAGGGAACTAATACAGTTGGTTCGTAAATATCTTCTTTTTTTATTTTGAGTAATCCTCCCGAAAATCGTTGTTTGTTTTCTACTGTTTCTTTCATGCCCATTATAGTGAGGACTGAAAGGATAGCTACTCCTGCACTGCTATAGAAAAGGACATTAATGTCGTAATGAATAGCTATCACTCCTCCCACGTAGTTCCCAATGCCCATTCCTGTCATTCCAAAGAAACTCAAGATGCCCATTCCTTCTCCTCTTCGCTCCACCGGCACTATGTCAGCTACATAGGCAGCTGTACCTGTAGGTTTAAACCCGGTTGAAAATCCGTGTAAAAAACGGATAAATAGAAAGGCGTAAATATTTAAAAAGAATGGATAAAATAGAGAAACAACTGCGGTTACAATACAACCAAATATCATCACAGGTAATCGCCCCCATGTGTCGGTCAGCTTTCCACTAAAAGGTCGAGATATCAGCGCTGTGAGTGTGAAGAATGTTATATGTAGGCCAATGTAATTTTCACCTCCAAACGTTCGCATAAAATCTGGAAGTTCGGGCAAAACCATATTGAATGAGCCAAAAAACAGAAACGAACTTAAGGAGAGAAGCCAGAAATTAAGAGAATACTTTTTCATACATCTTTCTCCTGTTGGAGCGGTTCGACGTTTCGAGGGTTAGGGGGAGGATTATTAATCCAACTTGGAAATTTGAACATTACTAATTCAGCGAACCTACTCCTCATGAAGCAAATAGGCCTTGATATAATCATTCAGATCTCCATCCAGAACATTTTGCACATCCGTTCGCTCAAAGCCTGTTCGGGCATCTTTGATAAGTTTATAAGGATGCAACACATAATTCCTGATTTGCGATCCAAAATCAATGGCTTTTTTACCTGCTTCTATATTCGCTCGTTCTTTGTTGCGCTTCTCAATTTCCATCTGGTAGAGTTGCGACTTAAGCATCTGCATGGCACGCTCCCTGTTTGCCAGCTGTGACCGCTCTACCTGACAAACAACCACAATGCCTGTTGGCTTATGTGTCAATTGCACTTTCGTCTCTACCTTGTTTACGTTCTGACCACCAGCACCTCCTGATCTGGAAGTGTGTAAATCAATATCTGAAGGATTGATATCGATCTCTATAGAATCATCAGCTACTGGATAAACATATACCGAAGCGAACGAAGTATGTCGGCGACCACCACTATCAAAAGGAGAAATTCGGACAAGTCTGTGCACGCCATTTTCGGATTTGAGGTAACCATACGCCATAGGTCCATCAAATTCAAGTGTCACAGATTTCACACCTGCTACATCCCCTGCTTGAAAATCAACTTCCCTCACCTTGTACCCATTGGCTTCACCCCACATGATGTACATCCGCATGAGGATTCCGGCCCAGTCATTACTTTCTGTGCCTCCGGCTCCAGGTGTGATTTGAAGCATCGCTGAAAGCTGATCTTCTTCCTCACTGAGCATTTTTTTCAATTCAAGATCCTCCAAAAGCTTTGACGCAGAATCGTATGCTTCAGTCACTTCCTCATCAGAAGCCTCTCCTTCCTGATTAAATTCGAAAAGGGTTTCTACATCATCTAGAGCAGTTTCTACTGATTCGTAGCTTTCGGTCCAGCCTTTCAATAGCTGGATTTTTTTCATAGTTTTTTCTGCTTCTTCCGGATTATTCCAGAAATCTGGTTGAGCGGTGACAAGTTCTAATTCTTCCAGGTTTTTCTTTCGACCATCATAGTCAAAGGTACCCCCTCAAGGCATTAACACGAGCCTTTAAATCTTTCAATTCATCTGTTGTCATAGCATTCTAAAATTGCAGTGGCGAAGATAATGTGAGTCTTTTAGGATTCAATGAATAATAATGAAATGACCAAAAACAATAGCTTAAAGTCTCCTCCCCGAAGGAGAAGAGGTGGGTTTCTTAAAATCATTGTTTTTGGGTCACTTTTAGGTGAAACTCATTGATACCCACCCCTAACCCCTCCAAGGAGGGGAATTTTGTGAGGAATCAATCACCCAATCTTCTTAATCCAGCCATACTTATCCTCTGCTTGACCAAGCTTAATGTTGGTCAATGCATCCAATAATCTATTAGATATAGTTCTGGATTCGATGGCTGGTAATGTATAATCTGTTCCTTCATAACCAATCACTGCAATATGAGAAACAGTAGCGGCTGTACCTATACCAAATGCTTCAGTCAATGAGCCGTTTTCGATTGCTTCAATCACCTCATCGACTTTGATTGGTCGTTCTTCAACATTCATTCCCCATTCTCTAGCCAGAATTAATGCACTTTCACGTGTGATGCCTGGTAGTATGGAATCACTTGTTGGAGGCGTGATTAATGTATCATTGATTACGAACATGATGTTCATGGTGCCAGACTCTTCAATAAATTCATGTGTTTGGCCATCTGTCCAAACAAGTTGATGATAACCTTGTGCCTGGGCCTGTCTGGCAGGGTATAAAGATGCAGCATAGTTACCTGCCGTTTTTGCAGCTCCAACGCCACCGCGCACAGCTCGCGTAAAGTGTTTTTCGATTTTCACTTTCACTGGTTCGGAATAGTAGCCCCCCACTGGTCCGGTCAGGACAATGAATTTATAAGTTTCAGAAGGACGGACACCAATAAATGGGTCGTCAGCAAACTGGAAGGGTCTTATGTATAGTGAAGTCCCTGGCTTGCTTGGCACCCAATCTTTATCCAAAGAAACCAGTGCTTCAATAGATTCCATAAATAACTCTTTAGGGACTGGCGGCATGCACATGCGTTCAGCACTTTTGATCAGTCTCTTAGCATTTGCTTCAGGTCGAAAAATCAGGATTTCACCATTATCATTTTTATGTGCTTTCAGTCCTTCAAAAATGCTTTGAGCATAATGAAGCGTTGCGTTTGCCGGACTTAATGATAGATTCTGATACGGTGTAATTCTCAAATCTGTCCACTCGCCATTTTTATAATCCGCAACAAACATGTGATCGGAGAATGTCTTCCCGAATGCGAGGCTATCGAAATCGATTTCGGAAAGTTTTGAATGGCTAGTTTCAGTGATTTGAATGTCCAACGTCTCAGTCATTTTGTTAAATCTTTGGGTTGAAAATGGGGTTTTTCAATCAGACTCAGGCGCCCAGGGAACTTCCTTCACACCTAAAATGTGGCCGATTGCGCGCGCAAAGATGAACAAATAATCAGACAATCTATTCATGAACTGTAAAATTGACTCATCTACCGCTTCATGATTTGATAACGAAATGATACTCCTTTCGGTTCTGCGACACACTGTTCGACAGACATGAGCGAGTGATACGGCCGGGTGCCCACCCGGGAGAATAAAGTTCTTTAAAGGGGGAACCTCCCCATCAAATTTATCAATCCAGACCTCCAATTGTTGGACTTCTGTTTGAGTGACTTTTGGTAGCTTAAATCCTTTAAAATCTGACTCTGTTGCCAGGATACTGCCAATTGAAAACAGGTGTTCTTGAATCCAATAGAGCTGCTGCTTTAACCGATTTTCTACTCCTTCATGATCCTTCAAGTGACCAATAAATGAATTTAATTCATCCACATTTCCATATGCCTCGATTCTGAGATCTGCTTTGGAAACTTTTTTACCACCTAAAAGTGAGGTTTGTCCCTTGTCTCCAGTTTTTGTGTAGAGTTTTGCACTCATGCCGGTGTTCTAACTGATCTAATATTCTTATTCACTTCATCAGATTCGATAAGACCGTCCCTTAACCGAACAATTCGATGAGAATATTCTGCAATGTCTTCTTCGTGAGTAACCATAATGATGGTATTACCTTTATCATGAAGCTCCTGGAACAAATCCATGATTCCATATGAAGTCTTGGAATCTAAGTTACCTGTAGGCTCATCTGCAAGAATAATAGAAGGGTCATTTACAAGAGCCCTTGCTATTGCAACTCTTTGTCTTTGACCTCCTGAAAGTTCATTTGGTTTATGATATGCTCTGTCATCCAATCCTACTCCTGCAAGAGCAGCAAGTGCTTTTTCTTCTCTATCAGCTGAATTATATCCAGCATAAATTAAAGGTAATGCCACATTCTCAAGTGCGGAAGCTCTTGGCAATAGGTTAAACGTTTGAAAAACAAATCCAATCTCTTTGTTTCGAATTTCAGCTAACTCGTTCTCAGTAAGATCACTGACATCATGATCATTTAAGACGTAAGTTCCGTCAGTGGGTGTATCAAGGCAACCGATGATATTCATCAGAGTAGATTTTCCTGATCCTGATGGACCCATAAAGGACACATACTCTCCTTTATCAATGTTGATCGTAATAGATTTTAGGGCCATGATAATTTCACTGCCCATTACATATTTTTTGGAAACTTCCGTTGTGGAGATGATGCTGCTCATACTAATCTTTATGTTCGGCTAAAGTAAAAAATTATACAGATGCCATCGCAAGACACTTGCACGTTTTTTAGATAGCTTTGGTTCGAATAATGTTACACGTTATGTTGACAATATTTTTAAGTCTTTTGTTTGCTCCTCAACTCTCCGGCTGGGAATTATTATCCAAAGTCGAGATAATTATTGGGCATGATGACTTTATGGGGGTCGAAGT
Organism: Ekhidna sp.; assembly: GCF_965212185.1. Lineage (GTDB taxonomy): Bacteria > Bacteroidota > Bacteroidia > Cytophagales > Cyclobacteriaceae > Ekhidna. The sequence continues at coordinate 3,471,977 of NZ_OZ243102.1, read as the reverse complement.
TGAACAACCTAAATTTTCCGAACAACTAAAATTACGGGAAGGGAAAGAGCTGACCCTTGAAGGGTTTATTATCCCTCTTCAGCAGGAGAGCAATCAAGACTATTTCATCCTATCAAGATTTCCTTATCAATCATGTTTTTTCTGTGGAGCAGCCGGTCCGGAGACTGTAGTGGAGGTATATTCAGATCGCGAATTTAGGTTTACAGATGAGCAGGTTAGGGTTACCGGGAAGCTGCGTTTGAATGATGATAATCCCCTTCATCTTTTTTACATCTTAGAGGATTGTGAGGTAACTAAATTGGATTGATGGATAAAGAAAGCTTCTTTCAGAATGTCTATGAAGTGGCCAAGCTCATTCCAAAAGGCAGAGTCACAAGTTATGGAGCTATCGCAAAATATTTAGGAGTAGCCAGATCCGCACGAGTAGTGGGTTGGGCCATGAATGGAGCTGTAAGTGAACATGATGTACCTGCACATCGAGTGGTAAACCGCATCGGTGTTTTAACTGGAAAGAATCATTTTCAACCACCAACCAAAATGAAAGAACTATTAGAGAAAGAGGGAGTAAAAGTCAAAAATGATCAGATTATCAATTTTGAAAAATATTTTTGGGATCCAATGAAGGAGTTGGAATTATGACTTTCGAATAAGTACGAGTCCTAAAAGCATAATTAATCCGTTCAGAATTAGTATTTCAAATCCAAATTTATAGCCTCCAAAAAGAACCTCTGAGTTAAGATTTATGATGTAACTCAAAAGCGGAGAAGCAACACATACTATTGGAACAAGATGATCTTTAACATTCCATTTTGTGAAAATCCCGAAGGTAAAAAGTCCCAACAATGGACCATAAGTATATCCAGCGGCAATAAAAATTGAGTTGATTACACTTTGATCATTGATCGCCTGAAAGATTAGAATCACGAAAAAGAGAATAATTGAAAAGCCAAAATGCACACTTATTCTTAATTTCTTTTTCTCTTCATAATTTTCCTTTTTAAAACCAAGAAAGTCTACACAAAATGAAGTTGTTAATGCTGTAAGGGCAGAATCTGCACTCGAATATGCAGCTGCTGTTATCCCTAATAAAAATGTAACAGCGCCAAGGGTTGAAAATTCATTTACGGCTAAAATAGGGAATAGATTATCAGATCGTTCGGGCAATGCGACACCTCCGATTTCTGCATATTGATAGAGAAGAACTCCCAAACTCAAAAACAGAAAATTCACAATGACCAGAATGATACAAAACCAAAAGACATTCTTTTGGGCTTCTCCAATATTTCTGCAGGTGAGATTTTTTTGCATCATATCCTGGTCCAGACCAGTCATAACAATTGCGATAAATGCACCACTAAAAAACTGTTTGAAAAAATTTCTCCCACTTTGCCACTCCCAATTAAAGATGGTGGAGCGTTCATCCTGGAATAGGCTTGATGTAAGTTCTGACCAAGTCCACGAGAGTTCATTTTTGATGAAGAGTATACTTACTACTACAGCAATCAGCATAAAAGCTGTTTGCAAGGTGTCAGTCCAAACAATTGTTTTTATTCCTCCTTTGAATGTGTAGAGCCAAATAAGAATGATAGTGGTCAGAACGGATATCCAAAAAGGCAAATCATATGCATCAAAAAAGGCAATCTGAAGAACACCTGCTACCAGAAATAATCTAAAGCTTGCACCTATTATCCGACTGATCAGGAAGAAAAATGCGCCGGACTTATAAGACCAAAATCCAAACCTTTGTTCTAAGTAGGTATAGATGGAGACCAGATTTAATCGATAATATAGAGGGAGCAGGACTTTCGCTATAACAAAATAGCCTACGAGATAGCCCAAGACAACCTGGAAATAGTAAAAATTAGAATTTGCTACTTCTCCTGGAACAGAAATAAACGTCACTCCAGATAGAGAAGCACCGATCATTCCGAAGGCTACTAGATACCATTTGGACTCCCTGTTTGCAGTATAGAAATCAGTTGGTTTTCCGTTTTTAGAGGTAATCCATGAAATACCAATCAATAAAATGAAATAACCTAGAACAATTGTGCCAACGAAAACTGGATTCATCGTGTTAATGTTAGTAAATCAGGCTGCAAAATACACATCAAGATTGGTTGAGGTGTAATTATTAATTTTGCAGCTTAATCAAGAGATATGAGCAGTATTGATTTTGACATAAAGGAAGAAATACAGACAGGAGAAGATATTGGTAGTGAAAGTGTGCGTGATCTCATGGTTTACAATGATGATTTTAACACCTTCGATCATGTTATCAACACGCTTGTAAAGGTGTGCAAGCATGACATTCATCAAGCGGAGCAATGCACATTTCTAATCCACTTTAAAGGGAAATGCGCTGTAAAGAAAGGGATATATGATGAGCTTAAACCCATGAGGGAGGGCATCACTACTGCAGGTATTAAAGCTGCTATTGTTTGATGGAATATCCTTCGCAATTAGTTGAGCGGGCGGTTGAGGAAATATCTAAACTTCCCGGCATTGGAAAGAAAACTGCTCTTCGACTGGTCCTACATCTTCTTAAACAACCTGAAAATTCTACGCTAGATCTTTCAAGTGCATTAAAAGAGCTTCGAGAAAATATTAAATATTGCAATACGTGTCATATCATCGCTGATACTGAAGAATGCACCTGTCAGAGTGCATATAGAGATACGTCGGTGATTTGTGTCGTTGAGGATACACCCGATGTATTGGCAATTAGAAATACCGGACAATACAATGGTTTGTTCCATGTTCTTGGTGGTCGAATTTCACCTATGGATGGAATTGGTCCGGAAAACGTAAAAATTGAATCGTTGATTAAGCGAGTTAAACATGATGATCAGCTCAAAGAAGTAATTCTCGCATTAAGCGCAACAATGGAAGGTGATACTACATCTTTCTACATCACTAAATTATTAAAGGAATTCGGAATCAAGGTGACAACCATTGCACGTGGAATTCCAGTAGGAAGTGAATTAGAATTTGCCGACGAAGTAACTTTAGGAAGAAGTATTGCAACCCGTACACTTTTTAATCAAGATTAATCAGTCCTTTCTTCTGCCACCTGATCGTAAGCTTTGTGCTAAAAGGATGGCTATTCCAAAGCTGAGAATCAAGTAAATCCACTTAGGTTCCCCTTCTTCATAGGTTTTCATCAGGTACCAAATACTGAGAAAAAGAGCAAGCAATATGCCCACAAAGGCCAGCACTCTTAAATCTTTCAAATTCATAAAGTAAATATAAAGGCACATTCGGTGCATTCAGGATATTTTTGTCATCAATGGGTGATTTTATTGAATTTCTATATTCTCGTTTCCTTTTGAGTGATGGAGTGTCAATTGACACTCGGACGATCCAAAAAGACAATCTCTTTTTTGCTATAAGTGGACCAAATTTTAATGCCAATAAATTTGCTGAAGAGGCTTTAAAGAAAGGTGCTGCTTATGCTGTAGTTGATGATGAAGAGTTTGTGACTGATGAACGAATAATCCTGGCAAAAGATGGACTAAAAGCACTTCAGGAGTTGGCTGCATTTCATCGCTCGCGGTTCAAGAGACCTGTTTTAGCTATTACCGGTTCGAATGGAAAAACCACAACCAAAGAACTCATCTCGCGGGTTCTTTCAGAGAAATACATCGTTTTTGCAACCAAGGGAAACTACAACAATCATATTGGGGTTCCACTAACCCTACTTCACATTAACCCGCAGGTGGAGATCGCCATCATTGAAATGGGGGCAAATCATGTCGGTGAGATTGCAAGCTATTGTGAATTAGCCCGGCCTACTCATGGATTGATAACAAATATTGGCAGGGCTCATACCGAGACATTTGGAGGAATTGAGGGTGTGATTAGAGGTAAAAGTGAGCTTTTTGATTTCATAAAAAAATTACAGGGTGTTCCTTTTATCAATTCAAGTGATTCAGTGCTGATGAATATGGCCAAGCGTTTTGAAAACCCTGTTTTATTCCCGCAAAAAGATTTCAAGCTCTTGTCATCTGCTCCTCATTTAAAAATACAACTCGGAGAGTCACAAACGGACACAAATGTTATTGGCAGGTATAATTTTTCAAATATGGCAGCAGCTGTTGCTGTTGGTAGGTATTTCCAAGTTTCAGATGAGAATATCATGAAGGCCATTGCTTCATACGAGCCTGATAATGCACGCTCTCAAATCATCAAAAAGGGAACAACTACTATTATATTAGATGCCTATAATGCAAATCCGGATTCGATGAAGGTCGCGCTTGAAAACCTTGCTGAACAAGGAAAAAATGTAATTGCCATTCTTGGTGACATGAATGAGTTGGAGGATAGTAATTCTCAACATATGGAAGTGCTTACTTATGCTAAGAAGGTTGGGATAAATCATGTGCTGACAGTGGGGCAAAAGTTTGGTTGGATAGCAGACCCACAATTTCATTTTAAGACTAAAGAAGACTTGGAGAAGTACTTAAAAAATTTGGAGATTAAGAACACAACTGTCCTTTTAAAAGCATCCCGATCGATCAAATTAGAAACAATCTTAAATTCAATAGCATAATGGATTTACAATTCACATTAGATTTTTTGTCTGATCTAGCCAAGCACAATAAAAAGGAGTGGATGGATGAAAATAAGAAGCGCTACTTGCAAGCAAAGGAAGAGGTCATTGAGCTAATATCAGAGGTTATCAAAAAAACAGCAGCCTTTCACCCGGGTGTTGCAGAAATAGATCCTAAAAAAACACTCTTTAGGATCAATCGAGATGTGAGGTTCAGTAAGAATAAGGATCCTTACAAAACAAATTTTGGTGCATCTATCACTTCAGGTGGAAGAAAGTCAGGAAATCCTGGATTCTATTTACACATAATGCCAGAAAATAACTTTGCAGGTGGGGGGCTCTATCAGCCTCCATCAGATGTACTTCAAAAGATCAGACAGGAGATCGATTACAACGGCAAAGAATTAAGATCAATTATTGAGGAAAAGAAATTCTCTGACACCTACAGCGAACCTTACTCTGAGGATAAACTAAAAACTGCACCTAAAGGATACCCTAAAGATCATGAGCACATTGATTTACTTCAATTGAAACATTTTATTTATATGAGGAAGTACAGCGATAAAGAAGTCACCTCTAATGATTTTACTACAAGGGTTGTTGAGTCGTATCGAACACTCAATCCATACCTTCAGTTTTTGAGTAGAGCATTGGATTAAAATTATTTTTCATTAAGGACTTGCACGGAAAATAAACCGTACTAAATTTGCAGTCCTTTTAAGAAGGGGCTCTTAGCTCAGTTGGTTCAGAGCATCTGGTTTACACCCAGAGGGTCGGGGGTTCGAATCCCTCAGAGCCCACATCAAATAGAAATCCATTGCACGAAAGTGTAATGGATTTTTTGGTTTAAGAGTCTTCTCAAGCCTTGGAATGAAAGAAGGCGAAGAAACCTAAAAAGCTTTCACGAAGTAATCCCTCAGAGCCCACAATATACAAACCTCAATCCTTTCGATTGAGGTTTTTTTATTTACTTCATTGAGGGATGAGAACCCTGGTTCGAAACCGCAGCAAAGCGCAGGTTCACGAGGGGTTTTGCGGTAAGGAAGTTGGGTATGAGTAATCCCTCAGAGCCCACATTATACAAACCTCAATCCATCCGATTACAGATTTGATTTCGAGATACTTAATAAGGTAGTCAAGCTGTTTGAGCGGACCATTGTCTCATAATCTTTAAGAGGTGATATTTCAATCTTTCCGTAATTACTATTCTTTTTTTCTCGTAAAAATGCGATGAGTTGTCATACAAGCTGTTTTACTCAATTCCTACTTAGTTCGGTTTAAGTAATCTTCTTAAAGACATTCGGTAATTTATACTTATGATTATCTGTTTCTGGTCTTATCATATTTGTTCTATCATTAGTAATACCAAATAAAAGAACGCATGAAACCATTTAGATTAATTTTTATTTTTTTATTGACATTCTTAATGTCAGAAAGTGTAGTTGCACAATATGCAATGGTAAATACCAAGTCCAACCCCTCGAATGAGTCGGTAAAGAAGAAGGAGAACGCTCCTCCAAAGATTATTCAAGAAGCAGAAGTGGTTTATGTAGATGAATCCAGTAGAACGTATGTCAATAAGAATTTACCAATATATCTTAAATTTTCTACCACACCGGATGGTAAAACGTATGATTTAAAAAGTCAGAGGCATCCTGAAGATTCTGCTCCGATCTATTTAGATACTGAGGGTCCTAACTTAATTAGAACCAAGTGGGCAGTTGATCCTAATTCAAAAGAATATGTCTATCCTCTTCGAGAAGTTGAGATGGAATTGTATGCTGACAGTAAGCCTCCAATTGTAAGTCCGATACTTACTTCAAGTAATAAGCATCGTATATCAAATGTTACCTATTATGGTAGTGATTTGGCAATTGAATTAAAAGATTGGGATGAACAATCAGGTGTTAAGCAAAGTCTTTGGAGCCTTAATAATGATGCTTGGGAAGAAGGAAAAACAGAATTTGCGAATAGAACTTCAGGTGATTACTCGTATAGCTATTATTCTGTTGATAATGTCAATAATTATACTGAGGCAGCCAATATTAATTTTGTATTTGATAACACCGCACCAATCACAAATCTGATAAAGACAGAGTTGGATAATTACGTTTTTGGTCCCAACACAAAAGTTCAATTTGAAGTGATAGAAGAACACTCTGGAATTCGAGCGACTTACTTCAAATTAGGGGAACTTTCATATATCAAAGTAAAAGAAGGCCAAGTGCTACCATCAAGCCTGACTGATGGTGATTATGTAATTACATATTACAGTGTAGACAATGTAAATAATGGTGAAGAACTAAAGGAATTGAATGTTTATTTGGATAAGATAGCACCTATAAGCACGATAAATGCAACTTCATCTTACACAAGAGATGATATCTTATTTGTTTCCGCAAACTCTCTTATTACTCTTTCTTCGAAAGATAACAAAGCAGGAGTTAAGCAAATAAATTATACAACAAGAGATGCTGCTGATGAACTGTATGAAAATGCATTTTCATTACAGAATTTCCATGGCTTAACCTCTGTAAAATTCAGCGCGAACGATAAAGTAGAAAATGTAGAGAGCGAGAATACTCAAAAGGTATTTGTCGATACCTTGAAACCTTCAACAAGCATTGAATTCTTAGGTGATTACTTCGAGGTAGCCAATAGATATTATGTAAATGGAGAAACTCAATTAAAGTTGGTTGGATCTGATGCGAATGCTGGAGTTGCTTTTATTGAATATGCTGGAATAGGCAATGAGTTTTCAAAATATGATCAGCCATTTTCTTTGAAAGAAGAAGGATATTATGGAATGATGTACCGTTCTGTAGACAATGTTAACAATGTGGAGTACTCTAAAAGTATAGACCTATACTTAGATAAAAAAGGACCTGAAATCGTATACAATTTCAGTAACAGACCAATAGGCGTTGAAGAAGGTATACCAGTTTACCCTTCTGGAACACGACTTTTCTTAGGAGCTACTGATGATCAGTCTGGTACCAATTCAATTTCATACAAGGTTAATGATCAAAATGAAGTGCATTATAGCAGTCCAAAAACCATTGATATTAGTGAGAAGAAAGCATTCAAAAAAGGCCAGTCTTACGATGTGCAAATCACAACAACAGACTTGGTGAATAATGAATCATCAGAAATCATAGCATTTAAGATCGAAGATTAAAATTTTAAAAATATTCAGCTAGTTATAGGCCCTGATTCAGAAATGAGTCAGGGTTTTTTTATTGTAATCTTATTCCATATCCAGACTAGTCGGATGTATAGTTTTTATTTATCTGTTTAAATATAACAACCTTTAAATCAATAACTTATAAATTTTTTTCTAAAAAAAGCACCGATTAATACCTAATCAATTCACCTAAATAAAAAGCCATTATTCCCCTGATTAAAAATGCTCTGGATTAGGATCACATTTGCATCAAATTCAATCAAAGAAATATTATGGATTTATCCAAAGTGTATTTAAGTGGAGTGTTGTTTCTGGCGAGCCTAAGTATTTCAGCTCAGATGGCAATGGATAATGTATCCGCGACAGTCAATGGAGTGAGTTCTCCAATTGAGGATCTCACAGCACCACGCACCGATTTGTTAAGAACAGAAACCGGAGATTTTATTTATGGGCCAGCTACCAGAATTAAATTCAAAATTGTTGAAGAAGAGTCTGGTGTTGCTACAACATATTTCAAAGTTGCAGATCATCCGTATATGAAATCAGATGGGAGACAGATGATGCCACATGACCTTGCCGATGGTTCATACAACATGAAATACTACAGTACGGATAATGAAGGTAATCAAGAGCCAATCCGAGCGGAGAAAATATTTATAGATAAAACTGGACCAGCAATTAGATCAGGTTTTAGCACTACACCAAATTCATTTGATAATGGATTGCCAGTCTTTTCAAAAGATGTGAATTTGGCGATTGATGTAAAAGATGATAAAGTAAAAGTTCAGAAAGTCACTGTGTCAATAAATGAGGGCCCACAATTAGTTTTCAAAAACACAGAAAATATAGATTTAACTGAATATTTAAATTCAGTTAATGACGATCATATCATCATTGAGATAAGAGCATATGACACTTTCTACAACTTGTCAAAAGAAGTTGTAGAGTTTAAAAAATCGAGATAGGTTAAGCAGCGATTATTTGAGGCCTGGTGTTCATTCATCAGGCCTTTTTTGTTTGGTGCGAGTGAGCCACACAAATAAGTTTTTTTTCAAAAAATTAACCCAATGTTATCATTCGATTTTATGTCTATAAAGGCATGTTTGATTGCTGCTAATATTTCTAAATTACGAGCTGATTCCCGATGTTTTAGATGGTCAGAAAAAATCAGATAAGCACGAAAGTGCTTTACAAAAAGCTAGATAAACTATACCTGCAAAGCCCATCATTGGACTTAAAATCTCAAAAGAGGTGGGTCATATTCTCAGACCTTCACATGGGTGATGGGGGAAGTACAGATGATTTTAAACTAAATGCTAATCTCTTTGAATCAGCGCTTGAGAATTATTACCTCGAAAATGACTCAGGATTAATTCTAAATGGAGACATTGAAGAGCTACAGCGATTTCAACTCAAAAAAATTATTGATAGGTGGCAAAAAGTTTACCATCTTTTTGACAAGTTTGACGCCAAGAAAAGACTCTTCAAAACAATTGGGAACCACGACTTAGAATTGCTTTTAATCAAGCATCTTCCGTTCAAGTATAAGCTCTACGAATCATTACGTTTAAAATTCGGAGAAGAAAATTTATTTGTATTTCATGGGCACCAGGCAAGCAAAAAGTATCAGGAACACAATGAATTGATTGGATTTACATTAAAGTATTTTGCCAATCCATTGGGAATTAAAAGTTACTCGGTTTCACATAATAGCAAGAAGCAATACAAAATTGAAAAACGTGTGTATGGATTTTCTGCTTTCAATAAGGTGGTTTCAGTAATAGGCCATACCCATCGACCATTGTTTGAATCTCTTCATAAAATAGAAAGGCTGAGGTATAAAATAGAGCAACTCTGCAGAGAATATTCACTCGCTTCAAAAGAAGATCTGGATGAAATCAAGCAAGAGATAAAAGCACATAAAAAAGAGCTTAAAAAGTATTTTAAGGAGAATAAAGATCACAGCTTCCAAAATTATGTTTACAACACACTTTTTCACATACCCTGTCTGTTCAATTCGGGTTGCGTAGTAGGAAAGAGGGGAATGACCTGTCTTGAGATTGAAGGTGATATAATCAGACTGGTTCATTGGTTTGATAAAAATATAAGTAAGAAATACCTTAAGCAAAGTAGTTATCAACCCGAGCAATTAGGAAATACGGATTTTTACAGACTTGTAATCAATGAGGAATCTCTGCATTACATTTTCACCAGAATAAAATTTCTCGCATGAAAAATTGGGCTCTCTTTATTGTCATTCTTACAGGGTGTAATCAAATACATAAGGAGCATGAGCCTATTGATATACAAGGACATAGAGGTGCAAGGGGGCTAGCTCCAGAAAATAGTATTCCTGCATTTCTTTTAGCCACTAAACTCGGGGTTAATACACTTGAACTTGACGTAGTGGTTTCAAAGGATAGAAAGATTATAGTCAGTCATGAGCCCTACATTTCACCAGATTTTTGTTTTGATGTGAATGGAGACACCATTTCCAGTGATTCAATAATCAATATTTATCGCTTGAATTATGATGAAGTAAAGAAATTCGATTGTGGCTCATCGGGGAATGTAAAATATCCGGAACAGAAAAAAGTTGCAGTATATAAACCACTGTTGAGCGATGTAATTGATACAGTAGAGTCCTATATCCAATCCAATCAACTAAAACGAGTCAATTACAACATTGAACTAAAATCGAAGAGGTCCACCGAAGAAGAATTTCATCCATCTCCACCTTCATTTTCTGATTTAGTATATCAATTATTAAAAGCAAAAGGCTTGCTGGAACAAACAACTATCCAATCATTTGATTTTCGTATTCTACAATTTTTTCATCAAAAATATCCAGAAGTTAAACTTGTGCTTTTAATAGAAAATGAGTTAAACTGGAAGGTTAATATTGATTCTCTGGGATTTATTCCTGAAGTTTATTCACCATATTATCCATTACTTTCGCGTGCTGAAGTACATGAAATACATGATGGGGGTATGAAAGTGATTCCCTGGACGGTGAATGAGCCAGCTATCATGGAACAATTGATAGTATGGGGAGTTGATGGAATTATTACTGATTATCCTGATCGAGCTTTAAGAATAACCGAAAATGATGAATAAAAAATACGATGTTTGTGCAATTGGCAATGCACTTGTAGATTATGAAATTGAGGTCAAAGATCAATTTTTTAGTGATCATGATGTTGAAAAAGGTTTAATGACCCTTGTAGAGGAAGATCGTCAAGCTGAATTGCTAGAAGCAGTTCAGGGAGATATTAAGAAAAAACAAGGAGGCGGATCTGCTGCAAACACCATATTTGGGTTAGCGGAGTTTGGTGGAAAAGGATTTTACACCTGTAAAGTAGCTGACGATTCAGATGGATTGCTCTATGTCAACGATCTAATTAAGGCTGGAATAGAAACAAACCTCAACCCAGATAGCCTATATAATGGAACCACAGGAAAATGTTTGGTAATGATCACTCCGGATGCCGAGCGAACCATGAACACATATCTTGGAATCACCACTGATTTTTCCAAAAATGAATTGAATGCAGAAGCCATTGTAAATGCTAATTATTTGTTCATGGAAGGGTTTCTCGTCTCGTCCCCCACAGGCCTGGAGGCCATGAAAGAAGCCAAACGAATTGCTCAAGAGAACGGCACAAAAGTAAGCTTAACATTTTCCGATCCTTCCATGGTTAAGTATTTCAATGACCAAATGAAAGAAGTTGTAGGAGATGGAGTTGATCTTTTATTCTGCAATATTCATGAAGCCGAGCTTTTTGCAGGAGTAGAAGGAATTGAGGCAGCAAAAGACGCAATCAAAAGCATTGCAAAAGAGTTTGTCATTACAAAAGGGAAAGATGGTGCTGTTGTTTTTGACGGAACAGATTACCATGAAATAGAGCCGTTCCCTACAAAGGCTGTCGATGCGACTGGGGCAGGTGATATGTTTGCGGGCGCGTTTTTATATGGCATTAATCATGGTCATTCACACGCAGAAGCAGGAAGATTGGCAAGTGCAGCGAGCTCTGCTGTTGTGAGTAAATTTGGCCCACGGTTAAACAAAAACCATGTTCAAGAGGTCTTATCAAAGATATAATCAACGATTTCAATTGTAAACCCTAATTAAATATGCGAAATACCCTAATCTTAATCTTGACGTTCGCAATTTTCGGAGCTATCGCTCAGGAAAAGCGAATTGATTTTGTGGAGTATGATCTGGACAATGGATTACATGTAATTCTACATCAAGACAATTCCACACCTATTGTTAATGTTTCTGTTCTTTATCATGTAGGCTCTAAAAACGAACCTGAAGGAAGAACGGGTTTTGCTCACTTCTTTGAGCATTTGATGTTTGAGGGTTCACCAAACATCGAGAGAGGATCTTTCTTTAAGATCATTCAAAATGCAGGAGGACAGTTAAATGCAAATACTTCGTTCGATAGAACTTTTTATTTTGAGACACTTCCCTCTCATCAGTTGGAACTAGGTCTCTATATGGAGTCAGAAAGAATGCTTCATGCTAAAATTGACTCTACAGGTGTTGCTACACAAAAAGAGGTTGTAAAAGAGGAAAAAAGAACACGTATTGACAATCAGCCTTACATGTCCTTCCAGTCCAAAATTTTTGGAAAAGCATATGAGGGGACTCCATATTCCTGGACACCAATTGGATCTTTCGAGGATATAGATAATGCGACTGAAGATGACTTCAAAGATTTCTTTGAAACGTTCTATGTGCCTAATAATGCCACTCTTTCAATAGCTGGGGATATTCAAATTGATGAGACTAAGGAGCTTATCAAAAAATACTTCGCTGAAATTCCAAAAGGAACCAAAGAAATTCCTCGCCCTGAGATTGAGGCACCAAATTTAGGAGGTGAGGTAAGAGAAGAAGTTTTTGATAATGTACAACTCCCTGGAGTATTTCAGGCCTACCGAATGGCAGAGCAAGGATCAGATGATTACTATGCGATGCAAATGTTAACTACGCTTCTTTCAGGAGGTCAAAGCTCCAGATTTCAAAAAGAGATTGTTGATAATCAAGAGATAGCGGCATTTGTAGCTTCCTTTCCTTTTGCTCTTGAAGATGGCGGTTTATTTGTTTCATTAGGACTGGTAAACATGGGAAAAACCCCTGAAGAGCTCGAAGAAGCCATGATTGCTGAAATCGAGCGAGTTAAAACTGAACCAATTGGTGATCGTGAATTCCAAAAATTACAAAATCAAATTGAAAATGATTTTGTAAGCTCAAATAGCACGGTAAGAGGAATTGCTGAGAGTCTTGCGGATTACCATGTATACTATGGCGATGCTGATTTGATCAATAGTGAGATTGATAGATATATGGCTGTCACAAAGGAGGATATTCAGCGAGTGGCTAAAAAGTACTTGACTTCTGATAATAGAGTAACACTTTATTACCTACCAAAGTCGGCTCAGCAAAAGCCAGAAGATGAAAAACTTGACGATCAATAAACCGAATAAAAGCAAGAAATTATGAACTTAAGAAATATACTAACACTCGTTCTGACCATCGGAATGTTAGGTGCTTTTGCACAGGTGGATCGGAGTAAGCTGCCGGAACCGGCAACCCCAAGGCCAATAAACATTGGCGACTATGAGTCATTTGAATTGAAAAATGGATTGAAAGTATTCATCATTGAAAACCATAAGCTGCCACGAGTAAGTTTCAACTTATTGGTTGATAGAGAGCCTCTTCTAGAAGGAGAAAAAGTAGGCTATTTAGATATGGCAGGTCAAATGATGATGCGCGGAACGGAAACACGAACCAAGGAACAGTTGGATGAAGAGATTGACTTTATTGGTGCTTCCGTTTTCACAGGATCAACAAATGTATTTGCATCAGGTCTCTCTAAGTATCAGGAGAAAATCATGGAGTTGATGACAGATGTGGCGTTCAATCCTACATTCCCGGAGGAAGAACTTGAGAAAATTCGAAAGCAAACACTTTCTGGATTGGCTCAGGCAAAAGATAACCCTGGGGCTATTGCAGGTAATTTGAATCAAGCATTGGTTTATGGTAAAGATCATCCGTACGGTGAAATCCAAACGGAAGAAACGACAAACAACATAACCGTAGAAGATTTGGAAGCATACCACAGCACATACTTTAAGCCAAATATTTCGTATTTGGCCATTGTTGGCGATGTTAATCCAAAGCAGATGAAAAAGATGGTAAAGACCTACTTTGGTAGTTGGGCATCTGGAGAAGTTCCAATGCCTACCTATGAAAATCCGGATGCCCCTGAGAAAACGAAAGTCGGCATTGTCAATAGGCCAAGCTCAGTTCAGTCCGTAATCAATATTACCTATCCTGTAGAGTTACCTGTTGGATCAGAGGATGAAATAAAAGTAAGGGTAATGAACCAAATTCTAGGTGGTTCATTCTCAGGAAAGTTGAATATGAACCTTCGTGAAGATAAAGGTTATACGTATGGAAGTAGATCCAATCTTTCTTCAGATGAGTTAGTGTCCAGATTCAATGCGAATGCTGATGTAAGAAATGAGGTGACCGATAGTGCCGTCGTTCAGATGATCTACGAAATGGATCAAATGAGAAGTGGTGAAATCACAGAAGAAGAATTGGAGCTTGCTAAAAACTCAATCTCTGGCAATTTCTCTACCTCTCTGGAGAGACCGCAAACGGTAGCAAACTTTGCACTAAATACTGCGATCTATAATCTTCCTGCAGATTATTACAATACCTACTTGCAAAAAGTACAGGCTGTAACGATTGAAGAAATAAAAGCTACAGCCCAGAAATACCTGAAGCCTGAAAATGCTTACATTAATGTGGTTGGCAAAGCAAGTGAAGTTGCTGAGAGTTTGAATCAGTTCGGTGAACTCAAGTACTACGATACCTACGGAAATGAAGTGGATCCTTCATTGTCCAAATTGCCAGAGGGGTTGACTACTGAAGCTGTAATTAATAATTACTTGAAAGCGATTGGTGGTAAGGACAATATTGCAGCTATTAAGACTGTGAAAGTGAAAATGGAAGCCTCCATGATGGGTAATAAGATGAATATTGAGTCAATAAAAATGGCTCCTAATAAGTCAATACAGAAAATGAAAATGGGCGAAAATGTTGTTCAAAAGCAAGTATTTGATGGAGAAAAAGGTATGAGCTCTGGTATGGCAGGATCTAAAAAAATAGAAGGTGATGAGGCCAATGATATGACTATCAGTTCAGCCATTGTTGAAGAGCAAGCGATGCTTGAGAAGGGCATTGATTTGAAGCTTATCGCAGTTGAAAGTATTGATGGGAATGATGCCTATGGAATCGAAGTGACAATGCCATCAGGAAAAAAGTCTACGAGATACTATGATGCTGAAAGTGGGTTCCTGGTAAGGACAACTAATGTTGCTCAAACCCCTCAGGGAGCTATGACACTTTCAACGGATTTTAGAGACTACAAAGAGTTCAATGGAATTATGTTTCCAACATTGATTAAAATGCCATTAGGGCCATCTAAATTGGATGTTAAAGTCACAGAAATTCTTGTAAATGAAGAAGTAGATGAATCAATATTCAATGTTGAATAGTTTGAAATAGAATATTTTCACAAAATTTGCATAGAGGGCAAGGATTTATCTATCTTTGCCCTCCGTTTTTAAGGGAGAAAGAAAATTATAATGAAATGAGGCCGTGAGGTCGAATTCCATGTGATTACTGAAAAACAACTATACACATGAAAAGGACGTTTCAACCTTCAGTTAGAAAGAAGAAAAATAAGCACGGATTCAGAAAAAGAATGGAGAGCGTGAATGGTCAGTCTGTTATTGCTAGAAGAAGAGCAAAGGGACGAAAAAGACTTACTGTTTCTGACGAAATACATAAGAAGTAAATTACTGGCCAATGGGCCTTTCTAAATACAGTTTTTCTAAACAGGAAAAACTTACCGGTAAGAAAAAAATTGAGGGACTATTTAAAAGCGGTTCCTCTTTTTATTTGGATGAATTTCAAGTTCGTCACCAACAGTCCGACATCCCCGGTCCTAACCAAATTCTTATTTCTGTTCCAAAAAGAAATTTTAAAAGAGCAGTTGATCGTAATCTTTTAAAAAGAAGAATTCGTGAAGCTTATCGATTAAATAAACATTTGATCAATTCTGATTCAAATGAATCATGCCTTTACATAGGTTTCATTTATCTTTCAAAACAGATTTTAACCTTTGATAACATTCAGGCTCAACTTATTAAGTGTCTGGAACGTTTGGGTAATATCAATGCAGAATGACTATGAGTAGAAAAGCACGAATAATTCTTCCCGCCATTTTAATTCTTGTAATCACAGTAGCAGCTGTAAAACCTCCTACTGATCGATACTTCGAAATACTTAAGAATCTTGACATATTCGCCACCTTATTTAAGGAAGTGAACTCCCATTATGTGGACGAAATCAATCCGACAACTTTAATGAAAGCCGGTATTGATAATATGTTGGAAACATTGGATCCATACACCAATTATATCGCTGCAGACGATATTGAAACTTACCGCATGATGACAACCGGAGAGTATTCAGGCATTGGAGCGGTAGTCGAAAGGAAAGATGGAATAAGTACCATCGTGATGCCATATGAAGGATTCGCAGCACATGAGGCTGGATTGAAAGCTGGGGACGAGATACATGCCATCAATGGAATTCCATTGGAAGGCAAATCTCAAGAGGAGGTTCGATTTCTCATGAAAGGTCAATCAAATTCTGAAATCACACTTACGATTAAGCGATTCGGACAAGATGAAATGTTTGATGTGAATGTGAAACGTGAAAAAATTGCTGTAGATAGCGTACCTTATGCTGGCATGGTTACCGATGATATTGGCTATGTAAGACTTACTAGCTTTACCCAAAATGTTGGCAGATCCATTGGAATTAAAGTTCTTGACCTAATGGAAGATGGCGCTGAAAGTATCATATTGGATTTACGTGGAAATCCAGGCGGCCTCCTTCATGAGGCTGTCAACGTTTCCAATGTTTTCATCGAGAAGGGAAGAAAGATTGTTACCCAAAAAGGGAAAGTCCGAGCGAATGATTGGACGTATAATACATTGAATGACCCTGTAGATCCAAACATTCCAGTGGTCGTTTTAACTGATAATGGTAGTGCGTCTGCATCTGAGATAGTGTCTGGTGTGATGCAAGATTATGATCGCGGGGTATTGATTGGAAGAAAGACATTTGGAAAGGGGTTGGTACAAATAGAAAGACCTTTGTCCTACGATGCAGTTGTGAAAATAACAACCGCAAAATATTACACCCCAACCGGAAGATGTATACAAGCCATTGATTATAGCAACAGGAACGAAGATGGAAGTGTTGGTAAAATTCCAGATTCATTAAAAAACGAATTCTATTCATTAAACGGGCGAAGAGTATTTGATGGAGGAGGAATAGATCCTGATGTTGAAGTTGAGAAATTGGAATTTGCTACGATCACAAAAAGTCTGATCAAAAATGATCACATCTTTTATTATGCTACTGAATATTCCTATGCTAATAAAGATTTAAATCCCGCTTCACCTGACGAGTTAAGACTGTCAGAGAGTGACTATGAGGATTTCAAAAAATGGCTTTCCGGACGAGATTTTGATTATGTCACTCGAGTGGAGCAAGAAACAAAGGATTTAATTGAGATAGCCAAAGAAGAAAAAAAATACACTGCTCTAAAAAGCTATTTTGATAACCTTGAAAAAGCAACAAAGCATAATAAAGATCAGGACCTTGAAACGTTCAAAGAAGAGATCAAAATGCTTCTTGAACAGGAGATTGCAGGGCGCTATTTTTATGAGCGTGGAATCATTGAGTCGACATTCGGTAAAGATCCAGATATTCAGGCAGCCATAGCTGTTCTAAACGATTCCTCGAAATACAATGCAATCCTAAATCCCAACTGATTTGGCGCTAATTCTCAGTATCGAGACATCTACAAAGGTGTGTTCAGTAGCCTTGCACAATGATGGTGAATTGCTTGGAACTCAAATTCATCAGGTTGAGAAATCTCATTCTTCATTACTTCCCGGAATAGGATTGGAGGTTTGTAAAGAGGCAGATGTAACCTTTAATGACTTAGATGCAGTCGCTGTTTCCTCAGGACCAGGATCATATACTGGTTTAAGGATTGGTGTAACTACAGCGAAAGGAATTTGCTACACGTTAAAAAAAAACCTCATTTCAATGCCATCCCTGGATATTATTACTGAGCCTTTGCGTGGTAAATTCATGGGGGATCATCTGCTTTGTCCCATGATGGATGCTCGCCGGATGGAAGTATATACTCAAATCGAAAATCAAAATGGGGATATCATTTGGCACCTACAACCAAAAATTTTGGATGAGGATACGTTCAAAGAGTTTGATAAACCGCTGCACTTATTTGGAGATGGTATGCCTAAGTTTCGCGAAATCGCCAGTCAGGAAAATTTGATCTTTATAGAAGACATTTTCCCAGAAGCAAAAAATATGGGAAGGTTGGCATTGAATAAATATAAGGACAATGACTTTGAAGATGTAGCCTATTTTGAACCGAATTATTTAAAAGAGTGGCGAACTACCACACCAAAAAAACAGTTGCTCTAAACAATGGAGGAAATAGTTAACAGAGTAGCCAAGAGCCCACTTGTTTCAATTGACCTTGAAGAGTTTCTACACAAAGGCGAATATGCGCTTTTTGATGTAAAAGACACCTTATTCGAAGGTTTGATTTTGCGAGAGAAGGATTTCAGAAGCTTTCTAAAAGAAAACGATTGGTCTATTTACCAGGATAAGAATGTGGGCTTGATTTGTACAGCGGAAGCAATTGTACCTACTTGGGCGTACATGCTGCTAGTTACAAAAATCAAGGAATTTGCCAATGTGGTTACTTATGGTGACGAACAAGCTGTGGAAAAGACATTGATTGATCAGGCCATTGATAAATGCATGGCAGAATATGACCTTTCAGATAAAAAAGTGGTGATCAAAGGGTGTGGGAATGTTAAAAACATCGAATATGCCTATGCCAAAATAACGGCTAAACTTTTTCCGATTGTAAGCAGTCTCATGTATGGCGAACCTTGCAGTACAGTTCCTATCTTTAAGCGAAAAAAATAACCTATCTGTGGATATCGATATCTTAAAATATCCTGTTGGAAAGTATGAAACGCCAGCAGAGATCACCGAAGAAATATTTAATCAATGGATTGAAACCATTCAAAACTTGCCGGAGCGAGTAAAAAAAATGGTGAATAATCTGTCTTATGATGAGCTGGAGCTACAATATCGTCCTGGAGGATGGAACATTAAGCAGGTTGTTCATCACCTGGCAGATAGCCACATGAATAGTTTTATCCGTTTTAAGTTGATACTCACAGAGGATACTCCGACCATAAAACCTTATGATGAAGCTGCATGGGCCAAGACTGCTGATGCAGATAATGAAGATATTATGGAGTCCATTGATATCTTGGAAGGCTTACATAAACGATGGGTTACGCTTCTCAATTCTTTAAAATCTGAGCAGAAGAAAAGGACATTTTTTCATCCGGAATATAATCGTGAGTTTACACTGGAATGGATGGCAGGTTTGTACGACTGGCATTGCAAACATCATGTGGCTCATATTAAGCAAGCCATAGACTTAGAAGGTGAGTTTACTCCTGAAAAAGTTGATAGCAATACCTGAGTCTAGTGATAGACTTCATTTAAAATAAAAAGCCCCTCAGAAATTCATCCAAGAGGCTTTTATAGGTTAGACAAATCTTTAGTCTTTCTTTTTAGACCCTCCTTTTTTGGATCCTGAACCGGCTATTGAGCTTCTCATATCAGTATCAGCCTCAATATTTTGGAACTTGTAGTAGTCCATGATGCCGAGGTTGCCACTTCTGAATGCTTCTGCAATTGCTTTAGGAACTTCTGCCTCGGCAAGGATCACTTTGGCTCGAGCTTCCTGTGCTTTTGCCACCATCTCTTGCTCTTCAGCTACTGCCATTGCTCTACGCTCTTCTGCTTTCGCTTCCGCTACTTTCAAATCAGCAGACGCCTGATCTGTTTGCAATTTCGCACCAATGTTCGCTCCTACATCTACATCTGCAATATCGATTGATAGTATTTCAAACGCAGTTCCGGCATCCAGACCTCTTTGAAGAACGAGCTTTGAAATTTTATCCGGATTTTCAAGTACTTCTTTGTGTGTTGAAGCAGAACCTACTGATGTCACAATGCCTTCTCCTACACGAGCAAGGATCGTTTCCTCTCCTGCACCCCCAACTAATTGCTGGATGTTTGCTCGGATGGTAACTCTTGCTTTAGCAACTAGCTGGATTCCATCAGCAGCAACTGCAGCAACCGATGGAGTGTTAATTACTTTTGGATTAACTGAGATTTGTACAGCTTCAAATACGTCACGTCCTGCAAGATCAATTGCTGTAGCCTGCTTAAACGTAAGATTTATATTTGCTTTATCCGCTGAGATCAATGCTTTGATAACCTGAGGCACATTACCACCAGCCAGGTAGTGCGTTTCAAGTTCTTGCGTTTTTAATTGCCGTGGTGTACTCTCTTCAGTTTCTTGAATCGTTAAGCCTGCTTTTGTCGCTGTAATTAATGAGTTTACCACAATTGATGGTGGCACTTTTCTGATTCGCATGAAAACAAGCTCTAATAAACCAACTCTTACCCCAGAAAAAATCGCCGTTATCCAAAGATTGACCGGAACAAAATAGAGGAATATAAAAAAGAGGATGATCCCCCCAACAACTAGTAATATGAGCATTACACTGCTACCCATGATATTTAATTATTTACAGATTGTACAAAAATTTTTGATGACTCTATTCTTAGGACCTCAATTTCCACATTTTCATTGATATAACCACCATTAGATCTGACTTCTATTTCACGATCTTCAAAGAGTGCTTTACCAACAGGTTTCAATGAGGAAATAGTCATTCCCTTATCACCAATATTTAAATCAAATTTATAATCATCATTGTATTTTCCAGTCATGGTGCCTTTTAACGAAAATCGTTCCCAAGAACGTCCCTTGAATGCAATAACCAGAGCGATGACATTTAGAACAAGACCTCCTAAAAGGATTAATGTGCCGATAGTAGGTCCAAAATAGTCGTAACCGAGGTAGATGCAGTAAGCAGAAAAAATGAATCCAAGAATTCCAACAACAGTGGTTCCGGGCACAAAAATGATCTCAGCTACGATTAAAAACGTACCTAAAAGCATTAGTCCTATGATGATTAACCATTCCATTAATATGCTTTTGCGAATAAAACTTTGCCTTTTGAAGGCTTACCTGTAAAGATACAAGTTCCTTCCTCCATTTCACGATGTAATGGAATACATCGGATAGTAGCCTTGGTTTCTTCTTTTACTTTATCTTCTGTTTCTGCAGTTCCATCCCAGTGGGCATACACAAAGCCTTGCTCGACTAGTTCCTTAAAATCATCATAACTGTCAGCTTCCCTGGTATTTTCCTCACGGAAATTTTTAGCCTTGTCATAGATGTTTTTCTGGATGTCTTCCAATAATTGAGTCACTTGATCAACTACTCCGTCTATTGGGTGAAATGATTTCTCTTTCGTATCTCTTCTAGCGATCTCAACCGTTCCTTTCTCTAAATCTTTTGGACCAATGGCAAGTCTTACTGGAACACCTTTGAGTTCATATTCCGCGAATTTCCAGCCTGGTTTGTGGGTATCCCTGGTATCAAATTTTACTGAAATCCCTTTATCCTTCAATTCCTTGACAATTGGTGCAACAACTTTTTCAATTTCATCAAGTTGTTCATCTTTAAAAAAGATTGGTACAATGACTACCTGGATGGGTGCCAGTTTAGGAGGAAGCACCAATCCATCATCATCTGAATGAGCCATAATCAAAGCACCCATCAACCGGGTACTTACCCCCCAGGAAGTGCCCCAAACTAGTTCTTCCTTGCCTTCTTTTGTAGCAAACTTTACATCGAAAGCTTTGGCAAAATTCTGACCAAGGAAATGTGAAGTGCCTGCCTGGAGTGCTTTTCCATCTTGCATCATTGCTTCTATGCAATAAGTATCTACCGCTCCGGCAAAACGCTCACTTTCTGTTTTCACACCCTTAATCACAGGCATAGCCATAAATTCTTCTGCGAAGGTGGCGTAAACGTCCAGCATCTGTCTGGTTTCATCAATCGCCTCTTGTTTAGTAGCATGAGCAGTATGTCCTTCCTGCCACAGAAATTCTGCTGTTCTTAGAAAAAGACGGGTTCGCATTTCCCACCTCATTACATTGGCCCACTGATTAATAAGTATTGGTAAATCTCTATAGGATTGAATCCAGTTTTTATACGAGTCCCAGATTACTGTCTCAGATGTAGGACGTATGATTAATTCTTCTTCTAGTCGCGCCTCTGGATCTACAACTATTCCCTTTCCATCATCATCATTTTTAAGGCGATAGTGTGTAACCACTGCACACTCTTTGGCAAAACCTTCCACATGATCCGCTTCTTTACTTAGAAACGATTTAGGTATTAAAAGCGGAAAGTATGCATTCTCATGATCTGTGTCTTTAAACATTTGATCCAATGTCTGCTGCATTTTTTCCCAAATAGCAAAACCATAAGGTTTAATAACCATACAGCCTCTGACAGGAGAATTTTCGGCCAAACCAGCCTTTTTTACCAATTCATTATACCACAATGAATAATCTTCCGAGCGAGATGGAATAGCTTTAGCCATGAATGAAATTTCTTTTGGTATGGAGTTTGCTCCTTAACGTAATAAGTTTCTTTAAGGGACGCAAATATAGCAGAGCTATAGAACAGAGAGCCCTTGAGATTCGTTAATTTAAAACAAAGGAGGATCGTCATGAGACATTATTTAAAACACACACTGATTTTCGTTTTAGGAATCGCTTCTATTGGAGCATTTGGTCAGGAGTACGATGACTTGTACTTCACCAAAAAGGATCGTCAAAAACAGAAAAAGAATAAAGTGGAAATATCCTCAAACGATCCATATAATCAGGCTGATAACTCTTTGGATCAAACTGAAACTCAAGATGAAAACATGAGTTTTTTAGGAAAACAATTCAAAGAAACCAATCCTCAAATAGAAGGAGTAAGTCAGGAAACGCTGGATTACTATAAGCCAGAAAAAACACAAGAAGATTATTTAAACGAAGAGCAGGATTCATATCAAAATCCAAACTTCAGCGATCCTCAGTCTTCGATAATTTATGATGACTACAGCAATGACAATTTTAACGGTGCAAACTCACAACCGGTAGTTATTAATAATTATTACAACGACAATTGGAATAACTGGAACCGTCCTGGTTGGAATGTAGGGTTTGGCTGGAATAGTTGGGGAGGAAACTTCTGGTCTATTTCTTATGGTAACGCATGGGGTAATCCATGGTATGACCCATGGGGATGGAATGCTTGGGGTCCTATGTGGGGATGGAATGCAGGCTGGGGCTGGAACTCGTGGTGCTGGGGAAGGCCTTATGGCTACTGGGGCGGATACTATGCCGGATATGGAGAGCCATATTGGAGACCGGTTGCTACTTACAGGTATTCTAGAAATGTGGTTAGAGGAGCAAGATCGTCAAGAGGATCTGTTGCCTCAAGGACAAGTAGATCTTCTTCTGGTAGACGAGGTGCAGTTGCTAGTGATGTTTCGTCAAGTAGCAGAAGAGTGAATTATAACAGGCAACAAGCCGAATATTTAAGTAGGTCACGAAGTAATGGTAGAATAAGCTCCAATTCATCTAGTAGAGATGTAGGTTCAGTCAATTCACGATCATCAAGCTCGAGGAACTCAGGTTTCAATAGTATTGGCAGAAGTGAAAGATCCTCTTCAAACCGGAACTTTAACAGAACAAGCAATTCTAGTAATACAAGATCCTATAGCCCTGCATCTTCATCAAGAAGTAATAGTAGCAGAAGCTATTCATCTGGGAGATCTTCAAGTTCACGAAGTTCTGGATCAGTTAGTCGATCCACGAGTTCAAGCAGATCTTCAGGTTCAAGATCATCGTCAGGTAGATCAAGTTCCGGTAGAAGAGGGGGCAACTAGCAGATAATTTTTGAAGTCAATGAGAAATAAACTATTCATACTCTTATTTTCTTTATTGGGATATTCAGTTATATCCGATGCACAGTATTATGAAGATGCATTCCGCTTTAGCAATACCAATTACGGACTTGGTAGCACCGCAAGAATGCAGGGGATTGGAGGAGCTCAGGTGGCACTTGGTGGTGATATAAGTTCTGCTGTATCCAATCCAGCCGGGCTTGGGTTTTTTAACAAAAGCGTATTTGTATTTACTCCATCTATAGATTTCAGAAATGCCAATACTAACTTTAGCATATTCAGATCAGATGGAATTGAGAGCTACGGTTCTGAAGAAACCTTTAAAAACAATTTCAACTTTGCCAACATAGGCACAGTCGTAAATTTCGGGAAGGGTCGTTTCACGGAAGATAGATTTAAAGGAGGCTCGCTAGCTATCTCTATTAGCAGAAACAGCACCTATCATTTGAATAGAAATTACGAAGGTCCAAATGGTTATAACTCGATTGTTGATAATATTCTACAGGAAGCCGGAACAACACCAGTTGATAACCTAAGTGAGCTTGGTTATGCCGCCTATGATCAGTTTTTGATAACTCCTGTAACTGACGGTTATGGAGCATTTGTTGGGGGGTATCCTATCCAGCGTGAAAGGATTAAAGAGAGGGGCTCCCATTATCAGTTAAATATAGCCTACGGGGGTAATTATGATGATATTTTCTACTTCGGTGGAGGTATGGGTGTTCAAATACTTAATTACAGGCAAGAACGATATTATCAGGAGTTTGATTTTCTACAAGGTGGCTCAGACTTAGATTCACTAAATGCGATCTATGTTGATAATGAATTTAGTGTAAGAGGATCTGGAATAAATTTTAATGTTGGAGCGATTTTAAGACCAGTGCCATTTTTAAGCATTGGTGCATCTTATACTTCTCCTTCATTTATTTCACTAGATGAGGAGAGCTTCCTTGATATGGAAGCAGATTGGGATGCAGGGACTTCCTATACAGAGGAGGTTGACGGTGATCAGGTAACCTATGATTTAGGAAATATAGATCCATATCAAAGTGATTTGTTTGTGAATCAATATCGACTAAGAACCCCATCTAAAATTGGACTTGGTGCAGCTTTATTTGTTGGCAAGAGTGGTTTTCTTTCAGGGGATATCGAAATGGTAGACTATGGAAGAGCTAATTTGAATTCTGATGATTTTTCTACCTCTGATGACAATGATATTATCAATGAAATTTATGAGCCAGTGATTAATATTCGGGTTGGCGGAGAATATAGGTTTGACAAATTGAGATTACGAGCGGGATACGCATTTTTCCCTGACCCAATAAAAAATTCCAGTCTTTTGGATAGAGAAAACATCACAGCTGGTTTTGGATATCGAACCCTTGACTACTTTATAGATTTTGCTGTGGTTACCAGTAAGTATCAAATTGAAGCCGTTCCATACTTTATTTCTGAGAATCAGCCTTTAGCGACTTCTGATATAAATAATACGACCGTTTCGGTGAGTTTCGGATTCAACTTCTAGAAAAGCTTAATAAGATCTTTGTATTTCTGAATGGTGTAATCAGCTTGATTGTACCATTCTTTTCTTTTCTCCAGCAAATTTTCAAGCGTATTGGACTGCATCAATGGGCGGGTGGTATCTCTATTGAGTCGTTGATGGATTTCATCAATTGGTGTGTCGACATATATGATAGTGCCAGCTCTTTTCATGGTTTCCATGTTATTAAAAAAGCATGGTGTGCCACCACCTGTAGCCATTACAAAATCATCGAGCTCATCTAGAACTTTTTCTAAAAGCAGTTTTTCTAATTGGCGGAAATGAGCTTCGCCTTTCTCCTCGAAAATTTCTTTAATCTTTAGTTTACTAGCCTTTTCAATGTCCTGATCGAGATCTACAAATTGCAACCCCAGATGTACAGCTAAATCCAAACCCATAGTGGTTTTGCCTGCTCCTGGAAGACCAATTAAGAATATTCTTCGACTCACTGCTGATTTAAAATTTCAATTACATTGTCAGCGAGAGGTGTATCGTTATAGTGCCATTTAGCGAGTACTGTTCCATCCTGAAGCAATAAAACTCCCGGATTTGATCGCACCATCGTTTTTAATACAGTTGCATCCGCAAAAAAGTATGGCGCTGCGAGTTGATTTTTGTGACGGAAAGACTCAAACTTATCATAACCGGAAGAGGTAAGCATCCAGGTTTCAAAGCGAGGATTTTGAATGGTCAGATTTCTCAATCGGTCGATTTCATCTAATGATGTTTTTTCAACTTGATGAACGATGATTAAAAGCTTGGTACCATTCATCAATTCATTGGTATAGTCATTATCTCCTTCCCAGACATTCAGGTCCGTGATTTTCGCAGCAGCATCTGGGTTCATCAGCTTTGAATCAACATATTCATAACCTCCATCTGATGGGTAAGTTTCAAACTCATACGTTTCTCCATCTTTTTCCATGATGTATAGGTACTTCAGCGGTTCTGAGTTTTGCATCAATGAAGGTAAATGGTTCCCTATTTTGTATGCCCTAAAATCAATAAATGGGAGATGTAGAATGGCATAAATAGCCAATGCGGTAAAGAAAACAGTTGTGCCAATAACTTTTACTTCACTAAGCATTGGGCTAAGCATTGGCTTGTAGCTGTCTTTTTTCCAAAAAACAACGCCGATGAGAACAAGTAAAATAATGTCCTTATAAAAAGATTGCCATGGAGTAAGCTTAATAGCATCTCCAAAACATCCACAGTCTGTCACCTTGTTAAAATAGGCAGAATAGAACGTTAGGAAAGTGAAAAAGACAATCATGGCCAGTAATATCCAGGATGTAATTTTCATGCGATAGCCTATGATTAGTGCAACTCCAAGAACCACTTCAAGCACACTTAATACCACACTTAGGAATAGTGCTGCCGGCACAAACCACTCAAAGAAGGGAGCAATATCTGATGCAAATACCTGAAAGTATTCCTCAAGCTTGATCGCAGTGCCTACCGGATCGTTGACTTTTATAGCACCGGAAAAAATAAAAAGGGCACCAACAGCGTATCGTGCGAATTCTTTAATGATTTTCATAACGATTCTTCTTCTTTCAATTTTATCAAACAAAAAACAGAGTAATTGATCATGTCCTGATAGTTGGCATCTATACCCTCAGAAATGAGTGTCTTTCCGGCATTATCTTCTATTTGTTTTACTCGCATAAGTTTCATGAGTATGATGTCTGTCATTGAGCTTACACGCATGTCTCGCCACGCCTCTCCATAGTCATGGTTTTTAGCTGATAATAATTCACGAGTATCATCTGCGACCTCATCATACATAGGCTCCAGGGTGGAGAATGGAATTTCCATTTCCTCTGTTCCATTGAGTTTCATTTGTATGATGGCAATAATGCAATAGTTAATAATCCCGATGAATTCGTTGGTAATGTCTTCACCCACTTTGTTTTCACCTTTCTCCTGAATGGATCGGATGCGTTGTGCTTTTATGAAAATCTGATCAGTAATCGAAGGCAAGCGAAGTATTCTCCAGGCTGTACCGTAATCTTTAGTTTTATTGGCAAAAATCTCTTTGCACTCAGAAATGATCTCCTTGTATTGCTGTTCAGTTTCAATTTTCATAGTCAACAGTCGTCAGTACCTGGTCCACAGATTAGATTTGTAGTGACTGTCGGCTAATCGACTGTCATCCGTAGACTTGAAACAACAAAACTAATCCATTGAGCCCCAAACATACCATCAATATTCGAGGAGAAATTTTAGATTTATCAACACCTAAAGTGATGGGTATTATCAATGTAACTCCTGATTCATTTTTTGTAGAAAGTAGAAAAAATGGGATTGACGATCTTCTGAGAACATCAGAGAAAATGTTGGAAGAAGGAGCCACTTTTTTAGATATTGGCGGTTACTCGTCCAGACCTGGAGCTGATGATATTTCATTAAAAGATGAGATCTCAAGAGTAATTGATCCAATTAAAGCGGTATCTAAGCGATTTCCTGAAGCCATTATTTCCATTGATACGTTTAGGTCAGAAGTGGCAAGGGCCGCAGTGGAATCAGGGGCTTGTTTGATAAATGATATTTCTGCAGGTCATCTTGATTCTGAAATGTTGGAGACAGTAGCAAAATTAGAAGTTCCATACATTGCGATGCACATGAAGGGTACTCCTCAAAACATGAAGGAGCTGACAAGGTATGATGATTTGCTTCTTGAAGTAGTGAAATACTTTTCATCAGTTATTCATGATTGCAACCAGTTGGGGATTAAGGATGTCATAATAGATCCAGGGTTTGGATTTGCTAAGACCGCCGAGCAAAGTTTTGATTTACTGAATAAACTGAATCATTTTCACCACCTTGATCGGCCACTTCTTGTGGGCGTCTCGCGCAAGTCTATGATCTACCGAACACTGAATTTGACCGCTGAGGAAGCTTTGAATGGTACGACGGTAGTAAATACCGTAGCTTTGTTAAAAGGCGCACAGATTTTGCGTGTACATGATGTGAAGGAGGCAGTGGAGACCATAAAACTTGTAAGTAAACTGAGTTGATTTTAGGATTTCAAATAGGATTTTTAGATATCGGCTGGAAGGATGTTTTGGATATTCTTCTGGTGACTTTCCTATTGGTTCAGGTTTACAAGCTTATGAAGGGAAGTGTGGCGATCAAAGTGTTTGTTGGATTCCTTTCTATTTACCTCATCTATCTGGTAGTAAATGCCCTCCAGATGGAACTCTTAAGTACCATTCTGGGGCAGTTTATGGGGGTTGGAGTTTTAGCCGTAATCATCCTTTTTCAGCAGGAAATTAGAAAATTCTTATTGCTGGTAGGTCGAACCAATATTTTTGAAGAAGGCAAGTTTTTTAAGAACGTTCGATTCTGGTCTCAAAATGGTAATGCGAAACGAGCCAACATTACACCCATTGTGGAGGCAGTAAAGTCACTTGCCGGATCAAATACCGGAGCGCTAATTGTACTTTCAGAGGACTCACCCTTAAAATTTTATGCAGAGTCCGGTGATGCGATGGACTCTCTACTTTCAAAAAGATTGCTACTTGCCATATTTAATAAATACAGTCCGCTGCACGATGGAGCTGTGATTGTTCACAAAGATCGAATTGTGGCTGCACGTTGTATACTCCCTGTTACTGAGCGAGATGTTCCTGCGCAATATGGCTTGAGACACAGGGCAGGACTCGGTATGTCAGAGAATACTGAAACGTTCATTATTGCAGTCTCAGAAGAAACAGGTCAAATATCAGCGATGCAGAACGGAGAAGTAATGCATAACATCTCCGCACAGGAGCTTAGGCGTAAGATCAACAAATACCTCAACGAGCCTAAGGAGCTTAAAAAGGAAAAAGAAAAGAAAGACGAACCGCAGCTTGAGGTGAAAGAAGAAGTGGCTTAAATAGGTGACAAATTGCTATATTTAATTATGGCACGCCTGCTTTTTATTTTATTCCTCACAACAATACTTTACAATGTTAAAGGCCAGGAGGTCAATTTTGATAGCCTGAGAAATGTAATCCAATCAAAAAAGGATACAGCCAAAATCGACATTGCCAATAAGATCACACATTACTTATCTACAAGAGCGCCTGATACTGCGCTGCTGATTGGATATCAGTCACTGGAAGAGGCCAAAGAGAGTAAATATCTTTTTGGAATAGCTGAAGCATACAATAACATTGGTACGGTTAAAATCGAACAAAGTGAGTATGACACAGCGGTTGCTCTTTTTCAGAAGGCAGTAGAAAGTTATGAGATTATTGATAACAAAAAAGGACAAGCGCAGGCTAAAAATAATATTGGTCACATTGAACGCTTAAGAGGAAATTATGAGAAAGCAACCACCGCCTTACTTGAAGCCCTTGCTATAAACGAAGAGATTGGTAATGAAAAAGGCATTGCATCCAATACCATCAATCTAGGAATTGTTTTTTCAGATCTAAAACAAGTTGACAAAGCCATTGAATATTACAGAAAAGCAATACCCCCATCTGAGAAGTTGAATCAGTTAAGAAGTCTTGGTAACATTTATAATAATATTTCAATCGAGTTTAGAAAACGTAATCAACTAGACTCAGCCTTAAAATATCTGAAAGAATCAATACAGTATAGAAAACAAGCAAATGCTTTGAGAGATTTAGCTGGTAGCTACAGCAACTTGGCTATCCTATATTTTTATTTAGACAAGAAAGATTCAACATTAATCCTTTTTAATCAAGTGTTAGAAACCTATCAGAAACTTGGAAATAAAAAGGAAATAGCCAGGTGCTATTATAATATATCTGAGCTACACCGAATGGAAGGAAGACTGATGATGGCCACCAGCTCCATTAAGAAAAGCTTAGATTTTGCAAAAGAAATAAACAGTAAAGAACAAATAAGAGATGCATATATGGGGCTTTCTCAAATTAATGCCTCTTTAGGAAATTTTGAAGAGGCCTATGATAGTAGATTACAATATGAATTGTATCAGGACAGCTTGCTAAATGAACGAAACAATAGAGTTATCACAGAATTGTCAGGGAAGTATGATACTGAAAAAAAAGACAAGCAAATTGCTGAGTTAGAGCTTGAACAACAGACTGCTGCACTTTCATTGGCGAGAGCCAATAATGAAAGAAATATATTTATCGCTGTGGCTACTGTTATACTGCTTGTGGCCATTTTGTTATTTACTTTCTTCAGGCAGAAAAGAAAGTCTTTGGCTGAAAAAGAATTACTACTGAAAGAAATTCATCATCGGGTAAAGAACAACCTTCAGGTAATTTCCAGCCTTTTAAATCTCCAGGCGGATTCACTGGAAAGCGATGTGGCAAAAGATGCAGTGAAAGAAGGTCAGAACCGGGTGAAATCCATGGCACTGATCCACCAAAAATTATACTCAGCAGAGGATGTTAGGGGAGTAGATGTTCAGGACTATCTCGAAAATTTATCGAAAGAGTTATTCAAAGCTTTTGGTGTAGACGAGGAAAAAATCAACTGGAAAGTAAACACCAATGGATTGAAATTAGACATTGACACGATTATCCCTCTTGGACTCATTATTAATGAACTAATTACAAACTCAATCAAGTATGCTTTTGATGATAATGAAAATGGCACACTTGAGATTCATATGAAAGAAGAAGGCGACAGCTTGAATGTCACTGTAGCTGATAGTGGCAAAGGGCTTGATGAAAATGCCTTACAAAATTCTAATGCATTTGGGTGGAAGATGATTCAGTCATTGAGTAGAAAACTGAAAGCGGAAGTAAATGTGAATGCTGAAAATGGAACTCGAGTGAATCTTATGCTTACCAGATATAAGCTAGTCGCATGAGTAAGGTAGCAGTCCTAATTGTTGAAGATGAGCCATTGATTGCAGATGATATTGCTCTTATTATTGAACGTGCAGGATATGACATCTTTGGGATTGAGGACAATGCAGAAGATGCATTAAGTACATTAAATGGAGGCAAGCCTGATATTGCTCTGCTAGACATTAACATAGAAGGTGAAAAAGACGGCATCCAACTTGCTCATCTTATTAACACAAAACATCAGATACCTTTTGTATACCTGACTTCATATTATGATAAAAACACATTGGCCCGAGCCAAGGCGACCAATCCAGGGGGATATATTGTAAAGCCGTTCGATGAGGGCGATTTGATTGCAAACATTGAGCTGACGCTTTCTAAAAAAAAGTCAAATCATGAGGTTCCTGCTGACAAGGTATTCGTTCGCAACCAAGGCCAACTTCAGGCAGTAGATCCTTTAGAAATCTTGTATGCTGAAAGCGAGGATAACTACACCAATATCTATCTTGAAGATAGGAAGCTGGTTGTCAGTCATACGTTAAAAAGTGTAGAAGAACAATTGACTCCTTTCGGATTCGTTCGCATACATAAATCATACCTCGTTAATTTTCAGAAAATCACCAGCATCCACGAAGGATATGTCTTCATTGATGAAATGAAGATTCCGGTAGGAAGGGCTTACAGAGAAGACTTCCTTAAAAGGCTGGCTATACTCTAATGGTCGTTTACTTCATTCATTCTGTTGTTCACTAAAAGTAGGTTTTTGTTCAATTAATTGTAAGGCAAATTCATGGCCTAATCAAACTTATGCTGCCATGAAAAAGCTAACACTACTGCCATTTATTTTTATTTTTATTCTTACAGCTAAAGCTCAAACAGCACTTGACCCGCAAGAAATTAGGCATAATTCATTTGTTGCTATCGTTGATCCTGAAGACGGCTCCACAAGTTTTCTCATGCAAGTTTCCAGAGACGATAAGTTCATCGATTTGGTAGTGGATGGTCAATGGATCGTATCAGGTTATGCGAATGACCCCTTGCACAAGAACAGTCCTTTGAGAGTTAAGAACCTTGAGTCAAACACTACTTACTATTATAGATTTTCCTATGACACTTCTGATCCTAAGTATGGGAATGTTGAATTCGCACATACATGGGATCCTCCGGCAACTCCAGTACTTCAACCACCAATAATCAGTACCAATGAGGTGACGTTTAATTGGGAAAGCGATGATCCAGATGTGACCGGTTTTGAAATATGGGTATACGGAGCATCAGGTTGTTTTCAAGGGGGTACAATGGTGCAGGACAATATTCTTACCGTCGGTCCTGATGATCGCTCGCTAACGTATGATTTTGTATTTTTCGATGAGACTACCTATCGATTCTCTATTTATGCGTGGGGGCCAAAGGGAGTTTATGGGGACCCTGACTCAAAACTAGCAATGTCCTGCGCTTGCTATGAATCGTATAACTTATCAACCCTGGTAGAAGACTATAACATCTACATGGAATGGTC
This sequence comes from Ekhidna sp., assembly GCF_965212185.1. Classification (GTDB taxonomy): domain Bacteria; phylum Bacteroidota; class Bacteroidia; order Cytophagales; family Cyclobacteriaceae; genus Ekhidna. The sequence goes on along the minus strand of NZ_OZ243102.1, from coordinate 3,439,301 downwards.
AGAACCAACTGGAGAATTAGCTTTATACAGCCTATATGATTTAGAAGTAGAAGGTGAATCAGTTCCGGCATCTTTTTTTAGCGGATCTAACGGAGGAGGCAGTTCCTACAATCAATTTCTAAATTGGGAGTGGGACATTTCTGGAAACTGGGAAATAGATCATGAAAAATATGTCCGAAATAATAAGGTAAGTCTTATTGGATCGGGACCCGGTACATTCAAAGTGAAGTTGGTAGACCCATGCACAGGTGCTGAGTCTGCAGAAATTGTTTATGAAAATAAGGCCACTCAGACAATAACTTTCGATCCAATTTCTCAAAGAACTTTCGGCGATGCAGATTTTCAATTGAATGCCACATCAAGCTCAGGTCTTCCAATCAGTTATCATAGTTCCAATGGAGGCATTGCTACAGTTTCAGGGAATACAGTCACTATTGTGGGAGCCGGGTCAACAGTGATAACTGCTAGTCAGTCAGGTGATGACTTGTACCAGGAGGCTGAAGATGTACAGCAAACCCTTACAGTTAATAAGGCAAATCAGATAATTTCTTTTGGTTCATTAAGTGATATAAAGTATTCGGATGACCCTTATGCTCTATCTGCTAGTTCTACTTCAGGTCTAAATGTTACTTTCATGAGTTCAGATGAAAGTATTGTTGAAATTATCAATGGCAATGAGGCTAATCCTGTTGGGGTAGGCACTGTTGCATTAACTGCATCCCAATCAGGTGATTCTGACTATAATCCTGCAATTGATGTCGATCAGCAGTTGACTGTATCAAAGGGAGATCAGTCAATAGATTTTGAAATGATTACAGGCACTTATACCGTCAATGGTAGTGGTTTTTCTCTTAATGCAATAGCTTCATCTGGTCTTACCGTTTCATTCATAAGTTCCGATGAAAATATAGTTTCCATATCAGGATCCACAGTATTGATTGAAGGAGCTGGAACTGCCACTATCACAGCTCAACAATCTGGTAACAGTCTGTACAATGCTGCACAGGATGTAAGCCAAGAGGTTACAATCCACAAACTCTCACAAACAGTAACAGTTCCTGATTTGTCTGGGAATAGTTACACATATGGTTTAAGTGCCAGTCCGTTTCAGGTAACTAATTCCAGTGGAATTGAAAATATGATATTTGAGAGTTCAGATGAAAATGTTTTTTCCATACAAAATGTCTCTAACGCAGGGGGTGGTGTTTTTTATGTCACCATTGCTGCAGAAGGTGCTGGAACTGCAACATTTATTGCTACACAACCTGGCGATGATAATTATGAGTCGGAATCATCCTCAACAACTATAACGATAAATAAGAGTGATCAGCTTATCGAATTTTTTAGTTTGACACCTGTTTTCTTTGATGAAAACGATTTTCAGATATCTGCTACTGCTGAGTCGGGGTTACCTGTTACATTTATTAGTACAGACCCTTCCATTGCTTCAGTTACTGGCACCACAGTAATGGTTCACAACGCAGGTGAAACAACAATCATTGCCTCTCAATCAGGAAATGCAAATTTCGAAGCAGCAACAGACGTACCTCAGGTCTTAACTGTAATGAAGAGAATCCAAACCATATCATTTAATACTGATATGCCTCAATACCCAACGTTTGGTGATGGACCGTATGATTTTAATCCTTCAGCCTCCTCTGGTTTACCAGTGTCAATAGAAATTGATGACGAAAGCGTTGTGACTGTTGAGAATGGTATCGCTACTATCGTGGGAGCAGGTATTGCAACCATCACCGCCAACCAATTAGGTAATCAAAACTATCATTCAAAAGAAAGTCAAATTACAGTTGAGGTAGAGCGATCATCTCAATCAATCACTTTTAACTCACTGGCCCAAAAAAATTACGGATCTGCACCATTTGAACTCACCGCAGAATCAACATCAGGTTTATCAATTAGCTATTCAAGTGGTGATGAATCTGTAGCAACTATTGACGGTAATGTGGTAACGATTGTAGGCGTAGGCACCACCTATATCACTGCGAATCAACCTGGGGATGATAATTATTATGCTGCTGGAGAAAAGGGACAAACACTTACTGTAATTAAGGGTGATCAGGTAATTACATTTGATGAAATCAATGACCATGAAGTTGGTGAAATTGTGATGCTGTCTGCCACTTCAAGTAGCGGTCTTGCTGTTTCTTATGAAGTTACAGGACCAGCAACACTGGACGAAAACACACTTACATTGAATGACCAAGGGAGTGTAACGATAACCGCTTCTCAGACAGGGAATTCTAATTATAATGCTGCCAATATGGTTTCCAGAACTTTTGAGGTTTTAGCGGTAAAGCAAGAGCAGACAATTACGTTTAGTGTACCCGAATCTAAAGTATATGGTGATGTTCCTTTTGATCTTACCGCGACTTCTACTTCAGGGTTGGAAGTGACCTATACTAGCTCGGATGAAAATGTAGCAACAATTTCTGGTAATACGGTTACGATCCTTGGAGCTGGTACGACAGTAATTACAGCGTCTCAGCCTGGAAACGAATTTTTTGAATCAGCACCAGATATTGAGCGGAATCTTTCGATTGATAAGGCAGATCAGACAATCATGTTTAATGAGTTGGATGCAGTAACTTTTGGAGACGAGTCTTTTAATTTAGCAGCCACTTCATCAAGCGGATTACCTGTTTCTTTCTTAAGCTCAAATGGACTAGTTGCGTCCATAGACCAAACTGAAGTAATCATAGTAGGGGCTGGTTCTGCAATTATAACAGCTACACAAGATGGCGGGGCTAATTTCAACGCTGCAACTGTGGATCAAACCTTAATTGTAAACAAAGCCTCTCAAATGGTGGTTTTTAGTCCTTCCACTATCCCAGACCAAATACTTTCGGCTGAATCAATCTCTTTAGATATATATGGGAATCCACATGGAGAGGGAGAACTAAATGTGAGTATTTCAAGTGGTCCTGCAACAATTTCAGAGACCGGCCCTGACTTTTATGAAGTGATCTTTACTGGAGATGGCGAGGTGATCATTGAAGCTATGATTGAATCTACCGCTAATTATGAATCTGTAAGTGATCAATTAAGTTTTCTGATCACCGATGATTCAAAAGAAAATCAAACGATATCTTTTGGAGTGTTGGAATCTAAAATCTATGGTGACCCTTCATTTGACCTATCAGCTACTGCATCTTCCAATCTAGAAGTGAGCTACAGCAGCTCGAATGAAAATGTTGCTTCAATTTCTGGTAATACTGTTAATATCCATGGTGCAGGCACGACTGTTATTACTGCGACACAGCAAGGAAACGAAAGTTTTAATGCAGCATTGAGTGTATCACAAGAATTGATTGTGAGCAAAGCAGATCAGACAATTTCATTTCAAGAGATACCTTCAAAGTCATTAGGTGATTCTGAATTTGAATTAATTGCAGATGCTTCTTCTGGTTTGAACGTTTCTTTCACTAGCTCGAATCAAGATGTTGCTACAGTTTCTGGCAATATTGTTACGATAGTTGGTGCAGGCTCAACAATAATTACAGCGCTACAGGAGGGTGATTTAAATTATAATCCAGCTAGTCCTGTGGAGCAGACACTAACTTTAACTTCGAAGCAGTCACAAACAATCAATTTTGAATCTATTCCAACCAAAACTTTTGGTGAAGAAGATTTTATAGTTTCTGTATCAGCCACATCAGGTTTACCTGTAATCTTGGTGAGTTCAAACACCGCAGTTGCCACAATTTCGAATAATACCATATCAATTGTTGGAGCAGGCATTACCACAATAACAGCTTCACAGAATGGAGACGATGGTTTTGAGCCTGCGAACAGTGTTTCAAGAGAAATGATTGTAAATAAGGCTGATCAAACAATTTCTTTCGAGGCTCTACCAACAAAAATATTTGGTGATTTAGATTTTACTTTAAATGCAATGTCATCTAGTGGATTAGTTGTAAGCTATTCAAGCTCGGATGAATCAGTAGCTACTATATCCGGAAATACAGTTTCGATTGTGGGCGCAGGTGCTACGCAGATTGTTGCAAGTCAATCTGGAAATACAAATTATAAGTCAGCAGTTGATGTATCTCAGTCACTGACAATTGAGAAAGGAGATCAGGTTATTACTTTCGATCCTATTTCTGATGTCAATATCAGTGTTGGATCCGTGGAATTGAATGCGGTTTCAAATATTGGATTAGCTGTCGAGTTTTCAGTGATATCCGGACCAGCTACAGTAAATGGAACAACTGTTTCATTAACGGGGACAGGAAATATTTTAATTGAAGCCTCACAAGCTGGCAATTCTAATTACAAACCTGCATCGGCACAACAGTCTTTTGTTGTAACAGATGACTCTAAGCAAGAACAGACAATCACATTTGAAGCGTTATCGATTGGTACGTTTGGAGATACACCATTCAACCTTACTGCTACTGCAAGTTCAGGATTGGATATATCCTACACTAGTTCAAACGAGTCTGTAGCAACTATTTCCGGCAATCAGGTAACAATAATTGGAGCAGGAACTACATTAATAACTGCCTCACAGCCAGGTAATGAAACATATGAAGCAGCTGCTAATGTCACACAAGAATTAATCGTAGAAAAGGCCAACCAAATCATCACTTTTAAGACAATTGAAGAAGTTTCAGTAGGAGAGTCAGTTGGTCTCTCAGCCATTGCTTCAAGCGGACTGCAAGTATCGTTTGAAGTTGAAGGACCAGCATCTTTGGATGGTACTAGTCTTGCGATTCTGGATCAAGGAACGGTAACTATCACCGCTTCTCAGCCAGGAGATGATAATTGGAATCAAGCAGAGTTAGTAAGCCAGACATTGGAAATAACCGCAACAACTCTTGGAGTATCTGACGAAACGATCTTAATATATCCGAATCCATTTACAGAAGTCTTGCACCTCAATCATGCTGAACCTGTTGACGTTAGGATTTATGGGATGAGCGGATCATTGGTATGGTCGAAAAGTGAAGTTAAAGAAGAACTTAATGTGAGTGCTCTTGATGAAGGAATGTACGTTTTGGAGGTTGAAAGTGCCCAAGAAATTACGCGATTGCGCATAAGAAAAGTAAACTAAGGCAGCTTCCTTCAACCAGTGTTGAGGGGAAGTAAAAAACGGCTCCAAGGGAGCCGTTTTGTTTTTTATATCACCCCTAGTTCTTTACCCACTTCAGTAAACGCTTTGATCGCTTTATCGAGGTGCTCTCTTTCGTGAACGGCCGAGATTTGAACTCGAATACGTGCTTGTTCTTTAGGTACCACCGGATAATAGAATCCGATCACATAGATTCCTTTTTCCAATAGTTTATCTGCCATCTGCTGAGATAGCTTGGCATCATAGAGCATTACAGGTACGATTGGGTGCTCACCCGGTTTGATGTCAAAGCCAGCATCAGTCATTTGCTCTCTAAAATATTTGGTGTTGTCCTCCAGCTTATCTCTTAGCTCAGTCGTCTCACTCAACATATCGATTACGGCAATGGATGCTCCCACGATTGATGGAGCAAGTGTGTTAGAGAACAAATACGGCCTTGAACGCTGACGAAGAATGTCAACAATCTCTTTTTTTGCAGCGGTGAATCCACCGGAAGCACCACCCATAGCTTTCCCTAAAGTTCCGGTGATAATATCCACCCGATCCATGCAGTTTCTGTACTCATGTACACCACGTCCGGTTTTGCCAATAAATCCAGTGGAATGACATTCATCAGTCATTACCAGCGCATCGTATTTATCCGCCAAATCACAAATTTTATCAAGTTGCGCAATGGTACCATCCATTGAAAATACCCCATCAGTTACAATGATTTTAACTTTTGCTTCAGATGCTGCCTTTAGTTGTTCTTCCAAGTCAGCCATGTCATTGTTCTTGTACCGATAGCGAGCAGCTTTGCATAATCTTACGCCATCAATAATAGAAGCATGATTCAATGAATCAGAAATAATGGCATCTTCTGGACCTAATAGCGGCTCAAAAACACCACCATTCGCATCGAATGCAGCGGCATAAAGAATGGTGTCCTCCATACCCAGGAATTCTGAAATCTTTTCTTCCAATTCCTTATGAATGTCTTGTGTTCCACAGATAAATCTTACAGATGACATCCCAAACCCATGCGAATCAATGGCTTTTTTAGCTGCCTCAATCACTTTAGGATGTGAGGATAGTCCCAAATAATTATTTGCGCAGAAATTGATCACATGAGATCCGTCTTCAAGTGTGATGTCAGCCGCCTGTGGAGATGCGATGATACGCTCTCTTTTATAGAGTCCTGCATCTTTAATCTCTTCAATTTCTTTCTCCAGTCTTGGCTTCAGTGATTTATACATATCAGCTTGTTTTGGGTTTTATAGGTTTAATTTTTGGTCGCATCGGCTTGGCTGCAGTTGGTTTTTTTACCTCCTGTTGTTCATCAAGGATATAGTTTCTGCGAATGTTATTGATTAAAAAAAGCTTTTGTTGAGTGAAGCTGTTTGGATGTATCAGATCAAAAATCCGCTCGAAATCTGCATACTGTTCAGGTTCACCTGATTTGAATTTCTTTGGATCGATCTTTTTTTCTTTCAGATATTCGTCAAACTCCATCACGGCAAATTTAATAGAAGCCAGTTTTCCAATGGCGTGTAAATTTGCAAACCCAAAAAAGAATTGAATAAACAACTAAGCCATGGATAAAATCCTGATTATTGGTGCCTGCGGACAACTAGGAACCGAGCTCACATTAAAATTAAGAGAGCTAAAAGGAGTTGAAAATGTGATTGCTTCGGACTTATTGGATGACCCTGTAGAGCTTTTAAAAGATGGGCCTTATGAAAAACTAAATATTCTCAATAAAGAGTCTTTCCATATTATTCTTGAAGAGCATGGGATCAATCAGGTGTATCATCTGGCGGCAATATTGTCAGCCAAAGGGGAGCAAAACCCTCATTTTGCGTGGCAATTGAATATGGACAGTCTTTTAACGGTGCTTGAAGCGGGAAAAGATCGACTGAATAAAATTTATTGGCCAAGTTCTATTGCAGTATTTGGTCCGGATACACCAAAGGATAATACACCGCAGAATACCATTATGAGTCCAAATACGGTCTATGGTATTTCTAAACTAGCTGGTGAACGATGGTGTGAGTATTATCATGAAAAATATGACGTGGATGTAAGAAGTCTTAGGTATCCTGGCCTAATTGGATACAAGGCTATGCCCGGTGGAGGCACTACCGATTATGCAGTAGATATTTTTCACAAGGCAATCGCAGGTGAGCACTATGAGTGCTTTTTGTCAGAAAATTCCATGCTTCCAATGATGTACATGGACGATGCAGTGAAAGCGACCATAGAATTGATGGAAACGGAAAAAGAAAATGTCAAAGTGAGGAGTTCATACAATCTGGCAGCCATGAGTTTTTCTCCAAAAGAAATTGCTGCGGAAATCAGAAAACATTATCCGGATTTTGAGATTTCATACCATTCTGATTTTAGACAAAAGATAGCCGATAGTTGGCCGGGGAGCATAGATGATAGTGCCGCAAGAAATAATTGGGGATGGCAGCATTCATACGGATTAATAGAGCTTGTGGAAACCATGATCTCCAATTTGAAGAAGACAATTGTTTTTGATTAAGGCAATTTTCCTTTTTCTTTCCGCTACAAAAAAACCAATCAACCGATGGAATCATACGATAATCTTGCACTAGACCGAGTTGACGGTATTCTTACCATCACAATCAATCGCGAGAGCAAAATGAATGCTCTCAATCGAGCAACTATGCTTGAATTGAAGGATGCATTCCAATACGTTCAGGATAATCCAAAAGATATTCGTGGAGTAATATTGACAGGTGCTGGAGAAAAGGCTTTTGTTGCGGGAGCGGATATTAGTGAATTCTCCGGCTTAAGCGAAATGCACGCCCGAAAGTTTGCAGAAGAAGGTCAGGAGATTTTTCAGGAAATAGAGAATTGTCATACGCCAGTAATGGCGGTCGTAAATGGATTTGCATTAGGTGGTGGATGTGAATTGGCAATGGCCTGTCATATGAGAATAGCTGTTTCATCAGCTAAATTCGGTCAGCCTGAAGTGAATCTTGGATTAATTCCCGGTTACGGAGGCACACAGCGATTGACTCAATTAATCGGAAAAGGTCGGGCGTTCGAATTTTTGATGAGTGCAGACATGATTGGAGCAGAGAGAGCGGAACAAATGGGTCTTGCCAATTATGTAGCGGCAGATAAAGAAGCTGCACATGCTAAAGCTGTAGAATTACTTTCAAAAATAGCATCAAAGGCTCCCTTAGCTATAGGAATGGTGATCGATTCTGTAAATGCCTATTACCAAACGGGCGTGGAAGGATATCAAACCGAAGCAAATGCTTTTGCCGGATGTTTCGGCACGGATGATTTTAAAGAAGGAGTTTCCGCATTCCTAGAAAAACGTAAAGCCAATTTTAAAGGCGAATAATTCTTGTCAATTCTTAAAAAGCTTGCTAGCCAAACAGCAATTTATGGGCTGAGTAGTGTACTTGGCAGGATGCTTAATTACCTGCTGGTTCCGCTTTATACGTCAGTTTTTGTTCCGGCAGAATATGGGATTGTTACAGAGCTTTATGCATATGTTGCCTTCCTAAATATCCTGTATATCTATGGATTAGAAACGGCCTATTTTCGGTTTTCCTCTCAGGAGAAAGGATACAATTACTTCAATCTGGCTTTTACCAGTGTTCTCATCTCATCTTTACTGTTTTCCGGAGTTATTTGGCTTTTTTCCAATGCGATTGCCGATGTATTGCAGTATCCCAACAAAGCTCATTTCATTAGATGGCTAGCCGCAATTTTAGCCATTGACGCCATCGTGGCTATACCTTTTGCACGATTGCGCCAACATGGGAAAGCCTATCATTTCGCTGTTTTTAAGCTTTCAAATATTGGTATCAACATTCTATTAAATCTGTTTTTCATTCTCATGTGTCCGGCTATTATTGAAAGAAATCCGGATAGTATTATCAATAGGATTTATAATCCCGAAATTGGAGTTGGATACGTTTTTCTTTCAAACCTAATTGCAAACGGACTTTACCTTCTTTTCTTTATTCCGGACTGGATAAAAGTTAGGCTAACGTTTAATTCATTGGAATGGAAACGAATGATGAAATATGCCTGGCCGGTATTGATCATCGGATTTGCAGGTGTGACGAATGAGATGCTTAGCAGAGCTATCTTAAAATATCGACTACCAGAAGGATTTTATTCAGAATTTTCCAACCTTGAGATACTGGGGATATTTGGTGCTTGCTATAAACTCGCAGTTTTTATGACCCTGGCAGTTCAAGCTTTTCGATATGCCTTTGAGCCGTTCTTTTTTGCACAAGCCAAAGAAAAAAATTCTCCTCAGGTTTTCAGTCAGATAATGACATGGTTTGTATTATTCACATCATTTAGCTGGCTGATATTGTGCGTTTATATGCCCTATTATGCACCAATTTTCCTAAGACAAGAAAGCTATTTGTTAGCACTTGACGCAGTGCCCTGGTTGCTGGCTGGTGGTTTGTTTCTAGGGGTTTTTTATAACCTATCGCTGTGGTATAAACTGACCGACAAAACATTATATGGCGCCTATATTAGTTTAATTGGTGCGGGTACTACATTCATCCTAAACTGGATACTTATTCCTATCATGGGATACATGGGAAGTGCCATTGCAACGTTTAGCTCATATTTATTGATGGTGATCATATCATACGTTTGGGGAATGAAGCATTATGTGGTTCCATACCAAGTTTGGAAGATACTTAGCTATATCGTTTTAGCTGGATTGGGAATTCTAATCGATGGAATAACCAAAGAATCGATACTCAAGTCCACAATGATCGTACTAATCTTTCTAACTTTGCCACTCATTTTAGAACGAAAATCTCTTCGAAGACTAAGAGCTAATTAGCCAAAATCCATATCATTTTTATGAATCTTATCATTCCAATGGCCGGAAAAGGAAAACGACTCAGGCCACATACGTTGACAATACCAAAGCCATTGATTCCTATTGCAGGAAAACCCATTGTTCAAAGGCTAGTTGAGGACATATCAGAGGTTACACCTGAGAAAATAGAGAAAATCGGATTTGTGATAGGTGATTTTGATGAAGAAATTAAAGGTAAGCTTAGTGAGATTGCTAAAGAAGTAGGAGCTGAGGCACATTTCTTTGTACAAGAGACTGCTGAAGGAACTGCTCATGCAATTGCTTGCGCAAACGATATTTTGGAAGGAAAAGTAACAGTTGCATTCTCAGATACGCTTTTCAGAGCAGATTTTATACTTAATCCTGAGGATGATGGAATCATTTGGACAAAACAAATAGAAGATCCCAGCGCCTTTGGAGTAGTCAAAACCAACGAAGAGGGAATCATTACAGACTTCATTGAAAAACCAAAGGATTTTGTTTCTGATCAGGCCATCATAGGAATCTATTACTTTAAAAAAGGAGAAGACCTAAGATCAGAAATTGACTACCTAATTAAGAATAATATCCGTGGAGGAGGCGAATTTCAGCTCACCATGGCATTGGAGAACCTTAAAAATAAGGGAACCAATTTCACCATTGGAACCGTAGATGAGTGGTTAGATTGTGGGAATAAAGAGATCACGGTTCAATCAAATTCACAATACCTTGGTTTTTTGAAAGGTCAAAGCCTTATCTCTGAAGAAGCTGTTATTGAAAATTGCGAAATAATTGAGCCGGTATTTATTGGTTCAGGAACTGAAGTTTCGAACTCTACAATTGGACCTAATGTTTCTATAGGGAATGATTGTAAAATTTGTAACTCTAAACTCTCTGAATCACTCATTCAAAATAACACCTCACTTGAGGACGTTGATTTAACCAACTCAATGATTGGAAACTTCGTTAATTTGAAAGGTCAACCAAAATCAGTGAGTCTGGGAGACTATAGTCAATGGTAAAGCCATGCGAATAATTCTATTTTCAATTTTTTCATTAATACTCTTTTGCGCATCCGCACAGAAGAAAAAGAAGGATATTGTGATCCCTCAAACACAGGAAGATTCCCTCAAACTTGAGGGTGTTTTGGTTGAGGCAGAGAAACAACTGATACTGGAAAATTTCGCCAAAGCGCTGGAGAACTTTCATGTTGCACTTAAGATGAACTCAGAAAGTGCTGCAATTCATTTCAAAATTGCAGAGGTACTCGCAAAAAATGATCAGGGTCAGAAAGCACTTCCATATGGGCTAAAAGCCATTGAATTGGATCCGGAGAATAAATATTACAGACTTGGATTGGCACGAATATATCAATCGATTGGATTTTATATTGATGCAGCAAAAACCTATGAAGAGCTTTTGGATCGATTTCCATCTGAGGAAAATGCGTTGTACGAACTGGCTGAATTATATCAGTTGACAGGTAGAAGGGAGGAGATGTTTCGAGTGTTCGATTTGATTGAGGCACAGCTTGGTGTGAAAGAAGAAATTACGCGCGAGAAACAGCGGATTTACATGAGGGAAGGAAAGCTCGATGAGGTAATTCAGGAGTTCGAAAAGTTGATCGATGCTTACCCAAATGTTTCATCCTATAAAGCCGAATTGATTAATTTTTTAATTCAGAATAAGCGACTAGATCAGGCGGGTGAAGCTATAGCTGCCTATGAAGAAACAGAAGCTACTTCATCACGAATTACTTTGATGAAAAGTGAGCTAGCGTGGATGCAAGGCAATAGATCTACTTCGCTAGACTTACTGAGTGAGGCTTTTGAAACAAGTACCATTGATTTTCAATCTAAATTTCAGATCCTTTCAAACTATCTGGGGATGAAGCCGTCCTCAGAAGAAAAAGGTAAACTGACTGAAATTGCTGTTTCTCTTGCCGAGAAATACGAAGATGAATTTAAAGCCCAGGCCTTTGTAGGTGACCTACTTTATCAAGATGGACAAAGTGAGGAGGCGGTAAAGTATTATTTAAAAGCAGTGGACCTAAGCCCGGCAAATTATTCAGTATGGCAAAATATATTAAACATTGAAGCTGACCTAAATCAATATGACAGCTTAGTTGTTCACTCAGAAAAAGCACTTGAATACTTCCCCAATCAGGCATTGTTGTATTATTTCTCGGGCACAGGCTATCTGATTAAAAATGACTATAAAAAAGCTGTTCGGATGCTTGAGCAGGGCAGGAAATTTACCATAGATCCTAACTTATTGACTGTATTTTATGGTCAGCTTGGAGACGCATATAATGGCTTAGAGGAGCATGAGAAATCGTATAAATCATATGATAAGGCTCTTGAGAACAGTCCGGATAATGATCACGTGCTTAATAATTACAGTTATTTCCTGTCCTTGGCCAATAAAGATTTGGATAAAGCCCTTGAGATGTCGACCAAATTGGTGGAGCATCATCCTGAAAATCCAACATATCTGGATACTCACGGATGGGTACTTTATACAACGGGAAAATACAAAGAGTCAAAGAAATTCTTGGAGAAGGCAGTTTCTCTTGATGAAGATGGAACAGTCATTGAACATTATGGAGATGTATTATTCCAATTAGGTCAGATTGAGGAAGCCATCCAGCAGTGGGAAAGAGCCAGAGATCTTGGAAATGCATCAGAATTGATAGAGAAGAAAATAGCAGATCGGAAGCTATATGAATAGACTGATAGTAATGTGTTTAATAGGAGCGATATTTTTATCTTCCTGTAATAGAAAGATAGGAGCCATTTTTGGTAAGAAAAAGGATAATCTGGAGGTTGTAGATCCTGATTTTGAGTATTTATCAGCCAAAGCAAAATTCAAATTCGATGATGGTGAAAAAAGCGTTTCTGCTACTGCTAATTTCAGAATAAAAAAAGATAGCATTATTTGGCTATCCATAACCCCTGGCCTGGGTATTGAAGTATCCAGAGTGCTTGTTGACACAGAAAATGTGTTTGTTCTGGATAAAATCAACAAGCAGTATTATGAGTATACTTTTGAAGAGTTGTCCAAAGAATATGACTTTGACTTTAATTTTCAAATGATTCAATCTGTTTTGCTTGGAAACTTATTAGAACCATATAAAAAGCAAGGTTATGAGAAGTCGGATAGTTATTTTTCATATACGGCTTCAAAAGGAGTCTATCTCTTTCATAACTTCATTGGAGCTAAAAGCATGAAACTTGAAAAAGTTAAAGTGTTTGATGAAGGAACAAACAATACGATTTCAGTAAATTACAGCGACTTTGTCTTGGTTGACGGTCAGGTTTTTCCGAATGAAATTTCTGCAGTTATAGACTATGAGGCTGGTACAAAACCCAATACGGAAGTCAATATCACCTACAACAAAATGGTTATTGAAGACAGCCCCATTAGCTTTCCATATGCTGTCCCAAGTAAATATGAAAAGAAATAGCTTTCTAATTCTCTTCCTTTTCTTAATTCTCCTTTCGACAGGTTCTTCAGCTCTAGCTCAGAAAACCAAAAGTCAACTCGAGCAGGAAAAGATAGAGAATCTTAGAAAAATCGCTGAAGCTGAGCGAATTCTCAATGAGACTGCTGATGAAAAAAAAGCGACTTTGGGCCAGCTTCAAGCTTTAAACCAACAAATCAATGCCAGAGAATCATTGATTCGATCAATTGGGGCTGAAATAATCATTTTGGATGGTGAAATTACTGATTTGAGTATCGTAGTAAACTCCCTACAAAGTGATCTCATACACTTGAAAGAAGAATATGCCCAGCAGATATATTCCTCTTATAAAGCGAACAAAGGCAATAGCAAACTAATGTTTTTGTTTTCAGCTAGCAGTTTCAATCAATTGCTTCAACGCTTGAAATACCTGGAGCAATATGCTGATGCAAGGAGATTACAAGCAGAACAAATTGAGGTTGTCACGAAAGAACTTAGTGACCAAAGAAGTAAAGTAGAAGCAAAGCGCGCTGAGCAGCAAAGACTACTAAATCAACAGGTAAGGGAAAGTAGAAAACTAGCAAGATCGAAAAAAAAGCAATCCGAGTTAGTAGCTCAGCTTACAAAAAAAGAACGTCAGTTACGAAGAGAAGTAGAAGACAGGAAAGCAGCTAATAGAAGGCTGAATACTTTGATAGCTAAGATCATAGAAGATGAGGCAAAGAACTCTTCAAACGTTTCAATTGCGGAGGCAGCTAGTGCAGCTGAGTTGACAAGAATGTTTGAGTCTAAAAAGAATAATTTGACATGGCCTGTAGGCTCAGGATTTATTGCCTCAAAATTTGGGAAGCAGCCACACCCAGTATTAAAAAGAATAGTGGTGGTTAATGATGGTGTAGGTATTCAAACGGAGAAAGATTCACCTGTTAGAGCAGTTTTTGATGGAGAAGTAACTTTGATTGGTACTATACCAGGTAAAAACAATGTGGTAGTAATCAGACATGGATCCTATCTTACAGTGTACGCACAGTTGAAAACAATAAATGTCAAAAAAGGGCAAAGAGTCAAAGCCAATGACATAATTGGAGAAGTTTACACTGATCGTGATGGCATTTCAGAACTAGAATTTCAGGTATATAAAGGAACGACTAAGCTAAATCCGGAAAATTGGTTAGCTATGAAATAAATATCTTTTATAGTTACTGCTCGTACCTATAATCCTTATCTTTGTAATCTTAAAAATTAATAGCAATGCATACATCATTATTATTTGCAATGCCAGGGTGGACTGAGATGTTGATCATCGCTCTGTTTATTATCATCTTCTTTGGAGCGAAAAAAATACCAGAGATAGCACGAGGCATGGGTAAAGGAATCCGAGAATTTAAGGATGCTACCAAGGAAATTAAAAATGAAATAAACGAAGGCTCAAGCGAAGAAAAAAAGGCTTAATCCTTGAAAACTTTTCATACGCTCTCTGAAATTCAATCAGAGATTAGTTCTGGGAAGCTGACTGTTTTACAGTTGGTAAAATATCATCTAAAGCAAATTGAGAATAGCAATGGAAGGCTTAACGTCTTCCTTTCTGTTAATGAAGAAGCCGCTATTTCCAAAGCGGAATCATTAGACCAAAAGATTGCACAAGGCAAAGCAGGTAAACTTGCAGGATTAATTGTGGGCATTAAAGATGTCTTTGCTTACCAAGACCACCGATTACAATGTGCCAGCAATATTCTTGAAGGATTTGAATCCCAATTCACAGCCACTTGTATTCAACGATTGATCGATGAAGATGCAATAATCATTGGCCATCAGAACTGTGATGAATTTGCGATGGGCTCTTCAAATGAAAATTCAGCTTTTGGTGTCACTAAAAATCCGCTTGATGAAACGAGGGTACCGGGAGGTTCATCAGGAGGGTCAGCTGCTGCTGTTGCTGCTGATATGTGTCAAGTATCTATTGGATCAGATACAGGAGGTTCTGTACGCCAGCCAGCTGCTTTTTGTGGAGTTATTGGATTAAAACCAACCTATTCCAGAATTTCCAGGTATGGACTTGCATCCTATGCAAGCTCATTCGATACAGTTGGAATCATTTCTAAAAGTGTAAATGATGCCGCAATTGTTCTTGAGGTTATGGCTGGTAAGGATGAATATGATAGTACTGTTTCGCAAAAGGAAGTTCCTTCATACCTGCCAAAAAATTCGAATCAAAAATTTAGAATTGCTTACTTATCTGAAACACTGGAACATAAAGGTCTTAGTCAGGAAAGCAAAGAGACTACATGGCGATTTATAGAAGACCTCAGAACCGCAGGACATGAGGTAGAAGAAGCACATTTTTCATTACTTGATTACATCCTACCGACCTATTATGTTTTGACTGCTGCAGAGGCCAGTTCTAACCTTTCACGCTATGATGGTGTGAGATATGGGCAGAGGTCAAATGATTTTGAACTTGAGGAAATGTATAAATCTTCCAGATCAGAAGGATTTGGTGAAGAAGTGAAACGAAGGATCATAACAGGCACATTTGTACTAAGTGCAAGTTATTATGATGCATATTACACCAAGGCTCAAAAGGTTCGCCGATTGATCAAAGATGAAACTGAAAAGCTTCTTGAAAACTATGATTTTTTGGTTTCACCAACCGCCCCGACAACAGCATTTAAATTGGGAGAAATGAAAGATGATCCTATGCAGATGTATTTAGAGGATTTATATACTGTTCAGGCGAATGTTACGGGGATTCCTGCAATTTCAATACCATATGGGAAGGATAACTCAGGCATGCCTGTAGGCGTTCAAATCATGTCAAAAAGCTTTAATGAGGCAAAGTTGCTTGATATTTCAAATCAAATCATTACTTTCAAAGATCAAAATGACTAGGATATGATACGAAAATGGCTCCTTTTAGGGGTAATATTCATTTCATTGGTGGGGAAAGGTCAGGAATTTCAATTAACTGAAGTCATTCCTGATTACACATATGATGAAGTAGCTGATAGAATTTCATGCATTGAAGGAGATGTGCCTCTCGTTTTTAATGAACGAGTGATGGCCTTCATCGATTACTTTGCAATTAAAGATCGAGCATACACTCAGGATATAGTCAAGAAAAAGGAATTGTACTTCCCACTTTTCTCGAAGACCCTTGCAAAACACAATATGCCTGATGAACTCAAGTACTTAGCAATCGTAGAATCAGGATTACGACCAAATGCCATTTCTCGAGCAAACGCCGTTGGCTTATGGCAGTTTATTTCCTCTACTGGAAGAATGTATGGGCTGCATAGCAACTGGTATGTCGATGATAGGATGGATCCTGAAGAAGCTACAGATGCTGCAGCTCGGCATCTTATGGATTTATATAGAATGTTTGATAGCTGGGAACTTGCGCTGGCAGCCTATAACTGTGGGCCTGGAAACGTAAGAAAGGCGATACGCAGAAGTGGCTATAAAAGAGAGTTTTGGGAAATTTACAGATACCTGCCAAGAGAAACGCGATCATATGTTCCACAATTTGTAGCGATCACGTATATCTTCAATCATTTAGAAGAGCACGGTTTTGATCCTCAAGCTGACATGTTTTATCCGGAGATGGATACAATCATGATTTCTCAGTATTTTCATGTTGAAACTTTCTGCAACCAATTAGGTCTTTGCCTGGACGACATTCTGTTTTGGAATCCACAAATCAAACGTGGTGCGTTACCTGAAGGCACGAAAAATTTCGCATTGAAAGTACCGTCAGAGTGGAAAGAGGAAATTGTAACTAATCGAATCCACTTGTATGATACTGCGTCAAAAGTTGGCAAGGAGCACCTTGACTATCTGGCGAGAAATACACCTGGAAGTACATATGGTCGAGAACGGTTGTACTACAGAGTTCGAAGCGGGGATGTGTTAGGCACTATAGCTCGTAGATATGGTGTAAGGGTTTCTGATATAAAGAAATGGAATCGATTAAACAGTAATCTCATAAGAGTGGGCCAGCGATTAAGTATTTGGGTCCTACCTACCTATAATTCACAAACCAAAAAACTTTATACTGCATCGGTTGATAAACCTAAACCGACTGTCACAGTTCCTGATGGACAATCAGGAAGACTTTATACAGTTAGATCTGGAGATTCACTTTGGAGCATAAGCAAGAGTAATAATACCAGCATTGAAAAACTGAAGCAAGCCAATAAGCTCACTTCCAATACAATTAAACCTGGCCAGTCTTTAGTTATACCTAACTAGCAGAACCTAGATTTATATTAATTAATCTAAGTTTGAGTGACAGGAATAGTTTTTGCTGTGAATTGCTATTATAAACCGAAAGAAGTCAATGCATAAATATTTGTTTCTCTTAATTGCAATCATTTTTGGGTGCAGTGAAAGTGCCAAAGAAAACAGAAGAAAAGATTTATTGCCCACTGCTCGTGGTGAGGCAGATGAGATTATTCTTGTTGTAGATTCTACTCAGTGGGCAGACACTTTGGGTCTTGGTGCAGAGTTGAGAAAAACTTTCCTTGCCCCTATGCTGGGATTACCCCAGGATGAATCATTATTCAATGTTAGTAAAGTAAGTCCTCAAAGGTTGAATTCTGTTCTTAAGAAGGCCAAAAACCTGGTATTTGTAATGACCCTTGATAGTAAGACAACAGATAGTCGGGTGTTACAACAATACTTTACAGACCAATCATTAAATCAAATAAAACGTGACACCTCCATCTTCATGAGGCCTCAGCGAGATGTTTTTGCGAAAGGGCAAACAGTGATGTTTTTATTCTCCTCAACCGAGGAACGTCTTGCAAAAAAAATCAATTATAACCGATCTCAAATCCGGGAATTTTTTGAAACATCAGCAAGAGAAACCATAAAAAGTAAAATTTTCAATAGCCCCAAAAAGGAACTTGCAAAACGAATTAAAGAAAATCACAATGTAGAGCTGGTAATTCCTTATGGATGGGAGAAAGCCAGAGATTTAAAAAACTTTGTTTGGCTTAGGAAAATGGATGCCGCAACCGAGCAGAGTTTATTCATCTATTATGAGCCATACACAGACCAAGGGGTCTTTAATGAAATGGGTCGATTTAGAGATAAGATCACCAAAAGGAATCTTTATGATGGTGAAAATCCGGACGTACATATCAAACGTCAGGAAATAATTCCAGTTTTTACTGAAAGAGTAAATTTCAATAATCACTTTGCTGTTGAAGCTCGGGGGCTATGGAAGATTAGCGATAATTCCAGAGGAGGACCATTCATCGGTTATGCAATCGTAGATGAGGAAGAAGGCCTGATATACTACATTGAAGGTTACGTGGATTCACCAGGGACGAGGAAAAAAAATCTAGTACGTGAGCTTGAAGCGATACTCTCCACATTCAAAACCAAAGGAGATTTGACTACAGCAAATAAAGCTTCCTCTTAATCATTTTATTTATTGCTTATTCCTTTTTAGTTGGGCACCTTTGAAGATCAGATAAAAATCTGAGAAACTTTAACCAACGAAGGATGAGTACTACGAAGATTAGGCCTAAGGAGGCATTAGAATATCATTCAAATAAACCTGCTGGAAAAATTGAAGTGAACGCCACCAAATCGGTAAGTTCACAACACGATTTAGCACTTGCATATTCACCCGGCGTAGCAGAGCCTTGTAAGAAAATCGCTGATGATCCTGATGATGTATATAAGTATACCGCAAAAGGAAATTTGGTAGGTGTCATCTCTAATGGAACCGCTGTTCTTGGACTTGGAAACATTGGTCCTGAGGCTTCAAAGCCAGTAATGGAAGGAAAAGGTGTACTCTTCAAAAAATTTGCGGGTATCGATGTGTTTGACATAGAAATTAGTGAAGAAGATCCTGACAAATTCATTCAAATTGTAAAGTCTTTGGAGCCTACGTTCGGAGGCATCAATTTAGAAGATATTAAAGCACCGGAAAGCTTTAAGATCGAACAGACTTTACGTGAGCAGATGAACATCCCGATCATGCATGATGATCAACATGGGACTGCAATCATTTCCAGCGCCGCACTCCTGAATGCATTGGAAGTAGTTGATAAAAAAATTGGTGACATTAAGATCGTGGTTAGTGGAGCTGGGGCAGCAGCCATTGCATGTACGGATCTCTATGTAGCTCTTGGTGCGAATAAGGCAAACATCCTGATGGCAGATAGTAAAGGGATTCTTAATGAGAGCCGTAAAGGGCTTGATGAAATCAAATCAAAGTACGTCACTAAACAAAAGATTGATACGTTGGAGGATGCTTTGAAAGGGGCCGATATGTTTTTAGGCCTTTCCATCGCCGATGTGGTAACTGCTAAAATGCTAAAGTCAATGGCCAATGATCCCATTGTGTTTGCATTGGCAAATCCCGATCCTGAAATTGCCTATGATCTTGCCGTAAAGACACGTAATGATGTTGTTATGGCTACTGGCAGATCCGACCACCCTAATCAGGTAAACAATGTACTGGGATTTCCTTACATATTTAGAGGTGCATTAGATGTAAGATCTACTGCTATCAATGAAGAAATGAAGCTTGCTGCGGTCAAAGCGATTGCAGAGCTTGCTAAAGAACAAGTTCCTGATATTGTATTGAAAGCATATGGAAAATCAACCATAAAATTTGGAAGTGAATACCTCATTCCTAAGCCAATGGATCCTCGTTTGATTACCACCATTTCTCCGGCAGTTGCAAAAGCAGCAATGGATTCAGGTGTTGCAAGAATTCAAATAAAAGACTGGAAGAAATATGAAGATGAGCTTCTGGAACGTGTAGGAATAGATCAACGCTTGATTTCAAGGTTTGTTTATCGTGCCCGCCAGAATCCGAAGAAAGTTGTATTCGCTGAAGCAGATCACGTGAATATTCTCAAGGCTGCTCAGATGACGCTTGATACAGGCATTGGTATACCAATTTTGATGGGGAAACAAAAAATCATCAAGCAGCTAATTGAAGAACATGAATTAGAGGCAATCAAAGATTGTGATATCATCGATCCTAATGAGCAAATGGATCGGGTGGAAGAGTATGCAAAGGAGTATACTTTAATTCGCCAGCGTAAAGGAATGACCATGCACCTTGCCAGAAAAGCAATGACTAGTCGTACCTATTTTGGAATGATGATGGTTGAGAAAGGAGATGCTGATGTTTTGATTTCAGGCCTGTCCAATGATTATCCCAAAACTGTTCTTCCAGCGCTTCAAATTGTTGGAATGGAAGAAGGTGTTAGCCGAGTCGCCGGAATGTATATAATGAATACGCCAAAGGGTAATTTTTTCTTTGCAGATACCACAGTCAATATGAATCCAACGGAGGAAGAGCTGGTTGAAATCATTGGGTTGACGCATCGGGCAGTGAAATTTTTCGATTACGAACCTAAAATTGCAGGCCTTTCATTTTCCAACTTTGGATCGGCTAAAGGAGATGTACCTACCAAGATGGCTAAAGCAGTTAAAATGGCTAAAGAACGTTGGCCAAATATGATCATCGATGGCGAACTTCAGGCAAATGTGGCATTGAATAAGAATCTTCGAGATGATATGTATCCTTTCAGTTCATTAAGGGGCCATAATGTCAACACACTAGTCTTCCCAGATCTACAATCTGGAAATATTGCCTATAAAACACTCATGGAGATCGGTGGTGCAGAAGTAATTGGGCCGATCTTAATGGGAATGAAAAAATCTGTTCAGGTTCTTCAGCTTGGAAGCTCAGTAAAAGAAATTTATAATATGGTTGCCATCGCAGTTGTAGATGCAGGTGTCGATAATAGAGAAGGACTATGATTACCTATTTGAAAGGGCGGCTTGCCTTTAAAGATCCGACACATCTTGTTATTGATGTAGGCGGGGTTGGATATGAAGTAAAAATTAGTCTGATCACCTATTCACAGGTGAAAGACAAAGAAGATATCTTAATTCAAACCTATCTGCATGTTAAAGAAGATTCACATACATTATTTGGATTTTATGAACAATCGGAGAAAAAGAGGTTTTTAGACTTACTTTCAATAAATGGAGTTGGCCCAAGCACTGCTTTGATGATTTTATCATCGCTTGATGCAAAAGAACTACAAACAGCCATCGTTCAAGAGGATGTAAAAACCATTCAATCGGTAAAAGGGATTGGTGGTAAAACTGCCCAGCGAATTATCCTCGAATTGAAGGATAAAATGAAAAAAGAAGGATTACTGGATAAATCTGTGCAAATTCAGCCTCGTTTTGATAATACACTGCGATCTGAGGCGTTATCAGCCTTGACAACTTTAGGAATAAATAAGTCGATAGCTGAAAAAACTGTCGATAAGATTTTGAAAGAATACGGAGAGGAGATTAAACTTGAAGAATTGATCAAACACGCACTGAAGCGGTCATAAACCTAATCTAACTACTAAGGGCTCTTTTTTGAAAGAATTTCGGCATATACGATTCCTTCTAGCATTTCTAATTTTGAGCAGTTGGTCGCATGCAAATGCACTTTACTTTCAGGAGCAGGATACCGTCCAATCAGATACGGTTGGTCCTTATGAGCCAAGTAATAAACCTACGTTTCAACCAAGCTATCGCTTTGGTGACCCCTTCTCTTTTAGAAGTTCTCGATCACCTTTATTCCTAAGGGATCCTTCACAACTTGATATGCAGGTTCAATTTAACCCGGACACGACAGCAGATGATTCGGGTGTTACATATTCTGTTTATGAGAATATTGGAGCTCTTGATTTTAGGCCTGCTTCATTCATGACCTTTAGCGAATTCAATCAATACAATAATTCACAACTAAATCGAGAATATTTTAAAGAACGATCCGCTGGGCTTGATGGTGAAAGCGCAGTTAGTGGTAGAAGTCTAATTCCTCGTCTATATATAAGCCCTGTATTTGATCGGATCTTTGGCGGTAGTTATGTAGACATTCAACCAAATGGATTTGTAAATCTGGATTTCGGTGCTCGATTCCAGCGAATAGATAATCCAGCGATCCCTTTGCGTCAACAAAGGAATGGAGCTTTTAACTTCAACCAGCAGATAAGCATGAGTGTGGTCGGAAAAGTTGGAGAAAAACTTGCCATCACTGCCAATTTCGATAATAACAACACATTTGATTTTCAGAACAACCTGAAAGTAGAATATACTGGCTATGAAGAAGACATCATCAAGCGAATTGAGATTGGTAATGTAAGTATGCCAGTATCGAACTCGCTCATGAGTGGTGCTCAATCACTCTTCGGTATTAAAACAGAGCTGCAGTTTGGTAAACTTTATGTCACCACTGTTTTATCACAGCAACGAGGAAGAAATGAAACACTCACCATTGAAAGTGGATTTCAGGGGCGAGAATTTGAAGTTCAGGCTTCTGACTATCAGGAAAACAGACATTTCTTTTTAGGACATTTCTTCAGAGATAATTATGAAAGTTGGTTATCAAGTCTACCCCAGATTACCTCAGGCGTAAATGTCACACGAGCTGAAGTTTATGTGCTCAATAGAAATAATGACACAGAGACCACACGAAACATTGTTGGATTTATGGATCTTGGAGAGGGAACAGTAATCTATAGTGATGAAAGCAATGTAACCCCAGGTCGTGGTGGTCCCACTAGAAATAACGCCAATGGCTTATTCACAAATTTAAATGTTCAATCAGCCGATGGTGTAGATCAATACTTAAGTTCCACATTCCCATCATTTGAGAGCTCAGTAGATTATGTTAAGGTGACTACCGCCAGGAAACTGGATGAGTCAGAATACAAGATCAACCGCGAGTTGGGATATGTAACACTGACAAGAAGCTTACAGAGTGATGAAGTATTAGCGGTCGCTTATGAGTATACATTCAATGGTGCTGCTTATAAAGTGGGTGAACTAACCGAGGACTATCAAAGTAGGTCTGACGATAAGGTCATTTACCTAAAGCTTTTAAGGCCCAACAAAATCAACACGGATGTTCCTACTTGGGATCTAATGATGAAAAACATCTATACCCTCAATGCTGCTCAAGTAGGTAAAGAGGGTTTTCAGCTAAGAATCATATACCGGGATGATGCCACCGGACAGGATAACCCATCGTTGCATGAAGGAAGACTGTTAAAAGACATACCTCTAGTTGAGGTCTTCAGTCTGGACAGACTCAATCCCCAAGGTGATAGACAGCCAGACGGAAATTTTGACTTCATTGAAGGTGTAACCATAGATCCACAAAACGGCAACATCATATTTCCGGTATTACAACCTTTCGGTAATACGCTGGAACAACAATTTCAATCTGATGAAGGAAATCTGATTGAAAAATATGTCTATGATGAGCTATATACAGAGCCTAAGGCTACAGCAGAACTAAATGCCACACAAAATAAATTTGTAATATCTGGGCGATTGACAGCTGGTTCTTCCAGTGAGATCACACTACCAGGAATTAATATCGCTGAGGGATCCGTTATTGTCACTGCTGGTAATACACCATTGACCGAAGGTTTGGATTATACGGTTGATTATAATTTGGGTCGTGTAAGGATTCTAAACGAAGGAATCCTCAGTTCTGGTAAAACAATCCAGGTTTCATACGAAAAGGCAGATCTCTTCAATTTCCAGACACGAACATTAACTGGCGCCAGGTTTGATTATCGATTCAATGAAAATTTTAATATTGGAGCAACGGTCCTTCATTTGAACGAACGTCCTGGTGGTATATCCAGATATGCCGTTGGCAATGAGCCAACCAGAAATACTAAGTATGGTCTAGATATCAACTATCAAAATGAATCGCGGTTTTTAACCAAAATGGTGGACGCTCTGCCTTTGGTAAATACCAAGGCACCATCTTCAATTACCATCAATGCAGAATTTGCTCAGCTGATACCCGGTACGAGTAACATCGTTAATGGTGAAGGAACTTCGTATATCGATGATTTTGAAAATGCGATTACCCCAATAAATATAATGGGATGGCAGGCTTGGAAGCTATCATCTACTCCAAGGGTTTTTCCTGAAGCTCAAAGCGGAAACCAGGGGCTGAGTTATAATTATAGAAAGGCTAAGATAGCTTGGTACACTGTTGACAATAGTATCTTCTACAGATCCGGTGGAAATGCTCGACCTTCGAATATATCCGATGCGGACCTTAACAATCATTATGAGAGAGCAGTCTTACCACAAGAGATATTCAGACAAAGAGACCAAACAATTGTAAACTTCAATGAGCCAATTTTTGATGTAGCATTTTTCCCAAACGAAAGGGGGCAGTATAATTACAATCCAGCAACAAATCCAGATAACACTTTGCCAAATCCAGAACAGAATTGGGGAGGGATCACTAGAGCAATTACCAATGAGGTCAATTTCAATAAAACCAATATTGAGTATCTGGAATTCTGGCTAATGGATCCATTTATAGAAGGTGAAAATGGAACAGTTAAAGACGGGTTGATCAATGGAAATGCTCGTGAGGATTCAGATGGTGGAAAATTAATTTTCAACCTTGGAAGTGTCTCAGAGGATATAGCACCGGATGATAAACATGCATTTGAAAATGGACTTCCTGCTAATGGAGAAATTGGAACGGTTACAACCTGGGGTCAGATTACAGAAGATCAATATTTGACAAATTTCTTTGAGAATTCACCGGGTGCAAGAGATAACCAAGATGTAGGAATAGATGGTTTGACAGATGAAAATGAGGCGTTGATTCTTCAACAGAATAATGTGATTCTAAATCTGAATCCAGATGATACAGATATCTCTGCAGATAATTTTAAATACATATTGGACGCATCATATGATCAGGTCAATGCGACAATCGTTCAGAGATATAAAGATTGGAATGGGATGGAGAATAATTCTCCAATTGCGGCATCAGGAGGAAATTTTATACCAGCATCTACTACACTACCGGATAATGAAGATCTTAATCAAGACAACACAATTTCGGATTTGGAGGAATACTTTGAATACGAAATTAACCTGAGACCAAAAGCAGGTGGCTCTAATCCTGATAACCTTGAGCTTAATGATTATATCGTAGATCAAATTGAAAGCAGTAATGGAGAATCAACCTGGTATTTGTTCAGAATTCCTATCAAGAATGTAGGAATACCTAGAGGTTCCCCATCCTTCGAAAACATTAAATATGTAAGGATGTACTTGACTGGATGGAGTCAGCCCGTTGTGCTACGATTTGCTCAAATGAGGTTAGTAGGGAGTCAGTGGCGAAAATTTGAGCGAGCATTGAATGAACCTGGACTAGATGTCTTACCAAATATTGAAACTTCTGACTTTTCAATATCTGTGGTTAGCATCGAGGAAAATAGTACTTCTACCACAGGAGGAGTGCGCTATGTGCTTCCTCCAGGACTTGAAAGAGATATAGATAACACGACTCCTCAAAATCAACGCTTTAACGAGCAGTCATTACAAGTCTGCGTTGAAGATTTAGATGATAAGGACGCAAGGGCAGTATATAAGAATGTATCATATGATCTGATCAATTATGGCAGAATGAAGATGTTCTTCCATGCAGAAGCTTATAAAAATGATATGGTTTTGGATGATGAGGTTACTGCTTTTTTAAGGATTGGAACTGATTTTGATGAAAACTATTATGAGATTGAGGTCCCGCTTCAAGTTACCAGGCCTGAAGACCTTATGGGATCACAAGCTGACATAAGGAGAGCAGTATGGCCTCTCCAAAACGAATTGGATATATCAATCAAAGAACTTCTTGGAATAAAGTCAGAGCGAAACAGGGCAAACCTGGACGAGAATAGATTGTACTCAGTACCATCAAATGATGAGAAATATATTTTCACCATAAAAGGGCGTCCTGATATTAGTGCGATTAAAGTAATGATGATTGGTATCAAAAATCCAGGCGATGAATCAAATTCTCCAAAGTCGGTGTGTATATGGGCAAACGAACTAAGAGTAACGGATTTTGATAGCAATGCAGGATGGGCGGCAAATGCCAGAGTGAGTACGAAACTTGCAGATTTAGGAACTATTTCGGCATCTACCAGGTACACATCGATTGGTTTCGGAGGCATACAGCAACGTATTTCGGAAAGATCCCGAGCAGAAACTACGCAATATGATGTTTCCGCAAACTTGAATCTTGAGAAATTTTTGATCCCGGATAAGACCGGGTTGGTAGTGCCAATGTTTGTTAGCTATGAAAAGACCACAGTTACACCACAATTTGATCCGCTAGATCCCGATGTACCTCTTGAAGCTTCATTAGAGGCGTTTAACAATGTGTCTGAGCGAGAAAATTACAGAAGAATAGTTCAGGACAGGACAACTCGACGAAGTATCAACTTTACAAACGTCAGAAAAGAAAAGGTAAATCCAGATGCCAGGAGTCATGTTTACGACATTGAAAATTTTTCATTCAGTTATGCCTATAGTGACAGGATTTCCAGTAATGTGAATACAGCTTCTCTTATTAATAAGACCGTTAGCGGAGGGGTGAACTACAATTTTTCACCTGCATCATTGAGTGTAGAGCCCTTTAGCGGCTCTGAAAGATTATCATCTCCATATTTTGCTTTGATAAAAGACTTTAATTTTTCACCTGTCCCATCCAATTTTTCTTTTTCAACCAATCTAAGAAGAGACTTTAGATCAACAATATATTATGACAATGATTTGAATCCTTTAGATGATCTTAATGAGATCAATTTTGAGCGATCATTTAGTTTTTCGCGTAACTATGGGTTCAGGTGGGACTTCACAAGAAGTTTAGGGTTGACGTATAGTGCAACAGCTAATGCGGTCATAGACGAACCGAATGGCATTATAGAAGGTGATATAGATACCAGTTTTGAACGTGAATACATCTGGGATCAGATTTTCACACTTGGTCGAATGAAAAATTTCAACCAGAGTATTCAGCTAAACTATTCGCTTCCTTTTGATAAGCTACCATTTACAGATTGGTTTTCATCAGATGCACGATATTCTGTAGGATATGGATGGATTGCCGGTGCTATCAATCGTACGGCTAGCGATACAGTGAGTCTTGAAGATGATAATCTCTTTTTTGGAAATTTCATAAGCAATCAAAGAACCATTGGATTGACTGGTAGGGTAGATATGAATAAACTCTATGATAAGGTCACTTTCCTCAAAAATGCCAATACACCTCCCGGAAGAGGGGAATCTGTAAGTCCGGTAAATAGCGTTCTCAAGTTTTTTATGATGCTTAAATCAGTAAATGGGACCTATAGTATCAATGAAAGCACCTCGTTATCAGGATTTGCACCCACTCCATTCTTGTTGGGGCTTGATAGTGGTTTTAATGCACCAGGTTTTGAGTTTATTCTTGGAAGTCAGGATCCTGGAATTAAGGAAAAAGCCGCTCGAAAAGGATGGCTCGTTGAAAATGAGAACTTAAACTCCCCATTTCAGCAAACCTTCGGTACGGATATAGATGTAAAGGCTGATTTAGAACCCTTCAAGGACATGCGAATGCAATTAACATGGAATAGGGGATTAAACAATCAATACCAGGAAATATTCAGATTTGATGGAGAAGGAGGATTTGAAACGTTGACGCCATCAAGAAGTGGTAGCTACTCACTTTCATTTTTATCGATTAATACAGCATTTCAAAAGGACGGCCCCAATAACACTTCCGATGCATTCACTCAATTTGAACAAAATCTATTAGATATAAGAGAGCGTTTAAACAGGCTAAATCCGAATGGAGAATATGACACTTTATCTCAGGATGTATTAATCCCTTCGTTTATCGCTGCTTATTCCGGCAAAGATGTAAATAGTGTCGAGTTATCACCATTTCCTAAAACACCACTTCCCAACTGGAGGGTAGATTATACCGGATTGGCGAATATTCCGGCTATTTCTGAGTTGTTTTCATCATTTACGATTTCGCATGGGTATAACTCTTCTTACAGTGTTTCAAGCTTTACAAACTCTTTGAACTACGGGGAGGATATTATAGGACTTCAAAATGATATTCTTGATTATCCCCAAGCACAAGATGACAGCACAGGCAGATTGGTTCCGGTTTATATCATCAATCAGGTGATGATTTCTGAACAATTTGTTCCACTTATTGGCTTTAATATCAGAACGAAAAACAATATTTCAACCAGGCTGGAATTTAGGAAAAGCAGAAATCTTGCCCTTAATATGTCAAACGCTCAGATCACAGAGACCGTGAATAATGATGTCACATTGGATATAGGTTATTCGAAGGTTGGCTTTAAGCTTCCTTGGAAATTTCAAGGCAGAACAATAACACTTGAGAATGACCTGACCATGAGAATGGCTGCATCTATTAGGGACAGTAAAACGGTACAACGAAAGATTTTTGATAGCAGCACTGTCACTAATGGAAATCTTACCTGGCAGTTGAGACCTACCATCACCTATAAAATCAACAATCAATTGGATTTTACTTTCTACATGGAAAGGAATGTGACGGACCCTAAAGTCCTAAGCTCATATAAGCGTGCCACTACAGCTTTTGGTGTTCAACTAAGATTTGGTCTCGCACAGTAGCTCAGTTCAATTCAAAATGGTATTTTTGACGCCCGTTATTAAATCCATTATAAAAATGAATATTCCTTCAGATTTACATTATACCAAAGATCACGAGTGGGTAAAGATAGATGGAGATGTTGCTACAGTAGGAGTAACTGATTTTGCTCAAGGTGAATTAGGTGATATCGTTTATGTTGAAATTGAAACCGAGGGAGAATCTCTGAATACGGGAGATGTTTTCGGTACGGTCGAGGCAGTTAAAACAGTCTCAGATCTATTTATGCCGGTCTCGGGTGAAGTGATTGAGGTAAACGAAGCGCTTGAGTCTAATCCGGAAGTGGTAAATTCAGATCCATATGGAGATGGGTGGATGATAAAGATCAAAATTTCTGACAAAGGAGATCACCTGATTTCTGCCGAAGATTATAAGGCAGAAGTAGGAGGTTAGGAAATATTGGAATGTTTTTTGCTTGATTTGATGAAATACCATCGTCCTTTTGGTATATAAAAATTGAAGGGCATATATTTGATGTTCAACTTCACAAAAGAAGGAATATGGAACCGAAAAAAAATCCAAAAATTGACCTTTCCAGACAGTCAGGCTTGTTCCTGAATATTGGAATGGCAGCTAGTTTATTTTTAATAATTGTCGCTTTCGAGTGGAGGACATACGATGATACCGGTCTTATGGACTTAGGTAATGTTGACGATGATTTTGAAGACATTATCGATATTCCACCAACCGAGCAACCACCTCCCCCACCTCCAAAAGTTCAAGTACCAGAGATCATTGAGGTTCCTGATGAAGAGGAAATCGAGGAAGAGATCGAAGTTGAATTGGACGTTGAGGTAACTGAGGAGACGGTTGTAGAAGA
This sequence comes from Ekhidna sp., assembly GCF_965212185.1. Lineage (GTDB taxonomy): Bacteria > Bacteroidota > Bacteroidia > Cytophagales > Cyclobacteriaceae > Ekhidna. The sequence goes on along the minus strand of NZ_OZ243102.1, from coordinate 3,409,539 downwards.
AATTGTATTCGAAGAAGCTCCAGAGGATGAAAACGTAGATGAGATTTTCACAATTGTTGAAGAGTCTGCATCATTCCCTGGTGGTATTACCGCCTTCTACGAGTATCTACAGAAGGAGCTTAAGTATCCAAGACAAGCACAGCGAATGGGCATTGAAGGCCGAGTATTCGTTCAGTTTGTTGTGGAACGAGATGGAAGATTAACTGACATTCACGTGGTAAAAGGAATTGGAGCTGGATGCGATGAAGAAGCAGTGAGAGTACTTAAGAACTCTCCGAAATGGAAGCCAGGTAAACAACGAGGTAAGCCAGTTCGTCAAAAGATGATTCAGAATATTCTATTCAAGTTTGCAAACTAAGATAGAATTAGGATATAAAATGAAAGCCTCTTGTTAACAAGAGGCTTTTTTTATGGTCAAGACTTTTTTCATCAAAGTGAAAAGATTACCACGTTTCAGCTTCTATTTCTTTTTTCCTTAATTCATACTTCGCTTTGAAGGCTGCAAAATCTTCATCACCTAATAAATCGATAAGTTTTTCTAATGCCTGATCTGAATACTCAACTAAGTTCCAGTCCAAAGCTACCATTGCATATTTTTTTAATAATGCACTGCTGAAAGGATTGATTTCAGTAGCATCAACTAATAGTTCATAGCCACCAGAAGCTTCTCTCTTATCCAATTCATCAACTACGGCAATTACTTGATCTTCATGGAAAGCATTTTTTCTTCCCAGTTGCACCAGTTGCACCTCTGATAGAGTATCAAGAGTTGGAATGGCTGATTTCTCAAGCTCTGGAATCTTGTAATAATCTAATCGGTCCAGTAATGTATTTACTTCATTGGTGAGCTCAGGATTCTTTTTAAGTTGTGCTAACAGTAGGTTAGGTACTTCGCTTTCTCTTCCAAGTCTTCCAAGCGCTTCAATTTTCCCGTAAATGGCTTCTTTAAACTTTAATTCCAGTGCCCTGTCAAAATATTCAAGTGCTAGTTGATTGGCGTTTTGATGTAAGGCCAGTTTGCCCAAAGCGTCTAGGTATTCACCTTTATAAAACTGATGAGCGTTAGCTTGCAAATAATCAAGAACCAAAAAGGCATCATTCACATCGCCTTTGTTGTAATAATGAATTGCCAAGGCTTTCCTGAGTCTGGAGTTAGCCGTAGCATCGGTAGATTGTTCGATCTCTCTTTTTACAAATGACGCTAATGAATCATGGTCAAATAGGTAAAGTGAATTTAGGAGGTATGCTTGTCTGTGTAGCAGCCCTGCAGATGCAATTTGATCATACTGAAATGCTAATTCTTCGCTGGTATTTTGGATAGAAAGGATGTTACTCATCACACCAAGATTTCCTTTGGAATAATCATTTTGAATGCTTGTAGAATCAATGGCGTTTAGTTTATAAAGAACGTTCCATTTGTTGATCAATGGAGCATCATTCCAGTCATCAGCTTGAGTCGCATTGTCAAAATAGTTTAGTGCCTTTTCAATTTCATCTTTTTCAAGATGAATAACACCCAAATTATTCTCGATCTCACCACTTGAAATCTTTCTTAATGCTTCTTCATAGATCGCTTGTACTTTGTTTGGATTTATTTCAGAATCTAAGTTCCCATAGTTAATTAGTGCAAATGGCGATGGGAATCTCTGAGATGCATTGTAGAAATATGTTTTTGAAGGAAATTCAGCTCCTTTTTTCAATTCCTGCCAGCCAAGGGAGTAATTTGAATAATGTGTGTTATAACCTAAATAACTTGCCTGAAGCATGTATTCCTTTGACAGCAGAGAGTTTCCCTCCGTTTTTGCTTCTTGTGCGAGGTAAACATAATATCCGGATCTAAGCAAGTTGTATGGTTCCTGTCCAGCAAGAAAATAGAATGCTAAAACAGTAAAAATTCCTCCGAGTCGTGCGCTTGAGTATGGAAAATTCCTCTCCTTGTAAACAATTTTATGAATCTCGAATCCCTTAATCAGCGGGTCAATGAAATTGCCTACGATGTAGAAGAAGAACATTACCCCAAATCCGATGTGGAAGTACAGGATGAAATAATGAAAGGCCTGATAAACGGCATCATTGCCTCGAATCATTTGATGTGCGAGGAAAAGTAGGGTCACAATAGACAAACTGAATGTCAATAAAAAAAGGATGTCACCATTCAAGTGCTTGCTTATAAGACTTGACTTGTATTTAATGCTCCACAATGAAATCAGACATGAGATTGTAAGAAGAATAAATGGATCAAAGAAAAAGAAACTGTTATCATACAGTCCGGATTTGTTAAGATAGTAAAGGATCAAGTTGCCTAGATAAATGAGCGAAAGCATCAGGAAATGAATGTGGTTACTCCTACCACCTTTACCTGATGAGACCACATAGAGGATTGAAAAAATGATCTCTTCAGAGATGATAAATAGGAAGATTAATCCGCAAATGGTAAATCCAAATAGAGAATGAGCAATGACATGATCTGAGAAGAGGGCCATTTGCTCAACACCTAAAAGCATCAATCCACTTACAGCTGCAAATACAATGATCCTCCAAAAAAGAGGTACTGACTTTTTGTATTCGTGAAAGATGATCATAGGAGCCAGGAAAGCAACGAATGGAATAAGGACAACCATTTTGGACTGGATACCGAAAAGCCCAATTTCAAATAGGTTAAGTCTATTAAGAAATAAAGCAAACAATGCAGCAACTACAAAAAACGCATATCTTTTCAAGTATGTACTGGCTGCCAGAGTTATGCAAAGCCCTAACCACATCAGTCCTAAAAATGCCTGGTCAACGTTTAAATTTCTTTTGATCTCACTTCCGGAATAATTTTCACTTAACAGGTATTTCTCTCCGGATATTTCATGAGTGATTAGATCGGATTCAAATGACCAGGCAGGAAACTCAATCACCTCACCAGTGGTAGTTACTTCCCAGTTAATACTCGTGCTATAACCTGCTTGGTAAGACCATAGCATGGTTAGTAAACAGGAAATGAATAAACCTGTTAAGATTTTTCTCATCGAATTACTCAAGATTATTTAATCACTTTAGGAACTCTAAAATAGGTTGAATCGTGTTTTGGAGCATTTTTGAATACACGAGCATTTGAAAGATGCTCTTGTATTTTATCCTCCCGTAGTTGGTCCTTCTCAAAAGACATACCTGTAAGTGGCTCAACCCCCTCTGTATCTACTTCTTTTAATTTATCAACCCAGTCAACCATTTTCTGTAGGTCATTAACCATTTGATCTTGTTTACTTTCATCAACATTCAAACGTGCCAGATGAGCAGTCTTATATAAGATTTCTTTTGTGATCTTCATGTATGGGTAAAATTAGTGCATGGCTGATGACTTGTCTAGCTCTGATTGAATGACACGAAAAACTTCCTCTCGGAGTTGCTTTGCATGAGCATCCTCAGTGCCATTTGGCCAAATGGGTTTATGATATACAATCCGACACTTTCTTCGATGGATATTAAACATATCATCGTCGGGGAGAATCAGGTAATTATCAGGAAGTGTTACCGGAACAATGGGAATATTGTTTTCCACTGCCAGCTTAAATGCTCCATCTTTAAAGTCTACCATTTTTGGATATTCTTTAAGACGTATTCCTCCCTCTGGGAAAAAACCAAGATTGAATCCTTTATCAACAGCTTCACGAGCTTTAATTAAACTTTTTGCCCTGCTACGGTAACTTGATCTGTTGACAGTAATATGCAAGGTCCGATACATATATCCGAACATTGGTATTCTGGTCAAAGAACTTTTACCCACAAATTTGAATGGTAATGGAAAGAGGCCAAGTATTGGGATGTCCAAATATGAGAAATGATTAGCGCAAAGAATATATTGTTGAGACTTATCAATTTTAAATTGAAACTCCTGTTCCACAGGTATAAAAGCCATTTTCAGGAAACATCGTGCCCATATGTAATTGATCTTCAGTGCCACCTTGTGAAGAGAGCGAATCGGGACCATCAATAGTAATGGTATGATTAAAAGAGCAAAGAAGAAGACCATAGAAAAAATGGCCCATAATGAATACAAACGCCTTAGAAACATACTGCCGGTTAGGTGCACAAATGAGCCACTAAATTAGCCCCAAAATCCAGTCAGTAGAAAAAAAATGATGACTGTGTAATTTTTTGATACTTTCGTGCACTAATGATCATAAAACCGAAATCACTGTGAGTCTATTAAAAGTAGAAAACGTAAGTAAAACCTATAGCGCGCATCAGGCATTGTCCAACGTTAGCATGGAAATTCCAGAGAAAACAATTTTTGGGTTACTTGGACCCAATGGCGCTGGAAAAACCACACTAATACGAATTATCAATCAGATTATTGAAGCAGATCAAGGCTCCATTTTATTTGATGGCTCCCCTCTTAATCTTGAGCATATTCGAAACATCGGATATCTACCAGAGGAGCGAGGGCTATACAAAAAAATGAAGGTTGGCGAACAACTGGTTTATCTGGGTCAGTTAAGAGGGCTTTCAATGAAGGAATCTTCAAAACGAGCGAAAGCTTGGTGTCAAAAACTAAATATCATTGATTGGTGGGGTAAGAAAGTAGAAGATCTTTCTAAGGGAATGGCGCAGAAAATACAATTTGTTGCCACTGTCATGCATGAGCCTCAGTTAATCATTTTGGATGAGCCATTTTCTGGATTTGATCCTGTCAATGCAAACCTTATCAAGGATGAGATACTTGAGCTACGAGAAAAGGGGGCAACCATCATTTTCTCCACTCACAGAATGGAGTCAGTGGAGCAGCTTTGTGATCATGTTGCCATGATCAACAAGTCTGAAAAAATTCTAGATGGGCCTAAAATTGAAATTAAGGAGCAATTCAGAGATGGGACGTACTATGTTGAATACAAGGAAGGAATGTTGAAAAATGGGGATGGCTTTGAAGTTGTGGATACAGAAGATATTGGAAGAGGTTTGAAACGTTCTCTTATCCAGTTTAAAGCGGATGGCAATCCCAATGAGTTATTAAAGTCATTGATTGGTCAGGTGGAGATTCACTCTTTTGTTGAGCGCATTCCAAGTATGAATGACATTTTCATCTCTTTAGTTAAAGAGAACCCAGACCTAGTTGAAGCCTAATCACCTATAAAAAATCAAGTAATGAATAAGATATTTTTAGTAATACAGCGTGAATTCATGAGCAGAGTAAAGAAGAAATCCTTCTTGCTCGCTACAATTCTAGTTCCGATATTATTCCCTGCTATTATTGGTGGAATGGTGTATTTAGCCATCCAAAATGAGAAGAATAAGGAGCTCGAAGTAGTACATGTTCTGGATGAGAGTTCTATTTTGAGTTTCGAGGATACGGAAAGTTACGATTATCGACTGGTTGAAGGACCTCTTGATTCCGCTAAAGCAAGATTTAGTAAGTCAGAGGACTTTGCCTTAATCTATATCCCAAAGTTTGATATCGATAAGCCTGAAGGAATAAAATTTTATGCACACACCTCTCCAGGCGTCAATTTGGTTGATGGATTTGAGAATAAGATTGAAGCGCAAATAAGAGATGTAAAGTTGACTAGGTCCGGTCTTAATGAAGAGCAGTTGGAGGAACTTAAAACTTACGTTCAAATTGAGTCTTTTAATCTCAGCGAAACTGGAGATGAGAAAAAGAGTGATTCGGGTGTGACCTTTGGAATAGGGTATGTAATGGGGTTCCTCATCTATATCTTCTTGTTTGCGTATGGTGCTCAGGTCATGCAAGGAGTTATCGAAGAAAAGAATAGTAAAATTGTTGAAGTCATCGTGTCTACGGTACGGCCATTTCATATGATGATTGGTAAGGTGGTCGGTGTAGCTTCGGTTGGCGTTTTTCAGTTCCTTATCTGGATGGTTTTGATTAGCGTTATCTCATTTACAGCAATGGCTGCATTCGGGTTAAGCATGGATCCGGTAGAGACCGCTCAAATGATGCAAGGCGTAGACAATGCAGACGCTCTTCAAAGCAACCAAAAGGTACAGGAGATGATGACAATTGTCAATGACATTCCCATCACTAAAATTGTGCTATTATTTGTGTTCTACTTCCTGGGCGGATATCTCCTATACGGAGCTTTATTCGCAGCGGTGGGATCTGCAGTTGATACTCCAGCGGATGCACAGCAGTTCATGATGCCTATCATGATGCCTATCATTGTCGCTTTGTTGGGATTAATGATGTTCGTTTTTCCTGATCCTCACGGAACGGTTAGTTTCTGGCTATCGATCATTCCACTTACTTCACCTATTGTAATGATGGGAAGAATTGGATTTGGTGTGCCTGCATGGGAAATTGCATTAAGTATGGTTCTATTGGTTGGAGGCTTTATTTTCACGCTCTGGTTAGCCGGAAGAATCTATCGAATTGGCATCTTAATGCATGGAGCTAAGGTGAATTATAAGGTGCTTGCCAAGTGGCTCATGCAAAAGAATTAAAATAGATCTCAGATTCCTCGTTATTTTTAATACTGATGAAAGCATTAATTTGTCAGTACAGAATAAAGGATATCTGAATTGAAGCAAAAATTTAAAGAAGCGACAAGCAACACATTAGCCCCACTACGACCACACTTAAAGTGGCTTGTAGTGGGGTTTGCTATTGCTATCAGTTTTGGATCAATTCTTTACACAAACAGCCTTGTTGAACAGATCAGAGATCGAGAGCAACGGCAAATAGAGATTTATGCCAGTTCATTGGAATTTTTAGCGAACGAAAGTGAAAATGTCAACTTTTTCCTGATTCTTGATGAAATAGTTGCGGCGAATCATTCCATTCCTGTGATCCTAACAGACGAAAATGAAAACCCAGAAGATTATCGAAATTTAAGTAAAGCCGATAAAATCCCAGAAGATGATGACAGAATGGGGTTTTTAAAAAAAGAGGTGGAAGAAATGAAAGCAGCGCATCCACCGATTGAGGTTACTTTGAAAGATGATCAGGATCGCATTTATGGATACAAATACATCTTTTATAAAAACTCATTCCTTCTAAATCAACTACGATACTACCCTTACATACAGCTTTCTATTATTGGATTGTTTGGGATAGTAATCTTCATGATCTTGAATTACATCAAAAGAGTAGAACAGGATCGTGTGTGGGTTGGTTTGGCAAAAGAGACTGCACATCAATTAGGAACACCTCTTTCTTCTATGATGGCTTGGTCAGAATATTTCAAAGACCTGTATCCGGATCAAATTGATGCACTTTTGGAATTTGATAAAGATGTAGATCGGCTAAAGGTTATAACCGATCGTTTTTCAAGTATTGGTAGTGAACCTCAGCTTTCAATGCTAAACCTGGCCGATATTATCGATGAGATTGTCATCTACTTACAGAAGAGACTTTCTACCAAAATTATGATTACTGTCAGCGCCTTTCCAAGTCGGGACATTGAGGCGAAGCTTAATCAATCGTTGTTTGCTTGGGTGATAGAAAATCTGTGTAAGAATGCCGCTGATGCAATGGAAGGAAAAGGGGCTATTCATATCAGCATTTTGAGAGCAAATGAGGGACGGGTGGCCGTAGATGTTCAGGATACAGGTAAAGGAATTCCTAAAACAAAAATCAAGAATGTTTTTCGACCAGGGTTTACCACTAAAAAGCGTGGCTGGGGGCTTGGATTAACGCTTGCACAGCGAATAATTGAGCATTATCATAAGGGAAAAATTTTTGTAAAACACTCAGAGATCAATAAAGGCACAACTTTTAGAATTTACCTGAATGGATGAAGGTAGAAATCCCTTTTTCCTTATTGTTTTTTCCCTTAATTTCGCACCAAATTTCAAACAACCCCATTAATATAACCACAAGAAATAATGGCAAATACAGGTAAAGTAACCCAGGTTATTGGTCCGGTAGTAGACGTAAGCTTTAGCGCTGAGGGATCAAAACTTCCAAGAATTATGGACGCACTAAAAGTGACTCGTCCGGACGGAACAGAGGTGATTTTGGAAGTGCAGCAGCACTTGGGTGAGGAAGCAGTGAGAACCATTGCGATGGAAGGAACTGACGGTCTTCAACGAGGAACTGAGGTAATCGACCTTGGTGCACCAATCAAAATGCCTACAGGAGAAGCGATCAGAGGTCGACTATTCAATGTAGTAGGTGAGGCAATTGATGGAATGGAGCAAGTGGACAACAGCAATGGTCTACCGATTCACAGACATGCACCTGCTTTCGAAGATCTTTCTACCTCCACAGAAGTACTTTTTACAGGTATTAAAGTAATTGACTTGATTGAGCCTTATGCAAAAGGAGGTAAAATTGGTCTATTCGGTGGTGCGGGTGTTGGTAAAACCGTATTGATCCAGGAGTTGATTAACAACATTGCAAAAGGACACGGTGGTTTGTCTGTTTTTGCAGGAGTAGGAGAAAGAACAAGGGAAGGAAATGACCTTCTTCGAGAGATGATCGAAGCTGGAATCGTTGATTACGGCGAAGAATTCAAAAAATCAATGGAAGCAGGAGGATGGGACCTGTCTAAAGTAGATAAAGAAAAACTTAAAGGCTCTAAGGCAACATTTGTATTCGGTCAGATGAACGAACCTCCTGGTGCAAGAGCGAGAGTAGCACTTTCAGGATTGACAGTTGCTGAGCACTACAGAGATGGTGATGGTGAAGGAAAAGGTAAAGACATTCTTTTCTTCGTAGATAACATTTTCCGATTTACTCAGGCTGGATCAGAGGTATCTGCACTTCTAGGTCGTATGCCTTCTGCAGTAGGTTACCAGCCAACGCTAGCTACGGAGATGGGTCTGATGCAGGAAAGAATTACATCAACAAAGAGAGGTTCAATTACTTCCGTACAGGCGGTTTACGTACCTGCGGATGACTTGACTGACCCTGCTCCAGCGACAACCTTCTCTCACTTGGATGCAACAACTGTACTTTCAAGAAAAATTGCTGAGTTAGGTATTTATCCAGCGGTGGATCCATTGGATTCAACTTCAAGAATCTTGAGTGCAGATATCCTTGGCGATGAGCACTATGATTGTGCACAGCGAGTAAAAGAGATTCTTCAGAGATACAAAGAACTTCAGGATATCATTGCCATTCTTGGAATGGATGAACTTTCTGATGAAGATAAGGAAGTGGTACACAGAGCAAGAAGGGTACAGAGATTCTTATCTCAGCCTTTCCACGTAGCAGAGCAGTTTACCGGACTTCAAGGAGTACTTGTAGATATCAAGGATACCATCAAAGGGTTTAATATGATTATGGATGGTGAGCTTGATCACCTACCAGAAGCAGCATTTAACCTTGTGGGTACGATTGATCAAGCCATTGAGAAAGGTGAAAAACTAATGGCTGAAGCAAGCGCCTAGCCACTACGTGGCAGGAAATAATTGAGACGAATTGATTTCCACCAACAGTTCATCTCATGTATAAATTTTTATCCCCCTTAGGAGGGGGTTAGGGGGAGGAAATAAATAAAATTATGTTTCTAGAAATAGTAACACCAGACGAAAAAGTATTTGAAGGCGAAGTGGTAAGTGCTTCCTTTCCAGGCAGTGATGGGTCTTTTCAGATTTTGAATAACCATGCCGCAATGGTTTCAACACTAGGAAAAGGGGATATTCGCTATAAGCCTGAGAAGAAAGAAGAGATTCATTTGTTGGTAGAAGGTGGAGTTGTAGAAGTTATGAATAACAAAGTGAATGTATTGGTAGAAAAAATATTTAGCGAGTAAGCTGAAATAACTAAATCTTATTAAAAGCCATTCTGACGATTTTGTCAGGATGGCTTTTTTGTTTAACAACCTTTAAACCTTCGAAAAAGAATAATCTACTTGGATGATCTAGATTGATCTTAAGATATCAGTAGTTTTTTAACTTCAGACAACCATTCTATCAAAAACCGCATTCTACAAACAAATGCTTCTTTTGAATACCAAAGACCTAATAGATAAATGTAAATCTGGAGACCGTAAGGCACAACAGATTCTTTATCAGCGATTAAATACTCCTATGATGGGGGTGTGTATTCGGTATATGAAAAGTATTGAAGATGCAGAAGATGTGCTATTGGAGGCCTTTTACAAAGTATTTAAAAATCTAAAAGGATTTAAGTATGAAAATGAACATGCATTTTATGGTTGGGTAAAGCGGATTATGATCAATGAAGCATTAATGAAGCTTCGTAAGGACAAGGATATCCAATTACTTGCCATTAACGAAGACCTGGATAAGGAGATTGACGTATCACCCCTTGGCTCATTAGAAGCATCGGATTTGCTGAAAGTGATTAGAAGCATACCGGTGGGTTATCGAACAGTTTTTAATCTGTACGAAGTAGAAGGCTTCAATCACCAGGAGATTGGAGACAAATTGGGAATCTCAGTTGGCACTTCGAAATCTCAGCTATTTAAGGCAAAGAAACTCTTGCGAGAAATGTTGGACAATAAAGATCAAGGATATGGCTCTTAATCAAATTACTGAGAAACTAGACATGCTTACTAAGCAAGAACTTGGGTTTGACTTTGATGAGGATAAAATCTGGTCTCAATTAAGTGTACGGTTAGAGCAAAAGAATAGACCAGCATATTGGTGGCTAGTTGCAGCCTCTCTACTTCTTTTGACTTTGTTGCCAGTGAAAATATTAAACGAAACCAGTCAAGCATACATAGGGAATACTGAGGAAGGAGTTGCAGTATTAGGGTCTACCGTTGAAACAGAACATCAGGATTATGTCGAACAAGTGATTGATGGTAGTGATCATATTGTTCCAATTATCACTCCTCAACTAAGAAAACATACCAATCTGCAGATAGCAGAAATTAAAATTCCTGATCTCATTGAAAAGCCCATGAAATTCAAAGAGGAACGAAAAGATCTAGTAGTATTTAACCAAAAAGATATTTCAATCATACAGGCGAGTCTGGAATCGCCAACAATTGAAAATGGAAGAAAAGTGACCATTAGAGCTCAATGGAAAAACTCTCCAAATGATGTACCAGTCAATTATCAAGCACTAAAAATTAAGCTCTATGAAAAGAATGAATAACCTAAAGTTTATCATAGCAATCTTGATACTACTTCCTGTATCTATCGTTTTTGCCCAGAAAAATGATGGAATAAAGTATCCTGACACATTGAAAATTGTGACGGATGAGAAAAGAGAGATGTTATTTGCTTTCGATAAAATGAGCAATGACGAGCAGTACTTAACCAATGAGTTGTGGCTTTCTATTTTAAATGTAATGGAATCTTCAGTGAAGGAATCACAGCACGATGAAGGGGTGGAGGTTAGATATATTCAGTATAAGGATGAAGAAATTGAGGAGGCAAGAATAACGGTGACGCCCCTTCTTTCGAAAGCTGATCTTTTCGTGATAGGAAAAGAAGGTATTCGACAACAATTATCGGACAGATTTGAATTTCAGATCATTTTACCCAAAGTTTCCATATCATTTTTTGTTGATGATCTTTCACAACTTGAGCACTTTAAGAATCAAAATCTGGAATCCCTTTGGAAGGAAATAGAATCGAACAAAGAAGAATTCATTTATAAAAGGTCCCTTTATCAAGCAGAAGGTCAGTCTAAATATGGAAACTTTAACATTGATAAAATTACTACTGATAATCCCGTTGATTTTATTGAACTGAGTGTCGGCGTTGGTCTGGGCTATTATGCCGATCGCTTTGTTCCGGATATCAGTTACGATGTTTCCTTTCGATTTACGAATCGTTTAGGAAAGCCGTCAACCAAATTCGGGTTACTTTATACACAGCATTATTTTGTTTCGAGAAATGAGGAAAAGGAGTTTGATGTTGATTTGAATGGGTTTCTATCAGGATATTTTGCAATCAATACGTCTACAGAAAAAGAATACGGAATTGGTTTTGGGTATCTGATCAACCAGAATGGAGATTTCTATAAAGGAGACACTTTTAAAATGACCATATACAATCGGAAATCTTCTAAAACGAATTTATCTCCTGAAATAATTTTCACCGATGGCTTCAAAAAAGCGTTTCCTGCACTCAGATTTGGGTTGACATTCTAATGAAATACCCCAATCTGGGGATTTCATGCATGAATTGAATCAACTATTTTTAGTGGATGAAACGATTCATCACAGACACCATCTTATGCTCCCTTTTCATTTTCGGAATAATGGGAGCATTTGCTTCGCTTACTTTTTTAAAAATCTTTGATGCATTCGACCCAATAGGTGAGATGTTTTCAGACTTTGAGCTGACAGACATAGTTTTTTCGCAATTACAAGATGACCCAATAGCAGATGAGCGAATTGTGATGGTCAATATCGGAACGCTGAACCGTGAAGGGATAGCCAGACAAATTGAAATTATAAATAAATACAACCCGGCAATCATCGGCCTTGATGTCATGCTAGATGCACCTAAAGAATGGCCAGAAGATAGTGCATTAACACGCGTACTTTCTGAGACTCCTAATATAGTCATTGGTGAAAAGTTGGTTGGGTTGGAAGAGGAGACTGGTCAATTTGCTATGACGATAAAGCCTGAGGATCACATTGTACAAGAAGCTAAGCTTGGCTATGTCAACCTCATAACGGATGCCAGAACACAGGAAGACTTAAAAATGTGCCGGGAGTTTACTCCAGACGAAGTAGTTGGAAATGACACCAGGTATGCATTCCCTGTGCGTCTTGCTTACGCGTATGATTCAGTGGCAACAGAAGAATTTCTTAAAAGAGATAATGATATCGAAGTAATTAACTACAAAGGAAATATAATGAGCTTCTCATCAGCTCAATACGGCATGAAATACTTTGCTTTGGATGTCTACGACATATTTGATGAGAATTTCGCACCTGATTTGTTTGAGGACAAAATTGTGATCATGTGCTTTATGGGACAATACCTTGGAGATACTGAAACAACTGAGGATTTCTATTTCACCCCGATGAATGAAAACTATGTAGGAAAGGCAAAAAACGACATGTTTGGAGGCGTGATTCACGCAAACATAATTTCTCAAATACTGGATGATGATCCAATCGATCAAATGTCTGATCGAACAGAAATTGTTTTAGGCATTCTATTTTGCCTATTCAATGTATTCCTTTTCAAGATTGTTTACGGAGCTATGCCCAGGTGGTATGATGGAATAACCAAGCTCTTTCAACTTTTTGAGGTGATGGTATTGGCTACTTTGATGATCTATTTGTTATTAGTCTTTAATTATAAGGCAGATTTCACGTTAGCAATGATCGTAATAGCTCTTTCTGGAGATTCACTGGAGGTCTATCATGGTGTCGTTAAAAATCTTTTCTCAAAAGAAAGAAGAAAGGAAGTGTTCAGAGTTAATCGTCGCTTCTGGGAGTATCAATAGCAGATATTGGCAGTTCGATTTCTCCAAGATCCATCATTGCGTTGATCAAACTTACTTTTTGATAATGTTTAATGTCCTCAACGCTAATTTTTGTTTCGATGATTTTTTTGTCACTTAGCAGTTGCTGTCTTCTGACGCCATTTAGCAAGTATGTGGACGGGGTATACCAGTTCGTTCCATCCCAAAACGCCACATTGAAGTAAGATCCATCCGTGATTTGATTGTAAATTGCAATCAAAATATCATCGGCACCACTTTGTGACACTAGTCTATTGATGTGATTACGGTCTTCATATTTAAAAGCATAATCAAAAGGATTTGAAGGCATCACTTCCAATTTTTCGATTTTTCTTGGGTGATAGACAGCATATTCAATGTCATACTCAGCATCTTCTGAATCAAGATCGTAAACCATTCGAACCTTGTAGATTCCCTCTAATTGAATATTAGGAAGTACATTTTTCAAATTGTGAGCTAAATCCATAGAAGCATGCACCTTGAAAACTTCATCAATTCTTTGCTGATGAAGATCAAGGTTGATGTACTGGCCATCTTTTAAAAGAATACTTTCTATGAATCTCATTTTTTCTCTCCTGGCAAAATTCTAACTTTATATTAAAATATTCCTAACACTAATGAGAAGATTCCTATTACTTATTTGCTTAGTATGCTTTAGCTGGATTACCTACTCTCAAAACTTTTTCAAAAAACTCAAGGAAGCAGTTGAAGATCAAGTGGAAGATTTGGATACAGAGTCATTAATCAATAAAGATGATCGAATGGCTGATTTTAGGAATCAGCAGCTGGTTAAGGATACATCCAATTACAACTACATTTTTTCCCAGGGAAGTCGTGCCTCTTTTTTTGCCAACCGTGATAGCAAAGAGAGTCTCCTTTTAACCATAGCAAAAAATTATGAAGATGAAGAGGAAGGGATTGAAGCGGTTGATTTAGAAATTTATGAGCAAGCTTTTGATTTGAATAGAAGCGGTGAGATGTCTATTTATATCAATCCATGGGCTGCTAATCTCAATTTTATTGAATCTCTGGGCCTATTGACGAACGAACTGTCTTACTCTGAAGCGCTTTTAGATTCAGCCTTTGAAATTGCAGACTTGGTTGATATTGATACGCTAAATGTTCCAGAGAAATATGCTTTAGGAAAGACAATTGCAAACATTTCAATTGTCATTCATGCTGAGGGCAAGTACAATCTATCAGAGGATTTCATCACTCAAACGACCAAATATTTCAAGGAACATATCGGAGAAAACAGTATTGCTTTAGCATCTCTAAATAATAACCATGCAGTGATCGCTCAGTCCCAAGGGAGGTTTACTGAAGCAGAGAATTATTTCAATGAGGCAGAAGAGATTATCCGCAGTAATGACCGTGTGGGCTCTCTTTCACATGCGATTATTTCTAGTAACAAAGCTTTGTTATATAATGAGATAGGTCAATATGATGAAGCAAAATCAGCCATTCAGAGCGCTATTGATATGGCCTCTGGTGAATTGAGGGAAAAAGGCAGAGATAATGTTAGTTTTCAAATCAATCAAGGGTTAATCTTTTATAGTGCTGGGGATTACGAGAAGGCAGAGCAGATTTTCAGGGATATCATAATCCTAAAAGAAAAACGATTTGCGAAAAATCAGACGGATGTTGGGAATGTGAAAAATGCTTTAGCAGCCACATTGATGGAATCCGGGAAGCCGGCAGAGGTTCAAGAACTATTGAATGATGCGTTAAATATCTTCGAACGTAAGTACTCGACAAGTCATCCTGCTTATATCAAAACAAAGCACAATTTGGGCAGATACCACCTCGCATCTGGCAATTTTGTGAATGCATCTACGACATTAACCGAGGTGAATGAAACGTATCGTTCATTTTTCGGTGAGCAGCACCCTGACTTTCTTAGTTCTTTAGAAGATTTGGCGGTAGTTGCATGGAAGCTTAATGATTATCCACTAGCAAAATCGCGTTTTCAGCAAGTGATCGATACAAACCTAGAGCTTGTTGAAAAGTATTTTGGAGCAATGAGTGAATATGAGAAGGGACAGTATTGGGCGAAAGTCAGACCTTCTATCTTGAAATTTTATGCTTATGCAGTTGATCAGGGTTCATCCGATCCCTCGTTGCTAACTGATATGTATAATCTTCATTTGAAGACTAAAGGCATATTATTAAGCGCTTCCTCCAAGGTTAGGGAACAGATCCTTACAAGTGATAATGATGAGCTTAAGAAAATATATCAGGAATGGGTAGAAGCTAAGGAAAATTTACTGCTTTACTATTCATTTTCTAAGTCGCAGCTACAAGAGCAGAAAATTGACCTTGCAAGTATTGAGAGCAAAGCAAATCAGTTGGAGAAGGAGTTGAATAAGCTATCCAGTGCTTTTGCAAATTCTAACAAATTACCGTCAACAACTCTTGCTGACGTTAAAAGCAAATTAGGTCCAAAGGATGCAGCTGTTGAAATTATTGGGTATCCTGTTTTCGAAAACACATTTACGGATCAGAAGAAATATGCTTTCCTTATTGCCGATTTGAATGCTAATCATCCGAAGTTGGTAGTCATTGACAATGCTCAGGAATTAGATACCAAGTATGCTAAGGCCTATCTCAATATGATCAAGGTAAAAGCAAAGGATCGTATTACTTATGATAAGTTTTGGCAACCGGTAGATGAGTTGTTAACTGGCAAAGAGAATGTTCATTTGTCACTTGATGGTATCTATTTTCAGGTAAATATTGGAGCGCTGCAGCGGCCAGATGGATCTTATGTGTCTGATGCTTTCGACCTTCATCTGTATACGAGTACTCGAGATTTAGTCAAGTCTAAAACAGAAGGTTTTGCTTCCAAAAAAGCCAACTTTTTTGGCTACCCAGATTTTGGAGCAAAAGGTTTATTAGCGGCACTTCCTGGCACCAAAGCTGAGATTGAAGCTGCAAGTCAAATCACCCGAAGTAAAGGATTTGCTACCGATATTTATATGCAGAATCAGGCGACTGAAGAAAAGTTTAAAGAGATCAAATCACCATCACTATTACATGTTGCCACTCATGGTTTTTTCCTTCCTGAAAGTCAGGCTTCTGGAGAAAAAGTATTTGGAGTAGAGGTAAGTGAAGCGAAGGACAATCCGTTGCTTCGCTCCGGCTTGATGCTTGCAAACGCAGAGCAAACCATGAATGAAGCAACCCAGGGAAATGAAGTAAATACTACCAATAATGGAGTACTAACTGCCTATGAGGTGATTACGCTAGATCTCAAAAACACAGATTTAGTGGTACTTAGTGCGTGCGAAACAGGATTGGGTGAGATCAAATCAGGTGAAGGAGTCTATGGATTGCAAAGAGCCTTTCAGGTAGCTGGTGCTGAGTCTGTGATCATGAGTTTGTGGAAAGTTAGCGATGAGGCTACTATGCAACTAATGACCAACTTCTACAAGGAATGGATGGGAGGTAAGCCCAAAGAAGAGGCTTTCTTTTCTGCACAAAAGACGCTTAGAGAGTCATTCCCAGAACCATATTATTGGGGTGCGTTTGTGATGTTGAATTAGCATCACAGGTAATCTTAAAATGTTTTTGAATTCAGTGTACTGACACCCCTATGATCCCCTCAAGGGGATATTAAGCCACTTGTACTTCCAAATCTTTTGCACTCCCCATCTCTTTCAGATGTCTTAAGTGACTGGTAATTGCCGCACCAAAAGATGGAAATGCATAATATGGAAGCCCAAACTCTTTGACCGTTTGCTGCACTAATTTAGAAACAGCAGGATAGTGCACGTGGCAGATATCAGGGAATAGGTGATGCTCTATTTGAAAATTTAAACCTCCCAAAAACCAGGATAGCACTTTATCATCCATACCATAATTGCAGGTGGTTTTTAGCTGATGTACTACCCAGCTATGTTTTACATGTTCTGTTTCTTCAAGGAAGAATTCAGCCGGCTCAACTACATGAGCTGTTTGAAAGATAAAAGCCAGCATAATACCTGAAATACAATGAGAGGCGAAGATCATCAAAATCGTGATCCATGCAGGAATCGGAATTAAGATAACAGGAAGCACAAGGAAAACTACCCAGTAGAAGACTTTCCTTAAGATCACTTTGGTAAGCTCCATTGGAAAATCTTTTTTCTTGATTAATCCCATATTCCGATAATCGAAAACTTTAATGAAGTCTTTTGTTGTGATCCACTCTAAAAGAGGCACACAGTAAAAAAAGGGTGCATAGATGTGTTGGTATCTATGAAACCACTTATGTGGTTGATTGGTAGAATATCTAAAGACAAATCGCGGAAGAATATCCTCATCCGTTTCTTCAATATTAGTATAGGTATGATGTAGTACGTTATGCTGAATGTGCCAGATTAATTTATCCGCACCTACAATTGTGGCTGAAAATGTCATCAAATTATTCAATGACTTATTCTTAAAGTATGAGCCATGAATGGAATCGTGCATGATAGTGGTGCCGATAAAAGCTTTCCCAATTCCCAGTAACATCCACAGACCCATTAGAATCCAAAGATTAGTGATCCCTGATAAAATCAAAATGAAATAAGGGACGAGATACATGGATAACACAGTGATGGTCTTTATGATCATCTTGTTATTTGCATCCCTTTGGATTTTATTATCCTGAAAATATGCGTTTACCCTCGTGCGAAGTGCCGCAGCAAATTCTCTGTCTAGCTTATTCTCAAATTTGTACCTAATCATGATTTACTTTGATTCAATTTCAGTTAAACACCCCTAAATAGGGAATGGTTTATTTGAAACCGCAAATTTACCCAAGAATTCCCTGAGTCCCAATCCGATACATCGTTTAAGCGACTAATTCCAACGAGAACTTGATAGTTAAACCCTCAATTACCGCTCTCATAAATTTCACACCGTAAATAGAGATGACTTGAAATCTTGATTTTATTTCTACTTAACTTAGAAGAAACCTAAACCTTAAAATCATGAAGCGTTTATCCTCACTGTTGCTTCTGTCATTAATGATAGGAGTTGTTTTTTCAATTGATGCTCAAAGAAGATCAAGTAACACAAGCACCAAACCACTCGATTCTGAGTTGTTTAACAATTTAAAATTTAGAAACATTGGCCCTGCTTTTATGTCAGGAAGGATTGCAGATATAGCCATCGATCCGACCAATGAAAATGTATGGTATGTAGCTGTAGGCTCTGGAGGAGTTTGGAAGACCATTAATGCAGGTACCACTTTCACTCCAATTTTTGATGATCAACCTGTTTATTCCATTGGATGTGTAACTATCGATCCTAGCAACCCTTATACGGTCTGGGTCGGCACAGGAGAGAATGTTGGAGGCAGACACGCAGGATTTGGTGACGGTATTTACCGAAGCACTGACGGTGGAGCCTCATGGTCGAATATGGGGCTCAATAACTCCGAGCATATTTCTAAAATCATTGTTCATCCTGACAATTCAAATGTCATTTATGTGGCCTCACAAGGTCCACTTTGGAGTCCAGGTGGTGATCGTGGATTCTTTAAATCAATGGATGGAGGAAAAACATGGAAGAAAACCCTGGGCGATGATCAGTACACCGGAGTTACAGATATGGTGATTGATCCCCGGGATCCTAATCGTATTTATGCAGTAACATGGGAGCACCACAGAACAATAGCTGCCTGGATGGGTGGTGGAGAAAAATCACGGCTTTATCTCAGTGAAGATGGAGGAGAAAGCTGGACTCAGCTAAAAACCGGATTACCAGGTGGAAAATGGGGAAAAACGGGCTTGGCTATCTCTCCAATCAATCCTGATGTATTATATGCGGCCATTGAGCTTAACCGGACTACCGGAGGTGTTTGGCGATCTGATAACAGAGGTGGTAGCTGGACGAAGATGTCTGATGCTGTTGCTGGTGCAACAGGTCCTCATTATTATCAGGAAATATATGCCTCTCCTCACAAGTTTGATCGCCTGTATATGATGAATAACAGGCTAATGAAATCAGAAGATGGAGGGAAGACTTTTGAAAACATGGACGAAACTGCAAAGCATGGTGATAATCATGCGGTAGCCTTCAAAATGTCAGATCCAAATTATGTGATGGTTGGGACTGATGGGGGAGTCTATGAAAGTTTTGATTTAGGAGCCACCTGGAGATACATGGAAAATCTTCCAATTACTCAGTTTTATAAAGTAGCTGTTGATGACGCTGAGCCATTTTATAATGTTTACGGTGGTACGCAAGACAATAGTACGCAAGGTGGACCTTCACGAACAGACAACCTTCATGGCATCCGAAATGCTGATTGGCAAGTGGTACTGAACTGGGACGGTCATCAGCCGGCGACTGAACCAGGAAACCCGGACATCATGTATGGCCAACGTCAGCAAGGAACGCTCTCAAGAATTGACCTCAAGACGGGTGAGGTTACAGATGTCATGCCACAGCCAGGTGAAGATGAAGATTTCGAAAGATACAATTGGGATGCACCAATTTTAGTATCTCCACATGATCCTGCTACTATTTATCATGGGTCACAGCGATTATGGAAATCCACGAACAGAGGAGATAGCTGGACTGCTCTTTCCAGTGATTTAACCAGAGATCAGGAACGTTTAGCCTTACCGATTATGGGAAGAACTCAAAGTTGGGATTCTCCATGGGATGTAGGTGCTATGTCAAATTTCAATACGATCACATCTATTGCAGTCTCACCACAAAATGAGCAAGTCATTTTCATTGGTACAGATGATGGACTGATACAAGTCACTGAAGATGAAGGACAGAGCTGGAGAAAGGTGGAGGTGAGTGCCATGGGAGTTCCTTCAAGATGCTATGTGAATGACGTGAAAGCTGATCTATTTGATGAAAACACGCTTTATGTCGCACTTGATAATCATAAAGAAGGCGATTACAAACCATATTTGGTAAAAAGTACAGATAAGGGAAGGACCTGGACACGAATTGAGAATGGGTTTGGAAGCAAAAATCTGATCTGGAGAATAGTCCAAGATCATGTAAATAAAGACTTGATGTTTGTAGCAGCTGAATTTGGCGTTTATTTCACCATAGATGGAGGTCAAAGCTGGACCAAGTTGAGTGGAGGTATTCCAACTATTTCATTCAGAGATTTAGCTATTCAGAGAAGAGAAAATGATTTAGTAGCTGCATCTTTCGGACGAGGGTTTTACATTCTGGATGACTATTCTGCTTTAAGAAATGTCAATGCAAATCAAATCACTGAGAATGCTTCATTATTTGAACCACGAAAAGCTTGGTGGTATGTGGAACGTCCGGTTTTAAGTTTTGATGACAAGAGAGGGTCTCAGGGATCACAATTATATGTAGCTCCAAATCCTGATTATGGAGCCGTTTTCACCTATTATCTAAAAAACGGCTATAAAAGCTTGGAAGAGCAAAGGCAAGCTTCTGAGAAAGGTAATTCTGGAAATATTCTGTTTCCTGGCTGGGATGCGCTTGAGGATGAGACACGCGAAATGGATCCATTTGTTTTCATAGAGATTAAGGATCAGGCGGGTAACGTTATTAATCGTGAAAAAGGAACCAATATAAAAGGATTCAATCGTGTAGCATGGAATCTAAGAGTTGGAGCGACAAGATCAATGACTTTGGATGGTGGCGTTGGTGATATGGATGGACTAATGTGTGCTCCCGGAACCTACACTGCTACTTTGCATAAATATGAGAGAGGCTCAATTGAACAGATCGCCGGTCCGGTAAATGTGGAAGTTGCACCATTGTATGATGGCACGCTGGATGGCAATCCAATGAGTGAAGTGGTTGCGTTTTGGAGAGCATATGAAGATCTCAGCAGAGATGTAAGCCAACTTGGTATTCAGCTGTCTAACACAATCAAAATGGCAGATAAACTATTCTATGCAGCTGCTCATGCGGATATGGGAAGTGATATTCTGGAAGAAATTGCTGCATTGCAAGCTGAATTAGGTCAACTAGACTCAGATTTTAACGGTAATCCGGCTAAAAATCAGGTAGGAGAAAAAAATAGGCCAACCATCGGAGCACGTTTATTTGCTCTGAATAGAGGAATTACCACTTCTACCTATGGGCCAACAGAAACGCATCAAGAAACCATGCGAATCATTAAAAAACAGTGGGCTGATATGAATACTAGATTAGAAGCCCAGACAGTAAAAGCAAAAAGTATTGCTGACAGAGTGGTTTCGGCGGGTGGTTCCTGGGTAGAAGGAAGGTAGATTTAGTAATACCTACAAGACTAGAGCGAAGCAATCTTAACAATTGATTGCTTCGTTTTTTTGTTTAAAAGTTAGATGAAAAGAGCTGATAGATCGTTTAATGCGATGTGTCTATGTACTTCTAAATGATATATTTACTGCTAACTCAATTGTATATGAAATCACTGCTCCTACTACCATTCGTATTGTCTGTTACTTCTTTGTTTGGCCAATCATCTGAATGTGAATTTCCGGAGACATTTGTGGTTGATAAATCTAGCATTGTCGCAAGACAATGGATTGAAGTTGATGGTAAAACGATATCAGATACCGTTGATTATTCAGATGTTAGAGAAAAAATAGAAATTCCCGATTCTGTGGTTTTGGAAGATTCTGAAATGATATACTTCTATTCAGAAGACAATCGAGTGACTACAAAAACTGGATCTTATAAAATTTCGGACAAAAGACTTACCTGGAAATTAAATGATGGCCAAATTAAGGTTAAATCAAAGTGGAAAAAAGATGATCTAATTTGCTTCATTCTTAGCGAAGGAATAAGCGGAACAGCATCTTCAAAGAATAAGGAGGATAGAATTTTTGGTGATTTTCTTTTGATGCCAAAAGGGGCCTCTAAATAGTCAAGTAAACCTTATCCACCATTTCCTGATATTCTTTCTCTGCTTCGCTGAAGGAAGTGATCCCACCACCACTGCAGAAAACCAGTTCATCATTTACTTTTTTAAGAAAGCGAATCATCACTCCTGTATCCAATGTCTGTCCGTCAAAGTGGCCGCAAATACCAGTGTAAAAGCTGCGATTATAGGATTCAGCCTGTTCAATGATTTTAATTGTTTCTTGCTTAGGTGCACCAGATATGGAACCTGCTGGCAGAAGTTTCGAGAGAATATTGCCGAGGTTCTTTTTCCATTCATTTCCCAAATGGCCTCTGATTTCTGAACTCACCTGAAGAAGCTTCTTGTCATTCGTTTTTAATTGATCGATGAATCTAAATTTTGTCACCTGAACATCTTGAGCGACCTGACTTAAATCATTTCTAATGAGGTCTACGATGGTCACATGTTCAGCAGTTTCTTTTACATCAATGAGTATTGCTTCTTCCGCATTTGGAATGGAAGCATCTATGGTTCCTTTCATGGGGTAGGAATAGATGTGATCATTATGAATTTTCACGAACGTCTCAGGTGAGAAAACCACAAACTGATCAGGAACTATGAGCTTATATTTCGCCTTCGAATATTGAAAGATTTCCTCCAGGCTTAGGTTTGTATCAATAGGTGTTTCAAAGGTGAGATTGGTGAGGAATGAATTTCCAATGTTGATTTGATGGATGACTTGGTCGAACGATTGTTTGAATCGCTCTAGGCTTATTGGTTTTTTCTTAAAAGTCAACAGCTTTCCGTTGACGGTCGACTGTTGACCTTTAGAAAAATCCGAATCAATCGCTAGTTTGAAATCCCGTTCTCCAGAAGGTTCTACACACCATTTCTCCCCCAAAAAATCACAATAAAATGAAAACGGCTGACTGGCCGCTCCAAGATCATTTAGCTTCGCTATTGCTTCATTCTTTGTCAGCATTCACCTTAATACCGAACCTTTTCAGCATTTTTTGTTCATACTTCCAGAAGAAGTCAAACTGTCGAAAAAGGAAACCATAAAAAAGAAGGATGACATTGTAAATGGGAAGAATCATGACCCAATAGGTGATCTGAAACCATAGAGGACGTGCGCCATCCTCAAACAACAAATTGATCAACGGTTTCTTAATCAACACTACCGTGGTACCAGTACAAGCAAATACAATCATTATGATCACAAATTGCCAGTTACTTTCCAGGCCCCACTTATTCTTTAATTTTTCAACCCAACTCATTAATAAACGCCTGAAAATCCGGCCATTTTGGTTTAGAAATAACTTTTATTGGTTCTTTTTTGATAGGGTGTTCAAATTCCAGCTTGTAAGCATACAAATCAATGCTTTTGTCCTGATTAGATTTTGAAAAACCATATTTCACATCCCCTCTAATCGATGTGTTATTTTCCCGCATTTGAATACGAATTTGATGCGGTCGACCGGTCTCGGGCTTTATTTCCAGTAAAGAGATTTTACTATGAGTTGCTATCATTCGATAAAATAGAATGGCCTCCTTGGCATTTCCTTTTGGCTTGGTGTAAGCATGAGCTTTATTTTTCTGAAAATCTTTATCCAGCCAGTGTCGCAATTCCTGCTCTGGATTTTTCGGAACTCCATCTACTATTGCCAAGTACGTTTTAGAAATCGTTCGGTCACGAAAAAGTTTATTCATACGCTCGAGCCCTTTGGATGTTCGTGCAAAAACAACTAAACCACCGACGGGACGATCAAGTCTATGACATGGTTGGCAAAAGACATTTCCCGGCTTGTTGTATTTCTTTCGGATATATTCAGTTGCCCAATCGGTCAATGTACCATCACCTGTCTCATCTCCCTGAACAAGCCATCCTATGGGCTTCTCTACGATGAGATAGTGGTTGTCTTCGTATTTGATTTGTGGCTTCTGCATTAAAATTCACTTATGAAATGAAACTCTATATCAGGAAAATTATCCTGAACCATCTGCAACCACGCTTTGGATTCTGCCATGAAAACCAACTTACCTTCTTTGTCCTTAGCGATATGCCTTTGTTTGTCTTTAATGAAAGCATCTAATTTTGTAGGATCTTCGGAACTAATCCAACAAGCTTTGTAGATATTCACCGGCTCGAACTTAGCGTTAGCTGAATATTCATTTAAAAGCCTGTGCTGCAATACTTCAAACTGAAGTGCTCCCACTGTACCAACTACCTTTCTGGAACCAAGTTCAAAGGTGAAGAGCTGTGCAAGCCCTTCATCCATCAATTGATTCAAACCCTTATCCAATTGTTTGGACTTCATCGCATCCATATTGATGACTTCACGAAACATTTCCGGTGAGAATGATGGTATGCCTTTGTACAATCCTTTTTCTCCTTCACTTAGCGTATCTCCAATTTTAAGATTGCCTGTATCGTAGAGACCTACAATATCACCTGGGAATGCTTCTTCCACCGTTTCTTTTTGCTGGGCCATAAAGGCAGTAGCGTTGGAGAAGCGAATCTGTTTATCCTGACGAACGTGGTAGTAATTGCTCCCTCTTTGAAATTTTCCGGAACAAACACGAACGAATGCAATCCTGTTTCTATGTTTTGGATCCATATTGGCGTGGATCTTGAAAATGAACCCGGAAAATTTCTTTTCTGCCGGTGTGATCTCCCGTTCTTCTGTTTCTCTTGGTTTTGGTGGAGGTGCAATTTGTGTAAAACAATCGAGCAATTCTCTAACTCCAAAATTATTTACCGCACTCCCGAAAAAGACTGGAGCTACTTCTCCTTTTAGATAGGTTTCAGCGTTGAATTCATCATACACTCCATTTACCAGTTCTATCTCCTCTCGGAGTTCCTTTACCAAACTTTCAGGCAATCTTTTATCCAGCTCGGGATCATCTACGCCTTTTATCTCCACAACATCATCGACTCGCTTCTGCTTGTTTGGTTCATACAAGTTGAGGTTGTTTTCATAGATGTTATAAACTCCCCTCAATGATTTACCCATACCAATCGGCCAGCTCATAGGACGAACTTTAATATTTAGTTTTTCCTCTATTTCGTCCAGAAGAGTAAAAGCATCCTGACCTTCACGATCTAATTTATTGATGAAGCAAATAACCGGAGTTTTTCTCATGCGGCACACTTCCATCAATCTTTCAGTTTGCTCCTCCACTCCTTTCACACAGTCAATAACCATAATAACACTATCAACAGCAGTAAGTGTACGATAGGTGTCTTCTGCAAAGTCTTTGTGACCAGGAGTATCCAGAATATTGATCTTAAGATCTTTATACTCAAAACCCATTACAGAAGTAGCTACTGATATACCTCTTTGCTTCTCAATATCCATCCAGTCGGAGCGAGTGCCCATATCAATTTTGTTTGACTTCACAGCACCAGCAGTTTGGATCGCCCCACCAAAAAGAAGGAGTTTCTCTGTTAGAGTGGTCTTACCTGCATCAGGGTGGGCAATGATCCCGAAAGTTCTACGTCTACCTATTTCTTGCTCCAGCGTCATAACGATCAAATTGAGGCGCAAAATTAGGCAATAGGGAGGAGCATCTCATGAATAGGAAAAAGAATGATAGGTATGAGTAATAATTCAAATAAATTTCAGGCACCAAATACACTATGGATTCAATTAAGAAACGAAACGCAATATTCAGAAGTGAACTTTTCAGACACCTTGATGGCATTGCCATCGCTCCGGTTGCTTATGAATTATACCTGAAAGGTGTTTTTAATCCCATCCTCAAGGCTGGAGCTATAGATCTTAAGGAGCTTTGCACCCTATTTAATGCGAATGATGGATATCTAAATGTGGCCCTTCGTCTACTGGCTTGTCAGGGATGGCTGGAATATAAAGTTGATAATGTGACCCATCAGGTCACAATTTCAACAAATGATAAAAGTGAAAAAGCATTTACTAATCTGTCTCATTATAAGGAGGTCGTTGAGTTGATGAAATTTTCTGCTCAGTTTCACCCTCGTAAATTTGAAAAAGAGCCTTTTGAAGTCTGGAATCGTATAGCAAAGAAATTTATAAACGGCTATTTCCCATATTCTGAAGATGAGGTTGAAAGACAGATTCAGGAGCAAATACTGAAGCACATTGAAGGAGTGCTTGTAGGACCTAGTGCGGTTCAATTGGGAATGGGAGGCATGTTTCACAAATATTTCATGGAGATGTCTTTTAGTCCTGCTGAATACCATCAAGATCCTGAAAGTTTTGAACAGATCCTGGATTTTTTTACCTATTTGGGGTGGTTTGAAAAGAAAAGTAAAACGTACAAATTCACGGATAAGGGACTGTTTTTCGCAAAACGATCAGCTGCTTATGGTGTGACAGTGTCCTATATTCCTACCTTTAGAAATTTAGATGAATTGATTTTTGGTAATCCGGAAATGCTAAAAGTTGAAGCTGGTGAAAAAGAAAAAGGAGTTGATCGTGAAATGAATGTTTGGGGGAGTGGGGGAGCGCATATCGCTTATTTCGAAAAGGTTGATGACATCATCATTGAGCTCTTCAACAAACCCATTGCTGAGCAGCCGAAGGGCATTTTGGATATGGGTTGTGGAAATGGTGCATTCCTGATCCACATTTTTGATGTGGTCTTTCACCAAACAAAACGAGGAAAGATGTTGGAAGAGTATCCACTCTTTTTGGTTGGCGCAGATTACAACGAAGCTGCATTGAATGTAACAAGAAGTAACCTAATCAATGCGGATGTTTGGGCGAAAGTAATTTGGGGAGATATTGGAAATCCTGATAAGCTGGCTTCAGACCTTAAGGAAAATTATGAGATGAATCTTTCCGATCTGCTGAATGTCAGAACATTTCTAGATCACAATAGAATGTGGGAAGATGTTGATGATCATGTGCATGAGCCAAGTATTTCTACAGGTGCATTTGCTTCCAAAGGCCGCCTTTTGGCTAACAATGAAGTAGAAGCAAACCTGAAAGTGCATTTTGAAAAATGGAAACCATATATCAAAAGATTTGGGTTGATTGTTATAGAGCTTCATGGATTAGGACCAACGCTTACGTCATCTAACCTTGGAAAAACAGCAAGCACAGCCTATGAAGCCACACATGGTTTTTCTGATCAATACATTTTGGAAATCGATAGCTTTGATAAAGTAGTATTAGAAGCAGGATTGGAGATAGATCCCACTCATAGAACAAAATTTCCGAATTCTGAATTAGCTACAGTGAGTATTAATTACCTTAAATAATGAGAAAACCCTTTCGATATTTTCTTTACATAATGGTCGGTTTCTTAATCTATCAGGTCATTGATTCTGGGGAAACTGGCTTCACTCACAAGGAAGTAAAGAATACGTTGATCATTGCTATGATAGCAGTTTTCATCCTACTTCTGATTGTGCGGGTGATTAAGAGTAAATATGATAATAAGGACGACTCTAAAGGCCAATAGAGTAACCCACTTCAAATCGAGTGGTTTTATGAGAGGATTCGAATGGACTTCCACCTCCAAGCCCAACAGGTTCCCATTCCTGAAAATTTCTCATAACCAGTAAGTAAATTGCACGTTGATTACCCACTGTAAATACCATTCTAGCTCCAAACTCATAAAAAGCACTTTTATCAAGCTCATGATACTCCTCACTGAATCTTCTGGGATAATATTTAGGGCTGAAGTAATAAGCATACCCGTAAGTGGCCAATGGTTGAGCTTCGATAGTTTTAGTTAAGATAGCTCTAAGACCTAAGGATCCACCTAATTGCATTTTATTAAGGGGGTGTTTATCCTTATTTACATTGGTGGTAATCTTACCATTTACAATTTCATAAGTCGCATAGAAGTTACTATTCTCAATGGAAGACCGTACTCCCACAACCACAGGCCCGATGTAGTAGGTTGCAGCGAATCTTATGCTTTTATTTGTGAAGTTGGCTAGATAGCTGTAATTATCATGCGAATAAGTGAGCTCTCCGCTACCAACTCCTAAGCCCATATCCAATACAGGTTGGTTCTTGAAACGCTTTAGAATAAATTTTGTCCTGCTTTTTTGAACCGAGATTCGAAGAAGGTCTTTTTCACCATTAATAAGTACAGGAATGTCTTTAGTGGTAGTTATGTTTCTAACCGTTATTGGATCTCCATCATTCTTGAAATTACCATCTTGATTGTAGTCCGTGAAAAACCTCTTCTTGCCCTCTTGATCTTCGGTTCTAAGCCAAACTATTGTTTCAATTAGAGAATCAGAATCATATATAAAACCAACCAAAGTAGAAATTTTGGTATAATTTTTTAAATCGGGAGGAGAGATCGTAAACCTTAATTTTTTTGCTTGAGGTATTGAAGATTTTAAAAAACGAATATCTACTAGACTGTCATTATAAATGACCTCATAGAATTGGACTTTTCTGTTGATGGATTCAGTGGCCATTTTATTCTTCATGTCATTAGGTATCATGGCATTGAAGGATGAGTTTAGTATAAACTGATCCTGACCGCCCTGCCCATCCTGAGCAACTCCGGAGAATAATAGAGACACTAGAAGTACGTAATGAATTATTCTATACATAGTAAAATCTGAGCCATTAAAATTACGTCAACTTTACCTAAAGTGAAGTCCATTGACAGGACTGAGTTGTTAACATTTAGAAAGATATGACAATGTGTCACAATTTTTCCTTTGGCACATCCATTGATACTTCAAAGTTCGAACACTTGAATAAAACGAAATAATAGATAAATAATCGACATGGGAAAAATTATAGGTATCGACTTAGGAACTACCAACTCTTGCGTCTCAGTAATGGAGGGGAATGAGCCGGTAGTTATCCAGAATAGTGAAGGAAGAAGAACAACGCCATCAATTGTGGCATTCCTCGAGGATGGCAAAGGGGAAAGAAAAGTAGGTGATGCAGCGAAAAGACAGGCGATCACAAACCCACAGAATACTGTAAGTTCAGTAAAGAGATTTATGGGTAAAAAATATTCTGAGGTAAAAGAAGAAATGAAGAGTGTGTCTTACGGTCTGGAATCAGGAAGTAATGACACTGTAAGAATAAAAATTGGTGACAGAAAGTATACTCCACAGGAGATTTCTGCAATGATCTTACAAAAGATGAAATCAACTGCTGAAGATTTCCTGGGACAGGAAGTAAAAGAAGCGGTTGTAACTGTACCAGCTTACTTTAATGATGCGGAGCGTCAGGCGACTAAAGAAGCAGGTCAAATTGCCGGACTTGATGTAAAGAGAATCATCAATGAGCCTACTGCAGCAGCGTTGGCTTACGGTCTTGATAAGAAAGACAGAGACATGAAAATCGCCGTGTATGACCTTGGTGGTGGTACATTCGATATTTCAATTCTTGAGTTGGGAGAAGGAGTATTTGAAGTAAAATCTACCAATGGTGATGTACACCTTGGTGGTGATGATTTTGATGCCGTGATTATCAACTGGTTGGCAGATGAGTTTAAAAATGATGAAGGCATTGATCTTAGAAAAGATCCAATGGCACTTCAGCGATTGAAAGAAGCTTCTGAGAAAGCTAAAATTGAACTTTCAGGATCAACGGAAACTGAAATTAACCTTCCTTACATCATGCCAGTTGATGGTGTGCCTAAGCACTTAGTAAGAAAATTATCTCGTGCTAAGTTTGAACAACTTGCTGACAACCTTGTACAACGGTCAATGAAGCCAGTTGAGGCAGCATTGAAAGACGCTGGTCTTTCTACCTCTGACATTGATGAGGTAATCTTAGTAGGTGGTTCAACTCGAATTCCTAAAATTCAGGAAGAAGTAGAAAAGTTTTTCGGTAAGAAACCTTCAAAAGGAGTAAACCCTGATGAGGTGGTTGCAGTTGGTGCAGCAATCCAAGGCGGTGTACTTACTGGTGAAGTAAAAGATGTACTTCTTCTAGATGTGACTCCACTATCTCTAGGTATTGAGACCATGGGTGGTGTGTTTACAAAGTTGATTGAGTCGAATACAACAATCCCAACGAAGAAGTCTGAGACTTTCTCAACAGCTGCTGACAATCAGCCATCTGTAGAAATTCACGTTCTTCAGGGTGAGCGACCAATGGCTAAAGACAATAAGTCGATTGGTAAATTCCACTTAGATGGCATTCCACCAGCACCAAGGGGTGTACCTCAAATCGAAGTGACTTTTGATATCGATGCGAATGGTATCCTGAATGTTAGTGCAAAAGATAAAGGAACTGGTAAAGAGCAGAACATCAGAATCGAAGCATCTTCTGGATTGACAGATGAGGAAATCGAAAAGATGAAGCAAGAAGCTGAAGCAAATGCTGAAGCGGATAAGCAAGCAAAAGAGAAAGTTGAAAAACTTAACCAGGCAGATTCTTTAATCTTCCAGACTGAGAAACAGCTGAAAGAATTTGGTGAAAAACTTTCTGAAGGTAATAAAACGGCTATCGAAGGAGCATTAACCAAATTGAAAGAAGCACATGGTAAGCAAGATCTTGCAGGAATTGATTCTACGATGGAAGAATTAAACACTGCATGGACAAATGCATCCCAGGAGATGTATGCCGCTCAGCAAGAAGCTGGAGGTGGTGCTGATGCTGGTGCAGATCCAAACGCCGGAGCTTCAGATAATGGTTCTGCAGACGATGTGTCTGATGTAGAATTCGAAGAGGTAGAAGAGGAGAAGAAGTAGCTGTTGGCTATTAGCCTTTAGCAGTTAGCTTTTGGCTCTGATTTTACCCTGGATATAGATTATGCCCTTCTCGTCCCGATAACTATCGGGATCGAGAGGGTTTTTTTATTTGAGGCTTGGTTAATTGGTAGATTAGTTGATTAGTGAATTAGGAATCCAGGACTTATCACTTGAAGCTAGAAACTTGCGAGTACAAGGGTTAGGTAAAAAATATGCTCACCGTTTAAATAGTGTAATCACTTAAATGACAACACTATGAAAATCTATCTGTGGTACGACGAAATGAAAAGAAAATATGTAACCGGAAGGCCTTAGAGTTTGCACACAACGTAATCGAGGTGTCATTTCGAGCACAGCGAGAAATCTTTACAGATTCCTCACTTCCGTCCGGAATGGCCTGTAGGAGTTCAAAGGGGGCCGGGTACAAAAGCGAATTAATAAGTAGCATCAAGAAATTGCTTATCTCTTCAATTGACCACTGATCGCATCGAAAAGGTCATGAGGGTTGAATGGCTTGGTGACCACTCCGTTTAAGCCAGTCTTGCTCATCTTGGTCGATTTTTCAAACATAGCAGAAGCTGTAAGTGCCAGAATAGGAGACTGGAAGCCCTTTTTTCGAAGGTGTTTGGTCGCTTCATATCCGTCCATTACAGGCATTTGCAAGTCCATTAGAACGATATCAAAGGCTTGTCCTTCAACGATTTGTAATGCCTCCTGACCATTTTTTGCTACGGTCACCTCCATCTCCCACTTTTCTAACAAACGTTTGGCTATCAATACGTTCATTTCATTATCCTCAACCAGCAAAGCCCGATATCCCTTCAAATTTAGAATTTCATCTTCTCGTGTTTTCTCTGCTTTTTTCTTCACTTCGAGATCCAGAGAGAAGTAGAAAACCGATCCTTTACCCGGCTCACTACTTAGGTGTATTTGGGATCCCATTTGCTCTACAAGTTGTTTGGTAATGGATAGCCCGAGACCTGTACCTCCATATTTACGGTTGGTGGAAGTGCTTCCTTGCTGAAACGACTGGAAAATACGATCCATCAGGTCATTGCTGATACCAATGCCAGTATCTTCTATTTTGAAGATCACTTCCACCTTTGAATCTTCGGTTAAGCCTTTTGAGACATGGAAATTAACACTTCCCTTCTCTGTAAATTTTATTGCATTCCCGATCAGGTTGGTCAGTATCTGATTTACACGGGTTTTGTCCAGTTGCACAACACCTGGCAATGAATCATCATAATGAAATTCGAAATCAATCTTTTTTTCTTCTGCAATTGGCTTGAATACGTTAAAAACATTCAGGCAATAGGCCTTTAAATCCACATTGGAGAGCTCCAGTTCCAATTTTCCGGCATCTATTTTACTGTAGTCCAACACATTGTTGATGAGAGTCAAGAGATATTCAGATGAGTTTTTAAGGTTGTTCAGTTCCTCCAGCTGGTCTTTTCGAGGCTTCTCACTAATCAGGTGATAGGTTGTTCCAATAACGGAGTTTAGAGGTGTCCGTATTTCATGACTCATGATGGACAGGAAGTCGGACTTAATCTTGGCAGCATTTTCAGCCTCTTTTTTTGATTGCCTCCATGATTCGGTAAAATGCTGTGAAAGTATAAGTGCCTGAAACAAGAAAAAGATCAACTGTCCCAGCATAGAAACCCACAGAATCTCCTCGATTACATTCAGATAAGCCAGGGTTTTCATACAGAATACCACAATGATTCCCATTGTACTGTATAGAGAAAAAACGGCCCCCCGTCTCCTTCTTAATATGGCACGGATAAAAACATAAAAGGCAAATCCCATCCCAAGAAGAAGGAGCAGTAGAAACGAATCATTTAGCTGTGTAAATATGCGAACCGGGAGCAATGTCATCAGTGCCCAAGCCAGAGAAATTATGATGAAAAAGTTGGCGACTTTTATCGGTGTATCTTTTGGGAAGAGGCGTTTAAGATAAAGACAGAAAAAGAATGCGGTAAGGTAAAACGTACTGTACTCAATCGTCATGCCCAATCGATAGGGCATGTCAATCAGATCGTAAAGGACATAATTACCCCAGCCGATGATTCTGTACGCATAAACCAGACAAAAAAGGGAAAAGTAGAGCACCATCTTCTCATGCTGGCCATAGAGGAATAGTCCAAAAAAGAAAAATGCACCCATGATCAGGCAGCCGGCCATAAAAACATCATACACATCGTTGATGAATTTTTTATCCATCAACC
Source organism: Ekhidna sp. (assembly GCF_965212185.1). Lineage (GTDB taxonomy): Bacteria > Bacteroidota > Bacteroidia > Cytophagales > Cyclobacteriaceae > Ekhidna. The sequence goes on along the minus strand of NZ_OZ243102.1, from coordinate 3,376,486 downwards.
GCTCCAGTGTGCCAAATGTAATCGATGAACCAAGTCCGCCCTTGCTGTGAACAAAGTTGGAAATGTGAATTACTATTTGAAGTGTATCACTCTGTATGTGAGCAAGTGATACGAAGTTGTGGAGTCTGTCCGGCTTTTCTTCCTTTGCACTCTTTCCAGGAGTCCCCATTTTGGCAAGCAATTCGCCATTCACGTACAGATGATAGGCACTAAAAAGATCAGGCACTTTTAGTGCCATGGGGATATCTGTGTTTTTGTAAATGGTGAGTGTATATGTACCAAAACCCATCGCTGATAATCCACTTTGATCCCATCGCTTGGGTACATTGAGAATTATTGGGTCTATGCCTTGAGGATTAGCAGGGGCTAAAAATTGATCCGGGTAGTAGAACCATTCACCATTTAATGAAAAGGATGGATCACCAGAAAAATCATGATCGGAAAGATCCAGTTGGCCGTAAACAGGACTTTGGCCCAAGGCAAATCCATAGGAAAGTAGGATCAAAAACCAAACAATTGATCTCCATAGCATACTTAAATTAAGCGAATATGGAAGAATATGCCATTTATTAATACAAGATTCTTTGGCTTAGGGTACTATAGAATAAAATGAATCACCCATAAATTATCGGACAGGATTGAAAGACCTATTTTTGCATCCGTATGAAACTAACCATCAAAACACTTTTTGGATTTGAAGATATCCTCGCTGAGGAAGTAAGAGTACTCGGAGGTGAGAAGATCGAAAAAATAACGAGAGGAGTGAAGTGTGAGGGTAATCCCGCTTTCTTATATCGAGCCAATCTTTCTTTAAGAACTGCTCTTAAAATATTAGTCCCGATTTACGATTTTAAAGCAAAAAACGAGAAAGAACTATATGATAAAATGATGGCTTTTGACTGGTCAATTTTTTTGGATGTGGATCAGACATTTGCCATTGATACGGTGGTTTTTTCTGAAGTATTTACTCACTCTAAATATGTCGGATACAAGTCCAAAGATGCTATTGTAGATCAGTACAGAAATAAATATCGCAGGAGACCATCCATTGATACGGATAATCCAGATGTACTTTTTAATATCCATTGTGCGAACGATTTTTTCACCGTATCAATGGATAGTTCCGGCGAATCGCTAAATAAACGTGGCTATAGAGAAGAAGGCCATAGAGCACCAATGAATGAGGTGCTGGCAGCTGGTATGATTATGCTATCCGGCTGGGACAAGAAGTCTCCTTTAGTAGACCCAATGTGTGGAAGTGGTACTATTCTTATTGAAGCAGCCATGATGGCAATGAATATGGGCCCCAACTTGAAACGTAAAGAATTTGGTTTTCGAACCTGGCCCGAGTACAGTCCAATTCTCTTCAATAATGTGAAAACAGAAGAGCTTAACAAAATGCGAAAACCTAGTATCGATATGGTTGGTATTGACATTGATGAAAGTGCCATAACGCTTGCCAGAAAAGCTTTAGGGAAAATTGGATTAAGGAGAGAAGTGAAAATCAAAACAATGGACTTCCGTGATTTCAAACCCATCAATGATTCAGGGGTGATCATAACGAACCCGCCATATGGAGAGCGAATTGGAGATAATATTCTTGAATTCTACAAAACCATGGGAGATGCTTTTAAACAGAACTTTGTAGGGTATGATGCATGGGTTATAAGCTCAAATAAACAAGCACTAAAACAAATAGGATTGAAAGATTCTGAGCGAATCAAGCTGTATAACGGAAAGCTCGAGTGTGATTTTTGTAAGTACGAGTTGTATTGAGTTTTAACCATAGATCACCAAGAAGTTTGTCTAATTTCTCTGTGAAACTCTCCGGTATGATTAAAACTTCAATCGTACCAATTTACCCTTGCCTACTTCTGATGAGACAATAATTATAAAATTAGAATAATCACTTTCGTCAAACTGCTGAAATTTCTCGTTACCTAACAAGGCGTTAGCTAGTGCTGGAATGGTGTTAGAGTGGCCGGATATTACTACTGTGCCACCGGCATGCTTTTCTATGGCGGTTGAGAGTAATTTGGGGCCATTGTACGGATCATAGTTTTGCACTTCTATTCCCTTAATTCGAGCTAAAGGGATCAGCGTTGCTTCTGTTCTAATGAAAGGGGTACTATAAAGGGCATCTATCTCTTGCTCTGCTAACAATGCCGCCAGATTATTAGCTCTAACGTATCCCGCCTCGCTTAGTGGTGGATTACTTGTGCCGTCAATAGCCTTCTCTGCATGTCTCACCAGGATGAATGTTGTTTGATCTTGAGAATATGCAATTAGACTAATTGTTAATAGGAGGGTAGCGAGATATATATTTTTCATAAGTTGAAGTTAATTAAAACATCATCGCGAGAGAAACAATGCGATCTTAATAACAGGACTGCTTCGCTTCGCTCGCAATGACGGTATATTGTAGTGCTACTTCGGATTCAAAATTGCATCTATTCGTTTTTGAATATCCTGTAAGTGAAACCTTGAACTGGCATCATTCTGTCTTGTCAGTCCACTTCTAACATCTCTTTCGAGCCTTGAAAGTGTAGCCATGGCTACAGAAGGAATATCAGAATTTGCAAATTCATCTTCTTCTAAATTCATCAATTCACCAAGTCTTGCTACATGCTCTTTCTGTAGATTTCTTCGATACGTGTCGATCTTATTTCCATTATACAGCTCACCCCAAATTCCTTGTCGCATATCACTGAAAAGATTCGTAAGTGTATATGCATCATTACCATTCAGAGCCTCATTCTCGATCATCCTCATCAACATGTCTTCATTGGTTAAACGGTTGAGAATACGCACCTGAATTCCTCTCATTCGATCTACAAGACCATCTTGTTGGATTCTGCCTAATATTTCAGCATCTACCAGCCAGTTTGGTGTCGCAAATAATTGATCATTTAAGAACTTGACAGCTCGCTGCTGTTTGTCTTTTTCAACGTGAGTGTAAACCGCTCCATCCTGGTCTGCAGTTTTGAAGTATTGATACACACCGCCTACATTGGTAACAACGTGCCCATTATATCTATTGAATTGATTAATGACATTTCTATATAGCTCTTCTAGATTATCGTAGTTCTCACCCTCTTCAGTGGTCCACTCCATCAATTTATCAGTGATTCGTTTCAGGTTTCTGATTCCTAATTCACTTGCAATCATAGCATCATCACCAATATCTTCCGTTTGTGATGTGGGATCTACTCTATTAGCCTGTCCGTATCGATAAATGAGGCTATCCGACTTTTCTACGATCCAGCTATTTAATATATCTTCTTCATCGTCAGGAGAAGCCACATTTGGAATTGGCTTATAGCCGTATTGAGTCACCCAAAGGTCATACTCTCCAATTCTAGGGAAGAAATTTGTGATTCCATCTTCTGGTTGTGCTACGTAATTGAATCGTGCATAGTCCATGATGGAAGGAGCTACGCCATGGGTATCAGTAAATTCTTTACTTCGCAATTGTTCTACTGTGTACGCAGGGGAGGAACCCATATTGTGTGGATATCCAAGTGTATGTCCCACTTCGTGTGCAGAAACAAAACGAATCAGTTCACCCATCAACTCATCATCGAACTTGACTTTTTGGGCTTCAGGATTGACAGCCGCTGTTTGAATGAAGAACCAGTTTCTAAGGAGGTTCATTACGTTGTGATACCAAAGGATGTCACTTTCAAGAATCTCACCAGTTCGTGGGTCATGAACATGCGGTCCTTGTGCATTTTGGATGTCAGTGGCTATGTATCTGATAACAGAATATCTCACATCTTCAGGACTCCATTCAGGATCTTCTTCTTTGCTTGGCGGATCCTTGGCTAGAATAGCATTTTTGAACCCAGCAGCTTCAAATGCTACTTGCCAGTCTTCTACCCCCTGCTTGATGTATTCCCTCCATTTTTCGGGAGTTGCCGGATCGATGTAATAAACGATTGGCTTTACTGGATCTACTAATTCGCCATTATTAAATGCATCCCAATCACTTGGCTCGAGTCTCCATTTGGTGATAAACCTTCTTTGAGCTGCTTTTTGCTCATCAGAACTGTAGTCAATCTGTCTTAAAGAGAAAAAGCCTACTCGTTCATCGTGATATCTTGGTACCATCGGGTCATCAGGTAAGAGGATCATAGACTGATTCATTTCAATGGAAAGTGTTTCAGTTAGGCCATTCGCTGGCAATTCATCACCTCGGTAGGTTAGAATGTGGCGAACTTCAACGTTTTCAGGAAATGACTTGACGGATGTGATCAGTGAGCGTGATTTGTCTATTCCTTTGATCTTAAATCTTTTTCTTTCAGAATCCCTTAGTCCCCCAATCATTGGAATGTCACTGGAGAAGAAATCTGTTACTTTGATGACATAAGCCGAAGAGTCTTCTTTCATTGTTTCAAGTGAGAAAGACTCGATTATTGGCTCGAAATTGTTGTTTTTAACTGAGGTATAAATAGGTTCATCCTCGTCAGCTACATTGTTATAAGAGACGGATCTCATCAATACTTTACCTCCTAGCTTTTGAAATCGTATGACCTGCTGCGGTCGTGATTTCATACCAGCACCACCAAAGTTCAAGCCTTTCACGTGACCGGCGATTCTTGATACAATCAAGATTTCTTTTTCTAAAAGATCTGCAGGGATTTCAAAGTAGAAATCATCGCCTATTTGATGCGTGGTTATGAGTCCATCATCAGAAATAGCATCTTCAGTAATAATTTCTGAATAGTCTTTTAGTCCATTTTTTTTCTTTTTAGGTGCTTCTTGTCCAGAGTCATCACCTTTATTCTTTTTCTTCTTTTGCGCTTTTAAATCTGTTGAAAAACCGATAAATGATAGCGCCATCAGGAGTACAATAAACTTTCTCATCCTTCTCTCGGGTTTAGTTTCGAATAGCAACTTAACCATGAAGTGAAGCACTTGGATAAATTTTTATGTAAACGGTATGTTGACACATAAAAAAGGCCGACAAAAGTCGGCCTGAATGAATTTTCGTTTCATCGATTAATTAAATCCTCTTCGCTTAAGAAGTCCTTCATACGATGGCTCACGTCCCCTGAAATTGACGTACATCTCCATGGCATCCATTGTTCCACCTTTAGATAGAATGTGTTCCCTAAATGCGTCAGCGGTCTCTTTATCGAAAAGTCCATTTTCCTTAAATGCATCAAAGGCGTCTGCATCCATTATTTCAGAATTCAGGTAGCTATAGTACCCTGCCGAGTATCCTCCGGTAATATGCCTGAAATACCCGCTTCGATATCTTGGAACGATCGCATCAATCAATCCTATTTCGTCCATAGCACCTTTTTCAAATTCGTTTATGTCACTCGTAAGTGGCTCAGTGATGGTATGATAAGCCATATCAAGGTATGAGGCAGCCATGTATTCAACCGTGCCAAATCCCTGATTGAATGTTCCTGCTTTTTTGATCTTTTGAACCAATTCTTCGGGCATAACTTCTCCAGTTTCATAATGAAATGCATAGAGTTCAAGCATCTCCGGCTGGAATACCCAGTTTTCCATTACCTGCGAAGGGAATTCCACAAAATCTCTTGGTGTCGCAGTTCCTGAAATGGATGGATAGGTACATTCAGAAAGTAAGCCATGAAGTGCATGACCAAATTCATGGAAAAGGGTGCTAGCTTCACCCTGAGATAACAAAGAAGGCTTATCCTCTGTAGGTTTAGTAAAATTTCCGACATTATAAATAATAGGAATTATGCGCTCTTCCATATTTGATTGCTCCCTGATATTACTCATCCATGCACCTCCTCGTTTACTGGAACGATAAAACCAGTCAGACATGTAAATGCCGATCAGTTCACCAGCTTCATTTTTAACTGTGTAGGTCCTTACATCTTCATGGTATTTAGGAATATTGGTTTGTTCTTCAAAGCTCAACCCGAACAGTTTGTTTGCCAAAATAAAGGAGCCATTGATTACATTATCAACCATTAAGTACGGACGAATTTCATCTTCATCCAGGCTGTAATCTCTGACTTTAATCTTTTCAGCATAGTACCACCAATCCCATGGCATGATTTCTATATCGTTTCCTTCTTGCAATGCCATTTGCTTCATGAGATCTCGTTCTTTTTTTGCAGCATCAATGGCAGCTGGCCATACTTTATTTAGAAGGTCGTAAACTTTATCTGGCGCATTAAGCATACGATCCTGTAAGGCGTAATCTGCATGTGTTTCAAAGCCGAGCATATTGGCCTTTTCTAATCGCAGGTTTACAATTTCTCTTAAGATTTCTTTATTATCGAGCTCTCCACTATTATCACCACGCATGATGTAGCCCATTTTTAGTTGCTTTCTTAACTCCCGATTTTCAGAATAGGTAATGAAAGGATAAAGGCTTGGCCGATGGGTGGTATACACGTATTTACCTTCTTCATATCCTTTTTCTTTGGCTGCCTCAGCACCTGCTGTACGAACACTCTCAGGAAGACCGCCTAGCTGATCTTCCTCAAGAACCAATTCAAACTTATTCTCTTCTTTAAGAACATTTTCTCCGAATTGAACCTGAAGAATAGATATTCGCTCATTGATTTCACGCATGCGATTCTTTTGCTCTTCATTGAGTGACGCACCTGAACGAATAAATCGATTATAATAGTTTTCCAGAAGTTTGTTTTGTTCTACAGTTAATGAAAGGTTTTCCCGAGCATTATACAGCGTTTCAACACGTTTGAAAAAATCAGCATTTAGGTAGATATTGTCATTGTGGGCTGAAAGTTTTGGACTGACTTCTTTTTGAATTCCCTGAATCGAGTCGTTTGTATGAGCACCTGCCAGTGTGAAGAATACTCCTGAAACTTTGCTTAGCAAGTCACCTGATTTTTCGTATGCCTCAATGGTATTTTCAAAGGTTGGAGCTTCTTCATTGGTAGCGATCGCTTCCACTTCCTCGATTTGTTGTTTCATTCCATCCTCAAAAGCCGACAAGTAATGCTTGTTTAGAATCTGGTCAAAGGGAGGTACACCATATGGGGTATCCCATTCTTGGTAGAATGGATTATCTGTTTGCATATCTGTATTTTCAGATTGAGTTTGGCAGCTGATTAAGATTAAAACAGCCATACCATAAAGCAATTTTTTCATTGTTTAGTTTTTGCGTTGAAACGTAAATTTAGCGAATGGGTAGTCTCTCAGGAAATATCAGGAAGTTTCCATTTGAACTTAACAGCCATGATTCGAAAGGAAGCAATAAATAGAACTGTTGTCAAAATATTCCACCCTTGCTCTAACCCAAGTTTTTGTAGGATTACATATAAAATGCCACCGCATAGGCAGGTTAAAGCATAGATTTCTTTTCTGAAAATCAATGGGATTTCGTTACACACAATATCTCGAATCACACCGCCAAAAACAGCAGATACCATGCCCATCATTATGGCAATGATGGGATGAACACCTAATGTCAGTGCTTTCTGTAAGCCTAATACGGTAAATACAGCGATCCCCACGGTATCGAACATGAAGAATGTTCGCCTTAGTTTTAACACGACCTTACCAAAAAGTAAGGAGATTAAAATACCGGAACCAATCATGGTTAGGTACATCAAATCATCCATCCATCCAACTGGGGTACTTCCAAGTAGTACATCTCTTACAGTGCCACCCCCAATGGCAGTAATGAGACCAACAGCAGCTATTCCAAAAAAATCGAGCTTTTTGTCCCTACCGGCAAGTGCACCGGAGATGGCAAATACCATGGTGCCAACAATGTCTATAAAGTATAAAATAGTCACGGGACGAAAGTACAAAAAAAGCGATCCAATTATGGATCGCTTTTAATACAAGAGGATTGATTTACTAGTCTATTGTGGTGTTAGATCCACTGTGAAAGATCCCGAAATATTTTTATCGGCTGCAACTCCATCTTCATCTTCCATTACAGCATCAATCGTAAAAGTGTAAGTACTTCCTGTCACTGAGACTGTCACAGTTCCTGATTTTTCAACATAGAACTCGTCTCCATCAAGATCGTCATCGTCATCTACAAGATCTCTCCACATATAAATCCAAGGAATATTGTCAGAGTCACCAATTGTATAAGTGCCTGGAGACCATGCGCTTGTGCCTAAAGTATAAAGATCAATTTCGAGAACGTAATCAAATCCTGTTAGACTTCCATCACTGGCAAAGTCACCATCGGTAAAAATGAAGAAGTAGTTGTAGTGAGTGTTTGAATTTGTTTCATTTGGATCGGAAGCCCCTTCATCATATAAACGAGCATTCTCAATGACGAAAGAATTACCTCCGAAAGTGAAATCACCTGATGTTCCTCCACCTTCATCAACATCATTTATGTTAACCGTTATAATCGCCTGATTACCGTCTTCACCATCTGAAACTCCAACGACTATCTCGATCACTTGAATCGTTTCATAATCGAGAGCTGCAGAATTATTTACTGTAAGCTGTCCAGTTGACTCATTAATTGCAAACGCGTCATCCGTATTCCCACCCTCGATAAAGTAACTAATCGGATCACCATCTTCATCAGAAGCAGCCACGGTACCGACCAATGTTTCATTTACTGTATTTTCATCTACTGAGAAGCTTTGATCAGATATTGATGGCGGATTATTTTCGTTTCCAGTAACTGGAGTGAGATCCACGCTAAATGTTCCTGAAATATTTTTATCCTCTAACACACCATCTTCATCCTCCATCACAGCATCAATTGTAAATGTGTAAGTGTTTCCTGTTACTGAGACTGTCACGGATCCTGATTTTTCAACATAGAACTCGTCTCCATCAAGGTCATCATCATCATCAACTAGATCTCTCCACATGTAAATCCAAGGTATGTTATCGGAATTACCGACTGTGTAAGTTCCAGGTGACCATGAACTTGTTCCAAGAGTATATAGATCTAACTCTAAAACCCAATCAAAGCCTTGAACACCTCCGTCACTCGTAAATTCACCATCTGTAAAAATGAAAAAGTAATTGTAATGCGTGTTCTCATTTATTTCATTGGGGTCTGATGGCCCTTCATCGATCAAGCGAGCATTTTCTATAACGTACCCTTCCTCATCAAACACAAAAGAACTAGCCGTCGGAGGAGGATCTGAACCTTCTGTTACATTAATAGTGACATCACCAGATGCTGAATCATCTCCATCGCTTACTTCAACACTTAAGGTATACTCTGATTGTGCATCAAAATCTAATGCGGCAGCTATGGTTATTTCTCCATCCGCTGATATTGAGAATGCATTGCCATCATTCCCACTTGTAATGGTAAACGATAGATCATCACCGTCTGAATCGTTGGCGACTACTGTGCCTACCACATCATCAATTTCGGCTTCTTCACTTACGGAAAATGATTGGTTGTTTATAGTGGGAGCGGTGTTCTCCGGTTCCGGATCTGTTCCAAAATCACAGGCACCCAAAATAAGAATGGACACTGAGACAAATATTAGATTTTTCAATACATAATTTTTCATGATACTAGTTTTAGTGGATATTTGGATTTATAAATGAAGACAGATAAACATCCTTAATCAATACCTATCAGGAGGTAATTTGATGTCGTCTCATCTATTTTCATTTGGTTTTTTTCTTATTTAGTTCTTCTATTTTCATGAATACTCGCCCCCACTCTACCTGTGTCTTAATTCGCAATTTTTGACGGATACTTTTGCGGTAGCCATCATAAGTTGCCAGACTGATACCCATTTGAGTGCTTACTTCACTTCTGCTTTTTCCTTTCGCTAATTCGGAAAGTACTTCCAGTTCTCGTTTAGAAAGCGCTTCTATTGGGTAATGAGGGATGGCATTCATGTACCCTAAGTAGGGGAATCGAATTGGGGGAATCAAATATGTGACGTGAATGACTGGTTTGTGGTCATGAAATTATTGATGGCTAATTGGAGCCATTGAGAAATTCGGCAACAGCATTTTTGTAGCTCCTTGAAATCGGAACCTCTCGACCGGAATTCATTATTAGCTTGTCAGCATATTTGATCTTAATGTGATGGGCATTTACAATGAATGAGCGATGAGTTTGTAGAAAAACATCCGATGGCAATAATTCATTAAGTGCATGGATTGAAATTCTTATGAATTTGTTAGATGCTTGATCAAATGCATGAAGATGACAATGATGATCCTGAGCTTTTATGAATTCAATTTCCTTCGGAATAAAGGGCCTAATTAGAGCATCAAGATGACTGGATTGAAACTCACCTGAGAATGATTTCGAAGTTTTCTTGATTTGGACAGAAGCAATGAGGGCAATACCAAATCCCAAAAGTTCTGCACCTAGACCTACTGATAGTGGATCTATTGAAGTTGGGTTTACAAAACCATAACTCATGAATAGGAAAACAATCGCACCGACAAATGCGAAAAATGAAGAGATAAAAAATGTTAGTACTCTGAACCGATCAGCTTTATAGCTTTTGACTGCAGCCCAAATAATTAGACTAATCGAACTAATCATACATAGAATGAGAATGTTAAGTATGAGTATGCCATGATTCCTTGTCCATGAAACATCATAATAAACCACACAAATCATCATTATCAATCCAATGGCAATTGCTTTTAGTATAAATGATATTTTGGGAAATCGTTCATTAATTCTTAGGAATGATCTAAAGAAAAATATGCCTACAATAGAGTTGCACCATGCAACAGTGGGTCGGAAAAAATCATTGGCTTGAGGTAAATCAGTGAGCAAATGTTGAGCAGCATATCCGTAGTTGCCAAATATGAACAAGCCACTGAAAAAAGCATAAAGTGCAAAAAGCGCAAAAGAGATGTCTTTCAATATCAAATAAATGACAACTGAAGAAATAATGAATGCAATGATGAGCCCAAAGAAAATCCATTGTAGAGTTATTCTTTTTTGATCATGCTGTTTGAAAATATTTTTTTCCCAAAGCAGTAGGGGCATATTCAATGAGCTGCCTGTTTTGTTAACTCTGAGTAAATAAGTGTTTGCTGATAGACTTAGATCTAGTGGGAAGGCAAAATTTCTCGTTTTAATGGGTCTTGAATTAAATGGATAATGATCCCCAATTTCAAATAGTTTATTGATGATGCCATTTCGCCAGTTAAATACTTCGATCGAGTCAATATGTGCATTGGCAATCTCAAGTAGAACTTCATTCTTAGTTTTAGTCTCTAGATTTATTAAGATCCAGTAATTGTTATATGAGTACCCCGGGGTGATCGAATTAAAGTCATTGTATTCATCGTGTTGTGTAAGCAATTTAAAAGCTCTTTCAGCTGTAATTGTTGAATCAACAGCTATCATCCTTGCTTCATCGTTAAGGATTTTTTTTTGATTGATATAATTTTCTAAAGCTATTTTCTGCCCTTTGGTGCATGTGAGTATGCAAATGCAAAATCCGATGAATAGAAAAAATCTATGCATCCGCATAGCTTTGAGAAACTGTGAATGTTTGTCCGTTTTCCAGTCTTAATTCTTCGTCGTTTATGGTTTCAATGAAATTCCGATTGACCAAAGTAGAGCGACTTATTTGCCAAAAATCTTCCTCAGGCAGTTTATTACTTAGCTGTTTGAGACTGATACGATCTACCTCTGGAGTGGTCTTGCCATGAACATAGAATTCACAATACTTTCCGTTTACTTGAATCCATTGAATTTTATTAAGTGGAAGAACTGCTTTGCTTATAAGTACTATAAAATTTTCCTTCGAATCAGTGGTGTTTTTTTCTGCTTCTAAATAATGAGCGGTCATGGATAGAATACTCTTTACTTGTATATAAAGCAATGTTATAAGTATGAATAAACCATGTATTTTGTATTCATTTAGCTTCCATTGGGTCCAATAAAAATAAATGACAGTAACTGCAACCACCGAGATACATGCATGAATCAAATGGATTTTTTTGGTTGTAATTGCCCAGGCTAAAGTGGCAATGAGTAGAGCGAAAAGCCCAAACCCAAGCAATAAATAAGCAATGATATTCACTTTTTAACAGGAAGTGATTTTGGTGAAACTTTCAGAAGTTAAATAAAATTTTGATAAGACTGAAGATGTGGAGGCCGATAGGATCTGAAGTTTTATCTTTGATTTGCCCTTGAAATGAACTTTATGTTTCGCTTCAATCCTTCAAACTTCGTCCGCTTAATCGCTGATTTCTTAAATACTTCTTTGGTTAGCTTCTGCCAATTTTGCGTTGACCATTCTTTCCACCTTGCAGATTGAAAGCTGATTCATCATACAGTTTTTGTGAAACTATTTCTTGTAGAGATCAGAAAAAACATCCTCTAAAATCTTCAACATTCATTCTTAAGGTGTGGGTGACCTATATGAGTTCTAGTTTTTGAAAGCACCACCACATTTAGTGCATTGAACGTGATAAACGCACAATTCATCTAATAACTTAATTAAGGATTTTTTTTCGGTTAGCTTGGAATCAAAATAAACCTAAGAAACTTATGTTGAAAGAATTTAAAGCATTTATTATGAAAGGCAACATCCTGGATTTGGCTGTTGCAGTAATAGTGGGAGCAGCCTTCAAGACTGTTGTCAGCTCCTTTGTAAAAGACATGCTCATGCCACCGATAGGTATGGCACTTGGGGGAGTAGACTTTTCTGATTTGAGATTTACCATTCAAGAAGCATCAGAAGGAGTGGAAGCCGTAACTATTAATTATGGTGCTTTTACACAGACGATCGTTGATTTTGTAATCATTGCATTTGTGATATTTATGGTGGTTAAAGCTTATAACTCGATGCAAAAAAAGAAGGAAGAAACTCCTGCTGCTCCACCTGCCCCATCTAATGAAGAGGTTTTACTCGGCGAAATCAGAGACCTTCTAAAGAAATAGTCAACATATATATAGGGGTCAATTTGTGGCTTGCATATAGGCAAGCCACTTTTTTATAATAGCAGGTCTTCGGTTTAATGAGGCATTTTAAGAATGATTAGTTTTTGTTCATTGATTCTTTATTATCGGTAGAAATGAACATTATGTTCCTTTTCAATCCATCAAATTTCGTCCGTTTGACAGCAGATTTCTTAAATACGTTTTGAAAGACTTCTTTGGTCATTTCCTGCCAATCCTGTTTCGAAAATTCTTCCCAGCCTTGTGGCTTGAAGGCGGGTTCATTATGCGGTTTTGAGAATCGATTCCAGGGGCACACATCCTGACAGATATCGCAACCAAAGGCCCATCCTTCCATGTTGTTTTTGAATTCCGATGGAATTTCATCTTTCAATTCAATGGTCAAATACGAAATGCAACGACTTCCATCCACTACATAAGGTTCGGGTATGGCATCAGTAGGGCAGGCATCCTGGCAGGCGGTGCAGGTGCCGCAGTAATCTTTCATCGGGCCATCAGGCTCTAGCTCCAAATCAATAATCAGTTCGGCAAGAAAGAAGAAGCTCCCCATCTCGCGGTTAAGAAGCAATGTGTTTTTACCAACCCATCCAATTCCACTTTTTGCAGCCCAGGCTCGCTCATGAACTGGCGCGGAATCTACAAACACTCGTCCATCGACTTCACCAATCTCCTCCTGGATTCTGGTCATAAACGTCTTCATTTTATCCTTGATTACAAAGTGATAATCCTTACCGTAGGCGTACTTTGCAACCTTTGGTGTGTCACCTGATTGAAGGATTTTTTCCGGGTAATAGTTATAAACGAGTGAAATAACAGATTTTGCACCGGGAACAAGTTTGGTTGGATCAAGTCTCTTCTCAAAGTGATTTTCGAGATATCCCATTTTACCCTGATATCCCCGATTCAGCCACTTTTCAAGTTTTGGTGCTTCTTCTTCCAGAAATTCAGCTTTTGAGATTCCGCAAAACGAAAAGCCTAATTCGGATGCTGTGCTTTTGATGAATTCTTTTTGGTTTATGGAGCTCACCCAACAAAGGTAATATGCAAAAAATGACCCTTTGAGGGGTTTTTAATTAATAATGCAAGAATTAAAAGTAGGTATGCAGGATTTGAAAATTGAAACCCCTGAAGTTTGTATCCTAATTAAGAAAGAGATAAACAAAAAATATTATGAATCGAGTGTATAACAAAATCAAAGCGGCAGAGATTACATTAGGCGAAAGTAATGATTGGATTGCTACAGCAGCAGTTTTAGCTTATTACGCAACTGTTACTTTCGGATTACATATCCTCATTCAGTCCATTTAAGATACTAGGTAGTAGTTTGGATAGGGTTCTTTGCCCTAAACAATTAGAATGAGGGTTCTGATTGTTGAAATCCAGTGATCGTGGTGATAGGCAAGGCTAGCCTTGCGATTATGTCCCAACGGTGGTACGTTGGGACTTTTTTATTTATCCAATAATGGTTTTTGACCTACGTACTTTTCGTATTGCTTTTTGAAATTGGTAACATTTGTCATCCCAATAGATTTAGCAGCGTCTGAAAGTGTTCCCACTTTTTGCAAGCTTATTAACTGTTCTGCAAACTGAAATCTAATTTTTTTTATGAATTCCAAAGGGGTGAGGTTTAGTGCGTCCTTTATCACTTTAAAAAGCTTTCTCTGACTCACAGCAATTTCATCTGCAAGATTTTGAATGCCAAGTAAGGGGTTATCAATATTTTTAATCACCAAAGATTCTAATTGACGAATCATTTCTTTTCTTGTTGCTTCCGGATCCAATACCGAGAACGTATTCAGAAGGCTATTTTCAACATTTTTCCCCTCAATCAATCTTTTGACTCTTGCTCGGAGCTCTTTAGAATCAAATGGCTTGGGAAGGATGAATTCAACTCCTTTATCCAGAGCCTTATGCAATTGCTCTTTGTCAGCCCGACTAGAAATTATGAGACAGGGGATGTCCTTATACTTTGTTTGTTGAATTTCCTCAATCAGTTCGAAACCATCCATAATTGGCATGGACAGGTCAGTAATAATAAGATCTATTGATCTTTCCTTTAACTTATTAATTGCTTCAACACCATTTGGCGCTTCAAAAATTCGGTAATCTTTTTTGAGAAGCTCTGAGATTAGAAGCCGGATATCCGGATTATCATCAACGATTAAAATTGAATTCATGTCCGTATCATTCGGAATAGTTTCCGCAGAAGGTGTGGTCGGTTTCTGAAATGTGATCTGATCACTAATCCAACGTCCTACAGCTTCTTCTTCATTAATAGCTTCAGAAGTTTCTAAAGGGATACTGATCGTGAAAACAGCTCCATTACTCTCTCGATTTTCTGCTTTAATGGTACCACCGTGTAGTGTCACGATTTCTTTTGCTATCGCAAGTCCAATTCCAAGGCCCTCCCTTTTGCTATTTAATTGATCGCTTGTGTAATATCGCTTGAACATTTGCTCAATCATAGATGGATCGATACCAGGGCCTTCATCCTTTACAAGTATGTAGAGATTATCTTGATCCTTATTACACTCAATCTCAATGGTAGTGTTCGGTTTTGCAAAATCTAGCGCATTGGAGACAAGATTATAAATGACTTTTTCAAAGTGCCAGGTATCAAGAATAAATTTATCAGAATCACTTAAAGATGTTTTCATTTCGAGGAAAACTTCTTTCGATTCAGCAGAGGGCTTAAATAGCGTAATAAACTCTGAAACAAATTCATTGATTGCGCAATGAGAGCGATTCAATTTTAATAAGCCCTCATCCAGTCTTATTAACTCTCGAATTTCATTCGATAGATTATTAAGGGTATTACCAAATCTTTGAATGGCTTTGAGTTTATCAATGGTATCCAATGGTAAGATATCCTCATGCTCTACAAGGAGCATGTCCGTTAATCCTAAAATGATAGCAATTGGATTTTTTAGATCATGTGATACATTAGCAAAAAACGTAGACTTGGCGTTATCAAGCTCTGATAGCTTTTCATAATTCGACCTTATAAGCCTTTCTGCTTCAGCTAACTTAAGAACATTCTTGATTCTAGACTGAAATTCAAGTGAATTGAAGGGCTTGGATAGAAAATCATGAACTCCAGCCTTGAACGAATCAGATAAATTTTCCGGCTTTTTCATAACAGCCGATATCATTATGATCGGAATTTTGGTTGTTGACTCTTCTGACTTAATTGCCTCAACCAATTCATACCCATCCATTATTGGCATTTCCCAGTCAGTAAGAATAAGATCCGGCATGTGTTTTTTTGCCAATTCTAAACCAATCTTACCATTAGGAGCAGTAATGGCGTTTTTGTGTAATCCAAGTTCTTTCAACTCGTCAATTACCAGTTTTAAATTTTCTGGCTTATCCTCAACTATGAGAATTTTAGGTTGATTACTTTGATTGATATTCATGCTTAGAAGATAAGAATTCAGCTAGTTTTTCCTTAAATAATGTAATACCTTCCTGATCATACCTGGTAATAATACCCATTACTTGATCGCACACCTGTTTGGTTCCTGTGCCTTTATTTACCAGTTCATCCAATACTTCGGACCATTGTCCAGCTTCATAAATTTCTAATTTTAATAACTCTTGACACTTAGTTTGCCATAAATCATAGTCTTCTGTTCTAAATGGAAAAGAAATCTCACCTGCAAAGGTGGTAGACTGTATTTTAGAATCCTTTTTAATGACAGGTATGGAAAAAGAAAACTCACTTCCCTCACCTAGCTTTGAATTCACTTCCAATTTTTGATTATGAGCTTTCATAACCAATTTACAAAATGATAAGCCTAAACCAGTTGAGGTAGCTGCTCCTAATGATTTTGGTTTGTTTTGCTGAAACTTCTCAAAAATTCGATCTAAATCCTCTGATGGTATACCCTCGCCGTAATCTTTTATGCTAATTATAATATTGCCAGATTGTACGCTATTGTAAATCTCTATTTTGGAATTGTAACTAGAGTATTTGATAGCATTGGATATTAAATTATTCAAAACTCTTCTTATTAGCTGCTGATCCGCTTCCACTAAATATTCATCTGCCATGCAGTTAATCAATTGGATCCCATTTTCTTCTGCAACTGGTTCCATTTCCTTTAAAGCGGCATTGATAGTCTTGCCTATAAAAAAATGGCTTTTGTTAAGTTTAATCTTGGAGTCCTCAAACTTCAGTATGTCGAGCATATTCTCGATAAGGCGCAACATTTGACGACCAGATTGATTCACATGTTTAATGTCTAACTTCTTGCCAACGCTCGATCTGCTCAAAATAGATACTAACGGGTTTTTAAGATCATGCGCAACCATACTTACAAGTCCCTCTTTGAACCGCTCAAGTTCACTTTGTTTGTCGATAGCGGTTTGAAGATCTTTATTTTTCTGCGAAATTGTCTGTGTTCGTTCTTTCACAATAAGTTGAAGCGCCAATCTCTGACGCTTAAGCCTGATCAATCTAATTTTATAAAAAGTTATGAAGCCCGTAATCAACATAATTCCACAAATCAGTTTAAATGTGGTGGTTTGATACCATGGCGGTATTACCAATATACCCAAAGAGACAGGATTTGGATTCCAAACTCCATCGCTATTTGTTGAACGCACTTTGACTATGTGGTCTCCAGCCTCAAGAGACACCAGTTCTAAAGTACGGTCCTGGGCCAAAGGAAACCACTCGTCATCTCCATCAAATTGATATGAATATCTTATTTTTTTAGTGAGCGAAGGATTAATTGCCGCTGTTTGAACAACCAGCCGTTTTCCATATGGAATGTCAATCTCAGCTGAGATGTTTAAATTCTTATTTCCTATCTGTAGTGATGTAATTGCAAGCTTGGGAAAGGAAATACTTTTTTTTACACTATCCGGATGGAAGTAGGTAAGTCCCTGTTTTCCTCCAAAATAAAAATTACCATGGCTGTCTTTGGTAAATGCGGCTAAATTATAATCATCACTACCCAACCCATCTGAGATTGTATAGTTAATAAACTTGTCTTCTTTTGGAAAAAAATGGGTAAGCCCATTGTTGGTATTAATCCAATAGGTATTCGCAGACGTTTTAAGCATTCCTATGGTGGTATTGTTGGGCAAACCATCTTCTATTGTATAGTGTGTAAACTCACCCGTATTTTGGTTCATTTTATTAAGCCCTCCACCTAGTGTGGTTAGCCAGAAATAATCTTCATCCTTTTCTTCAAAAATGAAAAGTACCTTGTGATCGTTGAGACTATGAGGGTTTTTCGGATCAGGGATAAAGCGATCAAAATCGCCTAATTTAGGATCATATCTATTCAATCCACCGCCATAAGTACTAATCCATATATAACCGTTCTTGTCTTCGTGAAAAGCTGTAATGTGATCATCGGACAATGAATTGAAATTGTTAGGATCATGTCTTAAATGGTAGAAATTGTCTTTCTCCGGTTGGTAAATATTTATTCCTTCCCCATACGTACCTATCCAAATGCTACCCTTCGAATCCTCAAATACAACTTCAACAGTATTCATACTTAAGCTTGAAGAATCTTTCGGATTGTGCTTGTATCTTTTAAAACGGTTTAATTTTTCATCATAAACATTCAATCCTCCGCCCCAAGTCCCAATCCAAAGTCTACCTTTTGAATCTTCAAATAAAAATCGGATCCAGTCGTGGCTAATAGATTCAGGATCAGTGGGATCATGTTTGAAGTGTTTGAATCTTGATGGAAAATTCTCTTGCAGGAGATTTAAGCCTCCCCCATATGTACCAACCCATAGCCTTCCTCTACTATCGTGAAGTAAACTATAGACATTATTATGGGATAAGGAATAGGGGTTTGATGGGTTATTTTCAATAATATAAAACGGTGTTTCTACGACCTTATCAAAGCCTTTTTGATAGTATCCCAGGTAAATCACATTGTTTGAACCGACGTGAATGCTACTTATATCATTGTCAGCAATCGTGCGTCTTATTCCAGGCATATATTTATAATGATAGTAATTTTTATTCTTCTTGTCATAGATAGTCAACCCGTTAGTAGCACTACCAATCCAAATTCTATTTCTATGATCTGAAGCAATGGCTTGTATTCTGTCTCCGGCATAATGACCCTTAAACAGTGATGAAGCTTTACTTATTGTTTTGTTATTTATTGACTGATAAAAGAGTCCCTTCTGGTCTGTTCCGATCCATAAGTTACTATCATTATCAAGGTGTAGCGATTTAATAAATCCAGCCTTTAACCCTCCACTTTTTAAATGGCTGATGACTTTTTTGGATGATTTGATAAACTCGTATAGCCCTTGTTTTTCGGTACCAATCCAAATGGAGCTATTGGATTCTTCAATACACGTAATTTTTGATTTTGGAATCTCTGAAATTCCAGAAAAAGTATAATCGATAGTATTGAAATAATAAAGCCCATTTCCCTCCGTTCCTACAATTAAATTATTTCCATCTGTTTTTAAAATGGCCTTGATAGCCAGACTCGTTGATTTATTTACAGGTTTAAAACTCTTAAAAACACCTGTTTTCCTGTCATAAAGGTTTAGTCCATTTTTTGTTCCAATCCACAAATTATTCTGATGGTCTTCAACAAATGTCCAGATGACATCATCGGATATGGTTGTAGAATCACCAAACTTGTTAACATAAGATTCAAATTCATAGCCATCAAAACGATTAATACCTCCAAAATTACCAATCCATAGCATGTCTTCACTATCCTGAAAGATAGCGTTGGTACTGCTTTGATTTAATCCGTCAGTTTTTGAGTAGTTTTCAAAAATAAAACTTGGGGGTGTACGGGAACTTTGACTAAAAGCGAGTCTGGTTGTAAGTAGTGTGCAAACAATGATTAAAAACAGCCCTATATTATTTCTGCTAGTCAAAATCAGATTAAATCAGTAAGAATTGTTACCATTCAACAAATTACAACTAAAATAATGCGGAAATAGAAAGTATTTAGGCGAAATCGATAAGTATGGCTTTCTGATCTTTAACCTAAAGAATTAGAAAACTATGCATAGCACGAGCGAACAGTACATGGGTAAGATATTGATAGTAGCACTTTACGCTATTGTTTTAATTCTTTCTACGTTTATTTAGTTGCAATTTTTAGTCTTTAATGAACCCAAATAGTTGGAGCAATCGTAACTGTTCCACCTGCAATCTTGGCATTTGTATGCGCTCCTGGCTCATGTTTATGACCCGGATCACATTCGTCGGCAAAATCTTGAGATTTATGATGGATGAATAGAATGGTACCTAAAATATCAGACTCATCTTGAGTGCCAACACTCCATAAATCAGTTTGGAGTTCAAACTCTCCGTTCCCCTCTTCATCCACCTGGATATTTCCAACATCGCCAGCAAAAGGTTTTAACCAAAGTCTTCCCATACTTTCTGCCTCACAAAAAGCGACAAACTTCCCTTGATTCCAATGTCTTCCGGGCTCTTCTAGCGTGCCCATATGAAGATGCATTGCATGGGCTGTGTTGGGTTCCATACCATTTACTCTCAGTTCAAAGGTCGTTATTCCGTCTTGATAGGCGAATGTTGCAAAGCCCATTTGCTCTCCTGATTCATAGGTTTCACCGTCTGGAGAATCTACCCAAAAAATAGTGGCATTAGCTAAAACCAAGGGTCCAGGCTCTGGTGTTGGATCATCACTTGTGCAACTAATAAATGTCAGGATTAGAATCAGCAGAATGCTCGATAATTTCATTTGAAAATCTTTTATGATTAACAATCCACAAAAATTAAACCACTAAAACAACGAACCAGTTTGCGAGGGCGGTAAAATATCTAAGTGTTTATAAGCTAGTTCGGTAGCTTCTCGGCCTCTAGAAGTGCGTTTGATGTATCCTTCCTGGATTAAAAACGGTTCGTAAACTTCTTCAATGGTTTCAGCCTCTTCACCACAAGCTGTGGCAATGGTACTCAGTCCAACAGGTCCACCATTGAATTTGTTGATGATAGTAGATAGAATTCGGTTATCCATCTCATCCAAACCATGATCATCAACATCCAAGGCTTTTAACGCTACTTTGGAAATTTCCAAGGTGATGGCCCCATCACCTTTAATTTGTGCAAAATCCCTGGTTCTTCTTAAAAGGTTATTTGCAATCCTTGGGGTACCCCTACTTCGACGAGCAATTTCGAATGCTGCTTCTTCATCGATAATGGACTTCAAAATATCTGCAGATCTGCCAACAATTTTGGTTAGTAGTTTAGAATCGTAATATTCCAGGCGTGCGTTGATACCAAACCGTGCACGAAGCGGAGAAGTCAATAAACCCGATCGGGTAGTAGCACCAATCAGCGTAAAAGGATTTAATTCAATTTGTACTGAGCGTGCATTTGGACCAGAATCGAGCATGATATCAATTCGATAATCCTCCATGGCAGAATAGAGGTATTCCTCAACCACTGGATTCAATCGATGAATTTCATCAATGAATAACACATCATGGGGTTCCAGATTGGTCAGAAGGCCTGCGAGCTCACTTGCTTTATCTAATACAGGTCCAGAGGTGACTTTAATATTTGATTCTAATTCATTGGCAATAATGAATGAAAGAGTGGTCTTCCCAAGTCCGGGAGGCCCATGAAGTAAAACATGATCTAACGGCTCTGTGCGTTGCTTTGCTGCTTCAACAAAAATTTTCAGATTTTCAACTACTTTTTTCTGTCCAGTAAAATCAGAGAATGAGAGCGGGCGTAATGCCTTTTCAATTTCTTTTTCTGAGGATTCCATTCCATCCCCATCCGCCTGTAGATAGTCTTCTCGCATCAGCCTCAAATATAAACCACAATGCGGTTGAAGCCTGATTGATTTAGTTTTACAGTCAAGATAAATGCTATGAATAAAAAGCGATTAATTCTTTTTGGAATTGGGCTAGCCGTTACCTTTTTGATTGTTTCCTATTTACGAAAGGATTCTCCCGGTCTTTACCATATTCAAGGGCAAACGATGGGTACAATTATCTACAATGTGAAATATATAGATAGTGAGGTTCAGGGGTTGGATCAAATGATTTCACAGGAATTGGTAGATTTCAATCAGTCTCTATCCACTTACATTCCGGATTCTGAAATATCAAGACTGAACAACACCAGTACTTTCAGTTTTGAGTCTGAGTTTTTTTATCCTGTGTTGAAGGTGAGTCAGGAAATATTTAAAAATACTAACGGTGCATTCGATCCAAGCATTGGTCCATTAGTACAAGCATGGGGTTTTGGCCCAGACAAAAAGATACCAAATCCAGATTCATTGACAATCGACTCATTGAAAAGTATCATTGGTTTTGAAAACGTCCTGTTTGATGAGACGTCAATCACAATTCCTTCAAATTTCCAAATTGATTTTAGTGCCATTGCTAAAGGGTATGCTGTAGATGTTGTAGCAGACTTGCTTGAGGAGCAAGGCCTTACAAATTACATGGTAGAGATAGGCGGGGAGGTCCGTTGCAGGGGTGTCAACAACGAGGGTAAGCCTTGGGCTCTTGGGATCGAAGACCCAACAGTAAACAGTTCAGAACAACGATTAATGGCCATTGTGAGATTAAAAAATTTGTCCTTAGCTACCTCAGGAAATTATAGAAACTACTACAAAAAGAATGGGAAAATCTATGCTCATATCATAGACCCAAGAACTGGCTATACAGCTAACCATAATTTATTGAGCGCATCCGTTTTCGCTCCTGATTGCATGACTGCCGATGCATATGCTACTGCCTTTATGGTACTAGGTCTGGAATACTCCAAGCAGATCATTAAAGCACAAAATTTGGACGCATTTCTGATTTATAGATCAGAAAATGGAATGGAAAGTTTTGTTTCCGAAGGGATTCGCCCATTTTTGGAAATGAATAAAGTAGGAGGGAATTAATCGGACGCACTTGCGGTTAACTTTTGCTGACCTGATCGGAAATGACATTAACCATAATTATTCTTATTGGCTGTACGTTGCTTGGAGGATTCAGTATCAACTTAATTCCGGGAGCAAAACAAAATCTTAGGTTACCTCTGATTTTTGCCGGATCATACCTTTTTGCAATAACAATCATTCATATCATCCCTGAACTGTTTTCTGTTAGTACAAATCCATCGACAGTGGGTTTATACGTACTCATAGGATTTTTCATGCAGCAGTTTTTGGAATATTTCTCATCTGGAGTAGAGCATGGCCATGTGCATACGCATCATGCCGTTTCTATTAGTGGAAGGTTTTCAATAATAACTGCTCTGATTATTCATAGCTTATTAGAAGGGACGTTACTCACACATGATTCTCCATTTCACGAAAAGCATGAGTCTTATTCCTTGCTTCTTGGAATAGTGCTGCATAAAATGCCAGCTGCATTTGCATTGATGGCTACCATGCAAGGGTTGGGTAAAAAAGCTATTTACTTACTTGTAATATTCAGCCTAGCCTCACCTGCAGGTTTATTGTTGAGTGACATTATACTCATGTCAGAAGATACCTTGCTAATTGTCTTTGCCGTTGTTTGCGGAAGTTTTCTTCATATCTCCACAACTATTTTTGTAGAGGCTAGTCCCGAGCATCACTTTGGCTTAAATAAGATTCTAATCAGTTTAGCTGGTGCATTGCTTGCTATTTTGGTGGAATTTATGATTTGATACCCTGTTCTGTGAAGGAGAGTAGGACTAATTTTTCTACCTTTCTATATGCGATTGTTTTTTTTGCTATTCATTTCAATTCTTCCTGTCACCACCCAAAGCTGGGGATTTTTTGCCCACCGGAAGATCAATCGATTGGCGGTATTTACCCTCCCACCGGAGATGATGGTTTTCTATAAACAAAACATCCAATATGTTACCGAAAAAGCTGTGAATCCGGATATGAGACGGTATGCTGTAAAAGAGGAAGCAGCTAGACATTATATTGATACTGACGTTTATGGGGATTCTGCGATATATAAAATGCCTCGGTATTGGGATGAAGCTGTTGAAAAATATACGGAGGATACGCTGCAAGCATATGGGATTGTGCCTTATCATATCAATAGGATGTCTTATTGGCTGATCAAGGCGTTTCAGGAGAAAAATGCGGATCAAATATTAAGACTCTCCTCTGATATGGGACATTATGTAGCAGATGCCAATGTTCCGCTTCATACCACAGAAAACTACAACGGCCAATTCACAGGTCAATATGGTATCCATGGTTTTTGGGAGTCCAGGCTCCCTGAATTATTTGCTGAGAATTATGATCTATTGACTGGCAAAGCTGAATATGTAGAAAATCTTCAGCTCTACGCATGGGACGCAGTGGTCAAAGCACATGAGGCACTTGATTCTGTTTTGCTTTTTGAGAAGCAACTGACTAAACGATACCCGGAATCAAAGAAGTATGGGTATGAGGAGCGTGGCAATACCACTATCAGGACTTACTCTTACAATTTTTCGGACGATTATCATCGGAGGTTGAATGGTATGGTGGAGCGAAGAATGCGAAATTCAATTAAAATGGTAGGAGATTTTTGGTTCAGTTGCTGGGTAAAAGCAGGTCAGCCCGACCTTTCAGATTTACTGTTAGATGTGGAGTTTCAAGATTCAACATTTGTAGTTGACCCAAACATGAAGCTTCGTAATCATGAGGCGGGTACAGGGAAGTAGAGTTTGGTGCTTAAATCAGAATATTGAGCAGATCTTCTTTGTGGTTCAAGTATTCACCAAAAAACTTCCGTTCTTTCATTCTGCTTATTAAAGGATCAAGATTACTTTTTTCCTTGAGTTCAATTCCTACCACAGCCGATCCTGTCTCCCGGGAATTCTTTTTGGTATACTCAAAGTGCGTGATGTCATCGGAAGGCCCCAGGATTTCTGCTACAAATTCTTTCAGTGCTCCGGCTCTTTGAGGAAAACGAACGACAAAGTAGTGTTTCAACCCCTTATAAAGCAGCGCTCGTTCTTTGATCTCTTCTGTTCGTGTGATGTCGTTGTTGCTTCCACTTACAATACAAACCACATTCTTGCCAGTAATTTCATCTGACAATTGATCCAGTGCTGAAAGCGCAAGAGCTCCTGCAGGCTCCACAACGATCGCGTCTCGATTATACAATGAAAGGATCGTTTCACAGACCTTTCCCTCAGGCACTGTCACCATCTCATCAATCACTTTCTTGCAGATGTCGAAATTGAGATCGCCCACTTTTTGTACTGCCGCTCCGTCTACAAATTTCTCAATGGAATCAAGTGACACGTTTTTTCCTTCTTTCAGGGAGGTGGTCATTGAGGGGGCCCCAGCAGGCTCTACACCAATTATCCGGGTATTTGGAGAAAGGGTTTTAAAAACACTTCCTACCCCGGCAGCCAGTCCTCCACCTCCCACCGGGATGATCAGATAATCGATTGGTTTATTTGTCTGCTCAAGTAGTTCCAACGCTACAGTAGCCTGCCCTTCTATGATTTCAGGATCATCAAACGGATGGATAAAAGTGGCTCCATTGGTTTGAGCAAAAATCAGCGCATGAGCCTTGGCATCATCAAAAGTGTCTCCTTCCAATCGCACGTCCACGAATTCCTTACCAAACATTTTTACCTGCGTAATTTTTTGACGAGGGGTTGTGGCCGGCATATAAATCACTCCTTTGCATTCCATTATGGCGCAAGAATGAGCGACTCCCTGCGCATGGTTCCCTGCGCTTGCACAAACGACCCCTATTTGAAGTTCTGAATCGGAGAGTGACTTCATTTTGTTGAGTGCACCCCTGATTTTGTATGATCGAACCAACTGGAGATCTTCCCGCTTCATTTGGATGTGTGCTCCAAAAACGGAGGAAAGATGGAGGTTGGGCATCAAAGGAGTGAAGCTCACCACCTCCCGAATGGAAGATGCTGCTTCTCTCACTTTTTCAACCGATGGATGGTAACGCTGACTTACTTGCATACCTAGCTATTTTCCGGACGCAGGCTTCTAACCGCAGCGCCTGCTTGCCACATTTCAGATTTTCGTAATTCATCAAGCTCGTTTTCAAGCCCCTTCCGGTAATCCGATTTTTCATTTGCTTCAATGGTGATGCGAGCCTCGTTGGCGCTGGCCACACTGTCATAGAGGTCTTCAAAAACCGGAGATACGGCATCTCTGAATTTTTTCCACCAATCCAGCGCTCCTCTTTGAGCCGTGGTAGAGCAGTTTGCATACATCCAATCCATGCCATTTTCTGCTACCAATGGGTAAAGTGACTGGGTTGCCTCTTCCACCGTTTCATTGAAAGCCTCAGAAGGAGAGTGGCCTTTCTTTCGAAGGAGGTCATACTGCGCTGCAAAGAGTCCCTGGATTGCTCCCATGAGGCTACCCCGCTCGCCGGTAAGGTCACTGTATACCTCTTTTTTAAAGTCTGTCTCAAAAAGGTAGCCGGACCCCACGCCAATACCCAGTGCGATCACACGATCTCTTGCTTTTCCTGTGGCATCCTGATGGATGGCAAACGAGGAATTCAGTCCTTTACCAGCCACAAACAACCTTCTGAGCGAGGTTCCCGAGCCTTTAGGAGCTACGAGGATTACATCCACGTCTGCAGGAGGTATAATCCCTGTTTGATCGTGATAGGTAACTCCAAATCCGTGTGAGAAGTAGAGTGCTTTCCCGGGCGACAGGTGTTTTTTAACTGTAGGCCACTGGGCAATCTGTCCGGCATCAGAAAGCAGGTATTGAATGATGGTACCTTTCTCACATGCTTCTTCGATCTCAAAAAGATCCTTTCCTTCTACAAATCCATCTGAAACAGCTTTGTCCCACGAGCTGCCTCCTTTCCGCTGACCAACAATGACATTGAATCCATTGTCCTTCAGATTCAATGCCTGACCCGGACCTTGGACACCATATCCGATCACCGCGATGGTTTCATCCGTGAGTGTTTCTTGTGCCTTACTAAGTGAAAATTCTTCTCTGGTTACGACTTCTTCTATCGTTCCTCCAAAATCAATTTTTGCCATTTTAATTACGTTTATTTCTGTTAATACTTTATTTCAGTTTCGATATTCTAAAATTCTTTGATGCTGAGATTTCGGGATTTCGCTGTTTCAAGCTCATGGATAAATGCCTCAGTCTTTCTTTTTGATTTAGATAAGGCGACCCTTCCGGACCTCACAAATTCCAAAATCCCGTGTGGTTCGAGTGCCTCATACAATTGATGAGTATCTTCCTGTGTTCCTGTTTTCTCAAGCACAATCTGATCATCTTCAATCGCGAGTATTTTCGCTCCATATTTTCTTAGCAATTGTTCAATTGAAGCATTCTCCCTGAAAGAATCTAGTGAAAGTTTGTAGAGTGCGATCTCCTGATAGTAAATCTCATTTTTGTCATAAATGAATGCACCCAGCACGTCAATCAGTTTTCTGATTTGCCTTACAACTTTGTCCAGCGCAGATTTTTCACCATGAACCACAAGTGTGTACCTGCTTACACCTGGTATTTCAGTTGTGGATACATTCAAGCTTTGGATGTTTATTTTCCTTCGATTGAAGATGATCGTAAGCTTGTTTAGCAAGCCGGGTTTGTCTTCAGTCAATACCGATATCGTATAATCTTCCGTACTCATCACTCTAATCGTATTTTAGAAACACAGCTCCCCGTAGGAACCATTGGAAATACATTTTCTTCTTTTTCTACTACCACTTCCAGCAGGCTAGGTCCCGAAGTTCCCAGCCAATTGTCAAAGGCCTGTTCAAGTTCTTTCCTATCGACCACTTTTTGGGCTGGGATATTGTAGGCCTCTGACAGCTTGATGAAATCAGGGTTTTCCATCTTGGTGAATGAATACCTTTTGTCAAAAAAGAGCTGCTGCCACTGCCGTACCATTCCCAAAAACTCATTATTAAGAATCATAATCTTCACTGGGATTTGATACTCCATGATGAGTGCCATTTCCTGCAGGGTCATCTGGAATCCACCATCCCCAATGATGGCAATCACTTCACGATCCGGCGCACCTATTTTCGCCCCGATAGCAGCAGGCAGACAGAAACCCATGGTTCCTAAGCCTCCGGAAGTGATATGGCTTCTTTCCTGATCAAATTGGTAGTACCTGCTGGTCATCATCTGATGCTGACCCACATCAGTCAAGACCATGGATTTGCCATTGGTCTTATCAGAAAGTTTACTGATAACCTCCGCCATAGTCATTTTATCTGTCGAGGGAGCAATTGCCTTTGCAACTACTTTTTCCTCTTCAATTTTTTCGCAGGCTTTAAATTCAGCAAGCCATTCTGAATGATCCGCTTGTTTTACCAGGGGGAGCAATGCCTCAAGTGCTTCTTTCGCATCTGCGTTAATGGCTACATCTGTCTTTACATTCTTGTCTATCTCTGCCTCATCCAGCTCAATGTGAATCACCTTTGAGTTTTTGGCGTAGGTCTCCAGGTCTCCTGTCACCCGGTCATCGAAACGCATGCCCACGGCAATGAGGACATCACATTCATTGGTCTTGAGATTGGGTCCATAGTTACCGTGCATACCAGTGTATCCTACGTACAAAGGATGTTTAGTTGATAATGCAGAAAGCCCCAGCAGTGTGGAGGCAGCTGGTATGTGTCCTTTTTCAATGAAATTCTTAAGTTCTTTTTCAGCACCGGATAGTGTCACACCTTGCCCAAAAATCAAGAATGGTTTTTTTGCTTCGTTGATTAATGCAGCAGCTTTTCCAATAGCTTCATGATTCAACTTTGGATAAGGAGCATAGCTCCTAATGTGCGCACACTTTTCATAGGAATATTCGAAAAGTTCTTGTTGAGCATCTTTTGTGATGTCGATCACAACAGGGCCCGGTCTTCCTTGCTGAGCAATGTAAAAAGCACGAGCAAGTGCCGCTGGAATTTCATCTGCTTTAGTTACCTGAAAATTCCATTTGGTCACCGGCATAGAGATGCCAATTACATCGGTTTCCTGAAATGCGTCACTGCCTAAAAGGTGACTGGCTACCTGACCGGTAATGCACACGAGAGGAGTAGAGTCAATCTGCGCATCGGCGAGACCGGTAATGAGATTGGTAGCTCCCGGACCTGAGGTAGCAAAGCAAACCCCGGTTTTTCCGGAAGCTCTGGCATATCCTTGTGCGGCATGAATAGCTCCCTGCTCATGCCTTGCCATGTAGTGTTTGATTTGGTCATCATAACCAAAAAGTGAATCATAGATTGGCATGATAGCGCCACCCGGATATCCAAAGATGGTATCAACTCCTTCAGCTAACAAGCACTTTAGTACTGCCTCAGATCCAAGGATCGTTTCAGTCTCTTTCGATTTTACTGCAAATTCTAATGTCGAAGTTTCCATACTCCATTATTTATCGTTGAACCATTCATTCATCTGTTGTGCAACCTTCCGAGGCTGTATTCACTGATTTGATATATTTCTTGAGCACACCTTTTATGGCCTTATAGGTAGGTTGAGTCCAGGCGGCCTTACGTTTTGCAAGCACTTCATCCGTCAGCTTTACACTTATCGTATTATTCTTAGCATCAATGGCGATGATGTCCCCGTCTTCAATTAGAGCCAGCGGACCTCCTTCCTGAGCTTCCGGGGTGATGTGGCCCACGACAAACCCATGAGATCCGCCTGAGAACCTGCCGTCGGTTATCAATGCCACATCTTTTCCCAATCCCGCACCCATCACTGCTCCGGTTGGTTTTAGCATTTCCGGCATGCCGGGACCACCTTTAGGGCCGGAGTATCGAATGACAATGACTTCTCCCGGCTTGACTTCTTTGCCGATTCCTTCAATAGCAGCAAACTCATCATCATAGCATCTGGCAGGACCTTCAAAGTATTCCCCTTCTTTGCCAGTGATCTTTGCGACAGCCCCTTCGGGAGCCAGGTTCCCTTTCAGGATTTGAAGATGTCCGGATTTTTTTATTGGACTGCTGAAATCATGAATGATGGTTTGATTTGGTTTTAATTCACCAAAGCCTTCGAGATTTTCAGCAATGGTCTTACCTGTTACTGTGAGACAGTCACCATTTAAATAGCCTGCTTTCAGCATCATCTTCATTACACCCGGAATGCCACCTACATCATGCAGATCCTCCATCAGGTATTCCCCACTAGGCTTGAGATCAGCCAGAAAAGGAGTGGAATCCGATATCCTTTGAAAATCATCTATGCTTAGAGGAACGTCAACGGATTTTGCCATGGCGATCATATGCAACACAGCATTGGTAGAGCCACCTAGCACCATGATCAGACGGAGGGCGTTATCAAATGCCTCCCTGGTCATGATATCAGAAGGTCGGATGTCTTCTTTTAGCAAGTGTTTGATGGCAAGTCCTACTTGATACGTTTCTCGGTTTTTATCGTCACTTACGGCAGGATTTGAGGAGGAGGTAGGCAGGCTCATCCCCAGAGCTTCGATAGCAGAAGACATGGTATTAGCGGTATACATGCCCCCACAAGCTCCCGGACCTGGAATTGCATTTTTTATGATGCCATTATAGTCCTCATCGGAAATTTTTTTTCCAAGCCTTTGACCGTAAGCCTCGAAAGCAGAGACAATATTCAGCTTTTTCCCCTTCCACTTCCCGGGTTTCACCGTCCCACCATACACCATCAGTCCCGGTCTGTTTAGTCTACCCAATGCCATGATAGAGCCCGGCATGTTTTTATCACAACCAACTACGGGCACAACCGCATCATAAAACTGTGCATTGGCTACCGTTTCAATGGAATCAGCAATAATGTCTCGAGACACCAATGAATACTTCATACCTACAGTTCCGTTGGACATTCCATCACTCACTCCGATGGTATGAAAAATCAGACCCAATAGGTCGGTTTCATTTACACTTTTCTTGACTTGATGAGCCAGAATGTTTAAGTGCATATTGCAAGGGTTGCCCTCAAATCCGGTACTGACAATACCCACCTGTCCTTTTTTAAGATCCTTTTCAGAAAGGCCCAAAGCGTATAGCTGTGCCTGGGAGCCCGGCTGGGATGGATCCTGTGTAATCGTTTTACTGTATTTATTTAATTCTGACATTATTCCGTTTTGACATAAAAAAACCCTTCTCAGATGCTGAGAAGGGTTCTTGAATATTTTATATATCAATAGTCTCCTCAGCGCATATCGTAAATGATAATGACGTTAAGAATAGAGACGATATTGACTATGGTGTTTTGCACGTTCGGTTTTTCTCCCTCGATATTGTGTTGTTAGATAATGCAATTTAGTGAAAGGTTTATTGAATCCTTATTCATTTCCATTTTTCCACCTTCTTCGATAAACCACGCGATAGAATCTCCAACCTTGGAACATGGGCTTGCTTCATTTTTGTCTTTCAAAATGTCTTCAGTAGCGAGCTTATGTTCCAGCGCCCAATCAACAGCTTTTCGGATCGTTTTAGCTTCTTCATAAAGCTCGAAGTGTTCGTACATCATGGCAACTGAAAGGATAGTAGCCATTGGGTTAGCAATATCTTTTCCGCTGGCTTGTGGATATGAACCGTGAATTGGTTCGAATAGCGCCGAATTATTTCCTACAGATGAGGATGGAAGCATCCCTAGCGAACCGGTGATCACGCTCGACAGATCCGAGATGATGTCGCCAAACATATTTTCGGTTAACACCACATCAAAGTTTTCAGGATTGAGCATCATTTGCATGGCGGCATTATCCACATACATGTATTCTACTTCTACTTCAGGGTATTCTTTGCTGATATCCTGTATGACACGCCTCCACAACCTGGATGTTTCCAGCACATTTGCCTTATCAATCAGGGTGAGCTTCTTTCTTCTAAGAGTTGCAGCTTCAAATGCCTGATAAGCAATTCGACTGATTTCATGTGTGGTATAATCACACGAATCATGTGCATGCGAGCCATCTTCTGACAGGACTTTATCACCGAAATAGATACCACCGGTAAGCTCCCGATAGATCACCATGTCCACATTTTCCAGCAAATGCTCCTTAAGCGGGGAAACACCTTTTAGGATATCATAGGTTTTAACCGGCCGGATGTTCGAAAACAGCTGTAGTGATTTTCGCAATTTGAGTAAGCCTTGTTCCGGCCTTACTTTCAGGTTTGGGTCGTTATCATATTTCGGATCCCCTATGGATCCCAGCAGGATAGCATCACTATTCAAGCATAAATCAAGTGTTTCATCAGGAAGGGGAGAGCCCGTCTCATCAATGGCATTGGCTCCAATCAGTCCGTTCTGCAGGATGAAGTCATGGCCAAAATAAGCATTGATGGCATGCATGACCTTAGTTGCCTGTGAAACGACCTCAGGGCCGATTCCATCACCGGGTAGTATGGTTATATTTTTTTTCATCTCTGTTGTTCAAATTGTTCGACTTGATCTCTAAGCTTTATCAGGTAGTCGGTTTCATCAACGCCATTCAGCAAACACTCTTTTTTAAATGGTGAAATGTGAAAGCTCTTTTCCAGGTTGAGAGTGGAAACTTTTACCAACTGATCCAGAAGGGATACATCAATTTCAGTTTCTGGCTGATCTAAGACCAACTGGGTGATAGCTGCTATCGAGTGCTCATCCAGCTCAACCGGAAGAATGCCGTTGTTATATGCATTGCCTTTAAAAATATCAGCGAATTGCGTAGATAAAATCACTTTAATTCCAAAACCTGCAATTGCCCAGGCAGCATGCTCTCTGCTGGAGCCACATCCGAAATTGCTCCCTGCAATAAGGATCTCTGCATCTTTTCTGGCTGGTTTGTTTAATTCAAAATCCGGATTTGGACTTCCATCTGCCAGATATCTCCATGCATAAAACAAGTTCTTTCCGTACCCTAGTCGGTCTGTCTGCTTCAAAAATTTAGCAGGGATGATCTGATCTGTATCAATATTATCGATAGGTAGCGGTATGGCTTTTGATCGTATCTCCATCAGTTTAGAAATAGGGTTGGATCAGTAATTTTTCCTGTAATAGCAGAAGCTGCAGCGGTAAGCGGACTGGCTAATACTGTTCGAGCTCCTTCGCCCTGCCTTCCTTCAAAGTTTCTGTTAGACGTGGATATACAGAGCGATCCTGCTGGAATCTTATCTTCATTCATAGCCAGGCAGGCACTGCAGCCGGGCTCACGAAACTCAAAGCCTGATTCTTCAAATATTTTATCCAGGTTTTCCTCAATGGCCTGAGAGCGAACCTTCATCGATCCGGGAACTACCCAAACGTTCACGTGATCAGCTTTTTTTCTGCCTTTCACCAGATTCGCGACAGCACGTAGGTCCTCAATTCTTCCATTCGTGCAACTACCGATGAATACATAATCCACAGACTGATCAGATATTTGGTCATCCTGATCAAACTGCATGTAACCCAGCGCCTTTTTGGTAATGTGCTTTGAGGCACTCATTCGATCCGATAATCGGATGCCGGTATCAGGAGCTGTACCACAAGTGACCAATGGATGAATGTCTGCGGCATCAAGCTTTACTGTTTTATCGAAGACTGCATCATCATCTGTATTGAGTGACAGCCAGGTAAATATTTTTTCTTTAGAAATATTGACCCTGCTGGTGACATAATCAATGGTTGTTTGATCAATGCCAACCAGGCCGCCTCTGGCACCCATTTCGATGCTCATATTGCAAACGGTCATGCGCTCCTCCATGGTGAAATTCCGGAATACTTCCCCGCTGTATTCTACAAAATAGCCGGTAGCACCTTCAGTGCCAAGCTGGGCTATGATATACAACACAACATCTTTGGCAGTAACTCCTTTATTCAGTTTTCCATTTACCTCAATGTTCATGGTTTTAGGCCGGGAGAGTACGAGACTCTGTGCTGCAAGCACCTGCTCAACCTGCGAGGTGCCAATACCAAATGCGATCGTGCCAAACGCACCGTGAGTAGAAGTGTGACTATCGCCACACACGATGGTCATCCCTGGTTGTGTGATACCCAGATCAGGACCAATGATGTGAACAATGCCTTGATTTTCATGCCCAATTCCATACAATTCGATTCCAAACTCCTCACAGTTTTTGATCAATGAATTTACCTGATTGGCAGATAAAGGGTCTTTTATGGGTTGGTCCTGATTTTTTGTTGGTACGTTATGGTCGGCTGTGGCTACACACTGCTTCGGACGGAATACTTCAACTCCTCTTTTTCGAAGGCCGTCAAAAGCCTGAGGGCTGGTGACTTCATGCAAGAAGTGCTGATCGATGTACAGGACATCAAGACCATCAGCTATGTGTTTCACCACATGCGTATCCCATATTTTATCGAATAGTGTCTTTGACATTATGCGTAAGCCTTGATGGTTTTGAATATTTTATGCAAATGTGTAGGTCCCACATTTTTGACCTGATCGGCCACTTCTAAAAATTCCTTGTAGGCAATTTTCAGGCCTTCCGGTTCCAATTCGTACCCTAATTTTTTAGCATGGTAGTTCAATGCTGCCTTACCGCTTCTGGCAGTCAGTATTATTTCTGATCCCGCTGCGCCTACTGTGGCCGGATCAATGATTTCATAGGTTTCCCGCTTCTTGATCACTCCATCCTGATGGATTCCGGAAGAATGCGAAAACGCATTTGATCCAACGATTGCTTTATTTGGCTGCACCGGCATGTTCATCATGGATGATACCGTTTTGCTCATAGAAGTGATTTGTGTGGTGTCGATCTTGTGTGTCAAATTGATGTGTTGATGCTGGTTGATGATCATCACTACCTCTTCTAATGAAGTGTTTCCGGCACGTTCTCCAATTCCGTTGATCGTGCATTCCACCTGCCTGGCGCCCGCCATCACTCCGGCAATGCTGTTGGCTGTTGCTAAGCCCAGGTCGTTATGACAGTGTGTAGATAGAATGGCTTTATCAATATTTGGAACATTGTTTACCAGGTAGGTTATTTTTTCTGCGAACTGCTCAGGCAGGCAGTAGCCGGTGGTATCAGGAATGTTGATGATTGTCGCTCCGGCATCTATTGTCGCTTCAACTACTCTTGCAAGGAATTCATTGTCTGTTCTCCCGGCATCTTCGGCATAAAACTCAACCTCTGAAACCAGGTTTCTGGCGTATTTCACAGCATGAGCACCACGATTGATGATGTCATCATTGTTAGTGTTCAGCTTATACTTTACGTGAAATTCTGAAGTGCCTATACCGGTGTGAATTCTTGGGTTGGCAGCATCTTTAAGCGCTCTTGCCGCAACATCAATATCTTCTTCAACAGCACGGGTGAGTCCGCAAATGGTTGATTCTTTGATGTGCTGGGATACGAGCTCCACAGACTTAAAATCTTCAGGACTTGAGACCGGAAATCCAGCCTCTATAATGTCAACACCAAGGCTCTCAAGCTGGAAAGCAATTTCAAGCTTTTCTTCACTTTTTAACTGGCAGCCCGGTACTTGTTCTCCGTCTCTTAATGTGGTATCGAAAATGTGAAGTTTGCTCATTTCAACTTAGTGCTATTTTTACGTGCGTGAACAAATGTGGTCGCTAGGAGAGGTTTGATGAAACCTTATATTTTGATTATTCATCTGTTCAAGTCAGCTTTTTTAGTTATAACCCATTAAAAATCAATCACTTAATATCCTGTAGGTTCACTTGGTCAAGCAATTATCATATCAATTATTCGAGCTCATTAAACGGCTGACAAAGGCTGAAAAGCGAAATTTTAAGCTGTATGTGAAAAGGAACACGACGGATAAAGAGCTGATTTCTATCAGATTATTTGACGTGATTGATAAACTTCCCCATTGGAATGATGAGAAAATTCAGGAAGCTTTTCCAAAGTTGAAAGCCAATACACTTTCCAATCACAAAGCACGGTTGTACGAGCAGATTTTGGTGAGTTTGCGTTTGCTACAATCTGATGATCCACGTATTCGGATTAAGGATCACATTAGCTACGCTGAGTTGTTACACAAGAAAGGACTCTATGTTCAAAGTCTGGCCCAACTGGCAAAAGCTAAACAGATCGCCAGTACGTTTAAAATGGATATTCTCAGACTGGAGATCGTAGAATTTGAGAAAAAAATCGAAGGAAGATATGTAACCAGAAGTCACTCTCAGCGAGCCGATGAATTAACTAATGAATCCTCATTGCTCAGAAGTCGATTTTACTTTGAAGGGGCATGGTCGGACTTATCGCTCAAGCTGTATGACTATTATCTGAAGTTTGGTCACAGCAAAAGTGAAGAACAGCAGAGAGCCCTTTCTACTATGTTTAAAGAAAGCCTACCTGTTTCACAAGGCTCTGAATTTGAGGATACTATCTATAAATACCAATGCTACGTTTGGTTCTATTACATTTCGCAAGACTTTGTTGGGTGCTATGCATATGCTCAAAGGTGGTGCCAGGTTTATGAGAAAAATGACGTCTTGCTGGAAAGTGAGCCTGAGATGTATATTCGAGGTTTACATAATGTACTTGCTGCACTTTTCTATTGTGATGATGTTAACCGATTCATTGAGAATCATAAAAAGCTCAAGGAATTCACTTCTAAACATCAGCACAGATTTAACGAGAATCAGGTGATCCAGTCTTTCATCTACCTTGAGACAGCCAATCTCAATTCGTACATCGTAGAAGGAAGATTTACAGAAGGGGCCAGGTATTCGGATGAATTTCTCCAAAAAATGAAGCCTTTTGAAGGCCGCTTAGATATTCACAGAATCATGGTCTTCCACTATAAAATTGCAAGCCTCAAGTTTGGAAGTGCAGATTTCTCAGGTGCAATAAAGCATTTGAACATTATTATTAATCACCCGAGTATTTCATTAAAGGAAGATATTCAATGTTTTGCTCGCATTCTGAATTTGATTTCACATTATGAACTTGGAAATGATGATCTGATTGACTTTCAGATTAAGTCTACATATCGATTCTTGTTGAAACTGAGTGATTATCAGCGTGTGCATTCGGCGATTTTCAATTTCTTAAAGAACTCAGTATTCATGGACCGGAAAAAGCTTGAGAATGATTTTAGACTTTTGAGAGGAGAACTGCTTGAGATTCTTGAAGATAAATATGAACGTAGATCGTTATTGTATTTGGATTTAATTTCCTGGTTAGAAAGCAAGATTAGTGGAAAACCAGTCGAACAAATAATCAGAGAGAAGAAATTGGAAAAAATCGCTGATAGGAAGCCTTCAGGGTAATAAATAAAAAAAGCCAAGGCATAGTTATCCTTGGCTTATCAGGTCTTGCTGGTTGAAAAGACCTTATAATGACATTGCTATGATTGCTAGATACGCTAGTGCTAGCGAAGCTAATCTCACCATAGTTCCAGTTTTAACAAACTTTCTAGTAAGTATAGCGGGATCGATATAGTTCACTTGATTGTTCATCTGTTTTTTTGTAAAAGTCCACATATCCTTGATCATTCGGAATGTGAGTAACTCTTAGATGTTTCTAAGTAATATGCTTAGTAAATTACAATTCTTAGGGAATCAGGAACTTACAAAGACATGCAGAAAATAGCCAAATAAGCGATTCCAAGGGATACTAACCGCACCAGGGTGCCAGTTTTTATAAATTTTCGAGTAATGATAGCTGGGTCAATGTAATTAGATTGATTAGTCATAGCTTGTTCAGGTTTAGTAAGATGATGAGTCAATTGAATTACATAATTATACTGCTATGAAAATGGCTTGTTGTGATAGATCGATGAATAAACCAATCATAAGGTATCTGTTGATTTATTTAATCGATGAATGGCAAACATAAAGTGAACCAAAAATACTTATGTTTAAACATAAAAAAAGCCATTCGTCATCTGACGAATGGCTTTTTTAAATAAGTCGTTTTGAATTTATCCGATAGAAACTCGTTTGAATTCTGCTACAGTCAATCCTTTAGATACGGAATCTAAATATTGAGAAACTGACTGAGAACTGTCTTTAACAAAAGACTGGCTAAGCAACGTGTTCTCTTTGTAGAACTTATTCAGCTTACCCATTGCAATTTTCTCAATGATGTTTTCTGGTTTGCCTTCAGCTTTAGCTTGCTCTTTCCCAATCTCAATCTCTTTCTCCACTACAGCCGGATCTACACCATCTTTATCCACAGCAACTGGATTCATTGCTGCAATCTGCATTGCTACGTCTTTCCCTGCATCTTCAACGCTCGTACCATTGGTATTAGCCAGAGATACCATTACTCCTAGTTTCCCATTTGAGTGGATATATGGAACAACAGCCTCACCAGTCACAACTTCAAAAGCTTTTACTTCCAGTTTTTCACCGATCTTTCCTGTCAGTTCTACAATTTTCTCTCCTACTGTCAGGTCTCCAAGCTTAATCCCATTTAGGGCTTCAATATTCGCTGGTTTTTCAGCAAATGCTAACTCAGCAATTTGATTTCCAAGCTTAACAAACTCATCATTTTTCGCTACGAAATCAGTCTCACAAGTAAATGCGATCAATGCTCCCTCAGTTCCTTCGTCGTTAGTTTTCGCAAAAACAACACCTTCTGATGTTTCTCTATCAGCTCTTGAAGCTGATACTTTCTGACCTTTCTTTCTTAAAAGCTCTACTGCTTTATCAAAATCACCATCTGCTTCAGTAAGTGCCTTTTTGCAATCCATCATGCCGGCACCAGTCATTTGCCTTAGTTTGTTTACGTCTTGTGCTGTAATAGCCATTTTATTTCTTGATTTTAATTTTCTACAAACAAAAATTGAACACCGAAATAGACGATGTTCAATCTTTATATTAAGATTCTATGGTATTAATGTTTACTCTGCTACCTCAGACTTTTCATCAGCCGCTTTCTTAGCCGCTTGCTCTTCTGTCTGAGCTTGCTCATCTTTATCTTTCTTGCGCTCTGCTAGTCCTTCCTCAAGGGCTTTTCCGATGTAGCTTGTAATCAACTTGATTGATTTAAAGGCATCATCATTTCCTGGGATAGGATAATCAATTTTAGAAGGGTCAGAATTTGTATCTACGATTCCGAATACGGGTATATTCAATTTCTGTGCTTCTGCAATTGCAATATGCTCACGCTTGATATCCACTACAAATAGAGCGGCAGGAAGTCTGTTTAGATCAGAGATTCCACCAAGGACCTTCTCTAGTTTATCTTTAGCCCGACTAACCATTAGTCGCTCACGCTTTGCCATGTTTTGGTAAGCCTCTTCTTTCATAAGCTTTTCCATGCCAGCCATTTTTTTCAATGACTTTCGAATAGTTGCAAAGTTGGTAAGCATACCACCTTGCCATCTCTCTGTCACATATGGCATATTCAATCGCTGTGCTTCTTGCTCCACAACTTCTTTCGCTTGCTTTTTGGTAGCGACGAACATTACTTTTCTTCCTGATCTTACTACTGCTTTCATTGCTTCAGTAGCATCATCAAGACAAGTTAATGTTTTGTGAAGGTCGATAATGTGGATGCCATTTTTCTCCATGAAAATGTATGGAGCCATAGCTGGGTTCCACTTTCTGGTAAGGTGTCCAAAGTGTACACCTGCATCCAATAGATCTTTATGTTCTAGTTTTTGCATCTCAAAATTATCGTTTACTGAACTGGAATCTTCTTCTTGCTTTTCTTCGACCTGGCTTCTTACGCTCCACCATTCTTGAGTCTCTGGTCAAGAAACCTTCAGATTTAAGTGGACTTCTAAACTCTGTGTCTACTTCAGTAAGCGCACGAGAGATTGCCAGTCTTGTTGCTTCAGCTTGCCCGGCAGGTCCGCCACCGGATACATTCACACTAATGTCGAAATTTCCGTCTTGCTCCACTTTTACAAGTGGCTGCTTAACGATTGTTTGAAGAATTTCGGAAGGGAAGTAAACGCCAAGTTCTTTTTCGTTTACAGTTATTTCACCTTTCCCACTCGTCATATAAATACGAGCTACTGAGGTCTTTCTCCTACCTATGGTATTGATTCTGTCCATTCAGGTTTATAGTTTAACTTCTTTTGGTTTTTGAGCTGCATGTGGATGCTCAGCACCCTCATATACATATAAGTTTTTGAAAAGCTGTCTTCCCAATCTGTTGATTGGAAGCATTCCTCTCACTGCTTTTTCTACTAAAATAGTAGAAGACTTTGCCTTAATACTATTAGGTGTTTCAATTCGCTGACCACCAGGATAGCCCGTGTGACGCACATATTGCTTGTCAGTCCACTTACTTCCGGTTAACCTGATTTTATCCGCATTGATCACAATTACGTTATCACCACAATCTACATGTGGCGTGTACGATGGCTTGTGTTTGCCTCGGATCATTTTAGCAACTTCACTTGCCATTCTTCCAAGTATCTGAGAATCAGCGTCTACGATCACCCAATTCTTCTCTACAGTTGCACTGTTTAATGATACAGTTTTAAAGCTGTTAGTCTCCAATTTTATATTGATTTTATAATGTCAAAATCTGGTCCCCTTGAAAAAGGGACACAAAAATAGAAGTTTAAGTCTAGAAAACAAACTTTGGCCTGCAATAAAGATATTGTTTCACTATCTAATCGTCAGTTTGTCAGTATGTTTGGACAGTTGGCCGAAAAAATCCTTACAAAACAGCAGTAAACAGTATATATATATGCTTTTATTAGGATTTTTAAATCACACATTAAAGTAAAGCTTAAAGTTTTAATTCTTTAAAGTATGAAGAAAGTAGTTGGTGCGATCATATTATTTGGTTCTGTTTATTCCTTATGGGGTCAAATCAGAACTTCGGTGCAATCCGGTGATTGGACATCTGCCAGTACTTGGGATTGTACATGTGTGCCCGGCACCACCGAAGATGCTGTGATAGCTGCTGGTCATACTGTTAAACTAACTGGTGCAACTACCATCAATAATTTCACAATTAATTCAGGAGGTATTTTTGATTACGATGGAAATACTCTCACCGTAAGTGGAACAGTTATACCATTCATTACAGTTCAAACAGGAACATATACTACTGGATCTACCTGGCTTAATGGTAGTGCACCTGGGGCATCTGACAGAGTAATCATTGTTAAAGGTCATACGGCAAATACTCCAAGTTCTGGCATGCCCGACATTCAAGATATTACCATTGACGCAGGTGCAGTACTTTCAACTGCCAACAACAAGGATGTTACGGTTACTTCCAATCTTGTCGTAAATGGTACGCTTATTCTAAATAGTGGTAATGCCAATTTAATTTTTGACACAGCCTCAACAACAGTGAGTGGTACTGGAACCATTGATGCCTCTTCAAGTAGCAATGGTGTTCTCGTTCAGGCTAATACTTCAATTGGAAGTGGTTCAAGTATAACTGTGCTTGGGAATATTGATTTAGATGTAGGGGTTACACTGACTAATAATGGAGATTTAATAGTTTCCGGGGGTGATATTGTTGGGGGGAGCGGCACCTCACAACTTACTATGGGTGCCAATTCAGATTTGGAAATCGATGGGGCATTACTCACTACTGGAGTTTTGGACGCAAGTACAAATGCTGACAATAATGTAGAATATAATGGTAGTCTCGCACAAACGATTAAAACCCCAACGGCAAATACTTATTCTAGTCTTACCATTTCAGGTGCCAGCACCAAGACATTCCCTGCAAATGCATTGACTTTTGAGGGTGATCTTAATGTGAATGCGGGAACACTTGATGTAAATAGTCAAAACATTACCATTGAAGGAGATTGGAATATTAACTCGACCATTAGCAATCTTGCAACCGTCACGTTCACCAATACTGCGGATCAGTCTGTGACAACAAATGCTACCAATTTTATCAATCTGACCATAAATAAAAGCTCAGGTACTGTGACACTGAATGAGGATGTTATTGTGACAGGCACTTTGACCATGACACAAGGAAATATTAACACAGGCTCAAATTCTTTACAATTAGGTTCCGGAGCTGAAGGAACTTTTACCTATACAGCAGGTAGGATAATAGGTACGTTTGGTAGATATATAGCTACAACAACCACCAGTCAATTACTCTATCCAATTGGTGTTACAAGTAATGATCGTACGGTTAATGTTACTTTCGATCAGACTGGTGGAGGCAGGTCAGCAGGAGTTGTATTTGCACAGTTTGTAGAATCTGATCCTGGAAGTAGCGGCTTACCGGTAACAGACGATGTTACACTATACAATACTTTCAATGAAGGGTATTGGGATTTCACAGTAAATGGGTTTTCAAAAGGAGGTTCTAATTCTTTTGATCTTGATCTCGCTGGTGATGGATTCTCATCTTTTACTATTGGGGCGAATACAAGAATACTAACGAGGGCTGATGCAGGTTCCAATTGGACCGCTGATGGTTCTCATAATACAGTTTCAGGAAATGATGTCTCCAGGAACAATATAACAACATTTGTAGGACAATTCGCTTTTGGTGATGATACAAATTGCTCGGCACCTTCAGATCCTTCAATTTCTGGTGATACGGAGGTCTGTACCAGCGATACCAATGATACGTATTCTGTGACCTTAAATAGTGGAAATGATTATACCTGGACGGTAGTTGGGGGTACCATAGATGGTCAGACCAATCCAACAGGTTTTGTCTTAGATCTTAATTCCATTTCAGTAGATTGGGGAAGTACCGGTCAGGTTGGATCTGTAAGTGTAACAGAGAGAAATGGATGTACTTCTTCGAATGAAGTATCCCTAAACGTAAATATTAACTCCATTGCTCCAGCGAGTATCACTGGAAGTACGCTTGTTGCTGAAAATTCTACAGGTATCGCTTACTCTGTGACTAATGATGCCAATACAACCTATACCTGGACAATAGTAGGAGGAACTCAAGCTTCAGGAACAACTACTAATTCAATTACAGTAGATTGGGGCTCCAATGGAGCAGGTTCTGTATCTGTCACTGCAACAAAAACAACCCCAAGCTGCACCGCTTCATCAGCCACGACGCTTAATGTCACGAAGTATATCGTGGTGGATTCAGATGCAGGAGCTGCTGGATGCAACGGAAACTGGAATGATGACGACTGCTGGGCAACAGGTGCTCAACCCCTGGCAACAGAAAGTGCCAGAATACTTGCTGGAGAGACTATCAATATGTCATCTAATGAAAGTATTAATAACCTGATTGTTAATGGGACACTGACAGCTAATTCTCCTAGATCTTTAGATGTTGGGGGCGATTTGACCATTAATTCTGGTGGGACGGTATCTGGCACTGGCACGATTACTTTGAGTGGTAGCTTAAGTTCACCTCAAAATCAAATAGATGGAACAGGTACCCTTTCCGTTGCAAATGTAGATATCACAACGGCAAGTAAAACCATTAGCTCATCAGCAGTAATGACCATATCTAGCACAGTAAATATTGACAATGGATTAACATTAACCAACCAAGGGTCAGTTACTTTTTCTGGTGTTTTAGATGGAGGAAATGCTACAAGCACATTTACTACTGGAACCAACTCAACAACAACTTTTTCTAGCGCTACTGCTCCTATGGCTACAGGCTTGTTGGAGGCAAGTGCAACAGGAAGCACGGTAATTTATTCCAATGGAACAGGGATTACAATAAAAGCACCAGTCTCATCTTATTATAATCTTGAAACATCAACAGGTACCCAGACACTCGGTGCAACAACAGATGTTAATGGATCATTCACCTTGACAAGCGGGACATTTGCCATGGGTGCCAATAATATGACGGTAGCTGGTGATCTTATCTATACCGCTGGAACACTCACCAGTACCGGTACTATTACTTTAGATGGAAGCACCAATCAGACAGTTAGTGGAGCTTGGTCAATACCCAATCTTACGATCAATAATACACTCGATGGAGCGGATGCAATTACTGTATCGAGCGGAATCACCATAAGCAATACGTTGACACTTACAGACGGAATCGTTGGGTCTGGTGCCAATATAATTAATGTTACTAATTGTGCAACAGGTGGATTATCCGGTGGGTCTTCGGGAAGTTTTATAAATGGAATCCTGGCTCGATGCACGAATAGTGCAAGTATTTATGATTTCCCAGTCGGAGAATCAACTACTTACAAAAGAGTAGGAATTACGCCAACGACTACCGTTGGTTCAACTTATCAGGTAGAGCCATTTAATGCTTCATATACTGATGTCACAAATGTGAATGTTGCGACTATTAATAATGTAAGCTCATTAGAGTATTGGGATATTCAACGAACAGCTGGAACTGATGCGGCACAAATTAGGCTATACTGGAATACACAAGCAGCAAGCGAGATTACTTTAGCTACAGAGTTACTTGTAGGACATTACACTGGGGGGCAGTGGGAGTCTCAAGGGAATGGAGCAAATTCTGGGGACGTTGATCCTGGATATGTCGAATCGGCGATTGCGGTATCTACTTTTAGTCCCTTTACTTTTGCTTCTAACTCCGCATCGGAAAATCCACTGCCAGTTGAGCTGGTATGGTTTGATGCTCAAATGAATAATGGAGTAGTCAATCTTGAATGGGTTACGGCCTCAGAAATTAATAATCAACACTTCGAGATTCAAAGGTCTGGTGATAATATTGAGTATACTTCTATTGGTATTGTAGATGGCAATGGTACAACTAGCCAAACAAGTGAATATGCATTTACGGATAGATTACCTCTAGTTGGAACATCCTATTACAGATTAAAACAAGTAGATTTTAATGGAGATT
Source organism: Ekhidna sp. (assembly GCF_965212185.1). GTDB lineage: Bacteria > Bacteroidota > Bacteroidia > Cytophagales > Cyclobacteriaceae > Ekhidna. The sequence continues at coordinate 3,332,117 of NZ_OZ243102.1, read as the reverse complement.
TTGAGTATTCATCAATCCTCCAGGTGGTCAATGAAATCAATGGATTTGATGTTATTGTAGCACCCAATCCCACAACATTGGATAATTTAAATCTGATTATAAAATCTGATGATCTTACACCACTTGAAATTGTAATTCAGGATTTATCCGGGAAGAATTTGATTATTAAAAGAATCAATTATGAGGATTTCTCTAGAGGAGTGAATGTTATAGATAGTTCAATCTTAGAAGCTGGTATATACTTTTTAAAAGTGGTACAGCAATCGAACATCAAAACTGTTCGATTTCAAATTGTAGATTAATTAAATTTTCTTAAGAGCTTGATTAACACTGAGAAATCTTTTGGATACTCAGCTTCACCCTCCACAATGTTACCACTCAAATCTCTAAAGGCGACTTGATGTGAGTGCAAACCCACTCTATTTATCATAGGATTTTCATCTTCCCACTTCTTATGATTATAATTTCGTTTGAGCTCTGAGAGAAAGACCATCTCACCACCGTATGCAGGATCACAAACAATGGGAGCCTTGTGATATGCCAGATGTGCTCGTATTTGATGCATTCTTCCTGTAACAGGGAAACACTTGACAAGCGAATGTTTTTTGAAAACTTCTAATGTGCTTATTAAAGTGAAAGCAGGCTTACCCGCTCTAAAATCAACCCTGGATTTAGTTGATGTAGTGTGAAGGGGTTCATCAGCTTCAAAATCCTCAAATTTATGAAGGCCATCGATTACAGCATGATAAACCTTTTTTACTTCTCTATTTTCCAACTGCATGGCAAAGTTCCTGTAAGCTTCTGCATTTTTTGCAAAAACAACTATTCCTGAAGTTTCCTTATCTAATCGGTGACAGATTTGATAATCATCATTGACTTCTTTAGCCAGAGATAGCAAATTCTGACTATTTGCTCTATCGTCAAGACTGGCCAGAAATGGCGGCTTGTTAATCAAGCTATAATCATCTGTATCTAGAAGGATTAGGTCTTCGAATGAAATGTTCTTTAGTTTTTTATGCATAATCCTCCTCCTCTTCAAATCCCTCTTCTACCTTATCAATATATTTTGCTTGTTTCAAATCGAAGTAAAAAGTAGAACCAACTTTGTATTCACTTTCAACAAATATCTCAGAATCGTGGCTTTCAAGAATGTGTTTTACGATTGAAAGACCTAGCCCCGTTCCTCCCTTTTCTCTTGATCTACTTTTATCTACTCTATAGAAACGTTCGAAAATTCGGGCAATGTCTGATTCAGGTATCCCTCGCCCATTGTCAGAGACGGAAATTCTGATTTTGTCATTAGGAACTTCTTCAAATTTAATTTTAGCCAGCCCCCCTTTTTTAGTGTATTTGATTGCATTTGAAATGAGGTTAAGCATGACCTGATATATTCTTCGATAATCACCTCTGACGATTATTGGATCCTTATATTTTTTAGAAAGTTTTAATTCAATGCCTTTCTTCTCAGCCTTTCCTTCTAATTGGTCTAATATTTCATTGCACATACTTCGCATGTCAAAGTTTTCAAAGTGCATCTTAATTTCACCTGATTCAATTTGTGATATCGTAAGTATGTCTTGCACTAAAAGGTCTAGTGCATCCAAGCTCTTGGCTGCTTTTTTTAAAAATTTTTTGCGGACTTCTTTGTCATTTATTGCTCCATCAAGTAAGGTATGAACAAAGCCCTGTGCGGCGAAAATTGGAGTTTTTAATTCATGGGAAACGTCAGCAATAAATTCTCTTCTGAAATTCTCTCTTTCTCTTAGCTCCTCAATTTCCTTTTCCTTACTCTTTGCAAAATTTGCAATCTCTCTATTGATTCTTTTAAGTGGATTGACCGATGAAGCTTTTCCTTTTAATGTTATCTCACTCTCCTTGATCTTTTTTAATGATTCATAAATGGTCTCAATTTGTCTGAAAAACAAAAATTCTAAAACCAGCCGAACTAAGATGTAGCAAGACGAAAAGGAAAGCAAGAATGCAATTACTTTCGCTGTAGTGGTGATGTTAGGTAACAGGTATAAAAATGCAGTGGTGATGGCAGCAACACAAAGTGCTAATAAAAGTGCTATGGCTCTGGAATTAAACTGCATGGCTAGCTAATATTAATTAGCATCGAATTTGTAGCCCACGCCCTTAACAGTCGTAATGTGGTCATTGCCAATTTTTTCTCTCACCTTTCTAATGTGTACGTCTACTGTTCTGGCAAGCACATACACGTCAGTACCCCAAATGTTTTGAAGCAGTTCATCTCGGCTGAAGACTTTACCAGGATTTTGTGCTAAGAAATAGAGTAGTTCAAATTCTTTTTTTGGAAGTGAGATTTTTTCCTCTCCATTTTTAACCGTATAGCTCGTCCGATCAACTATTAAGTCACCGATTGTAATGGTGTTTGACTCTTTTTTCTTTTTTGATTCTCTTCTGAATAGTGCGTTAATCCGACTAACTAATGCCCTTGGTTTGATCGGTTTTGTGATGTAGTCATCTGCGCCCATATCAAACGCTGCTACTTCAGAGTATTCTTCAGAACGAGCAGTAAGAAAAATAACAAATGAATTAGCCAAATCCGGGAGTTCTCTTATTTGTCTGCATGTCTCAACACCATCTTGCTTTGGCATCATAATGTCAAGTAGAATAAGATCGGGAACGAATGTTTCTGCGACTTCCACACCTTTGATGCCATCGCTTGCTGTCTTAACCTCGTAACCTTCTTTTGTTAGATTATATTTCAACAACTCCAGGATGTCTTCTTCATCATCTACGACAAGAATTTTTTGACTGTTTTTTGACATTGCTTAGAAGTGATTGCTTAAGTAACTATTTCTTAAATTATTCTTTTCAATTTGATGAACCAGCAGCTCCGTATTTTATAATTATCTTATTTGTGATTCATCCGATTCAAGGTTATTCAAAATTACTCAGAAATCAACTGTATGTTAAAATGATAACAATTTGGTAATTGATTCTCAATTATCATGAAAGGATTTCATCCCTTCAATAAAGAGCTTTAGATCATCTTTATACATACTGGATAATAAATCTTGTAAGGAATCCTTTGAAGAGTAATACCTGAGATAAGACATAAAATAGGCGTTATTTGGTCGGCTGGAATTAAATATTTGATAATAGCGTGGATCATGAAAGTGAAGCGTATCTATTGAACTCATTATTTCATCAATCATTAGGTGCTTCTGATGCGCTTTGATCGAGTCCGGATCATCGGAAATGATTTGGTACAATGAATCTAGCTTGTTTGTGGCTAGGAGCATTTGATTCCTGAATGTTCGACTATCCTCCTCAGAAATAATGTAATCATAATAAGCAGCAGACTTATCACCGTATTTTTCATTCAGATACTGAATAGCCCCTAGTTCTCCAATGAATGAAGCAAGGTTTTCATTAAATTCAATATTGTCCTTGATAAAAAGTGTGGAATGAGTGAGCTCATGGATAATCAATTCGGCCAATGGACCTTCCGAACGGTCCAGCATGTTTGATAAGATAGGGTCGCTAGTCCATCCCAAGGTTGACCAACCTCCAACAGGACGAATTCGGACATCATATCCATCTTTTTTCAATTCATCCATTTCCTTTTTTGCATGCTCTAGCTCAAAGTATCCTTTGTATGGAAAGGAGCCGAGAACAGGGAATGACCACATCTTCGGTTCAAAAGCAAACGGTTTGCAGGCAGATAGATTCCAAAGAGATACTTCACCTTTTTGATCATAAAAAGTGGTGTAATTCTCTGACTGTTTTAATCCAAGTCTGTCAAATGAAAAAAGGCGTGCTTCCTGAACAATTTGAATTTTGTATTTGATACTATCAGTAACTGATGGATTAGATAAAACTTCTTCGACAGGGAGTGTATTGAAAGTGATTGATAGTTGGCCTTTTGCTTGCCTGATTCCATAGATCAAATGCTCCCAGTAGACGATGCTCAGCAGAATGATCAAAATAAGGATGCGCCAACTCGCTTTTTTTATCATGCCACAACTTTATTTATAGTTTATCGTAAGATACCTTGCAATACATAGTAATGAAATCAACCATTTTCACTCATGAACTTAAAAGATCACGACAACAACCTACGAATCATTGGTAAAATTTTTATAGTGATAGGGCTTATACTGGTGCCAATATCAATCTCTACTTTCTTTTTTGTAGATATGATCAGTCACAGTGATTTTTGGCTGGATATGAGGGATTTTGATGTCCTTTTCTTCGAGGTGAGACCTCCTGAAAACCTTCTGTATATGTTGCCAATCATTCAGACAATCTCCTCACTTGTATTCTTGATTTCAGGCTATGCATTAGCGACACAACAGCAATGGGGAAAGAAATTCGCGATTGTACCAGCAGTAATTCTGTTATTTAAATTTCCAATCGGAACTGCATTGGGAGGCTATATGATTTATGCGATTCATTATGTGCCTAATGAAGAGCTGGTAGATAGTAGTGAGTCCGTATAACTAGCTCTCTGTGTTCTTCGGAACCCTCATCGTAAGAATGAAAAAGCATGATGTTTCACTGTCAGGCTCAAAGTAATATTCATACTTCGTTCCAGTTTTCTTTGCCATATCTATAAAGCCAAGTCCTGCACCTCCAGTTTCACCAAGTTCTGAATTTTCCATTGCTTCGAAATATAGTTTTTTGAGGCCTTTAGCATCAAGCGAGTTGATATTTTCTAAAATGTCTCTTAAGGCAATGGCGCTTTTTATTTCAATATTATTACCGGTCGTGATAAAATATTCATTGTCGTTGTGACCAATTAGAAATATTCCTTTTTTTACAAGACCCTGCTCCAATGAATTGGACTCTTCATCTGACTGACTATCCGCGTGCTTACAAATGTTCTGGAGAGACTCCATCATTACATGATAGACCCTCTTGGTTACTCTTTTGTTTTCGTTACGAATGCTTAAATCTTCTGAAATCATATCAGTAATACCTTCTACGGTAGACTGAGTCACATGACCCAGGTATACCACATTCAGATTACTTTCGGTCATCATCTTTTTAAAAGAGATGATCGTTTTCATATGTTTTAGTTGATTATAAGCCTGTTCATAGCCAGTGCTGTCCATAGACGATGATTGGATTAATAAAATTACAAGTTAATGAAGATGTGGTGGAGATGGAAGTAGAGTATTTGTATTGAGGCTGAAAAAGCATTAATGAGCTTTAGAACACATCTTAATTTGTGATTTTAAGAAGTGCTGAGCTCCAAATTATAAGACTATAATGTGGAGCTCGATCAGTTACAGTGTTGATTATGAGTTTTATAGATGACTAGGCGCTTGCCTGAGCATGACTGAATTCAAGCGTTTCCAGATTTTTAGTACTGGCCCATGCTTTAAGATTATCTACCTGATCTTCGTAGATCATCACCTTATGATCAAATGATGATCGTGTATGCTGAATATCCGTTTCAATAAAATCGATCAAGGATGTTCTTGAAGGGAAAGAGACAGAATACATTATTCCTTCGTTTTTGATGAGTAAAGCGTTTGTCATATGTCCGGTGGTTTATTTGTCTAAGTAAACTCAAAAAACCATTCCAAGTTGATACGCTTCGATGGATGGCATGAATTTTTAGATAATCGGTGTAACTGCCTAGAAATGCCTAGTCATTTTGACTAAATTTTAATATTAAAGAAAGATTAACGCATTCCTAATATTTTTAGTAAAATCTCTTTTTCGGACGGTACGAAAAGACTATTTTTGTCTGATTTTAAAATATGAGCAACTAATAAATATATGGCCGACGCATCAGAAAAACAGAAAGCCCTCCAGATCACTATTGATAAGTTGGAGAAGACCTACGGGAAAGGAACCGTGATGAAACTCAGCGATGAGAAAGTAATGGACGTACCAACTATCTCAACAGGGTCGCTAAGCTTAGATATAGCCTTGGGTGTAGGGGGAATTCCGAGAGGTCGGATCATCGAGGTTTATGGACCTGAATCTTCTGGTAAAACTACTTTGGCTATGCACTGTATTGCTGAAGCGCAGAAGGCAGGAGGCATTGCTGCTATTATTGATGCGGAGCACGCCTTTGATAAATCGTATGCTGAGAAGCTGGGGATTGATACGGAGAATTTGTTGATTTCACAACCAGATAATGGTGAGCAAGCACTTGAGATTGCCGAGCACCTTATACGCTCCGGAGCTTTGGATATCATCGTAATCGACTCAGTAGCGGCATTGGTACCACGAGGTGAGCTTGAGGGAGAGATGGGCGATAGTAAGATGGGACTTCAAGCACGTTTAATGTCGCAGGCCTTAAGAAAGCTAACAGGCACAATCAATAAGACCGGCTGTTCATGTATTTTCATCAATCAGCTTCGAGAGAAGATTGGAGTGATGTTTGGAAACCCAGAAACAACCACCGGAGGTAATGCACTAAAATTTTACGCATCTGTCCGATTGGATATCCGACGCATTGGTCAGATCAAAGAATCTGCAGATAATGTAATGGGCAACCGGACTCGCGTGAAGGTGGTAAAGAACAAAGTAGCTCCTCCTTTCAAAATGGTTGAGTTTGATATAATGTATGGTAGAGGAATTAGTAAAAGTGGTGAGATCGTCGATATTGGGGTGGAACTAGACGTTGTTCAAAAATCCGGATCCTGGTTCTCTTACGATGGGAATAAGCTTGGACAGGGACGTGATGCTGTAAAAGCGTTGATTGAAGACAATCCTGAACTGATGGATGAACTGGAGAAGAAAATAAAGGAGAAGCTAAATAGCTAAGAATTAATCCTTAATCGTAACTGAGAAGGTGAGTGTGAGTTCACCTTTTTTTGTTGACTTTGGGCTACCCAGTCGTTCTGATGGCAATAACCGGATCTAGCCTGGCAGCCATTAATGCAGGAACAATTCCTGAGATCACACCGATGATACCAGCCACTCCTAAACCAAGAACCACATTTCCCATGGTAAGGACTAAATCTAAGTTGCCGAGACTAGCTAATGAGAGTAGCCACACCAAAAACAATCCCACACCACCTCCAATAAGACTCAGGAATATGGCTTCAAAAAGAAACTGGAAAAGAATGAAGAAATTTTTGGCCCCTAAAGATTTTTGAATGCCAATGATATTGGTACGTTCCCTGACCGAGACAAACATGATATTGGCAATACCAAAGCCCCCAACCAGAATGGAAAAACCACCTATAGCCCATCCTGCCGCACCGATTATATCGAAAGTGGAGCCAATGATATTCATTATGGCATCCTGTCTGTTTACCGAAAAATTATTTTTCTCTTTGGGTTTCAAGCCACGTTTCATCCGTAGTAGCCCAGTGATCTCTGCTTCAAGTTCAACAAGACCAAAGTCTTCAGTTGAGCCCTTCACACTCACCAGAGTTTCTACACCCCTGTTCCTGCCTGAATAGAAAATCTTTTTAAAGGAGAGGTAGGGGATGTATATGCTTTCGTCATTTCCTGTTTCTCCAAAGATTCCTTCTCCTTCTTCTTCCATCACCGCGATCACAACGTATTTCAGTCCTTTGATTTTAATCTCTTTGCCTAGTGCATCTCCTCTTGGGAATAGTTTTTCAGCAATCAAATGACCGATCAAAGCAACATTCTTGGCTGTATAAGATTCTGCAGCTGTAAAATATCTTCCTCTTCCAACATCGCTGGCCATATCATAAACATCCTGATGTGTATGTGCAATGCCAAATAATGAAACATTACCATAGCTGCTGCTTTGGTATTTCACTGATTCTACTCCAGTAACAGCGAAAATGGTAATGCCTTCAGAGTTCTTGAGGTTTTTTCTTAAAAATTCGTACTCTTCATAATTGGTATAAGGGCGTTTGATATATTCCCACCATTTAAAATTGGGACCGAAATCGTATGGGAACCTTCGAATATCCAGATTATTCGCATCTAGGAAGCTTAAACTATCCTTAATACTTCTTTCAAGGGAATCGACGAGTGTGAAAACCGCGATAATCGCAAATATTCCAATAGTCACTCCTAGCAGAGACAAGGTGGTTCGAAGCAGATTCATTCGAAGTGCACTCCATGCAAACCTGAAACTTTCGAGGATTAGCTTAAATACTTTCATGATGACTAGCCTGTGGTTCTAATCGCAATAACCGGATCCAGACGTGCTGCCATCAATGCAGGAACGATTCCTGATAATACCCCAATGATAGCCGATACGCCTAACCCTAAAATGACATTTCCGGTGCTTAAAACTAGGTCGAGGCTCCCCAAATTGGCAAACGAAATCAGGTAAACCAGAAATACGCCGACCCCTCCTCCGATTAGACTTAGGAATACCGCTTCAAATAAAAATTGAAATAGGATGAAGTAGTTTTTCGCTCCTAGTGATTTTTGAATACCGATGATATTGGTTCGTTCTCTTACAGAAACAAACATAATGTTGGCGATTCCAAAACCACCAACTAAAATAGCAAACCCTCCAATGATGGCTCCTGCAACACTTATTGCATCAAAAGTAGATCCGATAAAATTTGAAATTGCCTCCGGTCGGTTTAATGCAAAGTTGTCATCTTCTTTTGGCTTCAGCGATCGTTTCTTTCGCATCAAACCTCTGAGTTCGGCTTCTAATTCCACCAAACCTACATCTGAATCCAATCCTTTAACTGTTATACGCGGCTGCACTCCTGTTCGTCTTCCGGAATAATATATCTTCTGGAAAGTCCGGTATGGCATATAAATATTGTCGTCATTGCTTGGAGCACCTAAGAAGCTGTCACCTTCTTCCTTAATGACTCCTATGATATAGTATTTGAGGCCTTTGATTTTGATCTCTTTACCAAGAGGGGATACGTTTGGGAAAAGCTCATTTGCTGTCCTGTAACCGATAATGACTACATTGGAGCTTCCTCCAGCTTCTTCCCTTGTAAAATATCGCCCCTTTTCAATTGGTATTTCATACGTATCCTGATGGTCATATACCACCCCCAATAATGAGAGGTCTGCAGTACTGCTACTTTTATGCTTAGCTATGATTCCGCCTCTTACAGTAAAAATTGAAACGGCTTGTGCATTGTTTACATTCTCTTTAATGAAACGATATTCGTCAAACGTGACATATGGACGATTTAAATATGTCCACCAAGGGTAAGGACCACCAAATCCATAGGGCCACTTTTCGACATTGATATTGTTTGTTCCAAGGAAGTTTAAACTATCCTTAATACTTTTTTCAAGCGAATCTACGGCGGTGAAAACAGCAATAATTGAAAATATCCCAACAGTAACACCCAAAAGTGATAGTGTAGTACGTAGAAGATTCGTTCTTAGGGCGCTCCAGGCGAATCGGAAACTTTCAATTATTAACTTTAATACTTTCACGAGTTCATTTTATAAAACAAATGTAGCTAATCAAGAAACAGCTTTTTCAATTAAATAGTGATCGGTAAATGCTGTTTTCAAACGGTCAATACCATAAGTTGACGAGATTCAATGCATTTCCGTTACAAACGTGAAACATATTTGCTAATTTTGCGCTCTTTTGATCATTAAAATAGATCCTTTTTCCTATGGGAATGAAATTGTCCGAATTCAAATTCGATTTACCATCAAGCCTTATCGCCCTTCACCCAACGGATAACCGTGACGACTCCCGTCTGATGGTTATTCATAAAGACACTGGTGAGATTGAACACAAGGTCTTTAAAGATGTAGTAGACTACTTCGGTGAAGATGACGTGTTTGTAATTAATGACACCAAAGTATTTCCTGCAAGACTTTATGGAAATAAAGAAAAAACAGGTGCTAAGATCGAGGTGTTTTTACTTCGTGAGCTTAACACAGAAATGAAACTGTGGGATGTTTTAGTTGATCCTGCTCGAAAGATACGAGTAGGTAATAAACTATACTTTGGTGATGGAGAATTGGTAGCCGAAGTTATCGACAATACCACCAGTAGAGGGAGAACCATCCGATTCTTATTTGATGGAGACCAGGATCAATTCTATAAAATGATTGATGCCCTTGGAGAGACTCCACTTCCAAAAGAAATTAAGCGTACCGCTGAGCCGGAAGATAGAGAACGCTTCCAAACTATTTATGCAAAAAACATAGGAGCTGTCGCGGCACCTACGGCTGGATTGCATTTCACACCACAATTGATGAAGCGTTTGGAGTTGATCGGTATTGATGTTGCAGCGATTACACTTCATGTTGGCTTAGGAACTTTCAGACCGGTAGACGTAGAAGATCTTACCAAGCATAAGATGGACTCAGAAAACTATTGGGTTGAAAAAGTCACTGCAGATAGAGTAAATCGTGCGTTGAGTGAGAAGTCTAAAATATGTGCAGTTGGAACAACAGCGATGAAGACGTTGGAGTCTTCAGTTTCAGCAAACGGATTATTGAAAGATAATTCAGGATGGACAGATAAATTCATTTTTCCTCCCTATGAATTTAAAATTTGTGATGCTTTGATCACAAACTTTCACTTACCAGAGTCTACGTTATTAATGATGGCGTCTGCATTTGGAGGTTATGAGCTAATGCAAGAGGCGTATCAGCTAGCAATTAAAGAGAAATATCGATTCTTCAGTTATGGAGATGCGATGTTGATTATTTAATAGACCCATTGGATAAATATGCCATAATCGTTGCTGGAGGTGTGGGCACTCGTATGAAAAGCGAAGTGCCGAAACAGTTTCTGCAAGTTGATGGTGAGCCAATTATTGTAAAATCTATTCGTAAATTTCTCAAGTACGACAATGGAATTTCTGTCATTGTTGTACTTCCAGAGGCCCATCTAAAACAATGGGAAGCCATCAAGTTTCAATACTTCCCTGATACGGATATTATGGCAACAACCGGTGGTCTTACAAGAAGTGCTTCCGTGCTTTCAGGCCTAACCATGATTGTTGGAGATGGCTTGGTTGCTATTCATGATGCAGTTAGACCCTTTGTTTCTGCTAAAACCATTTCGGATTCTTTTGATTCTGCTAAAAAAGATGGATCAGGAGTTGCAGTAGTTGAGCTCAAGGATTCAATCAGAGAACTGGAAGAGAATACTTCCATAGCGAGAGATAGATCCAATTACGTATTGGTTCAAACCCCACAGACATTTAATATAAAAGCCCTCAAAGATGCTTATGAAAAGGCAGGAGCAGGACTTTTTACAGATGATGCGAGTGTTTATGAAGCTGCTGGGTATAAGGTCTCTTTGGTGGAAGGCTCCTACGATAATATTAAGATCACAACACCTGAGGATCTAAAATAAAAAATCCATCCCCCTGGAAGGAGATGGATTCCAATTAGATTAGGCAGGTTTTATTTTTTGATTACCCTGAATGTCAATGCATTCTTCTGTGATTTTACATCAATGAATCTCAAAAAGTATAAGCCATCCGGATAATTCTCCAAATTCAATTGCTCTTCAGAACCTTCCTTTTTATTGATGTCTTGAGACATTAAAACATTCCCCTGAGCATTTACAAGCTGCATGACAAAATTATTTCGAAGAATTCGATCGTATTTGATTGTAATAACATCAACAGTTGGATTCGGATAGATATTGAAATTGGTAAATATTTCATCCGTAATGCCGAGTACCAATTCGACTACAATTCCTTCTTCACTAACAAATGCAGCTAAAACGAATTCATCATCAGAAACTCCTGCCTCGCCAATTTCAAACTGAACAAAGGAAGACTCATCCAATGGGATACCCGGGTATTCGACAAAGAAGCGATAGATACCCTGTGGTAAGAATCCATATTCAAACTCCCCATTCTCGTTAGTTTCACCGTAGGCTATCAGCTCGAATTCATCGTCGTTCTGACCTACACGTCCACCGGATCGTTTTCTTCTTAAACCACACTTACGTTTGGCTGCTCTTCTACGTGCAGAAATTTTGCCATTCTCATCTTCAAAGTCCTCTTCAATGGTACCACTTACTTTACCTTCCCCAGTATTAGGACCTCTTTCCTCTGGAGCAGCAGTGATTTGAATTTGGACCGTAGAGTCACTCGTCAATTCAAGGATATCAGCTTCCTCCCAAAGGAATGCATCACCATAGTAGGTCGCAACATATTTTTCAGGATCTGAATCGATATTCACTAAATAATCACCATGAAATACCGGATTGAATGTGAAATCTCCTCCTGCATTAGTTAATCTATCCAGGGTATCATAATTACCCGAAGGGCGAACCCTTAGAAGCAGTGCTTCCACTTCATCTGTGATCGGATTTTGATTAGCTCGCGATTCTACGGTCACTATTGCGCTTTCAAGATTGAAGGCGGCAAGGCCGTTGAAGAATCGGAAAGTCTCTCCGCTTGGCTTTCCCCCAAATGGTGAGGTGGATATCTCAGTAGAAATATTTCCACCTGTTAATGTGCCTCCTGCGATATTGGTAGAATATCCCTGTAGGGTTAGCTGTGCCTGAACAGACAAGCACAGAAAACATAAACTACAGTAAAATATTAGTTTAACTAGCTTTTTCATTTGCTCGCTGCTTTGCTAGTACCTAACATTTTAAGTAGTTGATCCATTTCTTTTCGAAGCGTTTCAACTTCTGATATTGAGGCTTTCAAAGTAGAATTTTCATTCTCGAGTTTCTCCACTTTGGCATTCAGTTCTTTGATTGCCTCAATCAATACTGCAGTCATCTGCGCATAATTAACCGCTTTCATTCCTTTATCATTGGTGTGCACAAATTCAGGATAAATTGCTTCTACTTCTTGGGCAATTACACCAATCTGATTAGCCTGTGATTTGGAAGCATCTTTCCATTGATAAGATACACCACGCATTTTGAGAGTGTTCTCTAATGGATTATTCAAATTCTGGATGTTCTTCTTAAGTCTTCCGTCTGAAGTTTGAACGCCCCCAGAAGTGGATTGAAGAATATCCGCAGCAATTGTGCCTGAAGCAGTCAGATTTCCAGGATCACCGTCTAAAGTGATAGTTGTAACAGCAAGACTATCTCTAACTTCCATAATGCCACCACCTGATCCTGAGCGTGAAGAGATATAGATTGTTTCATCAACTATTCCTCCGTTCGCTGTATTATAGACCGAAATTCTACCTGAGGTCTCACCAGCCTGGTCATCAGCAACAATTTCAATATTCGAACTAAAATCTCCAGATCCATTATCGTTCTGACCAAAAACCTGAACAATTCCTAACTCGCTATTATCCCACCATTGGCCTGATACATATACATTCCGAGTAGTTGGTCCATTGACCATTACTAGTCCACTCTTTCCTGATGGATCTCCACCTGCTTCATCTCTGTTTGAGCCAATCGCCGCAAGGAATGTTCCTTCATTATCATAGTAATCAGTACCACCTCTACGATAACCACCAGTAAATGGTATTGAGAAAACATCGTTGCTAGTCGTGTAATTACTAATTAGAACTTCCTGACCATCAGATGTTGTATTCATTCCATATAGATCGGCAAATGAATTTTCTCCATTTGATGTTGTTCCCGCGAAGAATGTCGCACGGTTGAATGAATTGGTAGCATCAGGGCTGCTTAGCTGTAAAGTTCCTCCTTCTATATTTCCTTGAAGATAGACACCTTCATTGCCTGCTCCATTGAGTGCTCTTATTGAATTGGTTGTAATGGTATCCGGTGCAATGTTTCCTCCAGAAGCTTGTGCTAAGGGCTGACCTTGAATAAATATCTGCTGCGCATCTATTGTACCATCACCATTAAGGAGAATTTGATCTGCTCCCGTTGAGTCACGAATGATAAGACCACCAGAACCGGATTCAAATATATTTCCTGTTAATTCAATTGTATGAGTGGTGTTACCAGTTGAATTATTGAAAAGCGAAATGTTTCCAAATTCATCGGTACCACTACCCGTTCTTCTGGTTGCCAGTTGACCAGAGTTATACCACCATCCACCACCATCATCTATACTTCCATATAAATTGATAGACGATAGATCATGATCCTCAAAGCTCTCTGAGCCTATTTGTATATTAATGCTGCTATCAGCCCATAATTCCAGCATTCCATTGGAACCAGATGCGTCTGAACCACCATCGTCTTGAACGATAGTCATTACTGCCTGACCACCTCCATTACTTCTATTTATTTCAAGCCTTGCAGTTTCCTCGGAGGAGTTTCCAAGTTGTGTGACACTAAATCTTCCCAAACCAAAATTTGCTTGAGCTGAACCTTCAATATAATATTCAGGAAGATTTCCATCTGCAAATGATCCAATGAGTGCTGCTCCGGAAAAAGTCTCGGTATCGTCAAAGGAGGTAAGTTGAACAAAACCATCATTATTTAATCCTCCAAACCATCCGACGGAATTATGAGCTTCGTTCCTGGTGAATAAGTTACCTCGACCGTTATTGGTTACTCTAAGTTGGGCACCTATGTTTCTTAATGAATCATATAGACCTAAAAACCCGGCGTATCCACCGGATGCACTTCCAAGAATCACTTTTGTTGAGTCATTCGCACCATAAAGTACCAGGCTTCCAGCATTATTTGGGTCGAAAAAGTTGAGATCAGCTTTGGTTTCTCCACTGTTTCCAACGACAATCACACTTTTTGATCTAATAGAATCCGGTTCAATTACTCCACCACCTGAACCTTCGATTGGTGTTCCGTCAATCAAAATTTGCTGAGCATTAATGGTCCCTGTAGAGCCATCCAAAGAAATGGTTTCAGCTTCTCCAGCATCCCTAAGAGAAATATTTCCACCTGTTGTAACTCCATCACCAGAGTTAAGATTTAGGGTAAACTGAGGGCCTCCTCCATCCTGAGAAGCATTTAAATTGATATTACTGATTGTGGATGTTCCTACATGCTCTGAGAAGATGTTATGTGTTGTGTTTCCATAATAATTGTAAAGATCTAAACCACCCCTGCGATATCCATCAGGAAGCTGACTCCCATCGATAAAAATATCCGTTGCATAAAGTTCAGCCATAATCTGAGCACCGTCATCAGCAGAATTGCCACCAAATAAAGAAAGAAAGCTATTTTGTCTTCCTTGAACTATGGTTCCTGTAGCCACAGCACTCCTTAACCCACCATTTGTAAAGTCTCGACCATTTAGCTGTAAGTATCCACCTGTACCTGTTCCTCTGTCAGTTGTAATAAATGCTCCGGTTTGATCAAGTGAATCTTTCAATAAGATCAGAGCATCATATCCATCATTATCTGCAACGGCTACTACCTTTCTAGTTCCATTAACCCCGGTCACTTCAAGCTCCGATGTTCTAATGGAGTCAATTCCTACAGGTCCTTCAGAATAGGGTAAAAATGGTGAATACAATGTCACCGGACTTAGCGCCTCGCCATTTACAGTGAGGTTCATGATGACCTCCGGACTTTCTTGAAAAAGTGTGTCAGGTAAAGGTGAAGTTTCACCAAGTACAACAGAATAGTACCCATCAGTGACGGATACATTGCTAATTGTTTCAGACCATGTTGGATCAGAAATACTGAATTCAATCGTTGCACTCCCCGTATAAGGTTTGCCACCATCCAACAATCGACCTTGAAATGGTAGTTTTTGTGCTATTGAAACACCCGCAATTAATAAAATGGATAGAGTTAGATAAAGCTTCTTCATGTTCTAAGGTTTATGCTTGAACCTCGAACCTATTCATCACCAGCCATTTGAACAATACCTCATTCGGGGTATTTTTATCAAATGCTTAAGCAGAGCCTTGATTGTTGAAAATAAAAAAGCCCCTTGGTGAGGGGCTTGAGTTTCTTAATGGCCGATTTGTTTAATATTCATCCTCATTGAAGAAGAAATCTTCTTTCGTAGGATAATCAGGCCAGATTTCCTCGATATTTTCAAATGGCTGTCCATCATCCTCTAGTTCCTGCAAGTTTTCTACCACTTCCAGTGGTGCTCCAGATCTAATAGAATAATCAATAAGTTCATCTTTCGTCGCTGGCCATGGGGCGTCTTCTAAGTAAGATGCAAGTTCTAGTGTCCAATACATATTCTAGCCTCTGTTTAATATCCTGTTTTAATAATGCGCGCAAATATATATGATTATATCATATACGCATGCTCTTCCAAAAATCGTTTATCGAAAGGTAATTTTCTTACACCAAAAGTCAAGAAAAAGTTGTAAAAAATTAAAATTCTTCTGAATCAACCCATTCCAGCAATCTGGATTTTACTTCAATCTTCCTTTTTTGACTCTTAATCTTATTTTCAACGATTTTGTTCATTTTCCCATCAAGTGATGAAAAATTGGCAGAATTCTCCTCGTAAGTCTTTAAATCTTCTTTATCTCGGGAGATAAGATCATTGATAATACCTTTTCGGATACCCTTCTTTTTTTCACTATCTAATTTAGCAAAATCTGGAAAACGCTTTTGAGTTAACTTTTTCACAAATTCTCTCTCGCCAAGTAGTTGGATAAGCTGAAGGCATTCGTGTTTTTCTGGATTTCTAGACTTATCTCTGAAAATCGATTTTTTTAATTTATCCAGCTCCTCCTTATTATATTCCTTTTTACCAGATTTTACATCATTCAATTCTTTCAAAATACTGGTGTAGTCAACCGATTGAAACTTTTTCCCTTTCAAATGCAAATTAAACTCACCACTCAGCGGCTTATAAAATTCAGCAGGTACACCTCCTACATCCTTCCAACGCTCTTTTAGTTCTTTGACACTATTGAATCTTTGTTGACCGTGGAGATCGACTAGTTTTTTTGCCTCTTCAACTAATTCTTCGTATTGCTTCTTCCTGTGCTCTACTAGCTTTTGTTTGTCTTCGAAAAATTTTTTCTTCCGATCGAAGAATTCTTTCAAAATTCCCCAAAAATCTTCTTCTAATTGATCGTTTTTATCATCCTCTGCACTACCAGTCTTGATCCACCTACTTTTAATGTCGTTGATTTTTTCAGTAGCCTCCTTCCAATTAACTATTTCAACACTTTGCTTTAATTCTTCAATAAGTGCTGTCTTAATTTCGGTGTTTCTGACCCTGTTTTTCTGAATGATATCCTTGACGAGATTTTCATATTTCTCTATCTGGTCGTGAAGATTTTGATAGTCTCCAAGCCCGTCGTGTTGTGGCAAGTGCTCCCTCAAATGGACCAGCTTCATCAAAAATGACCCTTTATTCTCTGTAGAGTCTATTTTTTCTGTTACCTCTTTAATCTTATTTTCAAGGTCATTGAATCGCTCCTGAAAAAACTGGATTGATTTATCTGGATCGCCATCACGTACTTCTCCAATTTCTCTATCGGGGTTTGTTCCCCATTCGCTGAGAAAAACTTTGTCGTCCTTAATAAATCCAAATGGTACCTGTGAGATGTCCAAGGGTGAGTGTAATTCTTAAATGCGTAGTATATTCGATTTCTAATCAAACTTAAGCATGTCAGACGAAAAGATCATCTTCTCTATGTCAGGGGTGAACAAGATTCATCCCCCACAAAAACAAGTACTTAAGAATATCTATTTATCATTTTTCTATGGTGCTAAAATAGGGGTCTTAGGACTAAATGGCGCAGGAAAATCGTCATTGTTAAGAATAATTGCTGGTAAAGACACAGATTTTCAGGGTGAAGTGGCTTTTTCACCGGGCTTTTCAGTAGGTATGCTCGAGCAAGAACCTGAGCTTGATCCTGAAAAAACTGTCATTGAAGTGGTTCGGGAAGGGGTGAAAGAAATCAATGATCTTCTTAAGGAATACGAGGAAGTCAATGCAAAATTTACTGAGCCGGAAATTCTAGAAGATCCGGATAAGATGAATAAGCTGATCGAGCGACAAGGGGCAATTCAAGAAAAATTAGATGCTACAGGCGCTTGGGAAATTGACCATAAACTCGAAAGAGCGATGGATGCGCTAAGAACTCCTTCTGAAGATGCTGTGATTAAGAATCTCTCTGGTGGTGAAAAAAGAAGGGTGGCTTTATGTAGGTTACTTTTAGAACAACCAGACGTATTGCTTTTGGATGAACCTACAAACCATTTAGATGCGGAATCAGTGCTGTGGCTAGAGCAACATTTACAGCAATATGAAGGGACTGTAATCGCCGTAACACACGATAGATACTTCCTTGATAATGTTGCTGGATGGATCTTGGAGCTAGATAGAGGCGAGGGAATTCCATGGAAAGGGAACTACAGTAGCTGGCTGGAACAGAAAGAAAAGCGACTTGCTAAGGAAGATAAACAAGAGTCTAAGCGTCAAAAGACTTTGCAGCGCGAACTGGAATGGGTAAGGATGAGCCCGAAAGGACGTCAAGCCAAAGCCAAAGCAAGATTAAGTGCCTATGATAAGCTGCTTGGCGAGGAAGCAAAGGAAAAAGAAAAGAATCTGGAATTATACATTCCGCCTGGTCCTCGATTGGGAGCTAAGGTTATTGAAGCAAGTGGTGTCTCAAAAGGTTATGAGGATAAGCTACTTTATGAGGATTTGTCATTTAGCTTACCGCAAGGCGGAATTGTAGGTGTAATAGGACCCAATGGAGCTGGTAAGTCCACCTTGTTCAAAATGATTACGGGCCAGGAACAACCAGATAACGGCACATTTGAAGTTGGAGAAACGGTAGTGATGAGTTATGTAGATCAGGAGCATGATCAGCTGGATCCGAATAAATCTGTTTATGAAGTAATCTCTGAAGGAAATGAAATTATTGACTTAGGAGGAAGAGAGATGAATGCACGCGCCTATGTTAGTAAATTCAACTTTTCAGGTCAGGATCAAGGGAAGAAAGTTAGCGCACTTTCCGGAGGAGAAAGAAACAGAGTACATCTGGCACTAACACTAAAAAGGGGAGCTAACCTGATTTTATTGGATGAGCCAACCAATGATTTGGATGTAAACACCCTTAGGGCTCTGGAGGAGGCACTTGAAAATTTTGGAGGATGTGCAGTAGTTATCAGTCACGATAGATGGTTTCTGGATAGAATAGCGACGCATATTCTGGCGTTTGAAGGCAATTCTCAGGCATATTGGTTTGAAGGTAACTTCACAGAATACGAGGAGAATAGAAAGAAACGATTGGGAGATGAAGCTCCAAAGAGAATTAAGTATAAGAAACTAATGGGCTAAGTAATTATGAAAAACCTAACCATAACCTGTTTATTTCTAGCAATAAGTTGTTCAATTATCGCACAAAAAACAATCATTCATGCAGGGATTATCATCGATGGTGTCTCTAAAAAACCAATGAATGAAAAATCAATCATCGTCGAGGGGAAGCAAATAACGTCTATCGAGGATGGATATGTTGATGCATCTGATGGAGATGTGGTTGTTGATTTAAAAAATCATACAGTCATGCCTGGCTGGATAGATATGCATGTACACATTGAAGGGGAATCAAGCCCCGATCGGTACATTAGAATGTTTACAGATAATCCTGCGGACAAAGCATTTCTCTCAGTGGACATTGCCAAGCGAACCTTGATGGCAGGCTTTACAACCGTGAGAGATGTAGGTGGCAGTGGCGTGAATGTCTCACTTAGAGAGGCAATTGCGAAAGGCTTGATTGATGGACCCAGAATTTTTACTTCCGAGAAGGGGTTATCAATAACAGGTGGACATGGCGACCCAACAAACGGATTCAGATCTGATTTAATGGGCGATCCAGGATCCAAAGAAGGTGTGGTTAATAGTGTTGAAGATGCAAGAAAAGCAGTACGTCAGCGCTATAAAAATGGAGCTGACCTTATAAAAATCACTGCGACTGGGGGCGTGCTTAGTGTTGCCAAAGATGGTAGTGGTGCTTCTTTTCAAGAAGAAGAAATCCGTGCAATTGTTCAAACAGCCTCTGATTTGGGGTTTCATGTGGCCGCTCATGCTCATGGGGATGAAGGTATGCGAAGAGCGGTTGCAAATGGTGTTAAGACCATTGAGCATGGAACTTATATGAGTGATGCAACCATGGATTTGATGATTCAGAAAAATTCCTACCTGGTGCCTACCATTACTGCAGGGATGGAAGTTGCTGAAAATGCCAAGAAGCCAGGCTATTATCCAAAAGTTGTGGCTGAGAAGGCAAAAGTTATAGGACCGAAAATTCAAGGAACTTTTGCAAGGGCATATAAGAAAGGTGTACCCATTGCTTTTGGAACAGATGCTGGCGTCTTTAAACATGGTGAAAATGCACGAGAATTCACTTATATGGTAGAAGCAGGGATGCCAGCTATTGAGGCAATTATTTGTGCAACTTCCAACAATGCTTCTTTACTTGGAATGGATGATCAGATTGGAACCCTAAAAGAAGGATTTATGGCTGATATTGTGGCCGTTCCTGGGAATCCACTTGAAGATATCGAAGTAATGAAAGCCGTCAATTTTGTGATGAAAGAAGGGAAAATCTACAAACGATGAACTTGGAATTGAATAAAAGATAGTAACCTGAGAGATCGGATTTTTTTGTTTTATTGCATTGATAGCTGTAATAAGTGTCTGATTTACAGGTTTGAATAATCAAAATTTAGTTGTAGATTATTCTAAAAAAGTTACGATGAAACCTGTATTACGTTTACTAATTATTCTAATCCCTGTTTCCGCATTTGCGCAAGAACAAGATTCCTTGGTATTAGATGCAACCCCTATTGACTTCAGAAGCAGAGAAAATACGATTCTCTCAATTATGAATGAAGGCGTAAAGCAATGGTATGAAGGAAACCCCGCGGGTTACGCAGCTTCTTTTGCAGAAGAAATTACATATTTTGATCCGGGGACAGATGGGAAACGAATAGAATCAAAAGATGAATTGACTAAAATTTTCTCTGAACGGAATACCGCATCAACTTATGAAATAATTGATCCTGATTTCCAGCATTCAAAAGAATTTTCTGTATTGACCTATCAAATTATTCAGGATTTTAAAGGAATTACGCTTCAATGGAATTGTACGGAAGTATATGCTGAAGTGGATGGACAATGGAGTGTTATTCACGGCCATTTTTCACCATTTTCTAATGAAGTAGCTACCATTCCAAAAAAGTTTTTATTTATAGGTGGTGGTGTTGGGCTCTTACTATTTCTTTTGCTAGGTATATTCATAGGAAGGAAGACAAAAAAGAATTAGTTAAGCGAGAATACGATCAAGAAAATCCCATAGTTGTTGTGGAGAAAGCTTATAAATGAAGTAGTTATAGTAAAAAACGGTAATTGATGGAAGAGTAATTGCGACGATAATTTTTACTATTTCTATCAAACTATAAGCCCTAAAAAAAGCCATTAGTACCCATGCGTTGTAAAGAAAATTGACAATGCCATAGACAAAAAGCACTTCTTCCTTTTGTGAATAAAATATAATGGGAATGAAAACAATTAAGATGAGAAATTGACCAACACCTATATAAAGATTTAGGATATAATGTTCAATAAGATTATAAGCTCTTTTAACAAACACAAGCCAACTAAAGAGACTGAAAAGGGGGATCGCGGTAAATGTAAAAAAGGAGAAATACTTTGTTGAGTATTGGTAAAATCCCATTATGTTATCAAGTGCGATTAGGTCAGCGTTAATAAATGAAAACGTGTCAAATTCAAAGGTTAAAAAGTTGGTGAATGCTCCGATTATTAAGAATAGTTTGAATGGATTAGCAAATCCAATTCTACCTCCCGAAACATAGTGTCTGATCGCATGTCCAGGACGCTTTAGCAGTAAATAAAGCGTATGAGCAAAACCTTTATCAAAATCGACAGAGTCTAGTATTTGATGACCAATATGCTTCCACTCAAATCGATCGGTATTGGTTTTCTGACCACAATTCGGACAATACTTTTCTGTTGCGTGCCTGCCACAATTTTTGCATTCCGTTGTTTTAGTATTCGAATTTTCCAAGCTAGATTTTAATATAATCTATAAAAAAATCAGCTGAAATCGAATTTTTCAATATTTGTAGAACATAATCAAGGGTGTGAAGCAGATATAAAAAAAGCTCAGTTTCCCGAGCTTCTAATGTCTAACATCTAAATATCTAAACTACATTTTCCTCACTTTCCCGCTACCTGATGAATTTGAGTTTATTCTTTTTGGCTCACCTGAATAATAAACACTTCCACTGCCAGAGATGCTGGCATCTATTTCCTCACTTGCTGTGATGTAGCAGCTTCCTGAACCGCTTATCCGTGCTTGAAAAAATTTCACTGTCATATCCTCTGCCTTTACTCTACCAGAACCACTTATTTTGGCTTCTGCTTCATCGGCTGATCCATTTAGCTTGATACTACCTGATCCTGAAATTCTCAAGTCTATCTCTTCGGCATCAAGATCCAGATCTAAATCACCAGAGCCACTAACTGAGATGCGTACATTGTCAGTATTGAGACGACCATCGCTTTCAATTGTGCCGCTACCACTTACAGATAGTGCTTCAATTTCATTCATTGTTACAAAAACTGTTACTTCAGAACGTCTCCATCCATTTCCCCATCCCCAGTTTCCTTCTCTTTTGATGACAAGACGATCTCCCTTCAGATCAAATTCAATTTCATCAAAAATGTCATTATCACATTCAATTTCGACACTTGTTGTTGATCCTTGTTTTACGTAAACTGTTGCAGAAATACCTAATGATAATTCTGAGAAATTTCCTACATCAACGTTTCTTTTTTGTCCAAATGATGGAAGGAATATAGTGATGGATAATAATAGGGTAGCTAAAGTCTTCATGGTCATTAGTTTTTTTAATTAGAGACAGACCTTGGAAGATAAGGTTGCATTTGAAAGTTAATTATTACTCCATTCAAGGTCATTCAGTCTTTGTGATCTCCAAAAATTACTTAGCATGCTGAAGGTTATTCGAATGTTAAAATACTCTCCATCTAACGCACTGCCACCCGGATTTTTATAATCGGTCCAGTTGTATCTAAAATGAATACCAATGAAATTTTCGGATAGAAACTTGTACTTAAGAACCATGCCAACATTTTGATTGAAGCTGTTTAAAAACTTTGAATCCTCTCCATAATCATTATCTGCTGTTAAAGCAGTAATTCGATCATATCCTATTCCAGGTGATATGCCGATATCTAATCTTTTAGATTGTAAAAAGTCAAAAGTGTATTCAAATCCCACATACATCCCGGTCCATTTATCATCAGTAATCAAAGAGTCATTGTAAATAAACGAATATGGTTCTTTCGAAGCTCCTATTCTGAAGTCCATAATGAAGTCATAATTATGTCTCATGGTCTTACCTCCGATTACAAAACCCATAGTTGGGCGACTTCCAAAAAATGAAATATTTTCATAATGTTGAACAGCCCCTGTTATAAACCCTATATGAGTTTGTGGTTCATCAAGTGTTCTGCTTATTGCTTCTTCGTAAAGCTTTTTTAGTTTACTAGAAGTCGGAGCATTACTTATTTCTTTAAATGATGGAGTTTTAGAGGCATAGAAATTAAGTATTAGTTGCTCGTCTATGTTTTCCGAAGTTGTTTCATGGGCAATTAGCCTAACTATGCTGTCTATTGCATAATTTATTTCCAGATCATAATTTATTTCCTGTTGCCTTGTCTCCACCAAACAACTGTAATAATAACTAACCTCATTTATTCTTCTATAACTGACCAACTCATTGATCTGACTCATTGTAATTTGGTCTGAGTCATATCTCCCAGACCGAATATGAGTAATTGTTTTTAACCAATCTGCCTCTTTAGGATTCATGCACTTACGTTTCCAATATTTGATGAAAAGCAGAATGCTATCTGGTTCATCAGATTTATAATAGCCTAGAATTAAATCTGGTGCATTGTATAATACATCCTGACAAGTGATAAATGGGTTTGATAAGATTTTCTTATCAAAAATATCCTGAGTCAACACTGGTGTTATGCATGCTAGCCCTACTATGAAATTGACGATTTTCATTAATCAACTTTAACGAAAATCCAGAGCACCTACATGAAATTGGATAATGAATTAGATGAATTCACTCATTAAAGTGAGCAACAAATAAGATTGTGGGATGAGTGTCAATATGGTTTTTCTCCCACCCAGTTTCCAGGAGGATCATAGTTACATACCCATATGTCCATGCCATCGCAAGTGATTTTGGCACATCCTACTTTTTGAGTGGTTTTCCATACAATCTGCGTATAATGCCCACACATTTTACCAGGTTTACATTTATTTCTATTGTAATTGTAGTCGGCCTTTTCACTTGCCCAGGCATCTACAACATATGCAGCATCAAAAGCTCCAGTTGTACCTTTAAATAGATTTTCACCAAAATCATTATCCGGTCGGTGTTCCCATCCACAATCTTTATTTTTTAATTTTCTTGCCCAGTCTGCAGCAAGATTGGCCATGTCTTCAGACCACTCAAGCTTTGTGGTTACTCCAACGTCAGCTCGCCAATAGTTATGCCTTTCCAATATCATTTGAATTTCCTCATCTGATAGTTTGGTCTGGTCAACATCAGTTAATGAAGATGCTAAAATGAGGGTGAAAAGCACAAAGAATATTTTCATTGAGTCGTTATTTCAGGTTCTTCCCTTCGCATAAATAAAAATACATGCTAATTAAAACGCACCAATACTACTAAAAGATATAGCCAGAAGAAATGTGACCAAAGCTGTTGGTTACATGCATTCATTTGCTTTTTTATATTCTTTAACAAATACAATTAACTAACTGGCAGGGATTTTGATTCATTTAATTATGATAGCTAAGAACAAAATTTGTTCTAGTCTTTTTTGGTTAGTTGAGGGCCCTGTCCGCTAGTTGGCGGATGGGGTTTCTTTTTTCCAATAAAAGACACTTTTCCATGGATTCTGTTGTAGAGATATATAAATTGAAAAAAATCCTTAAATCGTTTTGGAATCAACTATTTCAACGCAATTGAGCCTTTTAGAAACTTATAAACAAGTTAGATCGCATACAGAATATTTATGCGAACCACTTGAAATTGAAGACTTTGTCGTTCAGCCAGTGCTGGATGTAAGCCCTCTAAAATGGCACTTAGGACATACAACCTGGTTCTTTGAAACCTTTGTTTTAAAGCCTAATGATCACAACTATAAAGAGTTTCACCCGAAATATCCATACCTATTCAACAGTTACTATGTTTCTGCAGGTGATCGCTGGGAAAGAGCAAGCAGGGGGCAGCTTACTCGTCCAACAGTAAAAGAGATATTTGATTACCGCAAATATGTCGATCAGGCGATGCATCAATTTCTCAGTGATGGGAATATTTCTGAAGAGCTTAAAAATGTTATCATTTTGGGATTCAATCAT
Source organism: Ekhidna sp. (assembly GCF_965212185.1). Classification (GTDB taxonomy): domain Bacteria; phylum Bacteroidota; class Bacteroidia; order Cytophagales; family Cyclobacteriaceae; genus Ekhidna. The sequence continues at coordinate 3,306,953 of NZ_OZ243102.1, read as the reverse complement.
GAACAACAGCACCAAGAGTTGTTTCTCTATGATATCAAGCGAATTCTAGGAGACAATCCATTGTATCCTTCCTATCGAGAAGATCTTAAAGAAACGAAGGCTATTAATGAGAAATTCGAGTGGTTGAAAATGGATGAGGGAATTTATGATATTGGATTTGATGGCGCTGGCTTTCATTTTGACAATGAGAGAGGAAAGCACAAAGTTTTCCTTCATGAGTTTCAGATTGCTTCAGCCCTTGTCACCAATGGAGAATTTATTGAATTCATCAAGGATGGTGCCTATAGAGATCCAATGCTCTGGCTATCGGAGGGATGGGATTGGGTGCAAAAAAATGAAGTGAATGCGCCAAGATATTGGCATCAGGAAGATGGTGGCGAATGGTGGAACTATACATTAGGCGGTTACAGAAAAGTTAGTGATGACGACCCGCTTTGTCATATTTCTTATTACGAAGCAGATGCTTTCGCCAGGTGGAAGAATGGTCGATTACCTACTGAACAGGAATGGGAAGTGGCTTGTAATATGTATTCACCAAATGTTCTACTAAAGACGAATTTTGTTGATAACAGACAGTTTAAGCCTATCCAGACCTCAGATTATGATTTTTTTGGAAATGTCTGGGAATGGACAGCTAGTGCGTATACGGCATATCCCTATTACCGTCCACCCAAAGGAGCATTAGGGGAGTATAACGGAAAATTTATGGTGAATCAGATGGTGCTAAGAGGAGGCTCCTTTGGTACATCCAGGAATCATATTCGGTCAACTTATCGAAATTTTTTTCATCCTCATTTAAGATGGATGTTTTCGGGTATCCGTTTAGCTAAGCATATTTAAAATTTATGACTAAAGAACTCACTACACTATCACCTTTTGCAGAGGATGTTTTGAACGGACTGCATACGGAAAACAAGCATCTTCCGTCCAAATATTTTTACGATGCAAAAGGAGATGAATTATTTCAAAGGATCATGCATCTTAATGAGTACTATCTCACAAGAAAGGAATTGGAGATATTTCAAACCCACAAAGAGGCAATCTTAAAAGCGATCAATGGAACGGAGACTTTTCGAATCATTGAGCTTGGCGCTGGCGATGGGCTAAAAACAAAGGTGCTGCTCAAGCATTTCATGGAGGCAAAAGTGGATTTCACCTATACTCCTGTCGATATTTCCGGGAATGTATTGGAGATTTTAGAGGGTAATTTGAAAGACGAAATACCTGGTTTAAAGATAGAATCTTACGAGGGAGACTATTTTGATGCGTTGGCAGAGATCGCTGAGAGTCCAGAAAAGGATATAGTATTTTTTCTTGGTTCTAATGTTGGAAATTTTACTGAGAAAGAGGCCGTTGCTTTTCTATCGAAGCTTCAGAATTTTCTAAAAAAAGGAGATCTACTCTTCATGGGCGTTGACCTTAAAAAAGATCCATCAATTATCTTAAATGCTTATAACGATTCAGAAGGGGTTACCCGTGAGTTCAATCTTAACTTGCTTGACAGAATAAATGACGAGTTAGACGCTAATTTTAATAGAAATCAATTTCTGCATTATCCGTATTACAATCCGCATACCGGAGAGTGTCGGAGCTACTTAATCAGTAAGATTGATCAAGTAGTAGAAATGATGGACGAAGAAATCCATTTCAATGCATGGGAAGCAATCTTCATGGAAATTTCCAAGAAATATGATCATAAGCAATTGGCACATTTAGCAGAAGCTTCCGGTTTTGACTTTAAACAGGAATTTCTGGATTCAGAAAGCTGGTTTGCTGATGTGCTTTGGGAGAAATAAAAGTGCGCATGAGAAGATTCGAACTTCCACGGGATTGCTCCCACCACCCCCTCAAGATGGCGTGTCTACCAATTCCACCACATGCGCAGATTGGGATCGCAAAAATAGCTTTTCAAATTGAACTTGCAATTGTATCATCACCATTTTGGTAAAGCTGACATGCAAGTAGTGGTAAATAGAAAAGCCGAAATGATTATTCCGGCTCTTATTATTTGAAAAATAAATTTCGTTTAATGTTCATGCTCATGTTCCTCACCCTCCTCTGGCAATGAATGAGTGGCATGATAGCTATGCGTGATTTTTTCAGTTTGAGAAAGCAATAGTGCTGAAACAATGAACACCATGTGGATAACAATCTCGATGATAACTCCTTCAGTACTTGTTTTCTCTACTTCATTTCTGTAATTCATAAACGTTTTAAGTAGGTATACCCCTGAAATGGAAGCAAGTGACGTAGCTAACTTAATTTTTAACTGGCCAGCGTCTAGTCCTTCAAGCCATAAAGGCTTGTCCTCATGCATGTCTACATCAATCCGGCTTGTGAAAATTGAATAACCTCCTATGGTTACCATTACAACCAAATTCATTACCATGGAAATATCCACTAGTCCCAGGACTTTAATCATCACCTCAGTTTCATCCCAAATAGTGATGTACTTCATCATGTATAAAAGTTCTTGAAAGAACTTATATAAGTAAAGAAATGAGGCAATTATTAATCCAGTGTAAAGAGGTGCTTGCACCCACCTACTCCAGAAAATGAAACCCTCAAAAAAACTCTCAAATCGGCTTAATAGTGAATTATTGTTGTTATCCATTAGATACTGAACTGTTATTTCTACCAGAAATATAAATGATAATTTGAAGGAAGTCCTTTCACTTAGCGAAATTAAATCAATCTTCGTCAAATAATACCAATGTACCTCCTATATAGTCATGTAACGCCCTTCTTTTTCCATCAAAAAAGATCAAAACAAAGCCACTAAAACAAATAAGAAGAGAAAGGAATTTAGAGATATTTCGAAGTACCACTTTCAATAAAGAGGCTTTTTTATAATCGGAATTAGCGATTTTAATCTTTGTCAAGATTTTGCCTGGCGTAGCTCGATATTTACTAGACTCAAAAATGATGTAATAGCCAAAATAAATACTGGTTAAAAGGAGATAGTCATATCTGGAAGGTTCAATAACCCAGGTAGCTGCATAGAAAAGCATCAAAATTGGGAGAAGGTCTATGTTGTGTGCCAACAGCCTCGTCCAAAAATCAGCATATTTGATTGTCTTATTCAATTGTTAACTTTATCGAATCACTAAAATCGACAAACTAAAATGAAAGTCTTAAAAGTAATTGGAATCATAATTATAATAATTCTGGTTCTCGGCCTAGCCGGTATCTTATTTGGACCATCTGAAGTTCACATGGAACGCCAAATTTCTATTAATGCGCCCGTAGAGACTGTTTTTGATGAGGTCAATGGGTTCCGAACATTTGATGATTTTTCGGCTTGGTCAGAGGTAGATACTACAGCAACAATTATTATTGAAGGCCCCACTTCTGGAGTAGGAGCACGATATAGTTGGGATAGTGATAATCCCGATCTAGGAAAAGGTAACATGGAGATTATTGAGTCAGATGAAAACATGATGGTTACATCAACCATGAGTTTCGAAGGATATCCGGGCAAGCCGACGGTTTCCTGGATTTTAAACGAAGAAAATGGCACCACCAATGTTACTTACACGTATGATGAAACTGAAATTTCAGGGATTATGAAGCTATTGTCATTTGCTACTGAAGGTATGATTGGACCGATGTATGACAGAACCTTAGAAAAGCTTAAAGCACGGGTTGAGTCACGGCCGGACTTTACATATGAGATAGATAAAGTTCAGACGGAAGCTCAAGCGTATGTTGGAGTCAATGCAGCTTCATCTTCTGCACCTGAAGCCATTGGTGCTGCAATGGGAGAAGCATATGGTAAGGTGATGACATATTTGAGTTCAAACGCTATAGAAATGCAAGGACCTCCAATTTCAATCAATATCAGCTATGATGAAGAGAATGCAGAAATGATATGTGGTATACCAGTAGCGGAAGTAATGAAAGTTGATGGTGATTTGGTAAGTGGAGAAACTTATGCCGGTACTGCACTTAAGGCAGTTTACTATGGTAATTATGATAACATTGGAGCTGCGCATGAGGACATCAATGCGTATATCTCCTATTACATGCATGAGAGAAATGGACAACCATGGGAAGAATACATAACTGACCCCATGTCTGAGCCAGATACAAGCAAATGGATGACCAACGTGTATTATCCAATTAAATAGAAGTTTTAGTCCCCCCTCTTACATGGAGGGGGTATCTCAGAATTGGAAAAAATAAATTATACCCCGACATAGGTAGTGTAAGTTGAACACCATTTTTTTACCTTTCAGAAAGTAACCTACCTAGTAATGCCATTTAAGTTTTTAATATTAAGAATACTTAGTGTATCCGTAATAATTCATTGCTCCCATCTTGGATTTGCTCAATCACTGGAAAACATAAATACGGGAGCAGTTGTGAAACAAGCCAAAGTGAGTTTTGATGGTTCTAAAATGGTTTTCCTTGCAAACTATTTTGGGAGTTTCAAACCATATATTTCGGAATATTCTGGTGATTCATCCAAGTGGGGAAAGCCAATTAAAATATTTGATGATTCAAAAATTGATGGTTTTGAGATAAGAGACCTTCAACTCAACTTTGATAATAACAAAATTTACTTTTCAGCTAAAAGTGAGGTCAAACCAGATTTCGATATATTCTATTCAGAATTTAAAGGAGGTATATGGTCTGAGCCAATTGAGCTGGAAATAGGTGTCAACACGACTGAAGATGAATTAGGACCCGCTATTTCTGCTGATGAAAAGAAAGTGCTATTCACACGACCACTTCCTCCTGATGCGAAAGCGGATGAATTTTGTGGGCAATTGTATTATACGGAATTGACAGAATCAGGTACTTGGGCTGAACCGGTATTACTACCTCCAGCTTACAATACTGGATGTGTCTGTACTCCATACTATTCAAGAGATAATAAAACCTTTTATTACTCATCGTATGAAGATATTGAGGATGCAGAAGGTAAGCGGGTAGCCAAAAAGCAGTTTTCGGTTTTTTGGGCCAAAATCGATGGATTGTTTAGATATAATCCAAAGCCAATTATGTCGATAATAGGAGATAATGATCTAGTATACCCCTCATTAGATAGAGATAGTACACTTTACTATAATGTAGGGGAATACTCTAAAGGCGAAGATCGCATCACATCTATGATACTTTCAAAAGAGCTGAGTAAAGCTTTTCAAACTACAGAAATGACGCTTGTTACTGGTAAAGTATCTGATGAGCAAGGGAATCCACTTTCAGCAGGAATTCAGGTGATAAATCCTTATACCACCAAAGTTTATCAGGAAGCCTTTAGTGACGTAAATGGTGAATACCAGTTGTTTGTTCCAACGAATGAACAGTTTTCTCTGCTTGCCTACAAGGATAAATACTCTGCTCAATCAAAATTAATTGAGACAAAACAGCTTACACTAATCAATGATTTCGAGCTGTTTCCAAGTGTTGATGTTACATTCAATGTATTTGACGAAGATTTTTACTTCCCGATTGATGCCGGGCTTTCACTCTATGATTCAGATTTTCAGCTTATTGAGAATATGCAGATTACAAGAGGGGAGCAAACTGTCCTGGCTTTAGGTCAGGAGTTGAATATCATATTCAATTCTGAAAATTACTTTCCAGATACACTCAATCTGCCTTTCGATGAGGAAGTAATTTTTGATTTTTTTGATTTTGATATAGAACTCAAGAGAAAGCTAAAAGATGTTTCATTGTCCTTTGAAGATGAATCTGGTAATAACCTAGGTCTTGAAATCACTGTCTATAATGTGACTCGAAATGAGAAAACGAAAAGAACAGTAAAGGATGGAAAAATTACACTGCAATTACGAGATGGTGAAGTGTACGAAATTAGTACCTCTGCTGAAGGGTATAGTTATTACTCTGCAGAATTAGATCTTGCTCAGGAGCAAGAACTCAAGGAAATGAGCGCTACACTCCAATCAGTAGAAAATATCTCATTAGTGCTAGAGAATATCACTTTTGAGTACAACTCATATGAACTCAATGCTGGTTCTTATGATGAGCTCAATAAGCTAGTGAGCTACCTACAGGAAAATGATCAATACAAAGTTGAAATTTCTGCTCATACAGATAATGCCGGGCCGGAAAAATACAATCTCCAACTTTCAAATCTTAGAGCAAACTCTGTTTTGCAATACCTTCAGGATAACGCGATTAATAAGGACCGGCTGGAGGCTGTAGGATATGGTGAGTCTCTTCCTCGCTTTCCTAATGATACCGAGGAAAACATGGCAAAAAACAGACGTGTTGAATTTAAAATCCTAGCCGAAAATTGATATGAAAAAGCATTGGATTGTACTGATACTGATTACGAGCATATCTGCTTCTGCTCAAACCGGAGCGTATAAAAAAATCATTAATGAAAGAGCTACGGTAAATAAGGAAGTTTACTACGATCAACTCATTCAATTTCAAAAAGAAAATGTGGAATTTTCTAATGTCTATTTCCAGCTTGGAACACTAGAACTAAACAATTTTTCAGAGTTAGATCCTATTGTCGATCGTGTTGCCTCAAGACAAAGAATATATAATGCAAAAACCAATTTTGGTTTGGCTAAAAACTACCTGGATGAGAGAGAAATTTCTAAATACCCCGATTGGTATGATGTGCCTGATCTGAAGGATAAAGATTCAGTGACGCGTATGGGTGTTAGGAAAATTGAAAACAATTATGAGAACACTGAATCCTATGCGATAAAATATGAGAAGCTAATCGAGAATTATGATAGGGCAGTTTACCATTATTTAAAAGCCAGAGAGAGTTTCATTGCCATCAATACAAGCGCAGATAATCTTAGGCAATTATTCTTGAAGGCAGATGATTCTTTAAAAACTGCTGTAAAATCAGTAGGTATAAGTTTCGATTCATCCATGTATCATCTGAGCATTTATAGGGAATTGTACCAGCAGCTTCCTTATACAAAGAAGAGAGAAGTAAATGTGAACAAAAGAATCATTGATCATTTCAGGATGAATGGGATTACTCCTGCTAATTTCTTAGCCGATAATATTGATGTCTGGGATTATAAGCAATGGTCCGAGCGATTTCTGAATTTACTCAAAGAAGAAGTGGATGGATTGCAGGAAGAAATTAAAAATGCCTACAAATTTTTTATGGCTACCAATGATCGAATGATCAATGGAGATGAATGTATCCAGGCTGAATTGGATGATCTTAAATTTCAGAGAATCATCAATCTCATAACTAAATATGATAATGAATCTGTTTTAATTGATATTTTTCAATACCTGATCGCAAAATTAGAGTATGGTAATAAGCTAACGTATGAAAGGAATTGTAATGAATTAGATGTGCCTCCAACCAATGACTACATTTCTCGAAAAGCACGTATCTATCAAAATTTATTTACCTCCTTTCAAAAGGCGGACAGTCTGGATAACCAAATCATTTCCTCCAATCATGGTCAGTCAACTTTCCAATGGTTTTTTGATGAAATGATGCCCGGTGATAATGGAAGTGCGGTATTTGCAAATGATCAGAAAGAGGAAAATTATGAGTCATTCAAAGTGGAGCTTCAGGGCTTAATGGATAAGCTGAATTTGCAATCATTTAATACAGATTCAGTGTCTGAGTGCTATGAAGCAGACAGTATTTTCTTAATTCCAGGCGCATTACAGGAAGGTAATTTCTGTGCTTCCAAATTGATTGAGTTGAGTGATAGTTTACATTTAATCCAGGGTAAACGAGGAGATGAAAATTTGTTGATCGGAGCAAGTAAACTTGAAGAAGATTACCAAAAATCATGGGAGCAAAGCACTAATAAAAATGATGAAATTTCTTATTTCAAGATTGTTGGCGATAGTTCCATCGTCATTGGTGGAAATACATCAAAAGCATGGCTTACACAACTCACAACCAGTGGAGGTGAATATTTCACATCCACTCTCAAGGAAAGTGATCAGATTAAAAATGTAATTGTCAATCAACTTCAGGGGATAGTCACTGTTTTGCAAAAAGGGGAAAACTCATTTACCATTTCCAGAATAAATTTTAACGGTAAGGTTGAGTCGTCCAAAAAATTTGAGTTTGAAGGAGCGTATGCAGGGATGATACGTCAAGAGCAATCGTGGTGGGTATTTGCGCATCATCAATCTCAAGATGGGACTGTTATTAATGCTGCGGTATTCGATGAAAAACAAGGAGCTGTTGTAGATACTATTAGCTATCAAATGAAGTCTTCATTATTAGATCCTGCAATCATTAAAAATGACAATGAGTACCTTACAATAATTTCAAAAAACAATGACTCAGACGAAGAAATTGTATATGCTTTAATGAATTATGAAGGTAAAATTGAATACGAGATTATTTTTTAATGTACTGATATTTGTTGTACTAGCTCCATGTGTTCTTGGTCAAGATCAGGTAGATTTTGGTAGTGAAGTTGACAAGATTGAACTCCTAATTAATAGTCAATCATTCGAGGAGGCCACTGAAGCATTAATCGGCCTTCAGGAATCTTTGGTCAACACTTCGTTAATAGATCAGGATACGGTTAAGCTATTTTTCTCATCCAAATTAGCCTTTGTAGCCTCTAGGCTTGGTGATTGTGAAACCACCATTATGCGAAGTAAAGAGGATGTCTCATTGAGATCGGAAATTTATGGATTGGGTGATCCGGTCACATTATCAGCATCTCGAAATTTAGGCATCTACTATCTCAACTGTGATTCATTGAAAAAAGCGGATAGTGTGCTTACCCGCACTGTTGAGGTTCACAAAAATGAAATCGGAACTCCTGATGAATTGTATGCACGAACACTTGACGATTTGGCTTATGTGAAAGGGAAGCTAGGGGATGTTTCATCAGCTGAGAAAAATTATGATGAGCTGTTAGGTCTTTTGGGAGATAATAAAAGCACATTTTACTTGCATGTAGCTGAAAATTATAGTGCGTTGCTTATGTCTTCCGAAAAGTATGAGAAGGCAGCCGTATTTTATGAGGATCTTAAAAGTTACATGGCTCAGAAAGATGAATATCCATTTTTCTTGAAGGATTACTATAACGTATTTGTACACTTAAAGGATTATGTAAAAGCCCTGGAAACTGCTACAGAGCTACTTTCCTGGTGTCAGGATAATGAAGTTTCATGTAGTGAGTCAGGACTGGAACGCAATGAATTTATCTTAAACAGCGCTCGATTGGCCATCCTGCTTTTTAATTATGAGGAAGCAGAAAAATACTACTTGCAGGCAGAATCAATTTATGAATCTTCCCCTATTTACTTAAACATTCTTTTAGAACAAGCCGAATTATTTGACGCTATCGGAGAAAAATACAAACAACTTAATGCATTAAGCAAATCATTGATTGCCCATCGATCACGAGATATTACTGATAGCAGCACCTATACCAAAACTGTGTTGGAACTAGGAAAACTCCATACTGAGATGGGTAGATTTGAACGAGCAGATGAGCTATTTTCAAACTATATAGAAGACTTAGAATCAAGCAGTGATACTAAACCAGAAAAGTTGGCAGTTGCCTACCAATCATTAGGTAATCAGCGCTATTTACTCCAAAACTTTAAGGATGCAGATAAATATTTAACTCAAGCCCGCAACATTCTCCAGGATGAAGGAAAAAAGGGCCAAAAAGAATATGCATCAGTCTTAAATAGTTTGGGAGCATTGTATGAAGCATTGGCGAATTATAACAAAGCAGAAGACAATTATCGTGAGGCACTAAGTATTTCCAAAGATGAAAACTCAGGTTTAAGAATTGCGCTGGCAACTAACCTGGCTAATGTATTGACCCGAACCAATCCTGCGAATGATTCGATTTTGGTGCTATTTAATCAAGCAATTAATTGGCAGAAAGAATCTTCAGGTATTGGTCATCCGGCTTACGCAAATTTGTTGAGTAATCGAGCGGTTTACTATCAGAAGAATGAGGAATACGAGCTGGCTCTTACAGACTATGAAGAAGCTATAAAGATATTCCAGTACACGGTACAGGAGGATCATCCACAATACTTATCTGCTCAATCCAATGTTGGGTTATTGTATGACCTGATGGAGAGAAGAGATGAGGCGATGAAAATTTTATTGGATACGAAAGAGAAGTATGCAAGGTATTATTCAGAGTCCCATCCTGGCTACATCCGCACGGTCAATAACCTGGCAAATCTTTATACCAAAACGGAGCAATATGAACTAGCTGAACCACTACTCATAGCCTTGGCAAAGAGACAGGTTGAGGAAATCAATGAATCATTTACTTATTTGTCTGAATCGGAGAAGAAGACATTTGTTGAGGAGAAACAAAAGTTGCTAAATAACTTCAAGGTGTATGTAGTAGCTCGATCAACCAATGAAGAAGGAAGTATCAAACCTGAGGTAATAGAAGAGTGGTACAACTTAGAACTTAGCACCAAGGGGATGCTTTTGAATGCTACCAAGCAAGTAAGAGAGCAAATTTTCAATAGTGGGGATGCTGAATTGATAAATCTTTTCTCAGAATGGACGGTGGCCCGAAAACAAATAGCAGACTTGCAATCATTGAAAAGTGAGCTTAAGCAAAGGAGTCAGCAAAGGCTCGATAGTCTTTCACAAAAGATCAATACATTAGAAAAGGAATTATCAAGGAAATCTGCAGAGTTTAATAATTCATTTGCTGGCACATCCCCAACATTTGATCAAATTCAGAGTAAGTTGGGACCGGGAGAAGCTACTGTTGAAATCATACGGACTGAGCTAAACGGTGAAGGTGTTTATACAGCACTTGTAGGTATATCGTCACAAGATAACCCTACGTTGATTGTCATCGATAAAGGAATCGAATTTGAAAAGAAGGCATTCAGTGTTTATAAGAATGGGATCAAGTTTAAAGTAGAAGATACTAAGTCATTTGAAACCTATTGGAAAAAAGTAGATGATTTTCTGAAATCCAATAACATTCAAAAGATATATTATTCTCCTGATGGCATTTATCATAAGATTAGTATCAATACCATTTACAATCCGAATGCAAAAGATTACCTGATTGATGAATTAACTATTGTTCAGTTAAGCTCTTCAAAAGATCTTTTATCATTGAATTTCTCCTCGGAGGGGGATGAAATCAGCAATGTCCTTTTAGTAGGAAGGCCGTCCTACAAGATTGGAGAGGCAAACACTATATCGGGAACAACACGGAGTTTTTCAATGATCAGCAATGTGGCAGATTTACCCGGGACAGAGGAAGAAATAAAAGAAATTCAGCAGCTAGTTGAAAAATCAAATGTGGTGTGTAAAACATTGCTATTGGATGAGGCAAATGAAGAAACTGTAAAATCAGAATTGAACAAAGAACTTGTTCATATAGCAACGCATGGTTTTTTCATGGAAGATGATAAAGCTCCAAGCACTGATCCAATGCTTAGTTCTGGATTATTGCTGGCTGGAGTGAGTAATGAAAAAACAGGGGATAATTCAGAAGACGGAGTGCTGACCGCTTATGAAATCATGAATCTTGGGTTAAACAATCTGGAGATGGTTGTATTAAGCGCATGTGAAACTGGGCTTGGAGAGATCGCATCGGGTGAGGGAATTTATGGATTGCAGCGCGCATTTTTTGTAGGAGGAGCTAAATCAGTAGTGATGTCCTTATGGAAGGTCGATGATGAAGCTACCAAAGATCTGATGACGACTTTTTATAAGGATTATTTGAAAAACGGGAACAAGCGCGAGGCATTTCTTAACGCGCAGCGCAAGATCAAGAAGAAATACAAAGACCCCATTTACTGGGGTGCTTTTGTAATGCTTGGTGGCTAAGATTTAAAGCTTCGCTGTTATTGCAATCTTATTTATGTTTAGATACTTTTGCCCACCGTTTACGGAAGATGCCTGAGTGGCGGAACTGGTAGACGCGCACGACTCAAACTCGTGTTCCGCAAGGAGTGCCGGTTCGATTCCGGCCTCAGGTACAAATCCTTCTCAGTTTTCTGGGGAGGATTTTTTTATGATCCACGAGGAGTTCAACTGAGTCTTTGGACCGTCCGTCCCAGGTGCAGGATCCTACTCGCTTTTACACTCAAGCAAATCTTATCCCTGTCAATTATAAAAATGGCAATAGTATGTTCTTAAATGCTCATTTTTTTAAAATCTAATAAAATAAGGTCCATATTTTTTTGGAATTTAAATTGGTATACCATAAATTGGTCGACCAATTAGTATATTTATAAATGGAAATACTTAATAATTTCTCTCAAATTGAAGTCGAAACCCCGGTTGATAAGATTATTAGGCAGATCAGAGATTTGATTACCTCCGGTCAGTTAAAGGCTGGTGATCGGTTGCCTTCAGAGCGGAAATTGAGTGAAAAACTAGGAGTTGGACGAACGCATCTAAGAGAGGCTCTTCAAAAACTAGAATTTTACGGAATTCTAAAAACAAGACCACAGAGCGGAACGGTAGTAGCGGGAATGGGAATACCAGCGCTAGAGGGTCTTATCACTGATATGCTAGGACTTCAGGGAAGAGATTTTAAATCTTTGGTAGAAACAAGGGTCATTCTCGAGTCTAACATCGCACAACTAGCTGCACAAAACAGATCCGACGAAGATATTATTGAAATAAAGAATGCATTGAATGCTCATCGAGTGAAGATTGAGCACAATCAAGACGCAGTAGAGGAAGACTTGCTCTTTCACCTCAAAATTGCTGAAGCAGGCAAGAATTCAGTCCTTAACTCTTTGATGTTAATTATTACTCCCGACATCATGCAATATTTCAAAAAGCACAATGTATGTGGGGAAGGCAGAGCTGAATTGGCCGTGGAGCAACACGAGCAACTTTTACAACACATCGTAGATAGAAACCCTGATAAAGCTGGGGAAGCGATAAAGGAGCATTTAAAGGAAATAAGTGAATACGTCAAAACACTTAAAGACGGAACGCAACTAAATGGAAATGGAGTATTAACAACCTAATTCAAAAAAAATATGAGCGGATTTAATTCAAGATAAAAAGAGAGGACCAGCCAAGGGCTGATCCTACAATTTGAGCGGAGCAAAAAATAAAATATCAATTTGGCTATCGGTATTTATCTCAGGCTCCTTTGATTGTTGCAAAAATACGAAAAGCACCCGCTTTTAGCAAGGTATCTGCAACCCTCACAAGGTCCCTCGTTCCACTCACAAACGATTACTAATTATCAAATAATTAATTAAAAACTTTAATAATGAAAAGTATTTTACAATCTGTCGAACTTAAATCAAAGGTGAGAGTCGCTCTCATTTTGGTTCTGGTTCTTTGTACATCGACAGCATCCTGGGCACAAAATACAGTGTCTGGTAAAGTTGTAGATGAAAGTGGAGAAGGAATACCTGGTGTAACGGTCCTTGAAAAAGGAACAGCAAATGGTGCTATTACAAATGTAGATGGCTCCTATACCGTTTCAGTTGGATCAAACGCAGTATTAGTTTATACGTTTGTTGGATTCAAGGCTGAGGAAATTACAGTTGGGGACCGAAGTACAATTGATGTCACACTTCAAGAAGATCTTGAAGAATTAGAGGAAGTCATTGTAGTGGGTTATGGTACCCAAAAGAAATCTCACCTTACTGGTGCTATTTCAAAAGTAGAAAATAAGAAACTCGATCAATTACCTCTTTCCAGAGTGGATGATGCTCTTATTGGACAAGTTTCAGGTGTCAATATTCAAGCAACCAATGCTGAAGCTGGTGGTGCCCCTACTATTACGATTAGAGGGGTTGGATCAGTTACGGCTGACTCTGGTCCTGCAGTCGTTGTAGATGGAATAGTAGTAAACTCGGATTTCCTATCGAATTTAGATATGAATGACATTGCATCTTTTGAAGTATTAAAAGATGCTGCTTCTGCTGCCATCTATGGTAGTGAAGGTTCTAATGGGGTCATTTTGATCACTACTAAAAGTGGTCAGAGCGGGAAAACAAAGTTTAGCTACCAAACCTATATAGGTAGAAAAGAAGCACACGGTAGTGACGATTACAAAAAAAGTGTAGCGGATTGGCTTGCTTTTGAACAAGCACAAACTGGAGAGCTAAGTGAAGAATCTCAGTACATGCAAAGAATTGTTGCTTTAACTGGAATTGATAGAGACTGGCAAGATGTTTTCTTCGATGGAGGAAATATTCAAAGTCATTCTTTATCCGCTAGAGGAGGAAATGATAGAACAACATTCAGTGGGTCTTTGAGATATCTACATGATGAAGGAGTTGTCATTACTGATGATTACAAGTTTTACAGTGGGAGGATAAAACTAGATTCCAAGGTTAACGACAGAGTGACATTTGGTATTAACATGAATCCATCTTACTCAGCTCAAAGACGTTTGCCTACATCTATACATAATCCTACGCGGCAATCACCATGGTTGCCTATTTATCACACAGAAGAGACCCTTCAATTAATCAATAGGGGATCATACCCTGACGTAGGAGTAGGTGATTACTTTTGGGAAAATCACTTAATCGAATTGGACTTTGATGGTGATGGAAGCGATACACGTCCTCGTACCTCGGGTGACTCAAACCCATATCAACAGTATGTAGAGAGAGAGCATTGGGAGTATGAAACAAACCTATTTGGCTCTACTTATTTAAGTGTTGATATTATTGAAGGGCTTACAGCAAAAACTTCATTAGCAACTACAATTGAGCAAAGAAAACGAGAGAGATGGGATGGTACCAACTATCATGCAGCGGGCGCAAGTAGATCACAGTATTATTTGCAAAACAGATTTAGGACTAGAATTATATCTGATAATACCCTAAATTATAATAACGAGATTGGGGATCATGAGTTTGCAGTTCTTGCTGGTGTTACGATTCAACAAAGAAGAAATAATATAAGTGAGGTTACAGGTGTAGGCTATACGAATGATTTGCTTAAAAATTTAGAAGGATCAACACTGATCACTGAACCTGCAGAGATTAATAGTCAATACAACAAGGTTGGTTATTTCGCTAGAATTAATTACGTCTATGCAGGGAAATACTTATTCAATGCCTCATTCAGACGAGATGGTAGTTCAGTTTTTGGTCCGAATTCAAAATATGGAAATTTCCCGGCAGTATCAGTAGGATGGAATGTTTCTGATGAGGACTTCTTATCAGGAAATAATATTGTTAGCAATTTGAAGCTACGTGTTAGCTATGGTGAAACAGGATCAGAGCGATTTAGTGTGGGTAATGATGTCGTGAACAGATGGCCTTATCTGGCTTTATTGGATAACACCAATGCAATAATCGATGGTCAGGTAGTTAATGGTGTTTCACCATTAAACATTGCCAATTCTGTCTTACAATGGGAAGCATCAAGGGAGTTTAATCCAGGAGTAGATTTTGGATTTTTAGAAAATAGATTCTCCGGATCATTGGATTTTTATTCAAGAACAAGTGAGAGTTTGCTCTTAGAGAATCCAGTTTCTTATGTCACAGGATTTACTTCAGGTATAGTGAACCTAGGTGAAGTACGAAATCAAGGCTGGGAATTGGAGGTGAGAACCATAAACATGAATCAAAATGGTTTCAAATGGAGTACAACATTGATTAGCTCAACAAATCAAAATGAGTTGCTGGCATTTGGTGATTCAGATGGAGCATTGATTCAAGATACGTATGGTAGAAATTCACAGTGGATTAACAAAATAGGCAATCCCATCTCTTCTTTCTATGGATACGTGGTTGATACTGATAAGTATAACGATGCTGAATTCAGAGTAGCCTATGTAGATAAACCTTGGAACAGGATCAATGGTCAGGCTGAGGATGTTATCGTTCGGGATCTTAATGGTGACGGTAGAATTACTGAAGATGACAAAACCATTCTTGGAGATCCTTATCCAGATTTGCTGGCCAGCATAACCAATGAATTTACTTACAAAGATTTTGATCTATCCTTTATGATTCAGGGAAGCTTCGGAGCTCAGGTGAATAATATCGGTGATCAATATTTTTTCAATTGGTTTGGAAACAGCACGCGATCCGGAGGTGCTGAACAAGCAGTCGCTGATGGCTTGGTTCCTCATGAGTCTTTCATACAGGAAAAAGTACTTACCAGTGAAGTTATTGCAAGCGCAGATTATGTCTCTTTAAGAAACGTGATTGTTGGATATAACATGCCGGCCAGATTAACTACAAAAATTGGGGTACAAGGACTTAGGGTTTATGCATCTGGTCAGAATTTGATTTACAAAACAGCATCTGATTATCACGGATTCAACCCAGAACACATAGATGGTACTAATCCGAGAGCTTATGGATCTCAGCGAGCAGGTACGCCGCTATTTAAGACGTTCACATTAGGTCTAAATGTTGACTTTTAATTAATAAAAGAATTTAATCATGAAGAAGTTAAAATATATAGTATTAGCCATTGCAGCTACGACTTTCACCTCTTGTGGAGAAGATTTCTTAAACCCTCTGCCAGATACGGCAGTATCAGTTGAATCATTTTTTGCATCTGATGATGACATTCTAGCTGGTATTTATGGCGTTTATGATGCCCTGCAAGGTACTAACGAGAGTACTGAAACGAATATCGGCAGGGCGAATAGAGGCGTTCAATTTGAGCACCTTTTGACAGAGCATCGCACCGATAATACGAGAAATGCAACATTAGAGGGCTCTAAGTCTGATTTTCACAGGTATGTTGTAGAAGCTGTTAACGTAGAATCTGAAGATTTCTATCAGTCGATGTATGAAGTTATTTTCAGAGCCAATAACATCCTAACTTATATCGGTGTTGCGGATGAAAGCAATCAAGCACGCTACACAGCTGAAGCAAAGTTTTTAAGAGCATATGCATACTTCAAACTAGTGAGATTGTACGGTGATGTACCTTTAGTTACAGAGCCAATCGATCCTACAAATGAGGCTGCTCTTTTTACAAGAATTTCAGAAGCCGAAGTTTATGGTCAAATCATTGAAGATTTACAAGAAGCAGTTAATGTTTTGGACAATTCACATAAATCCAGAGCTTCAAAGGCAGCAGCACAGGGGATATTAGCAAAGGTTTATTTATCACAAGCTACACCTAACTATACCGGTGCGGAAACGCTCTGTGAAGAGATTATAGCCTCTGGGGGGTATAGTCTAATGTCAGATTATAACGATGTGTTTTATTCAGAATTGAATAATGAAATCATCTTTGCGATTCAATATCAAGCAAGTAATGCTGAAGAAAGCCAAGGTTTTTCTGCCGAGTTTACATCTTTCGTTCGTGCTGGAAGAGAAGATGGTCAAAACATTGTCAATGAAAACTTGTACAATGATTTTGTGGCGATTGGAGGCAATAGGACTGCAGTTTCTATTACTGACATCAACGGAGAACTCGATAATACTCAGAACGAGGTAGCTAAATTTTTACCTGAAGGTACAGTCATAGAACCAGGAAATATTGATTACGGGGTTGGGCGAAATGCTGGTAACGACTACATAGCACTACGTTATGCAGATGTATTGCTGCTACACGTTGAAGCAACCATGGCTGGTGCACCAGCAACTGTTGATCCAGATGCTTTAGCTTCTTTCCAGGCAGTTAGGAATAGAGCGGGCTTGACTACCACCGTTACTTCAGTTTCAAAAGAAGATTTGATGACTGAAAGAAGGGTAGAGTTAGCCTTTGAAAATCAACGTTACTTTGATTTGAAGAGATTTGGGGAATTTGAAAATGTCCTCTCTGCTCATGCAGATGATATGGGGTATGTGTGGGACATAAATAACGCCAGATTCTTGCCCATTCCACAACGAGAAATAAACCTAAGTGGGGGCCTTCTCACTCAGAATCTTGGTTATTAATATTTAAATAAGTGAGTTATGAAAGATACTATTAAAAATATCAGAAAAACGTTAAGATTAACCTTAATGATTTTTGCAGCAGCTTTTGTTAGCTGTGAGTTTAGACCTGATTTACCAGAACCGGGCTCTATTCCTGACGCTACTCCTCCTTCGGCTAGTTTTGAATCCATACCGACAGCAGAGGATTTCAGGGTTATTAGGTTTACTAATACTTCTTCAGAGGCAACTAAATACCTCTGGAACTTTGGTCCAGATGGAGTGGTATGTGTGGAAGATGAAGATGGTACTATTGTGTGTGGAACAGAGACCACCACAACCGCGGAAAACCCATATGCCAAATTCGAAGCTGGTGAAGGGACGTACACGGTAAGTTTGACCGCTATTGATGGTAATGAAGCATCAAATACAGTCGAAGTTGAGCTAGAAATAATAGACGAATTTGTACCATTACCAGTTACAGTTCTGAATGGAGATTTTGAAAGTGGTAGTGATAATTGGAAAATAACATTTTCAAATGGATGGAACAATAACGGCTTTGAGTCAAGTTCTGATGGGTCCAATACGCTATATGATGGGACAGACAATGGATCTAAAACAAGAGGTGCAAAATGGAATGCAACTCGTTCAGTCGGAAGTTTAGCGACTTCCAATACCAGGGTTGCATATCAACCAGTTGTTGTGTCTCCTTCCTCGGAAGAACGTACCGTGGAATACATTCTGGAATTTGAGTATGCGATTAAAGACGATGTTGCAACTGATCCTCCTGAAGGAAGAATAGTCATTGCAGATATCGTTAGTGGCCATTATACAGATGGATTTGAAGCATATCAGCAAACTGATCGAGGAGGAGGAACTAGTCTTCTTCACATGGAAGTGTCTGAGAGAAAAGGAAAAGGGAACTTCACGGTTGTTACCGGAGAGTTTACCGCTCCTGAAAGTGGATTGGTTTCCATTATGTTGTCGGCAATTACGCCTGTTGATGTCTATGTAGATAATGTTAAAGTTTACCCGGCTAACTAACCGCGAGACATCAACAATTAACGAACAATAAAGAATTTAATATTATGAATTTTATAAAAAAAGGAATAGGTGCATTGCTCATGACTGCCCTTATTGTGTCGTGTGGTGAGGACGATAATCCAAACCCTTCTGGACTTTCAGGGATCATCTTGTCAAGCTTTGAAGCAGCAGCTGAAGGGGACGGTACAATTGTTACCGTTACACCTTTGTCAATAGGCGCTACTTCATACCAAGTTGATTTTGGAGATCCTGCGAGCGATTCAGATGTGTTAACCATTGATGAACAAGGAGGTTCTGCAACCTATGATTATCCAAATGAAAATGAGGAGGTCAAATATACAATTACGGTTACAGCACAGTCTGATCAAGGCTTACCATCAGTTTCACTTTCAGATGAAATAACAGTGATTCATGTACCAGAAGGGTCTATTACGACTGTTCCGGGTTCACCAACGGGAAGCATTTCAAATGTATTTGCGCTATATACTGATGGTTTTGAGCATGATGGAGAACTGTTGGAATATAGATGGGGAGAAACTGCTTCCGGGGGTGTTGCTGTTGCTGTCGATGAAGAAAACATTCTTCGATTTTCTCGACTTGGAAGTGATGCAGGAGTTCTTTCTGTTGCTACGATAGATCCTTCAGCAGCTTTCGGAGATGGAATTGCAGCTACACATATTCACTTTGATGTCAATTCTGTCTTTTCAGAAGGTGTTGATATCCTTAAGGTGACTCTAGTGAATAGTGGTGGCTCAGAGAATTATGTAGTAGATGGTTTAGCATTGACAGATGGTGCCTGGACAGGCATTGACTTAGACTTATCTACAGGATTCTCTTCGCCTGTCAGTGCAATTGACGAAATCCAATTTGAGTTAGGTACTGGTGGATCGGCTAATGATCATGCAAGCATTTATGTAGACAATGTTTATTTATATAAGGAGACTGGATCTACCATATTGAATGGTGACTTTGAAATCACAGGTACGTTTGCGACAAGTCAGTGGAGGTTTTCAACTTTTACCGATGGAGAAACCAACCCATTTGGTTCAAGTAGTGATGGTTCTGATTTCGATTATAACGGAAATGATACAGGGGATAAAACCAGAGGAGCAAAATGGTCAGCAAGTCAGTCTGCTGGTCAATTAGCTAGCCCAAGTTCACGATATGCTTATCAGGCACTGAACTTAACTCCTAATACTGATTATGTGTTGGAATATCAATATGCGATTGATGACGACAATGAGGAGATAATAGGAGGTAGACACCTTGTTGGACTAATTCTGAACGATCAGTACATAGATGGTGCTGACGCAGTGAGTAATCTCTCTGATAATTTAGGCAGTCACCTTGGCTATTATGCTGAAGGCAAGTTCAATACTACACCTAATGATTATGGTACGTTTGCACAAATTCCATTTACATCCAATGAAAGTGGAGAAGTTGCTGTCATGTTTTACTCAGTTAGCCCTGATGATGCATGGATCGATAATGTGAAGGTTTTGGAGCAATCGAGTGTGACAGCACCAACTGGAGCCTTTTCTTCAGAAGCAGAATCAACAAACTTCCTAGAATATAACTTTACAAACGAATCATTCAATGCGAGTTCATTTGAGTGGAATTTTGGAGATGGGAATACTTCAACAGAAAAATCTCCAACACATACTTATGCAAGCGCAGGTGTTTACAATGTAGTGCTTACAGCGACGAATGTTTCTGGTAGTGTTACCTCTAGTGAAATCATAATTGTTTCTGATCCTGCGGGTGGAGCCACTTTTGCTGCTGCTCTACAAAATGCAGATTTTCAGACATATCCTACGGCTGAGAATAACAATAACGATCTTGTTGATGCATGGACGATCGATCCGGACAATACGTTCAATGATGGATCCGACACTCCATTTAATTTTTGGAGAAATGATGCTCTTGAAGGTTGGGTTTCAGATCCTGTTAATATTGCAGGTGCTTCAACGGACAAAGCCAGTTCTTCCAGCACAAATGCACAGTCTGCCGGTGGAACATCTGGAAGGTCACTAAAGTTTGATAGTCCCGGTGAAAGAGCCTATCAACCATTTGAAGTGGAGGAAGCTGTTACTTATTCAATTTCTGCTTTCGTAAAATCAGAAACAACACCTGTGACTGATGTAGAAGGAACATTCTACATATTACACAGCGAGCCAGCTGATGAAACCGATTTGGCTTCATTTACAATTACTTCAGTACCAGTGACAGCAACTGCTATCAATACATGGCAACAAGTGTCTTTTGACTTTACAGTTAATTCGACATTTAGTTTTCCTCAAAGTAGAGTTGATGAAAGTACCGCAGATATTTTGACTTCAACAGATCAAAAATTTGTCATCTTTTATTTTGTTCCAACAAGTACTGTCACTAGTGATAATGAGGTATGGATTACAGACGTAGTAATTGAAACCCCTGGATTTTAATTAAAACGTACTTGAAGAGCAAATTGAAAGCTTCAAGAATAGATAATAAGGAAATAGTTTTCTCATAATAGTAGTAATTGTATCTGAGGTGGTGTCAAGCAAATGACACCACCCAGGTCAATTATTAAAAAAAGTTCTCATAAAATGGACAGAAATAGTGAAAAATACATTTTGACAGAAGGCATGCAGTGGGAAGAGCTAGGAGGAGGTGTTTCCAGAAAGTTTCTTGGATATGATAACCAGATCATGATGGTCTTGGTAAAGTTCGAAAAAGGAGCACTTGGTTCACCTCATAGCCATTTCCACACACAAGCGACTTACTGTGTATCTGGTAAGTTCGAATTTGAGATTGATGGCATCAAACAAATTGTAAAAGGCGGAGATGGTGTTTACATCGAGCCGAATCTTTTGCATAGTGCGGTATGTCTGGAGGAGGGAATGCTGATCGATACGTTCAGCCCGGTTAGAGAGGATTTCCTGAGTGGAGATGGTCCTTCATATTTCAGCGATAAAAATTAATAAAGAAACAACCTAATCAAATGAAAGTAAGAGGACTTAGATGGTGGATTATCGGACTTGTTTGTCTTGCCACAATCATAAACTACATCGATCGCTCAGCTTTGGCCATTATGTGGCCGGACATTTCGAGTGATCTGGGTATGGACAAGAATGATTATGCACTTATCCTAAACATCTTTTTGGTAGCATATGCTGTCGGGCAATCTGTTTCGGGTAAAATGTTTGATAAGATCGGAACCAAATTAGGTTTTGTTGTTTCTATCACTGTTTGGGGACTTGCTACTGCTTTGCACGCCTTTGCTAGAGGAGTGGTATCATTTAGCTTTTTCAGAGTTCTTTTAGGCTTAGGAGAAGCAGGAAACTGGCCTGGTGCGGTAAAAAGTAATGCGGAATGGTTTCCGTCTAAAGAACGAGCCTTAGCTCAGGGAATCTTCAATTCGGGTGCAGCAATGGGCTCAATTGTAGCTCCGCCTCTTATCGCAATTGTATGGGTTGCCATCGGATGGGAAATGACATTTGTGCTACTCGGCATCTTAGGTCTGCTTTGGGTGATTCCATGGGTGATTTTCAACAAAGCCCTTCCATCACACCATAAATGGATCACTGATGAGGAGAGAAACTTCATCCTGTCAGGGATGGAACAAAAAAATGAGCAATTAGAAAAGCCTGGATTGAGCATGTTGAAAATTTTATCTCATCGTGAATCATGGGCGGTTTTAGCCTCAAGGTTTTTCGTTGAACCAATTTGGTGGCTTTTTGTGGGTTGGATGCCTATTTACCTGGCAGATGTATATGGATTTAATGTGAAAGAAATTGGCTTTTTCGCATGGGTCCCATACGTAGGAGCCGCGATTGGAAGTCTTTCAGGAGGTTATTACTCTGGCAGGCTTATGATCAAAGGAGCATCTGTTGATCAGGCAAGAAAGAAAACCATATTAGTTGGTTGTATCATCATGTTTATTGGTATGGCAGCCACAATTCTTTATGGTAATACACCTGAAAAGTTCGTTGGAATTGTAGCAGTAGTTCTGTATGGTTTCCAATTTGTAATCTCCAATATTCAGACGATCCCAAGTGACTTGTTTAGCGGTAAATCTGTGGGCTCGTTAGCAGGGCTCGGTGGTACAGTGGGTATTTTCTCTGTAATCATTATGAACTTCCTTGTTCCTGTGATTACCGACAATTATTCCTACACACCGATTTTCATCATGATTGCTGTTTTTGTACCCCTTGGGTACCTGTCAGTAAACTTTTTCGCAAAAGAAATAAAGCCTATTGGCTAGAAATAAAATTTAAAAAACTATTAGAAAATGAAGAATAATTCACATAAAGTAGCAATAGTAACCGGAGCAACCGGTGGTATTGGTTTTGAAGTTGCAAAAAGACTTGGCCAAGATGGCTACACCGTTATTTTAAATGGCATTGAAGACGAAGCTGGAGCTCAAAGAGTGAATGAACTTTCCAAAGAAGGAATCAATGCTGAGTACTATGGTTTTGATGTTACAAACGAAGAAGAGGTAAACGCAAATATTAAAGCCATAGGTGACAAATATGGCAGAATAGATGTGTTGGTAAATAATGCCGGAGGTCTGGGAGGTAGATCGCGATTCGAAGAAATGACCACTGAGTTTTACAGAAAAGTCATGGCCCTTAACCTTGATTCGGTGTTTTTTACTTCCAGAGCTGCCATTCCATACCTGAAGAATGGAGAAGATGCAACGATCATCAACTACACTTCCAATGCAGGATGGAATGCCGGAGGCCCTGGAGCTGGGATTTATGGAACCTCGAAAGCGGGAGTTCATGCGATCACAAGAGCACTTGCAAAAGATTTAGCAGAATATGGAATCAGAGTTAATGCGGTCTCACCTGGAACCATTGACACACCATTTCATGCTCAGATCAAGCAAACAAAACCAGAAGTCTTTGCATCATGGAAGAATAACATCATGCTTGGAAGATTAGGTCAACCCGAAGAGGTAGCAGGTGTAGTATCATTCTTGGCAAGCAAGGACGCATCTTTTATGACTGCTGAAACCGTACAAATCGGCGGTGGTCAGGCATTAGGAATTTAGAAATATCAAAACCTGATCTAATGAAACTCAAAGGAAAAGTAGCTGTAGTCACAGGCGGAGCACGAGATATCGGGCAGGCAATCTGTATCAAATTGGCAAAAGAAGGAGCTAAAGTGGTAGTCAACTATCACGGTAGCAAGAAGGCTAGTGAAGATACGCTTGCTGCCATTAAAGCTGAAGGTGGGGAAGCCATCGCAGTGCAAGCTGATGTGACGAAGCAGGCTGACATAGACAGCATGGTTGCTCAAACCAAAGAAGCATTTGGCGATCAGGTGGATATCCTGGTTAATAATGCGGGTGGTCTTTTTGCCAGAAAAACCATCGAAGAAATTGATGAGGAATTCTATAACCTCGTGATGGATGTAAACATGAAGGGAACGGTATTCGTAACAAAGGCATTTAAACCTCTCATGAGTAAAGGTGGATCTATCGTCAATGTGGCATCTCAGGCCGGACGTGATGGAGGTGGTCCCGGTTCCGCGATGTATGCTTCGTCAAAAGGAGCTGTCATGACATTAACTCGGAACTGGGCCAAGGAATTTGGTCCGCAGGGAATCAGAATAAATGCTGTTTGTCCGGGTATGATTGCTACTAAATTTCATGATGATTTCACTAAAGATGAAGTGAGGAAAAAAGTTGCAGATGGTACACCACTTAGACGTGAAGGGAAGGCGGAAGAAGTAGCCGATTTGATAGCCTACCTGGCAAGCGATGAGTCCAGCTTCATGACTGGAAATAATGTGGATATAAATGGAGGCCTGGCCTTTTCATAAATGGATCAATATTCCCTGGATATTGTTTCAGGGATCATTTTGGTCGCAGTTGGAATACTGGCCGGTTTTCTGAATGTAGCGGCTGGAGGTGGTTCCTTATTGACCTTGCCGATGATGATATTCATGGGGTTACCGCCGAATGTTGCCAATGCAACGAACCGGGTGGCTATTCTTTGGCAGAATGTTTTTGCTATACGGAAATTCAGAAAGTCAGGACTGGTAGATGGGAAGTATAGCCTTTACTTAGGCTTAGCAGCAGTACCGGGAGCAGTGTTGGGAGCGCTTTTAGCAGTAGACATTAAAGGTGAATTATTTGCTAAACTACTTTCGATAGTCATGATTATGGTGGGAATTACAATCCTGAAGGGTAAATCAGGACTTGCAATCAAAAAGGTACAATCAGGCTCAGGAAGTACCAATTGGTTAGCACTTCTGAGTTTTTTCCTGATTGGCATCTATGGAGGTTTCATTCATGCGGGTGTTGGATTCATAA
This sequence comes from Ekhidna sp., assembly GCF_965212185.1. GTDB lineage: Bacteria > Bacteroidota > Bacteroidia > Cytophagales > Cyclobacteriaceae > Ekhidna. The sequence goes on along the minus strand of NZ_OZ243102.1, from coordinate 3,281,848 downwards.
TCATTCTGGTTCTGGAATTATTGGGACATAAATCCATGGCCAGTATCAACAGCATTAAAGTCATGGTGGCTTTTATTTATACTTTGTCTGTGGTGTTGGTTTTTGCTCTCGGTGATGTGATTCACTGGGGTTATGGATTGACCCTCGCCATTGGAACTTCTGTTGGGGGATATCTGGGAAGTTATTTCTCCATAAAAAAGGAAGATAAATGGATCAAGCGATTGCTCTTTGTGACAATCGTGGGCCTTTCAATAAAACTCTGGTTTTATCATTAAAATAAAATTGGTAGATATCAGATAATGAAAACTGAAAAGAAAAATGAATAAAAATAGAATCAACCTACCCGTGACGTTACTCATGCTTACTTCAATCTCTCTATTGAATAGCTGTTCAAGTTCTTCAAAAAAGAGCGGTAATGAGGAAACAACAGAAACGGTTTATCCGAGTGATGTTATTCCATTTTTTGATCATTGGAATTTGATCTTAGGAGATGGCTCAAATGCCGGTCCAGCCATGGACTTTGAGCATGCGGATTTCTTTTTCACTTCAATTGATGAATCTGGAGATTGGGTGGTCTTTAAAGCACCGAATGCCGGAAATACGCATGGAACTTCGAACAACACCAGAACGGAGTTGGCTCAGTTGAAGAAATGGTATCCAATATCCAATGCAAAATTGACAGCCACACTCAAAGTCATGAACGTTTCAGCAACGGGTGATGCACGAGTGGCAGCTACTCATGCGGTAGTGGCGGGGCAGATTCATAGCGCTGATGGACATGAGAATGAACCCCTTAAAATATTCTACAAAAAATTTCCCGGTCATACCAAAGGCTCTGTTTTCTGGCACTACGAAATCAACACCGAAGGTGACGACAATTCAGGAAGATGGGATTACTCACAAGCAGTTTGGGGACATGACTTTTCTGTAGTAGGAACTGAGGAAAACGTTTATCCTGAGGAACCTGAAGAAGGAATAGAGCTAGGTGAAGAATTTAGATATGTGATCGAAGTACGGGATGGGTTGATGTACCTGACTTTTTCGAGTGAAGGACATGAAACCAAAACGTTCACTAAAAATTTGATTCAATCGGAATACACAACTCCGGATGATATTCCACAGCAAACTCAAAACCTGTTTGTGCCTGCCGGGCAGGGCGGAGTGGAGCGAGCAAATGCCTATGCTGAAGAAGGTCTTTTCTTCAAACTTGGGTCATATAACCAAACCAATGGAAAGTCACCGGAAGTCAACCCAATCTGGTGTTCCGGTGCGGAGACGTTTGATGGGGACATTCAAAAACAGTATGAAACCGGTAATTATGCCGAGGTTTGGTTCAAAGAAGCCACCATTCATGTCGGTGAGGATGCAGTGTCTAATGAAGGATATTTTATAAAAAATGATTGATAAGAAAATGATGGATAAGCTACTAAGACTACCTTTTTTAATACTGCTTGCTTTCTGTGTAAGCTGTAATTCAAACAAAAAAACAGAGGAATCTGAGAATACAAATCAAAAATTCCCAAGTGATGTAATTGCTAACCTTGATGAATGGAAGATTCTTTTGGGAAATGGAGAATCAGTTGATAGTCTGCAGAACTTTGAACATGAAGACTACTTCTATGATGTGAATGACGGCAAGGATTGGGTCGTTTACAAAGCACCGAATGGTGGAATTACTTCCCCTAATTCTCATAATACCAGAACGGAACTTGGACAAAAGTACAGGTGGACGCCAAAAGAGGGTGGAAAGCTTACCGGCACGCTAAAAGTCATGCATGTTTCAACCTCCGGCGATGCAAGAGTCGCTGCATCTCATTCGGTAGTAGTAGGACAAATTCACAGTGCTGATGGACATAAAAACGAGCCATTGAAAATCTTTTACAAGAAGTTTCCAGGTCATACCAAAGGTTCTGTTTTTTGGAACTATGAAATCAATACCGATGGCGATGATAATTCCGGAAGATGGGATTTTTCAACAGCGATATGGGGATATGATATGTCGGTGGTTGGTTCAGATTCAGCTTCTTATCCAGCTGAGCCGGAAGAAGGGATCGAACTAGGAGAGGAGTTTAGCTATGAGATAAATGTCTATGATGGAATGATGTACCTCACATTCATGAGCGAAGGGCATGAAACAAAAACATTTACCAAAAACCTCTTGGTATCAGATTTTCAAAACAAAGAAGATATACCTGAGCAAACAATGAATCTATTTGTACCTATCGGTCAAGATGGCGTAGAAAGAGCGAATGCATATGAAGGTGAAACACAGTTTTTCAAGCAGGGCGCATACAATCAAACCAACGGGAGAGATCCTGAGACGAATATGGTTTGGAGCACCGGAGCAAACACGTATAATGGAGATGTGGAAGCACAGTATGCAAATGGAAGCTATACTGAAGTTTGGTTCCGCGAATCTTCCATTGGATCGGGAACACCTCCTAATCAGTAAAAATAAACATCATGAAAAAGCTAACCTTATCAATCGTTATTCTGAGCTTTTTAATTAGCTGTGAAACGAAAAACAGCGTTTTAGTTACCAATGCTGCTGAGTTGGAAGCGGCTATTTCAAATGCTCAACCCGGAACTGAAATTGTCATGGCGAAAGGCGAGTGGAGTGAGGTCAGGATCAAGTTTTTCGGAAAAGGAACAGAAGCCCAGCCGATAACCCTTCGAGCTGAAGCGCCCGGAGAAGTTATCATTCAGGGTGAATCTGATCTGAGACTAGGAGGAAAGCACCTGGTGGTTGATGGACTTTATTTCACGAATGGAGCTTCTCCATCTCAGGCAGTTATCCAGTTTGCAATAAATGACGACACGCTTGCTTTTAATGCGCGTGTAACCAACTGCGTGATTGAAGACTTCAATAAATCCCAGAGAAATAAGCAGGATTTATGGGTGCGATTTAAAGGTCGAAACAATCAAATGGATCACTGCTACCTCGCAGGAAAATCAAATAGAGGACCGACCATACGTGTGGATCTGGAAGGGAACGAGAGCATTAAAAACTATCATAAAATCAATAACAATCATTTTGGCCCAAGGCCACCGAAAGGAGGTCCAAGTGCAGAAACGATCCAGATTGGAAACAGTAGCACATCCATGACACCTAGTTACACGCAAGTGTATGACAATCTGTTTGACAGATGCAATGGTGAGGTTGAGGTGATTTCAAGTAAATCCAACTTCAACGAGTTCAGAAATAATGTTTTTTACAAAAGCGAAGGGTCTTTGGTTACACGCCATGGCAACTACTGCACGGTTGATGGCAACTATTTCATCGGAGATGAAAACTCCCCACATGTGGGTGGGATCCGATTGATCGGGACTGGTCATTGGGTGACCAATAATTATTTTTATAACCTGAGAGGGGAGATTTTTAGATCTCCTTTGGCTGTGATGAATGGCATTCCAAAATCACCATTAAACAGATACATACAAGTGACGGATGTGGTGGTGGCCTACAATACCTGGGTCAATTGCAATTCACCCTGGCAATTTGGGGTGGGTTCAAATGTGGATCAAAAAGACGTATTACCACCTTCAGAAATCAGATCCGAAACTCCGGAGCGTACATTGGTCGCTAATAATGTGATTTACAATACAGAAGGAGATGAACAACCGATCGTTCGACATGACAAGATTGATGGAATTGAATTCAAAAGCAATGTGATAAACAATCAAGGTGTTGAGTTTGGAGGGGTAGATGGACTTATCGAAAAAGATTTTTCCATAAAGGAAATAGAAGAAAATGTTTGGGTACCATCTTCAGATTTAGGTGATGTGAATGCATATGAGGGTTTCGAATTTGATCAAATCAAAAAGGATTTATTCGGTAATGCTCGGAATACAAATAATTCAATTGGTGCTACTACTGGTACAGGCGCACCCAATATCATGGATTTATCGAAATATGGTCCCGATTGGTTTGAAGCAAAACAGGAATCCAAAGAGCCACAAATACATTCGGTCGGCACTTCTGATGAGCTGATTCAGGCAGTTGCCAATGCTTCCAGCGGAGACATTATAGAGCTTACTGCCGACAACTACGATGTTGGCTCATCATTGAAAATTGACAAGAAACTTACTATTCAATCGGCTGATTCTGCAACCCAATCGACCATTTCATATTTAGGTATGGCTCAGACTCCAGCCTTTGAAATGAATCCAAAAGGCGAGCTTATTTTGAAATCAGTCATCCTAACTGGAAGCGGAGAAAATTATGCTTTTGCAAGTCTGAAGGAAAACATGTCCAGTCTGTATAATCTAAAGGTGGTTGATTCTGAAATATCAAATTTTGATTACGTTCTAAAGGCGTATAAATACTCCTTTTCAGAATACATCAAAATCAAGAGCTCAGTGATTAAAAACTGCAACAATGGATTGGAGCTTTCAGGAGAGGACGATGATCGGGGGGATTACAATGCTGAGAACGTTTATATTCTGGATAGCCAATTCGATGGTGTAAAGAATAATGTGCTAGACTATTACCGCGGAGGGTATGATGAATCAACGGTAGGAGGAAATCTGGTTGTTCAGGGATGTATGTTTACCAATAGCGGAGCAGCAGAAGAAAATGGTATTTTGCTGAACACGTACGGTATCATCAATGTGGATATTTCGAAAAACACATTCAGTAACAATGATGTGAAACTGGTAGCTCGACTTTGGGGAGCAAAGAATAATTCCCATGCAGACAATGTCATTGAAAACTCTGGTGAATTGATTGTTGAGCAAAACCTTCCACTGAAATTGATGTATTGATGCTAGCATAGAGTCCAAATGAAATTCTACTATTTCATTGTTTTTCTGTCATTGTTTTTCTCCTCAAAGAGTCAAGATCAATATGATTTTGTCCTGTATGACTCAGAAAGACTTTCGGCTGTAAACATGGATCTAAATACAGGGTCTATTTCCGGATGTGCTCAAAAGGCATATTACATGCTGCAGGGCAGGGCTAATGAATTGTTGGAAATGGATGATCCAACGGTCATGGACAAAACAATTGATCCACCTTCTGAAGACAAACACGACTATTTAAGCATTAGTAGATACTGGTGGCCTGACCCGCAAAAGGAGGATGGCCTTCCCTGGATCAGAAAGGATGGAGTAACCAATCCGGAAACGCAAACAGATGCTGTAGATCGAAATCGGTTAGGTCTGATGACAGAAGGCGTGAAATACCTAAGTCTTACATATTATTTCACGGAAGATGAGCAATATGCCAGGAAAGCTATTAGCATGCTCAATACCTGGTTTTTAGCAGAGGATACCAAAATGAACCCTCATTTGGAATATGCGCAAAGTGTACCTGGAAACTCCAAAGGCCGACGATCCGGCATACTGGATGGCCGACTAATAGCACTGGTAATACCTGACGCCATTGTTATTTTAAGAGATTCTCCATATTGGACCGATTCCTTTGAGAATGGTATGCAGGAGTGGCTTACTGAATATCTGAACTGGCTTACAGAAAGTGACCTGGGGCGAGAAGGTGCACAACAGGTTAATAATCATGGTTCATGGTATCGTCTGCATGTGGCATCAATCGCACGTTTTGTTGGTAGGAACTCTGTGGCAGAAAATATGATCTATCAGGTAAGGGAAAGTTTGGAAGAACAAATAGATGAAAAAGGGAGGCAAACTCATGAATTAGAAAGGACACGATCATTTTTCTATAGCTGCTTCAATCTGAAGCCATTGCTGATGCTTGCGAAAATTGGTGATCAATTGGGAGTGGATCTTTGGCAATACGAAACGCCAAATGGAAAGAGCCTGAAGCTCGCATTGGCGTATCTTACTCCGGTTATTGATGGGAAAGAATGGCCCCACCCTTCCATAACCAAAAATAAGCTTGTTTACCTGATACCCATCCTTCATCGTTTTAACTTGAATTCGGGCGAGAATGCTCAGACACTTGATAAAGCACTGAACCAGTTGGTGGAATTAAATCTTCCAGCATCAGAAATGTATGACTTATACGAACAGTGTCTTCTTTCAGGACTTCCGATGAAAGAGTAAAATGATTTCAATCTCATGAAAGACTTAAAAACCTGCATTCCTATGATTTTGCTGCTGGCAGTAGCAATAGCCTGCAATCAGACCAGTTCTCCTTGGATCAAAATCGATGACTTTGAGTCGTCTGATCCTATGGAAAACTGGATACTTGCCGATACAAGAAACGATACGGATCCACGAATCGAAAATCCACAGGTAACAGAAGTTCGAAGTGAAGCGGGCGAATCAAATCATTACCTAATTAAAAAGCCGGCTGCTGAAGGAGTGGTTGGAAACAGGAAAGCGCTCAGCTACTGCAAGCTTCCGGTTCAGGTTAAGGTTGGAGAAACGTACACCTTTTATTTAAAATTCAAGGTTGAGTATTTTCCGAATAATCATGTATTTGGGCTGAGTAATTTAGATCCGGAAGGGATCAATAAGCAGGATTACAATGCCCTGGAGCCGAGCTTACGCGTAACCGACAAATTCGAATCCGATGGATTTAAGAACGATGGCACATTGATGGTTCGTAAATCGGAAGGTTATGAGAAAATTACTAATCCCGTAGAAAACCGAACAGCCAAACCTTTGGAAGAAGGTAAGTGGTATGAAGCTTGGATGGTGGTCAACAATTCAAAGATCAATGATGGTGGTCAAAAGTATGACGTTTATCTGCGAGGTGGTGATGAGTTTCCACAGCAACAGAAAGTTTATACTGGTGCTGATTTTCGAATGAAGCGCGAGCTTCCGCTCATCTACTTCCTGACCAATTGCAATACAGGGCCAGCTGAGCAACCTTACGGTAATGGAGGGCTTATGTATGATGATTTGTATATGGCTGAAGGTGTACAGTTGAGTTCACCTGCTGATTAACGATCCAGGATGATTTTTAAGGATTTCGTTTCATTTCCAATGGTCATCTTAGCGAAATACTGACCGTTTGGCAGATCATTTTTAGGTGTCCAATCAACCGAATAATCTCCCTGACTCTGGGATTTATTGACGAGTACTTCAATTTGCTTTCCTATCATATCATAAATACTTATATCCACATATTTTTCGGTGGACAATACGTATTCGAAAGTTGTTTTTGATTTGAGCGGATTTGGATATGCAACCAGTTCATTATTAGTTCCCTCTAAATCACCATCAACTGAAAGTGCAACACCGAATGTAGCGGTTACAGACTTATCTGAATTCATAGTTACAGTTATTGGATTTTCTGTTCCGGATGCATCTCCACCCCAACTCTCCAGCTGATTGCCAGAATCAGGAATTGCAGTAAGAGTTACTACTGTACCTTCCTCATATGATCCACCAGAAGGACTTAATGTTATTGATCCATTACCATTTACAGATGTTGTCAATGTATAGATGGGAAGAAAAGTCGCAACAACACTTTTGTCAGAATCCATCGTGATACTTACAGGATTTTGCCTTCCTGATATATCCCCGCTCCAGCCATCAAACTGGTATCCGGATGATGGTGTAGCTGTCAAACTAACGACCGTATTTTCTGCATACGATCCACCTGAAGGATTGAGTGAGATGTTGCCCTCGCCGGTCGTTGATGTACTGAGTGTGAATTGAACACCTAAGGAAATATCAATGCCTAAAGATTTTGTGGAGGCTCCTTCATTATCTGTGGCGGTTGCAGTAAGTGTATAATTACCAACAGGAACATCATTCCAAACAATTTCGTATGGTGCTGTGGCATCCTCACCCAATTTTTCATTTCCCTGAAAAAACTCAACCAAACTGACAGAACCATCCGTGTCAAAAGCATCTGCGATGATTGTGATGTCACTTCCTGAATTAAAACTTTCTTCATTGGCGGGAGAGGTAATACTAACAGAAGGAGAGTGATTTACTTCAGACCCATCGCTTTCATATAGCTCATCAAAATATGCCGTAGCTTCTCCTTCATCCTGAAGGTAAACCCCAGCTTTCCAGTAGCTCGGAAAAGTCCAGTATGAAACATCCATATTCGCTTTCTCATCCCCATCAATGTCAATGATCATAGTCCCTCCAACCAATCGAACATCAAACCCAAAATATCCGGCAGGAGCCTCTCCTAAATCTACATGTGTGGTATTGTCACCAGAGTCATCCGATTTTACTGCAGCCCATAGATGGTTCACCGGCGTTTTGGTCAGGTGCTTGTAAATTCTTAAAAGAGGTTTGTTTGGACCAGCTCCCGCATTGGCGTCATCATGAATTTGTACCACAGTCACCTGATCACAGGTTTGCTCCTCAATTTTTAAACGACCATGGAGTGAACGGTCTCCATCAGAAATGGACCAGTTAGTTTCATGTCTTAGCTCCGTTCGCATACTAGTGCCAGTTTGGTTAAAAGCTACTTTATCACCATCTACCACATAAAAATTATCAGATGAATAACCGTTAATTAAATCAGATGGTGTAGCTGCTGTAGAACTGGTAGGAGCCTGTAACTTACTCCCACCGATGAAAGCCTGAAATCTGGGAATATCGTATGGAGCATCGTATCCGGTAGGTTGAGAATTAACAGTGATGTTGACCTCAGATGAGGTTGTGGTCGATCCTTTATCGTCTGTTGCGACAGCTGTAAGCGAGTAGTTGCCTTCTGCTACATTCTCCCAATTAAAGGAATAGGGAGAAGAAGTATCTTCACCTAGTTTGTTACTTCCTTCAAAAAATTCCACTTTAGAAATGGTGCCATCACTATCCGATGCATTCGCAGAAATAGTAATGTTTTCACTCTCGATAAAGGTGTCATTATTAGAAGGATTGGTAATGCTCACCGATGGAGGATTGTTAGGAGCAGAATGTGAGACATCCAGAGCAAAAAATGAAACCTGAGCATAATCGCCGGCATCCCCGGAATTGTTTTGATTGTAGTTGCCTGCCTTGAAATACATCCAGTCATCTTCAAACCCACTATCACTCATGTCAACTACCTGCACCACATCCGCTTTGCCCTCTCGCATGATGGTAACCGTCAGCGTATTGCCGACCACATCGATTTCATAGCTGAATTGTTCACCAAGTGCGATACCATTAGCGGGATCAGAGGCACTGCTACTCCTGCTGCCAATCATTTCATACCATTGCTCGGAAGAGGTGGTTGGCTCATGAGCGAAATAGATTGAGCCCTTAGTGTTGTTTGGGAGTTTTCGATAATAGATTCGACACGGTTCATCACTTGAAGCATGTATTTGTCCGATGATCACTCGTCCGATCTTATTGGATTCTCCTGTAGTAGAGACATGATCTACTGCCACAGTGGCTGTCATTGTTCCATCCACTCCTCCGGAGGCTTCCTGGTTGGCAATACTCGAAGAAGAGAAAACCCAGTTATTCAATCCAATGCCTTGCGTACTGATACTTGTATTTCCAGCTCGAATCATTTCGCGGAGCTCACTTCGAGGGTAAGAACTGCCTCCTGTTTGACCATCGTTGCGACATCTAAAAACCATGGCTCCTGTTGTTGGATCTGTATAGAATTCATTTTCGCTTTCAAATCCACTTGTGAGTTCGGCTTCCAAAACCTCAGACTGATCGGGAAGAGTCACTTTCCATTTTGATAGATCAAAATTTCCACTTGGTGGCAAATTAGGATCCTGACCGAAACAACCCGTTGTAAGGGTAAAGGCTACCAGGCCTGATAACATGAATCGAATGGAGGTCAATTTCCCTACCGGTAAAAAATAATGCAAACTACCCATACGAATCTTCATTAATTCTGTATTTTATTAAACTGTGTACTTAGTACACAAAATAATAAATATGCATTGAATAAAACGAGACTAAAAGCATATATTTTTTTAATCGTGATAATTTTAAACAGCATGGGACCTAAAACTTTATTAATCACTCTATTCTATTTATTACTCCTCTATGGCGGAAAGGCCCAATCCATTCCTTCCACCGAGGTATTACCCATAGAAGATTTAACGAACTATTTGAATAAAGAGGTACAAGAAGAATTAAAAGATGCTGACCGGTCAGAATTAGCGAAATATTTCCGAGAGCAATTTTCAGAGCGTTTTTTCTATGACTATAAAACATTTAATGATCGTCTTCCTCACTATAACCGTGTATTTGCGAATCAAGAGAATCATAAAAAGGGAGCACTGGATCACATGGGTAAATACAATGATTCAACACAGTGGGTGATGCCTTTTAATTACCTAAATGGTGAGCCTGTAAATGCCTATGCGATGAGGCATCTGGCTCGTCAGCATAAGATGGTAGATATAGCGTTACATTATTTCAACTCGGGTAGAGACCCAAAGTATATCAGGTATTTTGTGAATCAAATGCGATCTCTAAATGCTGCACTTCAAGCTGGTCAATATGAAACCATCGAAGATGGAAATGGCGTCTATGAGGCATTCCGCTCCGGATACCGGATCCTCAACTGGTTGTGGATACATAACATGTTTCTAAATGAGGCAGAATATTCAGATCAAGACCAGTTGGTGACCATTGCAACGCTGTTACAGCATGGACAACACCTTTACGAAAGGAACGGACAATTTAGTCCTGGGAATCATCAGACCAGAGGAGTTTCAGCACTGGCTATGTTGGCGATTTTGTTGAGAGATTTTGAAGGTACGGATCTGTGGCTCGAGCGAGCCATGCAAAGGTTGGGAGAGCATCTGGATCGGGAAATTAATGACGATGGGTTCCAGTTTGAGCGATCTGTTCACTATCACATGAGTGATATCAACAACTATTTTTATGTGTATCAGCTAGCCAAAATCAATTCCATTGAAGTAGATCCGGCCTGGGAAGAAAAGCTCAGAGGGCTGTTTACAACCCTGGTCAAAATTGCCTATCCCGATCGTTCAGCACCGGTGCTTCAGGACGATACCGAAATTCCCTGGGGGGAGAAAAATGACATTTCTGAGTCTATGACCTTGGGCTATTTATTGTTTGAAGATCCGGAATTCGGCTATTTCGCTACCAATAAAGTGGATAATCGGGTGTATTGGTTTCTCAGTAATGACCAGGTTAAAATGCTGGAAGATATTAAGAAGAAGAAACCTACATATGGTTCGCTGGCTTTTGAAGAAACCGGCTATTACATCATGCGTGAAGGCTGGGGAGAAGATGACAAGATGATGATCATCACTGCTGGTCTCGATGACAAAAAGCCCGATCATCAGCATGGCGACATGTTAGGGGTCCAGGCAATAGCAAATGGGCATGCCATCTTACCCAATTATCAGGTTCGTTATTCACTCGATGATTTTGAGTTTTTCAAAAACTCTTTGGTAAAGAATGTTGCATTGGTGAATGACGAGCTGCAAGGCAAGCAATACACCTCCAATAAAGGAGGGAGCGGATTTGGGAAGTTTTTGGAGCTCCCAAACCCAACAGTGATTGCATGGGAAACCACAAACGATTTTGACTTTTTCGCCGGGAGTCATGATGGATTTGAGAATGTAGGCGTGGATTACACGCGTCAGGTCATATATGTAAAAGATGATTTTTGGATCGTTAAGGACGACTTCTCCTCAGATGGATCACACGATTACAAACAGGTGTGGCAGGGTCATTATTCGCATGAAGAAGGGCCTAACCTCCTAAGAGCCACTATGCCTGACGCATGTGGTCATGACATATTTCAGCTTTATGATGCTGATGAGGCAGAAAGTGACGGAACGAGAGGCAAACACTGGAGCGTCGTTACGAAAAAGGCCCAAAAGGACTTTAGCTTTATCACTATCATTTATCCATACTGCGGATACAGCAACCGACTGGATGAGAATGCAGATGAGATGATGATTGGCAATTGGAAAGTAAGCCAGTCTCAATGGATGTTAGATGGATCAAATCCAATAAGTATGAGCTCAGATGATGGTGTGTATCTTTTTAATGTGAGCGAAGCAAGAAACGAAAAACTAACTTTAATGTCGCCTGAAGAAGCAGATTTATTTATTAAGACTGGGGATGATCAATTTGTGATTTACTCACTTGATAAGAATGAACGAACCATTGAAATTCAAACCATAAGAGGCAAGAAAATGACGAAAACACTAAAGCCCGGAGAAGTTTTAAGACTGGATATCAACTGATGCACTAAATACGCAAACGAGAATAAGCAACTACCCAAATACACCTGCCATGAAAAAGTTTTTAAAATTTCTGCTATCCTTCGGTCCGGGGATTTTTGCCATTGGTTACACCATTGGTACAGGAAGTGTGACCTCCATGATTGTGGCTGGAAACTCTTTTGGCATGGATCTGTTGTGGGTACTTTTCTTTAGTTGCCTCTTTTCTGGTGTTCTGATTTACGTCTCAGGCCACTATTACCTGATGACTAAAGAAACCTTGCTTTTTTCAATCAAAAAACACTTGAAGTTCGGACAGATCATAGCCCTTGCCATCATTGTTACCGTAGGTATTGGGCAATGGAATTCGCTAATAGGAATCCTAGGAATTACTTCTAATGTGGTCTTTGAGATCATTCAAATCAATTTCCCGGAAGCTGCCAATCACAAGTATACCATTGTTTTAGGGCTGGCTGTATTGATTATTGGAATTTTCTACGCTCTGCTTTTAAGCGGTAGTTATACACTCTTTGAAAAGGTACTGGCAATATTCGTGTCCATGATGGGACTCAGTTTTGTCTTTACACTGTTCTTTGTTTTTCCAATGCCAACAGAGGTGATCATGGGCTTAATCCCTAAAATACCACGGGTGGAGGGTGCAGGAATTCTCATTGCGGCATTTGTGGGAACAACGATGGCTGCAGCTACATTCCTTTCTCGTCCACTCTTTATCCAGGGCAAGAAATGGTCGGTGAGTGATACCAAAACTCAAAGGAATGATTCCATCGTGGCAGCCATCCTGATTTTTGTAATCAGTGGATCCATTATGGCAGTGGCGAGTGGAAGTCTCTATGGCACAGGAAAGGAAATTACACATGTGCTGGATATGTCAGATACCCTGGAGCCTTCAGTTGGAAGGTTTGCCGTTTCCATCTTTTTTGCAGGAACACTGAGTGCAGGTCTTTCTTCGATATTCCCTTGCCTCATGATTGTGCCACTGATGTTGGCCGATTATTCATCAGGTAAGCTTGATGTAAGTTCCAGGAGATTCAGAATTGTGACTGGTGTGGCAAGCATTCTTGCTCTTAGTGTTCCAATTTTTGGATTCAATCCAATCAGAGGTCAAATAATCACGCAGGTTTTTAATGTATTCGGTTTACCGATTGTCGTTGGATGTTTGCTGTTCCTCTGGAATCGAAAGCACACAGAATTACCAATAAAGAAGGTTTGGACGAATGTGATAATGGCAGGAGCTTTGGCGTTTTCGCTCATTATCATGATTAATGGTTTAATGGATATTTTTTCTTGAAAAAGTGATTCCTTCTAAGAATATAATTTTTGTCATGGGGGTGTCTGGAAGCGGCAAGACACTAATTGGAAAGATGTTGTCAGAAGAGCTGTCAACTCCATTTTTTGATGCAGATGATTTTCATACGAAGGAGAGCAAAGCAAAAATGAGTAGTGGAATTCCATTGAATGATGAAGACCGACATCCGTGGTTAGAAAAGATCAATGAGGAAGCTAAAAAGCATACTTTTAAAGGATGCGTAATCGCTTGTTCGGCATTGAAAGCAAAATATAGAAGGCTTTTGAATAAAGGAATTGAGCCAAATGTTCAATGGGTGTATCTACAGGGGGATTATGATACGATATATTGTCGGATGAATGAACGATCGGGTCACTACATGCATGCAGAGATGCTGCAATCTCAATTTGATGATTTAGAAGAGCCTGAGAATGCAATAAACATCAATGTTGCATTAGCCCCGGAGCAAATAATTAATGACATAAAACAAAGACTAAAATGAGTTCAGAGATCGGATTAATTGGATTAGGTGTAATGGGCAAAAGCTTGAGTCGAAACCTCGCTCAAAAAGGCTTTAAAATATCCATATTCAACCGTCACGTTGCTGGAAAAGAAGAGGATGTGGCCGTCAAATTTCAGCGAGAGCATCAGGAACTTGAGGAAGCCGAACCTTTTGATGATCTTGGTGCATTTGTCAAGTCTTTGGAAACGCCGAGGAAGATCATTCTAATGGTCAATGCCGGGCCCACTGTGGACTTGGTATTGAATGATTTGCAAGAATTTTTGGAGCCGCAGGATATCGTGATCGATGGCGGTAATTCGCATTATCAGGAAACCAGCAGGCGAATGAGCGAGTTGGAAGCGCATGGACTAATATTTATGGGGACCGGCGTTTCCGGAGGAGAGGAAGGAGCTCTGAGGGGACCTTCAATCATGCCGTCCGGTCAGAAGGATGCGTATTCAAAAATTCAAAAATACCTGGAGGCCATCGTAGCGAGAGACGCTGATGGGAAACCATGCTGTACGTATATAGGAAAAGAAGGGAGTGGCCATTTTGTGAAAATGATCCACAATGGCATTGAGTACGTCGAGATGCAATTACTTGCCGAATGCTACGCGATTTTGAAAAGGCAAGGCACATCTAATGAAGATATTGCTGCGGTTTTTGAGTCGTGGAGGCAGGATCTGGATAGCTATCTTTTACAAATCACCATCGATATTTTACGAAAGAAGGAAGGGGATGACTATTTACTTGATAAAATCCTTGATAAAGCTGGAAACAAAGGAACTGGAAATTGGGCGACTGTTTCTATAGCAAATTATGGTCAGCCAGCCACTTTAATCCCGGCTGCACTGTTTGCTCGATACTTATCTTTTTTCAAAGAGCTCCGCCTGGAATCTGCTGAAACTTTTAGCACAAAGAAATTTTCCGGTGAGATAACGAAGGATCAGTTGAAGGACAGCTATCAGTTCGCACGCATCATGAATCATCATCAGGGATTTGCGCTTATCCATCGTGCCTCTGAGCAACATGGATGGGACATTGACCTTAGTGAACTAGCCAGAATATGGACAGGAGGATGCATACTAAAGTCTGACTTCATGAAGGAATTGGTTGAATACCTCAAAGCTGATGTTAATCTCCTTATGAATGAGAAATTAATTGAGACAATAAACTCAATGCATAATGCCATTCAATCCGTAGCGGCAGCATGCATTCAGGGAGAAATTCATGCACCATGTTTGATTGAGTCAGTGAATTATTTTCATGGTCAAAAAACGGCAACATTGCCAGCGAATCTCATCCAGGCGCAGCGTGACTATTTTGGTGCACATACCTATCAACGTGTGGATGATTCATCTGGGAAGTTCCATCACACGGAATGGTGATGATAAAAGCCAATCTTGTTTTAGTCAGAAGTTGAATTCCCATTTTTGAACTTAATTCGCGACAAAGCCAAAAAAAGAGAATGACCAAAATAGGCCCGTTAGATACCGCTGTTTCCGTAGACTCTTACGAATGCACCATTGCTGTGGAATGTTGTGTCTTTGGTTTTCAGGATAATGAACTGAAAATATTACTGGTTAAAAGATCCATAGAACCGTTTAAAGATCATTGGATGCTACCTGGAGGAGCGATGAGTGAAGGAAAGACTTTATCCGAATCGGTTAATCAGGTACTTAATAACCTAACGGGGATAGAAAAGATGTCACTTGAGCAAGTGGCATGTTATAGCGAAGTACACAGGCACCCGGTGAAACGTGTGGTATCCGTTTCATTTTATGCGTTGGTTAAGCCCGAGAATTACCCAGCGATCCCCAAAAACTATATTTCTGATATCAAATGGTTCGGACTTGATGAGTTACCTAAATTGGGCTTTGATCACAATCAACTTTTAGCTGACGCCTTAGAAAAACTAAGAGACAACCTAAGAGATCATTTTGTTTTTGGTGAATTATTGCCTGATCAGTTTACGCTCACAGAGCTTCAGGAATTGTATGAGAATATCCTTGGTGAAAGCCTGGACAGAAGAAACTTCAGAAAAAAAATTCTCCAGATGGACCTTCTGGAAGCCACAAATGAGAAGAAGGCAGGCGTTAAAGGAGGCCCCTCCTTGTATCGGCTGAAAAAATAGCAAAAAATATCAGATGAATACTTGTGTGTTTTTACTTCTGTGTATATATTACACAGAATAAACAATCTTAAATTATACCCACCATGAGCAATAAGGTCGTAACATTTGGAGAAATTATGTTGAGGCTGGCCCCACCCGGTTTTCTTAGATTCTCACAAGCAAGCAGTTTTGATGTCGTATATGGAGGTGGCGAATCCAATGTCGCTGTTTCACTTGCCAACTATGGTGTACCCGTTGATTTTGTAACACGCTTGCCAAAGAATGACATAGGAGAGTGCGCGTTGATGGAAATGAGGAAGCGAGGAGTTAATACGCAAAACATCATTTTTGGTGGAGACCGGCTGGGAATCTACTTCCTGGAAACCGGAGCGGTAAGTAGGGGTAGTAAGGTCGTTTATGATCGTGCTCACTCCGCGATGGCAGAGATTGAGGCGGGAATGATTGATTGGGATAAAGTATTTGATGGAGCCACATGGTTCCACTGGACGGGTATTACGCCTGCAATCTCTCAGGGTGCTGCAGATGCATGCCTGGAAGCTCTGAAAGTGGCATCTGAAAAAGGGATTACCATCTCTACAGACTTGAATTACAGAGCCAAACTTTGGAAATATTGTGATGATGCAAAGCGTGAAGAGATCATGACAGAGTTGACTTCCTTTTGTGATATTGTACTTGGAAATGAGGAAGATGCAGAGATGCATTTCGGCATTAAACCTGAAGGCATCTCTGTTCAGACAGAGGGTCATAATGTGAAAGCTGAAGCTTTCCTCTCTGTATGCCAGCAAATGATGAAGAAATTTCCGCGAGCAAAGAAAGTGATTACAACCCTCCGTGGCTCTATTTCAGCTTCTCACAATACGTGGGCAGGTGTGCTTTACGATGGAAATAAACTCTACGAAACACGTCAGTATCAGATTACGGACATTGTGGATCGTGTGGGTGGAGGAGACTCCTTCATGGGGGGCTTGATTTACGGATTGCTGAAATACCCGGAAGATGATCAGAATGCGCTTGACTTTGCAGTAGCTGCTTCATGCTTGAAACACACAATCAAAGGTGATGCAAACCTTGTAACTGTTGCTGAAGTAGAGAAACTAATGGGTGGAGATGCTTCCGGCAGAGTTGCGAGATAAAATATTTGGGGGTGATGGTTTTCAAAATACAGATTATGATTCGCTCATAGATTTCACCCCCACTTTTTAAAAAATCATTATGAAACCATGTGTAGCTATCATTTGTGGAGGCGGTCCCGCCCCAGGCATCAATACAGTTATTGCTACTGTAGCCAAGGCATTCTTAGCCGATAACTATCGGGTGATAGGCATTCATCATGGGTATCAGGGATTATTTTCTGAGAATCCTGAAATCAAAAGTTTTGATTTCGATCATGCCGATCGGATCTTTAGTAGAGGAGGCTCTACACTCATTATGAGTCGGTTTAAACCGAAAGACGAGGATTTTAATACCCGAATTTTTAAGAATGAAAACATAAAACTGTTAGTAACCATTGGTGGTGATGACACAGCCTCAACTGCTAATCGTATCACCAAATACCTGGCTTCTCAGAACATTTCAATAAGTAATATTCATGTTCCAAAGACCATAGATAATGACCTGCCGCTTCCGGATAGAAACCCAACCTTTGGCTTTCATTCTGCCAAAGATGAGGGAGTCCGAATAGGAAATACAGTGTATGAGGATGCACGTACATCTCGTCAGTGGTTTGTCATGTCAGTGATGGGTCGTTCTGCTGGGCATCTGGCCTTTGGCGTAGCAACGGGCTGTCATTTTCCAATGATGATCATCCCTGAGATGTTCAATAAGACAAAGGTCACGTTTGATAAGATCATTAAGCTATGCATTTCCTCTATTATCAAGAGAAAAATTGCCAGAATAGAATATGGCGTGGTGGTCATCAGTGAGGGTGTATTCCATATCCTTGATGAGGAAGAGATTAAGCGAAGTGACATCAGTATGACGTATGATGCACATGGACATCCGGAACTGGGAAATGTCAGTAAAGCGCATATTTTCAATGTTCTTTTGCAAAAAGAGCTTCAGTCATTATCGCTGGACATTAAAAGTAGACCGGTTGAACTGGGTTATGAGCTAAGATGTACCCGGCCGATTGGATTGGATCTTACACTTTGTTCACTGCTTGGCCTGGGAGTTAAGAAGCTTTTCAATGAAGGAGTGAGTGGCTGCATTGTTAGTGCCAATTCCTCAGGAGATATTACACCAATATTTTTATCAGATTTCGAAAAGGATGGGAAAATACCGCCGCGTCTGGTAAATATGGAGTCTCAAATAGCGAAGCTGTTTTTCCAGGAGCTGCATTATCTGACGGAGGAAGATGCCGTTTACGCAAAACACTATTTGCCTAACCCGGAAGAATATGAATTCCATAAAATCCTGGAGTGGTGAAAAAGAAGGTTGTCACATTTGGAGAGGTAATGATGCGGTTTTCACCGCCAGGCTATGCGAAGTTCTCACAAGCAACTACCGTCGAGTTGGCATATGGAGGAGGAGAAGCCAATGTGGCAATTTCACTGGCCTATTTTGGTTTAGAGGCGTTTCATATCACCTGCTTTCCGGACAATCTGGTAGGTAGGTCAGCTACTCAATACTTAAGACATCACTGGTTGCACACCAAATACATCACCTATGGTGAAGGACGTATGGGTAAATATTTTTTGGAAAAAGGAGCGGTTCACCGTCCAAGTGAGGTGGTTTACGAACGAGATAACTCTGCATTTTCCAAAATCAAACCAAATACATTTGATTGGAAACGGATTCTACGAAATGCCGACTGGTTTCATTGGACGGGAATCACTCCGGGGATTTCAGAAAATGCCGCTGAATCTTTGAGACAGGCCATTCAGGTTGCAAATGAATTAGGTGTTCCGGTCTCGGTAGACGTGCATTCCAGGAAAAACCTTTGGCAGTATGGTAAGGACAAAACAGAAGTAATGCCTGAGTTGGTTCAGGGATGCGATGTGGTCATAGCTTCTCCATATGATATGCAGGAAAATCTTGGAGTCGCCAGTGAGCATGACGACTTACAGACAGCATCAGAAAAATTGAAAGAAAAATTTCCGAGAGTCCAAAAGGTGGTGGATAAGAAAAGGGAAACCCTGAGTGCTTCACATAATCGCATTCAGGGATTCATCTGGAACGGAAAAGAAGTCCTTACATCTCCTTCATTTGATGTGACTCACATTGTTGATCGCGTTGGTACAGGAGATGCGTATGCTGCAGGTATGATCTATGGCTTACTCAATTTACAAGACGAGCAAAAGGCAGTAGATTTTGCTGCTGCGGCTTGTTCACTGAAGCATACCGTAGAAGGCGATGCAAATGTGATCTCGGCGGAGGCGGTAGATAGTTTAGTACAAGGAAATACATCAGGAAGAATAAAAAGATAAATAACATGGCAAGATTTACACGAATTGAAGTAGTTCTAAAAATGAAAGAGACCGGCATGGTTCCGGTGTTTTATCACAAGGATATTGACATGTGCAAAGAAGTGCTGAAAGCCTGCTACGCCGGAGGTGTGCGTGTTTTCGAATTCACCAATCGGGGTGATTTTGCGCATGAGGTCTTTGCAGAGCTAAACAAGTTTGCGGAAAAAGAATGTCCTGAAATGATTTTAGGAGTGGGTTCTATCATAGACGGGCCCACCACCGCACTTTACTTACAGCTAGGTTCAAACTTCATCGTATCCCCTATGATGGACGAAGAAATGGCCAAAATCTGTAATAAGCGAAAAGTAGCCTGGAGTCCGGGATGCGGATCAGTTACAGAGATTGTCAAGGCACATGAATTAGGATCAGAAGTGGTAAAAATATTCCCTGGATCGCAAGTTGGCGGCCCAGCGTTTGTGAAAGGAGTAAGGGGGCCATTTCCATATGCCAGTATTATGCCTACCGGAGGAGTTTCTCCCGATGAAGAGAATTTAAAAGGTTGGGTAGAAGCCGGTGTGCATTGTGTGGGAATGGGCTCGCAATTATTCCCTAAGGATGTTTTAGCGAATAAAGACTTTGATGCGATCACAAAGAAGTGCTCAGAAGCACTGGCAATTATCAAGCGGTTACGAGGAGAGTAATTTGCCAATTGAATAATTAAACAATTTCAATAAATGGAAATAGCAATTATTGCTCATGATGGTAAAAAGGCTGAAATGGTTCAGTTTTTACTGGATCATAAATCTTTATTGAAGAAGGCCAACCTAACATCAACCGGTACTACTGGGCAGCATGTGGAGAAAGCTGGTTTGCAAGTGAGACGATTATTGTCTGGACCTTTGGGTGGTGATGCACAGATTGCAGCACTGGCTGCAGAAAAAAAGATCGATGCAGTGGTGTTTTTCCGTGATCCGTTGGATAAGCACCCACATGAACCTGATGTGCAAATGTTAATGAGAATTTGTGACGTGCATAACATACCAATTGCCACTAATCCCGCTACCGCCAGTCTGATTTTTGATTCTTTTTCTAAAAGATCTTGAATTTTATCTTATAACCACTAGTCTTAGTTTAGCTTCCTATCTAATCTTTAATAAGGGGATTATTTTGTTATCGATTTTTCCTTACTCAATTTCCTCTTTGCCTTCTTATCTTTAGCACTTTAAGATTGTATGAAATGAAATTATCATTTAGCAGGTTTTTTTACGTCATTGCTTCCATCGTAGGGATTGTTGCCATTATGCACTTTGGTAAAGTGATTTTGGTGCCTATATTTTTTGCAATGTTGTTTGCCTTTATTCTCTACCCAATTGTGAAATGGTTGAAAAAGAAAGGGGTGAAGAAAGTCTTTGGAATTATTATGACACTTGGTGGAGTATTTATTCTTTCCTCTGGTCTTTTGGTGCTTTTCTCTGCTCAGATAATTGATATGGCAAGTCAGTATTCGAATTTCCTGGACAAGCTGAGAGACACACTTGAGAAATCTGTGAAATTTTTGAATGATAAGGTTCAGATAATTCCTGACATAGAATCTCAAACTATTCTTGATAAACTGACCAACCTATTTTCTGACAGTAGCTTTCTAATTATTTCTGATACAGTAAGCGTCACAGGGTCATTTTTTTCATTTGTTGTTTTGGCCTCTATTTATACTTTTCTTATTCTGTTTTATAGTGAGCACCTGACTGAAGCACTCACACGATTTGCTCATAAAAGCAAACGTAAATCTTTCATTGCTATGTTGAGAGAAGTGCAACAAGTGGGCCAGCAGTATTTCACCGGCATGCTTTTGTTAATACTTGTTCTTGGGGTATTGAATACCACTGGATTATTGATTTTAGGTATTGATTATGCATTTTTCTTTGGCTTTCTGGCAGCCCTTTTAGCCATCATTCCATATGTTGGGACTACCCTCGGGGGACTGGTGCCTACCATTTATGCCTTTATTTCATTTGATAGCTATTGGTATCCTATTGGGGTAATCATCATTTTTTGGTTTATCCAATTTATTGAGGGTAATTTTCTAAATCCAAAGATTGTTGGAGGAAATATGCAGATAAACGCTCTATTTTCAATCTTTTCATTAATTGCCGGTGGCGTACTTTGGGGCATTGCAGGAATGATTCTCTTTCTACCACTGGTTGCTATGCTGAAGGTTATTTGTAGCCATTATGAGGAGTTGGAGCCGGTAGCATCTTTGATCGGTGAGCGAATAACGGAAGTCAGAAAAGCATCTGAAAAGTCATTTCTTGAAAAGGTAACTAGCAAATTAAAAAGATAGCGTTACTCGAATCTATTGTATTTACATTCAAATTGGCATTGGAGGTAAAGGGTAGTTAGTTGACGTTCCAATTCGTCTGGGACATCAATAAAAACAATTTTCATATTTTCCATCGCTTTAATCGCATCTGAGATGGTGTAAAATGGCTGCATTTCTTTATTCGTGTTGACCATCAGGTGTGCCAACTTCATTTGATATTTACTATTGCCTTTATAATGCCTAATGAGTCTGCGGATGACATATGAAGACTCATCTATGTAAATAAATTTGTCATTTTCTATGAAGGCATAAATCCCTTTAAAATCTGATAATCTGCCCATATGTTCCAAAACAGATTTCACTCCATTTCCTTTCTTCCAGAAAATTTCTGCAGAGAATGCACCATCTTTAAGCACGTTCAGCATCTCCATCCTTTTTGGAAGGTTATCCTTAACTATTCGATCAAATCTAAGAGCAAGCGGTTGTTTCATGATTTGAAATATTCATTTAAGATAACGATTTGATTCGTTATATTGGAAGAACCCTTTTAATGGTGTAGTTATATTTTTTGATCAGGGAAAAAGTCCTATTTTTAACGACCCTTACTTAAATAGAAAGATAAAGAAACATTGAGTAAACAAGAATACCGATATCTAATCGTGGAGGACGATCCTGCCTTCGTAGAAATACTAAAGGTTGTGATGGCTAAGGTACCTGAGATGAAACTTATCGGTGTTTCTGATAATACTTTAGATGCAGCCAAACGCATCGATATGGATAAGCCGGATATTTTATTGTTGGATATAAATATATCAGGACTTGAAGGACCGGAAGTACTTGAAATCAGTGATCATAAACCTTTAGCTATTGTGATTTCTAGTCACCCGGAAGATGTCATGGAAAACTATGAAGTAGATTATGTGTCATTCATTCAAAAACCTCTTAAAAACGCAGAGCAATTGATTAATGCTATCCATAAATGCATTAAATTGAAAGAGCATTAAGAATCAGCAGGGAGATATCCTGTTGGCATGAACATATCCTTTTCAAGATTAGCCTTTATTGGAACAAGTAATTTGAAAGATCCTCTTGACTTTCAAAGAGTACTTTTCATCAATATACTTTCCATTCTGGGTGTAACTATATCCCTCTTTGATAGCATACTACTATTCTTTGAAGAATTATATCTTCAATGTGGTGTAACATTCACCAGCTTCCTTTTTTATGGAATAATTCTTTTCTTGAATAAGAAAGAGAAGTATCGAATTGCTCGTATTTTATTTTTAATATTTTCTCTAGTGGTAGTTCTGAGCGTAACGCTGGTTGCTTATGAACAAGGTAGATTCAATGAAACGGAGAATGTTATAATCGCACTCATCACAGCAAGCTATTTTTTATTAGAAAACCGTTTAAGGCTACTTGGGTATTGGATTGGATTTGCGATTCTCATTGGGTGCAAATTTTTGAAACAGCAATATTTGGGAGGAGAGTATGATTTTACATTCTGGCTGACTCTTCAAAATATTTCAATCCTTTGCATCATTTTATTCTTTTCTATTGATGCGTTTAGAAGGTCTTTAATGAAAGCAATTATTAACCTGAAAGAAAAGGATGAGGTTCTATTTTCAATGATCGATAATGTGCCTCTACATATCGCTCTCTTAGATAAGGATAAAAGATACAAAATGGTTAATCATAACTATGAGAAATCATTTAGAAAAAACCGAGATGAAATTATTGGATCACATGTTAGAGATATACTTACAGAGGATATTTTAAAGAGTCATGATCCAATGATCGACTCTGCACTTAAAGGAGAAAGCCCGGAATTTCTAGAGCTTATCAGTATGCCAGATGGATCTCAATTTTATGCGGCTGGAAAATACATGCCTATTGAAGATGATAAGGAAGATGTAATTGGTGTGACCGTTTTTTTGAATGACGTAACAAAACGAGAGGTAGCCAAGAATAAACTTCAAACAGCAAATTCCACCAAAGACAAACTTTTTTCAATCGTTGCTCATGATATCAGGGGCCCATTGGACTTGTTTGAAGGACTTCTTGACTTATCAACTGACGGGTCAGTAAAGGAACAAGATTTTCTAATGCATCAAAAAATGGTTCGCGCCAAACTAACAGGACTGAAGGAGACCGTAAATACACTTTTAGAATGGGCCCGAACTCAACTGGATGGGGTTAATTCCCTTCCGCAACAAACCGATGTAAAGGAAATTGTCTATCAAAACATTGAATTGTACAAAGAGATAAGCACTAAAAAGAATATTGAAGTCGATCTGAATTTTGAAGATGAAATACAGGCCTGGGTTGATCCAAACCACCTAAAAATTGCCATTAGAAACATGATTCACAATGCATTGAAGTTTACAACTCATGGTGGTAGAATCGCTATTGCTGGACGGAAAGAGGATGATAAAATTGGCATAACCATTAAAGACTCTGGAATAGGAATGAATCAAGCAACAGTTGATTCGATTTTAAAGATGGAATTACAAAACTCGAATAAAGGGACATCAGGTGAATCCGGAACTGGACTGGGGCTTAGTCTAAGTTTAGATCTTCTTAGAAAAAACGATTGTACTGTTAATATTTCAAGTGAGCCGAATAATGGAACTGAGATAAAAATCTTAACTCCCCTCAAGTTCTATGACAACTAATATTCAATAATTACATTAAATATTTCTTTCCAGAGGTTACTTTTTCACTCTTAGACATATCTACTACTCGAAACCCAGCGTTCACTCATCACCATGAAATCTTTTTCCTTAAAAAATTTATTGAGGACAGGCATGCACTATGCCGAAAGCCCTTTGGAGAAGAGGAGAATAGCTTTATTCAATTACCTCATCCTCTTTTGTGTAGCCATCTGTTGTGTCCTCGGAGCAATTACGTTTGCTTTTGATCTCACGATACAACCCACACTTGGATTTATAGCTGCACTACTTCTTTCAATTTCACTCTTCTTAAATAGAAAAGGTAAAATCCTATTCTCAAAAGGCTATTTTCTGTTTTCTGGTGTGTTTTTAATTTCCATTGCAGCACTGGTATTTAGTGAGCAAAAACTTTTTGTTGATACGGAAAACATGCTTTTCGCAGCAATGGCGATATCCATGTTTTTGGTTGACGGGGTGGGCAAACACGTTATTTATTGGCTCATTTTTGGCGTTTTCATAAGCTTAAAAGCTTATTTGTTAGATCTTCAAGGAATTGAATTTGACACTGCATACTGGATGACACTGATTAATAATTTGGTTGTAGCGTCCATATTGTATCTTTTTTTGTTTGTTTTTAGATCTATATTGATCAAGGCGTTTAATCGATCTGATCAGCATGAACAAACCCTACGATCTTTACTGGATAATGCGCCTATTTTAATGGCATTGGTAGATCGGGAAGGTAAATTTATATTAGTCAATCAAAATTATGCGGACAGGTTTGGGTATAAAAGAAGAGATCTAATCGGTAGGAGTAGAAGGGATGTCTTAACAGAAAATATTTTCCGAAAGCATGAACCCATGTTTCAGGAGGCCATCTCTACTAAAAAGCAAATTGCATTCTTAGAAGAGACTACATTACCAGATGGATCAGTTATTTCAGCTAACGGAAAGTATGAGCCTATTATCAACGGAGATGGAGAGCTAGAGTCAGTTGCCATTTGTGTTGATGATGTGAGCGAACTCGTGAAGGCACATAAGGCGCTTCAAGTTGCCAATGAAACAAAGGATAAGCTCTTTTCTATCATCGCACATGACATAAAAAGTCCACTCAATTTGTTTCACAGTATTTTACAGCTCAACCATGATGATGTGATATCCAAAGAACAATTTTTGGAATATCAGGAAAGTTTGAAGCAACGCTTATCCAGCCTAACAGATACTGTAGACGAGCTGTTAGAATGGGCCAGGATGCAGCTCGGAGGAATTAGCGCCTACCCGGCAAAAGTCAATGTAAATAATGTAGTGAAAGAGAATGCAGAGCTTTTCCACACTTTAATTGTCCGTAAAAACATCGACTTCAAAATTGATACCCCATCAGAAATGGAAGCCTGGATAGATGAGAACCACTTTAAGGTGGCGATCAGAAACCTTATTCATAATGCGATAAAATTTACAAATGGTGGAGGTTATGTTCAGGTAGTGGGAGATCAAAACGAAACGGAAACGATCGTAAGTATTGAAGATTCTGGAATTGGAATGTCCGCAGAACAGATTCAATCCATTATCAAAAAAGAGATTCAGAAATCGAAGGTTGGAACAAATCAGGAAATGGGAGCAGGATTAGGACTTAGTTTAAGTCTTGGTCTTTTAGAAAAAAACAACTGCAATATCTCAGTCATTAGTGAGCCTGACAAAGGGACCAAAATTCAGATTAAAATTCCCAAATCAGCTAAGGAATAACTTCCAAAAGTATGTCTTCATTAAGGACACTTATTAAAAAGCCTGATCGCAATTGATCAGGTTTTTTTGTTTATGGCCGGCCTACTGAATTAGGCCTATTACTCACTCGACTTTAATCCAATAAAAAAGCCCCAACAGACGTTGAGGCTTACTGTGACTGGCCTGGGGCTCGAACCCAGGACCCACGCCTTAAAAGGGCGTTGCTCTACCAGCTGAGCTAGCCAGTCATTTATAATCTCCTTTTGTGTAAAAAGAAGTGCAATTCAAGACCCTTGTCTTAAATTGCGGATGCAAAAATAGAAATCTTAATTAGAAATTCCACATGATTAACCGAATAAACGTGAGAATATTTCTAGGAATTTTATTCAGTGTTCAATTTCTTGATATATGCGCACAAAACGCAACATTAAATCAAGGAGATACACTCTTTGTAAATCAACAATACACAGAGGCTTTTGATGTTTATAATCAAATCTATTCATCAGGCCAATTTTCTTCTGCTATGTTGCTCAAGATGGCATTCATCCAGGATGGCTTAGGAAACTACGCAGAAGCACTTTACTACCTGGATAAATACTATTACACATCTGCTGATAGACAAGTAGTTGGTAAGATTGAAGAACTTGTAGAATCCCATGACTTAAGTGGATTTAAATATGATGATACCCACTATTTCACGGCTCTTCTTGAAAAACACCGGCTTCACTTAGTATTACTCTTATTTTCCGTATCTGCACTGATGCTTACGTATGTTATTCGTAAATCAAAAGCTGAGGAAAGACCAATTGCTGCAGGCATCATCCAACTAATGATTCTTTGTTTGATTCTGGCAATTAATAACGTAAACCCACCGAAACATGGAATCATCATTTCAGATCAAACATTACTTCGATCAGGACCATCAGCGGGAGCCGAGCCCATAGAGATGCTTTCAAAAGGACACAAACTTAAAGTCTTGGATCAGGATGAGGTGTGGACCAAGGCACTGTGGGATGGGCAGGAAGTGTTTATCAGAAGAGCAAAACTTAAAATTATTTAAGCGGGTTATCAGGCTCTTTTTTCATCATCTTGTAGATCATTTTATCTAATCTTGATGGAATAATTTTGTTAAGCAGAACGGCCATTTTACCTTCAAAAGTTAGAATCAGATCTCTTTTCTTTTTTGCAGCAGCTTTAAAAGTTCGATCAGCCACTTCCTCAGAACTCATCATCTTTTTTTCATTTCTAGGGGATTCGCCTTGAGACTTTCCGTCAGCTGTCAATGCAGCATTCCTGATGTTTGAACTGGTGAATCCGGGACACACCACCAATACGTTAACTCCTCTCGTCATTACCTCGGTACGAAGTGCTTCAAAAAATCCCTGCATCGCAAATTTTGAAGATGAATAGGCTGTTCGAGCAGGTGTAGATCGCCAACCATTAATGGAAGAAATCGCTATGATTGTACCTTTTGATTCTAAAATGTAAGGGAGTGCAAATTTTGTTGCATAAATGGCGCCATAGAAATTAATGTCCATCAGCTGTTTAAAAACATCCAATTCTACCTCTTCAAACAAAGCACGCATCGAAATTCCTGCATTGCAAACGAGCACATCAATTCTGCCAAACTGCCTGATGGTTTCATCAACCATTTTTTTGTTATCCTCTTTACCCGCAGCATCTAATTCAAGAGCTAAATGTGGCCGCTCGCCCAATTCATTTGCCACTTGTGCCATTCGATCCCCATTCCTGCCAGTAAATACTACGGCATAACCTTCATTCGCGTACTTTAACACTAATGATTTCCCTATTCCCGATGAACCTCCAGTTATTATTGCTACTTTTTGCATGCTCATTTTTACCTAATGGTATAACTTTTGCCAAGATAACTCACATTGAAATAATTTAAGAAAAAATGCATGAATGCAACCTAATTCGATCGGCGTGCATTATCACTTAAACCTTCTCACAGCTTTACATGAAATTAATTTCCCTAGCCTTCTTCTTATCTCTTTCAAACCTTTTGTTTGCACAAACAGGAATCAAAGGTTTTACCAAAAGTGCAACAGGGGAGCCATTGCCATTTTCTACCGTGTACATTAAGGGTACCACTAATGGCACCACCTCTAATAGTGAAGGAGAATATTATCTCAAAACTCCTGCAGGATCTCATACCATAGTAGCACAACATGTAGGCTATAAGGTTACTGAGAAGAACGTGACGCTAAATCAAAACCAAACCATTCGATTCGACTTTGCACTTAGCGAGCAGGCTTTACAGCTTAAGGAAGTGATTGTAACTGCCGGAGACGAAGATCCTGCTCACCGGGTCATTCGTGAGGCGATTAAAATGCGGAAATTTTATGAGAGTGAAGTGAAGGCATTTAAGACAGACGCTTACCTGAAAGGTCTCTTTAGATTAGATGATAAACCTGATAAAATCCTAGGTCAGCAAATCACTGTTGATACCGGAATATTGTATCTCTCTGAGTCAGTATCCAAATTCTCATTTGAATTGCCAGATAAAGTGTCTGAACGAATGATCAGCTCAAAAGTGAGTGGAGATGAGCAAGGATTTAGTTTTAATCAAGCCTCCGATTTCAATATCAATCCATACAATAAATTCATTGATTTAGATATGGAAAGGGAGTTCGTTTCCCCAATCGCTCCACAAGCATTTCTTTTTTATGATTACCAATGGCTGGGATTTTTTGAAGAAAATGATCGATTGATTAATAAAATAAAAGTAATACCAAAGAGATCAACAGATCCTGTTTTTGAAGGGGTAGTATACATCGTTGAAGATGAATGGCGATTTCACACCATCGATTTATTTGTTACCAAAGCAAGAGGGCTAGAGTTTATTGATTCGCTAAAAGTGAATCAGGTATTTGCGCCAACAGACTTTGATATCTGGATGCCTATCTCTCAGAAATTTTCTTTCAGATTTGGAGCTTTCGGATTCAAGGGGAGTGGTTATTACATTGGAGTTTATTCGAACTATGAAGTAGAACCTAACTACAAAGCTTATCGCGAGGCAGGCCTCTACGAACAGAAATTTGAAGCAAAAGAAGAGAAAGACCTATTTCAGGAGGAGGATTTTACCCGTGAAGTTTTAGTAGTGGAAGAAGGATCCAATGAGCGAGATACTACATATTGGAAAAATATTCGTCCTGTCCCGCTTACATCAATAGAAGTTGCAGATTATCAAGTCAAAGACAGTATTCGATTAGTAAAGGAAAGTGAACCCTACAAAGATTCGATCGATACAGAAAGAAACAAGCTCACCTTTGGAAAGATTTTCTTATCCGGCTATACTCATTTTAATAGCATTGAAGAAAAATATTGGTCACTTCCGGCAATCATTAGCATTTTCCAATTCAATACTGTGGAAGGTTTTGTGCCCGAACTCCAGCCGACCATTTGGAGGCAAATTGATGGCCGAACAAAATATTGGTTAAGGCCTGCTGTTCGCTATGGATTCTCCAATGAAAAGTTCAATGCCAAGTTAGAAGGCGGCTATCGAAAGCTAGATGATAAATTCACCCGCTTTTATGCAGGAGGTGGTCACTATATTTCTCAATTTGATGAATCTGAAGCAATAACACCATTTATTAATAGCTACGTGACATTAGTCAATGGGGAAAATTTCATGAAGATTTTCCAAAAATCATTTGGGTATTTCCGTTTTCAACAAGAAGTAAAAAATGGAATTCTTCTCAATACAAAGGTTGAATATGCCAGTAGAGATACCTTGACCAATACATCAGAGTATACCTGGGCTTCTGACGAAAAGACGAATTTCACAAGTAATCAGCCCCCAAATATGGAATTGGCACAAACGGGTTTTGAAAAGAATCAAGCATTGATCTTTGATGTGACTTTCAGGTTTCTATTTAAGCAGACTTATGCTACCAGACCAGATAGGAAGTTTGTTTACCAATCTAAATATCCGGAGGTTTTTGTTACGTATAAAAAGGGCGTCAATGCACTGGGTAGTGATGTGAATTTTGATTTTGTTGAGATTAAAGTGATCGATGAGATGAGTTTAGGGCTAGTAGGAACAAGTAATTATGCGATTGCCGGTGGAGGATTTTTGAATGACAAATCGTTAACATTTGTTGACTTTCAACATTTCTCTGGAAATCAAACAGCACTGAGTCAAGTGGGTGATCCACTCAAGTTTGAGCTACTGCCTTTTTATCAATTCAGTACAACTAAGCCATTTTTCGAGGCTCACTATGAGCATCATTTCAATGAATTTATCTTCAATAAGATTCCATTAGTAAAGAAATTGAATTTTCAAGCAGTAGCCACTGCTAACTTTCTGACAACTGAAACCATAGGAAATTATTTTGAAGTAGGTGCAGGAATAGAGCACATCTTTAAGTTCATGCGTGTAGATTATTACTGGGCATTACGAAATGGTGAATTCTTTGGCAGTGGATTTAGGATTGGTGTCGGTTTTTAACCTGATTAGCCCTACATCTTCCAGTGTTTTGATGTGCTTAGTTACTCTCTGCATGCTGATTTCAAACTGTTCAGATGTCTAAGTAATACGCATGGCTGCACTAGCCATCACGAGATATGAAAAAAGTTGCGTAAATATTTAAAAGAGTTTTCCACATTCACTTTTTCGGTAAATCAAGTCATCTATTTTTGGTGCCTGTAAATTTTTAGAAACGGTAAGAATGAGACACGAAGAACGAATAGCGAAAGAATTAAACATTTCACCACGCCAAGTGACCGCAACGATAGGTTTGCTTGATGAAGGTGCGACTGTACCATTTATTTCAAGGTACAGAAAGGAAGTGACAGGTAGTTTAGATGATTTACAAGTAGCAGGGATTCGTGATCGTGTACAACAACTTCGAGACCTGGATGCTCGACGGGAAGCAATTTTAAAGTCCATAAGAGAACAGGAGAAGTTAACGCCAGAACTAGAAAAGAAAATAAACGAAGCAGAAACGATGACTGCTTTGGAAGATCTTTACCTCCCATATAAACCAAAACGAAAGACTAAGGCCAGCGTAGCACGGAAGAAGGGTCTGGAGCCATTTGCAATCAAGATTTTGGATCAAGAAAATTTTGATGTTTCGTCTGAAGCTGCCAAGTTTATCAACGATGAAAAAAGAGTGGAATCTGAAGCGGATGCACTTCAGGGCGCTCGCGATATCATTGCTGAAACGATCAATGAGCATGCAGAAACTCGTCAGAAGATTC
This sequence comes from Ekhidna sp., assembly GCF_965212185.1. Taxonomy (GTDB): domain Bacteria; phylum Bacteroidota; class Bacteroidia; order Cytophagales; family Cyclobacteriaceae; genus Ekhidna. The sequence goes on along the minus strand of NZ_OZ243102.1, from coordinate 3,250,527 downwards.
GAGAACTTTTTATGAAAAAGGGCATCATCTCATCTAAAGTTTTGAAAAGCAAGGAGAAAGAGACCGATGCTCAGAAATACAAAGACTATTTTGAATGGGATGAGCCGATTTCAAAAATTCCTTCCCATAGGCTACTCGCCATTAGAAGGGGTGAAAAAGAAGGGTTTTTATCCATGAATATTGCTCCTGAAGAGGAGGAAGCGATTGCTATCATTGAGCGTGAGTTTGTAAAAGGAAATACAGAGGCAAGTGAGCATGTACAAACGGCAATTAAAGATTGTTATAAGCGATTGATGAGCGTCAGTATCGAGACAGAGGTACGAATGGAAAGCAAGAAAAAAGCTGATGAAGAGGCGATTACTGTATTTGCTGAAAACCTTAAGCAGCTGTTGATGGCTGCACCACTAGGTCAGAAAGCTGTGATGGCCATTGACCCTGGATTTCGAACTGGCTGCAAGGTGGTGTGTTTGGACAAGCAAGGAAAGCTGTTAGAATTCATAGCCATTTATCCAAATGAACCACAGAAAGATGCCATTCGAGCGGGAGAGACAGTAAAATATCTAGTAGAAAAACATAAAATTGAAGCCATTGCAATAGGTAATGGTACTGCAAGTCGAGAGACTGAGTCATTTGTCAAGAAACTTGGTTTGCCTTCTAGTGTGATTACGGCCATGGTCAACGAAAGTGGAGCGTCCATTTATTCAGCATCAGAGGCAGCTCGTGATGAATTTCCAAATGAAGATGTAACGGTCAGAGGATCTGTCTCAATTGGAAGAAGGATGATGGATCCGTTGGCTGAACTGGTTAAAATAGACGCTAAATCCATTGGAGTTGGGCAATATCAACACGATGTAGATCAGACGGCACTTAAAAAAACCTTGGATGATGTAGTGATGGCATGCGTAAACAATGTAGGAGTGGAGCTTAATACTGCAAGTAAGCAGCTCTTAACCTATGTTTCTGGACTAGGAGCAAGTATTGCTGAAAACATTGTAAAATTTCGAAACGAGAATGGTCCTTTTAAGTCCAGGGAAGCATTAAAGAAAGTACCACGTTTGGGGGATAAGGCATTTGAACAAGCAGCAGGATTTTTACGAATTGATGGAGCAGTAAATCCTTTGGATAAAAGTGCTGTTCATCCGGAACGGTATTCATTGGTGGAGCAAATGGCCAAAGATGCTCAGGCAACAGTAAGAGATTTGATGACAAGTGCCGAGCTGAGAAAAAAAGTCAATCTGAAAAGTTATGTGTCTGATGAGGTGGGACTTCCTACACTAAAGGATATCATTGATGAGTTGGATAAACCCGGGAGAGATCCCAGGGATCAATTTGAGGCCGTTCAGTTTCAGGATGGTGTAAATGAGATCACTGACTTGAAAGAAGGGATGAAGCTCCCTGGTGTGGTAACTAACATTACCAAGTTTGGAGCATTCGTTGATGTTGGTGTTCATCAGGACGGACTAGTACATATTAGTCATCTTTCGAATTCATTTGTGTCAGATCCTACACAGGTAGTGAAACTTGGTCAGAAGGTTCAAGTAACCGTTTTAGAGGTAGATGTCCCTCGAAAGCGAATTTCACTATCAATGAAGGGTGATACACCGCAGATAAAAAGATCAGAAAAGCGATCTATTCGCAAGAATCCAAATGACAAGGCCATCAGAAAGCCTCAAAATACCAATAACAATTTACCTGATGGTGATCTCCAGGCCAAGCTCGCGATGCTTAAAGGAAAGTTTAAAAACCAGTAAAATTTAATTCCATTACCTTTGTAGGGCATAAGAAAGGTATGTTCAGAGTTTGAAGGCTGTTCGTATGGAGTAAAGTCCGTTCATTTAACCGTGTTTCCTTTCTTCGCGAAATCTCTAGGTGAGATTTTTTCTGAAATTAAAATATTACAAAAAATGCCTTCCTATCCAACTAACAACAATTTATACGTACTTCTCTGGAATAAGTACAAGCCTGTACTTGTCAAATTAATGAGAGATGCTGCTGAAGCACCTCAGACTTATCAATTCATCTCACATGAATTTCGTGATTTAAATCCAAAAGAGCGTGGAGGACATTCGTTCACACTTGAAGCGCATAAACGTCGTGCGGTGAATAATATTAAAATGTCCGTTGTGGCTCAGGATCTACTTGAAATATTATTGAAGTCAAATACTGCAGCTACATTACTTGAAGAGGCGATGTACGAATTTAAAATGGACAAAGAATTTAAGTTGACAGTCACCAGACATGAGCTTGAAACAGCTGAAGATAGTTCGGAGGAGTCTTCCGAGGTTGAGACTGAAACGAAAGAAGCTGAGAAAGAAAGCGCTTAATTAGTCTTAATCATTTCTTCTTTAGATAAGGAGACTGGAATATTTCCAATAGCATTAAGTCTATCAAAGAATTCAAGCAGAACAAATGATTTGTTCTGCTTTTCTTTTTTTAGGGCAAATGCCATCATCGCATCTTCAAGGAGATATTTCCCGGTAATGTAACTAGTGCCATAACCTGGCTGCCTCAGATAAAGGTGCTGTTCAAATATTAGAAGTTCCTTCTCTGTTTTCATCCAGCCTCTTGGTGTGTATTCTGAGTGAATTTTACCAGCCTCTTCCATCGTCATTTCGTTGGCATGAGCATATAATGATCCCAAGCCTCTGGCTGCACGTTGTGCAATCATGATATAGACGATTTCACGTGAACGAGGACTATCGTCATACAGTCCGGCATCCATAAACATTTCTTCAACAGCAGTGGCAGTTCCTTCATTTCTGCTATCAAAAATATTATAGAGCAATGGGCCTCTTCTGATTGGACTTTCGTTGGGCTCTTTATCCATTCGTGCCAATTCAAACCAGTGATAAAAGTGAGAGAATAATGGACGTGGATCATGATGTGCAGTGATCCAAAAGAAATTTCTGGTCTCTTCTGGCACAAACCCACCTAAATGTTCCCTTAATGCAGGATCGAAGTAATCTTTTACAGTCACCACTGAATCTTTATCAAGAAATTCAATTAAACTCTTGGCTGCCTGATCTGCCAATGCATTGTATGCCTCTTCCGAATCTACCTGCTCTAATTGTGGAAGTGCGCGATTTCTATGTTCTTCTAATTTTAATGAGGACCATGCCCGGGCCAACTCCCTTTTGAGAATCATCACTTCATCATCCCATGTCAGAGGTACCAGGTGGACGTTTTGTAGATACCAGGTGTAATTATCTTTCCCAATACCTGACGAACCTGTTTTATCTGCCACTTGATCCTTTAACCACTTGATCAATTCATCTGTTGAGGCTATGGCATCATTAATTGCAGTTAAAATTTCTTCATCATCACTTATTCCTTTAATTGCTTTGATTGCTTCTAAATTCTTACTTTGAAATTCAATGGTACGAATGCCAGCGATCCACAAATCTCTGGCATTGCCTGTGAGATTTTCTTTGGCCTGGGCATTAAGCGATGGAATTACGCTGAGGTCTTCTAATAATTGATCCCTGTCCTGGATGTCTAATGGAAATTCATATTGCCAAATCTCGGTAGTTGCATGATGGGTGGGTCCTTCATGCGCAGGCACATCACTACGATACATCCACAGGGATTTGTAAAAAGCAGGATCTCTTTCCCATGGTTTTAGAGTACGATAATTAAAATCATATCCGTTCATTTCCGCCCATACAATTTTCCAATCGATCTTTTCAGACACAGACCACCCCGCTGTATCCATCGACAATAGCTTGTTCTGCAACTCTTTAAAGGTTGAGTGTCGTGAATCGAAAGTAGCTTTTCTATAATCCGGTGCTCCCTGGTACTTAGGTGGATTTTCAAAATCTCGCCATTCCATGAATAGTTCTGCCAGGTCATCATAAGAGGCATCAACCTTTTCTGCTTGGCTATTCGTTGATTCTGAACTTGATGTGCATGCCACAACTAAAAAGAGTAATAGAAGGAAAGATGAAAAATATCGCATGAGGTAAGGCTTAGGTTTAAGATAAAGATAGCTTGCTTCAATCAACTTTATTCCACCACAGCTCAGTATCATTTGATTCTGACAGGACATTCAGTTCACCTACCTCTGGTGTAAACAGTTCTATGCCTTCTACTTCAGCTTTTTTAGCTAGTCGATTCACGGATTCTTTCCATGGGTGCAGAGCCAGATCAAACTTTCCCCAATGAATGGGCACTAGCAATTTACCCTTAACATCCAGGTGAGCTCGAGCCGTTTCCTCTGGAAACATGTGAATTTCACTCCAACTTTCATTATAGGCTCCACATTCCATAAATGTTAGGTCGAATGGACCATACTTTTCTCCAATTTCTTTGAATCCCGGAAAATAGCCACTGTCACCACTGAAGTATATCCGCTGATTATTTCCTATCAAAACCCATGAACCCCAAAGTGTTTTGTAGCGATCTGCAAATCCACGTCCTGAAAAATGTCGTGTTGGTGTAAATGCCAGCTTTACTCCGTTAAATGTTATCTCATCCCACCAATTAAGTTCTGTGATGTTTTCTGCTGGGATACCCCAAGCTTCAAAGTGCGCTCCAACACCTAATGGAAGAAAAAATCTGTCGACTCGATCTTTTAGGCCTCTGATCGTGTGATAATCCAAATGATCGTAATGATCATGTGAAAGAATAACCGCATCAATTTCCGGAAGCTCTTCTAGCTTAATATGGTGAGAATAATCGAAGCGCTTGGGGCCCATAAATGAAAACATCGAGGCACGCTCTCCAATAATGACCGGATCAGCTAAGATTGTGACACCATTGATTCTAAATAAAACAGTGGAATGACCTAGCCATGTAAAGGCTATGCTATCGGATAGAGAAGCAAATTCAGTCGCATTAAATGGCTTTACCTGGATAGATTCTTTTGGACTTTTATCTGACTTATCGGCAAACAAGTAGTGGGCCAATGTTTTGCGTACATCAGCAAAAGACATCTCCATTTTAGTTTCAACTGTATTTTGAAACTTACCATCATTAAAGTTGGGGGAGCTTTTCATCCGCTCCAATCGATCTCCAAAAGGTGATCCTCCAATTTGTGGTGCTGTTCTAAAAAAGATGATTATCGCCAAAACTATGACGATAATGATAGAAACTAGAATTAACATGATACGCTTGAAAAACTTCATAGAAGGTACTTAAACAAGCGTAAATTAAGGATGTTAGAGTGATTACTCTTTTTTCTTTTTTTCGGTTTCTTCTTCCGGTGGGGTGTCAACGATATTACCAAATTCGTCAACATAAGCGATCATGTCTGAAAGTTCACCGCCTTTATTATTGTTCTCCTGACGCTCCTTTTTCTTCTCCTCTTTCTCTTTGCGCTTTTGCATGCGCTTTTTTACTTTCTGATTTTTAATAAAACTGTTTTGAGATCTTCCCATATAGTATGTTTAAATGGTTTGATGCCAATCTGACACAAGATCCAATTGGCATGCTTAAAACTTAAAGGTACTTAAATGCTTACAGACCAAAAACTGGATACTGCAAAGTCCCTTTGAATAATACTCTTATTGAGTTATTTCTGTGTTTGAAATAACAAATACTTTGTCAGAAGTTAATTTACCTTCTGCTTCTTTTTTTTCCTCTTCTAAAATCCTTTCTCGCAGAGTTCCTATCTGATCTGATTTTCTTTTTACTTTTTTTATCTCTGCCAGCTCCCGATGAGTCATTATCACGATTCATTCGTATTTCACGACCATTAAATGTCACATTCTTGAATCGGGTAACAACGTTTTTATCATAACGTTTATCGAGCTCAAAGTAGGAATGGTTTTCTTTCAACTCGATCGATCCTACAAATTTTTTATCTACCTGACCTATTTCAGAAACAAAATCAATAACCTCTGACTTACTCATTCCATCAATACTTCCAAGATTGATAAAGTAGCGATTGAATTTTGACTTATCTCTACGCTCAGCAGAGCCGCCTATGGACTCATTTAGATCCATTTCTTCCCCTCTTAATACAAGACTCTCAATCTGTGAAGAAATAATCTTTTTAAGAATGAGCTCCTTTGACAATCCTTCGAAATCACCTTTAATACTTTCAAAAAGTTCTTCGCTCTTCGCATCAACTTCTGCTTGTGTTATCGCATCGGCCCAGTTTTGAAGTCTTCCCTTTTGTATGGACTGCACATTTGGAACTTCTACTTGTTCGAATTTTACATTGATCTTTCGTTCAAGGGCCTGTATTTTCCTGCCCTCTCTTGGATTAATAAAGGCCAACGAAACTCCTTTTTTACCAGCTCTTCCAGTCCGCCCACTTCTATGGGTATAGCTTTCCATCTGGTCTGGAAGTGTATGATGTATAACATGTGTTAGATCATTTACATCGATACCTCTAGCTGCTACATCAGTTGCGATCAGAAGTTGCATCGATCTTGATTTGAAACGCTTCATTGCAGCATCTCGCTGCTGCTGGGATAGTTCACCGTGAAGGGGTTCAGCGCTGTATCCAAGGCCATTTAAGTCATCCGCAATTTGTTGCGTTTCTCTTCTGGTTCTGCAAAACATCACACCTCGCATATCCGGCTGGATATCCAAAAACCTTCTAAGTGCGACAATCTTATTTGCAGACTTTGTAATGACGTATTGATGTGTAATGTCTTTATTACTCTTCTCCTCACTGTTTATAGCGATCTCCTTCGGTTCAACCATGTATTTTTTCACGATCTTCCGAATATCAGGAGGCATAGTGGCAGAAAACAGCCATGTTGATTTAGTCTCTGGAATATGAGATAAAATCTCATCAATGGCTTCCTTAAAGCCCATGTTAAGCATTTCATCAGCTTCATCCAGCACCACATGGCTAATATTATTCAGCTTAATAGCTTTGCGCTTTATCAAATCAAGCAATCTGCCAGGTGTGGCAACAACAATTTGAGTTGGTTTACGAAGTGCTTTGATTTGATTGGTGATGGCAGCACCACCATAAACCACTTCCACATTAAGGTCCTTATGTCCTTTGGAAAAGTCGACAAGTTGTTTTGCAGTTTGCTGACCTAGCTCCCGAGTAGGAGCCATTATCAAAGCTTGAGTAGTAGGATCGTCAGAATTGATCAATTCTATGAGCGGTAACCCAAAGGCTGCTGTTTTTCCTGTTCCAGTCTGGGCCAGGCCTATGAAATCGCAAGGGTCATTTTCTAGAAGTAGAGGAATCGCCTTAGTTTGAACAGGAGTGGGAGTTGTAAACCCTAAATGATCAAGGGCTTGTAATGTTTTAGGCGAGAGCCCAAGGTTTTCAAAATTATTCAAGAACGTAATATTATAAATGAGGCGCGAAGTTAGCTTTTATTCTGCACAAAGCCTCTGTAAGTCAGATAATTAAAATTTTATTCGTCGAATATGAACAATTTTATTTAAGAGGCGTATATTTGTAAGTGATTACTCACTTATGACTGAGAAGCAAGAAAAAATATTAGATAAAGCACTTGAATTGTTTGCTGAGCAGGGTTTTGCATCCACATCCACTAGTAAAGTAGCTAAAGCAGCGGGTGTTTCCGAGGGTTTGATCTTCAGGCATTTTACGAATAAAGAAGGCTTATTGGACGCGATCTTGAAAATGGGTGAGGAGAGAGCAAAGGAATTATTCTCAGATATTGTTCTTGAACCTGATCCAAAAGAATTACTTAAAAAGTACATTGAACTACCGCAAAAGGTAAGAAATGATAAAGCCGCACTTGAGTTCTGGAAATTACAATTCAAAATAAAGTGGGAGCTGGAGATATATGGTGAACATAAGATGGCGGAATTGGAAGAATCGCTAATTAGAGCTTTCGATCTATTAAGGTATAACGAGCCAGAACAAGAAGCGAATCTCTTATTGACACTGATGGATGGACTGGCAACCCGTGGAATACTTCAAGAAACATATGATATGGATTCGGCAACAACGTTTTTAAAACATAAGTACAAAATATAAATTTTTTAATCTAAAAATGAGTGATTACTCACTCAAAATATTAAAATAATGAAAAATAAAATAGCATTAATTACAGGAGCATCTTCTGGTATTGGAAAAGAATTAGCACACATTCATGCGGAACAGGGTGGGGATTTGGTTATTGTAGCCAGAAGCGAATCAAAGCTGAACGAATTGAAGGATGAGTTAGAGAAGAAGCATGGAATTACTGTTCTTGTGATAGCTAAAGATTTAGCTGTACAAGGATCAGCTTTGGAGCTATACGATGAGGTTAAGAAGAATAAAATTGAAGTTGATTACTTGATCAATAATGCAGGATTTGGTGGAGTCGGTAAATTCCATGAAAGGGATATACAACAGGATCTCAATATGATTAGCTTGAATATTTCTGCACTTACAGCGTTAACACACCATTTTCTTCAGGATTTTGTACAACGAAATGAGGGAAAAGTCCTTAATGTTTCTTCTACTGCAAGTTTACTTCCTGGCCCTTTGCAAGCAGTTTACTATGCTACCAAAGCATATGTCACATCCTTTAGCAATGCATTAACTGAAGAATTAAAGGGTAAGAACATTACGGTCACGAATTTAATGCCCGGTGCAACTGAAACAGATTTTGGTAAAGTGTCAGGTATGGATAAAACGGATTTATTTACTGATTTGTCTAGCGCTCGAGTGGTAGCTGAAGATGGGTACAATGCGATGATGAAAGGAAAGATGGATAAAATTTCTGGTTTGAAATTCGGCCAAAAATTAATGATGTCACTCCTCCCAATTACTCCAAAAAAAGTGGTTCTTAGTCAGATCAGAAAAATGCAGGAAGTAAGGGAACAATAAAAAAAATATGCGAATAAATTTCACACTAATTAGTTTGAAGTTTATTTTTTCTTTTTTGCTCCTGTGGTTAGGCGCTTAGCCAAGTAAGCGCATCATCTTTACTTTCGAACAGTTTGAGACTTTTGATTCTTGAAATAGTCATTGTTGTATTAATTACAACGCGAGTGAAGACACTGTCTACACCAATCACCGCAATTTTCACATCAATACCCTCTTTGTTGAACCATTTACCACTTTCCCTCATTTGTCTGGTTAGTTTGGAGCTTCTTGGAGTACTTTTAAAATTGGCTAGAATTTTAACGGATGAACCTGCCGTTTTACTTATATCAAACGCCTGATTAAATAGTGATATCATCTGGTCTTCACCTGATTTACTGTAATCACACCACATGATATTTTGAGAACGTTCTTGAAAGAACCAAAGTCTGTCATTGACTTTTAGAGTAATATTATAAGACATTTAGGTGATTTGATTTTTATCGAAATTATCAATTGATAATAGTTAAAACCAACTCATCTAGATGAGATCGATTAAAAACTCGATAAGCGACAAATTTTGGACTAGAAAGCATATTATCAATTGGAAAAAAAAGTAAAAACAAGGGTATTTTTTATCGTTCCGCCTGAAGTTCACCTTCTGGATGTAAGTGGACCGATTCAGGTGTTTTATGAAGCATCTGAATATGGAGCAAAGGTAGAATTGGTATTTCTTGCTATCGATGGCAATGATTCCATCAATTCAAGTGCTGGTATTGGACTAAATAAATTAGAACCATTTAGAAACCATACCCTCAACGAAAACGATTTCATATTTATTCCAGGACTGGACGCACGCTTGGTTTTTGACGAAGCATTTAAAGGTTCACTAAAGCCATTTTTTGAATGGCTACAAATTCAAAAAAATAATGGAGCTAAAATCTGTTCCGTTTGCACCGGAGCATATCTCCTAGCGTATTCCGGAGTGCTCAAGAACATGGAATGTACGACGCATTGGAAGTATACGGGTGATTTTAAAAAACGATTTCCTGAAACAACGATTCATGAGGATCGGCTTTTTGTAAAGGATGGAAGTATCTACTCCAGCGCAGGGATTTCATCCGGAATTGATTTGGCATTGTTTATCATTGAAGAGTTGTTCGGCCCCTTTTTTGCAACTAAGATTGCCAAGGAGATTGTAATTTTCCTGAGGAGAACTGAGGATGATCCACAGCTAAGCGTATTTCTACAATATCGAAACCATATTGAAAATCGTATTCATAAAGTTCAGGATCACCTGGCTCAGCACTTAAGTAACAAACAGAAAATCGAAGACTTGGCCGATCTTGTATTTATGAGTCCGAGAAATTTGACTCGTTTGTTCAAAAAAACGACAGGAATTACGATTGGTGAATATCACGATAAACTAAGAGTTGAACGGGCAGTTCAGCTTTTATCCAATGGCCAGAAGGTAAATGCCGTAAGTGATTTGTGTGGCCTAAGCAGCAATCAATTGAGAAGCTTACTTAAAAAATACTCAGATATCCTTCCTTCAACTTTGTCCTGATTCTGTGCTTGATTGTCCTTTCGCTTCCTGATGGTGCTTCATAGCTTTGCTTAAAACTCAAAAGACTATGAAAAAGACACTATTATTCGCTGTTTTATTATCCTTTATTATTCAATTATCGGCACAAATACCTGATGCTCAACAATACATTTGTCCTCCTTGTGGAAGTCATTGTGATGAAGAAGTTCATGATAAACCCGGAGTGTGTTCGCATTGTAATATGGTTTTAATCAGAAAAGATCTTTCAAAAACAATTGCATTTTATCTACAAGATGGTGTGGAAGTGCTGGATTTTGCCGGACCTATGGAAGTGTTTTCCTATGCAGGATATAATGTATTCACTGTCTCAAAGAATAAGCAATCCATTAAGTCACAAGGAATTCTTACAGTCACTCCGGATTACAGCATAACAGATGCACCTGAGGCCGATATTTTGGCCTTTTTCGGAGGAAATGCGGCTGCAGCATTCAATGATAAGGAAGTGATTAACTGGGTTAATCGTCAGGATGATGTTCAATTTCATTTTTCAGTATGTACGGGGGCCTTTGTCTTGGCTGAAGCAGGAATTCTGGATGGCAACACAGCAACAACATTTCACAATGCTTTGAATAGCTTGGAAAAGAATTATCCCAAAATTGACGTAAGAAAAGATGTTCGTTTTGTGGATAATGGAGAAGTAATCACTACCGCAGGAATTTCCGCTGGAATTGATGGGGCACTTCATTTGGTGGCTAAACTCCAAGGACTAAATGCAGCAAAACGAACAGCGTATTATATGGAATACGATAACTGGGTGCCAGGTGATGGATTGATTCTTTCAAAAGATAACCCTTATGAAAAGTCTGGGATTGATCTGGAGCAATTTACAGGATGGTATGAATTCAAAGACGCTACTGAAATACAGTTAGAATTAAAGGAAGGAGAACTTCAGGCGATTGTTGACGGAATTGACTATCCGATATACCATGAAAACGGTGATGTTTTTTCCGATGTTGGTAATGAACCGATTCATTTTGTTCGAGAAATGGGTGAACTGATTGGTTATCGTTTGGAACCTGAAGGTCAACTTTACAAAAAGCTAGATTAATTAGGAAAAGGCCTCATTGGCCTTTAACGTTCTTTCGGTTGTAGACTTAGCCTTCTAAGCTCTCTAACCATATTCATTGAATCCTTGGAAAGGCTTTTATCTAATTTTCTGGTTTTAATAAACGCTTCAAGTTTCTCGCGAATTTCTTCTTGACGTTCAAGGTTTTTGTTGATTTGATTCAAGAAATATTCATCATCTTCTACCTTTAGAATTTCTTTTGAATATTCAATATCAGCGTCCAGCATGGGAAGTAATGTTTTGATAAGGGATTTTGCTTTACGCATATCATTTTCCAACAATGCTACCTGGATATCTGAATGGATTTGAAGGTAATCAGTAGTATTTGTTGATTTTGCTACGGTATTGAATCCTATTAAGAAGATTGATATGGAAAATACGAGCTTGGTGAGTCTTTTCATGCTGATCTAATTATTCTGTAAAAGTAGCTACCATGGTAGCTTGATATACCTCTTGAAAATCCCTGATTTTTATTGATTCTTATGCGTAGGGCTAACTAGGGGAAACTACGATTCATCGTTAAAAACCATTGACTAATGGAGTTTTTAATAAGGTTCAAGAAAGTTTTGCTAACATTTCCTGAAATTTTTTAGCTACTAATCCGGGGAACCACTTTTTAAAGAAGTAGTTCCTTCTTGCTTCCTTTGGATGTACAATTTGAAATACTCCGCTAGCTGCCTTAGATAAAACTACCATCGCCATCTCATCCGCATTAGTGGTGGAATGGTTCATCTGTTTTTCAGCAAAATTTACAAATCCTTGTGAGCCCTTTGCCTGACTCATGATGTTGGTCTTGAAAAAGGTGGGTGTAACTACACTCACGTGGATATTCTTTGATTTCAGTTCGTGATATAGTGTCTCGGAGAGGGCATACACCCCAGCTTTAGATACATTATAGGCAGACATTCCCGGGGCATTCATAAAGCCAGCAGCACTTCCAATATTGATGATTGTTCCACTTGATTGCTTAATCATCCAGGGGACGAAATGATGACAACCATAATAAACACCCATCAGATTAATACGAATCATTCGCTCCCATAGATCCGATTTATAATCCTGAAAGAATTCTCCATCCCCGATACCGGCATTATTGACAACTAAATCTATTTGAGAGGTATTTTTTCTTATCGCTTCTACAGTTCGCTCGTAGGATAATTTATTGCTTACATCCAATTCAAAAGTGTGTAATTCTTTGGCTCCATCCAGTGTGGCTCTCAGTTCTTCAAGCGAGGCGATGTTAATATCTGAGAGGTATAGAGACCATCCATTATCTGCTAATAATCGCGCAAATGCATACCCCAGCCCAGATGCTGCACCGGTGATGAAAGCTTTTTTGTTTGGATACTTTTTATTCAGTTTTTTTAAAAGAGTCATCGATAGGTAATTAGTTTGCGATCATGATCCAGGTGACTGTAATCATTATATGTACTTAATGAAAGTCCATTCTTTCCAACAAGTATTTTGGTTACACTGCTATTTACTAACCTCCCTTGCAACTCCACAAACTGTTCGTCTTGCAGAGATAAGAGTTGAATCAAAATCACTGAAATAGGGCCACCAGAAGTAAATACCCAGGCGTTTTCTCCGCTATTCAATTGATCAGCTAATTCTTTCAGTGCATTCCAGCTATTCTCTTTGAATAATTGCCATTCCAGAGCGTATTCCTTCTCGCCCTTGATCCAGTCAGCAATGGAATTGTTAAGTATCTGCTGCAAGGACCGCATGGGATTTTCTTGTTGTTTTAAATGATCACCAATTGCACTGTAATCTGTGAAACGGGGGTTGTGCTTGACCAGCAATTCCATGTGGTCATATTCGTTCCAACGATCATCCACAGAAAATGGTAATTTTAATCCAAAGCTTTCCAAACAGTGATCTGCTGATTTTCTATGTCTAACCAGAGAACCACTTTTGATTTTCGATAAGGTTTGATTTCGTTCCTTTAGTGCATTTCCCAGAAGTTGAGCTTGTTTTGCTCCAAGATCTGAAAGCTGGTCGTAATCTTCTTTGAGAAAACCGGCCTGACCATGACGAATTAAGTAGATCACTCCCATAGCTATCGCTTTTTCTTGATTACGTTTTCACAGGTCTTGATCAGATAGATAGAAATCATCCAAAAATTTTTGAACGCTTTGTTACTAGTGAATCCTTTGGAATATCTATAATAAATCTGCTGGGCAATACCTGCCAATCTAAACAACCCATACACACGATAGAAACGAAAATCATCGATAGGCAAGCCGGATTTTTCAGCATAATAATCGATCACCTCCTGTCTTTTCATCATTCCCTGAGCGTTGCTTGGTTGGCGTCTCATCGATTTGATAAAAAAGTTATCATCATCATGCACCCAATAAGCCAGGCTGCTTCCCAGATCCATTAGCGGATCTCCAATAGCTGCTAACTCCCAATCTAACACTCCAACAATGTTTGCAGGATCGTTTGGATCAAGTACCACATTATCTAAGCGAAAGTCATTGTGAATGATGCACAGGCGCTCTTCCGTTGGCATGTTTTGCTCCAGCCATCTCATCACCTTTTTTCCGGAAGGAACATTCCAGGTTTTTGCATCTGAATACCTTTTATTCCATCCTGTAACTTGTCGTTCTACGTATCCTTCACCCTTGCCCAGGTCATCCAGGCCATTTTTTTGATAATCCACCTGATGTAGCTCAATCATTTTATCCCAAAATGACAGACAAAGCTTTTTCACTATATCAGGACTCCAATCGACCTCTCGAGGTAAGTTTTTTCTGGGGATCATTCCTTCCAATCGTTCCATCAAGTAAAAGGAGGACCCTAGCACTTCTTCATCCTCACATACAGCGATCATCTCCGGAACATAGGAGAAATGTGGCTTTAATTTCTTTTGAAGATGATATTCTCGTGGCATGTTATGCGCCCCGGCAGCTTTTTTCCCCAAGGGAGCTCTGCGAAGGATCAGGTCTTGATTCTCAAACTGCAAACGATAGGTCCAGTTGGAGGCACCTCCGGAGAATTGAGTGACCTTGGGATTTCCTTCCAAACCCTGCACGTGCTCACTGATCCATGGAAGCAGTCGATTCATTTCCAATTCCTCGCCGGGTCGCTGCTCCTTTTCCATGTTTATGAAAGGTATTTTTTAAACTCCAATCGGGAGATCATTCGGCGGTGAACTTCATCAGGACCATCCGCCAGCCGTAGAGCCCTAGCCTGAATGAAAAAGCTGGTCAGTGGAAAATCATCTGAAAGGCCGGCTCCTCCGTGAATCTGCATGGCCATATCAGTCACTTCCTGCAATACATTTGGAGCAACCACCTTGATGGCAGAAATTTCGGTCATGCTTTCCTTTACCCCTACCTGATCTATTTTCCAGGCGGCATAGTGTGTTAGCAACCTGGCTTGATCAATATCAATCCGTGCTTTCGCAAACCGTTCGGAGTTTCCTCCCAATTGAGCCAGCAACTTCCCAAACGCTTGTCTTGTACCACTCCGAATAATTGCAAGCTCCAGAGCTCGCTCTGCCGCACCAATGCATCGCATGCAGTGATGAATTCTCCCGGGTCCCAACCTGCCCTGAGCAATTGCAAAACCGGCACCAAAATCCTGGATTAGATTTTCCTTCGGAATCCGTACATTTTTGAAATGAACCTCTCCATGTCCAGATGGTGGATCGTACGCTCCGAATGTGGTCAGCATGCGCTTGATCTCAACTCCAGGTTCGTCCAATCGAACTAAAACCATGCTGTGTTGCTGGTGTCTATTTTCAGAACCCTTCGTTTTACCCATTACAATTGCCACTTTTGCATCGGGGTGCCCCAGCCCTGTAGACCACCACTTTTTTCCGTTGATGACAATGTCGTCCCCATCCGGTTCGATAGAGGTTTCAATATTGGTCGCATCTGAGGAAGCTACATCCGGCTCAGTCATGCAGAAGACGGATTTAATCTCTCCTGCCAGCAATG
This sequence comes from Ekhidna sp., assembly GCF_965212185.1. Taxonomy (GTDB): domain Bacteria; phylum Bacteroidota; class Bacteroidia; order Cytophagales; family Cyclobacteriaceae; genus Ekhidna. The sequence continues at coordinate 3,235,180 of NZ_OZ243102.1, read as the reverse complement.
GAGTAAGCCATTGCGCTTTTTGCTCCTCACTTCCAAAATGATAGAGCACTTCCATATTTCCGGTATCGGGTGCATTGCAGTTAAAAATCTCTGCAGAATTGTACACCCTACCCATCTCCTCTGCCAAAGGCGCATATTCCAGTACGCTGAGCCCCTGACCCAGTTCCGGGTCTGGCAAAAAGAGGTTCCAGAGTCCGGCTTCTTTTGCTTTATTTTTCAGCTTTTCAAGCTTTGGGTGTTCAGTCCAGGTTTGCCATTTACCGTCGACATTGTGTTCCTTATGGTATTCAATGTATTCCCTTTCGAAAGGAAGTACATGCTCCTTCATAAAGGCTTTTAATTTTTCAAGATATTCTTGAGATCGTTGGGATGGTTGAAAATTCATATTGAATGACTAAAACTTTCGAAGCATTTTGGCAGTCATAAATGGCATCATGAGCTTAAAGAAATACCATGGCCAAAATGGAACGTAGGCATTCGCTTTTTCTTTATTGATTGCTTTTACAAGCAGCTTTGATCCTTTATTTAAAGGAATGATGAATGGCGGCTTCTTTTCTACTTTATCCGTCATCTCAGACTCGATGTAGCCTGGAAAAATGGATGATACTTTTATTGGTTTTTTTAATACATCAATTCGGACGCCTTCTGCCAGACTTTTAAGTCCTGCCTTTGTTGCTGCATAAACAGTCATTGCAAAAGGATAACCTCTGAAGGCCGACATGGATGAAATAGCTACCAGGTGGCCGTGATTTTGCTCTCTGAAAATTTCCATTGCAGCCTCCATCTGACTGATTGCTCCACAGAAATTAGTGACCGCAGTTTGCATGTTCGCTTCAGCATGTCTTTTGCCCAATGATGCACCTTTTCCCATCCCGGCATTCACGATCACCCGATCCAGCTGTTCTCCCACGTCGTGAAAATCCTGATTGAATCCTTTAAAAACATCGAACACCTGCTGGACATTGGTCACATCCAATGATCGTAGAAAGACTTTGCAATCGGGATTGATTTCATGAAGTTCTTTTTTCAGCGCCTCCAGGTTTTCAACTCTTCGTGCACACAAGGCCAGATTGCATCCTTGTTTTGCAAACTCCTTTGCCATGCCTTTTCCCAGTCCTGAGCTGGCACCTGTAATTAATATATTTTTTCGTTTCAATTTCAATTCGCTTATAAGAATGACTCTCAAAATAATTCTTAATGATTGAATATCATCGATCTTCAGGGGATTAAATTCTCAGCGCTCTATGGTATTGACTTAAACAAACTGGTTCTGAGAGACGTTAGATTATCATAAATCTTAATGTCATGAAGTACCTAACGTTAATCATTCTGCTCTTTGCAAGTGAGCTCAGTGCTCAGATTACATTCAAAAATCTGCAGTCTTTTGTCAATCCGTCATTGGATTTTAAAATGGATCAAATCTCTTCCCGCCAATTAACCTCTTTTCAGATTCATTTCCCTGATCTATCATTTTCGGAGGATAAAGTATATATCTCAGATTATAAGATAATGAGCCCTATTCAGTATAATCTTAATGGTTATCCAATGAGTGATCTTTCTAAAATGGACGATCTTTTGATGGGTACATCTCTTTCAAATACTATTCTAATAGGAGGACAGAAAATCCAAACCACCTACATATTTGATATAAATGGAAATCTAAGAAATTCCCAAACCAGTTTTTCGATTGGAAAGAATTGATGATCAGAAAAATGAAAAACAAAAAAAGCTCTGTCGATAAGACAGAGCTTTGATTATTGACTTTGATTCTCAGTCTAAATAGAATCAATTATCTGATTCAGAGTTGAACTCGCTCTCATCGCTGCAGTTGCTTTCTTATCATCAGGTTTGTAATACCCGCCTATATTCACAGGCTCTCCCTGCGCTGCTATCAACTCTTCATTGATTTTGTTTTCATTAGCAGCGAGTTGTCTGTAGACCCCTTCAAATACACTTTTTAATGAAGCATCGTCCTCTTGATTAGCAAGCATTTCTGCCCAGTAGAGTGCTAGATAAAAATGGCTTCCACGATTGTCGATTTCATTCACTTTTCTTGAAGGAGACTTGTTTTCTTCCAGCAACTTGGAAGTAGCATTATCCAACGCCTCTCCTAATACCTTAGCCCCTTTGTTACCGTACTTTTCACCTAAATGATCCAATGAGACTGCTAAGGCTAAAAATTCTCCAAGTGAATCCCATCGCAAGTGTCCTTCTTCCACAAATTGCTGAACATGCTTAGGAGCAGAACCACCAGCACCAGTTTCGAATAATCCACCTCCATTCATTAAAGGCACTATAGATAGCATCTTAGCACTTGTTCCTACCTCAAGGATTGGGAAAAGATCAGTCAAATAATCTCTCAAAACATTTCCTGTCACGGAAATAGTATCTTGTCCCTTTCTTATTCTGTCTACAGAAAACTTAGTTGCTTCAACGGGTGACATGATATGGACTTCAAGGCCGGCAGTATCATGATCTTTTAAGTATTTCTCTACTTTTTTGATCAATTCTGCATCATGAGCTCTGTTTTTGTCCAACCAAAATACCGCTGGGGAACCAGTGGCCTTTGCTCTTTTAACAGCTAATTTGACCCAATCCTGAATCGGAGCATCTTTTACTTGACACATTCTGAAAATATCGCCAGTATGAACCTCCTGCTCAAGCAGCACATTACCATCAGCATCGATAACTTTTACTTTTCCTGGCTTATCGAATTGGAAGGTCTTGTCATGTGATCCGTACTCTTCTGCCTTTTGTGCCATTAGCCCTACGTTTGGCACACTACCCATTTTGGTCGGGTCGTATGCTCCATTTTTCTTGCAGTCCTCTATCACAGCCTGATATACGCCAGCGTACGAACGATCCGGGATTACTGCTTTCGTATCTTGGGTTTTGTTGTCCTTATTCCACATCTGACCAGATGTTCTGATCATTGCAGGCATTGAAGCATCGATAATTACATCACTAGGTACGTGCAGATTAGTAATTCCTTTGTCAGAATTTACCATCGCAAGTGCAGGTCGTGTTTCATAAACCTGATCAATGGCCTGTTCAATTTCCTTTCTTTTAGCATCATCCAATGATTGGATCTTGCTATAGACATCACCAATCCCATTTGTTGAAGACACCCCAAGATCTTTGAACAAGCTTCCATACTTTTCAAATACATCCTTGTAATAAACCTCAACTGCTGCACCAAAAATAATTGGGTCTGAAACCTTCATCATGGTGGCCTTCATGTGTAGAGAAAACAGAACATTTTTCTCTTTAGCATCATTAATTTCTTGCTCAATGAAAGACTTCAATTTGAACATATTCATAACAGATGCATCAATCACCTCACCGGATTGAATTGGGAAACTATCTTTAAGATCGACTGTTTCACCATCCTGGCTATGAAATTTTATTTTTACATGAGTTTCGTTGGAAACGGTTATTGATTTTTCGCTTCCGTAAAAATCACCTTCACTCATGCTTGCCACGTGTGATATTGAATCAGCACTCCATTCACCCATTGAGTGAGGAAATTTTCGGGCAAAATTCTTCACCGCTTTTGGAGCTCTTCTATCAGAGTTTCCTTCCCTCAACACGGGGTTTACTGCACTGCCTTTTATTTTGTCATATCTGGATTTAACATCTTTTTCGCTATCATCTTTGGGCTCATCGGGATAGTCTGGTAAAGCATATCCCTGAGACTGAAGTTCTTTGATGGCTGCCTTTAATTGTGGAATTGACGCACTAATATTTGGCAGTTTTATGATGTTGGCTTCAGGTGTTTTAGCAATTGCCCCTAACTCTGCCAGCGCATCCCCGATACGCTGATCTTCTGATAAAAATTCAGGAAATACTGCTATAATTCTACCAGCTAGTGAAATATCTCTAGTCTCTATTTCAACACCTGCTTTTCCGGCAAAAGCCTGTACGATAGGTAGTAAAGATTTGGTTGCTAAAGCCGGAGCTTCATCGGTATGCGTATAAATGATTTTAGACATCTTGGTTCAGTATCTGTTTTTTTTGATTATTAATTCTTCAAGCAATTAAATTAATTCTTCGGCGGTACGCCGTTAGTAACTCTCTTTTTCGTTGGGGAATTTTTGGGATTTAATGTCTGAAACATAGTTTTCGAACGCCTCTTTCATGATCGAATTAAGATCAGCATATTGGCGTAAGAACCTAGGTTTAAAATCTTGTGTAATGCCTAGCATGTCATGGACAACAAGTACCTGACCATCAGTATCCGGACCGGCACCTATTCCGATGGTTGGAATGGTGATAGATTCTGATACTTTCTTAGCAAGTTTGGAAGGAATTTTTTCTAAAACGATCGCAAAACATCCAAGTTCTTCTAGAAGCTTAGCATCTTCGATTAATTTCATTGCTTCTGCTTCTTCCTTAGCCCTAACAGTATAGGTACCAAACTTATATATTGATTGAGGGGTCAGACCCAGATGACCCATAACAGGTATTCCTGCCGATAGTACACGAGTAATACTTTCTTTGATCTCTATTCCGCCTTCCATCTTAACTGCATGACCACCAGCTTCCTTCATGATTCTAATACAAGATCTTAATGCCTCAGAAGAGCTGCCTTGATAGCTACCGAATGGTACATCAACCACTACGAGCGCACGATTGACAGCTTTAACAACAGAAGATGCGTGCCAGATCATGTGATCTAATGTAATTGGGAGAGTTGTCTCGTTTCCAGCCATTACATTGGAAGCACTGTCTCCAACCAATATCACATCCACACCTGCCTGGTCGATGATTTTTGCCATCGAATAGTCGTAGGCTGTTAACATGGATATTTTCTCACCTTTTGACTTCATTTCCTGAAGTTGATGAGTAGTTACGATTTTAATTTTTCCTTGAATGCTCATGGCGTGAAATGGTTGCGCAATTTACTAAATCGATAATGGACTTTAAAATGATGTATTTTGCAATGTGGCATTTTAATTGATGCAACAGTAAGAAAAGTTAATTTGTTTAAGCATGAAGTTAGCAGTACTAGTTATCACCTACTTAGCCATTACAATTACCAGTTGTGATGAGAATTTAAGTAATAATGAAATTTCAAAAATTGAATTTGGAACCAGTTTCGGCATATGTGCAGGGTATTGTACCCAAATTGTAACAATTTCTGAAGGAATAGCTACTAAAACCATAAAGCCGCAGCTAAGTCAAAATCTTGAAGAAAAGACGTGTAGTATTAAATATGCTGAATTTGAAAGTTTAGCAGGAGATGTAGATGTAGCTTCTTTTATGGAGCTGGAAGAAATCATTGGATGTCCGGACTGTGCGGACGGAGGGTCTGAATGGATAGAATTAACCACCCCTCAGGGCACTAAAAAAGTAACTTATGAATATGGAAAGGAACCAGCTGCAGTTAAATCCATCATTGAAGAATTGAGAAAGCAGTATGACCTGTTAGGTGAGTGCGAGTAGGCTTTAGTTTAACCTAACTATCTAAATTACGCTACTTTAGAATTTAATCTTTACTATCTAAACTCAATCAATGAAAGCTTCATTCATCTCTGATCTAAATCTACCTGTTGTCGCAGCACCCATGTTTCTCATCTCTGGACCTAAACTGGTAATTGAATGCTGTAAAAATGGAATTGTAGGAACATTCCCAGCACTAAATAACCGATCTACGGAAGGTTTTGAAGAGTGGGTGATCGAAATAAAGGATGAGTTGTCAAAATGGGAAAAAGAAACAGGAAATAAAGCTGCTCCTTTTGGGGTGAATTTAATTGTGCATAAAACCAATCCAAGGCTTGAAGCAGATCTTGAGGTGGTAGTAAAACATAAGGTACCATTGATAATTACCTCCTTAGGTGCAGTATCGCAGCTAGTAGACGCAGTGCATAGTTATGGAGGTCTCGTTTTTCATGACGTAATTATGAAACGACATGCGGAGAAAGCAGCTGAAGCAGGTGTTGATGGTTTGATTTTAGTATGCGCTGGGGCAGGAGGGCATGCAGGGACATTAAACCCTATGCCATTTATTGGAGAGGTAAGGAAATTTTTTGATAAAACCATTTTATTGTCAGGATCTATCTCCAATGGAAGAGATGTGGCTTCCGCTATGCAAATGGGCGCTGATTTAGCCTATATGGGTACTCGCTTCATAAATACCTTAGAAAGCGAAGCTCCTGAAGAATACCGTAAGATGATTATTGATGCTGGAGCCGGCGATATTGTTTACACGGCTGCAATTTCAGGTGTACATGCAAACTTTCTTCGACCTAGCTTAGAAGCTATGGGAATATCCGAAGACATGTGGAAGCAAAGTGCAAAAGTTGATTTTGGAGAAGAACTTTCTACCAATGATGAAGCAAAAGCATGGAAAACTATCTGGTCAGCAGGTCAGGGAGTCACCAAGATAGATGATTCTCCATCAGTGTCTGATTTGGTAGATAGACTAAAAATTGAGTTTAAAGAAGCTGTAACAGAACAATCAAAGCTGATTGACAAGTATTAATTCTTCCACTTTATGCTACAACCAATACTTGGCTTTTGATCCTCAATAATGGGCTCATCTTCAAGGTGAGCTTCCAGAGCATTAACCAAATCATCTCCCGTTACAGGTTCAGGATTACCCGGTGTACTGGCATCAAACCTACCTCGATAAATGCATTTCAAATCCTCATCAAACAAGAAAAAATCTGGCGTACATGCAGCCTGGTAAGCTTTAGCAACTTCTTGCGTCTCATCATACAAATAAGGAAAGTTGAATTCGAATTCTTCAGCCTGAGCTTTTAAGCCCTCTGGTCCATCCTCTGGATATTCTGCTGAATCATTAGCACTTATTGCTACAAAGCCAATCTTTTGATCTGAATATTGACGTGCCACTACCGCTATTTCTTCTTCTATATTTTTCACAAAAGGACAGTGTGCACATATAAACATGACTACCACGCCATATTCTTTTCTTACTTCCTCCAGTGTAAAATTCTTTCCTGAGACTACATCAGTTAAATTAAAATCGGGTGCCTGAGTGCCTAGAGGCATCATATTCGATTCTACTGCTGCCATACTACTTATTTGATTATTTTTAAATCTAAGCTATAATTTAATACATCACGATATATGAAAAAATTCCTTTCAAGTATTATCGCCATAGTTGCTATTCAATTTGCAATTGCACAGATAACTTCTTCACCTTCACGAACCACCGGTGATGGCCCTTTTGACATGACCATTATCCGAGGAGCCACAATTATAAACGGAAATGGGGCGCCACCCATTGGACCAGTTGATATTGTGATTGAAAAAAATATGATTACGAATGTACAGGTAGTGGGTTATCCTGGGGTGGAAATAAATCCAGACAGAAGACCAAAACTTGAGGGGAATGGAATGGAAATAGATGCTGAGGGCATGTATGTGATGCCAGGGTTTGTTGACATGCATGGACACATTGGAGGCACAAGCCAGGGAACACCAGCAGAATATGTATTCAAGCTGTGGCTAGCCCACGGTATTACTACTATCAGAGACCCATCGGCTGGCAATGGTTTGGATTGGGTGCTCAGTCATAAAGATCGCAGTTCGAGAAATGAAATTGTAGCTCCTCGAATTCTCGCGTATACCTCGTTTGGTCAGAATTTGGATGATGTAAAAATTGTCAGAAATCTTCCCGGTGAACGATCGGTAGCAAATGAAGTTTTGAAAGGACCAATTACAAATGCCGATGAAGCTATCTCATGGGTTAGGGCTAATTATAGAAGAGGTGCGGATGGAATTAAATTTTTTGGTGCTTCTCCGGAAGTAATGGAAGCAGCATTAAAAGAGAATAAGAGATTAGGGCTAAGGTCTGCATGTCATCATGCTCAGCTAAATGTGGGCTGGTGGAATGTGCTTAATTCCGCAGAGGCAGGACTCACTAGTATGGAACATTGGTATGGTTTACCTGAAGCATTATTTGATGATCGGATCGTGCAGGACTATCCACTAGACTACAATTACCAAAATGAACAAGATCGTTTTGGTGAGGCTGGGAGGCTATGGAAACAAGCTGCTGAACCATATTCTGAAAAATGGAATGCCGTGATGAATCGACTGATTGAACTTGACTTCACACTGGATCCAACATTCAATATATATGAGGCAAGTAGAGATTTGATGCGATCAAGAAATGCTGACTGGCATAAAGATTATACCCTTCCTTCGCTTTGGAAATTTTATCAACCAAGCAAAGTGTCACATGGATCGTATTGGCATTATTGGGGTACAGAAGAAGAGGTGGCCTGGAAAGAAAACTACAAGCTTTGGATGACTTTTGTTAATGAGTATAAGAACAGAGGCGGGCGGGTGACTACAGGATCAGACTCAGGTTTCATATTTCAGCTTTATGGATTTGCTTATATACGAGAGCTGGAGCTTTTAAGAGAGGCAGGGTTTCACCCATTAGAAATCATTCGATCCGCTACATTACTTGGAGCTCAAGCCCTGGGAATGGAAAAAGAGATTGGTACCATAGAAAAGGGGAAAATGGCAGATTTAGTGATTGTAGAAGAAAATCCTTTGGCCAACCTTAAGGTACTGTATGGTACGGGAGCTATTAAGCTAACGGAGGATAATGAAATTACAAGAGTAGGCGGAGTAAAATACACCATCAAAGATGGTGTGGTTTATGATGCCAAAGAATTATTAAAAGATGTTCGGGAAATGGTGAAAGAAGCAAAGAATGGAGAGGAATTAAAACAGCCTGGATATCCAAACTGGGATGAATAATATGAAGAATAAACAATATTTTTTAGTCGCTTTCATTTTTCTATTCAGCTGCCAAATGGGTGGTAACAGAGCGGATGCTGAGCAAGAACGAATACCATCAGCCGAACCAAAAGACCCCACAAAGATTTATAATCTGATGGGAGAAGAGTTGCCTCCTAAGCAATTGACAGAAGAGGCTAGGGCTAAGCATGAGAAAAATCTCAGCATTGCAAGATCCAATTATGAAGCTAATCCTGACAGTTTGGATTTGGTGATTTGGTATGGCCGTAGATTAGCGTATTTAGGTAGGTATCTGGAAGCTATTGATGTATTCTCGGCTGGACTTGAGAAATTTCCTACTTCTCATAAGCTACGAAGACACAGAGGGCATAGGTTCATTACCACTCGCCAATTGGAAAAGGCGATCAGTGATTTTGAAATGGCTGCATTTTATAGCGTAAATGAAGAAAATGCCATTGAGCCAGATGGTCTTCCTAATAGACTAAACAAACCGCTTGGAAACGATAAGTTTAATATATGGTATCACTATGGGCTGGCTCACTATCTAAGCGGAAGGTATGATAAGGCAATTTCGGCCTATCGCAAGTGCATGGAGTTTAGTGACAATAATGACTTGCTTACCGCTACCTCCTATTGGCTCTTTATGACCTACAAAAAAATAGGTAATAGCGCTCTTGCTGATGAATTACTAAATGCGATAAGTAATGAAATGGATATCGTTGAGAATACTGCCTACTTAGACTTATTGCTCCTTTTTAAAGGAGAAAAAGATGTAGATAAGCTAATGAATAATGCATTTCCGGAAGAAGGTAATATCGATCCCACTCTTGGATACGGAATTGGCAACTGGTATCAGCAGCAAGGTGATACTGAAAGATCTAATGAAATCTTTCTGAGAATCTTGGATAGTTCTTATTGGGATGCATTTGGATATATAGCCGCAGAAGCTGAACTAGTTACTGCGTTTCCTGTCCCAATCTCCTAACCTCACTTCTTAGCTGAATAGCAATATTTGGGTAATCGGTAATGATTCCGTCTACTCCTGCATTAAGCATTTTCACCATGTCGTCACGTGTATTGACAGGATAAGCGTGAACTTCATAGCCCTTGGCATGCATTTGAAAAACTCTTCGGGGAGATAGCGTTTCCCATTGTGGATTTATCGCCTTCATCCGATTGCTTTCCTTTGCTCTTCCCATGTGTATTCTTGTTTCCAGGTAGAAAGCAATCAAAGGGGCAGAATCTTCGCCCACAATGAGTGCCTTAGTTTGAATGAACGGATCCAGTTCATGGACTTCATCCAAATATTTGGGCTCATATGATTGCAGAATGATCCAATCCTCCCCATTTTTTTCACTCATCACCACCTCCACTAATTTCTCAGCAAAATCATGATAATGTGGGTGATCCATGTGTTTGATCTCAATGAGAACAGTCACCTGTCCATCGATAAAATCCAATACTTCTTTCAAAGTCGGGATTCGTTCATCTGCATAATGTGAGTCATACCATGAGCCCACATCAAATTGCTTGATCTCTTCCAAAGTATAATCATGCACATCACCAGTTATGGCATTTCCTAGCGTATCTCGTGCTATTCGATCAAGTCGCTGATCGTGAAAAACAATAATTTCTTCATCCTTGGTGTGTCTTACATCCAGCTCTATTTGATCGACACCAAGATCCAATGCTTTCTGAAATGCAGCCATGGTATTTTCCGGAGCGAGACCAGATGCTCCTTTATGCGCAATTATTTGAAATTCTTTTCCTTCTAGGCGGTCTATAGATGTACTGGCAAATACGTTTCTATAAAACCATGGTTCGAAAAGAGAAAAAGCCCCAAATATTACAAAAAATGGTGCAGAGTAAAGGAGAAATTTCTTAGTCATCAGGTGTGATTATTTAACTGGAAAAGTTAGTAAAAAACTACCAATTCTTAAGATTTTACAACTTCTACCAATTTTATTCCTAATTCAGTTAGCTGTTCAAGTGAAATTTTACTTGGAGAATCGATCATCACATCTCTTCCAGCGTTGTTTTTAGGAAATGCAATAAAGTCTCTTATACTTTGCTCTCCGGACATAATCGCACATAATCTATCAAAACCAAACGCAACACCACCATGAGGAGGAGCACCATATTCAAATGCCCCCATTAGGAAACCAAATTGCTCTTCAGCTTCTTCTTTTGAAAATCCTAAAACTTCAAACATGCGCGCTTGCATTTTCCGATCATGGATTCGAATAGAGCCACCGCCCGCTTCTACGCCATTTATGACCATATCATATGCATTGGCACGTACAGCACCGGGATCTGAATCAAGTTTTGACACATCTTCCGGTTTAGGTGCTGTAAATGGATGGTGCATAGCATGATAACGCTCAGTTTCCTCATCCCATTCAAGCAGCGGAAAATCCAAAACCCAAGCAGCAGCTACTTTATTTTTATCTCTCAATCCAAGTTTTTCGCCCATTTCTAGTCGAAGCTCATTAAGTGCTTTTCGCGTTTGAATGGTTTCTCCAGCTAAGATCAGTAGAAGATCGCCAGGTTTTGCTCCAAATTTATCAGCCCAGCCCTTTAATGCCTCCTGATCAAAGAACTTATCAACAGAAGATTTGAAAGTGCCATCTTCATTATATTTCACATAAACCAAACCTTTTGCTCCAATTTGGGGCTTCTTAACAAAATCAGTTAAGGCGTCCAGTTGTTTTCTGCTGTAGTCAGCGCATCCTTCTGCATTAATCCCCACAATTAATTCAGCACTATCAAAAACAACAAATCCTTTGCCATGCGCAAGGTCATTTAATTCACAAAACTCCATACCAAATCGGAGATCTGGCTTATCAGATCCATATTTTGACATTGCTTCATCATATGAGATCCTTTGAAAATCATCTAACTCTATACCCTTTATCTCTTTGTAGAGATATTTGGTCATCCCTTCAAATGTTTTAAGAATATCTTCCTGCTCAACAAATGCCATTTCACAGTCAATTTGTGTAAACTCTGGTTGACGGTCAGCTCTTAAATCCTCATCTCTAAAGCACTTTACAATCTGGAAGTATCGATCCATTCCTGCTACCATTAACAGCTGCTTAAATGTTTGCGGGGATTGTGGAAGCGCATAAAATTCATTTTCATTCATGCGGGACGGGACCACAAAGTCTCTTGCACCTTCTGGAGTAGATTTAATAAGATATGGGGTTTCGACTTCTACAAATTCCTCCCCGTTTAAGTATTCTCTAACTTTTTGCATCATGGTATGACGCAATTGCAATTTCTCCTTGATCGGATTTCTTCGAATATCCAGGTATCGGTATTTCATTCGTAAATCTTCTCCACCATCGGTTTCATCCTCTATAGTAAATGGAGGAACTTTGGATTCATTTAGAATGGACAAAGAGTTTACTCTAATTTCGATATCTCCGGTAGGCATTTTATCATTCTTAGAATATCGTTCCACCACTTCTCCAGTTGCTTTTACTACATACTCACGCCCAACATTTTTTGCTTGCTCTATAATTCCTTTATCAGTAACCCCCTCTTCAAAAATCAATTGAGTGATTCCGAATCTATCTCTAAGGTCAATCCACACGACACCTCCTTTGTCTCGTTGTTTTTGTACCCAGCCAGTCAATGTAACTGTACTCCCTACATGTTCGGATCGTAATTCACCACAAGTGTGTGTGCGTAGCATAAATATTCAGTTTATATCAAAATGAAGCGCAAAGGTAGGATTCTCAACTGAAAATATCGATCAACTTTATAGCTTTGGAGCATGAAGAAAATTATCCTCCTAAGTCTATCAATAATTCCTCTGCTGGTTTGTGGTCAAAAGATGATCAAACAGCAAATTAACGAGGATATTTCTTATATGGTGCCAGAGTCATTTAGTCTGATGACAAAAAATGATAGAATTCAGAAGTTCGTTTCTTCGAGAGAACCATTGGCAATGCATGCCTCAGAAGATGGCGAAATAAATCTAGGAGTAAACTGGAACCCCATGCAATGGGTTGATGGTGAAGAAAATGTGATACGGGATTTTTACAAAGCAAGCCTTCAAAGTATGTTTGATGAGGTGGAATTTATTCAAGAAGATCTCAAAGAGGTGAACGGCAAAAAATTCGTTGTTTTTGAATTTATTGGCTCACTGAAAAGTGAAAATGCATTTTCAACTAAATCCTCAAGGAACTATATATACATTCAATATACTTCATATAATGAGCAGGTGCTTCTATTCAATTTTGGGTGTAATGCACGACTGATGAGTGAGTGGCAACCTAAGGCTAATGCTATTATGAACAGTGTAATAGTTAATGAAAAATAGATGAGCCTAAGTATCTACAGTGACGAACATTTCATGAAGCAGGCTTTGAATGAAGCTCAATATGCTTTTGACGAAGGTGAAATCCCAATTGGTGCTGTGGTAGTATGTGAAAATAAGATCATTGCTAAAGATCATAATCGAGTAGAACGATTAAACGATGCTACCGCTCATGCTGAAATGTTGGCAATAACAGCTGCTCAGAACCATTTAGGATCTAAATACCTCAATGAATGTGCTTTGTTTGTGACACTGGAGCCCTGCAGTATGTGTGCTGGTGGGCTTTTCTGGACTCAAATTGGCCGAATAGTTATAGGTGCTCTTGACAAGGAAAGAGGATTCTCCAACTATAGTAAAGACATCATTCATCCAAAGACTGATTTGAAGCTGGGAGTAATGGCAAATGAAAGTGAACTTTTAATTAAAGATTTTTTTAAGAAGCTCAGAGGCAACTAAACATGCCTCAGTCTTGTTATCTTCACAAATCATTTTTTTGAACCTAAAATAAATCACATAATTATGGCTTTTGAATTACCAAACCTACCTTATGCACATGATGCACTAGAACCACATATAGATGCAAAAACTATGGAAATACACCATGGTAAGCACCATGCCGGGTATGTATCAAAGTTAAATGCTGCTGTTGAAGGCACTGATCTTGAAGGTAAGTCACTGGATGATTTGGTTAAAAATCATTCTGACAATGGTGCTGTAAGAAACAATGGTGGTGGACACTGGAATCACAGTCTTTTTTGGGAAGTAATGAGCCCAAACGGTGGCGGTGAGCCATCAGGAGCACTTGCTGATGCAATAAATTCTGCTTTTGGATCTTTTGATAAATTCAAAGAAGCATTCAGCAATGCTGCAGCTACCAGATTTGGTAGTGGATGGGCTTGGCTCTGCAAAAAAGGAGATACGCTGGAGGTATGTTCTTCTGCCAATCAGGACAACCCATTGATGCCGGGAGTTGGCTGTGGAGGTACACCAATTCTTGGACTCGACGTTTGGGAGCATGCATATTACCTGAATTATCAAAACAGAAGACCGGATTACATCAGCGCATTCTTCAATGTGGTGAATTGGGATGCGGTAAGCAAAAAGTTTGAAGGATAATCACATTTAAAAAAGTCGTCTATATTTGCGACCAGAAATGAGAATACAACAACTACATCATCATGCACATCATATCCACTTCACCGAAGAGGTAAGAAGATGATGCTGTAGTTATTAAGATAAATACAAAGGCCCGTCGGATTACCGTCGGGCCTTTTTTGTTGGTCACTACGTGACAGGAATTTAATGAGAACGAGAATCAGATAAACTACAATTGAACCAATAAAAAATATCATTCCACCAAACAATTCCCCCCTTGGAGGGGGTTAGGGGAGGTAAAACCAAACTAAAATGAATCAAGTACTGAAAATAGCTGTGCAAAAGAGCGGAAGACTCAACGAGAAAAGCATGGGCTTGCTCAAAGAGTGTGGAATCAAAATTAACAATGGAGGTAAGCTCATGTCTACAGCTTCCAATTTTCCATTGGAGGTATTCTACCTAAGAGATGATGATATCCCTCAGTATGTTGCAGAAGGTGTAGCAGATATTGGCATTGTAGGTGAAAACGAATACCTGGAAAAAGACCAATCTGTAGAAATCATCAATCGTCCCGGATTTTCAAAATGTCGTTTGTCGCTGGCCGTTCGAAGAGAAGAAGAATATAACAGTCTTGAGTGGTTTGAAGGGAAAAAGATTGCTACGAGTTATCCGGTAATTCTCCGAAAATTCTTAGAGAAAAATGGGATCAAAGCCACAATAGAAGAAATCAGTGGAAGTGTAGAGATCGCCCCTGGCATTGGTTTGGCAGAGGGAATCTTCGATATCGTTAGCACAGGAAGTACGCTTTTAGCCAATGGCCTGAAAGAAGTTGAAGTAGTGCTGCGAAGTGAGGCGTTGTTAATAGCTAATCCTAATCTTAACGCGGAGCACAAAGCGCTTCTTGATAAGTTGCTTTTCCGCATCGAGGCAGCAAAATCGGCTAAGCAGAACAAGTACATTTTATTAAATGCACCAAACAATAAACTTGATGAGATCATCTCACTTCTTCCAGGCATGAGGAGTCCTACCGTTCTTCCATTGGCGGATGAAGGGTGGAGTAGCGTCCACAGTGTCATCAAGGAAGATGATTTTTGGGAGGTCATTGATCAGTTGAAAGAAAAAGGGGCTGAAGGAATTCTTGTTTGCCCAATTGAAAAAATGATCGTTTGAAAATCCAATTTCCCCCTTTGGAGGGGGACTAAGGGGGAGGAAAAAATGAAAACAATAAAATATCCAGACATTACTCAATGGCCGTTTCTCTGCGAGCGTCCAACTTTTGATCTTTCTGAACTGGAAGGTACAGTGAAAGGTATTATGTCAGATGTACGGGAGCGAGGCGATGCTGCTCTTCTTGAAATGGGGAAAAAATTTGATGGTGTTGAGTTAGATACGCTTGAGATTAACCTAAATGATCAATCATTTGATATTGATTCGGAGCTCGCCGACGCAATCAAGACTGCAAAGAAGAACATAGAAACGTTCCACCTTTCGCAGAAAGAAGATGTGCTCAAAGTAGATACCATGGAAGGGGTCAGCTGCTGGCGTAAAAGTGTAGCCATTCAAAATGTTGGCTTATATATCCCAGGAGGATCTGCTCCATTATTTTCGACCTTACTGATGCTGGCCATTCCTGCTAAAATTGCAGGATGCAAAAATATTGTGGTGTGTACACCACCATCAGATTTCGACGAAAATAAGAAATCATCAAAACCAATTGAAAATCTGAATCCCGTCATCGGCTGGACGTGTCAGCTATTAGAAATAGAAAAAATCTATTTGACTGGAGGTGCACAAGCTGTTGCTGCGATGACATTTGGCACTTCATCCATACCACAAGTAGATAAGATTTTTGGTCCTGGTAATCAGTATGTGACTGCTGCCAAACAGCTTGCTCAAAATTATGGAGTGGCTATAGATATGCCTGCTGGACCAAGTGAAGTTTTGGTGATAGCTGACGACACAGCATATCCTGAATTTGTCGCTGCAGACCTACTTTCGCAAGCTGAACATGGGCCGGATAGCCAGGTGGTTTTGGTGAGCAATTCAGAAGACCTGATTTCCAAAGTAGAGACTGAGTTAATAAAACAGGTCGATGAACTGCCAAGAAAAGATATTGCTTTAAAGGCACTTGATAACAGCAAATCGATTCTTATAAAGGACTTAAATGAAGCAGTGGCCTTCAGCAATTTTTATGCGCCTGAACATTTAATTATTGCTGCAAAAAATGCCGGGGATTTGGGTGAGCAGATCACGATTGCCGGAAGTGTATTTCTTGGCAACTGGAGCTGTGAGAGTGCTGGGGATTATGCCAGTGGTACTAATCACACCCTACCTACCAATGGATATGCCCGAAATTACAGCGGCGTATCGCTGGATAGTTTTGTGAAGAAAATTACGTTCCAGAAGCTCTCTGAGAAAGGCATTCAAAACTTAGGACCTGCGATTGAAAAGATGGCAGAAGCGGAGCAACTACAAGCACATAAAAATGCAGTGAGTTTGAGGTTGAATAAGCTTGGTAATGAAAACCTCCCCCTGACCCCCTCGGAGAGGGGGAATGATACGCCCTCAACTCCCCCTTTGGAGGGGGATGGGGGGAGGAAAGATGAAAAATTCCATCACTACAATAACAACCTAAAAACGAAAGCCAGGAAACTTAGGAATGAAGCAACCAAAGCTGAGGCAATCCTTTGGAAACACGTGCTCAGAGCTAGTGGCATAGGGTACCCGTTTAGAAGGCAAAGACCCATAGATAATTACATTGTTGATTTTGTTTCTCTACCCCTAAAACTCATTATTGAGATAGATGGGATCACACACTCCTACGAAGATGTAGCAGAGAATGATGATATAAGACAGAGAAAACTGGAGGGTTTAGGCTACAAAGTCATCAGGATACCAGATGATGCTATTCTGTCTAATGTAGATCGTGTTAGGAATTATTTGAAAGAAATTATAGAAAACCTTCCCCCAACCAGTACATCATCCAACTCCCCCTTTAGAGGGGGGCGAAATGAGGATAAATAAAATGAATAACATGTTCGACATAAATAAAATCACACGAGAAAACGTCAAGAAACTCAAACCCTATTCCAGTGCAAGAGATGAATTTGATGGTGTTGCTGAGGTTTCCTTAGATGCCAATGAAAATCCATTTGGGTTTGGTCTAAATCGTTACCCTGATGGAACAATGAGTGGCTTGAAAGCTGCCATCGCTAAGTATCGGAATGTGGAGATCCCTCGATTAATCTTCGGCAATGGAAGCGACGAATTAATTGACTTGCTCATTCGTGCTTTTTGTGAGCCGGGTCAGGACAAAGTCATGATCTTCCCTCCAACATTTGGCATGTATAAAGTGGCTGCTGATGTAAACGATGTAGAGGTAATCAAAGAACCGCTGACAGATGATTTTCAAATAGATTTTGAAAGCCTGCGACCTAAGTTATTAGATGAAAATCTGAAGATCGTTTTCATCTGCTCACCAAATAACCCGACGGGTAATTGCATCAATAAGGATACGATTTTGTCTATTACTGCTGCTTTTTCAGGATTAGTCGTTGTTGATGAGGCATACATCGATTTCGGAGGAGAAAGCCTTGTGCAACAAGACACCTCCAACTTATTCATAATGCAGACCTTCTCAAAAGCCATTGGGCTTGCCGGGGCAAGATTGGGTATGGGGTTAGGATCAAAAGAAGTAATCAATGTGCTTAACAAAATCAAGCCGCCTTACAATGTCAATACATTGACGCAAGAAAAAGCGATTGATGTGCTGAGCAGACCTGATTTGATCCAGAAGCAGGTTTCTATCTTAATTGAAGAGCGAGAAAAAATGGAGCAAACATTGAAGGACATTCCTTCTGTGAAAAAGATCTACCCTTCGGATGCCAACTTTCTATTAGTTGCTTTTGAAGATGCTCAAAAAACCTATGCAGACCTGATGGCCAAAGGCATTGTAGTTCGTGATCGATCCGGTCAGGTACCAGATACTTTGCGAATCACGATTGGAACGCCATCTGAAAATCAACGACTCATTGCTGCTCTTAAAGAAGAGAAGTACGAAGAAAAGGGCAGAATTGGAAGGTGTGTTCGGACCACCTCAGAAACGAAAATCAAGATTGAAGTCAACCTGGATGATCCTTCTAATACAAGCATATCTACCGGTGTGGCATTTTTTGATCACATGCTGGATCAGATTGCCCGACATGGAGCGATTGGGCTTTATGTGGAAGTAGAAGGAGATATTGAAATAGACACGCACCACACCATCGAAGACACAGCTCTGGCATTGGGAACTGCATTTAATGATGCGCTTAAAGATCGGAAAGGAATTGAACGGTATGGATTCCTACTACCAATGGACGATTGCCTGGCGCAGGTTGCGATAGATTTCGGCGGTCGGCCATGGCTTGAGTGGGATGCTTCATTTGATGCGACACATGTGGGAGAAATGCCGACCGAGATGGCTTCTCATTTCTTCAAATCGTTTTCCGATACTGCAAGATGTAATCTGAATATAAAAGCTGAAGGTGAGAATGATCATCACAAAATCGAGTCGATATTCAAGGCATTTGCACGTGCAATTAAAATGGCTGTGAGGAAGGATGATAGTGGAGTGATGCCGAGTACGAAGGGGGTGTTATGAAAGCTTCCTCCCCCTTAATCCCCCTCCAAAGGGGGAAAATAAAATTTGAAAAATGATTGCAATCGTAAAATACAATGCAGGCAATATCCGATCGGTGAAAAATGCGCTCGATCGTATTGGTGTGGAGTCTGTGATTTCAGATGATCCTGAGATATTGAATAGTGCTGAGAAAGTGATCTTCCCTGGTGTTGGTGAAGCAGGAACCGCCATGAATTACCTGAGAGAAAGAGGGTTGGATGAGGTCATTGTTTTCTTGAAGCAGCCTTTTCTAGGTATTTGCTTAGGCATGCAATTGATGTGCGCGCATTCTGAGGAAAAGGACACGAAGTGTTTGGGTATTTTCAAGGAGAAGGTATGCAAGTTTCCACCAAAAGGGATCGTGCCACATATGGGTTGGAATGACTTCACCAAGGCCGAAGGTCCATTGTTTGAGGGGATAGGTATAATGGGCAACATGTATTTTGTACACAGCTATTATGCGGAAGTAGGAGAAGATACGGTTGGAGAGACCGACTATCTGGTGCCATTTACGTCAGCACTTCAAAAGGATAATTTTTACGGTGTGCAATTCCACCCGGAGAAGTCAGCGGATGTGGGGCAAAAACTGTTGGAGAATTTTTTGAAAATATGAAATGTAGATACGTCATCGCGAGCTTGCGAAGCGATCTCAAGATCAAGATTGCTTCATCAGCTTACAGCTGATTCGCAATGACGGTAAAAAATAAAATTATGCGAATAATTCCAGCCATAGACATCATCGAAGGAAAGTGCGTGCGCCTATCCAAAGGTGATTACGAAACAAAGAAAATTTACAATGAAGACCCACTTGAGATTGCTCAACAATTTGAAGATGCAGGTTTGCAGTACCTTCATCTAGTAGATCTCGATGGAGCTAAAGCCAATCACATTGTCAACTGGAAAGTGTTGGAGAAACTGGCATCAAAAACTCATTTAAAAATAGATTTTGGAGGAGGAATTAAGTCGGATGAAGATCTACGGATTGCATTCGAGAGTGGTGCACAGCAAATCACCGGAGGAAGTATCGCAGTGAAGGAGCCCGTAAAATTTACTTCATGGATCACTGCTTATGGAGCTGACAAAATCATCCTCGGTGCAGATGCTATGGATGGAAAAATAGCAGTTTCCGGCTGGCAGGAGGAATCTGATCTTGAAATAGAAAGCTTCATCAAAGACTATGTGGCCAAAGGAATCGAATATGTGATTTCTACTGATATCTCTAAGGATGGCATGCTGGAAGGACCATCGTTTGAGCTTTATAATTCCATTCTTGATAAGCTGCCAGATTTGAAGTTGATTGCCAGTGGTGGCGTGTCAAACATGGATGATTTGGTGAAATTGAAGGAGCAAGGTTTGGAGGGAGCGATTGTTGGGAAGGCGATTTACGAGAATAGAATTAGTTTGAAGGAATTGGGGGAATTAACTCACCCCTGAATTTCTCCGAAATTCCTCCCCTCTCTTTCAAGAGAGGGGTTGGGGGAGAGTAAATGAGGAAAATATGTTAAAAAAACGAATCATACCATGCCTGGACATCAAAGACGGACAAACCGTAAAGGGTGTCAACTTTGTAGATATTCGAAGCGCTGGTGATCCGATTGAGCTAGCCAAGCGCTATGTAAAAGAAGGTGCTGACGAGTTAGTGTTTCTAGACATAACTGCAACAGTTGAAGGAAGAAAGACCTTTGCAGCGCTCGTTGAGGAAATCGCACACGAAATCAACATTCCCTTTACTGTGGGTGGTGGTATCTCATCTGTGGAGGATGCTGCTGTTTTAGTTAAGGCGGGTGCAGACAAAGTCAGTGTTAATTCTGCTGCGGTTAAAAGACCGGAGCTGGTTTATGAAATCGCTCATGAGTTTGGAAGTCAGTTTCTAGTGGTGGCGATAGACGCAGGCCTGGTAGATGGTGAATGGAAAGTGTTTGTAAAAGGAGGAAGAGAAGCTACCGATATTGATGTATTCGAGTGGGCAAAGGAAGCAGAGGCGCTTGGTGCTGGTGAAATATTACTTACCTCCATGCAGCATGATGGAACAAAAGCTGGTTTTGCAATAGAGCTAACGAATAAGCTTGCAAGCGATTTGAGTATTCCAGTTATTGCATCAGGTGGTGCGGGCACTAGCGAGCACTTTGCTGAAGTGTTTGAGAAAACGAAAGCCACAGGTGCTTTGGCAGCCAGCGTGTTTCACTTTGGTGAGATCCCTATTCCTGAGTTAAAGAAAGAATTGAGTAAACAGAATATAGAAGTTAGAATATAGAAAATATGAGTCAACAGCTATCAGCCAACAGCCAACAACTGGTTCCCGCCATCATCCAACATGCACAAACCAATCAGGTATTGATGCTTGGCTACATGAATGATGAATCTCTAGCTAAAACAAAATCAGAAGGAAAAGTGACTTTTTATAGTCGATCAAAACAGCGACTATGGACGAAGGGCGAGACCTCAGGAAACTTCTTGAATGTGGTTAGTATTCAGGAAGATTGCGATAACGATACCTACTTGATCAAAGTGATTCCTGAAGGAGACACGTGTCACAAGGGTACCTACACTTGCTTTGGGGAAAAAGAACCTGCTGGTTTCCTTCACGAATTACAAGGGGTGATCCAATCAAGAAAAGCCAACCCATCCGAGAAATCGTATACTTCAGAGCTATTCCAAAAGGGAACAAAGAAGATTGCTCAGAAAGTAGGTGAGGAAGCTAATGAGGTTATCCTTGAAGCGATGGATGGAAAGAAAGATTTGCTGGTCGAAGAGTCTTCTGACTTACTATATCACTTTTTAGTCTTGCTTGCAGATCAGGACTTACAGCTGGAAGATGTGGAGGCTAAATTGATGGAGCGGCATCTGAAGAAGTAACTGGTTATTTTTTTGGTATATCTTTTAAAAACCAATTGAGAGACTCTTTTAGCCTGTCGGGCTCTTTGAAGAGATCACTTGAAATGGTAACAGTATTTCCGTTTTTCAAGTGCAGTTTCCAAACAATAGACTCCAATCCTTTTCTAAAAGAGGTTTTGCGCTGTTGCTTTACAATATCTGTTTTATTGATCACCTGACTCTTTTTCAGATTCTTGATTCCGATTTCTTCTTCTGAAATTATAACTGTGGTGAAACTTAATACAAGCGCCACAGTCATTAAAGCTCCAACAGCGAGCAAAATCCAAATTAGGGTAGAAAGTTCAGCTCTTCCACGTAAGATCAATGCAGTCCCAAAGAATAAACCTGGGATAAAAATCATTAAAGTATTTGATCTGAAAACTTTATTGTGATCTGCCATAGTATACAAAGGGAGCCCAAAAATAAGGCTTGGTAAATCCTGCACCATGTTTTCCTTCAATAAACTCCCTCTTAGTCTCTGCTATCGCTTCGTAGTAATCCATACCATCCTGATTAACTTTTTTATACATCTCCACCATGAAAATGGCAGTAGATCTATCATCAACAGACCAAAGCGATACAGAAAGCCCATTGGCTCCCGCTATTAAAAATGATTGAGTTAATCCTACTACTCCTTCACCTCCGTAGATTTTACCAAGACCTGTTTCACAAGCAGAAAGGTTAACAAAATCAGCATTGATATTCAATTCGTGAATCTCTTGAGTTCTCAGGAATCCATCCTCAGACCTTTCATTTTTATAGATGCTGAGAACTACGGCTGATAGCTCGGGCAGAACAGGTACAGTGAGCCCATGAGTAGCTAAATGTAAAACCTTATAGTTAGCCAATGATCCGTTTTTGTTCAGATACTTTATATAAAATTCATTCGAACGGTACAACGAATAGATTTCAACATCTGGAACTACTTTACTGATATGTTCTATTTCATAAAGTGTGCCCGGTAGATTACTCATTTTAGTGATCCCCAGTTTTTTATAAGTCGAACGAAGAGATTTTTTTGGATTTTGGTCCAATTCAGCTGTTAAACTCTCTTTTAATAGCAAATCTGTAGAGTTGCCAGGTAGAAGAGATAATAAATCGGTATCGATTCTTATGGGGCCATCAAACTCCTCTTCGGGCAGCACTTCATCATCAGGTAGTTTCATTTTTTCCTTGAATGTATCTTCATCGTAAACAGAGCCACCAAATGCCAACATGTATTTTCTATCGGGCGAATAGTTTCTTTCATTGAGCACTTTAAGTACACCCATTGACTGGGTGTATCTTATGTTTTTAGATAGAATCAGGTACTCTCCACCAGAACTTTTTAGCGTTTCAAAAGGCAGGTAGTTGAGGAGACCATCCGGGCTGATAATCAGATTTTTTTTACTGGCAATATGCTTCTGCACAGGTTTAATTAAAAGGTCGTAGAAATAATTACTAAGTCTTTCCTCAGGAATCCGTTTAATTAGAAAATTTCGGTAGTAATTAATCGCTATTTCAAAAATGTCATTTTGCTCTTTAACTCCAACGGCCTCTTTACCTATCATTTTAGCGACTATGAAGGTTAAAGATCCTCTTTGAGATTGGGTTTCCGCTTTGCTTTTTCCTTTACTGAGGTTCACCACATTCTGTATGAAAGATCGATCGTCCAGAATTATGCCGTCAATGCTGTTATTGGTAATGATTATGAGAAGTTTTTCTCGCCAATCAGCATTTGCATAAATCAACGCAACATCATCTTTGCCTAGCAGTTTTTGTGTTTCTGCCAGACTTAATACTTCCGGTTCACCGGATGATTTAGCTATTTGCTCTGCCAGGTATTTCGATCTTCCAGCCTCGATTGCCTCAAATGTCTTGGCTACTTTATCGGTTTTCATGTAGCACGAAGCAAGGTATTTATAGGTCTTGATTTGACTTGAAAGGTATTCTCTTCTTATCGGTCCGAATGCAGAGCTGCGAAGCTCTTCCTTAAGCAATACTGCTTCTTCGAAGTATGTGATGGCTGAGGTATAGTTGGCTTTTTCATAGTAGATGGCACCAATATTGGATAAGATAGATGAAGTGTATTCCTTGTCTTTGAGATATCGGGCGTTTGAGAGACCTTCCTCAAATATCATCAGTGCATCCTCATATTTTTTTTGGTGAAAATACACTAGGCCTAGACCCATCAATCGATCGGGGATCTTTTTATCATTTTTAGTCTTTCTATCATAATTAATGGCCGTCTTTATTTTTTCTTCAGCGGCTTGAAAATCACTTTTTTCAACATAGATTTCGGATAACAGCATTAAAGCGCTAGAAGGATTTGCACCAAGAGCAATTAATTTATTGGCTGTTTCATTCAAGAGATTGAAAGCTTTATCCAATTGATTCCATCTAATATATATTTGACCGATATCAATATCCTGTCGGATCGCACTACGTTTATTGCCGCCCAATTCATAGAATTCTTTGGCTTTTTCCAGATATTCAAGCGCTTGTGAATAGTCCCCCCATCGAAGATACGCACCAGCGATATTTGAATAAGAAACTCCTGCAGAATTAATCTCCTTCATTTTAAGGTTTAGCTTTAGGGCCTCCTTGTGGGCTGAAATAGACTTCTGGAACTTTCCAGTTCGCTGATACCCCATGCCTACATTGTTGAGCATAAGCTTTAAATAAGCCGGCTCATTTAATTTCCTCGCAAGTCTAATACCGGACTCATAATGATCGATTGTATTTTCAAATCTGAATGCCTTTTCTGAGCAGAATCCTGCATACAGATAGGCCTGCATTAGCCTATTCTCTCTTGTGGGATGTACCTTACCAGACTCCTCACCTTCAATATACTTCTCGAAATAACCTGTAGCCAACGCCCAATTTTTCTCATCATAAGCACGTTTGGCAATCGTGAAGTTCACATCATTGGTACTGTATACTTGTTCTTGAGAGTACCCTCTGATGTATATGAAGAAGATTATTCCAATAAATAGGTATCTGAGTTCTTGCATAAATACCGGTGCTACTTATTGAAATACTGCGTTAAGTACTGATCTGCAGTTTTATTGCCATAACTACGAGCTTTTTGTAAATCATTTACAGTAGCATCCATTCGTTTCAGCGACCAATTAGCATATCCACGATAAAAGTAAAAATCACCGAGAGCTCTGATATTTGGGTTGGTCACATTCCTGGAAGCATTGATGGCTTTTGTGGCCCACGAAATGGTGTTATTCCAGTCTTTCATTACATAATAGACCATAGAAGCACTTCCTGCGTCAATGAAATTCCCTTGAAGTTCGAATGCCTTTCTATAGTATTCAGCCGACTTAGAATTTTGCTGCTTAGCGTAATAGTTTTCTGCCACATAGGAGTATGCCATGCCAAGATTTTCATAATTAGGGCAATTTTCAACGATGCTTTGGAAGTCATTGTATGCAAGCGATTTATCCTGATAGGACGCTGAAAAATAGTATACCTTACCTCGTTCATAAAAGGTTCTACAGATTGGAAATTTTTCAATGGATTTGGTGTAGGAATCCACGGCTTGATTGTAAAGCTTCATTGTATGGAAAATCACTCCTTTCTTAAAATAAAGTTGAGCCCAATCAAATTTTATTACTGAAACCCCATTTTCAGCTCTCGTATAATATTCCAGAGCTTTTTCATAGTTTTTTTCATTCTGGAGAATCCAGCCCATATAATAATTTGCGTAGAAACCGTCACTGAAATACATATTAGCAGAATCAAAATAGGTTTTTGCAAGTTCAGAATCCCCTTTTATCCAATTCACAAATCCATCTGTTGTATAACCCAGCGAAAACGACCATGATCTGGATTCTGGTAGAAGGTAGCTGACTATTGTGGGGCTAATCTTCCGAATTTTCTTGGCAATGTCGAACGCTTCATCGTGTTTGCCTTGGTAGGCTAACTCTCTGGCTTTCAAAAAATAGACCGATGGTATACTAAGTAAGTCAGCCTCTGTGGTGTTATTGTCGATGGCTTCAAAAATATGATCAATAGCATCTAAGCGGTCTTGACCACTGGCATCAATTACATCTCTCATCAGCATACCAAAAGGCACAAAGGCATCCCCATATATGTCCTCACTTTCGCTCTGCGCATGTGAAAAAAGGAAGGATGATATTAGCAGAATTAATAATAGATTTTTCATGTCAGATATTTTATGAGGTGGAAGATTGCAGCTTTGATTCTGCTCACTTATTAAGCAGAATCAAAACCACGATCATATTTACAGTTTAGCAGGATCGAGTTTCCCTAACCAGATCTGATTTTTTGTTTCTTTAGTTGAACCGTATCCCAGAAAGATTTTTTTCTTCCCTCCATCAATTGAAATTGAAGGTATTCCTTCGGATGGTAAGGCGTAAAGCAGAAACTTTTCATCACCTAATTTTTGGTAATCCTCCAATGTTCCGGACTCAGGATCGAACTTGGCGATTGCCCCAGTGAATCTTCGAACGATCGTAGTTTGAGTATATTCAATACTCCCTTCCGTCCATTTGCTTACGTATTTATTTATCTGATTTACTGTGAAGGTATTCCAAAACATATTGCCATTGGGTCCTGTGAAAATCTGTCCTTGATCTTGAAAAAACCGTGGGTCAGTATCCGGATCTATTGCACCACCGATTCCTGCTTTTTCTTTTTGTGATTCAATTCCATAGAGCCGCTTGAAAGTGCCATCAGCAGCAAATTGGAACATTAACAAGCTTTTATAAAGTGGTTTTGTTGATCTGGCGTCCAGGCTCCAATCCTGCGCATTGATGAAAATATCTCCATTAGGAGCGATATTTAGGTTGCCAAATGCTACACGCTTGCCATCATATTCAACTTTCTTTTTCTGACCCGCTGGTTTCACAGAAAGTTGATTAATCTCATCCAATGTTGGGCCCGCAACAAAATCCACCTTGTCGTCAGTCACTTTAAGAATTTGGAAAACATCTTGTTTGCCAGTTCCAATAGCAGCCAAAATATCTTGATGCTTTTCGTTCACATCTTTAGATTCTCCTGGCCCATAAACATATACGGACCCATCCTTTTCGTAAGCACCTAGGATCTGCCAGTTGTTGGCTTTGGTTTTAAATGTGGCTTTATTCATCAATTCACCTTTTGGCGAAAGACGAACATAGGTCCATTCATTCGGGTTAGGAGCCTGATTCACTTTAGGCTTGTATACTTTCCCTCCTGCATTGGCGAAAACCAGGATCATATTTACATCTCCCGTTTCTGTAAGAAACCACCCTCCAAAAAAGTGACGCTGAACGTAATCAAAAGACCACTCGGCGACTACCTCACTCTCCATGTTGGGTTTGATGCGGTGTACTTTGTAAGCATCAACAACAAGTCTTTTCTTGTTTACTGTACCAGAAACATAGAGTAAATCACCGGCAGCATTGTTGTAATGCAGTACATATGGATTTTGCATGGTCTTACCCACAAGCTCTTTAGCTTTAACCTTTTCAATCACCTTCGTTTCAACATCATATGTGCGACTCGTCCAGTTGTAGTTGTACGTTGCTTCCGTTTTTTCGATTTTGTTGTTCATTGAGCCACCCAGTGTCAGCATGGTGGTTGAATAATCTTCACCTTTATAGTTGGCTGGCATTTTAGCAGCATCAGTTTTTACGGTCGTTTGGTTAGCATCATAACCTCTTACTTCGATTTCTTCTGAATGATCGGAAATCAGATTTAAGTCATAATCAAAAACCAAGCGGTTTCTTTTGATAGACTTTCTTTTCACTTTGTTTACATAAACAAGCTCAAACTGCTGATTTTGATCATTTACGATAACTTCATTAGGGAAACCATAAAATGCGGAAAATCGGCTGTCTTTTTTTGAAAGGTCAATGATGTTTTCCTTTTCCAAAAGCTGAGCAGGTACCTGAAACAGCGTACATATCAGTATCTGAATAGCAATAATTTTTTTCATGATGATTGATTTAAATGAATAATGATTTATTTCGATTTTTTCTCAGCAAGTACATGTTTGACCAATCCGACCACATTATTTACCCCGGATTTTGAGTAGATACTCTTTCGATGGGATTCGACCGTGCGTTCACTAATCCCCAATTCACTAGCTATGACTGAGTTAGATTTTTCATCGAGAATTAGCTGCACGATCTCTTTTTCACGTGGTGTAAATGGCACTGACATAGGCTTCTAAGATTTTCATATCAAAGTTGGTTTAAATGAAAACCTGATGCATCAGGGGGTTTATGCATTTTCCACTAGGGGAATTCCCTTAGTGGAGATCATTTACGTGGATAAATCACACTAATTGATGTTCGATAGCAAATTTGGTGAGTCCAACAAGTGTAGACGTGTTGGTCTTGCGGAAGATATTACGTTTGTGAGTTTCAACCGTTTTTTCACTAATGAATAACTCTTCTGCTATCTGTTTTCCAGTATATTCTTTAACTACTAATGTGATGATCTCACGTTCTCGTTCGCTCAATAATTCTTCTATCGAGGGATATTTGATGTCATCTACCAACATTTTGGTGACAGCAGTGCTCACAAAGTTTTCACCAGTCGCTGTTTTTTCTACAGCTTCAATCAACTCATTCTGAGTAGAATGCTTAAGTACATAACTATCTGCGCCAGCCTTTAATACATCTTTTACGATGTGCTTTTCCTGATGCATGCTTACGGCAATAATTCCTATTTCAGGATAGGTTTTTTTCACTTCTAAAATAAATTCGGTCCCCTTCATTTCTGGCATATTTACGTCAGTAATCAATACATCAATCGAGGTATTGACTAGAATTTCTAATGCCCTTTTAGCGGAAATTGCGGTTGCTACAATTTCATGATTTCCATGATTTTGTAGTAACTCCATCATACCATCAATCATTAGTTGATGATCATCTACTATCAATATTTTGACTGGACCTTTCATGCTTAAGCTGCCTCAGCTTTTTGTTTTAAATAAGGGATTTCTATAATTACAGTCGTATTTTTTCTGCCAGGCTGGGTGTCAAACTCAATTTCTCCATGAAGCAAGTCTAATCTACTGTGGATGTTTTTCCATCCGTTTCCTTTGCCATGTTTAAATTGATTCAGGTCAAATCCATCACCATTGTCTTCCACTATCAGTGAAATGCCGTGATTGATATCCGTAATGCTGATGTTCAGCTTTGTAGCATTAGAATACTTAATAATGTTGCTGACAAGCTCTTGAACCACGCGATAAATTGCCACTTTCTGCTCATCATCAATCTGATTTTTGATATCAAAAGACTGGAAATCCACTTTAAGACTGCCATCTGCATTGATCTGCTCCTTTAATTCTTCAATGGCCTGTTCCAGGCCTTTTTCAAACAATGTATGTGGCATCAAATCAAAAGCAATGTTTTTAAGTGAGCTGTACATGTTATCTAAAATGGTTTCAGACTTTTCAGTGGTTTGACTTTTGGTATTCATGACATTTAATTTTAATGCTGAGATCAATTGACCAAAGTCGTCATGAAGATCCATTGCAAAGCGCTTCCGCTCCTTTTCCTGTGATTGAATAACCGCTCGAATCTGTTCCTCTTTTAATCTGGTTCGCTCTTTTTCAAGCATCACTCGTTGTTTGTATTGGTTTCTTTTGAATAGCCAAAAACCAATCACAATAAGCCCAGCCAATAATGCAATAAGAATGAAAATACTTGCTCTGTTGTTTTTAATAACAGCTGCTTGTAACTCTTTTTCAGTGTTTAGTAATTCTATCTCTTGCTCTTTCTTCTCAGTTTCATATTTCGTCTCTAATTCTGCTATTTGCTTGTTCTTTTGCTCATTGAGCATAGAATCAGTGTATGCATAATAAAGATCCTTGTATTCAAGAGCAGACTTATAATCATTCAAATCTGTATAAGCTTCCGAAAGGGATAAATAGTATTGTTGAAAGTGATATTTGGACTTGAGCTCTTTTATGGTTGTAATTGCCGAGTCACCATAAACAAGAGATTGATTCATATCCTTGAGCTTACGACTTAAGTCCATCACCTGAAGGTAGCTTCCAGCCATTATATTTCGATCATTTATGGATTTTGCTGCTTGAATTGCAGTTTTAGCTGTAACTAAGGCTTTTTCTAACTCACCATTCTCTTCATATATGATAGATAAGTTATTTAATCCAATGACCTGACCTTGCTTGTTGCCAGTGGCATCATACATTGCGATAGCCTTGCTTAGAAAAATTGCACAAGAATCTAGTTTCTGCTGAAAGAAGTAGTTTCCCGCAATATTCATTGTGGCATTACCGGCGGATACTGTGTCCCCTTTACCTAAGCTTCCTGCCAACGCGAGCTTTAAATAGTCATTCGCTTTTTTGTATTCTTTAATCTCGGTGTAGGTAGTTCCAAGCTGATTATATACATCAATACAATTTTGAGTCAAACTATCATCACAATGTGGAAGGACTTGAAAATAATAATAGGTTGTAGAGTCGTAATCCCTGATGCGATAATGAGCATATCCGATATTGTAATAAGTTTTCAGCATAGCTTCCTGGTCATTTGACTGCAAGAACCCTCTCAGTGCTTTTCTAAAAGATTGTAAACTCTCTTCATGATAACCTTGCTTTACCTGAGCCAATCCTCTGGCCTGAGCTACTAAAGCGACCCCACGTTCAGATTCTAAGGAACTGTAAATTGTTTCCGATTTCTCAAACCAATTTTCTGCTAGTTCATAATTGAAATGTTCCTGATAGATGTATCCATAATCGAGGTAGGCTCTGGCGAGTCGCTCATCATCATTTATTGATTGACTCATGCCAATAGCCAGTTTCACATATTCAATAGCTTTCGTGCTATCCTTAACGGAATAATGTTCCGTCAGCTTGTGCAGCAGGTCAATGTTGGTTGAATTTGCTTCATCGGTAAGCTCAGATTCAAGTAAATTGACTTGAGCAGATGAATGAAGTACTAGGAAGAAAAGTAAGTGTAGGATTTTGATGGAACGAACCATGATTCAGTGATTTTGGTAATTAAGGTCCTTTCAATTTCCTAAAAAAATCACTGATTGTCAATTACCTCTCAATTATCGACCTTCCTTAATCAATTGTTGCTCCTTCAAAATAACTGATTCGGATATGTGAATCCCCCTCTGTTCCAACAAAATGAAATTGAGTTCTAGGCCAGGTTGCTTGAGGGAAGTTTTGTTTTAGTATCGGGTTTTCAACTTTGATGATGATTCCAATGATTTTTGGATTTTTGCCAGCTTTGAACTGTTCATTCATCCTTCTTTTAGTCTCGCTCAATAATCCAATTGCAACACCGTGTTGTCGATAATCTTTGCTGACAAACGTTCGAAAGTACCAGAAATTTTTTCCAATAGGTTTAAAATAATAATCTCTGATGGTACAGACGCCCATAATTTTGCTTTCTGACCCTCGTGCAATAAGAGCAATTTCATTAACTCTTTGATGTGCCTGCTCAACACCTAATGCCTTTTCTCCAACCCAAAAATCAATGATCTCTTTTTTAAGGCTATCGTCTAATTGATTGAATACGAATTCAATTTGTGGAGTCATGATGACTAATCAATAGGATAAGGGACAAAAACGAAGTTTGTAAACTGCTCGTCAATGACGAATAGACAACAAAACTCATCCGGATCCTTATAATTCTCTTTAAAAACCTTTTCCTCTGCTATCAATCCACGCTGGGTAAATTCCTCCATCATGGATGCAAAGTATTTCCATTCATTTTCTATCTGACCTATATCTACCAGCAACTGACCGATTGGTTGATCGATCTGGCACATGGCAAAGACAGGATACTCAGAGAACTCTTGCTTTCTGATAGCATAAGAGGCTTCTTTAATAGTCTCTGAAATTTTCACAAAATCGGAGGAAATTTTACCTAGGTATTTTGGGTTTAATTCTGGATCGTTTTGCATTTGTTTATTTCAAACTCTATTCAATTGTTTCTAGAAGGATACTCACTGGAAGAAAAAATTCACATGCAAAACTAAGCTTACAATACAAGATCAGAAAAGGATAGGCATGAAAGAACAAAAAGTCGAAAAGAATGAATTTTGCTCGATTTTGGTTACTCTTTAGTACGTTTGTTAGGTAAGTGTATTTTGATCATAGGATTAAATCACACGTATAAATTTGAAAATGTGCATTAAAACACTATCGCCTGTCTTACTCGCAACATTGATCTTTTTCGGAACTGTTTCTGATATTTCTGCCCAAAATTTTCAATCAATTGAAAAAAAAGCGATCAGATTTTTTCGAAAAGGCAACCTGGTCAAAGCCAGGGATCAATTCCAACTGCTATATGATGGTGGATACAGACTAAACAGCACTGCTTCTTATCTTGCTAAATGCCATATGGACCTTCATGAGTATTCCGAGGCGCAAAAGGTATTTAATAAACTTAGCGATTTAGACGATGAAAACGTGTATTTGTATGCGTTAGCCAATATCCTGAGTGAAAATTTCAAACGCGCAGATAGCCTTATAAAGTTGCTGAATAACACCACACTTTTCGATTTAGATCAAGCTATTTTGGCCATTTCAAAAGCTGAGAAATACTATAATGAAAGCAAGGGTTATTATGTTCAAAACCTTGGAGCATCAATTAATTCACGTGATTGGGAGTATAATGCGATCATGTATAACGAGTACAATGAGCTCATTTTCACAAAAAGAACAGAAGCATCCGAAGAGGTGGATGCTGATGGTTTGGCTTACGAAAAGATCTTCTATACAAAATTAGACTCAGCGAATGGTGGAGAATGGACCGCTGCAGTCCCTTTAAATATGGACGAAAATAGAGATGACACCCATGTTGCAACTGTTCAAATTTATCGTGATGGTGAAAAAATGATTTCCTATCGCAACGGAGATCTATACAGTCATACCTTAAAGGATGGAAGATGGCAAAAAGATGAAGGGTTGTTTATCAAAGGGATTGATGGAAATAATACACACTGTTTTGTCACCGATGATGAGAATACCGTGTTTTTTGCTTCTGATTTTCAATCTGAGGGAGAGCAGCTTGATTTATTTGTTATACAAAAAGATCAATACGGGTACTGGAGAAGTCCAGAACCCCTAAGAGAGCTCAATACACCTTATGATGAGGATTCGCCTTTTTTGGCTCAAAATGGCGTTTTATACTTTAGTTCCCGTGGGCATGACACTATGGGTGGATATGATATTTTTCAAACAAGCTATGATTCCATCTCTCAGAAATGGAACGAACCAAAAAATCTAGGTTATCCAATCAATACAGTGGCTGAAGATACCTACTTTACTATTGACGGAAAGCTGGGTTATTTAAGTTCTACACGGACTGGTGGATTCGGCTCGCTAGATGTGTATCGTGTCTTTTTATTTAATAAAGTAAGTGTTGCCGGACAATTGTTGGATAGTGCCAGCAATCCCATTGCCGACGCTGAAGTAAACATCAAGTACGATTCTACAAATTTAAGGACTTATACGGATGGTAATGGGGCGTATGAATTATTGGTTCCGATATACAAAGAAATGAAAGTCACATTTGAAAAAGATACACGAGTGCTTCATGAAGGCGAATATGTGGCACATGTATATTTTAAGGATAAAAATGACAATTCATTCAATTTCTATTTTGAAAACACGGAATTAGCTCAAATCGGTGCTGGTGCAGCAGCATCTAATGTGAAACATATTAATGTGAAAGTGCGCAATGATTACGCTGAAAACTTGATTATAGAAAAAGTGCCAAAAAGAGAGGAATTAGTATGGGCTGACAGTGTTAATTCTGCGGATAGTCTCATTTATGTGAAAGATTTCTTGGCACGAAATGACACCATTCAATTGATCAAAGAAACAGTAAGTGTCACCTCAACAAATCTTAACATAAATGATATGGTGATCATTAAAAAGATCCAGTCTAAAGATAAAAGTACAGCCAGTAAAGAAGAGTTGAAGATTAATAGCAAGCTGTATACGGTGCAAATTTTGGCGATGACAATACCAAATAAGCCAGATCCAAATTATTTCAGAAATCTTGAGCCCCGATCAATTGTCCTAAATGTGGAGGGAAAAGATGGATTCAATCGATTCTATCTGGGAGCGCATGAAACAAAAAGAGATGCTGTTAAAGCCATGCGTGAATTGAGGGAAAATGGCTATGAAGATGCGTTCATTCGTAAGATCAAGAAATACAAGGAACTCTAAAATACCCACTTCTAGTTGAGCTTTTCAATGCTTCTTGATTTACTTTCTCAACTTTAACAAAACCACATTCTCCACATGTGCTGTCTGCGGAAACATATCCACCGGCTGAATTTTAACCACCTCGTACGATTGTCCCAATACCTCCAAATCCCTCGCCTGTGTAGCAGAATTGCAGCTCACATAAACGATTCGATCGGATTTCAGATCAGCAAGTAGCTGTGTTACTCTTGGGTGCATGCCTGCTCGTGGTGGATCTGTAATGATCACGTCCGGTTTTCCGTGAGTGTTAATGAATTCATTGCCCAGCAAATCTTTCATATCCCCCGCATAAAAATCCGTATTAGTGATCTTATTGATTTCACTGTTGATTTTTGCGTCTTCAATCGCGTCTTCTACATATTCAATACCTATTACTTTTTTTGCTGAGCGAGCCACAAAATTCGCAATGGTCCCAGTGCCTGTGTACAGGTCATAAACCAGTTCATCACCTTTCAAATCTGCAAATTCTGCAGCAACCTTATACAGCTCATGCGCTTGTTCGGAATTCGTTTGATAAAAAGATTTAGGCCCAATTTTAAATTTCAAATCACCCATTTGTTCCATGATGTGGTCCTTTCCTGCAAACAATTCCACCTCTAGATCACTGTATGAATCATTTCCCTTTTCATTCACTACGTACATCAGTGAGGTAATCTCAGGAAACTCCTTTTTTAAGTAATTCATCATCAGATCAATCAACTCCTGATCTCGATAATGTACTTGAAGAATTACCATTACTTCACCCGTTGAAGCTGTTCGGATAATTAAGTTTCTTAAGAACCCTTCTTGTTTCTTTACATCGTAATATGGGACACTATGTGCATCTGCAAAAGCTTTAACCTTTAAGCGGATGTCATTAGAAGGATCAGATTGTAAATGACACTTATTGATGTTTACAATTTTGTTGAACTGCTTGGGAATATGAAATCCAAGACCTGTACGTACATGCTCTTCTCCACTAGCAATTTCATCTTTCGTCAACCACCGAAAATTCGAAAAAGTAAACTCCAGCTTATTCCGGTAGAATGAGGTTTTTTCAGAACCTAAAATGGGCATTATATCTGGAAGATCAAGTCCACTAAGTTTTCGGAGATTTTCATCCACATGTTCTTGCTTATATTTTAGCTGAGCATCATACCCCATATGCTGCCATTTACAACCACCACACAGTCCGAAGTGCTCACAAAACGGCTCAATTCGTTCGTCTGACTTTTTAAGCAGCTCTTCAGCATAAGCTTCCAGAAACTTCTTTTTCTTTCCTACAACTCTGGCTTTCACCACATCGCCTGGCACAGTCTCCTTCACAAATACCACTTTGCCATCTACACGCCCTACACCTTTTCCTTCCGATGATATTCCCGTTATCACCAGCGAATCAATTGTTACTCCTTTTTTCATTATACACAAAATTAGCATGAGCATTTCTGCTTTGTCGGTTCTGATATACTTATTTCTATTTGATTTTTTTTGGAGAGAACTGGCAGCTTTCCACATCCACTGATATTCGCGCTGTACGCCTTACGCTGTGCCGGCTTCCATCCCGTCTAGATTGCGACACTATCCACTTCGATCATATTAGTGATTGGTATATTGGTAATTAGTATTTAGAACAGAGTAGTTATTAAGGAGGATGGGATAGAAAATTAGCTAGTCTTAATCAGTAAGTCACTCTAAACTTGATTTAGGTTTTATGAAATAATTTTAATATCAATATTTTGTAAATGCTGAAATAAATTCAATTGACTTAGTAGATGTAGTTGGACGCACTTAAATAATACGTCACCCTGAACTTGTTTCAGAGTCTCCTAAATTTCAGGGTCTATTTTAAGGTTATGAGAAAAGGCTACACCTACATCCTCTCGAATGCGAAAAGAACTCTACTCTATGTTGGGATGACCAACGATATAGAAGTGAGAGTATTGCAGCATAAAGCAGGTATAGGCTCAAGATACACAAAGAAGTA
Organism: Ekhidna sp.; assembly: GCF_965212185.1. GTDB lineage: Bacteria > Bacteroidota > Bacteroidia > Cytophagales > Cyclobacteriaceae > Ekhidna. Next base: position 3,199,323 of record NZ_OZ243102.1, on the reverse strand, counting down.
CCACCTTAAATACTTAATGCACTTTGAAACATTTCCTTTAATAGAACAGTCAATTGAACGTGAAAAGCAACTGAAGAACTGGCACAAAGAATGGAAGTGGAATTTGATAAAAGCACATAATCCGGAATTGAATGATTTAGCAGAAGACTGGTTTGATGAGAGAGATATTGAATCAGTGTTAACAGGAAAATTGAAGTAGAGCCAAATTTTAAGAATAGCATTATAAATGATTGTCACTCTGAACTTGTTTCAGAGTCTACGGAAAGGTTTAAAAATTCTATAACGTAGATGCTGAAATAAATTCAGCATGACTAACCTAGAGAACTTTCCTGCTCTAAATTTTTGAGTCACCCTGAACTTGTTTCAGGGTCTCTATTCTTAAAAAAGTGATACCACACTAACTTCGCCCCATGTTCGACCTGTCATCCATAGACCTGCCAATAGTAGATATTCTTGAAGAAGTCAAAAGCCAACTTGCAACTGATGCAACACTGATTGTACATGCACCTCCTGGTGCTGGAAAAAGTACACTCCTGCCTTTGGCGATCTTCGAAGAGGCCTGGCTGAAGGGACAGAAGATCATCATGCTGGAACCAAGACGCTTGGCAGCAAGGTCTGTTGCCATGCGGATGGCCGAATTGTTAGGCGAGAAAGTAGGGGAGACTGTAGGGTATCGCATTCGTTTTGAAACGAAAGTGAGCGACAAGACTAAAATTGAAGTTGTGACAGAAGGTATACTCACTCGAATGCTTCATGGAGATAACTCACTCGAAGGCATTGGATTGGTCATCTTTGATGAATTTCACGAACGTAGCATCCATGCAGATGTAGCATTGGCCCTTTGTCGTGAATCACAGCAGGTCTTGCGTCCGGACCTGAAAATATTGGTCATGTCAGCAACGCTCAATACACCTCAGCTAGCTGGTCTATTGAATGCAAAAGTAGTAGAGAGTCAAGGCCGACAGTATCCTGTGGAGGTTTTTCATGAGGGCGATCAGGATCAATACATGATTCCCGAGATGACAGCTAATACCATCATGAAAGCCTCAAAAAAGCATGATGGAGATATTTTGGTATTCCTACCTGGCCAGGGAGAAATAAAGAAATGTGAAGGAATACTGCGTCCGAAACTAAGAGGATGGTCCATTCATCCACTATATGGACAGCTTCCATACAATAAGCAGAAAGCTGCAATACTACCTGATCGGGAGGGAAGGCGAAAAGTTGTTTTGGCCACCAATATTGCTGAGACCAGTTTAACCATTGAAGGAATTAAAGTGGTGGTAGATACTGGATTCGGCAGAACGATGAAATGGGATCCCAAATCGGGATTATCACGACTGGAAACGGTGCAGATTTCAAAAGACTCAGCAGATCAGCGGGCAGGGAGAGCCGGTCGATTAAGTTCGGGTGTGTGTTACCGTATGTGGTCAAAAGTAACAGATGGTCGCCTTCAGGAACATCGAACACCGGAAATTTTAGAGGTGGATCTGGTATCATTGGCGTTGGATTTGGCCAGCTGGGGTATCACAGATCCTTCCAGCTTGACCTGGCTTACACCACCACCAAGAGGAGCCTGGCTTTCCGCTATCAACACCTTGCACGAGTTAGAGGCTTTAGAAAATGGACGAATCATCGATCATGGCAAGAACATGCACCGCTTACCGTGTCACCCTCGGATCGCACACATGATGCTAATGGCAGAAGACGATGATCATGTGCCTTTAGCTGCAGATATTGCTGCTCTGCTGGAGGAACGAGACCCTCTAGGTAAGGAGGCGGGTATAGACATCAATAATCGCATCGAAGTTTTGCGAACACATCGAAAAGAGGATCGAAGAGGGGGTAGACTAGATCGAATTGAGAAGGTAGCTGCTAGCTATCGTCAACTATTTGATGTGGAAGAAGACAATGATCCCTTTGATCCGTATGAAACCGGTCTTTTGCTCACCTATGCATTTCCGGAACGCATCGCGCACAATCGACCCGGAAACAATGCGCAGTTTAAGCTTGCAAATGGACGCATAGCTATGGCCGGACATAAAGACGATTTGGCTCATGAATCCTGGCTGGCTGTAGCCAATTTAGATGCCAGAGATGGTATGGGAAAGATATTTCTGGCCTCACCGCTCAATCCCAAAGACCTGGCCTCTCGAGTGAAAGAGGTTGAAGTGATTGAGTGGGACACGGAAGATGGAGGCCTAAATGCAAGTATGGATTTACGCATTGGGAGCATTGTCTTAAAGTCAGTGCCTTTACCGGATCCGGACTCTTCCAATTTGACAGAAGCTATTTCTGAGGCAATTAAAAAAGAAGGCCGAACACTTTTAGATTGGAACGAGCAGGTTGAGCAACTCCAAAATCGTGTAAAAAGTCTGAAAAAATGGCTTACTGCATATGATTGGAAAGATTTCAGTACTGACAATTTGTTGCTTACCAATAATGAATGGCTGACTCCTTATTTGGAGGGTGTTCGTAAGCCTCACGAGTTGAAGAAAATCAATCTCTATGAGGTACTTTATCATTCACTGGATTATGAAAAGCAGCGACTACTGGAGAAATTGGCTCCTGCTAAGATGGAAGTACCAAGTGGATCGAGTATTAAGATAATGTATCGAGACAATGGAGAGGCGCCTGTTCTGGCTGCACGCATTCAGGAGCTGTTTGGAATGGCCGAAACCCCTACTGTGAATGAAGGAAAACAACCATTGCTTATTCATTTACTTTCACCGGGTTTTAAACCTGTTCAGGTGACTTCTGATCTGCAAAATTTCTGGAACGAAACCTACTTTGAGGTACGAAAAGACCTGAAGGGCCGTTACCCAAAGCACCACTGGCCTGACGATCCGTGGACTGCAGAGGCAGTTAGGGGTGTGAAGCGGAAGAAGTAAACAAAACATTTTGGTCACCCTGAATTTATTTCAGGGTCTACATCATTGTTTACGGTCTACAGAATTTAGATGCTGAAACAAGTTCAGCATGACTTGAGCATTTTTTTGTTTGGTACTATTTAAAGTTAGAACGTCACTCTGTACTTGTTTCAGAGTCTTTAATAATATTTGGAGCAAATAGAGTGCAGATGCTGAAATAAACGCGGACGGCTAGTCTCAGCATGACTAAAATTTCACATCACTAGCATGTCATTCTGAACTCAGTGAAGGATCTATTCCCCCTTTGAAGGGGGGAGTGATGGGACTGAGGGTAAGCAGGGGGTTGTATCCACCGAAGCAGTCTCATCATAGGACGTGTCACGGAAGAGTGAGATCGCCTCACCTCCTTTGTCGTATCGCGATGACGGTAGCGCACAAAAAAAGCCTGAATGAAAAATTCATTCAGGCTAGTAAAAGTATTGTTAGTTACCTACTGCTATTTTCTCCCCAGCATCACACCGATCACACCACCGGTGATACCCATCATGATCATAGAAACCAAAGGGTCTACAAGTGCACCGGTAAGGTTCATCATGTTGGAAGTACCGAACATGGTTAGGTTCATGGCAAGTCCCAGGATAAGTCCTAGAATTGCACCGGCTTTTAACCCACCACTGAATGTGGTGATGTTCGCCCATTTGCCGAAAATATAGACCAGAAAATAGGCCTGGAAAAGATTTCCCACAATCAGCGCCCACCAGACCATATCCTCTTCTGCGCGCATCACGTTAGTCGCAGAGCCGGCATTGTCTGCATAGAAATCCATCAATAAAAACCCGTAAAAGAGCCATCCCAATAGGAAAAATACGACAAACCCAACCAGGGTTGCCAATACTCGATTTTTAGCTGTCATAATTAATTTAGGTTAGTGTTACTCTATAAAGCTAAGGAATTTTGTGAATAATTTGACTGCTATTAGTTTGAGGAGGCACTTGTCCTTCTCCACTGAAGATCCCGGAATAAATCCGGGATGGGATATCAAAAATATTACCGTCACTGCGAGGGAGGAACGAGCGAAGCAGTCTCATTATAGGCTGGATCACTGAAGAATGAGATCGCTTCTCCTCCTATCGTCGGATCGCGATGACAGTAACATTTTATTTCCGATTATGGGCCGGATATTCTGTTGACGTCCAGTAACATTCCCCTCCAGTCCTTTTCCAAATGGGGATGTGTGGAAGGTCATGGGGAGGCAGAGGGATTATAAAACCTCTCCCAACGCCTGGATACACATCTTATTCTCCTCAGGCCTGCCGACGGAGATACGTATGCAGTGGCTGATGGGGTCGTAGAGTGGGCGTACGAGCACGCCTCGTTCCATGAGCGCATTAAATATCTTCATTACTTCTTCTTTATCCTTCCAAACAGTCATTACAAAGTTGGCGTAGGAGGTCACATAGCGGATACCTAGCCTGTCGAACTCCTTGTAGAGGTACTTGAGCTGTTTGGTATTGTTGTCAATCGATTTTTTAAGGAAAGCAGTATCCTGCAGGGCCCCAATACCGGCAGCCTGTGCCAGTGCTGTAGGCTCAAACGTAAGCTTCACCTTGTTGAGCGCATCAATGATCTTTTCATGCCCGATCCCGAATCCAAGGCGTACGCCAGCGATCCCGTAGGCTTTGCTGAAGGTCCGCAGCGTCAGGATGTTGGGGTAATCCATCTCCAAGGAGTTGGGGAAGTCGGGGTGCAGCGCCTCGGAATATTCGAAGTAGGCTTCATCTACGATCACGAGGATGTGGTCGGGAACGTGCTGCATGAAGCTGTCGAGCTCCTGCTGTGTGATCATGGTGCCGGTCGGGTTGTTGACATTGGCGAGATAGATCACCTTGGTGTTACGATTGATTCGGTTTTTGATGGCCTCAAGATCAAAAGCGTAGTTCTCTGTCATCGGCATAGCCACACACCGTGCATTATTGATGCGTGCCCAGTTGTAGATAATCACAAAGCCTCCTTCGGAGGTAAGGAATTCATCGTCTCCGCTGCATATGGCCCGGATGGCGTGCATGAGCACAGATTCTGAGCCATTGCCCATGAAAATTTCATTTTCGGACTTGTTGTAGCGTTTAGCCAACGCGGCTTTCAGGTCACGCGAGACCGGGTCAGGGTAGTAGTTGATGGACTCATACGCATCGATCACTGCTTGCTTGGACTTGGGTGAATAACCAAGCGTGTTTTCATTGTTCCACAGAATGGCAACTTTATCCCAGCCGTACTCCTGCTGTAGCTGTGGGATGGTCTTACCGGGTTGGTAACTCTTGATGGCGGCTATATGATCAGGTATCTGAATATTCATTTTTATTAACTAGTGAATTTGTTAATTAGTGATATAGTTGATTGGCTGATTCGTGTGCTTCATGTCTGACAAATTAACTGATTAACTATTAAACTAATTAATCGTTACACTTCCCATTCTTCTTGTTTACGAAAAACAACACCTTTAAAAAGCCCCACTAGCTCTTCTCCACGTGTCACGCGCACAATATACTGTCCCAAACTTTTAGAAATGCTTTCTTTTTCTGCAGTGGCGATCAGCACATCTCCCTCTAAAATGGGTTTTATGTGGTTGATTGATGTTTCGATGGAAACGGCTTTTTGTCCGTGGGAGTTCGAGGCGAATGCAAAAGCAGAGTCAGCTAGCGAGAAAGAAATTCCTCCATGCGCAACGCGATGACCGTTAAGCATTTCTGCTCGCACCGTCATTTTAATTTGGGCATAGCCTTCTCGCACTTCGAGAACATCTACTCCCAGCCACTGACTGAAGGAGTCGTTGGCCATCATTTCTAAGACTATTTTTTCGGGTTTGGTTTGCATGAGCTGCTTTAAAACTATCTCAATTTTTGTTCAAAAAAGACTCCTATAGTCTCCTCTTGGGAGGAGTATGAGGTGGGTTTAATTAAGGCCGTCTTTTTTTAGAAAATTTAGTAAAAGAAAATCATTGTTTCCGGACCCACCCCTAAACCCTCCAAGGAGGGGAATTAATCAACCATAAAAGCTTTGCTTTTCCTTTTTCATTCTTCTCAACAACGGGCTGCATCGATACCGGTCTTCCCGGTACTCATCGTACAGCGCATCCATTTTCTCTACACACCAGTCAATGCCTTTTTCATCGGCCCAATTGAGTAATCCTTTTGGGTAGTTCACGCCTTTAGTCATAGCCGTATCAATGTCTTCCCGACTAGCGATGTTCAGAAACAAAGCGTCTGCTGCTTCATTAATGAGCATAGCAAGCGTGCGGTCAAGGATCTGCTGGCCTAGTATCTCATCTTTTTTAGGTTCCGGTTTCATAGCACTTTCTGCATAATCGTAGTAGCCTCGTCCGGATTTTCTTCCCAGAAAGCCTGCCTCCGACATACGCTTCTGTGTGAAAGATGGTCTATATCGCGGATCATAGAAAAACGATGCAAAAACCGTTTCCGTCACCGTGTAATTGATATCGTTTCCGATGAAATCCATCAACTCAAACGGACCCATGCGGAAGCCACCCAATTCTTTCATCGCCCAATCAATCGTTGCGAAATCAGCTATTCCCTCTTCGTACATACGTAGCGATTCGCCATAGAATGGTCGTGCCACCCGGTTCACGATGAAGCCTGGCGTATCTTTAGCTAACACGGTTAATTTCTTCCAGCTGTCCACCCAGTCTTTGGCTTGTTTAGTTGTTTCGTCAGCTGTTTGCACTGCTGGGATGATCTCTACCAATGGCATCAAGGGAGCGGGGTTGAAGAAGTGTATGCCCACAAATCGGGACGGATCTTTTAGCGATGCACCAATGGAAGCCAGTGAAAGGGAAGAGGTGTTGGAAGCGATAATGGTGTCTTCCCGTACAATCTCTTCCACGGTTTTAAATACTTTTTGCTTGATCTCCAGGTTTTCGATGATCGCCTCAATCACCAAATCCGAGTTTTCGAAGTATTGCTGGTCTTCCGTGAAGTCAATCCGCCCAAGAATCTTGTCGGCCGTTTCCTGATCGATCTTTTCTTTTTCCACGAGCCGATTCATCACCTTCACCAAGCTGGCGGATGATTTCGCCAGAATGTCACTATTTGTATCATTGATTACCACATCCCATCCGGCTGTGGCGGCTACCTGCGCTATGCCGGTCCCCATCGTTCCGGCTCCTATCACACTTAATTTTGGCATTACTCTCCTTTAAAATTCGGTTTTCGTTTCTCGATGAAGGCCTGCACGCCTTCTTTGTAATCGTGCGTTTCAGTGGCTTTGAACTGCCATTCTTTTTCCAGTTCCAGCTGTTGATCCAAATCTTTAGTAAAAGACTGATTCAGCAAATGCTTGGTATACGCCAGTCCTTTTGTTGGCATGTTGGCCAGTTTCTGTGCAATCTTTTCAGCTTCTTCTGCAAAGGAATCATCGCTGAATACTTTGTAGATCATGCCCATTTGTTCTGCTTCGGTTGCAGAAACCTTATCACCCAGCATCATCAATGCAGAGGCTTTTCCAAATCCGATAATGCGTGGTAAGGTAAATGTCCCACCACTGTCTGGTACCAATCCGATTTTGCTGAAGGCCTGAATAAAAGCAGAAGATTCAGTCGCGACACACACGTCACATGCTAACGCAATATTGGCTCCTGCACCAGCTGCAACACCATTTACAGCCGCGATAATTGGCTTTTCAATGCTTCGAATTTGTCGGATGATTGGATTGTAGTGCTTATCTACAATGTTCTCAATCTCCAGTCCATTATCAGCGATGGCTTCCTGCAAGTCCTGTCCGGCACAAAAAGCTTTGCCATTTCCGGTAAGCATAATCGCCCGTACTGAATCATCCTTAGCGAATTCATTCAATACTTTTTGCACAGCAAGCGCCAGTTCCTGATTGAAGCTGTTGAAGACATCAGGACGATTGAATGTGAGGATGCCGAGTTTATCCTTTCTAGTTATTTGTAGGGTGTCTGACATGTAGTTAATGTTTGGATTGCGAAGTTAAAATATTTACGGATCTATTTCCCTCCTGGGAGGGGTGGGGGTGGGTAAATTCTTAGCATCCTCACAACCCACCTCTAAATCTTCTCCCAAGAGGAGACTTGTTAATTCTTTTTTCAAGCCAGTGGGCTTGTTGTCCATTTTTTCCATCAATGAAAAGGAATCGCAGCAGCGAACCGTCAAAAATCTAGACTAAATCAATCCAGCTTACCCCGCAAGGCCTACACGTGATTTTGCCGGGAGCTCGCTTGTTGCGAGCATTTGAGGTAAACATTGTATAGCTACTGGCGACCAACTGTCATAGTAAAGATTAGGATTACTCATAATGAGTCCACATTCGAATTACTTTGACGACTTTTTCTTCTTCAAGAACCTGATACACTAGCCGATGCTGAATGTTAATTCGTCTGGAAATAGCACCACTTAAATCGCCGACCAGTCGCTCAAAAGGTGGATAATCCTGATAGGGATTCTCTTCAAGGATTTTTAGTAGCTCAACAACTTTTGGTTTAAGTCCGGAAGAAGCCACTTTCTTAGAGTCTTTTTGAGCTTGTTTGGTGTAAACGAGCTTGTAACTCACCAATCCAGTTTATCTGAGGTTTCCTCAGTAGGAATTTTCAGTCCTTTTATGATGGACTCAGCCATCCCTGGTACCGAGTAGAGGTGCAATGTTTCCTGTATTGCACGCCAGTCATCTTCACCTATCATCACTGCATTTCCATTTTTTCCGTAGATGTGTATCGGTTCATGTGTCTTTCCTGTCTCCTCTACTACTTTGTAGATATTTTTCCTTAAATCGGTAATTGTATAGGATTTCATAGCTCAAATGTACGTAATAACGTACGTTTATGAAAATATCTTATTCCCCTCCTTGGAGGGGCCAGGGGTGGGTTTTGAAGTGATTTATTCAAAATGAGATTTTAATAGACCCACCTCATAATCATCCCATGAGGAGATTTGTGGTTCATTTTGAATAAATCAGTGACACTTAAAATAATCAAACGGCTCCAGGCAGTCGTTACATTTAAACAGCGACTTGCAGGCTGTAGATCCAAACTCACTTAAAAGCTGTGTGTTTTTAGAGCTGCATTGTGGACACTCAATATTTTCCGGATTGGTAGGGTTCGGAGGTGCTATTCCGTATTCTTTGAGTTTCTGTTTGCCTTCTTCTGTCATCCACTCGGTGGTCCAGGCAGGGGAGAGCACAGTGGTTATCTTAAAATGATTGATACCTTCTTTTTTCAGTGCGTTATGAATGTTCCTTTCTATTTCCAACATAGCCGGACAGCCGGAATAGGTAGGTGTGATAATCACTTCCACAAAATCATTTGTGATGAGTACATCACGTATGATTCCCAGATCACGAACCGAGATGACTGGAATTTCCGGATCTGTTACGTTTTCTAATATCTGGTATATCGTTGGTTGGCTGATTAGATGATTGGTATTGTTATTCACTGACGCCATTTACTAATAAACCATTTAACTAACCGACTAGTTTCCAATTACCACTCCTGTCCAGGATACGCTCTTTGTAAGAATTGTAGATCAGAAAGGATATATCCCAAATGCTCTGTGTGGGTGCCATCTTTTCCTCCCTTGTGTGTATAAGTGCTTTCTGGAATTTCCAAAGTGGCTTCAGTCATTACTTCGCGGATTTTCGAATCACGCTTTTCTTTCAAAACAGCCAGGTCAACGCCATAGCCTTCTTCAAAAGCTTTGGTCTCAGTTTCATTCGGTTTCGTTAGCTCTCCCGAATACGACCAAAGCTCTTCTATCGCAGCTTTCAAACGATTGTGACTTTCTTCAGTACCGTCTCCTAAACGGATGACCCAGTCACCACTCCACTTGACATGATAAAGTGCTTCTTTATATGATTTTGCAGCTATGGCAGCAAGCTGTTCATCATTGCTATCCATCATCATCTCATAGAAATGAACGCTGAATGTGTCATATAAAAATTGTCTGAAAATGGTTTGAGCAAAGTCTGCATTTGGTTGCTCAACCAACAATACGTTTCGATAATCCCAGGCATCACGGAATGCGACAATCTCATCTTCGGACTTTCCTTCTCCTTGAATTTCAGCTGCATATTGATACCACATTCTACACTGACCAATCAAATCAAGGCTGATATTGGTCATCGCAATGTCTTGTTCGAGAATTGGTCCATGTCCGCACCATTCTGCAAGTCGCTGGCCTAAGATCAGGCAATTATCAGCGTGTTGAAGGACGTAATTGTATAAGTTTTGGTCTTTCATTCTTTTATGTCCACAGTCTCAAGTCAACATTCCACAGAATTTCAGCTAAGCTAGCTATTGACTGGGGTCTAAATAACTATTGACTAAAAATTTACATATGTTTCACTTCGTCAGGTAAGTCATAAAACGTAGGATGCCTATACACCTTATCCTTTGCAGGTTCGTACAATGGATCTGAATCGTCAGGATCAGAGGCAGTAATATGCTCAGATTTCACCACCCAGATACTTACACCTTCATTTCTTCTGGTATATACATCTCTCGCATTCTGAATTGCCATCTCTTCATCCGCTGCATGCAGGCTTCCAACATGTTTGTGGTTAAGTCCAGCCTTGCTTCGAATAAAAATTTCCCATAGTGGCCAATTTTTCATAGTGTTTTGGTTAATTCGTTTAAATGATTGATTGGTTAATTTGTTTTCTTTCTTCCTCTTTTCTCTTCTTTAAATAAGTAATATAACCATTCAACATTTTAATCAATTCTTCATATTCAGCATTGTAAACGTTGAAAGTTTCTTCATTCAAATACCCTTCATCCAGTGCTACTGTCAAGTGATCAAAAGTTTCAAGTAAACTACCCCTAGCTGTTCTGCAAAACTGAATATTTTCCTGAAAATGATACCTCCCACTAAGCAGCTGCCTGCTTTCTTTTCGCTTTCTTTTCTGCATGAGCTGCTGCAGCGTCACGCACCCAGGCACCATTATCGTAAGCATCTCTTCGAGCATCTACGCGCTGCTTATTGCATGGGCCATTTCCTTTGATTACATTGAAAAACTCTTCCCAATTGATCTCACCGAAATCGTAGTGTCCTCGTTCTTCGTTCCATTTCAAATCTTCATCTGGAATAGTGATGCCTAATAGATCAGCCTGAGGCTTGGTCACGTCAACAAATTTTTGACGTAACTCATCATTGGTAAATCTCTTGATTCCCCATCTCATGGACTGCTCTGTATGAGTGGAATCCTTATCTTGTGGACCAAACATCATGAGCGATGGCCACCACCACCTATTCAATGCATCCTGTGCCATTTTCTTTTGTTCTTCCGAGCCTCTACAAAGAGTTAGCATGATTTCAAAACCTTGTCGCTGATGAAAAGACTCCTCTTTACACACCCTCACCATTGCTCGAGCATAAGGACCATAAGAAGCTCTACATAAGGGCACTTGATTCATAATGGCTGCACCATCTACAAGCCATCCAATGGCTCCCATATCCGCCCATGTTAGGGTGGGGTAGTTGAAAATGGAAGAATATTTTGCTTTACCTGAGTGTAAATCCTGAAGGAGTTGATCTCTTTCAATACCCAGTGTTTCGCAAGCGCTATAGAGATACAATCCGTGACCTGCTTCATCTTGAACTTTAGCTAATGCAGCTGCTTTCCTTCTCAGTGATGGCGCCCTGGTAATCCAGTTGGCCTCAGGAAGCATCCCAACAATTTCTGAATGTGCATGCTGAGAAATTTGACGGATCAATGTCTTTCGATAATTCTCCGGCATCCAATCTTTTGGCTCGATTCGAATGTCTTTGTCAATCTTCTCGTTAAACCGATCTTCTAAACTCTTTATGTCCATCTTCTAATCCTTTGTTTCAAAGTTACTTAACACGTTTGAATTCTCCTTTGTTCGGTAACAATCAAACATCAAAATTCAACTTTACCTTATCCGTCTTCGGATATGACTGGCAGCTAAGCCTTAACCCTCTTTCCAACTCGTCAGGCTCCAGCGCATAATTTACGTCCATTTCCACCTCGCCTTCCTCTATTCGGCAAACGCATGTGCTACAAACGCCACCCTTGCATGCGTATGGAAGGTCTGCTCCATTATCGAATGCCACATCCAATATAGACTTGTCAGAATCGTATGGGAACGTCATGCTGTTTCCATCCAACACGATGGTAATCTGAGCATGTGCTTTTTCATGCTTAACTTCTTTTTCTTTTCCGCCCAATTTTCCGACAGGAGAAGTAAACAGTTCCAAGTGAATTTTCTCATCAGGAACGCCGAGGTTCTTTAATTCGCTTTGTACAGCGAGCATCATTTCCTCCGGTCCACAAGTGAAGTAATGATCCACAGATTCAGGATCGAAGAATCGACCGGCATACCCCTGAATTTTCTTTTCATCAATTCGGCCGTTAAACAGATCAGACTCTTGTCGCTCTTTGCTCAGCACATGGTACAAACTAAATCTACCCATGTAGCGATTTTTCAATGCTTCTAATTCTTCCTGAAAAATGATAGATCCTGTTCTGCGATTACCATAGAATAGAATGAATTCACTTTCTGGTTCGGTTCTCAATGTTGTTTCAATGATCGATATAATGGGTGTGATCCCACTACCACTTGCAAATGCAACATAAGAATTGGCATTCTCAGGATCTAATGGAACATAAAAATGTCCATGAGGAGGATTTACTTCTATTTCATCCCCAATTTTAAGTTCATCATTGGCCCAGGTAGAAAATCTTCCACCTTCCAATTTTTTTATTGCTACAGTTAGTTTTTCGTCGATCGGACAAGAGCAAATAGAATACGATCGTCGGGTATCTTCTCCATCAATATCTCTTTTAAGCGTCAAATGCTGACCTTGAGTAAAAGCAAACTCTTCTCTTAAATTCTCAGGTATTTCGAATGTAACAGCTATTGAGTCCTCAGTGGGTCTGAATAGTTCGGTGACTTTAAGTGTATGAAATTTTGCCATGTTGAATTTTTGGGTGTGGCAAAACTAAACATCTGTAAGTTTTTGTGATTGTTTAAGGCCAAGCTTCTGACTGATTTTTGTCACATTCTCATGGATTCTTTTCTCTAACGGATGGCTTAGAAGGTAATATTTTACACCATTATCAAGTTTGATGTAAGCCTGGAATTCATGATTGGAAACAATATTCTGATTATTGGACAAGGAATACATGGTTTGCTTGGTTTTCACTTTATTGATAAAAATTTTATCAATCGATTGATACTTTATGGTCTTCCCAAACCTTCTCCCCATTGTCCAGACCCCATCAAAGAGTGTCTTATTTTCATCGTCAATGACAATTAAATAAGACGCAAACCATATTGCCGGTAAGAAGCTTGCGATGATAATGGTGATAAAAATCGACCATGGCTCTGGTAGCGCATCCATCAATTGAATGGTTATAAACACAATTATTATAACAGATACCAATCTGAGCGGGAGGTTTATAACTTTTCCTTTATTTATTCGAATGATTTTCATTGCTTGTCTAAAGTACCAAACTATTTTCGCACAACCGAGTTTTCATTGACTATGCGAGAAATTGCTCTTTTCCCATTAAACATTGTGGCATTTCCCGGAGAGGCAGTTAATCTACACATCTTCGAGCCACGCTATAAATCTCTAGTAAATGACTGCCTTGATAAAGGAGAGAATTTTGGTATACCGTCCTATGTTCATAATAAAATTGACCTAGGGACAGAGGTGGAGATTGTTGAAGTAACTAAAAAGTATGAAGATGGAAGAATGGATATTAAGACAAAGGCCACTAAAGTTTTCGAGGTTTATGAGTTTTGGAATCCATGGAATGATTTAGAATATGCAGGTGGTAAGGTTGATCACATCGAGTTTGATGATACACCTCCCGACCCAAGTTTACTTTATCAATTTAAAGAGATGAGTGCAAGACTGTTTGGTTGGCTAGGTGAGCTCGATGTTCCTGATATTTCTTCGATCACCTCAGTTTATGACATAGGGCATAAGATTGGGCTCAAACCTGAGGAGGAATATCAATTATTGAAGATTCTAAATGAAAATGATCGCCTCCAATATGGGATTAAACATTTAGAACATTTATTACCAGCATTGGAAAGAGCGCAAAATGCTCAAGATCGCATTAAACAAAATGGACACTTCAAACATCTAGATCCATTAAAATTCTAGAGAAAGTCTATTCTAGCTCGATTCAATAAATAATTTCACAGATTCCATGTAATTTCCCATCATGATCGAAATCAGTGGATTCGGGGTTGTTTTATTGTTCCTGATAGGAGGAATCGCATTTCTGATGATTACTCTGTTAGTGGGAAAACTATTGCGTCCATCAAGGCCAACCGAAGAGAAACAAACCACTTATGAATCTGGAGAAGAGCCTTCAGGAACGGCATGGGGTCAGTTTAATGTCCGCTTTTACATTATCGCATTAATCTTTTTATTGTTTGAGGCAGAGCTGGTTTTTCTCTTTCCCTGGGCAACAGTGTTTGGGAACGAAGAGCTTTTCAAACAGACGAACGGCCTATGGGGAAAGTTTTCCATGATTGAGACCTTCATATTTATTGGAATTCTTTTGGTTGGTCTGGCGTATGTATGGGCAAAAGGCATGCTTGAATGGGTGAGGCCAAAGCCAAAACTGTCGGATTATGTTTCAAAAATCCCGAGCAGTGCATATAAAAAATTTAAATGAGCAATAACGAAGAGATAAATATTGGTGGATTAAAGACCGGTGAGGGCGGAATCATTGTATCTAAACTTGATGATCTTTTGAATTGGGCCAGGCTTAGTAGCTTATGGCCTGTTGGATTTGGATTAGCTTGTTGTGCCATTGAATTTATGTCCACCGCTTCATCAGCATATGATCTGGATCGGTTTGGTGTCATTCCAAGAAATTCACCCCGTCAGGCTGATGTTATGATCGTTTCCGGGACGGTCACTTTTAAAATGGCTGATCGTGTAAAGCGTCTTTATGAGCAAATGGCTGATCCAAAATATGTCATTTCAATGGGCTCATGTGCCAACTGTGGAGGTCCATATTGGGAGCATGGATATCATGTGTTGAAGGGAGTAGATCGAGTGATACCTGTAGATGTTTATGTGCCTGGATGTCCACCAAGACCTGAAGCATTAATCGGAGGATTTTTGAAGCTTCAGGAAAAAATCAGGACAGAATCAGTTCTGAGGCCTAAGGCACTTGAAAAATTAATGCAGAAAGATGCAGTTTGAAGAAATTAAAGCACTTGTAGAAAAAGAAATCCCAGGGGCAGTATCAGGCGAGGATTTGGCGTCAAGTCCTTCAGCTTTAATAATAGTTAAAGAGCATATCAAATCAGTCTGCGAATTACTTCATGCTCATGATAAACTTTATTTTGATTCGCTATCCTGCCTGACAGGTTTGGATAATGGTGAGGAGAATTCGATGGAGGTGATTTACAATCTCTATAGCATTCCATTTGATCTTCATTTGGCACTAAAAGTCATTTTAGATCGACCCAATCCTGAAGTTGATTCCGTCTCTGAAATCTGGAGAACAGCCGACTGGCACGAGCGAGAAGCTTACGACCTCTTGGGTATTAAATTCATTAGCCATCCCGATTTAAGGAGAATTCTACTTCCGGATGATTGGGAGGGGCATCCTTTGAGAAAGGATTATGAGGAGCAAGAGAAATATCATGATGTAAAAGTGAAATATTGATCATGGTAGAATCATTCCTTACAAAATCAGAACCACTCAAATACAAAGAATCAGACCTCAAAACTGAAGAGATGATTATCAATGTGGGGCCTCAGCATCCTGCTACTCATGGCGTTCTGAGATTAGAGATGGTGACTGATGGAGAAATTGTCGTAGATGTCATTCCTCACCTGGGCTATCTGCATCGATGTTTTGAAAAGCATGCAGAATCGTTGGCATACAACCAGACCATTCCCTACACAGACCGCATGGACTATGTGGCGGCTATGAATAATGAGTGGGCTTTTGTAATGGGAGCAGAGCGGATGCTGGGAATTGATAAGGAGATACCAAAAAGAATTGAATACATCCGGGTACTTGTTTCTGAGCTGAATCGGTTAGCTTCTCATTTTGTAGCAATAGGCACATATGGACTTGACATTGGAGCAATCACACCTTTTTTATGGATGATGCGGGATCGAGAGCATATTTTAAGAATGCTCGAATGGGCGAGTGGTGCTCGAATGCTATATAATTATATATGGGTAGGCGGTTTATTTTACGACCTCCCGATAGGTTTTGAAGAACGAGCAAAAGAGTTTGTTGACTACCTCAAACCGAAACTTAAGGATACTGAAGACCTTTTAATCTCTAATAAAATTTTTATTGAGCGGACAGCTAATGTTGGAGTACTTCCGAAAGATTTGGCAATTAATTACGGAGTAACTGGCCCTATGCTAAGGGCCTCTGGTTTACGATTCGATTTAAGAAAAGTAGATGGTTACAGTGTTTATCCTGAATTGGAATTTGAAATTCCAGTTGGTGAAGGAAAGATGGGAACAGTTGGAGATTGCTGGGATCGAAACTGGGTAAGGTATCAGGAATGCTGGGAGTCTATAAAAATTATAGAGCAATGTGTGGATAGACTTTTGGGTGAACATAAACGCACCAAAGAATTTGACCCGAGAGCACTAGTGCCTAAGAAGATCAGACCAAAAGCTCAGGATTTTTATGTGAGAGCGGAGAATCCAAAAGGTGAGCTTGGATTCTTTTTTCGATCTGATGGAAGATCAGATCAACCGGACAGGTGCAAGGCCCGTGCGCCCAGCTTTTCTAACCTTTCTGTATTAAGAGAAATTAGTCGCGGCTGCATGGTAGCAGATTTATTTGCAATTGTTGGTTCAATTGATTTTGTAATGGGAGAAGTGGATCGTTAGGGTATGAAAAAAATCCTCACAGCAGAACAAATAAGAGAAGCTGATCAGCATACGATTAAGTATGAGCCTATCTCATCCCTTGATTTGATGGAGCGTGCCAGCGAACAATTCGTTTTGCGGTTTTTAGAGGTCAATCGTGATAAGCATCCAGTTAAAATATTTTGTGGTGTTGGCAATAATGGAGGTGATGGTCTCGCAATTGGAAGACTCCTTAAAGAAAAAGGATGGGAAGTATTGCTTTATGTAGTTGGTAATCCACGAAAAGGGTCAGCGGATTTTAAAGCCAACCTAGATCGTTCGGAACTGTATGCTGTTATCGATTCAAAAAATGATTTCCCTAATGTATCAGATGATGATATTATCATAGATGGATTATTCGGCTCGGGTTTGTCAAGACCACTTGAAGGATTATATGAGGAGATTGTCACTTATTTGAATGAGCAAAAATGCTTGAAGTTTTCAATCGATATCGCTTCCGGCCTTTATGCTGATCAACCTTTGCCATCCAATGCCATGGCTTTCAGTCCGGATTACACCTTTTCATTTCAGGTTCCAAAGCTTTCATTTTTCTTGCCGGGATGCCACCAATATGTTGGAGAGTGGCAACTGATTGACATTGGTCTGGACCAATCATTCATCCAGAAACAAAAATCCCATTATTTTAAAACTGAACTACAGGATATTGCCAATCATTTTCCATCAAGAGGAAAATTTACCCATAAAAACGAGGTGGGTAGACTTTTGATCGTGGCTGGAAGTAAAGGCAGGATGGGAGCGGCAGTTCTTTGTGCAAGGGCAGCTTTTAAGACAGGGGTCGGATTGGTCAATGTTTGCGTGCCGAAATGTGGTATTGATATCTTACAGATAGCTGTTCCGGAGGCAATGGTTATTGATGGGAAAGGGTCAAACGAAATTCATGGTATTTCAAAAACAGTAGATACAATAGTCATTGGTCCTGGTTTAGGTACAAAACCGAAAACAATAAGTGCTTTTGAGAAGCTTTTAAAGGAGACGAAAAATCCAATAGTGATTGATGCAGATGGGGTGAATATTCTATCTAAGAAAAAGTCATTGTTAAAATTTGTTCCAAAAGAATCGATACTTACACCACACCCAGGTGAGTTTAAGAGACTAGTAGGAGAATGGAAGAACGACTTTGAGAAACTGGATAAGTTGAGAGGTTTTTGTAAAAAATATAAAATCAACCTTGTCTTAAAAGGAGCTTATTCAGCAGTTTGTAATTCAGTGGGAGAAATACATTTTAATTCAACAGGCAATCCTGGCCTAGCTACAGCTGGAAGTGGTGATGTTCTTGCAGGAATAATCGGATCTCTGCTTGCTCAGGGGTTGGATTCTTTTGATGCGATGAGACTTGGTGTTTATCTGCACGGGCTGGCTGGTGATGAAGCAGTGAGAGAAGCCCGAATCGAATGGATTCAGGCTTCCGATATCATCGGTTATATGCCGAAAGCATTAAGTTCAATTTTGAATAGAACTCTTTAGATAAACCCCACTAAAAATTCGACAAGAAGTAATAGTGCTTTAAAACATACTCGTGCCGCTATTTTGTACGCTTCCAATTGAGAAAAATTGGCTGATAAACGTTAAATGATGGTTAATATTTTATTTTGATTATGAACAATATGAAAAAAATTGCGTAATTTGTATACACTACCATGCGCAATAAACTGATCATACTATCGTTGCTACTCACTTTCAGTGTAGCCGCCCTTGCCCAAGGGGAATCAGACTTGCCGCAAGAGATCAAAGTAAGCTTATATCCTAACCCTGCAGAAGAATTTATATTCATCCAATTTGATGGGGAATTATCGAATGTTGATTTTGAATTAAACTCAATGATTGGAAATAAACTTCAGATAAAACCAGAAGAAGTTGCTCAGGGTAAATACAAGATTCAAGTCAAAGACCTGGCCACAGGATATTATTTTTTGATTGTAAAAGATGAAGATAAGCGCTTCAGGAAAGCGTATAAGTTTTTGAAACATTAAGAACAAGTTTCATACTAAGACATAAAAAAACCTCCAATTTCTTGGAGGTTTTATTTTTTATATGACTTTATTAGTTGTTTTGTAGCATTGTATAATATTGATTAAACAATTCTTCGTAGGCGGCTGCTTGCTCACGATCGCCATTAGCTCTGAATGCTCGTGCAATTTCATTTAGAGACAGTAATTGCTTTTGAAGTTCATTGGTATCCGCTCCATCATTATCAAAATAATAGTCCAGCCATTGAGTTGCATATGAGGAAGAACGCTCTGCAATGTGATTTGCTAATTCCGGCTCACCTACTTTTAATAACATGTCAACTTGCTGAACACTGAAGAAGTCAAATGGTACAGACTCATCAGGCATCACTTCAAGACACTTCTTAAGTACTTCTGTAGCTCTGGCATAGTCACCTTCTTCTATAAGATTCTCTGCCAATGTGTTGAATGTAGAACGTGAATTGAGGACAAATCCTGTGTAATCCTGAGTGTAGTAAACATTTGGATCATCAAGATTGGTCCATGTAAACTTATTCATCACATTGTCATACATGACTTCCGTATTAACAGGATAACCCGATCTGGTATTTGCGCTTCTAATAGGCAAAACTCTGTAGGCCATACCTTCCTGGACAACATGCCCTCTCATGTCAATATTCATTTGAGCTATTGACGTGTTGTTCAAATAAATCGGACGTTCCCAATTTGAATTAACAAGAATGTCTAAGAACGCTAAGTCTTTCTTTTCAAGAGCACGTCCTTTGATATTTAGGATCATTTTATCAACTATTAAATGATGCATATCTTCAGGAACAATCTGCTTTGCTTTTACGGTATCCACCTCCAAGAAAAGTGTTCTTGCGGGAACCGAGTTGTAGGCACTAATGGCCGTTGGTATTTGCAAGCCCGGATTTTCATCTTCAATGAATTTTAAAAGCAATTTTGCATTGATAGCATTTCCTTTCAATTCATCCCGTTCATAAACAGGTAGATAATCATTTAATCCTCCTTGCTGGTAGCGGTCAATTGACAATCCATAAGGCAATGGTTCAGACTCGTAAGCAGGTCGTGCAGACTGCTGAATGTACCAATCGGTATTGTAATAACTCAAGACTAATACTCGTGTATCAGTTCTAAAGCCTTCAACTTCCTGTGCATACCACAATGGGAAGGTGTCATTATCACCACCAGTGAATATGATGCCATTTGGAGCAACAGAAGAAAGATAGTTTTTTGCAGCATCTACAGAGAAATATCTATTAGATCTGTCATGGTCATCCCAGTTTTCGCTGGCCATTAATGCAGGAATGCTAAGACCAATAACAGTAGATAATACTGCGGCTATTTTCTTTTGCTTTGAAAGATTTTTCAGAATATCGTATAGAGCCATTACACCAAATCCAATCCATATTGTAAATATGTAAAATGACCCGGCATAGATATAATCTCTCTCTCGAGGTTCTATTGGTGGAGTATTTAAGTACAAGACAATGGCAATACCAGTCATAAAGAAAAGTAAGGCTGTAGCAGAAAATAGCTTTACGTCCTTCTTGTACTGAACAAACATTCCAAATAGGCCAATCAGAAGAGGTAATCCGTAATAGATATTTCTTCCTTTATTATTCGCCAAAACATCCGGTAATTTTTCAAATGCATCAGTAATTCCAACCCAACCAGCACCCTGAATATCATGTTCTCTACCCGAGAAGTTCCACATAAAATAGCGGAAATACTGGTGTCCAAGTTGATGGACAATGAGGTAATAAAAATTATCTCCCCAGCTTGGTTTTTCACCCTCCCGTAAGCCGGTCACCTGTCTGTATTTTTGAATATGTGCAGGAGATGAGCTATACATACGAGGTAAAATCGTAGTATGTGCAGGATCATAAACTTGAGTGACTTTATAGTCTTTGATCACATACTTATCTTCGCCTCGCATGTAAACAGGAGCACCTTTTTTGTTCTCTCTAAGTTCAGCGGTATAGTATGGGCCTTTAAATAACGGTCGACTACCATACTGCTCTCTTTTTAGATATGAAACGAATGAAATGATTTCCTCCGGATTATTTTCATCGATCGGTGGGTTGTAGTTACTTCGGATAACCGCAATTGAATAAGATGAATAACCGATGAGGATGAATGCTAGGGCTAGCAATGATGTGTTCAGTACATACTTATTATGCTTTATTGAGTAGTGAATGCCATAGATCAAACCACCTATCACGAGAACTCCAAAGAAGACCACACCTGACCCAAAAGGAAGCCCCAGGCTGTTAACGAAGAAGATTTCCATTTTTCCAGCCACTGATGGTAATCCTGGGATTACTCCTTCCAAAACAATCAGCACAATGGCAGCTGAAATTGCCATAGTATAGATGATGCCTTTTCTTGTTACTTTCTCATAATACCTGAAGTAAACAATTAAGCCAAGCACTGGTATGGCGACAAGGTTCAATAAGTGAACTCCAATTGAAAGACCCATCATATATGCTATCAAAATGAGCCAACGAGCTCGATCTTGCTCTTCGGTCATATTTTCCCACTTGAGTATCGCCCAGAATACGAATGATGTAAAAAACGCGGACATTCCGTATACCTCAGCTTCCACAGCGGAGAACCAGAATGAGTCTGAAAAAGTACAGGCTAAAGCACCGACTAAACCGGTCCCCATAATTAAAATGGTATCTGTAGAAGTTTCTTCTCCTTTTTTAACTTTTAATGCTCTCTTAGCCAAATGTGTAATTGACCAGAAGATAAATAGCACGAAAAATGCGCTACTTACCACACTAAGCATGTTCACCCAATAAGCAACTTGCGTAACGTCACCTCCAGCTAATAATGTGAACATTCTTCCTGTCAATAAGAAAAATGGAGCTCCGGGAGGGTGAGGAACCTGTAGCTTGTAGGAACAAGCGATGAACTCACCTGCATCCCAAAAACTAGCGGTAGGTTCAACAGTAAGAATATATGTGACTAGTGCAATTAAAAAGGCAACCCAGCCAGTAATGATATTAATCTTTTGATATCCCATAGTCGAATGAATGTGAACGGCGAAAATAGCAATTAACCCTAAGATTTATAGCTATAGTGAGACCGTATTTAGAACTACAAATGTTTTGCAAGGTATTGAAAGCTATTCTTTCAAAAAGGGTTAGTACGGATTCTTGTTTCTGAAGTCGATTATTTTAACATTTTTTAATCAATACACCAGAAGATAGAACCCCAACCATAGGAAAAAGAATAACACATAGGTGCTAAAAACAATATATGATGAAATTTTTAGTTTTTTACCACTTAAGAAATAGATACCGAGTATTAGGACAGGCCAATATAAAAGCTCGAATATATTGATGGACTTCAAAGGGTAATGCCACTTTGGTGCGATTTGTGTGTAATCAACAAGATTAATGAGTGAAAATGGATAAAATGCCATGTAGTCATTGTAGTCAGGGTCAGTATAAAACAAGGTGAACCAAAGTACTTTGACTATTTCCGGAAGGAAAAAGACAATTTCAGCAAGCATCACCATTTTCCACAATTGATTGTAATGAATGCGATATCCGAACATGAAACAACCAATCCAAAGTGATAATGTCGTCCAGGTCCATTTCCATGCTAGAAAAATGGGGACACTTAAATATTGGATGCCATACAAGAGATCGAATACCCATATTTCTCCACGTTCGTTGAGAACTTCGAATGCAGCAATGGAATCAATAATGAAAATTCGTTTAACAAACAGAAGTGCTATGTACATTAAGCAAATAATGAAAAACATACCTGCTCCGTTAAAATCGAACCAGTTTTCAAGAAATTGTTTTCTGTACTTACTTAAACTTTCCGTCATTTAGATTTGCGTGTCAATGAAAATAATGGTCAAAAATATCATTGTATACGTCCTCTTCCTATTGAGTTATCAAGTTCATTCTCAATGGACGCAGGATTTGTTAAACGGCGATACTGCCAGGTATAGCTTGCTGATCAATCCATTTATCCAGGTTGAATCAACTGAAGCGATTAATTCAATGTACAATTTTGAGTTTGAGAAGGCTAATTCTCATTTTACTTATTTGGAAAAAAATTATCCATGGCACCCACTTCCGTATTTATTGAAGGGTTTGAACTACTGGTGGCAAATAGTACCTAACTATGAAAATACTGAGTATGATGATGAGTTTTTGGCCAATATGGAAATTACCAAGAAGCTTGCTGAAAATGTATATGATAAATACAACGAAATAGAGGGGGCATTTTTTTTAGCAGCAGCCTATGCTTTTGAGGGGAGGCTGTACTCAGAGAGAAGGGAATATAGAAAGGCGGCAGTGGCGGGAAGTAAATCCTTGAAGTATTTGAAAGAATGCAGAGGACATGAAACTTATAGTCCTGAGTTGCTTTTTGGCGATGCGTTGTTCAATTATTACGCTGAGTGGATTCGGGAAGAGTATCCATTACTAAGGCCATTGATGGTTCTTTTTCCAAAAGGAGATAAAAAAGAGGGTATTGAGCAGTTGAAGAAAGTGACTCGAAATGCTTTCTATTCAAGAACAGAAGCCCAATTTTATCTCATTAGAATTCTCTCTTCAGGTGAGAATCAGGATTTAGCCGAAGCAATTAGAGTTAGTAAGATTTTACATGAGGACTACCCGGACAATCCATACTTTCACAGGTATTACGCAAGGTTATTATATCAGGCGGGCAGGTATGGTACCGCTGAAAAAGTTTCACTGGAGATCCTCGAAAAAATTGAAGGCGGCAAGCGGGGGTATGAAGAAAACAGTGGTAGATACGCTTGTTTTTTTCTAGGACACATAAATGAAATAAGAAAAAAATATGATGTAGCTGAAGCATATTACAAGCGAGGGATGGGTTATGCTGAAGCAATAGGGGCAACTGATATGGGATATTATTTTTATTCCCTTTTACACCTTGGCTCAATTGCGAATAAAGAGGGAGATACTGATCTTGCAAAAGATTATTACAAACAGGTGAAGAAGGCAGCTAAAAGGAGTCATTCAGCACATAAAGTAGCAAGGGAAAGATTAAAGGAGTTTTAATGAATAGGAATTCTGATGTGTGGATATTTGATGTATGTGGAACATTGTATGATTCAAATACTACGTTTGATTTTTTAGAATACTTATTCAAGAAGACTAACCAATCTCACTTGAAGAGATTGAGAGATATAAGGAACAAAAAGTGGCTAATTTATTGGGTAAGGGCTATTTTATTCAGGTATTTTAATCTTGATCTTTTTCGAAAAGAGGCTGTAAGACTATTAGTAGGGTTTGATGCTGAAAAAGTTAATTCTGAGGCAGAAGTTTTTCTTTCATCGATTTTGCTAAAAAAGGAAATCGTTGAAACTCAGCAGATGCTAAAAGATCAAAAAGAAAGGATCATTCTAGTTTCCAACAGTATTGAGCCGGTAGTCAAAGCTATTGCAAATCATCTAGGCAAAGAGTTTATTTCAACAGAACTCGAAATAAAGAATGGAAAATTTACTGGAAATATTTTGAATGATACTACTGGAAAAAAACATCGTGAAATTGATAAGAAGGGTATCAAGTCCTATATTGTAGTTACTGATAACCGATCGGATTATCAGCTTGTTAATAATGCAAGTGATGCCTACGTAGTAATTAATTCAGAAGCAGATAAAATCTTTTGGAATAGTTTAAATCCAAAATTCATATTCAAATGAATAAATATTTGGGATTGATTCCCTTTTTCTATTTTCAGCAAACTCGCTTGAACACCATTAAATCATTTGTATTTCATTCTTACATGGAGTGGCTGTCAGCCATTTTGATTCTTTTTTTATTGGAGGGTTTTACTATAACAAATAGCGTTCAAAGTTTTATTGTTGGGTATTTGATTTTTATATCTATTTATGAGATTGGATATATCGCGAATGATCATCTAAGCATAAGAAAAGAAAGAAACCCCAGAAAAAGGAGTGTATTCACAAATACTTTTCAGATAGTACTAGCCGTTTCCATAAGATTATTTTTTTTCTTATTTGTAATCTATGTGTTGGATGCATGGTATGATATCAGAATTTGGGTAAGCTACAGTCTGCTTGTAATCACGTTTATTATGCACAACTCGATTAAAATGATGGATTACAGGCTCCTAAGTTTTATCAATCTCGCAATACTTAGATATTTCTTGCCAATAATAATATTTCTAGATATAAATACGATTCAATTGTTACTTCCCCCCGTTCTATTAGGATACGTTTTATTTAGATCGTTTATTTATGCTGATAGTAAGGATCTTTTAAGTCTAATCAATGGGAGGACTAATTCGTTTAATTTGTTTTTCTATTTACTACTCACTCCAACATTACTTTTTATTTCTTATTTAACAAAATCATATGTGCCTATTTTGGCTTTTCTATATCCACTCCCAATTGTTGCATTATCATTTTTAAAGACTACTCAAAGTAAATAATCTTTATACCATCTCTGAAAAACATAAAGTGTCCATAAAGTCGAGTGAACATCTCCTGGGTTTTGTGAGAAAAGCTTCTGCTTTAGATCCATCACTCTTGTCGGATTAAAAATCTGCTGATTTTCAAGAAAATCTTTATCAAAAACAACCTCCTCGACGGAGGATTTTAATTCATTTCTCATCCAACTAAGCATGGGCACCTCAAACCCTTTCTTGGAGCGATGATGAAGTTCCTTAGGTAAAATATACTCAAAGGCGTCCTGTAGAACGGTCTTCCTACGGTTTTTATCAATTTTAAAATGAGCGGGCAGTGATCGTGCGAAAGCGACCAGATCTTTATCGAGAAATGGCACACGTACCTCTAAGCTATTAGCCATTGACATTAAATCCACCTTCGTGAGCATATCTCCAGGTAAGACAACTCGCAGGTCCATATCAAGGAATTCATTTAAGCCAAAATCATCTTCTTGTTGCAAGTGATTAATGAGCTCATTTACTGTTTCCTCTTTTAACGGATCAGCCATCAATTCATTTGCTGAAAGATTGAAAGAGGCAAGGTGCCAATACTTATCGTTTGATTTCATTTGCATCAGTTGAGCATACTTGGCTGCTCTTCTGGTATAGTTTCCAACGGTAGAGGACCTTGATGAAGGTAGAGATTTCAAAATCGGAGCTAACCATGTAATGATACTATTTGGCATTGTTTGTTCTCCAGATCGCTGAAAAGCCAAATGTTTGTAATAACCACCAAATAGCTCATCGGCACCATCTCCGGAAAGTGCAACCTTGATATGTTGGCTTACATGTTGAGATAAAATAAATGTTGGGATTGCTGATGAGTCAGCGAAAGGCTCATCGATGTAATTTAGAACCCCATCAAGACTATTTATAAGATCATCGTTAGTGAGTGAAAAAGTGGTATGATTCGTTTTGAATTTATTAGCGACCAGCTCAGCAAAGTTCGTTTCATCAAAAAAATTGTGATCGCGGTACCCAATGGAGAATGTGTGAAGGTTGGGATTAAACTTTGAGGCCATCGATACCACTGCCGATGAGTCAGTACCACCACTTAGAAACGACCCAAGTGGGACGTCCGCCACCATTCTATGTTCAACAGACCGCTCTAAAAGCTGTAAAATTGTTTGCTTGGCTTTTTCATAGTGACCTTGAAAAAAATCACTTTTCTCTAGTTTCCAAAACGGTTTTATCTCAATATCTTTTCCTTGTATAATTATTGAGTGACCGGGAAGCAATTTTTTAACTCCACGAAGCATACTTTTATCATGTGGGAGATAAGTTAGTCTCAGGTACCAATAGAGCGAATTTTGATCAATGGTCCGTTCGAACGGGTACTGCATTAATGCCTTTAACTCTGAGCCAAAAGCGAAGAAGTTGTCATTTTGATAATAATGGAGCGGTTTGATTCCCATCCGGTCCCTTGCCAACATTAAAGATTGAGTCTCTTTGTCATAAAATGCAAACGCAAAAAACCCATTCAGCTTAGGTAGGCATTGCTCTCCTTGCTGAATCAAAAGATACAGCAAGACCTCTGTATCTGAGCTCGACTGAAAATCTACTTTTAGTTCTGAGGCCAGCTCTTGGTAATTATATATCTCTCCATTAAAAACTAATGTATACCTTCCGGACTTATCCGACATAGGCTGATTACCTTTTACTGAAGTATCAATAATTGAAAGACGTGTATGTCCAAGTCCTACGGATTCATGGGTAAAAGTAGCCAGGTTGTCCGGCCCTCTTTTATCAAGAACTGAGGTAGCCTTTTTGAGTGATTGGGATAAACCACAATCATTTCCGAAGTTTTTATAACCGGTTATGCCACACATTCATTAGTAGATCGAAATTCTAACTGCTATGTTAGCATCAATTTGTTTATTTGTATGCAGAATAAAAGCAAATGTCAGCATATACAGGTAAGAATATTGCTATTTTAGGCGGTTCAGGTACACTGGGGCATGCAATAGTACGGCAGCTAGTCAATGAAGAAACAGGTCGTATACTAGTTTTTTCACGTGATGAAATTAAGCAGCTTGAAATGATGGAAGAATTTCCCCCTGAAAAATTTATGACCCTGGATTTTAAGCTTGGTGATGTTCGAGATCTCCAGAGACTGAAAGACGTGCTTGTTGGATATGATTATGTCATTCATGCGGCAGCCATCAAGCACGTGGTGATGGCCGAAAAGAACCCTGAAGAATGCCATAAAACAAATGTGCTTGGTACTCTAAATGTGATAGAGGCTTGTAAAGAGACTAATATCGATACAGCCATTCTGGTCTCTACCGATAAGGCAGTAAATCCAATTGGCATATATGGTAAGTCTAAACAGGAAGCTGAGCAACAATGGCTAAAGGCTAATGCAAATGGACAATGCCAATTCAATGTTGTACGGCTAGGTAATATAATAGGAGCCCGCGGGTCTGTTTTTGAGGCTTTTGAGAAACAACGAAAGTATGGAGTGTTAAAAGTGACACATCCTGAGGCTACAAGGTTTTGCATAACACAGCAGCGTGCTGCTCACTTTGTTATACAATCTATAAACTCTGAAAATGAGCAAATTTTTACTCCTGATATGGACGCTTTTCGAGTTGTTGATCTTGCAAAAAAAATAGCACCAGAATGTGAAATAAAGATCGTTGGCCTAAGGCCGGGAGATAAGCTGCATGAAGAAATTAACGAGAAATTATCATCTGATGATTCCTTCAGTTTGAAGATTTAAGCCTTAGACTATAATCCGTGCTATTTAATTCCATTGATTTTATTTTATTCTTTATTGTTGTTGTGTGTGTTTTTTATACGCTCAGCAGCAAATACAGATGGGTTTTACTTCTTACCGCAAGCTATGTGTTCTATATGGCTTGGAAAGTCGAGTTTATTGTTTTAATACTTGCTTCTACTCTCGTAGATTACTACTGTGGGATTCAGATGAGTAAACGAACAAATAAAAAGAATAGAATTCCATTTCTACTCCTAAGTCTCATTTCTAATCTTGGATTGCTCTTTACTTTTAAATATTTGGATTTGTTTGGCCAAACGATCAATTCAATTTTTGGTACTACAATACCATATATTGGATTGGTGCTCCCAGTTGGCATTTCATTTTACACTTTTCAAACTTTATCATATTCAATTGATATCTATAGAGGGAATTTAAAATGTGAGAAGCATTTAGGGAAATTTGCTCTTTACGTTTCATTTTTCCCTCAGCTTGTCGCAGGACCTATTGAGAGAGCAAGTCAGCTCCTTCCTCAATTCCAAAAGAATGATAACAAATTAGAGTATTCTAATATTGTCATTGGTATTACTCAAATGTCAATAGGCTTTTTTAAGAAAGTTGTTGTTGCAGATACAGCAGCATTATATGTTAATTCGATTTATGGAGCACCCGACCTGTATACTGGTTTTACTTTGTGGTTTGCAACATACCTTTTCGCTGTTCAGATCTACTGTGATTTCTCTGGATATTCAGATATTGCAATTGGTGCCGCACGAATGATGGGATATAATTTAATGGAGAATTTTCGCCAACCTTATTTTTCCAAATCCATTACAGAATTTTGGCAAAGATGGCACATATCACTCTCCACTTGGTTAAGGGATTATCTGTATATACCGATGGGAGGTAACCGTAATGGGAAGTATAATACCTATAAAAATCTTATGCTGACGATGCTATTGGGGGGCTTATGGCATGGTGCAAGTTGGAATTTTGTTGTTTGGGGTTTTCTTAATGGATTGTATCTATCTATTGAACGTATGTTTGGTATTCCCAAATATATAGAATCATCGAATAGAATTATTAAACTGTTTGGACAGCTTATGGTTTTCCATTTAATATGCCTGACATGGGTATTTTTTCGATCTGGTACTTTTGATAAAGCAATATTTATTACAGAAAGAATGTTTACTCCATCCTTCTTTTTTAATTTGAGTATTCAAGATTCTGGTGTTTTTACTTCAATAATTATCAACACCTTACTTTTTTATCTCTTAGAAATCACCATGTTCAATAGAAAAAGTGTTCCTAGCCTTTCCTGGATGGAGAATCCACGTTGGAGTATTCCACTTGTAGTTGTGCTTTTTATGTTGGTGTTGCTTTTTAGCAACTCAGAAGGAAGCCAATTCATTTATTTCCAATTTTAAGCATGAAAATTAGTCGTTACATAATCATTTTGATTGTATCAATCATAGTAGTGGATAATGTTTTCTCAATGCTTTTTTCTAGAATTTATTCCGATACTTTTTCAGGCCAGTCAGGTGGAAAAATCAATTATTTCATTTCACAAAAAAATCATGTCTCACTATTAGCACTCGGTGATTCCCGGTGTGCTCATCATGTAATTCCTAAAAGGCTTAGCGAAAATGGCTATAATCTTTCTCATAATGGCCTCTCACTAATTTTTCATGCTGGTCTTGCTGATTTTATTATAAATAACTCTTCTGTTCAAATTGATACTTTATTAATTCATATCGGCAAAGAAGAACCATTTAATTCATCAAATAACTTGGATGACATTCGATTTTTAAAGCAGTATTATGGTGCTAATGAGTGGATCACTCATACTACAGATAGTCTATTCACTTTTGATAAAATGAAACATTTTTTTGCATCATATAAGTGGAATGGAATTGTGTTGAGTACGGTCAAAAATTGGATTCAATCAGATTTACCTCCAAAAAATGGATATAAACCTATCCCACCATCACAAAGGGATAGTATCAATGTTTATTGGAGCATTCAAAATGCAACAGATAGGCAAGATAGTATGCAAGAGTTTGATGAGTCTTTTATAAAATTAATTGATCACTTGAAAAGGTTATGCAATGAAAAAGAAATTGTACTAGTTTGTTTTTCATCACCCTCATATCCTGTTTTATTGGATGATCCATCTAATGATTTACTTAAAATATTTTTTAGCAAGCTGGATATATTTTATGTTGATTTTGAAAAAGGAAATTTAGATGAAATAGGTTTAGTATGGCTTTGGAAGGATATGCACCATCTAAATAGTTTAGGTGCTGAGGTATATTCAAAAAAATTGCATGAGTCATTAATGGATCTAGGCAGTTTGAATTAAGAGTTAGATTATCAAATCTGTTTGACAATAAATTTGAGTTTACTAACCTTGCCATTCAAGGCAAGAGAAATTTCAGCCGTAAAATCAAAGGAAGTAAATACAATTGATCCCATGTCATCTTTCCAGGAACTTAGAAAGAACTTAAAGAAGGATTATTCTGGTCTTAAGAGAATCAAGATTGCATTGTTGGGAGATTCAGCTACTCAATTCCTAATGCAGGCCTTAAAAGCAAAGGGTTTCAATAGAGGATATGATCTTGACTTTTGGGAAGCTGACTTCAATCAGATAGATCGGCAGGTACTTGATTCTGGATCGGAACTTTACACTTTTGATCCTGAATATGTAATACTCTTTAGATCAAGCCATAAACTATTAGTTAAGTATAATAAACAAGAGCCTCACAACGGACATCTATTCGCTGACGAAGAATTAGCAAATATTAAAAGCGGATACCAGTTTCTTATTTCTAAACTCGATGCAAAAGTCATTCACTACAATTATTCTGAAATTGATGATGCTGTGTTTGGCAGTTATGCAAACAAAACGGAATCTTCATTCCTATATCAGCTTAGAAAGCTGAACTGTGAGTTGACATCATTAGCTTCAAATGAATCTAGTTTGTTTGTGTGTGACCTGTCTTCCATCCAAAACCAGATCGGAAAATCCAACATGTTTACCCCTTCCATTTACATTAACACTGAGATGGTATTGAGTCTGGATGCTTTGCCAGCAATAGCAACCAGAACAATCGATATCATACAATCTTTGGATGGTAGATTCAATAAATGTGTGATTTTAGATCTGGACAATACGGTTTGGGGAGGTGTAATAGGCGATGATGGGATAGAAAAGATTCAGATAGGAGATTTGGGTATTGGAAAAGCATTTACAGAATTTCAATATTGGATCAAAAAGCTCAAAAACAGGGGTGTTATTATTGCTGTTTGTAGTAAAAACACAGAATCAATAGCCAAGGAGCCCTTTGAGAGGCATCCAGATATGGTATTGAAATTGGAAGATATTTCGGTTTTTATTGCTAATTGGGATAACAAAGTGGATAATATCCTGCACATACAACGTGTTCTTAATATTAGCCTTGACTCTATGGTATTTCTTGATGATAATCCATTTGAGCGAAATCTAGTAAGAGAGAACCTCCCTGAGGTAGAGGTTCCAGAGTTACCGGAAGACCCTGCTGAATATCTGGAGTATTTGTATACCCAGAATCTCTTTGAGACAGCATCTTATTCAGTAGAGGACAGCTCCAGGACCAAAATGTACCAAGAAGAGGCAGAAAGAGTATCCGTAAAGCAAAAATTCACCAATGAAGATGACTTTCTGAAAACCCTGGATATGGTCAGTACTGTATCCTCGTTCAATCCATTTAATTACCCAAGAGTAGCACAGCTATCTCAACGCTCTAATCAGTTTAATCTGAGAACTGTCCGGTATAGTGAAGCAGAGATAAAGACAATGGCTGAATCTGATAACTATTACACCTTTACCTTCACCCTTTCAGATAAATTTGGTGATAATGGACTTATTTCGGTTATAATCTTGAACTTTGAAGAAAATGATACAGCATTTATTGATACTTGGATCATGAGTTGCAGGGTGCTAAAACGAGGAATGGAAAATTTTGCGTTGAATTGTATAGTGAATCTTTTGAAAGAAAAGAATATCAATACCTTAAAAGGAGAATACTTGAAAACTCCAAAAAATGATTTGGTCAAAGATCATTATAAGAACCTAGGTTTTGTCGAAAGGGGAGGCTATTGGTTACTCGATATTCCTAAATACAAAAATCTTAAAACCCACATTAATAGGGCTTAATTTCAAATCATATGCCGTACCTGATCAACACCCTATTAGATAAAATTGAGGCAATCAATCCTCAACATGCCGATAAATTGCGATCAAATCTGGAGTATTTAAGAAATGAACTACAAACGAAATCGGAGACTTTTTTAAAGGATTATGAAGATTATCTGATTCGTAACGAATTAACACTCGACTATGGAGTAAGCTGCTATTTAAAGATGATCAATGATATGGTGGCTGTACGTTATGAATTCTACAAGACAGGGGATTATTCTAATTCCTCATTTCAAGAAGTAGAAAGACAAATCTATGCAAATCCTGAAGTAATGACCTATCACATGCACGGATTAGTTCTTGCGCAGTACTTATGGTTTGATCAATATGAACGAATTCATTTTTTTTCAGAAAATCTGTTAAAGTTTTGCAATAGTAAAGGTAGCTATCTAGAGATCGGAGGTGGGCATGGTCTGTATCTAAAAGAGGCAATGAACATGCTTCCGGAGGTAACGCGATTTGACATGGTGGATATTAGCGAGAGTTCACTTGCACTGGCTAAAGGAATAATTAATAATGAAAGACCTAATTTCTATCACAAGAATGTTTTTGATTTTGACGAGAAAATTAAGTACGATTTCATTACGATCGGAGAAGTATTAGAGCATGTAGAAGATCCTCTCTCATTGATGAAGAAAATTGCCTCCTTAATGAATCCATCGAGTGTTTGCTTCATGACAACTCCTATCAACGCACCAATGATTGATCATATTTTTCTTTTTAATGAAGCTGCAGAAATAAGATCTTTGATTGATGAAGCAGGATTTGATATTCTAATTGAAAAGATGGTCCTCTCCGAGAAGGTAAGTGAAGAACGAGCGAAAAAGTTAAAATTACCTGTTATGTACGCGACTTTTATTAAACAGAAAGAACTATGAACCAAGAAGAAGTATTAAAAGACCTAATAAAAATCTTTGTTGAAACTCTGGATAATGAACAAATTAATTTGACACCTGAAACAACAGCAGGACAAGTTGAGGGTTGGGATTCATTGTCTCATGTAATGCTCGTCGTTGAAATAGAGAAGCATTTCAATATCCGATTCACCTCAAAAGAAATTCAAAGCTGGCAGAATGTTGGTGAATTGGTTGAGAATATTGTTATCAAAAGAAGCTAGATAATGACCGAATTGCCAGGAATTGAGTTTAAGTTTCATCATACTGGCTTAATGGTGAAGAGTATATCTGATTGTATCCATCATTACTCAAAGGTCTTTGGTGTTGAAAGCATCTCGAGAGTTTATGAAATTGATTCGCAGAAGGTGAATGTAGTTTTTATAAAAAATGGTGCAGAATGTTATCTGGAGTTAGTAGAGCCATGGGGAGAGGAGTCCTCTAGTTATAATTTGCTAAAGAAACATATTAGTTATTATCACATAGCATATCAAGTAAGTGATATTAATGAATCTGTTGCTTATCTGGAAAGCTTAAATTACAAAGCCTTGGAATTGTTCACATCTGAAGCATTTGATGGCAGAAGCTGTATTTTCTTATTTTCACCCGAGGCTCATTTGATTGAGTTGATTGAAAGCTGATATACTAGAAATGCTCTTTACTTCACCAAAATTCATCGTTTTCTTCATTGTTTTTTTTGGACTTTACTGGTTTGTCTTTGCTAAAAATCTGAAACTTCAAAATCTGTTAGTACTTTTAACCAGCTACCTGTTTTATTCAATGTGGGACTGGAGATTTCTTATTCTTCTAGTTGGAATATCGGTAATAACCTTCTTTCTGGGTTTAGGTATTAAGCGAACTAGGAATGATAAAAGAAGCAAATGGCTACTTGTTTTTGGTATTGTATTGGTCATAGGTCAGTTGGCTTTTTTCAAGTATTTCAATTTTTTCATTTCTTCGTTCAATAAATTATTGCTGACAATTGGCTTCACAAAGAGCTTCGACATGCTTACTCTTGTGCTACCTATTGGAATTAGCTTCTATACTTTTAGAATTGTCAGTTATCTTATTGATATCTATCATGAAAAAATAGAACCTGCCACAAATCCAATTATCTATTTCACCTATGTTGCTTTTTTTCCAAGCCTAATCTCTGGGCCAATAGACAAGGGCTCTTTATTAATTCCGCAATTGAGTAAGCCACGTTCATTTAATTATGCCCAATCAGTTTCTGGCATTAGACAAATCTTGTGGGGTTTTTTTAAAAAGATTGTAATTGCTGATAGTTGTGTTGCACTGACGAATCAGATATTTTCAGACTACTCTATAATGCCTCCTATTATGTTGCTTTTGGGGGCGTTTCTATTTACTATTCAACTTTATGCTGACTTTTCAGGATA
Source organism: Ekhidna sp. (assembly GCF_965212185.1). Taxonomy (GTDB): domain Bacteria; phylum Bacteroidota; class Bacteroidia; order Cytophagales; family Cyclobacteriaceae; genus Ekhidna. Next base: position 3,164,850 of record NZ_OZ243102.1, on the reverse strand, counting down.
TTCAGATATGGCTATTGGGTTTTCTAAGTTGATAGGATTTAAAGTCACTAAGAATTTTGATTTTCCATTTTTTGCCCAAAACATTGCTGAATTCTGGAGGAAATGGCACATCTCGTTGACTTCCTGGCTTACTGAATATGTTTTTACTCCCTTAAATATTGCATTTCGAGATTATGGTAAAATGGGTATTATTCTAGCTATACTTATAAACTTCACCATTATTGGGTTTTGGCATGGAGCTAATTGGACTTTTATTCTCTTTGGGGTACTACATGGCTTATTTTATATACCGTTAATTTATAATGGAACAATGTTTAAAAGCACTAAAATCAAAGGAAAAGGGATCTTTCCTACTAAACTAGAATTTATGAGAATATTGGGAACATTTCTTATCGTAATGTTCACATTAATCCTTTTTAAATCAGAGACGGTATGGGATGCATTCTTATTTATTAAGATGATTTTTTCTGCCTCAATTTTCTCTATTTCACATTCGTTTCCAGTTGGGGTTCTTATCCTTATTTTCATATTTATGACCATAGAATGGTTTGGAAGGACAGGAGATTTTGCAATAGAAAAGTTGAGAATACCTACCTTCCCAAGGTGGTCATTTTACTTGGTTATTTTTTTGCTAATCTTTCTTAAATCAGGAAAGCAGCAAGAGTTTGTGTATTTTCAATTTTAGCATAAATGAAACATTTCCTATTCCGACTTGGAATAATTTCTGGTTTAGCCGCTTTCTTGATTATACTGGCCATATTAGTCCCGATAATAATCATCGACTCGAAGGCTGAATTTGTATTACCTAAGTCCACTGAAAACTTAATACTGGGCACATCAAGGTCTGAATGCTCATTCAATGACTCTCTAATAACCAATACCATAAACTTTGCACATTCTGCTGAATCATATTATTACAGCTATTTGAAGCTTAAAAAGCTACTCGAATACAATGAAGGTATTCGAAACGTATTTATCGAGTTTTCAACTTATCTTATAAGTGATAGGATGGATAGTCGTATTTGGGGAGATAAGTACCTTAATTGGAGGTATCCCAACTACTCCTCTTTTATGAATCACCAGGATTTACAGGTGATAGCAAGGAACAATTGGAAAGGGCTCTTAATTATTCAATCTCTTAGTGCTAGAAATAACATCAATTATGTACTAACTAGCTTACCAGATCCACTATTATATTTTGATTGGGGTGGCTATTTGTACTTAGAAAGAAACAAAACAGATTCACTCCTTAAAATGCTATCAAAGCAGCCGATTGAGAAACGATCTTATAATATTTCGGCGGTAAATCAAGAGTATCTGATTAAAATTATTAATCTCTGCAGGGAGAAAAAGGTTGGTGTAATCTTTGTTCGTCCCCCTATCCATGCCAAATTCCCACATATTGACGAAAATGTTTGGACTACAAAAAACAATTGTGAGCTACTAGCATCTATAGAGTATCTGGATTTCAAGGATTTTCCTTTGCTTAATTCTGATTTTGGGGATCTTGAGCATTTAAATCACAGAGGCGCCAGGAAATTTTCACACTTTTTTAACATATTACTGGAAGAGGGATTACTAGAGCAAGATGATAAGCAAGGATTCATTCACAGCAGCATACGAAATGAGTTGGGAGATTAATCAATTTCAATTGATGGGTAATGGGAATTAAAGACCTCATAATCACACCAGTATTTCTGATGATCCTTTTGACAATTGCTGTCTTTGTGAAGAACTATTTCTCGAATACTGCTACTCGGAAATATTTTATTGCTGCATTATTAGTTCGTTTCTTGGGAGCCATTTTTTTAGGATTCATTTATCAGTTTTACTATGAAAGTGGTGATACCTTCATTTACTGGAGGCATGGAAGTCAATGGATATGGAAATCCTTTATGGATAATCCATCCGTAGGATTAAAGCTTCTCTTTACCACTGAATTTCAGTTTGAGTCAGATATGTATTTTTACTCAAAGCACATTTGGTACTATCGTGATTCTGCTTCCTATTTTATTGTCAGATTAGCTACAATAGCAGACCTAATCACCTTAGGTACTTATAGTTCATCTGCTTTATTATTTGCATGTTTTAGTTTCTCTGGGGCATGGGCCATGTTTTCAGTCCTTCAAAGAAAGTATCCTGCAAATACGAAATGGCTTGCTTTTGCAATCCTTTTTGTTCCTTCGGTGATCTTTTGGGGGTCAGGAATTTTGAAAGATACAGTCACATTAGCATCGTTGGGCTGGATAGTCTGGGCCCTTGTGAGGTGGTTTGATTTTAGAATTAGAAGTTGGAAGGAAATTATTGCTATCATAATTGGAGTATGGATTATTTTAATAGTAAAAATTTACATATTGCTGTGCTTTATTCCTGTAATACTAATTTGGTTGATGTTCAAATTGATTTCAAAAGTACAAAACCAAGTTGCTAGAATTTTAGTACTACCATTTATTATAATTGTAGTTTTTACATCAGGGTTTCTGATAGTTAATCAGCTGGGAAAGGTTGATGAGAGATATAATCTATCAAAGCTTCCTAAAAGGATTCAAATAACAGCATATGATATTAGGTATGGATGGGGAGCGAGAACCTCTGGAGATGGTGGTTATGATATTGGATTGCCTGACGGCACAGTATTAGGTACTTTAATTCTATCCCCAAAGGCAGTTAATGTAACATTATTTAGGCCTTACCTATGGGAGGTTAGAAATCCATTGATGCTATTAAGCTCTATTGAGGCACTGTTAATAATGATTTTCACCATTAAGTTTGTCTTTTCCGGTAAGTTGTTTGCCTTGAAAAATGATTATTTTCTCTTCGCCTGCCTGATGTTTTCTTTATTGTTTGCTTTTGCGGTTGGTGTTAGTACATTTAATTTTGGCACACTCATGCGATATAAAATTCCAATAATGCCATTTTACATTACCGCATTAGGAGTTATTAGTGCTAGGAAGCAACACATTAATCAATAAAAAACATGAGTGAACTTGATATTAAAATGGTTGACTTGGTTGGTCAAACCAATAAAATCCGGAAAGAATTAGAATTGGCAATAAACGACGTGATTGATGGCTCCCAGTATATTAAAGGGCCAAGTGTAACTACTTTCGAGGAGAACCTTGGTCAATTTCTAAACTCAAAGCATGTTATTTCTTGTGGAAATGGTACCGACGCGCTTCAAGTTGCGTTAATGGCTCTCAACCTTGAGGAGGGCGATGAGATAATTGTGCCTTCATTCACATATGTGGCTTCTGCTGAAGTTATAGCGTTATTGGGATTAAATCCTGTTTTTGTTGATGTTGATCCTAAGACATTTAATATTAATGTTGAGCAGTTGGAAAATTTGATTAGCAACAGAACAAAAGCAATCATACCGGTCCACTTGTATGGGCAAGGAGCTAACATGGATGCCATTATGTCTTTTGCTAAATCACATGATTTTTACGTGGTTGAAGATACAGCACAAGCAATTGCGTGCCCAATAAAAGTTGGTTTAGAATTTAAAACAGCAGGGACCATTGGAGATATAGGAACACTTTCCTTTTTTCCCTCCAAAAATCTTGGTTGTTTTGGAGATGGAGGGGCGATTTTAGTTCAAGATGATGATTTAGCTAATCGAGTAAGAAAGTTGGCCAATCATGGGCAAAAGTCTAAGTATGAATTTGAGTTGGTTGGCTGCAATTCCAGGTTGGATTCAATGCAAGCTGCTATTCTTGATGTGAAATTGAAATACCTTAAAGACTATATAAATGAAAGACAGAAAGTAGCGTCATATTATGATGGGCATCTTGCTGAGTTGTGCGATATAGAGATTCCATTCCGAGACAAGGATAGTGGACATGTTTTTCATCAGTATACAATAAAAGTTGAGGCTCAAAGGCGAAACGAATTTATAGCCTACCTGAAAGATGCCGGAGTTCCAACTCAGATTTATTATCCCATTCCCATTCATATGAATGAAGCATATGAGTACTTAGGATACAAGGGAGGGGATTTGCCGATAACTGAAAAATTAAGTGAGTCAGTCTTTTCTTTGCCGATGCATACGGAGCTATCTCAAAATGAATTGGATTATATTGTTCAAACCATTCATAAGTTTTTAAAATGACTGATACATTTTTCATACATGAGACTGCTGTGATCGATGAAGGAGCTAAAATCGGTAATGGCACCAAAATTTGGCACTTTTCACACATCATGACTAATTCTGAAATTGGTAAGAATTGTTCACTAGGTCAGAATGTGGTGATTTCACCAAAAGTCAAAATTGGCAACAATGTTAAAATTCAGAATAACGTCTCCGTGTATACTGGTGTTATTTGCGAAGATGATGTTTTTTTGGGACCATCCATGGTTTTCACAAATGTCATAAATCCGAGAAGTGCTGTTAGCAGAAAAGAAGAATTTAAACACACCATTGTTGAGAAAGGAGTTTCAATAGGTGCTAACGCTACAGTGATTTGTGGAAATAAGTTGGGCAAATATGCATTTATAGGAGCCGGTGCAGTCATCACAAAAGAGGTGGATCCTTACGCTCTGGTAATTGGTAATCCAGCAAAGCAAGTTGGATGGATGAGCGAATATGGATCTAAATTGGAATTTGATGATGATGGAAATGCGATTTGTAGCGAAAATGGGGATCGATATCAACTCATCAACAATCAAGTAAGTAAACTATGAGTAAAGATTTTGCTTTAATAGGGGCAGCCGGTTACATCGCTCCACGACACATGAAAGCCATTAAGGAAACTGGGAACTATCTTATTGCTTCTGTAGATAAGAACGATTCTGTTGGTATCATTGACTCTTATTTTCCTCAATCATCTTTTTTTACTGAGTTTGAGCGTTTTGATAGACACATTGATAAACTTAGAAGGGAAGGTCGACCAATTTCTTATGTCAGTATTTGCACCCCTAACTATTTGCATGACGCTCATATTCGATTTGGTCTTAGAAATGCAGCGGATGTCATCTGTGAAAAACCTCTTGTGCTTAATCCATGGAACATTGATGCGCTTGAGACCATTGAAAAAGAATCGGGGAAAAAGATTAATAATATACTTCAGTTACGATTGCACCCTAGCTTGGTAGCCTTGAAGAAAAAGGTTGACAAGGAAAAATCTAAAACGTTTGATGTAGATCTCACTTATATTACCTCAAGAGGTAGTTGGTACTACACTTCCTGGAAAGGTGAGCAGTCAAAATCTGGTGGCATTGCCACAAATATAGGCATTCATTTCTTTGATATGTTACACTGGATTTTTGGCTCAGTAAAGAAAAATAGCGTACACGTGAGAACCCATGATAGAGCGTCTGGAGTTCTTGAACTGAATAAAGCGAATGTTCGGTGGTTTTTGAGTATCAACAGTGAAACCTTGCCAAAAGATGTGAAAAAAAAAGGACAGGCTACTTATAGGTCGATTACCATAGAAGGGAAAGAAATTGAGTTTAGTGGTGGATTTACTGATCTGCATACAAGAAGTTACGAATCCATCCTTGAAGGAAATGGATTTGGGTTGGAAGAAGCAAGAAGCTCAATTGAAATTGCACATGATATTCGTCATGCTGAACCTATGGGACTCGTTGGAGATTATCATCCATATGCTAAGTCTCCACTATCAAATCATCCTTTTGATAAATATTAGGATATTCTAAATGATTAAAATAGTTACAGTAGTTGGCGCAAGACCTCAATTTATCAAAGCTTCTGTAGTCAGTAAAGCTTTTGAAAATTGCACTGAAATAAGAGAAATAACTGTTCATACTGGCCAGCATTATGATCAAAATATGTCTCAGATCTTTTTTGATCAGATGGAAATTAAAAAACCAGATTATAATTTAGGTATCAATAGCGGGAGTCACGGATCCATGACTGGGAAAATGCTAAGCGCAATTGAAGAAGTTCTATTGAATGAAAAGCCTGATTATGTTTTAGTCTATGGAGATACTAATTCAACACTTGCCGGAGCATTAGCAGCAAAAAAGCAAAATATCAAAGTAATTCATGTTGAAGCTGGACTTAGAAGTTTCAATAATAACATGCCTGAGGAAATTAATAGAATCCTCACGGATCGAATTTCCGATCTTCTATTTTATCCTACGGACACTGCAGCAAAAAATTTAAAATCAGAGGGTTTCCCATATCCAGAAACAAAAATGGTATTAAGTGGTGATGTTATGTTTGATGCGACATTGTTTTATTCACAGAAATCAAATGATGTATCTACAATACTCAGTGATCATAATTTATTGAATACACCATATGTATTATGTACAATCCATCGGTCGGAAAATACAGATTCTAAAGAACGATTAGATTCAATTGTAAAAGCAATTAATAAAATTAACGATGAAATTAAAGTAGTTCTCCCAATTCATCCAAGAACGAAGAAACAAATACAATCCTTTGGAATTCATTTAAACCTTAATCCAATAGATCCTGTGGGTTATTTTGATATGATTCAACTATTGAGCAAGTGTAAATTGGTAATGACAGATAGTGGAGGGCTACAAAAAGAAGCGTATTTTTTTCAGAAACCTTGTTTAACATTAAGAGATGAAACGGAGTGGACAGAATTAGTTGATAAAGGATATAATATACTATGTGGTGCATCGAAATCAAGAATTATTGAAAATGCACATCAAATTATGGGTTCATTACCGGATTTTGAGAAAGGTATTTATGGAAATGGACAAGCAGCACAAATAATCAGAAATGAAATTCTGAGTACGGTAGAAAACCATGCGTAAGCTCAGAGATATAATAAATAATGATATATATCTCAAGAATTTTTTGACATTGTTCTCAGGAACAGCAATTGTTCAAATACTTCCTTTTTTTACTGCACCAATAACAGCTAGAATTTATGAACCTGCAGATTATGGCTATACTGCAATGTATACAGCTGTAGCAAGCTTGTTTACGTTGCTTATCTCATCACACTATGTTCACTTCATTATCCTATCCAAAAGAAAGAAAGATGTCATTAATGTAATGGTATTGACCTTGATTATTGGAATCATCGTAACTACTGTGTTAACGGCTATAATTTTGCTGTTGAAAGAGGACTTTATTTCAAAAATTCTAAATAAAGAATATGCATTTTTTCTTTACCTGCTGCCGCTTTCTGTTTTCATTGGTGGATATGGAGGGGTAATTGGGACCTGGAATAACAAACTTGGCAAGTATAAATTGATGGCAACAATCCGGTTAATTGATGCATTATTTAGTATTGTTATTGTTATTGTTATTGGAATTCTTGTCGATGGTCCTTATGGGTTATTTATTGCAATCATTTTTGGCCCACTAATAAGCATTAGTATTAGTACTTTCTATTTTTTCAAAGATGATTCAAGCTATTTAAAATTAATCTCTTTTAGATGGTTATGGGTTCTTCTGAAAAGGGAGAAAAAATATGCTCTGTTCATTTTTCCAAGCGACTTGATTAACAAGTACATCAATTTACTACCACTATTCGTTATCGAAAATTTGGGAGGAAAATCAAGCCTGGGTAGCTATCAATTTTCCCAAAGGATTTTGGGGATGCCTATCAATTTTATTGGTTCTTCAATTCTAGAAGTTTTTCGTAAAAAGGCAATAGACGATTATCATGAAAACGGTAATTGCCTGACTACATTTAGAAAGACTTTTTCAATATTATCTGTCCTGAGTATTATTCCCACTTTGATTCTGATGATTTGGGCACCTGAGATTTTTCAGTTTGTCTTTGGAGACAAGTGGTATGGGGCAGGTCGGCTTACACAAGCACTCAGTGTATTATACTTTTTTAAAATGGTTTCCAGTCCCTTATCTTACATGTACTATATAGCAAAAAAAACGAAAGAAGATCTAATAACTCAAATAGCCCTTGTACTACTAAATCTACTAGCTTTGGCGCTTGGATTTTTTTATTTTGAAGATGTTTTCATGATGGTGTTACTCTACTCACTTTCTTATTCTGCTATTTATGTTGTACAACTTGTGCGATCCTATCATTTTGCTAAGGGAAAGAACTGATGATTACAATTTTAGATTACGGTGTTGGAAATCTAGGGTCCATTAAAAACATGCTAAAAAAATTAGGATATACGTCTGAAATTGTATCAGATAAACAAAAAATATCTCTAAGTGAAAAGTTTATTTTACCTGGAGTAGGGTCGTTTGATAATTGCATGGTCCGCTTGAGGAACGCACCTTTTTTTGAAACCTTTCAAAAAAAAGTGCTGCAAGAAAAGGTTAATGTTCTGGGAATTTGCGTCGGGTTTCAGATGCTATTTGATTCCAGTGAGGAAGGGAAGCAACCTGGGCTGGGGTGGATCAAAGGGAAGGTTGTGAAATTTGACGCCACGAAGCTTTTGCCCTCCTTGAAAATACCTCATATGGGGTGGACAGATGTCAATATCCACAAATCCTCAAAATTATTTTCGGGGCTCGTTGAAGACCCGCGATTTTATTTTGTTCATTCGTATCATGCTATTGATACTGTCGAGGAAGAAGCATTTCTTACATGCAAGTATGGTTATGAATTTGTATGTGGAGTTGAACTTGGAAATATAATGGGAGTGCAGTTTCACCCTGAGAAAAGCCATACGTTCGGAATGCAACTTCTTTCAAACTTTGCATCAAATTATTGACATGAGAAGAGTTCGTGTAATTCCAACATTGCTGATACAAAACGGAAGGTTAGTCAAGTCATTTAAATTCAAAAAGCATGACTATCTCGGTGACCCTATCAATGCGGTCAGAATTTTTAATGACAAGCAGGTCGACGAACTTGCTTTGTTGAATATATCTACGGATAGGCACAAAAAGGAAATCAATTATGACTTTATTGAGCAGATAGTTAGCGAAGCATTTATGCCAATTGCCTTTGGAGGAGGCATAAAAAATATAGATCAGATTAGAAAAATTCTTAATCTTGGGGTTGAAAAGGTTGTGATCAATAAATCTCTTTCGAACAAAGATTTGATTAGAAATGCAGCCTCAGAATTTGGTAGCCAGAGTATACTGGCCTCAATCGATATTAATAAAAATTTTTTGGGGAAGGAGGGTGTGTATCTTGACAATGGAAGAAAAAAATGGAGTAGTAACACGCTGGGCTTTGCCATTGAGTGTGAGAAACTTGGGATTGGAGAGATAATTCTTCATTCCATATATAAGGATGGTACCTACAACGGATATGATCTTGAGCTGCTGAAAAAGGTCAGTGATGAAGTAAGCATCCCTGTTGTGGCTCTAGGTGGTGCAAGTTCTATCGAAGATTTTTATAAAGCGGTTGAATCTGGTGCTTCTGCAGTGGCTGCTGGAAGTTTATTCGCATATTCGGGAAAAAGAGAAGGAGTTTTAATCAACTATCCCAAGCAAATAGAATTGAAAGAAAAGCTTTTTAATCGACTGACTAGATGAAACAGTGTGTAAACTGTGTTATGGACACGACCACCAATGATATTTCCTTTGACGAACAGGGAGTATGTAGCTATTGTAGGTCTTTTGAAAAAATCTCTAAGAAGACTATTTATCGATCGGATGAGGTGAAAAAAGCCGAGTTGGATCAGAAAGTAGCCTTGATTAAAAAGATAGGAACGGGTAAAAAGTATGATTGTGTCCTTGGTCTAAGTGGAGGTGTAGATAGTACCTATCTGGCGTATTTAGCACATTCTTTAGGGCTAAGACCACTATGTGTACATTTTGATAATGGGTGGAACACCGAAATTGCGGTTCAGAATATTCATAACATTGTCAATAAACTTGGCTTTGATTTACATACTTTCGTCATGGATTGGGAGGAGTTTAAAAATATTCAGTTAGCCTACTTCAAAGCGTCGGTCCTTGATCTGGAAGTGCCAACAGATCAATTCATTTTTGCCGCTTTATTCAAAACAGCTGCTAAAAGAGGTATTAAAACCATATTGAGCGGGAATAATATTGCAACGGAATTTGTGCTTCCATTAGATTGGAGGTATCAGAAATTTGACTTGGTAAATTTATATAAAATTCATTCCCGGTTTGGAAATGGTAAACTTAAAAAGCTACCTAAACTAGGCTCAAAGCAGAGGCACTGGTACGAAGTGGCTCATCAGATCAGATTGATCCCCATCTTAGATTTGGTTCCATACAAGAAACTGGAAGTAAAAGAATTAATCCAGGATAAAGTGGACTGGAAAGATTATGGAGGCAAACATTATGAATCAATCTTTACTCGATGGTATCAAGGTGTATATCTACCAGAAAAATTCAACATTGATAAAAGAAAGGCACATTTATCTAACCTGATTGTAAATGGAGAAATCAATAAAAGTCAGGCTATTGAAGAATTGAATTTACCAACCTATGATCCCAAGCTTCAAAAGTCCGATGTTGAATATGTGATCAAAAAATGGGGTTTGACTGAGGAAGAATATCATGTTATCATGAAAATGAACCCTGTTGATCATCAGGAATACGGGACCCAATTCTCATTGTTTCATAAAGCAATGTTCCATCTTTTTAGACTATTAACGTACCTTCCAATTCGAATTGGCAGATTAATGCGGATACTTCCTAAGCCTCTAATATGAAGTATTTATATGTTGCATCAATAGGCAGAAGTAGTGCAAGTGGTGTTGTCAACAAGGTTTTAAATAAGGTTAACTACCTCTCCCAAAAGTTAGACATTGAAGCACTGTTAATTTTCCAGGAATTGGATCACATATCAATCAGTTTTCGATCCAATGTAAAAGTGGTTCAATCTAAAGCCGATTTTTTTAGCACAGCCATTCGCCATATTGATACCAGCCAATTTGACTGTATCATTATGAGATATCAGGGAGCTTCTAAGAGATGCTTCCGTTTTCTCCAAAAGTGCCAGGCGAAAGTAGTCTTTGAGCATAACTCTATCGAAGGAAAAGAAAAATGGTTTTACATTAAATCTTTTAACATAAGGGATTATGCTTATTTGATTTTCAATGGAAAATTCAAAACTATTTATCGGGAATGGCTAAGCTTATTTGATGAGTATTGGTATTCGAAGAAGTGTCTTTCTTTGGCTTACGCAGGAATTACTGTAACAGATGAAATTGCTAGGTATGAGAAATGTAGATATAAAAAATATATCACTAAAACCATTAGTAACGGTATTAACACAGAAAAAGTATTGAAAAGATCTGTACCGTCATTGGATGATTCAAAACCCTTTACAATGATCTTCTTTAGTGGTACAGATAAAGGCTGGCATGGTCTGGATCGGCTGCTCAGGGGGATCAAAAATTATACTGGTGCCTGGAAATTACGATTGTTTATCATAGGCCTTTATCATAAGAATAATGATATACTAATATCACAAATTAATAATGGAACCCACGAGGTAGTATGTACTGGAATGCTCGATTCTCCGCAGATGAAAAAATACGCAGATGAGTCACACATTGGCATTGGCAGCCTTGGTCTACATAGAATCCCTCTTTATCAAGCATGTACACTTAAAACACGAGAGTATTGTGCCCTCGGGTTACCACTGATGATAAGTCATGATGATATTGATTTAACTTCATATAGTTCTTTTGCTCCTTTCTATTTGAAAGTGCCTGCGTCTGAAGTGGAAGTTTCTATTCAAGCTATGATAGATTTTTCCAACAAAGTTTATGAAATTGTTGATTTTGACAAAAAAATGAGAACATTGTGCGAGAAGCATTTGGACATGTCTGTGAAAATGGACCAGCTATCATTGTTTCTTGAATCTGCTGAAGCTTGAGTCAAATACCGATTATCAGAATGAATGACATTGACGACCACTCTAAATGTTGCCTTGCGGTAATTACAATTGAGCCAAATGAAGAGCCTTTTTTGGTACAAGAGCTTTATTACCATGCTAAAAAATTTGATCAGGTTTATGTTTTACCCTCAACCCTAGATTCAGAAATAAAGACAGATTTCAAGAATATTCATATTAGCACCATATTAATGAGGAATTTCAGTGACAAATCGCATATTATACGAGTGCTAAAAAAGATGCCATGGACAGTTTTAATGATTTTCGTTTTCGAAATCATGAGAAATCCAGCGCGAATAAAGTATTTAATCTACTGGAAAAGCATGCTAGACTATCTGTGTCAGGATCTGGATAAATTTCATGATTTGAGGAATTGGATTCTTACAAAAGAGGAAGAACAGTTAATATTCTATGATTATTGGTTCCTTAATGCCTCGATCAGTCTTGCACTTCTCAAAAAAAGAAAGGTAATCAAAGGGTTTGTCACAAGGGCTCATGGATTCGATCTCTATGATGAAAGACATCATGAAGCAACTGTACCATTTAGATATTTTAAGGTCATGCACGCTGATTCCATATATTGTGTCAGCAAGCACGGCCAGGACTATTTAAAATCGAAAATCCCCAAGAAGTATCATCAAAAGATTAAATTGTCGTATCTAGGTGTTCGGGTGAATACAGAGGGAATAAGTCTTTCGCCAGCAGATACTCAGCCACAATTAGTGGTATCTTGTGCCACTTTATTGGATTTTAAGAATGTTCATAGGATCCCAGGGCTACTATCTGCTATTAAGGACAGAAAAATTAGATGGGTGCATTTTGGCGATGGGCCATTAATGAAAACGCTTCTAGATGAAATAAAAAAGCTGGATTCAAACGTATCAGTTGAGCTCAAGGGTAATGTTGAAAATCATGAGATCATTAGATTTTATAAAGAAAACTATATCAGCCTGTTTATTGCATTGAGCTATTCTGAAGGGTTACCTGTTTCCATTATGGAAGCGGCAATGTTTGGGATTCCGACCATTGCTTTTAATGTTAATGGTGTGTCAGAGATTGTTAACGACAAATCCGGATTTTTACTGAGCCCAGATACAGATTGGAATCAAATTAAGGAACATTTTGGGTCATATCTTCAAAGCTCTTCTAATTTTGATAGACACCAAATCAAGAATCTGGCTGAAAAAAATTTTTGTAGTGAGCAAAACCATTTGGCTTTTATCGATTCCTTAAAAAACCACCCTAACATTGCAAAATGGCGGAATTGACTAAACCTCGGGTACTATTTATTTGCTATGATTTTCCACCATTAAATACAGGTGGATCACGTCGGGCTTTTAGGTTTTGTAAGGAGCTAATGAAAAATGGTTTTGATCCTATGGTTATAGCACCAGAGCTAAACGATAACTATGCAAAAAAAATTGATGCGACTTTAGCAAACGAATTACATGATTCCGGAATTGTTGTTGTAAGGACAGCTATGACAAAAAGAACCAGATACTGGAATCAGATTGGTCATAAATTGATTTTCAATCTGGTCGATGATATCTATAGAAGATGGAAGAAAACGCTTTTAAAAGAACTAAGGAATCAAGTTTCAATACAAAATATAAGCTGCGCCTTCATATCAGTGCCACCATTTAGCCTTACTGCTCTAGACAAGCATTTGATACAGCTGAAAATACCATACATACTTGATTTTAGAGATGCATGGTCTCAATGGGTTATTGCCCCATATTTTACACGAATTAACTACAAACTGATTTTTCATAGAGAGAGAAAGGTTTTAGAAAAGGCAAATTCTATTCTTGTAGTTTCCTATCAAATGAAATCAGATTTTTCCAAGCTTCATCCTATTAGATCGGATAAAATAAAGGTGATTACAAATAGTTTTGAAGATACACTTTCTGAGTATCCAAGAGAGTTTGTCTTCAAAAAGAATCAACATATTAAGATTGTCTATGTAGGTAGTTTCTACTATAATGAGAAGTCACATCATCTTATCATGAAGAGGTGGTGGCAGAAGGCGCCACATCAGATTTTTCAATACATACCAAAGAGAGAGAATTGGTTTTACAGAACACCCTATTTTTTCTTTCAGGCTCTTCATTCCTTATTCGAAGCAAACCCTGAATACAAATCAAGAATAAGGGTAGAATTTGCAGGAAAAATCCCATCTTGGCTTCCTCAACAAATTAGTGAATTTCAGCTTGAAGAAAATGTGAAATTATTTGGTTTCTTAGATGCTCAGAAATCACTGGAGTTACAAAAATCAGCGGATATGCTTTTGATTACATCGATGAAGGTGGTAAATGGGCGTGACTATTGTATAGCTGGTAAAACATTTGAGTACATTCAGGCCAAGAAACCAATACTTGGTTTTGTAACCGAGGGTAGCCAAAAGGATTTCTTAAAACGAATTGGAAGCGGAATCATTTGCGATCCTGATGATGTGTTAGGATCTACTCGGAGGTTAAAACGGGTTTTTGATGGTAAAATAGCATTGAAGCCAGACAAGAAATTTATAGATTCTTTAAGTAGCCAGCATACTGGAATGTTGCTGTCAGATGTAATTAAAAAATTCTTAAAACCTATAAAGTCAATAGTTAACGAATGAAAATACTATTGGTAAGCATATCATTTCCACCCAAGAAGGATCCTGAATGCATTCAAACAGCTAGGTATTTTAAATACCTTTCAGCGATACCCTCTCTTGATTTTGAAATATTAACAACATCCAAAACCCAAAACATGCCCTTTGATCAAAGTATGAAAAAATACGACAAAGGGTATATGAGTAAAACTGAAATCAAACTGGTTGAGAACAAATTCCTGAATAGTATCATTAGCAGGGTATATCCAAGTTTATTTTTTCCCGACTTCAAGTCACAGTTCATAAGAAAATCAAAAAAGGTATGTTTGGCAGAGAAGCCTGATGTAATCTACTCTCGTAGTTTTCCTGTGAGTAGTGCAGTAGCAAGTTATTTCCTACATCGAAGGTTGGAGGTGCCATGGATCATGCATTTAAGTGATCCCTGGAGCTTGACTCCATTACACTCGTATAGCCAGGGTACCTTAGAGAAGCATAAAAAGATGGAGGTTATTTGCATTCAATCTGCTTCTGCAATCACATTTACCAGCAAAAAAACGGTTGAACTTTATCAAAAACATTATCCTGAATTCTCTAATAGATTCCACTATTTCCCTAACGTATTTGATGAATCAGACTATCGAATCACTGATTTTGGATGGAAGAAGACAATAAAAATCGTTCATACAGGAGGCCTGATTGGATCTAGGAATCCCTCGTATTTTTTTGATGCTTTCAAGAAACTTAATCCAGAAGAGAGAAGCCACTTCGAAATAATATTTGCTGGAGACACAGATAGAAATTCGAAGAGAATTCTCGGCGAAATGACGCATCAGTTTCCAAATGAGGTGAAGTATTTAGGTTTATTGAGCCAGGAGAATGCGCAAGATCTTCAAAGATCTGCCGACTTACTCTTAGCAATTGATAATCCAATCAATGACTTTAAATTGTCTCTTTTTTTTCCTTCAAAGTTGCTGGACTATTTTCTTGCCCAAAGAAAGATCATTGCTATTACCCCACGTGAGAGTACAACCTCAGAAATTCTTTCTAGTCATTATATATTCGAGCACCAAAATTCAGATAAATTAGCTCAACATTTAAGAAATTCAATCCAAAATCATCGATTAAAAAATGTTGATTTCTTCTATAATTCAGATATTCCTGAAGAGTATAGCGCAAGATTTCAAGCTGAAAAACTCTCAAAACTGATAAGCTCTTATGCCTAAAATTAGTATTATTCTCGGTACCAGACCTGAGGCTATCAAGCTTATACCATTATACAAAGCTCTGGTGGATGCGGGTCATAATGTCAGCTTGTTTTCTACAGGACAACATCGGGAAATGTTAGTCCCAATTTTCGATTTTTTTAAGGTTTATCCTGATGAAGATTTAGAACTTATGATTCAAAACCAAACTCTTGCAGGCTTCTCTTCTCTGGCATTCAATAAGCTTGACAAGCTTTTTACCAAAGATACCGCAGACCTGTATCTTGTTCAGGGGGATACTACAACCGCCATGATAGCTGCCAATGTTGCATTTTATCAAAAAAGGAAATTGGGACATGTGGAAGCTGGGCTAAGAACAGGTAATTTATACTCCCCATATCCGGAGGAATTTAATCGTCGTGTCATTTCTATTACTGCAAATTATCATTTCGCACCAACGCAGAATGCCTATGATAACCTTATTCAGGAAAAAGTGAATGGCAAGGTTTGGATGACTGGAAATACTGTAATTGATAGTTTGCTTTTTGCAGATAGGGAGGTTAAAAAAGATGACGGTTTGTTCAGAAGAAGATTCAATTTTATTGAGGAAAGCAATAAAAATATATTGATCACTTGTCATCGAAGAGAGAGCTTTGGAGACGACTTACAACAGATTTGTCAAGCAATAGCCAGCCTGGCTGAACATTTCAAAGATTACATATTCATATACCCAGTACATATGAATCCTAATGTCAGTGGAGTGGTCAAGAAGAGACTCACAACTATTGAAAACTTACATCTCATTAATGCTGTCACCTATTCGGAAATGGTCTACCTAATGGGTAGGTCTCGTCTAATCCTAACAGACAGTGGGGGAATTCAAGAAGAGGCTCCTTCACTGAATGTTCCTGTTGTTGTCATGAGGAATCATACAGAAAGACAGGAAGGTATAGAAGCAGGGTGTGCAGTTTTAAGTGGAACGCAGGCTGCAGATATAATTGATCATACCATCAAAATTCTAGGTGACGAAGCATTATATAGTCAAATGGCTGATGCAAAGAATCCGTATGGAAATGGGACTGCTTCAAAGGAAATAGCAGATATTATAAGTGGAATTTTATGAACGGAATAGAATTGATGAATATGGATAAAAGGCTCACATATATTATTCAGGAATTAAGCCGCAAAAATCCTTTACATGGTAAGAAGTTAAAGAAGAACCTTGAAGACTTTGATGATCAATATTTCGAAATAGCTTCGAATTTCTTAAATAAACTAGATGGCTTACTTCAATCCAAAGACAAAAACATTGATTATGCTATTGAATGTTATTTGCATATGCTTGCAGATGTAACCTTTGACACAATCGACTTTATGCGAACTGGCAAGTATCGTAGTTCTTCATTCGAGGAAGTAAATAAGCGGGTCTATGACAATCCTGATATTATGGAATACTACATGTATGGATTGCTGCTTTCACAAATTCTATGGACGCAACATTACGAGATATTACGTCATTTTAACAAGATAATTAAGAAGAATAAATTGGTGAGGAACTATCTTGAAATAGGAGCGGGACACGGCTTATATTTATCAGAGGCCATCGAAATTGTCGGTAAGGAAGCTAACTATGATGTTGTTGACATCAGTGCAAGTTCTATTTCAATAGCCAAAGAAATGGCGAGAGGTAAAGACGTCAATTATTACTTATCAGATGTTTTTAAGTTTCATCCGAATAAAAAGTATGACTTTATCACATGTGGAGAAGTTTTGGAACATATGGAAGACCCGGCTTCACTCTTAAATAAAATTGCCTCGATGCTTAGTGAAAAGGGTAAACTATATATAACCACACCTACTAATGCTCCAGCTATAGACCATATCTACTTATTTACAAACGCTGAAGAAATAAGAGAAATTATTTATTTAAGTGGCTTTGAGATCGTGGAAGAAACATGCTTTTACTCAGAAAAGTTGGAAAAGGAGCAGTTAGAGAAGTTTAAGGTTTCCATGCTTTATGCTGGTTTGTTGATTAAAAAATAAACTATATAAACTCATTGTTCTGTTTTGAGGAAGAAAAAGATTATCGTTTATTTATACAATTCACTTGAAGAACCACTGATCCAGGGGAATATTTTTCTTTATTTGGTTGATGCAGCCAAATCAGGAAAATATAACTTCTATATTATCACTTATGAGCAAAAGCAGTTTGAGTTGAGTTCCGATGAAAAAAGAAAGAAAAGGGAAGAACTTTCTGCAATCAATATCTCTTGGAAACCATATTCTTGGTCTACTGGATCTAATCTCAAAAAAGCGATTGATTTTACCAAAGCACTCTCTTTTATATGGTATCTAAGGGTTTTCAAAGGCTATAAGTCAATTATTTCTCTTGCGTCGGTTGCGGGTGCGTATGCTTATATATACAGTATGTTATTTCGTCTTAAACTCTACCTCTACCAATACGAACCTCATAGCGAATACGGGCTTGATGCCAAATTATGGACGGAACAAAGCTTAACTTTCAAGATTTTGAAGAGGCTTGAATATTCTTCTGCAAGAAGAGCAAGGGTGATATCAAGCGGGACAGATTACATGAGAAATCGATTGAATCATTGGAAAATTAAGGGTAAATTTTTCAAGATACCGAGTGTAGTAGATCATAATCGATTTGTTTTTGACTGGTCAGCAAGAAGAAGTGTAAGGCAAAGAATTGGACTAGAAGATCATGACACATTAGTCATATACCCCGGCAAGTTTGGTGATCTTTATTACAACAATGAAATTGGGGTCTTTTTCAAGGCACTTCTAGATGAATCAAATCGTTATTTCTTCGTGATATTAACTCTCACCGATATGAAGATGGCTCAGGATGCTATGCTTAACAATAATATACCATCAGACAAGTATCTTATTAGTTCGGCTAGCTATGAGGAGATGTCTGAGTATCTTTCAGCTGCGGATATTGGAATTGTAGCAGTACCTCCTCAGCCTTCCAAAATTTACTGTTCAAACATTAAGGTTGGTGAATATCTGTGTAATGGCCTTCCATACCTTATTTGCGAGGGTGTCTCTGAAGATGATAAATTTGCCCAAGAGACAAATACTGGAGTCACAGTCAAAGAATTTTCAAGATCTGAAGGAGCAAAAGCACATGAGAATATCTCGGTATTATTGAATGAGGAAAAGGAAGAACTTGTTAACCGCTGTAGAGAAGCTGGGATTAAATACAGAAGCTTTCAGTTCTTAAACCCAAGATTTAGAGAGGCAATAGAAACGTTATGAAGATCAAAAGGTCAAATATTTTAGTAACCGGTGGAGCCGGATTTATTGGTAGTTCACTTGCCCAGAAATTATGTGATTATGGACATCATGTAGTGGTTGCTGATAATTTAGAGACTGGTGATTTTTCGAAAATCCCCACCTCCACAAATTGTAGTTTTATAAAATGTGATGTCAATAATTTGTCGGAGATTCAGCCAATCATGACCTCCTTCAAATTTGACTTTGTATTTCATTATGCAGCGCTGGTAGGAGTTTTAAGGACATTAGAAAATCCAGTAAAAGTTCTGGAAGATATTCAGGGGATACAAAATATTCTTTCTCTCTCCAAAGCGACTGGAGTTAAGAAAGTTTTTTATTCTTCCTCCTCCGAGGTATATGGAGAGCCAGTAGAGTTACCACAGCATGAACACAAGACCCCCTTGAATTCTAGGTTGCCATATGCAGTGGTTAAAAATGTGGGGGAAGCTTTTTGTAGGAGCTATCAACAAGAATATGGATTAGATTTCACAATTTTTAGGTTTTTCAATACCTATGGCGAGAAACAAAGTGAAGATTTTGTTATCTCAAAATTCTTTAGATGTGCTTTGAAAAATGAGGATATCACTATTTATGGAGACGGAAGCCAAACGAGGACCTTTTGTCATATAGAAGATAATCTGGAAGCTACCGTAAAAGTTTTTGAAGAAAATCTCTTTACCAACGATGTATTGAATATAGGTAATGATCATTTGACTACCATCATTGAGTTAGCCCAGGTAATCATAAGACTCACGGACTCAAAGTCTAAGATTATATTCCTTCCACCACTCAAGGAAGGTGATATGACAAGGAGGCAACCAGATATTGGCAAGATGAAGAAAGTACTTTCACGAGACTTTATCACTTTGGAAGAAGGAATTAAAGAATTAGTGAAGGGAATCAATTGAGTCCCTGTATAAGAAAAGACTCAAATGAAAAAATGTCTCTCCATAGTAATTGTGAATTACGATACTAATGAATTGACGGTTCAGTGTCTAAAATCCATTGAACAGACCAGACCTGGCGACTTAGATCTACAGATTATTATTGTAGATAATGCCTCTCCGAATGACGACCCTTCTCAAATTTTAGAATCTTTTCCTGATGTAAACCTAATAGTAAATGATCGCAACCTGGGATTCGGAGTAGCCAACAACATTGGGATAAGTAGGTGTACTGGCGACTACATACTGTTACTGAATTCGGATACTATTCTACATGAAGGTTGTTTAAAAAACTGCACTGATTTCTTAGCATCAGAGTTTGTTAGAGATCACAACATAAATCTGATTGGCTGTAATGTAAAAAATGAGGATGGAACAGATCAGTACTCCATTTTTAAGGAGCATGCACCATTGAAGTATTTTTTTACCTCCAATGCCTTGCTAACAAGGTTTTTTTTTAGAAATCATGAAACCTTTGATTTTTCTAAAAGCCAATTTGTGAGTGGAGTTTCTGGATGCTTTATGATGTTCAAGATAGATATTTTTAGTAAGGTCAAGCCATTTGATCCAGATTTTTTCATGTATTCAGAAGAAGTAGAACTTTGCAGGAATCGATTATCTAAGTACGCGAAGATTTACTATTATTCAGGTGCAAGTATCACCCACTTAAGGGGGAAGAGCTCTCCGAAAAAATCTGCCCTATATCTGAATATGCTATCATTCGCTTTGTACCGGTATAAGATGGGCTGGAGGGATTATCTCCTATATTGCTTAGCCACTTTTTTCAATATTGCTACATTGTGCTTGTTATTGCCATATGGTTATCTTAGAAGAAAATCATGGTATATAACAGAACTGCAAGGATATTTAAAGATATTACCATATATCTTTTTTCAAATTCCTAGATACCCACGTAGTTGGGGTAGTAGACCACAATTTTTAAAATTTACCTAGATGATACTATCCAAACTGAAAGAAGTAGTCTTCACAATCATAGATAAAATCTTTTTGAAGGTTGATAAATCACATATGTACAGAAGTGGTGGGTTGCATTTGATACCGGATTATAGGTTTCGTAGAGGTGGAAAGGTTAGTTATGGTGAATGGGCATTTGTTATTGGAATATTTCACACTTTGATTGAACAACACGCCCACACTAAAAAAGAGAAAATTCTGGATGTAGGATGTGGTACAGGATTATTGGGTATTTCCTCTTACAATATTTGCATGAATGGTGGTGTGTACCATGGCATTGATGTAAACAAATCAGATGTAGAATTTTGTGAAAAACAATTTTCTAATGCAAACTATGCGTTTCAGCATTTTGATGTTTTCAATGCTACCTATGCTTTGGATCAAAATCAATCTCAAAAAAAATGGCCTAATGAAGACGAGTACTATGACTTGGTGACAGCACTTTCGGTTTGGACTCATTTCAACGAATCTGATGCCAGTTTCTACTTAAAAGAAGTATCAAGAGTTCTGAAAGTTGACGGAATTGCAATTATTACTTTTTTTATCATAGATGAATTTGTTGCTAAACCGTCAAATAATACAAAATTTCATAAATCGAATCATTTAGATTGGACATTCGATATTCCGGCTTATGCTTCCCAGCATTGGAAGACTACTAAATGGACAAATCAGCCAGAAGATGCCATTGCAGTTGATAAAAATGCTCTTATGGGCTTAGTGCGAGAAGCCAATCTTTCAGTAGAAAAATATTACCCTGGAACATGGAAGAATTATCCCGGAGTTTACTTTCAAGATATTTTGATCCTAAAAAAAGGATGACAAAGAGAATATTTACATTGGCTGGAATGCATAGATCCGGCACATCATTAGTAGCCAATTGGTTTCATGATTCAGGGATATTTATGGGGAATGATCTTCTGGAAGCTGCCTCTACAAATATGAAAGGGCACTTTGAGGATGTCCAATTTCTAGAGCTTCACAAGAACGATTTAAGATCAAAGGGGTTTCATCAATCTGGCCTATTGATTAAAAGTGGAGACCTAACCATTGATCATGAGGACTTGGCAAAAGATCTGATTAAAAGTAGGACTGAATTGGATATTTGGGGGTGGAAGGAACCCAGGACAACTCTTTACTTAAGACATTGGAAGAAGCTGATCCCGGAATTGAAAGTAATTTCTATTTATAGGCCACCTGAATATGTAATAATGTCTCTTTACAGAAGATTGAAAAAAGGAAAGTGGTATTATACCAGAAATCCGATTAAGAAGTTGATATGGTATTTGGATATCGATTTAAATCGGAGGAGATGGGTAAAGGTCTTTTCTGAATTATACTATTTGTATAACAAAATGGTGTTAGAATTCAATGAATTGTATCCGGATGATTCTTTAATAATCAATTTGAACCAATTCATTGAAAGGGAAGAAAAAACAAGTCAAATTATCAATGATTTCCTAGGTAAGAAGACCAATTTTGTTCCTTTTTCGATGATCTATGATAAATCTCTGTTGAAGCAGTCAGCCCCTGAATTACCTTTACCTCTCATTAAAAAATCTAAAGATATTTTTAGATTATTAGAAGGTCAGAGTGCGTAAATTAATAGGGTTAATATTTTTTCTACTTGCAGTTGGATTGCATGGTCAAAACCTAAGTATTGCTGTTGAAGATACAGCATGTGTGAACGCCAACCCTGCAATAGTCAATTTAAGTTCAGGGATTGACAGTATTCAATATGATTTTTGTCCTGGAGAATTGGTAAATTCTCCAGAAGCCACAATTCAGTATAACATACCAGCAAACAATATTGGACTCGATGATATACAAACCCTTTATGATGGGTCGAATTACTACGCCTTTGTTTTGTCAAATACTAATAATGAATTGTACCGAGTAACAATCGGTGACTCATTGACGGATACTCCTTCTACCTTCGATGATTTTGGCAATGTGGGATCTTTGAGTAATGCGAGAAGGATTTCTGGGATTCAGGAAGGAAATACTTGGTATGTGTTTATCTCAAATTTTGGAAACAATTCGATTACCAGGGTGGATTTTGGTACAGATTTGTCAGGAAATATTCAGGTAGCAAATAACTTAGGAAACATAAATAGTGCTCTAAGTGGACCTTTCGCATTGGAAGCACTCGAAATAGGAGGAAATTATTACTTGATTGTAGGGAATCATCTCTCAAAGCAAATAAGGGTGTTCGATTACGGAAATTCATTTAACAATACACCCACAACAATTAATGACTTTACTGTTCCTTCAGATATAGGTAATTTATCTGCTCTCAAAACTGTACTGATTAATGACAACATCTATTTAGCCGTTTGCGGTCAGATAAAAGCATTTTTGTATGACTTTGAAGGAGCTGATTTGTCTAATACAACAACCCTTCTTTATGACCTCAGCACTTTTGGCATCATGAGCGCCCCCCGTGGGTTGGATGTTTTGCATGACAATGGCAATGTTTTCATTAATGTCATGGGATTTAGTGGAAACTATTATTCTTATCAATTTGACAATTCGTTCAACTTTGTGAAGTTCAATAATTATGGTGTTTTTACAGGACTAACAGATACACGATCCCTTGACTTCAACTTCCAAAATTCAGAGTGGATAGGCTATTCGATTAATAGGAGTACTGACCATGAACTATTTCAAATATCCTACCCTGATGATTGTAGTTCTACAGTTCCATCATCCTATGAATCAATGCCTACTACGGCAGCTTATGATGCATTGGGATGGCAATATTTAACTGTGGATGGGTTTTCTAATGGTTTTAGATACCATCACAGTGATTCTGTATTTATTTCAGGGATGACAGATGTCGACTTTAGTAGTGTGGTTAGTTGTGTTGGTATTACTGATTTTACCTCTATTTTAACCTCTATGGGAGATGTTGCTTTCAATTATTCTTGGGATTTTGATGATCCCGGTAGTGGTGCCTCCAATAATAGTTCAGAAGCAAATCCTACTCATACATATGATACGCCTGGAGATTACAATGTCTTTTTATCGGTGACTGATGAATGTGGTATTAATTTGGATACCACTATAGTAGTTACTGTCTTTGACCAAAATGACCTAAATCCTGGGTTTGAAGCGGCTACTGCATTACTCTGTTCAAATAGCCTGATCCAATTCAACGATACATCAACCTTCACTACTGATATACCACAAGCCTGGGCTTGGTACATTGATGATGTTCTAGTCTCTACAGATCAAAACCCTGAACTCATTTTTTCTTCGTCTGGTACATTTTCGGTTGAGCTTGAAGTAACTGGATTGAGTACCTGCGTGAAAACTGCAGAACAAATGATAGACATAGAGGAAGGGCCATCTGTGGAGGTGACCTTCAACAATAATTGCTTTGGCGAAGAAGTACAGTTTCAAACTATCGTTACCGGGGATGATAGTGGTGGATACAGTTGGGATCTAAATGGTGACAATATTGAAGATTCAACCTCTCCTAATCCTACCTTTACTTATCCTTCTGCCACCACATATATTGTAACATTACAAGTTTCTAATGCAATTGGATGTATAACTGAGGTTTCATTTGATCTTGAAGTACCAGATGATGATTTTCTGGATTTCACTATAGGTGAGGCTGTTGAAAATTTACCTGTTAATTTGAATGGTCTTGACAATACAATCAGCAATGATTCCATTGTATCATGGGATTGGCTAATAGATGGTAACATATCGTCATCTGTTCAAGATACCTTGGTTGTTTTTAGTAGCCCTGGAACTTATGAAGCTCAATTGACTGCAACTACCGCACAGGGATGCGTGGAAATTGAGACAAAAGATATCATTGTAGAGATTTCAATTTCACCTACTTCAATTTTTGATATTGAAGAAGCTGGATGCTTGAATCAAACTATCTCCATAAATAATTCCACAGTGAATGCTACTTCTTATGTGTGGGATTTCTGCCTGGAAGACTTCACAGAGACACCTAACCTAAATAGCACTGACCTTGTTGGAGTAGGAACTTTGTACGGCTACAAACTACTTGAAGAAAATGGTAATTGGTTTGGTTTTCTAACAGAAAGAGATGCAGGGGTAATATATCGATTGGATTTTGGCGATTCACCAAAAAATGCTCCATCAATTACTAGCTTGGGAAATCCATTTGGGCTACTTCAAACACCGACAGGCATTGATTTTGTCAATGAAAATGGAATATGGTATTGTTTTGTTGGGTTTTTTAACAATGATCTAAGTATTGTTCGCCTTGATTTTGGAGATGGCTTGGAAAATGATCCTACGAATGGATCAGCTATCGGGAACTTTGATGTAGCCGGAAGGATTCGGGACATTGATGTAGTAGCAGATGATAGTAGTTATTATTTACTCATTCCTTCTTATACATTCAATAACATCACTGTTGTAGATTTTGGCAACTCCGTACTAAATAGTGTATTAGAAGAGGATGTAATTACAACAACCGCAATATCAGGTGCGGCAAATTTGAATGGAATTACTTCGGTGGAAGTTGGTGAAAATTGGTATGTGCTGGTCAGTTCTCTCTCGAATAGTAATATCCACCAATTAAATTTTGGCACCTCATTGTTTAATTCTACACCAACTCAAGAAGCGACTTACTCTTTTGCCTCTGTTGACAGACCTTTTCGTTCTGATATTATAAAAAATGGAGATAATTATTTGGCATTAATAGGAAATGATGGACTCCCGTTTTCGATTATCAATTTCAATGATTTTACTGAGCCCCCAATTGAAATGGAAAATTCAGGTTTGCCATCTGTATACGGGATTGAAGCAATCAACTATAATGGAGAATATATTATTCAAGGAGGCTTTTCAGCAAATCATCAAACTGCTATTTTTTCTAAAAAATGTACTACCAATCAAGCTTCTACTGATTTTTCACCATCAGTTACTTACTCCAATTCTGGAGAATTTATTGTTGAATTAATTTCCACAAATGATTTAGGTAACAGCTCTGTACTAAGAGATACGATCATCATTTCAATGGTCGAAGCTCCTTCAATTAATTTTGCTATAAATCAATCTAGGTGCATCTCCAATCCAAACACCTTCATACCCTCAACCATAGGCCTCACTTCCTATTCCTGGGACTTCAACAATGACGGAATAGAAGACAGCAATGAAGAAAGTCCTCAAGTATTATTCGATACCCTAGGAGGAGTAGGGACATACACGGTTCGATTAGATGTAAGTGATGGCACTTGCAACAACTTCTATGAAGAAGAAATCACGATCTATAATCCTCCACCAGCACCTAGTTACGATTTTTCTGCATCCAGGTATTGTGTCGATGCTGGGATTGATTTCAGTAATACTACCGACGATGCATCTTACACAGGCCCACTGTCTTATTCATGGGAATTCATCGATGATGCGACATCTAGTGTCGTAGGTACCTCGGATGAGGAAAATCCTACTTTCTCATTTTCTACTTCAGGAACCAAAACCGTTAGATTAACCTCCAGTATCCCTGGATGTGAAGAGACTACACAACAAACAATCACCATCAACCCCCCTCCAACTGCAGACTTTACAGCTGGTTCCGTCTGCCAAAATGAATCCATGCAATTCACCAATTCTAGTGTGAATGCAGATACGTATCTATGGGATTTTGGTGATGGGTTTAATTCAACAGCGGCAGAGCCGAGCCACATCTTTACAGATGCTGGGAATTACAATGTCTCATTGACCGCTACTGACACTAATGGTTGTGATCATGTGATCAATCAAGAAGTTTCCATATCAGCAACACCACAATCGGAATTTGACTTTGAAATTCCTTGCACTTCTTCAGAAGGGATTCAATTCTTTGATATGTCCACTGTTGAAAATGCAGATATAGTCTCATGGCGATGGGATGTGGATGGAGTTGAAGTATCAACCGCTCAAAACCCAACTATTTCATTTGATACAGAAGGAATTTTAACAATTGCCTTGACTACTATTAGCTCTAACGGTTGTGAATCATACCATGCAGAGGATATAGAAATTTTAGCTGCCCCACAACCAGATTTTGAAGTCCAAATTGCTTGCCAAGGCGAAGCATCTGTTTTTACAGATAACACTTCATTCTCGGGGAATATCATTTCATGGGTATGGACCATTGATGGGGTTGCTTATAACACCGAAAACGCAAATCATATTTTTCAAGATGCAGGCATCTATGATGTCTCACTTGAAGTGACTGGTCAGAATTTCTGCTCAGAGAGCATAACTAAATCGGTGGAAGTGCTGCAACTACCTTCACCAGCATTCACAGTGGTAGGGTCCTGTGATAATGAACTAATAACTATTACTGATTTATCTGAGGAGTTTAATGATGCAATCATTTCACGAACATGGCTCATTGATGATGAGCAAGTAGGAAATGGGACAGAATTGTTTTTAAACAATCTAAGTGATGGTAGTTATACTGTCACCCTTGAATTGGAAACAGCTTTTGGTTGCGTTACTAATTCTTCTGAAACCCTGGAAATCAATGATTCCCCAGAATCTTCATTTTCATCGTCAAAAACTTATGGATTACCGAATGATCAAATAAACTTCACCAACTCATCAGCAGGAGCTGCAAGCTTTGAATGGTTGCTCAATGGAGCACCGTTTAGTACTGAAGCGGATGCAGAAACGTTAATATTTTCAGAAGTTGGGACACATGTAGTTAGTTTGGTTGCTCAAAATAGTTTTGGTTGCGCTGACACTTCTTCTCAACAGATTTTAATTGCTATACCTGAAATAGATCTTGCCATTGGAAGCCTGGAACTTGTTGCTGAAAATAATACCGGAAGGATATTTCTGGAAGTTCAGAACTTTTCCAACTTACCTATTGAAATTACTAATGCAGAAATAATTCTGGAAGATCAGTTTACACTTACAGAACAAATAGAACAGTTCATAAATGTAGGTCAGACCAGCCTCGTGAACCTAAATGTTGGAGTGCCACTGGGTAATTCAGATCCATCTTATTTATGTGTAAGGTTATCATCTCAATATGTTGATTATCCGGATCTAACGCCAATCAATAATGAGAAATGTATCAATATTCAGCCTACAGTTAAGGTAGAAAATCCATTTCCAAATCCAGTTACAGATCAGTTCAGAATTAAAGTGGTATCACCGGAAGCAGGAACAGCTACATTGAAGCTTCTGAACTCTGCTGGAAAAGTACAAATCCAAAATTCTTATAATACATCTTCAGGCCTGAATAACTTCTTTGCGGAAATGAGTTTCCTTGATTCAGGCATCTATTTTATCACCATTGAGATAAATGGAACCACGTTTAGGCGTAAAGTGATCAAACTTTAATTTTGGGATCGGATTAGGGTTTTTTTCCAATTAATTGTTAAAGGTTTGTAGTTTATTTAAATGGTTGTCAGAATTTTTATTAATCCTATTAAATTTGCAACGAATAAAATTCTGTTGTGCTGAATTAAGCCTGCCTCTACGATAAATCATAAAACTCATGAAAATACAATCTTCACGCATTAAACTGGATAAAATTGATCGGAAGATCCTTGACATCCTACAGTCTAATGCAAAAATCACCAACGCCCAGCTTTCTAAAGACATTGGATTATCGCCTGCACCTACTTTGGAACGAGTTAAAAAGCTCGAAACATCAGGTATTATTAAAAGTTATCATGCCAAGCTAGACACTGATAAGGTAGGCTTGGGAGTGCATACATTCGTGCAAGTATCCCTTAAAGGTCACAACAAGAAAAACATTGATGCATTTATTAATGAGATCAATTCAATCCCTGAAGTAATCGAGTGTCATCACATCACAGGTTCTGGTGACTTTATTCTAAAAATTATTTGTAGCGATATTCAATCTTACCAAAAGTTGATGCTTGAAAAAGTATCTGAAATTGAAGTGGTTGACGGCTTGCAATCAATGATAATACTCTCTACTTTCAAGGACAGCAAAGTAATGCCTGTACCTGAAAATGAGCAATAATCAGATTTTAACACAGCCGAAGGTTGATCAGATCGTTCGTAGGATCGGCTATCAGATCTACGAAAATAATATGGGGGAAGACCTTGTATTGGTAGGCGTAGATTCTGGTGGAAGAAAACTGGCTGATCAAATCAATAAGACTCTGAAAGAAATTTCAGGAAAGAAATCGATTTGCCATACAATCTCACTTGATAAAGAAAACCCGCTAAATAAAGACATCCTCATTGATGGGGATGCCTCTGATTTAAGGGATAAGTCTGTTGTTCTATGCGACGATGTATTAAATAGCGGCAGAACATTGGCATATAGCCTAACCAAACTTCTGACTTTGGAAGTTAAAAAAGTGGAAACAGCTGTTCTAGTGCTTCGAACGCATGGCAGATTTCCGATTTATGCGAATTACAAGGGTTACGAACTTTCTACAACAATCAAAGAGCATGTAGAAGTACGACCAGGTGATGGTGTTTATTTACTTTAAAACTAAAGAGACCTAATCTTGATGGCATCAGATCAGGCCTCAGTTAAACACCTCTAAACAATTTATTTTTATCTATTCACACTACCGCTTGGATAGGAAGCTGAAACATTATTATCCAGGCTATAGGGATTGCCCGAAAGTGAAGATGGAATCATTCCAGCAAGAGGTTTCAGCGTAAAAGGAGCTGAGCTATTGTCCGGATCCGGTTCGATTGAAATGACAGCTGTTGTTCCTCTTAAATCCGTTGGAAAAGTAAGGCCAGATGGTGCGTTACTTAGAAAATCTTCCCCCGGGTAATTCGGACCTGCATTCGATCCGCTAAATGGAGCCGCATCATCTCCCATAGCCACACTGGTAAAGGTTCCCGTAGTAACCGGTGTACCATCTATGACTACCCAGCCTTCATATTTCCAGCCAGCCTCTAGTGCTGGCAAATCAAGACCTGCTTCAGCTGATCCAGAGCTATTATCCAGGAACCAAATGCCACTAAATTCCTCTTCAGGTGCTCCGGTTCCGGTAGGTGTTGCAATGATGTATTTGCCATTAGCATTTTCAAAACCTGCACCAACCGTTGATGTACTAAGACTGGCGTTATTTCCACTGAAACTACCAGCCAGTATTTTTGTCGGGGCTGGTGCGGGATCGTTATCAGGTACTGGTTCTATTGACAGAACAAACATCGTAGCAGCATCTAATTGAGCAGCATTTACCATAAAAGTAGTTGCTGAAAGATCTCCACTTTCACTCACTGTGAAAGTGCCGGTTGAAACAGGGGATCCGTCCACTATGATCCAACCCTCGTAAGCAAAGTCTGATCCAAGATCCTCTAATCCATCTATAATTAGCGTAAGATCTGAAATTGAAGGCCCGCTATCATCATCATCGCTACAGCTGGTTAACAATATGCCCAGGGCAGCTATCATCATTAATAATTTTTTCATTGGAGTTCTAATTTGTTTGATACAAAAGAACATGCGGCATATTGCAAAAGGATCACAGCTTTTTAACATTTCATTTCAAGCACTTAAATGTCACTTTTAAGTTATTAGACCAGTAATTTGATCGTATTTAATTTCTAAGAAGTGTCATTCATTCTACTATTCGGGTGTTTTAGTAACAACTTGTGATACTTCTGTGATAAGTTTTTACTTCTTTCGAGAAGAGATATGCCAAAAGTTTTAATTATAGAAGACGATCCTGAGATCATTGATCTGGTGGAAATCCACTTAAAGGACCTATCCTGTCAGGTTATAAAGGCTATGGATGGTGGGTCTGGATTTGATCTTGCAAGATCTGAAGAGCCCGATTTAATCATTTTGGATGTGGCACTTCCAATAATGGATGGGATAGAGGTTTGTCAAAAGATCAGAAAATATCAGAATACACCTATTATCATGCTAACTGCAAAGTCTGAAGAAATTGATCGGGTACTGGGATTGGAAGTGGGTGCAGATGATTACATAACGAAACCTTTCAGTATCAGAGAATTTATTGCACGGGTTAAGGCCATTTTTCGCAGAACCAAACTTATAAAAGAAAGCATTTCTAATGGGTCAGTCAGATTTGTTTTTGAAGATCTTACAATTGATGTTGAGAAAAGGAAAGTTGAATTAAAAGAACAAAAAGTTGAGCTATCACCTAAAGAGTTTGAACTTCTTACACTCATGGCCTCACATCCTGGAAAAAGTTATACAAGAAGTGATCTCCTTAAGTTGATTTGGGGTTACGATTTTGAGGGATATGAACATACGGTCAATTCCCATATAAATAGGTTGCGAGCGAAAATCGAATCTGATATGGCTAATCCGAAATATATTTTAACGACCTGGGGAGTCGGTTATAAGTTTAATGAGGAGTTATGAGAGAAAGATCAAGACTTCTTACCAATAAGCTTATCGTTAAAATAACCATCGTTTTCACGATGTTGGTTATGCTTATGGGATTATCATACATGCTCATTTCTATTTATTTAACCAATAAGCATTTTGAGGAACGTTCACAGAAGCTCAATTCAGAACTTGCAAATCACCTGATAGAAGAGAAATTTCAAGGGAATACTCCCTTTCTGGAAAATGGCGAGGTGAATAAACCACTTTTCGGAGATTTGATGCATGACATGATGGCCGTTAACAGAGCCATTGAGGTTTATCTTATTAGTCTGAAGGGTGAGATTCTTTATTCTGTTGTTTTGGATCATGACAATCCTAACAATCCTACAGAATTTATAGATCTGGCGCCTGTAAAGGAGTTTATAAATTCCAATGGAAACCGTTATATCCTTGGAGATGACCCACGAGATAAGAATCAAAAGAAAATTTTCTCAGCAGCCAGATTCAATGAAAATGGACAGGAAGGCTACATATATATTGTTTTAGCAGGCCAGGAGATTGATAAAGTATCGTCAAGCTTGTTCACTAGTTATTTCATGAAATTAGGAATCGTAGCTTCAATTTTGACAACACTATTTATTCTATTTCTTGGTTTTTTAAGCATCTGGTTTCTAACAAAAAATCTAAGATCGATCATTGCTACGGTTAGAAGATTTAGGGAAGGAGATATGGATATTCGTATTGAAAATCCTCAACAAAATGATCTATCAGTGCTTGCAGTCAACTTTAATGAGATGGCAGATACCATTAAGGAAAATATAGAAGAGATAAAATCTGTTGACATACTCAGAAGAGAATTAATAGCCAATGTGTCTCATGATTTAAGAACTCCACTCTCCATCATCAACGGGTATATCGAAACTTTACAGATGAAAAAGGAGACATTAAGCGAGGATGAGCAGAATAAATATTTGAATATCATCAAAGGGAGTTCGGATAAACTTTCTCGTTTAGTTTCTCAACTATTTGAGTACTCTAAGCTTGAAGCAAGACAGATTCAACCTCAAAAAGAACCTTTTGCAATCACCGACTTATCATTGGACCTTGTCTCGAAGTATCAGATTTTAGGTAAAGAAAAAAATATTGAAATTAAACTGGAGGCAGATGATCAATTACCGCTCGTTTTTGCAGATATAAGTTTGGTAGAACGAGCAATACAAAATTTGCTAGATAATGCAATAAAATTCACTCCGATAGGTGGATTAATTAAACTACAAATTTCTTCAAACGATGATGAGATAAAAGTCGGAATATCAGATAATGGACCAGGAATAAAAAAGAGCGATCAATCCATAATTTTTGATAGATATCGGCAGTCCAGAAAACACTCTCAAAATGAAGGATTAGGTCTGGGATTGGCTATCGTGAAAAAGATAATGGAATTGCATAACACAACCATCAAGGTCATAAGCACACCTAATCAAGGAAGTACTTTTGAATTCAATCTTCCTAAATATCAAGTTTCAATGTCTTAATAGTCCTTATATAGATTCGGCTTCCTGGTAAGCATCTCCAGACTCATTTCGACTAGTTCACCCATATTTTCACAAACAAGAAAATCTTTTTCTTCATAAAAATCTGCAAGCTCTTTCCTGAGTCGCTTAATATTATCAGGCTTTGATAATTTGTCTTTTTTCATAGCCGAGAGCAGATCAGCCACACGCTTGTGCTCGACTTTTAACCTGTTAGCGATGTTAGATCTTTCCTCTCGTTGGTATTGCCTTACGGTCTCTGGAGTCATGTGCTTAAGGCCGATTTTGATTATAGGGTTATTCTGTGTGTAGTATTGAGGAAGATAAATGGCCCTCCTTCCCTCATAAGATTGCTGGTCAAAGTCAATGGCTCTCAAGCGATATTCTACATCTTCAAAATCAGGCGTAATGTCAATTACGAAATTACTGCTGTGCATATCACCTAATAGCCTCACAAAACAGCGCTCATTAAACTTCACAAATTCTTTAGCTAAACGTATTTCATTTAGTGTACTACTTTTTAAATACTTCTTAATAAAAAGTTCAGCCGGAACACCAACAATATGTTCCTCGATTAGCGTTTCTCTATTTACTACATAACTTATTTTATTCGGAGAAAGTAGGTGTTCTAACTCAAGCCCATAAATGCGGGAAGCATCTGCACGCTTAATATAGAAATAGTCAAAATTGTCATTGATTTGGTTAACGACCCTAATTCTAAATGGCTGTGTATTTCCGTAAGCACAAAGGTCTACACGATCAATGATGAGATGGTCCATCACAGAAAGGTCACCATCGGACTTCATGATCGCATAAACTTTTTTCAATGATGCATTGATATGCACCATATCTCCTTGTGGAAAGAAAACCGTTTCCCATAAGGTGTCATTGCCCGATTTATCATAAAGTGGAATCGAATTATCATATCTCAATAGGTCACCATAGTAGATGGGCAAATCAATCTCACGATCATATTTTTTGATATAGGATCTCAGGGGTTTACTTATTGGAAAGATTTCTTTTTTCTTACTGATTATTGCCATCGGTTCTTAATCAAGGTATTTAACACCAAAACGGCCTGTCTTTGGTTCTATTGGTGCTGGAACAGTATCACTTTTAATCATTTCAAGAAGATCAATTTCAATATTTCGAGTAATCGTAGTTATCGGAGTGTCAGCAGCTCTTCCCTCAAAAGGATCTTCAGTTACAGCCCCTGATTTTTCCAAAATGGTAAATACGAACGAGATGGCAATGGCCATTGGAATAGCTCCCCATCCCATTTCTGGCGTTAGCGCAAATGGGAGACAAATGACAAAAAGCCAAAGAAATACTCCGGTGAAGTAGTTGTAGTAGTAGGGAAATATGGTTCCTTTTATACGCTCTGCTTTGCCTTGTAAATCATAAAATTCTTTTATGACATTAGCCAACTCCATGTGTCTGAAGTCTTCAATGATTTTACTTTCATAGGCTTCCTGCAATTTTTTTCCTTGAATGTGAAGAAGCTGAGTGGGTTTGTTATGCAGTTTTTTTATTGCTTCAATTTCATCTTCTGAAATATATTTCTCCAGGTCACTCCAGTGATTGTGTTTTCTTAAATGCATAATCAATGCATATAACCAACCAATGTGCCGGTGAATCAACTCTTTCCGCCATGACTCTATCTGATCGTTTTTAATCTTACCTTTTGAGAAATGGCCTGATGAAAATGTACAGATCATCACTCCGAACGTACGGCTTGCGTTAACCACACCACCCCAGACTTTGCGTGCTTCCCACCAGCGGTCATAGGCACTGTTATTTCTAAATCCCAGAAATATCGCTAACGCTCCACCTAAAATGGTTACTGGAACCATAGGTAGAGTGATTGGATTGAATGTGAAGATTTCACCAAACTTATATTGAACAGTAGCCAATATGGAAATGATTGTAAATAATAGGATATTCTTTCTGTTGTAGAAAGTGATTCCAAGAACCTGTTTAAAAGGATTATCTGAATATTTTATTAACATTTATGTCAGAATTTTTAAGAATGTTTCTGGTGTTGAATGGCACCATTGCCTAAATTCATCACCCACATCTTTATGATTAGGAAGATAATCCAACAAAATTTCTAAGTCAAAAATTTCACTAGAGACCCCAGCGCCTGCCTTTACAGCATCAAGTGCATTGCATGCTTGCTCATAATGACCTGCTACTGGCACCATGAGTATTGGTTTTTTTAGATACATCGCTTCACATACAGATTCAAATCCTGCTGTTGTTAAGTAGCCTTTGCATGAGGCCATCAATTGGATAAATTTCTTATCATCGAGTTGATGAAAGGTGAGTGTGTCATCAATGATAAGTTCATTTGGTTCATCTTTTTTATCCCAAAAACATTGAATTGGAATTTCAGGATGTTTTAAATGAAATGCTTTGACATCTTCAGCGTATCCATGATTTACCATATAAACCAAAAAGTGATTCCCCTTTTTAGAAATTTGTTCTTTGATCTCATCTCTTAGCAATGGGGGAACAACATGTAAATTTTTAGAAGGCTCGTCTTTCATCTTCCTAAACGAAAGTGCAAGAACTTTTTTTGCTTTATAACCTGCCAGTTTATTGCCTAAAAGGAGGGATGCTTTGTCATAAATACGCCCCTTAGGAAACTCAAATTCAGAGTGATTTAAAAGAAACTGATGCGCAAGTACAAAATGCTCAGGTTGAGGTCTTTTAAGTAGAAAATAGAGACCACTTAAAAAGTCGTAGAAATTGATGATTGCATCAGGATTTTCTTTATTAACAATTTGATCAATTTCTCTTATGCTTCTAAGAAAAGTTCGAAACCTGATTAGGTTAAAAAAAAGTGTTTTAAAAAAATTGACTGACTTATTCTTTTTGTCAGTTACAAAATTTGGACTTTCAAGTTGAGTGATAGGCGAGTGTATCTGGTCTAAAAAGAAATTTGGAAGTATCCTCCGCTTACTTTTCCCAACAATCACATGAGACACCTCATGACCGTTAGAGTTAAGGATGTGATACAAGGAGATGGCTTGAGTCATGTGCCCTCTTCCTTCGCCCTGAACGATGAAAATGTATTTCAATTGATCCAGCTATTTAGCTGGCAAACTTAAGTAGAAACTCAGTGCCTTCTCCGATTTGAGACTTTGCGGTTATGTTACCACCGTGCTTTCTCATTATTTGCTTTGAAAGGCTTAGACCAATTCCGGATCCATTTTTCTTAGTGGTAAAGAATGGGATAAATATTTTCTTCAATGCTTCCTCTTCTATACCAGTTCCATTATCAGTTACCGAGATAAAAGCTCCACCACCATCGATCGGCATAGCAGTTATTGTCAATGACTTGTTTTCCTTATCTGTTGCTGCCAAAGCCTGCACTGCGTTTTTTACCACGTTGATGATTACCTGCTCTATTTGTTCTCGATCAATATTGACTGAGAGACCAGGCTTTACAGAACAATTGACTGAGATATTGGAATGTTCGATATCTGGTTTAAGCAATACCAGGATATGCTTGATCATATCCTCTATTTCATGGCACTCAAGGTTTGGATGCTTGATTCTGGTCATGTTCCTGAAGTCAGAAACAAACTTGATAAGGCTTTCACTTCTATTATGGATTGTTTTTACCGACAGATAGAAGTCTTCAATGGTGTCATCTTTTATCTGATTTATATTCTTCCCATTCTCTAGAAATTCTGCAAGTTCTGTTTCAACTGTTGCTGCAAGTGAGGAGATTGGAGTTACCGAGTTCATGATTTCATGAGTTAAAACTCTTATAAGGTTTTGCCAGGCCTCCATCTCTTTTTCTTCCAATTCTGACTGAATATTCTGGATAGAAATCAATTTAAAAGGTTTGCCCCGAAGTGATAATTCTATAGCATAAACTGCTAATTGAACCTCATCTTCGTTTTTAGAAATCTTTAGAAGATCTCGTCCGCCAGTACGTAAATCCTTTATTGTTTCAAACAACGAAGGGTGATCCCTGCCTATTTGGTTAATATTTTTTATCATCTTAAGACCAAGCAGCTTTTTAGCTGCATTGTTCATGATTTGAACTTCACCATCATCATCAAATGTGATAATTCCTATGCCTATATGCTGTACTATCGTTCTCAAATACTGATGTTGTGCTTCTTTATCTGCACGGATCTCCCTGAACTTTTTTAAAATTTCATTGAACTCATGATATAATAAATCTCTACTGGATCCTGTGTGTCTCTCCGGATAGGTATTGGTAAAATCGTCATAATGGATACTCTCCAAAAAATGTACGATTTCACGATTTGACTTCTCCAAAAAGTTGTACAAGTACCATACTTGAAAAAGCACCAGACAAAACACAAGAAACTTGGTGAAAAAATAGGACTCAGAGTAGTAGAGATGAGTAAATACAAATAGGGTTAGTAGCATTGCTATCAACCTTATGAGTAACTGAAATTTGAATGATTTATAAGCCATGCTTCTCTAATCTTCTGTATAATGAGGCTCTGGTAAGCCCTAGCTCTTTGGCGGCCTTTGAAATATTTCCCTCATACTTATTCACAACCTTTTGAATGGTTGTTTTTTCCATATCATCCAGATTATAAGAGTCAGGTTCGAGTGAAAGGTTGCTGTCTGGTTTCTGTGCAAGAAAGAAAAAATCCTCAGGCATTAACTGAGAATTGTCACTCATGATGATTGCTCTCTCGATGGCATGTTGAAGCTCTCGAATATTTCCAGGCCATGGATATTTCTGGAGTTTGCCTACTGTTGATGATGCTACCCCATCAATACTTTTTCTATATTTTCCAGCGTACATTTTTACAAAATGATTAGCCAGCATCTCCATGTCCTCCATACGCTCTCGAAGAGGTGGTAGCTGAATTTCAACCGTATTGATTCGATACAGAAGATCTTGCCTGAATGTGTTTTCATTTACCATTTCATAGACAGGCATGTTTGTAGCACTAATTAGTCGAATATCTACCGGTATTTCCTGATTACTGCCAATTCGAGTTACTTTTCTGTTTTGTATGGCTGTGAGCAGCTTCGACTGCAATGGCTGACTTAAGTTTCCAATCTCATCGAGGAAAAGTGTACCGCGAGATGCTACTTCAAACCGACCAGCTCTATCTTCTTTTGCATCTGTAAAAGCTCCCTTTTTGTGACCGAAAAGCTCACTTTCAAATAGCGACTCAGTAATTGCACCCATGTCCACACCAATAAATGGCATGTCTTTGCGTAAAGATTTTTGATGGATGGCTCTAGCTATTAATTCCTTGCCTGTTCCATTCTCACCCAATATCAAAACATTGGCATCTGTTGAAGCGACTTTGTCAATCAGTTTGAATACCTTTTTAATCGCATCACTTTCACCAATTATATCCTTAAACGCTTTGCTGCTATCTGCTTGGAGAGTTTTACTTGTTTGCTTAAGCATAGAAACCTCCTTACGACTATTTTTTAGCCGCGCAGCACTTGACAAGGTTGCAAGAAGCTTTTCATTTTGCCATGGTTTTAATACAAAATCAGTTGCGCCAGCCTTGAGCGCTTTTACAGCCATCTCTACGTCACCAAATGCTGTTATAAGAATTACTACAGCTTCCGGATCCTTTTCAAGGATTTGCTCTAGCCAATAAAATCCCTCTTTACCACTTGTAGTATCCTGACTGAAATTCATATCCAGCAGGATTACTTCGAAGCTGTCATTATTTAATAAGAATGGTATTTTTCTGGGGTCTTTTTCAATAACAACTTCTTTGATATGCTTCTTCAACAACATTTTTGCTGCTAAAAGCACATCTTCATCATCATCTATTATTAAAATTTTATTAATTGCTTCTTCCACGATTAGATTGATTTTCTTTATTAAACACGATAATGGTGCCAACCCCTAAAAAGGACTAATAATGCACACTAAGGCTAATCTAGATAAATATAACCGTTCGATAACGAACAGTGGAGGATTAATTTGTTATAAAATCGGACATATTCTGCAATCCGAGAATGGGGTAACCGACAATATGATAGAATTCAGCTTTGCTCTTCTCCCATTTTGTAAACGCATCGAAAAAATCAGTTTGAGCTTCAATGTACTTATCCTGCTGTATATTCAGCTTAAATAAGTCAGTCTCACCATTTTGAAGGTTAATGATTTCAGCTTCTAAAAGTCTTCTGTAATTATTTGACACGCCGAGATATTGATTCAAAAGCTCTTGAAAAGCGACACTTTGAGCGTATGCGCCAAGAACTTCATTCTTGAGCTCCACCTGACTCTGAGCCATTTCAAATTCATTGCTCTGCAACTTCAATTGAGTTTGTTGAATTTTGCCACGTTCCTTTCTTAAAAGTATCGGTAGTGAAAATTCAACTCCCAGTTTGTAATTATCCCCGAATTCAGGCGAACGAGAATCGAATTCTGGATTAATAGGTGCATCGATGAATGAATAAGAAAGATCTATTTGTGGTTTTAAGCTTTCTCGTGCCCATCTCATGTCAGCATCTAGCTGATTTCTCTTTCCTAATAGTTTAGCAATATCAGGATTACTTGTCATCGCAAATTCGATTGCACTTTTTACTTGGTCCTCTTTTGGAGTAGCAAAAAGAGATGTTGAATCAGGAAGTACATTGGGAAGAAGTTCCAATGGTAGAAGATTCTCAGACCACATATGTTTACTCAAGTTTAGCTTTGCGAGTTCATATTCAAGTATTGCCTTTCGGTAGTCTACTGATCGTTTTTGAAAGTTGATTTTGGCTTGTAATGTATCAACCATTGCAGCTTCTCCAAATTCATAATCGATGAGTGTTCGATCAAAAAGATTTTGGGCCAGGACAATTGCTTGCTGCATAAGTTCGCGCTTTCTACTAGCCATGTACCAATTCCAGTAATCTTTCACGATAGTAAAAAGGACCTTATTGATTTCCTTGTTCTGTTCGGCTTCAGCAATCTGAGAAAAGGCATCCGCTTTTCTAATCGCATTTCGTCTTTCGTCAAAAAATAAGCCTTTGCCCAAAGGAACTGAAACTCCAACGGACAATTGTTCGAAATCTGATTCAGGAGAAATGAAATTTTCTGGGTTTAAAAATTCACCGCTGTTTCTCGTAAATTCAACTTTGGGATCAATTCCAATCCAGGTTGGGATTTTGAAAGAGGTATTTAATAGGTTGTAATACTCTTTTTCTTTAAACTCTTTCAGGTTATAATCAGCTTCAATTTTAGGATCCAAATTACCCCTGGCCTCTCTTATCACCGCTTCTGCAGTTTCATCTAGTAAGTTGGCTTGTTTCACCACAGGGTGATAAGAAAGCGTCATTTTAATGACATCCTCTAGTGATAGATACGAAGTATCGGCATTCAGAGAATCCTGCTGAGCAAATCCTATATTAGCCAAAGCCATTGATATGAGAAATAATGCTACTCTCATTTTTTATCATCCTTTGCTAATCGTTCAATTCCCTCAATGTCTTCATAAATGGTAGGAGGGAAGCCATTCATGTTTCGCCAGATTTCATACCAAATAGGTACATTGTTTAACATAACCCAGCCTTTAGCCGCAGAGCCCATTCTTAGGAGTTGGGGCCAATTGTCCTCGTCAGGATCAGGTTTTACAATTATTCTGAACATGCCATTTTTACTTTGTACTCGATCAATAATTGCTACCTCACCTCCAAATGTGCCGACTGATGCATTTGGCCAACCGGAAAATTGTAAAGCAGGCCAGCCATCAAATTCTACCCGGACCTTCCTGCCCTCTCTTATTAATGGAATATCCATCGCTTTCACATACATTTCAAATGCGATATCAGTTGATTTTGGAAGAATTGTTGCCACGGCATCACCTTCTTTTATGGTTTCTCCAATCCCGGCTTTCATTGCTTGAACCACATATCCTGATTGAGGGGCTATCAATTGATATTGTGATTGTCGTACCAGAATATTGGCGAGTTCATTTTCCATTTTGGAAATCTCGCCTTGAGTTTCATTTAAACTGGCTATTGTCTCATTTAAGTCGGATTGCGCTTTACTAATTTTGTCTGCATAATCAGCATCAATTGAAGCAAATTCAAGGTTTGCATTCGCAAGATCCGCCTTTCTCTGAAGCCACTCATTTTCGGCTTTTAGAACTTTAGCAGCACCCATTTGAAATTTATTCTCTATTTCCTGGAATTTTGTCAACGTAATGTTGCCAGCATCATATCTGTTTTTATTCCTCTCAAATACGCTTTTAGCATTATCATAATTTACTTTCTCTGCAACGAATTCTAAACTATCTGCTTCTAGTTTCAAACTTGCCTGACGGAGTTTATTTTGTGCTTGCGAAGATTTCGCCTTTAATGCATCACGTAAAGCAGCAACCTGTCTTCTTAAAGCTAAAATTTTATTGTTTTTAGCTTCTGCTGCATTTTTCTTTGCATCAAGTTGCTCTTCAATTCTCATGACCAGATTAGGGTCAAAATACTTATCCTTAATCTCTGTGATGGTCAAAATAGTATCTCCAACAGTTACAAACTGTCCTTCGACAATGTGCCATTCGATAATACGCCCTGCTATTGCCGATTGAACCTGCTGTGGCCTATTCATTGGATTGAGGGCTGTAAGTTTTCCCTTGCCACGAATATTTTGTTGCCATGGGAGAAAAAGAAATATGATAAATATTATGGTTGCGAAAATGAGAACTTTAGCTACAGTTCGACCGACTCCAGGAGTTTTAAGTGTTCTCAAGGAGTATAGATGAGTTTCGGAAAGTTTATCTAAATGGTCCATTAGTAAATCTCTTTAATGATTTCTTCTCGCTTAATAAGGTCGTCAAAAGGATCCAATGCTTTTGCCGCCCCATCTTCCATATAGAGTACTTTGTCACATGCCGCCATTACAAGCGGGTCATTAGAAACCACAATGAGCGTCCACTTTTTATCTTCCCTCGTGAGCATTTCAATCAACTTAAGGCGTTCTCCTTTTGTGAAAGTGTTAAAGAAGTCATTGAGAATAAGCATGGCTGGTTGTTTTGCCAAGCACCTTGCTAAGACTAATTTGTTCACAAACGATGATGAAAACCCTTTGCCTGCACTCAACACCTGAGTGTTTAATCCATTATCCAAAGAATTGATGCTTTTTGATAGCCCCACTTCTTTGATTGCGTCAAGTGCATGATTAATATCTGAAGTAGGCTTTCCAACAAGAATATTCTCCAAAATGGTACCTTCAAAAATATCCTCCTGAGATACGTTTTTACCAATTTTATCCCTTATGTATGTTGAATCAAGGTCTTTTAAGGATAAGTCATTGTAGGTTAAAACACCATCATAATTCTGATGAATACCAGCAATAATGTTCGTCAGTGTGGTTTTTCCAGCACCACTTCCACCACTTATACAAAGTGAGCTACCTTTTGGTATTTCAATATTTAAATGTTTCAGAGAGGGATTTTTTGATCCTGGATAGATATAGGTGACATCTTCCAATGTAACTTTCAATCCATCGGCCATTTGGGATTGTGGAATGTCAATTCCACCTGGTCTTTCTAATGGTAGGTCTGTAACATGAGAAATTTTATCCACTGCAGTAAGCATGTCATAAACAACATCCATGTACATGATAATTTTTTCTACCGAACCAAGGACCAAAATGATGATTACTTCCGATGCAACAAATTGTCCTAAAGTGATTTCTCTTTGAACAACCAGGAGTGTACCAAGAATTAAAAGTCCGCCGGTGACCACTGCTTTAAATAAGAGAATAAATGAATATTGTGAGATGAGCACTTTGAAATGAGCGCTCCTGTTTTTTAAGTAGTTATTCACATAATAGTCAGTCTTTTTTAGAGGAAGAATTGTGTTCCCAGCAAGCTTAAATGAATAAAGAGTTCTTGCCATCTCCTCTAGCCAATAGACCACCTTGTACTTATACTTTGATTCCTGGATGGAGCTTTTTAAACCTTTTGGGCCGGTTAAATAGAAAATAAGGAATAATAGACCTAATAAACCCAAGCCAAACAGAATGAAGAATGGGTGATAGAAGGATAGCAATAACAATCCAAATATGATCTGAATTACACCGGTAGATAAATCAATCAACAATTTTGGTAATCCTTTTTGAAGTGTCAGAACATCAAAAAAGCGATTCATGAGCTCCGGCATATGCAGATTTAATACAGATTCCATTTTGATGCGTGGCACACGAAATGCAAATTCAAATGCTGCTTTTGTAAATACCCTCCGTTGTAAGTACTCTACAATGGTGATTTGAAGAACTTGCAAAACTCCCGTTCCAAGAACCCCTAATATGATTAAGCCTATTAGTAAGTACACTGAACTGAAAACCACCCCTCCTGAAATCAATTCAACAGCGGCCTGAATTCCCAGCGGCAAAGTCAAACTCACTAAACCGATGAGCGCTGCGTAGACATACACGTAGAAAATATCTTTTCTGTCCGCAGATAACAAATTAATTAACCTTTTAACAGGAGTGATTAAGGAAGATTCTCCATTAGCTGTAAAACTTTGATAAGCGAAGCAGGTCAGTGTTAGAATTTCCCCTTCAGAATTCGTGGAGAAATTGATTTTTTTGAAGTCTGGAGTTCTTAACTCCCGTAGCTGTCCTCCGGGGGTAATAAACTCAAGCAGAACTTCTTTTTTTCTCTTACTTATAAATGCAGGATGAAAACCATCTTGTTGAATAAATACTATGGTTGGAGATGCAGTGTCAGATATAAATTCCTGAAGTGTTTCATGCTTCATGTGTTTCTCAAAAAGGACTATACCTCCTTCATTTCCAGCTTCAATTAAGTCTCTTTGAAATTCAGCGAGCTCATTATCTTCATAGAATCTTGATATTATGTCAACTCGTTCCAGCTTTGAAATATTTAGATCAATATCAAGCTTCGTCGCACATTCCTGCAGACACCTTATAATTTGTTGATTATTCATGATTTC
This sequence comes from Ekhidna sp., assembly GCF_965212185.1. Lineage (GTDB taxonomy): Bacteria > Bacteroidota > Bacteroidia > Cytophagales > Cyclobacteriaceae > Ekhidna. The sequence continues at coordinate 3,121,358 of NZ_OZ243102.1, read as the reverse complement.
AGTGAACTAAATATTAAAGATGTAAGGAACTCACAATTACGATCGTACATTTTTTCTTCTTTTTTAATGTCTGTGAGCCTGGGTAAATGCTCTGCGAAAAATATCTGTTGATGAGCTGCCTCAAGACAAGTACTTGTGAGGGATCTTGAAAATTTAAATGCTGGATTAATTTCGAGCATATAAGAAGCTATTGTCATGCAAAGAGATTTATAACCTTTAAATAGCCCTTCTCTGTTTATTTGATCCACATTTTTAGTAAGATAGGTTTTATCCGATTCACTAATCACTATTCTCTGCAATACGCTTTCACTTATTCCTGGAAAATTGTCGTCATCTGCCAGTTTACTTGTAATAAGTTGTATTGCAATTTTTAGTTTTTCTTCAGCATTTGAAATATTGTGGGTTTCGAAAGTGATTTTGTATTCAACATAATTCCAATACCAAGCAATGAGATAAACAAGTAATCTATGCTTATTCTCAAAATATCGATAGATGGAAGCTTCAGTCGAATTGATTCTTTTTGAAAGCTTCTTGAAGGTAAAAGATTCAAATCCTATTTCATCAATCATGTAAATGCCCTCCTGTACTATTTTTTGGCCTAAATCTGTTGATTGAGGATCTCTTAAGTAAAGAGCAGTATTCAATTGAATTTGAAGTTTTGCTATCATAATAGATTATTTCACTATCAAGTATAATAGTAATGCTATCATAACGAATAATTTTCTTATTGGTTCACATTTTTTTTTCAATTGAACTTTTACTAATATTGAAGTCATTAGTCCTTTTTATTTTGAGTTTTTGACCTTTGGGTTCAGGTGTTAGTCCTCCTGAACCTTTTTTTTTGACTGAAGTCACCAAATCTTCCTCAGCATTTTCCTGATTTTTATTTAGAAGCAAGAATGAAGTGATCGATTGCGAACACTTTTCTGTACCATTCTGTACATAGCATCATCTGGCTTTGTTGAAATAATTAGCATAAGAGCCTGTTAAATAGGGTTTTATGATTAATGGCATTCTTATTGGCATAGAAGATCGACGAAACCTAAACGACCAAATTGTCAATGGACAGAAAGATTAAAAAGAAGAAGTGGACCATTAAGAAAATCAGTATTTACTGTGGCAGTGGATTACTTGTGGTCTTTATAGTATACAATTTCTTGCTCTCAGGTGGTGGAACCCGCCTGAATGTTGAAAGAAATAAAATCAATATCGCTTCAGTGATAGAGGGTGATTTTCAGGAGTTTATCCCTGTGGATGGCAATGTTTTGCCAATAAAGACAATTCGGCTAGACGCTATAGAAGGAGGAGTTGTTTCGAAGAAATATTATGATGGAGGTATCCTGATAGATAAAGGGGATACTATTCTAGCATTAGCCAATAATGATTTAGTGCAAAGTTTTGTCCGTGAGGAAACTCAAGCATCCATTTTGGTGAACAATCTAGAAAACACCAAGCTAAGCCTTCAAAGAAATCAGTTTGATCTTCGAAGGAGTCTAATTGAGCTTGATTATCAAATTGATGCGGCAAGAGATGCATATGAGAGAGGTGAAAAACTCTTTGAAGAAAAAATCATTTCAGAGCAAGAATTTTTGAATCTGAAAAGAGAATACAATCGATTGATAGATAATCGGGAGATCCAAATTGAATCCAACAGATTCGATTCTTTAAATGCAGTTATTCAAATAAGGCAGACTGAGGAAACTTTATTAAGAACCCGAAATAACCTCGATATGATAAAAAGGAATTTGGACAACTTATACATCAAAGCACCAATAGATGGAAGATTGTCCACTGTTGATGTTGAAGTTGGGGAATCTATAGGCCCTGGTCAGAACATCGGACAGATAGATGATCTGAATGGATTTAAGGTTCGTGCAACTATTGACGAACATTATATATCTAGAATATATGCAGGGTTGCAAGGAACGTTCACGTTTGCTGGAAATGATTTCGGTTTGGCGATTACAAAAGTGTATCCAGAGGTGAATAACGGACTATTTGAGGTAGATATGGCATTCGACACCATTCCAAATGGAATTAGAAGAGGTCAGACGCTCCAAATCCGTCTGCAACTGAGCGAAAATATTACAGCTGTTCAGATTCCTAGAGGAAGTTTTTATCAGACTACCGGTGGAAATTGGATTTTTGTTGTGAATGAGGATGAGACTGAAGCTGTAAGAAGAGACATAAGATTAGGCAGACAAAATCAACGATACTACGAAGTAGTGGAAGGATTGCAACCTGGAGAGAAAGTTGTTGTCTCTTCATATAGAGGATATGAAGACAAAGATATCCTTGTGATAAAGTAACCAATTAAAAAAAAGAAAGTAATTAATTAGAACCCAAAAGACTAAACTCAATAAAATCATGGAAAACGCTAAAGCACTTATTCAAACGAAAGATCTAAAGAAATTTTACTACACAGATGAAATTGAAACAACTGCCCTTGCAGGTGTAAACCTAACTATTAAGGAAGGTGAGTTTGTTGCGATTATGGGGCCATCTGGTTGTGGTAAATCAACATTACTCAATATAATTGGACTATTAGACAACCCTTCAGAAGGTGAATTTCATTTCACTGAACTGGAAATCTCTGGGTATAAAGAGAGACAAAGAGCGGATCTTAGAAAAGCAAATATTGGATTCGTATTTCAGAGCTTCAACCTAATTGATGAATTAACAGTTTTTGAAAACATCGAACTGCCATTGATTTACTTGAAGTATTCTGCAGCGGAAAGAAAGAAAAGAGTAGAAGAAGTGATGGAGCATATGAAAATTATGCACAGAAGAAATCACTTTCCTCAGCAACTTTCTGGTGGTCAGCAGCAACGTGTGGCAATTTCAAGAGCAGTGGTTGCAAAACCTAAATTAATTCTAGCGGATGAGCCCACGGGTAATTTGGACTCTGCAAACGGACAAGAAGTGATGAACCTACTTACTGAGCTTAACGAAGCTGGGACTACAGTAATTATGGTGACTCACTCTCCTGTAGATGCAGAATATGCGCATCGTGTTGTACACTTATTTGATGGTCAGATCGTCTCTGAAAACATCAATGCTAAAGAAGCTTTAGTGTAATTCTCTTCATACTTACACATAATCAGCCCCGACCCATCATCATTGATGGGTTGGTAGCTGTGCACTAAAAAACCTTCAAAGACCTTTACTATGCGGGAATTTATTTTCGGACTTCTTATAACTTTTGGATTTGTAGCGTTGGCACAAGTCGAAGGACGTATACTGACACTTGATGAGTGTATTGAAATGGCATTGTCAAGAAATTTGACGATCAAACAAAATCAAAATACGCTGATTGGCGCCCAATCCAACAAAAGACAGGCGTATTATAATTTCCTCCCGGATTTGAATGCCAACTTAAATCACTCTTATTCAGATGGTAGTGATATTGTGGCCGGTGATGTAATCGCATTTACAAGTTGGAACGGAAGACCCAACATTTCATCTAACGTAATTATTTTTAATGCTTTTTCAAATCATCATTTGCTTAACAGAAGACAACATGAATTTGAATCCTCAAGGTATCTACTAGAAGATAGCAAGATAGCTATCAAAGCAACAGTAATTAGAAACTACCTCAATGTTTTGGTAGACACAGAAAATAAGCGTATTTCAGATCAAAGACTTGATTTTCTGGAAGAGCAATTGGACAGGGAAAAGAAACGAGTTACAGTCGGTGTTGGAAACCTTGAAACGGTTTACAATTTCCAATCTCAAGTTGCAAATGAAAAATTGAATAATGTTAATTTAAATAATCAATATCGAGCTGATCTTTTAAATCTATTGCAATCCATTCAAATCGAAACTTATCAAGGCATCACTTTGGAGCCATTACAGATAGATGATGTTGAATTTCTAGTTGAGTATGATGAGTTTAATGAGGTTTTAGATGAAATATTAAATTATTCATTTAGACTTAAAAGTGCAGAGGAGAGTGAAGTCGCTGCTGAGTCTCAGCTAAAGCAAGTGAAAAGTGGAAGGTACCCAACACTATCTCTGTTTGGGCAGCATGCAAGAAATTTCACCTCTCAAAACGATATAGATTACACCAATCAGATTAAGGATACTCCAACCAACTTTGCTCAGCTGTCTTTCCAAATTCCTATTTTCAATCGGTACAGAATACAAAATAACATTGATAATACACGAGTGGTCATGATGAATGCTCAATTACAGTCTGATCAGGCTTTGCTTAATGTAACAAATGCAGCGCAAAGAGATTACTTGGATTTACTAGCAGCACAAGCGTCATACGAAACAGCTCATGAAAACTATGAAGCATTGAATCAAACCTTTGAGTTTATTAAGAAGAGATTTGAAACGGGAAATACTGACTTTTATTCTTATCTGGAAAGTCTTAACAATAAGAATAGGGCAGAAGGACAATTAATTAATGCAAAGTATACGATCGTACTGAGAAAGCGTATCCTGGATCTCTATAGAGGAAAATAATATCAGCTACTCTGTGTAATTGTAAAAGGACAGCTTTCTGTCATTGATATAAAGAAATTTTTCTTTCAGTTTTAATACCCCATCAGGATTTCCTTTCAAAGAAATCTTGCCGATATCACGTCCGGATATTGGATCAAATTGTAGGATTCCTCCCTGTGTAAAAGCGAGTAATTGATCGTTAATTAATTGAAAATACCGCATGTCGCTTATTTGTTTGGAGTAGACTCGCCCCCCATATTGATCCAATACGTGGATGCCTTGATTATGACCAACAATCAAAAGATTTTGGTATGCCTGAATTTTATTGATTGAATCTCCAAGGTCAAGCTGCACTTCTAGCACCACACTTTTTCGTAGTGTGCTTATTTTTATTAATCGTTGAGGATTATTTTCAATTACCCAGATATCTCCATCTGGTGCAGGGCAAGCAATCATCCCTAATTGAACGCTATAGTCCTGTAAGTAGTAATTTTTCGGAACTGAAGAGAACCTATCTAGAATGGTGATTTGTTGATTATCAAAGTAGAAAATAAAAGGTTTTAGATTGTTCTGAACATCAATTAGTGTGATTGAAGAAGAATTAGATAATGCAAAATTTTCAAGCAATTCTCCTTCTGAATTGTATTTAACTAATCCACCATCTTTAAAACCTAAATAGAAATTCCCTTGAATATCGGCAGTATAATAGCTAGCCGATTTGTTAATCTTTAATTCACCTGTTTTTTCCCAACTCTGAGCTTGAATAAGTGAAGGTATAAAAACGAGACTAATCTTTAAAAACTTCAAGAGTCGCTTTTTCACCATCGAATGCAAGATAGTTACATTGTGAGACCCACTCGCCCAAATTATAATAAGTGGAATTTTTATTTACAGTAAGTTCCAGAGGAAGGTGACGATGACCAAAAACATAATAATCATGATGAAGTTTCTGATCCATTTTTTTGCAAAAAGTTAACAATTGTTCGTTCTCTTCTTCCTCACATTTTTCATTGAAGGCCCCTGAAGATAATCGACTTTTCTTACTCCAATATTGCGCTATTGAAACGCCAATATCAGGATGAATCCATTTATACAGCCATTTAGAAAGTGGGTTTATAAAAACCTTCTTAAGAACCTTGAATGTTTGATCGCCTGGTCCCAATCCATCACCATGACCGATAAGGAATAGTTTGTTTTGAATATCGAGCCTGACAAGATTGTTATGAATTTGAATATCTAGCTCGGAGCTAAAATAATCTTTCATCCACAAATCATGATTGCCGGTAAATATATGAATAGGAATTCCACGATCTCTTAGCTCAGCTAATTTACCTTGAAATCTAAGGAACCCTTTGGGCACAACAGTTTTGTATTCAAACCAGAAGTCGAAAATATCGCCCAATAAAAAAATGGCTGAAGCATCTTTAGATACATACTCCAGCCATTTTGCAATTTTCTTTTCGCGTTTTAGACTTTCTTCTTTGTTTGGAATTCCAAGGTGGAAGTCGCTTGCGAAATAGACTTTCTTGTCTGAAGGTAGCTCCTTATAAGAGCTAATTAGCTCAGGATGTACCTTCATGTTTACTTGTCTTTACCTGCGGTAGATTCTTCTTTTTCGACCGCCTCTTTTACTTCATTTTTTACCTTATCTAAATTTTTGGCTTTTTTCTCCTTCTTTTTTTCTTTCTTTTCATCTACATCATCAGTTCCATTTGTGAAGGCATCATAAGTAGTTGGAGTCTTAAATGGACGCTTACCAATCAATCCTTCAAGGTCAGACTGGAAGATGATTTCTCTTTTTAGAAGTTCTTTAGCTAATATTTCAAGCTCACTTTGTTTAGACTGAAGCAGTTCCTTTGTTCTTTTATATGCCTTATCTATGAGTGCCTTAACTTCCTTGTCGATTAGTTCTGCCGTTGCATCAGAGTAAGGCTTAGTGAAATTATAATCAGACTGTTTGGAATCATAGAAAGACACATTTCCTATCTTCTCATTCATTCCATAGATAGTAACAATACTGTAAGCAAGTTTGGTAATACGCTCTAAGTCACTAAGAGCACCAGTTGAAATTTTGCCGAAAATGATATCTTCAGCAACTCTTCCGCCCAAAGCCATACACATTTCATCAAATAGCTGCTCCGTTTGATACAAGAATTGCTCTTTTGGGAGATACTGAGCATAACCCAAAGCTGCGACACCTCTTGGAACAATACTCACTTTTACCAATGGATCAGCATGCTCCAGAAACCAGCCAGCTACAGCGTGTCCTGCTTCGTGGTAGGCTACAATTTTCTTTTCTTCTGGAGAAATGATTTTATTTTTCTTCTCAAGACCACCTATCACTCTATCGATAGCATCCTGGAAGTCTGTTATATCTACTTTTTTCTTGTCTTTACGAGCTGCAATAAGAGCAGCTTCGTTGCAAACGTTCGCAATTTCAGCTCCTGCGAATCCAGGTGTCTGAGCAGCTAGTTTTTTAGTATCAACATCTTTAGAGATTTGGATGGGTTTGATATGAACTTTAAATATCGCTTCTCGCCCAACTATATCAGGCTTGTCAATGCTGATTTGACGATCAAATCTTCCAGGTCTTAATAAAGCTGAATCCAATACATCTGGTCTGTTGGTTGCTGCAAGAATAATTACTCCTACGTCTGTAGAGAAACCATCCATTTCTACCAATAGTGAATTCAATGTATTCTCACGCTCATCATTAGAACCAGGCATCTGACCTCTACCTCGTGATCGGCCTATTGCGTCTATCTCATCAATGAATACAATGCAAGGTGCTTTCTCTTTTGCTTGCTTAAATAAATCTCTCACTCGAGCTGCTCCTACACCAACAAACATTTCTACAAAATCAGACCCAGATAAGGTGAAGAAAGGAACACCTGCTTCTCCTGCGACAGCTTTTGCCAGTAAGGTTTTACCAGTTCCTGGAGGGCCTACAAGTAGAGCACCTTTTGGGATTTTACCCCCAAGCTTGGTAAACTTTTCTGGGTTTTTTAAAAACTCAACGATTTCACGGATCTCCTCCTTGGCTTCCTCCAAGCCTGCAGCATCTGAAAAGGTAATTTTTACTTTATTCTGAGCGTCAAATAATGAAGCTTTCGATTTTCCAATATTGAAAATTTGACCCCCAGGTCCACCGCCTCCGGTCATTCTTCTCATCAAGAACCAAAATCCAAAAATCAATAGTATCAAAAATCCCCAGTTGAAGAATATATTGGTGTAGTCGCTTCTTTCCTCAATCTGATAATCGTATCGTTGATCCTCAGGAAGTTCAGTCATTAATTCCTCATAATCTCGAACAAATTTTTCGATACTTACAATCTCTACCTTATAATGAGGTCCACCTCCAGGATTTAGAATGCTTCTATTCTGCTCTAATTCTATTTTATATTTAGTATTACTTAAAGCTTCTGGTTTTAGAGTTATCTCAATGAAATCTTGATTTTTTATTAAAACCACCTTTTGTACATCATTGGATTTAATCATTTTTTCAAATGATCTAAAGGTGGTAGTCACAGCACCACTGTCATTAGAGAATATGGTTAATCCAATGACTAGAGCTAGTAATCCGCCGATTAACCAGCCCTGAAATCCAGGTCTTGGTTTGGGTGCGTCTTTTCTTTTCTTATCGGGCATATTTTTGTTTCTCCTGTAAAAATTTGGTTTAGCTAACGAGGTATGTTGGTATTAGTTTTCTTCTACGCGTGTAATCTTCGCATCTCCCCACAATTCCTCTAATCCGTAAAAAGTTCGTTTTTCTTTATTAAAAATATGAGCAACTACATCTACATAATCTAATAATATCCATTCTTTGTTTTGCTGCCCCTCTCTTTTCCAGGGGTTTTGTTTGGAATTCTTATGAATTTGTTCCTCAACAGAGTCTGAAATGGCATCAATTTGTGTATCAGAATTACCACTGCAAATCACGAAATAATCAGCGATTGCATGTTTTACATCCCTCAAATCCATCACCACAACGTCAATGGCTTTCTTATCCAACATCCCATCTACAACCCACTCACTCAGAACTTCCGAATTGACGTCTTTACTTACTTTCTGGTTCACTAATAGTTTACAATTAATTTTGCCGCAAAGTTACATTAATTCTATTGCATAAATTCTTTGCCAAACCCTTATTCTTAGGTAAAAAAGTCCTTTTTCTGCCAGAATGTCATTCAACTAATGATGAGTTGATGAATTTGGCCAAAAATCCTCATGAAGCAGAAGGTCTGATAGTCTACTCAAACGATCAAACGAGTGGTAAAGGCCAAAGGGGAAATCAATGGTTGGCTGAATCAGGTAAAAACATCCTGATGTCACTGTTATTGAGACCTAAGTTTCTCGATCCTAAAAATCAATTCTACCTTAACCTAATAGCGGGGTTAGCCATTGTAGATGCCATTGAGTCTTTAACAGACGGAAATGTGACATTAAAATGGCCGAATGATGTCTATCTAAATGGAAAAAAATTAGCTGGGATCTTAATTGAGAACAATTTGCGTGGGAGCAATCTTGAATCTTCAGTCGTCGGGATAGGATTAAATGTAAATCAGAAAAGTTTTAACATGCCTAAAGCAACTTCTTTAAGACTTGAAACCGGGCAAAAATATGATCTTCAAGAGATTCTTGAAGAATTAACCGTTCAAATTGAAAGATGGTATTTGAAATTAAAATCTGGAGAAAACGACGTTATTCTTAGCAAATATCATGAACTCCTCATGTGGAGAGGTGAGCAAAGAAAGTTTAAGGTGAAGGAGAATGAATTTCTTGGGGAAATTATAGGAATTGATGAGCACGGAAGACTTGCAATAAATCACCATCACGGTCTTCATTATTATGGAATTAAGGAAGTAGAGTTTATAAGTTAGTACTATTTGGCAGGTATAGAACCTTAATGATCTTTAAGGGTTATATCTTTGCACTCCCAAAACGAGAATTGAGATTGAAATTATTATAAATAATGAGCGTAACAACAGAAAAATTTAAAGTAAAAGACATTGCCCTTGCTGATTGGGGCCGGAAAGAAATTGAACTGGCTGAGGCTGAAATGCCGGGTTTGATGGCGTTGAGAGAGGAATATGGTAAAAGCAAACCATTAGCAGGAGCCCGTATAGCAGGTTGTCTTCATATGACAATTCAAACTGCTGTATTAATTGAAACATTGGTTGAGTTGGGTGCAGAAGTAACATGGTCATCATGCAATATTTTCTCAACTCAAGATCATGCTGCTGCGGCTATCGCGAAAGCTGACGTTCCAGTGTATGCATGGAAAGGAATGAATGATGAGGAATTTGATTGGTGCATCGAGCAAACACTATTTGCTTTTGAAGATGGCAAACCTTTAAATATGATTCTTGATGATGGTGGTGACCTAACCAATATGGTTCTAGATAGATATCCTGAATTGGTGAAGGATATCAGAGGATTATCAGAGGAGACTACTACTGGAGTTCACAGATTATATGAGCGCATGAAGAACGGCACCCTCCCAATGCCAGCGATCAACGTAAATGACTCAGTTACTAAGTCTAAATTTGATAATAAGTATGGCTGTAAAGAGTCACTTGTTGATGCAATAAGAAGAGCTACTGATGTCATGCTTGCTGGAAAAGTTGCCGTAGTAGCAGGTTATGGCGATGTAGGAAAAGGTTCTGCTGCATCTTTAAGAGGGGCAGGAGTAAGAGTAATTGTTACAGAGATAGATCCAATTTGTGCACTACAAGCTGCAATGGACGGGTTTGAAGTGAAAAAAATGTCTGATTCTGTTTCAAGAGCTGACATTGTAGTTACTGCCACCGGAAATAAAGATATCATTAGAGGTGAGCACTTCGAGAAAATGAAGGACAAAGCGATTGTTTGTAATATCGGTCACTTTGATAATGAAATAGACATGGCATGGTTGAAGAAAAACCATGGTAACTCACATATTGAGATTAAACCACAAGTTGACCTTTACAACGTGAATGGTAATGATATAATAGTACTTGCTGAGGGTAGACTGGTAAATCTTGGATGCGCAACAGGTCACCCATCATTTGTAATGTCAAACTCATTTACGAATCAAACATTAGCTCAATTAGAACTTTGGCAAAATCATGAAAATTATGATAACGCTGTTTATATGTTGCCTAAGCATTTAGATGAAAAAGTAGCAGCATTACACCTGGCTAAGATTGGAGTTGAATTAGATACTCTTTCAAAAGATCAGGCTGATTACATTGGCGTTGAGGTAGAAGGACCATTCAAACCTGAGTATTACAGGTATTAAAATGTATTTGATCTTAAATAGAAAAGGATTCTTCTAATTAGGAGAATCCTTTTTTGTTTTATAACAATATCTGACTCAATGACAGGTTTTTTGGGATTGGCAGGCTTTATGTGTATTTTATATAGATGCGATTTATTATTTATCAGTGAACATTCATTGGATAAATAAGTTCTAATTGTATTGTGCATGACATGCTAGAATTTATTTAGAACTATTCTAAATCAGACACGTATGTTGATGTACATACACATAAAAATGTGAGAAGAGAATGACCAATCAAGTAGATACTCCAGTAAAAAGATCTTATTCTGAGGTGAAAAAAGTGCAAGTCTTTGATGGCGAGTTTATGCCACATATCGACTCCATGTACAATTTTGCTTATCGTTTGACATTTGATGAAGACGATGCAAAAGATTTGGTTCAGGATACATACATGAAAGCCTATAGATTCATTAATTCGTTCCAGGAAGGAACAAATGCAAAAGCATGGTTATACAGGATCTTGAAGAATAGCTTCATAAACGACTACAGAAAGAAAAGTAAACAACCCTCTAAAGTTGATTATCAAGAGGTTGAGCAATTTTACAATTCTGAAGACACACCAAGCAATGCGACAGTAGATCTCCGAATGGAGACAACTAAGGATATGATTGGCGATGAGATCAGCAATGCTTTAAATTCTTTAGCCGTAGATTTTAGAACAGTCGTTATACTCTGTGATCTAGAAGGATTTACTTATGAAGAGATGGCGAAAATTCTAGATATTCCAATTGGTACAGTTAGATCGAGATTGCATAGAGCCCGTAATCTGCTAAGGGAAAAATTGGGGACCTACGCTTACTCAATGGGATACAACTAGGCTGGAACTTTTTTAATCAACTCACGATTCCATACTAAACGAAATACGTTCTAGAAATGTCAGATTGTCCCGATTGTGGTTGCAGTGATTTTGATAAGTGCTTGAGGATATTGAATCTCATGTTGGATAACGAAGCTACTCCTGCTCAGGAAGAATTCTTTTATGGTCACATTGAAAAATGTATGGTGTGTTTTGCTCATTACAATGTTGAAAAACAAATAAGACAACTTTTGAAAACAAAGCTTAATAACAAGGACGTTCCCTTCGCTCTGGCTGACGAAATCCGAAGAAAGATTGTTTCTTAATTATTGTTCAAGATAAATTGTGCCACCAATTCATTCGGTCTTAAATTCGCCGGATGGAGGGAAAGGCTATCATATTTTCAGCACCATCTGGAGCAGGCAAAACTACCATAGTTCATAGCTTGCTCGATAGAATCCCCAGTTTAAGATTTTCTATTTCAGCCACTACCAGACCTAAACGCCCAACCGAAATTCATGGTCGGGACTATTATTTTTTATCTCTTGAAGAATTCAAATACAGGCAGTCTTCTGACTTAATGGAATGGGAGGAAGTCTATGCAGACACATTCTATGGCACTCTTAAAAGTGAAGTTGAAAGAATTTGGGGGGAGGGGAATCATGTGATATTTGATGTAGATGTAAAAGGAGGAAAAAAATTAAAAAAAATCTTCGGAGATAAAGCATTATCAATATTTGTCAAGGTAAAAACCGAGGATGTGTTGAGAGAGCGATTGCAGATGCGAAAAACAGAAAGCGCAGACTCACTCAACCAGCGAGTGAATAAAGCTGCTGAAGAAATGAAGGAAGAAATTCATTTTGATAAGGTGGTTCTAAATGACGATCTCGACAAGGCTATTTTGGAGGCTGAGATTCTTGTTAAAGATTTTATTAAAAAAACCTAAAATGGAAATAGGGCTTTTTTTTGGTTCGTTTAATCCTGTTCATACTGGCCATATGATTATTGCCAATCTTGTTAAAGAAACCACGGATGTTCAAGAAGTTTGGTTCATAGTCAGTCCTCAAAATCCTTTTAAGAAAAATAAAAACTTACTGCATGAATTTGATCGAATTGATATGGTCAATGCAGCCATCGCAGATGATTATAGTTTTCGGTCGAGCGATATAGAGTTCAACATGCCTCGTCCAAGTTATACAATTGATACCCTAACAATTCTTCAGGAAAAACATCCCGATAAAAAATTTAGACTAATTATAGGAGAGGATAATTTGGCTTCATTTCCTAAGTGGAAAAATTACGATCAGATACTTAAGCATTTCGGTCTTATTGTTTATCCTCGTCCACATTCCAAAACTTCAGAACTGACCTCTCATATAAATGTAGAGATGATAGAGGCCCCTCAAGTAGACATTTCTGCTACTTTAATTAGGAAATTGGTTAAGAATGAAAAATCAATCAAATACCTGGTTCCTGATCAAGTAGAAGGATTAATTAAGAAAAAAGGATTTTTTAAATAGGTAGAAGAATTACTATCTAGTCTTTCGTTATAAATTCACCTATTTAAATTGTCATAATATCCTTCTCTTTACTTTCCACAAGAGAATCGATTTTATTAGTATAATTATCTGTCAACTTTTGCACCTCATCTTCAGCATTCTTGATAAGATCCTCTGAGACACCATCCAATTTCTTAAGAGAATCATTAGTTTCTTTTCTTGCATTTCTAATACTGATCTTCCCTTTCTCTGCTTCAGCTTTCACTTGTTTCATTAGGTTAGTTCTTCGCTCTTCGGTGAGTGGGGGGATATTTATTCGAATTTGCTCTCCATCATTTTGAGGATTGAAACCTAGATTGCTATTAATTATGGCTCTTTCAATCTCTTGGAGCATAGCTTTTTCCCATGGCTTAACACTTAAAGTACGCGCGTCTGGGGTCGTCACTCCAGCAACTTGATTTAGAGGGGTCATTGTGCCGTAATATTCCACTTCCACTCCGTCAAGCATATTGGGCATGGCTTTTCCAGCCCTAATTTTAGAGAATTCGTCTAAGGTGTGCTGCACAGCACTTTCCATCATTTCTTTAGCAGTATCCAGATATATGTCAATTTCTTCCATGATTGAAAATTAAGAATTATCAATGAATAAGAGTGCCAACTTCCTCTCCCGAGACAATTTTAGCCAGGTTTCCCTCTGTATTCATGTCAAAAACAATGATTGGCAAATCATTTTCTTGACAAAGAGTAAAGGCTGTCATGTCCATAATATTCAGGTTCTTTTCGTAGGCTTCCTGAAAGGTGATTTTTGCATAACGTTCTGCGTTCGGATTTTTTTCAGGATCTTCAGAATAAACACCATCAACTCTCGTACCCTTCAAAACAACATCTGCTTCTATTTCAATGGCTCTCAAGCTAGCAGTGGAGTCTGTTGTGAAATATGGGTTTCCTATTCCGGCACCAAAGATTACTACTCTACCTTTCTCAAGGTGACGAATGGCCCTCCTTCTTATAAATGGCTCACATACTTGCTCCATTTTCAGACCTGACATAAGACGAGTATACATTCCTTGCTTTTCAAACATACTCTGCAGAGCCATCGCATTAATCACTGTGGCAAGCATACCCATGTAGTCCCCCTGCACTCTATCAATTCCTGAAGCTTCACCTTCTACACCTCTAAATATATTTCCACCACCTATTACCACGGCGACTTCAATTCCTTGGTCAACCACATTTTTAATCTCTTCGGCATATTGAATAAGCCTATTAGAATCAATACCATGCTGTTGATCTCCCATCAGCGCCTCACCAGAGAGTTTTAATAAAATTCGTTTGTATGTCATAAATGTTTATAGGTAATGATGGATGAAATCGTGCAAATATATATGGAATACTACCTACTACTCGAATGAAATTAATACCTGATTTTTTTCAACATTATCTTTTTCTGAAACATGAATTTTACTAACTGTGCCTATTCCAGGAGATTTGATAACATTTTCCATCTTCATCGCTTCAAGTACAAGAAGCTTGTCCCCTTCATTTACTTCATCCCCCTCATTTACAATGATGTTGAGTATGGACCCGGGCATTGGAGCTTTAATGTCTTTTACTGCAGTTGATGCTGCAACGTCCATTCCAAGTTTCGCTAATATTTGATCAATATGATCAGTTACTTTGACGTCTAATATTTGATCATTTATTTTCAATTTCATTTCTTTTCCATCTTGCTCTACGATATCTACTCGGAATATGCGATTAGATTTGAAAATTTTATAAGAGTTATTATCTATTTGAATGATCTCTCCGTCAAAGGCGTGGTTGTTTAGAAAAACCCCCTCTTTTTTGTTTTCTACGCTAATTATTTCGGTTTCTCCGACCTGTACTTCAATCATGGAAATGCGGTTTGTTTATTAGGTTGTCAAAAATATGGATTGCTAAAGACTTTTTATCTAAAAATGATATTTGATTAGTTAGAAAAACCATATACTTTTGCAATCCTTTTTCTGGAAAGCTTCTGGAAAAAGTCGTTCTTAAAAGTGTTTTAGAAAGGGGAGATACTCAAGCGGCCAACGAGGACAGACTGTAAATCTGTTGGTGAATTCCTTCGCAGGTTCGAATCCTGCTCTCCCCACTTTGAAAATTTTCAAATTTCAAGAATAAATGAAGATTGATGTTTGAAAATTCTAAGCGGGTGTAGCTCAGTTGGTAGAGCGACAGCCTTCCAAGCTGTAGGTCGCGGGTTCGAGCCTCGTCACCCGCTCAAATGTCGAAAAAGTTCGACATTGAGCAAAAGTGAAATTGTAAAGATTTCATTTGTGTTCAGTACTGTAAAAAATGAAAGTGGGTGTAGCTCACCTGATCGATTTTTCGGTCAGTTGAGAAACAGCTCGTTCAAACTACAGCTTTTAAGCTGTATGTCACGGCGGTTCGTCGTTACGATTCGAGCTTTGTCACCCGCTCAAATCCCTGAGAAATCAGGGTCTTTGAGCTCTTTGGTTCAAAAATCTGAACTTTAAGAGTTTTGATTTAAAGCCGATGTAGCTCAGGGGTAGAGCGTTTCCTTGGTAAGGAAGAGGTCAGGGGTTCAAATCCCCTCATTGGCTCTTATTCAAGGTGAATAAAGAAAATAGAGTAATAACAATAAATTAAACAAACGAGGATTATCAAGCATGGCTAAAGAAACCTTTGATCGTTCGAAACCACACGTAAATATTGGTACAATCGGACACGTTGACCATGGTAAAACAACTTTAACTGCCGCAATTTCAGCTGTGTTAGCTGGAAAAGGATTGGCAGATATTAAAGATTTCTCTTCTATCGATAACGCACCGGAAGAGAAAGAAAGAGGTATTACCATTAATACTTCACACATTGAGTATCAGACTGAAAAACGTCACTATGCTCATGTTGACTGCCCTGGTCACGCGGATTATGTAAAAAACATGGTAACTGGAGCTGCTCAGATGGATGGAGCTATCATCGTTGTAGCTGCAACTGACGGTCCAATGCCACAAACAAGAGAGCACATCCTTCTTTCAAGACAGGTTGGTGTACCAGCTTTGGTTGTGTTCATGAACAAGGTTGATTTAGTAGATGATCCAGAACTACTTGAACTTGTTGAAATGGAAATCAGAGAGCTTCTTTCTGATTATGATTTCCCAGGTGATGATGTTCCTGTAATTCAAGGTTCTGCTCTTGGTGGTCTTAATGGAGACGCCAAGTGGGTAGAGAAAATCGAAGAATTGATGGATGCTGTGGATGAATACATTCCACTTCCAGAAAGAGCTGTCGATAAAGATTTCTTGATGCCAGTAGAGGACGTATTCTCAATTACTGGTCGAGGTACTGTTGCTACAGGTAGAATTGAGAGAGGTGTGATCAACTCGGGTGATCCTGTTGATATCATCGGAATGGGAGCTGAAGGACTTAAGTCTACAATTACTGGAGTAGAGATGTTCCGTAAGATTCTTGATAGAGGTGAGGCTGGCGATAACGTTGGACTTCTTTTGAGAGGTATTGAAAAAGACCAGATCAAAAGAGGAATGATTATATGTAAGCCTGGATCTGTAACTCCTCATGCTAAGTTTAATGCAGAGGTATACGTTCTATCAAAAGAAGAAGGTGGACGTCACACACCATTCTTCAACAAATATAGACCTCAGTTTTACTTGAGAACTACTGACGTAACTGGTGAAATCATGCTTCCTGCAAATGTGGAGATGGTAATGCCTGGTGATAACGTAACAATTGAAGTAAACCTTATCAACCCTGTCGCTCTTGAAAAAGGATTGCGATTTGCGATCAGAGAAGGTGGACGAACTGTAGGTTCTGGTCAGGTAACTGAAATTCTTGATTAATAAATAGTTATCCCGTAAGCGATTGTCTTACGGGATTTGTTTATACAAACTGATTACTCTAAATTTGCAGTCCTTTTGGGACTGCTTGTTTTTTACGGGTGTAGCTCAATTGGTAGAGTAGCGGTCTCCAAAACCGTTGGTTGGGGGTTCGAGTCCCTCCTCCCGTGCTTTTAAAATGAAGGAAAATTATGTCTAAAGTTATCACATTTTTCAAAGAATCATACGATGAGTTGTCGCACAAAGTGTCATGGCCAAAGTATGGTGATTTGCAAAATAGCGCCATTCTGGTTTTGGTCGCATCACTGATTTTTGCTCTTATGATAGGAGCAATAGACTATGCCTTCGAAAATTTGATGGAATTTATTTATCAGGAACTATAATACGTACGGGGTAGACATGGAGCATAAGTGGTACGTAGTAAGAGCCGTAAGCGGCAAGGAGAGAAAGGTCAAAGAAGCTATTGAAAACGAAGTAGCTCGTCAAGAATTGGCTGATTATATCCCTCAGGTACTTATTCCTTCGGAAAAAGTATACGAGATGCGAAACGGTAAAAAAAGAGTTAGAGAAAGAAATTTCTTTCCAGGATATGTATTGATCCAAGCTGACTTCTCCAATGGTGAAGTACAACACCTGGTTACGAATAAAGAGCTAATTCCTAATGTGATCGGCTTCTTAGGATCAACAGGAAGTAGCACTACAAAAGATCCAATCCCTTTGAGACAAGCTGAGGTGAATAGAATTCTCGGTAAAGTTGATGAGGTGGAGGAATATGAAGAGAAGCTTGACACCCCATTCATTGTGGGTGAAAGCGTGAAAGTGATGGACGGTCCCTTTA
This sequence comes from Ekhidna sp., assembly GCF_965212185.1. Lineage (GTDB taxonomy): Bacteria > Bacteroidota > Bacteroidia > Cytophagales > Cyclobacteriaceae > Ekhidna. The sequence continues at coordinate 3,103,597 of NZ_OZ243102.1, read as the reverse complement.
GTGGCTTCACGGGTACAGTAGAGGAGGTTTTTGAGGATCGTAAGAAGCTTAATGTTACGGTTAAGATTTTTGGCAGAAATACACCTGTCGAATTGAATTATATACAGGTAGAAAAAGAAGATTAATTAGGTAGAAATGGCTAAAGAAATAACAGGCTATTTGAAATTACAGATTCGTGGAGGTGCGGCTAATCCGTCACCACCAGTTGGACCTGCGCTTGGAGCTAAAGGTCTGAATATCATGGACTTCTGTAAGCAGTTTAACGCAAGAACTCAGGATAAGCCAGGACAGCTTCTTCCGGTTGTTGTTACTATATATGCTGACAAGTCTTTTGATTTTGTAATTAAGACACCTCCTGCTGCATCCCTTATAATGGAAGCAGCTAAGTTGAAAAAAGGATCTTCCGAGCCGAACCGTGTGAAAGTAGGATCTGTGACTTGGGATCAGGTGAAAACAATCGCCGAAACCAAAATGCAGGATTTGAATGCGTTCAATATTGAGTCTGCTATGAGAGTGGTGGCCGGTTCAGCGCGAAGCATGGGTGTGAAAATTTCAGGTAAAGCCCCTTGGGCAAATTAATATTTGGTAATGGGAAAGCTTACAAAAAATCAAAAGAAAGCTCAGGAACTTTTAGAAGTTGGTAAAGAGTATTCTTTGGAAGAAGCGTCTAAGCTGGTGAAGGAAATTACCTTCAGTAAGTTTGATGCATCAGTAGATATCGATATCCGATTGGGTGTTGATCCAAAGAAAGCTGACCAAATGGTTCGTGGAGTAGTATCTCTACCTCATGGAGTAGGTAAAGATGTGAGAGTTTTGGTGCTATGCACGCCTGATAAAGAGCAAGAAGCAAAAGATGCTGGTGCAGATCACGTAGGGTTAGATGATTATGTTAAGAAGATTGAAGGTGGATGGACAGATATTGACGTAATTATCACTATGCCAACAGTGATGGCACAAGTAGGTAAACTCGGAAGGGTTCTAGGACCAAGAGGTTTAATGCCAAATCCAAAGTCTGGTACAGTTACTATGGACATTGGACAGGCAGTAAAAGAAGTAAAAGCTGGTAAAATCGACTTTAAGGTTGATAAGTTTGGAATCATCCATACGAGCGTTGGAAAAGTATCTTTCGAAGCAGATAAGATCAAAGAAAATGCATTGGAAATGATCCAAACAATATCAAAGTTGAAGCCTGCTTCTGCGAAAGGAGCATACTTCAGGTCGATCACTCTCTCAAGTACAATGAGTAGTGGAATACCAATTGATAAAAGTAGCATAGCAAGCACAAAATAGTTATGACACGACAAGACAAAGCACAATTAATAAGTGACCTTACTGAAAAGTTAAAGGAAACAGATCATTTCTATATTGCTGATACTTCTGGTCTCTCTGTAGCTGAGATCAACAAGTTCAGAGAAATGTGCTTCAATAAAGGAGTTGAATACAAGCTTGTTAAAAACACGCTTATCAAGAAAGCTCTAGAGAATATTGAAGGAGACTTTTCATCTTTAGTTGAAGTGTTGAAAGGTACTTCAGGAATTATGTTCGTAAATGAAACTGCGAACGCTCCTGCAAAGATCATTAAGGAATTCAAGAAAGAGGATTCTAAAGATAGACCGAAATTCAAGGCTGCTTCCATAGACTCGGATTTATTCATTGGTGAAGACCAACTAGGAGCACTTGCTAGCTTGAAATCTAAACAAGAGCTTGTTGGAGAGGTCATCACGTTATTGCAATCGCCTGCTAAGAATGTACTTACTCTTCTACAGAGTGGGGAACATAAGCTTGCTGGTATTGTTAAAACACTTTCAGAAAGAGAGAATTAAAAATTTTTAAACAGAATTAACACTTAATAAAATGGCGGATTTAAAAGAATTTGCAGAGCAATTAGTTAACCTTTCAGTTAAAGAGGTAAACGAACTAGCTAATATCCTTAAAGACGAGTATGGCATAGAGCCTGCTGCAGCTGCAGGACCAGTAATGGTTGCTGGAGGTGCTGGCGGTGATGCTGCTGGTGGAGCTGAAGAGAAGTCTTCATTTGACGTTATCCTTAAATCTCCAGGCGGTGCAAAACTTGCTATCGTTAAGTTGGTGAAAGAACTTACTGGACTAGGCCTGAAAGAAGCGAAAGAGCTTGTTGATGGAGCTCCTAAAGCAGTAAAAGAAGGTATCGCTAAGGACGAAGCTGAAGCATTGAAAAAGCAGCTTGAGGAAGCTGGTGCTGAAGTAGAATTAAAGTAATTAGCACAATAATACAAAGGCATTAGGCCCTGACAACAAATCGTCAGGGTCTTTTCCTGTTTGTATATGATGCTAAACGTTCTTTTTCAAAAATTTATAAACTAAAACTCCGTAAGCTTTGGCTAACAACAATAACACGAGAATCAATTTCTCTTCAATAAAATCAGTTATTGATTATCCGGATTTTCTGGATGTACAATTAAAGTCATTTGTTGATTTTTTCCAGCTTGACACACCTGCTGAGCACAAAGAAGGTGAAGGCCTTTATAAGGTGTTCATGGAAAACTTTCCTATTACGGATTCCAGAGAGAATTTCGTATTAGAATTTGTGGACTATACAGTAGATCCTCCAAAATACAGCATCCAAGAATGCATCGAAAGAGGATTAACATATTCTGTACCACTAAAAGCAAAACTTCGTCTTCTCTGTAATGACGAAGAAAATGAAGATTTTGAAACAATTGAGCAGGAAGTATTCTTAGGGAATATTCCTTACATGACTGAAAAAGGCTCATTCGTTATAAATGGAGCTGAGCGTGTAATCGTATCTCAATTACACAGATCTCCAGGGGTATTCTTTGCACAAAGTAAGCACACCAACGGTACACTTCTTTATAGTGCCAGAATTATCCCATTTAAAGGATCATGGATTGAGTTTGCTACGGACGTAAACAACGTAATGTATGCATACATCGATCGTAAGAAGAAGTTTCCTATCACAACTCTATTGCGATCTATTGGATATGGCTCTGATAAAGAAATTCTAGACCTATTTGGTCTTTCAGAGGAAATAGAAGCCACTGAAAAAGACCTTAAGAAGGTTATTGATCGAAGACTTGCGGCAAGGGTTCTCAGAACCTGGACGGAAGATTTCGTGGATGAAGATACTGGAGAAGTAGTTTCTATTGATAGAAATGAAGTTGTATTAGAGCGTGATAGTATGATCACGGAAGATGATATTCAAACCATCATTGATTCCGGCTCAAAATCGATTATCGTTCACAGAAAAGACGTGAATATCGCAGAGTATTCAATCGTCTATAACACACTTCAGAAAGACAATTCAAATTCTGAAAAAGAAGCAGTTGAGCAGATTTATCGTCAGTTGAGAAATACGGAGGCTCCTGATGAACAAACTGCAAGAGACATTATCACAAGCTTATTCTTCTCTGATAAGAGATATGACCTTGGTGAAGTAGGACGATACAGAATTAATAAAAAATTAGGTATCGATACTGATTGGGATAGAAGAGTTCTCTCCACTGAAGATATTATCCTAATCGTTAAGTACTTGATTGGCTTAATAAATAGTAAAGCTGTGGTTGATGATATTGACCACTTGAGTAATAGACGAGTAAGAACTGTAGGTGAGCAGCTTTATTCTCAATTCGGAGTTGGGCTTGCAAGAATGGCAAGAACCATTCGTGAGAGAATGAACGTTAGAGACAATGAAGATTTCAAGCCGGTTGATTTGATCAACGCAAGAACTTTATCTTCTGTAATCAATTCATTCTTTGGTACAAACCAGTTATCTCAGTTTATGGATCAAACGAATCCACTCGCTGAGGTTACTCATAAAAGAAGAATGTCTGCGCTTGGACCTGGAGGTCTTTCAAGAGAAAGAGCGGGATTTGAGGTTCGAGATGTTCACTACACTCACTATGGTAGACTTTGTACCATTGAAACTCCGGAGGGACCAAACATTGGTTTGATTTCTTCGCTATGTGTTCATGCGAAAGTGAACCAAATGGGATTCATTGAAACGCCATATAGAGAGGTTGGGAAAGGTACTGTGGATATGTCAGGGAATGTTAAATACCTAACGGCAGAAGAAGAAGATACACACAACATCGCTCAAGCAAATGCCCCATTATCTGATAAGGGCAAATTCTTGAATGATAAGATCAAAGCAAGATTCGAAGGTGACTTCCCACTTTGTAGTGAAGATGAAGTTAGTTATATGGATGTTGCACCAAACCAAATTGTGTCCGTTGCAGCGTCGATGATTCCATTCTTGGAGCATGATGATGCGAACAGAGCATTGATGGGATCAAACATGCAGCGTCAAGCCGTTCCTTTGATGAGACCCCAGGCTCCAATCGTTGGTACAGGCCTTGAAGAAAGAGTGGCACTTGATTCAAGAGCATTGATTCGTGCAGAAGGCGATGGTTTGATCGAATACGTAGATTCTAATAAAATTACCGTTCGATACGACCTGTCTGATGAGCAAAAAATCATATCCTTTGATGATGACATAATGACCTATGATCTGGTTAAGTTCAGAAGAACTAATCAGGATACATGCATTAACCTAAAGCCTATCGTTCAAAAAGGAGATAAGGTTAAGAAAGGACAAGCATTATGTGATGGATTTGCTACTGAGAAAGGTGAGCTAGCATTGGGAATTAATATGCAAGTTGCCTTTATGCCGTGGCAAGGATACAACTTTGAGGATGCAATTGTAATCTCAGAAAGAGTAGTAAGAGAAGATATCTTCACTTCAATTCACATTGATGAATTCGAACTCGAAGTAAGAGATACGAAGCGTGGTGAGGAAGAGTTAACCAGTGAAATTCCAAACGTTTCAGAAGAGGCAGTTAAAAACCTGGATGAAAATGGAATCATTAGAACGGGTGCTGAGATCAAGGAGGGAGATATCCTTATTGGTAAAATCACTCCAAAAGGAGAATCTGATCCTACTCCTGAAGAAAAGCTATTAAGAGCAATCTTCGGTGATAAAGCGGGTGATGTGAAAGATGCTTCATTGAAAGCTTCCCCATCTCTGAAAGGAGTAGTAATTGATACAAAACTCTTCTCAAGACCTAAAAAGGACAAAGATGTAAGAGCTAGAGCTAAGAAAGAAGTTGAGTTACTTAAGAACAGGTACAGTCAGCAACTTACTGAAGCTAGGGCTACAATGATTGAAAAGATCGCTCAACTTCTAGATGGCAAAACATGTCAGGGAATCAAGCATAAGTTTGGTGAAGAGGTAATGAGTAAAGGAGTTAAGTTCAGCAGAAAGAATATTGAAGCGAACTTATTCCCTCCAAAGAATAAGTACAGAGATGAAAGTAATTATAACGTTCCAGAAGAGGCGAACTTAATTTCTGACTTAATTATAGAAAACTGGGTGACCGATGAAAAAACTAATGAGCTTGTATTTAAGCTTGTTAAAAATTACATGGGTTATAGAAATGATATTTCAGGCCACTTCAAAAGAGAAAGATTCACTTTAGAAGTAGGTGATGAACTACCGGCTGGAATTGTACAACTAGCAAAAGTTTATGTTGCTAAAAAGCGTAAGCTGCAAGTTGGAGATAAAATGGCGGGACGCCACGGAAACAAAGGTGTGGTTGCTAAGATTGTTCGTGAAGAGGATATGCCATTCATGGAAGACGGAACTCCAGTGGATATCGTATTGAACCCGCTAGGTGTACCATCGAGGATGAATATTGGTCAGATTTATGAGACTGTTCTCGGATGGGCTGGTTTGAAGCTTGGAAGAAAATATGCAACTCCAATTTTTGATGGGGCAACTGAGGAAGAAGTTCAAAATGAGCTTAAAGAAGCAGGTCTTCCAGATTTTGGTAGAACATACTTATATGATGGTTTAACTGGTGAACGTTTTGATCAGCCGGTTACTGTTGGTGTGATTTACATGCTTAAACTCGGTCACTTAGTTGACGATAAGATGCACGCACGAAGTATTGGCCCATACTCTCTCATTACTCAGCAACCGCTTGGTGGTAAGGCTCAGTTTGGAGGTCAGCGTTTCGGTGAGATGGAGGTTTGGGCTCTTGAGGCATTTGGTGCTGCCAATGTTCTACAGGAAATCCTTACTATTAAATCTGATGATGTAATTGGTAGAGCAAAAGCTTATGAAGCGATCGTCAAAGGCGAGAACATGAATAAGCCTAACATTCCAGAATCATTCAATGTATTAATACATGAATTGAGAGGATTGGCTCTTGAAATTACTTTGGACTAATTAATTATTGACAATCATTTCCCTGACCACTGCGTCAGGGGACTTTATTGATATACAAACATGGCGTTCAGAAAAAACAAAAAAATTCACAACGACTTCTCTAAGGTTACCATAAGCCTTGCCTCTCCAGAATCAATCTTGGAAAGCTCACATGGTGAAGTAACCCAGCCTGAAACCATCAACTACAGGACTTATAAGCCTGAGATGGGTGGCCTTTTCTGTGAGCGAATTTTCGGTCCAGTAAAAGATTGGGAATGTCACTGTGGAAAATATAAAAGAATTCGATACAAAGGCATCATCTGTGATAGATGTGGTGTTGAAGTGACGGAGAAAAAAGTACGAAGAGAGCGAATGGGCCATATTGAATTGGTTGTTCCTGTTGCTCACATTTGGTACTTCAAATCTTTGCCAAACAAAATTGGATACCTACTTGGTGTTCCAACTAAAAAATTAGACCAGATTATTTATTACGAGCGATACATCGTAATTCAGCCTGGTGTAAAAGAAGAAGATGGCATTACAAGACTTGATTTCTTAACTGAAGAAGAATACTTAGATATTCTGGATAAACTTCCACGAGAGAATCAATTACTTGATGACGATGATCCGAATAAATTCATTGCTAAGATGGGTGCGGATGCATTGGAAATGCTATTGGCAAGAACCAAGCTTGATGAATTGTCTTTTGAACTAAGACATCAGGCTGCAACCGATACTTCTCAGCAAAGAAAAGCAGAAGCTCTTAAGAGACTCAGAGTGGTAGAGGCATTCAGAGATGCAAAAACGCGTATTGAGAATAAGCCTGAATGGATGATCGTAAAAATGGTACCGGTAATTCCGCCAGAATTACGACCATTGGTTCCATTGGATGGCGGTCGATTTGCTACTTCTGATTTGAATGATCTTTACAGAAGAGTAATCATCAGAAATAATCGTCTTAAGAGACTTATAGACATTAAAGCTCCGGAAGTAATTCTTAGAAATGAGAAGAGAATGCTTCAGGAAGCAGTGGATTCACTTTTTGATAACTCAAGAAAAGTAAATGCAGTAAGATCAGATGGAAACAGAGCGCTTAAATCTTTGAGTGATATGCTTAAAGGTAAGCAAGGTCGATTCCGTCAAAACCTACTTGGTAAAAGGGTTGACTATTCTGGTCGATCTGTAATCGTGGTAGGTCCTGAATTGAAAATGCATGAGTGTGGGTTGCCAAAGAATATGGCAGCAGAGTTATTCAAGCCATTCATTATCAGAAAGCTGATTGAACGAGGAATCGTGAAGACTGTAAAATCTGCAAAGAAAATTGTAGATCGAAAAGATCCAGTCGTTTGGGATATCCTTGAAAACGTATTGAAAGGACACCCTGTATTACTTAACAGGGCACCTACATTGCACAGATTAGGTATTCAAGCTTTCCAACCAAAACTTATTGAAGGAAAAGCGATTCAGCTTCACCCGCTAGCATGTACAGCATTCAACGCCGATTTCGATGGTGACCAAATGGCTGTTCACGTACCACTAGGGCATGAAGCAATATTGGAAGCTTCTTTATTGATGCTTTCTTCTCACAATATCCTTAACCCTGCGAATGGAGCACCGATTGCGGTACCATCTCAGGATATGGTATTGGGACTTTATTACATTACTAAAGGAAGAAGAAGTACCGATAAGGAAAAAGTTGCTGGAGAAGGGAAAATATTCTACTCTCATGAAGAAGTAATTATTGCCCTTAATGAAAAGCAAATTTCTCAGCACGCTTACATCAAGGTTCGAACTAAAGTTCGAAATGAAAAAGGTGAGCTGGAAACAAAAATTATTGAAACTGTAGCAGGAAGAGTATTATTTAATGAGTCTGTTCCTGAGGAAGTTGGTTTTGTTGATGAACTTCTAACTAAGAAAAAACTACAGAAGATTATCTCCAATGTATTCAAGATTGTGGGTATGGCTAGGACCGCACACTTCCTTGATGATATTAAGTCTCTTGGTTTCCAAATGGCTTACAAAGGAGGTCTTTCAATGGGACTTGATAACATCAACGTACCAGCAGAGAAAGAAAAATTGGTTGAGCAGGCGAAAGAAGAGGTAGATGCTGTATGGCAAAACTACCTTATGGGTCTGATCACTGACAATGAGCGTTACAATCAGGTTATCGATATCTGGACAAGAACCAACACGATGTTGACTAACTCTCTGATGAAGCAGATGGAAGAGGATGATCAAGGCTTCAACTCGATCTATATGATGATGCACTCAGGTGCAAGGGGATCTAGAGAGCAGATTCGTCAGCTTGGTGGTATGAGAGGATTGATGGCTAAGCCACAGAAAAACCTTCAAGGATCTGTTGGTGAGATTATTGAAAACCCGATTCTTTCTAACTTCAAAGAAGGTCTGGATGTAATCGAGTACTTTATCTCTACTCACGGTGCTAGAAAAGGTCTTGCAGATACAGCCTTGAAAACGGCCGATGCTGGATACCTGACTAGACGTCTTGTAGATGTAGCTCAGGATGTCGTAATCAATGAAGATGATTGTGGTACACTAAGAGGGCTTTCTGTTTCTGCATTGAAAGACAATGAAGAAGTAGTAGAGGCGCTTTCCGAGAGAATCTTGGGCCGAGTATCTGTTCATGATATCTACGATCCAATCACGGAAGAATTAGTGATTGAATCTGGTGCTGAGTTTACTGAGGAAATTGCTGATTACATTGATCAGTCGAGTATAGAAGAAGTTGAAATTAGATCAGTATTAACTTGTGAAACTCGTCAAGGAGTATGTGCTAAATGCTACGGTAGAAACCTTTCAACCGGTAGAATGTCACATATTGGCGAGGCTGTTGGTGTAATTGCAGCACAGTCAATTGGTGAGCCAGGTACACAGCTTACGTTGAGAACATTCCACGTAGGGGGTACAGCATCAAACATTGCGGTAGATGCAAATATAAAAGCGAAGTTTGATGGGGTCATTGAATTTGATGAGCTGAGAACGGTAAAGTCTACTGATGATGAAGGCAACAAGATCGAGGTAGTAATGGGACGTTCAGGAGAGATCAAAATCTTGGACGCTAAGAAGGAAAAAGTATTGATCACCAACCATGTACCATACGGTGCTATCCTGAAGGTGAAAGATGGTGGAAAAGTATCTAAAGGTGATGAGCTTTGCTACTGGGATCCATACAATGCTGTTATTATGTCTGAATTTGATGGAACAGCTTCTTTTGATTCAATCATTGAAGGTATTACATTCAAAGAAGAATCGGATGAGCAGACTGGGCACAGAGAAAAAGTTATTATCGATACGAAAGATAAGACTAAGAACCCAGCTATTGAGATCGTTGATAAGGATGGAGAGACACAAAAAGCATACAACATACCAGTTGGTGCTCACCTAGCGATTGATCAAGGTGCTAAGATTAAGCCAGGTCAAGTTCTTGCGAAGATTCCAAGAAAAACTGGTAAATCAAGAGATATTACAGGAGGTCTTCCACGAGTAACAGAATTATTCGAGGCAAGAAATCCGTCAAACCCAGCAGTTGTTAGTGAGATTGATGGTGTTGTTGAATACGGTGGTATCAAACGTGGAAACAGAGAGATTTACATCGAATCAAAAGATGGAATCAAGAAACGTTACATGGTGCCTCTTTCTAAGCATATTTTGGTTCAAGATAATGATTATGTACGTGCAGGTGATGCGCTATCTGATGGCGCCATTACTCCAGCTGATATTCTAAAAATCAAGGGACCAACTGCTGTGCAGGAATACTTAGTGAATGAAATTCAGGAAGTATACCGATTGCAAGGGGTAAAGATCAATGATAAGCACATTGAGGCGATCGTTCGTCAAATGATGCAGAAAGTGGTAATCGAGAATCCTGGAGATACAAGCTTCTTGACAAATCAATTAGCAGATCGATTTGCCTTCATGGAGGAAAATGACATTATCCTTGATAAGAAGGTTGTTGTTGAACCTGGAGATTCTTCGAATTATAAAGCTGGACAGATCATTGATGCGAGAAGCCTTAGAGATGAAGTTTCTAGCTTGAAACGAAGAGACCTTAAGCCGATGGTTACACGGGATGCAGAACCTGCAACTGGCAAGCCAACGCTTCAGGGAATTACTCAGGCGTCACTTGGAACAGAAAGTTTTATATCTGCTGCGTCATTCCAGGAGACAACAAAAGTATTGAGTGAAGCCTCGATAAAGGGTAAAGCGGATACTTTGATAGGTCTGAAAGAAAATGTAATTGTTGGTCACTTGATTCCAGCAGGTACAGGAATTAGAAAGCACCAGAAATACATCGTAAACTCTCAGGAGGAATACGAGAAACTGGTTTCTTCTAAAGAAGAGTTCGAATCAAAAGAGGTTGAAGAAGCCTAAACGATTATGAGCGACGATCAGAATAAAAAAGTAGAAACAAAAAATCCAAATAATAATCAGATTAACATAGAGCTCTCGGAGGAAACTGCCGAGGGCGTCTATGCCAATCTGGCAATGATTGCTCACTCAAGTAGTGAATTTGTTATCGACTTTATCCGTCTGATGCCTGGAGTTCCGAAAGCCAAGGTGAAATCAAGAATTGTGATTACACCAGAGCATGCCAAACGTTTACTTGGAGCTCTTAAGGAGAATATTCAAAAATATGAGGACACCTTCGGTGAGATTAAGCAAGCCGATGATATGCCAAAGTTCCCAATGAACTTTGGAGGTACTGTAGGAGAGGCTTAAAGAACATCTAAACTCATATTTAAAACATTTCCATTTATTTAATCTTTTAACTTTTTGATATAATCTCAATATATCTATCTTTGCGTTCCCAAATTTTGGGACGATTAGAAATTATAGCGTATGCCAACTATACAACAATTAGTAAGGAAGGGTAGAAAAAAGCTGACTTCAAAGTCTAAATCCCCAGCATTGGATTCATGTCCACAGAGAAGAGGGGTGTGTACACGTGTGTATACAACCACTCCTAAAAAGCCAAACTCAGCAATGAGGAAAGTGGCAAGGGTAAGACTTACCAATGGAAAAGAAGTTAATGCTTACATTCCAGGAGAAGGTCACAACCTTCAAGAGCACTCAATTGTGCTTATCAGAGGAGGTAGAGTAAAAGATTTACCAGGTGTAAGATATCACATCATTAGAGGTGCATTGGATACCGCTGGTGTAAATGGACGTCTACAAAGAAGATCTAAATACGGCGCTAAGCGACCTAAAAAATAATTTGCAGGAGAAATGAGAAAAGCAAAACCAAAAAAGAGATACATCCTTCCTGATCCAATTTATCAGGATACTCTCGTTACCAAGTTTGTAAACAATCTAATGTTAGATGGTAAAAAGAGTCTCTCTTACAAAATCTTTTACGGAGCAATTAATCAAGTAGAAGAAAAAACAGGTGAAAACGGTCTTGAAACCTGGAAGTCGGCACTAAGTAACATTATGCCTTCTGTTGAGGTTAAGGCAAGAAGAGTTGGAGGCGCAAACTTCCAGGTACCTATAGAAGTTCGTCCAGAACGAAAAATATCACTCGGCATCAAATGGATGATCAAGTATGCAAGGCTAAGAGGTGAAAAAACCATGGAAGATCGTCTTGCAAATGAAATTATTGCTGCATCAAAAGGTGAAGGAGCCTCTGTGAAGAAAAAGGATGATATGCACAGAATGGCTGAAGCTAATAAAGCATTCTCACACTTCAGATTCTAAGAACCAAAATGGCAAGAGACTTAAGACTTACAAGAAATATCGGTATCGCTGCTCACATTGATGCCGGAAAAACAACAACCACTGAGCGTATACTTTATTATGCAGGTATCAACCATAAAATTGGTGAAGTACATGATGGAGGCGCTACAATGGACTGGATGGAGCAGGAGCAAGAAAGAGGTATTACAATTACGTCTGCTGCAACTACCGTATTCTGGAAGTACAAAGATGAGGATTATCACATCAATATTATTGATACTCCTGGACACGTTGATTTTACTGTTGAAGTAAACAGGTCATTACGTGTACTAGATGGATTGGTATTCTTGTTTAGTGCTGTTGATGGAGTAGAACCACAGTCAGAGACTAACTGGAGACTTGCTGATAACTACAAAGTAGCAAGAATCGGATTCGTCAACAAAATGGATCGTTCTGGAGCTGACTTCTTGAAAGTTTGCAAGCAAGTAAAAGAAATGCTTGGAACGAAAGCAGTACCTCTTCAATTGCCTATCGGAGCTGAAGATAATTTTAAAGGTGTTGTTGACCTGGTTGAGAATAAAGCCTATATCTGGAATGAAGAGGATATGGGAATGACTTTTGAAGAAATTGATATTCCTGCTGACATGCAGGAAGAAGTAGATGAGTATAGAGAACATCTTGTTGAATCAGTAGCAGAATACGATGAGAACTTGATGGAGAAATACTTCGAAGATCCTGCTAGTATTACAAGAGATGAAATCGTTGCTGCTCTAAGAGCAGCAACGATTGACTTGGCTTTTGTGCCAATGCTTTGTGGTTCAGCGTTCAAAAATAAAGGTGTTCAGACGCTATTGAATTATGTGATGGAGTTACTTCCTTCACCATTGGATAGAGATAGTATTACTGGCACAAATCCAGATACTGAAGAACCGACTACAAGAAAACCTTCAAGTGATGAGCCATTCTCTGCATTGGCATTTAAAATCGCAACAGATCCATTCGTTGGGCGTCTATGTTTTGTAAGATCATATTCAGGAACGCTTGAATCCGGTTCTTATATATATAATACAAGAACTAGCAAAAAAGAGCGTATTTCACGAATTTTTCAGATGCACGCCAATAAGCAAAATCAAATTGATAAACTTCATTGCGGTGATATTGGGGCAGTTGTAGGATTTAAAGACATTAAAACGGGAGACACTCTGTGTAACGAGAAAGCGAAAATCGTTCTTGAGTCAATGGTATTCCCTGATCCTGTTATCGGATATGCAATTGAGCCTAAAACTCAGGCGGATGTTGATAAGTTAGGTATTGCAATTGGCAAGCTAATAGAGGAGGATCCAACCTTACAAGTTGAGACTAACCATGAAACTGGTCAGACTATCTTGAAAGGTATGGGTGAACTTCACTTAGATATTATCATTGACCGATTGAAGAGAGAGTTTAAGGTTGAAATCAACCAGGGAGCTCCTCAGGTAGCATACAAAGAAGCAATTACCACTTCTATAGAACACAAAGAGGTTTATAAGAAACAGTCTGGTGGTCGAGGTAAATTTGCTGATATCGTATTTGAGATAGGTCCAAAAGACGAAGATCACGAACAAGATGGCCTGCAATTTGTCAATGAAATTGTTGGAGGAGTAATTCCAAAAGAGTTTATTCCTGCGATTCAAAAAGGCTTTGAGCAAGCAATGGTTAATGGGCCTTTAGCTGGGTATCCAGTGGATACTATGAAGGTAAGATTATACCACGGCTCATTCCACGATGTTGATTCAGATTCACTATCGTTCGAATTAGCTGCTCGTTCAGGGTTTAAGTCTGCGGCCTCAAAATGTGGTCCTGTAATACTTGAGCCAATTATGGCAGTTGAAGTTGTTACTCCGGATGAGTACACAGGAACAATTACTGGAGATTTAAATAAGCGAAGAGGTATGATGAAGGGAATGGATACAAGAGGTACTTCAGCTGTTATTAAAGCAGACGTTCCTCTATCAGAACTATTTGGATATGTGACTGACCTAAGAACAAATAGTTCAGGTCGAGCAACTGCTTCATTGACGTTCTCCCACTACGATCAGGTGCCTAAGAATATCGCTGAAGGAATTATTGCAGATGTGAAAGGCACAGCCAACGTTTAAAAGTTTAGAAGATGAACCAAAAAATTAGAATAAAACTTAAGTCTTACGACCATAACTTGGTTGACAAGTCTTCTGAGAAAATTGTTCGAGCAGTAAAGACTACTGGAGCAGTTGTAAGTGGGCCAATCCCTCTTCCGACAGTTAAAGAAAAATTTACTGTGTTGAAATCACCTCATGTGAATAAAAAAGCAAGAGAACAATTTCAGCTTTGCACCTATAAAAGACTGGTAGATATCTACAGCAATAGTGCAAAAACAGTTGATGCGCTTATGAAGCTGGAGCTTCCAAGTGGAGTAGACGTTGAGATAAAAGTATAATGCGGTTTTAAACCGTCTGAGAGAACCAATTGGTCCATATCGATTGGTTCTTTTTTTGTCTAAAAAATAACCGAACAATTTTTTTGTTCGGCATGTGGATTTGCTATCTTTGCAGTCCTTTTCACGAAAAGTTTGCCTGAGAGGGTGATTAAAAGATATAAACGAGTAGAAAATGCCTGGTTTAATAGGAAGGAAAGTAGGAATGACAAATGTCTTTGACGAGAATGGTAAAAGCATCGCTTGTACTCTTGTTGAAGCTGGTCCTTGCGTCGTGACTCAAGTTAAGAACGAAGAGACAGACGGATATAAAGCTGTGCAGTTGGCATATGGTGAGCGGAAGGAAAAAAATACACCTAAAGCGCTTCAGGGTCATTTTGCTAAGGCAAAGACTACTCCTAAGCAAAAGGTGGTTGAATTTAGAGATTTCAGAGAAGAGTTTGAAGATAAAGTTAAGCTTGGAAATGAAATTAAAATAGAAGATGTATTCAATGAGCAAGATTATGTAGATGCTATTGGTACATCTAAAGGAAAAGGTTTTCAGGGAGTTGTTAAGAGACATGGATTTGGCGGTGTAGGACAGGCAACCCACGGTCAACATAACAGGCTAAGAGCTCCAGGATCTATTGGTGCTGCATCTTTCCCTTCAAGAGTTTTTAAAGGCTTGAAGATGGGTGGCAGAACTGGTGGAGATAGAGTAAAAGTTTTAAACCTTAGAGTTTTGAAAGTATATCCTGAGAAAAATTTGGTACTTATTTCGGGTGCTATTCCAGGAGCTAAAAATTCATTCGTAATACTTGAGAAGTAATCATGAAGGTAGCTGTATTAAATATTAAAGGAGAGGAAACAGGTCGAGAAATCAACCTTGATAAGAGTGTCTTTGGCATTGAGCCAAATGAGCATGCGGTTTACCTTGATGTAAAAAATTACCTGGCTAATCAGCGACAAGGTACTGCAAAGACGAAAGATAAAGGTGAGATCACCGCTTCTACTCGTAAGATTAAGAAACAAAAAGGTACTGGTACAGCCAGAGCCGGGAGTGTTAAGTCTGGAATTATGAGAGGTGGTGGAACATTTTTTGGTCCTCAACCAAGGGATTACGGATTTAAACTGAATAAGAAAGTAAAGAAATTAGCAAGAAAATCGGTTCTTTCTTCAAGAGCTAAGGAAAAAGCTATTCAAATATTGGAGGATTTCAATTTCGAAACTCCAAAGACTAAAGAATTCATCAGCATTCTTAATAACCTTTCTGCATCTGATAAGAAATCATTGGTACTTGTATCAAGCGAAAGCAAAAACGTTTTCTTGTCTTCCAGAAATCTTAAGAAAACACATGTTTCAACTGTTGACGAAGTAAACACTTACGATTTGATTAACGCTGAGCGTCTGATCATTTGTGAAGGAACACTTGAGCAACTTAAAGCGAGATTGAACTAAGATGGGAGTTTTAATAAAACCACTAGTAACCGAAAAAGTATCCGCTCTAAATGAGCATGGTAAATACGGATTCGTTGTTGCTAAAAATGCTAACAAGGTTCAGATTAAGACTGAAGTTGAAAAGACTTACGGTGTTACTGTAGAATCTGTAAATACAATGATTCAACCTGGTAATTCGAAAAGAAGATATACCAAGTCAAGAGTCATCGAAGGAAGAACCCCAGCTTATAAGAAAGCAATTGTGCAAGTAGCTGAGGGTGATATAATCGATTTTTATAGCGGAATATAATAAACAGAGATGGCTGTAAAAAAACTTAAACCAACTACACCAGGACAGAGATATAGAATGGCTCCTGTCTTTGATGATATTACTAAGACTACTCCAGAGCGGTCGTTAGTAGCTACATCAAAAAGAAATGGTGGAAGAAATAATCAGGGTAGAATGACCGTGAGAAATGTTGGCGGTGGTCACAAGCGTAAGCTTAGACTAATCGACTTCAAAAGAGATAAACACGGAATACCTGCAACAGTAAAGGCAATTGAATACGATCCAAACAGATCTGCAAGAATTGCATTGCTTTACTACGCTGACGGTGAAAAAAGATACATTATAGCGCCAGCTGGCCTAGAGGTAGGAACGGTTGTCAATTCAGGTAAAGGAGTTGCACCTGAAGTAGGAAATACCCTTTTCCTCTCAGAAATTCCTCTGGGTACAATTATTCACAACATCGAGTTGAAGCCTGGAAAAGGTGGTGTGATGGCGCGAAGTGCAGGTACTTATGTGCAGTTGGTAGCGCGTGAAGGCAAGTATTCTACGGTGAAGCTTCCTTCAGGTGAAATGAGAATGGTACTTAATACGTGTCTTGCTACTGTGGGAACTGTATCTAATTCTGATCACATGAGTGTCAGATTGGGTAAAGCAGGTAGAAACAGATGGTTAGGTAAGCGACCAAGAGTAAGAGGTGTGGCTATGAACCCCGTCGATCACCCAATGGGTGGTGGAGAAGGTAGATCTTCTGGAGGTCATCCAAGATCTAGAAATGGTCAGTACACGAAGGGTATGAAAACCCGTCGACCAAATAAATATTCTGATAAGCAGATAGTTAAACGAAGGAAATAATGTCAAGATCATTAAAGAAAGGACCTTATATAGACTTCCGACTTGAGAAAAAAGTCGATGCTATGAATGACTCTGGTAAGAAGTCTGTGATCAAAACATGGTCAAGAAGATCAATGATATCTCCGGATTTTGTAGGACACACTTTCGCTGTTCACAACGGAAATAAATTCATCCCTGTTTTCGTAACTGAAAATATGGTAGGACATAAACTTGGCGAATTTGCACCGACTAGAAACTTTAGAGGTCACATCGCTAAGAAGGATAAAGGTAAAAGATAAGAGCACCAATGGAAGCTGAAAAGAAATTAAAGAAATCAGTACGAATCAGACTTCAGAAAGAAGCTGACAAGAAATTCCGTGAAGAGAACAAAGGAAAACTCGGTGCGGTAAAGTCTTCACTTAAAAATGTTCCTACTTCTCCTCGAAAGATGAGATTAGTGGCAGACATGATAAGAGGTGAGCGTGCCAATATTGCTCTTAACATTCTTCGATTTGATGCGCATCACGCATCAAATACGCTTGAAAAGCTTCTTCTAACGGCAATTGCAGATTGGCAAATGCAAAACGAAGACATTAGCATCGAAGAAGCTGATTTGTATGTGAAAGAAATCTATGTGGATAGTGCAAGAATGCTTAAGCGTTTAAGACCTGCCCCACAAGGACGAGCTCACAGAATCAGAAAAAGATCAAATCATGTGACTATCGTAATCGATAATCACAATCAGGATACAAACGAAACTAAAGAAAGCAACAAGTAATGGGACAAAAAGTAAACCCAGTTGGATTTAGATTAGGAGTTATTAAGGGGTGGGATTCTGCCTGGTTTGATAGCAAGTCCTATGCTGATAAGATTGTTGAAGACAACAAAATACGAAAGTACATCGCTGCTCGTATGCCTAAAGGTGGTATATCTAAAATAGTGATCGAACGAACACTTAAAAGAATTACGCTTACAGTTCACACTGCTCGTCCGGGTGTTGTAATTGGTAAGGGTGGGTCTGAAGTTGATAAGATCAAGGAAGAGTTGAAAAACCTTACTGGCAAAGATCTTCAGATTAACATATTCGAGATTAAAAGACCTGAGTTAGATGCTAAGTTGGTTGGTGAGTCTATTGCTCAACAACTTCAGGCTAGAATCTCTTTCCGTCGAGCTATGAAGCAATCAATTGCTTCTTCGATGCGAGTTGGAGCTCAGGGAATTAAAATCAAATGCTCTGGACGATTGGGTGGTGCAGAAATGGCACGGAGTGAGCAATATAAAGAGGGAAGAATTCCTCTACATACTTTGAGAGCTGATATTGATTATGCAATTACTGAAGCTCATACAATCTATGGAAAGATTGGTATCAAGGTATGGATATTCAAAGGAGAAGTTTTCGGTAAGAGAGATCTTTCGCCGAACGTAGGACAAGCAGGTGGTGGAAATAACGCACCTGGAGGAGCTTCGAATAGAAGAAGAAGAGAAAACAGAAGAAGAAAGTAAAGTTTTGTAAAGCATGTTACAGCCAAAACGAACGAAATTTAGAAAAATGCAAAAAGGCCGAGTGAAGGGTCTTGCTCAACGTGGGCATAGACTTGCATTCGGAACTTTTGGAATCAAGGCCATGGAGCCGGGATGGATTACCAGCCGTCAGATAGAGGCTGCCAGGATTGCAATGACCAGAGCTATGAAAAGAGAAGGTCAAGTGTGGATCCGAATCTTTCCAGACAAGCCTGTGACTAAGAAGCCAGCTGAAGTGAGGATGGGAAAAGGAAAAGGAGCACCTGAATATTGGGTGGCAACTGTAAAGCCTGGGACTGTTCTTTTCGAAGCTGCTGGAGTTGATATCGAATTGGCGAAGGAAGCTTTAAGATTGGCGGCTCAGAAACTTCCAATCTCTACGAAATTTACATTAGCAAAAGATTATAAGCCAGAGTAATGAAAAATTCTGAACTAAGAGGATTAAGTCTGGACGAGCTGAAAAATAAGCTTGCGGTAGAAAAAGAGAATTATGCTAAGCTCAAGTTTGCGCATAGCATTACTCCAATTGAAAATCCAATGAAAATTCGAGAAAATAGAAAATTGGTCGCAAGAATTCAGACAGAAATTAAGGCCAAGGAATTAAATCAAGTTGCTGAAGCAAGCAAATAATTTTCAGTAATGGAAAGAAATTTAAGAAAAGAAAGAATCGGACAAGTGGTGAGCAATAAAATGCAGAAAAGCATCACTGTAGCTGTTGAACGTAAAGTAAAACATCCGATCTACGGAAAGTTTGTGAGAAAAACCACTAAGCTCACAGCTCACGACGAGAAGAATGATTGCAATATCGGTGATACCGTGAAAGTAATGGAAACTCGTCCTATGAGTAAAAGCAAAAGATGGAGGTTGGTAGAAATTATTGAAAGAGCAAAATAATGGTACAGCAGGAGTCAAGATTATCGGTTGCGGACAATAGCGGCGCTAAAGAAGTGCTAGTTATCCGTGTGCTTGGTGGCACTAAGAAGCGATATGCTTCTGTTGGTGACAAAGTGATTGTGACTGTTAAGCATGCACTTTCATCAAGTAGTTTAAAAAAAGGAACTGTTTCAAGAGCAGTAGTAGTTCGTACGAAGAAAGAAGTACGAAGAAAAGATGGAAGCTATATCCGCTTTGAGGATAATGCAGCTGTTTTACTTACTGCTAACGACGAGCCGAGAGGTACAAGGATCTTTGGTCCTGTAGCAAGAGAGCTTAGAGAGAAGCAATTCATGAAGATTGTATCATTAGCACCAGAAGTACTTTAATAATGAGCAAAGTAAAATTTCATATAAGAAAAGGCGACACTGTTAAGATCACTGCCGGTAATGACAAAGGAAAGACCGGTAAAGTACTTGAAGTGGATACTGCTAAGTATAGAGCCGTTGTTGAAGGAGCAAACATGGTTACTAAACATGTAAAACCTTCTGCTACCAATCCGGAAGGCGGAATTCAGCAAACAGAAGCTGGTATTCATCTTAGCAACCTAATGGTAATTGATCCATCTTCAGGAGATGCATCACGAGTAGGTAGAAAGAAAAATGCAGATGGTAAGCTGCAGAGATATTCAAAAAAATCAGGAGAATTTATCACTAATGGCTAGTCCTAGATTAAAAGAAAAATATAGCAAGGAGATTGTCGCACACTTGAAAGAAAAGTTTGAGTACAAATCCGTAATGCAGGTACCGAAGCTTACTAAGATTGCTATCAATAAAGGTATTGGTGCTGCAGTCTCTGACAAGAAGTTGGTAGATGTAGGAGTAGAAGAGCTTACAATGATCACTGGTCAAAAAGCAGTTCCTACCATCGCAAAGAAATCAGTCTCAAACTTTAAGCTTAGAGAGGGAATGCCTATTGGAGCTAAGGTTACCTTGAGAGGTGATAAAATGTATGAATTCCTTGATCGACTGGTAACAGTAGCATTGCCACGAGTAAGAGACTTCAAAGGAATTAGAGAAAAAGGATTTGATGGAAGAGGTAACTACACATTAGGTGTGCAGGAACAAATTATCTTCCCTGAAATCAGTATCGATAAAGTAAACAAAATTACAGGTATGGACATCACGTTTGTGACAACTGCACAGACTGATGAGGAGAGTCTTGAATTATTAAGATCTCTTGGAATGCCGTTTACTTCAAAGAAGAACTAAGAAATTATGGCTAGAGAAGCAGTAAAAGCGAGAGAAAGAAAAAGAGAAAAGCTTGTAGCAAGATATGCTGAAAAAAGAGCAGCTTTAAAAGAAGCTGGTGATTATCAGGCACTAGACAAGCTTCCGAGAAACTCTTCTAAAGTGAGATTACATAACAGATGTAAGCTTACCGGTAGACCAAAGGGCTACATGAGGAGATTCGGAATCTCAAGGGTGACATTTAGAGAAATGGCATCTGAAGGAAAGATACCAGGAGTAACAAAAGCTAGTTGGTAGATTTAAGAAATTCTTCCTTTCGTTTCAAAATATAAATTATTATTTTTGCACCCCCTTTTTCAGAGGGGGATAAGTGTGTTTAAGAAATGGTAACAGACCCGATAGCAGATTATTTAACAAGGATTCGAAACGCCATAGGCGCGAATCACCGTGTAGTAGAGGTGCCTGCTTCTAATTTAAAGAAGGAGATCACTAAGGTATTGCACAGCAAGGGTTTCATCAGAAACTACAAGTTTGAGGATGATGGAAAGCAAGGAATCATCAAGATTGCCTTGAAATACAACCCGCAAACAAAGCAGTCAGCAATTACTAGCCTGGAGAGAGTAAGTTCTCCCGGTCTTAGAAAATATACTGGTGCTGAAACCCTACCAAGAGTACTAAATGGTCTTGGTATCGCAATTTTATCTACCTCTAAAGGCGTGATTTCTGATAAAGAAGCACGTCGAGAGAATGTAGGTGGAGAAGTTTTATGTTACGTCTATTAATAGAATTGAGATGTCAAGGATAGGAAAAGCACCGATTAATTTACCCGAGGGAGTTTCTGTCACTATCGATAAAAACGTAGTGAATGTGAAAGGTCCTAAAGGTGAGCTAACTCAACAGATAGATCCGGATATAACTTGTAAAGTTGAAGATGGAGTTATAACTGTAGATCGTCCAACTGAGCAAAAAAGACATAAATCCTTACACGGACTTTACAGATCATTAGTTAATAACATGATCGAAGGAGTAAGTAATGGGTTTAAAAAGGAGATGGAACTTGTAGGGGTAGGTTATAAAGCTGCTGTGCAGAACAACGTTTTGGAACTAAACCTTGGATACTCGCACAGTATTTATTTCGCTGTTCCTGAAGAAATCAAGGTTTCTGCAGAGACAGAAAAAGGAAAGAATCCAAAAGTGACTGTTGAAGGTATCGATAAACAACTAGTTGGTCAGATATCTGCAAAAATTAAGTCACTAAGAAAAGTAGAGCCATACAAAGGAAAAGGTATTCGCTTTGTGGGAGAACAAATTAGAAGAAAAGCTGGTAAAACTGCTGCTAAATAATAAGATATGGCAATTACTAAAACAGCAAGAAGAAAAAGACTTAGACTGGGTATTCGAAGCAAAATATCCGGAACAGCTGAGAGACCAAGAGTTTCTGTATTTAAAAGTAATAAAGGCATTTATGCTCAACTTATCGATGACGTTAATGGTAAAACATTGGCTTCAGCTTCTACTAAGGAGATAGGTAAGCAGAGCTTGAATGTTGAGGTAGCTAAAGAAGTGGGGAAAAAATTAGCTGAAAACGCTAAAAGTGCTGGAATTGAAACAGTAGTTTTCGATCGAGGTGGCTATCCATATCATGGCAGAGTAAAATCATTGGCAGAAGGTGCTCGTGAAGGGGGTTTAAAATTCTAAGGAAACGGAAATTATGTCACAAAGCAATATAAGATCTATAAAAGCAAGTGAAATCGACCTTCAGGAGCGAGTAGTTGCTATTAAGCGAGTAGCTAAAGTAGTGAAAGGTGGTCGTCGATTTAGCTTCTCTGCAATCGTAGTAGTAGGAGATGGAAATGGAGTAGTAGGATACGGGCTTGGAAAAGCAAATGAGGTTACTGACGCTATCACTAAAGGAATCGATGATGCTAAAAAGAACCTAGTTCGAGTACCCGTATTTAAAGGTACGGTACCACACGATGCGATTGGTAAGTTTGGAGGAGGATTAGTGCTTCTTAAGCCTGCTGCAGCTGGTACAGGCGTAATTGCAGGTGGTGCTATGCGTGCAGTATTGGAGAGTGCTGGAGTACATGATGTACTTGCAAAATCAAAAGGTTCTTCAAATCCACACAACGTGGTAAAAGCAACTTTTGATGCTTTGAATAAAATGAGAGATCCATTTGCTGTAGCACAGCAAAGAGGGGTGTCATTAGATAAAGTTTTCAATGGCTAAGGCAATGGGAAAAGTATTAATCACACAAAAGAGAAGTACGATCAAACGTCCTGAGAACCAAAAGCGAACCATGGTTGCTTTGGGTCTTGGTAAAATCAATAAGTCCGTTGAAAAGGAATTGACTCCAGCAATTAGCGGGATGATCAAAACGGTGAATCACTTAGTAGAAGTTAAAGAGCTGTAACATGAGACTTGAATCATTAAAGCCTGCTGAAGGCTCAACAAAAAACAGAAAGCGAATTGGTAGAGGTCAGGGCTCAGGAAGAGGCGGTACTTCTACGAAGGGACATAAAGGTGCTCAGTCAAGAGCTGGGTATTCTAGAAAAACAGGATTTGAAGGTGGTCAGATGCCACTTCAAAGAAGAGTTCCTAAGTTCGGTTTCAAGAACAATAACAAGGTAGTTTCTAAGCCAATCAATCTGGACGACCTTCAGAAGTTAAGTGAAGCAAAGAAACTAAAGGAAATTACTCCTGAGATCCTTAAAGAAAACGGTCTTGCTCAGAAAAATGATATTATCAAAGTTTTGGGTAGAGGCGAATTAAAAGCAGGACTTAAAGTTACAGCACACAAATTCTCAAAAACAGCACAAGAAGCTATTGAGAAAGCTGGTGGATCAATTACAGTTGTTGAATAATGAAGAAATTCATAGATACCATACGAAACATATTTTCCATCGAGGAACTAAGAACCAGAATCCTAAATACGATAGGATTTTTGGTAATTTTTAGAATTGGTTCTTTTGTGGTTTTACCAGGAGTCGATCCATCGAAACTTACCGGTCAGGCATCAGGTATTTTTGGATTATTGGATACATTCCTAGGTGGGGCATTTAGTAATGCTTCAGTGTTTGCACTTGGTATCATGCCTTATATCTCTGCTTCCATTGTGTTGCAGTTGATGACAGTGGCGGTTCCTTACTTCCAAAAACTTCAAAAAGAAGGAGATAGTGGAAGAAAGAAAATTAATCAGTTAACGAGAGTACTGACGATTGCAATTTGTATGGCACAAGGTTTTAGCTATGTGTCTGCAGCAATAGAACCAACGGCAATTCTTAGTAATACATTCTTCTTCAAGTTTACTTCAGTAATCATCCTTACTTCAGGAACGATTTTCTGTATGTGGCTTGGTGAAAAAATTACTGATAAAGGAATTGGTAATGGTATTTCAATGCTTATCATGATTGGAATCATATCAAGATTCCCGGGAAGTATAGCTGCGGAAGCAATTACTAGGGGAATGAGTGAGATGCTTCTTTTCATCCTTGAATTAGTAGCATTATTCTTTGTTGTGTTAGTAACTGTAGCCTTGGTACAAGCTGTTCGAAGAGTTCCAGTTCAATACGCAAAACAAGTTGTTGGAAACAAAGTGTATGGTGGTCAGCGTCAGTACATTCCATTGAAAGTGAATGCATCTGGTGTAATGCCGATCATATTTGCTCAATCTATTATGTTTCTTCCGGCAATGCTTGCTGGTTTATGGAGAGAGGAAAGTGATTTTGCGAACTACATTGGAACTACGTTTTCTGACTTTACATCATGGCAGTATAATTTGACATTTGCGATAATGATTATCGTATTCACATTCTTCTATACTGCTATCACAATCAATCCTAATCAGATTGCAGATGATATGAAAAGAAATGGTGGTTTCGTGCCGGGTATTAAGCCGGGTAAACAAACTGCTGATTTCCTAGACAATATTTTATCAAGAATTACTCTACCAGGTGCGATTTTCCTAGCGATTATCGCCATACTTCCAGCTTTCGCTATGATCGCAGGAGTGAATCAAGGGTTTGCTCAGTTTTATGGAGGAACATCATTATTGATTATGGTTGGAGTGATTTTAGATACCCTTCAGCAGATTGAGAGTTACCTGCTCATGAGGCATTATGAAGGTATGATGAAGTCAGGTAGAGTAAAAGGAAGAACTCAAGCAGCATAATGGCAAAACAAGCATCCATAGAACAAGACGGAACGATTGTGGAAGCATTGTCAAATGCAATGTTTAGAGTGGAACTTGAAAATGGTCATGAAGTAATAGCGCATATCTCAGGAAAGATGAGAATGCACTATATCAAGATTTTACCTGGTGATAAGGTGAAATTAGAGATGTCACCTTATGACTTAACTAAAGGAAGAATAGTTTATCGCTATAAATAACAGTCGGAGACTGATAAAATAGAAAAGAAATGAAAGTAAGAGCATCCGTAAAAAAAAGAAGCGCTGATTGCAAAGTGATCAGAAGAAAAGGGAAGCTTTATGTGATCAATAAAAAGAATCCAAAGTTTAAACAAAGACAAGGATAATTATGGCAAGAGTTGCAGGAGTAGATATTCCCGATAATAAGCGAGGCGAAATCGCCTTGACATACATATTTGGTATCGGAAAAGCATCAGCACAAAAGATTTTGACAGATGCTGGAGTTGATCCCAATAAAAAAGTTCAGGATTGGACTGATGATGAGGGAGGCAATGTAAGAACTGTAATCCGGGAGAACTTCAAAGTAGAAGGTGTTCTTAAAGGAGAAGTTCAATTGAGTATCAAGCGACTTTTAGATATTGGTTGCTATAGAGGTCTTCGTCATAGAAAAAGTCTTCCGGTTAGAGGTCAGCATACCAAGAACAATGCTAGAACTCGAAAAGGTAAGAGAAAGACGGTTGCTAATAAGAAGAAAGCTGTTAAGTAATAGATAGATGGCACAAAAGAGAAAAGATAAAGCTAAAAAGAGAGTTGTTGCTGTTGATGCAATTGGCCAAGCCCATATTAAAGCTTCATTCAACAACATCATCATTTCAATGACCAACGGAACTGGTCAGGTAATTAGCTGGGCCTCAGCTGGTAAAATGGGATTCAGAGGTTCTAAAAAGAACACACCCTATGCTGCTCAGGTAGCTGCACAAGAATGTGCACAAAAAGCATATGATCTAGGTTTAAGGAAAGTAGAAGTTTTCGTAAAAGGTCCTGGATCTGGAAGAGAGTCTGCCATCCGAACCATCCAAAATACTGGTATAGAAGTTACAATGATTAAAGATGTAACTCCACTACCACATAATGGATGTAGACCACCGAAAAGAAGAAGAGTTTAAGATATTAAATAGTTATAGATAATGGCAAGATATACTGGGCCTAAAACTAAGATTTCAAGACGATTTGGAGAGCCAATCTTCGGAGCTAGCAAAGCGCTACAGAAGAAGGCATATCCTCCTGGTCAGCATGGTAGAGGAAGGAGAAAAAAGCAGTCTGAATATGCTATCCAGTTAGCGGAAAAGCAGAAGGCAAAGTACACTTATGGCGTACTTGAGCGTCAGTTCTCTAATGCTTTTGAAAAGGCTTCAAGAAAAAGCGGCATTACAGGTGAAATCTTACTTCAGTTATTAGAAGCAAGATTGGATAACACCGTATTCCGATTAGGTATTGCGCCGACAAGAAGAGCAGCTAGACAATTGGTTTCTCATAAGCACATTACAGTGAATGGAGAAATTGTAAATGTTCCTTCTTATACCTTAAGAAATAATGACGTCATAGGTGTTAGAGAGAAGTCAAAATCTCTTGAAGCCATAACTGACAGCTTAGCATCTAATGCACGAAGCTATTCTTGGTTGGAATGGGATTCTGCTAGTATGACTGGCAAATTTCTAAACTCTCCAAGTAGAGAAGAAATCCCTGAGAATATCAAGGAACAGTTGATCGTCGAATTGTACTCTAAGTAAACACTCTAAAAATAAGATATATGTCTATCCTAGCATTTCAAATGCCGGAAAAAGTGGTAATGGAAAAAGCAGATGATTTCCATGGCCTCTTTACTTTCAAACCTCTTGAAAAAGGATATGGTGTTACTATCGGTAATGCTCTAAGAAGAATTCTTCTCTCCTCATTGGAGGGATATGCAATAACAGGTGTGAAAATACCAAGTGTTTTGCATGAATTCTCTACCATTGAAGGAGTAGTCGAAGACGTGAGTGAAATGATTCTGAACCTAAAGATGGTTCGTTTCAAGAAAATTGAAGACGTTGCTGACGGGTCTATTACAGTTAATGTTTCTAATATGAAGAAACTTACTGCTGGAGACTTGGCAAAAGCAACTACCTCTTTTGAGATCCTAAACCCAGATCACGTGATTTGTCATTTAGACGAGTCTGCAAAGTTTGAAATGGAGCTAACTATCTCAAAAGGAAGAGGGTATGTTGGTGCTGATGAAAATAAGCCAGCTGATCAGAATTTCGGTTTCATTGCTATTGACTCAATCTTTACACCAATCAAAAATGTAAAGTACAGTGTTGAAAACACAAGGGTTGAGCAAAAGACTGACTATGAGCAACTAACACTTGATATTGAAACTGACGGATCAATTCACCCTGAGAATGCATTAAAAGGTGCAGCTAATATTTTGATTCAACACTTCATGTTATTCTCTGATCAGAATATGATCCTTGAGACTCAGGAAGCTGGTGAACCAGAGCAGGTAGATGAGGAGCTTCTTCACATGAGAAAGATGCTTAAGACTAACTTGAATGATCTTGATCTTTCGGTTAGAGCTTACAACTGCTTAAAAGCTGCTGATGTGAGAACTTTAGGAGATCTAGTTTCTCTTGAAATTTCTGACATGATGAAATTTAGAAACTTCGGTAAGAAGTCTCTTGCTGAACTAGAGCAATTGGTTTCTGATAAAGGTCTTACCTTCGGAATGGACCTTGGTAAATACAAATTGGAGGAAGAATAATGAGACACGGAAAGAAATTCAATCACCTTGGTAGAAAGACTGCTCATAGAAGTGCAATGCTTTCTAATATGGCATCTTCTCTTATCATGCATAAGAGGATCAATACCACTGTAGCTAAGGCGAAAGCGCTTAGAAAATACATTGAGCCACTTCTGACCAAGTCTAAAACAGATGATACTAACTCAAGAAGAGTTGTATTCTCCTATCTTCAGGACAAAGAGTCTGTAACTGAACTTTTCAATACTGTAGCTGGAAAGATTGCTAATCGACCAGGTGGATATACTCGTATTATCAAAACAGGTGCAAGGCTGGGAGATAATGCGGAGATGTGCATGATGGAGCTAGTTGACTTCAATGAGCTATTGCTTTCTGAAACAGAGAGCAGTAAGGCTAAGACAAGAAGATCTAGAAGAGGTGGAAAAAGCAAGGCTCAAGAAGAAACTCCAAAGGCAGAAACAGCTGAAGTGAAGGAAGAAGTAGTTGAGGAAGCTCAGGTAGAAGAAGTGAAAGCAGAAGCTGCTGTAGAAGAAGTGGAAGCTAAGGCTGAGGAGGCCGAAGCACCTAAAGAAGAAAAGGAAGAGGAAACAAAAGAAGACAATAAGAAAAAAGAAGATTAAATTGTCACCTCTATTAAAATATAAAGCCATCAGTCATCTCACTGATGGCTTTTTTATTGCCCAATCCATCACTATTTTTGCTCCCCAGTATGAAATACCCTATCCGTAAAAAAGCAACACTTTTACTTCAGGACGGCACTACATTTACTGGACATTCAATTGGCAAGGAAGGTACTTCAGGTGGAGAAATCTGCTTTAATACCGGAATGACTGGATACCAGGAAATCTACACTGACCCGTCTTATTTCGGTCAAATCATTGTAAATACCACATCACATATTGGTAATTATGGTGCTGTTGAATCAGAGGTTGAAAGTGAAAATCCAACTATTAAAGGACTAGTTGTCAACGATTTTTCCCAGATCTATAGCAGAACGAAAGCCTCAGAAAGTCTTCAAGAATTTCTTGAAAGAAACAATACTGTAGGAATCGCAGGATTAGATACCAGAAAAATAGTTCGTCACATTCGAACCAAAGGTGCAATGAATGCCATTATTTCTTCTGAATTGGAAGGTGAAGCCTTGCAGACTGAGCTTGACAAGATTCCTAGTATGGAAGCACTTGAGCTTTCAACTCAGGTTACCACCAAAGAGCCATATGAGCTAGGTGAAACTAATGATGGCTTTAAGGTTGCTGTATTGGACTTAGGAATTAAAAAATCTATTCTTAAGAACCTGGTTGGCAGAAACTGTCATTGTAAGGTATTTCCAGCGAAAACGACTTTTGCTGAAATGGAGAAATGGAATCCTGATGGCTATTTCATCTCCAATGGTCCCGGCGATCCGGCTGTGATGGATTATGCTTCTAGTACTGTGAAAGAAGTGTTGGACGCAAATAAGCCAGTTTTTGGAATATGTATGGGTAGCCAAATTCTTGCATTGGCAGTAGGTATTCCTACCTATAAAATGCATCATGGTCACAGAGGACTTAATCACCCAGTTAAGAATCTTAATACAGGTTTAAGTGAAGTCACTTCACAAAATCATGGATTTGCTGTTGAGATGGAAGCCCTTAAAAATTCTGATGTCGCTGAGTTGACTCACATCGATTTAAATCACGATACGGTTGAAGGGTTGAGATTAAAAAATAAACCTGCTTTTGCAGTGCAATACCATCCAGAATCATCGCCTGGTCCAAATGATTCTACCTATCTATTTGATGATTTTATTCAATTAATAAAAGACAATAAGTAATGAGTGTTATTGAAAGTGTGTTTGCGAGACAAATTATGGATTCTCGTGGTAACCCAACTGTGGAAGTAGAGGTCATCACAGAAGATGGGTATATCGGAAGAGCAGCAGTGCCTTCCGGAGCTTCTACCGGAGAGCATGAAGCAGTAGAACTTAGAGATGGAGATAAGTCGCGCTACATGGGTAAGGGTGTTCAAAAAGCTGTTGATAATGTGAATGAAATCATTGCACCGGAAATAGAAGGGTTGTTGGTGGTAGAGCAGGCGTACATTGATCAGGTTATGATTGACTTAGATGGGACACCCAATAAATCTAAACTAGGAGCTAATGCAATTCTCGGTGTATCATTAGCTGTAGCTCATGCTGGCGCAGACGCTTGTCAACTTCCTTTATACAGATATATTGGGGGCGTTAATGCTAAAGTCCTTCCGGTTCCAATGATGAATATTATCAATGGAGGTTCGCACTCGGATGCTCCGATTGCCTTTCAGGAATTTATGATTCGTCCGGTTGGAGCCCCAACATTTACTGAGGCACTTAGGATGGGTGGAGAAATTTTTCATAACCTGAAAGCAATCATCCATGATAAAGGATTGAGCACTGCTGTAGGAGATGAGGGTGGCTTTGCGCCAAACTTTGAGGGTGGCACTGAGGAAGCCCTTGAAAGTGTTTTGGCAGCCATTGAAAAAGCAGGATATAAACCAGGTTCTGATGTAACTATCGCTTTAGATTGCGCATCTTCAGAGTTCTTCGAGAATGGAGTATACGATTATAGCAAATTTGAAGGACCAAACGGTGCAAAGAGATCAAGTGCAGAACAAGCTGAATATCTTGCAGAATTAGTTGGTAAATATCCCATAGATAGTATTGAGGATGGATGTGATGAGAATGATTGGGAAGGCTGGAAAATTGTAACAGAAAAGATCGGAAACAAATGCCAGTTAGTTGGAGATGATTTATTAGTTACCAACGTAAAATTTCTTGAGAAAGCAATCAAAGAGAAAGCAGCTAATTCTATTTTAATTAAAGTCAATCAAATTGGTACACTAACTGAAACTTTGGATGCCATCGAAATGGCCCACAAAGCAGGATGGACGGCTGTAGTTTCTCATCGATCCGGAGAAACAGAGGACGCTACTATTGCCGATATTGCAGTTGCAACAAATAGTGGTCAGATTAAAACTGGTTCAATGAGTAGATCTGATAGAATGGCCAAATACAACCAGCTGTTGCGTATCGAAGAGGAGCTTGGAGAAGTGGCCATTTATCCAAGTAGATAGAAAAATTTGAAGAAATAATTAAGGCCTCCCTTTGGGAGGCTTTTTTGTTTCACAAGAGTGAAAACTTAGCTTACCAGTATATATCCGCAGCTTACCGATTTGATATAGGAAAAATAATCCCTACTAAAGAGTTTTGAGTATAATTTAAAACTAAAAGGATATGAGAACACATGAAAATTCAAAATCAAAAGCGTGGGTAGGTATCGTGCTGGTAGCCTTAGGTGGCTATTTTCTTCTTAGAAATCTGGACCTCATTCCATCTTTTCTTCCATTCTGGTTATTTAGCTGGGAGATGATCTTTGTCATCATAGGTGGAGCAATGCTCGCCTCCGGAAGGAGAGAGGGATTAGTATTCCTTGGAATAGGGGCCTTCTTTATCATACCTGATATCCTTCATATTCCGCATTTTCATATGCGTGACTGGTGGCCCTTAATTCTTATAGCAGTGGGGTTGTCTATTTTTTTAAGACGGAGAAATTATAACCAAATATCCCCTGGTAAATCAAATGATGAATTCTTTGAGGATGTTTCCATCTTTGGCGGATCAGAAAAGACAATTACGTCACAAAATTTGAAGACGGCTCGCATAAACTCGATTTTCGGAGGCTCTGAGTTAAACTTACTAGGCGTAAAGCTTGGTCAAAAAGAAGTAATTCTGGATTACCTATGCATATTTGGGGGAAACGAAATCATTGTTCCGAACGACTGGACTATTGTGAATGAGATGTTTGTACTATTTGGCGGATACTCGGATAAACGTGCCATTGTTTCAGGTGTAAAGCCGGATCCTGAAAAAGTACTTCGACTCAAAGGACTAATCCTTTTCGGTGGATCTGAAGTTAGAGGAGGCTAGACATCATGGTCGTTGTATACCTTTAGGCATATTTACACCTAAACACTAAATGAAGCACCCAATTCTCAGCGGTTCAGGCTACAAACTTTATGTCATTGTTTGGCTGATAGTTATGATCGCACATGGCTCGGTGCTTTATTTTTTTTACGATTTTTCACTCACGATCTCCATCACGGATAGTATCGTTTATAACCTCACCTTCGGTTCTATTGTACCAGGCTTTTGGTTTATTGTGACTTTTGGAAGCTTGAATAAAGATGAGCTTTCACTCATTGGAACACATACGGGAGCAGCGTTTCTTACTATCGTTGTATGGCTTTCTGTTTCCGGATTTATTCTCAAGTATATATTTCAGAGTAGCTCAGTATATCTTGAATTTCTGTCCTCATCCAATGTATGGCGAATCATTGTTGGTATCCTGTTTTACAGTATCAGCGTTCTTATTTTTTACCTGATCAAATATTATCAAGATATGCAGAAGCGGATGAACCGAGAGCTGGAGCTGCAAAACCTGCTAAAAGATGCAGAGCTAAGAATGCTCAAATCTCAAATTAATCCTCACTTCATTTTTAATAGCCTTAATTCAATCAGTGCACTTACAGTTTCCATGCCCGAAAGTGCTCGGGAAATGGTCATTAAGCTTAGCGAATTTCTAAGGTACTCATTGGGAAAAGACAGCAGCGAGTTGAACTCGCTAGGGCAGGAAATAAAAAATGCAACGCTTTACCTGGATATTGAAAAAGTGCGATTTGGTGATCGATTGAAGTTTGAAAAGAAGCTTTCAGACGAGTGCGTTAAGGTGAAAGTACCCAACCTGATATTACAACCACTGTTTGAAAATGCCATTAAATATGGCGTCTATGATAGCATGGATCCAGTTATCATTAAACTCACTTGTGAGTCGAGTGATGAGGTATTGATACTACAGCTTGTTAATTCTTTTGATCCAAAGGCAGCACCTACTAGAGGAGAAGGAATTGGCTTAGAAAATGTTCGAAAACGACTCCAGGTGGTTTATGGCAGAAATGATTTACTTGAAGTAAACAAGAAGGAAAATGAATTTAGTGTTAGTTTGAAAATCCCAAAACATCTGGAGAATGACTAAGATTCGCACACTTATCATCGACGATGAGCACCTGGCTCGTCAGATCATTAGGGACTACCTAAAGGAAGATAGCCAAATGGAAATTATTGGTGAATGTGGAGATGGTTTTGATGGATTTAAGCAAATAATTGAGCTCAAGCCTGATTTGGTATTTCTGGATGTTATGATGCCAAAGCTCACAGGTTTTGAGATGTTGGAGTTGGTAGAACGGCCACCCGTGATCGTATTTAGCACAGCATATGATGAATATGCGATTAAGGCATTTGAACAAAATGCTGTTGATTATCTACTAAAGCCCTATTCAAAGGAGCGGTTCATTGAAGCAGTGAATAAAGCAAAGGATAAACTGGATCATTCTACGGATCAAAAGGCGATCCATAAGGTGATTGAAAATCATCAAAGACCTGAGACTCTTTCAAGAGTGGCAGTTAGGAATGGGTCTAAGATTCATATTGTTTCTGCCGACAAGATCAAATACATTGAAGCACAAGACGATTATGTGAAACTGCATACTTACGATGGAAACTTCTTGAAACAGCAGACAATGAAGTACTATGAAAACCACCTCTCAGAAAATGATTTCTTGCGCATTCATCGATCTTATATTGTCCGGCTTAAAGAAATATCTCGAGTGGAACTGATGGGTAAAGACACACATGTAGTATTGCTGCAAGATGGGACACAACTTAGTGTTAGTCGTTCAGGCTATTCACGATTGAAAGAGGTATTGGATTTTTAATTCTTTCACTAAGCTAAGTTTAGATCCGGTTCTTATATCTCCATCACTTTCCTCGATTAACCCACCGTACGAGCTTAGTCAACCAGGTCAGATTTTAACCGTTCATTGCCAAGGGCTTTCTTTGTAATTTGATACATGCGATCATTCGAACCTTCCTTACCCAGTAAAAGGTTAGTTGCAATGTCACCATACGTCATCGTTCCTTTTGCCCCAACGCCTGACATACCACCAATTAGAACAGCATTTGTATCGAATGAGCCATCTTCCAATAGTAAGTTGGTCACAAGAGGTACTTCTGATTTTGTGAGTGAATAAACACATGAATAACTGCTATGATACTCCAAGTCTTCTTTTTCAATATCTAAACCAATCATTTTTAGATAGTCAATTGTTTGATTGACGCTCCATTCTTTCTCGGATTCAGTTATAGGTTGAGACCATACATCATCCAAGTTGGTAATTTCTGTTCGCTTAAAGTGTCCACCGACCTTCAAAATGGGGATACCATCTGAATCATATTTTTCTATCATTGAGTAAAACAATTCGGAATGGAGTTTAATCACAGGATATGACTCAATCAATTTTTTTTGTTCTACTTCATTCAACTGCCTATAAACTTCCGGATTGATTTTAAGAAAAGCTAAGAATAAACGTTTAGGTGTGATCAAATGATCAATTGCTGGTGAGATGTTTTCTAATAGTTTTCCATTGTAAGGCCCAGCTGCCGCTATTATTTTTTCTGACTGAATTGTTTGACTTATCTGGTTTTTCCTATCCATGATGGTCACTTCATATCCATGACTTGTTCTATTAACGGTTTTTACATGTTGATTGTATTTTATCTCTCCACCAGCATATTCGATTGCTTTGTGAAGTTTTTGAATAAGTACTCGAGGATTCATTGTTCCTGAATGCTTTCGATATTCTCGAATAACTTTTAGTGAATCTGGGATATTTAAATCAAATTTCAGTTTGGCTGTCTTGGCATCCCCGGCAAAAGAAACACTATCAGAAGAGGTTGATAAAGTATCTGGCTTATCCAAATTGAATACAGCAATTTCTTCTGAACTCTCTGGGTAGAAAATGTAGGTTACTGGAGAAGTTGTATATATATCTTCTAAGGAGTGAGCCATTGGCTCTTTTGTGTTCAGGAAGTTGATCAGTTTTTGAGTTTCTTCAATTCCTTTTATTTGTAAGTAAGCATAGATGTCATCTATTGGTCCTAAACTTCTGGAGATTCGCGCTTCACCATGGCTCGATCCTGATGTGTAAATGGAGTCTTGTTTCTCAAGTAAAATCACGGATTCACCTTTCTGAGCTAAGTGCCAGGCGGTTGCACTTCCCATTAATCCACCACCAATTACTATATAAGATTCCATTTCTTGGTTAGTTTGACAGCAAGTAAAAATCCAAACTGCAAATACAAAAATGATCCACCGCAACATAATGCAAGATAGGCTGTTCGGATTATAAAGCTGTCAGCTCTTTCCTCATCTGAACAATTTCAGCTAACTCCACCATCTCTTTTTTAATCCCTTTTCTAATCTGTGTGATTAGTATAATAGCACCAATTACATATCCCACATCCATGATGATCATCCATTGTAAATCAATGTATTTGCTAAATTCTGGAGTAAGCATGTAGAATCCCAGTGTGTAAAGTCCTACTATGGTGACTGTCACAGGTCCGTGAATTCTTTTCCTAAACTGGTAGAATTTTAATGAGTTGTCAACACTCCTGATTGCGTGTTCGGTTAAATCTATTTGTTTTGATCTAATTGAACTTATCCATTCAATCAAAATCCGAAGCGTGAGCCCGCCAATCATAAGCACTACACCAATTTTGCTGATCAATTGCTGAAAAGGGGTGACGTAGTAAAAGAAAGTGGTAATCATGATGAGTGCCATTGTAAGAATCAGCATGTTCCCATAGTGAGCATAAAGCACATTTTTCTTATTCTTCTTTGCCTTTTCAATGATATCACTAATTTCAATGTCAGCACTTTTAATGGAAGATTTAGCATCCTTCCATTGGTTTTGGAGTTTTTTCAATTCTTCATCCATTACTCATTAGTTTTTTTAGTCTCTTTTTGATCCGGTGAATTTTTACCCTAAGGTTGGTTTCAGAAATTCCAATCACCTCTGCGATCTCTTCATATTCCAATTCCTCCAATACCATTGTTATGATCAATCGATCGATTTTGTTTAATTGGTCAATTGCTTTGTATAGGTCATTGGCTCTTTCTTCCTTTAATCCTGTTTCTTCAACCTCAATACCAACTTCTACTTCACCAATCGGACTGTGTTTTTGTTTTTTGTTTTTGCGATGATACTGAAGGCAGGTATTCACTGTAATTCGGTATATCCAGGTTTTATATGAAGACCTGCCTTCAAATCTATCCATCGCGTTCCATGTGTTGATAAATACCTCCTGAGTAAGATCATTTGCTAAATCATAGTCCCCGCTGGCATACCCAAGGCACAACTGTGCTACCATGGATCGGTATTTATCAAATAATTCTTGAAAGGCCGTTTGGTTTGTTTCCTTCATTTAGCTAGAAAGCTATTTACTTTTTCATAAAACCAATCTTTCTGGTCAAACATGATGAAGTGTCTACTGTTCTCTGCAATCAGTATTTGCTTGTTCGGTACACGTTCAAACTGGCTCTCCACTGTTTCTTGCACCGTCTTTGCATCCGGAAAAGAGGCTGCAATGACAAGTGTTTCTGCTTTAATTGCTGATAAAGATTCCCTGATATCCAATTTCAATAAATCTGTATATCCGTAGACATATGTTTTTCTATCTGCGTCTAAAATCCACTGTGTCAGTGTTTCAACCTTGTCTTCCCTGAATGTCATGTATTTGGCCATCATACTTGCATTTTGTTTAAATGCTTCATCTGTCATTGACAGCATTTGATTGTTGTAAGGGCTTTCATACTGCAATTGATCCGCAGCAACTCCCGGCATCATTACTTCCCGCATACATGGCAAGCCATCCACTACAATTAATCGTTTGATGCGATCAGGTAACTCTGCAGCAATATCAGCCCCTAAAGTTCCTCCCATACTATGACCAATGATGTTCAGATCAGTCAAGTCCTCTTCGACGATATATTTTATCAGTTCACTTTTTATGGTACTGTACCAAGGCATTTCAATCGATTGGATGCCGTTAAACCCTGCGTATGAAATCAGATGGTTTTCGAATGTGCCTTCCATGTTTCGAATGGTTTCTTGCCATACAGATCCGGGGTTGGTAAAGCCTGGCAAGAACAGAATTGGCTCGCCGCTTCCTGATTTTTCTACTTTAATAGCAGGTCCAGCAAATGCTGATATGCAAATTGTGATGAATGATAATGTAATTAATTGCTTTTTCATTTTTTTAGAATTTTTTGGACCTTGGATGCAAAGTCTATTCAATTTGTTACACTTCTGAGAAAAAATATTTATAACTATAAAAATAGTTGTATAATTATAATTATAGTTATAGTATTGTGTCATGAAGGAATTGACCAAAGCAGAGGAACAACTCATGCAGATCCTGTGGGGGCTGGAAAAAGCCTACCTAAAGGACATTGTAGAGCAATACCCGGAACCGGCACCTGCATACACTACAATTTCAACTGTAGTCAATGTATTGGTGAAAAAAGGGTTTGTCGGGTTTGAAACTCATGGGAAGTCGCGGGAATACTACCCGCTAATTACTAAGGAGAAGTACACTCGTCAATCTATGAATGGTCTAATGAGTAGCTTTTTTGACAACTCTGCTAAAAAATTCGCTTCTTTCTTTGCCAGCCAGGAAGAGCTTTCTGTGGAAGAGTTAAAGGCCATACGTAAACTGATTGATGAACAAATAACCCAGCGTAAGTAATGAGTGAAGTGTTGATCTATATTGGAAAGGTGCTTGTGATACAGGTTGTTTTCTATGGATTTTACAGATTAGTGTTGCGGAATTCGATCCAGCATGGCTTGAATCGATTGTTTTTGCTTGCAGCCTTGGTCATAAGTTTTATCATTCCTTTCATTCAGATACCCGAACGAATGCCGATCCAACCGCTTGTAGAATCCCCTGTGATTGTGTGGGTGCAGGAATCGGCATTAGAGTTAGAAGTGGTTCCAGTCAACGCTGAAAGTGAGGAGGTTCTGTTCTCAGTATGGCATTTTATCCCATTAGTATACACGCTAGTTACATGCATCTTGTTCATTCGATCAGGGATGTATCTATTCTTTATTCTAAAACTCAAAAAACATTCATTATATGTAAAAAAACGATGGTTTAAACTTTTTAAGACGTCACAAACTCGTCCGTTTAGTTTCTTTTCAAATGTGTTTATTCCCAAAGACGTCTTTGGTTCAAATGCATTCGATCAAATCCTGGCCCATGAGTGTGTGCATGTCAAGCAGCGTCATTCGATTGACCGGCTGCTATTGGATTTTCTTGTTTCGCTGTTTTGGTTTAATCCCTTCATCTATTTGTATCGAAACGCACTCATTGAAATCCATGAATTTCAGGCAGATGAAGCGGTAATTAATCAGTTCAATGATCCGATTGGTTATCAGGAGGTGTTATATTCTCAGCTGCATCATGCTACATATTCTGGTTTGGTGAGTCATTTCAATTTTTCAATGATTAAAAAACGAATTGTTATGATGAACAAACAAAAAAATAAATACTCAGTGCTGTTATATGCACTGACTTTGCCAGTATTGGTATCGGTTATTTTCGCTTTCTCAAGCAAGGAAGCCATTACTCCAATCCATGACCTAAGTTCGGAGATAGCTGGTTTAATTGGTCCTAGCAATGGACTTAGTATGCCAGATTTCAAGTTGTCGAACTTCTCCAAGTCAGATCAACAAGATTCTAATGTTCCATCCATTTTGCCTATTAAAGATATCGAAAAGGTAAAAATGACCTCAGGGTATGGAATGAGAATGCATCCTATTTACAAGGTGAAAAAGATGCATTTAGGAACTGATTTTTCTTGTCCGCTAGGAACAGAGATCATAGCTCCTGCTAATGGCACTGTGGCCAAGGTAGAAAAAAAAGAGGGCTATGGGAATCTATTAACCATAGATCATGGAGATAAAATGGTCACACGTTATGCTCAGCTTTCAGAATTCAAAGTAAAAGAAGGTGATGAAGTGAAAAAGGGTAACGTGATCGCATTGTCCGGAAATTCTGGGGCTTCTACCGCACCCCATCTTCACTATGAGGTGAAGAAAAATGGGGAGTACGTTGATCCAGCTGGTTATATAAAAGATTATGATTTTAAACCAAGGGTTAAGGAAACCCCCTCCAGTGAGAATGAAGCACGTCAGGAAGCACTTCATAGACAAGAACAAGAACTAGCTGCTCAGCAGAAAATGTTAGTGGCAAAGGAGGAGGCAGAACAAGCAAAAGTCGATGAGATACGAGCGAATGAGAGGCTTAGAGAAGCTACCGAGGAAGAAAGAAAAGCCTATCAGCTCCAAAAAGAAGCAGAAGAGCAGAGACTGATGGAAGAGAAAATTAAGAAGGAAAAGCTAAAATTTAAGGATAGTAAACAAGAATCAGACGGAGCGCTTTTAGAGATAGGGTTAGAAAAAATGACTTTATCTGGCAAAAAACCAATGTATATTCTTAATGGAGAAGAAGTTGATGATGTTGCAGATCTTGATCTATCTGAAATAGATAATATCACTGTGCTAAAGGGAGAAAAGGCAAAGAGTAAGTACGGTGAGAAAGGAGAGGATGGTGTAATTGAAATCGTTACCAAAGACAAAGAGAAAGAGAAAGATAAAGATAAAAACAAAGACAAGGGTAAGGAGAAGAGTAAAGAAAAAGAGAAGATTAAGGATACTGATCCTCGATTGAATAAGGTTTATGAATTTTTGGAAGACTATGATAAAAAGGGATTCGATCCTGATAATTGGAATATTGTCTTAAAAAGTGATCGGGTTAAGTTGAAAAGGGTAGGAAGTCTGGAGGGTATTGTGCTTTATGATGAATTTTTCGCAAAAAAATAGTGTGATCACTTCCTAAAAACTTCATTCACTCTATCCCGGTAGGATTGCCCTATTGGGATTTTTGTTTCTGCAATTTTGATCTGGTTACCTTCTACATATTCAAGGCAAGGAATCGAAATAATGTAGGTTTTGTGTACTCTCAAAAATGTGTCAGGTAAGATTTCCTCGAGTTTACGTAAGGTCTCACTAATAATCAAGGTTTTGTCTTTCAGATGGACTTTGACATAATCACCAATTGACTCAAAATATAAAATCTGATCAAAGTTGACTTTGTGATTTTTCTTGTCTGCCTTGAGCATGATGAAATCTCCAGATTCTTCTTTCTTTCCAGTATCTACTTTATTTACTGCTTTAACAAAACGCTCAAATGAGAAAGGTTTGAGTAGGTAGTCCACCGCCTCCAACTCAAAGCCCTCAACAGCATGATCTGGGTAAGCAGTTGCGAAGATCACCTTTGGTTTCTTTGAAAGTGACTTGTAAAAATTGACGCCTGATAGCTTAGGCATATTGATATCCAGAAAAATCAGATCAATGGATTCCTTGTCCAGCCACTCCAGTGCCTCAACAGCATTCGTGCAGCTGGCAATCAGCTGAAGCTTTGGGAGGTCTGCCACATAAGATTCCAGTACTTCTCTTGCAGGTGGTTCATCATCTACGATCAGGCATCTAATCATTCCACTTTATTTTAATTAAAACATCAAAAGAATCATTTGCATCTTTCACCTCCATGTGAGCCAGGTCTCCATAAATGAGGTGAAGCCGCTTCTTAACATTGGCTAATCCAATGCCTCCATACTTTCCTTCTTCGGAATGATCAGTTGTTCCTTTGTTATTCGTGACATGGAAAGTCAATTCAGTATGGGTGTTTTTAATCATGATACTGACGAAGTTAGTGCCTTTATCACCCTTCAGGCCGTGTTTAAAGCTATTCTCAATGATAGGAAAGAATAACAGGGGAGCGATCATTTGGTGTTCTGTTTCCCCTTCGACAGCAAAAGTAATATTAGCGTCCTCTTCTAACCTCAATTTTTGAAGATCCAAATAATCCTGAATAGCGTCAATTTCTTTGGATAGCGGTACTTCTTCAGACACTTCGTAAATCATGTAGCGCATGAGGTTGGATAAACGTAGAATGGCATCCGGTGCTTTTTCGCTCTTTTTTCTAGCAAGAGAATACATGCTGTTTAGGCTGTTGAATAAAAAATGAGGGTTGATCTGCATTTTAAGTGAATTGAGCTCCAATGAAAGCCTCTCTTTTTCCAGTTGTTGAAGTTCGTACCAGGACTTAGAAAGCTTTAGAAGAGTTGTTATTACCACATAACTTCCAAAAATGGCTATCAGTACTTGAATGTCGGTGAAGGATACGATGTAAAAGACTCCAACAAACTCTTCAGGAATAGTCGGAATAATGATCTCGAATAATAACTCGTGGATGAAATAAGCCAATCCGATATTGAATATGCTGAGTAATATAAATGGAAAGTAATTTTCCTTTTGGAGGAATTTTGGTATCAGGTACCTGATATTGATGTATACTAGTAGCACAAGTGGGATGTGGAAAAAACCAGAATAGATAAAGTCAATGAACTTTAGAAAACCGGAAATGGAAAAATAGCTTCCAATGAAGTAAAAGGACAGCACCCAGAAGGCGAGGTGCTGTACCCATTTTTTAGATATGAAAATTTTAAAAGGATTCATTAGGAAACTTTTTTATACATCTCCACTGCATCAAAAACATTTTCATCGTCTGAATACTTATCGATGAACTTTTGTAGTTCTTTTGGCTGAGCTGTGATAAGAATGGTCCCATCAACATTCTCATGTCTCAGGCGGATTAGATTACTTTCGAATAGCTTATTCAGTTTATCCATGTCAAAATGGATAAGGGTAAATTGATCTTCAGTAATTTCTACCTTATAGAAAGTATGAACAGGAAAGAAATTATCTGAGATGTTTTTTGAGTCATACTCTTTGATAGGGTATAGGTCCATAAAAAGATCATTCCCGATTTCTACCAGATGAGCTACATATGCCTCCTTTTTTCCGTCTTCATCCGTTGCTGTTAGTTTGTAACTTCCTTCTTCGTAAACAGCCACTGACCCTTCATAATCTATACCCGTAGAAGATAGCTTGTCTCCTTGAGCAAAACTTTTGATTTCCTCTTCAATATTGCCTTTAGAGGGGCTTGAAGGTCGGGATGCGGAAGACTTCTGATTATTCTCAGCAATCCGCTCTCGCATGATCATTTTGATACTGTCCTCGTCGTAAATCTTTCTTCCATCCTGGGTGATGAAAAGGGGCTTTTCAGAGCTCATTGTGAAGCCCTCATTGATTTCAATTGAGTATTTATCCTTCTTTTCAGAAGTGTTGGCATTATCACTACTCATGGTCTCAAAAAGTAGCTGAGTTCCATCGTCTTCGAGGCTCCATTTTCCCAATAATTCTTTCTTAAATACAATCGTATCCTCTGTGTAAATGGGGAATAGCGAATAAACGCAGGAGTTAAAAATGATGGCTAGTATACCCAGTAGGAATATTGATCTCTTTTTCATAATAGTTTGTGTTTGAATGATGAGCCAAAAGTGATCGATTGACAAAGTAGTGAAAAAAAATATCTGTGAACCAGCTATTTTTCAGGGTGAACCATAAAAAAAGTCCTTCATTAAGAAGGACTTATCAATATCGATTAAGAAGATATTATTGATATAAATATTCAAACAGTCCTGTTATGACCTCTGATGCACCGATGTAAATACCAACCCCATAGGTAACATGCCTCACTGACAAGTTCCTGATGGCGAATGGTAGCCCACTGATATTAAGGGTAGTGAATCCTCCGGCAATGATCAAAGCCGTAATGATCGTCAGATATAGATTTTCTGTTAAGAACATTCCAATTACACCAATAAATAGGACAATAAAGCTGGTGATAATTACTTTTCTAAGGTTGGCTTTTGCAATCTGCTTACTGATAAGAAATCCTGTAATCGCACACAAACCTAAAATGGCGAAAGATATATAATCACCATACGCTCCTATATCTGGAAATAAATTCGCAAAGTGGCCTGGGAAAAATTCCACCAAAAATGCCTTCCCAATTCCCAGGAATAGGCCGACCATCAATATTGCAACATATGAGATAAGACTTTGATTTTTCACTCGATCATTCTGCATTAGTTCGGTTTTTCGTTGGAGCACCTCGTCTCTTGACACTCGATGAAAAATAAAGCCCGATCCACCTATTAGCACTCCTCCAACAATAAATGTAAGGGTATCACCAAAGAACGTGACTAGCGCAACGATTACGGGCTCCAAAGCATATAAAAGCTCCGTCACAAGAAATAAAACCCCCATGACAATTGGCAGTTTCTTAGCAGGAGCAAACGCTTCAATCATGGAATTGGCAGGACTGATGAAAAGATTCATACAAATCAACCACATGACGATCATGAATGGTAAAATGGCCTGCACATCCATCAAGTGATGCGTACTTATAAGCGATGCTACAACCATAAATACCATAGCAGTTGCGCCAATACCGACTGTAAATATGATCATATATTTCCCATTCTTTTTCATGATCAAATCGGCCAGCCATCCCGCTATAGGAGGTATAACAACCAATATAACAGCCTTAGCTATGATTAGAAAATCTACTAAGTGAGTAATTCCAATCTTCTCCATAAGAACTGGCTGGTACTCATGGTATGCAATCCAGCTAATCACTACAGCTGCATTAAGTGCCGCTAGGCTATAAACTTCTCTCCATTTCAATGTGGATGTTTTTTCTGATAACATATTCGTTCTTTTGGTTAATAGACGTAGCTACATACGGACAAGGGTATGTGATCGGATTTCAAGGTTTTTATTTTATAAGATAGATTAAAAATGAAACCTTTCAAATCTGGATGTAAATCTCAGTTTGATTAATTATATGATTCAAGTTATGTATGGATCTGATATATGTTCTATTGATTAAGGAAATGTATGTTAAAATTCGCGATGGAAAATGAATGAGTATGAATAATTATAAATCTACATCAGCTAAGGAAGCAGTGTCAATTATTGAATCTGGAGAGGCGGTATTTATACACACTGCTGGCGCAGCACCACAAGCGCTTGTAAACGCTATGACTCATCGAGGTGATGAATTAAGGGATGTCACGATATATGAATTACATACGGAGGGTGAGGCTCCATATACAGATATCAAATATCGTGAATCATTTAAAGTGAAGGCATTATTTGTAGGGCACAATGTAAGGAGTGCCATAAATGATGGAAGGGCCGAATTTATTCCTAGTTTTTTGAGTGAAGTTCCACACATGTTTCGAAATGGTGTATTACCATTAGATGTTGCATTAATTCAGGTTTCACCACCTGATAAACATGGTTATTGTTCGTTAGGTATTTCTGTTGATGCATCAAAAGCAGCAGTAGATGTTGCCAAAAAGGTGATTGCCCAGATTAATCCAAAAATGCCAAGGACCCATGGGGATGGTTTGCTTCATATTAGCAAGTTTGATGCGTTTATTGAGGAGGAACAAGACATTCCAGAAATCCCACCTCATGATCTTTCAGAAGTTGAAAAGCAAATTGGTAAACATGTTGCTGGCATTATCGAAGATGGCGCTACTTTACAAATGGGGATAGGAGCCATTCCAGATGCAGTACTTCGGTATTTGGATGGTCATAAAGACCTTGGAGTTCATACTGAAATGTTTTCAGATGGGATATTGCCATTGGTTGATAAAGGCGTCATTACCAATAAATACAAA
Organism: Ekhidna sp.; assembly: GCF_965212185.1. Lineage (GTDB taxonomy): Bacteria > Bacteroidota > Bacteroidia > Cytophagales > Cyclobacteriaceae > Ekhidna. The sequence goes on along the minus strand of NZ_OZ243102.1, from coordinate 3,059,545 downwards.
ACCAGTCATCCGGGAGTGATTGTCTCCGGGTTTTTGTTGGGTTCAAGAAAATTATATGATTTTGTTGACGACAACCCCGGTGTTAGAATGCTGGACATCCAATATGTAAATGATACAGCAGTTATAAGGAAGCTGCCAAAAATGACCAGTATCAATAGTGCTATTGAAATTGATATTACCGGTCAGGTATGTGCTGACTCCATTGGGACACGTATTTATAGCGGTGTTGGGGGGCAAATGGATTTTATAAGAGGTGCAGCATTATCAAAAGGAGGAAAGCCTATTATTGCTTTACCCTCTATTACTGCAAAAAATGCTTCTAAGATTGTTCCAATATTGAAACCAGGAGCTGGAGTTGTCACTACACGGGCCCATGTTCATTATGTTGCTACAGAGCATGGAATAGTAGATTTATACGGTAAAACACTCAGGGAAAGAGCAAGACTGATGATTGATATTGCTCATCCTGCTCATCAGGAATCATTGGATAGAGCAGCATATGAACGGTTTAAGTGAGATTAAAATTCTAATGTTTAAGATATTTCATTAAAACTTGTTTCAATGTTTCCGTCTTGATCGGTTTCAAAATATAATCGCTCATGCCTACTTCAAGACACTCTTCCATACTTTTCTTCATTGCATTTGCTGTTAATGCAATAATTATCGGTTTATTTTCTTGTAAGTTGTAGTGCTCTGAAATTTGTCTTGAAGCTTCGAATCCGGAGATGTCTGGCATTTGAAGATCCATGAAGATGATATCATAAAACTCCTTTGTTGCTTTCATTACACCTTCATTACCATTTATTGCAAGATCTACTTTGTGTATATCAATATTCTTGAGCATCTTCTGCGCCACCAATCGATTGATTTCAACATCTTCTACAACCAAAATTCTTAGTTCTGCTAATCCTGGTACTACGATTTTATCAAAGGATTCCGTGTCATCTTTATGCGCAACCCCAAGCGGTATCGTAAAATAAAAGTTTGAGCCTTTCCCATGTTCAGAATCAAATTTTATCGTACCTCCCATAAGTTTTACTAATTTCTCAACGATCGCTAATCCAAGACCTGAACCTTCATAACCGTCTGAATCTGACGCTTTATAGAATGTCTCGAACAAGTGATCTTGTTTGTCTAGTGGTATGCCAGCGCCTGTATCTTTAATACTAAACTTAACAGAAATAACATCACCTGTTCTTCCTATTACTTCTACATCGAGTGTGATATTTCCCTTCCATGTGAATTTGACAGCATTGTTAAAAAGATTAACTATGACCTGCCTGATTCTACCAATATCACCGCTCAAATAGTCTGGGAGTTCATCATCTATATTAAGTTCAATGCTAAGGTTGGGGTTGCTTTGAACCTTTTTTTCAAAAACTTTCCAAATGGCATTTAATTCCTCTTTCGACGAGAATACAGACGTATTTAAATCTAGCTTTCCAGCTTCAATAATAGTCAGATCCAATACATTGCTAATGAGACCATGTAAAATATTGCTGCTATAGCCAAGACTATCAATCAGCTCCTTTTGTTCTTGATTGAGCTTTGTTTTCGCAAGCAATTCTGTCATCCCTACGATCCCATTTAGTGGTGTTCTCATTTCGTGGGAGATGGTTGCTAAAAATGTGGTTTTAGCTTTATCAGTGGATTCAGCATTAAGTTTTTCTGCCTGTAATTCCTTATTTCGTCTCCTTAATTCCCTTCGATCATCAATGTAGGTTCGCTTGAAGATAAAGAGACATATTCCCATTATCGCTAATGAAGTAAGTGTAGAAATGGTGAGATCTTGCATAAGTAGATCATTGCTAGCATATGGCGTTGCTGCTTCAGGGTATCTCATCTCGTAAAGTGATAAGCCAAGTACAGTACCAAATGTGATAATTATAAAGATCAGGTAGTCTTTTATTGGTAAGACCAATAATCCAGATAGATAAACAAGGGCAAGAAAAGTAGGAATGGCTGCCTTGATGCCTCCAGAAGGCAACCATGATATGGCTAATAGAAAAATAGCCAGGTAATAATATATGTGTGTGACTAATCGAAACCCAGCATTTTTCTTTTGGAGGTAATATAAAAATCCATATATGAAGATTCCACTCGTGTAGATCGTTTGTATGAACTGGCCATATCCTACTACCCACCCGTAAATGGACCAAAATGAGAAAACGAATACAGTAAGAACAAGTATGATTTCAAATAAGCGAAACTCTATTTTTATCGACCTGTCAGTGGATGGTAAGATATGTTTAAAAGAGATGTTCAAAGCTGGTACTCACAATGTAGTGAAGTTAACTATTTGAGATTAATATTTTTGACAGTATACGCATTCACGAATGCTTCACTTAAATTTTAATTATAGCAGCCGTAGTAATAAATGGGATATGCATAGTACTTGAGTTAATGTTTTCTGAACGCTGTGTCAAATCTAGCTGCATCTGAAAATTTGTTGAAAACATGTATCCTACGCCAAGGTTGAATCTGTTATCCAACTGCCTTGCAGCTTTTGAAAACGAAACCAACACCTCATTTGAGGCTACAAAATAAAACTCACTGACATCTACCTTGAGTCCACTCAATGGCATATCCAGGGAGAATCTATAGCGATATCTATGTTCAAAAGTGTTGGTGAAAAAACGCTGTTCAAATCGAACTCTACTAACTAATCTTATTTTGTCATTTTTATGAATCATTGCTACTTGCTCTGTGGCTCGTTGTTCATTGATACCTTGGTGATCCGATGGGTCAAGTTTTCGGTATTTATAGCCTGCGGAAAAGGTAAGATCGGGAGTCAATCTCCGTGATATGAATTGATTGACATCCCAAAAAGCCCATCGGGTTTTATCTACCTCATCTATCTTTTCTTTTAATGTTCGATGACCAATGGAGCTATTGAAACTCCATTTTTTAAAAGAATAGTTAACAGCAATTGCACTCTCCCAGGCAAATGACGATTGAGAGGTTGCACCTAAAGTCATTAAAAAAAAGATCAAGTAGATATAGAATCGACTCATTAATAAAGAATATTATTCGAGGACCTTTCTATGATTTCTCTCTGAAATAGGAATTCGCCTGATTGAGAAAAGGTCATTTCGAAAAAGCTCCATTCTCCTTTTTCTTTTATTCCAATTTCTATTTCATAATTAATTATATCACCTATTTGATTAGTTATAGCTTTTTTTATCACCTCTTGATCAGGTGCATCATTAGATGAAATTTGAAGTTGTATTTTTTGAAATTTGAATTTTTCAAAAGTGGACAGATGCTTTTTGATTCTCTTCATTGCATTTTCATCAATCTTTTCCTCGGAAATTTCAATTTCAACATCCTCCAATTTCAGGGAATCATCAAACTCAACACTATACTTCCGATTTAGGTATTTGAACTTAATCTCGTAGCTCTTTTTTTCGCCATCGCGCTCTCTATAGTACTGAGTTTTATTTGATGTATATGGTTCTAAACATTTCAAAATGTACTCGGGTACATTTTTTAGTTTTATAGGTGTCTCTTTTTCATTTTTTTTCTCTTGAGCACGAGATTCGCTGATCACCAAAATCAACAAGACATAGCATACTAATCGCATCAATTAAAAATAGTCACTTATATATAGATTTGAGAATCCGGAACTCATGATAGTCTTTAAAACGTAATTCTAATTAACATCTCTTGATAATTAAATCCATTTTATGATGATTGAAAATATATTCACCTTATTGATGCTCATTTTACTTCAGGCAGTATTAGGGTTTGATAACCTGCTTTACATTTCATTAGAGTCAAAAAGAGCACCTGCAGAAAGTCAAAAAAAGGTGCGAACGTTGGGTATTGGTATCGCAATTGCCTTGCGGATTATTCTTTTATATGTCCTTGTTAATGTCATCAAGTATTTTCAAGATCCTTTCATAGAGATAGATTCAGGTTTTATTAGTGGAGCAATTAGCGTTCATAGTCTTATTGTCCTTATAGGAGGAATATTCATTTTATACACTGCAGTAAAAGAAATTTTTCATTTGGTGTATCTGGAAGAACATGAGAATGAAGAAAAAAGAGTTCAGAGTATGGGCAAGACAATTGCAATGATTGTGCTCATGAATTTGATTTTCTCTTTCGATTCGATTCTTAGTGCCATGGCATTGAGTGATGTTTTTTGGGTCATGGCTACCGCTATCATCATAAGCGGTGGACTTATGATCTGGTTATCCGATGGAGTGTCGCAATTTCTTGCTAAGAATAGACTTTATGAGGTTTTAGGCTTATTCATTCTATTTCTGGTAGGAGTGATGCTATTGTCTGAAGGAGGGCATTTGGCACATTTATCCATTTTTGGAAATCATATCACTCCGATGAGCAAAACTACATTCTACTTTATCATCTTTATTCTAGTTGTAATTGATATTGTACAAGGTAAGTATCAAAAAAAATTAGTAAGAAGGAAATCTGGCGTATAAGGTTTGTTAGTTCTTCCAATTAGCGTCAGCATCGCTAATTACCTGATCCATATTTTTAATGGCATCATCCATTACATCCTGATTTGAAAAGAGATAGAGTTTGCCATTGTCACTTTTGTAAGAGTAATTTGGGTCTCCTGGCGCAGCAAATCCTTTCCCGACAGCAAAGGCGCAATAGCCGCCTGAAGCTGGCATATATAGTTCAGGATTAGATTCAAAAGCACTGAGGTTTTCTTGACTCTCAAATTGCCATGTTACATCCATCCATTCCGATTGAAAATTTTCTGAACCTAAAGTAGCTTTTTGGTTATTAACTAAAACAACTGGATCATAGCCATCAAGTGCAAGCCCATTTTCTGAATAAATGGCGTCATGCATATTAAATGCCAAGGGAGAAATACCGGCTGCTTTACCAGCTATCAATGCAATTATTAAAAGCGAAACAAGTACTATCCCGATAATCTTTATAATCTTCATAACTGTGTTAAGGTAATCAATTTCGCTTATAAGACTGATTTTGCATCCATGGACGTGGTGTTTACGTAAGAGCAATTCAATCAAGCGATTCTTAAATGAAAAATTATTTACTCCTCTTCTCCTTACTAGCTTCAATATCCCTCTCTGGACAATCTTCAAAAGTTTCTACCATTGATTTCGTACAGATTTTAGATGATAATAGAAAAGAGGCCATTTATTATTATGAAAATAACTGGCTAGTCCTACGTAAGCAGGCTGTTGAAAAAGGGTATATAGATTCATATGAAATTATTGAGGTGGAGTCAACAAACGATGCACAGTTTCATTTGATACTCATAACAACCTATCCGGATCGTATAGCTTTTGGTAAGGCAGAGGAACGATTTCAAGAATTAATAGAATTGAAAGGTCCGCTCAGACTATTAAATGATAAACAACCAGGTGATTTTCGAAAAATTATCTTCAGTAAGCCAGACGGAAATCACCTCTTCTAAAGTTGAAAAGCTTCACAAGCGTTCGATTTAAATATTAAGATATTATCCATTTAAACTGATACTGCTTTTCAGGTATCTGTACTCGCTCTGAAAGTCGCTGGAGCCTATTTGGAAGGGTCATTAAATAATCGCGGGCTTCTTCCGCTTTTTCATTGAGATCTTTAATGTTTTCAATATTCCAATCTTTGAGAAGAGAATTAAGAATATCAATGTAATCCTGAGTGGTATAAACCATGGTTCGCTGAGCTGCATCTGAAAAGTGCTTAAAAAGCTCGCCTATCTTCCCGCCGGATTCTCTTAAAAAGTGGGCGGGCATTACAATTTTTTTCCGCATCATATCCTCAAAAGCGAGCATTGCTTCAGAGGGATCAATTTCAAAGATGCTTTTAACAAAGCTTTTATACGCATTAGCATGACGAGATTCATCGGATGCAATGAGGCCACACATTTTTGCTAGGAGTGCATTTCCTGCCTTTTTCGCAAGGCTTGCCACCCGTCTATGAGAGATATTGGTTGCCAATTCTTGAAAGCTGGTGTAGATAAAGCTACGGTAGGGGTCTCTCGCAGTTTGAATATCAAAACCGTCATTCAGTAAATGATGCGTTGACAATTCCATTTCTCGCATGTTAACTCTACCTGATAGGTACAGATATTTGCTTAGTAAATCTCCGTGTCTATTTTCTTCTGCGGTCCACCCTCTGACCCATCTAGTCCACCCTTTTTGACTCGCTTGATCGACACCTTCAACGTCCATTAACCAGGATTCATAAGTAGGCAAGGCTTCTTCTGTTATAGTATCTCCAATAAGCACCGCAAAAAGATCATAATCCATTTCAGCTGAATGCCCCTGGATATCTCTAATTTCCTCTATGAACTGGGGGCTGTTAGAATCAGGAAGAATATCAGATGGTTGCCATATCTTTTCGATTGGCTTGAGGTATTTGTCCAATAGCTCATCCATCGATTTCTCAAGGGTTTTCATCACCTCCTTGCGTACATTATTCAAGTTCATTTAGCTAAGGTATTCCTTTAGTTTGGAGGCATTAGCTTAATGTGAAAAATTGTGAGTAAATAATTTGAGTTACAAGATCAAGATTCATTTTGATAGTAAATCTTATAATATTTTCTTCCATCAGAATCTTCACCACGCTCAATCAATTCTCGATTTCCATGAATATAGACATGGAAGTTCTTATCAAGTTTTAAAACACTTTTGAAAATACGAGCCTGCTTTTTTACAGAATTTGCTGCAATCTTAAAGCTATCAGATAGATCCAGATCCATTTCATCTTGATATTGCTTGTCAAAGAAGCGGAATGAGTTGATTGCTTCCTCTTCTTGTCCGAAAACAGAGAGTTCGAATTCCCCCTTATCAAATTCTTCAGCCTCCTTAAAGTACTTGATTGATTTGTTGAGAAGGTCTATTTGGTCGGTCTTGGAAACTTCGAATTCTTCAGGCATCTGATCGGTGATATATGATTTAGTCATCTGGAGAAAATGATTGGTGTCATTTACATGGTCACGCTTAAAATCCAGATTGATGAAATCATTTTTCCAGTAAACAGCTTCGCTGCTATTGTTATCATAAGCAAGAACAGTGAATGGGTCATCTGTGAATAAAATCAAGCAAGCTTTGTCTAATTTTTTCTCACCAATGCCTTCCTTGAACAACAATGTGGGTTCTTTGGTCCAGTCAGGAGTTTCTATAAAAACATCTTTCTTCTCTACCTTGTAAATTCCAAGACCATCTACCGGAGATCCTCCGAACATTAAATCTCTAAAACGTACAATGAATAAATCACCCTCTTTAATATTTGGATGCCGCGAACTCATTCTTAAATGGCTTACTATTCCTTCGGGTGTTTCATTGAAGCTGCCTTCTGAACAGATTTTTCGGGAAAGCTGAAACAAAACATTCAACTCCAGATCAACTTCGTGTTTAAACTGATAGGTATTGATGGTTTCTGAAAAAGGCTTCAGAAAGATATTTTTCATCGTTTCTTCTTCAGATGGAGCAAATTCCGATTGAATGAGATGTTGCTCATCTGTTTCTTCTTTAATTTTTTTGAAAAACAATTCTTGAATGCTTGCGCCTTTGTATTCTATCATGGGCTTGAAATGAATAAGTAACTAATTGGGTTCTATAAGGTCCCAAAGATTTCCGTAAAGATCAGCAAATACACACACCTTACCGTATACCTCAATAGAAGGTTCACGAATTATTTTGACATTGTTTTTGATTAAATTATCGTAATACTGATCAAAATTATCTGTATGCATAAACAAGAATACTCTACCTCCGGTCTGATTACCTACAGCTATTAATTGATCGCTATTAGCAGCCTTAGCCAATAGAAGTGATGTCTTTGAATTTGGAGGAGCTACTCGTACCCATCTTTTCACATCGCTCAGGGTAGTATCTTCTAATAATTTAAATCCGAGCTTCTGCGTATAGAAATCAATTGCCTCATCATAATTTTTGACGACCAGTGTTAATTGTACTATCTGATTCATAGTGGAAAGTTAGAAAGTATCACTCGGGGAATAACATTATTAGAATCCCTCAATGATTAAGGGTATGACCCGGAAAATGCTGAACCTGCAAATAAAACTTCAGAGCAAAATTTCAACTTATTCAACAAATAACGCCACTTCTTGCTTAAGAAAATAGCGTCTTAATCGAGTTCGCTTTTATTGCGTCTTTATTAAATCATTGATTTTTAGACCAAGCGTTCATTTGAGTAGATGATTAGTACTCAAAGTGTCTCTCAAAGAATTTATCTTACAATAATTAGCATTTCTGGTAGGGTGTTTCTCATCTTACCTGTAGTACTACTAAAATTACCAATTATGAAATCATTTAAATTAATTGCCTTATTAGTAAGCTTCTCATTCTTGATTGCATGCTCGAATGATGATGAAATTCCAAGTAGAATTGATATTCCATCTCAGTTTTCTGTTGATATTCCACAGTCTATCAGTGATAATGCTGGTGGTCTTAATGGAAGAGTTTCAGGAGATGGCGATGGGATAATCGAAGGAAATGAAATTTATGAAAGCCTGAGACACTTTATCAAAATAGGTGAGGGGTCAGCTGAAATCGTAAAATTCACATTACAGATTGCTGTTGCATTGGAAACTCAGAATGTGCGATCATTCACATTCGAAAGTGATGACGATGGTCGTGAGAAGAGAATTGATCTTACTGAGTCAGTTACCAGAGGAGGAGTTGCATACGATTATGAAATGACCATGATCGACACTGAAAATAGTGAAATGGCACTACAGATTCTTTGGAATGCTGATCCAGTCGTAGGAATAGCAATATTGAAACCTTATAATATTGACAGACTTGACAGCCAAGATGCTGTCGATGCTTTTATCAGAATTGACTATAGTGAAAGTGATCTGGATTACGATGCTACAATGACCGTTTCCATTTCAGGATTAGAGACTGTAGATAATGGAGATATTGATAACATGAAGATGTTTGTAGGTAAAAAGGGAGACATAGTTGATGTTATGGGTAATTCGAATCATCCGAACATTGAAATTATTGATCCAAACTTTTCAGGAGGAAGAAATTATGCATTTGTAGCACGTGGAGATGAATCTACTGACTTAGGAGTGGCAAAATTGGCGCTTCCACCATCTTCAACTACCACGGATGATGTTTTGGTTGATTATTCAGTATTTGCAGTTCTGGAGTCTGAAATCAATGCGGTAGCAGATTTGGACCAAAGTATCATTGATGCCATTTTAGCAGAAGCCCTCTCTCCGGCATATTTCAACAATAATGGTTTCATTACATCAGGTCCTGATAATAAGCCAGAAAGCTTCAGTGCAGATTTTGTAGACTTATCTGGTATGAATCCATTCGTACCTAATGACGTAAAAAACTTAACGATAGATTTTATTCAATAAGACGGTTTTTAAGGTTAACGAGTAAACGCCCCAACCGAAAGGTTGGGGCTTTTCTATTTCACTAAACCAAAGGAATCCCGTTTAGGTCAGTAGTTATCATTTCTGTCATACAGTCCAAAAAAGGTCGCATTTTCCTAAATGCTTCAGACATTATTTCTGGGAAATTTGGATCATGTACTTGTTTCAATGTAAAATCATGTCTGATGATGTATTGTTTATGCCTTAGTAAGTCTATGTCGGGATGGGTTTTGTCAAAGCCTTTCGGAGCAGTCTTCAATTTCTCTCCCAATAATTCACCAAAATCATTTTTGAAATCATTAGATTCAATAACGTTTCTCAACGGATCAGCATCTAAAGCTATTTGATTTCTAAAATGCAGGAGGTCCTGAGCATTTGGACCAAAAAAACCTCCCATAGCAAATGATTCTTCATTGCTTATTTTGAAATAATATCCGCCACGTCTATTGGCTCCAGCTCTACGTAATGTGCCAGCCCAATGTGTTTTATATGGAGCTTTATCTTTAGAGAAACGAACATCCCGATAGATTCGAAAGAGACTCTTTTTTCCAACAGATGTCTCAATTACATCATGTTTATTCATCTCCTCAATCAGTTGATCAGCGAAAAGAATCATTTCGTTATAAGAATCCTCGTATTTAGCTCGATTTGACTGGAACCATTCCCTATTGTTGTTTTTGGTCAACTGATTCAGAAATTCGAATGTTGTTTTCATGGGGCTTTATTGACTATCCTTCTCATTGATTTAATTATATGCTTCATATAAAACGGAGATAAAATGTATATCAATGATTGTCCTTTCACACCTGGACTCTTAATAAGATCTCATCCATATTTGCTTCTGTGAGTAGATTTTCTCCAGAAAAAATCAAGTCTGCATTTGAATATTGACCATTCCTTTTGTGTGTTTCCCAAACATGATCCATATACCATTCCGGTTCATCATTCCACCTGGTTTCTTGTCTTCTCCTTTGAAGAAAAGTTTCTTTCGTTATATTCAAGAATATGGTGGTGTCATAAAGTTCATTCAATTCATCATTAGCAAATGCTAAGATTCCTTCAACAATAATGAAGTCATAGTCCTCGAAACCATTCTCAATCGTGGTAATAATCCTGGAGTAATCAATTGATTCAGGCACTTCCCAGTTAGTTGTTCCATTAACCGTAGGAATAGCACTCTCAGCCTTTACATACAGGTCCATTTCTAAGATCATCACTTTTTTAGGTGATAGGTATTCCCTCAATCGCTTCGCCAGTAGCGATTTACCTGACTGACTCGTGCCGCCTATGCCAATGATTTGCATGTGATAAAATTAGAAATATTGGTCCGAATCCCATTGATTATTCATCAATGAAAATCAATGCTTTCCTATTCTCACTCTGATCATGGTGACTTGACTGGATGGGGAACGCCGTTTTAAAAGCCAAAAAACGGATTGTTATAAAATAGCTTTCATAAAAAAATATCCTGCCAAAGCAGGATATTTTCAACCAAATACAATCCATTTTAATTATTCAAAATGAGTAATATTTTACCTCAGAGAAACCATTGCTGGTCAAAGTCAATTTGTAGTTGCCGGGCAAAAATTTAAATCGCTTCCCAATTAGGCCAACGGCCCCTTTTATTTTGTCATCAAAAAGCAATTCCCCTTCAAATGAATGAATACTCACATGTAAATCATTAGTTTCATTAGAAAGTAATTGTACCATCATCAATTCTTTCTCTACTTTCACTTTAGGGAAGTAGGTTTTGGAAAGCAGACTCATATCCACTACTACTTCTTCATTGCTAATATTCAGTGGAACTGATTGCTGTTTTGCTTGATCTCTAAGCGTGAGAGTGTAATCACCCACTTCAACTTTATTGAGATCTATTTTAATTTTCATCTCTTTCTTAGCCTTAAAATTTTGTTCATGAATAATATTCCCTTCTGCATTAGCTAAGTATAACCTCACCTTTCCACTAATGTCAGATAGGTGGAGATCGATGAGTTTTTCACCAACTACGTGAACGAAGAGCGAATGCTCCACACCGGATGCTAAACCTGCGTTGATCGTTGATACCATCAAGATCATCGCGATAACTAAGTTTCTTAGCTTTTTCATTTTCTTACTACTTTATAAATTTCTAATAATGCAAACCTAGAGGCAGTAGCATGTATGTATCACCTGAATATTTTCTAATATCTATGGTATATTATCTATTATTAGATGAATTTCATTGAAATGTGAAATTCATTGCGGAATTTTACAGTAAAATTGATTTTTACTGTTATATAATTCAATAGAACAGTGCATAAGGTATCAAATAAAAAATACAAAAGTCCTCCTTTAGAGAAAGTGGTATTCCCACATGAAGGGTCAATCCTTGTGCGACATTTTTCAGAGCAAAATAGAAATACACGTCCCTATTGGCATTATCATCCTGAGCTGGAATTGGTATTCGTAAATAGAGGCCGGGGAAAGCGTCATATTGGGAGCCATTTATCTTATTTCAATGAAGGTGAATTGGTATTGATCGGGTCAAACCTTCCTCATCAGGGATTTACAGACCGCCTGTCTGGACATGAGAGTGAAACTGTGATTCAAATGCGTCCCGATTTCCTTGGTGAAGAGTTTCTTCGGATACCTGAAATGAAAAATATTAGCACTTTGTTTGAACGAGCGAAGAAAGGGTTATCGTTTTACGGTAAGAGTAAGGAAGATATTGGTGAGAAGATTGTTGCTTTATCCGATAAAGATAAATTTGATCAGGTCTTAAGTTTATTAGATATCCTCAGGGACCTTTCCATTTCTCATGAGTACAGTATTTTAAACGCAAATGGTTTCTCGATGGTGGCCGCTCCACAGGATAATGATCGGTTGAATGCAGTGTTAAATTATGTCCGTAGTAATTTCCAACAGTCAATTTCGATAAATGAGATATCCGAGGTAGTGAGTATGACAGAAACTTCTTTTTGTCGCTATTTCAAGAAGATAACCTCAAAAACATTTACTCAATTTTTAAATGAGTACCGCCTGGTGCATGCTTCCAAATTGTTGGCAGAGAAAGAGGTCAGTATTACTGAGGTTTGCTTTGAATGTGGCTTTAGCAATTATTCTCATTTTGTAGATCAGTTCAAATCGTTTACGGGTAAAAGCCCATCAAATTATCGTAAGTCTATCCAGCAGGTGTTTTGAGTGGGACTAGTTGGATTCTCTACTTTCCCATAATTCTACAAAATGATAGATTTCACCTAGTACAAAAGCCATATTTTGCTTCACATCCAGATCGTCAAATCGGAGGAAGGATAACTCCATTGCTTCCAGGATTTCTTGCCTTGCCTTATCCTGAAGGCGAGCTTCTTCATGATAGTGACTGCTGCCATCCACTTCGATTACGAGGTTTAGCTTCTTGCAATAGAAATCCACGATGTATTGATCGAGCGGTTTCTGCCGATTGAATTTGTAACCTTTAATGGAGCCTGCTCTCAGCTCTTGCCATAGCAACACTTCTCCAAGCGTGCTATTATTGCGAAGGTAGCGTGAGAATTGCTTCAGGTTCTTATTGTACGGCAGGTAGTACATGGAGGTAAAAATAGAAACGTTACGTTGAATTATCTTATCTGGGGTTCGTCGAATCCCCCAGCTTGATTTGCAAAATCAAGCCACCCCCTTTAAGAAAGGGGGATTTCCACGGATCAAAAATCGGATGTATTCCCCCTTCTGCGAAGGGGGTAAGGGGGATTGGTACGTACACAAAAAAGCACAAGTGGTCACTTGTCCGGGTTGGAGATAATTGAACTAATTAGGATTTATGGCAACATCTCTATTATAGTTTAAAATCACTTTATTCAAATGATTTTTTCCTTTACGAGAAAAAATAGCACTCATTCCTATTAAAGTAACACCCGAGTATCCAATACCTTTTGCAACCCCTTCATTTTCATCGAGGATTATCCAAGATGTTATAATAGCAGCAATTCCAATACCACTGAGTATATTCTCAGTTTTCTTATATTTAATATACTTGTCAAGTTCAATTTTAGATTCCTCATTTGAGTTGAGTAATCGAATGAATTCTTTGTTGCTTAACTTCTCATTACCTCTGTAATATCTTAGTCCTTGCTGGTACAATGCATTTTTATTGTAATTCTTTTTAAAGATGTTAACATCGATATTATTACCTCTAAACGTTATTGTATCAGATTGAGAATAAAGCTGAGAAGTAAAAAGAATCAGAGTAAAATAAATTAGTGATGAGAGTTTTTTCATGGCCTCAAACTTAGGATTAAAAATGTTTATTGTCCGTTTGTTAGGAGTTAGATGCCAGTTTAAACATCAGGACTGACGGAATTCATTATATCTTCAACACAATTCAAACTTCCCAAATAAAATCTCAGTATTCACTCACTTCTCCCAAACGATATTCAACTATCCCAGCGTTTGAACCAAATCTCTCCAAATCCACTTCCTTTTCAGTAAATTTGTTGTCCCAAAATTTTGAAGCGACATGACCCAAAAAGTTAAGATTTATAAGCCCAAGAATCACATTCGAATTGTTACCGCTGCATCTCTTTTTGATGGACATGATGCAGCGATTAACATCATGCGTCGCATTATCCAGTCTACCGGCTGTGAAGTGATTCATTTGGGACATAACCGCTCCGTTCAGGAGATTGTGGATTGCGCCATCCAGGAAGATGCGCAAGCGATTGCCATCACATCGTATCAAGGTGGTCATGTGGAGTACTTCAAGTATATGTACGATCTGCTAAAAGAGCGAGGTGCAGATATTAAAATCTTTGGCGGAGGAGGAGGGACTATCCTTCCTGAGGAAATTGAAGAGCTTCATAAACACGGGATTACCCGCATCTACTCGCCTGATGATGGACGAGCGATGGGACTTCAGGGCATGATCAATGACCTGGTTAAGCAAAGCGATTTTGCCGTTGGTGAAAACCTTAATGGGCAGGTGAAGAGGATCAGCACGAAAGATCATTCTGCGATTGCTCGTGTAATCACAGCTGCTGAAAATTATCCGGATCAATACCGGGAAGAAATGGAAGCATTGCGTAAACAGGCCGCTAATACGCCGGTACTTGGTATTACGGGCACTGGAGGAGCAGGTAAATCTTCCTTAGTGGATGAGTTGGTACGTAGATTCCTTGTTGACTTTAAAGATACCGGAGGTTCTTCCGGCACAGGCAAAAACATTGCGGTGATCTCGGTGGATCCATCCAAACGTAAAACGGGTGGTGCGCTCCTTGGTGATCGAATTCGCATGAACGCGATCTTCAACGATCGAGTGTATATGCGATCACTGGCTACCCGTCAATCCAACCTCGCACTCTCCAAATATGTACAGGATGCGATTGATGTAGTGAAAGCTGCCGGATTTGATTTGATCATTTTAGAAACGTCAGGGATTGGTCAGTCAGACACAGAGATCACCGATCACTCAGATGCTTCACTTTACGTGATGACGCCAGAGTATGGTGCGGCTACCCAGCTGGAGAAGATTGACATGCTGGACTTTGCGGATATGATCGCGCTCAATAAGTTTGATAAGCGAGGAGCGTTGGATGCATTACGGGATGTGAAAAAGCAATATCAACGAAATCATCAACTATGGGATGCGAAGGAGGAAGATCTTCCGGTTTTTGGAACGATCGCTTCTCAATTCAATGATCCGGGAATGAATCAGTTGTACCTATCGCTGATGAACCTGATTGCAGAGAAGACAGGTGCAGAACTCAAATCATCATTCGAAAGTACCGAAGAAATGAGCGAAAAAGTGTTCATTATCCCTCCTAAAAGAACACGATACCTTTCTGAGATTACAGAAACCATTCGAGGCTACAACGAAAAGGCACTGCAGCAAAAAGAAGTTGCGCAGAAGCTATACAGTCTGGAGAAGTCAGGTGAGATACTAAAAGACCAGAAAGATGCTTTGGCAGCTATTGATAAAGCGAAAGAGGAATTGAAATTGGATCTCGATCCGCACAACTTGAAGCTTTTAGAAGAGTGGGATGCGAAGAAAGCCAACTATGAAGGTGAGGAATATACTTACGAAGTACGGGGCAAAGAAATAAAGGTGGAAACGACTACTGAGACGCTTTCACATACCAAATTGCAAAAAGTGTCATTGCCGCGATATGAAGGCTGGGGAGATATTCTTCATTGGAGCCTTCAGGAGAATGTACCGGGAGAGTTTCCATTCACCGCGGGGGTATTTCCATTCAAGCGAAAAGGAGAAGATCCTACCCGAATGTTTGCCGGAGAAGGAGGGCCAGAACGGACAAACAAGCGATTTCACTACGTCTCTAAAGGACTACCAGCAGCAAGATTGTCTACGGCATTTGATTCGGTGACTTTATACGGAGAAGATCCGGATCATCGACCGGACATCTATGGAAAGATTGGTAACTCCGGAGTAAGCATTTGCTGTCTGGACGATGCAAAAAAATTGTACTCAGGATTTGATCTTTGTGATCCGACTACTTCTGTTTCCATGACGATTAATGGTCCTGCTGCAACGATCTGTTCATTCTTTATGAATGCGGCGATTGATCAGCAATGTGAAAAGTACATTAAGGAAAATGGGCTGGAAAAAGAGATCGAAGCAAAAATTGCCAAGATGTACAAAGATGCCGGTGTGGATCGTCCAACATACAGTGGTGAGCTACCTGAAGGACACAATGGATTGGGATTGATGCTACTTGGAGTATCTGGTGATCAGGTGCTTCCAGCAGATGTTTACCAGGAAATGAAGGTCAAGGCTCTTTCGTTTGTTCGAGGTACAGTTCAAGCAGACATCCTCAAAGAAGATCAGGCACAAAACACGTGTATATTTTCAACGGAGTATTCACTTCGATTGATGGGAGACGTGCAGCAATATTTTATTGACAATAATGTCAGAAACTTTTATTCAGTTTCCATCTCAGGCTATCATATAGCAGAAGCAGGAGCGAACCCCATCACGCAGCTGGCGTTCACGTTAGCCAATGGCTTCACCTTCGTGGAATATTATTTATCAAGAGGAATGGATATCAATGCTTTTGCACCAAACCTTTCATTCTTCTTCTCCAATGGAGTGGATGCAGAGTATGCAGTAATCGGGCGAGTAGCCAGAAGAATCTGGTCCAAAGCAATGAAGCTGAAGTACGGAGCAAATGAGAGAGCTCAAAAGCTGAAATATCACATTCAAACCTCCGGTCGTTCCCTTCATGCTCAGGAGATTGATTTCAATGATATCCGAACCACCTTGCAGGCGCTTTATGCGATATACGACAACTGTAATTCTCTGCATACAAATGCCTACGATGAGGCGATAACTACACCTACTGAGGGTTCGGTGAGACGTGCCATGGCTATCCAGTTGATCATTAACAAAGAACTTGGATTGGCTAAGAATGAAAACCCAATGCAGGGATCATTCATTACCGAAGAATTGACCGATTTGGTTGAGGAGGCTGTAATGATTGAGTTCGACCGAATTACGGAAAGAGGAGGCGTGCTCGGCGCTATGGAGAGCATGTATCAGCGAGGCAAGATTCAGGAGGAGTCGATGTATTACGAGACATTGAAACATACGGGTGAGTTACCAATAATCGGTGTGAATACGTTCCTTTCTTCTAAAGGATCACCAACTGTTATTCCTGATGAAGTGATACGTGCAACGAAGGAAGAGAAGGAGCAGCAAATTCACAATTTGCGGCAAATGCATAAAGGCAATGCGAGTAAATCAGCTGAGCTGTTAAAACAACTTCAGGAGGCAGCTCTACACAATGAAAATACCTTTGAAGCTTTGATGGAGGCATCTAAATATTGTTCACTGGGACAAATTACCCATGCCATGTTTGAGGTTGGAGGGCAGTATAGACGAAATATGTAATGCTTTACGACGCTTCAACACCGAAAGAATACCTTGAGCAGTTGGAATCCGACTGGAGGAAAGAGAAATTGATAGAAATCAGATCAATGCTTTTCGAACTTCATCCATTTAAGGAAGGCATTAAATATAAAATGCTCAGCTATGAGGATGATAAGGGTGTGATTTTTCAGTTGAATGCCCAGAAAAACTATGTAGCCTTATATGTCGGAGATGCAAGCAAGGTAGATACATCTGGTGAACTATTAGAGGGTATCAATCATGGTAAAGGATGCCTTAGGTTTAAAAAATCAACAAACATTGCTGAAACACGGATTGATGAATTCATCAAAAAAGCGTTGGAAATGTGGCAAAGAGGCGAGGATATTGATTGCTAATTCTAAACCCGACTTTTTACAATCATATTGAATTGTCCATAGGCCATTTGAATGGCTCTGTTTTTTGCATGCTCTACAAGGGAACCTTCAAATAGAGAGTCAAGTGTTTCAAACCAAAGGCCCACCCACTGGCGGAAATGATCTTCGGTGACTCCATTATTTAATGATCGATCCACCATGATGTGTTTCATGCCGGGTCTTCCAGTGAAATTTCCGGTTCCGAATAAATTCATTTCCCAAAAATCCGTCAACATTTCTAAATGTCCCGGCCATCTTTCTTCTTCAATGTGATGATTGAAAATTGGGCCAAGTAACTCATCCTTTCGAATGCGATTGTAAAAGGCATTTACTAGTAATGAAATATCCTCTCTGGATTCGATTTGTTTCATGGGATGTGAATGTATTACTCAGCAAATCCCTTTTTGGGCATTTCAGTTCCCTATTTTGGATAGAAATCCATTTATTTAAAACATTACCAACCAATTCCGTAATCCTCACCAAAGTTACTGCTGCCACCCCACATGCTACCATTTTCCCAATCAAAGAAAATTGCATTGATAGGACCGGAAGTCCGCTCTCGGATCTGTAGCGTATAACCCATCTCTCTCAATTTCTTTCGTACATAATCAGGAGTATCTTCTCGAATTAAGAGTTTCCCAGGCTCAATTTCATGTTGGCCAAATGATCCACGCATTTGAAAGCTATTGATGTTTGCTGCTTCAGCCGCTTCCTGAACATTCATATCAAACTCTACCATATTCAGAAAGAACTGCAACAGGTTTTGGTCTTGAGAATCACCTCCCTGAACTGCGAATGAAAGGAATGGCTTGCCATCTTTTAAAGCTAACGTGGGTGTTAATGTAGCTCTTGGACGTTTTCCCGGTTCAATGACATTGTATGGGTTTTCACTTTCATTGAGTACAAAGCTCTGGGCACGCTGGCTTAATCCTATTCCGGTATTCCCGGCAATTGCAGCGGGCACCCAACCACCACTTGGAGTGATTGATACAACCCAACCTTCTTCATCGGCAGCTTGTATCGAAGTGGTACCGTTATAGATTTCTGTTCCTGTTGGGAATTCTGATTCTGGAGATTGCATATCTGGTACGAATCCGGTTTTTCCATTCATTTCTTTGGTCCAGTCCTCAATGTATTTTAAGTAAGGATTCTTACCATCTTGAAATGGATAAGGATCTCCGGGTCTTACCTCAGCGTCATTTTCCTCCCAGTTGATTTCTTCCAGCCTCGCCTTTGCGTACTCTTTAGACATCAGTCCCTTAATTGGTTCTTCAGGCGGGAAATAAGGGTCTCCATAATAAAAATCTCGGTCAGCGAATGTAAGGTTCATGATTTGGTACAATGCATGTATATAGTTGACCGAATTGTATCCCATAGACTTGACATCCAATTGCTCTACCATGTTTAGTGATTGAAGCATTACAGGGCTTTGTACCCAGGAAGTAAGCTTATACACATCGATTCCTTTGTAATTAGTCTTGAGTGGCTCTTCAATATAGACTTTCCAATCCTCTAAATCCTTCTTAGTGATCAAGCCACCCAAATCCTGAACACCCTTTACAAAATCATCTGCAATATCTCCTTTGTAGAATCGATCATAAGCTGCATAGATGGCTTCTTTTCTGTTTTTCCCTGCCTTAAGTGCGTTTCGTTCAGCTTCAACAAGTTTAGATAAGGTGTTATACAGGTCTGATTGAACAAAAATTTCTCCTGCTTCCGGACCTTCCCATTCTTTACCCTTGTTAGTTAGGAATACCTTTTCTGAGGGTGGCCATTTTTTAATTTCATCTTTTGAGCCTTCAATTCTACTCGCTGTTTGTCCCTCCATCGGATAACCTTGGGCCATTTCCATTGCAGGAGCTAAGACTTCTTCAAGGCTCATGGTGCCATATTCTGCTAGCATAGTCATCAATCCCCCAGGTGTTCCTGGTGTTACCGCCGCTAATGGGCCAAATCGAGGAGGGTAGTCGTATCCTTTTTCCTTATAGAACTCTGCAGTTGCTCCCGAAGGTGCCACACCAAGAGCATTGATGCCGATTACCTTCCCCGTATTGGGATTGTAAATCAAAGCTTGCGTTTCACCACCCCAGCTCAATACATCCCACATAGTGCTTGTCGCACCAAGCATGGCGCAAGATGCATCCACAGCATTTCCCCCTTGATTGAAGACCATCGCACCAGCCGTTGCACCGAGAGGTTTTCCTGTGATGGCCATCCAGTGCTTACCATGTAGAACTGGTTTTTGGGTGGATTGTGCAACGAGTAGAAAGACACTGAATATGCCGAATATTGAGTAGAGAAGTCTTTTGGTTAACATGATGAGGATGGGTTTTGGTCATTGAATGTACCTCAATTTACTAATTATAGCTGTTTTTTGAAGCCATAAAAAAGGGCCGCTCCTTGAGCGGCCCTAATCGCATAGCCATTAGCTTATGCTTCCTTAGTTAGCCTTAATAATCTGTTCCCTAAAAACCTGATCGCCTGATTTAATTTCAAGTACATAAAGACCTGGTTTTATAGTTGAAAGATCAAGTGATCCATAGCGAATTTTATGTTTAACCAATAGAACCTTTCCATTCATTCCAATCAAACGAATGGTAGAATTTTCGCTGGTTTTGATGGTTAATTTGTTTCTAACAGGGTTTGGATAGTATTCTACATCAATCTCATTTTCAAAACCCAATGCATTTTCAGTTACCTCAAATGACTCTATTGCTGAAGCAGAATTGTAATTCTCATTACCTGCTTGCGATACAGTGACGGTCACTACCCCTGTTTCCCCGGTTAGCGTTACAATTGCACCACTATTTGTTGCAGGACCAGAAACGCTGTAAGTAAGCTCAAGCCCAGAGTCTACTTCTGCATCAATATCAAACGCTGCATCGATTGTCAACTTATCCTCAATTGGAGTGATGGTGATCACTTGTTCTGCTTTGACAATTTCAAAAGATTGAGTCACTTCTGAGGCTGGATTATATGTGTCATCACCGGCTTGATTGGCGGCAATGATTGCTGTTCCTGCTCCTGTAATGGAAACGGTATTTCCATCCAGTGAGATTGGGCCTTCAACTACTGTGAACGATACATCAAGATCAGAGGAGCTGGAAGCGGAGAGCTGAAATGATTCATCACCGAAGACTTTGTCTTCAATTGCGGAGAATGTGATGGTTTGATCTTGTTTTGCAGGATCAGTCACATCAAATGATTCAGTGGCCGACGTACCATTGTAATTCTCATTACCCGTTTGAGATATCGTAACAGTCACAGTTCCACTTTCTCCAGTCAGCGTTACGGTTGCATCCTCATTAGTTGCAGGTCCAGAAACGCTGTAAGTAAGCTCCAGTCCAGAGTCTACTTCTGCATCAATATCAAACGTTGCATCGGTTGTCAACTTATCCTCAATTGGAGTGATGGTGATGACTTGGTCTGCTTTGACAATTTCAAAAGATCGAGTCACCTCTTGAGCAGGGTTGAAAGTGCTATCACCAGCTTGATTGGCGGCAATGGTTGCATTCCCCGCTCCTGTAATGGTAACGGTATTTCCATCCAGTGAGATTGGGCCTTCAACTACTGTGAACGATACATCAAGATCAGAGGAGCTGGAAGCGGAGAGCTGAAATGATTCATCACCGAAGACTTTGTCTTCAATTGCGGAGAATGTGATGGTTTGATCTTGTTTAGCAGGATCCAAGACATCAAAAGACTCAGTGGAAGACGTACTATTGTAATTGTCATTACCTGCTTGAGATACCGTAACAGTCACAGTTCCACTTTCCCCAGTTAGTGTTATGGTCGCTCCCTCATTACTTGCAGATCCAGAAACGCTGTAAGTAAGCTCCAGCCCAGAGTCTACTTCTGCATCAATATCAAACGCTGCATCAGTAGTCAGCTTATCTTCAATTGGAGTGATGGTGATAACCTGGTCAGCTTTAGCAATTTCAAATGATTGAGTCACTTCTGATGCAGGATTGAAAGTGTTGTCACCGGCTTGATTGGCGGCAATGGTTGCTGTTCCTGCTCCTGTAATGGTCACACTATTTCCATCTAATGAGATTGGGCCTTCAACTACTGTGAACGATACATCAAGATCAGAAGAACTGGAAGCAGCGAGTTGAAATGGATCATCACCGAAGACTTTGTCTTCAATTTCAGAGAATGTTATGGTTTGATCTTGTTTAGCAGGATCAATAACATCAAATGACTCAGAGGAAGACGTACTATTGTAATAGTCATCACCTCCTTGAGATACCGTAACAGTCACAGTTCCACTTTCTCCAGTCAGCGTTATAGTTGCATCCTCATTAGTTGCAGGTCCAGAAACGCTGTAAGTAAGCTCCAGTCCAGAGTCTACTTCTGCATCAATATCAAACGACGCATCAGTTGTCAACTTATCATTAATTGGAGTGATGGTGATGACTTGATCTGCTTTAGCAATTTCAAAAGATCGAGTTACCTCTTGAGCAGGATTGAAAGTATCATCACCGGATTGATTGGCAGCAATCGTTGCATTCCCTACTCCAGTAATAGTTACTGTATTCCCATCCAAAGAGATAGGGCCTTCAACTACTGTGATCGATACATCAAGATTAGATGAGCTTGAAGCGGAGAGCTGAAATGAATCATCTCCATAGACTTTATCAGTAATTTCAGAGAATGTAATGGTCTGATCTAGCTTACTTTCAGTGGTGAAGTTCCATTCAGTAGATTCTATTATTCCACTGAACCAATTATTTGAGAGATCCGCAATTACCCCATCAGCCAGGTACATGTAATAGGTTGTTTCTCTTGCAAAATCCTGATGAGGTATTGAAAGTATGTTTCCCTGAATGTTATCATTTGTAAGGGTAACAACTTCGAATATCTGGTTACTACCATACTTTATAATCGCTTGCTTTGTTGCTCCACTAGTGGCAATCATAACGTCTTCATCAAAGGTGATTTCCATCATTTGATTGACAGCTATATCAATGGCATCATCGGTTGGATTTAATACTTCTATCGCCGGTTCTATTTCATCGGGCTCAGCCATGGTTGTAATTACCCAGTCAGAACTATTTGTGAAATTGGGAGCGTTATTTCCCCATTCATCTTCGATCGCATTGGTTATGGTGAAATAAATTTCTGTTTCGTATGGCAGGTCTATGGGAATGTCATAGGTAACCGTACTTCCATCAACAGTGGCACCTGAGCTAAATGCCCAATTAGCACCAATTTGTTTATCAGTAGCGGCGTTGTACATTTTGAATAAACCCGACCCAGTCAATTGAACATTCTCATCAAAGTTCAACACTAAGTTTTCAGTAATTGAAACATCAGTTGCACCATTCAACGGAGATAAAGATGTTATTTGCGGAGCATCCAGCTCTCCTTCGACAGTAAAATACCAATCATCACTGCCTGTGATATTTTCTGCTCTATTACCTGCTAAGTCCTCGATTGCATTTGTTATTTCAATATAGATTTCAGTACCATAAGGTAGATCTATTGGAATATCATAGGTTACCGTGTTTTGATTTATTGTCGCTCCAGCATCAAAAGACCATATGGTTCCTATTAGCTGATCATTGGATCGATCATACATTTTAAATATTCCTTCACCACTCAATTGAACATCTTCATTAAAGGTTATAACCAAATCCTCATCTGCTGCAACGTCTGTAGATTCATGTAATGGAGAAAGTGCGACGAGACTTGGTGCAATCTCATCGCCAGTTGTGAAATTCCATGTTTCTGTACCCGCGATAGTGAATGTCTGGTTGAATTCATCTCTGAACGCACTATTTGGGATATAAACATAATAGGAGGTGTTCGTATTCAATTCACCAAAATCGATTGTTACCTCATTGCCATTGAGTGTAACCTCTTCTGAGTCTGTAGTAACAACTGATGCATTTGCGTTATTGCTTGCATACTTAAGGTAAATAGGAGCACCGGTGGCCACAGTAATATCATTATTTGTTGTGAATGATACTACTCCTGAAGTACTTACATCAACAGCATCATCAGCGGGAACTGTGGATTGAATTTCTATCGCTCCGTATGTGGTAAAACGCCAATCGTTTTCTCCATCAATGGCAGTTACATTGTTTCCATCAGCATCAAAAATGACTTGATTGGAACCATTTGTCTCATCCAGAAGAATATAATGTTCTGTATTTTCAAACATGTTATAGTTTCCTGGAATATTGAAAGTTACAGTTAAGTTATCCTCGCTTATAGACGCAATATTTCCAATATTATAGTAGAGCACATCCGTTTCACCTGCTTCACGATATAATCTTACAGCCCCACTTGTATTTCCTAAATAGACAGGCTCATCAAATGTGATTTCAAAATCAATGGCATTACCGGCACGTTCAACTTTGGTAGCACCATTCGAAGGGCTCAGAGAAACGATATCAGGTCCGTTACCATCATTGATTCTGGTACTAAAATTCCATGTTTGATCATCTTCTATGTCCTGACCTCCATTTGCAATATCCTCTGCATCCACAAAAAGGCCTTCTCCCAGCGTAACGTAGTAATCCGTTCCGGAAGCCAGAGGGTTAGGTAATGAAATAGTTGCCGTAGCTCCATTCAATTCAATATATGGGCTGTTTTTGTTTGCAAAGAATACTTGCGTATCGTCAGAGTTATAGACCCTAATGGCTGGAATAGTGGATGTAGTCAGAACCATCTCACGATCATATGTTAATGACAATTCCACATTGACCGGTATAATTTCAGTTGTGGGAGAAAAGGAGATGATTTGTGGTCGTGTATCTTCTACTGTAAAAGTCCAGCTTGTGTTGTCTTGAATCCCCTCCCAATCTTCACTAATCAAATCACTTCTGAGATAAGCGTCAGATACTTGAACATACAACTCCTCACCTTGCGGGAAATCTACCGGAAAATCGAAGGTTATATTGGGGCCATCAATGGTCATATAGGTGCTATTGAAATTATTCAATTGTGCGACCAGGGCATCATCAGATACTTTATAAACCTTAATGTTACCTGCGCCAACATCCGCATCGTGAGAAAATGTTAACGTTAATACAGATTCTTTAGAAGCTTCCGTCGAGCCATTTCCTGGAGTCAATGAAACCAACTCAAAAGGACCTGGACAGTCAAGACTAAAGGTAGCAGTCTCATCTTTTTCCCAGTTAGCATTAGCATAAGCTACGTCGCTAACCTGAATGCAGGTAAGATTAGGCGATGTATCTACTTCCAGATATAAGTTTTGATTATTGCCATTCGCAGCATTTAAATGACGTAAAGGTGTATTACCATTCAAAATAGCTTCTACTAGCATGGTGTTTTGAGAAATATCAATTTGATCTAATTGGTTATACTCAATATCGAGGTATTCAAGGTTTGGATTTTGAGTGAGATCGATGCTTTGAATTTGTGTGCTATAAACATATAATTCGGTCAGTTGACTCAAAGGAGTCACATCTATTTCAGCCAGGTTATTACTGGTAATCGATAAAACTTCCATGGAAGTATTATTTGATAGGTCGATTGATGTAATGCCAGTTTCTGAAGCATCAAAATCTATCAATAAAGTATTCTGGGATAGATCTAAAGACGCGATTCCTGTATTGTTTGCACAATTCAATTCAACCAATTGGGTGTTATTTGAAATATCTAAAGACTTAAGCAGATTGCCCCAAACATTCAGCTCTGTAAGCAATGTGTTGTTAGAAACATCAATGGATGATAAGGAATTGTTGTT
Organism: Ekhidna sp.; assembly: GCF_965212185.1. Classification (GTDB taxonomy): domain Bacteria; phylum Bacteroidota; class Bacteroidia; order Cytophagales; family Cyclobacteriaceae; genus Ekhidna. The sequence continues at coordinate 3,034,199 of NZ_OZ243102.1, read as the reverse complement.
GGCAATTAGAAACTCTAGTTGAGTATTTGCAGAAAGGTCTATGGTAGTAAACGAATTCTCTCCGATACGCAGACTTGTTAGTGCGGAATTATTACTCAAATCCACACTAGATAGATTATTTTGTCTGACGTTTAGCTCAGTAATGTTTGGAAAAGCTTCAATTCCTGTCAGATCAGAGATGCTCAAGCTATTACAAATGATTGCCCCGGAGTAGGCAGTAGCTTCGCTTACCTGGATTTCTCCATCAGCATTGGTGTTAATGGATGTATTACCAACCAAATATGATTTAAAGTTCGCATCCGGGATAGTGACATCCTGCGCATTGCTAACTTGAACAAATAGTAGACTTGCGATAAAAACTATGGCTTCAATGATCCAAAGTTTTCGTTTGAGTCTTCGGTGGTTGTGATCAGTAGTGTTAAATGTTTTCATGACTATTGCGATTTTTCAAGTCTTAATAGCCGATTATGCTAATGGTTAACAGCTCGGTAAAATTTTTTTTCGATTAGGTGTTAACTATTTTGGTTGATGAAATACTAAGTAGTGAAAATAAGTAGCGACGAAAATGTAATTGATCGATTGTCTAAAGGTGATGAAGCTGTATTTAAGCAGGTTTATAACTTTTATAAAAAGGAAGCTAGAAGCTGGTTGATGAAGCACTTTGGTGATGATTTTTCATTTGAAGATGTTTATCAAGATTCGATCATTGTGCTTTATGAAGCTGCCCTTGATGGAAAGTTAGTTGACCTCAAGTGCACGTTGAAAACCTATTTGTTTGCGATTTGCAAGAATCAATTACTAAAGAGATTCAAACTACAAAAGCGACAAGATGATAAGGTTGATGAAGTGACGGTCTACTATAGGGAGTGGTTGGAAAAAGAGGACGAAGAAAATGGACTAGTCAATCAACTAAAAAAATATTTTGATGAAATGCATGAACCCTGTAAGTCTATTTTGAAACTGTTTTACTATCAATCAATGAGTCTGGGACAAATTGCTGAAGCATTGGAATACTCGGATAAAAATGTATTGAAGGTTCAAAAATCAAGGTGCATCAAATACTTAAAGGACAAAGTATGGAAGACATAGAACAAATACGAAAATACATTCAGAATCAACTTTCTGCCGAAGATAAATCCAATTTTGAGAAAAAGCTGGATGCAGAAAAAGGGCTAAGAGATGAGGTAGAAAAGGAGCGTTTGATTATGAAAGGAATTGCTTTTTCTGAACGTGAACGCTTAAAAAGTGTGCTTCACCGGGGTGAACAAACACGTTCTAAATATTGGTACGCAGTGGCAGCATTGATTCCACTCTTGATCATAAGTTATCTTTTCATTTATGACTCACCGAATGCAAATTCCATTTATACCAATTTCTATGAGCCCTATGGAGTGTATGAGTTTGGAGAAGTGAGAGGTGAAAGTTTAGAGAATAATCTTGAGGAGGAGGCATTTGAGGCATATAAGCAAGGAGAGTATCAAGAGGCCTACGAAAAGATTCAACAGTTAAAAAATTCAAGTGACCGAATTGGATATGATCTTTATGCTGGCATTTGTTTAATGGAGTTAGAACGATTTGAAGAGGCACTCAACATGCTTGATCAAATACCCGAATCATCAAAATACAATGATATCGGAACATGGTATCAAGCCCTGATATTGATCAAGTTAGAGCGGGTAGATGAGGCCAGTGAATTATTGAGAAAGCTTTCTAAAGGGAAAAATGGATTAGCACGTAAGTCTAAGGAGGTGCTTAATCAGCTTTGACGTTTTCTTCTGGCGAGAAAAACTACAAAAATTATTGGAATCAAGATGATAAACCATTTTTTAAAATCGCTATCAAATATCATAGGTTCTGGGTTTCCTGTGAATGTAAAACCCGCCCAGTAGTATGGATGAGATTTGACAGGATCAGCATTTTGAAGATATGTCAGCTTGGCTTGACGAAGTGCTTCATCCTTGTTCATTCCGTCCTTCAAATTTTCATATAGATATTCCATTAGCTCAGCAGTGGATTCGTCATTTACTTCCCAAAGACTTATGATCAAATTAGGACAACCGGCGTATAAAAAGGCTTTACCCAAACTTTGTAAACCTTCTCCATTCTGTAGTTTACCTACTCCAGTATTACAAGCGCTTAATGTGACCAGGTCAGCATTAAACCGTTGATTGTACAATTCATAGGCATAAAGGATGCTGTCCTCAGAATCTGTTAAGTATACGGCAGATCTTCCAGGACTTTGAAGGTTAACTTCTGCATGTGTGGCAAGATGGATTAAATCAGATTGCTCAAGCTGTTGAATAATCTTCTTTTTCGAGCTATCTGTAAATCTTTGACCACTTATTATTTTCCCTATTTGATTGATTTCCCTGTTAGCGCTAGTTAAGGTGGCTTTAGAGCTTTCCCGCACTATTCCATCTGCCATATCTACCGATGAACTAAAATCAGGGGAGATTAACGTGCTTATTTTAACAATTCTAGGTTCAGTATTTGCTAGTAAAGCTTCCATAGATGCAGATTGCAAGTATCTAATGGTATACTTTTCAAGTAAATAGTTCCCTTCAGTATCGGTCAGAAGATCAAAAGGAAGATAGAAAAGCTCATTGCTAGGGACAATGTTAAGATTTGTGATTTCAGGGAATAGCGCCAGTTCGGAAAAACTCAAAAGTTGGTATAGCTCACCCTCATAGCGAAGCTGATCCTTCCTATTTCTTACATCTGAAAGATAGCTTTCCAGCTTATCACTGAAATCCTCCGTTTGTTTGTTCCATAATTTCACCCCATCTCTCATAATTAACATGGCATAAACTTCAGATTTTTTATTAACCACATATTCACCGTTATTGTAGATGAGAAAAGCAGATTTATTATCCAATTTTTCTTGAAGCTGAGAAATAGATGCGTATGATGTGTTGATTCGTTCTTGGTAATAAGAAGGATAATTATTCCGAATCACCCTCTTTAAACTGTCTCTTTGATTTGTCTTCTTAATTAGTTCTGTTTTTGACCCTTCCTCTTCGTTTTGTAAGGCTAAAATCTCTTGTTCAATCTCGGCTCTCAAGTTTAGTATATCATCGGGAACATTGAGTTGTTCCATTCGCTCTGCAAGTTGGAACGTGGAGTATGAAATGGATGATTTACATTTTTCAGTGGAGTATAGGAACCTATCTGCATAGGTCAAATTATTACTTTTCTCAAATAAGGTGAAAAAGAGCTTTGATGCTATGAGGTACAAGTCTGTATGGAGATTGAGAAAGTGCCGTTGATTGTCGTAATAGTCGATGTTACCCCAAAAATGATTCGCCAATGAATCAGCTTCTTCAAAAGTGTTAAGAGCTTTTTGAAGAGATTCATCTTGACCTAATTCAATTCCACTTTCAATAGCTGAAATGGCAGATTTTCCATAAAAATAGAAAGCCAATATTTTATCCATCATTTCTGTATTAAAGTATTCTTCCCTTACTTCTTCATGCTGTTGGATTGCGTTTTTCCAATCTTTACTCTCCTTATATGCAACACCAATTAACGCTTGTAAGCGAAGTTGATTCTCAGGATCACTAGCTAGTGAAATTTGACTTTGGAGTATATTCTTTCCTTCAGAGGCTCTACCTATAGCCGATAGCAGATTTCCATAGTTGATGGCTGAACTTACAGTTAACGGATGCTCTTCTCCGTAAATCTCTTTTTTTGATTCCCAAGCTTTGAATGTGTACTCCAAGGCCCGATCGGTTGAATCTAAATATGTATAAATCCTACCGAGATTATTGTAAATGGCAATTGTTTGTTCATGTGATTGTATTCCTTCCCTCATTTTAAGCTCCTTCAATGCAAAAAACCTGGCTTTATCATATTCTTGTAGATAGAAATAGCTCATGCATAAATTCCTGCAAGCATTTAGCAATAGGCGTTTATTTGACCCGCCATTTTGAGCCAATTGATACTGCGCCTTAGCATACTTCAAAGCTTGGTCTTGCAGACTTAACCCCTCATAATAGTAGTAGGCTGCATTGTAGAGTCTTGACCATTCACTATCATTTTCATCGTATAATTCCCCATAGATTTTTAAAGCTTTTTGTAAGTATTGCTCCGCCTCCTTATCGCGCCCCAGTGAAACCAGAATCTGAGTATAGTTTGATATCGCTTTCGCTGTTTTTTTATGAATAGGACCGAATGAACTTTCAAAAGCGTGAAGGGATTTAAGATAATACTCAGCACCTTTTTCCTTCTTTCTTAGGGCATTGTCATGCAACCAACCAAGTCCGAATAACATTTCGCCTACTCCAGAGCTCTTTTCTCCCATTTTTACAGATGCAAGACTTAGGTCAGCTTCAAGGCTATCCAGTGCTTGCTGTGAATCACGATTGATGAGAACGTAGGAAAGGTTGATGTAATATTTACATTCAAAATAGTTTTTCCATAGGTCCCTTTCCTTAAATGAAAATGCAACCTCTTTCAGAATGGGAACGGCCTTCTGAAATTGAAAACTCAAAAAAAGCTCTTCTCCTTTTTGTTGCCGTTTCAATAATGAATCTTCAGAAACCTGAGCTTGCACCACAAAAGTGAAAAGTAATAATATCAGGGTTGATAACTTGGTGGCGTAGGGTGACATGGCGTTTAGATATTATCTAAGTTATAAAACAGCTTACTATAAGCCAAACGAGTAAGCGTTCATCCGCTAAAAACTCTTATTAGCTAAAAGAGTCATTTTTTCATTTCTGTGGCTCTACATAATAGTTTTGTATCTATGACAATGAAGCAGGCTTTATTGAGTTCGACGCTCCTTCTTTTAATCTTTAGCACAAAAGCTCAAATCCTCAAAGTAGACAAAGGTTTTCTTGCGACCGACTCCTCCAATTATTTCACTGGAGTTATTGATGCCACCTTTGCCATCAACAATAGAAGTTCCACAGTTGATCAGCAGAATATTTATGTTGGCGTAAATAACAATGTCGATCTTGTATATATCGCAGAACGCTCTGCTACTGTACTCATAAGTGGGCTAAACTACTTTAAAATAGGGGATGGACCCCTCATTTACAATGGATCTGCACACCTGAGGCAGGTATTGCGTCGCACTGCCAAGCTGACTCCAGAGTTTTTCATTCAGGGACAATTTGATGAGTCCAGGAATATGGAGTTCAGGATGCTATACGGTGGAGGGCTGAGGTGGAACATTCTTCAAAAAGAGAATTCACTATTTGCTGGAGTAGGTGTATTTAGAGAAAATGAACGTTGGAATGGGCCAGAGGGGGAGATCAATAAGAATCTCTGGAAGTTGAATTCATATTTAAGTGCTGATGTAAAACTGACAGAATCAATAAATATTAACGCAATTATTTATTTCCAGTCAGGCAGAGATGGTGCAATTGATGCATTCAGAAATCGATTGAGTGGGCAGTTAGAATTTAAGAATGCCCTGACTGAAAAATTTAAACTTAAAATGACATCTAATTTTCTTCTGGATGACAAACCGATCATTCCTCTAAATGAGTTTATCTATGAAGTGTATTTTGGAGTAGAATATAGTTTTAATTGATTGAACTGAAATCTTTTATTGAACTGCTCAAAAAAGTACACTTTAATAGGTGTTATATAGCAGATGATTCTGAATTACTATTTAACGACTTTATAGATTATCTCTTTTTCTGGTAAAGCAAAACGATCTTTTTCTTCACCACTTAGCTCCTCTATGATGTTTTCTTCAATCACCTTAAGTCCGGATTCACCCAAGCGGGCGCCATAATCCTCACCGTACATTCGTACGTGATCATCCTGCCCAAAAGCTTTTTCTCTCTCCTTTGGATCGATAATATTTTTATCCTCATAAGTTGTTTGAGGTAGAGGGTAGAAAAACGGTACCTGAAGAATGGCCCAGCCACCCGGCTTCAGCACCCTTTTTATTTCACCAAGTGCTTTTTTATCATCATCTACATGTTCCAAGACATGATTACAGAATATGATATCAATGGAATTATCTTCAAATGGAATTTCATGAATATCCATTTTCACTTTAGCAAGGGGAGATTCAATGTCAGCAGTGATGTAATCAAGGTTTTTTAAGGCTTCAAATCTATCCATGAAACATAATTCAGGTGCCACATGGAGCATTTTTGCTTCTTTGGTGAAGAAGTCTGTTTTTCTTTTTAGATAGAGCCAAATCAGTCTGTGTCTTTCTAAAGCAAGACACTTCGGGCAAAGCGCATTGGGTCTTGATTTTAACCTTCCATAAGGCAAAAATTTTCTAAAATGAGACTCGCAGACGGGACACTCTACTTTATTTCCCCGATAAAATACAGCTACAATCCTTAGTGCAGTGTGACTAAATAGCTGGAGGTACTTACGTGGTATTTTTCGAAGGAAAAATGATATTAAAAACTTCACTTTGGCTCAATTTCGCTTCGCAAGTTATTTATTCACCGTACTACCAGCAATCATTGCTAAAAATTTCTCTATTTTGGTTTCCATATGAGGCGATCGATTTTCTTCTTCGCATATTTTTTCATCTGTTTTGCATCCTTTGCTCAAAGAGAAAAGCCTGTAGAAGATCATCTTCCTACGGAAAATTTGGAGATGAGAAAAGATGCCAATAAAGCTTCCAATAAACCGAAAAGAAAGACTTATTCATTCATTTATGTCCCCAATGCTGACAAGATTTTATATGGGAATCCATGTGTGTTAGAGGCAACACATAAAATGGGATTTGAATACCTAGTAGAGCCTTCTTATTTAAATACAAGTAGAACATGGGAGGGTAAATTTTTGAATAACCTTTGGGTAAAGACTAAATTAGTAGTCACACGCTCACCCTTTTGGAAGGTGATCCTCAATCGGAAAATTAAAAAATGCCGTAAGATGACTGGAGATTTGGTGGGTTGATATTCACCTAAACATACCATAATGAAGCCTTCAAAATCTTTAATAGAAAAGACTTGGGTAGTCTTTGTGCTTTTCATCACCTCATGCGCAAATATCACTGAAGAGATTTATCTCAATGCTGACGGAAGTGGCAAGTACATGGTTTACACTGATGCTATTGAAAGTACCCGATCCATGATGATGGGTATGATGAGTAGCATTTATCCGGATGCCTCAGAAGATAGTCTTAGACAGGTAGTTGAGGCTCAAATATGGGAACAGTTCCCATTGGAAGTTGACTCAATCATAGATTTCTCCTCCAGGGTTCCGGATAGTATTAAAAATGATCCGGATAAAAGAAAGTACCTCGATAAGATGGAGATGTTTATGAAGGGCGGCAAGCAAGACGGTTATATTAATTCAGGTATGCGTTTTTCATTCAGTAGTGTCGATGAGTTACAGGCGTTCAATGATTTCTTAAGTGAAAATCAAGGAGCTTCCGGTGATGCAATGAAGATGGATTTACCACAAATGAAAGTCCAATATACCTTTGATGGGAGCTCTTTTGCCAGAACCTCCAAAATCAATGCGGATGTCAAGATGACTGACTCTACTATGATGGTAATTGGTTCTCTGATTGAGGAATCAAAAACCATCCTAATCCTTCATTTACCAAGAAAGGCTAAGAAGGTCTCAAAAGACCAATTGGTAGGTAAAGTCGGGAAAGATGTCACCTATGAGTTTGAGTTGATCAAAGTATTTATGGGTACACAGTCTTCTGATATTAAAGTAGAATTTTAGATATGGAACCTCGAACCGTACAATTCTCACGAACCAAATTCACAGAATTAATGATTCCTTCTTTCGCAAATTTTGGAGGAAAAGTACATGGTGGACTCATACTTTCATTGATGGATAAGGTAGCCTATGCAGTGGCTAGTAAGCATGCAGGCACATACTGTGTTACCGTTACTGTAGATGGAGTACAGTTTCTCCAGCCTGTTGAGGTTGGTGAGTTGCTGACGCTAGATGCAGCAGTACATCATGTTGGGAATAGCTCATTAGTGGTGGGTATAAAAGTGACATCAGAAAATGTGAAAACGAATCAAGTAAAACATACCAACAACAGTTACTTCACCATGGTAGCTAAGGGGGATGATGGGAAACCAACTAAAGTTCCTGAGCTCATTCTAGAAAATATCACAGAAATGAGACGTTTTGTAGAGGCAATTAAACGGATTAAGGTGAAGAAGGAAGCAAATGCGAAGATTCAGAAAGAACAAGATGAATTCATAATGGTAGATGATATGGAGCTTCTTAAAGATCAGCGCTGCAAAGTAGAGTTTAAAGTCGATGATGAATTCAACGATCTTTTTTCCGATACATAAATTTCAATCCAGACCAATCATCATCTATTGCACAGACTTTGACATCTACTAAGCCGCCATTTAATCCAAATTGACGAACAATATTTCCATTGAGATTTGTATCAAGTTTTGAACTCCCTTTTGGCCAGGATACCCAAAGTGTGCCATCTTTTTTAAGAGATTTCTTCCAATCATTCCAGCCATTTTCTAGCTCTTCAACTTTTGTAACAAATACATGCTCAAAATCATAAGGTGATGAATTCAGATCATCATCCCATTCAGTACCTGCAGGAGTTTCCTCTATTAGTTCAAAGTAATTTTCAGGAGATTGAAATAGAAAACAATTATAGTCTTCCTTAATATTTAGTTTCTTCCAAAGTGGATTTTTAGAGTAACCGGCCATTTATCTGCAATATGAAGGCGTTTTGCCTTTCCAGTTCCTGTCTCTTGCACCACTATACTCTATACATGCCTGGTTAAGATCACCAATAGCAGCATATGCTTGAGCGCTTGTTACATATGAAATGGCGCTATCAGGCCAAACGTACTTATTCCAATCTGCAGCTTTTATGGCCATTTCCGTATCGCTAAGGCGGAGATACAAATCGGCAAGGTTTGTATAGAGGTAAAAATGTGATTTAGGGACGTATTTTTCATTGATCACTAAAGCATATCCATCTCCGTAAATCGCTTTGTATCGCTTAATAGCAAGCCTGTGGGCAATTATTAAATGATCCAGAGCTTCCTCAAGGTTGTTAAATTCGTCACGTTGAATTTCCGCTATTTTCACCAATGAACCAATAATTTCATATTCACCAATCAGAAAGTCCTTTAAGACCTCAATTGCTTTATTAGGTTGATTGTTCCTTTTATAAGACTCTGCAAGTTTTTGTTTTAGCTCATAAAAAGGTAAATGAGGTGCAAACTCTTGGACAAGTGTGTATAGATCTATAGCTGCCTGGTAATCGCCTTTTCTGAATGACTTATTTCCTTTCTCAACTATTTGGTCGAGCATGGTACTCTTGAAAATCTTCATATCTCGCTCTCCTTTTCTAAAGAACTTTAATGATGTCATTATTTCAAAAGCAGATCTGAAATCACCAGATTCAAAGTGATCCTTTGCTTCAAGATAGGTTGATCGCCTATCAGCAAGCAATTTTTCTAGCTTCCTGTCATCATAGCTTTGCTTCATCCAGACACCAGTCATGACCAATAGCGCAATTAAAAATGTAATGCCAAACGCATAGGCGGTTGCAATTGCATTTTGTTTGGTATCCACTGGCTTATACGCATACCTTCTTCTGGCTTGATTTTTCCATTGATTAGGATTTGGAGGCCGGTAAGTACTAGTTCTTGTATGACTGCCAGAAAACTGTCTGTATTTAAGTTTTAGATCAAATCGGGCTTTTTCATATTCGTCCGATAAGATCTGATGTGCAACATTGATTTCCTTGAATTTTTCTTCCATCTCAGGCTTACCTGGATGTTTGTCCGGATGGTACTTGACAGCAAGACGCTTAAATGCGGCCTTGATTTCAGTAGGTGTGGCATCCTCAGAAAGCCCCAGTACGTGGTAGTAATTGGTCATCTGAAATGGAAATTCTCCTCTATAAACGAAGATAGGTAAATAAAGATTATGCTTTATTCATCAAATAAAGCCCTATTAAGCAAACAATCAAACCTCCAATCATACTTACACTTGCATAAAAAATAAACTGTGTGATCATTCCATCACGAATAAGTTTAAGCCCATCCAAAGCAAAGGTTGAAAAGGTGGTAAAGCCACCGCAAAGTCCTGCGATTAGAAATAGGCCAGTCTGATTATTTATTTTTATTAGTTCACCGCTAAGAATCCCGATCAAAAAACATCCAAGTAAATTCACAATCAAGGTTCCTAGGTATGGTTTTTCGAAATACAGTTTAGCAGTAAGGAGGTAAACACCATACCTGGCAGCACTACCAATAAACCCACCAAGGCCTACTATTAGAAAATCTTTCATGTTAAAATTTATTTTTCGAAGTTTTTGACATGAGCCTCCAATTCCGGGAAGAATGCATTGAATTCATCTTCAAATTCAGAATAATGCTTTTGCAATGCCTGAGATGCTTCATCCATGCGATTTTCATAACGTGTACGACGACTCATTCCGGTTAAAGCTTTATCAATCCCTTCGATGAATTGATAATTAAATAGCCAATTATCTCTGGTCATGTAAGTAAGCATATTGATCACCCCTCTTGGAATGCGATCAAAGTATTTGGTAATTGTTTTGTAAAAGTTCTCTGTGTATTCTAAAAGTGGAACATTACAATAATCAGCCCAATTCTTAGCTAGAAAATGATCATAAAATACATCCACTATTACGGGAGCATAGTGCCTGAATTTCTTTCTGAGCCTTATTTTGCTTTGTAGCACAACATCATGTGTATCAGTGAAATAATCAATGCTACGGTGCAGCCTGATGCCTTTTTGAATTTCGTCAGAATATTGATCCATTTGAGATCCTTTTACAAAATCTCCAATAAAATTTCCAATCGAAATTTCTTCGTCCTCGCCACTTAAATACAGATGTGCCAAAAAATTCATTGCCATTCTAAGATAGCCACTTATTATTATAGTTTGAGATTAACGTGTGTGGCTTTACTTTTGTGAAGCATTCGCAATCGGTTGCACTGCATTTAATTCGAAAAGTCATAGAAAGTAATTTTCCAAATATTGTCCGGTCTCATTTGAATATGCTCGTGCAACTAGCTCGAGTAGATGGAGTAGTCGTTCAGGAGGAAATCGATCTTATAAAGCAAATAGGCAAAGCAAACGGGATGTCTGCTGAAGAGATAAGTGAATGTTTTGAGGACCCTTCCGTGATAGAGGGATTGGAAATGCTTTCAGATGATCAGCGTTATGATTACCTGTACAATGTTGTGCAGTTAATGAAAATCGACGGGCGCATCTATAAAGAAGAAATTAAGTTTTGCGCCAAGATCGCTAGCAAACTTGGCTATGATGAGGATGTTTTACGTGAGATGATGCTTAAAATTTACAGCGATCCACACATTACTACCGATAAAGAGACGTTAAAAGCTAAGATTCAAACATATCTTAGAAAATGAGGATAGCACTATTCTTCGCCTTAATATTATTTCATTTCTCATCCATCTCTCAAAGCACAGACGAACGTGCCATTCGAGAAGTGCTAGCTCAGCAAGTGGAATGTTGGAATGAAGGGGATTTAGAATGCTTCATGGAGGGTTATTGGAAATCGGAGCAGTTGGTTTTTATTGGAAGCAAAGGGCTTACTTATGGATGGCAACAAACGCTAGATAATTATAAAAAGAGATATCCTGACAAATCTGCGATGGGAATTCTTTCATTTGAATTAATCATAGTAGAACCTTTAAGTGAAGATTTTTGGACCGTTATTGGGAAGTGGAACTTAAAGCTAAACAGTGATAACCCAAACGGTCATTTCTCTCTGATCTTCAGACGTCTAGGTGATGAATGGGTGATAGTTTCTGATCATTCAAGCTAATAATCTACATACTAAAATTTGGTGAATTCCTGTTTTTTGAGTAGATTCTATGCTACTTAAAACATTAAATTCAGCTAAATATGGTAATGAGCTACAGAGGAGCAGAAGCTCCAAAAATTCAGGAAACTCAAGCGCTTAAAGTAGAAGATTACATGGCGCAAAAACTCATCACATTCAAGCCGGATCAGGCGATGCATGAGGTGGTTGATGCTTTAATGAAGTATAAAATTTCTGGAGGACCTGTAGTTAATGACGATGGACAATTAGTTGGTGTTATCTCAGAAGGAGATTGTTTGAAAGAGGTAGTAAAGGGCAAATATGATAACATGCCAATCTTCACAGGATTGGTAGAGGAACACATGGCAAAAAATGTGATTACCGTGGGTCCAGGCCTCAATATCTTTGAGGCGGCAAGAATGTTTCTTGACAAAAGGTTACGAAGGTTTCCAGTCGTTCATGAAGGTAAGCTGATTGGTCAAATCAGTCAAAAAGATATCATGAAAGCAGTACTCAATGCTAAAAGCTCTACGTGGTAAGAGCTAATTGCTTTTCTTTTGTATTTTCGTTCTTAATCAAATTTTGAAGAATGAAAAAGCTCTTATCTATACTTCTTTTAATCTTATTTATATCATCTCAGGCTCAAGTAGATGTCAAGGCTATTGACAAATACATAGAAAAAGCCAGAAAAGATTGGAATGTGCCGGGTATGGCTGTTGCTATTGTGAAAGATGGAGAGGTAGTATTGAGCAAGGGATATGGAGTTAAAGAAATTGGAGAAAACGATAAAGTCGATGATAATACACTCTTTGCGATAGCTTCCAATTCCAAAGCGTTTGTTGCTTCATGCATGGCCAAGTTGGTTGAAGAAGGAAAGCTTGATTGGAAAGATAAGGTGAGAGAATACCTTCCTTACTTTACATTATATGGAGATGAATATGTTTCTTCAATGGTGACTGTTGAAGATTTACTTTGTCACAGAGTTGGTCTTGGTACCTTTAGTGGAGATGTGATCTGGTACAAGTCTGAGAAAACGCCCGAAGAAATCATTAAAAATGCTGCTTTTGTCCCTGAGGCATTTGAATTCCGCGATGGTTATGGGTACACAAACCTGATGTTTATAGCTGCAGGAGAGGTAATCAGAACAGTTACTGGTGAGCCATGGGAAGCTTATGTGAAAAAGAATTTCATGAATCCATTAAGTATGGATAATACGGTAATCAGCGTAAATGATCTACCAGAAAATACAGCAACTCCTCACAAGCCTACATTAGAAAATGGTACCGTACCGATTAACTGGGCTAGCTGGGATGCTCCGAGTGCCGCAGGGGGAATTATATCATCTTCCACGGACATGGCCAAGTGGATGATGATGAACCTAAATGGAGGCGAATGGGATGGGCAGCAATACATAGATAAAGAGCAGCAAAATCTTTTATGGACCCCACACAACAATTTTAAACTAAGTGAGCGCTCAAAAGAATCTATTCCGGGGCGTCATTTTGCAGGTTATGGACTAGGATGGAGCCTAATGGATTATCATGGCACCATGGCAGTGAGCCACGGTGGAGGATATGATGGCATGTATTCCAGGGTAATGATGATTCCTGATTTAAAATTGGGTATTGTGGTTCTCACCAATACGATGGAAGGAATCTCTACACCAATTGCCTTTTACATCGCCAATCAGTACTTAAAGAAAGATATGAGGGATTGGTCAGCAGAATATCTCGAACGCGCACGCTCCCGAAATGGCCACAAAGAAGATGTAGACGAACGAATGAGCGCAAGAGTGATGAATACCAAACCAACGGTTGATAAGTCTGAAATTATAGGAGTTTATAATGATCCAATGTTTGGAGATATAACTGTCTCAGAGGAAAATGGATCTTTGCGAATGTCTTTTCAGAGCGCTCCAAAACTAGATGCTACATTAGAGCACTGGCACTATGATACCTATCAGATTAAATGGGATGAGGAGCATGCATGGTTTGACTTTGGTACGATCTCGCTTGAACTAGACAATAACCTCAAAGTAGAGGGCATTGAGTTTGATGTTCCTAATGGAGATATCTTTTTCCATGAACTGCATCCAAAAAGAAAATAAGAATCCTAATTACTCAATAATCATTCTTTTGATGGATTTTACACCATCTACATTGAATTTCAAGAGATAGGTGCCAGCGCTAAGATGAGAAACATCCAGTTGATTTGTTTTTGATTGAATACTTAAGATAATTTTTCCGCTAAGGGAGATAACCTCAATTGCATCTACTGCATTCGTGAATTTTACAGATCCCCTCTTCACGGGATTTGGATAAAATAATTCCAGATTCTCTGATTTAGCACTTAGAATGGGTGCTTCTGCTATCACGTCAAGCTCAAAAGATCCTCTTGATGTATTAACAGTGATTTTATCATCCAAAGGCTCAGTACTATTTGGTACGAAGGTGAATTGGATTGTTTTTGACTCTTGAGCATCAATTATTCCATCCCAATGCCCATCAAAAGAATCCGGATAGTCAATTCCTGTGACAATCAGGCCATTGTCTCCGCTATTTACAATTTCGAACGTGCCAACAATTTCTTCTCCTATTTCATAATCTTCCATAATTATAAAGTCCTCAGTAAAAGTTAGTTGATCACTTGGATCATTTGTTAAATAGAAAAACCTAGTCTCCTCATCTCCTTCATAAGATGAGACAAACCTCCATTGACCTTCATTGCCAGCTGATGGTAAATCAAATGATCGATACCAATAAGATCCAGCATAAAACTGTGGGGATACTGTTGTCCATTCCTGAAATAGGGAGCCATCAGGCCTATATACAGCATGATTACTAATCCCATTATCCATTTGATCTCTGAAATAAGTAGCAAAATATACCTTTTCTCCGTGGCTGAAATCCACCCTCAGGTGAGGATTTTCGTCACCGTAGCAACCAAACTCTGGTGGGCTGTCATGTGTCAATACACGACTAACTCCTGAATTGTAATAATCAGGTTGCTCAACCCACCATGATTCTGATGTTGAAGCGTTGCAGTTGCCAGCAAATGGGTCGACCAAGTTTCCATTAACATCATAGATCTCCAAATGAAGATGTGGGCCTGTAGAGTTACCCGAGCTTCCCATGACACCCAGGAATTCACCCGCTTCTACTTGTTCACCTTCATCTTTAGAAGTAAGTGATCCTTTTTTTAAATGACCATACCAAGCAATAGATCCATCACTATGTTCAATATATACTGCATTCCAGGAGTTGCTATTGAAGGAACAACTTTTATCGTCTCTGGACCCTTCTTTGTAAATGATCGTTCCTTGTGCTGCTGCTATTATTCCCACATGATCATTATCCATCTTATGCCAGGTAAAAGGCCAGGAAAAGACATCCGTTCCTTTATGATTGTATCCACTCTGCGTGTCATATGATCTGGTGCCGCAATTGTAGTCAGTTAGGTTATTTGGATAGGTTTCGTTCCAGTCTACATAATTGGATATACCTATCACTTCCTTTTCATTATAGTTAATTGACTGCCTGATAGGCCATTCAAATTTGACAACATTAGTAGATCTGACAGGGTTATGAAATGTTTTTTCCTCAAGTATTTTCTGGATTTGGACTCTTTCCGTTTCAGTTAGGCATTGAGAAGAACGAATTAGAATAGGTGGAACTCCAAAGCCTTCATCTTGTGAAAATGTTGTAGTAGAAACAATTAGTAAAATGAGTGAGGCGAACATTGAAGATTTCATAATGTGGATATTTATAATAAAGATAAAGAATGAATCTTTATGACTAATAACTGTCTATTTACTCCACTTTAAGGGAGGAATCTTATCGCTTTTCTCTGAACATTCGATTAAAATGGCTAATCTCTTTTCTTGTGTTTCTTTACGCTTAGCTGACATCACCCACCAGATGGATTGTTTGCGATAGGAGGGAGCCAATTTGGAATTAAAGAAAGTCCATGCTTTTTTATTTGATTTTATACGAGCTTCAAAGTCTTTACTCAGTTTAACTTCCTTTTGCTCAAAGCTAGCCCGACCTGAATTTTCCGGATTTCTCTTCTTGTAGGCTTCCAGGCCAGCTGTTGTTACAAGATTTGCTTTTTTAAGTTCTCCAATTCGCTTGATATTCACATGACTCCAATGACTATCGTTTCTTCTAGGAGTAAATCTTATTTGATAGGCCTCTTCATCTATGGTTTTCCTAATTCCATCAATCCAGCCGTAGCAAAGCGCTTGGTCAACAGATTCGGGCCAGGTGATACTTTGTTTGCCTGTTGCCTTTTTATAGTATCCAACCCAAAGTTCTGATTCATTTTGATGATTTTCTTCCAACCACTTTCGAAAATCGTGAGGAGTCGGAAAGAAGGTAGCCATCTTTAAAATGGAAGAAGATCAGGTGCTACAAATTCCTTCTTGGCTCGTTTATCTGCAAAAACATTGAAACCGTAGTGTTGTCCCAAAATGTCTTTGAAATTGGTCACTAGACGCGGAAACTCTTGAATGAAATTTTTGAAATTATCAGATTCTGCTTTTTGCATGAAATGATCCATGGCCTTCACAGATGCAATTGTAACTGTCTTATTGAATTTATCATATACGCCTAAAGATTCAGCAAAACCCTTAATCTGTTTACACATATTTAATTCAGCTTGTTCTCTCCCATAATTCTGGATATGGATGTATGCCAATCTCAGGTGGGCCTCATGGCTAAATATTCCGGGTTTAAGCCTATAAGATTCAAAAATCTTCTCGAATTCTTCATCTGAATATTGCCAGTGATCTTTAATTCGCATAATTCAAATTTACTTTTTTGACATGACAATAATCCAAACAATGCTTAGCATTGTCCTTACTTTTCTTTGTTTGCCTTTTTCTGTAAACTTGTTCCAATGGCAACACCTAATGCTATCCCTACACTTAGCCATATGGCAATATTGCCAGTAATCGCCCCGACGGTTGTACCTAAACATATACCTAGTGCTATAGCTGTAGTTTGTTTGTCGTGATTCATATCTAATGATTGATGCATTAAAGTAGTGCCTTACTAGCTATAATTAATACGAATCGTGCTAAGCGGCTGATCAAGATACCGAGCTGTATTGGAGAGTTCTTTTTTGAAAATGAAAAGGCTATCCGATATATGTCGGATAGCCCTTCTGACACGGTTAAATGATTTATTAAAAATGAATTGCGCTCAATCCGGTAACATGTAGGTGATCCCAACTTCCAGCTATTCCTGTTACAGTAAAAGTACCATATGGTAAGATTTCCTGACTGAATGAGGCCTTATTGTATGTCGTAGCTACTGCCTGTCTGGTGTTTACACTGCTTGACAATACATGCGAGCCTTCCCAAACCCTGGAACCATCAGCATTAGGGAAAAAGACGTTACTGATTTTCACCAATTGTCCCGCAAATGTTCCTTTAACCAAATCTTCTAGAGAGATTTCAACGGGTTGAACTGATACATTTTTTGCGATCACTTTACCTAATCTATCTTCCACTCCAATCATTGTTTTGTGACCATTCACCTCTTCACCAGTTGCATTCTTAAGATTGATTTGAACTTTATCTCCAATAGTTAATAGATTATTTAGGATGAAGCCAAGCATAATACCGCCTGTTTCGTCTTGAATGTAAATAAACTTGCTGTTTGGTACATTATCAGTGCTTGTCACCACCCCTTCAATGAAGTAATCTGTAGAGAAATACCAATTTCCTTCGTGTGTCGTAAAATAAGCTTTGAGTTCTGCGATGGTATGAATTTCAGAATTGATTACATCATCTTCTTCCACGGTCAATAAAAGATCAAATTCACTTCCTTGCATCAGACCTTCACTCCAGTTGCTAATGGTAAAAATCAATTCCGCATTGGCTTCTACTACATTATTATTTGAAGGATAAAATTTTATCATTTTACTGGTCTCGCCAGCTTCAAATACAAGCGGAATAAGGAAGTCAACCATTTCCGGATCTGTATGAAAATCTACCCCGTATTCATAGTTATTAGGTAGGCCAACAGCTATTTCAACTACCTGTTGAATTACAGAAACCCTTTCAAACATCACCTCAATTTCTAAACCATCGGCATCAGATTCTGAGACTGTAGCATTTGGAATGCTGAAATTAACAGCAATAGGTTCAGGGTTACCGGGATTTTCACCTTCATCATTATCAGTGACTGAAATGTTTGCGATCTTATCAGCTAACACAAATCCATCTGTTGGATTTTGTAAGGTAAGGGTGATGGATTTGGAGCCTGTATTTACGTCATCATTGACAGGTAAAATCAAAAAATTCACTTCATCATCACCTTTCTCAAAGGCCAATTTTAATATTCCATTTTTAAGTTCAGGTAAAACAATGTAATGATCCGGACTCTTTGCGGATCCGCTAAACATTACTTCCAGATTACCTTCTTTTTTAGCTGGTTCGTCTAGAACCACAGTCACGATCAATGCGTCATCAGCCTCATTTAGATTAAATGTGCTGCTTTCAAACTTTACTGTAGTCTGTACTACAGTCTCAAGATTGTCGGAACATCCAAGAACCAACAACAAAGTCATTATTAAGAAAATATTTACTTTCATTGCTCATCAATGATAAACTGATATCGGGCATTACAAACGGAATGCCAGATTTAGAAACGTCTTAAATTCTTTTAATCAGCAGCTATCCATATGATGAGTTTGTCCAATTACGGACAAGTCATTTGTTAATTTGATCATTTTCGATCATGAAATTTCCTCTTGAACTCTTTAATACACGATTTTTTAAATAATACCTCAATTAATGAGGTATTTTATTGCAATACATCAATAATTGATATATTGTTGTATTATGTATTCGAAAGAACTGTTAAAAGGAACATTGGAGGTAATTGTGCTAAAGCTGCTTTCCGAGCATGGCAAAATGTATGGTTATGAGCTTTCTCAAAAGGTGAAAGAGGAGACGGAAGGGAAAATTCATTTGAAAGATGGCTCACTTTACCCAGCGCTCCATAAGCTCACTAAAGATGGTATTTTGACTTTCGAAGAAGTCAGCATTGGGAAGAGAGTAAGGAAATATTATAAGCTCACCGAAAAAGGTGAGAAGCAAAAAGACACATTGCTTGATGAGATGAGGGACTTTATCAAGACGATGGAAAAAGTGATTTTTAGTGACTTAAAAACATCCCCTGCGATATGATTGCTGAAGAATACGAGGACCGTATTATTCAAGAAATAGATCAAAGCTCGATTAAAAATCAAGCAATGAAAGATGATCTAATTGATCATTTCTGCTGTCTGGTTGAGATTGAAATGGATAGGGGGCAATCCTTTGAGAAGGCGTTTGAAAAAGCCTATTTGCAGACAGCTCCCAACGGACTAGATGAAATACAACAGGAAACAATTTTTTTATTCAATTACTCAAAAATCATGTTTATGAAACGACTAATGTATGTTGTCGGCTATCTGTTCACAGTGACATGGATAACCGGAATCGCTTTTAAACTATTGCACCTTGCTGGTGCTGGGGTTTTGATGGGACTAGGAGCCATAGGAGTATCCTGTGTTTTTATTCCTTTATTTCTAATCAATAGATATAAACTGATCGCAAGAGAGGTTTTATCTGAAAAATTGAAATGGATTATTGGTACTATTTCAATTGCACTCATTATAGCATCTGTAACACTTAAAATGCTCCATTTACCAGGTGCAGGTGTGATGCTTGGTATTAGCTTCCTGCTTTTTGGAATTGGTTTTTTACCCTTTCTATTCTTTAGGATGTACAAAAAATCAATAGATGAACTCTGAGGTCAAGGACTAAGACTCAAAATGAAAAGGCTATTCAGATTATTCTGAATAGCCTTTTTAATTCATTGAATGATTTCCTACTTGATTTTAATCGCTCCAATCCCGGCTTCCCAAAGCGCTTTGTTGAAAGCAGGAATATCTTGATTCAACCATTGGTTAGCTTGTGTCTCATATGTTTTCCAAATAGCATCAAGTTCCTTCTTTCGTTCAACAGATGAAGCATTCACTCGCGGAATCTGGGATTCTGTCGCATTGATCAAATAGAGATAATCCGCGGTGAACTTATTCTCAAAATTCTCCACATCATCATATGCTTTTGATTTGCGCTGAACCATGTCCTCATCCCATTTATTGAGTTTTTCGATGAGGTCGGAACATGTGGTTTTCAGTTCATCACTTGGTAGCTCAGGCTTCATCTCTTTCAACTGATCATTCACTCGTTTTACCTGATTGATGGTATTGTGCATGGAAGTTAGATTTGCTTCCATTTCTGTCATGATCTTGTCATACGCCTTAAAGTTCTCATCTGAAACATCCATAGTCGGGTTTTCAAGGATTTTAGCTTCAGTAGACATTTCCTCTCCGTTGACATTTAAAGTCAGCGTATAAGTACCTGGAGACACCCTATGTCCACGATAACTTCCTTCGATGTACACAGCATCCACACCAGGCATGATCGGATAGCGCATGTTCCATACAAACCGATTGAGGCCGGCTTCTTTGCTCACTGTGGGTGAGGGCGGAGGACCACCATCATATCGCTTATATGATTTATCTGATTCAGAGGAAATCTCCTTTACTGTATTTCCGGATGCGTCTTTAATGGTTAATAAAACTGCTGCAGAGTCTGCTAGCTCAGGGAGCTCATAATAGATTACTACACCATTAGCCGGATTCACTCCTTCAAATGGATCAGTTCCATCAAAGTTGGAGGTATTGCTGCTGTTAAGCGGACCATACCAAAAGCCATAATACGCATCTTCAGGTTTGTATAGCTTGATGGATGAGTCATCAGATTTTTGCTGCAAAACATTTAGGTCATCTAATACCCAAATGGATCGTCCCGATGTTGCTACTGATAAGTCTCCTTTATGAACCATTAGATCCAAGACAGGTGTCACCGGCAAGTTGAGTTGAAATGGCTCCCATGAGTTTCCACCATTCCACGATACGTAGATGCCTTTCTCAGTGCCTGCATAAAGCAAGTCTTTTCTTCCTGGGTCTTCTCTTACAACTCGTGTAAATGCCCCATATGGGATGCCATTATTGATGGGTTTCCAGCTCTTTCCATTGTCTGTCGATTTGTAAATGGCAGGAGTGTAATCGTTGAATTTGTATTTTGTAGTTGCGATATAAACCGTAGAAGGATCGTGCGGTGATATTTCAATCGCATTGACCAACGATTCACCCAAATTCTTTGGAGTTACATTTTCCCAGTTTTGTCCTCCATCGCTTGTTCGATATACTTGTCCATCATCACTTCCTGACCAGATCACCCCTTTTTCATGGGGAGACTCAAGTAAATAGCTGATGGTCCCGTAGTTTTCAGCTCCTACCGCTTCATTGGTTAGCGGACCACCTCCTTTGCCTTGCTTTTCATTAATGTTTCGAGTGAGGTCCGGAGATACTTCATCCCATGTTTGACCTAAATCTCGTGTTCTCAAAACCAGCTGTGCTCCATGATAAAAGGTCCCCGGTTCATGCTTGGACCAAATAATCGGGGAGTTCCAATTGTAGAGGTATTTCATATCTCTCGCCGCTTTGCCAAGAAATTGAATAGGTGCTGCTATGGCCGGCATTCCAGCTCCGGTCTCTTGATTAATTGCCTCCATACTGCCCAGGTAGCTTCCTCCCATTACATACTTAGGATTATCCGGATCAAAGGCAAGAAAAGCACTTTCACCTCCAGCAGATCGGCTCCAGTCCTTTCGGTTAATGCCACCGGAGTACTGTGAGAGTGTGGCAATTTTAATGGAAGAATTGTCCTGTTGACCCCCGTACAAATTATAAGGCCACAGGTTATCGGCATTAAGGCGATAAATCTGTGCCGTAGGCATATTCGCTTGAGTAGACCAGGTCTCACCTCGATTAAAGGTGATAGCAGCACCTCCATCATTGGAAATGACCATGTTTTTAGCATTCTTTGGATTGATCCATAAGTCGTGGTAGTCTCCATGCGTGCCACTCAATCGCTCCCAGGTCCTTCCTCCGTCTATTGATCGTAGAGCAGGTGCACTAAGTACATACACCGTATTTTCATCCTGAGGATCTGCAAATACTTCAGTGTAATACCATGCGCGTTGGGTAAGTCTATTGTCACCGCTTGCAAGGGACCAATTTTCACCACCATTGTTGGAAACAAACAACCCACCTTCATCTTTTTGTGAATCTCCTTCGATAATAGCATAAACTTTCTGCGAATTAGCTCGACTTACCGAGATGCCTATCTTACCCATCACATCCGGAAGTCCCTTTTCTATTTTCTTCCAGGTTTCTCCACCGTCCATACTTTTATAAACTCCGCTTCCATCACCTCCACTGATCACTTTCCATGGTTTACGCTGATGCTCCCACATGCCGGCATACAAAATACCCGGGTGGTTCATATCCATTGACAATTCACTGCAGCCGGTCAGGTTATTAACAAACAAAATCTTTTTCCAGGTTTTACCTCTATCTGTTGACTTGTAAACACCCCGTTCTTCTGTTGGTGCATGAAGTGCTCCTTGAGCGGCGACATACACAATGTCTGGGTTGGTTGGATGAATGACGATGCGAGCAATATGTTGCGTAGCTTCCAGACCCATTTTTTTCCAGGTTTCCCCCTCATCAGTGGATTTATATACTCCATCGCCGTAAGAGGTCATCACACCACGAGGTGCATGCTCACCCATTCCTGCATAGAGCGTATATGGATGTGATTCAGATACGGCAATAGCTCCCATTGATCCGGTCTTGAAGTACCCATCGGAAATATTGGTCCATCGCTGACCAGCGTCTGTTGTTTTCCAGAGACCACCTCCAGTGGTGCTCATGTAGTAAGTCAATGGATCACCAATCACTCCACTCGAAGAAACAGACCTCCCACCCCTGAAAGGGCCTATGAGACGATATTTAAGCGGTGCGAAATAATCGTTAGCAGACTGCCCAAATGTTACGAGAGAACACAGGACGGATAGTAAAAACAAGTTACGTTTCATTTTTGAAAGGTTAAGATTCTGATATTGTAAGCTAGCCATCTATCACCAATTAATGAATGGAATTTGGTATGAATGGTTGTTGAAAATGATGGCTTATTTAGCTTTATGAAATGATCACACAAATCGAACTATCATTACCTCCATATCCGAGAGGCTTTCATTTGATTACCCAGGAAATTATGAATCGAATTGATATTGGTTCAATAGAGGCAGGTATACTTCATGTATTTATCAAGCATACCTCAGCAAGTCTTACAATCAATGAAAACGCAGATTCGACCGTTCGCACAGACTTTGAAAGTCATTTCAATAAAACAATTCCTGAAAATGCACCTTATTACCAACATACTTATGAGGGACCAGATGATATGCCCGCACATCTGAAAGCCAGTACACTTGGAAGTTCAGTCACAATCCCCGTCACCAATGGGCGGCTCAATCTTGGAACCTGGCAGGGCATCTATCTGGGAGAGCATCGGGATTATGGAGGGAGTAGGAAGTTGATGGTGACAACCTACTCATAGAGTTGCAAAAATCGGATTGATTTAAATCATATGCAGAAATGACTATTCGGATTCATCGCTAGCTGGATCGTTGGCAAATTCGTGTTATAAACAATATTAAAATGAAGACACGATCCATTTCCGAAATAATGACTAAGCAAGTCCATTTCATTGATATCAATGACCAAGTAATTAGCGCACGAGACTTGATGGATAAATATGAAATCCATCACCTACCTGTATTAGAGAGTGGCAAACTTGTAGGGATGATTAGTTCTAATGATCTAAAGCAGGTGCAATATCTCTGTGATTTCATAGGAGAACGTCTGGAAGAAAGCACCATTTTTAAGTCTCTTTCCATCGAGGAATTGATGACAGAAAATGTGCATTCACTTACCTCTAATGCAACAATAAAAGAGGCTGCTCAAGTATTTAGCCATATGTCCTTTCAATCATTACCGATTTTAGAGAATGATGAATTGGTGGGTATAGTAACGACTAAGGATGTATTTGCAGCTTTTTTAGAAGCCTAGAAAATCAATTATGCTTTTGCAGCTTTTGCAATCTTTCGGAGATAATCATCAGGAAACCCCTCCTTTTTTGCCAACTCAAATAGGGATTGTGCATAGGCTTTATTGGTACCTGTAATTAATGTTTTAGGGAGATTATAACATATAGCTGTAACTGTTTTATTTGAGTCAATAGTGATAGTGACCTCTTCCGGTATGTAGTCTTCTACGCTTGGTTCAGCATAAAGCTTCTGGATGGCGTCTTTATCTACAGACATGACGATCCCGTAGGCCCTCTCATTCTTGCAAGGAATTAAAGAGGCACGATTTCCAATTGTTAAAGTATAATTATTTATAACACCTTTTCTAGGATTCGATGGGTGGATGTCATTTTTTTTCAAAATGGATTGATCCATGAACAGACCGTAAAAGAATACTTCCATTCACGAAATATTTATTTTGATCCTGAAAAATTCCCTGAACCATCATTCAGATAAATAAAGAAATCGGATGATGCACCACCAATATTCTCTAATCCCTGAATATTATTCATGAATAAATCTAGTGTCCCATTTCCATCGATATCCCCTACAGCAGCCCCATGAGTGAAGGCGCTAGCAGTTCCAACATTTGAAGAGCTGTTAATCAGTTCACTACCTGATCCCATGAGAAACGTATTAGGATATCCAGGAAATGGCCAAAAATCATATCCATGATCCGCAATAAAAAGATCATTATTTCCATTAGCATCGAAATCAGCAACCAGCCACTGTCTTGCATGATTGACTCCTGGAGTAGCTCCTGTTATTAAGCCAGTTGTTTCGGTAAATCTGCCTGTACCATCATTAAGAGCAGTTACTATTTCGACTGTTTCGTTAGGAAGGCCTGAAATAGATGCAGAACCAATAACATCCAGAAAACCATCTCCATTGATGTCAAGGAGCGCACCATTTTTAAATCGCGCTTCATCATAGGGATCTGAATTGTGATTGCCATTGAGAATGACTTCAAAAGAAACTTCTGTTCCTGTACTGATATTAATAAATGTTGCCCATTGCCCATCTGCATAGCCATTAGGAGCTACAAGGTCTACATCTCCATCATTATCAACATCACCTACGAAAATATCCAATGGAAATCTTCCCATTCTTGCCTCTCCGTTTTGTGCTTCATCCCATGTCAAAACCTCAAAAGTATATTCTCCAAGATCTCCATTGTCGTTCATCCGAATGATGGTGCGGCTAAAATTTGCATTGCCATCATTTAGGTAGATATATCCACCTAGGAAGACTCCATTTGAAGGATCCATGCCAAAACCACCGGATGCTGTGGTTAAGAAATCAATGTTTCCATCATTATTGAAGTCTCCTGTTCTGATCCATTCAACCCAACCAACCTCAATCAAGTTATCGTTTATTTGGTTGGTGCCATCACTAAACGTATTGTCCCCATTATTAAGGTAAAGATGAATCTGAGCAGACTCTGAGAAAGATCCTTCCGTTGCATCGATGGTGCTAGTTATTATATCAGGTCTTCCATCTCCATTGAAATCTTCAGAAGAGATGGTAACGGTATTTGCAACTGAACCTTTGTATCTGGCAGGAAAGGCATTTTCCTTGATCTGAAAATTTCCTGTTCCATCATTGATCAAAAGCACATCAGCACTAAGTCCGATGTGTGGCCCAAGAATGATGTCCTTATCACCATCTTGATCCGTATCGAGTATGTAAGAGGCTGTAAAGTTCCCATGGTCATAAATAGCCTTTGGTAAGCGAGTACTTTCTATTTCATCTATAGGTTCATCGACCGAATCGTCACTACTGCATGAAATGATAATCGATTGGATTGACAAGAAAAGTGTCCACATAAGGACATGATTTAATTTCCTCATTATTACTATTTTGAATTGATACATGGTCCAATGAAGTTGCATTGGATTACTTGCATTCGCTTAATGTTGGTAAAATAAGTAATAAGATTGAAATTGGATTTTTGATCTGAACCAAAAATTCAGCTCATTTTATTCCGTCTACATCGCTCACTGCAGTACTTCATTTCATCCCATACATTTTTCCACTTTTTCCTCCAGGTAAAGGGTTTGCTGCAAGTGATACAAGTTTTGGTAGGTAAGTGAGGTTTTTTATGTGCCAAAATCAGGAATTTTGTTTGGGCGGGCATAAGGAAAGGAGGCCACCGGGTGGAGTGAATAATAAGTATTTAAACCTGATATTCCTGCGGTGTTGTAGAGTGACAGGTCAATGTAGCCTTTATCATCGACTGCTTCATCCGGGATGATCAATTCTTCAATCTGGCCAATGATCATTATGGTGCCATTGATTTTGATTGGAAGCTCTTCTTTGAGGCTTAACCCAATTTTCAACGAACTCTCTTGGACGAAGGGCGCATGAAAATCATTAAGGTATTCTTCAGTCAACCCACACCGTTCAAACTCCGATACCTGGCGATCAACCTTTGCTGAAGTAAAGTGGGCTTTGTCCGCAATGGTGGTTGGCACATGATTGATGCTGTAAAATCCCGTCTCTTTTATGTTTTCATAGGTGTGACGCGGCACCTCACCTGTTGGTCGAGTAATAAAACCAAGCAAGGCTGGATCACTTCCCAAGTGAATAACGCTACTAAAAATCGCTACATTGGATTGACCTTCTTTGGACTTAGTCCCAATCAAATTGGCTGGTTTGATGCCCGAAACGGAGTTGATGATGTTGAGACGCTTTTTGCGCTCCAGGTTCTCTATGTCAGATTTTGTCAAGTGCATGTGAGTAAGACTAAAATGAGAGAGGAATGTTTGTAATTCTGGTGTCATTCCGAGTGCAACGAGAAATCTTTACTCCAATTTTGGAAGGATTTCTCCCATTCGGTCGAAATGACAAGCCAGGGAGCAAAACTCGGTTTTATTGAATTTCTAGGACTTTCAGCCAAACAACGTAGGTTGGTTCCATTCTTTCATTTCCTTTTTACATTTCTTCCAGAAAGCGAAAAATGAACGATAATATCCACTGACACTAAACATCCAATCTCGGGGTTCTTCCAATCCGCTATAGTTGTTGAGCGGATGCTCTTTGAAGGTTACATCATTGATGGAATACCCCTCTAACAGCTCATCGTATTCTCCCACAAAGACCTGGATGCCTTCAATATTCTCTGCAAGGCCCATCATAAAGTCAATGGAGTTTTGGGAAACCGGGTATTTCTCAAACACACTGGGTTCTAAAAGTAACACCCGATTGACATCTCTGTATTGATGCCACGCAGGATCGAGGTTGTAGAAATTGTAAATAAGCGTGGGCTTCTTGATATTGATGGAGAGGTCTTCTGATTTGGGAAGCGGGGTTTTTAACGCAGGAACATTGGTTTCTTTAAGCATTTCAGGGATTTCCATGCTTTCAAATTCGCTGTAATCAACATCCAGGAAGGTACCGGTTTGTTGCGAGTAAGAGTATTTGT
The DNA here is from genome assembly GCF_965212185.1 of Ekhidna sp. Taxonomy (GTDB): domain Bacteria; phylum Bacteroidota; class Bacteroidia; order Cytophagales; family Cyclobacteriaceae; genus Ekhidna. The sequence goes on along the minus strand of NZ_OZ243102.1, from coordinate 3,006,970 downwards.
TGATGTTGCCCTGATTTGCATAATATTCCTTTCCGGCATTAGCGCCCGACACCCATTGCCAGCTCAATGCATTGCTAGCCCAGTCACCATCAAGCAGGTGGTAATACATCCACTGAGCAGGCACCCACCAATGACTTTTCCCAACATTGCAAGCAATACTCGCAATGTACATACGAAGGTGATTATGTAAATATCCAGTCTCGTAGTACTCAGTGATGGCATCATCAATCGCTTTTATTCCGGTTTGCGCATCGATTAGTGCGTTGGGCATTTCATGGTTTTGCACGTTGGGTTGCTCCCTTCTCAAATCGGAATTGATTTCATCGCCTTTGGCTACCCACACCTGCTGCCAATAGTCTCTCCAGGCTAGTTCCTGGATGAATTTCTCGATCTTTTTTGAGTCAAACCCTCTGTCCATCACGGATTGGAGTACCTGTTTGGTTGATATGACACCTCGTGAAATATACGGTGAGAGTTTAGTGACCGCTCCATCTATGAAGTTTCTGGTCTTTCCATAATCGATCGGGTCGATGGTTTCAATCTGGTCCAAAATGTCTTTGTAATCGGTGGAAAACACTATCGCTTACTGATTTTATTTAAACTGATTTGCTTTTGGCGAGAGGATTTGAATCTGGTCATATCGTCCGGCTGCTTCTTTAGGTGTTTTTGACTAGGACCTGAGTTAACTCGCTTGCGCCACAGGTTGAAGCTACTTCGTTTGAGCTCGGATCGCATGAGTTTGATTACTTCTTTCTCCGGCATCCCGAATTGAAATTCGATTGCCTCGAATGGCGTCCGGTCTTCCCAAGCCATTTCAATGATTCTATTTCTATCTCGTTCGGTTAATTCCATAATACTTTTATGACTATTAGTGTCATTTCGACCTACGTGAGAAATCTTTTCCTTTATTTGATAGAAAGAAAAATCAGAAGCTAAAGAATAATCCCTGCCTGTATCAAGTCCTGAAACATTAAGATGTTGTTTTCAGAATTTGTTTTGGATTTAACTACTTCAAACCAAAACAACTCATGATCACCACCAACATTTTTTCTTCCTCTCTGTTCCAATGCTAAGAATCCGCATGCGCCATTCAAGACTTGATGTCCGTTCCAATTGGTTATTAAGCCTTTAGAGACAAGCTTTTCTTGTTTGCTTACTCGCGTTCCACTCGTTTTTCCAAGGAGTGGAACAAGTTTAGAATGATCCTGATGAAGTATTTGGAGGATAACATTGGATCCTTGCTCTAGATTTTTATACGTTTTTGTAGAATAATCAATGGCCACCATAAACAGCTTTGGCTTCATACTGATTGCTGTGACATATGTACATATGTTCATGTTAACCTGATCATCATCATAGGTTGCCATACTGTAAACAGGCATATCAACAATGTTCCAGGGTCTTTTCACTCCCATTTAAAGAGCTTCCATTTCCTTGAGTACTTTATCGGCCTCTGCAGCTTTTTCGTCACTTGCCTTTCGGTTCGATTTCGATAGGTTATACGATTCTTTCATAAGCTTCTCATATTTCTTCTGAAGCTTTTCTTTCGGAGTTGTTTTGCTAAATAGTCCCATACCGTATTAACAAGCAATGGAATAAGATGTTAGCTGTTAGGCACTTTTCTGCCAGTGATCCTCTCGAAATTCCCCGGGGGAGGAACCAACAAGTTTTTTGAAATGGGTATAAAAAGACACTTTATTTCTAAAACCAACTTCTTCTCCAATTGCTTCAACTTTGAGATGGCTGGTAGCTTCACTTTGAAGTCTTTCTTTCGCTTCCATTACTCTAAACTCATTGATTAGAGACGAAAATGATTTATCTGAAAATGCATTTAATGCTTGCGATATCCGGTATTTTGGGACGCCTATTTTTTTAGCAAATGTTGACAAATTGAAGTCAGGATCTCGATAATATTTGTTTTGATTTAGCACCTCATTGATTTTTTCAACAAGATGATCTCCATCTTCTTTCGTTAAACTGCTTGATGAATATTTGGGTCTGATTTTTTCCTTGAGAAAGGAAAATTCACTCAAATAGGTTATTCCGTAAGTAAGTATTACAAAGCCCCCGCAAATAATGTAATCTAAGCGAAGTGTATAAAAACCTGCCATAAGGGAGATTTTATAAGCAAGCAATCCAAGTACAAACGACACGTACGGAATTAAGAAAATTCCATTTATTTCCTCTGGCTTATGAGTTTTGAAAATTGGAACTCCATATCCTATAAACAATAAAATATTTGTGAAAATCATTATGTGACCACCCATCGTGTAAAACTCCTGGGAGACGCCTACGATTCTTGTACCAAAAAAATACAAGGAGAATAGGATGGGTACAATTAGGTGGTATCCAAGGTTGGAAATCTTTGCATTTTTATTGATGAAATAATAAAAACAGAGAGGCATTATCCAGGAGCCAACATTTCCTAACCAAATGAAGGCGAAATGAAGGTTAATTGCTTGGGACCAAAAATTCACATAATAGAGTATAGTAATTGAGAATGCGAACAAATAAGTCCCAAGGAATCTTTTTTGCTGACTTTGTTTTCCAATCATAAAAGCAATGGAAAGCATGATTCCATGAATGGCAGCAGCTAAAAAAAGAATGAGTTCCCAGGTCATGATTGAATACAAATTTTAATTATACGAAAGGACTGCTCGATTGACTATTTTTATTCATAAACGGTATAAAAATTAGCTAATGTTTACTTCGTGTGAATCAAATAATAGGTGTTTGGTCAATGGTTTAAGTTACTTGATGTAAAAAAGAACAAATATGAAAGCGACACTACTTATAATCGGATTGATTTTTTGTGCGGGGCTAATTGCTCAGCAACCACCTAAGCCATCTGAGGAAGACCTGTCAAAAATGGATTTTTGGGTTGGAAAATGGGATTTGAGCTGGGAAGGGGGCAAAGGCACCAACTTAATTGAGAAGAAACTCGATGGAAGAGTGATACAGGAAAATTTTGAAGCGACTGAAGGGAACTTCAAAGGATACTTAGGGACTAGTATTAGTACCTTCAATCCTGCAGATGGAAAATGGCATCAAGCATGGGCTGACAACCAGGGCGGGTACATTGACTTGGTAGGTATAATGGATGGAGATAAGCGAATCTTTCAATTAACAAGTCCACGAAAATTACCTGATGGGACTGAATCAATTTCCAGAATGAGGTTTTATGATATTAAGGAAAATTCATTGACTTGGGATTGGGAAGCATCGACTGATGGAGGTGAAACATGGAATCTGAGCTGGCGAATTAATTATCAAAGGACTGAATAAATCTTATCAAAATACACTGCAAATGATATAGTCCCATTCGATATATTGAATGGGACTAATTGTATTGGTGCATTAACTATAGATGGCTATTCAGCTGCAATCGCTAGCTTTTTACCATCTGGTGATACGGAAAGTCTAGTGATTGAGGTGATACCCAACTTACTTAGATTGGCAAATTTTTCCCATTCCGATCCTTTTTTCCAGACAAAAAGTTCGTTTCCTGATGCCATTAAGATTTCCTCTTTTGGTGTCCAGCAGTAATCTTCAGATCCTTCGAGTACCGCTGTTAATTTTTGTGATTCTCCTGTGAGTGGGTCCATTGATTTTATGGTCCATGGAGTAGTGCTTTTATCTACATAGCTAAATGAAGACGCACCAGGTATTTTATGAAGGGATCGTCCGATATTGCTTCCTACAATTCGAGCTTCATTGGTTTTCACATTGATGATCTGTAAAGTGGCTGGATCACCCAGGACAAAAGCCACAATTTCATTTGAATTGATCCAGGCATGATATCCAATTTTCAAGTCGGGCACTAATACTTCATTTCGGCCATCGAATGTATATCCATAGAGAAGTTGAAGTCCACTCGTGTCTAACCTAATACTTGAAATGCGACCATCAGGCATGGGTGTTGGTGAATATTCACTTCCTTGCTTGGTTTCGGAAATGATCAAAGTATTGCCCGAGTCAAAGTAGTATCTCGCGATATCAGTTTGTCCATTTACTGTTCTGGCATAAATAATGGATTCCCCATCGGTCCAAAATGAAGGTTGATTGTCATACCCCTCATTTTCAGAAATGTTGCTATGCTTTTCTACAAGCAACCCCTCGGTAGATCTGCGTAGATCCATGACATAAATATCAGTGTCAGGTTGAGCAAGTGAGCAAAAACCGATGAAGAAAGAAAGAATGGTTAAAAAATTTCTCATTTGTACTTAAAGTGTTTAGCTGGTTTGATTCTGATTATTCAAAGGTTAAATTTAGTTCTTCAACTTTGACTAAACCTTCCTTATTAAATTTAACATGAAATGAGCATGTTTTACAAACACTAACCAAAGGACGAATAAAACCCTAAAGGGATGTCCTCAAGTAGGAAATCTTTATCATGCGAATTCCATGTAACCGTTAAAAACAAATACTACACTCATGAAACGAAGAAATTTCATTCAACTCAGCGCAATTACTGGTGCAATTCCTTTTCTTGGGATTAAAGCCTGTGCTCCAACCGAGTCTTCAACCGAACCTTCCAAATCTGAAGAACAACCCTTTGAGTTAGAAGAATGGACAGTGTCTCAATTGCGCGAAGCAATGGAATCAGGCGAATATACATCCCGCCAAATCTGTGAGCTATACCTCAAACGAATTGAAGAAAAAGATCAAAACGAAAATGGCCTCAATAGTGTAATTGAGACCAACCCGGATGCATTGACAATTGCCGATCAATTAGATAATGAAAGAGCTGAAGGGAAGGTTAGAGGACCGCTCCATGGTATTCCGGTAATGATCAAAGACAACATTGATACGGGTGATAGAATGATGACTACCGCAGGTTCTATGGCATTGGCTGGGTCAAGTGCTCCTGATGACGCTTTTGTCGTTAAGAAATTGAGAGAATCAGGTGCAGTGCTTTTAGGTAAGACTAACCTCAGTGAGTGGGCTAATTTCAGATCGTTCAGATCTTCCAGTGGATGGAGTGGAAGAGGAAGGCAAACCAGAAACCCTTATGCATTGGATAGAAATCCGTGCGGATCTAGTTCAGGATCTGGCGCAGCTGTTTCGGGAAATATGTGTGCTTTAACGATTGGCACAGAAACCAACGGATCCATTGTTTGTCCATCCTCAACCAATGGAGTGGTGGGCATTAAACCAACAGTAGGGCTATGGAGCAGGGATGGGATTATTCCTATATCTGAGACTCAGGATACCGCCGGACCAATGGGTAGGTCAGTAGCCGATGCAGTAAGTCTTTTGGGTGCATGCGTGGGAGTGGATGAATCGGATCAACGCACTTCTGAAAGCGAAGGAAACAGTTATTCGGATTACACTCAGTTTCTGGATGAAAATGGACTTCAAGGTAAACGAATTGGTGTGTTAGATGGTACAATTGGCTATCATGAGCGAGTAGATGAGATAATGGAGCGTGCATTTGAGGCAATGGAAGCTCAAGGTGCTACTGTGGTAAAAGATATCAAGCTCTATGAGAATAATGCTTTTGGAAACTCTGGTTTGGAACTGTTGCTATTTGAATTCAAAGATGGATTGAATAAGTACTTGTCCTCACGTCCGGATGCAAAGGTTAAATCTCTTGCAGATGTTATTCAATTCAACAAAGACAATTCAGATGTGGAAATGCCATATTTTCCACAAGGAATTCTGGAAAGAGCTGAGATGAAGGGGCCGCTTACGGATGAAGAATATAGGGAGCACCTCAAGGTGGTGACTGAAGTTTCCAGAAATGGCATTGACAGAGCCATGAAAGAGCATAATCTGGATGCCATTATTGGTGTGACAGGTGGTCCGGCCTGGCCGATTGATGTGATAAATGGGGATCACTTTGGTACCGGAAGTTCTACGCCAGCGGCAAGGTCTGGATATCCAAATATTACAGTACCTGCTGGATATGTGCATGGCCTACCTGTCGGAATGTCTATTTTTGGCGGAAAATACCAGGAGCCAAAACTAATTGGTATCGCTTATGCGTTTGAGCAAGCGACTAAAGTGAGAAAGGCACCAAAACTATTACCAACATTGGATCTGGCATGATAAAAGCGATATTAAAATACCTGGGAGCAGGGCTTGTTGTGCTCATAATTATTGGGATTTTGGCCTATCTGTACATTGATGAGTCCGTACCCGATGGCACGCAGGGTCAGGAAGCAGAGTCACTTGCTGATGAGATGTTAAAAGCGTTAAACAAATCCAGGTTCGACACCCTGTCAATGATCCGATTTACATATCCCGGGGGTCATAGCTATGAATGGGAAAAGGAAAAGAACAAAGTAAGGGTGCGATGGGATAATAAAGATGTATACCTTGATTTGAACCAGTCACCTGATGAATTCAATGTTACGGAGTATCAAGGCTATGAGTACTTTTTGAATGATTCTTTCTGGCTGGTGGCTCCATTCAAGGTTAGGGATGAGGGCGTCATGCGATCAACCGTGAAGGTCGATGATGGCAGAGGACTTTTAGTGACCTACACAACCGGAGGTGTGACACCTGGAGATTCTTACTTATGGATTATAGGAGAAGATGGATTCCCCAAAGCCTGGAAACTGTGGACCTCCAATGTGCCTTTGGATGGACTTAAAATTGGCTGGGGCGGCTGGGTAGAAATAGAAGGGGTTTGGTTCTCCACATTTCATCCCAGTAAGGTTGTAGATCTAGAAATTACCGGTTTAGAGGTTAGCTATTAATTAACTGTAATTTTCAACTTACGCAACTCATCCCAGAAGGAAGGATAGGACTTGTTGACAACTGAGGGGTCATTAATGGTTACATCCATCTTCATACATAGTGGCGCAAATGCCATGGCCATGCGATGATCTTCATACGTTTCAATCGTTATTGAATCGGGTAACTGTTGTGAAGGTGTTAGCGTCCATTTGCTGGTTTTTTCATCCAGATTTGCTCCTATTTTAGCTAGTTCATTTTTCATAGCTGCAATGCGGTCTGTCTCCTTGATTTTCAGACTTTCCAGCCCAGTCATTTCTAATGCTACACCATTAACAGCAGCAGAGACCATTACTGTTTGAGCAAGGTCAGGACAATCCCTAAAATCAATTGTCAGCTTCTTTTGATTGAGTGGTTTCTTACTCAAGTACACGCCATCAGATTCAAACCGAGTTTCAACCCCTAAGTCATTCATAATGGAAGCTATTGCAATATCTCCCTGCATGGAGTTTTTCCTCAATGTGGGCAGAGTTATTTCAGATTCTTCTGGAGCCAAAGAAAGAAATGAGTACCAATAGCTCGCACCTGACCAGTCTCCTTCAATCGTATAATCAACCGGTTGATAGGTCTGGCTTGAGACTTTAATCGTATTTCCATTCCACTCATTATCTACTCCGAAAGCCTTCATCAATGAAAGTGTCATTTCGATATAAGGTCGACTATAAATAGCTGATGTTAATGTGATTTCAAGGCCTTGCTCAAGGCTCGGAGCAATCATTAACAGTGAACTAATGTATTGACTGCTGATATTCCCAGGGATAGAAATTTTATTGGTCAGTTGTTTTCCAATTCGATGAATCTTTAGTGGAGGATAGCCATCTTTTTCCATGTATTCAATTTTCGCTCCTAAGGTTCTGAGCGCATCTACTAATGGTCCGATTGGACGGTTTTTCATTCGTTCGGTCCCGGTGATGGTCTCACCCTGACCATGGATAGATAGATATGCGGTCAAAAACCGCATGGTGGTACCTGCATCTTTCACATCGTATTCTTCCGGTTTTCCCTCCAGTAAGGACCGCATGGTTTGAGTATCACGGGCATTTGATAGGTTGTGAATATCAGTCACATTTCCACCAGCCAAAGCGTTAATAATGAGTGCGCGATTACTTTCACTTTTAGAAGATTCCAGTGTAATGGTACCTTTTAATCCGGAATTATTTCTTTTTAGTCGATTTTTCAAATTTTGGCAGGCTTTTTGACGAACATTCTTACAACTTTTTTCGTTGCTAAGTTGTCAATAATTCATAATATGTCAAGGACTAAAACCATAGGAACAATTTTCGCTTCTATCGCCTTAGGGGCTCTTACCTTCTTTTTAAGCACGCCGAAAAAAACGGTAAAAAAGAAAGAACAGCAGACTTCTCAGGATGACAGAAACAGCGATAAGGAAGATCTGTTTATTTAAGAATTTTTTTAAGTAAAGCTTCTTCCACGAGTACATCGTGGGCGCATGCCCCTATTTTTTTCAATAAAGAAAACCTGATGCCTAGTGCATCATTTTTTTTGTCTTGTAAAAGGTGATCATTGAGTGATTCATAGTTCGGTAAGTTATGGGGTAGCTCATAATTAGACCGTATAAATGAATTGATTTCATCGCGCGCTCTTTTTTCAAGTATGTCTGCCTCAACTGCAATATCATTTTCCAAAATCATTCCCCATGCAATAGCCTCTCCATGTAACAGTGGAGTGTTAGAATCTAAAAAATGAGATTCTAAAGCATGCCCAACGGTGTGACCATAATTCAAAATCTTTCGGATACCTCCTTCTCTGGGATCAGCCTCTACTACTTCGTTTTTAATGGCTATTGACTTAGGAATAATTTCATTCCAATCCATTTCTTCAAATGAATGCCCGTTTAGGTACTCCCACTGCTCCTCACTTCGAATCAAAGCGTGTTTAATTATTTCCGCAAATCCCGACTTCAGTTCTCTTTCAGGAAGTGACGCCAGAAATTCCGAATTAACTATTACACGGACAGGATCCTGAAAAACACCAATATGATTTTTAAAACCTTCAAAATCGATACCAAGCTTACCTCCAACACTTGCATCTACCTGGGAAAGGAGCGTGGTTGGAATATTGATAAATGGCATTCCTCTTTTGTAGGTGCTGGCAGCAAATCCACCCATATCGCCAATCACACCACCGCCCAGATTGATCAACAAGCTTTTTCTAGTACATCCGATAGCTGTAAGTTGCTTCCAAATATGACTACAGGTATCCAATGTTTTGTGTTGTTCGCCGCTTTGAATTTCGATTTGGGCATCTACCGAAAGGTGTAAGTGTGGCAAGCAATACTTTTTGGTATTCTCATCTACCAGAATGGCGATTTTATCCGGATGCATTGTTTCAATTGCATCACTTAAATTGCTATTGATATCCTTTGAGATGTCGAGATATGAAGGAAGATTATTAGACATTTGATTAAACAGATAATGGTGTGAATCTGTTAGCTATCTTTGCACACCGATTTTCAAAAATATGCAATCAGAGTCAATCAATTTTGATGATACCGCAACTGCCTTTGCGCATCGATCAACGTCGGAGCTAAAGAACTCACACTTTGTATTCACTTCCATGAGTAAGCCGTGGATGGTGAAAACAGGTACTGTGATGACAAACCTGGCACTGAAAATGAAATTGCCTGTCAAAGGAATTATTAAGAAAACCATCTTCAATCAGTTTTGTGGAGGAGAGTCGATAAAAGATTGTAGTAATACAATTACTTTGCTTGGAGACTACAACGTGCAGACCATCCTTGACTATTCAGTGGAGGGACTGAAAAATGAAGATGGATATAATGATACCAAGGAAGAGGCTTTACGAGTGATCGATTTTGCTTCAACAAATGATCATATTCCATTCTGTGTATTAAAGATGTCTGGATTGGGCTCAACTGATCTTATGACCAAAGCACAGAATAAGGAGCAACTTTCAGAGATAGAAAAAACAAAGCTCTATAATTGTGAGCAACGTGTGAATGAGATCATTCACAAGGCTAGCAGCAAAGGTTTGATGGTCATGATTGACGCTGAGGAATCTTGGTTCCAAAGTTTTATTGATGGAGTCGTATATCGAATGATGGCGAAATACAACAAAGAACGTCCGATTGTTTACAATACTTATCAGATGTATCGGCACGATATGCTGGACAGACTTTCTAGAGCACAAATTGAAGCTGAGGTGAACGGATACTACCTAGGAGCCAAACTTGTCAGAGGAGCTTACATGGAAAAGGAAAGAGAACGAGCCGAGGAAATGGAATATGAATCTCCCATTCATGGAACCAAAGAAGCGGTAGATAAAGATTATGATGAAGCGCTGAAGTTTTGTATGAAACACATCGATCGTATGGGCCTTTGCGCCGGAACGCATAATGAAAAATCAAGTAGGCTGCTTGCTCAACTTATGGAGGAAGGCGCAATAGCCAAGATGGATAACCGAGTTTTTTTTGCTCAGCTACTTGGAATGAGTGATAATATTTCATTCAAATTGGCAGATTTAGGATACAATGTAGCCAAATATGTGCCTTATGGTCCGGTAGAAAAGGTACTTCCCTATTTGTTTAGAAGAGCAGAGGAAAACACATCCATAGCAGGGCAAAGTGGTCGTGAATACACCCTGGTAAAAAAAGAGCTGAGAAGAAGAAAGTCAGCTAGTTAAAAGATTATAAAGAAAGAACACAAGCGATAAAAATGCAGTTAAGCGAACAGGAAATCCAACGAAGAAAATCCAGAGAAGAATTGATGGCGATGGGAGTAGACCCATATCCTGCCGATTCATTTGATGTGAATATGACTGCCAAACACATCAAGAAAAATTATGAAAATAGGCCAGGTGATTACAGAAATGTATCTCTTGCCGGACGTATTATGAGCCGCAGGATTATGGGGTCAGCATCATTCGCTGAATTGCAAGATTCTAGCGGTCGGATTCAGATCTATTTACGTAGAGATGATATTTGTCCGGGTGAGGATAAATCACTCTACAATGAAGTCTTCAAAAAGAAGCTGGATATCGGTGATATTATTGGAATTAAAGGCTATGCCTTTAAAACAGAGGTTGGAGAAATATCAGTTCATGTAACTGAACTGAAGCTCTTGACAAAGTCACTTCGTCCACTTCCAATAGTGAAAGAAGCCACTGATGAAGAAGGAAACAAAAAGACATACGATGCTTTCAAAGATCCAGAGCAGAGATACCGTCAGCGATACCTGGATTTGATCGTTAATCCGGAGGTGAAAGATACCTTCATTCAACGCACCAAACTGGTAAATTCAATTCGAGAGTATATGTCTGGGAAAGGTTATTTGGAAGTTGAAACACCTATCCTTCAGCCATTATATGGAGGTGCTGCTGCAAGGCCTTTTAAGACACATCACAACTCACTGGATATGACGCTGTATTTGCGAATTGCGAATGAGCTGTATCTGAAAAGATTGATTGTAGGTGGATATGATGGGGTGTTTGAGTTTTCAAAAGATTTCCGTAATGAAGGAATGAGCAGATTCCATAATCCTGAGTTCACCCAGGTTGAATTGTATGTGGCCTACAAAGATTACAACTGGATGATGGATAGCATGGAAGAGATGATTGAGAAGGTGGCTATGGATCTACATGGTGATACCAAAGTGCAGGTGGGAGAAAATGTAATTGACTTCCAACGACCATGGAAACGGTTTACCATGTTTGAAGCGATTGAGCATTTTACAGGAATTGATATTTCTGAAATGGATGAGGCTCAGTTAAGAGAAACAGCTAAAAAACTGGAGGTGCCTTTGGATGAGACCATGGGGAAAGGAAAAATCATCGATGAGATATTCGGTGAGAAATGTGAGCCTTTGTTGATACAGCCTACATTTATTACGGATTATCCGGTAGAAATGTCTCCACTAACAAAGAAGCACAGATCTAAAGAAGGTCTGGTGGAGCGATTCGAAGCGATTTGTAACGGGAAGGAGATCATGAACTCATACTCAGAGTTAAATGATCCTGTCGATCAGCGGGAGCGATTTGAAGAACAACTGGAGCTAGGTAAACGTGGTGATGATGAGGCAATGACCTTAGATGAAGATTTCTTGAGAGCACTTGAGTTTGGAATGCCTCCAACAGCAGGAGTAGGACTTGGTATCGATAGATTATCCATGATTATGACGAATTCTAATTCCATTCAGGATGTACTTTTCTTCCCACAGATGCGTCCGGAGGTAAAATCCAAGGCAGCTGAGCTAGCCGGTGATGAGAAAGCAGTATTCGAGATGTTGGAGAAGGAAGGTAAGATGGATTTGAATGCCCTCAAGGAGCAATCAGGATTATCCAATAAGAAGTGGGATAAAGCAATAAAAAAACTTACTCAGGGTGGATTCGCTAAGGTGAACAAGACCGATGAGGGCTTGCTTGTGGAGGTTGTTTAGTTAAATCTACCCCTGTGTTCTCCATTACCATGGTTTGTGTCTCTATAAACCAACCTTGAAAAAAAATCTTTATTCCGGTTCGTGGGGACACGAACCGAGGCTGCTAAAGAGGCAGAAAATTCGTTTTAATGTCATTTCGAACCTGAGGTACGATGGTGAGAAATCTATACCTAGTGTTTCTTGGTTCCACATGTCACTATTATTCCATTTCAATAGGGAAATGAACCTGGGGTAGAAAGACTTCCCTATTCCCTTGTGAGGCCCATAGGCCGAATCATGGAATCTCATTTTTGTGGAAATATACCATGAGATTCCCAAGTCTCGTTCGTGCCTCACTCGCAAGGGAATACGGATAGAAAAAAGAGGTAATGGAAATGAAGGTTGCAGGGGGATGTTTAAACACGACCCGAGGCTATGGAGCCATTCCCTAAGATATAGACCATATTCCCTTGCGAACGACCTCAGAAGTGAGACTTGGGAATCCCATTACCGTGGTTTGTATCTCCATAAACCAACCTTTAGAAGAATTTCTGTTCGTGAGGACACGAACCGAGGCTGCTAAAGAGGCAGTAAATTCGTTTTAATGTCATTTCGAACCTGAGGTACGATGGTGAGAAATCTATACCTCATGTTTCTTGATTCCACATGTCACTTTTATTCCATTTCTTGGGGAAATGAACCTGGGGCAGAAAGACCTCCCTATTCCCTTGTGAGGCCCATAGGCCGAATCATGGAATCTCATTTTTGTGGAAATATACCATGAGATTCCCAAGTCTCGTTCGTGCCTCACTCGCAAGGGAATACGGATAGAAAAAAGAGGTAATGGAAATGAAGGTTGCAGGGGGATGTTTAAACACGACCCGAGGCTATGGAGCCATTCCCTAAGATATAGACCATATTCCCTTGCGAACGACCTCAGAAGTGAGACTTGGGAATCCCATTACCGTGGTTTGTATCTCCATAAACCAACCTTTAGAAGAATTTCTGTTCGTGAGGACACGAACCGAGGCAGCTAAAGAGGCTGTGAATTCGTTTTTATGTCATTTCGAACCTAAGGTACGATGGTGAGAAATGTATACCTCATGTTTCTTGATTCCACATGTCACTTTTATTCCATTTCTTAGGGAAATATACCATGAGATTCCCAAGTCTCGTTCATACCTCACTTGCAAGGGAATACCGGAAGATTGAATTTTATGGAGGTGGGTTAATTTACCCACCCCTACCCCTCCAAGGAGGGGACTCATTCTTGTTGAAAAATTTGGATATAGATTCGAAGTAATTCCCCCTTTTGAAGGGGGAGTGTGTATAGCCTGAGCTTGGGAGGGGGATGTAATTCTCTCACTCACCCAACCCCAACAGCCGCAAATGCTTCACCTTGTGATACCTCAATGCCGCTTTAATACACTGCTTCAATTCCTTTTCAGGGACCTCATCATCCAGCTTGAAAACGATGGCACGTGTGGTTTCATAATTGAATAAATCACCGTATGCAAGTTGAAAGGAAGGTACGAGTTTGCTGGTACATTTAAAGTACATGGCATATTGATCAGGCTTCTTTTCTTTCCAATCGATCCGGATGGTGCTGCCATGTTTTGTGAGGTAGCTGGGTTCTCCCCACTTCAGCGTTTCTTCTAGATCAGTTATGCCAATTTCGTTTGCTACTTCTAAGATGAGTTTTCGGAGGCAAGACACTTTTTTCCTAGCCTGAGGAGGGTAGGTGGAGAAGGTGGTTTGTACAGCTTTAGTTGTAGTCCTCATGCTTTCATAAGTTGTTTTCTCCATACAATCCAGAACTCAATAATCATCAAGGGATAGACCCAACAAATCCATTCATAGACGGTTCGTCTCATGGTATCGTCTTCAATGAAATTGAATATTCCGGTTGTATCATTGATTTCCGGAAGTAGTCTGATAAAGACGAACGCAAGACCACACACATAGCTTCGAAGCATAAATTCTTTATGTCTCTCGATTTTACCCTTTCTTATAAAAATATAAGCTGCTATTGTTGTGTATAGCCATATAATTGCAAGAAACCCGAGTGATGGAATTGCTCCTGGGAGTGTATACACAGTGGCAAGTAGAACAAATACCGTTAGAGCAGATAATATTGATTCAACGATATAAAATTTCCCTAATGATCGATGAACCCGAATGAATTTTTTCCGAATAATCGGTAGAAATTGGAGTGGTCCAATGAAGAGTGTAAGTGCTGCAAAGCTAAAATGAGTAATGGTGAACCATAAATACTTTTGCCTTACTTCACTCAATTCACTTAAGTCTCCCGAAAGATAAAAGCTTGTATCTCTTAAATAATAATTTGCTGATACAATAACAGTAATGATAAGAATCAAAATCAGCCATATATTCTTAAGCATTCTCATATAAAAGTATTTATCAAATATACTTCTAATAGCAAACACAAAAACCGTCATATCTGACGGTTTAAGCCTTATAATTCTTTCGCATTGAGATTAAACAAACTCTGGCATAGGTGTGTAAAAGAATTGCTCCTTTATAACTTTTCCATTGTTAACCTCATACACACATACTTCATCCATATTAATAGGATGATCCATGCCTTTCATTGTCACTTTTGATTTCATGGTAATTGCAAAGAAATTTTCAGCAACAATGGGATCTGATATCTCACCTGAGTGAAATTCAGCAACCATCTCATTCCATTCCATTCCTTTTTTAGCTATTGCCTCAAGCCCTTGTACTTTTCCCCATGCACCACCTTCCGGTTCAATGCTTACAATATCAGTTGAATAATATTTTGAAATACATTCATCCCATTTGCCTTCCCGGCAAAGCTTCACTAGCTCATTTGCCACTTCTTGTGTAGTCATGATTTGTTTGATTTATTATTTAAAAATGACTCAAAGAAATGAGTTAGAGTGACAGCCCTATGTCATCGTATTTGGTCGAAATAAAAAAAAACTTGATTCGAGGTGTAAGAAATTTTCCGATCTTGGCTGTTTCTATGCGGAGACTTCTCGTTGTATTAGCGGTAATTGCCTTCCACTTTGGTCAGTGTCAATACCTTGATTTGGCCAAACTGGAGTATACCTACTTGCCTGGTTCGAATAGTAATTTTGAATATCAGCGTCAAAGAGCATTATTCAATGTTCCTTTTAAGATTAAGAAGAATTCATACGTTTTTGCAGGGCTAGATTATAGTAATATCCAATTCAAGCATAAGGAAAATCAAGACTCGTATGACAAAACAAATGCTGAAAACTTCAAATCGCTCGATCTGGTCTTATCATACACCTTTCAGCTAAATGATGACTGGATATTTGGTGCTCAAATTTCACCGTCTTTCAATAGTAATCTTGAGGGAAGCCTTAAAAGGGAAGATATGCTAGTATCCGGATTAATCGTCTTCGTGAAGGATAAAAAGGATTCAACAAGTGTGAGAAAACCCTTCCGAATAATTACCGGGCTATTTTATAATACCAATACACGTTTGCCGTTCCCAATCCCATTTATCAGTTATTATCGAAAGTTTCGTCCTAAGTGGTCATACACGATAGGTGCACCTTATTCGAATCTTCAATATCATTTGACTGAAAAGCATCGATTAAAAATTTATGCTGAAGGAGATGGATTCAATACTAGCTTACAGAATGGTGTGATTATAAATGACAATCTTTTAGCAAATCGGCTAAGAATGTTTTTGATCCTGGCCGGTTTCAGATATGAATTTAAGATTACAGAGCATATAGAATCATATATTAACATCACTCGAACTATTTTTTCTGATGTTCAACTGCGAGAAGGAAAGGAAAATATCTTTATCCCGGCAATAGATGATGCAATGCTGTATCGAATAGGGGTGAGATGTAAGATTTGACTGCAATGGTCATTTCGATGAAAGGAAAAATCCTTAAAATCCAAATGACTAAATCGAAGAATGAAGATTTCTCACGGCACTCGAAATGACACAAATAAGGATATATCGCACGCTTATTTAAAAAACGTCCCAAAGAACGCCCTCCAAAACTGAGGTTTGTTGAGTGAAAACATCACTTTGATGTCCTCAAAGAAATTACTTTCTTCATCCAGAAATCTAAATACGGATTGAATGTCTGGTTTGGTATAGAGACGGGTAAATATTTCTTCACCCAAATCATTTCGAGATGAGAGTACGTTCAGGAATATAGAATCATACATTCTGAACCGGGACGTTGCTATCCCTTTTTCAGGTCGTTTCCCCGCTTTGATATTTTCAATCATCATTGATGAATAACGATCGGCATTTTTAAAGGAATATCCGGATGAAGGACGCACCCATCCGCCAGCAGTTCCAATTTTGGAAACGTACCTTGAGTGATGCTTTTGAAAGGGGTAGTCCGACATAGGAATCAACCCCTGTTCCACTTCGGTTACTTCGTATGAATCAATATCAAGGTATTTGTAGATGTATTGCCTGAGATACTCATCATATTCTTCTGTCATCAACAGTTGATCATTGAATAGAGTGAACTCGACCAATGCCTCAGTTTCTGAAATGGGAAGGACATAGGTGAAGCTTGTGCTGTCTTTCCACTTGAGCCGATAATCCATCATCGTAAATGTATTACGATCGAAAATTGGCTCTTTTGTTTTGATGAACCAACCTTTGAAATGCTGAATCAGTGTGTGATAGTTGCCTTGTCTGTCGTGAAACGCTTGTGGAATCCTGCTATCAAAAATATGAGTAGCAGAATAGGGATTATTGCTGCCCTGAATCTGATTATTCTCAATATTGATCACCTCATCTTTTACCCATTCGATTGTTGATGTACCTGTTATCTCAGATTTAGCATACCGGTAGAAATCAGCTGACCTCACCATCTTATATCGATAGGGTGAAAGATCGAAATCAATGACTTCATTGTCATTGATGAATTTGCCATAAGGCCATGTATGCTTAGCTAAATCGTCCCATTTGGTTTCCTCACGTTCCCAAAAGCACCAGGTTCGATCGTTGGTATTTTTTTCATCCTTATCAAGGATTAGAATGCTTTTTTCATTGAAAAAAGTATCATGGATCATTTTGAGAATGAGTTGGAGACCAGCAGCACCAGCACCAATTATCGCATAATCATATTGTTTTTGATCCATGGGCTTTAAAGATAAAGAGCCTTGCAAAGCAAGACTCCCTATTAACCAAACTATTATTACATGTCTACTAAATCAATTAATAAAGATTTTGTTTTTCAATGATTTAACTCTGAGCATTCAATTCCTATACTTTCCAGAATAGCAGTGATATTGTCACATGAGAGCACATCAGATTCTACTTTTAGTACATGTTCCCAATCGTCAAGATCTACGGCCCACCTTTTGATACATTTTAGCTGACTAAAAGTATTGTGGACTTTTGCAACATCAGCTGATGTACTGATATTACTTTTAAATATTAAGGTATTAAGAGCATGTTTTGATCTCGTAATTGTTTTCATATTGACTAGAATTGAATGCGATACAGTACATCCGGGAAAAAGCCAATTTGGTCTACGGTATTGATTTGATCAGTGACCTCATTATACCTCCTTACAAATTCGTTTTTGCGATTAGTTACGTTTTGGAAATCGACAAAAAATTGATGAGAGACTTTTCTTCTGTTTAGCCGAACACCAAATTTTAAATCCCACCTGAAATATTCACCATATCGCTGACTATATGCGATATCATCCATACGAACTTCTCTCCCTGCATTATTTCTGGTTGCATCTAAATCAATTGGTGTAAACGGTCTTCCTCCTGACATGGTGAGTTTAGTATCAAATGTCCAGGCATTTTGACTGTTTGAACCAAACTTCCATTCTTTACCGAAGAGCATATTGGCCACATAATTATTATTAAAGGCGGTACTACGCTGAACACCATCACTCCCTTCATATTGTGACTCAAATAATGATCCAGTTAGAAGTAAGTAATAGTTGTTACTGAAGAACTTTTCCAGCGTAATCTCTGTGCCGTAATTAAATCCTCTACCTTCATTTACAAGTGAGCCTTCTTGCTCGAAGATGAAATCCGAACCTTCATTAATGATGCTATAGCTACTGGTATTGGAAGTAACTGGCACATCGAATAAGGATTGGTAATAAAATTCTGTTTTCAGCCTCCAATTTGGTCCAAGATTACGATCCAGCCCTAATACATAATGATGTGCTTTCATGAAATCTAGTCCAATGTTTGTTGCAGCAGTCACTCCAGGTGATATTTCCTCACGATAGAATAAAATAGGAGCTGGTATCGCTTGGCCATGTAGTCCATAAGCAAAACTTATGCGTTGCACATCAGACTGTTGCCAGCTGATTGCAGCACGAGGTTCTGCCATGAATTTTTCTGTGAACTCATGATATTGTGTGTGCAATCCAAAGGTTGTCGAAAGTCTGTCTGATATTTTAAACTCCGCTTGCGCGTAATTCTGAAGGAGGTTATAGTTTTCGTCGAGACCTACTTCCAGCAAGAAGTAATCTGGTATGGAATCATTATCATTATCAGGAATTTCCGCACGATTGTCTCTGTTTTCCGTGAACAAGTTCATATCATAGGTCTCATTCAAAAACCCTACTCGTAGTGTCCACTGTGAATTGAATTTGTGATTTAAGGTAGAAGTAATCGTGTATCTATTTTCTCTATTGTCTACATTGGTTGCCCTATAAAGTTTGATCAACTCATCATTTTCATTTAAAATGCGATTGTCCTGAATGTAAGTATTTGCGTTTGTTGAAGCTGCAAGTGAAGTCTTTAGATAGGTATTTTTTCCAAACCTCAAGGTGTTACTTAATCCCACCAATCCGATTTCACTTTCAACATACGCATCAACGGCTGGATCCGCAAATAGATCGTCCTCAAGTATTTCTTCTCCTAAAAAGTCAATACTGCTTTTACCACCAAACCCAAATATTTCAAACCTTCCCAATTTGGTGTTGCCGAGATTTGCTTTAAAAGACAAATCCTCATAAAGCGGAACAGCTGAAGTGCCAGTTGCGGCCAGGCTTGCAATTCCATAGCGATAAGAAGTCACAAATGATGAGTTATTTTCCTTACTGATCGGACCTTCCGCCATAAACTCTACGCCAGTGTATGCCGACATCTGACCCGTAAATTCAAATTTGTCAGTATTACCGTTTCTAAACATGATATCGAATACTGCAGAATTTGCATTTCCGTATTCAGCAGGGAATGCTCCTGTAAGAAAATCTGAAGTACGAAGCATGTTTGTATTCAATGCATTTACAGGGCCTCCTGTTGTTCCAAGAGTATTGAAGTGGTTTGTCGTAGCGATTGGGATACCTTCGATTCTCCAAAGGAGCCCAACTGGTGAATTGCCACGAACAACAATATCATTACGTGAATCATTTGTAGCACTTACACCCGCAAATGAAGTTGCTAGTTTTGCAACATCATTTCTTCCACCTGAAAATCGGGTGACTTCCTCAATACTAAACGTTCGAGCACTCACCTTTGCCATATCATTGATTGGGAGGTCTTTGTCTGCATTGGCTGTAACAACTACTTCTTGTAGTCTTTCAACTGATTCTTCAAGCAGCAAGTTGAGGATTACTTCCTTACCGGATGTAACAAGCACATTGGGCACGGTTATACTTTTGTAGCCCACATATGTGACTGCAAATGTCTGCCGGCCAATAGGAACATTGTCTATCCGAAAAGAGCCATCTATTTCTGTTATCGCTCCCTGAATAGGATCTGAACCCACTAATGCAATTGTCGCTCCTATGAGTGGGTATTCTGCTTGTGCATCTAGAATAGTTCCTTTCACTGTTTGGTTTTGAGCCAGACTTGCTATTGAAATTAGAGTACCGAATAATGTGGCAATAGTCTTAGAGTTTTTCATCTTTTTGAGTGTTGATTCTGATGCTAACCTACGTGAGGAGAGAAGTGGTAGAAATGCTTTTTAGGCTGACACGGTGGATTATTTAATTCAAACAGGTAAATTCCTTGCTGAATCGTGCTGAGCTAGTGAAATAGATACAAAACTCAGTTCAGATGCTTTCATTACGACTTCAGGTGGATAAATCTCCGTTTCACTTGGTAAATGTTTTGCTATTTGACCTTCACTATCTTTATTCACGATTATGGAAAAGTTGAAAGAAATTCATGTCCGCTGGATTGGGATTTTGATCGTAGCAGTATTGGCTACTGTTAATGATGGTGATAATCATATGGCTGACAAGTCCTTATGGTTTCACTACTTCGTTTCCTTATGTTTCACTGCAGTCTACTGGAATGGAGCTTGTGCTATTATCTTCTTTTTCAGAAAAAAATTTCCCGAAATCAGTAAGACAAAGAGAAGACTCTCACTAACCGGTCTGGGTGTAATTATATGGATGTCATTAGGAGGTATCCCTTTGAAAGTATTATTTGATGTAGTGACCTGGAATGAGGTACTGACCATGGAAGAGCACCTTAGATACATTCCTTTCAATTTTGTAATTGCGGCTGTGGTATCCCTTTCCTATGAAGCCTTTTATTTCTTTGAAAAATGGAAAGAGCAATTTCGATTATATGAACAATTAAAGAATCAACAGATTCGAACACAATATGAAGTACTTCAAAATCAGATGAGCCCACATTTCTTGTTTAATAGTCTAAATACATTGACTACTATAATTCCTGAAGATCCGGATGTAGCTGTGAAATTTACGGAGAAGCTTTCTCAGGTATATCGCTACATTCTTCAAAACAAGGATCGAGAATTAGTAAGTCTTAAAGAAGAAATGGATTTTGTGGAATCGTATCTGTTTTTACTACTGATGCGGTATCCTAACAACCTAAGCTTCCAATTCAATATAGACAAGCAATATCTTATGCTAACCATACCACCATTGACATTGCAAATGCTTGTGGAAAATGCCATTAAGCATAATGTGGTTTCCAAAGCCAAGCCACTTCATATTGAAATATACATTGAAAACGGAAAATCAGTTGTTGTGAAGAACAACCTTCAACCCAAAGAGTCACTGGAAAAATCCACGAAAACTGGACTTGAGAATATCCGCAAACGATACAGCATTTTAGGTGATAGAGAGATTGATGTGATTACAAGCACAAGCAATTACATGGTAGCAGTGCCACTCATTGAATTACTTGAAGAAAAAGATTTGCATCCGGCATGAAGGTATTGATTATTGAAGATGAAGCTCCAGCATTTCGTAGATTAGAGAAAATCTTATTCGAAATCGATCCTTCCATAGAAATTATAGAAGTTTTGGACAGTGTAGAGGATACTGTAAAGTGGCTCAAAAATCACGAAAGGCCAGACTTGGCTTTAATGGATATACAAATCAGCGATGGAATTAGTTTTCAAATATTTGATGAAGTAGAGGTTAAATGTCCGGTCATCTTCACCACTGCTTTTGATGAGTACTTACTCAAAGCTTTTAAAGTGAATAGCATTGATTATTTACTGAAACCAATCAAGAAGGAGGACTTAGAACAGTCACTTATTAAGTATAGAAATTTACAAAACACCTTCAGTCAGAATGGGCTGGATATGGCAGCATTGTTAAGTCAAATCAACCTTACAGAACAAAAATATAAGTCTCGTTTTTTGGTTAAGCAGGGTGAGAAGATGATGGCCATCCGATCTGAAGATATTGTGTGTTTTCAAAGCAAACATGGAGTCGTTCATATTGTTACAAAAAATGAGAAGACTTATCTCTCCGATTTTACATTGGATGAGCTGACCCATCAGTTAGATCCCCAATCCTTTTGTCGCGCCAATAGGCAATTTATTGTTAATGCAAATTATATCACCACAGTGCATAAGCACTTCAAGGGAAAGCTACTCGTAGAGGTTGCCCATTTTAGCGATGAACAAATCCTAATCAGCAGTGAAAAAGCTACTTCTTTTAAGCAGTGGCTTGATCAGTAGTATAGTTCAGCACGTGGAATTATATTCACCACATGAAATATCCAATTGAGGTAGAAGAAAAGCGAATAATCAAAAGGATCACCATAAAGCAGGCTGTTGCTGATTTCCTTAATGCTTTTAATGTGGAGAGAGGATTGGTCTACACGATTAAGCTGCTTTTTTTAAATCCAGGCAAGTTGATTCGAAATTATCTGGAGGAGGGAAGATTCAAAATTGTAAACGCGTTTAGATTATTAATAATAACCACTGCGTTGAGCTTGATTGTACTTTACGTGAGCGGATTAGATATTATGATCAGCGAATTTACACGTGGTTTCAATGAGGGTATGACAGAGAAGGAATTCTCCAGTCAATCATTTCAGCAGCTATTTTCGGATTATTATAATCTATTCTTGTGGATTTCTATACCATGTTACGGGTTAGTAACTTTTCTTCTCTTTCGAAAATCATCCTATAATTACGCGGAGCATATAGTTGCTAATTCTTTCTATGTGTCAGGAATCAATATAATTTATTGTTTTATGCTTCCATTAACGTTCTTCTTAACATTGAATGTGGCATTTATCCTGGTCTGGCTTCTTAGTGCTATTTACTACTTTGTCTTATTTAGTCAATTCATACGATCCAGAAGTATTGCATTTTTTATTAGAGCTATTGCAGCTTTTATCCTGGGTAATATTTTATATGTTTTTGTCCTTAGCCTTATTATAACTTTATTTATTGATGTTGGAATGATCAAATAAAACAAAAGCTATGTCAATCGAACTGGCTTTATTATCCGATTCTTAAAAATCGGAAATCCTAATTTTCTAAATCAAAATACTCCATCATTTAGTTACATAAGCATGATTATATCAATGATCATTTCAATCATAATTAGTGTACAGATGAATCCATTATTAGAACATAAGTGGGAAAAGAGAATTTTGGTCTTTTCAGCGAGCTCACCAAAAAGTATTGGTTACAAGCGACAAGAGCAATTATTGACGAAGGGTAAAAAGGGAATGAAAGAACGTGACCTGATCATTTATAAATTGTATGATGACCATTGGCTAGATCCCAACGGAGATCCGTTAACACAAGATCAAGCAGCAGCTATCAGAAAAAGTTATGATATTCCTGAAAGAGAATTCACTGTAATTTTAATAGGGAAAGACGGAGGAGTAAAATTGCGAAAAACAGATATCGTAGAACCGCGAGAGATTTTTGCTTTAATAGATACAATGCCTATGCGAATGCAAGAAATGCGCATTGACAGTATTGACTAACTATCCAACCATTCCTTAAAAGACTTCACTTTTTCTCTACTCACAATCACATGTTGATCAAATGGAGGTTTAATTGCGAGCATAAGTCGATTATTGAAGTATGAGTCTATGGAATCAATGTTTTCGTCAGAAACAATCATGTGACGATTAATTCTAAAAAACTTTCCAGGGTCAATCATTCCCTGGATTTCATCTAATGAGTGGTCTACAATCATCGACTCATCGTTCATTGTACGGATATAGCTTGTGCTGGATTCGCTGTAGAAGTATGCAATATCATCTACTGGTATAGATTGATATTTGTGTCCGATTTTTATGAGAAACTTCTTCTTAAATCCAGACTTTAAATGCTCTCTCAGAGAATCTACCATTGTGCTAAAGTCATCATGACCATGAACTTTCTTTAGTTTTTCTACTGCTGTAAGCAATTCTTCTGGTTTAATCGGCTTTAATAAATAATCCACACTGTTGTATTTGAACGCATCAAGTACATATTGGTCAAATGCGGTTGTAAATATGACTTTTGGATAGGCTGAAAGTGCATTTAGAATATCAAAACCAGTACCGTCACCCAGTTGAATATCAAGAAAAAGTAGTTCAGGTGTTTCATTTTCTTTCAGCCATGCCAACGCAGACTTAACTGAATAAAATGTAGACAAAACTTGAATGGATGTATGCGTTTCAATCATTTTTCTCAGCCTTTCAGCTGATAACTGTTCGTCTTCTATGATGATCGCATTCATACCTAAGAGAGAGGTAATCTAACCTGAAATGTTTGCTCATTATCTAAAATTTCTAACGCTTTCCCTGCAGAAAGCATCAGTCTCTTAGAAAGATTTTTAAGACCTATCTGAGTGCTATGCGTCAGATGCTCTTTTTTTCGTTTTTCGTTTTCTACGATAATGGCATGATCACCATCATTTTTAATTACAATGTGCAAAGGTTCTTCTATCGAAAAAGAATTATGTTTCACCGCATTTTCAATCAGTACCTGAATGGACATAGGTGGGATCATAATTTTTTCTGCTGGTAAATCCAGGTTATTGTGCACGTGTATTGCAGACCTGTGACGCATGGAAAGTAGAAAAATATAGCTGTCTATGAATGTCAGTTCTTCTGAGAGTGTCACTACCGTTTTTTCGTCATTTTCAAGTATGTATCTGTACATATCTGAGAGCTTTGAAATGAATTTAACTGCAGCTTTTGGCTCCTCCTCTACCAGCGAAGTGAGAACACTGAAACTATTAAATAGAAAATGTGGGTTTACCTGATTCTTCAGACTTTCAAGTTTTGCGGCTGCCAATTCTTTCTGAATTTGTTCTTTTTCACGTGCATTTTTGATTGCATTTCTTACGTAAAGATTAATGATTTCGTAAGCGATGATCAAAAGAGCGATAACGAAACCTTGAGCAGTATTGATCAGGAAACTTCCATAGTAGTGTTCAGGGCAACAACTGATGTATTGGAGAATGTTGTCATAAATGTATGCGAATAAAAACACCAAAGGCAACATCAGGAGTGTTGCCTTGGTAGAAAGGATATATAATCCTTTATTAGAATTTATGCTCGTTTTATTACTGGTTGCATAAATGTAGCGAGCCACTATTTCCCATAGCGCTAGGATGACAATTACAGTATAGGCAAGTGAGATCCAAGTTCCAGTATCCCAGTGAAGTACCTCTCCCCTGAAATCATCTCTCGTCAACTTGAAAAACATGAAAACGAAAATTGCGATCGTGAACCTATACCAATATTTCATGTGTATTGGATTGTTTGTTAATTAACACGCATGTCTGCTTTTAAGGGCAGACATGGATTTGACATAAAAATCATATCAGGTTAAATAGAGCAAGCTGACGTGTTTTATGCACATTTCAATGTGCTAATTTACTCACCATCTTTTGAAGCGATAGGAGTGGTAGGTATCACATTTATAGATAATGTGGTTCCAGTCACCTTTTGAGTCCCTTTACTTCTTGCGGCTACTGTTGTAGTATACTGACCAACAGGAACACCCGACGCAAATGCAGTAACAACATAATGATCTTTATTTTCTGCGTCTTGCTCTACTTCGAATGTCAATTCAGAGCTACTAACCAAAGTGGGCATTTCAAATTTTGCTCGCTTGGCAAGTTTTGATCTAACAATCCACAAATCAAAGGTTGTTTGCCCATCCTCATCCAGATTGATGGTATACTCTTGAGCGTAAATCTTTGCCCCTTGCTTAGGAGCTTTAAAATCTTGTCCGAACGTGAAAGTCGTTAGACCAATAAAGGTGAGAACAGTTATAAACTTTTTCATAATCGTGAGCTTTGTTTGTTATACAAAAGACACGAAAAGAACCATGATCAGTGGTATGATTATCACTGAACTGATCTAAAATCTATTGAATTGTAAGATTAAGAAGTTGAATTGTAACTACTTATTTTCCAGATATTTAATAAGCTTTTGAAGGTCACTATTTACTTTTTGACCTGAATATTTGTTAAGTGCTTCTACTAAGTATCCTGGCACATCTTCATTATTCTCTATCCTTGAAGTAATATCATTTAAAAGTTGTGAAAACTCTTTTAGATCTGAGAAATCAGTCGTAATCTGATTTTCTGATGGAATAGTGGAGCATTTAGCATTATAGGTTTCCATTATAAAATCTATGTCACTTGCATTGATTTCTTTTTTCTTCAAACCCTCCGATAAGATTGCACAATCATCAAAATACTCAACGAGCCTTTTACGAAAACCTATGTTACTAACAATTAATGCCACATCGTTTTTATAAAGTACTTCAGTGGTATATCGAACTTCATTTTCTGGACGAACAAGGAAAAGGCTAATGGCTCCTTTTTGTTTAAGTTTTGCAATTATTTTTCTATTCTCAAATGATATTGGCTCATAAATCTCACCATCATTCTCAAGACTGACTATCTGATAGGCCTTAAAAATATTCTTATCATTTTCATTTTTAATCTGTACTTCGTCATAGTATGTACTTGGATAAATCTTTATATCCCCAGATATAGTATCTCCTTCAAGAGTTACTACATAACCATCTTGAGAAAAAGCGGATAGATAAGAAAGAGAAATTAACAAAAAGAATATGTGCTTCATAAAAGTCTTTTTGGCTAAGATATTTCATTCTCTTAAATGTTATATTTTATACAAAACATGAAAAAATAAAACTCCACCTGATATTTTCTCGTAATTATTTTTTATACATTTAATGAATAAATCAAAATATGAAATATGAAAGGTACTAATCTGGGAGAGTTTGAGGAGATTGTCCTGTTAACAATTGCTGCGCTTCTTTCCGATGCTTACAGTGTAAACATTGTTGATGAGATTTCAGAAGTTACCGGTCGAAAAACGAAGTTGGGGGTGGTGCATGCAGTACTCAAGCGATTGGAAGATAAAGGACTTATTACCTCCGAGTTAGGTGAGCCCACAAAAGAGAGAGGTGGAAGAAGGAAACGCTTTTTTACCATTTCAAAAGCAGGGAAAGTTGCTTTGATGAAAGCAAAAGAGCAACGTGACCGACTGTGGGGTAAAATTCCGGAAATGGTTTTTCAAGGAATCAGATGACGAAACAACCACAGGGACCACCCAAATGGATGGATAGAATCATCGAATTCTATTGCAGAAAAGATCTGCTTGAGGACTTGCAAGGAGATTTACATGAATATTATTTCAGAAACCTTAATAAAGGGAAAAGGAAAGCTAACCTCATTTTTCTTTTAGATGTAATCAAATTTTGTAGACTCTACACTATTCAAAAACCCAAAATAATAGGACAAATGACTTTTTTCAATTTGATTGGCAACTACTTCAAGACAAGTGTCAGAAGTATAGCTCGGAATAAACTTTTTTCAACCATTAATATCGTTGGTCTCGCAATTTCAATGTCGGTGGGACTTTTAATGATTACCTACTTAGGTGAACTTCTCACCTTTGATAATTTTCATGAAAAAAAGGACCGCATTTATCGTGTAACATCAACTTACTCAGACGTAACCAATGATGATCCGTTTGATCTGGCATCTACCTCAGTTTTCATAGGAGAAAAACTTCGAAGCGAATATACCGGTTTCGAAAAAGTGCTGATAATGCGTCGAAATTTCAATGCGGATTTAGAGAAAGGAGATAACATTATCAATGTAAATGGGGAATACGCATCTCCCGAGTTTTTTGATGTGTTTTCATTTAACCTTCGATCAGGGGATCCAAAAACTGCTCTTATTGAACCAAATTCAATAATCCTGACTGAAAAAGCAGCAGAAAAACTATTTAAAGGTGAAGATCCCGTTGGTCAGATTGTAATCTCTGGAGAAGAATCATATACAGTAACCGGGGTAATGAATGATGTTCCAGGCAATTCCCATATGCAGTTTGAAGCATTAGCTTCATTTTCAACGTTAGAAAAGAGATTCAGAGATGACGAGAATTCCACATTTTTTACATGGCGAAGCATTTGGATGAATTATGTATATCTGTTGTTGGAGGAAGGAACTTCACCTGAACAAGTCAATAATTATTTAGCTGAGATAGCGGCAGATGAAAATGCCAAAACGGATAGATTTACAATTGCTCTAGAGGTAGAAAATTTGAGTGATATTTCTCCTGGAAGAGATCTATCTAATCAAATAGGTCCCAATATTACATGGGAAAGCATCAACCAGCTGCTTGCATTAACGCTAATAATCATCTTGTCGGCATGTTTCAATTACACTAACTTATCTATAGCCCGCGCCCTGCGAAGAGCAAAAGAAGTAGGAATAAGAAAAGTGGTAGGTGCTACCAGATCTCAGGTGCTTACCCAATTCGTCTTTGAAGCAATTCTGATTGCAATTTTTTCTCTATTCCTAGCAGGAGGACTCTACATACTGATAAAGCCTGAGTTTGTGACTTCTATCATTGATAGAGACAACATTGAGATGGAATTTAGAATGATTAACATCCTTTATTTTATTCTTTTTGCTATTTCTATTGGTTTTATTTCCGGCATTCTTCCTTCGATTGTTTTATCAAAATTGAAGGCAATATCTATTTTGACAGATGCGACCAAAATGAGACTTTTTAAAGGAGCTAATCTTCGGAAGGTTTTGATCGTTTTTCAATTTGCTATATCGATGACGCTTATCATTGGAGCTACCATTACCTACAGACAGTACAATTTTTCGATCAATTATGATCTTGGATTTGCTTCAGAAAATGTATTGAACTTATCCCTTTATGGTAATGATGCCGATATCTTAATGAATGAGCTAGCTAAACTTCCTGAAGTTGGAAAAGTATCAAGATGTGGAATGATTCCAAGCACTGGAGAAATATGGGGTGAAGATCTGAAATATAAAGATCCAATGGATTCCGTATCCATATATTTTAACCCAGTAGATAAGAATTATCCGCTTGTTCATGAGATGAAATTTCTTGCAGGGGGCACATTCCCGTATGATTTAGAAGGTGAAGACGAGGATCCTAAATTCATTATAATCGATAGAACATTAAGTGAGCGATTTGGATTTGAGCAGCCAGAAAATGCCCTTGGAGAGGTACTATATCTTCAGCGAAGAGTAGAGGATGATTTACCTGTTCAGGTAGTAGGTGTTATTGAAAACTACCAATATCAAAACCTTGCCAGTGACCCTGAACCGTCCGCATTGATTCATGGAAGTCAAGAGAACTTCCAATACATTAACATGGTAGTCAGTACTCCTGATGTCATAGGATTGATGTCTAAGATGGAGGAAATCTGGACAGATATTGAAAAGCTTCATCCTTTTAGAGCTGAATTTCTTAAAGATCAGATTCAAGAATCCTATGCAGATTATAAGGTGATATTCCGAATTTTTACCTTCCTCGCAATTTTAGCTATTGCGATTTCCACCATGGGATTATTAGGTATGGCAGTTTTCACCACGGAAACCAGGATCAAGGAGGTAAGTATTAGAAAGGTACTTGGAGCCACTGAACAAAATCTGATCTTGATTTTATCTCGAAGTTTTATGATTATGCTGTCAATTTCAGCATTTA
Source organism: Ekhidna sp. (assembly GCF_965212185.1). Classification (GTDB taxonomy): domain Bacteria; phylum Bacteroidota; class Bacteroidia; order Cytophagales; family Cyclobacteriaceae; genus Ekhidna. Next base: position 2,977,619 of record NZ_OZ243102.1, on the reverse strand, counting down.
TTGCCATTCCTTTCACATACATTATGTTCACTGAATTTTTACTGTCTGAATTCAAAGAACGTATTGATATTGGACCAATGGAGCTTTTACCAGGAGTTGCTCTTATAATCTTAATTGGATTTTTAACGATAAGTTGGCAGACTGTTAAGGCAGCCAAAACCAATCCAGCCGAGATGCTTCGGGATGAATGATTTCACTGATGAGATTGATGAAATAAAAACACATTCATTCACTTTGTTTAAGATTATACCACAAAAGATTAAACAAAAAAACATACAAGCTGTTTCTTAGCTGTTAAATCAAAAAAGCTAAGAATTTATGAAAGCAACATTAATGGCAACCCTTCAGTCCGGTGATTATGTAGGTTTTACCTTCTTCATCGGTAGTATGGCTATGTTAGCAGCAACTGTGTTCTTCTTTTTAGAAATGAAGAGCGTGGATGGAAAGTGGAGAACTTCACTTTTAGTATCAGGTCTCATTACGTTTATTGCAGCAGTACATTATTACTACATGCGCGATTACTGGGTACAAAATGGTACCTCTCCGACAGAATTCCGATACATCGATTGGATATTAACAGTACCATTGATGTGTGTTGAGTTTTACTTAATCTTAAAGGCTTTCGGGGCTAGAATGGGATTATTGTGGAAAATGATCGGTTACTCTGTTTGGATGTTAGTGACAGGTTACTTGGGAGAAACTGTATTCAGAGACAGTAGCGCCATTTGGGGTGCGATATCAACCCTGGGTTACTTAGGTATTTTCTATGAAGTGTGGTTTGGATCTGCAAAACAACTTTCCAAGAATTCCAACGATCCAATTTTACAAAAAGCGTTTAACACACTCGCTTGGTTTATTTTGGTTGGTTGGGCTATCTATCCTATCGGATATATGGCTATTGAAACTGATGGTTTATTAAGTGGAGTTCTTTCACCAAACGCCTTAGATATTATCTATAACATTGGTGACGCTATTAATAAAATTGGATTCGGTTTAGTTATATATAGCCTTGCTATAAGTCAGTCCTCAAAAAAGGCAACAGCTTAAATGCAAACATGAGCGGAGTGTATAAATGCACTCCGCTCTTTTTATTATGATCAGAATGATTCAATATGGAGTAGCTATTATGTTAGGGTTTGTATACCTGACTATGGATGTTCCTTCTCATCTGGTTAATTCTATTTGTTTAATCCTCATCCTACTTTTCGGCATTCCACACGGCGCAGTTGATCACCGAATTCACCTTTCTACCTCAGAAGACACGAGCACACTTAAATACATATTAAAGTACGTACTAATTGCCGCCGGATACATTCTTTGGTGGCTCCTCGATCCCACTAAGGCATTATTTATATTTATTCTTTTATCAGCTTATCATTTTGGTCAAGAATTACTTGAGGATAATCGAGTCAAAAATTCAGATGTATTAATGCGAATGATTTGGGGATCTATGATCCTTGTTGCTCCAATGATTTACCACATAGAGGGAATTTCTCCTTATTTAAATGTCGTAATTCAAGGTGAATTGCCAGACTTTGGCTTCTGGCGATATATAGTTCCTATAGCAATCACATTATCTGCTATATGCAGTATCCTACTATTTAAGCGAAAGGGAATTGAAAAGAAAAGTATTTATTGGCTTTCAACTTTTCTGTGTTTCATTATTCTGATCCATTTATTGCTGCCATTCGTGCTAGCATTTACTTTATATTTTGTGCTCTTCCATTCTCTTAATGCATTTAAGCATCAATACAAATGGCTGAAGACTAGAAAATCAAATTACGATATGAGTCGGTTCATAGGAGATTTGGTTGGATTTAGTTTGCTGGCCATTCTGGGAATACTTAGTCTACTGTGGTTTCTGAAGCCTGAAAGTCAAACGGCACTCATCACTTACTTTTTCATTCTTATTTCACTGATCACGCTTCCACATGCAATTACACTGGATCAGTTTTATCGATTTAGAAGTAAGCCTCGATTATCAGAGGAATTAAAATAATGTCATTTCCATTTTTTATTTTTCTGTTATGAACAGAAATGAAGCTAGAGAGATTCTGACTTCCATGACAGAAAGCGAAAGCCTACTCAGACATGCTCGAACGGTCGAATTGGTTATGGAAGCCTACGCCAACAAACTTGGCGAAGATTCGGAAGAATGGGCAATTACAGGAATGCTGCATGATGCAGATTATGAGAAATATCCTGATGAACATCCTAACAGAATTGTTGCTCAATTAAGGAAAATGGGCGAAGAGAAAATTGCTCATGCTATATCTGCACACTACACTAAATGGAATGTTCCGTATGAGACCATGTTGGATAAGGCACTCCTTGCCTGCGATGAATTAACAGGTTTCATTGTGGCTTGCAGTCAGGTACGACCAGAAGGGATTGAGACCCTTACGGCTAAGTCAGTGAAGAAAAAGCTTAAGCAGGCCAGCTTCGCTGCGAAGGTAGAGCGGGACGAGATTGCTGCTGGTGTTGAGTTGTTAGGTGTTGATATGACAGAACATATTATCTTTATCATAGATGTCCTCAAGGAAAACAAAGAGGAATTAAAGATTTAATCATCCTAATTATGAAAAAGAAACTACTTATTGGGTTTGGAATTCTGGTTGTGTTATTAGTAGTCGCAGTGGCATATCTGAATAATCGGAACAGAACTTTAAGCCCTCCCGGAACCGCAGAAGTAGCTGTCGGAAATGAGACAGTTACAGTGAATTATTCAAGGCCTTCTGTGAGGAATCGGATGATTTTTGGTGAGAAAGAAGAAGGCGCTTTACAGCCTTATGGATACTATTGGAGACTTGGCGCTAATGAACCGACAACCATTAAGGTGGATTATGATTTTCAGTTCGGAGATGAATCTTTTCAAGCTGGAGAGTATGTGATTTATGCGTTTCCAAGAAAAGGAGAAATGGAAATAAGGCTAAACTCTGATTTACGATTTTGGGGTTATACAGAGCCCGATTATACAAAAGACTTAGCCACAGTCATTGTTCCTCTATCTCAAAATGATCATACCGAACAGTTCACAATTGAAGCGCAAGAAACCAAGAGAGGAGCAATCTTGATCTTTAAATGGGGTAATTTTCAGTGGGAACTTCCATTAGAAAGAAAATAATTTATAAGGCCATCATTGATGGCCTTTTTGTTAAAAATCATATTGGAAGGTGAGTTGTAATCCTGGGTGACGTTCCACTATTCCACCTGCACTTGCATGCTGGTGAAGGTAAGCCAGCTGAATATTCCCGTTCCCTACATTTTTACCGATACCAAGATATATCCAGTTTTGATTGTATGAGGCTTGTCTAAAGTTACTATCAGCTGACACCCAAAGCTCATCGAATATATGGATGAAGTAGTCGTCGTTTATAGGCTTTCTCAGAGTCAATCGATATCTGAAGCGATTGCTGAAATTATATCCGTCTTTTGTAACATCGCCTGTTGAAAGGTTTCGTGCTAAATTTTGCTGGAACCGATGTTCCATTCTGTAACGATGTGAAAGTGTGGTTTTTCCGAGAGATTGGTTTACGGTTACTTGTTCCCAAAAATTATGTTCGTTGAGTGTAGCTAATAATGGATATTCACCGTAAGGTTCAGTGCTTATATAAGAGTAGCCTGCAGAATAAATCACACTTTCACCAGGCTTATAATTTACGAATGGACGTAGTATAAATTGCTTTTGATCGCTAAACCAATCCGTTCTTCGAAGGTGAAGCTCATTTCCCACTGTCCATTGTTCATTGATTTTATAATGATTTAACATAAGATACCAGAATTCCGGATCACCATGGATGTCATCTTGTGCTTTAGTTGAAAAACAACCAGCGAAAACAATTATAAATAGTAAAGCAATTCGTTTCATAAATTCAATTTTGCGCAAATCTAAAAATTAAAGACTAGCAATCATCCTACTCCAAATATCATTCAACCAATCTTCATGTTCTGGTTTCATTAGAGAAGACCTCAAGCAAACCAGATAGTCAGTGTCGATTTCAAATGATGGATTTGAAAGCTTTGAAGTCGGATATTTATACAATGAAAGGTATAAGTGATTTTCTTCTGCTCTCATAAAAAACTCATTTGCTTTTTGAGACATTTCACTTGTTGTTCTTCCCTTGATTCCCCAGGCAACAATATCAGTTTCAGGTTTCAGAAGAGGAAAGAAATCATCGCTCGTTTGTAGCTTTTCGAATAGCCTAAGAGCTGCACTTCTTGATTTAGATAGATTATTTGCGAATTCACCATTCCTTACCAACGGCATCAATTGATGTGTGGCCCATAAACCTACAGCTGAAGCTCCAGCTCTTGAGCATTCCAAGCTTATTTCTCCCAGATGCAATTCATCTGATGTGAAGTACGTATATGGTGATTCATGAATATAGAATTTCGCAACCTCCGGATTCTGAAATAGCACACATCCACACCCATAAGGTTGCAAGCCTTGTTTGTGCGGATCAATGACTAGACTATCTACTTTATCGAGCTGTTGATATTTTTTGATTGTTTGACTTGCTAGATTATCTAATAAAGTAAAATATCCGCCGTATGCGGCATCTGCATGAACCCTAAAATCATATTTATTACGAAGTTCTAAAATGTCATCGAGAGGATCTACAGATCCGAGACCGGTAGTGCCCATTGTGCATACTACTGTTCCTATATCTCCTTGTTTGAGCATTTCTTCCAATGCCTGTATATCAATCCTTCCCTGATGATCAGTACCAACCTTATCAAACTCAAGTTTTAATACTTCGGATATCCGCTCATGAGTATAATGCGCCTGGTCTGATGCAATTATTTTCTTATCTGGATGGATCTTACCTGCCACCCAAAGAGCTTCCAGGTTTGCCATAGTTCCTCCTCCCGTCAAATGACCAAGGTGTTTTTCCCAGCCAAACATTTTAGCCAAGTCAGCAACTGCCTCTTTTTCCATAGGTGAACTCGCCTTACTTCCGTCCATGGCATGGTTATTAGGATTGATCCACATGGCCATCATATAGGCTGCTTTTGCAATGGGGTGTGGAGGCTTGAGCATTTGTCCGGCAAAAAGAGGATGGAAATAAGGGTAGTTATCCTGCATTTTTTCCGCCGTTTTTGTAATGACTGCCTCCATCTTATCTAAATCATAAGATTGATCTAAATTCGGTAATTCAAACCCTGATTCAAGTTTTTCAAGCGCTTTCTCAAGCAGTTTTAAAGATTCTCTTTCTAGTTTCATTCCGTCAAAGTTTGCATCATCACGAGCATGTGAAGTGATCTTATAGACAAGATTGCCTCATTCGTTTCTCATTTGCAATGACGTGTTAAATTATCATTCAATCCATTCGATCTTTTCTTCAATTGGTTTCTTTAGAATGATCCTGTCGGATGGCTCACAATACCCGAGGTAGAATAATCCGATACATTTTTCATTTTCCTGGAGGTTTACATGTTCGCCTAGAAATTTGCACAGTAAAGGGCTGCTCCAATATCCACCAAGACCATATTGTTCCAATGCGATCCAAATATTTTCAACTGCACATGATACTGAGGCAATCTCTTCCCACTCAGGCACTCTTTCAGCAGGATCACGATGCATAATAATGGCAATAACAGCGCCTGCTTTTATAGGATTAGTTCGAATTTTTTCGGACTTAGAATGAGAAAATTCAGGAGTTATTTCTATGTATTTATCGGCCAAAAAATTACCAAGTTTTGATTTTCCTTCTCCAGTAAAAATCTTAAATCGCCACGGTTCCGTAAGTCTATGTGTTGGGGCATGATTGGCATTGAGTAGGAGTTCTAATAGAATTTCCTTTGGGATAGGCTTATTGATATATTGCAAAGGATAGACAGATCGTCGCTTGCGAATGGTTTCGTTTATCTTACTCACTATTGATTAATTGATTAAATGACAAAATCTAAAAACATCTTAATAACCGGTGCATCAACCGGAATTGGGTATGAGCTGGTAAAGATATTTGTTAACAATGGTTATAACGTATATGGGAGTGTAAGAAAACAGTCAGATGCAGATAAGTTGCTTACTGAATTAGGGGAAAGGTTTCATCCACTTTTATTTGATGTAACAGACCATGAGGCTGTTGAAAAAACCGGGAAATGGTTGGAGAATGAAATAGGTAATGAAGGATTGAGCGGCCTGATAAATAATGCTGGGATAGCGGTAGGGGGACCGTTTATGGATTTGGCGGTGGAGGATTATCGGCATCAGTTTGAGGTCAATGTATTTGGTTTAATTAAAGTCACTCAGGTGTTTCTACCTCTACTTGGTGCTAGAGAAAATCATCCCTCTGCACCTGGAAAGATTATTCAGATTTCTTCAGTTTCGGGCCGAATGGGTATGCCTTTTGTTTCTCCTTATGTCGGGTCAAAACATGCAGTGGAAGGAATTACAGAAAGCCTAAGAAAGGAGCTTTTGATGTATGGAATTGATGTGGTTCTTATAGAACCAGGTCCAATCAAAACGCCAATATGGGAAAAGTCAATGGAACCTTTATTCGATAAATTTAAAGATTCCGTATACCTGCCGATCATGAAAAAATCGCATGAAAAGTTCATGGGGCCCTCAATAGAAAAGGCCTTGCCAGCTGGCGCAGCAGCGAAAATTATTTTTAAAGAGTTTGAAAAGAAAAAATCGAAGGCTCGTAGAATTATCATAGCACAGAAGTTTAAGAACTGGACATTACCGAGCCTGTTGTCAACAAGAACACTGGACAAAATTCTCGGAAAAGCACTAGGTCTTATTAAATAGCTTTTAGTAAAACAGTTTAGCTTTAGATTATGAAATTTGGCAGTGTAGATAATCCAGAAGAAATTGATTTTTCCTTACCTGACGATCACCACGATACAGAAAAAGTCCTTTCGAGAGGCAAAGGACTAAAAAGTGTGTTTGTTGGCTGTGCAAAATGGAACCGACAAGACTTAAAAAAATTCTATCCACGAGGGACCAAAGATGAGCTGGAGTATTATTCGACTCAGTTTAATTCGATAGAATTAAACGCTACATTTTATAATCACTTTCGAATAGAGCAAATCGAAAAATGGGTGGATAAAACTCCAGACAGTTTTAAGTTCTTTCCCAAGGTTCATCAAATGGTAAGTCATATCAAGCGACTGAATGAAGTTGAGGAACCGATTGAGCGATATACGACTAATATTCGAGCTTTTGGGGATAAACTAGGCATGTGTTTTTTGCAGCTTCATGATAATTTCAAGCCAAAGAATATGGATCGTCTAATAACAGCTGTAGAGTACTGGCCAAAAGATATTCCATTGGCAATAGAATTACGAAACACAGAATGGTTCAATGATGCTGAGGTAGCGAATGAAGTGTATGCATTATTCGAAAAACATAACGTTTCAAATATTGTAACTGATACAGCCGGCAGAAGAGACCTGCTACATATGAGGCTTACTACTCCAGATGTTTTTGTAAGATACGTTGGTGCCAATCACGAGAGTGACTATGATCGTCTGGATGTTTGGATAGAAAGAATCAAAAAATGGGCTGACCAAGGAATGGAGAATCTTTATTTTTTTGTTCACCAAAATTTAGAGAAAGAATCTCCCGTTCTTTCCGCTTATTTAATAGAAAAATTAAATGCAACATTTGACTTTGGCTTAAATGTGCCGGTAGGTAAGGCTTAAAATAAAAGAAGCCCATAGTAATGTGGACTTCTTTTCATGGAACTATCACTGGAATATCATCAATCTCTTTTATGTTCCCGACGCTTTTCCCTTCTCATCTTTCTTTTTTCCCTTATCTCTCCCTTAATTTCTTCTAGCTCTTGAAGTTGTTGTTCATCGAGTATCTGGGCGATTTCTTTTTCATTTTGCTCTATGATGTCCGCATGAGCTCTCATTTTATCACTTCTGCTTTTAGATTCATCTTCCCGAATCTCGTCAAGTTTAGGCTTTGTGGCCTCTCTTAATTGTTTTAAATCTGCAATCTGCTCATCGCTGAGTTCCAGACGTTCTTTAAACTCTTCAATTTTAGCTTCTCGTTTCCTTCTTATTTGATCTTCTTTATCCTGTGCCAGAAGTATATTTCCGGCCACTAGTAGTCCTATTATTAATATTAGTTTTCTCATTTTCGATTCCTTTTTGTTTAGGTATTAGATCATCTGAATTACAAAAGGTTTAAAGCAGGTAAAAAGAAATACCCTTAACTAGGTATTTTTTTTCCACTGAATAAAGCCTAGATTTATTTAGAGTCACCATCTAATAAAATCGATCGAAGACCACAAAGGTTATTTGAGCGCCTACAAAGAAATAAGGCTGCTTCACGAAAATAATTTTGTATAGAGTTTACTTAGGTGGAAATTGTAATTAAAGCATTTGCCTATGAAACCTATACACTACTTGCTCTTTGGATTAATTCTATCGTGTTCCTCAGCAAAAAACAGTAATTCAACAAGTGAGTTTCAACTTGATGATATTGAAATTGGTCAAGATCAGACTGCATTAATCGGAAAGATTTCTGGGATTTCCAATGAGGACTCTCAGCTAATTATCACACTAGAAGTAATTAAATCAAGACAGGGTGGTACATCGGCCCCTTCCGTAGCAGCCAATTCTACTATTGAAGCTGAGTGTTCAAAGATATTTCTCAGATCCTATAAGGACAAAGCAGGAAGCGAATTGAGCGACAATATCTCAGAAGGCGATGAGGCATTAGTGATCGTAAAGAAATCACTTAAAGATCAAAGATTATCTGTTCACAACATCAAATCCACCAAACTATGAAATTATTCCAAATCATTTTCAAATCATCTCTTATTGTATCATTGCTAGCAGTTCTGATTTTGGGTTCTTTCAAGAAAAGTACTGATCTGGAAGAGCGTAAACTGACTAGGGTCGAGCGCAATAAATTAAGATCAGAATACTTTTTCAATAAGCTTAAAGATCCAAAGACAAACACCTTACCAGCTAATATTCGGCACCAGGAGCTGCTCTTTTCAAATAATTTGAAAGCCACATATGACGCCAAAAACGAACTGGGAGTTAATGCAGGCCCATCCTACGACTGGAATGAAGTTGGCCCTGCCGATGTAGGAGGAAGAACAAGAGCGATAGCTCAGGACTTTCGAAATGGTGATATTGTTCTCGCTGGAGGTATTTCTGGAGGTATTTGGAAATCAACAGATGGTGGAAGCACATGGGAATCGAAGCTACCAGAAGGAAGCAACCTGAGTATTTCATCAATTGCACAAGATACTATAAGTGGAGATGTTTGGTATGCAACAAGTGGCGAGTTGGGTGATGGGGGGAGCACTCGAGGAAAATTCTTCTCCAATTTTTATTTGGGATTGGGAATTTATAAATCAGTTGATAATGGGGAAACTTGGGAATTAATGACTTATAGCAGCAATGGAACAAATTCTTTGATAAAGGATAGTACTCCAGACATTAACATCCCAAATGGATTGAGTCATCCCTTCATTATTACAGGAAAAGTTTTGGTAGCTAATTTTTCTGGCCCAGTTATAATCATAACAACCCAATACAGCGGTATATGGTTTAGTGATGATGGAGGTGATAGTTTTAGTTTATTTGGTTCCCAACTGGCAAGTGGTGAGATCCCTACTTATTCAGATATTATTGTCGATAATAATGGAGTAATAACAGTTTGGCTAGGACCAACAGATTCAGGAAACAACGGATTTTATCGTTCTTACGATGGTGGATCTAGTTTCTTCACTGTGAATCCCAATACGTATCCCACTTTGTCTGACGGAGCAAGAACTGTCCTTGCATTTAGTCTAAATAGTCCTGATAATATTTATGCTTTCACCTATGATGGAGGTGGAACAGATTATTTATTTGCGTTTGATTTCGCCAACTTAACTGCAAATGGAGGCACATTTGAAGGAATCGATAGATCTCAAAATCTACCTGATTTTGACAGAAGTATATTTGGAGGATCAGAAGAATTCTCCACTCAGGGTGGGTATGATATGACTCTAGCTGTTCATCCCAATGATCCTGATTTTGTCGTTTTAGGGTATGTCAATTTGATAAAATCAGAAGATGGTTTTGCAACAGCTTTAACTTCTAATCCAGCTAAATCATGGATTGGAGGTAATGAAAATCCATATCGATTAGACGAAGATTTGCCATTCAATAATACGCACCATGCAGATCAGCATATTGTCTTTTTTGATAATGATAATCCCAACATTGTATGGTCTGGTCATGATGGTGGGATATCAAAAACAATGGACATTACTGCAGATCGAGTAATTTGGGAATCATTAAACAATGATTATAACGTCACTCAATTTTATACGGTCGCTACTAGCACTTACAACGGTGATAGCTATGTTTTAGGTGGGACTCAGGATAATGGTACCCCAATTATGGACCATTCATCATTTTCAAGTAGTCTATTACCATCGCAACAGGATATTTCTTCAGGAGACGGGGCTTATTGCTATGCTACAGGACCTATTATATATTCATCTGTACAAAACGGAGTATTGGTACTCTATGATATTGATAATGACTTCAATAGTCGATCGGTAGGGTTTATTAAACGAGATGATTTGAGTAGATTTTTTATTCATCCATTTACTGTGGATCCAAATGATGAAGGAACAATTTTTTATGCAACAAATGGAGATGGTGTTATTGCGCGTAATGATCAGTTTGATGAGGCCTATAGTGCTGGAAGTCTGAATCTTGACTTGATTAACAATGGTTGGGATGATTTTGCTCTGGATGGTGCGTATCAGATTACCGCTCTAAAAGTCACTAATGAAAACCCATCACATACATTATATTTTGGAGGTTTGTTTGGTGACACTCCAGTGCTTGCATCTTGGTCCAATGCGAATACAGATGATGGAACGGGAATAACCGGGCGTGATCTAAATGAAGTTCCAGCCGGTGCATGGTTGAATGATATAGCAGTAAACCCATTAGATGGAGAGGAAATCATTCTTGTCTATTCCAACTTCAATATTGATGGCTTATTCTATTCAAGCGATGGAGGTGCTACACTCACTTCAATTGAAGGAAACCTTGGTGATAATGATTCCGGTAATGGAATAACAGGGCCTTCTTTACGAGCAGCAGAAATTATACAAGCTGCTGATGGTAGTAAGAAATATGTTGTAGGGACAAGTATTGGACTTTTTTCAACTGATCAACTAAATGGCGCTAATACAAACTGGACATTGGAAACACCACTTTTGGATAACATTGTGATTGAAGATTTAGACTTAAGGGCTGAAGACGGTGTATTGGCAGTAGGTACTCATGGCAGAGGCTTATTTATGGGCACTCCTGATAGTAATAATTCATCTCCGCTTATCTCAGATCAAGCATTTGATGTTGATGAGAATAGTGCTGTAGGAACTCCAGTAGGCACCATTGAAGCCTCCGATCCTGATAATGATAATTTGAGTTTTGCAATCGCATCAGGTAATGATTCCCAGCAATTTGCATTGGATGGTGCTACAGGAATATTAACAGTAGCAGATCCAGAAGCATTTGATTTTGAGGCTTCATCAAGTTATGAACTGGCAATCAAAGTTAGTGATGGTAACGGAGGAAGCGCTCAAGCTTCAATCAGTGTAATGATCAATGACGTCAACGAAGCTCCAGAGTTTTTGGTGATAGATTTTGATATAGATGAAAATGTTGCCAATGGCACTACTGTAGGTAGCATTGAAGCTACTGATCCTGAAAATGATAATGTATCCTTTGAGTTGTCTGAAGCAAACGATGTTTTTGATGTGTCGTCAGATGGAACCATCACCGTGGCTGACAATACCGCACTGGATTATGAAGTCAATACATTCTTTGAATTTGAAGTGATTGCGTCTGATGGCTCATTGACATCAAGTGAGACAATTGTTATAGAAGTAAACGACTTGAATGATGGCGTACTTTCTGCACAGGAATTCACTTTTTATACGTATCCTAATCCTACCCAGGACTATATCCACCTTGAAGGGTTTGACGGGGAATTGGAATATAAGTTGACCGATTTGAGCGGGCAAACATTGGATACCGGCTTGATTAATAGCTCGGGCAGCACCATTGATTTATCTGCTCATCGTCCGGGAATGTATCTTCTGATAATAAATACTGAAGATCGAAAAGAAACGCTAAGAATCACTAGAAGATAACTAAGGAAGCTTATTCCAGGAATAGGCTAAGTCAGCCCCGACTTTTGTTGGGGTTTTTTTTTATTCGAACCTCAAATGTTTTACAGACTCTCCGGAGCTGCTTAGTTCCATTAATGCATCGATTCCTATATCCAGATGATTTTCCACAAATTGTGCCGTCACTTTCTGATCGCTTTTTGAAGTTTTTACTCCCTCTGGAGTCATCGGATTATCCGATACCAAAAGCAGGGCACCTCTTGGGATTTTGTTTGCGAATCCAACAGTGAATAGTGTAGCCGTCTCCATGTCAATGGCTGACGCTCGAATTTCTTTTAGGTAGTTTTTGAAATCCTCATCGTGTTCCCAAACCCGACGGTTGGTCGTGAAAACGGTTCCTGTCCAGTAATCAAACCCTTTCGCTTTGATAGCGTGAGAAACGGATCGCTGCAGTCGGAAAGAAGGCAGTGCAGGAATTTCTTGGGGCATGTAATCATCGCTGGCTCCTTCACCTCTAATGGCTGCAATGGGCAGAATAAGATCGCCAAGTTGATTTTGTTTTTTCAGCCCGCCACATTTTCCAAGAAACAAAACGGCTTTCGGCATGATGGCTGACAGCAGGTCCATCGCTGTGGCTGCCATCGCACTACCCATGCCGAAGTTAATGATGGTAATGTCATCATGAGTGGCTGTTTGCATCGCTCTTTTTTTGCCTTTTACCTTCACATTGAACTTCTCAGCGAACAGATCCACATAGTTCTGAAAGTTGGTGAGCAGGATATATCTTCCAAACTCATCCAATTCGGTACCGGTATATCTCGGCAACCAATCGTCTACAATTTCTTCTTTTGATTTCATAAGTTGCAAAGGTAGCATCTTGCATTTCTCAAGTGAATAGATTGATTGTAAAGTTGCCAAGAGGTTAGATCAAATGATAGAGGTAAGTTACCTGAGGCCAGGTAGGTATGATTAAAAGAGAATTGCTTTTAATGCATGTTCTTAATACCACCGCTCGAATACAAGCCATCTGCCATGAGTTGAATTAAGATCTTTTGGTTCTAAAGAACTAAAAGAAGTACTTGGGAAAGAATAATTTTGTGTATAAACCAAAAGGGAAATTTAGCTTACGAGGCACTGTAAAGAAGCGATTCTTTATGGTGTTACTTTATAGAGGGCGCTCGTTGAAGAATTCACTAAATTAGCCTGATCTAACTTACTTAGAATGAGAATTATCATAACATGTATTGTAGGACTAATTGTATGGAATGCAAATGGTCAGGATGACAAGCTTGTCGCTGCTGGAGTACTTCCGTTCACAGTCATTAACGATACCGTTTATTTGTTGTTGGGCTATGATGCAGATAAACCAGGCTGGACGGATTTTGGTGGAGGTAGAGAAATGGTCGGAAGTTTGGATGATGAGAAGCGATTGGAGACTCCCCGAGAAATCGCGGTAAGAGAGTTTTTTGAAGAATGTAGAATGGTTTATGGAAAGGAAGAGATTGAGCTCTATTTTAGACCGGATGCGTACATTACGGCGGTTAATGGAGTTTATCGTAGCTATGTGGTCTATTTTCCATACAAATCTCGTCAGGAGATAAGGCAGGCATTGATTCCAGTTGATGAAAAGTTTGAGATTTTTAATGAAAAAAAAGATTTTTACTGGATCTCCTTGAATGAGCTTAAGTCTGTGATTCGTTCGGGTAGCAACAGACTACCTAATTCACCTAATAGAGAAATTCTTTACAAACATTTTTACAATACCTTGAATAAGGTATTACAGGATGATCAGGTAGACTATTTGTTCAAGAAGTACTGACTCGCCTTCATTTCTATTTCGTATGAAGCTTCGGCGAGCGATGGTGGAGTCGGAGAGGACCGAACGTTAAGAATCGATCCTGTGAATCGATTTAGTGAGGAGACAGGTTGTAGGAGGAGCCACTCACACGTATCAAATTATACATTGATAATCAGTTGTTATGAATAAATTCATGAATAAGTAACCAACTTAGTAACCTTACATTGTACACTTTTTTGGTCGTAATTGACTCCTGAACCCTCGTCCAAATCAGTCGTGAATTGCTTAATAATTGGAACTGCTTCAGAACTCAGTAAGGTTATTTTGTCAGGCTATATCTTTACATTATATTTCTTTTTGTCAGGCTACACCCTTACATTTGTATTATATATGTCAGGCTATACCCTTACATTATGAAAAAGAATAAACTTCAAATCGAGCAGTTAGAGTCCAAAATCAAGCTTTTGGAACCCATAACTAGTATAGCAATTCCTCCAACGGGATGGATTAAAGCAATTCGTTCAGCATTAGGGATTTCATTACAGCAGTTTGCTAACAAGCTTTCCATTTCAAGACAGAGCGCTTCTGAGATTGAACTACGTGAGAAGGATGGTTCAATAACCATTAAATCACTGAAGGAAGCAGCTCGTGCTCTTGACATGCAGCTTGTTTATGGTTTGGTCCCAAGTGACGGATCACTTGATGCTTTAATAGAACGTAAAGCTATGGAGTTGGCCAAAAAGATTGTAACTAGGACTTCAACAACAATGAAGCTTGAAGACCAGGCCAATTCCCCGGAAAGGATCAATAAAGCAATCAGGGAAAGAGCTCAAAGTTTAAAACTCGAAATGCCTAAGATTCTATGGGATTAGATCTTGACTACATTAATGGGCAAACCCCTCTGGATGAAGAAGAGAAAGAGGGGCTACTTATTCCTACTATTGCTACTAAAGAAGAGCTCGATGAGTTTGAACAGCAGAATGTTGAAGAAGCTATTCAATGGCTCATTGGAAAGTCCTTTAAACCTGAGAAAGTCCTAACAGAGAAGTTTGTTTGCGAAGTGCATAAGCGGATGTTTAATCAGGTATGGAAATGGGCTGGCTCATTTCGTCATTCTCAAAAGAACATTGGCGTAGATTACTGGAGTATTCCAATAGAGTTAAATAATCTGATTGAAGATGCTAAAGTATGGCTACAGAAAGAAGCCTTTCCATCGGATGAAATTGCAATAAGGTTCAAACACCGTATTGTTAGCATTCACTGCTTTTCAAATGGTAACGGAAGACACAGTCGCTTGATAGCCGACATCATCGTTGAAAAGCTTTTAGGACTAGAACCATTTTCATGGGGTGAGCACAGTTTAAATCACGAAGGGGATACAAGAGAGAATTATCTCAAAGCTTTGAAGTCCGCCGATAATGGAGAATTTTTGCCGTTGATTGAGTTTGCCAAAAGTTAAAGGTTCAATCACTAACAGTTTCATACGATTTCATTACAAATCCCAAATCATTAAAATCAAAAAAAGCCGACCTTTGGCCAGCTTTTCTTGATTTTGTGGAGTCGGAGGGATTATTTTATGATCCCTCCAATCAATCTAGTCAGTCTCGAAAGCTAAATGCTTCGCATTTCCAACCTTTATTCACTCGCATATTCAGAAATAAATTTCTTCCATGCTCATTCAAAAGTTTGCATAATTACTTTCGAGCCATAGTGGAGTCGGAGGGATTCGAACCCTCGTCCAGCTAAGGAAACCATAAACCTTCTACATGCTTAGTCATTCTTGTTTTATCTCGTGCCTACAGCTGGTGAACAACAACCTACTGTAAGAACCAGTCGCTTAATTTCACCCATGGTCCACGACACTACCACAGACTATTCCTTATTATGACACCCTAAAATCCATTCTCAAGGACAAAGAACAGTAGGATGTGGCCCGGGAACTCTTATGAGCTCAACCGATTATGCCTGTTAATTTCGACTTTACGTCAGAAATTAGGCTGCCATAGCGTAGTTAGACTCGCCAATTATAATTGTGAATGAATTGATCACGCGTGCTCATTCAACACCCGGCATGCTAGCGTATGCTTTGCACTTCCTGTCGATTCCAGTCGACCCCATAAAACAAAGAACGATTGCAAAGTTAACACGAGCAAGCTTCACAGAATTCCGCTCAGGAGTATATTATTTTTTAACATAGATCTCAGCGAATCGCTGTAAACATTCAGAAGAACCCAAAAGGATAAGATGATCCTCTTTTCCAACAACTGTGTTTCCGGAGGGAGCTGGTATAATTCCTTTGATGTCATCTTTAATACCGAGCACGACGGCACCTGTCTGCTTAATGATATCAAGCTCTATTAGTGTTTTGTCTTTAAACTCGGGTTTTAGTTCCTCATAATCTATTTCCTCCAGGTGATAATCGAGACCCGAAGCACCATTTATCAGGTTGAGGAATTCAATGACAATTGGTTTGGTGATCATATGCGCCATAAACATTCCGCCCAGTGCATCAGGCCTTACGGTAAAGTTGGCACCTGCATGATAGAGTTTGTCCTGCGTTTCTTCACTCGATGTTCTGGCGATAATCTTAATCGTTGGATTTAAATTTCGAGCGGTGAGTGTCACAAACACATTTACAGAATCTGATGGAGTAGTTATAATAATGGCAGAGGCTTTTTCAATGCCAATCATTTTTAGATCTTCATCTTTGGTTGCATCACCAATGTACCATTTCATTGATTTTGGAATGATGTCAGCCATTGATTCATTTTGATCTATTATGATAAATTCTCTTCCACTTGCAACGAGCTCATCGCATGCTTTTCTGCCATTACGACCATAACCGCAGACGATGATGTGATTTTTAAGTTTGTTTAGCTTCATATTGGATCGTAATTTTTTTAATGCCTCCTGGAGCTTTCCCTCAAAGAAATAACTTGTTACAGTCGTGAGAATAAAGGCAAAAATTGCCATGTTTAGGATAATGTAAACAGAAGTAAATAACCGCCCCGCAGAACTCAACTCTTTCACTTCTGTAAACCCGACCGTCCCAATGGTTATGATGGTCATGTATAAGGCATTGATCCAATTGAGGTTTTCGATGGTTGAAAACCCAATTATTCCAACACTTAGACTTACTAAGAAGAAAAAAGCAGCCATTAGTAGTTGCCTTAAATGTGTCCTCATTTTATGCCCACAAGTTTCTTCTAAAGTTAAGGATAGATGTCATTATCATGCCTCATATTGATTTCTTATTTCTAAAACTTTCTTTCACCTTTTGAAACAAGCATTGGTATATTAACTTGCCAACGAAATGGAAAATTTTGTGGTATCGGCACGTAAGTATAGACCTCTCGGTTTCGAAGAGGTAGTAGGGCAGGAGCATATCACCACCACACTTGAAAATGCAATTAGTTCCAATCATTTAGGGCAGGCGTTATTGTTTTGTGGACCAAGAGGAGTAGGAAAGACAACTTGTGCCAGAATTCTCGCAAAAACCATCAACGACTTTGAGAGTGACTCTGGAGAAAGCACAAATAACTTCAACATATTTGAACTGGATGCTGCCTCTAACAATTCGGTGGAAGACATTCGAAATCTGATTGATCAGGTTCGTTATCCACCACAACAAGGGAAGTATAAAGTATACATCATAGATGAGGTTCACATGCTTTCCACTCAGGCCTTCAATGCTTTTTTGAAGACCTTAGAAGAGCCGCCCGAGTATGCAATTTTCATTTTAGCGACTACTGAGAAGCATAAAGTGATACCGACTATCCTTTCAAGATGTCAGATATATGATTTTAATCGGATTGAGGTTGGAGATATCGTGAAGCAACTTGAGAAGATTGCAAAAAGTGAGAATGTAGAAGCTGAGCAAGATGCGCTTCACCTAATAGCTCAAAAAGCGGATGGAGCACTAAGAGATGCATTATCAATTTTCGACCTCATTACTACTTTTTCGTCGGACGGTAAGATCACTTATCAGGACACGATCAAGAACCTGCATATCCTTGATTACGACTATTATTTCAAGTTAGTTGATGATCTGCTAGCTCAAAACATGTCGGGAGCATTGATGCTGTTTGATGAAATTTTACGAAATGGATTTGATGGGAATAACTTCCTGAATGGGTTTCAGCAGCACCTTCGGAATTTGCTTGTTTCTAAAGATAAGCAGACGATCGAACTACTTGAAGTCACAGATAACTTGAAAGCCAAATACGCAGAACAAGCGAATAATTGTAGCCCTTCATTTTTGCTTTCAGCCCTAAATATTTCCAATCAATTTGAGCTAAACTTCAAGCAGAGCAAAAATCAGCGATTGCATGTGGAGCTTTGCTTAATGAAACTTGCACATCTTTCGAATGCTTTGACGCTTAGCTCCACAGATAATGGAGCAAAAAAAAAAGGCCAAATAGTGGTGTAAGCCAAGGGGAAGAGACGAAATCGAGCAATTCGGATCAGCTTTCTAAAGGAGCTAGTGAATCTTCCGTAAAAGAAGAAGCACAATCTGTTGATGAAACACCGCCACCTCCAACAGAAGAACCACCTGTGGCGACCACCACCCAGGAGGAATCTAAAGCTCCAACGCCGAGACCTAGTCCGGTAGTGAAGCCATCAACTTCTGATAAGCCAAAAGAAACACCAAGCATTTTCGGTAAGAAGAAATCAAAAGAAACAGCTGAAGATGCTTCTCCAGTAACCGAAAAAAAGGAGACTGATTTTTCCGAAGATGACCTTCAAAGGGTTTGGAAGGCATTTGCTGAGCAGAAGTCCAATGCTGGAGATACAGATAGGCTTGTACTGAGTAAATCGATCAAAAAAGGTGATGAACATAGCGTGATTTTAATGCTTGGAAGTCAGCTGGAAGTTAGTTTCTTAGAGAAGTTTGATACAGAGCTGGTTCAATATCTGAGAAATGAACTAAAGAATGATCATATTGTGATTCGCACAGAAATAGCTGAAATCCAGGATGAGAAAAAACTCTACACGAGTACAGATATCTTCGATTACATGGTTAAGCAAAATCCAGATCTGAAAGATCTGAAAGACAGGCTGGGACTAGATTTTGACTATTGATTTATCTTTAGGTTAAACACCTCTCATGATTTATCGACTCAGACACTTTGAAAATAATCATCAAATTGTATCCTCCCTGGGATGGATTTTGGTCATTGTTGGAATCGTCGTACTATTCATAGGACCCATACCCGGAGCGATAATTTTTATACTAATTGGAGCTTTTCTTATATGGCTTCAACTAAGAGGGAAGAGAATAACAGTAGATACCGAAGCAAAAACAGTAAAGGCTGGAGGCAAAACTCAAAAGCTAAGTAATCCCTCTTTGGTTTTTATGAAGGAAATAAGAATGTCACAAAATATCAATTCCAGAGTGAATTCAGCTAATGTGAAAACCTATTTCTACATGGCTTATATTCAGGATGATACGGAAAGAATTCTTATTTCCTGCAACAGGAATGACCAACGAGACCTAGATAAGCTCAAAAAAATTGCCGGAGATCTTAATATCCCTTTTCAGCTAGAATATTAAATCGGAATCATATCACTTGCCTCAGGAACTATTTTTCATAAACGCTCAACTCCTGACCAACCTCCAGATCAAACCCATTGAGGCTATTTAAATCAACTACCTCATCGACGGTCATGCCATATTTTCTAGAGATGGCATAGACGGTTTCACCTGGTTGAACAGTGTGCTTTAAAATGGTCTTTCCCTCAGAAACTTCTTCTATTGGAGCTTTTACCTGAATGTTTTGCCCAATATTAATCGCATCAGGATTTGGAAGCTCATTCCAACGAAGCAGGTCATCCATTGTTACCTCGTATAGTTGCGAAATACTCCACAGGGTTTCTCCTGCTGCTATGGTATGAATCTTTACCTTTCTCAGCCTCTCTTCTTTTGTGTCCACAATTGGTACGATTATATCAGGAACTTCCTCTAAGCTATCTTCGATGATCTCTTCATCAATAGGCTCTTCAATGGATTCTTTAGTCATGACTTCATCATCTACATTGGTAGTTGATGCGGTAGGTCTGGCAGCAGGTTTGGTTATCACAGGTTTACTTACTTCATGATAGGCAATTGGTTCACTCGATGGTCGTGTTTTATCCATCCAAAGAACTCTTCCTGGCTTTGGTTCATCAATGATACTCATCCGATTACGCTGTGCAAGCTTAGATAGCCTGATCCCATATTGTTGAGAAATCTCCCAAAGGTTTTCCGTGTGTTTCACCACATGAAATCCAATTTTAGCTTTAGATTTTTTCTTTTTGATATAGTAAAATTCATTTGGGATTATCTTGTCCGATTCGGCCATGTCGTTATACTTCCTAAATCTTTTCTCAGATATTCCAGCCCTGGCCGATAATGTATGAACATCATCAGCTCCCCTTGCAAGAATGGAAGGAATGCCATTCAGCGGAATAATAGTTGATTTATTAGCTTCTGTAATGCCAGGCTTTAGTTCAGTTGGATAGACTTTTTTCTGAGGCTCAGTAATTTTACTTCTTTTATCATTGTTTTGGGCGATCGCTCTTTTTGGAGGAGAACCTTCTCTAGGAACCAAAACAGCATACGTTCTGTCCTTTGGAACAACCCCACGTTTCAGCCACTTATTGTACTTTTTCAATTCCTCCAGATCTACTTTCTCTTCTCGAGCAATTTGTTGCAGACTTTTACCTCCGGCATTGGTGACTTCATCCAGCCAGATTCCTTCAGAATGTGGCAGGCCTACTGAAGGAGAGAAGGCAACCACATGAGCGATGAATTTTTTTACATACCAGTGGGTCTTACTGTTGATGGTCATTTTCTTGACACCTAAATTGGATTGATCCACATATTTTTGTGCACCACCTCTCCCGGTATTATATGCCATCACTGAATACACCCAGTTTTTGAGAAAGTAATTGTGGCTATTTAAATACTTTGCGGATCCTCTGGATGCTGAGACGATATTCAATCGTTCGTCTACGTTTCGATCAACTCTTAGACCTACTTCCCTTGCTGTGAAATCCTTAAACTGCCAAAAACCCACTGCGTTGGCTGAAGAAACAGCATCAGAAATCAATGCACTTTCCTGAATTGCCAGAAATTTGATTTGATCCGGTATCCCTGCTTCACCATGTTCTCGTTCGATGATTGGAAAATAGAGGTTCATTCGATCTACAAGAATGTTGTAATACGTCTGGCTCTGAGTAAGACGATCTACATCTTTTTGTATCTGCCTGCGAGTGGATTCATTGATAGTCAATCGCAAATCACCAAGCATCATTTCACTTGGTACGGTCTGGGCAAATACATTTGTTGATAAGATCATGAAAATGACCCTAACCACTTGCATTTTACTACTTATACCTCTTTTTCTCATACTTTTCTCAATATCATTAATCCGTCGCGAATGGGGAATAAAACGTTCTGAACCCTTGAATCCGTATGCGTTTTTTGGTTGAATGCCCGAATTGCATCAGTATCCTTATCATTTTTGGAGGAATCAAATACCTTGCCGCTCCATAATACATTATCAGCAATGATAAATCCGCCTTTGTTTACCTGATCAATAACCTGATCAAAGTAATGGGCATAATTTTCCTTGTCCGCATCTATGAAGACCAGGTCCCATTTTTCTTTTAAAGTTGGAATAATGTCTGAAGCATTTCCAACACGCATATCTATTTGATTTGCCCACTTCGATGCAGTAAAATACGTTTTGGTTCTAAGTGCCAACTCTTCATTGTTGTCAATTGTCGTAAGCCTTCCGCCTGCTTGCATCCCCTCTGCCATGCACAAGGCTGCATAACCCGTATATGTCCCAATTTCCAGGATGTATTTAGGATTGATCATATGGGAAAGCATCGACAATACGCGACCTTGAAGATGTCCGGAAAGCATGCGGGGCTTTAAAACATGGAGGTGAGTTTCCCTATTGATTTGTTGGAGTAAATCAGATTCGGGCTCTGTGTGATCTTCAACGTATCTCTGGAGATCGTCGGGTAAAAATTCCATGTATGTAAAGATAAGATTATTCCGGGAGATAAGTGAGCGCACTCATCTCTTCAGTGGGCAAATATCGCTGTGCCAAATCTTGAATATCAGCGGCGGTGATTCGATCAATTTTCTCAAAGACACTGTTGATGTCTGGTATCTTATTAAGATCGAGCTGGCTTTTAGCCATCATAAGCATAATGGCATTTTTATTTTCTTCGGATAACGCCATCTGCCCTTTGATCTGATTTTTTGCTTTGTGTAGCTGCATGCTGCCCAAAGGTTTCTTTTTTAAAGCCTCAATTTCTTTCAAAATAATGCGCTGACTTTTTTTCAGGTTTTTGGCATCAGTGGCGAAATAAATTGCAAATTGGCCGGTCTCTAGGTAGGGGGCATAGCTGGCATCCACTCCGTACACTAACCCATGCTTTTCTCTAAGCGATAGATTGAGACGACTACTCATACTAGGTCCACCTAGAAGATTTACCAAAAAGAAAAATGGAATCCGATTTTCATCTTTGATACTCAAGGAAGGCATACCCATAGCAAAATGAGCTTGAGTTATGGACTTCCTGATTTCTTTTCTAGATGGTTTATAACCAGAAAACCAGGTGCGCTCAGGTGTATGATTCTTATGAGTGATTTCGCTCAAATATTTTTTAGCTAGTCGCTCTACTTTTTTAGCAGAATAATTTCCAACACTGGATAATATGATTTTCTCGGTATTTAGATTCCGATCTAAGAACGAACGGAAATCTCCCTGATGAAAGGAATTGACAGTCTGTTCTGTGCCTAAGATATTTTTACCTAATGAATGATTAGGAAACATCTGTTCGTCAAATTCATCCTGAATTGAATCTTCCGGGCTATCCTTGTACATGCTCATTTCTTCCAGAATAACTGAGCGCTCTTTTTCAATTTGTTTTTCGGGAAATGTGGAGTTAAAAGTAATGTCTGCTAAAAGCTCAACAGCCTTATCTAAATGAATATCCAGCAGGGTAGCATAGAAACAAATTTTTTCTTTAGTGGTATATGCGTTTAGTTCTCCACCTAAAGATTCCAATCGATTAATGATGTGATAGGAGCTACGCTTAGAGGTCCCTTTAAAGGCCATATGTTCAAGGAAATGTGCAAGTCCCTGCTCCTCATCACTTTCATCCCTGCTCCCTATATCAAGCATTATGCCCACATGGGCGATTTTGGTCTGCGGCACTTCTTTGTGAATGACTCGTATACCGTTTGGTAACTCTATCAGCTCGTATTCCTTCTTGCTCATTGAAGCGCAAAGTTAGGACTTAAGTTGCTAGTTATAAGTCTCAACCTTCAAGTATGGTTATTTTAAATCGAACAATTCCCCCTTGGAAGAGGGCGATGTAACCATACTTTACTTCAAAAGGAGGGAAACAGTGAGGTTGATTTACTCTTTACCCGGAAGCTTCTTCATTGCTTTAGCAACACCACTCCAAATCTCTTTCTTATCATAAATCGGATTAAACTCCATGTATTTTACAGCATTGGAGCGCCATACCAGCTCGGAATTTTCCCGATCAATGACGTCTATAACCAGACTGCCTTTTAAGAATTTTTGATACTCAGGATGGTGCATGGTTAGCCATTCGCGCTCACCCTGGTAAGTGCCATCATAAAACTCTTTAACCTCAGCGGAATCCTCCTCAATCACCATGAAAAAATTGACGATCAGATCAGATTGATCGTCTCCCTGCTGATAGCCTTTTTTATACATATTGTAAGCAACTGCATTTGCAATTTCATCCACTACTTTTTTATCGTAGAGATAATCGGGTCCCTGGTAAGTAACCTCACATCCTTCCATCCAACACCATGTCTCAAAATCATCAAATGATTGACTAGGTTTTTGATAGGTCTTGACTGTTACAGCACAGGCAGAAAGGGTTATTATAAGTAAAAATTGAAAGGCCTTGTTCATGCGTATGGTTTTAGTTTTCAATGGCACACATGGAATTCGCATCAATAACATTTATCCCTAGTTGGCATGCTTGCAGTCTTATGCTCATTTCATGAGTTTGAATTTTCATGCAAGGTCTATGAAAGATGAGTTAATTGGGCTGATGGGTGTCAGATCGAGTTCTGAATTATATCAATTAAGATTCTTTAGTTTACTCGATAAATAATCCTTTTCACGATCATTTTTAGCCAAATCAATTGCTATTTGTAAAGCAGTTTTTGCCTCATCAATATTGCCAATTTTATGAAGCATGTCACTTTTGATTGCATGAAATAAATAGTACTCATCGAAAAACTGTGTGGCTTCTAACCTTTCTACTTCCTTTAGTCCCAGTAGAGGTCCGTGAACTTTCTCCAATACAACCACACGATTGAGTTCAACAATGGGCGAGGGTGTTAATTGCAGTTGCAAATCATAGAGAGCCAGTATATTATTCCAATCTGTTTCTTCAAAAGTTTGAGCTCGACAATGTGTTGCACTAATGGCTGCTTGAATCAAATATTCATTCATTGCATCTTCTTGTGAAGCAGCATTTAGAAAATCTAATCCTTGTTGAATTAATCGTTGATCCCACCTTGAGCGATCCTGATGTTCCAGTGATATTACATTACCATCATCATCAACTCTTGCATCAAATCGAGAAACATGAAAATGCATGAGTGCCATCAGCGCATTAGCGGATGGTGTATTACAAATTTCACTTTCCAGGAGTACTGCATTAAGCCGAATGGCATCATCACATAAGTCTTTTCGAATCAGGTTTTCTCCTTCAGCAGATTTGTATCCCTCATTGAATAATAAGTAAATGATCTTCAGCACGATATCCAATCGCTTTTCTATTTCATTAGCGGGAGGGAGAATGAGTTTTATCTCTTCTTTTTTGAACTTCTTCTTAGCTCTAGTGTATGCTTTAGCAACTGTTTCCTCTTTTTTAAGCAATGAGCTTGATATTTCCCTAACCGAAAGACCACCTAAAATTTTAAGTGTTAAAATAATTTGATATTCCTGACTTAGTTTAGGATGGCAACATGCAAACATCATCCTCACCATGTCATCATTGATGGATTCCAGCGATAAATCTTCTTTCATTTCTTCTACACTTTCCGGTACTTCTTGATGATTTATTTTTTGATCCCTTCTAAGGTGATCGATCATCTTGTTTCTTGCTACTCTTAGAATCCAACCGGTAGGATTGTCAGGTATCTGAGCATAAGGCCAGGTCTGCATGGCTTTGATCAAGGCCTCTTGTACACTGTCTTCCGCAAGCTCAATCTTAGATGAACCAAACCTGCTGGTTAGGTGAGAAACGGCCTTACCATATTCTGTTCGGAAGAAGTGATCTACAAGTTGAGGAGTTTGCATTTTTTTAATCGTCACTGCGAGCGAAGCAAAGCAATCTCTAATTTAAGATCACTTCACTTAGCTCGTGATGACGTCAGTATTAAACGCCCATTTCAGTGATGATCTCTCTTACTTCAGTGGTACCTCCAAATTCGAAAATCGGACAATCTTTAGAGAGCTCCACGGCATGATCAAGGTCTTTAGCATCCAAATGAACATAGCCTCCCACTATTTCTTTACCTTCAGTAAATGGTCCATCAGTTACAATTTTACCACCTGGACCCACGACTTTTCCTTCTTGCTGCAGAGGATATCCTTCCGCTTTTACTTTGGCCATCCACTCGCCCCATCGTTGCATGTGGGCTTGCATTTCCTCTGGTGATTGCTCGGCATATCCATTATCACCGCCTCTGAATACGTACAAATACTTTTTCATAGTGTTGTAGTCTTTTAGTTAAGATAATTATTTCGGTTAAGACGAGATTAGGATTTTAAAATGGACAATGAATAATCGATAATTTCATTTCCCCATTTGGAGGGGGGTAGGGGGAGGACATAATATTATAAAAATAATCAATTCTCCCATACAATCTCCAAACTGCCACCTTCCCAAATTACGGTGCTTGAAGTGGCATCTTCTCTTCGTTTGATCTTAATCTTGGTTTTTGCTGCACGAATCATTTCCTTATCAAGAACTTTCCATTCATTCTTATGATATACTGTCACATACACTGAAGGCTTATCCAGCTCAATCGAGTAATTGTTTTTATCACTCTCGATAATATTCAATGAATCACTGATTGAGTTTCCTTCTAGTATTTCTAGAGCCTTAGATGCATCAGGGACACCATATCCTGTGTAATTATTTGGAGCAGTCAGGTTTCCAGATTTGATGATCAAATTTTTTAACTCTTCTCCGGTCATGGTAGGCTTACGTTCGAGTAAACAAGCTGCAAGGCCAGTGATTATTGGAGCTGAAAAAGATGTTCCTAAAGATGAATAACATGAAATCTCTGGTTTCACATAGTCCAGCCATACAGGTCCCTTCGAACTGTATTTCATTTCATCCCATACTTTAAATTTAGTGGCACCAACAGTTAGCGCAGATTTTGCATCTCCCGGTGATCCTACTATTTTCCATTTGAGATTGCCATCATTGCCAGCCGCCACAATCACAAGAATTCCATATTCATTTGAGATTTTGTCCACAGCCCTGGTGAGAATCGTACTTTTTCCATCCATTTGAGCAGGAAGGTAGTTTTCTCGTTTATCAGAAAATCCGAAATTATATCCAAGAGATATATTAATGATTTGTACACCTTCATCAGCCATCCACTGCATTGCCTTTACTGCAAATTCCTCTTCTTGCCGCCGCTCATATGCGCCGTGATCTGTTCTGGCCAGGTAAAATATTGCTCCTGTAGCAAGCCCATATTGAACCTTTCTTTCTTCATTATACCCGGCAATCAATTCCCACACCTCTGTACCATGAACATCGT
The DNA here is from genome assembly GCF_965212185.1 of Ekhidna sp. Taxonomy (GTDB): domain Bacteria; phylum Bacteroidota; class Bacteroidia; order Cytophagales; family Cyclobacteriaceae; genus Ekhidna. The sequence goes on along the minus strand of NZ_OZ243102.1, from coordinate 2,950,873 downwards.
CAAATCCCACACTGCCAGTATAAGGAGGAGCACCAGGATTAAGGTAATCTTTGTAACCGGCTATTTGCTTGTTTTCAAAAATGGCCTTCAGTGATTCCGTTTTTTCTGCTCGAAGAAAGCCTCCGTCAATGATGCCTATTTTGATTCCTTTTCCTGTGAGACCAGCATCAATGATTGCTTGGCCATTTATTTGCTCAAGCGCAAAACCTAATTGCTGCCCGAATAAGGGAGCAGACAGAAAAAGAAATGCTAATTTTAGCCATCTCATAGAGGCGATAATTTTGTTAAATCTGAACTAAGATAATCCATGCGATACGATCCAATTGACAATCAACTTTTTATTCAGAATAGAAAAAAGCTTGCACAACGTATGAAGCCTCGGTCTGTCGCAATTATTCATGCGAATGACATCATGCCTACCAATGCGGATGGGACCATGAAATTCATGCAAAACAGCAACCTATTTTGGCTTACAGGAGTGGACCAGGAAGAGTCGATTGTTTTGGTAGCACCAGATTTTCCAGATGAAAAAATGCGGGAGATTTTGTTTGTGAGAGAAACCAATGAAGAAATTGCAGTGTGGGAAGGCCATAAGCTGACCAAAGAGGAGGGAACTCAAACATCCGGAATTAAGAATATCAAATGGACTGCAGAGTTTGAAAAAATATTCTACACCATTCTGGCAGAGTGTGATCACATTTACTTAGATAGTAACGAGCACATCAGAAATGCTAGTGATGTAGAGACTAGAAATGCTCGATTTATTAGAGAATGTAAAGAGAGGTACCCATTGTATGAATACGAAAGATTATTTCCAATACTACAGGATCTAAGATGCATCAAATCTCAAATTGAGATCGATATCATGCAGCACGCTTGCGATATCACTGAAAAAGGATTTAGAAGGATACTGGAATTTGTGAGGCCTGGAGTAATGGAATATGAAGTCGAAGCTGAATATCTGCACGAATTTGTCAGAAACCGATCGAAGGGCTTTGCTTATGAGCCAATTATTGGAGGAGGAGGAAACTCATGTGTTCTTCACTATTTGGAAAATAATCAGCAGCTGAATGATGGTGACGTGCTACTAATGGATGTGGGCGCAGAGTATGCCAATTACAATTCTGATATGACCAGGACGATACCTGTCGGTGGCCGATTTACCCAAAGGCAAAGACAAGTTTATGATGCGGTTCTTCGAGTAAAAAATGCAGCTACGGATCTGTTAAAACCTGGCAATAGAATTCCTGAATATCATGTAGAGGTGGGCAAATTAATGGAGAAGGAGCTTTTAGATTTAGGTCTAATTGATAAAACGGATATTAAGAATGAAAATCCTGATTGGCCTGCGTATAAGAAATATTTCATGCATGGAACGTCTCATCACATAGGCCTTGATGTTCATGATGTAGCTTCAATTTATAAGGTTTTTGAACCAGGTATGGTATTCACAGTTGAGCCTGGTATTTATATCCCTGCAGAAAATATCGGGATACGGATAGAAGATGATATTGTGATTACAGAAGATGGTCACAACAACTTAATGAAAAACATTCCGATAGAAGCAGAGGAGATAGAGGAAATAATGAATAAATAATCGTGGGTAAGATAATTGTCTCCATGAGGGGACTGTAGGGGTGTTTATGGTCAAAATATAATTTTATGTCATCACAAAAATTCGATTCAGATAAGGCGCCAGAACCGGTAGGGTTATATCCTCATGCGAGAAAAGTGGGAGACCTGCTTTTTTTATCAGGAGTAGGTCCAAGAGAAAGAGGTACAAAAAAAATTCCGGGTGTAGAGCTTGATTCAAATGGTGAAATCATAAGCTATGATATAGCTGAACAATGCCGTTCGGTTTTTAAAAATGTGCGATTGATATTAGAAGCCTCCGGTGCTAAATGGGATGACTTGGTTGATGTAACTGTCTTTCTAACCAATATGAAGGACGACTTTAAGACGTACAATAAGATTTATGCTGAGTATTTCAAAGACAATCAGCCTTGTAGAACAACTGTGGAGATTAGCTCACTTCCTACACCAATAGCCATTGAATTAAAGTGTATTGCTACAGTCAAATAATTGAAAGAAATTAATTGATGTTTAGAGTTTCCTCCATCCATTTAAATCCATCTGAAAGCAATGAGGAATAGTTGCAGCCTTGATAATGTCCTAGGGTTTCGCTAGTTATGAAAATGACATTTTCACTAGCTTTTACATTTTTTTCAACCACCACCTTTGACTTACTGTAGCTGAATAGTTCATCTCTAACACCATGAATGATGTAAGTGGGGACTTTATACGTGGCGGGTAAATAATTCCCGGCCATCGCAATTGCGCCATCAATGTACTCAGGGTGTTTTGCAGCAAAATAGGTTGAGCCAGTGCCACCATCGCTATAACCCGACACGATGATTTTATCGATTGGCCAGTATTCTGAAATCAACTTTAATAGTCTGATAAGCTGTTTTTCTTTTGGATTGGCCCACCAGGCCTGGCGCTGAGCAAGAGGTGCCATTACAATGTATTTTGAAGTGTCGATAGCTGGCAGCATTAAGCAATTCATAAAATCATCGTACGAATTTGCTGACACTCCCCAATGAAGGGCTAAAACAAAGTGAACTTCTTCATTTAGTGCTTTTTTAGGAATGGATATTAAAGCCAGCCATTTATCACCATTTGAAAGTCGAATATTTACCTCTCTAAGTCCTGATTTAATCTCAAATTTTTTAATTGAATTTTTGGTTGGTAGTGGTACTATATCTTGTGCAAAACAAGCAACCAGATTAAACGTTAAGACTAGAATACCTATCGAACGATTTTGAATCATGGTGTAATAAAAACGATTAAGTCTTCAACCCTTATCTTTTAGATATTCAAAATCACTATTTTTGACACATTGAATTATGGAAACACTGGAGTACAATACACAACGCGCACAATTGAAACTGAGGGAGTACGGAAGAAACGTGCAAAATCTTGTGGCGCATCTAAGAACAATCGACGATAAAGAACAGAGAAATAAGAAAGCAGCCACATTGGTGGAGCTGATGAAACTCATTAATCCTGATCTTGGAAATGACAATGAAAGCGATCAAAAGGTCTGGGATGATTTGCACATTATCTCAAATTTCGAGTTAGATATTGAAGGCCCATTTCCTAAACCTGATGCATCTGTATTGGATCGAAAGCCAGAGCGATTGAAATATTACTCTAATGAAATCAAATATCGCCACTACGGAAGAGGGGTAGAGCTGTTGATTGATCAGGCCATTGCAATGGAAGACCCGAAAGAAAAAGAAGGTGCTATTGTTGCTATTGGAAGATTAATGAAAGGGTTTTTCCAAACATGGAATAAGGAGAGCATTGAGGATGAGCAAATTCTTAAAAATATCAAGCGTCTTTCTGACAATAAGCTTGATATTGACATTGAAACGGTTAAAGAATTAGGCCTCTTTGATTCTGATAAAAAACCAGCCAATAGGAGGAACAGCAACAATAAAGGTCGTCGAAACAATCAGGGTGGTAAAGGTCGCCGAAACAACAACCAAGGCAGCAGGGGGAACAACCGAAGAAGAAATTAATTCGATTTTTTGATTTGAAGATTTTTTGATTTGAAGATGGTTTCGATAGCTTAGTTGCCCAATCGTATAATTACTGAATCATCAAATTTTCAAATCGAACATGTCATCTTTTCGGGTAGAAGGCGGTCACCAACTAAATGGTGAAATAATACCACAAGGAGCAAAAAATGAAGCGCTTCAGATTATCTCTGCAGTATTACTTACTGAAGAGAAAGTTGTCATCCATAAGATTCCTCAAATCAGAGATGTTCTTAAGCTCATAGATCTGCTAGAGGATATGGGAGTAGAAATTTCCAAGATTGGAGATGAATCCTATGAATTCAAGGCTAGAAATGTCAATTTAGAATTTCTTGACACACAGGACTTCAAAGAAAAAGCATCTGCGCTTAGAGGTTCAATAATGATATTGGGTCCACTTTTGGCAAGATTTGGTACGGGAAAAATGCCAAAACCCGGTGGTGATAAAATTGGCCGCAGGCGACTAGATACGCATTTTGTAGGTTTTCAAAATCTTGGAGCCAAGTTCAACTATGATTCTAAAACCTCATTTTACACAGTTGATGGAAGAAATCTGAAAGGAGCATATATGCTTTTGGATGAGGCTTCTGTGACAGGAACAGCCAATATCATTATGGCTGCTGTCATGGCGGAAGGAATAACCACCATCTACAACGCTGCATGTGAACCATATATTCAACAATTATGCAAGATGTTGATTCGAATGGGGGCGTCTATCAATGGTGTTGGATCCAATCTCCTGAGAATTGAAGGAGTTAAGTCTCTTAATGGTACTGAACATACCATGCTTCCTGACATGATTGAAGTAGGAAGTTTTATAGGTATGGCAGCAATGACTAAATCAGCCATTACAATCAAGGATGCTCAAATAAAGGAGTTGGGAATTATACCTGATACATTCAAACGATTGGGAATCAAAATGGATTTCATAGGTGATGACATCCACATTCCAGCCCAGGATCACTATGAAATTGAATCCTACATTGATGGTTCCATCATGACCATTGCAGATGCTATTTGGCCTGGACTTACTCCTGATTTGTTGAGTGTTATTCTTGTTACTGCTGCACAGGCTAAAGGAACAGTATTAGTTCATCAAAAGATGTTTGAGAGCCGCTTGTTCTTTGTAGATAAATTAATCGACATGGGGGCACAGATTATCTTGTGTGATCCTCACAGAGCAACTGTTATTGGACTTGATCGGGCATATCCATTAAGAGGAATAACCATGACTTCACCGGATATCCGTGCAGGGGTTTCTTTGCTTATTGCTGCAATGTCGGCAGAAGGTGTGAGTACTATCCATAACATTGATCAGATTGATCGTGGGTATCAATTCATTGATAAGCGTCTGAATGCAATAGGAGCTAAGATTGAGAGAATTAATTCATGAAAATTATAAGCTTTTAATAACCTCCAAAACTCTATCTATTTCTTCAAAAGAGTTGAAATAGTGAGGAGATAATCGTACCGCCCACTCAATGTTCTTTTTGCTGAAATCTATAAAACCCCATTCCTTACTGCTGATGCTGTGAAATACCTCGTTTTCATTCAGTACACTTTGGGTCTCCTCTAATGACTTGTTTCCCTTCCTAAAGGTAAGAATGTTCCCTTTTTTACTACCTCTATCAAATTGGTTTACATCAGGAATGGCGTTTAGATTATTTCTGAATCGATTCATTAGGTCACGATTATACGCTTCAATTTGTTCAATCCCGATTTGATTTAAATAACTAATAGCCTCTGCTAGACCGAGAAGTAACGCATATGGTTTTTCCCACGATTCAAACCGTTTGGCATCCGGCATTAAAGAAAAATCACCTTCCTTGTTCCAGATAGCTCCTGCACCATCAATCATCAATGGAAATATTCCATCATTTAATGCTCTATCAGAAACATATAGCAAGCCGGTTCCTCTGGGTCCTCTCAGAAATTTTCGCCCTGTGGTAGCTAGGAAGTCACATTTGATTTCATTTACATCTACTACCATTTGGCCAATAGATTGGCAGGATTCCACTAAAAACAGAATCCCTTTTTGACTGCAAATCTCACCGATTGACACAACATCCTGTATCAAACCTGAATTGGTTGGAGCATGTGTGACTGATACGAGCTTGGGGTTATACCGGTCGATTTTTTCTCTGAAGTCGCTTAAATCTAAATCACCATTCTCAAGATTTCTGGCGCGAATGATCTGAATTTCGCATCGTTTCGTCAACGAGATAAATTGGATGAAATTGGAAGCATAGTCATCATCAGTAGTTAAGATTACATCTTTTGACTTGAAATCAACGGATGATAACGCTTTTGCATAAGCATCAGTGGCACTATTAGTAAAAGCAATATTGTGAGGTTCGCAACCAAGCATAAGGGCAGCCTGATGATAGAAATCATTAATTTCATTTTTCATTGTTTCTATCGCCTGGTATCCTCCTTCTTTCTCTTCCAGATCTAAATACCATTTAACTTTTTCATGAACAGATTTTGGAGGAAGTGAAGAACCGGCACTGTTAAGAAAGATTTTGCTTCCATAATTAATTATGTCCTGCTTAATCTGTTCCGGATTCAACGCTTTTTTTTCAGTCATAGATTGTCCCTTGTTCTGCAACTCCAAAGCCTTTCTTGTAAACTTCTTGTCTGGCTCGGCGGTCAAATATCAGCGGATTGGTATGATTGAGGTGAATGAACTTGATTTTCTCTTTAATACTCAAAGATTCATCATTGAACAAGCGCATCGTCTCTTCCGCAAATGGGTGAGGCAACTCTCTCATAGGTCTGTTGGGCAGTTCGCCATCCTTAAAGAAGGTGGCATCAATAAAGGCATAGTTTATTTGTGGATCTCTTATAATATCGATGATATTCCTATCCCACTTATGCCACTTGTCAATGTCAGGGATAAAAATGAAGCCTTTATTGCCGTATAAGACTTTGAAGCCTGCAGTTTCCGAATATTCGTCTCTATGAGGCACAGTAAAGGCTTCAACACTTAAATTGGTAGATAATGATTTGATACTATCGGCAATTAGTGTATGAAGTGATATGTTTTTAAAGTCCACCAATTGACTCCATGGACCATGAGATTTTAGGTAGTCACTCATTTTAGGAAGAGCATACACTTTGACACCTTGAGCACCTAGTGCCTCCTTACCCAAAAACATCAATCCAGTGTAGTGACCAATATGTGCGTGAGTCACAAATATCCCTTCTGGAAGATATGGATACTTGCCATCGGTTAGGTCCCTGAAGTATTGCAATTGTCGGTCCATATCTGGTGTAGCTTCAAACATCCACCATTTTTTACTGATCAGGTCCACTAATGCCAACGAAGTGACATATTTAGAAATGTTCTTGTTTTTATGAGCCTTAAGACATTCATTCTGACATCCAATGTGAGGGAAGCCCCCATCTTGTGCAATACCTAACACAATCACTTGCTGTGAGTAAAGGAAGCTAACTGAAAAGATATAGATGAGTGTGATAAGTAATTTCATTCCTATAAAATTAAAGAAGCCACACCGAAAACTCAGTGTGGCTCTTTATGTCAAATTTTTATAACTATTAATCTCTTCTCTGAATCGTGACCGATTCATTTATCCAGCAACCAACGGTTATTGTTTGCCCTTCTTCCATACCTTCATTAAAGATTTCTTCTATTGAAGGAAATTGTTCTTTGGAAGCTGCCATTTGGGCTGTATTTCCTGCTCTTTCATACATTTTATATGCAGCAAGAAATACTCCTCGATCCATGACCTTACTTTTATCGCCTCTACAGTCTTCAAAACTTGTGAAATACAAGTTACCTATTAAATTATATGCCTCTGCACTGCCTGGTTTGGCGCTGAGTGCTTCATATGCCAGGGTTCTAGCTCTGGATTTATTTCCTAGCTTACTATTGGCAACAGCCTGTCCCATCAACGCGTCAAATTTTTCTTCACTGGTCGAAGCAAGACTGAGTGCCTCTTCATGGTACTTAATGGCTTTGCCTGATTCATTGCTGGCATTGTATTTATTTCCTATAGTCACTGCCAACTTGTAAGAAGGCTGTTCCTTAAATACGGTTTCACTAGCCTCTAGCCAATATGGCTGGTCTATACACTTGGCTTGTAACGAATAATTAAAAATCTTCTTAGCATTACTAATGTCATCCGGATTTGATCTAAATCTAGGAACGAGGTTTTGCTCTATAAACTCACACGTAAGAATTCCTGGAATTGAACTTAACCAAGCATCTGTTTTCGCCTGTTCCTTGTCTAATTTTTCCGGATTCTCACCATTCTTTCTTTTGGCTTCAATGATATCAGAAATTTGAGTGTGAATATCCAATACTTTAGATGCTGGCATTTTTTCTGAATCTATCTGATGGTAATTTTTAGCCAATAGCATATAAGTATTTAAGTTGAATGTTGAAATTTCAGGACCATTCATCTCAAACGCTTTGGCGTATAACTCAGCTAGCATTGAATACTTAGACGGAGTTTTATAGTAAAGCTTGAAAGCAACATAAGCCTTGCGATCCATTGTTGAGGCTGGATTATCAAAATGTTCAATCCGCATATCATACATCCATAGCAAAGAATCCTGAAGACGCTCTTTTCTGCCTTTATCCGAGGTTTTCTTCAATATATCTTCAATGCAGTCTACACCCTGGATATAAATGGATGGGTTAAGGTTTGGATTATTCTCATAAAGCCAGTTAAGTGGAGTCATTGCTTCCTCAAACTTACTTTGAGCGATGAGTAGCTTATAGTATGCTTGCTTTTCCATTGCCTGACTTTTCAAATCAGGATCTTCAGGCCAATTCCAGCCTTCCTGTCCAAATGAAAAAGTAGCCATCAACACAGTAAGTGTTATTAAAAAAGATTTTATCATGTCCAATTGATTTGTATTTTGGTTTGCCTTTTAATTAGAATTATTCTGCCAAAACAGTGCCATGTAGTCCCTATGTCATGGGAAAAATGTTTGCAAATTGAATAATTTTTTATGCTAATACGGGTGTCAATCACATTAGTTTTGTGTTAAATATCATTCAAAAATCATCCAATGTTCAATTTTAAGGAAATAATTAGTGTTTCACTGATCTTGTTCTCGGTAATAGATATACTTGGTAGTGTGCCAATAATCATCGATTTACGTAAGAAATTCGGTCATGTACAGTCTGGAAAGGCGACCATAGTATCAGGTGTGATCATGGTTATTTTTCTTTATCTCGGTGAAAGCATTCTCAATCTATTTGGTATTGATATTAATTCATTTGCTGTTGCAGGAGCTATTGTAATGTTTCTATTGGGTATGGAAATGATACTTGGAAGACAGTTTTTCAGATCAGATCCTGACGAAATGAAAAGTGCATCAATCGTTCCATTGGCTTTTCCATTGATTGCAGGTGCGGGCACTATGACTACATTGGTATCTCTAAAAGCAGAATTCTCTACTTATAATATTCTAGTGGGAATTGCTGTTAACTTACTTTTTGTTTACATAGTGTTAAAGACCTGTGGATGGTTGGAAAGAAAAATTGGAACTGCTGGTTTTAATATTCTAAGAAAAGTATTTGGAATTGTATTGCTTGCCATTGCAATTAAAATATTCAAAAATCACCTGTTAGTATGATTACAATGTTTACTGACGGGGCTGCCAAGGGCAATCCTGGCCCAGGTGGGTACGGCACCATTCTACGATTTGGCGATAAAGAAAAAGAGCTCTCAGATGGATTCCGACGGACAACCAATAATCGGATGGAATTATTAGCTGTAATTGCAGGATTGGAGGCAATTAAGAAACCTGGTTGGAGGGTGCTGGTCGTATCTGATAGCAAATATGTGGTAGATGCTGTTACAAAGGGATGGCTCAAAGGTTGGGTTGTAAAAGATTTCAAAGGAAAAAAGAACAGAGACCTCTGGGAACGTTACTTGAAAGCCTCAGCTCCACATGATGTTCAGTTTAAATGGGTGAAGGGACATGCAGGTCATCCGGAGAATGAAAGATGTGATCAACTGGCTGTAGAGGCTGCTGAACGAAAAAATCTAAAAGTTGACGAAGCTTTTGAGGCTGGAAACACGTAAAAGTTTAAATTAGAGTGGTTTAATACTAAGAAAATGCAAAAAGGCTTCTATTATTTTCTATTCGCAGCTGCGATTATTGGTTCAATGGCGATTTATTTCAAAATTGAGCGAGACAGGAAAATGAAAAATCCTCAACTGACCGATATGGCAATTGAGCCAGATATACTCATGTCCACAGCAGATCGAAGCTTTCAGGACAATAAATCTTTTGCTGCAATAGACTATTTGGAAGATGCCATAAAAACCATGAAACTATTGGAAAAAGATGGCGATAGTGTAAGTGCAGCAGCAATAGAAATTGCAATTAGCGATCTTCAGGCAGTAGAAAGACATATTAAAGCAGAAGACATCAATGAAGATTTGATGTATGAAGCCTTTGCAGATGCGATGAATTCATTGGCCTTTGCTTCTTTACGAGTTTCTGAACAATTCATTAAGGAAGGCAAAATGGTAGAGGCAAGAGTTACCATTGATCATGCAATGGATCACCTTCAAAATTCTATCTTTTTTGCTAGAGGGGAACAAAAAGAGGATGAAATCAAAATTGCTTCACATTTACAGCGAATCATTGAACAACATTTAGAAGAAGACATTTCCGAAATCGATATTGTGATGGCTGAAATTGACTCAGTCGTTAAAGCCCATGTCATCAAATGATCAATAAAAGGTAGGTTCTACTTCCCGCTCATTAAATTTCAATCCAGTAGTAATTAGCTCCTCAAGTACAGGTTCATAGATTTCTTTTTTAATAGGAACATGCACTCCCGTAAGTTTTATTTTACCTTTTAGTACCAGTTTAGCAGCTATAGCCAAAGGCAATCCCACAGTTTTTGACATAGCTGTGTTGATTTCATCATCCCCAAGAGCAACCATGCTGGATTCTATTTGCCTTGGCTTTCCATTATCCAAAAAGTTGAATTTGTGCCACATGACAATCATATCCTTATCATCTGGAAGCAAACTCCATTTCTTCTTAAGAATATGTTCCAATACTTGAGCTGGTGTCCCTTGATTTAAACCTATAAGTTCATCGTCAAACATTCCAAGCCATCTAAGTTTGAACATGATTCCATTATCCAAATCTAGATTTAGATAATGAGCAAGTTTAAGTTCTATTGAATCGTTTGGATTGTATGATAGAAATGAGTTAATGAATTGACGATGTGTCATTTCAGACACATTTTCCATTTCATAGGTGTCATCAGTAGCTCCAAGCTGTACAAAAACATCCCAAGCTGCGCAATATCCTGGCCTTCTAAGCGTGCCACGATAAAGTGTCTTGATACTCCTCAAATTATATACATCAAGATAAGCAAGTGAATCCCTGTTGGCATATCCTTCAAAATAGCCATGATCAGGAATATAAATTGCCTCTGTTCGCCTAAATAGCTTATGATAAGGAATGTATTTGTATCGACCCTCCTGAATAAACTTACAGGTGCCTTGTCCTGCTAAGACAACATTTCTTGGGTTCCAGGTGAATTTGTATTTCCATGGGTTGTCACCTACAGATTCTTCAGCGACCAATCCTCCGGTAAATGTTTCAAAACCGGTTAGTTCATATCCTTTATTTCTAAGTTCATCAAGCACTTTCATTGCCGACATATGATCAATACCGGGATCGAGTCCCATTTCCATGATCATGAGTTTGCCCGCATTTTCAAATTGATCATTCAGGGCCTTTATTTCTTCTGTGAGGTATGAAGCAGTAAGAAAATGCTTTTTTAATTCTGCACACTTTCTGGCAACATGAATATGAAGGGAGGCAGGAAGCATGGAAATGATCAAATCATTTTCATTTACCAGGCTGGATAGCAATTCAGCATCAAACACATCGAAGGTAACAGCCTTTGCTTGTGAATGTCCCTTAATTTTGGAATTTGCTAATGCTAAATCTTTTTCTGCAATTGTTAAATGCCATTGTTCTTTCTTGGCATTTTCAAGTAGGTAGTTGATGAGAGCAGTTGATGATTTACCTGCCCCGATGATCAGGATATTTTGCATCCGGCAAATATGTATTTATCACTAATCTTTAAAAAAGACTATTCACTTTTTTTATTCACAATTGTGCTGCTAGCCTGATCCGTTGGAAGGATCAAGAGGTCTCCAATAACGACATGAGGGGGTCGGTTAAGTACAAATTCAATGGTTTCCGCCACATCTTTGGCAGTAAGAGGAGTATAATTTTGGTATACCTGCTTTGCTTTTTCTGAATTGCCTTTGAATCTTACTTCACTAAATTCAGTTTCTACCAATCCGGGATCGATTGAGGTCACTTTGATGCCGAACCCATTGAGATCCATTCGCATGCCTTTTGTAAGTGCATCTACCGCGTGCTTTGAAGCGCAATAGACATTTCCTTTGGGATAAACTTCTAGTCCGGCTATAGAGCTGATATTCACGATGTGCCCCATTTTTCTTTCTACCATTTGCGGTATGATAGCCTTACTTACGTATAAAAGACCTTTTACATTGATATCCATCATTGCATCCCAGTCGTCCATGTTGCCCTCATGGATAAAATCAAGCCCATGAGCATTACCCGCATTATTGATGAGGACATCAATTTCCTGCCATTCAACAGGCAGTGAGGCAATTGAATTGAACACAGATTCTTTATCACGAATATCAAAGGAAAGTACTTCTACTTCTCCAACAAGTTCTTTTTTAAGGTTTTCTAATCGTTCTTCTCGCCTTCCGCAAATGATTAAACGATAGTTTAATGAAAGCAATCTTGCAGTTGCTTCACCGATTCCGCTGGTAGCTCCTGTTATTAAGGCTATACGCTGACTCATTGCTTTAATCGTTTTTTCTGACGTGCTTTTATTTTGCCTGCACCTTTCGTTTTACCCCCAAGCTTTCGTTTGCCGCTTGGCCCTCCTTCAAAAGTCATGAAGATTCCAAGATTTTGCCGGGTGAGTCGCTCAAGGCCGACACTAAAGTCATTTGGATCATCAGTCAGCATATTCCTTAACCCGTATGAGTATCTAATCTCAGGTGAGAATTTAAAATAAGCGAAATACATATCCAGGCCAACTCCCACATCAATTGAGATATCCCAGTTTCTAAGCTCCAGTTTCTCTCCTATATCTTGTTCATCACTCTTGCCAGAAGCTTCCAAAGAAGGATTGACACCAGCGAGCATATACATGGCAAGATTACCTCTTCGGGCGGATTTATATTTGATAAGCATTGGTAGTTCTACCATGGTGGCATCTTTTAACTCACGCTGAGTAATGCCATTAGTGAATCGATAGCTTAAGTCATTCTCATAAAACCCAACCGTCGGAAGCAGTCTGAAATCAACATAAGTTCCCAATTTCATATTGATGACAAAACCAAGTTTAAATCCTCCTAGGTTTCCGGGTATAATCGAGTGTACCGTGTCCATCGCAGGAGATGTGAAATAGTCAGAATATTTGATGACGTATTTTGAAGAGTGAACCCCAATTAAAAACCCATAGTGAATCCATTGATCTTCATAGTTGATCAGGTTGTCAGTAGGATTATTTTGAGCATGAGATGAAAACCCCAGGCTTAAAATGAGAAAGCATGTAAAGGCTACTTTTCTCCCACGTAAATAGAACTGATACCAAGGGTTAATGGTCTGCATTTAGTCTTTTTATATCCGGTTTTTTCCAGAATGTTTAAGAAATCTTTTCCAAATGGAAATTCATTCACCGACTCTGGTAGATAGGTATAAGCAGCATTATCATTGGATACTACTTTTCCAATCTTCGGTAATATCCAACGAAAATAAAAATTATATAATTGTTTGAATGGAAATACTGTAGGTTTTGAAAATTCAAGGATTACAGCCCTTCCGCCCGGTCGAAGCACTCGATTCATTTCTGATAGCCCTTTTTCCAGGTTTTCAAAGTTTCTCACTCCAAATGCAACGATCACAGCATCAAAGCTATTGTCTTCAAATTGAAGGTTTTCTGAATCCCCTGATTGCATATCAATGATATCTGAATATCCACGTTTTTGCATTTTCTTTCGACCCACATTGAGCATTCCCTCGGAAATATCCACCCCAACAACTTTTTCAGGATTGAGTTTCAGAGATTCAATAGCAAAATCTCCGGTTCCGGTAGCAATATCTAAAATGCGCTTGGGCTCCATGTCTTTCAACATCTTAATGGCCTTCTTTCTCCATCTGATGTCAATTCCTAAACTAAGGAAGTGATTGAGAAAATCATATTTACCTGAGATGCTGTCAAACATTTCTGCTACCTGCTTCTTCTTAGCATCCGACTTATCTTTGTAAGGTACTACCGTCATAATTGCCGCAATATTAGTGGATTAAACCCGTGTACGGCCCAAATGTTAGCAGTTTCTTCTTTATGGATATAAAATCAGCAGAATTTATCAAAAGCAGCCCCAAGGTTGCAGACTGTCCGGAACCAAAGATCCCGGAATATGCCTTTATCGGTAGGTCAAATGTGGGTAAGTCGAGTCTTATCAATCATCTGACGAATCGTAAAAAGCTAGCAAAAACTTCTTCCACGCCCGGGAAAACCCAACTGATCAACCACTTCCTGATTAATGATCAATGGTATTTAGTGGATTTACCTGGCTATGGATGGGCGCAGACAAGTAAAACCAATAAAGCTGAATGGAAGAAAATGATCCACACCTACCTGGAAGAACGTCAGAATCTTGCATGTGTATTCTTGCTTGTGGATTTGCGCCATGATCCACAAAAGATCGATCTCGATTTTATGGAGTGGTTAGGTACAGAAGGAATTCCATTCAGTATAGTATTTACTAAAGCGGATAAGCTTGGAAAAACTCAGGTTCAATCCAATGTAGCGTCTTATAAAAAAGAAATGCGAAAGACATGGGAAGAGATGCCACCTACATTTGTTACATCATCAGTAGATAAAATGGGTGGTAAGGAAATTTTAGATTTTATTGATAGAATCAATGCAGAGATAATATGAAAGGATATTTTTGCAACCTCAATAAATAACATATGGATTTTAGTGATATAGCATCAGTTTCCGGAAAAGGAACCCTCTTCCAGATTATTCAACCGACCCGAACGGGTGTGATCTTAGAGAGTCTGGATGAACACAAGAAGAAAATGGTGGCCACCATGCACAACAAAGTGAGCATCCTTTCTGAAATTTCAATTTATACGACTGATGCCGAGGGAGCGGTTCCGCTGGAGGATGTTATGCGAAAAATTCATATTGAATTTGATGGAGATACAGACCTTGATAAAAACAGTAGCCCTGAAGAGCTTAAAGCGTTCTTGAAATTTGTGTTGCCTGATTATGATGAAGGCAGGGTATATGTTTCTGATATAAAAAAGGTAGTAAGCTGGTACGATCAGCTTGTTAAACAAGCACCTGAAGTTTTAGTAGAGAAAAAAGAAGAAGAAAAAGAAGTAGTTAAGAAAGCACCGAAGAAAAAAGAAGCGAAAAAAGGTGAGTGAGGTCAAATACAAATTCAGAGTTAGATGGGCAGATCTTGACCCCAATGGCCACATGCGTCATACTGCCTATAACGATTATTGCGCTCAGGCTCGTTTGATGTACTTTGAGGATATTGATATGTCATTCGGCAAATTGATAAAAATGGGTGTGGGTCCGATACTATTCAGAGAGGATACCAGATTTTTCAAAGAGGTCCGTATGAATGAAGAGTTCGAAGTTGGTTTTACCATTTCTAAACTCCGAAAAGATGGCTCTAAATGGTCGTTTAGGCACAATATTTATACAAATGACGGCAGTCTCTCTGCTAAAATTGATGTGGATGGTGCCTGGCTAGACCTTGCTAAACGTAGTACAACAGCTCCACCAACAGAGTTGAGCGATTTATTGCTTGATGCAGTAAAATCAGAAGATTTTGAGTGGATTCCGAATAAAGTCAAGGCTTAAACTTATCCGGTATCTCACAATTTTCTTTACGACGAGTATCTACAAGATGAAAGATCTTCCAGCCATCATCTCGTTTGATCAAATGGAATGCATCCACACCACAATGAGAAAACTGGTCGTCAACGTAAAATGCATAGTCTACCCAGACGGAGGCTAGATTGCCATCAATTTCAACTTTCTCATTCCAAATTGGTTCGTTCCATACTTGCTCTTTTGCTTGTCCAACAGCATTTTTAAATCGCTGAAAATCTCCTGACACAAGCTTAGAAATGCCATCTTTATCAACAAAAGCTGTAAACGTATTGGGTTCGGCCACAAAGCTTTTCTTCAACAAGGTGCTATCATTTGTACGCATTGCTTCGAAAACTTGATTAATCACTTTCATGACTTCATCTTTTTCATTTTGCTGAGCTTGAGACATAAAAGTCAACAGGCAAAAAACAACTATGGATATCATTTTCATGGCAACACCTTTTAAAGTCAGATAAAATGCCTGATAATTGCTTAAATCGGCATAAAATATGGATGAAGTTACGTTGCTGAAAGAGAGTTATCAACTGATCCGGAAGGATTTAGGATTAGAGGAGGAATTGGAATTTGAGGGCATAGAAAATCAATTTGATCGGTTGGAGGATTATTTGACCAAACAAGTTAATTACCTACTGGATCATGACCTAAACCGTCTCCTAAATGCGATGTATCGAATTGATGTCGCGGAAAAAGAGGTCCAAAAGCTACTTCATTTTTCCAATCAAGGAGAAATTGCTCGCAATATTGCTAAGGCTATAATTTCACGTGAAAAACAGAAAGTAATTACGAGGCAACAGTATCAGCCTTGATAAATGACATAGCATGCTCAACCATGTTCTCAGAACCAAGGTAAAGTGGCGTTCTTTGATGAAAAGCAGTTGGCTGAATATCTAAAATTCGTTCTTTGCCATTGGTAGCGACTCCACCAGACTGCTCCGCGATGAATGCAAGCGCATTGCATTCGTAGAGCAATCTCAATTTACCATTTGGATCTTTTTCAGTGTTAGGGTAAAGATAAAGTCCCCCTTTCATCATATTTCTATGAAAATCTGCAACGAGCGACCCAATATATCGGGCAGTCATGCCTTTTTTCTTGCAATCATCGATATACTCTCTTACCCATTCATCAAAGGAAAAGTAGTTGCCTTCATTGATGGAATAAATTTTTCCATCTTTTGGACATTTCATTAAATTATGAGAAAGGACAAATTCTCCGAGGCTTGGCTCCAGTGTAAACCCGTGAACCCCTCGCCCAGTCGTATAGACAAGCATGGTTGAAGATCCATATAAAATATATCCAGCCGCTACTTGTTCTGTTCCTTTTTGTAACACATCTTCCTCTTGAACAGGTCCTCCAACAGGCGAAATTCGCTTGTAGATTGAAAAAATTGTTCCTATAGAAACATTCACATCAATATTGGAGCTACCATCCAAAGGATCGATAGCAACAACATATCTACAGTTTGGATTAAGATGAATGATCTCTTGCTCTTCTTCAGATACAACTGCACAAGTCATTCCTCCATTTTTTAAGGCACGTGTAAAACGAATGTCTGCAACTACATCTAGCTTTTGCTGATCTTCACCTTGCACGTTTTTCTCACCAAACCCACCAGTGATATCTAGAAGTCCTGATTTATTAACCTCCTTATTGATAATTTTACCAGCCAAGGCAATATCTCTTAATAGTTGAGATAATTCACCTGTTGCAGAGGAGAATTCATCCTCTTTTTGCTTAATAAAGCGGTCTAAGGTTGTTCCTATTGGCAGGCCAAGCTTACTTTTGTTCATAAGGGGTTTTAGTTCGAAATGATTGTTTTGAATAAAGAACCACAAAATTAATCATTCAGTATTTATAACGTTTGCATAATGCAGATTTTCAAGTTTGGTGGTGCGTCAGTAAAAGATGCAACTGGAGTAAAGAATTTAGCCGAGATTGTCTCATCTCATGGCTCTCAAAAACTAGTGATCGTGGTTTCAGCCATGGGCAAGGTCACTAATAAACTTGAAGAGTTAGTCAAACAGGCACATGCTGGTGCTGATTTTTCAACAGCATTGGCTGAACTTAAGGAGTATCATCATCAAATAGCCGAAGAGCTATTGGGTGAAATTCCATCGAATTACCTGGCATTTGAAAAATCACTTGAGGAAATACTTTTGAAACTTTCAGAGTGTGAGCCAATGCTTGCATACGATAAAGTTGTGCCCCATGGTGAACTTATGTCCACATCAATTATAGCGGAGTACTTAAACAAAACAGTAAAGTGTCAGTGGTTTGATGCCCGCTCAATCATACGAACCGACCAATATTTTACAGAGGCAAATGTGGATTGGGTAGTCACTGAAAAGCAGGTGATTAATCAATTGAAACCTCTGGCTGAAGAATCAGTGGTTGTAACACAAGGATTTATTGGATCTGATCTAGAAGGCAATTCTACGACTCTAGGTCGTGAAGGATCTGATTATACAGGCGCTATTTTGGCTTATTGCCTGAATGCTGAGTGTTTTACAGTATGGAAAGATGTTCCGGGTATTTTAAACGCAGACCCTCGAATACTGGAAGAGGCTGAGCAATATGAGAAATTGAGCTATAGAGAGGTGACAGAAATGACCTATTATGGTGCGCAAGTCATTCACCCAAAAACACTAAAACCAATCGCTCAGAAAAGTATTCCGCTGATGGTTCGGTCTTTTCAGGATAAGGCAAAGGCAGGCACTACCATAGCAAGTGATAACACGACGAAAATGATCCCTTGTTTTGTTTTTAAAGGGAATCAACTTCTTGTGACTGCACAAGTAAAGGATCACAGCTTTATGGATGAGAAAAAATTGGGATTAATCCTGCAGGTCCTTGATTTGCTTAACATCAAAATCAATTTGATGCAAAATTCTGCTTTAACTTTCTCGTTTTGCATTGACAATAAAGACTTTAAATCCAGAAGGATAAAAGAGCTGCTAAACAGAGATTTTATTCTATCATTTGAAAGTCCACTCAATCTAGCAACGATTAAGAATTACACACCGGATTCGTTTAATAAGTTGCCCTGGAACAGAACAGTGATTATGGAACAGAAGACCTCAAATAATTATCAAGTATTGTATCGTTAATAAATTCTGAAGAATAGATGTCTAATTCAGATGAATAGAATTGAAATAATAATTTTTTCAATATTAGCACTAATTACGTCAAACGAATTTCTTAATTACAGCAGTTCGATTGGATTCTTGGCTAGTATTTATCAATTGCTTGTTGGATTCACTTTTTTCGTTTTAAATGCGACATTGGGATCTCTATGGTTACAAAAAGGAAAAATCACCAGATTTGCTATTAAGAGCTTTATTCCATTTTTGTTAGCCTATTTCCTGTGTGTAATTCTCCATACTGCTTATTGGTTAAGTTTATCTGAAAATGCATCATTCCAGCTTTGGTATACACTGAGACCTTTCCCTCACAAAGAGTCTATGATGCTTGTTGCATTATATTGTTTTGGACTCTTGTATGGTGGCATCAAGAATAATAAGAAAGTGCTCAAAATAACTTTAATATCATTACTTGGAGTTATTTCATTGGTAATTATTTTATATGTCCAGGCATTAAATAAAAACTTACCTAAAATCAATGAAGTTGAATTCATAGAGGATCGCTATACGTCAATAGAAGAATTATTAAACCTACCCCAATTCGCAAATAGAACTGTATATGTAGATCTATGGTATAGCAGTTGTAGTCCATGTATTGAGCAGTTTAAAAGCCATTTACCAGAATTGAAAAGCAGGCTCGATCCAAACAAAGTCAGCTTTCTATATTTAGCTCGTGAGACAAGCCATTTAGATAGCAAACAGCGTTGGATTGAGGCCATCTCCAAATATCAGTTAAAAGGATGGCACTATTATTTCTCTAAAGGTGACGAGCAAATGATTTGGGATGAGATTCGAACTAATATTAAGATTGAGCTTTATGGTTATCCCCACTATTTGATAGCCAGGAATGGGAAAATCATTTCATATAATGCCCCAAAACCAAGTGAAATAGAAAAAGTTTTGAAAGCATTATCTAGCATTAATTAAACTTCTTCAATTAAGTAAATCTTTTAAGGGTTTGTTGTATGCCTGATAGATAACTAGTCCCAAATAAATTTACGTGCACCAGCAGAGGGTAAAGATTATGTATATCTACCCTTTCTTCAAATCCTGATTCTAACGGGTATTCTTCCCGGTAATATTCGTAAAATTGAGGAGAGAAGCCTCCAAAAAGCATCGTAAATGCTAATTCTGTTTCCCTGTGCCCATAGTGCACAGCTGGATCAAAAATGGATGCCTCACCATTCGAATTGATCATATAATTGCCACTCCACAAATCACCATGAAGTAGCGCTGGTTTTTCATTGGGGATTAGCTGATCCAGCTGACCCATTAGTATGTCAAATTGCTTTAAGAGATTTCTATCAACAAAACTTTTAGATGTAGCTAATTTCAATTGTGGGGTTAACCGTTCTTCAATAAAAAAATCATACCAGGATGAATGCTGATTATTGGATTGGGGAAGACTACCAATGAAATTATCATGATCCAAACCAAACAGTTCAGATGTTTCTTTATGCTGTCTGGCAAGGTTTGTTCCGAAATCCTTCCAAAATTTTGAATTAGGTGATCCTTTCTGGATCCATGATGTCACCAGAAAAGATATATCATCAATAATTCCAACGTCAATGACTATTGGGGTAGAAATTGGTGAAAGTGTATGTAATAGTTTTAGACCCTTAGCCTCCGACTGAAACATCTCTATGAGGCTGGTTTTATTTGATTTTATGAAAAAATCTTTCGTTTCTGTCTTCACATGAATCGCATTATTGATGCATCCACCTGAAAGATTTTGGATCGAGACTACTTTTTGATCAGGATAATATTTTGTTATGATTTTAGTGATAAAATCACTCATAGATCATGTTTCTTCTTTAAAAAAACTATAAAATCATCAAGTGATCGATTGAGAATCTGATAAACATTTTCAAATCCGTTCATACCTCCATACCACGGATCGGGAACATCTTCACCCTTTCCATAGGGATCAAAATCACGCATTAGCATCAGTTTTTCTGAATCTTCTCCCATTTCAGCTACCATATTGCCGTAATTTGATTGATCCATTGCTAGTAAATAATCATATTCATCAGTATGACTTTTTTTGAATTGTTGGCCTTTGTGATTCACAGGAACATTATGTTTTGCTGCAATTTCTACGGTTCTTGGATCAGGATTTTCTCCGACATGATAGTTAGCAGTACCTGCTGAATCAGCCATAATTTGATCATTTAGGCCATGTTCTAGCAACTTTTTCTTAAAAATTGCTTCCGCTAATGGAGACCTGCAGATGTTACCTAAACAAACAAATAAAATTTTTTTCATTTTGGGTGGTTACTTTTTTTATGCATATAGTATATATCTAATGCATAACACAAATTTATTCATACACCTGTTTGACAAGTAAAAAAGAAAGTCCCGTTTTTGACGGGACTTTTCTTTTTATATACGGTTCTTATTTTCTATCTGATGCTTAAACCAATCCCAGCAGTGAACGTGTTATACTTCTGGATCGTGTATTCTGTATGAACAGTAAGAATTAGCAGTTTTATTCTTAATCCTAAGTTTACACGTGGTGAACTACCACCAGAAAAAGTTAGATCAACAGGATCGTTCACTGTTTCGCTTTGTCCGGTTGATGTGTCGGTGTAAGTAAATGCTCCATCGACATTCATTGAACTACTAGCTATATTGTATCCAATACCCATATAAGGTGTAAATATTGCAAGTTTCTTAGAGACTATCCCCTGAAGCGTAAATGATGATGCTTTTAAAGTTGCTAAGCCATCAGCCTGAAATTCAGGTGATGTCTCATCAATAACATATTCTGCATTCAACTGATTGAATCCAGCAAAACCTGAAAAGTCAAAAGGAACTTGCTTTAAACCAGGAATCCATTGTTTCAGGTCGTGTTTGATACCAATTCCAAATACATTAAAACTCCCTTCATCACCAGCAGCACCAAAATCACTGGCATATCTAATAATAAGATCGGTATTCTTTGGTAGACCAATCCCAAGTTGAACAGCTGGTACAGGAAATCCTACAATTGGTAGGTCTTCGGCATCAAAACCTGAAGGAGCATCAAAAACCACATCATTTTCATAAGTAACCCCAGGAGCAACTTCAGTTGAAGCTGGAATTCTTAATACGGAGGAGGTTTCTCCACCCACTGCTGTTGGTAAGATTGGAGATCCTGAGTCCAGTTCAAGATTGACCCAATTCCGACTGTTAAAGTCAAATAGTCTGTCATCTTCAGGGATGTTGGCTATGTTAACTGTTGCTGTTAGATCAAATCCTAACAATTTATGTGTTTGAGCAGTATTATACCACCCTCCACTCAATCCATTATTGAAGGAAATCATCATGGATTCTGTATATGCCCCTAAGTATTGATTAGCATCCTCCGTACCACTTTTAAAAATCTCTCCAAATTCCTGGGATTTTGCAGAATGGTTAAGACCAACTATACCTATAAATGTTAAAATGAAATACTTCAAATGGTTTTTCATGACTATTATCTTGTTTCGCTAATTGATTTAAAGTTTGAAGCTGCAATTAACTAAGATTTTAAGAGAATTTTAATTCTTATGTCGAGTGTATAGTAAGGTTTAATCGAAATCTTTGGAAAGGTTAATTATGTGATTTAATTTCGCATTTAAGAATTATTCCTAAATGGAAATTACTAATCAAATAAAAGAACGTCTCAGTGAAGTTGGCCTCAAAGCCACACATCCAAGAATAGTTGTTCTTAGGCAGTTGATGGTGTCTAATGACCATCCAACTGCTGAATCCATTCATGAAACAATTCGAGAAGAAAATCCTTCAATCTCCCTTGGAAGTGTTTATAGAGTTCTTGATGTCCTTGTTGATTCAGGATTAATTCAAAGGGTTTCTGTCAGATCAGGTTCGAAAAGATATGATGCAAACATGAATCCCCATGGTCACTTTTATTGTCTTAAGACGAATAAGATCCAGGATTTCTATGATGAGGAATTGTATGGACTGATCAATGAGTTCTTTAGAAAAAAACGTATAAGGAATTTTAGAATAAACGAAATCAAGCTTCAGGTGAACGGTGAACGAATAGATCCTGAAGCGGATGTAACAATAATTTAAACTTTAACTTTTAAAACAAACTAAAAACATGTCATTAGTAGGAAAAAGAGCACCTATTGTAAATGCACCAGCAGTAATCAACGGAGAGGAAATCGTAGAAAATTTCTCTTTGGATCAGTATATCGGTAAGAAAGAAGTAATGTTCTTCTTCTATCCAAAGGACTTTACTTTTGTTTGTCCAACTGAGATTCACGCATTTCAAGAAAAGCTTGAAGAATTTGAGAAAAGAGGAGTTGCAGTGGTAGGCGCTTCATGTGATACTGAAGAAACCCATCTGGCTTGGTTGATGACTGACAAAGATAAAGGTGGAATTTCTGGCGTTACATATCCATTGGTGGCAGATCCATCTAAAACTGTGGCATCTAATTTTGGTGTTTTAGCAGGAGATTGGTCTTATGATGAAGAAGGAAATTTAGAATTCGAAGGTGCTCCTGTAGCTTTTCGAGGTACATTCTTCATTGATAAAGATGGTATCGTTAGACATGAAACGATTAATGATCTTCCATTGGGAAGAAATATTGATGAGATGTTAAGAATTGTTGATGCTTGGAAGCATGTAGAAAAGCATGGTGAGGTATGCCCGGCTAACTGGGAAGAAGGTAAAACAGCTATGAATGCAACTAGAGAAGGAGTTGCGGAATACCTTTCCAGCAATTAAGTAATTAGTTACTAAAATAAAAAAAGGGTTGATCATTTGTGATCAGCCCTTTTTTGTTGATTTATTCTGTCTTATCGAATACTAATTCCAGCCCCAATTGTTAAGGTGTTATATTTTTGAATTGCATAATCTGCATGAAGTGTCAGAATTAAAAGCTTCAATCTGAATCCAACATTTATTCGAGGACCTGTAGACAGGTATTTAAAACTAATAGGGTCTGTATATGTCCCTGAAGGATTATCGTCTGTAATTTCCGTTTCATAAGTTCCCTCAAGGTCGAAGTTCGTTGTTGTTGTAGCTACACCAACACCACCAAACACAGTCAAAATTGAAAGTTGCTTGGATAAAAGTCCTTGCATGGTAAATGAGCTTATGCTCAAAGAGGCGATTTGATCCGGGCTATCTGGATCTAGAAATAGTTTTGTGCTTATATTATTCCATCCCACAAATCCTGATACATCCCAAGGTATTTGCTTGAAACCAGGAACCCACTGCTTCAAATCATGCATTACTCCCACACCAAACATTCCAAATTCAAAATCATCCTCTTCAATTGTAGGTATGAATCGAATTTTTAGATCGGTGTTTTTGAAAACACCAAGCCCCACTTGAATCATGCCTGAAGGAACTGCGTTTATTGGTATCACTTCTTCCAACCCAAGTCCGGTCGGTGATGTAATTGAAATGGTTTGTTCTTCTCCATTTAGTTCTGATGTATAATCTAGAAGTGGGAGCTCATCAGCCGGGAGGTTTGGACCAAATAGTGTTGGCGCTTGATCTGTAGGACTATTGGGATTAAGAGAAATATTAGTGTATTCGTTTGGATTGAATGTAAAAAACTCGCCTTTAGAAGGTACCAAAGCAAGTGTGGTAGTAGGAGTTATATCAAAGCCAAGAAGCTTATGAGGTTTGGCAGTATTATACCACCCACTATTTATTCCATATCCAAAACCTAAAAATGCTGGTTCCAGGTAGCTTTCCATTAGGTTTTCAGCATCACCAGCACCTGCCTCAAGAAATGTACCTAAATCAAGTTGCGCTTTTAGAATAGAAGAAGATGAAATTAAAAATGTGAAAATTATTAATCTGTTGATAAAATTTTTCATTGCTGTGATTTTGTGATTATTAATCTACTTTAACAGTTGCCAGAGCATTAATGGCCAGCTCTATATCGAAGTTATTATCTCCAAATGGCCCATCTGCATTTATACCTAAGCTAATATTTACATCTCTACTGCGTAAAGCGTTACTTAAGTTATTTAAATCAGATTGACTTGCTATGAGTGGTATTACTGCACCATCAAAAAGAGATACATTTCCAGAATTGAAATCAATTCCATTGGCATTGACATTAACTTCACCAGTTAAAGTGTTAGGTAAATTCTCTCTGAAATTTCTCAATGTAACAACCAAGGAATTCACTTCTAATTCCATAATTAAATCACCATAATCGCTTATCTCAGAATTCACTGTGGTTGATGATGATTCATTGAAACTAGATGCAAACTCAAGGCCTGCCTGACTTGCATTAAAGTCAGTTTCATAATCACCACCTACTTTTATTTGAACTCCTGCATTGCCACAACTAAAAACCATTGCGGAGCAAAATATTCCTAAAAATAAATATTTAGCATGTTTCATTGTTTTGCTGTTTTATCGTTGGTGTTAAGTAAAACTAAAGAAAGTTTCTGTTTAAGGAAATTCAACGGATCATGCAAACACTTAAATCAATTGATTAAAATGAGCATATGTATTATTATTTCCAGCGGAACATATTCATTTGTCTAGTATTGCAATGAAGAAACTTAATCATTGATGAAGGCACTGGTAACTAAGTCAACGGGATTGTGGTATGAGGTGAAGGCCAAGGAAAAACAGGTAGTCGCTCGATTACGTGGAAAATTTAAACTAGAAGACAAAAAGTTGACTAATCCCATCGCAGTTGGTGATTGGGTGGAAATAGAGCCAAACAACCAAGTAGATGAAGAATGGGTAATATCTACCATTCATCCAAGAGAAAACTATGTGTTAAGAGAAAGCCCCAGAAAAAAAGGTCATGATCACCTCATTGCAAGTAATATTAGCCAAGGGGTTTTGATTGTAACACTAAGGCAGCCCCGTACTTCTATAGGTTTCATCGATCGTTTTTTAATTACTCTGGAGGCTTTTAGAATACCAGGAGTTATACTTTTTAATAAGCTGGATCTTTATAAAAAAAAGGATATTGACAAATATGAAGAACTAAAAACCATATACACTGATATTGGATATCAGGTTTTTCTTTGTCAGTTTGATAAAGAAATCGATGGTGAGGTTAGTGCTTTGTTTGACAACAAGATTAGCTTATTGTCAGGTCATAGTGGTGCGGGAAAATCGACGCTCATAAATCAAATAGTACCAGGTGCTGATCAGGAAGTAAAAGAGGTCTCTGGTTTTGCAAATAAGGGAGTGCATACCACCACTTTTGCAGAGCTCTTTTGGCTCAACGATGATTCTGCAATAATTGACACACCTGGTATCAAAGAGCTTGGATTGTCTGAAATAGAGGAAGAGGAACTTTCACATTATTTTCCAGAGATGAGGCAGTTTTTAGGGAAATGCAAGTTTCATAATTGCCTTCATGAAAATGAACCAGGATGCAAAGTAAAGAGTGCTGTAGGTGATCAAATTTCTAAGTTGCGGTATGAAAGCTATCTATCAATCTTAAGAACAGAAGATAGTAGGCGCTAAATTTGCTTTGATTTAGTTTGAGTATAAAAAAGATATTGAAATGGCTAATTTGAAAAAATCATTCCTGCTAGTAATTGTTGTTGTGGGTTGTTCACTTGTTTCATGTGAATTGTTTGATGAAACTACAAATCCTCTTTCTGAGTCTGAAATAATTGAAGGACTAAAAGAGGCTTTGAATATTGGGTTAGAAAATTCTGTAAATAGTGCCTCATCAACCGGTGGATACTTGCAAAATGAGGTAATCAAAATTCTGCTTCCTGAAGAAGTTACTGAGCTACAAAACAAGATTCAAACTGAAAGCATTGGAGGAATTGTCCCTCTATCTGTGGTCTATGATGCTTATATCAATATCGAGAATGGTGGCAATGATTTATTTGAAGAGCTCATAACTGCAATGAATAGGGGTGCCGAATCAGCAGCATCAAAAGCACTTCCAATTTTTGGTGATGCCATCTTGAATATGTCATTTGATGATGCACGAGGGATATTAAATGGAGGAGAGACAGCAGCCACAGATTTCTTTCAAAGCACAACAAGCGATGCGCTTTTTACTGCATTCAATCCTGATGTAAAGGAAGCTCTTGATGCAACCGGGGCAAATCAATTATATACTTCTACCGTTTCTTTCTTGAATTACGAATATGATCCTACTGGACTTGGCTTCAATACAGTTAGTCCTAGTGATGTGCTGAGTGTCGAATTACCAGAAAGCATTGATGAGTATGCAACCACGAAAGCAATTGATGGCCTGTTCTTTTTGGTAGGAGAGGAAGAAAAGAAAATACGTGAAGATCCATTTGCTTGGGGGAGCTCAATTATTGAACGAGTTTTTGGAAGCAATTAAAAAAAGGGTCACTCATACGAGCAACCCTATCACACAACCAACCTAACTCGCACAATTGCGAGTGCTTATTTATTAACAATCATAACCCTAATAGTGTTCACTCAATTTTGAGTGTTTTTTCGGATCTATTATTACTTTTTCCGAATTGATTTTTAAGGATCATATTCGAAATTGCTTTTATTGTTATTATTGCTTGCTCTTTGAAAACGGTAAGCGCCAGAGTATTGAAAATATCCTCACTCAATCCTGCTAATACTTTGAAATTTGAGTAATTAAAGCAACTTCAAAAATGGAAAAATGAGATTGATATTCCCTTGTTTTAAGCATTGCTTTACTTCATAAAGCACTCTTTGCCTGAGAGCTGAGCGTTCATCTTTTGTTTTATTCAGCTTTTTAATTTTCTGACAAACTTTTAGGGTAGATTGTTGGTGCTTCGATCGAAACCTGAACTGTTGATCGGACAGAGAGCCAGCTAGAATCCTCTTTTTTACTAATATTTCATCGGTGAATGCATAGTGCCAATCACGCGATGATCGGATCCAGAAATCAAAGTCTTCATAGCTTAGTGTTTCATCATAACCTCCCATTTTATTCAGGACGTCTCTTTTGATCATCATTGACGGAGGAGATATAAAATATCGTTTGATAAGATCAGTATAAATATCCCCTTGAGGAACATCTTCAATCAGACGATCGCTCGTGTTACGTTTGAAGTGACTTCCGATATTATTTCCGTTTTTATCAATATTCATCACGTCACAAAAAGTTACTCCTGCATCCGTTTTTAGAAAAGTATTGACACCCTTTAAAATACGCTCTGGCATAAGGCAATCGTCACCGGCTAAATCAATAATGTATTCTCCGGATGACCTCTGGAATCCTTTATTGAAGGCAGTACAATTACCAATTGATGCCTCCAGGTCCAAAAAAACAATGGAACTATCAGCGATAACATCTTTTATCTCCTCCTTACTACCATCATTGCTTCCATCATCAACAATGATTAGCTCTACATTAGGATAGCTTTGTTTTAGTACCGAATTGATTGCTTCACGTATGTATGGGCGCTGATTATGACACAGACATATGACCGAAACCAATGGTAATTGATTCATTCCGGCAATTTCACATTTGAGATTGTTAATACCAATTATATTCGGGGTGAATAGCTAAAGTTAGAATTTGACTTGCTGGTAATGCAAATAGTTATTCTTTTGAACTGAGAAAATGAACATATTTATCATTCCTTCCTGGTATCCCTCTAAAAGCAATCCAATTTATGGGATCTTTAATCAAGAGCAAGCACTTATTCTAGCTAGTCAACGACCACATTTCAACGTTGGTGTTAGCAAATGGGGCCAAGGAGATGAACGATTTTTACTTCCTGCATATTCACCAAGTTCAATTTTCAAAATCTTCAAAAAACATGATCCGCAGGTGAGTCATCTTAGGTCGAATCTGACTGAATACTTCACACCTGCTTTTACTTGGACAAGAAAAGTCTTAAAGGGTAATATCGATGGGATTTATAATTCCAATAAACGCAACCTTGAACAATTTATTAATCAATATGGCAAAGCGGATATCATCTGTGCTCAAGCAACTTATCCTGCTGCATTAATAGCCAAACGTTTAGCTCAAGAACTTGATGTGCCCTACACAGTCACAATCTTTATGAGCCCTTTTCCTTTTAATGAGTTTTTAGATAAAAAAGGTCAGTTAAAATCATTGATAAGTGAGCCATTACAGAATGCAAATAGACTATTGAGTTCGTGCAATGCTTTAATGCAAACGATGAGATCATTTGAGCTTCAAAATATCTCAGTTATCCCCCTTCCTGTGGATACAGATTATTTTACTCCTGATCAATCCACTATACCAGCAAAGATTACCATTTTGTCTGTTGGTCGACTAGAAGAACAAAAGGGTTATGATATTTTGCTTAGGGCTATTCAGAAAATTGATGAACCAATAGAATTGAGAATTGCGGGTGATGGGAGCCTTCTTAACAAATACAAAAAATTAGCTATTGACCTTAAACTCGATCAAAAAGTCAAGTGGCTGGGATTGCTAGACAAATCACAAGTTCGAGAAGAAATGCGAAGCTGCAGTTTCTATGTTCTCTCGAGCCGGCATGAGACATTTGGAATTGTGCAAACTGAAGCGATGGCTTGTGGAAAGCCTGTAGTTGCTACAAAATGTGGTGGCCCGGAGGATATTATCTCAGAATCTAATGGCATCTTATGCGAGAATGAAGATGTTCAATCATTAAGCGATGCAATTAAAAAAATGATAACTGAGTACAAAACGTTTTCGTCTGAAAAGATTCGAAAAGAGACCGTTTTAAAATATGGTCCTGAAGCCTGGGTTAATCAAATAGAAAATGTTTTTAAAGAGATAATCGCAATGTAGGCTTTGAGGTGGTTAACCCGCCCATTCGTTCTTTGAATAGTTTTAAGGGCTCCTGGGGTTTCCCTTCAATGGAAGAAATCCCAAGGTCAAGATATTTATATCCTTTCACTCTGTAATACTCCACCATCCCTGCTATTAGTAGAACCATTGGACTTTGATTCCGAAACATTGGACTTGTGGCTGGTAAGTAGTAATAGGTTATTTGATCTGTGACGTTTACACTAATGCACACCGCAGATATTTTTTGATCTCTGAAAACACCAAAACACTCATACTTTCCAGGAAGGTTTTCATTCAGGAGCTTTAGCCGTTCCCATTCAATATTTATCTGGAGTCCTTGTGCCTGTCTGCAAACCGTCAGAAATCTATGAGCTGTTAAAAGCTCATTTTCCTCCATCTTCCGAAAAACAAACCCATCATCTATCAATGTTTTCAGTTTTCTTTTTTGCATGGTATGAATATCGTCTTCCCAATTTTGATTCAGAGGGATATGCTGATTTAAATCTTCAAATAAGATTTCACCTCCGTAATCCTTTAAAATTTCCGGGGCTGGATAATTTGAATATATGGATGAAGGGTGATGAAGGATTAATTCAGTTACATTTTTATTTAGCAAATCATTTTTTATATGATTAAGGAATGATTCTAATCCCACGGATGTTTCATTGAGGCAAAAAATGGAACCAAAAGGACTTCTGGGAATGCTTATTGCACGATTATCAATGATATCTGCCGGCATAAAGAAACTATCTGATGAATAAGCCAAAAATTGCTGGTACTGCTGGGAATTAAAGTAACCCTGCTGATAATATGAATGTCCTTTATGAAACGTTAAATCTTGAGGAGATGTAAAAATGGTTGGTGTCATTGTTTGGTAAAATTAAAGGCAAGTCAGTTTTTTAAAGCACATGTCCAACGTTATCTTGCATCTTAGATTTTGCCAAAAAACTTAATTAATTGAAGCTTGAAAAAAATCATATTTTTCTTTCTTTTAACTGTAAATCTTCAGGTAATCGGCCAGGTGTTCAAAGAGGGCCCGGTTCAAAACCTTGTAAAAAAGGCAACTGATCATATTTATAATGCAAAGCCTGATTCAGCTGAACATTATATAGCTAAAGCCGAAAAGCATTTACCGAATCACCCAGTGATCCCATTAATGAGGGCAATGGCGATACTTTGGTACGAAATTCCAATTATCTCAGAAAGTGAATTTTTGAAAATGGAAATTCAGCTTGATTCGGCCATTGCACTTGCCAGAGCTCAAGATCCCGAACTTGAACAACCAGAAATGATCTTTTTTGCAATGGCTTCTTACGGATTACTTGCAGAATACTATGCAGATCAGGACTACATGGTGAAAGCCGTAAGTGAAGCAAATCGAGCATATGGGTTAATGAAAAAAGGATTTGAAATAGTTGATGAATATCCTGAATTCTTGTTGACAACAGGACTTTACAATTACTTCAGAGATAAGTATCCTGAAAAACACCCAATGTATAAGCCTTTGTTGTGGTTCTTTCGAAGTGGAGATATTGATAAGGGACTTTCTCAGCTTTTAAAAGCATGTAATGAGTCCTTTTTAACAA
Organism: Ekhidna sp.; assembly: GCF_965212185.1. Classification (GTDB taxonomy): domain Bacteria; phylum Bacteroidota; class Bacteroidia; order Cytophagales; family Cyclobacteriaceae; genus Ekhidna. Next base: position 2,919,861 of record NZ_OZ243102.1, on the reverse strand, counting down.
AAGTGGAAGCACATGTTTATTTAAGTTATATCTATCTGCGATATGAATACAAACCAAAACTTGCTCAAAAATACTTGTCGATTCTTTGTGAGATGTATCCAAATAATTTCTATGCGAAAGCAAAGTATTTGGAGTCACTTGCTAATCCTGAGGATTTTGCGACTGCACCTCTAGATGATATTCATGCCATGATTACTCACGAAAGCCCTTACTATAAGCTAGCCGGATATGTTTTCCTTGGATACTTTGAAGAAAAGATTATTAAGAATAAGGAAAAGGCAGAATACGCATATAGATTAGGATTGGAGTATGGCGAGAGTATTCCGCAGCATGGAGAGTTTTTTAAAAGTTTTGGATACTTGGGTTTAAGTAGAATTCTTCTTGAAACGAATAGGAAAGAAGAAGCTAGAATTAATCTCGAAAAAACTTTGCAATATGCTGAAACAGATCAAGTTGAAAAAGAAGCAGAGAAATTACTAACAGCACTTTGAGTTCATATTACACCATCGCTTCGCCAGCAGAGGGATTTTACAAGGAGAAGGGTAGTAAATTTATTTCTCGAGCCTATTCAGTCCGGTCTGAGGAGGAAATAAAGATTGTTCAAGATGATTTAAGAAAAGAGTTCCATGATGCACGCCATCATTGCTTTGCTTGGGTTCTTGGACTAGAAAATCAGTCCTGGAGGGCAAATGATGATGGCGAACCAGCACATTCTGCCGGAGATCCAATTCTGGGACAGATAAGATCACATGGTTTGACTAATATATTAGTCGTTGTTATCAGATACTTCGGAGGCACCAAATTGGGAGTGGGAGGACTCATTCAAGCCTACAAACAAGCAACAGAAGATGCATTACATAAGGTAAAAAAAGTTGAGATATTCGAATGGTTCACTTTGAAGATGAATTTTTCCTATGATATGATGAGTCAAGCAGAACGGGTAATCAATGACTTTGAACTTAATGTTCAAAACCGTGATTTTAAATTGTCATGTGAAATCGTTTGCCTTATTAAAAAAGATCAAATAGCTTCATTTCAAGAAAAGACTAAAGACCTCTATAATATAGCGTTTAAAATAGAAGAACAATGACCGCTACTGAATTTCAAAAGCTTTTTATTAGAGACCTTGACAAGCTCAATGATGAATTAAAAGCCTATACGAATGAAGATGCTTTATGGATCAAGGCTGATGGAATTAATAATTCAGCTGGCAACCTATTCATGCATTTGTGTGGTAATCTGCAGCACTTTATAGGAGCAATTTTGGCCAACTCCGGATATGAACGGAAAAGAGATTTTGAATTCAATGGAAAAATGGCTGTCGAGGAGATATTTGATGAAATTGCTACCACAAAAAATGTATTAAGTAATTACTTCGAGAATGCGAGTCAGTCCGATTTAGCTAAAGAATACCCTTTACAGCCTTTTGGGTATGAAATGACTGTAAGCTATTTTCTAAATCATTTATTAGGCCATCTAAACTATCATTTGGGACAAATCAACTATCATAGACGTATTTTAATGTAAATTAAAATAATCCAATTTAAAATACGTATTGTGATATGTTAGCACATATCCTCCTTGAATACTTCAATCGCCATTTTAGTTAATCGTGTATAAACATTGATTTATCTAATATTTGGGTTGTATAGACGAATCCATCACTTCTGTTACAGATTTCTTAGCTAATCTTGAACTAAAGAAATTCAAAACAATCCATAGCTGGTTGAATTAGAACGGAGTTGCTTTGGTGAGGGCGCTCCGTTTGCTTTTTACATCAAATGCGTTTCCTCCAAGATCTCTTTCTCACTGATTAACCACCTCATTCAACAAAAACGGAATCGATGCTACTGGAAGCTGATCCGAAAAAACCAAGGACCATTCGATCATCATCAGTATAAGATAAATTTCCTTCAACAATTGCAGGTGTTGTTCCGCTAGAGGTTCCAAGCGTTGTGATTTGCGATTTTAAAAGGGAAAGATAATTGTGAGCACTTGATGAAATAGATTGTAGCTGCAAGGTTATTTTTTCACCAGAATCATATCCAAAAGCTTGAAAATTATTAGGTATTAAGTTTCCATTAAATAGTCGATCATTTTGAATGGTAATAGGCTCAGGTTCTGTGAATTGCGTATCATTTTTATAAAAAATCCATCGATATTGATTTTTTCTATCTGCTGGATCAATGGCGTTAATTTTAGGATAGTAGACAGTAAGTTGCTGATTTGGGTTATTGGGATCGTTTTCTTCAAAGGATTCAATTTCCAATGATAAGATATCAACCCTTTCAGGCATAGAGTCCCACTCCGATCTAATTTCAACAGTATCTACGATCGCTAAGAGCCGATATTGATTTCCAGGAGCTCCTCTGAAAGCAATGTCAGCTTCATAATAGCCATTATTGCTATAGGAATATGGGAATACTTCACCTGTGCTTGCCTGTACAATTAATTGAGCATCTTCAATCAATACAATGTCATCCATGCTTGAAAAAGCACTAGATCGTGTTATCCTGACAGGATGCGTGCTAAGGGAATCAGTTACCCACCCTTCAATAACTACCAGATTTTGAGCACTTGGTAAATCGATAGTGATAACTTCTTCACAGGAGAAAAGGACAGTTAGCAATATGTAAATTATCCTTTTCAAAATCTGAAATTATATGTTATGGCCGGAATGATGCTGCCAAAAATTGAATATTTAACCACTTGTGCTACAGCCGGATCAACAGGAGATTCTCTAAAGAAGTATGAATAGGCATTTTTCCTGGCATAAACATTATAAACAGTTAAAATCCAATAATCATCATTCTTCCTTCTTGAACCATCCTTCTTAAATTCTTTCCCTTCCCACTTGATTGATAAGTCTAATCTGTGATAATCAGGTAATCTATCATTATTTCTAAACTGAAAATGAGGGACCAGATTACCTTCATAAAAATACTTATCAGTTGGAAGAGTCACTGGGATACCAGTGTTATACACAAAATTTGCTGAAGCACTCCATCTTTTATCCAACTCCATACTCCAGGAAGTTGAAAAATCATGTGTTTTATCATGATTCTCTAGAATAAATCTTTCGTTCTCGAATTCAGAAATTCTACTTTCAGCACGTGATAATGTATAACTTATCCACCCTTGAAGACGACCTAATTTCTTTTTCGCATATAATTCAAGTCCATAAGCCCTGGCTTTACTTAAGATAAGTTCTGTTTCAATATTTTCATTGAAGACTAGATCAGCTCCGTTTTTATACTGAATGTTATTATCAATGTTCTTGAAGTAAACCTCTGTTGATAATTCCCAGGTATTCTCTTTTAGATTTTTATAAAGTCCGAGGGTAAACTGATTCGTAGTAGTTGGAGGGATGTATTGGTTGCTTAATTTCCAAATGTCAGTTGGTGCTGGAGATATGGTGTTTGATATTAGATGTATGTATTGTGCTGTTCTTGAGTATGATGCTTTTATTGATGTTTTTTCATTTAAACGATAATTTGCTGATGCCCTGGGTTCAAAGTTTATGTCTTTGTTGATTATCTCATATCTCGCATATTTCAACGTGTCAATAATAGCTGAATCAGCTGTTGGAGTACCGTTTTCGTATGCAAATACAGTTCCAGGTCCAATCGTCAATAAGCTACTGGCACGGAGACCATAGTGAAATGAGATGTTACCGAAACTTGTTTCATGACCTATGTGTGCGGCAGATTCAAGGCCTTGTTCGTTTTCGAGTCGAACACTGTTTGTATTGGAATTCTGATCCAAAGGCTCACGGGTTCCAGGTAAGAGTCTGTGATAAATGTTACTGATTCCAAATGTGAGTTCATTATTGGGATCAATGGTGTATGTCATATTGATTTTTGTGCTGTAATCGGCAATTTTTGATTTGCCAACAAACGCACCTGGAGCTTCTGTGCTCTCTATTCTGTAATTATATTCCGAAACAAATGCTGAGATGTTTGAAAAAAGCTTTGGAGAGAAAAGGTAATTCCATCTGAAATTAAGCATTCGATTACCCCAGTTCCTGGTAGAGTTTAAGCCCACCAAGTTCCGATCATTACCTAAATACCCAGATAGGTAATAAGTACTCGCTTGGCTATACTTAAAATTCAATTTCACATTCAAATCCTGAAAACGGATCCGATTTCTTCGAACAGAAGTACTGGCAAAATCATCAATAGAAAGGTTTAATAAGCTTTGTCTTCCGGAAACTAGAAAAGAACTTTTTCCTTTCGTGATTGGGCCCTCAAGCAATGCCCTGGCTGATAATATACCAATACCTCCCGAAAAGTGAGTCTTGTTAGCATTTCCCTCTTTTTGCCTCACTTCGATAATCGAAGATGTTCTACCACCATACGAAGGGGGTATAAATCCTTTCATTATCCGTACATTGTTTACTGCTTCAGGGTTAAAGACAGATATTAATCCATAAAAATGATTCGGATTATAAATGGTAGCTTCATCAAGTAGAGTGAGATTTTGATCTACTCCACCGCCTCTGACATGAATCCCGCTTGCATCTTCTCCAATAGCCCTGATTCCAGGTCTCAAAAGAGCATTTTGAATCACATCAACTTCTCCCAGAAAATATGGAATATTACCATCAGCACCTGAAATTGAAATCCTATCTATAGACGGAATATTTTCAGAGATATTGATATCCTGTGAAAGGGAAAAAACCTCTACTTCATCAAGTTCTGTGACCTGAGGTTGTACAGATATATCTAAATAGGTATTTCTAAAAAGCTCAACCTTTGTTTCTTTATTCTGATAGTTTATGTGGGAAAATCTGATGTTGTATTCTCCCTCGTTTAGCGTGATGGAATAGTAACCATATCCGTTGGTTGTTGTACCCAAATCGGTTCCTAATATTTGTAGTGTTGCTCCAATTATATGTTCTCCTGATTCACCATTTCTCAATACCCCATGAATGGTATATTGCTTTGGCATATGTGGGGATATAATTATTTGATTTTTATCAAATCGAATATCAGCGATTCTTTCATTATCCAAGTAATCTAAAAATTCTCTTACCGTTATTCCAGGATTAACACTGATGGTCTGATTGGTGAGTTTATCCGTGCTGTAGGCGATTGGGATTCCCATGGATCGGAGTGAATCCAATGATTTAAATAATGATATTTCTCCTGAAAATATCAGATTACTTTGAAGGGCACTTTGTTGTGCAAAGGCACACATCATCAGGCACACCATCAAAAGTGCTAAAATGTTGCGATTTATAAATCTGTGGGCCATATACACGCCCACAAAAGTAATGAATGAATTAAGCCGAAATTAGCAGCCCTGACCTGAAATTTTTACAGTACTATTCTTCGTAGTAGTTTTCAGATCTAGTAGTGTGCTTAAAGTAGAAAGTACTTCTTGTAAAGTTTGACGGTTAAATGTGACTGAAATTTTACATGAGTTAAGCTTTTCATTAGATAGCTCAAATTCAACCTCATAATATTCACTTAATTCGTCAAGTACTTTATCCAAAGGAGTATTATTAAAATTGAAAACCCCATTTCTCCAGCTCATGATGTTTGATGATGGACTATCTTTTAATTCTACACTTCCATCATTTCTATTGAAAATAGCTTCTTTACCAGCTTGTACTTGTGTTTGCTTACCATCTTTTTCGAAAGCCACGAGACCTCTATCTACATATAAAGTGACGTTATTATTGGTAGTGATAAGATTGAATGCCGTACCAAGCACTTTAACATCAACACCATTAACGTCAATTATGAAAGGTTTTTCGCTTTTCTTGATATCGAAGTATGCTTCTCCATTAAAAGAAACATTACGTTCTTCTCCAAATTTTTCAGGATAAGAAAATGATGAATTAGCATTTAAGATTCCTGTTGAACCATCAGGGAAAGTAACACTCACTTTTTCATTTCCAGCAGCAACCTCAATTTGGGTAATTACAGGATCGTACATGTAAACGGTCACAGAAAGAATAGCTAAGATGGCAACTGCAGCTGCAACTTTCATCCACGTAAAAGATCTGTTGGGTCTATGAATTTTTTGATTCAATGAATCCCATGCCTTGGATTCATCTACTTCTGGAGCATTCAAATCTGTATGCTCAAATAGGAACTCAATGAATTTATCCTCTTCTTCTGAAGGCTTATCCTTATAGTTCAGGTGGTTGTATACTCTCAGGTTGTTTGCCATCTCATTTGTGTGTCAACTGGTGGGTCCATAACCCCCAATTTTTTTTACATTTTTTTATGCCATATTTTCCTTATAGTGCTTGTACACATGATCCAGGGATTCTCTCAATTTTTTCAGGGCGATTCCCATCTGATTTTCTACTGTTTTTTTTGACAGTTCCAGCTCTTCTGCTATTTCTTCATAAGTCATTCCTGCATTCCTACTGAGGATAAATATCTTTCGACATTTTTTTGGTAAAGAATCAACTGCTGACTGTATATACCGTTTTAACCGCTCATTTTCTCCTTCATCCTTATTGGGCATACTTACACTCAAAAGAACCTCGCTGACATCAGCCATAGACTGTTGTTTAGGTAATTCTAACTTGATGTAATTGAGACACTTATTCTTTACTGCGGAATACAGATAAGTCTTAAGGGTAGTTTGTATTTCTATATTACCTCGTTTTTCCCATATATACAGGAAAACTTCCTGAGCCATTTCTTCGGCAATGGTGGAATCACGAACATAGGTAAAAGCAAAACGGTAAAGCTCCTTATAGTAACGCTTGAAAATGACCTCATATGCTGAGAAGTCATTACTCTTCACTTGATTGAAAAGTAAAAGGTCATTTTCTGAACTCATGCGATTAGATATGTGATATAGGATAAAATCACTAAAATTTCATTCTTACTTAGCTACTGTTGCGAAATTAGAAAACAACATGTGAATTTGACACATAAACTTGTGGTTCAGTTGTTTTCGCATTTCTTGACGCAATCTAAGTGAATAGGGTATAGTTGCCATGCTGATCTGATGCCGGTGCTGGTTTAATAAAGGAATTATCATTCCCATCTATTTCTTTGATTTTTGGGCTGACTGTATGAGAAATCAATTCCTCTTTGGTTTCAAAATCCAATAACTGTTGAAGTTCTGCCTCACTGTCAGATTCAAGCCATCGCCTGGTAGCAGAAGCATCCAAGATGGCTGGCATATCATCTTGAAAATCAGCAATTTGTTTATTGGAAGATCTGGTTATCATGATAAATGAATCGGTCCCATCTTCACCCTCTTCCCACAAACCGGCTACTGAAAATACTTTCTTGTCAGGAAAAAAAAAGTAATGAGGGACCTGCTGTTTTTTTGCAACTTGTTTCCAGAGATAAAATCCATCCATCGGGATCACGCATCTGTGCGTAGCTAGCTTCTTTCTATAACTAGACTTATTGATAACAGAGTCCAATGGAAGATTGAAAAATTTTGGACTCATTGCACGATTATTTGACCACATGGCCATTAAACCCCAGTTTAAGAATGAAATTTTATCAGGGAGAGAACTTATAATGGCGGGTAAAACCTTAGTTGGAGCAGCATTATATTGAGGTTCATAGATGTCCGGAACTTCAGCTCCCAAAACAAGCGCAAGCTCATCTGGTTTTAAGGTTATGGTGTATCGATCAAGCATTTTTGGCAATTTAACACGAGAACATTTGTAACTCAATGATCATTTTGTGCCGAATCCAAATTTTTATTTTCATGTATGGGTTAATTTTGACTTAGAATAAAAATCTATCTAAATGGCTGAAGTAATAAGAATGCCCAAAATGAGTGATACCATGGAAGAAGGTGTAATTGCTTCATGGTTGAAAAAAGAGGGTGATGAGGTGAGCTCGGGAGATGTATTGGCGGAAGTAGAAACAGACAAAGCGACGATGGAGCTTGAGTCCTATCAGGATGGTGTGCTCCTGCATATAGGTGTAAAGGAAAAAGAGTCTGTTCCTGTAGACGGAATTTTGGCAGTGATAGGGGAAAAAGGAGAGGATTATAAACATCTGCTTGAGGAATCAGGAAATGGTCAACCTGAAAATGATGCTGCAGAAGAGAAGACAGAAGAAAAGCAAGAAGCCAGTTCTGAGAAGGTAGATACCAGTGATATCAATGCTTCCATAATCAGAATGCCTAAGATGAGTGATACCATGGAGGAAGGGGTGATAGCATCTTGGCTGAAGAAAAAGGGAGATAAGGTTGAATCGGGTGATATTTTGGCTGAAGTGGAGACCGATAAGGCTACCATGGAACTTGAGGCATATGAAGATGGAACTTTACTTTATACTGCCGTGGAAGCAGGAAGTGGAGTAGCTGTAGATGGTGTTATTGCAATTATTGGAGAAGAAGGTGCAGATTACGAAACCTTACTAAAAGCAGAAAATCAGACCGCTGAAGAACCAGCGAAGGTAGAAGAAAAAGAAGAAAGCCATTCATCAGAACCTTCTCAAAGCACTGATAGTCCCTCAACGTCTCAGACGAGTGCAGAATCTTCACAAGCCACCACATCCAGCAATGGTAGAGTCAAGGCTTCTCCTTTAGCTAAGAAAATTGCTTCAGAAAAAGGAATAGATCTTTCGCAGGTTAATGGTTCAGGTCCTGATGGAAGGGTAGTAAAAGCTGATGTTGAAAATTTCACGCCATCACAATCTTCAGAAAAATCAAAAGGAGAACAGCCATCTATTAATATTCCTCAAGTAGTAGGAGAGGAGAGATCAGAGAAAGTGGAGCTTTCACAAATGCGTAAGGTGATTGCTAAGCGATTGAGTGATAGTAAGTTTTCTGCTCCGCATTTTTATTTGACCATGGAAATCAACATGGACAAATCGATTGAAGCAAGGAAATCCATGAATGAAATAGCACCGGTCAAAATTTCTTTCAATGACATGGTAATTAAAGCTGCAGCTGCAGCCCTTCGTCAGCATCCTGATGTAAACGTAAGCTGGCATGGAGATCATATGATGAAGCATCAACATGTCCATATGGGTGTGGCTGTTGCAATACCCGATGGTTTAATTGTACCAGTGGTTCGATTTGCTGATAGTAAGTCTCTCTCACATATTTCTGCTGAAGTACGAGAATTAGCTCAAAAAGCCAAAGACAAGAAATTGCAACCAGAAGAATTTTCAGGAAACACATTCACCATTTCAAACCTTGGAATGTTTGGTATTGAGGAGTTTACTGCAATTATTAATCCACCAGATGCATGTATAATGGCAGTTGGAGGAATAAAAGAGACCGTGATAGTAAAGAATGGAGAAATGAAGCCTGGGAACGTCATGAAAGTTACCCTTTCATGTGACCACAGGGCAGTTGATGGTGCGGTTGGCTCTGCTTTCCTCAAGACCTTCAAAGAATTATTAGAAGATCCGGTTAGGATTCTAATTTAATCAACTCATTAAAGCTACCCTGAACTTGTTTCAGGGTCTTTTAGTTTTACCGGATAAGTGCTGAGAAGTATATCAGCCTAAGAACTATCTTTAGAAATCTACAATGGAAAAAATAAAATCAACAACCGTCCTTGCGGTTAAGCACAACGGAAAAGTTGCGATAGGTGCCGACGGTCAGGCAACATTGGGAAACACGGTGGCAAAATCCAATGTGAAAAAAATCAGAAAGTTGGCTGATGGCAAGATCGTAACAGGGTTTGCCGGATCTACTGCGGATGCTTTCACACTGTTGGATAAGTTTGATGAAAAACTGAGCAATTATTCAGGAAATTTAAAAAGAGCGGCTGTAGAGTTAGCTAAGGATTGGAGAACAGATAGATATCTCAGAAAGCTAGAAGCGATGATGATTGTGGCAGACAAAGGAGAGGTTCTAATTGTTTCTGGAACAGGAGATGTTATTGAACCAGATGAAGAAATTGCCTCCATTGGATCTGGAAGCATGTATGCCAGGTCTGCAGCGCTTGCTTTAAAGAAACACGCATCAAATCTCTCTGCCGAAGAAATGGTGAGAGAAGGTCTTACGATTGCAGCAGACATCTGTATCTATACCAATCATAACTTGATAATAGAAGTAGTAGAATAAACATCCTACCTGATTAGATTATTATTTTCTTCTATTATTTACTCTTAAAAACAGGTCTTGATAAACAGCCAATTTCTATTGAAGAAAAGATGCTTGTCTGATTTATTATCAAGCTTAATTTGAGTGTTAAATACGCGTAAATAATTCGAGCGTTCTGCTATAAAAATACTCTTATGAAAGAGTAAATTCGTCTATTGTGAAACACAATTGACAAATGAAAAAAGTAATATTAATCGCTAATCTAATAGCGATCATCGGATGTGCAGAAGCACAGACCGATCGAGGATCCTGGCTTTTAGGAGCTTCTTCAAGCTTTGGGTATTCATCAACAAGTTATGATGCTGTTCAAATTGAAAATGCTTCTAATTTCAACTTGGAAGTTAGCGCTGGTTTTTTCTTGATTGAGAATCTTGCTGCTGGATTAAATATTGGATATGACAAAACAAAGCAGGGTTTTGACGGAAACACAACTTCTTTATTTGGACCTTTTGTAAGGTACTATGTAAAAGGAGTTTTCTTTTTAGGCACTTCTTATGCTGCTGCAAGTCGCGAAGAGATTTTTGCCAGTGCTGGAGAAACGAAAAAATTTGGATTCTTAGCGTTTGAAGCTGGATGTCCCATTTGGATCGTTGATAATGTAGCCATTGAACCAAGCTTGAATTATGGAATAGCTTCTGGTGATGATATTGTCAACAGCAAAACGTTTGGTCTTAATGTTGGATTTAGTGTTTACTTCTAAAATGAAAATCTCCTTCAAAAAGGAGATTTTATTTTAATGAACAGGCACATAGATTATTTTCTTTGTCTCAAAAAAAGCCTCATCGAAATATTCGGTAAGGCTTTTTTCTATATATCTCCGACCAAACTCTTTCATCTCTTGGGTCAAATCTCCGCCTTTCAATAAAATCATTCCATTATCCAGGTCGTTTCGTTGTTCATTCGAGATTTTTTGATGGGCCCAGATAAAGAGTTGCCTGGTTTGAGCAACAGCTCTTGAAACAATGAAGTCATATTTACCCTTCACTTTTTCCATTCGTTGATGTTCAGCAGTCAGATTTTCTAAGCCAATGGAAGAAGCAACTTCATTCACTACGGTGATTTTCTTGCCAATCGAGTCAACCAAATGAAATTGACAATCAGGGAATAGTATAGCTAATGGAATGCCAGGGAAGCCACCTCCAGTCCCAACATCTAAAATCTGTGAATCAGAATTGAAAGAAGTAAATTTTGCTATTGCTAAACTATGCAGCACATGTCGCTCATAAAGCTGTTCGATATCCTTTCTGCTAATAACATTAATCTTGGCATTCCACTCTTCATAAAGGGATTGAAGCTGATCAAATTGCTCTAATTGGATGTCTGAAAGCTCTGGAAAATACTTGGTTATGCTATCTATACTCACAAAAGCAAAATTAGATATTATTTCCCCCTAAGATGGGATGAGATTGAGATGTCAAATATGTTTTTTCTTATCCTTTACCAACTCATACATGAGCTCCCTCGCCCTATGAAGCTGCGCTTTTACGGTTCCCAAAGGCGCCTCGAGTTCCTTAGCAATTTCATCATAGGAAAGTTCATCAAAGTATCGGAGTTTTACCAGCCGTTGGTATTTAGCCGGAAGCTTATCAACAAACATTCTAACTAGCTCAATTTTCTGATCCTTAATCGTTTCTTCATCTGGGGTCAGGTTCTTGTCCTGCACATCAATATTTACTGATTCACCGCTATCATCAGTGAAAGTACTATTTAAGCTAAATGTATTGAGCTTCTTCTTTCTGATAAAGTCAATTGCATTGTTGGTCGCGATTCGGAAGAGCCAGGTACTAAATGTATAATCTTTTTTGAAGCGGCCCAGGTTTTTGAATGCCTTTGCGAATGCCTCAATTGTTAAATCCTCAGCATCATCTACATTTCTGACCATCTTCAAAATCATGTGATAGACGGGCTTTTTGTATCGCTGCATGAGTTCTGCATAAGCCGCTTGATCTTTGCCCTCAGTAGCCAGATCTATCAACTTAAAGTCACGCAGTGCCTTTTCAGAAAACTGACGATTTAGTTCTTCCATTTAATGTCCTTTTCGAGTTTTGACCACAATGCAATTACCGGAGTAAGCACCGCATATAGGATGTCAACGAGTGGGAGCAACATATAGTTGATATTGAATCCCATTTTGCTCGCGGCAAATCTATAACTCACTAATTTAATAAATAGGTAAAAAAGAAGAAGTCCTACTAAATTTATTAATGGATTAAATAATAATAAGATCCAGAATAGCATGTGAGTTGTGTGAATCATAAATAAATATGATTTGTTCTTGGGTTTGTAGTGATTCCCAACGGATACATGTCTGATCTTTTGATTGAAATAGGCTTTCCAGGAAACTTTTGGATAGGTTTCTGTATTAGTTTCCTTTCCAATTAATACGCTGGTATTGTGAGTTATCGCATTTTTTTGAATGAACAAGTCATCGTCACCTCCTAGTATTGACTTAAAATCATTATAACCACCTTCTGAAATAAAAAACGACTTCCTAATTGCCATATTTCTCCCTACAGCCATATAAGGATCATTTTTAAGCGCCTTAGAAATATACCAATAAGCAGTCATGAATGATTCGAAGTGAATGTATCTACTCAAAAGTGAAGGGCCTGTTTGATAAGGTGAAATCCCTATAATAATATCAGTTGAAGCAATGATTTGACCATTTATAAGACTCAGCCAATTTTTTGAGACCGGGATGCAATCTGCATCTATGAATATGAGCCAGTCACCAGAAGAATGGCTTATTGCTTCATTGAGTGCATACTTTTTTGGGTTCCAGTTTTCAGGGACATCCTTGATTGTAATCCAACTTAATTTATCTGAGTCAAGTGAATTTAAATATGTTTCACTTGCATCTTGACATCTATCCAGTGCAACAATGATTTCAAAATCATCATACGATTGTTTCAGTAATAAGGGCAGTAGTTTACGTAAATTTTGTTCTTCATCGTGTGCTGCTATTACAATTGAAAGTTTGTCTGTGGTTTTAGAAGTGGCTAATGGTGGCTTTCGAAAAAAAGCAATTGCTGCGTTTACAGTGAGGGCTAAATGAATGAGTCCTACAGCACAGGTAAGGATAAAAACCATACGTGAAATAAACTAAATCCTGAATAGAAATGAATCGGAATTTGAAATAAGGTCTTGCGCCATTATTTCAACGTATTTTTGCGACCGATGAAATTTGAGTTACATCATACAGATTCCAAATCACGAGCACGAGCAGGTAAGATAACCACCGATCATGGTCAAATTGAGACACCTATATTCATGCCCGTTGGCACTGCTGGCACAGTAAAGGCTGTTCACCAAAGGGAATTGACTGAGGACATTAAAGCTCAAATTATCTTGGGAAATACCTACCACCTTTACATGAGGCCTGGTTTAGATATTATTGAGCAGGCCGGTGGTCTCCATAAATTTAATGGATGGGATAAACCTATTCTTACAGATAGTGGCGGTTACCAGGTGTATTCTTTAGCGGACAATAGAAAAATCGTAGAAGAGGGCGTTCATTTTCAATCTCATAAGGATGGCAGCAGGCACTTCTTCACTCCTGAATCCATTATGGATATTCAGCGAACGATTGGTGCTGATATAATCATGGCTTTTGATGAATGTACGCCTTATCCATGTGAATATGATTATGCTGAGAAATCGATGCAAATGACCCATCGATGGTTGGATCGATGTGTTAATCGTTTTGATGAAACTGACGGAAAATTTGGATATAGCCAAACACTATTTCCTATAGTACAAGGGAGCGTTTATAAAGACCTCAGAACACAATCTGCAGAGTATATCGCCAGCAAAGAGCGAGAAGGAAATGCAATCGGTGGATTATCTGTTGGTGAGCCGGCAGAAGATATGTATGCCATGACTGATCATGTTTGTGGAATTCTTCCATCTGATAAACCTCGATACCTAATGGGGGTGGGTACACCTGCCAATATTTTGGAGTGCATCGCTTTAGGTGTTGATATGTTTGATTGTGTAATGCCCACTAGAAATGCCCGTAATGGGATGCTTTTCACAACGCAGGGGATCATTAACATTAGGAATGAAAAGTGGAAGGATGATTTTAGCGCAATAGATCCTGAGTTAGGTGGATATGCAAGCACTTTTTATACAAAGGGATATTTGAGGCATTTAATCACAAGCAGTGAAATTCTTGGCGCACAAATTGCAAGCATCCAGAACCTGACATTTTACTTGTGGCTAGTAGGAGAAGCACGTAAGCAAATCTTAAATGACAACTTTGCAAGTTGGAAGGATACAATGGTTAAAAAAGTAAGCCAGCGTCTTTAATACATGAAAAAGCTCGATTGGTACATACTAAAGAAGATCTTAGTCACATTCGTGTTTGTAGTGGGCATGTTTGAAGTGATTATTTGCGTGTTAGATTATGCAGATAAGAACGATGACTTCATCAAGAATGAACTGGGATGGGATATGATATGGCAGTATTATATCACTTTTATTCCGTTTATTGCCGGTCTACTCACACCAATTACTGTATTTATTGCAACGGTATTTGTGACAGCTAATATGGCAGCAAAAACCGAAATCGTAGCGATTTTAGCAAGTGGTGTTAGTTTTAGAAGGATGATGTATCCATACCTGATGGCGGCTGTAATGATAGGGGTTGCCAGTTTTTACCTGAACAGCTATGTAATTCCTGATGCCAATAAATTCAGGCTGGAATTTGAATTGCAATACCTAAAAGATCCATTTTACAATACGGATAAGCACATTCATTTAAAAATTGCAGAGAAGGATAGTCTTGAGGATTATATCTACATGTACAGATATGATGTGAGAAGGGATGTAGGTCAATCAGTAACACTTGAGAAGATCAAAGGCACAGAACTAATAGCAAAAATCACCGCGAGACAGATAGAGTGGAATGAAGATGCGAAGAATTGGTCTTTGAAGCGCTGGCAAAAACGTGAAATCCAGGAACAAGGTGAAGTAATAACTGAAGGAGCTTCTTTGGATACGCTGCTGAATTTATCTCCTGAAGATTTTGGCAATAAGGAGCGTATGTGGGAGACCATGACCATGACAGAGCTTAATAATTACATTAGATTACAGCGATCCAGAGGCGCAGATGATGTCCATATTTTCCAGATTGAGGAATACATAAGGTACATGTCACCATTCACTGTGATCATTCTAATGGCCATTGGTGTGATTGTGGCAGCTCGGAAATCTCGTCAGGGAACGGGGTTTCAGATTGCACTAGGTTTTGTAATTTCCTTTGCATTTATCATCACATTTATTTTGGCAAGAGCAATTGCTGAGGCAGGAAGTATGAATGAAGTACTGGCTATCTGGATACCTAATATTATATTCGGTGGTGTAGCAGCATTGCTCTACCGAACAGTTCCAAGATGATCCAGGAAAGAAAAGACTTTTTAACGCTCCATTTCATCGTGCTGATATGGGGATTTACAGCCATTTTAGGTCTGCTAATTGAAATTCCATCTGTTGAGGTGGTTTTCTTTAGAACTCTGATTTCCTCTATTGGATTGTTCATTTTATTGAAATTCTGGAAAAGGTCATTAAGAATCAATTCTCAAAAGCAATTATTGATCATTCTTGGAACTGGCGTTTTAATTGCTGCTCATTGGATTTTGTTTTTTTTATCGGCTCGAATTTCAAATGCTTCGGTATGTCTTGCCGGTATGGCTACATGTTCACTTTGGACCAGTTTGATTGAGCCAATTTCTCAAGGAAGAAGGATAAAGGGTTTTGAGGTGCTACTAAGTATTATCGCATTTATTGGAATAGGTATCATCTTCAATGTGGAATTTGATTACTTGTCCGGATTGCTGACTGCCGTTCTCTCTGCCTTTATTGCTTCCGTTTTTACTGTGATCAATGGAAGGTTGACGAAAACCTATGATCCTTACGTAATAACTTTTTATGAAATGATGGGAGCATGTGTTGCTACTGCTCTCTTTTTTCCAATATACGTGGGCTTTTTTGTTGACGAGCTTTCGCTTAGCCCATCATCATTAGATTGGTTTTATCTTGGGTCATTGGCGATATTTTGTACCGTGTATGCATACTCAGTTTCAGTGGAACTGATGAAGCGACTTTCTGCCTTCTCTATCAATTTGGTAGTTAATCTCGAGCCAGTCTACGGAATTATTCTTGCATTAATTATTTTCGGGGATAGCGAAGAAATGAGTCCGGGATTTTACTTGGGAACACTCCTAATATTAACCTCGGTGTTACTCTATCCGTTATTGAACAAACGTTATAAGAAAAAAGCACTTTCAACAGATATAATTAGATAAAATGCTATTAACTACTACAAATAATATTGAAGGAAAATCAATATCAACTTACTATGGATTAGTAACTGGAGAAGCCATTATTGGAGCCAATATTTTCAAAGATATTTTCGCATCTATTACAGATATCGTTGGAGGAAGATCGGGTGCCTATGAAAAATCCTTAAAAGATGCTAAAAACATTGCTGTACAGGAAATGATGGAAGCAGCCCATGCTCTTGGAGCTAATGCAATTATTGCAATCGATCTGGATTATGAGACTTTGGGCAAAGATTCAGGCATGATGATGGTAAGCGCCAGTGGCACTGCCATAAAGCTTGACTAGAAAAAAGTACATTTTGTAACTTGCCATATGGCAAGAAAAATATCATTCCTTTTGGCGCTGAGTTTTCCAATATTACTCAGCGCTCAATATTATCCGAGTAAAACAGATTGGGAACGAAAAGCTCCAGGAGAGTTAAACATATCAGAAGATGCTGTTAATGATGCCATTCAGTTTGCTCTAGATAATGAATACTCAGGCCCCAAAGATCTCAGATTAGCAATTCTGGAAGGATTTAGCAGGGAGCCTTATCACAAATTACAAGGCCCCACTAAGAAGAGAGGAGGTCCAGCAGGAATGATTCTAAAGAATGGATATGTAATCGCAGAGTGGGGAGATATCAAGCGTGTAGACATGACTTTTAGTGTGACAAAAAGCTATTTGTCTACTACTGCGGGCCTTGCACTAGACGATGGACTCATTGGTTCTGTGAAGGATAAGGTGGATCAATATGTGTGGGATGGCACGTTCGAAGGGAATCATAACTCAAAAATTACCTGGGAGCATCTTCTTCAGCAAACTTCAGATTGGTCAGGCGCACTCTTTGGATTGTATGATTGGGCCGATAGACCATCACGAGAGGGAGACTTTGATAAGTGGAGGTATAGAGAGCTTAAAGAGCCTGGCACTAGTTATAAATACAATGACGTAAGGGTGAATGTGCTTTCGTATTCACTTTTGAATGTATGGAGAAGACCTCTTCCGCAAGTTTTAAAAGAACGTATTATGGATCCAATTGGAGCGAGCACAACATGGAGGTGGTACGGTTATGAAGACACATGGATGAACATAGACGGACAAAAGATGCAGGTTGTAAGTGGAGGAGGACACCATGGAGGAGGCGTATTCATCAGCACAGAAGATCATGCACGTTTTGGGCTTCTCTTTTCCAGGAAAGGGAAATGGAATGAGAGGCAATTGATCTCAGAAAAGTGGACCGATATGATTCAAACACCTGCCTCTGCTTATGAAAGCTATGGCTATATGTGGTGGCTGAATAAAGGCCCTCGATCCTGGGATGAATTACCCGATCATTTATTTTATGCAGCAGGATTTGGTGGCAACTTTATCGTAATAGATCAAGAAAAAGATTTGGTGATTGTGACCAGATGGCTGGAGCCTTCAAAAATTGGAGAACTTGTAAGTAAAGTATACGAAGGTCTTTAAAGGATTAAATTGAGATAACAATCTTACCAGTGTGCTTACCTTCTCCAAAATGCTGAATGGCCCACGGCGTTTTTTCAAGAGGATAGGGACCATCAACCACAGGTTTAATTTTGCCAGATTTATATAAATCGTGGATCTTTTCCAGGTCTTTATTAGCATCAAGACCAACCATGAAAACGGGCTTTTTAAAGAGTTTCCGTGCGGGAAGAATTTGAATAAGTCTGCCTATATTTCCACCAACAGTCACATATCTTCCTTTGGGATTTAGGACTTTTATGTAAGCCTTTGGAGCCCGTGTGGTCTTGGCATCCAGGATTAAATCATATGTTTTATTGCTTTTAGTAAAGTCCTCCTTTTTGTAGTCAATGATATGATCAAACCCCATTTCCAGCATGTTTTTTAACTTTTCACCGGTATCTACACCGGTTACATGGCAGTTATAGGTTTTTGCGATTTGAAGTCCGATTGAACCAACTCCACCTCCGGCACCATTGATCAAGACATCCATGTTATTTTCAATCTTGCCAAGATCTACCAGTCCTTGCCAGGCCAGGTTTCCTGCATGAGAAAGTGCAGCGGCATCTTCAAAAGAAAGAAATTCAGGCTTTTTCACAACTGCTTTTTCGTTAATTGCGATGTATTCTGCAAAGGTCCCAAATCCGTAATAAGAAATATCTCCGTAAACTTCATCTCCGGCTTTCAGTAATGTCACTGCTTCACCACAAGATGTAACCACTCCTGATAGTTCCATTCCTGGAATTGGTCGCTTTGGTTTAAATAAACCAAAAAGAAGACGATAGAGACCAGGAATTCCCGTTACCATACTCCAGTCGTAATCATTGATAGCACTGAAGTGCACCTTGATTAAAACTTCATTCGGTTTTGGGCTAGGCATTTCTACCTCTTTTATCTGCAGTTGAGAAGTTGGGCCGTAAGAATTACAAACGATTGCTTTCAATAAAATAGTAGTTAGATGACCTCAGTAGGACGACACAAACGACTATATAGTTACACTATTTATACCTCTTTATCCATTAAATCTGTCACCACATGATAGCGAGGATCATCGATAGAGGAGACAATCATGTGTTCAAACTCAGGACTGGCTTTGTGAAGCAACGTTTTACACTCCGGGCTTAGGTGAACGAGCTTAACTTGCTTGCCATACTCCTTATATTTCTGCTCTAAGGCATAAATGGCTTCAATACCTGAGTGATCGCTCACTCTGGATTCCATGAAGTCCAATTCTATTTGTTTAGGATCATTAGCCGCATCAAATTTATTGTTGAATGCCTGGACTGAACCAAAAAATAGCGGACCCCAAATCTCATAAACTTTTGTGCCATCTTCTTTGATGAATTTTCTGGCTCTAATTCGAGTCGCATTTTCCCATGCAAAAACCAGAGCTGACATAATCACTCCAACAATCACGGCAATTGCTAAATCCTGCCAAACGGTGATCGCTGATACCGTAATGAGTACAATAGCATCTGCCAATGGAATCTTGTTAATAATGCGAAAACTACTCCATGCGAATGTTCCAATTACTACCATAAACATTACACCCACCAAAGCAGCAATGGGAATTTGCTCAATAAGGGGTGCAGCGAATAAAATGAAGCATAATAATGCAATAGCTGCAGTGATGCCTGACAGTCTCCCTCTTCCTCCTGAGCTTACATTGATGATGGATTGACCTATCATGGCACATCCCCCCATTCCACCAAATAGGCCATTTAGAATGTTGGCACCTCCCTGAGCAACGCACTCTCTGTTACCACTTCCGCGAGTCTCGGTCATGTCATCAATTAGATTCAAGGTCATCAGCGATTCTATTAAACCAACAGCAGCAAGTAGAACAGCGGTAGAAATGATAAGGCCCCAGTTACCATTAAGAGTATCTATAAGACTGAAAATCTGAATTTGGAATGAAGGAAGACTTCCTTCTAATCCGTTACCGCCTCCTTCTCTAATAAATGAACCGACGGTGCTTACATCAAGCCCACCAAATATTGTAATACAGGCTACTACCAGAATGCCAACGAGAGCAGATGGAATTTTTTTAGTGAGCTTAGGAAGAAAATACATGATGGCCATAGTCAACCCCACCAACCCTAGCATTATGAATAAATCCGACCCCTCTTTCCATTGATACGTATCATTCACTTTTTCTTTAAAGAGCCCTAGCTGAGAGAGAAATATGACGATTGCCAAACCATTCACGAATCCCATCATAACGGAATGAGGAATCAGCCGCACAAATTTTCCTAATCTAAAAATCCCTGCCAGAATCTGGATGCCACCAACTAAGAGAAGCGTGATAAAAAGCCATTGTAGTCCTAAGTTTTCAACAGGATTTGATAGCGACATCCCGACTTCATTTCCTTTTTGGATCATGTGCACCATGACAACAGCCATTGCGCCGGTAGCACCAGAGATCATACCCGGTCTACCACCAAACATTGACGTAACGATCCCCATCATGAAGGCTCCATAGAGCCCGACCATGGGATCAATACCAGCGACAAATGCAAAAGCAACAGCCTCCGGTACCAATGCCAATGCAACAGTAAGTCCAGATAGGATGTCATTCTTAGGATTAAAAGTGAAGTTTCGGAATAATCTCTGCATACCAAATTTCAAATAAGCGCGCAAAGATAGAATATTAAGAAGGCGAGGCTAGGGATCGTGTGATTATTTCTCTTTAATTAGACCAATCGACTGAGCATGCTTATAAGCTTCGTCTGTATGCTCTACAAGCTTTAAAGGGATATCCGCTTTCTTCATTTTTTATAGAACGGACTCATCTAAGATCACTTCTTTAAATTCTCATTCTCTTCAAGTTGTTGGAGAAGACATTGGTAAAACGACTAAAGTAGAAGCCAAAGCTCTAAGGTGAGCTTTGGAAATTCTGATTAATTAAAAGATCAATCACTCACTTTAGGTAGATTTCTCCCAATCAGTAAATCTCAAATGGATAAAAAATTAGGAATAATCTTTCTGATTTATATCTCCCTTTCTTTACTTATTTTACATGTATAGCTAATTGGCTGACATTAAATGCCTGAACGAACCAAATTCTTATCAAAAAAGTCATTCCGTTTATTGCTAGGAATATTGCTGATTCTTGGCGGAGCATTTACATCTATATTTTTCTTGGGAAAATACTATGCTGGTGATATACTCAACACGGTCATTAAGCGCGAGACGAATGGGTTTTATCAGCTGAATTTTGAGTCGTTGGATCTGGACTTATTGGAAAGTAGAATAACATTAAAATCATTGAGACTACAAGCTGATTCGACTCAAGATTTCAGTGCCCTTGGACTTAATAATATTTATGAAATTCAGCTGGAAGAATTAATCATAGACCTGGAGTCCGTTTATGCTCTGTATATGGATAAGGAACTTATCATAAAAAATGTTCGGGTTGTGGACCCAAATATTGATATGGTGACTTTGGAGAATTCAAAACAGACCAAGTTCAGCTTTGAGGCAGGTAATATGTACCGTGCAATTTCAGATTATCTGAAGGTTTTAAAAATAGATTACTTCAGAATACAAGACGGTGAGTTACAATATGACGGAGATCAATTTGCACTTGGTAAGATTGATTTTATAGTTAAGAATCTAGTCATGGATTCTGTCTCGAGAAAGAACAAGGTATTTTATTCAGAAGAAATTGAGCTGGAAATACGCAACCAATTATTCCATCTTCCTGATAGTATCCATGAGATAACCTTTGATAAGTTCGTTTTGTCTACCTCGGATTCTATTCTTTCATTTGAAAATCTAAGGGTACAACCAATGGCTTCATCAAATGTCACTTTTGAAGGCCAAAATGAAGTGAATGTCTACGAAATACATGTGCCTAAGCTCAGCTTCAAAGGAGTGGACTATGTTGAGGCTTACCAGAACAATCATTTGGTTATTGAAGAGCTTATTTTTAATGAACCTGTTGTTTTTGTGGATGATGAAACACATGCAGCAAGTACCAAAAAGGAAATAGATAATTCATTGCTCACTTTAATATTTGATGTTTTCGGCTCTCTTGATATTGGTAAGTTGACCATTAATAATGCTCACGTTGATCTTAAACTAGATGGTGTAGATAAATACCAGCGATTTAAAGTTGAGAGATCAAATATTGTGTTTTACAATATTCATTTGGACACCAGTAATTATCGTTTTGACCATAGATTTCGATATTTTGAGGATATTGAATTAGATATTCATAACTATACATACCTCCTACCGGATAGCCTTCACACAGTATTTTTTGAATTATTGAGAATAAATTCTTTTGACTCTGAACTTAGATTTGAAAACATGTCTATTTCGCATGAACGTGCAGGCAATGAAGCCAAAGTTCTACTTAATGTGGACATTCCGGTATTTAATCTTAAAAACGTTGATTTTCAACGCGCAATAGCAGATAAACTACTAATTGTAGGTAAGCTTGAAATTCCCAGCTCATCAATAAGAGTTCGAAATACAGGCAGCAGTAATGGTAAGCAAGCATCAGTGCCTCTCGTTTACCAGGCATTAAAGCCTTTCTTTAGAGAAATTTCGATAGATAGATTATCCATAAATGATATCAACCTAATGCTACCCAAAGGATTGAAAATGGGGAAAATTAATCTCACTGCAAATGATATTCATTTAAGTGGTGCCTCTAAAGGATTTCAACAATTATTTGATAAGTCAGAGTTAAAAATCTCGGAATTCGAATTAGATAGAGATAGTATAGTGGTTAATGGCTCAGAGCTTTTAATTTCTAATATGATGTCTTCATTTCAATTTCGGGATTGGGATTTCGATATAAATAAGAAAAATCAGAAAGTTGTTGGAAGCCTTGATACTTTACAGATAATAGGTGTGGTATTGGATAGCTTAATTGCGGGTGATTTCACAGAATTTAGTCGTGCGAAGCTTTTTAATCCGAATATTGAATTTGACATTCAGACCAGTGAAAATAAGGGTGCGACTAAGCTAGGAAATGAAAAGGAATTTATAGTAAGTGGGGGTAAGCTAAAAGGGAAATTAGATTCCACGGAAATATACCTTGATGGACTGGATGCTGACGTATTTGTTGGAGACTCTACAGCTTTCAGGAGTGTTGGGATTGAGAACATACAAGTAAGATCAGCCAAACACAACCACATAGTCAATCTCGCAAATTGGAAGTATGATACATTGAACGGATTGATGGAATTCACTGATTTACGCATTGACCCCATTAATAAAACTGACACTTCTAAAAGTCAGATTATTGCCAATATTCCGTTCTTAAGGCTTACAAAATTTGAGCAATCGAAATTTTTTGATGAGAATCATTTTTTTGCCGGAAAGCTGCTATTACAATCTCCCAATGTGAAAATCAAAACGACTCGAGAGATTAATCAGAAAGATTCTGTCAGCGAAAATAGTTTTACCCTTTCAATTGAAGAATTGCAAATTGATTCAGCAGATTTTTCCATTGAACCTGGAAATAGTAAAGCACTTGAGAAAATATCAATTAATGAAATTAGTACGACGATCTATGGGATCAATTACCCAAAAGATCAACCGTTTGAAAATGGTTTTATTTTTTCAGATTCGATCATTTTTAATGCCAGATCAATACTTCCTCGATTGCAATCAGGAGACTCTATAAATCTGGAAAATATTGAATATAGTACCAGAAATGGAGATCTTTTGATCGATTCAATACGGTATAACTCCGCCGCTGAAAACATATTTATGAACATTCCTTCCATAGAGATGAGAGCGCTAGATGTAAAAACACTCTATGAAAATGGTGGAATAATTATGGATACACTTTTCATCACAAATCCTAGAGGACATAATTATTTGATCGAAAGCAAGGAAGGAAAACCTTTTGCAACACCTATTTCGATCGGGTACATTGAATTTGATGATTTGGATTGGAAATATTACGATACCATTAGCCACAAGAATTACCATCTTCAACATGCAACTTTAAAGATTGATCAATTTAATTCAAAGGATACTTTAACTCTGAATAACATTACAAGCAAACTTGAAAGTTTAACACTTAATGCAGGGCCTTTGGAACTGCCAGTAGCGGACGATTATTTACTATCTGTTGGAAACTATCAATTTGATTTTCCAGCCAACAGGTTGGAGTTAAACCATGTAAAAGTGAATTCAATCTATTCAGCTCAGGAATTCTCTGAAATTATCTCCGAGCAAGCGGATTGGTTTGATATTGCAGTTCAGGAGATAGGCTTAAATCGGATAGATATTTATGAATTGATTTCTGAGCAAACATTGAAAATAGGAAGAATTGACATTGATGGACTTTATGCATTGATATATAGAGATAAAGGTGTTCCATTTCCTGAAGATCAGGTTCGTCCTCTGCCACAGCAGTCAATCAGAGATATCAAGCAATTATTTCAAATTGACACAATTGATGTTAAGGGCACCATTCGATATCAAGAGAAGCCAGACAATTACTACACTCACGGAGAAATTTCATTTGATGAATTAGACGCTCAATTATTTAATGTCGGGAATATATCCTTAACTGAAAATGAAATGATGCTTCTGAGTGGTACTGGCCAGCTCATGGGTGCAGGGAGATTTGAAGTTAGCGGAGCATTTGATCTTTTGTCGAAAGATGAGCAATTTTCACTGAGTGGAAGTGTTGTTGACTTTCCTCTTGATTCTATGAATAGGATGCTTGGCCCAGTTGCCAACGTTAATATCAAGAGCGGTTATACTAAAGAGTTATTCTTTAATTTCAGCGCTAATGATACACTTGCACGTGGAGAAATGCGGTTTAGATATGAAGATCTTAAAATACAAATATTGAACGTCAAGACACATGATACACATGGTTTAGGACAGGGGATCAAAACGTTTTTCGCCAATACATTTGTTGTGAAGAGTAAAAATCCAAGCTATTTCCTGTTCCCTCGAAAAGGTACCATATTTCAAAGGAGAGATACGTCCAGAGCTATATTTAATTATTGGGGAAAAGCACTTTTAAGTGGCACTGTAAGTAGTATTGGAGTGCATAAATCCGACAAAGCTGAAAAGAAATTTGAGAGAAACTTTGAAGAATAATTAAATCCTATTTTGACTTATTAAAGCAAATCATAGGCTTTATATATTTTTTGAATGGTGTACTCTTGATTGTTGTTTATTAAATCTATTCCAATTTCATAATCAGTATTAGAAGTAAGTACTTTCCCATTGATTCCAAGAACAGGGCTAAAAAATTTATATTCAAAGAATACTTTGCTTAAAAGGATATCTTCATCTGTGGTTAAATCTTCAGATCCTAAAATGCTTCCTACTTTTTTGTATGCCAGATTCTTTATCTCACTTCTTAGCACAGGGTCGGATGGAAGGTTACGAAGGACAGCTATGGTAAATCCATATTTCCCTATGATCTTTTTCCTTAAAAACTCATCACCATATTTGAGTTCAAAGTCAACCAAATTGGCCGACATTTCCATTTTCACTTCTTCCGAAGAAGCAATACTTGGATTGAAAGAAACTTCTTCAGATTGAATGTTGAATTTGCTGAGAATATAATCATCCTCAAAGACTGGAAACTCCTCTACCATCATTCTAAAAGCATCAAATTCATGTGAAAAGTATCCATTCAATAAACCGAAAAAATTACTTTCACTGTAAATCAATGGAATAGGCATAATTTTTTCAGGTTCGAAGAAACCCTCCCAGTCAGAGCTGGTTGTGAATGTGCTATTTAAGATATTGATAGAGGAATTTTCTTTTACGAACCTGTTAGAACGCGCATGATTATCAATTGTACTTATTCCCTCACCCCCATCAGATAGTAGGGATATTTCAGATTCAAATTCAACATCGCCTTGTTTGATTACTTTAATGTTTTTCACATTGTCAATGTAATTGTAAGTCATTTCGACCTGTCCTGCCTCCAGATCACTGACGACAACTTGAATTCTTCCATCAACATATGAACAAATAGTGGACTGATCATTTTTATAAATTTTCTTTTCTTTAATTAGTCCTTCCTCGTAGGTAATTTCTGCCTGTACTGAACCATCAGGATTATAGTAAATAGATTGTGTAGGCAAATTATTTTCATCCCTAAAAACCTCCATATTTAAGTAATGATTGTCAGTTGACAAACCACCGTGTGAGTAGCTTTTACAGTGTTTGATGTAACCATTTTCGTGATACTCAAATTCTGATATTTTTAATCCAGTAAGATCACTGTACATGGTAGCTTCTTTAATCCAGCCATTCTCATGTGATGATTCAATCTGAAAATTATCAGTTGAATTGATGGTGAAATCTGATGTGACCTCTATTGGTGAGTCATCGTTTGAACAAGAAACAAGAAGAAGGAACGCAGACAGGACAAATAATACCTGAATTGGGAGTGAGATTTTCATAAAGAATGGTTCTGTTTTAGATAATCTAAAGATGGTACTTGCTGAGCGGTAAATTTAATTGCCTATTTCCAATTATGGGAGACTTAATATTCTAACGTAAACAAATTTCTATCGTATCTTTCATTGTGCGACTCTTTTCAATCATACTTTTTCTCGTTTTAGGATCATTTGTTATGATTTTCATCCCAAATGAAGATGAAGACATTATTAATGGAGCTAGTCTGGTAAACCCACCACGTCAAATCACATCAGAAAAGTTGGGCGAGGTAAAACGAATTAATGCTGAATGGGTAGCACTTATTCCATATGCTTTTTCAAGAGAAGGTGAACCTTCTGTAAGCTTTGATCATTCCAGGCAATGGTGGGGCGAGCATACAGATGGAAACTGCATGCTCATTCAGTATGCAAAAAACAATGGACTCAAAGTAATGGTGAAGCCACATGTATGGGCACGGGGTGCTGGTTGGGTAGGAGAGTATGATTTAGATTCGGAAGAGAAATGGAAAATATGGGAAACAGACTATACCAAATACATCATGAATCATGCGATCAAGGCAGATTCCTTGAAGGTAGAACTTTTTTGTATTGGAACGGAATATCGTATCCCTGCAAAAGAACGTCCCGAATTTTGGAGATCGCTGATTGCTAAAGTGAGAAAGGTTTA
Source organism: Ekhidna sp. (assembly GCF_965212185.1). Lineage (GTDB taxonomy): Bacteria > Bacteroidota > Bacteroidia > Cytophagales > Cyclobacteriaceae > Ekhidna. The sequence goes on along the minus strand of NZ_OZ243102.1, from coordinate 2,892,933 downwards.
TTCAGGTAAGATTACCTATGCTTCTAATTGGGATAATTATGAAAATATAACCTGGTGGGATGCGGTGGACTACATAGGGATAGATGCTTATTTTCCTTTGGTCGATGGAAATCATCCGAGTATTGACGAGATCAAAATGGGATGGAAACCAATCAAAGAAGATCTGGCAACATTCTCTTCTCAATGGAAAAAACCAATATTATTTACTGAGTATGGATTCCAAAGTGCGAATGGCGCAGTAGGTCGCCATTGGGAAATAGATAAATCTGAAACCAACGCTAATACCCAACTTCAAGCAGATGCCTATGAAGCAACTTTTCAGGTTTTTACTAATGAATCGTGGTGGTTGGGTGGTTTTTTCTGGAAGTGGCACCTTACATCAGGACATGGCCGATGGAGGGGAACGGAATGGACACCACAAAGCAAGCCAGCGGAGGAAGTCATTGCAAAATGGTATGGTAAAAAGCACTAAATTTCATTCTCCAATCCTATTAAGATGAGCGAAAAAAGAAAAGTTGAAGATATTCTGGCTGAACTAGGTAAAAAGATTGATCATTTGGTCGAAGAAACTAAGAGTGCCGGCAGTAAAATATCAGATGATATGGAGGAGCAAATAGCCAAACTTAAAGCCCAGAAAGAAAAATTAGAAGCTCAAATTAAAGATCGATCATCTAATTCGAACGAAAAGTGGGTACAAGCTCGGGATCATATGAATGACGCTGCAGCTGCCATCAATAAGGCGATTGGGGTTTTATTCAAATCAAAGGGGGACTAAATCCTTTCTAAAACTTTCATTATAAGGCTATCAATCACTTTATTGGGATCCTTTGCAAATTGTGATTTCACCCTATTGGCCATGATAGCATTTAAGCTTAACATCTCATGACCCAGAAGCTTACCAAAAGCATAATATCCCGCAGTTTCCATTTCTAAATTTGTCAGCCATACATCCTCTTCATGAAAATATTGCATCTTTTCAATGATCTCTTTAAATCTGATAGGTATTCTTAATTCGCGACCCTGAGGCGCATAGAAGCCTGGACATGTGACTGTATTTCCGGCTATTGTGCAGTCCTTAAATTTTTCAAATAATGATGTTGATCCTTTGAAGCAATAAGGCATGTATGGAATTCCAATTTCCTCTTGAAACTTTTCTACTATTCTGCGCTCTTTTCCTTTGTGTTTAAAATCATAAAAATGAATGAGTGGATCCATTCCAATAGCATATTCTGTGGCAAGGTGGCTTCCTACTTTAATCTCATCTCTGATGGTTCCAGATGTACCAATTCGAATAATCTGAAGTTTTTTTCTTCGTGGTTTAGGCTCTCGATGTACCAAATCAATATTGAAAAGGGCATCTAGCTCATTCATGAGTATCTCTACATTGTCAGTTCCCATACCGGAACTTATTACAGTCAGTCGTTTGCCTTTATATTTTCCTGTATGAGTAATGAACTCCCGCTTATTCATTTCAAATTCAACAGAATCGAAATGTTTGGATACTCTGTGTACCCGACCAGGATCTCCAACAACAATGATTTTATCAGAGACATCTTTAGGTCTTAGACTTAAGTGATATACACTTCCATCTGGGTTGAGAATAAGATCAGTCTCAGAAAATGTGTGAGGCATAGCTAGCTCAGATTCTATAGTATTCCTAAAAGTAAACAGGAAACCACTTTATAACCCCCAAATTACTAAAAGTTAATTTTAATTCTGAGCAGCAGACTTACGTTTCAGGCCTTTGTATGGATTATATCCATTCATTTTCTTCTGGTAAAACCCAGTGCCATCATACTCTCTTGTATCAGGATTATTCATGCATTCTTCAGAGCAGCAACCCTTAAAGATTTCAGCACCTTTCTCACTCATTGGGATATGCATATTGCAATGAGGGTTAGCACAATTGACCATCCGATCACAAGGTTCATTGGTCACATAACACCTGGATATGACAGTAGGGTTTACCTGGTTCACATCCTTCACTATCCTATTGTCAAACACATAGCACTTACCTTCAAAATCTTCTCCTTCCGCCTCAAGTCCATATTTAATAATTCCCCCGTGTAATTGGTGGACGTTCTCAAAACCTTGCTCCAGTAAATATGCACTCGCCTTCTCACACTTGATTCCTCCGGTACAATAGGTGACAATCTTCTTGTCTTTAAACTTCTTTAGTTCTTCTATTTTTTCCGGAAAATCTCTGAAGTTGTCTATATCCAGAGTGATAGCATTTTTAAATTTACCGATCATGTGTTCGTAGTTGGAACGAACGTCCAGGATAATCGTGTCTTCAGGCTGTTCTTTTAAGATCTTCCTGAATTCTTCGGGTTCAACATAACCCCCTGTTTTTTTGTTGGGATCAATTTCTTTTAGCGAGCTATGAACGATTTCTGGCTTTACTCGAACATGCATTTTTTCAAATGCAGGTTGATCGTTGGTGTCAACTTTGAATTCAGTATGAGCAAAACGAGGATCGCTGGTCACCGCATCCATATATTTTTCACATGCCTCTTGTGTACCTGAGACAGTGCCATTTAAACCTTCCCAAGCGACTATGACTCGCCCTCTAAGATTAAGCTCTAAACAAAGTTTGTGATGTTCTTCCCTAAACTGTTCAGGATCTTCAATCTTACTGTAGCAGTAATAAAGTAATACGTAATGTTTTTCCATAATAACCAGGCCCTGTTTCAGCAGGGTGTTAATATGATGCAAAATTAAAGCTAATTTGGAAACAGAAAACGAGTTTCTAGTGAATTATTCGTTGGAGTTTTAGTTCTTTAAAAAGCCCTTTGGAATAAGTAGGAAGGTATCTGCTTAACTCATCAGGTCTGAAAATTGTAGATCTGCCAGACCAAACGAGTTTACCAACTTTCAATTCATAAAAGTTTGTTTCTATAAAGTACTTGGTATCTCTTGTAAAGTATCCGGGTCGATAGACAAGATCATAAGTCCTGAAGAAGTAATTCCCAAAGCGGTCATAGTAAACGAGCGGAGCATATGCCAAATCTGCTGGGATGTATCTAGGCTCATTTACATCTACTAACGTAACGGTAATGACACCATCAAATCCATTTTGTCTCATTCGTTCTTTTGCTCGCTCTACATCATCAAAGGGTTTACCTAATTCTGGAGGAAACATGGACATCCCATTCGTGCATCGGAGGTCGAATTTTCTTCCTGTATACACCACATCATTCTCTATTTCATTACGAAGATTTACATTGTTGATAAGGCCCATCACCAATATGCTATTGAATTGCTTGTCGTATTCTTCAGTAGTACTCCAGGTGCGCATTAAACCCTCAGGAACACAGCTGTTTAATGAGAAAATGATAGACAAGAACAATAGTTTTGACTTCATTGCAGGAAGATAGACATTACTTCACTTCTACAGCTGGATTGCCGAAAAGTGTTTGTCCTTTTTTCACATCACCCACCACAACTGATCCAGCTCCAATTCTTGCCCCTTTTTCGATTTTGACGCCTGCAACTATTGTAACGCCTGAGCCAATGAAAACTTCGTTTTCAATTTTAACCTTAGTATTAATAATAGATCCAGCGCCAATTTGAACAAAATCACCAATTTCCACTTCTTGTTCAATGATAGCCTTTGAGTTAATCACATTATGGTTTCCCATTTTAGAATCATTCGATAGAACTGCACCAGCATTAACGAAATTTCCATGTCCAATGCTGAAAGAGTCGGAAATTGATGCTGTTTGATGCACTGCATTCATAGGCATTATCTTTCGAGATTCTGTCAAATAATCTACATATTCTTTACGGAGTGAATTGTCATCAGTAGCAACAAAAGCCTCACATTTTTGACCGATAAGCTTGGTGAATCCATGATCGTCAGTAGCGCCAAGAACGGTTACTGAGTTTATTTCTGTGTTATGTGTCTTTTCGTCATCATCCAAAAACCCATAAACAACAATGTTATTGGAGTTGAATATTTCCAATGCTGCTTTTGCTAATCCTGTTGATCCGAAAATGATTACCGGTTTTTCCATGTCCTTCTTCTTTTGAAGGCGCAAAATTAGCGATTATTCCTCCGTTTGAGAAGTGAAGTATCGATATGGAAGAATACTGCTGATTAGAAATAGATAAGGCATATATGCATTTTTGTATCTGACGAGCGTGCCAAAATTTGGGGTGGAAAGGGGAAGCATTATAGCAAGCAATGAAATGCCACAAATAGATGCAATAAATAATGGCCAATCTATTGGAGGTTTTAGCTTTAGTGCAAGGATGAGAGACATCATTATTAACACCGTCAATACGAGATTTTCGATCCGATGGATCCATCCCCACACAGGTGTTCTATCCAAGATTGATGGTCTAAAGAAACCTGCATGAAGAGCTTTTGGAATATTTTTTAAAACTTCAATCCAAGATTCTTCCCTGATTTCAATATCTATTCGACCTTCAGAGTCTGATTTTTCGAGAATAGCCTGATTGTTTTGCTGGAGTGTCCATGGAATGGTATTATAATTTAAATACGGATGGATATACTGGGTTAAAGTAATCGCAGTAGCAAACACCAGGACGGAAACTATTTTCCATTTGATTCCAAGTTTATTAAAAAGGGTGGTTGCTAAAAGAATTCCAATAAAGATCAAACTGGTGATTAGCAGGTAATGCTTGATATTAAATAAAACGATTGCACTTACGCCGATAAATAATGAATCAAGTGCATGAATTTTTTTGTTGCAATAACTATTAATGGATGATGCGACGAGTATGACAAGTGAAGCACTCGCAATGCTATCTTTAATTACTCCGGAAGACCAAAAAACAATTGAAGGTATCATCAAAAGCGAAATCGCAGTAATCCATTTTAGTGATGGATAATTCTTGGCAATGACATTCGCGCCAAACCAGAATGCACTGAAGCTAAAGAATGAAAAGTAAAGTGATGTAATCCAATAAGATTTTCCGGCTAATTGTGTGACTGGCTTTAATATTTGAATGAAAAACTCTGTTCTAGGTTCATTCCTCTGTTCTATTGAACTCGATGAAATGGCTTCATTAAAGAAGTTTATAGTATCGCCGGATCCATAGTATTTGTAAAAAACTAGCCCCAGAATAATTCCTGCAAGAAGCTTTAAACACAACCCCATCCAATATAGCCAGTTTGGTAGTGTAGATGGGAGGAATCTTTTGACAAGGATTGCCAAGATGCTCAAGATTACAATATGAATGATCCACCCCATCATTTATTCAGTAATTCGACTCCAACATTGCATTGGAGACATTTTCTTTTTTGGCAATAATGTTTAAAGAGATGAATAAAAGCTTGAGATTCAAAGGCATTTTTAATTTCTATGTTTTGGGTTTCCCATTTTCTGGTTACACGGTTACTTTCGGGTGAAAGTGATTCAAGCAAGGCTATCGCTCGATCCATGTATACTTGATTAGCTGTATAAGAGGAATATGCTGCAAGCAACGGAGCAACAGTATTGATCAACAGATTTTCAAAAGAAGTGATGCCAATCATCTCCGTTTTACGCTTATTAATTTTATTAAAATCATAGTGACTTTGCCAATAGTCACCAACCGGGGTTCTAATCTTCTTTTTGAGCGTTTTAATATTATCAGTTTCAATTAATACAGCGAAAAGTTGGGGATGAGTATGCAATAAGCAAGCAAATTGAGCTATTCGAACCGTTGGGAAATTAGCAGGTCTCATTTTACCAAATTTCCATTGTGCTGTTACCATCGGGTCGTTCAATTCATATTTCTTTTGAAGAAATTCAAACTCCGTTCTTAATTCGCTTTGATATTCATCTTGAGGATTTTCAAGGAATCCAGCCATTCCAAAAAGCAGGGCTTCTGTTTGCTTTTGCTGGTGCAATACCTTTCTTAATACTTTATGCGGAAGAATCTGAGATAGCCTTGTAAAGGCTTCTTTGTTTGTGGAAAATCCAAAGTTGGCTGCTATTGACCGATAGGTTATTTCCTCCCAATCATTTTTACATGAGGCCAATAATGATTTTATCCGATTCGCTTTCTCTTCCAGCCTTTCTACAAGTACCCGATCAAGCATACTGTTTAGTGTGATACTACCAATGCTTTGTAATTGATAACCACATAAGATTTCTTCTTTTACTTGTGTATGCTTTTGGTATTTATCAATCAATAATGGATTTACAATTCCATTTAGTTCTAATGTAGGAATGGCTTGATCATGGATGGTTACTTCTTTGTCATGTTTCCAAACTACATGAAGAATGACATTATTGTAGGCTGTGTTTTTTTCGTGCTGATGGTTATACCAATCAGAAGATTTGATATGAATTTCGACTTGACCAGCCCACTCAATATTATCGATTTTTATTCGAGCTTCTTCAAAATCTGGACCCGAATCCTCATTATAATTACCTGGGTAAAATACCCTCAGGGATTGTCCATTTGTAAGGAACAATGGAGAAATATTGAACTTCTGATATTTCCAGATATAGTGCAGAAAATGCTCGTCCATTGCAATCATGTACAACCCTTTATAATCGCTGAAGGATTTCTGCCATTTCAATCTGAATTTTATGAGCCACTTTACCAGCAGATGAGGCAAAGCTTTCTGAAGAGTCTGAATATATAATACCTCTTGATGAATTGATTAGCAAGCCGCATTGCTTATTCATACCATACCTGCATACTGCATTTAAATCGCCACCTTGTGCTCCAACACCTGGAATCAAGAGGAAATGATCGGGAATGATTCTTCGGATTCCAATAAGAGCCTCTGGGCGAGTTGCACCTACTACGTACATCGTATTATTAGCGTTTCCCCATTCTTTACTGGTCCTAATTACTCTTTCATAAAGTTTCTCACCATCATCGCTTACAATCACATCCTGAAAATCTAAACCTCCGGGATTACTTGTAGCAGCCAAAATAATAACCCACTTCCTTTTGAATTCAAGAAACGGTTTAACAGAATCAGATCCCATATATGGAGCCACTGTCACAGAATCAAAATTCATATTTTCGAAAAAAGCTCGTGCATACATGGAAGATGTATTTCCAATGTCCGCACGCTTTGCATCAGCAATGGTGAATATATCTTTTGGAATATATTCTAACGTTTTCTGAAGTGAATCCCAGCCTTTTGATCCTTGAGCTTCGTAGAAGGCCGTATTTGGTTTATAGGCTACCGCGTATTTATGTGTAGCATTGATGATCTGTTTGTTAAACTCAAAAATTGGGTCTGCTGCAGATAGTAGGTGCTTGGGAATTTTTTTGATATCTGAATCAAGACCTACACATAAGAAGGATTCCTTTTGCTTGATTTTCTCAAAAAGCTGTTGACGTGTCATGGTCAAAGGGTGATTTTCCGGCTAATTTAGGAATAAATTCCTTGGACATACTTCTGCTGTCACTGACACATTTCAGTATGAAAGAATTCTAATAAAAATGCTAATTTTTATTTAAGCTCTGGAAGCTTATCGTTTACGACTTTACCTTTTTTCACTTCACCATAGAAGTGAACTTCGTATAATTTTTCGTATTTCTTGATCGACTGGTGTAATTCAGGAATACTATCACTTCTTAGTTTAATTCCTTTTCTTTCACCTTTATGTCGGAGTTCTATGTAGTATCCGTCTTTAAGTTTTACCGGAGTAGTTGCAGGTCTAGCCAAATCAATAAAATTTTAGTGTACGTATCAATTATATAAAACAATGCTCGTGCGGAAAAGTTTCCACACGAGCAATTATATAAAATTCAAAAAAACTTAGAATCTGTTTCAGTGCTTACCCTCTAGGGTTAGCTTTTTTTACAACGATGGTTCTACCATCTAATTCTGTTTCGTTTAGGCTAGAAATAGCCTGGTTACCTTCGTCATCGTTTGGCATTTCAACAAAACCGAAACCTTTCGATCTCTGAGTGTCTCTGTCCATGATAACTTTAGCGGAATCTACTGTTCCGAATTCTTCAAATGCTTGTCTCAATGCGTCTTCTGAAGTTGCATAGTTAAGCTTAGCTACAAAAATGTTCATTAAAAAAAATAAAAATTAAAAAAGCGTCCAGACTTGTTCTGAACGCTACAAAGGTATGATATTTCTTGAGATTCTAAATTATCTAAAATCTATCACCTCAACTCCAGGATATTTTGATGTATCAAATTTGAAATAGCCGTCATTTAAATTTGTAGGAGTGAAGGAATCGATCGAGTAGATATATTTATTTCCTGTGCGCTCAAAAACAGTGAATGACTTTAGTTCATCTTTGGAATCGATAATCATTTTGATTTTAAAGTAACTTTTGTCACGACTTTCCGGGTCTAGCTCGATTACTCGATCACCATTTGGCTTTTTCTCCGCTAGCACATACTTAAAGCCGTTCTTATACAAATCATAAACATTACTAAGTGTGATTTCTGCTTCTTCGGGATCGTACGTACTGATGGTTACTTCATTTATCTCTTCATTGAAAGTATAAATATCAGTGCCATCATTAAAGATTTTCTGACCGGCAACTTCCAATACATACTTATCACCTTTAATGGCTACATCTCCCGAAATGGTCTCATCAAGACCGGCACTTTCATTGGTTAACTGCTGTGAAAATGATGCTTTAAAAGCTTCAACTTTTTTGTATTTGCTACTCATCGCATCCAATACAGCTAAAGCTTCAGGATCATATTGAGCTTGTACCTGTGATAGGATACTCACTGTCAGCAATACGAATAATATCTTTTTCATTATCTAGTTCTTAATATTTGATTTCTATTTCAGACAATAACTGTTCCAAACTGTGTTCATCAGGTATTAGTACTTCTCTTGCCTTACTACCCTCAAAAGACCCAACGATTCCTGCTGCCTCAAGTTGATCAATTAAGCGGCCTGCTCTGTTATACCCTAATTTCATCTTTCGTTGAATAAGAGAGGTAGAACCCTGCTGATGCATGACGATCAAACGAGCAGCATCTGCAAAAAGTGTATCTCTATCTGATAAATCTACTTCTCCAATTCCAGACTCTTCTTCACCTGCATATTCCGGAAGCATATAAGCACTATCGTAACCCCGCTGTTCACCAATAAAATTACAAATACGCTCCACTTCAGGCGTGTCTACAAAAGCACATTGTAAACGTGTCATATCGGACCCCATAGAGAGAAGCATGTCTCCCATACCAATCAACTGATCAGCACCACCAGCATCTAATATGGTTCGTGAGTCAATCTTGGAAGTAACTCTAAAAGAAAGTCTGGCAGGAAAGTTTGCTTTAATAATGCCGGTGATAACATTTACAGAAGGTCTTTGAGTTGCAACTATCAAATGTATTCCGATAGCCCGAGCGAGCTGTGCGAGTCTCGCTATCGGTGTTTCAATCTCTTTACCAGCAGTCATCATCAAGTCGGCTAGCTCATCGATGACCAATACAATGTAGGGCAAGAATCTATGACCTTTATTCGGATTAAGCTTTCGTTCGGTAAATTTCTTATTATACTCCTTCAGGTTTCTACATGCAGCACTCTTTAAAAGATCGTATCGATTATCCATTTCGATACACAATGAATTAAGAGTATTCACTACTTTAGAAGTATCTGTGATAATCGCTTCTTCACTGTCCGGAAGCTTAGCTAGAAAATGGTTTTCTATCTTATTGAAAAGTGTTAATTCCACCTTTTTAGGATCAACCAGGACAAACTTAAGCTGAGATGGATGCTTTTTATAAAGTAAAGATGCCAGCATGATATTCAATCCAACTGATTTACCCTGACCTGTTGCTCCTGCCATTAGGAGATGGGGCATTTTACTTAAATCTGTTACAAAAACTTCATTGGAGATGGTTTTGCCAAGCACTACAGGAAGCTCCATCTTACTTTCCATGAATTTACTTGTGGTAACAACCGATCTTGCATCCACCATCTCACGGTTCTTGTTTGGAACTTCAATTCCAATCGTTCCTTTGCCAGGAATAGGTGCAATAATTCGAATACCAAGGGCTGCAAGACTCAAGGCAATATCATCTTCCAGGTTCTTGATTTTGGAAATTTTCACTCCAGCATCTGGTACAATTTCATATAAAGTCACTGTAGGCCCAATAGTTGCCTTGATACTCGAAATTCCAATTTTAAAGTTGACGAGTGTCTCAATGATTCGATCCTTATTTTGCTCCAATTCATCTTTTGAGACTTTTACATCCTTTTCCGGATATTCAGTCAGCAATGAAGGGGTAGGGAATTTATAGCGGGGAAGATCCAATGTAGGGTCATAGTTCACTGCTTCTTCCGTAACTTCCTCCTGAAATTCCTTTTGTTCAACTTCAAAGGAAAGATCCTCTAATTCTTCTTTCTTTTCTACTGGAGCTTCAGCTTGAGGTGGATCAGGCAGATTTTCCTCTTTTGGAGCAAATACTTTTTCTTCTACCTCTTTAGGTAGCGGAGGTTCTTCCTTAAATTCAGGGAGATCTATGGTGAATTCAGGATCTGGTTTTTCTGATTTGGCTGATTTAGAAGGGATTTTCTTAACTACCCATGTTTCTGACTCATCTTTGCTTGCCTCTTCATCTTCAACCTCTTTCTTAATTTGATCCAAAACAGAAGTGATATCCTGTTTTTTCTCTTTTGGTTTCTTCTCGGGAATGAGTGCTTTGATTTGATTGATCAGATTCTCAAATGAAGGAATCACTCCACTAAAGGCAGATATTCGGGTGATGTCAAAAAAGAACATATTAAACACCACAAATAGGAAAATGATAAAGAGCAATGCTCCCCAACCCATAAGGCTCTGTGAAATCACTGCAAGCTCATACCCAATACCACCACTAAGAAAGCCCCACATGGTGGTTTCCTCCTGAGCAATGAGAAAGTACCCCATGACCAGACTGATCCAAATGAGATAGAAAACGACGAAATTGAAACTCTTGGTAATCGGTAAAAGAGCACGATACCATATGATTCTATAAGCGACAATAAACAGAAAAGGTGGGATAAGTAACGCTGCTACACCAAACCATAGAAAAATAAAATAATGAGAAGCAATAGCTCCAATGAGGCCAAATGCATTCTGGACTTCCGCTCCAGACTCTTTCACATTCGTGCTGGTATATGCTTCTACCACACTTTGGTCGGCTTGACCCGTGCTTAAGTATGAAATAAAGGACACACCAAGAAATATTGAAATTAGCAATAAGGTAAATCCGATAAATAAATGAAATTTTCGGTCGGTGATGAAGTTGAATTTAAGACTCTTCTTCTCTTTTTTCTCGCCCTTCTTTTTATAGGTATTTGTTGCCATAGAATATGCTTCCAAAAATATGGAGTTTTCACCGTGGATCAAACATGCTTGACTAGTTCCTTATTGATCCGTTTAATTAATGTAGGACCTTCATAAACTAAACCTGTATAAATCTGAACAAGGTTAGCTCCGGCTTGAATTTTTTCGACTGCATCATCTGCAGAATGAACTCCTCCAACTGCAATAATGTGAACGAGTGGAAGATGCCTTCTGATATATTTAAGTACCTCATTGGATTTATTAAAAACCGGTTTTCCGCTGAGCCCACCTGCGCCAATTGATTCTACTTCTGCGGTTTTAGTTTTTAATCCTGATCTGTCGATGGTAGTATTTGAAATGATTAAGCCATCCAAATCGAGATTTTTAGTGATTTCAATAATGTCATCAAGCTGTGATTCTGTTAGATCAGGAGCAATTTTTAAAAGGATTGGTTTTGGACTTTCCTTCTTTTTATTTTCATCTTGAAGTGCCTTGAGGAGGTTCATAAGTGGCTCTTTTTCCTGTAGATCACGCAATCCAGGTGTATTTGGTGAACTCACATTAACGACGAAATAATCAACGTGATCATAAAGCTTGCTGTAGCAATTTAAGTAGTCGTCCAGTGCATTTTCATTTGGAGTTACTTTATTCTTCCCAATATTCCCACCGACGAGAATGTTTGATTTTCTAATTTTTAATCTTTCCACTGCTGCATCAACTCCTTCATTATTAAATCCCATTCTATTAATCAAAGCCTCATCCTGAGGGAGTCTAAATAGGCGTGGTTGAGGATTTCCTGGCTGACCCTTTGGTGTCAATGTGCCAATTTCGATGAATCCAAATCCAAGATTGGAGAAATCATCAATAAGCTCCGCATTCTTATCAAATCCTGCAGCTAAGCCTACTGGATTTTTAAACTTTAAACCGAAAACTTCCTTTTCAAGTCGCTGATCTTGAAAATTGAACATGCCACGAATTAACTGTTTTCCAAGTGGAATCCTGAGGATAATGTGAAGAAGACCGGTTGTGATTTTATGTGCTTTCTCAGGGGAAAAAAGAAAAAGAATGGGTTTTAAAAGTTGATACATCAGCTTCTTGGATGGAATTGAGTAATTACCTGTTTTAAATAATCCCGATCGAGGTGTGTGTAGATCTCGGTAGTAGTGATAGATTCATGTCCCAACATCTCCTGAACGGCACGCAAATCTGCGCCTCCCTCAATCAAGTGAGTTGCAAAACTATGACGAAATGTGTGAGGACTAATATTTTTCTTCAATCCAATTTTAGCAGCCAGATCTTTGATTATCATAAACACCATCACACGACTAATTGCCTTTCCACGTTTTGTGACAAAAAGATGATCTTCAAAGCCTTTTTTTACGTCAATGTGAACCCGAACCTCATCTCTAAATATTTTGATGTGTTTAAGAGCTGATCTGCCTATCGGTACAAGACGCTCCTTACTTCCTTTCCCAATAATTCGTAAGAAGCCAATGTCATCATGGATATTGCTGATTTGAAGATTGATTAGTTCTGAAACACGCAGACCAGAGCTATAGAGAGTTTCCAGCATAGCTCTGTTGCGCTGACCCTCAGGTGTTGACATATCGATGGCGCCAAATAGATTTTCAATTTCAGGTAAGTCGAGTGTGTCTGGTAACTTTCTTCCCAATTTAGGAGCTTCCAGAAGTTCAGAAGGGTCTTTTTGGATTACTTCTTCAAAAACCAAAAATCTAAAAAAAGCTTTCAAACCAGAAACCATTCGAGCCTGTGTGTAGGCAGACATTCCCAGCTCATTAATAAACTCAATAAAATCGATTAGATCCTGCTGGACCACCTTAGTAGGTGAAATGTCTTTCTCTTTGATTTCAAAAAACTGCTGAAGTTTGGCAATGTCCGCCAAATAAGCATCTACTGAATTCTGCGCTAAAGAGCGCTCCAGCTTAAGGTAGCTTTTAAATTGTTTCGTATAGGTTGTCCAGGACAAGGGATTGATTTTAAAATCTTAACCACGAGGAAGATTGAGTGATCTTTAAAATGAGATCGCTTCACTGCGTTCGCGATGACGATACTAATTTTAAACGTCTAATTTAGTACTACTAAACAATCTATGCGAATACTCATCTTAAACGGACCAAATCTTAACCTTCTTGGCAAGCGCGAACCAGAAATCTATGGGAGTAAATCTTTTGAAGATTATTTCAAAGACCTTGAAAAGCGGTTTCCTAATCATGAGCTCGAATATTTTCAATCAAACCATGAGGGAGCCCTGATCGATAAGCTACATGAAGTTGGATTTAATTATGATGGAGTGGTTTTTAACCCAGGAGCCTATACACATACCAGCATAGCATTGAGAGATGCTATCTCTGGAATTGAAACACCAGTTTTTGAAGTGCATATTTCAAACCTGTCTGAGAGAGAAGACTTCAGGCAGATTAGCTACGTCAGTGATGTTTGTAAAGGATCTCTTAATGGGATGGGATTAGAAGGTTATGCGATAGCAATAGAAGAGTTTATTGCTTAGGTCATAGAAAAAAACGGTGTACTCTTCGAAAGCTGACTACCAAAATCTCCATAAGTAGTATCTTTCCTTGAAATATCTGCCATGACCGAACTTCAAAAACAGAAACTCACTCATTTTTTTAATGTGCTAGACCATAATGGCAATGGTGTCTTGGAATCCGAGGATTTTGATCAGATAGGGGAGCACATCAGTGACATCATTGGGCATAATGAAAATTCAGTTGAACGACTTGATTTAAAACTTCGCGCACATCGATTATTCGTTCAGATTTTGAAAGACTTGGAAAAAAGTGAAGCTGAATTGTCTTTAGAGGAATGGTTGACCTTCTTTTCAAACATGGTGTTAGTAAAGCCAAACGATTACATCAATCAATCAGCAACCTACCTTTTTTCTTTATTTGATCAGGATATGGATGGTCATATTGATGAGAAAGAATATCTGGATATGTTCAAAGCATATGGATTGTATGTTTCTGTTTCTAAAAAGGCTTTTGACTTGTTAGATTTCAATGGAGATGGTCGTATAAGTGGCGGGGAACTTGTTAAAGCATTTGAAGACTTCTTTTTATCCTCAGAAGTGGATGCACCAGGCAATTGGATCTTTGGTGACTGGAGAATGGGTTGAAAAATTTCAAATAACTAGTTAAGTTTTCTGAATCAAGTCCTCAAAATTTTTTAGAACCTACATTCTGCTTATATTCTACCTGAATGTTTTTTTCATATGACTGGCAAAAAATCAGCTGAAATTGTGCAATTCATTAAGGAAAAACATCCTGAGTGGAAGCCTTTTGAAAATCAACTTAGTTCAACCATTGAACTATTATCATGTTTTTCTTCCTCGGATGATGATTTTTCAAAGTTCCTACGTTGGCAGGATACTTTTCTCAGTATCATTAACTTATCTAAAGATCAATTCAAGGCACTATGTCGTTCATTTTATAATGAACTTGAAGAATCAGATACATCGAAGCGGAAGCTTAAAGTTTTCTTGGATGGAGGGCTTTCAGATTATGCCATTTCCTTGAATAATAATCAAGATATAAGCAAAGCGATAGTTGAATTTCATTCTGAACTTTTCGGTGAAATTGACCAATACCTAATAGCGAAAGATATTGCTACGATTACAAGTGACACAAACCAGCATATTGCATTCCTCAGTCAAGCAATAGATGCAGGTAGTAAAGTGCTTTTTAATGAATATGTGAGCTGGTTCCAATCTACTTTGAATGCACAGGAAATTGGTACCCAATCAGTTATTCGATTTTTAGTCACAATCAGGATGTTTCATGAAGCAAACGAAAATGCCTTACCCTATATTGATAATAGCATTCTAAAACTCATTGATGGAACTGATGATAAACCTGAGGAAAACACAGCGTATCTAAACTCTGAAGTTTCGAAAAAATACCTTGATTTCTTGCTTGATGGAGATAGAAGAGGTGCTACAGAATTCATCATGAAGTTAGCAGATGATGGCTATTCGCTCAAGGAAATTTATATTGACGTTTTTCAAAGCTCACAGTATGAAATTGGACGGCTTTGGGAAAAAAATAAAGTTTCAGTTGCACAAGAGCATTATTGCACGGCCACTACGCAGATGATTATGTCGATGCTTTATCCAAGATTATTTTCATCAAAAAGTATAGGCAAAACAGTCATTGCCACATGTGTGGGTAATGAGCTTCATGAAATAGGGATTAGAATGATTAGCGATTTTATGGAAATGGATGGATGGGATACCTATTATCTTGGAGCCAATACTCCCACAAACGCAATTATTGAATCTATTGAAAAGTACAACGCAGATTTGTTGGCATTATCAGTGACTCTTACTCCACATGTTAGTAACGCTAGTGAAATCATCAGGGAGGTTAAGCGGGTACATCCATCGATCAAAGTTATCGTTGGCGGTTATCCATTTCTACAAGATGAGGCACTTTGGGTGCGAATTGGTGCGGACGGATTGGCTAAATCAGCAAATGAGGTAAATGAAACAGCATTAGCGATTTTAAATGGATAATGAGAACATAAATAAGGGGTTCATTGTAAAATGTGACTCATTTGGTAAGGTTACTGAGGTTAAAAAAAACGATCTGGTAGAACTTGAAGTAGGCGAACCCTTATCCAAAGTGGTTGATATTTCAAGTTTGAGCAAATTACTTTCGTTTCTATCTGATTTAAATAAAGAAGAAAGCGCAATCGGCTGGGAGGTTAATTTTAAAACCGGGAATAAATTCAGTAACCTGTATTTGGCAGGCTTGAAAGAAAAGAATGATCTAATCATTATAGGTGCAACGGACGTAGTAGAGACACGCAAATACTACAATAATCTGATGGTTATGAATAACTATCAGCAAAATCAATTGAGGGAAGCCTTAAAGGAGAATGTAAAAGTCAAAGAGTCATTGAAGCAATTAGAGTCATTCGACGAGATGACCAAAATCAATAACGAGATGGCTAATCTGCAACGTGAGCTTGCTCGGAAAAACAGGACTCTTAATGAATTAAATGAAACCTTAGAAAGTAAAAATCAGGAGCTCGATAGATTCGCAAATATTGTATCTCACGACCTAAAGGCTCCACTTCACAAGATAAGGGGACTATTTCAAATCATTAATGCCAAATACGAGGATGAATTCAATGATGAGATGAAAGAGCTTTTTGGCATGGTGACGGATAGTGCTGTTAAAATGGACACCCTGATCAATGATATACTGGAGTATTCTAAGGCAGGGAAGTCGGATGTAGCTATCACTAACTTTAAGGTAGCAGACCTTCTGAATGAGTCTATTTCCATGATTGATCTAGCTCAAGAGTACAATTTTATCATTCCTGATGACTTGCCTGAAATCTCTGGGAGCTATATTCAACTTAGTCAGGTTATTACCAACTTGCTTAGTAATGCAATCAAGTACCATGATAGACCAACAGGAAACATTGAAGTAAGTGTCGAGAGAATTAACAATACATACTATCAGTTTTCTGTAAAAGATGATGGTCCTGGTATCCCCGAGAAGTATCATGAAAAGGTTTTTGAGCCTTTTGAGACAGTACATGGGCAAAATCGGGATGATAGCACTGGTGTTGGATTGGCAATTGTTAAAAAATTAGTGGAGCAAAACCAGGGCAATATTGGGCTTAATTCAGAGGTTGGAAAAGGAACCACTTTTTGGTTCACCTGGCCTAAAGCCCCTATGCATAAGTGATACCGGGAAGGTAAGTTCCTTCCTCACTGAGGATTATCAGCGAGGAAGGAGCCTTTTAAACTACTCTTTTCTTCCTGGTCGTTCTCTTGGTTTTTTAATTGTCAATGGTGTCTCTACATTGGTGTCACCAAGTGTAATACGCACAGTATATTCTCCTATCACCAAATGGTAGTCACCATTTTCAGCAGCTTTATAACCTTCTTTTTGCTCATCATCAAGAAGGTCTTTGAATGATTCATCCGTTTCAAGAGGAAGTTCAACATAATTAAGTCCTTTATCTGCTGATATTTCCTGTGAAGAAACAACCTGATCCTTATAGATGATTTCTATTTTACCATCACCATTGGAATTTGTATAAAAAGCAATATCAGTTTTAGCTTCTATAAGATCTCCCCAAGCCCAGGTTTTACTTCCCCATCTTGTACTATACGTTACAGCATCGATTGGAAAGGCATGTAAATTTTTAGCTAGTATTTCATCATTTAATTGTTGTACCAGAGAAACATCCCCGATGTAAATGCCTCGGCCATGAGTACCAAGTACCAGATCATTGGCTTTTGGATGAACAATGAGGTCATGTACAGGTGTATTTGGAAGCCCTTTGTTAAAAGCCTCATAAGATTGCCCTCCATTAAGAGAAACATAAACTCCATGATCGGTACCTACATAAACGATGTTTGCATTGACTGGATCTTCTTTTACCACATTTACAGGCTCTAATGGAAGATTTGATGAGATGTTCTTCCAGGTTTTCCCATAGTTTTCACTTACAAAAACCATTGGTTTGAAGTTATCCCACCGATATCCGTTTAGTGAGGCGTAAACTCGTCCTTCTTTGTGAGCAGATGCAACAACAGTGCTCACCCAAAAATTAGAGGGTAATCCATCTGTAACTTTTCTCCATGTTGCACCGACATCCTGTGACAGGTGAATGAGTCCGTCATCACTACCCACATAGATTAATCCAAAACTTAAAGGTGATTCTGAGATGGTTGTTAATGTTCCATAGCTTACGTCCCCTTTAATTCCGCCGTTGGTCAAATCTTCACTCATTGTTTCAAAGTTTTCACCCATGTCCATGGAGCGGTGAAATCTATTGCTGCCAAAGTAAACTATGTCCTGATTGTGGCTTGAGAGCATGATTGGTGCTTCCCAGTTCCAGCGGTATGGTGCATCCCCTAATTGGTGACGCGGTGTGATGTACTTTCGTTCGCCTGTTTCTGTATTAATTCGGAAGTAATTTCCAAACTGATATCCGGTGTAAACTGTGGTGTTATCCCGAGTATCTACAGCCACTTGCATTCCATCACCACCCATCAACCTTTCGTATGGATAGCGACCCTCTTGATACCAACCTCTGGAATATTCATAGGTGCTCGGACCTTTCCAAACGCCATTGTCTTGTAGTCCTCCATATACATTATAAGGTTCAGCCATATCTACAGCAATCGAATAAAACTGACCAACAGACGGAGAATTGCAATTAATCCAGGTAGCTCCGGTATCAAAGCTTACATAAACGCCACCATCATTGCCGAGTATTAGATGTCTTGAGTCGTTTGGATTAATCCATAAAGCATGGTGGTCAACATGCACATTATCTTCATTTATACTTTTAAATGTTTTACCACCATCTTCTGATCGAACAATTGGTACACCCATTGTATAGATCACATCAGGATTATTCGCATCTACACGTACTTGTCCGAAGTAGTAACCATAAGAAAAAATCATGCTCTCAATGTAATCCTCGTGCGTTTTGGTCCAAGTCTTACCAGCATCATTTGATCGGTACATCTCACCCCCTTTTACAGGAGTATCAAACAGTAATGAATTTGCATCTTCCGTATAAATAACCAAGTCAACTGGTTTCACCTTACCCTTTTCAACATCTTTCTTTATATCTACCGCATTATATTCTCTCGGGAAGCCATTATCATCTAAAAACTTATTAATGGCTTTGTTTTCTAATGCAAGAAATTGCTGATTACTCATGACCCTGATTTCATCTTTGGTCAATCCTTCATCCTCGTCTTCTTCTTTTGGTCTGCGGTCTTGATTGTCAAGGATTGCATAAACAATGTTTTGATCGGAAGGAGCGAATGAAAGTCCAATTCGACCCGTACCATTAGTGTCAGGAAATCCCGAATCATCTGAAATTTCATTCCATGTATCACCACCATCTTCAGACCTATAAATCGCAGTACCAGGCCCTGCTTCTTCAAAATTCCAGGCTTTGCGATCCTTTTCCCATGCTGCTGCAATCAGTGTGTTAGGGTTATCTGGATGCATAATCAAATCAACAATTCCAGTTCTATTGTTGACAAAAAGCGTTTTACTCCATGTTTCACCTCCGTCAGTCGATTTGTAAACACCTCGTTCTGCATTTTCTGAATACAGATGTCCAAGAGCTGCTACCCAAAGGGTTTCAGGATCATTTGGATCGATGAGTATTCTACTGATATGGTGTGTTTCTGTTAATCCAACATTTTTCCAGCCTTCGCCATTATCTGAGGATTTAAATATTCCATATCCAGAATAAGAGGATCTGCTAGAGTTGTTTTCTCCTGAACCTACATAAAGGATATTGTTACTCCAATCAACAGCTATATCGCCAATTGTCATTACAATTTGATTATCGAAGATTGGTTCGAAAGAAGTACCGTTATTCTTTGTTTCCCAAAGAGATCCGGAAGCATAAGCCACATAAAAATGAGAAGGATCAGAAGGATGAACAGCCAGATCAACTACACGCCCACTCATAACTGTAGGACCAACATTCTTGAATGGAACGTTTTTGACCAGTGAGTTTTTTTCAAGTTTTAATCGGTTTTGGTAACCTTCCCAACGCTCAGAGGCTGGGGTAGCGGAAGGTACGTCTGTGGATTTTTTCTTTCGCTGAGCTGGTAAAATAATTGTGATGCTCAGCAAGAGAAGTAGGTAAATGATTCTCATGAGGTTAGATTTTTTAATAAGTTAGTAAGTATAAAACTTAAAGGCTGTGAAACCAACCCTAATTCATATGAACAAGCTTATGCCAATTTTAATGGTTATTGCATTTGGATGTACCATGACTGTAGATGCAGATGCTGACCAGAAAGATTCTCCAATTCCTGAAGTAGATTATATCCTTACTTCTGACCAAACGCATAATAAATGGAGTAGAACCAATGAGCCTGTTTTGACAATCAACTCAGGGGATGTAGTTGAAATAAGTACTGAAGAGGCTACCGATGGTCAGTTAACGATAAACTCTGACACGTTCGATTTGATGAATATCAGCTTTGATCCGATTCATCCTCTGACCGGGCCTATTTATATCAATGAGGCTAAACCCGGAGATGTAATAGCTGTGACATTACATAAAATTGAAATTGGAGACTGGGGGTGGACTGCTATTCTTCCTGGGTTTGGATTTCTGGCTGATGAATTCACAGAACCTCATCTAAAAACTTTTGAACTTTCAGGAAAGAATAATGTCCGATTTACTGACGGAATTAATATTCCTTTAAAACCTTTCCCTGGTGTACTAGGTGTTGCTCCGGACACAGATAGTCTCTTATCTACCATTCCTCCACGGGCGAATGGCGGAAACATGGATGACCCTAATATGGTAGAAGGAACCACTGTTTATCTTCCTGTCTTCGTGGATGGAGCTTTATTTTCGATAGGGGATGCACATGCAGCTCAAGGATTGGGTGAAGTATGTGGCACAGCCATTGAAGCGCCGATGAAATTCTTAGTGGAAATAGAGTTGATAAAAGGCTCATCTATCAAAGAACCGCAGTACGAAAATGATGATGTTTATGCGGTTACTGCATTTGCAACAACCATTGATGAAGCTGCGAAAAAGGCCACTCGATATATGATTGACTATCTTGAATCTAATCATGGATTAAGTAGAAATGATGCCTATATGCTGTGCTCCTTAGCTGGAGATTTAAAAATTGCTGAAGTCGTAGATGTACCACATATGTTGGTTACAATGTCAATAAGTAAAGAAGTATTATCCAAATGATGACAATCTATCATAACCCCAGATGTAGCAAAAGTCGTCAGACTCTAGGCTTGTTAGAGGAAAACGGACGAGATTTTGTGGTGAAAGAATACTTAAAGAATCCACCAACAGTAGATGAATTAAAAAAAGTTATCAGGCTATTGGGTATCAAACCCATTGACCTCTTAAGAAAAGGTGAGCCGGAATTTAAAGAAAACTTTAAAGGCAAAGATTTATCTGATGATGAATGGGTAAAGGCCATGGTTGAATATCCGAAGATGATTGAACGACCCATAGTAATTGATGGAGATCATGCTGTAATTGGGCGGCCACCGGAAAACGTTTTGAAGCTACTATGAAAGCTGTTTTAGTTGAGGAGCTCGGTGGTCCAGATAAATTAGTTTACCGGGACCATGAGATTGGAAAGCCGGGTCCTGGAAGAGTAACCATAGATGTAAAGTATGCTGGTGTTAACTTTCCAGATACATTAATTATTCGGGGTAAATATCAATTTCAACCAGATTTACCTTTCAGCCCGGGAGGAGAGGTAGCAGGAGTAATTAAGGAGGTAGGTGCTGATGTTAAAGATTTCAAGCCCGGAGACCGGGTTGTTTCAGGTACAGGCTGGGGCGGTTTTGCTGAAGAAGTTTTCGGATTTGCATTCAACACTCATCATTTGCCAGATGAAGTAAGCTTTAAAGATGCAGCAGCAACTTTAATGACTCATGGTACAGTCTTTCATGCCCTTAAAGATAGGGCTCACTTAATGGAAGGAGAGACGCTTGCAATTCTTGGTGCATCCGGGGGTGTCGGTACAGCAGCTATTCAGCTAGGAAAGCAAATGGGGGCTAATGTGATCGCTTGCGCCTCTTCAGATGAGAAATTGCAATTTTGCAAAGAATTGGGAGCTGATGTATTACATAAGTATACACCTGAAAATATAAAATCAGCTCTTAAGGATTTAACAGGAGGAAAAGGAGCTGATATTATTTTTGACACGGTAGGTGGTGATTATTCTGAGCAGGCATTCAGAGGTATCGCACCAATGGGAAGATATCTGGTTGTTGGTTTTGCATCTGGGAGCGTTCCATCCATTCCATTAAATCTTCCCTTACTAAAAAGTGCGTCGGTTGTTGGGGTCTTTTGGGGTAATTTTTTTAGAAATTTTCAGGATAGCAACAAGTCCAATATCCAACAACTTTTAGAAATGATTGCTAGTGGAAAAATCTCATCCGCAATTGATTCAATTTATGGTCTAAAGGACGCAGCTATTGCCTTGGAAAAGATCGAAAAAAGATCTGTTAAAGGGAAAATTTTGATTGAGTGCTAATCAATCCAAATAGATTTCAGAATACTATTCTGAATACGTGACTTTTTGAAAATGGTTGTTGCTTCAACAATCAGTTTAACCATCGTTTTTTTGGTATTTATCGATTATTTGGTGAGTTTTATCGGAATGTTAAATCAATTTTTAAGTTAAAAACTCTACTATGATGAAAAACTACTTAAAAAGAAATCTTATGGTTATAGCTGTTATGCTGCCCATAAGTTTTTTGATGGCCCAGGATGTAAGGGTCAACGGAACGGTTACGGATGCTTCCAATGGGGAGCCTATACCGGGCGTAACGGTACTAGTTAAAGGGACTACTAATGGTACCATTACTGGAATTAACGGAGAATATGAGTTGTCAGTACCTGACGGTTCAACCCTTGTTTTCTCATCAATTGGTTATTCAAGTCAGGAAATTGCTGCTTCAGAAGCAGGTGATATTGCCCTACGAACCGATGTAACTAATCTGGATGAGGTTGTCGTCACAGGACTTGCAACTTCCGTGAAAAGATCCAATTTGGCAAACTCGGTGGCTTCAATTTCTTCAGATAACCTAACAGGGATAACCAATCAGTCTACATTAGATGGCAGTCTTTCAGGAAAATTTCTTGGAGCTGATATACGGGCAAACTCTGGAGCACCTGGAGGGGGCATCTCAATGCGACTAAGAGGAGTGACTTCCATTTTTGGAGATCAGCAACCTCTCTTTATCGTGGACGGAGTATATGTGGATAATTCTACTACTTCTCTTGGAAACAACATTGTTTCTGAGGCTGCAGGTGGTGGCAATCCTTCAACGAATCAAGATGATGCAACCAACAGAATTGCTGATATAGATCCTGAGGATATTGAGTCGATTGAGATTCTAAAAGGAGCTTCAGCAGCAGCCATTTACGGATCACGAGCAGCAGGCGGTGTGGTTATCATAACTACCAAAAGAGGTAAGAGCGGGAAATCTCAAGTGAATTTTGCTCAGACAATTGGTCTAAGGACACCAACCAATTTACTAGGCTTAAGAAGCTGGACTCCAGATCAAGCTCGAGCTATTGGTGGGGATGCAGCTGCAGCTGCAGTGAGCGCAGGCAATCTTAATGATTATGAAGCTGAGCTATTTGATCACGTAAGAGTTTCTCGTACTTCTAGATTCTCTGTCTCAGGTGGAGACCAAAAAACTGATTTCTTTTTTGGCGTAACTGTGAAAGATGAGCCAGGTCTGGTTGATAATACTGGATATGAAAAAGAGTCAATAAGATTAAATGTTGGTCATAAATTCAATGATTGGTTAGATATATATGTTACTAATAACTATATCAATTCATTGACCGATAAAGGTTTTTTCAATAACGGTAACCAGAACAGAACAGTAGGTTATGCGCTAGCATTTACCTATCCATGGCAGGATTTATTCCCAACCAATGGAGTGTATCCAGCAGCACCTGCAGGGTCCAATGTTTTGGAAACCATTGCGTTAACAACCAATAGAGAAGAAGTAAATAGATACATTGGTGGTATCACCACGAATGTGAAATTAATTACTCAAGACAATAATCAATTGAAATTGGTATTGCAGGGAGGTATTGATCAATATGCCCTTAGAACAAGTAGTATATTTCCTGGAACGATTTCATATTTCCGACCGGCTACATCATTGGGAGGAGCTGCTATTTCAGGTAGTACAATAAATACAAATTATAATATTACTACATCATTGGTTCATTCATTCTTTATGGATAATGGATTGAGCCTTACAACACAAGCAGGTTATTTCCTTCAAAGTTTTGATAAAAATACTGTTATCACAACCGCAACTGGTCTGAATGGATCTCAAACTAATCTTGGTCAATCTGCTAATGTTGGTGTTCAACAAATAATCACACCTCAAGAGGATCAAGGATTTTTTGTTCAAGAAGAGGCCAACTTTCAAGACAAAATAATAGGAACAGTCGGATTAAGAGGTGATAAGTCTACGAACAATGGTGATGCAGACAAGCTGTACTATTATCCTAAAGCTAGTTTGGCTATCAACTTGCATGAGTTTAGCTTTTGGAGTGTTGATGTTGTGAATAACTTCAAACCACGTATAGCGTATGGTGAGGCAGGTAGATTCTCACAATTCAATCAGCGATTCATCCTAACCAATCCACAATTTATTGGAGGAACAGCAGGTGTGACGCCTGGAAATTTATTGGGAGATGTGAACGTTGAGCCGGAAAGACAGACAGAGTTAGAAGTTGGTGCTGACATAGGTTTATTAGATAACAAAATTGGCATTACAGTAAATTTCTATAACAAAAAAATCAAGGATGTTTTATTGGAAGCACAAAACGAACCTTCTTCTGGATTTACAAGAAGAGTTGTAAATGGTGCTGAACTTGAAAACAAAGGAATTGAGTTAGGAATCAACGCAACTGTTGTCCAAAACGACAATTTTACATGGAATACTACAGTGAGATGGTGGAAAAATAAATCAACAGTTACTAAGTTAAGAGTACCATCATTTACAACTGGAGGATTTGCAGCATCTCTAGGAACCTACCTTATTAAAGAAGGTGAAAGTGCTACCCAAATTGTAGGAACGTATATCGCCTCAGAATGTACAGATTGTGATCCAGATGGAGATGGATTTGCAGTTTATGGAAATGCTGAGCCTGATTTCCAAATGTCATGGTTTAATTCATTGAACTATGGAAACTTCGATTTGACGTTCTTGTGGCATTGGAAAAATGGTGGTGACGCTATAAACTTGACAACTTTACTTTATGATTTAGCTGGAACTACTTGGGATTATAACGATACTGGTTTAGATCCATCAGGAACATTAAGTAATGGAGATTACAGAGCAAGTCAAGCCTTTGCAAATCCTGATCCAGTGATTGAAGATGCCGGATACATTAGACTAAGAGAGATTGGTTTATTCTACACAATACCTAAATCATTAGTACCTCAGTTATCTCAAGTTAAAGTGGGTATGTCTGCTCGTAACCTGATCAATATTTTTGATTACAATAGTTATGATCCAGAGTCTTCAAACTTTGGTAATAATGTATTGGCTAATACAGTTGAGGTAACACCTTATCCGGCAAGTAGGTTTATCAATTTCCACTTGAATGTTAAATTTTAAACGTAAGGACTCAATAATTATGAAAACGATATATAACAGATTACTAGTATTGTTTGTCCTCGGCGCTCTTTCGGCGTGTACGTTGGATGACATACAAAATCCGAACGCTCCAACTGTTTCAAGCTTTGAAAACGGCGCGTCACAGCAGGATTTGATATTGCTTACTACTGGTTTAGAAGCAATAATGAGAAATGATATGGGATTCCATTATCAAACAGTAAGTATTCTTGGACGAGAGTATAATGACTTAACACAAGTTGATCCAAGATATACTGGAGAGTTAGTGATTGGAACTGCTTTAGATAACAATGGATTCTTAACCACACGTGCTTATGCAGCTTGGTATAAAATTGTTCAAACTGCAAATGTGTTGATAGAAGCAGTTAATAATTCTGCTACCTCATTAAGTGAGGCGGAACTCGATGGTTACCGTGGTTATGCGCGAACTATCAAGGCCTATGCATTGCTAATGGTAGCAAATCGTCAGTTTTCCAATGGCATCCGTGTGGATGTAGATGATCCTGATAATTTGGGGCCATTTGTTTCTTATGCAGAAGCATTAACAGCAATTAGAGGAATGCTTGAAAGCGCTAATACTGAGCTATCAAATGCAGGCGCAGCGTTTGATTTTCCTTTAAGTAGTGGATTTGCTGGTTTTGATACTCCCGCAACTTTTGCTGAATTTAATAGGGGACTGGCTGCAAGAGTAGCTATCTATCAAGGTGATGATACTGCAGCACTTGGATTCTTAGCTAATTCATTCATGGATGAAGCGGGTAGTATGGACATGGGACCTGCACATACTTTTGGATTGACTGGTAATGATATTTCCAATCCATTATTCTATGTGCCCAATCAGCAAAGGTACATGGCTCACCCTTCGTTTTCTCAAGATGCTGAAGCAGGAGATGGACGAGTTGATGATAACACAAGTCTTTTTGATGACACTGGAGATAGTGTAACAGATACAGTAAGATTTGATGGATTAACTGGTTGGAGGCAGGTAACTCAATTTGCTTCAAATGTGGCGCCTGTTCCAATTATGAAAAATGTCGAACTTTTATTGATTTATGCTGAAGCGAATATTGGAACCAACAATGTTGAAGCATTAAGAGTGCTTAATATCGTTAGAGCATCAGCAGGCCTTGGAGCTTCTACTGCTAATCCAGCTGTAGATGCTGAAGTTGTTGATGAAATGCTTAATCAAAGAAGGTATTCATTGTTTGGTTTGGGACATAGATGGGTAGATCTAAGAAGATATAATAGATTATCTGATTTGCCTCTTGATCGTGCGGGAGATACAGTAGCTGAAGAGTTCCCAACTCCTTTTGCTGAGAATCAATAGGAATAGTTTAAAAGAGTAATAAAAGGCGGTCATTTTGACCGTCTTTTTTATTTATTAGAAAACTCTAAGGTCTTATAAGATCATTTTCATTACTAAATTTTCACGTTTATTGGTGTGAAATGCTAAGCATTAATCAAATCGTTTAAATCTAGTGGCCGAGTATACATATCTAATGACCCATCTTCTCTTTTTGGCCATTGATCCTTTGGCTTGTCCCAATAAAGCTCCACTCCATTTTGATCAGGATCATTTAGGTAGATTGCTTCTGACACACCATGGTCTGAAGCTCCCAGAATAGGATATTTTGCAGCTCTAAGTCTTTTGAGAAGAATAGCCAAGTCATTTCTGGTGGGAAGTAGAATGGCGGTATGAAACAATCCGGTCGTGTTTCTTGGAGGAGGGTTAGCATCCTTACTCATCCAAGTATTTAAACCAATGTGGTGATGATAACCACCGGCAGATATGAATGCAGCATCTTCACCATAGGTTGTCATTAGTTCGAAACCCAAAAGACCACAATAAAAATCGAGCGATTTCCTGATATTGGAAACCTTCAAATGAACGTGACCTATTCTTGTTTCTGAAGGTATTTTGAATTCATCCATCGTTAATTCATTGGAACTTCAATTAACAGCATCTCTGAGTTTTCATTGGCCGAAATATTAAACTCATTTATTTCAGTGATCCCAATCGCATCTCGCTTTCCTAGTTCTTCACCACCGATTGAAACTTTTCCTTCTAGAACAAATAAGTAAACGCCATTTCCCAGTTTATTAGGCTTGTAAGATATTGATCGGTCCTGGTCCAAATTAGATAGTGCAAACCATGAATCTTGATTAATCCACAAGGCACTTTCATCATTAGGTGAAACCACTGTTTGAATTTTGTTTTTTCTTTTAGAAACTTCAAATTCTTTTTGATCATATCGGGGAGTAATATCCTTTTCTTTAGGAATGACCCAGATTTGAAGAAAGTTTACATCATCTTCTTTGCTTGCATTATATTCTGAATGGGTCAATCCGCTACCGGCACTCATGATCTGAACTTCACCAGTGTTGATCACTTTTTCAGTGCCAGTACTATCTCTATGAGCAAGAGCTCCTTTTAAAGGGATGGATACAATTTCCATATTGTCATGAGGATGAGTAGGGAAGCCCGCACCACCAGTTACAATGTCATCATTCAATACTCGCAGCATACCAAAATGAATTCTTTCAGGATTATAGTATTGACCAAAACTGAATGTATGCCTACTGGTGAGCCAACCAAAATTTGCAGTACCTCTGGTTTCTGCTCTATGCACTATTTTTTTCATTTTTTCCTTTCAGTTTAATAATAAAACAAATATATACGTAAATACATTAAATGTAGTTACATATATAATGCAAACCATGGACCCTTTAGATTTTTACTACTTTTGCCTGATAATTATTCTATAAGAAATTTTTTTTTATGAAAGCTAAAGCTAACGACAAGGTAAAAGTACACTACACAGGAAAGCTCACTTCGGGTGAAGTATTCGATTCATCTGAGGGCCGTGACCCATTAGAGTTTACAGTGGGTGGCGGACAAATGATTAAGGGATTTGATGAGGCAGTAAATGGAATGGAAGTTAATGAGAAAAAAACGGTGACCATACCTTCAGCTGAAGCATATGGAGAGCGCAGAGATGAGCTCATTCAGGAAGTACCCAAAAATCAATTGCCAGAAGATATGAGTCCTGAGGTTGGACAAAAACTAGTTGCAACCAATGATCTTGGACACCAGACCTATGTTTCTGTAACTGCTGTTTCTGATGAGGTGATCACAGTTGATGCGAATCATGACCTGGCAGGTAAAGACTTGGTTTTCGACATTCAATTAGTTGAAATCGGTTAAAAACAAGCTTTTTTTTGATACAAAGAGGCTACCGAAAATAGCCTCTTTTTTTATATCATATTTATAGGATCTTAATCCCAACCTTTCCTAAAATTCCTCGTATTTAGCGCCAATATTTATACATGAAAAAGTTAATCATTGTCCTTTCCATTTTAATGTTCTCAGTTGGAGCATTTGGACAAACTTCTGAAAATCAGTCTGATAGTGTTCAACGTAAGTTGAATAGTCTTACGCAGCAATTGGGAACTTATCAGCGGTTGCTAAATCAAAATAAACTTCAACGAAAGCAAGATTCATTGGCTCGAATTGATCTAATGAAACGCATACAGCTTTTGCAAGAAAGTGATAAGTTCAATCAAGTCTCTTTACGTGAACAGATCCGGGAAATCGAGCTTCGTGACTCAGCTAGAAATGCAGCTCAAAAATCAAAAATTTTGAAACTAAGAGAGACGATTAAGGGGTTTGTTGTGGCTCCTGATGAAGACTCTTTGTTCACAATATATACGAAACTGGGACCGATTATGGCAGAGGAGAGGGCTGTCAACGTTTCTGAGAAGATTGACTTACTAATAAGAGATGATTATTTCTTTGTTGATTCACTATATATCGACGAGCATGAGGGGACAGTAGACATCATGTATCGAAACCTCATTGTGACCAGTGTATCAGACTGGGATGCACTTTGGATTGAAGGAGAATCTAAAGAATCACTTGCAAATAAGTATAGAGAAACCATAGGAACCTTCATTGTTGATCAACGCAATCGAAGCACGGTTAGAAATATAGCAGCCAGGTTTGGTTTGGTATTTCTGATTTTAGGAGTGGCCGTCTTGATTATCTATTTTCTAAATAGGCTATTTAAAGGATTGCAAGGTTGGTTTGTGATGAACAAGAAAAAATATTTCACGGGTATTCGTATCGGTAATTATGAATTCCTGCCTCCGGAAAGACAATTGGATGTTGTGGTTAGAGGAGTGGGTATTTTGAAGTGGGGTTTTTTCGCACTTGTTCTCTATTTTTCACTGCCAATCATTTTTGGATTATTTCCATTTACTAAGCACTGGGCGGAAACACTCATGGGGTGGATTTTAAGTCCGGCACAGAATATCCTGCTTTCATTTTGGAATTACCTTCCGAATGCCTTTACAATCGCAGTTATTTATGTCATAACCAGTTATTTGGTTCGTTTTTTAAAGTTTATTTCTCATGAAATAGAAGTAGGCAATTTAAAGATCACAGGCTTTCACGAAGACTGGGCCATGCCTACTTATAACATTGTAAAGTTTCTGATTTATGCCTTCATGTTCGTAGTAATATTTCCATACCTTCCTGGATCTGATTCTGATGTTTTCAAAGGCGTATCAGTGTTCCTTGGTATCTTATTTTCGCTAGGATCATCATCTGCCATAGCCAATGCTGTAGCTGGTTTAGTGATTACTTATATGCGACCTTTTCGTCTCGGAGATCGCGTAAAGATCGGAGAGGTAACCGGGCAAGTAGTTGAAAAAACATTGCTAGTTACCCGGGTTCGAACTACCAAAAATGAAGATATCACCGTGCCTAATGCAGCTATTCTGAATGGACATACGGTTAATTACACTTCGAGCAGTAAAGAATTAGGATTAGTATTACATACATCTGTGACGATTGGATATGATGTGCCATGGAGAAAGGTGCATGAACTTCTAATAGAAGCAGCTGTGGTTACTGACGGTGTAAACATCAGCAAAGAGCCATTTGTGCTACAAACAAGCCTGGATGATTGGTATGTTGCTTATCAGCTGAATGCATTCACAGATTTACCAGAACAGATGCCTAAGATTTACTCTGAACTTCATGCGAACATTCAGGATAAGTTCAACGCGGCTGGTGTGGAAATTATGTCCCCTCATTACAGAGCGGTGAGAGATGGAAATGCGATCACCATACCGAAAGAACCAAATGGAAAAGATTGAGGAACTTCTCTTTAATGATACGATTGGCAAGGTTGTGACTTTCATACTTGGAGCCATCATCATTTGGTCCATTGGAAGGTTAATTCAAAGCAAACTATTCTCCAAGATCAAGGATCGATAGCCGGTATAAAGCCAAAAAGTTTGGGCCCTTCCTGTCGTGGGTTGCAATCATCGTTTACTTCAGTATTGTTTATAGTAGTAAACTTGGCGGTTAGACTGTTGCGCTTGGTATTCAACTATTCTGCTGACTTCCCCTTTCTATGGGACGAAGTGAAGATTCCTGAACGGTTTGGTTCAGACTATAAGTTAGCTGAAGAAATAATTCAAAAAGCTGGTGAAAAAATAACCGGAGATTTTGTCAAAGAAGCAAAGGGTAAATGGCAAGAGATGACTGAGAAGTACCTGATCGAATCAGCTAACATCAATCCTATGGTCTCTTTAGTAGCCAATGATAATTGGGTGGAATTTACACTTCGCTATATTGTGGATTTAAAGAGACGTAGAAATACAAAGAATGAAATTTTTAAAGAAATACTTATCTCGGTAAATTCATCAAACGATAAAATCATCCTCGCATCGGCTACTTTTGAATTAGTAGGAATGCCTGACATTACCCTCAAGAAGTGATCTGCTAAAAAGTAACTTCCAAAGCTGAAAAGGTATTGAGCCACAACTTATCTACAGGAACGATCGGGTTGAAATCGTAAATGGTTTGTAGGTTTACCCCAAAAGCAATGTTTTTCGTAAATGAATAAGAGAACGCAATCGCTCCAGCCCAACGTGGCTCGCTAAAGAGATCATTGAATCCGTCTTGAAAATAGACGGAACCTTCAAAACGTATTTTTTCTGATAATTCCCGTTTAGTACTCAAATAAACATTGAGTTTCCATTCCCTCATACTGATACTTGTTGTGTTAAGTGGGAGTCGATCATCAGGTACGCCTCTGTAATTCCATAGCTCATATTCATAGAAAGGGCCTATACCCGCAAATGCCCCACCTTTCTGCGTTTTTAACAGTTTATATCTCA
Organism: Ekhidna sp.; assembly: GCF_965212185.1. Lineage (GTDB taxonomy): Bacteria > Bacteroidota > Bacteroidia > Cytophagales > Cyclobacteriaceae > Ekhidna. The sequence goes on along the minus strand of NZ_OZ243102.1, from coordinate 2,861,317 downwards.
CATTTGACCCAATAGCAATCTTCCTATCGAGTCCTCGTGCTTCAGCCCACTGATGCTGTGCGTAATGTTCCAGTACGAAGGGATTGTCATAGAAGGTCTTAAACTTTCCGTAGATAAAACCACCACTAAGAATGGTTTCGCTACCATCACGCGTCAATTCAAACTTGTTGGCTACCGTAATTCCATGATTCTTAAATCGAAAGGCCATATCTGCCCGATTGGTAATCTCCACATATAGTTGCTTCTGTGTTTTAATCTCCAGCGAGGGTGCAACAGACCCTTTGAAGTGTTTGGTACTGTCAAAGATGACCACAAAGCTTTCAGAAAAAAGTATTTGAGATTGGGCCAGAAATGGCAGCAATAGGAATAAGAATAGAATTTTCTTCATTTCATTATGGTTTAGGTCTGGATTGAAGTATCAAAGCAATCCAATTGGCATGATACATGAACTATGTTTCATCTGACTTGGTCGAAAAGATTTTTGCTAATTGATACAATAAACCTAGCTTTATCATTGCAATGTGGACTAATATGTTCCGTTTAGAACACCTTATAAAGTACTTTTCCATTTTAATGGTGACACTTATTACAGTGTCAGAGATAAGTCTCATGCTTTCTGATGAACAAGCAGAGGAGAGCAAAGAAGAGAGAGAACTAAAAGAGGAAGTCAAAGAAAAAGAGGGCGAACGAAAAATCGTTTTGTTACTTGCCAATCTTGATCTGGCTTCTACAACTCCTTTTGTTTACAGGTTTCTATCCAATTCTCCACACGACTATTTACTAAAGCAGCCTCGCAGACTTTCGAATCATGTTTCCATGGTAGTGCTGTTTTGCTCCCTTAAGATTCCATTCTGTTAATCCATTCAGCTTTTAGCTGAAGTCCGTTCGTTGCTCACACCAGTGGTGTTAGAGTCAACACCTATTTTCTATTCATCACAATTAGAATTAACAGAATCATGAATGATCAATCTAAAAATATATTCGTGCATCTGAAAAGAGATGCACTTGCAGGTACAGTCACTGGGGTAATGGCTGTCCCACTGACAGTTGGTATATGTTTAATGTCAGACTATCCAATTATGACCGGTTTATACACCGTCATTTTTGCAGGAATAATCAGTTTCGTTACGTATTTATTTAAGCCGGGAAACTTTACGGGCATGCCTGGAGTGGCTGCTGGTTTAGCTCCTGCGTTAGCCCTTGGCGTCAGCTCTTTTGGCATGGAAAACATGCCATTTGTAATTGCGCTCACAGCTTTATTTCAAGCTTTAGTATGGAAGTTCAAATGGGAGAAATTCATCCTGAGAGTGGTACCTCATTACTTGGTAGAAGGTTTACTGGCAGGGGTAGGCTTAAAGATAGCCCTTAAATTCGTGCCGTTTCTTTATGACATTGAGCACGAAACAGATACATGGCTCAATTGGGAGCGTGAGATGGTGATAGCGCTAAGCATCGTTTCCTTTGTGCTGTTTGTTCTCTTATACAAATACTACAAAAAACGTATGCCAGCACTGTCCTATTTTGTCATTATGGCAACTAGCTTTTTGTTAAGTTTTGTGCTTCCACTCCCGAAAATCGAGATTGACTCCATTCCATTTCAACTTCAAGCTCCTTTGCCTCACCTCAATGGAATGAATGAGACAGAGTCGTTGTGGATGCTTTTGAAGATGGTTGGATTTGCGCTCATGCTTGGTACGATAGATATCATTGAGCAGGTGATGAGCCATGTGGCCATTGAGAAGATGGACCCTAGAAAACGTAAAGCAGATGCAAATAATGGATTATTGCCTATTTGGATAGCCAATATCGGCGCTACCTTTTTTGGAGGAATGACTAATTTAGATGGACTGGCTAAAAGCACTACGAACACAGTTGCTGGAGCAGTGACGAAGCTGTCAAATCTTTTCACTGCGCTTGTGCTTTTATTAGTGGTAATTTTCCCATCTATCCTTTCCCATTTACCAGAGTATGCACTTGGTATCATCATGGTCTATTCCGGATGGAAGATGATTGCTAACATTGCCAACGTAAGATCAGAGGGGAGATATGCCCTTATCATGGCGGCAGTTTGTGGGTTATTAGTCTTTGAGTTAGGTATTTTTGAAGGCCTTCTATTGCTCCTTGCTGTTCATGGGGGTATTCAGTTTGTATTTATGCGCAGACTAGGTAAGTCAACTGCAGATATTTGGCTTGAGTTTCAGGAGACATTCAAATCGGAGCAGCACATTGGATTAGAAATTGCAGATATGATCCAGGAGCCGCAATTGCCTGTATTAAATAAGTGGGTGAAAGCAGTGAACATGCATGACCTGGATGCACTTATGAATCTTTATGCAGATGATGTGATGATGATCCCTGCATTTTCATCTAAGATTCGAAAGAATAGAAGTGAAGTACAGGACTTATTTCATGATTTATTTGAAAAAGATGATGTCACAGTTTCTCCCGTAAATGTGGTAACACAGCGGGTAAATGGGCTCAAAGTAGACAGTGGCGTATATGAGCTAATCTGGAATTCTGGTGGATTTGAAAAACGGAATAAACTTCGATTTTCGTTTGTAATTAAAGATGAAAAAATCACATCCCACCATTCCAGCATCGAACCAGACGAAAGTCTTAGTATCGAGCATCCGGAGGCTTATAAAGCCACATATACGATATAAAAAAATGCCGGCTCGTTAACTCGAGCCGGCTATCATTTAAACCCATCACAGTTTGTGAAAAGTATGAAACATACGGTAAGTATGATTAGACTGGATTTCGTTCAATCAAAAAAACTATCTCGAAACAGCCCTTACCATACCTTTAGATACTTCATCCAGATTCACAAAATTTACTTTTTCCATTCGGTTCACCTCAAGGCTATAGAAGTCAAATTCTTCCACGACCTTACCTGTTAGTCGGTAGATACCTCTTCCACGAAAAGGATATCTGGCAGCTGTTTGAGGAAAATGTACGGTATCAATAAACTGACCTTCATGATCTATGAACGTTCCAAAGTTCATACGTTTCCCATTTGAAGTGCCTGTGTTTTTAATCGTAACAAGGTATCCGAGCATTTCCACTTGCCTGTTCAGGTATCGGGGGAGCTCTTTGGATAATACTCCATAATGAGAAACATCGATCAGGTCAAAAGGATTGCAAAGAGGAAAACCTAGCAGATCCATTTCATCAAAAGCATCTTCACGCTTGTCGTGATGAAGTGGGGGTAGTGCCCATTTTTTTATAGGCATATTAAAAAGTCCATTTTTTACTTGGCTAACTCCAGCTCCCATGGTGAAATACACTTGCCAAAGGATATCCTTTTTCGGACCGAAAGCTCGTAAAGCACCTACACGCACGAGCAGTTTGATTTGCTCCAATGAAATACCCACACGATTGATGAAATCATCTAAATCAAGAAAAGCACCATTTTTTTCCCGTTCAGCAATAATGGCATCCATGGTAGTATGGTTTAGGTCTTTTACCATGCCAAATCCGAGATAAATGGTTTTCCCAAAGATCACCGTGAGGCCCTCGCTATGATTTACACATGGAGCTTCAATTTGTGCGCCACACATTCGTGCTTCATGTATGTAAAATTCAGTCCGATAAAAACCACCTCCATTATTCACGACAGCCACCATGTATTCCAGTGGGTAGTACGTTTTAAGGTATAATGCCTGGTAACTTTCCACAGCATAAGAAGCAGAATGACCTTTAGCAAATGCATAGCCGGCAAAGCTTTCTATCTGTCGCCAGATATCTGCAGAGAGCTCATAGGTATTGCCCAGGTCTTTGCAATTCTGAAAAAACTTGTCTTTGACCTTTAAAAACTCATCTCGAGAACGATATTTTCCAGACATTCCTCGGCGCAGCATATCTGCCTCACCCAGATCTAATTTCGCAAAGAGGTGAGCGACTTTGATGACATCTTCCTGATAGACCATTACTCCGTAAGTATCTGGCATGATATCCTGAAGTACCGGGTGTGCGTCTTTTCTTCGTTCAGGATGACGATAACGCAGGATGTATTCACGCATCATGCCTGATTTTGCTACTCCCGGTCGAATAATTGAGCTGGCAGCCACTAATCCGAGGTATTCATTCACCTGAAGCTTTTTCATGAGCATACGCATGGCAGGTGATTCAATGTAAAAACATCCGATTGCATCGGCATTTTGCAGGCGGTAGTTGAGTTTAGGATCGTCTTTGAAAGACTTGAAGTTATGAATGTCAACGTCAGGATCATTTGGGCAGTTTCGCTTGATTACATCTAGTGTATCTCTAATTTTTCCCAGCCCACGTTGGCTCAGGATGTCAAATTTGAATAATCCCACATCCTCTGCTACAATCATATCAAAATGAGTGACCGGATAACCTTTTGGAGGGAGTGATGTGGCAGTGAAATAATGGATGGGTTTCTCAGAGATTAGTACACCGCCTGCATGTATGCTGAGATGGCTTGGAAAATCGATCAGACGCTCGCCATATCTACGGATCAGTCTACCTACATGATCCAGATTTTTCTCATCGGTTTGAGATACTTTTTCAATTTCATGGGGTGGAAGCCCAAAAACCTTTCCCAACTCACGAATAATTGCTCTGCTTTGGAAAGTGCTGTAAGTCGCAAGAAGAGACACCTGACCATTCTGACCAAATCGCTCAAAAATATATCGTGTAATGTCGTCTCTATCTTTCCATGAAAAGTCAATATCAAAATCTGGTGGATTCTGTCTGAAAAGATTAATGAATCGTTCAAAATAAAGGTCCAGATCTACCGGATCTACATCGGTGATTCTCAATAGGTAAGCGACAATGCTATTTGCACCACTTCCTCTCCCCACATAGTAATAGCCCATTTTTCGGGCATATTGAAGGATGTCCCAGTTTACCAGGAAGTAAGAAACAAAACCTTTAGTCTTGATTAGATTCAGTTCCATATCCAACCGGTCGATGATTTCTTTTTTTGGATTATCTCCGTACCTATATGGAAGGCCTTCTTGACATAACTCGGTAATTTTTCGAATGTCGTCTTCCTCCGATTCTCCGTATATCTTGAGGTTTTGATGATTTACCGGGTCATTAAACTGAAACTCGATGGAACATTTTTCGAGAAGTTTTTTTGTATTGACGATGATTTCCGGGTAGTCTTTGTAGTATTCAAAAAGCTTACCTACCGGATGCATTACGTCATCTGGATCACCTTCTTCGTTTTTGGAAAGCTTACTAAGTAAAGTATTGTTATCTATACTCCGAAGTAAGCGATGCATATTGAAATGGATCTTGCTATCATCACCCGCTTTGAAGGATACGGTATGAAGGATAACCAGCTTGTCTAGTTGATTGACCCACTTAGTTCGGGGAAACTTGAAAATGTCTTTTGGCCTAATTCCCAGAAATTCATTTTCCCGAAGTTTCATATCAAATGAAGGATCAAACGGATAGATAACAAATGCTTCTTTGAAAGATGGAGCTTGTTTTGGGAATTCCTCTTTATTGTGTAAATGATGTGAGAGGTAAGTGTTTAGTTCTTGAAAGCCGGCATTATTCTTTGCTATTCCAACGAACTGCTGTTTTGCACCATTTCTAAAGTCTATGCCCAAGATTGGTCGGATATCAAATTCTGGAGCCAATCGCACAAAATTGAGACACCCAGAAGTGGAGTTGATATCTGTGAGAACCAGCTCATTGATGCCACATTCCTGAGCCGTAGCTAGGAGGCCCTCTTCGGAAAGCGTGCCGTATTTAAAACTGTAATATGTGTGGGTATTGAGGTACATGGAATTGAAAACTCATCCCGCCTTTCCTTCGTCAGGCACCCTTCTCTAATTTTAGAGAGGGGAAGGGGGAGCGTTAAAAGAGTGTTTGATTTTTTCTAAGCTCTCTGGCAAGTGATTTTATTGTGTTCCAGTAGTTTTTATTCATTGTGATTCATTTTAAAAACTCACTCCCACAAGCGGGGGAGATTACCCACCTACCCCACCTTCGAAACTCTCATATCGCCTTTGAAAGGGTTAAACGTACGCATTGCATTTACTCCGAGCGATTTTGCTCGTACCACTGATCGGTCACCATGTTTTTTTCTAAGCCAATCCATCTCCTGGTACAGATTTATAATCTCACCAGTATCTTCAAACAAGTTGATTTGATAATTTCCATGCACCAAACTGCTGAATCGTACTCCTACAAGTCTGACGAGAAGTCTGCGGTCATACAATTTTTCAAACAGTTCGATCACCTTAGGTATCAGAATGTGATCTCCTGATGTATATGGGATGCGAACCTGTTGTGTGTGGGTATTAAAGTCTGAATACCGAATTTTTACTGCCACACAGGCTGTCAGTTTGTTTTCTTCTCGCAGTTGGAATGCCAGGTGCTCTGTCATCGCTAAAATGATGGTTTTTAGCCGGTTGATGTCTGTGGTATCTTTATCAAAGGTCTTTTCAGTAGAAATGGATTTTCGCTCTGAGTAAGGAATTACAGGTGATCGATCTATCCCATTGGCCTTTTCCCACATGGCAGCCCCATTTTTCCCGAAAATCTGAAAGAGCATGTCTTTTGGCATTTCCTGTAGGGTATGAACCTTTTTTACTCCCAATCCACGCAATGTTTGATAGGTTTTTTCTCCTATCATTGGAATCTTTTGCACAGGGAGGGGGGCTAAGAAGGACTTTTCTTTTCCGGATTTTATCCAAATCTTATTATTTGGCTTTGCTTCACCTGTTGCTACTTTAGAGACAGTTTTGTTGATGGATAAACCAAAGGAGATGGGCAATCCGGTATTGTCAATTACCTTCTCTCTTAGTTCAGATGCCATTTTGTAACATCCAAAAAACCGATCCATACCCGTTAAGTCTGCATAAAATTCATCAATTGATGTTTTTTCAAATACAGGAACATTCTCTCTGATGATCTCTGATACTTCGATGGAAAACTTGGTATAATCTGCATGACTACCTTTAATTATAACAGCTTCCGGACAGAGTTGAGAGGCTAACTTCATGGGCATGGCAGAATGGATCCCAAATTTGCGTGCTTCATAGCTACATGCTGCCACCACTCCTCTATCGCTAGACCCACCAATCAAAATTGGTTTTTCATTCAACCGACTATCACGTAAGCGTTCTACAGACACAAAAAATGTGTCTAAATCCATGTGCAGAATGAAAGCATTTTCCATGAATCAAAATTACTAATATTTTTAGTAAAATGTATCTCTAAGGTAATCCGTTATTTATCTAATCATGGATGAGTCTTATCTAATAGCTAGTATGAACCCATATAAAATCACTATATTTCCTGCTGTCACCAGTCCTATAATGAAGGTTAAACAGGTAATACTATTCTTACTCACAACGCTTTTAGCGTGGCAAATGGCTAATGCTCAGACGGATCGTCAAAAGAAGCTAGTTGCAACCACGTACTCTTTCGTTGAAAATATTGAGTGGCCTCAAAAAAGCACTCCATTTAAAATTCATGTAATTACTACAGATAACGATCTGAAGCAAGCGTTCAGAACCACTAGTCAAACTAAAAAATTGGCTGGACGCACAACCCAGGTGAGTTTTACAAATTATGTAATAATCCCACAGGATGCTGACGTAATTTTTGTAACTAATCGATACAATGCAACCATACCAATCTTATTAGATCGAGTGGGAGGCACCTCTGTTTTGCTTGTTACTGACAGATACGATAAGCAAAGGGATGTGATGATAAATTTTCTGGACAGTGATGCCGGAGGATTAACATTTGAGATCAACCGGGCAAATGTTAGCAATCAAGGTCTGAAGATCAAACCGGGAATGAATGATCTGGGAGGGTCGGAAGTGGATTTGGCTAAGATTTTCAAACAGGTTAGAGATTCCGTAAGAGCGATGGAATCAAGAGCAAAGGAATTACAAGAAGTCTTCGACTCATTGAATTTAGCCTCAACAGTCGCCAGAAGATTATTTCTAGGTCAAGATAAGATCATTAGAGAAAGAGATCAGGAAATTGAATTCAAGCAAAATCAAATTGAGAAACAAAATAGTTTATTAGACAGCCTAAGAGATGAATTCGCTGAATCAGAGCAAAGATTAATTGCCTTAACCTCACAGTTAGATAAAAGAGAACAAGAATTAGCAGTATTAACTGAAGATATTAATCTTCAAAAAGAGCAAGTAGCCGAAGGAAACAAAACGCTAGAGAAACAACAGGAACGAATTGCTAAGCAGAATGAAGAGATTGCACAGCGTGAGGAGAGACTGGATGAAATGTCCACGGTGGTAAACTCACAGCAGAGTGCGCTTGTATTTTTGATATTATTTCTGGTGGTTGTAGTTGTGTTTTTATTTCTCATTTTCACAGCTTACCGCGCTAGAAAGAGGGCAGCTAAAAAACTGGCAGAGCAAAAAGAAGACCTTGCAAATCTGTTGGAAGAACTTCAAGATACTCAATCACAGTTGGTGCAATCTGAAAAAATGGCGTCTTTGGGTACGCTTACTGCAGGAATTGCTCATGAGATCAATAACGCAATCAACTTTGTTTATTCAGGGATCCATGTACTTAGTGATAAGTTCACCGAAATTAGGCCTGTTATTTCTAAGGTGACAGAATTGAAGGAGGATGATGCAGAGCTTAATAAGTCAATTCATGAGCTGTCAAAAGTAAGAAAGGAAGTAGAGTATGACGAAGCTCAGGGGATCATAGATCAAATGATCAATAGCATTAAAGTAGGAGCTGAAAGAACTACTGAAATTGTAAAAGGATTAAGAATCTTTTCAAGATCAGAAACAGAAAAGAAGACCAAAATTGATATTCATAACGATGTTGAAGTAGCATTATTACTCCTAAATAGTAGACACAGGGATGCTGTAAAAATCAATAAAGAATTTGGTAAGGATATACCAGAGATTGATGGATTTAGCGGCCAATTGAGCCAGGCATTTCTAAACATCATCAACAATTCATTGGATGCAGTCTCTGATAAAGGAAAGGGTGGTGAAATCAATATTATTACATCAAAAAATGGAAAACATGTTGAGGTAAAAATTAAGGATAATGGTGTTGGAATGTCAGAATCAGAGAAACAAAAGATTTTCGATCCATTTTATACTACTAAAAAAGTAGGAGCCGGGACCGGGCTTGGATTGGCTATCACTTATGGAATTGTAGAACGTCACGGAGGAACAATTGCTGTGAATTCAGAACCTGATGAAGGCGCTGAGTTCATCATTAGATTACCAATAGCTGAGGTAAAAGATGAATGATAATAAACCCACATTGATTTATTTGGATGATGAGGAAATCAACCTGATCCTCTTTAAAGAGATGTTTAAGAGGGATTTTGATATTGTAACCACTTCATCACCAGATGATGCCATAGAGCATGTAAAAAACAATAAACCTAATTTCATCCTGACTGATCAGTTGATGCCCGTAATGACAGGAGTGGAATATCTAAAAGAATTAAAAGAACTTGGAATCTCAAATGATTCCACCAAAGTGATTATTTCTGGCTATACTCAAGAAGGGGATGTGGATGAGGCGTTGGAAACCAAGCTAATTGATCATTTTGTAAGTAAGCCATGGTCGTATCAGAACCTGAAAGATTTATTACTCAGCCATCAGATTTAATTCGTCGAAATCAAATTAATTGTTCTACAAACTATTTAGCTATTGAATTAGATTTGTAGCTCAACCAGAAATGAAAAGCATAGTATGCAAAAGCCAGTAGTTATCTATTTAGATGATGAGGAAATTAATCTTCTTCTTTTTAAGGAGATGTTCAAAAAAGATTTTGACGTATTTACTACCACATACCCTGAAGAGGCGCTCGATTATTTAAAGAATAATGATGTAGAATATGTTTTTACAGATCAGCGTATGCCATTGATGTCAGGTGTTGAGTTTCTTAAAGAAATGGAGTTAATGAATATCACTACAGCTCCAAAAAAAGTCATGATTTCCGGATATGCTGCCGAAGGAGAAGTTAGCGAAGCAATTGAGAAAAGACTAATTGATCGGTTTATAGATAAGCCCTGGACATACGACGGTCTTAAGACAGTTATCAGCGCAATCTAGTATTCATTTTATTTTCAGACACTTCTTATTTTACCTCCTTTCATCAAAGAAGTAAAGGTGTTAGATTACAACATTAAATCGAACTAACCTATCTTCTAAAGAATGAATAATGGCTTTTTGATTTCTGACATTAATTCAGAAACATTACAAGCATTCAGAGATCAAACTGATCAACTAGCCGATGCGACAGTCTCATCAATTTTAACATCTGGTGATGAGAAAAAGGTAAATGAGCTAATGATGATGCTTTTCAGGAATAATAGTTTCCAAAAAGGCATGTTTTCATCACTTGGTGATGACCTATCATCACAGCTAGACCATTACATAGATCAATCTGAAAAGCTTCCATCATGGGCAGACAGAGATAGAATAAGAAACGGCCAAAAGTTGTTTTCTCTGTATGGCCCTGAAATATTCATGCTTTTGAATGTAAGCTCTCTCCCAATGTGTTACACCTGTGGTAAAGGAGCTCAGGTTCTTTATGAAACTGGACGCTTACTTTCTCATAATGGTAACATTGATCCGCTGGCAAGGAGATTAATGGAGACTGCCCAAATGGTGGTAAATGTATTAACGGAAAACGGACTCAATAAGGGTGGAAGAGGCATTGTTACCTTACAGAAAGTAAGGCTGATCCATGCCTCTATTCGACACTTTCTTAAATCTGGTCAATATCAGGATAAGAAATGGGATGTTGATAAATATGGTCAACCCATTAATCAAGAGGATTTAGCTGGCACACTTATGTCTTTTGGTCCTGTGATTATTGCAGGACTTCATCGCCTGCAAGTCAATCTTTCGCAATCACAAATAGATGATTATATGCATTGTTGGAAGGTAGTGGGGTATTTAATGGGGATAGATGAGAAACTACTACCAGACACCTATCAAGATGGTTTTAAACTCGCAACGAAAATCATTGAGCATCAGGCGGTAGATTCTACAGCTGGTAAAGCTTTGACGGATTCTTGTATTGCATTTATGAACTATCTCATTCCAGGAAATTCTTTTGATGAAGTACCAGCATACTTTATTGAGTATTTTCTCAAAGACTTTACAGAATCAAGTAAAATTAACTTAGCAAAGTGTATCGGTATTGAAAGTTCAGATGACAGAAAGGATCGGATAGCTCTTTCGGTTACTAGATTCATCACTGGAGAACTTAGCAAACTCGAAGAACATCGTTTTATTGGCAAATTATCCACACACTTCAATAGAAGGCTTTTGAAAGGAATTATTCATCATTTCAATGACGGTAAGCAGGTTCAATTTTATATTCCACCCTCCCTTCAAGCTGATTGGGGGCTTGTGGATGAATGGGAAACCGCGCTAGCAACTCCTGCCATATTTGGAACGAGACTGGCAATTCAACGCAAAAACAAAACCTAATTATGACAGATAAATATGAAATTCCTGGGCTAGATAAGCAGACTACATATGTTATTCTGGGCTCATCTGGTGTGCTCATTTTATGGTCATGGGTTTCTTCTACTATTGCTGCGGGTCCAATAGCAGCAATTATCATAACCTATGGGTTGTATATTTTCTATTGGATTTATGGATGGAAAACTAGGAACCCCCTGGTATTGAGACTTGTCATTTTTGGGACGGTAGCTGGTATTTTAGAGCTCGTTACTGATCATTATTTGGTAAGTACCATTGATAGTCTCGTGTACCCTGGAAATGAGCTTATGGTATGGAGTAGCCCAATGTATATGCCATTTGCCTGGTCCAATGTATTACTCCAGCTGAGCTTTGTTGGTGTGCTACTTACACAAAAGAAGGGGCTTGTAATAGCATCCATTATTTTGTGTATTGCGGGTGGAATGTACATTCCACTGTATGAGCACTTAGCTAAAGACGCTGGCTGGTGGTGGTATCAGCAAAATGTATCCATGATATTTAATGCTCCTGTATATGTAATCGTATGCGAAGCACTAATATCATTATCATTACCGATCATTATTTATTTTTCTGAGCATAATAAGCTTCAGCACACCGTATATTTAGGTATAATCGAAGGCTTTTGGATCCTGGCAAGCGCTTACATTGCTTTCACCATTGCTAAATAAGGATTAGATTTATTAGCATTATAATCATGAAATTCGCCTCACTTGTAGATTATTTTATTCATCCTTCATATTATGAAGATGAACTAAGATTGAGGAAGGCTAGATTATTCGTAAGATCCACACTGCTTACCAGTCTGTTTTCAAATTCCTATATCTGGTTTAGTGTTTTGTTTGAGTATCAATTAGGTATTTACTTAATGATATTTAATGTGTTAGGGTTTATTGCATTGGCATTTTTAGTCAAGACTCGAACTCCTATTTTGTTAATAACGAACTTATATGTCTTGGTTGGAGGGGTAGCAGTGGTTGCATTGACATACTTTTCAGGAGGCATTTGGTCAGCCATTTACCCATGGATAATATCTATTCCAGTACTCGCATTGTTGGTTGTCAATAGAAATTTTGGAATAGCCTGGGGCATACTTTCTTTTTTAATTATGGTGTGGTTCGGTTGGCTAGAGTTACAGGGAGTACAATTACCTATACACTACAATGCTGATTTAAAATCAGAATGGTTTGTCTCAGTTTTGCCGGGACTACTTTTGATTATTCTGGTAATCTCTGTCGTTTTTGAATCTACCCAAACAAGTGCTTTAAAAAACCTACACATTCAAAATAAGCAGCTTGCTCAACAAAAACAGACAATTAGTGATCAATCTAAAAAATTAGAAAAGCTCATAGATGATAAGGATCATATTATACGGATTTTGGCCCATGATCTGAAAAACCCGCTGGCCAGTATCACTACTATCTCAAATATTCTTAAGGAAGAACATGCCGCAGATCAGCAAAGGAAGTTTATTGAAATGATAGAAAAAGTTTCAGCGCAGGCACAGGGACTGGTCAATAACGTTCTTGATTTGGCAACCATGGAACAAGGAGCTATTCGGCTGAAAACTGAAGTGTTGTCAATAAAGTCAGTAGTTAATAAGGCTCTGGATGTTTTATCTGAGCAGGCAAAACAAAAGGATATTAGCTTATCGATCTCTGGAGAAGATGCCAACGTCAACACAGATCAAACCTACTTACAGTTGATTTTTGAGAACCTGATTTCCAATGCAGTAAAGTTTACACCTCCCGGGAAAAGTGTGAAAATTAACATTGATGTTAATAAAGGAAGTGTTCAAGTTAAAATCATGGATGAAGGCCCTGGTGTTTTACCGGAGGAGGAAGATAAATTATTCATGAAATTTGCAAAACTTAGCGCCAGACCTACCGGTCAGGAAAGTTCCTCTGGTCTTGGTCTCGCTTTAGTAAAAAGGTATGTGGAAGAAATAGGGGGTAAGGTATGGTTTGAAAGAGGGTTCTCTTCAGGAGCAACATTTATTGTTGAATTGCCTACAGTTTGAGTTTTTGAATTGATGGTTTAGTTTTTGCCATAAACTTTTTTACAGGTTAAATGTTTAATCAATAGAATAGGAATTTGGGGCTTATGAAGCTTAGAATCACATGTGTATCCTTACTTGTTCTAAGCACTATATCAATTGCTGTTTCACAACCGGTCAAAAGACAAAAGCTGGTAGCGGCCTACATTTACTCTTTTGCTCAAAATATAGAATGGCCCACTGATGATGATTCATTTAGAATTCATGCCATTACTAACGATGGTATGATCATCGATGAACTCAATAATTTAAGCAGAAAAAGAGAAGTAAACGGACGACCAATAACGATAAGCACCTCTACAGGTTTAGTATCATTTAATGATATCGATCTTGTCTATGTTTCTCCGGAATTTCGATCGTTGCAGCGTGCCATTTTAAATCGAATTGAAGAAAGGCCAGTGCTGATTGTCAGTGACGGATATAATGATCAGCGATATGTAATGATTAATTTTTTCTCCTCAGAAAACCAACTAGTGTTTGAAATCAATCGGGCCAACATTCTAAACCAAAATTTGAGTATCGATGAAAATATGGTATTACTAGGAGGAAGTGAGATAGATGTCGCTCGACTATACAAAGAGGCTCAGGTATCTGTTATCGAAATGGAAAACAAAATCATCGATCTCCAAAAAAAATATGATGAGCTTGACTCTAAAGTCCAAGAAACAGAAGATATCATTAATGATCAGCAACAGATCATTTTGAGTCAGACAAATGAGATTGAGTTGAAGCAAAAGACAGTCAGTCTACAAAAGCAGTATTTAGATAGTTTACAATATCAATTTTCGTCCACAAAGAATCAGTTTGATAGTTTAAGGGGATTGTATGATCGACTTCAAACCGGTGTTGCATCTTTGGAGGAAGAAATACAATCTCAACGTCAAAGACTAGATGAGGGTCGACAGAAATTGGAATCCCAAGATGATTTGATCGTCCAGAAAGAAGAAGAAATACAACAGCGAGAAAAAAGTTTAGAGGAGATGGGATCAATAGTTGATTCACAAAAGAATACACTTTTTTCTCTTACTATATTCCTGGCCTTATTCACCATTTTTTTAGTTTTCTTAATAATGGCTTACCGAGCCAGAAAAAGGGATGCAGTTAAGCTTGCAAAGCTTCTTAGCGAATTGAAAGATACTCAATCACAACTCGTTCAATCTGAAAAAATGGCTTCCTTAGGGGTGCTTACTGCTGGAATTGCACATGAGATTAACAATGCAATAAACTTTGTTTATTCAGGGATTCATATTCTTAATGATAAGTTTAGAGAAATAAAGCCAGTGATGAATAAAGTGAAGAAGCTTAAAAAAGTTAAGGCCGATTCTAATCAACTAGATACGATCATTGATGAAAAAGAAAAGGTAGGATATGATGAGGCAGAATCCACGATCGAGTTAATGATGAAAAATATTCAGATAGGTGCAGAACGAACTGCTGAGATTGTTAAGGGTTTGAGAACTTTTTCTCGATTTGATTCTGAGAAAATCTCAAAAGTGAATGTGCATAAAGACATTGAGGTGGCGTTGTTGCTTTTGCAAAGCAGATATAAGGATATCGTAAAAGTTGAAAAAAAACTCATGAACAATATCCCGGAGATTGAGGGTTATAAAGGGGAGTTGAGTCAGGCATTTCTCAATATTATTGGTAACGCTCTCGATGCACTTGAAACAACACAAGCTAAAGGAATAATTGTCATTAAGACCGCCAAGGTTAAAAACGGAGTTAAGATTACCATCAAGGATAATGGAGAAGGAATAGAGGAGGAAAAGCTAGAGAAGATATTTGATCCATTTTTTACAACCAAAAAAGTTGGTTCAGGAACCGGACTGGGTCTTTCAATCACATATGGAATTGTTGAAAAACATGAAGGAACTATTGATGTGAAGTCTACACGGGGTAAAGGAACCGAATTCACCATAATACTTCCACTTACATTAAATAAGCAAATGGAAGCAGCTATAGCTTAAAAGAAATACCCCCTGTGATTCTAATTGGATTTTGTGGCGCACCACCGGAGAATTCAACCGATCCTGATCCTGTGCCGCCATCATCTTCTGGACTGGCTCCTATATTGATATTCCTGTATTTCTGATTGGTTATATTCCTTCCTGAGATAGAAAAAGTTATTCGATCAGAAAGAATGTATCTAAGATGCGCATTAAGCAGTAGGTACCCATCAATTTCTTGATAAACAGAGGGGTCTGATTGCTTCACCGTACTTGGACCAATGGTGTGCTGTTTTGAAACAATATTTAATCGAGTATCTAAATGCAAGCTGCCAAATCTCAATGTGGATCCAATTTTCACCATGTGCGGAGAAACCCCAGGTAAATTTCTCTTTTGAATAGGACCTTCTTCATCTATGTCAAGCGTCCCTGTTATGTAGCTATAGTTGACAAAAGCATGATTCAATACACCTATTGGATTTTTATAGTTGAGGCTTATTGATGATCCTATAATAATAGATTCACCGAGATTGTCATTGATTTCAATTAGATCAATTGGATAGCTCTGTCCGGCAATTTCATATTCGTTGTTAGGGTAAAGTGTCATTATACGATCAGGATGTTCACCACTGTTAATTTGTGTAATTAGGTTTTTAACATCAGAATAATAGGCTGAAGCATCTACCGTGAAGTTTTCATCCAAAAATATTTTACCGCTCAATTCTACTGTTGAAACAGTCTGAGGTTTCAGGTTTGGGTTAGGTAAATGATAGAAACTTGCAGCATAAGTCTGACCATCGTCCTGTGTGCTAAATGTTCCAAATCGGTCGAAAATATTCTGCGGTGATGGTGCTAAGAATGCTCGCCCAAAAGTTCCTTTCACGACATAGCTTTTTCCATCCGGATGATAAACAAATCCAAGCCGAGGATTAAAGGTTGCAGAAAACCTATCGTCACGATCTAGTCGACCACCTACAATAGCATCCCAGTTTGTCATATTCCATCTAAACTGTACCAACCCACCGATGTTAGTATAAGTTGTTTCAATAAGTTCTGCAGGTATTCCATCAGGATTATTTGGAGCAATGCTGTTTACAATTATGGCATCTTCAAGATTGTCCATAGATATCGGAAACTGGAGATCGCCACTTCTGGGGATTGAATGAAATCTTTCATAGGTTGCTCCGGATGTAATTTTAAAATTCGAATTAATACTCCATGTCAGCAACTGTTCAAATTTTAACTTGTTGCTAGCGGAAAACTTATATGCCGGTTCCATGGCAGTAAAAACGTTTCTGAAATTGGAATTTTGGTCAAGGTCATAGTCGCTATAAGTCGCTTGTGAATTGGATAAGATTTTATCATTTAAGTTCAGTTTATAATTCGCAGTAACCATTTTAATATCATGTCCAAAAAATTGTTCTTCATTGTAGACAGCATTGCTTGGTGAATTAGCTGTAGTGGATGGTACATGAATATGATTCATAAATCCGCCAATGGATAGATTTTTATACCCTATTCGTGCGTTCAGTGCCCTTGCTTCTATTGGGTATGCTTTTTCTGGATCTACCGGTGTTGAAGGTGTAATAGGTCCAAAGATTGTATTAAAAGTGCCATTTTTTAATTCATTTTCCATACCTAAATATTCGGATTTATAAACTTTTGCTAGGTCGGGTTGTTCGTCTACGTGACCATGCATTCCAACAGTAATACTTAAGTCATCATTCAGTTCTTTAGAAAGGTAAAGATTGACAGTGCCAGTGTTGTACATTCCTCCGTTAATTGAACCTGACACTTCATTTTTAGAGGTTCTTGTAATTATATTGATTACACCAGCAAATGCATCTGCGCCATAAAGAGCAGACGCTGGCCCTTTTATGATTTCGATTTGCCTGGCATGATGAATCGGATAATTATGTGATACAGGAACAATTTCGTTTGTTGGAGAGGAAATACGGATTCCATCCTGAAGAATGATTAATTTATCCATGTACCTGATGCCCCTGAGCGTAATGTCATTCAGCCACCTTGGGTCAACATTGCGATCAATTTTAAAGTCCGGTAAGTCTTCTAAAACATCAATTATGTTCTCATAACCTCTTCGTTTTATTTGTTCCTGAGTGATGATTGTAATATTGGCTGCTGCATATCTTGCATTCTGGAATTCAGTTCTTGAAGTTGAAAAAACCTCAAGTTGGCTGAGCTGCTCCAGGGAAAGGTCATAGATATCCAGAGAGTCAGCATCCTGGCTGTATGCGTATCTCAAGAAGGCCACAAAGGTGAAGAAGTATGTGAGAAATTTAATCATACACTTATATCTTAAAATAATAGATTTTATTTAAGACATGTGCATACTTCATTCATTAAATCATTAAAAAAGGATATAGAACAACTATTCTATAAAATGCTGATCGATGATGTGTTCAATTGTACGGTCAATGAATTCTTTTTTGAAAGCCATATTTTCAGAAGGATTTAAAATGGTACTAGAGGCCCTCCAAATTACCGTCTCTTCATTTTCTTCATGCTTTTCCTTCAGATCATAGAGTGATCCTATCATGAAATACTTGTCAGGCCTTTCATAGTAATTTGAATTATATGTATGAAATGACCTCCTTCTGAAATACAATTTTTTGAATTTTTTATAGTCCTCCGGCATCATGTAATCATCGTCATTTTCATGTAGAATTTTTATTACCAATACGGCATCCACATTATTCGCAACGATAAGATGAGAAATGCTGTCCTGATTATGATCCAATTCTGTTACCTCTTGAGGAAATATAGAGAGTCCTTCAATGGCTTCAAATCCAGCTTTTCTCAATTCTGCTACAGCTTCTTTTTCATAGAATTTACGAGTGTCTAAATCATGGGAAAGGCCTACTACAACAAGTTTTTTGAAATGTGAACCTTCATACGGAATCCTTTTCCACTCATTATCGAAATCAGATGAACATGATGCTAGGGATAGAATAAGGGTGATGAACAAGAACCGGCGTATCATATTGAAAAATTATAAAATTTCACTTAATTGTATGTTAATATCAAGTAATACTCAAAAAGTTACCAATTACACGCCTGATGAGACTCTTACTTTATTTCCTCCTTTTTTCTTCTATATCCCTCATTTCTGCTCAAAACCTACTTGAAACTGAAAAGTTTAAGAAATTTTTCTCTGAACGTCTTTTTTTGACCAAAGCGGTAGAAATCAATGATGAGACATTTTGGGATGTGGATTCAAGATACACTTATTATACCTCTTATCCTGTCTTACTAATCTATGCTGATGGAGGAACAAGAGAAATCAATTGGTCCTATAGTGGACTTCCTAGTCTTATCAATAAAAAAGAAGCTTTTGAAGATGTAAATTTCGAGCGATACGAAAAGGAGAACGTCCTTTATATAGTCTTTGATGGCTTTTTATTTAAAAATCCTGAAATAGAAAATGCAATAGAAGGAGACTTTATGCTGGTGTATGAAAAAGGTCCACTTAGTGTCTATCGGGAGTACATAACCAATCCAATTACCCGGGATAATCTGGAATCAATCTTTGTGTTTTACAAGGAAGGGCAGAGAGACGATACTTTCTATTTAGGAAAATTTGAAAAAAAGGCCGCTAAACTGGTGGATGATTATCCAATTCTGGCTCAAAAAATAGAGGATCGCATTATCGGATATAGATTCGAAGAAGATGATATGGTTAGGATTGCTAAAGAGTACAATACATTCGTTAAAGAGAACAATCCTTATCGGCACGATGATTATTTTCTGTTTTTTTGGCAGAGTTGGTATTAAGCTATAAATGCAAAATTGCATTCACTTTGTCGAAGAAGGTTTTGTATTTGTACCTGTTTTTAGAAATACTAACAGTTAAAAAAATGATATCTTAGATGCAATCATGAAATACACACTCTTTTTGATATTTATCGTTTCTGGTTTTTTTTCTCAAAGCCAAGAGAATGTTGATATAGTACAAGTAATCGATGATTTGACTGTCAAATGGGACATGACAGCCATCAAGATGAAAAACTACCAGGGAATTCAGGAATTCTGCCTTACAGAAGATTATAAGACAGAAACCATTGAGCTATTGGATAACATTCATCATTGGGATACCACCCTCTATTTTATCGTTCAGGAAAAGTTCGATACCAATAGTGACAAAGAGGTGGCAGCAACACTTGAAGATATTGAAAAATTAGAAACAGAATATTCTACGGAGAACTTTAAGGACTTTATTGTGGCTGAGTGTGATATGCTAAAAGTGATCGAAGAAAGCTTTGATGCTGAAACAGTCAAGCAATACGAAAAAGATATTAAGAAATTCGAAAAGGAATTAGTCAAGTACCTCAATAGTATTACTTATCGTATTGATATTATTGATGAACACATTCATCACTTGAACTTTGATTGAAAATACTAACGAATCAGCATTGCTCCCATTTTTTCAGAATGTCTTTTTGCTCTAGGTTATAAAGTGAAGATTATCTTGAAATAATTTTTAGGATTTAAATTGCTTAGAGTGGAGTAGAATTTTGACAATCGCATGAGCGCAAGAACATTGGTAATGGGTGATATTCATGGAAATTTCAAAGCCATGATGCAATGTTTCGAGAGATGCGATTTCGATCAATCAAAAGACGTCTTGATTCAACTTGGAGATGTATGTGATAGACATTCAGATACAGCATTAGTAATAGAAACACTACTGTCTATTCCATCCTTAATAGCACTTCGCGGGAATCATGATCCATGGTTGGCACATTGGCTTAAGAATAATGGAATGAAGGCAGGATGGGCCGAAAATGGTGGTATATCGACCGTCCAATCATACATTGATATGGGGGATAAAATAGATAGAAGTAAACACTTGACCTTTTTAGAAGATGTTCAAGGGGACTTTCACATTGATGATCATAACAGGCTATTTGTCCATGCTGGATATACTCATCCGGATGGACCGGTAAACGAAGAACCATCCAGTAATTGCTATTGGGATAGGAGTTTATGGACTGAAACATTAGATGCGCTTAAAATTAATCGTGCACCGGAACGAACTCAGCAATTCAATGAGATATTCATTGGTCATACACCTACCATAAAGGAAGATACTCCAATGCAGGCGTTTAATGTCTGGAACATCGACACAGGTGCTGGTTGGAACGGTAAGTTGACTATTATGGATATAGAAACAAAAGAGTATTGGCAGTCTGATGCTACTGACAAACTCTATTAGTCTACTTTAGTTGCTCTTCAAAAAAGGTGATCGTTCTTTTCCAGGCCAACTCAGCCGCTTCCTTATCAAACCTTCCAGTTGTATCATTGTGAAATCCGTGATTTGCATTGGGATACATATGAGCGGTATACGCTTTACCATTTGCTTTTAAAGCCTCCTCGTAGGCAGGCCATCCAGCATTTACACGTTTATCCAATTCTCCAAAATGCAACAATAGCGGAGCGTTAATATTTGGTACCATTTCGGCAGAAGGTTGGTCACCATAAAATGGAACTACTGCCTTAAGATTCGGTACTTTCACTGCCATCATATTGGAGATCCAACCTCCAAAACAAAAACCAACCACTCCAACATTTCCGGAACACTCTGAATGAGTTCTTAAATACTCGAATCCGGCGATGAAATCTTCCAGCATTTCGTTTCGATCCCTTTGTCTTTGTAAAGCTCTACCCTCATCATCATTTCCCGGATATCCTCCTAGAGGAGTTAAAGCGTCTGGTGATAAAGAGATAAAACCAGCCATCGCAGCACGTCTGCCTACATCTGCAATATGAGGGTTCAGTCCTCTGTTTTCATGTACCACTACGATTCCCGGTAATTTTCCTTTTGCGTCTTTAGGTCTGGATAGTTGTCCCTTGATCGTCCCACCACCTTTTGATGACTCATAGGATATCGTTTCTGTATTGAGGTTTGGATTGTCTTGTGAAATCTGAATGGCCGAATAATCCGGCATAATTGAGCTCATGAGCGAGGTGAGAGTTAGTCCACCGACAGCATAAATGGATAGCTTTTCAATAAACTCCCGACGCTCCATCCGATTGTGTGCATAATCATCATACAATCTAAATACTTGAGGATCTATCTCCTCTTTGTTGATTTTTTTCATGGTGAGAAGGTCTTATTCCTATTAAAGATAATCAGGAAAGACTATCTCAGCGCCAATCATGTTTTTTCAAGACTTAGTTGCAAGCGATTTTGAACATAATCAATTTCCTCGTCTGTGAGTCGTGTTGAGCGTTTCTTTATGATGGAATTGACTTTGGCTAAGTCTTCGTAATATGACGATTCTACTCCATATTCCTCTTTTTTCAGAACAAAATCATAAGGGCCCCTCTGAGAAATTAGTTTCACGAATACAGGAGCAGTTTCTACCGCTAGAAATAGGAGAATAATAAAAATATGAGCTGCCCAGATAGCACTACTTTTATTTGTCAGTCGATCCAGCGCTTCGATTCTTGAAGCCAGTCCGGTTAGTTCACTTTTCTGCATTTGGCTGAGTTCATCACTCTCTTGTTGTGCTAATTCTGTCAGACTTTTTTCTTTGCTAGTGATCAGTTCCCCATTCTGAACCAGAAGTACTTGCAATTCTTCATCGACACGGTCAGCATCTGCTTTCTTGATTGCATAAATTGGCCCTGCGTTTCTTTGCCTGGTTCCCCCAGTTCCATCAGCTTCTTTTTGAGCGATATCTCTTAGCTCGTCTCGCTTAGCTGTCTTCTGAATAACTTCATTCTTAAGCATTTGAATCTCATCATTGAGACGATTTCTATCCGCTTGAAATCTGGCCTTTACTGTGGATTCCTGATTGGCTAGATCCTCCTGGATCATGTGTGATATTTCTGCATTCACTTCTTTCTCAAAGACTTTCAGTTCCAGAGGCTTTGCAATCACAATAGAGATAATGATTGCCAGAATCAATCTGGGAATAGCACTCATCCATTCCTGCTTCGCATCCCCATTTTTTCGCATACTGGAAACGATAAATCGATCCAGATTAAAAATCATTAGTCCCCATATAATGGCAAAGAATGAGGCTATCAAATAGTTGTCAAAGATGGTATAGAGTGCATATCCACCTGCTAAAGCTGCAAATATTCCCGTGAAGAATATGGTGGCTCCAATGCCTACGTATTTACTGGATTCAGAGGGGCAATTTTGAAGGATAGATTTATTTACTCCGGCACATAGCCAGAAAAATTCTTTTAAGCGATTCATAAAAATTTCAACGCTGAGGCTGAATGAATGTTATCAAGTGGGGTGAATTTGCCATCACTCCACTTTATATTAAACTATTTTTTAGGCCTGCTCGGATAATTTTTAGTGGCAAGAATTGAAGGGGATAAGTCGAAGTACGCTTTGACTTCCTCATAGTTGGAATAATCTATGCGCCCGGAAAATTGTGCCGGTACAACCACTACCCTTGCAATCCAATTATCTGTGAGATCAGCACCTAGTCCATTCAAATTGACAGTTCCATCTAAAAAGACGTTTGCGTCAAACTTTGTGAAGTCATAATTGTATGCCAACAGTCCATCAGAGAAGTAGAGTGTCTGTGGTAGTGCTCTCCATACTTCTACATTTTCTTCAGTTATCTCCCAAAGGAAATAAACCAACATGACGTCAGAGTCACGCATTTCAAAGTCATTAGGAAGCAATAGAAGCTGACTGTAGTCTGGTGCTGTAAAGCTGAATTGATATTCAAAAACGTATCCTTCCTCACCATTTATTCCATCAATTCCGTCTCGTCCATCAAAACCTCTTGGACCAATAGGCCCCTGGCAGCCAAATAAAACAAGACCTGATAATAAGAGTGTGTATAGCCTTTTCATATGCATTCATTTTTGATCCTGATGACATAAAAGGAAAAATGATGCCAGAAATGAATTTGTAGATTAAAATAGGTGTGATATCATTATGTTATTTGGGGCTCTCAATTAGATCAAAAACTACTCCGATCGTAGACTATTCACTGGATTTGAAGTGGCAGCTTTTATTGAATGATAGCTGACTGTAGAAATGGCGATCACTCCTGCAATAAAGCTTCCGACAACAAAAAAGGACCAACTTAGATCTATTCTAAAAGCAAAATTTGAAAGCCACTCGCTCATGAAATAGTAGGCAATTGGAATACCAATGAGTGTGGCAATCCCAACCAATCGCAGGAAGTCTTTGGATAGCATTCCAATAATGGAACGCTCGTGAGCTCCCAACACTTTCCTTACAGCGATTTCTTTGATTCGTTGCTCCGCCACAAAAGCTGATAGTCCATACAGGCCTAGGCATGCGATGGCTATGGCTAACATGCAAAAGATGATGATGAATTGATTGAACTGTTCTTCATCCTTATAGGCCTCCTCAAAGTATTCGTCCAGAAATTGATAATTAAAATCAGATGGTGCGTTCCATTTTACCCACAATTCTTCAATGCCAGATAGCACTTCATTGGTTTTATCCGCTTGTACTTTTACCATTAACTTCCGGCTTGGCGAATGATGGATTACAAGGGGATCGATGGGTTGCTCGAGTGAATGATGATGAAAATCTTTAACGATTCCAATAACGACTCCCCTCTTATCCATTGCCCAATCTCCACTATGAGTGGTATAATATTCAATCGATTTACCAATTGGATCATTCCAACTTTCTCCATATTCTTCAATGGCTCTTTTCCATCCACTTTCGTTGAGGATAAATGCGGAACTGTCTGTCGGAATATCTTCTGAAAAAGTTCTGCCAAGCACCATCTCAACCCCAAGCGCATCAAGTGTGTTATGCCCAACATAGTACCCTAACCAAGCATCTCCGTAAGGGTCTTCATAATCAGAAAAATCTTCAAACTTGTAACCCCAATAGAATGCATTATCCCCGGGGATATGCCTACTTGCCATGACAGATTTTACGCCTTGAACAGACTGAACCTGATCTTTGATGATGTTCCATTTTCTTTGAAGTGCATCCGAACTGCCAAAATTCATCACGATCGTATTTTCAGGTTCAAAACCCAAATCTTTTTGTTTGACAAAAAGCATTTGTTTGTACACAACAAGAGCTCCAATTATTAATGCTATTGAAATGGTAAACTGAAAAATGACCAATGATTTGCGAACCCAACCTTTACCTCCTCGCACCGCATTATTCCCAGATAAAATTGAAATAGGCTGGAATGATGAAAGAAAAAGAGCAGGATAACTCCCTGTAATTAAAACAGTGATGAGGGTAAAAAAAATGCAACTGGCCACCACCAGCACAATATCATTTAGGCCTAGAAGCAGATCAATTTCAGCCAATCGATTGATTGGAGGAATAGCTACCACCAGAATGGCTATTGCTAAAATGACCGCTATGAATGTCATGATTGCAGATTCTGCAAAAAATTGAATAATTAATTGCTTACGAAATGCGCCCATCACCTTACGAACACCTACTTCCTTGGAGCGCTTAGAGGCTCGTGCTGTAGCCAGGTTCATAAAATTGATGCAGGCAATGAGAAGGATGATCACTGCAATAGCAGAAAAGATACGAACCTGATTGATGTTACCATGCGCCGTGTAATCTGACCTCAAATCATATGACTCCAAATAAAGATCTTCCAATGGCATGAAATCGATATTGATCGAGTCGGCTTCTGCATCATAATATTTGTTCCACATTTCCTGATACTTCTCTTCCATCAGTTGTGGATCAGTACCTGGTTTAAGTTTTACATAACTTCCAATCCAATCATTTGGCCACAATTTCATGATGTTAAGTGAACGATCGTCATGCAGTAATTCAAATGGTAAAACAATATCAAACTGAAGGTGAGAATTAAACGGAATATCTTCGAAAACAGCAGTTACCTTAAAAGGTAATTCTTCATCGCTGATGACATTATCAATATTCAACACCTGGCCAATGGGGTCATCGTTTCCAAAGAATTTTTTAGCATAAGATTGAGAAATAACTACACTGTTTTTATCCTTTAGGCAGGTATGTTTTTGGCCTCTAATGAGTGGGAAGGAAAAAAAGGTAAAGAAGTTAGAATCTACAACCAAAAGGTCCTCATAGTAGACCTCATCATTTGATAGAGAAACTCTTCTGTCTGTTTTCCAGAAATTGATTCTGTTAAAACTTTCCACTTCTGAATAATCACTTGCATAGGTAGGAGCTGCCTGGGCATTAATGTATCCATAGACATGTTGTAAACGATAAATGTCCTCTCCATCTGCATGAAACTTATCATAGCTGGTCTCTATTTTGATGAATAGAAAAATCATGAAAACACAAGCCAGACCTATACCTAAACCACTAATATTGATGATAGAATAGCTTTTATGTTTTAGCAGATTTCTAAAAGCAATTTTGATATAATTTTGAAGCATACTTATTGAGTTAGTGGATTGTCGGGCTCTTTCTGAGCGATACATTCTGGAATATCGGATTACCTCAAGGAGATATATGGCATTGGCATAAAACCTTCCTTTTGTCTTTACATATTCGTGATAATCTTCAGCTAGATCACCGGATACCTCTTCATAAAATTCTTCGCTTATTAGAAACGAGAGGAGGCTGTTTGCGAATTTGGGTGGGCTAACTGACATCCTATTGAAGATTTGGCATTAATTGTAACATGTTACCCCAAAGGGCATCTCGTTTTGACTTAAGAGATTCTAATGCTTTAAAACCTTCTAGAGTTACTTCGAAGAGTCGCTTTCGCTTTCCACCTCGTTCTGGAGTTGAATCACCAAACCTACTGTAGACAAACTGTTTGTTTTCAAGTCGGGTCAGTACCGTATGAATGGAGCTCATCACCACTTTTCGGTCCATTTTTTCAGCCAATTCTTTTTTGATTACTGGTGCGTAAGCCTCAGGGTAAAGTGATCCAACAGTGAGTAAAACTAATTCTTCAAGTTCTCCTAGATTTTCTCCTCGCATGTAAAATTCTGATTTGTCGACTTAATGATACGAAGATTTAATTATAATGTTCTGATTTGTAGAAATAATTACTTTGACTAAAAATCCGAGCCAGATATACTATTAGAATTTGATGTCTTATTGTCGATTGAAGTGCGGATTGATTATCTTGATAAAAACAAATCCTTCTACTATGCCAACAATAAACACTTACCTAACCTTTAATGGAAATTGTGAAGAAGCTTTCAATTTCTATAAATCTGTTTTTGGTGGAGAGTTCACATTCATGGGTAGATTTACGGATATTCCTTCTGATGCTGGGGGTGATTCCATTCCAGAAGATCAAAAAAATAGAGTTATGCATGTCAGCTTGCCAATAAGCAAAGAAACGATTTTGCTAGGAAGTGATACAGGAGGTGAGTGGGGTGCGGATTTCAAAGCAGGAAATAATTTTTCAATATCGATAACTGCTGACTCAAAAGAACAAGCAGACCAATTTTTCGAAAAGCTCTCTTCAGGAGGGAATGTAACCATGCCTTTGTCTGATACTTTTTGGGGTGACTATTTCGGATCATTTACGGATCAATTTGGAATCAATTGGATGGTTGGCTTTAATGATCAGCAGAATCAGGGCTAGTTTATCGAGCCACCGGTCTGACTAAAATAGTCTCTGATTTTAGCTCGAAATTGATTGAGGGTCATCTTGTCTGCTGTCTCAACCCTGGTGTATAAATGCTTAGTTTTATGCGACTCACGTAAAATCTCCTCCAGTTTATTCTTGATTATTCCTGGCCCCAAGATCAGGACTTCCTGGTAGTGCTCGATTCGTTCCATGATTTCTGAGAAGTAGGTTCTAAGCGTGTTTTTTCTTTTCTCTAGCACTTTGCTTTCAGATACGGAATCCTGTGGACCATATGGTGTAGCAGATCCTGATCCACCTTTTGCATTACCTATTGTGAACTCTGATGTTACCACATCTATAATTTCATTCCCCGTTGCAATGATGGCTTCATTTAAATCTATCCAGATTCCAATTTGAGTTTCTGCTTTCATTAAACAAATTTGTTGAGCTTTACAGATATCTGTAATGATGATAAGCAGTCCGCTCTTTGATGTTTGTCATCTGGAAAGGACAGTTTAGCTAAAAATTTTTGCCTTTCAGCAAATAATTATGCAACTCTTTTGGTGGTTTTCGTATTAGAAATACACAGGACTAATAATAAACGAGAACTCATGAAGGCAAAACAAATTCTGCTAGTCGTATATCTGGTACTACTTGCGATCACAATAGTGATTGGATGATAGCTATCACTTTAAATTCCCATTAAATTTCTGGCTAGCATTTGACCGATTGCTAGTTGCACTATTATTTTTTGTTCATCTTCGATATTCTGCGGAAGTAGTAGATATGGAGATATCCGGTACTTTTTTGACAACATATTCACGTAAGGCTTGTCTTGCCATATTCCCATAATCTCATCATTTTGTAGCAATGCCTGTCTAAAGTATCTGCCACTGTAAATCAGTAAAAAAGATTCATCATTGAAAGAACCTCTTACCAGGAAATCATATGAGTTTTCGTAAAGTCCATATTTCTTTAGTTTAGACTTTAGCCATCCGATGTTGGTATCAGTATAGTTCCAATACCCCTCTGGATCTGATGGAATTGTTCTAATCTCTACTTCATAGCTTCCCAAAGTATCTAATCCTTCAATAATCCATCCCCATGCACCTTCTTCTAATTTGAACTCAATTGATTCGGTAGTTTCTACTGACTGATAACCATCGGAATCTCTAACTCTGTCTCGATCTTTGTGATAAGTTCCGTTTACCATTACAGGAATATCCAGTTGTCTGTCAGAAAGTAAAAGTCGATTGTTTAGAATCCAGGCAGATTCTGCCATTGAGCTGGTCGACATACCTGTTAAAAGTGTCCAAACTCCCTCAGCGAAATTTCCATCTGTTTTGAGTTCAGTCTTATCAAATGGAACAGGCTGAGCCGATTGTAGAATTATTTCATCTATTGCCATTTGATTTAGTGCATAAATTCCTTTTGACATGTTAATTTTTCCAAAGGAAACCGAGTCTAATGCTTGACTTTTTAGGTGAGATATAATCCCATTAAAAAGTAGTAGGAAAAGCACTATCTTGTTATTCATAAGTTTAGAGTGATGTGATTTTGCTATAAAAATTAATTCAAAATTATGACCATCCATTACCATTCATCTTAATTTTTTTCAATGAAAACCGGAGAACGATTTAATAATTATGACTTAGAGGGAAATCTTATTTCTTACCTGCGTATGATCGATGATCGACAGTTTCATATTTATGATAAAAATGGAGATCAGCAAGGCTATGGTAAAACGATAGATGACATGAGATTCAATATATACGATATGCAAGGAAAGCTAATTTCCCATGGTAAATTAATGGAAGGTCCTGCCTACAATCTCTTCGATAATGAGGGTGATCAGATTGGGTATGGGAATCCTGCCTAAGTATAATTTTTTAAAACCTGATTTTTATCAGTTAAGATGATGTAACTCATCAGCTTCGTTTAGTCCACTTCTAACAAGATTTGGGACATGAAGCAGCTCATTCTCACCTTCCTGGTTGGCCTGCCATTTGTATGTCTGGCACAGTTCAAACTTTCCGGTGAAATTCGTCCACGCTCTGAATACAGACATGGTTTTCAATTATTGGTAACGCCTGACCAGGATCCGGCATTTTTTACAGAACAACGGACAAGATTGAATGCAGAATATTGGAAAGAACAGTATTCGATGAAGATCGTACTTCAAGACATCCGCGTTTGGGGAAGTCAAAGTCAGCTTGTGAATAATGGGGGAGCCCTAACCGCCATCCATGAGGCCTGGGCTAAAGTCAAACTGAGCGATGTGTCCTCATTGAAGCTCGGCAGACAGGAAATCATTCTTGATGATTCTCGAATTTTCGGCAATGTAGCTTGGGCCCAACAAGCAAGAAGCCACGACGCTGTATTGTTTGAGATGAAAAAAAATGACTTCACATTGAAGTTAGCAGCAGCGTACAATCAGGATGGTGTTCAGTCTACAACCAATTTCTACACCGTTCCAAGAAGTTATAAAACGCTTCAGTTCCTATGGGTACAAAAGCAGATGGGGCAGGTGAAATCCTCATTTCTTTTTCTCAATAATGGATTGCAAGGAGGAACACCTATAGATGGTGAAACCTATTTCAGTCAGACGCTAGGAGTCAGATTCGTTAGCAGCAGCGGTAATCTACAGCCAAGTGGTGCATTCTATTATCAAACAGGAGATGATGGTAGTGGGACCAGTTTATCTGCGTACGATCTGCAGCTTGATCTAACTTACAAAATGAGTGAGAAAACAAGTTTGACGCTTGGCTTTGAATCCCTCTCAGGTAATGATGAAGTCAACCCTACTTCTGATAACAAAGCGTTCAATCCTTTTTTTGGGACCAATCACAAATTCAATGGGCTCATGGATTATTTCTATGTGGGTAATCACATTGGCAGTGTAGGATTGAATGATTTATATCTTCAGTTGTCATCACCAATTGCCACCTGGAGTTCCAGTCTTGCGGTCCATTACTTTGCATCTCAATCGGACCAACTTGATCCAACAACTAATGAAGCGGCTGATAAGTACCTGGGTACAGAAATCGATTGGGTGCTGACCAAAAAGATATCCGATGAAATCAAATTTAATTTCGGGTATTCGCAAATGTTGAGTTCATCCTCAATGGAGTTGCTAAAAGGTGGAGATGCAAACGCCAATAATAACTGGGCCTGGATGATGCTGACCATCAAGCCAACCTTTTTTCAGATTGAATCTAAATAGTGGGAGTATGATAAATGTCATTTTATAACTAGTCAATCATCTGCAACTTGAATATAAATTAAATCCATGCCGATAAAGAGCTATATAATAATTCCTCAGTCAGATCAAAAGCAGCGATTAGTTGAAGAGATAAGTCAATTGGATGGGTGTGAAATACATCCTGCAGAAAATCAGGAAGTATTGGTACTCGTCACAGATACAGATAGTGAGAATGAAGATAAAAGGCTCTTTACTCAAATCGAGTCCAATCAAAACATTAAACATATTTCATTAGTGTCCGGATATGAATGAATTAATAGAAGATAAAGACCTGAGCAGACGCCAATTTTTACGAATGGCTGCCCGTGCATCTGCCATTGCCACAGCTGCAGCTATGTTTCCCGGAATTGTCTTTGCGGAAGAGCAAAATCGAATGATAGAGAAACTTGGTGCACTTGATGTAAAGTGGACGAAGACCCCTTGTCGTTTTTGCGGAGTTGGTTGTGGACTTAAAGTGGGTATTTCGGATGGCAAAGCTGTGGCTGTCAAAGGTGATCCGAATAGCTCTGTGAATAAAGGGCTTTGTTGTGTAAAAGGGTATCATTCTGTTTTGGCACTGTATGGAAATGATCGACTCACAAAGCCTTTAATTCGAAAAAATGGTAGGCTGGAGGAATCCACTATGGAAGAGGCATTGGATTTGGTGGCTTCAAAATTGAAATCAACCATTGAAGAAACCGGAAAGGATTCAGTATCTATTTATGGTTCAGGTCAATGGACGATTCCTGATGGATATGTAGCTTCCAAGCTATTTAAAGGAGGGATAGGAACGAACAATGTAGAGGCAAATGCCCGGCTATGTATGGCAAGTGCAGTCACAGGCTTCCTTACTTCATTTGGATTGGATGAGCCAATGGGTTGCTATGAAGACATTGATCATGCTGATGTGTTTGTCTTGTGGGGAAATAACATGGCAGAAATGCATCCGGTGTTGTTTTCAAGAATTCTGGACAATCGATTGAAACGTCCGGTTAAAATCATCGATCTGGCCACCCGTACCACTCGTACCTCTCATGCGTCTGATAAATCCATATTATTCAAGCCTCAAACTGACCTTGCTATCGCCAATGCGATTTGCTATGAGATCATTAAAAACAGATGGGTAAATAAGACCTTTGTTGAGAAGCATTGCGCTTTAAAGGAAGGAAAAACCAATATCGGATATGGATTGGAAGAAAACTTCCAGTTTAAGGATGAACCAAAAGACATTACTTTCGAAGCGTTTGAAGCGTTTTTGGAGGACTATGCTCCGGTGAAAGTAGCTGAGTATACGGGTGTTCCAGTGAAGGATATTAAATACCTGGCATCTCTTTATGGTAATCCGAATAACAAAGTGATGTCGTTGTGGTGCATGGGAGCAAATCAGCATACCAGAGGCACCTGGATCAATAACCTGATTTACAACATCCACTTGTTGACAGGAAAAATTTCTACACCGGGTAATAGTCCATTTTCACTTACTGGTCAGCCAAGTGCCTGTGGTACTGTACGTGAAGTTGGAACACTTACGCATAAGCTACCACATGGGGTGGTGATGAATGAGAAAGATCGAAAGATGGCAGCTGAGATTTGGAAGGTTCCCGTTGAGAACATTCCTTCCAAGCCCACCCACCATACCGTGTCGATGTTTAGAGCTTTGGACCGTGGTGATATCAAGTTCATGTGGGTTCAGGTGACCAACCCAATGGTGACCATGCCACATCTAAACAGGTATCGTAACGGAGCAAAAAAGGACGGGCGATTCATTGTTGTTTCAGATGTATATCCAACACCTACGACAGACATTGCCGATGTGGTCCTCCCTTCGGCCATGTGGATCGAGCGGGAAGGGATGTACGGAAATTCTGAGCGTAGAACCCAGCATTTCAATCAGCTGCTTCAACCTCCTGGAGAAGCAATGAGCGACACCTGGCAGCTAATTGAAGTGGCTAAAAGGATTGGTTATGGAGATCTATTTCCATGGGATGAGTCCAATCACATAGAAGAAATCTGGAAAGAATATAGCCGCTTTCATGCCGGAAAAAAACATGCAATGGCACCTTACGAGGTTTTGAAATCTCAAGCGGGTGCCCAATGGCCGTTTGTGGATGGGAAAGAGACAAAATGGCGCTATCACGGGAAGTATGACCCTGCATGTGAGGGAGATACGTTTGATTTTTATGGAAAACCGGAAGGGAAAGCATGGATATGGGCTCGTCCGTATGAGCCTGCTCCAGAGATTCCGGATACCGATTATCCATTCTGGTTGTGCACCGGACGTGTGCTGGAGCATTGGCATACCGGATCCATGACCAGGAGAGTGCCTATTCTTCATCAGGCAGTGCCAAAAAGTTATGTGGAGTTAAATCCGGGTGATGCCAAGCGGTTAAATATTAGAAACGGTGATCAGGTAAAGCTGGTCTCTCGCAGAGGAGAGATTGTCATGGATGCGTCTGTCAATGAACGGGGCAAGCCTGTTTCGGGTCATGTTTTTGTACCATTCTTTGATGAGTCGTTTTTAATCAATGATCTGACACTGGATGCGTATTGTCCCATTTCAAAACAACCGGACTATAAGAAGTGTGCGGTACGAATCGAAAAGGTATGAAATGAGCGGAATTAGTAACTATATCGGTCAGATGATGAATAAAAATATAGCGAATTCCATATGCACCTTTGAAAATAAATCCAAAGGCATATGAAGGGAAAAGCAATCATTTCCTTCATCATCTTGCTTATGGTATCGGCCATAGTGGTTTTCGATTTGAGCATCAGTCAGTCAAAAACTGAGGCGGAAATTACAACAGCATCTACTGAGCCTGTAGTCCAAGAGGCCATGCAGGAAGAGGAGGTATTTAACTTTCAGGACCTGGCCATCGAATTCAAAGCATTGCAGTCTATCGAAAGTGAAAAGACACTGGATGATTACTATAAAAACAGAGCATATGATGGTGCACCACCTATGATTCCGCACCCAATGCTTAGTAAAAAAGGAATAGGAGGTAAATCATGTCTACAGTGTCACTCCACTGGGGGATATGTGGATCGATTCAAGGCTCATGCTCCAATCACTCCGCATCCGGATTTCCTGAATTGTGTCCAATGTCATGTTCCAAAGAACACCGATAAGCTTTTTGTTGCCAATCAATTCACTAGATCTAAACCGAAGCGAATTGGCGCAGGAGTGCTTGACGGTAGCCCTCCACCTATACCACACGATTTTCAAGTTCGAGGAAGCTGCCTTTCTTGCCATGGAGCGCCTTCTGCACCCAAAGAAATTCGAGTGACTCATCCGGAGCGGGTGAATTGCCTGCAATGTCATGCACCAACTAATGGTCGTAAGATCACATGGGAACGAAAGTCAACAGAAGAGAAAGGAGGGACAGAATGAAAAACGGAGTAAAAATATTTTCTTTTGCATTCATAAGTGTCTTCCTTTTCAGTTGCTCTGGCGGGCATAAGGAATCCAATTTGGAATTGATTGCCAGGCATACTGATACGATATCTTACAATTTTGACAGCTTTGAACGCCTTGAAGATTTAGAGGTAGCAATCGTATTGACCCAGCTTCAAGAGCGGGATTCTCAATTCCTGGTCCCGTCAAGAATTCAGCAGATTACTAAATACCCATGCTCCAACTGCCACACTCAACCGGTAGATCAATTGAAGAAGCTCAATGAGGGCAAAGACGCTCATTGGGATATTGAATTGTCACATGCTAATCCAATTTCCATGAATTGCATGACGTGTCACAACACGGACAAGCCAGATGACCTCACTTCCCTCACCAAGACAAGCATAAGTTTTGAACATTCGTATCAGCAGTGTGCGCAATGCCATTCCACCCAGTTTAAAGACTGGCAGGGTGGAGCGCATGGAAAACGATTGAAAGGATGGCTTCCCCCGAGGATATCTCAAACCTGTGTAGGATGTCACAATCCGCATAAGCCCGCCTTCGAGAAAAGGTGGCCATCTCGTTTGAATACAGAAAAAATTAAAGCACAAAATCACTAGATCATGGAAGAGAATAATTCATGTGGGCATAACTGTAGTTGCGGAAGCAATCAATCAGCTGCCCCAACTCCGGATGCTGGATTTGGCCAGATAGGGGATGCGAAAACCAGCAGGAGAGGAGCATTAAAAAAATTGACGCTGGGACTCTTGACAGGTGCAGGAATGGCATCTACCTCATGCAGTGTGATCGGAGATGATGATGTAAAAGAGAAAAATAGTCTGAAATGGGACGAGTTCTTTAAAAAGAACTATCGAGTCATGACCGACAAAGAACAAAAAGAGACCGTACAGCGACTGGAACGCTTGTATGAGCTGAATACAGGAAAAAAAATCAGCGTTTCTACAACAGGCGCCACGGAAAATGTACTGTATGGATATGCTTTCAACATCTCCAAATGCCAGGGGTACATGGATTGTGTAAATGCATGCGTGGAGGAAAACAATCAGGATCGCAGCTCTGAAATGCAATATATCCGTATCCACGAACACAAGAATGGGCAGATCAATTTTGAATTGGCGGAGGATGATTATTTCCATGAGGTTCCGGCTGAAGGGCATTTCTACATGGGTACCCAATGCTTTCATTGTGAAAATCCTCCATGCGTTGATGTATGTCCAGTGAAGGCGACCTGGAAAGAAGAAGATGGAATTGTGGTGATTGATTACGACTGGTGTATTGGATGTCGGTATTGCATGGCAGCTTGTCCATACGATGGTAGGAGATTCAATTGGCAGCAACCACAAGTGCCTGAAGAAGAAGTGAATAAGGATCAACATTACCTGGGCAATCGGTTGAGAAAAAACGGGGTGATGGAAAAATGCACGTTCTGTATTCAGCGGTCCAGAAATGGTAAGAATCCTGCATGCGTGGAAGCATGCCCAACCGGAGCACGAATCTTTGGTAATATCCTAGACCCCAACAGCGAGATTAGGTGGGTGCTGGAAAATAAGAAGGTATTTAGACTCAAGGAAGATCTGGGCACTGAACCTAAGTTTTGGTATTTCATGGATTAAGTAATGATGAATCAACTAAGAATATTCGGCTCACTCGTTAGGGATAGCATTTCTAATTCAATGCAAGGCTCCAGATCTTATCACATTTGGATGGGGGTGCTCACCTTTCTCATGTTGTTAGGAGCTTATTGCTACTACCAGCAATTAAGCCAGGGGTTGGTGGTAACGGGCATGCATGACAATGTGAGCTGGGGGTTGTACATTTCCAACTTTACTTTCCTTGTGGGGGTAGCGGCTGCAGCGGTCATGCTGGTGATGCCAACCTATGTGCTGAAAGACGTTGATTTCTCGAAGGCCGTTTTGATTGGAGAGGGATTAGCAGTAGCTGCATTGATCATGTGTTTAGCTTTCGTAACTGTTGATTTGGGAGGACCCGGAAGAGCCTGGCATCTCATTCCCGGCATTGGGTTATTCAACTTTCCACAATCCATGCTGGCCTGGGATGTGATTGTTTTGAATGGTTACTTATTCATCAATATTACCATACCACTCTACATCCTGATGTCGAGGTATCAAAATCGGGAACCGAATAAGAAATTTTATATTCCTGGAGCGATGATCTCCGTTTTCTGGGCTGTAGGTATCCACATGGTGACAGCCTTTCTGTATGCAGGATTACCAGCACGACCATTCTGGAACAGCTCCCTGCTGGGCCCAAGATTTCTCGCTTCAGCGTTCGCTGCAGGACCTGCACTTATTATCATCATTTTAGAGGTGATAAATCGATACACAGATTATAAAATTGCTGATAAGTCTTTTGGTAAATTGGCCATGGTAGTGACCATTGCAGCACAGGTAAATCTCATCATGCTGATATCTGAGCTCTTTAAAGAGTTTTATGCTCAGACCCACCACAGCTTAAGTGCGGTTTATTTGTTTTTTGGGCTACATGGAAAAACAGGGTTGGTTCCATGGACCTATGCTTCATTGATATTAAATGTGGTGGCCACAGGAATCCTGACCATGCACCTCATTCTAAAAAGCTATCGTTGGCTTACTGTAGCGTGTGTTTGCTTGTTTGTGGGAATCTGGATCGAAAAAGGAATGGGGTTAATCATACCGGGTTTTATCCCTGGTTCGTGGGGAGATATTGTGGAGTATGTACCCTCCTGGATAGAAATCGGAGTGACGATTGGAATCTGGGCTATGGGCGCATTTATATTCACTATTCTGGCAAAATCAGCGATTTCCATTGAGATGGGTAGAATGCGGTATGTAGAAAGGAAAGTAGCAACTACTGATTAATACCCTGCCCCTGCCTCAATTTCACTTGCTTCATTGAATTGAGATGCTTTGCCTAAAGATTATTAATATTAGACCAGCAAAAATGAAAACCATTACAATTAACGTAGTATTGTTATTCAAAATATGAGACATTCATTAATCTTATTTTTTAGCATTTCTTGGATATTGCTGTCAGCTCAAGACAAGCAAGACCTTTCTGATCTTTCTCCGGAAGAATTTTATACCTTCATTTTTGAAACTAAAATCACTGAAGAAGAAGATTTCCAAAAAGGTATTCCTAATGGGGAGATATTTTCTGATTCAACTTTTCTTACAATAAATGGAGATGAACTTTCATTTATTGATACGGAATATGAGCTAACAGTGGTTGATTTTTGGTTTAAAGGGTGCAGTGGCTGCAAGCAGGAAAAAGAGTTTGTTAAACAGGTTATTGAAAAATATGAAGATGATCCTAGGATAAGATTTGTGGCAATTACTCCAACTGATGAAAAAGGGATTGAAAGGGTTATTAAGAAGCATGGAGATTATTACAAGGATATCATATCAGTGGGAGGATTTAAAAATTGTGAACTCCTTTTTAAGTTTAAAGGATTTCCCCGGCATGTTTTGGTTGATAATAATGGTAGGGTACTTGCGACTTATTTTGTGCCAATATTTAATGCTGGAATTCAAAAAGAGTATGAAAAACGAATTTTATCCTTTTTAAGATAAAAAATTGATGATTTGAAGCATTGACAATTATTTTCGGTTCAAAAATCAAAACAGCTCGTTATGGGATGAGATTGTCAAATTTCTTTTAATCATTGTAGAGGAAACCTTAAACCTTTCTAATATTCACTCCCACCGACTTAGAAGCCGGAGTGTGACTTTTTCTTGCGATTAAATGCAGAGGTACCAATGGATTAGCTTCAGGAAAATAGGTCGCTACACAACCCTGAGGTATTTCATAAGGCACTACGGTAAATCCGGCGACCTTCCGTTCCAGTCCGTAATGGTTGGATAGTTCCACAACGTCTTCTTTTTCAAGACCTTCGTCTTTCATATCATCTTCGTTCATGAAGATGACATTGCGGCTACCAAAGATGCCACGATAACGATCGTCTAATCCATATACGGTGGTATTGAACTGGTCATGACTTCTGATGGTCATCATCACATATTTATGTCCTTCCGGTATGGATTCGGCCAGTTGATTGATGGAGAAAACTGCTTTTTTAGAAGGCGTATTGAATTCTCCTTTTCGAGCACCATTTGGTAGCTCAAACCCGTTATCCCTTTTTAGTCGTTCATTATAATTTTCAAATCCCTGAATGGCCTTCGCAATCAAATCACGGATGTTGTCATAGTCTTCAATCAATCCCGACCAGTTGATATCATCGTTACCCAATGTAGATGCTGCGACAGAAGCCACAATTTCCGGTTCACTTTTCAAATGCTTGGATGGAGGAGTAAGGCTGCCATGAGAACCATGTACTACTCCCATAGAGTTTTCAACGGTTACGACCTGTTCTTTTCCATTTTGAATGTGTTTGTCCGTTCTACCCAGGCAAGGCAAGATCAACGAAGTTTTGCCAGGCGCTAAGTGTGTTCGATTGAGTTTGGTGCTGATATGCACGGTCAACTCACATTTTTTTAAGGCCTGCTCCGTGAGCAAGGTATCTGGTGCTGCAGGAAGGAGATTCCCACCCAGTGCCATGAAAAACTTCACTTTTCCATCATTCATGGCTTGAATGGCTTCCACCACATTATATCCTGGCGACTCAGGCGGATCAAAATTGAAAGCATCTTTCAGTTTATTCGTCCAGGCTTTAGTAGGTCGTTCCCAGATACCCATGGTGCGATCACCCTGCACATTGCTGTGTCCTCTGACCGGACAGGTGCCAGCTCCTTTTTTACCAATACTTCCTTTCAGCAAAAGCAGATTTACAATCTCGCGGATGTTATCCACTGCATTGACGTGTTGAGTGAGCCCCATTGCCCAGCAGGCTATTATCTTCTTACTGGCTGCCAGCCAATGAGAACTTAAGAGTACATCTTCTTTAGAGAGTCCCGTTTGACTAATCAGATCATCCAATGAATACTGTTCCAGATCGGCTTTCAAGGCTTCAAATCCTTCCGTGTTAGCAGCAATGAATTTTCGGTCCAAACATCTTTCATCTACCAAAAGCAGCTTCAGCCACGCTTTGAGCAGGGCCACATCCTGATTAATCTTG
The DNA here is from genome assembly GCF_965212185.1 of Ekhidna sp. GTDB lineage: Bacteria > Bacteroidota > Bacteroidia > Cytophagales > Cyclobacteriaceae > Ekhidna. The sequence continues at coordinate 2,822,609 of NZ_OZ243102.1, read as the reverse complement.
ATCTGTAGATATAAGTCAGCGATATCGGTTCCCTTGCTGATCCAACCCTTGATTTTTTGGGGATTTTTGAACTTCATCAATGCCACTTCCTTCAAAGGGTTGATGACAATGATCTTCGCACCATTGCGTTTTGCCTTTTCTAATGAATTCAGCATTCTGGGATGATTGGTGCCCGGATTTTGTCCAAAAATCAAAATGACTTCTGCATGCTTAAAATCTTCGAGTGTCACGGATCCTTTACCAATGCCTAAGGTTTCACTTAGGCCAATCCCACTCGATTCGTGGCACATGTTGGAGCAGTCGGGAAGGTTGTTGGTTCCGAACTTACGTACGAAGAGCTGGTAGAGAAAAGCAGCCTCATTGCTGGTTCGTCCGGAAGTATAAAACACAGATTCATCTGGATGTGGGAGAGATTTTAAGTGATTTCCAATTAGCTCAAAAGCATCATCCCATTCAATCGGTTCGTAGCGTGGACTGCCTTCTTTTTTGATTACCGGTTGGGCAAGTCGTCCTTGCTGACCTAACCAATAGTCGCTTTGCTTTCTGAGGGAATCAATCGTATGCTGTTTGAAAAATGCTTCGCCTGCCAACTTATGCTGTGCTTCCTCCGCGATGGCTTTTACCCCGTTTTCACAGAATTCGCCCAATTTCGATCGCTTATCTGGATCGGGCCATGCACATCCCGGGCAGTCAATGCCCTTTTTTTGATTTAGTCTACTCAAAAGCTTCAATGCTTTCCATGGAGGCATGGCCTTCAGGATCATGCGGCTCGCGTTGGCCACTGATGTTGGTCCTACCGAGACTTTGGGCTTGTTTTTTATGTGTAGATGGTTGTGCGCTGGCATAGAAGATAAAGATAGGAAGGACATCTGATAAATTTATGCGATGAATTTTTCTCTCCGCATTCCCTTGGGAAAATGGCGTCAGCCATTTGAGTCATGGGAATCTCTTTAGATGATAGATATGGATTTATGGATATTCCCAATATCGCTGGTTCCCTAGCAAGTCTGCAAGTGGTAGACATGGGAATAAGTAGGCAAGCAAAGTTTCATGGGTTCAAAAGAAAATGATGAAAACGTACTAGACTATTTCCAATGCAAGTCTGGCTGTGTTTTCTATGTCATTGGTTCGGCCTTCTGCGGAATTAAACTCTTTGGTGATCAGATTATCACTCACGGTTAGGATACTTAAGGCTCTGGTGTTAGTTCTGGCAGCCAGCGTGTATAGAATGGCTGACTCCATCTCTACTCCGAGTACCCCATGATTAGCCCAAACTTCGTAGCGATCAGGATTTTCATCATAGAAGAAGTCTGTGCTAAATATTCCTCCTACACGAACAGGAATGGATAGCTCCCTGGCTTGATGGTAGGCTTTATCCAGTAACTCAAAATCAGCTACAGGCGAATAATTCATCCCATTAAAAGTCGCCCGATTGATGTTGGAGTCAGTATTGGCACTCATGGCCAGTATCACCTCTCCAAGGCTTATTTCTCGTTTTAGGCTACCACAGGTACCCACCCGAATGATGGTCTTTACATCGTATTCCTTAATCAGTTCGTTGGCATAGATGGCTGTAGAGGGCATGCCCATGCCGCCACCCTGGACAGAGATACGCTTCCCTTTGTAAGTGCCTGTAAACCCGGACATGTTTCTGATATTCGAATATTGATAGACGTCCGTGAGGAAGGACTCAGCGATTAACTTAGCCCGGAGAGGATCTCCCGGTAATAAGACCGTTTCAGCGATTTCGCCTGCTTTAGCACCAATATGAAGGCTCATACTTCTGTAAGGTTATTTAATCCATCTGAAAATTAGGTTCAAATGCATTAAATGTTCAATTTGTAAGACACTAATAATGAAGATAAAGCCATTATCGGAATCCGAACTTATCCTGAATCCAGATGGAAGCGTGTATCACATTTGTTTACGTGATGAACATGTGGCGGATACCGTGCTCTTAGTCGGAGATCAGGATCGCGTGGCGCAGATAAGCAGACACTTCGATCATGTTGAATTTCAAAGAAAAAATCGTGAGTTTGTAACGCATACGGGTACTTATAAAGGCAATAGAATCACCGTTATATCCACTGGGATAGGTACTGAGAACATAGATATTGTGGTCAATGAGCTACATGCCGCGGTAAACATTGATTTAAAGACCAGAATTCCCAAAACCAATCAAAGAAGCTTGAATCTAATCCGCATAGGGACTTCAGGTGCACTTCAATCGGATATGCCCGTTGGATCTCATGTGGTTTCAAGCTATGGGCTAGGTTTTGATGGGGTCCTCTATTACTACAACTATGCGTTTGATAAAAAGGAAGCTGAAATCACAGACGCAGTGAGAAATCATCTTCAATTGGATGCTAAACACTCACTTCCCTATGTGGTGTCCGGATCTTCCGGATTGGTTCAGCAAATAGGGGCAGACATGCGAGAAGGAATCACTGCTACAGCAATCGGTTTTTATGGACCTCAGGGGAGGAGTATTGGTTTGAAATTGAGTATTGATGATCTACAAGGTATGTTACAGGCCTTCGAGTTTGAGGGTCTTCGCATCAACAATTTTGAGATGGAAACTTCTGCGTTGTTTGGGTTGGGCAGGCTCTTTGGCCATCATTGCTGCACATGTTGTGTGATTCTGGCAAACAGAATTACGAAAGACTTTCTGACAGATCATGATGCAGCCATTGATGGGCTTGTAGAAACTGTGCTGGATCGATTGTGATAATGAATCCTAAATTTCTTCCTTGCATATTCCCTTGAGACCGATTGCAAAGCGGTTGGGTCATGAGACTCACTTTCATGCGAGATATTAGATCCCCAAGTCTCCTTCCTTCGTCACTGGCAAGGGAATAGGGGAAGTGGTTATATGGTGCTCATTCTGCTCCCCCGTATTCCCTTGGGAAAATGGCGTTAGCCATTTGAGTCATGGGAATCTCCTTGATGATGCGTCTAATGGTTATAAGATTGCCAAGTCTCTCTCATACTTAACTCGCAAGGGAATAGGGACGTGCTTTCACAATGGTATAAAGGAAAGAATTTTTAGATTGAGGATACAAATGGTTAAAGGTGGATACGTTTATATCATGTCTAACAAAAGTCGAAGTGTGGTTTATGTCGGCTCCACGGATAACCTGTATAATCGAGCCTACCAACATAAAAATGGCTTTGGATCAGAATTTACAAAAAAGTATAACTGCACAGACCTAATCTATTATCAGTTTTATGAACGCATTGAAATAGCCAGGGAGCGGGAGCATAAGATCAAAAAGTGGAATCGCGTTTGGAAGGACAAATTAATTAGGGATTTCAATCCAACTCTTAAAGATCTTTTTGAGGAGGTAAGTGATCTGCAATAAACACCGTATTCCCTTGGGAGACCGACTGCAAGGAAGGTCGAGTCATGGGAATCTCTTAAGTCTGGATTGATGAGATTCCCAAGTCTCCTTCGTATCTCAGTCGCAAGGGAATAGGGGAAGTGTTTAAATAGTCCTTTCTGCTCCTCCGTATTCCCTTGAGAAATGGAGTTAGCCATTTGAGTCATGGGAATCTCTTCAAAGGATAGATGTGAAGATCCATTAAGATTCTAAAGTCTCGCTCGTCGCTCACATCGCAAGGGAATTGGGATGTTGTTTATAAAGTAAATACCTATTTTTACCTTATATGATAGTGGTGAAAGCTTTTGGTCATGTGAAGGAGGTATTGGGATCTGAGTTGTTGGTAAATAGGGAGTTGATCGATGTAAAATCACTGCGAGATTACTTAGGTAACGAGTACCCCACCATTGTATGGTCCACGGTTGCGATAGCTGTAAACAAGAAGTATGTGCAGGACCCGGACCCCATTAGCCCCGGCGATGAAATCGCCCTGATACCACCAGTATCCGGAGGGTAAAAATTGGTACAATTAGTCGAACATATTGACCTCAATGAGGTGTATAAGCTGCTTGCTGATACAAAAGCAGGTGGTACGTGCGTATTTATAGGCACGGTGAGAAACCACACCCCGCAACGCGAAGATGCGGAGGTGACTGATTTGCGTTTTGAAGCGTATGATGAAATGGCACTGGCTGAGATGGAAAAGATCCGGCTACAAGCCATCGGAAAATGGGGACTACATAAAGCAGTCATGATTCATGCCGTGGGTAAAAAGGAAGTTGGAGAACCGGTGGTGGCAGTGGGAGTCGCATCGTCACATCGGAAGGAAGCCTTTCCAGCCTGTCAGTTCCTGATTGATGAATTAAAGAAATCAGTTCCCATCTGGAAGAAAGAATTTTTCACCGACAGTAGTCACTGGGTCTCACCTACACCTTGAATTACCTGAGTGCCATGAAGCAAACACAAAAAACCGTTAACTCGTCACTCAGAGCCCTCTTACCCTCTAAGAGCTGTAATAAAAGAGGGCGTGGAGCCTGCCTGACCGGCAGGCAGGTCCCCTTATTCGGGAGATTCCTACTGCTTTCCTACCCAAATGCCTTGCTAAAGCCTCTGAATGACGGTTTTTTGTTTAGGTATTCAGACTTTTTAAATCGAGTTATGGGATGAAGAAGCTACAAGACAAATTTGGAAGAGATATTAACTATCTCCGGCTATCGGTGACCGATAGGTGTAACCTGAGGTGCACCTATTGCATGCCTGAACGTGGGATGACCTTCGAACCTAAGGAGCATCTGTTGTCCTATGAAGAATTGCTGAAACTTGTGGATGTGGTGGGTGAAATGGGGATCAATAAAATCAGATTGACAGGAGGGGAACCGTTTGTTCGAGCCGATCTGATGTATTTTATCAATGAGCTGTCTAAAAAGTCTTTTCTCGATAAAATTAGCATCACTTCTAATCTGACATTGATTCGTCCTCACTTGGATGAGTTGGAAAGCCTTCGGGTTAAGGACATCAATGTGAGTCTGGATTGCATGGATCGGCAAAAGTTTAAAGAGATCACCCGAAGAGATGAATACGAAGAGGTTTCGGCTGCTTTAAATGAAATGATAGCCAGGGATTTTAATCTGAAGGTGAATTGTGTGGTGATGAAGGGAGTGAATGAGGATCAAATCCTTCCATTGCTTGACCTGGCAAAGGACAACCCAATTTCCGTTCGATTCCTGGAAGAAATGCCATTCAATGGCTCAGGAGGCAAGGTGGAAACCCCAATGAATTATAAAGATATTCTTTCAGTCATAGAGAAGGAGGAACACGATTTTACAAAAATGATCGATGGTCCACATTCTACTTCTCAGAATTATCAAATCGCAGGATTCAAAGGTTCATTTGGTGTGATCCCATCTTTTAGTCGAACGTTCTGTGGGGATTGCAATCGATTGAGGATGTCGGCAACCGGAGAGATCCGCACCTGTCTGTATGGACATAGCCAGTTGAATTTGAAAGATTTACTGCGATCCGGAGCTACTACTGAAGAATTGAAAGAAGTGTTGAGGGTAGCGGTGGCCAATAAACCCAAGGATGGATTCGCTGCTGCAGAGGAAAATGAAAAAGAGTATTTATCCATGACCAAATTAGGAGGATGAGCGAGTTAACACATATCAACAAAGAAGGGGATGTCCACATGGTGGATGTGAGTGGAAAGGAAATCACTGAGCGAATTGCTGTGGCTAATTCCCATGTTGAATTTCCAGTAGAAGCGTTTGCAACCATCAAAGCGAATGGGTTCAACACTAAAAAAGGAAGTCTGATCCAGACGGCCATATTAGCCGGGATTGGAGCGGTCAAGAAAACGTCTGATTTGATTCCGCTGTGCCACAATATTCCCATTTCAAAAGTAGATATTGATATTCAGCCAACCGATAATGGATTTGAGATTAGCTGCCTGGTGAAAACGACCGGGCAAACAGGCGTGGAAATGGAGGCTTTAACGGGTGCTTCGATTGCCGGATTGTGCATCTATGATATGTGCAAGGCACTTTCTCATGACATCATCATTGGGCCAACGCAATTACAGGAAAAGAAAGGAGGGAAGCGTGACTTCAAACGATGAACTATATGGATTGGTATTGATGGGCGGCCAAAGCTCCCGCATGGGGACGGATAAATCCGTGCTGAATTATCATGGCAAGCCACAGGTAGAATACCTATTTGACTTACTTGGGGCTAAGCTTTCCAAAGCCTTCGTTTCGGTTCGGAAGGGACAATCTGTTGCATTTACTGATCGTATAATTGAGGACAGTCTGGATACCAAAGGACCGATCAATGGCATCATTAGTGCCATGCGTGCACATCCGAATAAGTCATGGCTGGTGCTCGCGGTAGATCTACCTTTTCTGACTGAGCAGACAATAGATCAGCTGATCAAAAATCGTGATCAAACTGCCCTGGGAACTTCTTTGGCGACTAAAGAGACCGGATTGCCAGAGCCTTTAATAGCCATTTGGGAAGCACATGCTCGTCCGGTTTTGGAGGAATTTCATATCGAACAAGACATGAGGTGTCCACGCAAATTCATGATGAACCATGAAGTTCATCTGGCACATCCACAGGATGATCAGGAGCTTTATAATGCCAATAATCTGGACGAATACGAGTTTGCCAAGTCATTAATTCAATGAACGCTGAGCGTTACCAACGGCAGATTGTGCTCCCTGACTTTGGAGCAGAGGGACAACAGAAACTGTTGGATGCCAAAGTGGTAGTGGTTGGAGCCGGAGGGCTTGGTGTTCCCGTTCTTCAATACTTGGTGGGTATGGGCGTTGGAACTATCCTAATCGTTGACGGAGATGATATTTCGCTAAGCAATTTGCAGCGTCAAATACTTTACTCCACTGCTGATGTGGGGAAGAAAAAAGCAGAGGTGGCGAAGGAGCGGTTACGTGGCTTGAATCCTGAAGTGTCCATTGAAGTGACGACTCAAATGTTCGATGGAAACAATGCGAAAGACTTGATTTCAGGGTGTGACCTAGTGATTGATTGCACCGATAACATTGAAACACGATACATCATCAATGATAATTGCGTAACCAATGAAATTCCATTCGTTTATGGAGCGCTTTACAAACATGAGGGTCATGTGAGTGTGTTCAACTACCAAGGCAGTCTCAGCTATCGGGACGTATATCCAGATGATTCAGCGAAAGTGGATAATTGCAATGAGATCGGAGTGCTGGGTGTGTTGCCGGGAATCATTGGCACGTATCAGGCCATGGAGGCGGTGAAAGTACTGACAGGGATTGGTGAACCTTTAGCTGGGAAATTATTGGTGGTGGATGCCATCAATACCGAGCATCATGTATTTGAATTGGCCCCCATCACCAAACCGGAAAAGAAAAAGAACAATCACCAAGAATCCTGGCTGACCTGGCATGAACTAACCGAAATGGACCTTGAACGGTATCATTTAATTGATGTGCGATCAGAGGTTGAGTACAGTCAAAACCACGATGATCGTTTTGAGAATCGACCAATAAATGAGCTGACTACTTTCAAGGCTGATAAAGAAGTGATCCTGGTTTGTAATAAAGGGAATGCTACACGGCAGGCTGCTGCGTTGATAGCAGCTCAAAATCAGGAAATCAAAGTGTTTCAAATGAAAGGAGGGTACAGTACACAATGAACGAGTATGTACTGCTGGGACTGTTCTTTCTGATTGCACTATTTTATTCCTCCATTGGGTTTGGAGGAGGCTCCAGCTACCTGGCCATTTTGAGTTTAGTGCTGACGAATTTTTATGAAATCAGGACCCTGGCACTGGTGCTTAATGTGATCGTGGTGACGATAGGAACAATCGTTTTTCTTCGTAAAAGAGTGTTCAAATGGTCACTTTTCTGGCCGTTCCTGTTGCTAAGCATTCCAATGGCCTTTTTTGGTGCACAGCTTAGGCTAACGGAGCAAACATTTTTCATCATTTTGGGAATCGCATTGATCCTTGCAGCTTTTGCCATGCTCGCTCAGTCCATTATTAAAAAAGAAAAGTCAACAAACCTCAATACTTCTAAAAGCATGGTTTTAGGTGGAGGCATTGGCATGTTGTCCGGTTTGGTAGGAATAGGGGGAGGGATCTTTTTATCACCTACCCTTAATTTGATGAAATGGCAGAATGCGATGACGGTTGCATCTCTGGCTTCTTTCTTCATTTTGGTCAATTCTTTGGCCGGAATTACGGGGTTGGTGGTTAATGATACGTTTCGGTTGAATGCCTCATTTGCTAGTGGAATTATCATTGCAGTGATGCTTGGAGGCTTAGTTGGTTCTCAGCTTTCCATCAAAATGAACCTCAACATCATTCGAAGGCTTACGGCTATTCTTGTTTTGTATGTGGGGGTGAGGATTGTGTTGTTATATGGTTTTGGAATTACGATTTGACTTGGAATGTTAGGAACCGCAGCGGTGGGTTTGAAAACTATTGTTTTGGATCATTTCAAACCAGAAACCCACCCCTAACCCCTCCAAGGAGGGGAATAAATAATTGAAATAAGATAAAATGATACCAGTAAAAGAAGCATTAGCCATCATTGAACAACACAAAGGATCCTTTGGATCGGAGGTGATTACGTTTGACCAGTCGGTGGGCCGGATATTGGATGAGGATGTGACGGCAGATCGGGATTTTCCTCCTTTCAATCGGGCGGCCATGGATGGGATAGCGATTTCATTTGTTGACTGGGAAAAGGGAATGCGATCGTTTCCGGTGAGTGGTGAGCAATTTGCCGGTGCACCTCAGCAGGAATTAACTCCACGATCTTGTTTAGAAATTATGACCGGGGCAGTGGTGCCAAAAGGTGCTGATATAGTGATCAGATATGAAGATGTCACCATTGAAGATGGAAAGGCATCTGTTAATATTGAAGAGGTAAGCCAAGGCCAAAACATCCATCCACAGGGTGTGGATTCAGAAGCTGGAACAATACTGATTCCAGCCGGAAAGCAACTCACCATTGGCGATGTAGGTATTTTGACTTCTGTTGGAAAAGTGGAAGTAAAGGTCAGGCGATTACCCAAGGCAGCCCTGATCTCTACGGGAGATGAATTGGTAGAGCCTCATGAAACACCTTTACCACACCAGATTCGCAAATCAAATATTTATACCCTCGCCATGCTATTGGAGAAAGCAGGCATTGATTTCACCATCTTTCACATCAATGATTCCAAGGAGGAAATCACACGTGAGATTGGTGAGATACTGAAAACCTATAACCTTATTCTGATGAGTGGGGGTGTCTCTAAAGGTAAAAGGGATTATATCCCGGAAGTGCTAGAAGAACTAGGTGTGAAAAAGCATTTTCATCGGGTAATGCAGCGACCGGGAAAACCGCTTTGGTTTGGCAGCAACGATTCCGCTACCGTATTCGGATTCCCGGGGAATCCAGTGTCTACACTCGCCTGTTTCATGGTCTACTGCAGGCATTGGTTGAACCGTTCGCTAGGTATTTCAATTGAGGAGCAGCATGCGAAACTGGGTAAAGAAATCAAGTTCGAAAAAGAACTGACATTTTTTGCTTCGGTCTCTGTGAAAAACGAAATGGGTGAACTGATCGCCAGACCCATAAAGGGTAATGGATCGGGGGATCTCGTCAGCCTTTCGTTAGCAGATGGCTTCATTGAATTGCCGGCTGAGAAGTCCGTTTTTAAGGAAGGAGAAGTGTATCGTATTCATTTGTTTTGATCAAAATTGAGTATTTGGAAATGATACAAACGATACCAATAATCTCCTCTTGGGAGGAGTTAGAGGTGGGTATTAAAGGAGTTTCGTTTGTATCATTATAGTTTGAGAATTTGTTAGTAACCCACCCCTTGCCCCTCCAGGGAGGGGAGTTGTATAAAGTATGAAACTAAGAATCAATCAATCGTCCATTCGTATTCGCTTAGGTAAACAGGACATTCAGGAACTGAAAGAACAACGGCAGGTAAAGAACGAGCTCCTTTTTCCTGGTGGACAGAAGCTGATTTATCAACTTGAAATAGGTGCATCCTTTCATGCTTCTTTTGACAAGAAAAGACTCAATGTAACCATTCCAGAAAAGGAATCTAACAACTGGTTGAATTCTGATAAACTCGCAATAGAGACTAAACTGTCAAGAAAAGGGAAGGGTGAATTGGTCCTCTTTATCGAGAAGGATTTACACGATCTTTAATCCTAACTTCATCAAGTTTGCGCTTGGAAGATACTGAAACAAGTTCAGTATGACTTCTTGATTTAGATAGTAGAAATATGAATACTAGTCATTCTGAATTTATTTCAGAATCTAAACTTGATAAAGTTAGAATCAGGATTCATTCCAGCTTCCCCAAATCTTCAGGAGTATCTATATCAATGACTCCTTTGGAGAAAGGGATCGTTCGGACATGATCCAATTGCTGTTGGATCAGCTTTCTAGCCCCCAGATCTCCTTTCAACTTCATCAAATCTTTAAAAAAATGATGACTAAAAATTGCCGGAACACCCATTTGATTGGCGTATGAGCAAGTCGTTATACATGGTTTAGTTGCATCCTGACTCGCTATCAATTGATTAATTATTTCTACACTCACATAAGGTTGATCGGATAGCATGATGATCACATGTCTAAGGTCCGTACATTTACTTTGAAGGCTTTTAAGCCCGGTATGAATGGAAGTACTCATGCCTTTTTGCCATTCATAATTATGAATCATGCTAAATGTTCCCGGAATTATAACCTCTTGAATGAGCTCGCTTTTTGCACCAAGAACAAGCACGCGTTCCTTCACATGAACTTCCTGTCCGATATCTAAGATGTGCTGGAGTAGTGGCTTATCTTCAAATTTGACCAATTGCTTTGGTTGACCCAACCTACTGGAAGCACCAGCAGCCAAAACCATAAGCCCGATATTCTCATTGGCTTTCAAATCTTCAGGGTGTCAAATTGGGTGTTCTCTTTCGTATGAATGGGTCCTTGCTTGTCTCGAAGGAAGGTTCCTTTGGTTCCATTCAAAACGGCATTGATTTCTGCAAGAACGGAGATGGCTATTTCTTCCGGAGTTTCTGCCCCGATTTCCAAGCCGATTGGCGCGTACATTCGATCCAGTTGACTTTGTGTGATTGTAACACCTTTATCTTTCAGATCATTTACCATACGATCGAACTTCTTTTTTGGACCTAAAATCCCAATGTAAGGTACTTGTTCATATGGAAGAATACATTCCAGAATAGACAAATCATACTGATAATTGTGCGTCATCAATACAAAAACCGTCTGTTCATTAATGGGGATGTTTTGAAGTGCTTCTTCCGGTTTCGCCACAATGATTTGACAAGAGGAGGTAAATCGGGATTCAGACGCATGGGATGGTCTGCCATCCACGATATAGATGTTCCATCCAAGCGTTTCGGCCATAAGTGCCAGTCCCTGGGTGTCATTCCCGGCACCCACAATAATAAGCGAAACGGCAGGGGGGAAGTACTCAATAAAGGCATTATGCGTTACTTGGTCTTCCTCATAGGCTCTGAATAGCGATCGCTTTTCTTCAAAGACAGTCGCGGCATCTTTTAGAATGGCTTCTTGTAATGACGAATCACCAATCGATCCAAGCGTTTTTGCTCCATCTTTTAACAGTAAAGTACACCCTGGCTGTTCTCCTCTTTTGACTTTCAGGTTAAATAGGGTAAGCATGACATATGGCTTATCTTCATTGATGATCTGCTCCAGGAGAGCAATTGGATTTATAGGATCGTCTTGATCGATCGGCTCAAACAGCACCTGAATGATTCCTTCACATCCAAGCTGAGCACCAACAACTGCATCTGCTTCATCACTGGTGTCATAAGAGATCAGCACATTTCTATTTTGAACCAACGCATGCAAGGCTTTTCTAAGCGCATCACCTTCCAAACAGCCGCCACTTATAGCGCCAGTCGTGATGCCATATTCGTCCACCAACATTCGTGCGCTAGGCCGTCGATACGACGAGCCATCCACATGAACTACCGTTGCAAGCACGGTCTTTATTCCCTCTGTGGTAGCTTTCTTGTATGCTTCGATGATGGTTTTTAATTCTCTCATGTCCTCAGCTTGTGAACTGCTGCTGTAACTTTTTGGATTGCAAAATCAATTTCTTCTTTGGTAGTAAATCTACCCAGACTGAAACGAAGTGATGAGTTTGCCAATTGATCCGGAATGCCCATGGCTTTTAAAACATGCGAGGGCTCGACCACCGCAGAAGTGCATGCCGATCCTTGAGAAACTGCCAGTCCATTGAGTGAAAGCAATAATCGCTCACCATCAACTCCTGAAAAAGCAATATTGGTAACATTGGGTAACCTGCTTTCAATTCCACCGTTCAGCTGCGCATCGTCGATGGATAGTAGGGATTGCTCCAGTTTATCTCTTAGAATTTTAATTCTACTACCCTCTTCTCTCATTTCCTGTTTACACAATTCACATGCCTTCCCGAATCCTACGATTGCCGGTACATTCAAAGTACCTGAACGGACTCCACGCTCATGTCCGCCTCCTTCAATGAGCGGCTTAACCTTCGACCCTTTTCGAATGTAAAGCGCTCCAATTCCTTTTGGGCCATACATCTTGTGACTTGAGAATGACATCAGGTCAATGCCTAATTCATTCACATCAACAGGTACTTTACCCACAGCCTGGGTTGCGTCGGTATGAAATAGCGTCTGATTGGAATGAGTGATCGTTGAAAGTTCTTTGATGGGTTGGATGCATCCTGTCTCATTATTAGCCATCATGATGCTGACCAATCTGGTGTGATCAGAAATTACATTTTTAAACGCATTGATTTCAAGCGATCCATCTGATTGTGCAGGTAGTATCTCAACATCAATTCCTTTAGCTGCTAATGATTCAGCCGGGTCAAGGATGGCCTTATGCTCGGTAGCACAGGTGATGAAATGATCCCCTTCATTCAGCAAGCCTTTCAGCGCCAGATTGTTGGATTCTGTAGCTCCCGAGGTAAAAATGATCTCACTTGGATTGGCGCCAATCAAATCGGAAACTTGTTCTCGTGCGTGATCCACGGCTTCTTTGGCTTCCCATCCGTACGCATGATTGCGACTGGAGGCATTCCCAAACTGCTCAGAAAAGTAAGGAAGCATTTCATCAACCACTCGTAGATCAGTGGGGGTAGTTGCATTATTGTCCAGATAGGCTCTTTGAATCATTGAAATTAAAATTAAGCTGAAATTATACAATTGATTAACCGTCCACATAAGTGGTCTGGACATTGGACTAGAAATTCACTAATTTGTATAGCCTTACCAAAAAATGATACCAACATGGCCGCTTTTTCAATCAAAGTAAATGGTAAAACCCATCAGGTAGACGTAGATTCGGATACCCCAGTACTATGGGTTTTGCGAGACCACCTCAAGCTTGTCGGAACAAAATTTGGGTGCGGAATAGCATCATGTGGTGCCTGCACCATTCATGCAGATGGCAATGCGATTCGCTCTTGTTCACTTCCAATCTCAGCAGTCAAGGACATGGAATTAACCACAATTGAAGGGCTATCCAAAGAGGGTGATCATCCGGTTCAGGAAGCGTGGCTGGAGCATGACGTGCCACAATGCGGCTATTGCCAGGCAGGTCAGATTATGAATGCAGCAGCGTTTCTCGAGAAAAATCCCAACCCTACAGACGAGGAAATATCTCAGGCGATGGATGGTAACATTTGCCGATGTGGCACCTACATCCGTATCAATCAGGCAATCAAGACGGCAGCCTCAAAAATGTCCTAACTCACTCAAAAGAAATTCATTATGACACTTATTAGAACACAAATCAATCGCCGTTCATTCATGAAGCTTTCTGCAGCAGCAGGGGGTGGGATGATGTTAGGATTCAGCTGGTTGGCTTCATGCTCATCACCTAAGGAGGAATACGCTCAAATTCCGGAAGAATGGTTCGATATCAATGCATTTATCAAAATAGGGGAGAATGGTACGGTCACCATCTATTCACCAAACCCTGAGATTGGACAAAATGTGAAGACCTCCATGCCGGTCATCGTAGCTGAGGAATTGGATATTGATTGGAAAAATGTAATCGTTGAGCAAGCGGATTTGAATACTGTGAAATACAATCGTCAATTAGCTGGTGGAAGTCAGTCCATTCGTCATGGATGGCAAAGCTTGCGTATGGCAGGAGCTACCGGGCGCAGGATGATGATGGAAGCAGCTGCGAAGCAATGGGAAGTTCCCGTGAGCGAATTAACGACCAGCATGGGTGAAGTCATTCATGCTGCCAGCGATAAAAAAATAGGTTATGGAGCGTTGGCTTCATTGGCCGCAACTTTAGAAATTCCTGCAGAGGTAGAATTAAAAGACAATGCAGATTTTAAGCTTATCGGTGGGAATATTAAGAATGTCGATGCAAAGAAAATAGTCACAGGGGAGCCACTTTTCGGATTGGATTACGAGCAAGAAGGTATGCTCACGGCCATGATCGTTCATCCACCAGCATTCGGTATGAAGATGACATCATTCGATGCTTCTGAGACTAAATCAATGCCCGGAATCAAGGATGTGATTGTGGTCAATACAGAACCAAAGGAAAAACAATGGTCAGATACGAATGCGTTTACTGAACTGATTGCTGTGGTGGGTGAATCTACCTGGCAGGTGATGAAAGCCAAGAAGGCATTGAAAGTAGAATGGGAGCAGGATACTCCGGCCGAAAATAGCGAAGATCATGTAAGATTGTTGACAGAGGCGATGGATAAGCCGGGAGAAGAAATAAGAAAAGATGGTGATCCGGAAAACGCTTCAAAGAATGCTTCAAATGTCGTAGAAAGCATTTACAGCGCACCATTCCTGGCTCACAATACGATGGAGCCGATGAATTTCTTTGCAAACGTGACTGCAGATAAAGCTGAGCTCGTTGGTCCAATCCAAACACCGGAATACCTACGCTTGTCAGCAATGGATCTGTTAGGGATGACAGAAGATCAGGTTTCAATACAGATGACCCGCATGGGAGGAGGTTTTGGAAGAAGACTGTATGGAAATTTCGGATTGGAAGCAGCAGCTATTTCACAAAAAATGCAGGCTCCAATTAAGCTGGTGTATACCCGAGAGGATGACATGACACAAGGCACCTATCGTCCAGCCTATCGAGTGGCATATAAAGCAGCATTAGATGTGAATGGCGATGTGCTTAGCTGGCAAGTGAAAGGTGCAGGAATCCCAAGTGATCCATTATTTCCGAACCGTTTTCCAGCAGGAACCATCGACAATTTCAAAATAGAGCGTGTAAGAATACCAACTAATATTTCTACCGGAGCATGGCGTGCTCCACGTTCTAATTTCATTGCAGGAGCAGAGCAATCCTTTATTGATGAGGTAGCAGAAGCTGCAGGCAAGGATCCGATTGAGTTTAGACTCAATTTATTTGATCGAGCGATGAAAGATCCGGTGGGAGAGGTGAATGATTATGATGCAGAGCGATATGCCGGTGTATTGAAGCTTGTCCGTGAGAAATCAAATTGGGGAACTGAGATGCCCGGAGTATTTAGAGGCGTGTCTGCTTATTACTGCCATAACTCCTATGTGGCACAGGTCGTGGATCTTGAAAAGAAAGACAATGACCTCAAGATCAAGAAGGTCTGGTGTGCAGTGGATTGTGGCATTGTGGTGAATGTGGAAGGTGCCCTGAATCAAATACAAGGAGGTATCATTGATGGGATTGGACATGCAATGTATAGCACGTTGACATTCAAAGATGGAAAGCCTCAGCAGGAAAACTTCAATGGGTACCGACTCATTCGAAACAGCGAAGCACCTTTAGAAATTGAGACACACTTTGTTGAGAATGGAATTGATCCAACGGGACTTGGGGAGCCATCCTTACCGCCAATATCAGCGGCATTGGCTAATGCATTGTATCAAGCTACAGGCCAGCGCTATTATCATCAGCCGTTTTCAAGTGCTGAGCAGGTACAGGTTGAGATGGTGGGATAATTCAGTTAGGAATCGTACTATCAATTCACTAAAATGGATTAGTGAAACAGTTAGTCTTTAGATACTTTTACGGCATCATGAACATCTCAGGTTCTTGTCGTAAAATATTATTAATTCTGGTTGGTGGTTTTCTGATCTTTGGTCCAACCAGATATACTTACGCTCAAAAAGGGGATAGTCTAATTGCAAGCCTTCCTGCATCAATGGAAATTATTGATCAGGTTGATACATTGAACGCTTTGGGATTTGGCTTGATCTTCACAGACCCAACAGAATCAAGAACTGTCTTTAACGAAGCTATTGCACTTTCAACTTCTGCAGACTATAAAATGGGTTTGGCCAACGCATTGAAAAACAAAGCCATTTCATATGATATTCAAGGCAATTCGAATCAAGCAATCATTCACTATCAGGAATCATTGAGCATACTTGAAAGTCTGCAGGATACACTAGGCATCTCCAGACTTAAAAATAATCTCGGGATAGCCTTCAAGAATTTGGGAGATCTAGAAACATCCAGGAATTTTTATAATGAGTCAATTGAGTTGAAAAAGACCATTGGTGATCTAAGAGGTGTTGCCTATGGGTTGAACAATGTAGGAGAGTTATTCCAAAAAGAGATGGCCTATGAAATAGCGCTGGAGTATTTCGAAAAGGCATATGCTATTGTTGATTCCTTAGGAGATGATAGGGGACGTTCAATAACACTATCTAACCTGGCTATATCATATCTCGAGCTTGGTGATTACTCAAAAGCGATAGCCAATCTTGAACAATCCATGAAGCTGGATGAGGCATCCCAGGATTTGTATAGTTTATCCTACTCTTATATTCTGCTTGCCAAAGCTTATTCAAACACTGGTAGAATTTCTGAAGGGTTGAGATCCTTAGAAAAAGCAGAAGAAATAGCCGGAAATATTGGCGCGCTTAAAGTTTATTATGACAGCCAGATCTTAAAAGCTCAATTACTGAAAAAGGCAAATCAATTGGAACGGTTGCCTATGCTATATGAAGAGATTCTGGTGTTAAATGATAGTCTAGCCAAGATCAATATGGCTGAGGAGACGGCAAAAATGAAAGCCATTTATGAGAGTAGGGAGAAAGAGATTATTATAGAGGATTTAAAAAAAGAATCCGAGCTTAATCAGGAGCTATTTACTGCGCAGGAGAGGCTATTTCGATTAACATTAGTGATTGCGATTTTATTGGTGATTTTACTCATAGTGGTATATAGCTTTTACAAAAAAGTTACAAGTAAGAAGAAGGAGTTAGAGATAAGAATTATTGAACGCAATAAAGCTAAAGAGGAAGCTGAACACGCTAGCCAGGCAAAGTCTCAGTTTTTAGCTCAAATGAGTCATGAGATTAGAACCCCTTTAAATGCAATCATCGGATACACTGATCAAATAATTGAAACAAATTTGGATGATATCCAACGAAAACATTTGGATATCGTCAATCAGTCAGCATTGGGATTATTAGGTATTATCAATGGAATTCTAGATCTATCTAAGCTGGAGGCTGGGAAGCTGGAGTTGGTTGTAGAGCACACAGATCTTTTTGAGCTGTGCAATCACGTAGTACAGATGACCAGCTATAAAGCCAATCGAAAGAATATTGAGTTGAAATTAACACTCATGGATCAGAAATATCAGTATGTCTTAGCTGATGATATTAGATTAAGACAGGTGCTTGTAAATCTTTTAGCTAATGCTGTAAAGTTTACGAATGAAGGACTGATTGAACTGAAAGTTGAAGTGTTGGGAGAGTTAGAAGATGGTAAAATCCATTTTAAGTTTTCAGTGCTAGATACTGGAATAGGTATCAAACCTGAAAATGTAGAGAAGATATTTGAAGCATTCTCTCAAGAAGATCCGTCTACAACAAGAAAATATGGAGGTACCGGATTAGGACTTTCGATTTCTAATACACTTTTATCCCTGATGAACAGTCAACTTGAAGTGAAAAGCACATTTAGAGAAGGTAGTACTTTCTTTTTTGAGGTTGCATTCGAGCGCTCAACTCAAGCAAGAACAAGTAGTATAGAACCAAATACACCTAAAAAGGTAGTATCTACTAATGATAAGTTGAAAGTGCTTATTGCAGAAGATAATGCCAATAACATGGTAATTGCTAAAGCCATGCTAAAAAAAGCGCTACCTAATGCGAAAGTAATTGAGGCAGCAAACGGGATAGAAGCATTTGAGAAATTTTCGTTTGAGAAACCAGACATTGTAATAATGGATGTTCAGATGCCTGAAATGGATGGTTTTGATGCTACGCGTAAAATTCGAAAAGCAGAGAATGGCAGTAGAATTCCCATCATCGCTTTAACTGCAGGATCTATGCTTGCTGATAAAGAAAAATGCTATGAAGCAGGAATGGATGATTTTGTAAGCAAACCCATTATTAACAATGCTCTTGCTAATGTGCTGGAAAAATGGATTAAAGACTAAAGGCATTAAATAGCAACCTTATCTTCAATTAAATCCTCATACAAATGATGGATATCAAACATCTGTTGTGCTCCTAGTTTCTGTCCGGCCTGTGCAGAGAAGTAAAGTATTAAGGCTAAAACGGCAAAGACGGGGATAGACCAAAGTATTGAGGAATCAAGACCAAGGCTCCACTTTGTAAGCCCCCACATACCAAGAAAAAGAGTAAATAGCCCTAAAGCCACATAGCTAAAGAAAAAGATGGCCCAGACAGTTGGATTGGGACCATACAATCCGCGAATTATCACATGATCTTCTTCCTGCTCAAACGTCAGATGCAGTTGTGGTGACCAAAAGTGTTGTTCGTTTGGGTGGATTTTGATGTACAAATGTCCAGGAAGGTAATTTGAGATAAATGTATCAGTTTTTTCTTCTATACCTCGCAAAAGACGTTTTTCCAATTCCTCTTTCTTACCTTGAACGATGTGTCTGAACCGGGGACGTATCTTAAAACTGGACATGGTTATGCTAATGAAATCTGATGCTGTAGTTTCTCCACTTTTGATTGCTTTGAGGTAAGCTCTTTTCTTTGCTTATCCAGTGGTCTACCCTTCATTTCATCAAGTTGAAGAGATAATTTATACATCATGTCTTCCAGCGCTTCCAGTAAAATGGTTTTGTTTTCAGCGTTTAATTCTATCATCAAAATAAGGCTTTTAGGAAAGATAAAAAGCATTGACCAGAACCTTCCTATATCGAAATAAAAAGTCATTTATTGTTAACAGAATTGACCTAACAGTTATCGACATTGATTAATCCTGTAAGCTTAAATCAGTCATGCTTTATTCTTGGTGAATTCAGGATTGATTTATTGAAAAGTTTAAAATAGCATTCCTTTTATTTCATCAATCTCCTAAATAAAAGAATTATCTAATCGCACTTAATTTATTTAATCAATTGATAATCAGTTTATTACAAGTTGTGGCATGCCCTTTGGAAAGCCGGTAAGCAATTAATCGTTTTATTAAAAAAATAGAAATGAAGAAAATCGTGTATTTACTGGTCGGGGTTACAACTCTGACATTTGGTGTGATCTTTCTGAGAGGAGCGGATCACGTAGATGCTCCGGCAGTCGGCTCACTTTCTAGTGGATCTTCTGTAGCGGACATTGCAGACTTATTTGCATTTGAAAGCCCTTCAAATTCGCAGAATTATGTTTTTATTGGAACTGTCAATGGTTTACTTGCTCCATCCGCTACATCTGATGCCCAATTTGATGAGGAAGTTATGTATGAATTCAACATTGATAATGATGGTGACCTGGTAGAAGATCAGGTAATTCAAGTGTATTTTGAGAATGGAAATGCAATCACTTATGGTGTTGTAACTCCTTCACAAACCGGCCTTTCAAGTATCCTTGAAAAGGATGGTGTTGAAGTAAAGGTGGAAGTAACACCACATGGACAAAATGCTAAAATTGGAAGCAATGATGGAACTAAACTTTTTGCCGGTGCAACAGACGATCCCTTCTATTTTGATCTTTTTCAATTTAGAAGCATTGTAAATGGTCTCGGTGCTGCACTTAGCGATGAGAACAATACAGGAGTATATAGCGGTGACCGATTAAATTCGGATACAAATGAGCCTTATCCAGCCGCATTTAATAACCCAGGACAAGATGCACTTGCAGGTACTAATGTGTTGTCGTTTGTTGTGGAAGTTCCAAAGTCAATGCTCTCTACTAGTTCAACATTTAATGTATGGCTAGAAAGCAAAATGGTTCAACAATAAAATTTTAGAAAATATGAAAAGTATAAAATTAATTCTAATCTCTCTCGCATTTATTTCTTTATCAGCGTGTGGGGATGATGACCAGCCCATCATTGAGGAACCGAAAGTTTATCATACGGTTGATCAAATGGGGAGACCAGCCATTAATACAGTTTTTAATTTTTTTGGAAATTCTGATGTTAAAAACGGATTCAATGAAATTTTACCATCCGAAGGAAAGTCTAAAAATTCAAATCATTTCAAAGGGATTCTCGATGCTTTACAAACATATATTTTCTTAGATCCGAATTCTTATGAAAATATACTGGGAGCAAATAATCAGACATTGGCTGAAATACTTGCAGCTGATGTTTTATCCTGTGACTTATCAAAGAGCCCTTCGTCATATGGAACCCTTAATGGAAGAACACTCGATGATGATGTAATAGACATCACATTGACACTTGCATTTTCTGATCAATCATCAGAGGGTGCTGATAACCCGGTAAAGGATGGAGTTTCTACAGACAATGTAGATAGTAATGATAGGACGCATAGTAATAGCTTCCCATACATTGCATCTTCACATAGTAATTAGGTTGAATAGTATATCGGGATTAGGCCTATGCCTGGTCTCGATTTTTTACTTTTTTGATATGAGACTTATTTTGAATATTGTATTGTGTGCATCAATTTTTGTCGGATGTCAGCCAAAGTCTGACGACATAATTCGAATTGTTGATGATTCAGATTTGAAGACTTTTTGGAAAATTGATTTACAAAAGGAATTCATCGGAGCTCAAGAGGAGTTAGAATTTTGGCTACAAAAAGCCTCCAAAAACTCAAACGGACATATTTACCTTCAGCAGGCGGCCAAAGCTTCTATAAAGCTTTATAGAGTTACCGGAAAAGCTAAGTATTTAAATCTTAATAAGACCCTTCTAGAAAAGGCTAATGGACTTGTACAAGGAAATCATAAGGTCAATAACCTCCTTCTTTTGAGTCATTCAGAAATGATGCTACACAATTTTGAATCAGCAGTAAACTATGCGGTTAAGGCAGCATCATTAACAAAAGAAAAATATGGCCCTTTATTGATGCAGTTTGATGGTGAGCTAGAGCTCGCGAACTATAACGCGTGCAAACGACTATTAGAAAAAACCAAGCGAGATGATTCATTCTCCTATTTCGTTCGAATAGCTAAGTTCAAGGATCATGAAGGACATCTCGATTCTGCTATTTATTATACTGAGAAGGCTATAAAACATGTCACATCACCTTCAGAAAGAAATTGGTTATTGAGTCATTTAGGAGATTTATACGGCCATGATGGTATGATCAATAAATCATATGAAACTTATCTGAAATCATTGTCATTTGATGCTAATAACCATCATACGTTAAAAGGGATTGCCTGGATTGCCTTTTCACACGATAAGAATTTTGATTTAGCAAAGAGGCTAAGCGAATATTTAGTAAGTAACTATGGCAATCCTGAATACTTATTATTGTTGGCTGACATTGAAGAAACGATGGGAAATTTGAAACGAGCTGAATTACATAGAGAACATTTCATCAGTAAAGCAAAGTCACCAATTTACAATAGCTATCTGATTCCACTTTTAGCTTCCAATGACGCTAAAGAAGCGATCAGAATTGCGACGACAGAAATACATAGGAGGCCCACACCTGAAATATTCAGTCTTTTAGCATGGGCATATTTTAATGATGACCAAAAGAAGAAAGCTCTTGAGATTATTGAAAGTGAAGTGCTAGGTAAAACATACGAACCGATGGCACTTTACCAAGCGGCTGAAATTTATTATGGTTCAGGTTACCATTCAAAAGGAGTTGCTATAGCGAAGAATTTGATGGAGTCTGAATTTGAACTTGGACCACTAGTTATAAATAGAATACGAATCATTAGCGAATCATAAAGATTGATTAGATGGACCTTTTAAGGTCCGGTGGATGATGGTGGTGATTAGCCTCAGCTCCCCGCTGAGGTTATTTTATATAAAAAAGTTGTAACTTAATGTAAAGCCTGGAATGATGAGCAAAGATCGATTGGAAGTTGTTGATGACAATTTGATCATTAAGCTGAATGAAGCAGGATCGAAAATAAAAGAGCTGGAGGATGCATTTCATCAAACACAAACAGGTATATGGGAGTATGATCTTGATACGGAATACATCAAGTGGTCAAAGGAAGTTTATGATATTTATGGCCTACCTGAAGGATTAAAGCCTCCTAAGCTTGAGGAAATCATAAAGTTTTCCTCAGAAGAAGAGCAAGCAGAGGCTTACAATAAAATAAACAATGCGATAGCAAACGGAAATCCGTACATTGTATACTGTGATATCGAAGATCACAATGGGATCCGCAAACATGTAAGAGCAACAGGTGCAGCATCAAAAGATGATCTTGGGCGTGTGAAGCGATTATATGGAACAATTTGTGATATATCAGAATATCATATAGAAAAACAGAATCTTCAATTTTCAGATTTTACCATCGAGAGCATTTCTGATGGAGTCTATTGGTTTGATAATGACTTGAGATTTATCCGAGTGAATCAGGCAGCTGCAGATCTATTGGGCTATGCAAAAGAAGAACTGATTGGAAAGAGAGGAAGTGATGTAAACCCAAAATTCACTTACGAAAAATCAAAAGCTTTGTGGGATGAAACAAAAGAAAAGGGAACCTTAACTTTTGTAACAAAACATCGAAGAAGAGATGGAACAGAATTCCCAGTTGAAATTACCAACAATATCATCCGTTGGCAGGGGCAGGAGTTTAAGTGCAGTATTGTAAGAGATATAACAATACGGAAAAAAAATGAGGAGTTATTACTTGAGGCACTCAGCGAAATAAAAGAACTCAAGAATAAGCTGGAAAATGAAAATGAATACTTGCGTGATGAGATAAATGTAGAATACAACTTCGATGAAATAGTTGCTGAAAACAAGAATTTTCAAAAACTACTAAAGAAAGTAGAACAGGTCAGTAAAACCTCAAGTACCGTTTTGATAATAGGTGAGACCGGGACAGGTAAAGAACTCTTCGCACGAGCCATTCATAACCTGAGTAGTAGAAATGCCAATGCATTAATAAAAATCAATTGTGCAGCATTACCTTCTCAACTTGCTGAAAGCGAGCTTTTTGGTCACGAAAAAGGAGCATTTACTGGAGCGGTTGCAAAAAAAATAGGAAAATTTGAGCTGGCAGATAAGAGTACTATTTTCTTAGACGAGGTGGGTGAGCTTTCGCTGGAAATTCAAGCAAAACTTCTTAGAGTACTTCAAGAGGGAGAATTTGAACGGGTTGGTGGTAACGAAACTATAAAGGTAGACGTTCGGGTAATCGCCGCTACAAACAAGAATCTTTCTCTTGCAATAGAAGAAAAAGAATTTAGAGAAGACTTATTCTATCGATTAAATGTATTTCCAATCTATCCCACTCCATTGAGAGAACGAAAATCTGATATTCAAGCACTAGTTGCCCATTTTTTAAAAAAATTCGAAAACACTATGGGTAAACGTATCTCTTCCATTCCTGAAGATACAATGAGGAAGTTGATGAATTATGATTGGCCGGGAAATGTTCGGGAACTTGAAAACGTGATTGAAAGAGCCATGATCACATCTAATAATCAACTAATTATTGAGGATCCATTGATCAATAAAAGATCATCATTACCACACGGAAACAGATTAGTGGATTCTGAAAGACAAGCAATCATTGACGTATTGATTTCAACAGAAGGTAAAGTAAGTGGGGCAGGAGGTGCCGCAGAGGTGTTGGGAATTAATGCGAAAACATTGGAGTCTAAGATTCGCAAATTGAAAATTGATAAGCGTAAACTCTATTGATTAAATTTCATCAATTGCTGAAATTTAGGATTAAAAATTAATTCTAAGATTCAGTTAATCATCTGAAAATCATATACTTATAATCATTGGCATGGAGTTTAATGCGTCATTAGTCTCAACCTTGAGATTATGACACTACATTCAATTCTACAGACCGATATTGATGAAGAATCAAATCGAATTAAAGATCTGGAT
Source organism: Ekhidna sp. (assembly GCF_965212185.1). GTDB lineage: Bacteria > Bacteroidota > Bacteroidia > Cytophagales > Cyclobacteriaceae > Ekhidna. The sequence goes on along the minus strand of NZ_OZ243102.1, from coordinate 2,798,451 downwards.
AGCTATGGGTTATTAGATTCTTTACCTGATAATAAGTATGACGACATTGCAAAACTTGCATCGTTTATTTGCGGAACTGAGGTGTCTCTTATCACACTCATGGATTCCGAAAGAAACTGGTTCAAGTCCATTCAAGGAGATGAATCTATTAAAGAAAAGGAAATCCCGAGAGACATTTCGTTTTGCAAAATTACTATTAAGGGTAATGGAATCTATGAAATTCCAGATACCTCGCTCGATGAAGAGTGGAAAGACAATTATGTTGTTAAAAAACACAAGGTAAAATTTTATGCCGGATACCCGCTTGTAAGCCCAAAAGGATACAAATTAGGTACGCTATGTGTAATAGACAGGGTCCCGCAAAAATTGAACTTAGCACAAAAAAATGCACTAAGGACATTAGCGAACTCAGTAGTCTCTGAATTTGAATTAGAAAGAAATCAAAGAGATTTAAGTGCTCAAAATAAAGAGCTTGCAGAAATAAATGCTCGACTGCTTCAGTTCGCACGAATGATCGCTCACGACCTCAAAAGCCCCCTGCAGAGCATGCGTTCGCTTTATGAGCTAATCAAATATGATCCTGAGAATTTTCTTGTTTACGAAGAGAAAATGGGGTCGTTCATTGATCGAATGACTCAAATGATCGATGGGTTGTTAGCTTTTGCCAGAAACAAGTTGAATTCGCTTAAAAAAGAGAAAGTAGTTGTGAAAAATTTACTTGTATCACTGATAGAACGACTGAACGTCAGGGAAATGAATTTTTCGTTTTCTAATGATCTACCTGTCCTTCACACTGAAGGAATATTACTGGAGATCGTCTTTCAGAATCTCATCACCAACGCAATCAAGTACTGTAACTGTGATAGGGCTCACATTGAAATCGGAGTAATTGATGGATCATCGAATACCTTTTTTGTAAAAGATAATGGAGAAGGAATTGCCCCAGACGTTGGTGATAGAATTTTTGACCCATTTGAAAGATTACATGAAAATGAGATTGATGGGTGTGGAATCGGTCTCTATACTGTTAAAACCATTTTGATACAACGAGGTGGTGAGATTTGGTACGACTCAAAACCAGGGAAGGGTACCACATTCTATTTTGAATGGAATGCATGAAATAACCATAAACCCCCAGCAAGATGAAAATTTACATAATTGATGATGATGAATTAGTGCATAAACTGTACGGCCTCTATCTAAATGAGGTAGTAAGCGGATTCCAAAAAGAATCATTTTACAATGGTTTTGATGCTATGAAGTATTTAGTAGACCATCAAGAGGATGGCAACATAGTGCCTGATATTATCCTACTTGATATCAACATGCCGATCATGGACGGCATTGAATTTTTAGAGCATTTCGAAAGATTGGTTCCAACATTGGAGAAAGTGCCCTCAATATTTATTGTGACATCATGCCTTCTTGATGAATATTTTTTGAAGAACAGGAAAAATGTGACAGGTGTCTACTCAAAGCCTCTGACCAAAAATGTACTTAAAGAGATGATTTTTAATCAACTGGCCTATGAATAAGATCAACAGATATTACAAGCTAATGTGCCATCCAGCACAGGAAGATTGGCACAAGCGTAAAGTTTTGATTGAGGTGCTAATACTCTCCATGTTAGTTCTCCTCGTAACCAGCCTTAGTTTTTATGTGATTGATTTCAAAATCGCGGCATACATGGGGTTGTTCGGAGTATTAGGTACGATTCACATTGCAGCTAATTTGTATGTTAGAAAGCGATTAATTGAATCAGTCAATCTATTAGCTGTGTATGCCAACATCGTATTTTTAGTTGAGATTCTCTTTAGTGGTGGTATAACCTCGCCAGCTATATACTGGCTCATGATTTCTCCTTTCTTCTTGCTGATTTTTTCAGATTATGAAATGAATAAAAGCAGCATCATGTGGATTATCATTTCATTTAGTGAATTTGTGATTTTATACATATTGAATGAACTGGAAATTGGTTTTTCAATCGGATATCCAATTGAATGGTTTGAAGAATTACAAGTTGTATTTGTAATCACATTCATGTGCTTTTGTGCAACGGTGATGCTCCTCGATGTGAAAAGGCGGAAGGAGGCGGGATTAAGTGATTATGCACCTAATGTGTTAATTAAAAATAATGATGAAAATACATCTCATGACGAAATAGCAGAAGTATCAAAAACGGCAAATAAATTACATCGAAGATTGGTATGGATCGCGGTAATATTAATACCAATCTTTCCAGATTACCTTTTCTTTGAAGAAACTTGGAAGTCTGTATTTGCAATAAGAGTTGGGCTGGTTCTTTACTTTATCATGGCAAACTATGCAAATGCTGTAGGTAAATTATCAGCTCGTGCGCTGGCATACATGTGCCTTATACCAATAGTTATTTTCCTTTCTTTTGCGACATCTCAGGTTCCTTTAGAAAATGCCCTCATCTATAACATCAATTACTCTGCTGTTTTTATTATTTCCGCCATATTTCTTTTGTGGGAATGGAAAAATTCGCTGATAGTCGTTCTTATATCGTTGTTTTCCTATTTGACTTTTTCAATAATTTATGGTCGATTGGATTTCCACTGCTTTGTTGAAGACGGTGCATGGTTACTTTTTTCTATCGGATTTGCCAGTATTTGGCTCATTAGATTTCGTTATAAATATTCATTAAAGGAGGTTTCGTTCAGAAAGGATTTAGAAAAGTCCAATAGGAAGTTGTCTTATCATAATAACGAATTAAAACTGCTTAATAAGAAACTACTGAGGTCCGAAGAAAAACTGAAGCAGTCCTCTCTAGTTAAGGATAAGTTTTTCTCAATCATTTCTCATGATTTAAGATCTCCAATTGGTACAGTAAGCAGTTTTATAAGAATTTTAAATGATGACTCAATTGAATTAAGTAGAGAAAAAGAAAGAGAGATATTGGATCGATTAGAAGAATCACTTAATAACGTGGAAATTCTTATTGATAATCTCCTCAATTGGGCTAAATCTCAGATGGGTACTTTAAAAGTTAATCACCGTTATTTTGAAATCAACGAGGTGATAAATAGATGCTTACGATTGTTCAAAGAGGATTTAGAGCGTAAAAACATAGCAATTGAATTTAAGCAGAAAAATGATTTTTCCGTATTCGGAGATGTTCGAATAGCAGAATTTGTGGTTCGAAATATACTGGCCAATGCCATTAAGTTTAGTTATGAAGGCAGATCTATAGCTGTCCAATATTCGAAAGATGAGAATTATTTATTTGTTTCAATCATTGATTCAGGTACCGGCATGTCCGATGAAGACATCAAGAAGTTACTAGATACTTCCACACATTTTACAAAGCCCGGTACCAATCGGGAAATGGGAACAGGACTTGGCATGCAATTATGTCTTGATTTTATCAGAAAAAATAAAGGCGAATTAAAGATTGAATCACAGATTGGTGTGGGATCAAAATTCACATTCTCAATACCTCTCTTTCGTAGTGGAAAAGCATCCATAGAGGTATCCGAATCAATGCTTAATATAAACTACAATTGATTTATGAGGGGCGGAGTATTTGTGCTTCTTTACTCATTGAGTATATGCATGCATGCTCAATCATTCAATGTAAAAATCATAGATGAGCAGAACCAACCAATAATTGGAGCTCATGTATTGAATGCAACTCAGCAATTGCATGCACATAGTGATCAACAAGGACAGGTTCATTTTATAGAAATAAACCTCGCAGACTCATTGATTTTCAGTCACATAGGATTTGAGCCATATGTGCATATTGTCGAATTCACTGATGGTACATTGTCAATCCAATTGAAATCCAATATTACTTCTCTAGAAGAAATAGTAATCAGTTCTCAGAGAAATGTTTTAGATGACCTTGTACAGGTGGATATTTCCTTAGACCCGGTGAATTCATCCCAGGAAGTTTTGACCAGAGTTCCTGGTTTGTTCGTTGGGCAGCATGCCGGAGGTGGAAAGGCAGAGCAAATATTTCTTCGTGGTTTCGACGTTGATCATGGAACCGATGTAGCGATAGCAGTTGATGGCCTTCCCGTCAATCTGGTATCTCATGCCCATGGGCAAGGATATGCAGATTTACATTTTCTTATTCCTGAAACGATCGATCAGATCAGATATGGAAAAGGACCGTACTACAGCTCAGAAGGTAACTTTAATACTGCAGGCTATGTGAATTTTGAATCCAAAGAATACTTGAACGAGAGTGAAATCAAAATTGAGAGAGGCCAATTCAATACCAATCGATTCCTGGGATTGTTTAAGCTAGTTAGCGAAAGCAAGAACAAGAGCTACATAGCATCTGAATTACTACAGACAGATGGTCCTTTTGAGAGTCCTCAGAATTTTCTGAGAGTAAATATTTTCGGAAAGTATTCACATCAAAGTGAAAGTAATAAATGGAATATTTTATTATCTCATTTTAAAAGTCAATGGAATGCTTCCGGTCAAATACCAGAGCGATCTGTTAATAATGGCGCGATTGGTAGGTTTGGAGCAATCGATGATACAGAGGGTGGATTCACCAGTAGAACCAATGCTTCTTTAAGTTATAAATCACAATTAAGCCATTCCAGATTCTTTTCCAGTCAGCTATATTTCAGCCACTATGATTTTGACTTATACTCCAATTTTACCTTTTTCCTATTAGATCCAGTTAATGGAGATCAAATCAGGCAGAAAGAAGAAAGAGAGCTACTTGGTTTTAAGGCAGATTTTGAAAATTATTTCACGCAAGGATCCTTAGATGGTGATTTCAAGCTTGGGATAGCGCTTCGAAATGACCTTATTTCAAATAATGAATTAAGTAGTACTAAAAATAGAAGAGAGATATTGAAACGAATCCGGTTAGGAGATATAAATGAAACAAGTATCTCTGCATATTTTCAGTCAAATCTGGACATAAGAAAGTGGCGAATAAACCCAGGTTTGAGGTTTGATTGGTTTGAATTTCTTTATATCGATTTAATTGACACTTCGTACCAATCTGCGGATAGAAGTGCTTCAATTATTAGTCCGAAAATCAGTATTGAGTACAATCACTCGTCATTATTGCAGCTTTTTTTAAAGGCTGGTAAGGGATTTCATACCAACGATAGTCGTTTGGTTTCCGAAAGTTATACTTCCAATATTTTACCTGCCGCTTATGGTTTCGATGTAGGTTCGATATGGAAACCGGTTGAAAACCTGCTGATTAATACAGCAATCTGGTATTTATATCTGGAGCAAGAATTTGTATATGTAGGTGATGCGGGTATAGTAGAACCAAGTGGGCGCTCAAAGCGAAAGGGCTTAGATCTTGGATTTCGTTATCAACCAATTAAGGCAATTGTATTTGATACTGATATTACGTACACCTCCGCACGACAGGCAGATAATTTAGAAAACGCAAACCTGATTCCTCTTGCTCCAAATTTTACGTTAACGAGTGGAGTAAGTTTTAATGATGATAAGGGTCTTTTTGGAGGGATTCATCTCAGATGGCTGGGAGATCGCCCAGCAAATGAAGATGGCTCCATTACCGCAGAAGGTTATAAAATAACAGATCTCAATTTAGGATATGTATGGGATAAGCTTGAATTAAACCTTCAGGCTCAGAACGTTTTTAATGTGGAATGGAAGGAAACACAGTTCGCCACAGAGTCTAGGCTTAGTAATGAAAGTGAACCTATAGAGGAGATACATTTCACGCCAGGCACCCCGAGGTTTATAAAAGCATCCCTATCCTTTTCTTTCTAACCAAAAAATACCCTATAGAAATTGTCGCCTTATTCTCATAAATATTAGTAATCAATTAGAGTTTAATGAATAGTGAAAATAAATTTTATCAAAGGTTTGTTATAAAATCAGCTTCAATTCTGTTTTTTCTGGGATTGCTTACGGGCATTTATGTCACTATAGTGGCTACAGGCAAAATGGAAGGAAACCTTAGCGCTAGCTTAGCTGCACACTTAAACGGAATTATTGGTTCATTAATTATACTAAGCTTGATACTAATAATTCCGTATACAAAGTACGGTCATACGTACAAGGTGATCATGATTGCCATGTTCATCGTATCAAATTATGCCAATTGGATAATAACACTGATTAAATCATACCTGCAAGTAGTTGGCCTTGAGATAATAGAAAATTCGATTTCCAATAACCTTATTCATATTTTGTTGGTGGTTATGGTTGTAATTCCCTCTTTGACAGGAGCTATTATGTGGATTTTGGGAGTTACTTCATTGAAAACATCATCAAAAATGAATATTAAGCGCATGTTATTCATTGATTAACCTCACTTCCTTAAATCGATTATGTCTCATTCGATAAGCGTTCATAGCTGTCTTGCCAAGCTTATTGGTGAGTTTGTGATTGACCAAAGCTCCTGCAATAGCACCTACACCTGGAATCAACTGCAAGAGTTTGGCAAGATCAATGTAATCCCTGTATTCAAGTTGAAAGGTGCGCCAATCGAAGGCATTCATATCATCAGGTAGTTGATCTTTAGTGATTGTCCAGTTTTCCATCTTTTCGAAAATCATGTTTCGATGCTGCTGACTGGAAAAGGTGAGTTGGAAGATATACAGGATATATACACGTTCTTTGTAGTCTTTCGTGTCATAGCCATAACGAGAGGCAATTTCAAATAACATCTTCATCTTTAAAGTCAACCACAAAGGAAAATCTGCCAGACTTAATAAGAAGCCACCAAATCCTGTAGCAGCCCCTTCCACTGCTGCAGAAGAGGAGTAGAAGTTGATCCGTTCTTTTACTTTGGATTCAATTTCTTCCAAGGAAGGAACCTCTATTCTTTTTTTGGTAGTAAACCCTGAGCCAGAGATCACTCCTCTGGTGATCTCTTTTATGGCTTTAGTGATGGCGCGATGTACTTTTTCCGGTATGATGTTATTGATTTTCTTCTGTACTTTCTTGGTAGTCTTATTCCAAAAAGAAGGTTTTTTGCGCATGGTGTGTTTCCATTGCTCTAGTTCAGACTCGACTAGTTGGTAATAAACGGAGTTGGACATGATGGAAATATATAACTAAATGTTGCTATTTCAGTTCAAGTCAATTATTTGCTGCTAAAATTGGAACGTATTTATCTTTTTCGAATGGGCATTCAATCATTACGTTTGAGAATTCTACCTGTCATAAGTTTGATTGCAGGGTTGTTATTTCCAACACATGCTCAGGAAACTGGATTAGTCAAACGCGTCTGGAATTCAGTATTCAACGATACCACTTCCATTGAGAGGCCAAAATTCATTGCCTATCCTACGTTGGCTTATGCTCCAGAAACAAAATGGGAACTGGGAGTTAGTGCCATTTATGTATACCACGCAAACCGAGATGTTAAGAATCGGCTAAGTGAGATCAATGCTTTTAGTTTCATCACCCTGGAACAACAGTATGGATTGTGGATGGATCATGCACTTTACAGTGATAAGAGTAAATGGATTATGCTGGGAAGGGTAAGACTCCAGCAGTTTCCATTGCTTTACTTCGGTATCGGCCCAGATACAGATGGGGAAGAATTAGCACAAATAGATGCAGGAAGCATAAGCATTCGTGAGCGTGTCTTGAGAAAGGTGTACAAAAACCTTTACCTGGGATTTGAGTCAGATTTGCATAAACTATCGAATGTAAGTCTTACATCATTGTCAAATGAACCGTATGAAATGCCTGCTGGCCTTCTAAAATTCAGAAATATTGGTCTTGGATTGGGTTTGGTATATGACAGCCGGCATAATGTCCTCAATGTTCGCGAAGGATTTTTTGGAGAAACCGGATTCCTCAGATACGATGATGCCTGGGGAAGTGATTTCGAGTTCACATCATATTTTTTTGATGCTCGATATTATCACTCTTTAGCTGAATCTCAGGTTCTAGCATCTCAAATTTATTTTTCTGAGGTTCAGGGTAATGCACCTTTTAGTCAGCTTAGCTTGATGGGAGGAGAGTCCTTAATGCGTGGATATTATCTGGGAAGATATCGTGATAAGACGTTGTTAGCAGCCCAGTCTGAATATCGATTTTTACCATTTCCATTTAGCAAGCGATGGGGTGCTGCTGCTTTTGTTGGAGTTGGGACAGTGAGTGCCGGGGCAACAAAACTTGATATGAGTAAACTCAAGGTTACAGGGGGAACAGGTGTGCGATTCCTTATCTTTCGTAGCAAGGATATCTTCACACGTTTTGATGTTGCAGTGTCTGAGGATGGTTTGGGTTACTATTTTTTTATTGGAGAAGCTTTTTAGGTTGAAGCATTGTAAATTAAAATAGCAAATCAAATCGTGGAAATCAGTGAATTCAATAAAACCCAATCTCCAGCAGATCAACAAATCTGTCACCTTCTGATGAATACCATCAATAAGCATCTCTCTGAAGCTGAAAGTAGGATATGGCACAGACATCCGGTTTGGTTTTTGGATGGTAATCCGATTGTGGGTTACAGCAAACTGAAAGATTGCATTCGATTAATGTTCTGGAGTGGGGCTGATTTTGATGAGTCAGATTTAAAAGTGGGGACCGGAAAATTTAAAGATGCTTCCATTCGATACACTTCAGCTGACCAAATTGATGAAGACGATTTGAAGAGATGGCTTGAAAAGTCAAAAACGATCCAATGTGATTATAGAAATATCGTTAAGAAAAAGGGTCGATTGGATCGAATTAAATAGGTGATTCTACTCTAAAAAGTATCAGGTAGTAGTGATGCACACACCTGATCTTTTTCTGTCTGATTCCTTGAAGAGTCAATTCTGATCGCTATGTTTATTAATTGATTTAGATAGCTGATCAAATCATCATGAAGCCGATCACCCAGTATACAAAAAGTGGAAGCATCAATATAGCCTATCAGGTTTTTGGTTCTGGAACCAAAGATTTAGTTTATATCCCTGGATGGGTTTCTAACATTGATTTAATGTGGGCATGTCCAGAACTTGTCAGTTTCTTATTAGAACTTGGGAAAGTAGCACGTGTGATTCTTTTCGATAAGAGAGGAACCGGGCTTTCTGATCGATTGGTTGAGTTTTCCACGCTGGAAGAGCGAATGGATGATATACGGGCTGTCATGGACGCAGTTGGTTCTGAAAAAGCAATTTTGTTTGGTCACTCTGAGGGTGGCTCAGCATCTGCTTTATTCGCTGCAACATACCCTGATCGTACACTAGGTATGATTTCCTTTGGGATCTTCGCCAAACGCAGATACAGCAAAGACTACCCCTGGGCTCCAACGGATGAGGAAAGAAAGGTTGTATATGATATGATCGAAAACAGTTGGGGTAGTGGAGATATGGATTTGGAATCTTTGGCCCCATCTAAAGCAGATGACAAAAAATTTATGGACTGGTTGTCTAATTACTTTAGATCTGGAGCAAGTCCTAGTGCAGCAATGGTTCTGACGAAAATGAATACTCAGGTTGATATCATAGATATTCTTGGGTCAATAAAAGTACCTGCATTGATCATGCAAAGAACACACGACATAGATGTAAAAGTTGAAGAAGGGAGATTTATCGCTGATCGAATAAGAAACTCAAAATTTATCGAATTGGAAGGACAGGATCATCTTTTTTGGGTAGGGAATACAAAGAATGTGCTGAAGGAAATTAAGGATTTTTTGTATGAAATAGAGCCGGAGAAGTCACATGATGAAAGGCTTTTTACAATCGTTGCTGGTAAACTTAAGGGCGAAACTGATGAAGGTTCGAATGTTAAAGTTTTAATTAAAGAGATCATCAAAAAAGGGAAGGGCAAGAATACTCAATTTGATGGATTGTCATTTATTTCAACCTTTGACGGCCCCAGTAAAGCAGTCAATTGTGGAATGGATTTGGTGAATTTTATGAAAAGCTTATCTATTGAAATAGCTATCGTAATTGATATGAAAGAGGGCGCTATCAGTGGAAACAATTTGGTGAATGTAAGCAATAAGGAGTTTGTTGATGCGCTCCTCAACGAGTCTCAATTTAATCAGATTCTCGTCTCCCAAGCCGTGAGATATTTACTTTCAGGAGCAGATGTTTCTTTTTCTGAATATGGGTATCTATCCATTCCGGGAATGATGGAAAAATCTACGTTGTATTTAGTATCAGATCCTAATGACATTCAAACCCCGATTCTTAGAGATGATGCATTTTTAGAAAGTATCATCAAAATCATTGAAAAAAACTATAATAAGGAACACTTCAGTGTTGATATGCTATGCAAGGAGGTAGGAATTAGTGAGCGACAGTTGCAACGTAAACTTAAAGCCATTACGAATAAATCGCCTATTCAGTTAATTTCAAGCGTACGCCTTCATCAAGCAAAAGAACTACTGCAAAGCAGCGGCCAAAGCATCTCCGAAGTTGCCTACATGACAGGCTTTAATAACCCATCTTATTTTGCGAAAAGCTTTAAAAAAGAGTTTGGTATAAGCCCTTCTTCGATCAATTCAGCCAAATAATGTCGGAATAGTGTTAGTCTGACGGTTTTGTGCCAGTAGTTGCCGGATTAGTATGCTCTAAAGCATGTGACTCAAATCTAGTTTTGTATATCAAAATTGATTTACAACACTATGAGTAATTCTATTCAAAAGCTGGTATTGATGGTCTTCATATCATTAATCATTTCATGTACTTCAGAGCAAATATCACCCGAGGTTGATTGCACAACTTCTCCGGTAGAATTGGAAGTTGACGTAGTAACTGATGCCACTTGTAGCGTATCGGATGGATCATTTAGGTTAATAGCTTCAGGGGGATCGAATCCCTATACATTTTCAACAGATTTCGAATCGAACAGCGATGGCAACTTTACTGAATTAGTAGCAGGCACCTATTTAGTTGTAGTTACAGATTCTGCTGGTTGTTCATCTGAAATTGAAGTAGCAGTCAAAAATGAAGAAGGAGTCAATCTTAATGACGTCCAGGTTTCAAATACAGCTTGCGAAACTACAGAAGGAAGTATTGAGATTGATGCTTCTGGTGGTGTAGAGCCTTATAGGTATTCAATCAATGGTGGTGTTTCACAGGCAAGCAATTTATTCTCAAACTTAGGTAATGGATCATATGATGTAGCCGTGATAGATGCCACCGGGTGCGAGACGTCTGAATCAGTAAATATTTTAACGGGCGTCAGCTATGAAAATTCAATTAAAGCAATAATTGAGACCAATTGTGCCATTTCCGGATGTCACAACGGAAGTGTATCTCCTGACCTTCGGACGTTCACATCAATTCAATCTAGCGCCAGTAGGATCAAAGCAAGAACTGCAAATGGCTCTATGCCAAGAGGAAGGACACTCACACAGACCCAAATAGGCCTAATTGCATGCTGGGTAGATGATGGAGCTCTTGATAATTAGTAATAATCCCTAAACATATAATTATGACTTATTTAAAAACTTTCGCCGTAGCTATTTTATTACTGACAATGAAGCTTGTCGTAGCACAAAATGTGTTAATTGACAAACAAGGAGTGGCCCATTTCTACTCAGAAGCCCCGCTAGAAGATATAGAAGCCACAAATGAAAAGGCAGTTGGTGCCATAGATCTTGATAAAGGAACCGTGGCTGTGACCATGCTTATTAAGAATTTCCATTTTGAAAAAAGCTTAATGGAGGAGCATTTCAATGAAAATTATCTAGAGTCAGAAAAGTATCCAAAAGCTTCTTTCAAAGGAAAGATTGCAAATTTCTCATCATATGATTTTTCTAAACCTGGAACAATCACAGCCAAAGCCAATGGAGAACTCGAAATTCATGGAGTGAAAAGGCCAATAGAAAGTGAGGTAACATTTGATATTAAAGAAGATGTAATTGGTGCAAATACCATTTTCAAGGTTGCTTTAGAGGATCATAAAATTAAAATACCGAAGCTGGTGATTAAGAATATCGCCGAAGTTGTAGATGTAGATGTTTCATTCAATTTCATGAAGAAGTGATGAGGAATCTGATATTTATACTACTGCTGGTTTCAGGAAGTGTATGTGCACAAGATGATTTACTATCCTTAGTTGAAGACGAGCAATCAAAAGAAGCAACGATTGTTGAGGCTACTTTTAAAGGAACACGAATTATTAATGGTCATTCGATTGAGACGAGGAGGAAAGGGGTCATGGATTTTATTATCTCTCACCGATTTGGAACCATCGATGGTGGGAGCTATGAGCTTTACGGGTTGGATAATGCTACCGTAAGATTTGGATTAGAGTATGCGCTTTCGGATAGGCTTTATGTTGGACTGGGAAGGAGTTCTTTTGAAAAAACTTATGATGGATTTGTAAAGTACCGCTTATTGAGACAAATGAATGGTGGTGGTATGCCGGTATCTATGACTTGGTTTAGTTCTATTTCGGTTAAAACTCTTCGTATGCCTGAGTTGGATTTAGGGTTCACTGATAAGTTAGCAAATACAAATCAGCTACTAATTGCTAGAAAATTGAGTTCCAGTGTTTCAATACAGATAATGCCAACGTGGGTACATAAAAATCTGATTACTGCTGAGGACACTAACAATGATGCATATGGGTTAGGATTAGGAGGTAGAGTTAAGCTTTCTCAGAGAGTAGCGTTAGTAGTAGAATACTACTATATGGCTAGAAAAATTAATAATTCGGCTTTCAACCCTATTGCTATCGGATTTGATATAGAAACAGGTGGGCATGTTTTTCAATTACAGTTTACCAATGCCACTGCCATGGTTCCAAAAGGTTTCCTGACGGAAACAAACAATGATTTTTTTAACGGTGAATTACATTTTGGATTCAACATTTCAAGAACATTTCAAGTTGGTGAATAATGAAAATAGCTATGGGGGTTAAACATGGCGAAAGGCAGGCATCCAAGTGGGGATTTGGAATGCCTAAAGGCAACTCACTGAGTTGCCTTTTTTAAATATTTGACAGGTTATTAATCTCATGAATGATTCTATCTAGTTTGGAAACTGTCTTCTCAAGATGATGGAAGATTTTTGCGTTGTATTCCGTTTTGAAATTCTCTTCCTTGATTAACGATATTAACCCAATGATATTCGCTACAGGAGCTCTTAACTCATGTGAATTCTTATAAGATACCTTGCGTATTATTTCTACCTTCTCTTTGAGTTCGTTTTCTAATGCTACTATATCGGAAACATCCTGAACAATCGTTGTGTATTTGACAGGTGAGTTTTCATCATTCCTATCGAAAACAATATCCCGTATATAGAAGGTGAGATATGCATTGTCTGATCGACGGACTCTTAAAGTACATTCAACAATCTCACCTACATTACTATTCATTAATTGTTTGATTTTTTGCCTCGATTTTTCTTGATCGTCAGGATGAACAATTGATTCAAAATAGTTTTTACTGTGCTCCTTCAACTCTTCTTTACTATATCCAAGGAGCTGTTCTGCATGACCGCTGGAGTAGATAAGTTCCTCTTTTAACATATCTATAGCACCAAAAGCAACTGGTGATGCTCTCTGTAATGATTTAATAAATGAAAAATTCAATCCCATAGACTAACTATTCGATTTTAACTATTTATCCTCAATGTTTAAATCACCAACAATTGGAAGTTTGATTTGGGATGGGTATTCTGCTGAGTGGTGTATAGTGTTGTGAGCTATGACACCTTCTGTCTCATCATAATTGTTTCCCCCGGTATTCAGATTTCTCATAAAACGAGGAAAGTTACTGCTTGCAACCTCTATTCTAATTCTGTGGCCTTTTGCAAAGTAATTACTAGTGGAAAGAGGAGTTAAATCAATTTTGTAGACCTCACCCTCTTCCATAAATACCTCCTTATCATATCCTTCGCGGTAACGTGCTCGCTGAATGGTCTCATCCAGATTGTAAGCCGTGCCATCGGGATGTACATCGATTAGCTTAATTGTAAAATCCGTATCCTTTACATCCGAGGAAACATAAAGTGACATTTCAATAAATCCTGAAACTTCAATTCCTTCGGTAAGTGGCTCGGAAGTGTACACCAAAATATCATTACGTGTTTCCATCTCTCGTTGGTCTCGAGCTCCAGCGTCAATGGCATTTCCCGTACAACATACATTCCCACCATATGAAAAAACAGGGTTATGAGGATCGTAAGTATAATTGTCTTGATTTGGTTTAGCAGGAGGGTTTAATGACAATTTACCATCACCAAACAAACTATTCGCGTTACCCTCACTATCTAGATAAAGTGAGGTCATATTCGCTTCTTTTGGTGGCCAGGTATCTGAAGTCTTCCACTCATTTTTCCCCATCAAATAATATTGAACTCTAGGTAAATCTTCCAGAAAATCACTTTTTCCGTCTTCTTTTAGCCAATGATCAAACCAACCATAAATCAACTCGTCATAATTTAAACGAGCATCTCCAACACTCATTTCACCTACCATCGTATTTTCAGTAGCTCTTTGGTAGCCGCAATGCAATGTTGGTGCAATCACCAGGTATTGGTTGTCCGCAACCTTCGGATCGGGATGATTTCTCACATGATTGAATAATGCCAAATTTGGACTTACCGATACATCGTACCAGGAAACGAACCAAAAGCTTGGCTTTTTTAATTCCATATTGTCATGATAGAGTCCACCCTCAAACCATGCTGGATCGTTGGGTTTACGTCTGATCATTTCATCAAAAATCTCGCGTTTGCCTCCCATATTTACCAGCATGTCCTGGACAGGTAAATGAGACATAGCTGCTAGCATATCATCAATTCGCGGATTTTCTGGTGCCAAATCATAAAATCTTGAAATTCTTATTAAGTCTTCTTGGGTGGCGCCTGCAGGAATTCTTGGTTTGAATTTGTCATGCTCCACGCTGTAAAGCCATGAAGCAAAGAGCATCTGAAAAGCTCCTCCCCGGTACCAATTGCCTTGCTCATAAAAGTCACCAACTTTCCCAACGCCAGCTCCATAACCCATAGGAACCATGGCAGCATGTGAGGGGTGATCCAATGCTGCTACGGCCATCTGCCACTCTGCCGTTGATGAGCAACCAAGGGTACCAATCTTGCCATTACTCCAATCTTGATCAGACATCCATGAGAAAGCATCATAGCCATCAGTGAGAGGGACTCCTAAAATGTCCCATTCTCCCTCCGAATAATACCTCCCTCTTTCATTTTGAACCACGTATGCGAACCCTTTTTCTACGGCCTCTAAAGCTCGTTGATAGGTTCTTGTTCGTTCCTCTCCATCCCCCCAGCTATTAAAATTGTAGGGAGTTCTTGAAAAGATGATGGGTACTTTCTTGTCTGTTTTAGGACGATAGATGTCTGTTGCCAGCCGAACTCCGTCCCGCATTGGCATCATGATTTTTTGATCAATAATGGCAATTTCTTCAAGCTTTTCACGGACGGCTTGACTGAAGATGAGCGTTGCAACAAAAGAAAATATTAGAAAGAAAGAAACCTTTTTCATGGCATGGATTGGATTAGTTGAATTTAAGTTAACAATTTCTACGCAACTGATAGGAAAATCTCGCAATGTTGAATTAGAGTTTTTAGTAACTTGAATAAAAAACTGCTCATGAACAAATCAATTATAATTTCAATCTTCACTTTAGGAATCATTTTTAATTCATTTGCTCAAGACAAATACCTGAATAAAGTTCAAACATTGGATTCCACAATTGAAACATTATATGAGGTGATTTCTGGAGCGGCTGGAGAGAAAAGAAACTGGGAATTGTTTAAGTATTTATTTACGAACGATGCTCAGTTGATTCCGTCTGGACCCAATGAAGAAGGAAAAATTGGATATCGAGTGATGAGTCCTTCACAATATGTGGAGACTTCAGGATCCTGGTTAGAAGAGAATGGTTTTTTTGAAAAAGAGATTTACCGGGTTACTGAATCATTCGGTTCTCTCACCCATATTTTTAGCACCTATGAATCTTATCGTAGTGAGGCAGATGAGAAACCTTTTACGCGAGGGATAAATAGCATTCAATTGATGAAAGACAAAGAAAGATGGTGGGTCGTTAACATTTACTGGACAGGAGAGCGAGATGATAATCCAATACCTGAGAAGTATTTGCCTAAAGACTAAAGACATGGCTGTAGTAAAGCACCGAATCTATACCATGAGTGTTGCTGGGGTCTACCCTCACTACATCACCAAAGCAGAGAAAAAAGGACGGACCAAAGAAGATGTAGATCTGATTATTGAATGGCTGACCGGATATGATCAAAAGGGGCTGGAAGCTGTCATCGAGAACAAAACAAATTTCGAAGATTTCTTTGCCCAAGCTCCAAAAATGAATCCCAATCGGAAATTGATCAAAGGAGTGGTCTGCGGCATCCGGGTAGAGGAGGTAGAAGAGCCACTGATGCAGGAGATTCGCTATTTAGACAAGCTCATCGATGAGCTGGCCAGGGGAAAGAAAATGGAGAGTATTTTAAGGAAGGAGTAGTATGTACATCATTGATTTAAACTATATCGTTCCGCTGGAAGAACTTGATGCTCACATGACTGAGCATGTGAAATATCTTCATCGGTACTACAAGCAAAATAAGTTTGTGGCTTCCGGAAGAAAAGTACCGCGAACAGGTGGGATTATTCTGGCGCTAGCCGATTCAAAAGAGGAAGTAGAACAGATGATATCAGAAGATCCATTCTTTACTCATAAGCTGGCTGAATTCACCATCACGGAATTCCTTACTTCACAAATGCATCCACAGCTAAAGCCTTTGTTGGGTAAGCCTTGAAATTTTTCTTTTACTACGAAGCAACCATTTGCGTATCCTACTCATCAAAGGGTTAAACATCTACTATGCACACACTTACACAACAAAAAAATGCCGTAACCTGGCTGAGAATCATTTACCCACTTTGGGCAGTTCTGGGAATGTTCAGTCTCTTGTATGTCCCGTCCCAATTAATCGTCTTGAGCGATCCGGAGCTCACAGCTTCGAACATCCTGGCGAATGAAATGCTTTTTCGGCTTGGTATAGCTGGCAGTTTAATAACCCAATTATTTAGCGTTGCAGCTGTCTGGTTTCTATACAAGCTGTTTTATTCTAAATATAAGGATGCTACTATTCTCATGGCCATTTTCGCTTTTCTGGGAATTCCGATAGCTATGCTCAGTACCGCTGATCAGCTAATGGTACTAGAGGTTCTGGATCAGCCTGATCAAGTGGTTTCTTTACTTAAGCAAAGCTCAAGAGGTACCATCATCGCTACAATTTTCTGGGGTTTATGGCTACTGCCTCAAGGTTATATGATCATTCGCTCACCCTTATTTCCGCGAATAATTGGTTGGTTTTTGATTCTGGCCGGTGCAGGATATACCATATCGGCATTCGCCTATTTTCTGGGTATCAAAGGGTTATTGATCGACGTGCTGGACTATCTCACATTCGGAGAAGTGATCTGGATGCTTTGGGTGCTATTTATGGGAGCCAGATGGAAAGCATTAGACGATTAGGGTGCAAAATATCCAGCTCAATAATCTTTTGAGGGGTGAAAAATATGAGAGCTAATTCAATGTGACCTTATGGAATCAAATACGTAACTTACCTGAGGTCCTGGTTCTTTACTTAACTCCTTCCGATGATGCCTAAGATACAGTTTGATTCCTACGATACTACAGGCTTCTTCGATGAGATGGTGATGGAGGATCATTCAATTCAACCTCATTACCAGATATTCAAGGAACGGATACAGAAAATGGGCTGGAAAAGGCTCAATTTCCTGCAGCACTCAGCTGATAGAGCGCAGTTGTCCTTAGGGATGACCTTTAATGTTTACAGTGATAATCAGGGCGTTGAACGGATACTGCATCTCGACTTAATTCCCAGGATAATAAGTGGAAAGGATTGGGCTTTTTTGGAGAAAGGTCTCAAACAGCGAATTGAAGCACTCAATCTTTTCATTAGTGATCTATACAATGAGCAGAAGATCTTAAAGGATAAGATTATACCAAAAGACCTGATTTTTTCAGGCGAATATCTAAAAGAATGCGAAGGCTTAAAACCACCACAAAATGTTTGGACACACATCAGTGGTAGTGACATCATTCGTGACGGTGATGGGAGATTTTATGTGCTGGAGGATAACCTTAGGTGCCCATCAGGTGTATCCTACATGCTGGAAAATCGCGAAATTCTTAAGCGAACATTTCCTGAAGTATTCGAAAAATTGAATGTTCGCCCAGTGCAGGATTATTCGCATCATTTGAGAGATATGCTGGAGTCACTCACACCAATAACTCCGGCAACAATAGCAGTACTTACACCTGGAATATACAATTCCGCCTATTTCGAGCACTCCTACTTGGCACAGCAAATGGGAGCGGAGTTAGTAGAAGGGAGGGATTTAGTGGTTGAAGATGATATTGTCTATATGAAAACGATTCGTGGGCTACAGCGTGTGGATGTGATATATAGAAGAGTGGATGATGAATTTCTCGATCCGAAGGTTTTTAGAAAAGATTCACTCCTTGGGACACCCGGATTATTCAATGCTTACAAAAAGGGAAATGTAGTCCTTGTAAATGCTCCAGGCACGGGAGTGGCCGATGACAAAGCGGTTTACACATATATTGATAAGATAGTAAAATACTACCTGGATGAAGACATCATTTTACCTAATGTACCGACCTACTTATGTGGCGAGAAAAAAGACTTAAAATATGTTATAGAAAATATTGCCAATCTGGTCATAAAGCAAACAGATGCTTCTGGTGGATATGGTATGCTGATTGGACCTAAGGCTACCAAAAAAGAGCATGAAGAATTCAGAGCCAAAATATTAGAGAACCCCAGAAATTACATCGCACAACCAGTATTAAATCTTTCCAGAGTTCCAACCTTAACCGAAGGATCCATTGAAGGAAGACATGTAGACTTGCGGCCCTATATTTTGTATGGAAAGGACATTAAGATTATTCCTGGGGCTTTGACACGGGTGGCTTTAAAGAAGGGTTCATTGGTAGTTAACTCATCTCAAGGAGGTGGGAGCAAGGACACATGGGTACTGGACAAATAAACAAGAAAAGAGATGCTAAGTAGAGTTGCAGATGCCCTGTATTGGATGAATAGATATGTTGAACGTGCGGAAAATTATGCACGCTTTCTGGATGTTAATTTCAACCTTTCTTTGGAAATGCCACCAGGGGGAACAGAGCAATGGAAACCGGTTATTGTGACCACCGGAGATTATAATCTTTATGAAAGTACCCATGATAATGTTGATAAAACAAGTGTCATTCATTTCCTTGGTTTCGATGAAAACAACCCAAACTCTATCTACAATAGCATCTGCAATGCCCGTGAGAATGCTCGAGCCATTCGGCCGGATATTACACGAGAAGTGTGGGAACAAATCAATTCACTTTACTATCATGTAAGGGAAGGAGTAAACAAAAAACAGTGGGAAAAGCATGACCCTCGAAACTACTTTTTAGAAGTTAAAAAGAGTTGTCAGCTGTTATATGGAATTTTTGATTCCACTATTTCCAGAACCGAAGGATATCATTTTGGTAAGATAGGTCAGCTGATTGAGCGAGCCGATAAAACTTCAAGGGTGTTGGATGTAAAGTATCACATGCTCTTACCTTCAGTTGAGGAAGTGGGGTCACCTTTGGATTTGGTTCAATGGGCCTCTTTACTTAAATCAGTAAGTGCTTATGATATGTACCGTAAAAAACGAGGGAAGCTGTCGCCTTTGTTTATTTCTGAATTTCTCATCTTCGATAAAGAATTTCCACGATCGATGATGAATTGTCTGGAGGAAGCAGAGGAATCACTTCAAGCGATTACTGGAAGTAGTCAGGGATATGCTAATATGGCTGAGAAGAGACTAGGACGATTAAAATCAAACCTTGAATACGCCGACATTGAAGAAGTATTCAACGTAGGTCTTCATGAGTACCTTGATAACTTCCAATTGGAACTTAATGAGGTGTCTAACGCTATTTATTTGACTTTCTTTTCGTGGGATAATTTTTCAAATCAAACACAAACAACAAATCAATGACATATTGCTTAGGCATTAAACTCAAAACCGGTTTCATAGGCATTGCTGATACTCGGATTACCTCTGGAAATGAAACTGCAAAGGCCAAGAAGGTCTTCACAGTAAATAAGAAAAAACACTCATTCTTCATTATGACATCAGGCCTTCGTTCTGTTCGAGATAAAGCCATCACCTATTTCAAGGAAATAATTGAAGAAAATGATGAATCATTCAATAAGCTGTACAAAGCAGTGAATGCCTTTGCTGATCAGGTAAAAAGGGCAGCTAATGAAGATAAAGCATCATTGAAGGAATCGGGCCTTAGCTTCAACCTCTTTTCTATTGTTGGTGGGCAGCTCGAAGACGATGATGAGCATAAAATATTTTTATTGTATCCCGAGGGTAATTGGGTGGAAGTATCAGAAGGATCGCCATTTGTAATCATTGGAAATAGTGGGTATGGCAAGCCAATTCTTGATCGCTCCATTCGATATAATTCTTCATTGAAATTTGCTTTAAAAGCAGGGCTACTCTCTTTTGATGCGACACGCATTAGTGCCAATGACGTTGATTTTCCCATTGATGTAGTTCATTATGAAAAAGATTCTTTTAACATAACAGAGACCAGGTATAAGAAAGATGAGCTATCCGATATTTCAAAAATGTGGGATTCAAAAATAAGTGAAGCCATCAATGATTTACCTGATGATTGGATCGAAAAAATCTATATCTCCAACAATATGGAAGAGGAAGATATGTTTGATGAAGGTAAATGGAGCGGTAGCTAATGGATCTTAAAATACATCATGAAACGATTTATCAATTTGATGACGAGGTGTTTTTTGAACCTCATACATTACGATTTAAACCATCCACAGATCATTATCTCACGGTAGAAAAGTTTCATTTGAAAGTCTCTCCTGATCCAGTGGGCTTTTCAGAGCAAATGGACATTGAAAATAATATGGTTCTTTTTTGTTGGTTTGAGGGGCTGCATAAAGAATTAAAAATCACACTCGATTGCACGGTAACAATTCAAGAATTTAATCCATTCAACTACCTCATTTATCCCGGATCATTTCTCACCGTTCCATTTGAATATCCTAATCAATTAAAACACCTTTTAACAGCTTCATTAAATCATACTGAGTTATCCAATGAGATAGTTAGTTACCTAAACGCAATTCTCAAATCTGCTAAAAATGATACTGCCTCATTTATCCTGGCACTCACCCAGCAGATTCATTCTGATTTTAAGGTTGAAATACGAGAGGAGGGAGTACCAATGTCACCAAATGATACATTTCGCTTAAGAAGAGGCTCTTGTCGTGACTTAGCATGGCTACAAATTCAATGTTTGAGGCATCTTGGTGTAGCTTCACGTTTTGTAAGTGGATACTATTACCTGGATGTAGAAGAGCCTGTTTTTGAGTTGCATGCCTGGGTTATCGCTTACATTCCGGGTGCAGGATGGCTAGGATTTGACCCTACTCACGGAATAGCAGCAGGGCATACGCATATTCCAATTGCAAAGAGTGCGCATTATGAAAATACAATGCCTGTAAGCGGTACAATTAGAGGTGGAGCAAAATCGAAAATGCAATTCAATTTGGATATGGAGCTTAAAGCATAGAGTACTTAATGACCCTGCTCATATAAAAACCTTCTTTCTTCAGCATTCGCTTTTCTAAAATCAAAATGGAGGTTCTTGCCTTCCAGTGGAAAAGTAATGCGATGATGTTCTTTAATTTCTTCAAAATTTTTAAAGAAAATTTTTCCAAAATAGGTTTCACCTGGATAGATGATTTCTCTATCAAAAAGTTCGTTTGGTAAGTAGTGAAGCTCCACTTGAGCGGACGCTTCACTTTCTATAGCCACATCTATCAGAATGTCAGTCGCCATCAAGGTGGCTACTGTAACTGCATCTCGTGTGTTGGATTTTTTTTCGTCTGCTTCGGTCCAGGTGGATTTATTCCAATCTCGCTCATCCTCAATAATATCATGTGTGATAATGGCTGCACCCACAAGAAATAAGAACAAGGCAGCTGCCTCAGCATCTTGCTGTTTTACTGTAAAAAAAGCATCTACTTGTTCAGGTGTCATGGCGGATGTCACCTCTTGGTACAACTTCTTCTTTTCAGGGTCTCGATAGGAGTATGGATGAGCAAATTTCTTTATTCTATTCATATCAATAAAAATAGGTTGTGTGCTTTTGTTTTCGATTTCCAATCCAAAGACATAATGGTCGCCTTTTGCTTTTAGATTGGCCAGTGCAATTGTCACAGAATCCAATTCAATATAGGCTTCATAATTGTTCTTTTCGATGGAAAAATCCTGTGGTACTAGCCTGGCAGGCAAACAGCTGATCAATAGGAATGGGATTAGAAGTATGGTGAGTCTCATGAATTGGATAAAACAATTATGTTGCCAAAACTGAATGATCTCCACATTAAAAAAGCTTTTATGCCTTTGAAGTATACAAAAAATGAGACCACCTCCTGGTGGTCTCTTATCCATTGTAATTGTAATTAAATGCTAACGTATTTCTATGCTTGGAGCACACACGATTAAGCTCTCCTTTCAGGAAGTAGCTATACTCAGAACTTACGCTTTCATCAAGGGCCCGTTTTAGCAGGTCCATGGCTTTAGCATATTCTTTGCATAGTTCGTAGATCAAAGCTTCCATTCGAATCCATTGATCCATCTGCGCCCCGGGTAATCCGGAAGCATAGCTGATGACAAGCAAAGCATCTTTGTAAGCTCTCATCTTGATGTGCCAGCGGGTTATACTTTCACAAACCTGTAGGTTGGAAAGATCAGCAGCCATGGCTTCATCGAGGTAGACTTTTGCTTTCTCTAACTCACCGAACTGATCCATATACATTCGACCCATTAGCTCATTCGCAGCAGGATGCTCCGGATCATAGCTCAAAGAATAGTTTAAGTTTTCAACGACCTCTTCCAAGTTATAGTCATACATCTCAAGCGCCTTCACAAAATATTGATCGGCTAAATTGAATGCCATAATAGTTTCTGTTGTGGGACCAACTAGTCCCGGTTAATAGTAAATTCCGCGAGATACGTCAAACAGGTTGTAACCTGTACCAAAGGCATTGATAGGAAATATTATTAGGTATTCCCGATCCAGGTGATCGGGCGATTATTCACATACCTTGATGAGAGGAGCCCGATCGAAGAAGTTTTCGTTTTTGATTACTACTCTTTTTCATTCGATTCTAATTAATAATGCGAAAGTAGGAATTTATTTTTTATTAACAAATTCAAAATTAAATTTTGTTGTTAATAAAATCTTTCCGATACTTGCAGAGCTAAAATGAAAATAATGAAGCAACACATTTTACATATCAATAATTATCAAGGGACAGAAATACTGTCTTTTGATTACATATATAAGCATTGGCTTGGTATAGATTGAATGATCTAACATATAGAAATTTCGAAACCCAAGCCAAAAGCT
The DNA here is from genome assembly GCF_965212185.1 of Ekhidna sp. GTDB lineage: Bacteria > Bacteroidota > Bacteroidia > Cytophagales > Cyclobacteriaceae > Ekhidna. Next base: position 2,775,035 of record NZ_OZ243102.1, on the reverse strand, counting down.
TGGGTTTTTTGTTTGTATTCAAAAATGGTGAAATGATACATAAACAGAATATTATTTGGTTTTCGGATTTCCGTCAATGGGAGAGGTATGCCCAAACGAATCTGGATTTAATGAACGATTACCTCTCTGTAAGGTTTCCCGATAGCGCATAGGATTTATTGTCTGTTGACAGCAACCCTGGCCCGTATCGGTTAGGGTTTTTTTGTGCCTTTTTTGGAAGTGCGCTGACGTTGGAGAGTCAGGTCTGTCCGTAAAACAGATGTCATGTGACTTATCGAGTTCGATTCTCGAGACGTCCACAAAACCGATTGGTCCAATGGCTAGGATATTGGGATTTGACCCCAAAGAAGCAGGTTCGATTCCTGTATCGGTTACAAACGGTACCATAGTTCAGTAGGTAGAATGTCGCACTGTCTATGCGAAGGTCAGGGGTTCGAACCCCCTTGGTACCGCACCTGAAGCAGATGCAAAACGGGTGTCTTGTGCTTAGAGAATGGTTGAAGGCCATAACGTCAGATTCCGTTTGTCTGGCCATGTTTTGAAAAAGCTCTAAGCGGATGGTGGTCGTCTTGACTGATCAGAAAAGATTAGTTGTGGCGATTTAAGGAAGTGGATTGGTGAATAGCCATCCATTTCCTCTGAAATAAAGAAAAAGTTCTTTGAATAAGAGATTGCTTTTAATAGCACAAGATCTTCTCGAAAGAGAAGCTGGGAATGAAGAAGGTAAGGAGACCTGATGAGCGTTTCTGTATAGCGCCATAGTGTTCTTCGGAATATGCTGCTCAGTACCTGATGAAAGTTTCCCACCACGCTGGAACGAGGGTTCGAATCCCTCTCTTGATTAAGGTTCAAGATAGCTTAGAGGTAAAGCAAGCACGTGAAAGTCGCGGGTTCGATTCCCGTCATTTTCGCCCTTCGGGGATTGGGATAATGTAGCTCAGTTGGTTAGAGCATCACCCTGTTAAGGTGAGACTGGATAGTCACTCCAGATCCAAGCTTGTCATCTTGTAAAACTGACAGCTAGTGAGAGCAGAAGGTAGCTGTCCAGCAGATCGAATCTTCGGATTCGTGATGCAGTTTGAAGAGCGACTGAAAAACAGACAGGATTCCGTTCGGAATGACTGGATCTTTTGATTGAAGCAGCAAATCAGTCCTTGTAATCTGTATGGATTACGAGCGGAGAAGAGCCCCTTCAGTTAAACGATTTATTCATCATCGAACTCAATGTCAGATTTTCCTCAATCGACAGACGGCCAGCTATCATGCTGCTTTCTTTTTGAAGAGTATTTTTTTAACTAAATGTGTATAACGATGCAAAGGATTAGAATCAATGCAGGACAAATCGGATTGGTCTACAGGACTTCAGGTGGCTACAAAAGAGTAATCACTGAAGGTGTCTACTGGATCTTTCCGTATGAGCAAGTCGTAAAGTATGACTTGGCAAAACCATTCTATCCTTCAATCGACTTAAATGTGCTTTTGAGGGATGAAAGATTGGCTGAACATTTAATGATTGTTGAGGTGCGAGACAATGAATTGGCGCTTCAATATGAAGATGGTAGATTCAAGGCAGTTCTTACTACGGGCAAACACGCTTTCTGGAAAGGATTGATTGAGTATTCATTCGTCAAAGTGGATTTGAGTAAAATCGAAATCACAGAAGCGGTAGATTTACTTTCAATTAAACGGAAAGAATTGGTGCCTTATGTGCGAATGCTAACTGTGGAATCTTATGAAAAGGGAGTGCTTTTCGTGGATGGAAAGGTTGAAAGGGTCGTAGGTCCTGGAGACTACTACTTCTGGAAAAATGCTCAGGAGCTTCTCGTAAGAAAAGCTGATATGAGACAGTTGCAGTTGGAGATTTCAGGTCAGGAAATCCTAACCAAAGACAAGGCTGCTTTGCGAATCAATTTCTACACACAGTATAAAGTAGTGGATGTAGAAAAGGCTGTGGTTGATAATAAGGACTATGAGAAGCAATTGTACATCTTCATGCAATTTGCATTGAGGGAGTACATTGGTCAATTGACCTTGGATGAATTGCTAGAAAGCAAGGAGTCTATTTCAGCATATGTGAAAGAAGCGCTTGTAGAAAAAGCAAGTGAGTTGGGAGTGGAGATCAAAGGTTGCGGAGTTAGAGATATCATCTTGCCTGGTGACATGAAAGAGATCATGAACCAGGTGCTGGTGGCTCAAAAACAAGCTCAGGCAAACGTGATCACCCGAAGGGAAGAAACAGCGTCTACTAGGAGCTTGTTGAACACAGCCAAGTTGATGGAGGATAATGCAATGCTCTTCAAGTTGAAAGAGATGGAATATGTCGAAAAGATTGCGGACAAGATCGGAGAAATCACGGTCACCGGCAATGGGCAGATTGTTGATCAATTGAGGAGTATCTTCACTCCAGGAACACGGTAAAAGCGCACTTAGGTGCGCTTTTTTTAAATCACTGTACCATTTAAAGTGCTAACTTGAGTGCTTATGGGTGAGCTACTTGACAAACAGCACAAATTTTACCTCAAAAATGAGCAGGATTTAATTGAGCAATACAAAGGTCAATACATAGTCATCCATGATGAAAAAGTTGCTGAATCCTTCGGTTCAGAACGAGATGCATACATCTATTGTGTCAAGCATTTTCCTATCGGCACATTTTTAATTAGAAAGGTACTAGCCAAATCTTCACCTGCTTAAAACCAATGCATGCTGAGTATCTCTAATTCCATATCGATAGACAAGCCTCTTTCCGATGTGTTTGCATTCGTTAGCGATCAGGGCAACAATCCCAAGTGGAATTATTACGTCAGGAGCGTTGAAAAAATAAATGATGAGGAAGGTATTGGAGCTGAATATCTGCAAATCCGTAAAAAAGACAAGCAAAAATTTAATGTTATTGTATTCAAAGAAAATGAGCGAATAATCATCCAATCCCTGCCAGGTCAGCGGCCCTCCGTAAGACGTGATTTGAGGTTTGATGGAGATGAAAAACAAACGACCATCCATGATCAAATCGATTTCAAAGTTCCGCTACCAAAGTTCCTTTCTTCGTTGATTTTAAAAGGACCACAAAAAGGAGTTAAGCAGAACCTGGCAAAGCTGAAAATACTTTTAGAAACCGGCCATGTTGTGTTGCAAGATGGAAGAGAGATTAACTATTAGGTCTAACTAATAATTAAGTCAATAACCAAATAGCTACTCCCACCTTAACGATTCTACCGGGTTATTTTTTGTGATCTTTTTAGTTTGAAACCCAATGGTTATCACTGAAATCAAAAGCAATACCAAAGCGGATAAAAGAATAATTCCAAATCCAATATTGATGGAATAAGCGAACCCTGCTTTCCATTCCATTAAGGCAAAATAACTGATTGGTGCACCTACCAAAATAGCAATCAGTACAAGCGATAGAAATTCTTTACTGATTATCGCTAAGAGCTGGCCTAAGTTGGCACCCAGCACTTTTCGAATGCCTATTTCCTTTGTCTTTCGAACCAGCGTGATCATCACCAATCCATATAATCCCAAAATCGCGATGATGATTGATAAGGCAGCAAAAACGTGCGAAATTTTACTTACTCGAACATCAGTGTTGTATAGCGATTTGATTTCATCCTCCAAAAAGTAATAATCGAAATAATTACCTGGAAAGTACTGATGGTACCTTTTCTCAACCGCTTCTACCAGTGCAGGATTGGGCTGAGATGAAAATTTGACTGAGAAGTTATTGCCAGTGTCGTAGTAGGGTATCAACAAAATGGGTTCGATCTTATTATGAAGCGATACCTGATGAAAATCCTTGATGACCCCAATGATGGTCCAGTCTTTATCATAAAAGTTGATGGATCTGCCAATCGCTTCTTCTGGTATGCGGAACTTTAGCAATGAAACGGCAGATTCATTGATGATTATATTCTTCACTTTGTCGCCATCAAAATCATGGTCAGTGAATCCAAAATCTCTCCCAGCTACCAACTCCACATTGTATAACTCAGAAAACTCATGATCCACATTCATGAAATTGGAAGTCAAATTTCGAGCTTCAGGATCCGCATCTGAAGTAATCTGAAATACCCTTCCCATATTAGAGCCGGGCACGCGATTCGAAATCGTAGCTATTTCAACACCTGATAATGAGCTTAAGTCATTTTTAAACTGATCAATTTTATTGATGAACGTACTATCCCATTCGGTCATAACCGGCCCATAAACTACCATGGTATTGTCCACATCTACACCAAGATCTTGATTAACCATGAAGTCGATTTGTTTTGCAATGGCAATGGTGGCGGTAATAAGAACCACAGCAAGCGAAAATTGGAAAATGACCATCCCTTTTCTCAGCCAGGCAATTTCACCTTTTAGTCTGAAGCTGCCTTTCAATACATCCTGCGTGCTAAATCTGGTGACGAGCAATGCCGGATACAATGCAACAAGTGCCAGTGAGATCATGAAGGTGAAGAAAAGGAGTATTGGAAATGGAATGCCCCAAATGCTGGATTCTAAGATGATAAATATGCTTAAATCCAAACCTGTCAGGATATTAAAGATTGGTTGTAACCAAATCACTAACCCAATAGATAGTACAAGCGCTATAACGTTTAGCAGTAATGTCTCAATGAACGATTGGCGGATGATCTGACTTTTTTGAGCACCCACTGATTTTCGTATGCCCACTTCTTTTGCCCGTTGAATAGCCCGACTGGTGTTTAAGTTGATGTAATTGATCCATGCGATAACGATGATGAATATGGCGATGTAAAGCATAAGCCAAACCGTATTACCATCAGTCACCACACCGATTTCGTATTCCATGGTGTCATTAAGATGAATCTCATTTAATGGCTGTAAGGAGAACTTTTCTTCACCACCGGAAACCTCTCCATCTTTAAAGTATTGTGTCCCAAAATCAGCAAGCTTACTATTCAAACTAGCCTGATTGACACCTACTTTGAGTTTTACATAATGGTAGAAATCAGACCATTCCCAGCTGGCGTCAGCACCTTCGCCTACAATGGTAATGAAAGATTTATACGAGGTAATGAAGCCAAATTGTAAATGAGAATTCTTAGGAGGATCCTCTAAGATTCCTGAAATCATGAATGGAGTTGGGTAGTTGAAATGAATGGATTTCCCAATCAGATCAGTTACTTCTTCACCTTTTCCGATGAGTTTTTCTGCAAATGTTTTGGTAAGCACCATTTTGAACGGAGCGTCTAGGCATTCAGCCTTGTCACCTTTAATCAATTCATAATCGAAGAAGGAAAGGAAATGCTCGTCTGCAATCAGGTAATCACCTGTTCGGTAGATTTTCTCAGTGTAGTTAATGAAGTTTGACCCGCTGTAGGTCATGCGTGTGTAAGACTCAATCTCGGGAAAGTCAGCTTTCATTGTCGGTCCAATGGTTGGGTAGGTAATGGCCCCATGCTGGACTAGTTCACCATTTTGATAGCGGTCATTGATTATCCGATACATCCGATCGGCATCTGTATTAAAGTTGTCAAAGCTGGTCTCAAAGAGAACGTATTGAAACATCAGGAGAGACACAGTCATTCCTGCGATTAGTCCGAAAAGGTTGATGCCCGTAAAGGTCTTGTTACGTTTAAGATCCCTGTAAGAGACCTTGAGGTAGTTTTGAATAAGCGCCATGTGATTAAGTGTTTTTGAGTGTTGCCTTTTTCTGAGTCGGTGATATCGAAGAAAGGCCAGTGCGTTGAAGAAATAGTTGACACGAGCTTTTCGCTTGTCTTTTTGCTTCAAATCAAGTTGGAATTGCTCCATCAAATCTCCTTCAATAGATTCCCACAATACCGGATGGCAGTACTTAGAGAGTAGAATCGTTAATAATTTGGGTGGAGCTGCTTTCATTGTTCAAATGCAACTTTAGGAATTCCTGACCATAAATCTTCCCGCATAGAGCGTGACGTCTTGAGCGCTGCTTGCCCTGCTTTTGTTACCCGAAACAGGAGCTTTCGTTTACCACCACGTTCGGGTGTAGGATCACTGTATCGTGACTCCAAATAGTCCTTTTCGCTGAGTCGTTGCAGTACATTGTGTACAGTGCTGATCGTAATAGTCCTGTTGCATTTCTCTTCAATCTCCTGTTTGATCAGAATGCCATAGGCATTATCAAAAAGATTTGCTACGACCAGCAATACGATCTCTTCCAGCTCTCCTAGGTTAGTTCCTTTCATATCAATTAATTCAGTTTCTATAATTGTCTTTAATTCATCATCCGTTTCAATTTGGCTCTTTGATTACAGCAGGTAAAATAAAGTTCTCCAACATTTGATCAACCTGTGAATGACCATATGGCTGACCATAAGCTGTAGCTGTTATAACAACAACCAAAGGCTGATCTTTAAAAACAATAATTTTATTTCCTCCATTGCCACTGCATAAAAAAGCTTCATATTTTTTGTCACCAACAGAAAATTCCTGATTCCAGAATAAGTAGCCATAAGCAGTTTGATTGGGCTTCCCTTCAAAATAATTGGTCATGGTCTTAGTTGCCCAATCTGACGACAAAATATGCCTTCCATTCCAAACACCTTTGTTTTTATAGAGTTGGCCATACTTTGCAAAATCTAAGGAATTCATTTCTAAACCTCCTCCAGTATACGGTACGTTTTGTGGAGTATAAAACCATTTATAATTAGAGATATCCAAAGGTTGAAATAGCTTTTCATCTGCATATTTTTCTAATCCTCCCGGGACAGATTTGTCTATAATATCACCCAGAACCAAAACACCTGCTGTGAAATAATCCCATACCTCGCCAACCTTTCTTGTGTTATCCATGGATAGATCTAAAGTGAATTTCACCCAGTTATCGGTAAGTTGCATTTCATCTTCACTCCCTGGTGAATTGAACTTATTGTCGGAACCGTCAAAACCGGAGCTCATAGTTAAGAGGCTTTGTAGTGTTACACTATCCTTTTTAGTTGAATAATTAGCAAATTGGGTGAGGTCATAAAATTCGCTAAGTGTTTGATCGGTATTTTTCAGATGTCCTTCTTCAATGGCAATACCTGTCAGGGTAGATGCGAATGATTTCCCCACTGAGCGTGTATCATGTAATGTGTTTCTACTAGCACCATTAAAATACTCTTCAATTAGAAGTTTACCATTCTTGATAACTACAACACTCGTAATGTTTTTAAATCTATTTTGAGCAATTTTTTCATTGAGCCCCCTAATCTTTTCTTCATCAAAACCATTTTTTGATAGCTCCCAACCGCTATTTTCTTTAATTGGCTGAATGGCTATTTGCTCTTCTGATACCTTGTCTAACTCAGCCATTTTTAAGTTGATTTCACCTTCAGCAATAATATCACCAACGATAATTTCACCATTTTTCAGGTATGGGCGTATTTCTATTTTAAGTGTATGAATGCCTGTTTCCAAAGCAGCTTCACCACCATTTCTATAATAAAACCGCATCCATAAAAACCGACCCCAGGAATCAATATTGGTGCTACTTAAAAATGGTTTACGCAGGATTGTATTTTCGTTTTTTTGAGCCGGAAGCCCTGCACCTAGATTGAGATTTTCTGTATATAATAAGCTATCATCTACAATGAATGAAAACTGGAAATTCCCTTTTTGTATTAGTTCTTCAGCAGTTAATGTAGTGTCTAATTCATGCAGGTAATTAGTCAGAGAATTACCCATGAACACAGTGAAATTTAAATCGCAACTTTCATTTATCTCAAAAGAGGATAGAAAATCACTTTCACTACAGTCTTTAAGTGGACGCGTATTTGACATAAATACGATTCGACCAACATGCGCTTGATGCATGGGTGTAGAGATGCCTTTATGCGGTACAAAACCAGGTATTAAGTTAGATGGAGTTTGTCCACATGCGGTGAAAATGGAGGACGCGATAAGTAACAGAATGAATGGAATTTTTCTCATATTGTTTTTCCTTTATTTGAGTTAGGCAGTTTCGTCACTTCATAAGGGTTTATTTATTCGACAAAACCGAAATTAATATATTAATCGTAATTGTCGAATAAATAGTTACAATAATTTTCAATGAAGTTCAATTGTGGTGTCATGCCTGACCAGCCTTTTCCTGTAGACAGGCCTGATCCGGTCAAATTCCCCCTTATCAAAGGGGGCTAGGGGGTTGTTATGTTGAGAAAAAAGGCAAATTCACATTGCCTCACAATTAATCCATTGTTATGATTTCTTATTTAAGTATTTGCATTTGAACTATTTACAATCTGCATGTGTACTTTTAATGTAATTATCAGGAAAGGTGAAGGGACTGGGCCCCATGCAGCCTTGGCAACCAGATCACCAGCGTGTGATAATTGGTGCTAATTCTCAGCCTGCAGCGACAGGACAGATAATTGACTGATGCCATCTTAGTTGATGGTTTTTTTATGTCCTTACTTTTTCATTCACATTTCATAATACTGTTCTAAGGTTTTATTGACAAAATATTGCGCAAGTAAACACTTGCGTATATATTTGCAAGCACTTACTTGCATATTATGGAGCAACGTAGAGATATTTTTCAAGCCATTGCCGATCCCACTCGTCGTGAGATTCTAACTGCTCTTATTGAAAAACCGAAGAATCTGAATGCGCTTGCAGAGCAGTTTTCAATCTCACGTCAGGGGGTTTCATTGCATGTGAAAGTGCTGGAGGAGTGTGACATGATTTCTATCTCCAAAGAAGGAAGGGAACGATACTGTCACATTAAACCTGAAAAACTATTGGAGATCATCGAATGGCTGGAGCCTTTTAAGCAGCTCTGGCGAGATCGATTTGATCAATTGGATGACCTATTAAAAAATATGAAATAAACACCTACAACAATGAACAAAACTACATTCACCGAAGACCTGGAAAATAACCGGTTGATTGCCGTGCGCACCTTTGATGCACCCGTAGAAAAAGTATGGAGCGATCCTGCAATCCTATGCCAGTGGTGGGCACCACAACCATACACTTGCAAAATAGATGAAATGGATTTTAAGGAAGGTGGCTACTGGATTTATAACATGGTAGGACCGGAAGGGGATGTGCATCGAGGGCGCATGGACTATCTGAAAATAGAGCAGCATAAGCGACTGGAAGCGGAAGACTATTTTGTGGATGAGGATGGCAATGCATCAACGGGAATTCCACCGATGCAAATGTCAGTGAAATTTGACTCAAACGGATCATCGACCACCGTTACATCCATTACCACATTTGCTTCAGCAGAGGCCCTTAAACAAATGGCCGAGATGGGCATGGCCGAAGGATGGGAGCTGGCTTGTAATCAGTTGGAAGCTCTATTGGTCTGATCGTTATACTTCGAAATCTTCATTGGTCTTAGCGTCTCGCTAAGACCAAACCCAACATCACCAAAGTTGCTTATCAGCTAAGGACCTGAGATTCCCATGACTCGGACAATTTAAAATTGTCCTCCCAAGGGAATACGGCATAACCCCAATCCCTATTCCCTTGCGAATGAGGTACGAATGAGACTTGGGAATCTGAATAGACTTCTCTCGTCTTAGCGTCTCGCTGAGACCAAACCTTATAGGTATTTCCAGAAATGTAGTTATATATCAGTTGTGATAGTATGGGTAGAAAATATACCATCCGGCATCAGGATAAATTCAATTTTGTAACATTTACAGTCATTCATTGGATTGATGTATTTATTAGAAATGAATACAAGGGTATTTCATCGACAGTCTAAAATATTGTCAAAAAGAGAAAGGATTGTTGGTTTCCTGTGGTGGCAGGTTTCGTGGATGAGCCGCGTGAATGGTTATAGCACAGTGCAAAGATTATTGTGGCGAGAAAGGGTTGATTTGATGTTTTTGGATTAGCGATCTTAACGAGACGCTAAGACCAGACTCAGGAAGCACTATTGGTCAGATTGATTACTTCCAAAAGATTTCTATGAGCAGTCCTTGATGATTATTAATCACAGAATCTCTTAAAAATCATTCCCGCAAGGAATCGTTTGCTTCATGCTAAGTACTCCTTTTCGTTAGTAATAGAATAATCATGAAATGAGTAACAATCAACATCGGAACATAGAAATTAAGGATGTAGAGATTGAAGCCCATTGGTATATCAAGAAGTCCGGCACCTATACCTTTGGCTGAAGCTAACGCAACATCTCCAAAACCAACAATAGTAAATAGCCAGATAGCAAGTTTGGCGCCTGCCGCTTTATTCCAAACCAATAAAGCTGTTATAATCGCCAGAATTCCTGAAGCCAAATCACCATAGGCAATGGTCTGTACCACATCTAAAGGCGCCTCATTGGAAACCTGACCCGGCATTAGAAGTGTGAGTGGGCCATATCTAAAAGCATGTACCAAAAGCAATGGAACAATTGCCTTATTCCATTCCATTTGTTTGAGCTTAGGCTGCACATACCAAACGGCAATCATGGAGTAAACAATGAGCGATAATGTGAATTGAATGTTTCCGATAATGAAAGGTGTCATAGTATAGAGTTCTTTTATGGTTAGGCCTTTTCAATTTAGTATATTCATTTCAATTTATTCTTCAAACCAATTTCATCTAATGCCTCGGTTCGTGTCCCCACGAACCGAAAACTTGGGTCTTATTTAGTGGCTTTTGAAAGATGGACATTGGCTGAGTCTGAACTCATTCAAAACTCGGTTAGCACTTACTATGAAGAAGATTTTAAGCGACAACTATATGCTAAGAAAGAGTAAGGCCGAAGCACAACATACCAAACTATCTTAATGCGAATAATCTTTATTCATGGACTCATATTGCCTTGGTTCGTGTCCGCACGAACCGAAAGAGTTGGTTTAATGATTTGTGAAGACACAAACCATGGCAAGACGATTAACACCAAAATGAAATGCTCGCTCCAATTAAGTCATTCTTAAGACTATAACTGTGTCATGTCGGACGTGATTCGACATCTTCCGCAACTGATATTATTTACAGTTGGATAAATCTTTTTCAGTGGAAAAATTAGAAAAACTTACATCCTTCCAGGAAAATTATTTCGCCTGTCTCAACAGAATCTTCTGAATAATTTTTTTCAGAAGGATGGAAAATAAATGTTTGATCTTCAGAACTTGAAAAGTGAAGTAAACCATCAATTACTTCATATTTATAAGTTATAGAATATTCAATTTCTTCACTAATCCCATAATAATCATACCCAAACCACAAAACATCATCCTCATCTTTTTTGAGTTCAATATTCCATTTTATTCCATCGTAAGTTGTTTCACCTAATTTCCATCCTTCACAATATGAAGTAGTACTATCAAGATTTAAGAAGGATAGAAAATATAGATCGTCTGCAAAGCCTGAAAATTTTATATCTGAAAAGTCGCTATAGTAATTTTCTGCATCTGCCCAGATTGTCTCCTCATACTTATATAAAAAGCGACAAAACTTTCTTCCAAAACCCGGACCACAGTATATTTTGTTCGGATCAAGATCATATTGTTTCCCACTTCTATCATATACGTATTCTTTTTGTCCATACTCAAAGTTTATAGTATCCTTTTCTTCACAAGAAAACAAAACAAAGAATAGAAATAGAAATGGTAATTTATTCATTACGAATTAGTTATGGGTAAGCAAATCTACGGTAATTAACCTAATAGCTTCAAATACTCCTTTAACGTTAGGTTACGTTTATGTGCTTCTTCAATAGTCATTTTTCTGAACTGTATCTATTGTTATAATAATACCCTCCATCATCTTTATTGTTGTGGATGTATTTAAAACCTAATCTATCATTCAGTTCATAAATCCTTTTAATCCAATTTTACTGCCTCGGGTCGTGTCCCCACGAACCAAAAACTTGTTTATGGTTTGACAAACTACTTTCGTTAGAGCGTTCAGGCCTTGATGTTGCACTTATATCATTGCTATTTAACTGCACATATTCTCATTATTTTCTTTGACAAATCCCAAAATTCTTAATTCATTATTTCCGAATTCAACATTTTCCCCACCATCTCCCACCAAAAATCCCAAATTCCAATATACAAGCTCAAAATTCCAAAAAATCTTCAAAAATAGTGGCATAGCCGTCTTATTTCCATAACTCACTCATTCACAGAACATTCATTTATTGCTTAAAATCATTGATTTAATGCTCAAATTCACATTTTTCTCTATTTTGTGTGTGAAAGTGGGGGAAAGTGGAGGAAAATAGGAAAAGTTGATTACATTTGTCTCGGTGGTTTATATTTTTCAAGGCTCAGTATGGCGTTTTTTACAAGCGAGTATGAGTGTAAGTTGGATACTAAAGGAAGGTTGGTCTTGCCTGCAAAGATCAAGAACAACCTTCCGGAGGTCTCCACTGCAGAACTAGTAATTCGGAAGGGATTCGAGCCGAACCTAATCCTCTACCCAATGGTGGAGTATAAAAAGATACACCACAAGATCTCATCACTTAGTGAATTCGATCCTGAACAACGGAAGTTGAAAAGGACATTTTTCAGGAGCATCGCACAGGTGGAGCTGGATAATGCTAATCGCATTTTGATCCCCAAGCAAATGCTCGCTCATGCACAGATAGAAAAGGAGGCACTCCTCATCGGCACGGGCAACTATATTGAAATGTGGAATCCTGAAGTATTTGATAAGCACATGATTAGTGACGATACCGAATACTCAGAGCTGGCACAGAAATTCCTGGATGAATAGTTTGGTAATGAAGCCTGAAATATTTCCCCCTCTGGAGGGGGTTAGGGGGAGGAAAAAACCATGAGTCAGTACCACAACCCGGTCATGTTGCAGGAATGCCTGGACGGGCTGGACATAAAACCAGATGGAGTATACGTGGATGTGACCTTTGGAGGTGGCGGTCACAGCAAAGCAATACTCGACAAATTGACTACCGGCCACCTCATTGCTTTTGATCAGGATAAAGATGCTGAACAAAATGCCGATAGGCTCACCGAAGCATTAGCGGAGGAGGGCACAAAATGTTCTTTCACATTTATTGAATCAAATTTCAGATACCTGAAAAAATTCCTCAGACTACATGGCATCACGGAAGTAGATGGCATCCTGGCGGATTTGGGAGTAAGCTCCCATCAGTTTGACGAACCATCGCGTGGATTCACCATTAGGGCAGAAGGTGTGTTGGATATGCGTATGGATCAGGCCGCTGCAAAAAGCGCCAGGGAGATAGTCAACGAATACGAGGAAAAGGATCTGATACATATTTTAAGTGCGTACGGGGAAATCAGAAATGCGCGAACACTCGCAAGAGAGATTGTGAATTTCCGAATGAACCAGCCCATCGAGACCAACGAGCAATTGAAAGCCATTGCGCTGAAACATGCTCCGAGAGGTCGAGATCTCAAATACCTCGCACAGGTCTTTCAGGCCATTCGGATTGAGGTAAATGAAGAGATGGAAGCACTCAGGGAATTTTTGATACAGGCAGGCGAGGTGCTAAAGGCAGAAGGCAGACTCGTGGTGATGAGTTATCACTCATTGGAAGACCGGCCAGTCAAGAATTTCATAAACAAAGGAAATATTAAAGGGGTCGATGAAAAAGACTTTTATGGGAATCCAATCAGGGTGTTAGACCCGGTGAACCGAAAGCCCATCATCCCCACAGCGGCAGAAATTGAAAAAAACAGCAGAGCGAGAAGCGCTAAGCTGCGTATTGGCAAGAAAAGAAGTGTGAAGTAGGAAGCTAGAAGGTGGAAGTGATTCCTTCAAACTCCCAGCTTCAAATTTCAAACTTTAAAAAGATGAAGAACACCTACAAATTACCCCAAAGAGAAGAGCGAGGAGGCTTATTCCGTCTCATCAATCGCTTTCTACGCATGGACACTTCCATGAGTGAGGTGATACACGTGCGTTTTCTTCCCCAAATTCTATTTCTGGCATTCTTATGTCTGCTGTATATCGGCAACCGCCATTACGCAGAGAAGAAAATCAGAGACATCAACCACCTGGAAACAGAAGTTGAAGATCTCAGAGCGGATTATACTACCCTGAAAGCAGATTTCATGTATGAAAGCAAACAGTCAGAGGTGGCAAAACGAGCGGCAGAGCTCGGCTTAAAAGAGAGTAAGGAGTTACCCGTCTTAATTAGAAGTGTAGAAGAATTCGATGATTAATAGCGGTGCAAAAAATATCAAAATACTTATTAGTCGACAGTCCACAGCTTGGCAGTCGACTGAAAACTTTCGACTGTTGACTTGAAAAAATGAGCATCAAAAGAGACATAGTATTACGTGTGCGTATCGCCTTTTTGCTAACCTTTCTGGTAGCAGGAGCGGTGATTTTTCGTATTGCTAAAGTTCAATACGTAGAAGGCGACAAGTGGAGAAGCATGGGTGAGACGCTGGGTCTTCAGGTGATGAACGTAAAAGCAACTCGTGGCAACATCTATGCTGATGATGGTAGTTTGCTAGCTACGTCACTTCCATTCTATCGATTGGCGCTGGATCCGTATTTACCATCAAATGGCCTTTATAAAAACAACATTGATTCTCTGTGTTATCTGCTTTCCAGGTATTATGGAGATTTAACTCCTACCCAATACAAACGGAAGATCGATAATGCTCGAAAGAAGGGTCGGCGCTACCTGACTCTTAATCGCAAGGAGATCGGCTACCAGGATAAAAAGAATATGGAGAACTGGCCGCTTTTTAAAGAGGGTAGGCTAAAAGGAGGAGTCATTTTTGAAAAGGTAGAAAAACGCTTTCTGCCTTTCTCCCATTTAGGTATACGCACGATCGGCAGTGTCAATGCCAATGATCGTGGGACTGTGGGACTGGAGTATAGTTTCAATAAACAACTTGCTGGAGTTAGCGGGAAAGGACTTTATCAAAAAATGGCTGGTGGTGGCTGGAGACCCATTTATGATGGCACTGAAAGACGCCCAGTCGATGGTTATGATATCCAGACAACCATTAATGTAGATCTTCAAGATGTAACTGAGTCAGCTTTATTAAACGAACTACAAAAGCATGATGCAGATTATGGAGTAGCAGTAGTAATGGAGGTTCAGACCGGGGAGATCAAAGCCATTTCCAATCTCAGCAGAAACAGTGATGGCGATTACTATGAAAGATACAATTATGCAGTGGGCAGTCAGGGTTCAAGGGAGCCGGGCTCTACCTTCAAGTTGGCAAGTATGATTGCTTTGCTGGAGGAAACTGATATTAAGCTCAATGATTCGATTGATACCGGTGATGGCAAGCTTGAGTTTTTTGACAAAACCATGCGTGATCATAAGCCTGATGGTTTTGGTAAGCTGACTATTCAGGAGGTTTTTGAGAAATCTTCAAACATTGGTGTGGCAAAGTTGATCTCTCATTATTTCGGCAACAATCCAGAGAAATTTATTGATTACTTAAAGCACATGAACCTTCATGAACCACTCGATTTTCAAATGGTTGGTGAGGGTAAACCCTACATTAAAGATCCATCAGATAGTACCTGGAGTGGAGTGAGTTTGCCTTGGATGTCTCATGGCTATGAGCTAAAGATGACGCCACTGCAAATGTTGACGCTTTACAATGCGGTAGCAAACGATGGCAAAATGGTGAAACCCATGATTGTCAAAGGTGTCATGAAAGCGGATCGAATGGTTGATGAGTTTGATACGGAAATCATCAATGATCGAATCGCTTCAAAGGAGACTTTAAGAAAGGTTAAGTTGATGATGGAAGGTGTTGTAGAGCGTGGTACCGCTCAAAACATTAATTACAGTCACTACAAAATTGCTGGTAAAACAGGTACGGCTAAAAAGGTAAAAAACGGTCGTTACGTTAAAGAATACTACACATCATTTGCTGGATATTTCCCAGCGGAAGCTCCTAGATACAGCTGTATTGTAGTTATTGATAATCCAAAAGGGTATCAAATCTACGGTAGCGATGTATCTGCTCCGGTCTTTAAAGAAATAGCCGATAAGATCTATTCATTAGAGCTTGATATGCATGAAGTTGGAACACAGGAGCGCTCTTACATCACAGGGGTCTTTCCATACATCAAAGCGGGCAAGCGTGATGAGTTGACAATGATTTGCAACGAGTTTGGAATATCCAATCATTCTGAAACTGAATCAGAATGGGTGAAAACAAATGTCATAAACGATGCTGTTTATTGGAAAGGAAATAAAGTGAAATATGAGGTGGTGCCGGATGTTCGTGGAATGACATTACGTGATGCGATCTACGTGCTAGAAAATTTAGGGTTAGAAGTACAAGTAAAAGGTAGAGGACGAGTGGCCACCCAATCCATGTCTCCGGGAGGAAGACTATCAAAAGGTTCAACCATTAAACTTCAATTAAGCTGATGCAAACGCTGAAAGACATATTGTTTGGCGTTTCGCTAAAGTCCATCACTGGAAATCGTGATGAAGAAGTAGCAGGTGTGACTTTTGATTCACGAAAAGTTGAGAAAGGATTCCTGTTTGTGGCGGTGAAGGGACTGACTGTGGATGGGCATGATTTCATCGATACCGCAATCGAGAAAGGAGCGAAAGTTATTGTATGTGAGCAAATTCTTTCTGATTTAGATAAAGGTGTTACGATTGTTCAAACAGACAATTCAGCGGAGGCACTTGGTATCATTGCATCAAATTTTCATGGACGACCATCAGAGAAATTAAAGCTTGTAGGCATCACCGGCACTAACGGTAAGACCACTTGTGCAACGTTGCTGTTTGAGCTTTTTCAAAACCTGGGCTATTCGGTGGGCTTACTTTCAACCGTAGAGAACAAGATTAACCATAAGATCTTAAATGCCAGCTTTACTACTCCGGATGCAGTACAGCTTAACCAACTTTTGGCCGAAATGGTTGAAGGTGGTTGTACGCACGCATTCATGGAGGTAAGCTCCCATGCCCTGGTTCAAAATCGAGTTGCAGGTATACATTTCTCAGGAGGAGTATTTACCAATATTTCCCATGATCACCTGGATTATCACAAAACTTTTGACGAGTACATCGCAGCAAAAAAGCTTCTGTTCGATGGTCTTTCATCAGATGCATTCGCTTTAGTCAATGTAGATGACAAGAGAGGAATGGTGATGCTTCAAAATACCAAAGCTGAAAGGAACAGAATGGCTATCCGGTCCATGGCTGATTTTAAAGTCAGGATCATTCATGATACACTGCAGGGCTTAGAGCTAAATTTTGATGGGGTAGATGTGTGGTTCAAGCTCATCGGAGAATTCAATGCTTATAATCTCCTTACTGCATATGCTGTTGCGCTATTGCTCGAGGAAGAGAAAGAAGAGGTATTGAGTGGTTTGTCAACGACCACTGGTGCAAGTGGTCGATTTGAAAAGGTGGAAAACACGACCAATGTAATGGCAATTGTGGATTATGCACATACGCCGGATGCATTGGAGAATGTTTTGCAAACGATTGATAAATTAAGAACAAAGAACGAATTACTGGTAACTGTGGTCGGCTGTGGTGGAGATAGAGATAAGACCAAGCGTCCAAAAATGGCAGGTATAGCTGCACAGTTTAGTGATAAAATCATTTTGACATCTGATAATCCCAGAACAGAAGATCCGAAACAGATTTTGGAAGATATGCGAACGGGAATTCCAAAATCAAAGGAAAGGAATGTGATGGTTATTGAAGATCGAAAGGAAGCGATACGGACAGCCTGTAATCTGGCCAATGATGAGGATATCATTTTGGTAGCAGGAAAAGGCCATGAAACCTATCAGGAGATAAATGGTGTGAGACATCACTTTGATGACAAGGAGGTTTTAAAAGAGCTATTGAATTGATGAATGGATTTAAGCTAAATATCGAAGGCAAAGGTATAAATCTTATAACTGTCGACTGTCAACTGTCGACTGTTTATTCGATTTATATGCGATTGCGGATTTGTTTGGATGATAAAATATTGCAAGAGTAATGTTAAACTATCTCTTCGAATATCTCAATCAAATAGACTTCCCGGGAGCGGGATTGTTTCAGTACATCTCGTTCCGAGCGGGCATGGCAGCATTGCTATCCCTATTAATCACCATAACCTTCGGCAAGTATCTCATCGAAATGCTTAGAAGATATCAGCTGGGCGAATCAATTAGAGACCTTGGTCTTGATGGTCAGATGGAGAAAAAGGGAACACCTACAATGGGAGGAATTATCATTATTTCAGCCATTGTTATCCCAACACTGCTCTTTGCTAATCTGGACAACATTTATATTATTCTATTGATCATCTCTGCTCTGTGGATGGGCTCTATTGGCTTTTTAGATGACTATCTCAAAGTAAAAAAGAAGAACAAAGAAGGACTTAGAGGAAAGTTCAAGGTTGTGGGTCAAATAGGGCTAGGACTTATCGTTGGCCTTGTGATGGTTTACAATGATGACATTGTAGTCAGGGATTTTTCGGGAGAAGCCTTTAAGGATGAAAACACGCTACTAACCACGATACCATTCGTAGCAAACAATGAGTTTAATTATGACTGGTTAATGCCAGAATTTCTATCTGAATATTCATGGGTATTATATGTGCTGGTGGTAATATTTATCGTCACCGCAGTTTCAAACGGAGCAAATATTACCGATGGGTTAGATGGCTTAGCAGCCGGAACGTGTGCGATCATTGGTTTGACATTAGCAGTTCTAGCCTACCTATCAGGTAATGCAATTTTCGCTGACTATCTCAACATCATGTTCATACCAAACTCTGGAGAACTGGTGATTTTCTGTACCGCCTTTGTAGGTGCATGCATCGGTTTCCTTTGGTACAATGCGTTCCCGGCGCAGGTTTTCATGGGAGATACCGGCAGCCTTTCACTGGGTGGGATCATCGCGGTTTTAGCATTGGTTATTAGAAAAGAATTATTGATTCCGATATTATGCGGGATTCTGGTTATCGAGAATTTATCGGTGATCATACAGGTGTCTTATTTCAAGTATACCAAAAAGAAATATGGTGAAGGAAGGCGCATCTTTTTGATGTCACCACTCCATCACCATTATCAAAAGAAGGGACTTCATGAGGCCAAGATCGTCGCGCGATTCTGGACTGTGGGAATTCTCTTAGCCATTTTCACACTAGCAACTCTAAAAATCAGATAATGACAGTAACGCAAATTCATGAACTAAACGAAAAATTCCAGAAGAGCTCCGTGCAGCTTTCTGAGTTGATCCCATCTGGGACCTTAGTGCAAGCCACATCAATGCTTATCAGATGTGCCCGAAAGATTGATGATTTATTTCTTAAGCTGCTAAAAGCTCCTTCAGAAATGGTATTTAATCAGATTTTGGGACGATTGGAAGATGAAACCGATGAGGTACTCTTCATTTTAGATCAGCTTGAAATGGCTAATAAGAAGCAAAAAATCAGCCTAATCAATGATTTCTTAAAGGATGGATATGACCTAATGTCTATTTACTCTAAGTGTTTCGATGCAATAATTGACAAAAAAGTAAAAGACGAAGAATAATGAAAGAACGCATAGTCATATTGGGCGGTGGAGAAAGTGGCGTTGGCGCTGCTATACTTGCTTGTCAAAAGGGCTATGAAGTATTCCTTTCTGATGGAGGAAACCTGGCTGCTGAGCGCAGAAGAACGCTCAAAGGTCAGAAGATTGATTTTGAAGAAGGAGGACATTCAGAAGAATTGATTTTGAATGCTTCTATTGTTGTAAAGAGTCCTGGTATTCCTGACTCTGCACCATTGGTCAAAAAAATAGTCACTAAAGGTATTTCAGTCATTTCTGAAATAGAGTTTGCATACAGATTTATTGAAAAGGCTAAAGTCATCGCGATTACTGGAACCAATGGCAAAACGACCACAGCGATGCTGACTTATCATCTGTTAAAAACGGCAGGATATAAGGTAGCATTAGGTGGCAATGTGGGCAAAAGTTTAGCAGGGTTGGTAGCGAAAGGAGGCTATCACTATTATGTAGTGGAAGTGAGCAGTTTCCAATTGGATGGCATTCAAAATTTCCGTCCTGATGTTGCTGTATTGCTGAATATTACTCCAGATCACCTGGATCGATACGAGTACAATTTTAGTAAGTACGTCACTTCAAAATTCCGAATCATTGAGAATCTAACGAATGAGCAAGCTTTTGTTTACTGTGCTGATTCGCAACCTGTCACCGAAGAAATAAGCAGAAGAAAAATTGAAGCTAGCATGTTTGCAATGACTGCTTCAAATAACAATAAACTCAGTGCTTATCTGGAAGAAGATCATCTGATTTTTAATTTCCAGTACAAAGAGGCCTCAGAAGAATTTCAAATTCCGGTTTCAGAGATCTCACTTATTGGTAAGCATAACATGGTAAACAGCATGGCGGCTGTTTTGAGCTCGCTTTGCATGGATGTTCCAATGGAAAGTGTGATGAAAGGGCTTAAGAACTTTAAAAACGCACCCCATCGACTCGAATTTGTTACAGAGATTGATGGAACTGCATTCATCAATGATTCCAAGGCAACCAACGTGGATTCTGTCTACTATGCCCTGGATGGTGTGAAAGGAAATATTATCTGGATAGCCGGAGGCGTAGATAAAGGAAACGATTATTCGCAGATAGAGAAACTGGTTAAGAATAAAGTGAAGGGACTCATTTGTATGGGCAAGGATAACAGCGGGTTGACTGATTTTTTTGGTTCAAAACTGAATATGATAGCAGAAGTTGGATCTGTTAAGGAAGCTATCAAGCAAGCACATGAATGGGCCGAAGAAGGGGATGTGGTTTTGCTTTCTCCTGCGTGTGCCAGCTTTGACCTATTTAATAATTACGAGGATCGTGGAGATAAATTTAAGCGTGCAATAAATAAGCTCGCTAAGGCATTAAAAACAAAAGAGGCATGAACGAGATAAAAAATTGGGCATATCGAAACCTGAAAGGTGACCCGGTGATTTGGTTCATCGTTCTGATCCTTTCTCTATTCAGTATTTTGGTTGTTTATAGTGCCACTGGTAGTCTGGCTTATAAAATGATGGATGGAAATACTGAATACTACTTGGTCAAGCATTCAGTATTGGTAGTGGTTAGTTTGATAGCCATATGGTTAGCTCACCGCATTGATTATCGATACTATTCAAAGATTTCTCGTTTAGTCCTATGGTTAAGTGTGCCTCTTCTTTTGTTCACATGGATATTTGGTACAAATATCAATGAAGCATCGCGTTGGTTGACCATTCCTGTCATCAATCAAGCATTTCAGCCATCAGATTTAGCTAAGCTAGCTTTATTGGTTACTCTAGCCAGTATGTTGTCAAAGCGTCAGCAATCCATTGATGATTTTCAAAAAGCGATTGTTCCAATGCTTTTCTGGATTGGTTTAATCTGCGGATTGATTGCTCTAACAAACTTCTCATCAGCAATACTGCTTTTCCTTACTTGCATGTTGGTATTATTCATTGGTAGAGTTCCGGTAAAGTACTTAGCAATGCTCGTGGTGATCTGCTCAGCATTTGGATCGGTTGCATTTATGGTTGGACAAAGAGGAGGAACTGCAATCTCCAGAGTTGAAGACTTTATCAATAACGAAACTCCTTACCAGGCGAAGCAGGCTTATATTGCTATTGCCTCAGGGGGGGTGATTGGGAAAGGTCCCGGGCAAAGTGATCAAAGAAATTTTTTACCTCATCCATATTCAGATTTCATTTATGCAATCATTTTAGAAGAGTACGGGCTTATTGGAGGAGTCACAATTCTTTTCCTTTACCTGGCATTATTGTATAGAGGGATGAAAGCCGCAGAACAAAATGATCGAGCTTATGGTGGATTGCTTTCAGCCGGACTGAGTTTTGCACTTGTGATACAAGCACTGGTTAATATGGGTGTTGCTGTTGGCTTGGGACCAGTTACAGGACTGACATTACCCTTCATAAGTATGGGAGGAACCTCACAGCTATTTGCAGGAGTGGCACTAGGCATCATATTAAGCGTGAGCCGAGGTGAGATAGACAATTTCGGAGGTACGATAGGGAATCAATATAAAGAAGCAGCGTAATCGAGCAGGAAAGAACATATCGCATTATGATTAGTGGTGGTGGCACAGGCGGCCACATCTATCCAGCTATTTCCATTGCCCAAGCTTTGAAGGATATGCTTCAATCTGTAGAAATCTTGTTCGTAGGAGCAAAGGGAAAGATGGAGATGAAAAAGGTTCCTGAAGCAGGTTTTGAGATTGAAGGATTATGGATCAGTGGTATCCAACGAAAACTTTCGGCTGATAACCTCATGTTTCCTTTTAAGTTACTATCTAGCCTAAAACAAGCATCCAGACTGATTAAAAAATTTAATCCCGATGTGGTGGTAGGAGTTGGTGGATATGCAAGCGGACCGCTCTTATATGTGGCTGGAAAAAAAGGTATTCCTACTTTGATTCAGGAACAAAATTCATATGCAGGCCTAACAAACAAGTGGTTAGCCAAATCGGCACGAACGATCTGTGTGGCCCATGATGGTATGGAAAAATATTTCCCGGCAGAGAAACTGGTTGTAACAGGTAATCCGGTAAGGAAAACGATCAAATTAAATCCAAATAGGAAAACGGAAGCATTTAAGCATTTTGATTTAGAAGAATTCAAGCCAACTCTCCTAATTATTGGAGGAAGCTTAGGAGCGAGAACATTGAATGAAAGCGCCCTTGCGGGTTTGGGAAAATTAAAAAATGAAGACATTCAGTTGATCTGGCAATGTGGTGGGTTTTATCATGAGGAAATGGAAAAACGCGCTGGTGACTTGGATAGCAAAGTGGTTCTTAAGGACTTCATTTTTCAAATAGACTTTGCATATGCATGTGCAGATGTAGTGGTATCGAGAGCAGGAGCACTTTCGATTGCAGAGCTGATGCTGACTGGTAAACCTTCGATTTTAGTCCCTTCACCCAATGTTGCAGAGGACCATCAAACCATAAATGCAAAGGCTTTAGTAGCACATGAAGCCGCTGAAATGGTGGATGATAAAGAAGCGATGAATAAGTTAATCGATGAGGCGATTGCGCTATTGAAAGATAAAGATCGACAGCAAAAACTGTCAAAAAATATAAGTGCTATGGCTCATGAAAATGCTGCCATTGATATAGCAAACGAAGTGGTGAAATTGGTGGAGAAATGAAGAATATAGGATCCATATATCGACCAATCAATTTATCTCTATTTACTTCCCTGAGGCTGTCGACTGTCGACTGTCGACAGTGCAGTATAATTAGACAGCTGTTAGCTGCATTTGAAGTTCTATTTCAACTAAAAATGCGTCTGATTCAATGAAACTCATCGAAGTAAATAACGCCTATTTTATTGGTATCGGTGGTATCGGAATGAGTGCATTGGCTCGTTGGTTTCATGCGAAAGGTAAAACTGTCGCAGGCTATGATAAAACAGAATCAGATTTAACCAAACAGCTCATCGAAGAGGGAATTAACGTTCATTATGAAGATCAGCTGGATTTGATTGAGGATAAATTTCTTGAGAGAGATGGAACACTAATTGTCTATACACCAGCTATTCCAAAAGATCATCTGGAGTTTAACTACTTCAACGATAATGGCTTTACTGTAATGAAGCGGTCTGAAGTACTGGGTATGATCACTGAGAACCATTTTACGATTGCTGTGGCCGGTACTCACGGAAAGACAACAACCACTTCCATGATTGCTCACCTTTTGAGTCACTCAAGAAAAGGGTGTTCTGCATTTGTTGGAGGGATTATGGCCAATACAGGCTCCAACCTCATCATTGGAGATGAAAATGCGCCAGTCGTTGTGGAAGCAGACGAATATGATCGATCCTTCATGAAGTTAAATCCGAACTATACCATCATCACTTCATTGGATCCTGATCATTTGGATATTTATGGAGACGAGACGGCCATGTTGGATACGTATGAAGAGTTCGTAAAGAAAACACCTAAGGACGGCAAAGTATTGATGCATTCTGAAGCAGGATTCAAAATCAATCCGGGTAATAAATACATCTCTTATGCAATTCGAAATGGTGACGCTATTGCTGACGCTCTGCGAATTGTTAATGGTGCATTTGTATTTACCTACCGATACGGTATGGAAAAAATCTCAGATGTTCATCTTGAGTTCCCTGGTTACCATAACGTAGAAAATGCACTTGCGGCAATTACAGTTGCGGTAGATATGGGAATGGAAGGGCGCGAGATAAGAAAGATAATGAGATCGTATAAAGGTGTTAAGAGAAGGTTTGAGTATGTCTTCAGAAGTCCTCAGGCCACATTGATTGACGATTATGCGCATCATCCTGAAGAGATCAATGCATTTTTAAAATCAGTTAGGTCCCTTGCAGGAAAACGAAAGATCACAGCGATTTTTCAGCCGCATCTTTATTCTCGCACCAATGATTTTAAGAAGGGATTTGCAGAAGCATTGGATAAGGCAGACGAAGTAATCCTTTTGGATATCTATCCGGCTAGAGAGGAACCCATTGAAGGAGTGTCGTCAAAGTCCATTTTTGATCTAATGGAGAATGAGAAGAAAGTAATGGTTTCGAAAGAGCATTTAATTGATGAACTCGAAAATCGAAATCTGGACATAGTAGTGACTCTTGGTGCCGGTGATATCGATCGGGAAGTGCCAAAGATCGCTGAATACATGAAAAATAAGTTCAACCTAAAAAGCGAGGACAATGAGTAAAGAAGAAAAGAAAAATATTCTTATCTACTCTTTCAGTGGATTGCTGCTGTTGACGTTGATCACTTTCGCAGGAATAAAAAATAAGAGTCGATCCATTGAAGAAATTGAGGTGGAGATTACTGATCAAGAGGGTAATTTCTTTACCGACCAATTAGAGGTTATTGATCTCATGACAGATAAAAGTGCAGACTATGTAATCGGTGTAGAGATGGGTAAGTTGGATCCAAAAGTGCTTGAGGAACGGGTGGAATTGAATCCATTCGTGAAAGATGCTCAAGTATATCGAGACTTAAAGGGCAAGCTTAATGTCAAGGTTGAGCAAAGCAAGCCCATTGCAAGACTCTTCATTGATGGAAAGAAAGATAAATACATTGACTCGGAAGGAAGAGTACTACCTGTCAATGCAAAGCACACCGCAAGAGTCCCACTAATGGAAACGGAGTTTGAGTTTATGTGGGAGAAGAATTTAAGTGAAAGTAAGTACGGCAAACAAGTCTATGATTTACTCACATTCATTGAAAATGATAAATTCTGGAAAGCCCAGATTGCACATATCTTCATTAAAAAGGATGGAGAAATTGAAATGTATCCACAGGTAACGAAGCAGGTTGTAGAGTTTGGCCATCCTGAGGATTTAGAAAGAAAGTTTTCAAAGTTGATGACTTTCTACAAAGAGATTTTACCCAAGAAAGGTTGGAATACCTATGATCGGGTAAATCTGAAGTTTGAGAATCAAATTATTTGTGAATAATGCAAAACATTTTGGCATATAACATCCCCCTCACCCCCTTCAAAGGGGGAATCAGTTCTAGAGACAATTGTCCCCTTGAGGGGACTATAGGGGTGTTTTTCATCAATCGAAATAGAATAATCACCGAGAAATAAAGAAATTATGGAGGATAAAATCATCGTTGGACTAGACATTGGCACCACAAAGATTTGTGCCATTGTAGGTAAGAAAAATGAATACGGAAAACTAGAGATACTCGGCATGGGCAAGGCGGTATCTGATGGTGTGATCCGAGGTATTGTAACAAACATTGATAAAACGGTCAGGGCTATTGAAAAAGCAATAGCTGAAGCTAGTGATCAGTCAGGTATCGATATTGGAGTCGTAAATGTGGGAATTGCCGGGCAGCATATTAAGAGTGCTGTACACCACGGAGGTATTACCCGAGAAGATAAAGATGGTGAGATTACGATTGAGGATCTAACTCGCCTCAATAGCGATATGCATCGCATTGTTACTCCTCCAGGTAGTGAAATTATTCACGTGATGCCTCAAGACTACATTGTGGACTATGAAGATGGCATCATGGACCCGGTTGGAATGACAGGCGTGAAGCTGGAAGCTGACTTCCATATAATCACCGCACAAACCAACGCCATTAACAACATAAACAAGTGTGTGAAAAAGGCTGGGCTCCAGATTGAGAATCTCATTTTGGAACCACTCGCGTCCAGCTTATCTGTGTTAAGCGATGAGGAGAAAGAAGCAGGTGTATGCTTGGTTGATATAGGTGGTGGCACTACGGATGTAGCTGTTTTCTATGACAATATCATTCGCCATACAGCTGTGATTCCATTTGGTGGAAACATTATCACTTCAGACATCAAACAAGGTTGCATGGTGATGGAACATCAGGCGGAATTACTGAAAACTAAGTTTGGCAAGGCCATTTCTGAGGAAGCTAGCCCAAATGAAATCGTCTCTATTCCTGGTTTGAGAAATCGACCTCCAAAAGAGATTTCTATTAAAAACCTAGCGCACATTATAGAGGCGAGGATGGAAGAGATCATTGAGCTTGTTCATACAGAGATTATAAGCTCTGGATACAACAAGAAGCTTGCTGCTGGGATAGTAGTCACAGGTGGTGGCTCACAGTTAACCAATCTGAGCCAGTTGTTTGAATACATGACCGGACTAGACACACGCATAGGCTATCCAAATGAGCACTTGGGTAAGTCAAAGGTTGATGCAGCCAAGAGTCCAATGTTTGCAACAACCGTAGGTTTGGTTCTTTCTGGATTTAAGGCATTAGATATTCGTGAGGCTAGATACTCAGAAGCGCCTTCTTTCAAAGGAGAAGGAAAGAAAAAAATAAAACAAGGCAATAAGTTCTTTTCCAACATTTTGGAGAAAACAAAAGGTCTTTTAATTGACGATTTTGATGATAAGATTAATTAATTGTCAACAAACATTTAGTCGACTGTCGACTAAATAACTGTGGACTTTAAATAATATAATTATGGCAGAAAATATGTATCAATTCGACTTACCGTCACATCATAAATCCATCATCAAGGTGGTGGGTGTTGGTGGTGGCGGCAGCAACGCTGTTAATCACATGTACAGCCTGGGAATCCGGGATGTAGAATTTGTGGTTTGCAATACGGACCATCAGGCTCTAGAGAGCAGTGCGGTTCCAAGTAAGCTACAAATCGGAACAAACCTGACCAGTGGGTTAGGTGCAGGAGCAAATCCTGAAAGAGGCAAAAATGCCGCAATCGAAAGTAAAGAAGAGATTCGTGACCTACTCTCGCAAGACACGAAAATGATCTTCATAACAGCCGGAATGGGTGGTGGTACCGGTACTGGTGCAGCCCCTGTTATTGCACAGGTAGCAAGTGAACTCGATATCCTCACCGTGGGTATTGTAACTGCTCCATTTGCTTTTGAGGGTAAGAAAAAAATGAAAGCTGCGGAGGATGGTATCAAAGAACTTAAAAAGTACTGCGATACAGTCCTTGTTATTATGAATGATAAACTGAGAGAGATTTATGGAAATCTTTCCATCAGCGAAGCATTCGGTCAGGCTGACAATGTATTAACCACAGCAGCAAAGGGCATAGCTGAGATCATTACCGTTCCCGGCTATGTAAATGTAGATTTCGAAGATGTTAAAACCGTAATGAAGGGTGCAGGTCCTGCGGTCATGGGATCGGCTAAAACGATCGGTGACAACAGAGCAAGAAGAGCTGCAGAAGAAGCACTTAACTCCCCATTGTTGAATCAGCAGGACATTTATGGTGCAGAGAAAATTTTGCTTTCCATCATCTCAGGAGAGGAAGCTGAACTACAAATGGATGAATTGACTGATATAACAGATTATATTCAGGAATATGCCGGAGACAATGCTGAGGTAATCTTCGGTCACGGTGTTGATAGTTCACTGGGTGAGAATATCCGAGTGACAGTGATCGCCACTGGTTTTGGTAAAGTTGATGAAGAGGGTGAATACATCTCAAAAGATGAAGAAGCCAAACGATTCGACTTGCTTTCCCAGAAAGAGATTGATGATACTAAAAAGCGAGGCAATACTTCAGATTTCATGTTTGAGATTGAAGATGAAAGCGACAAAGAAGACGTTGAAGACTGGAATTATGAATTCAGCTCTTTAAAAGATGAAATCAAAAGAGAAGTAGAAGAGGAAGAACAACGAAGCAAGAAACCTTCCGAGCAGTCTTCTTTCGAGTTCGATTTCACGAATGCATTTGAAAACGACGAAGAGGAAGAAGTACATGAAGATGAGGTAGATATTGCTGATGCATTTCATGCTTCTCCTAGCTCTAAGCAAGTGCGATTGGCACAAGAACGAGCAGAGCGTGAAGCAATGTTTGATAACAAGAAGTTTGAAATGCCAACTGAGGAATTCAAAGAACGTCTAGATGTACCTGCTTATGAACGAAAAAAGGTCAAACTTCAAAATGTTCCACACTCTTCGGAGCGAAACATTTCAAAATTCAATCTGAATGAAGAGAATCAGATATTAGGTAATAATAAATTCTTACATGATAATGTGGATTAAAAGCCATGGCTTTTAATCCATCCCGACCTATTCTGCCTTTAGGTAGGCGAAGCATCGGGATTTCATGACTACAAATAATAAGTAGTTGTGAGCAAAAAAATGGTTAACAGTAGGTGTTAGTCATACATGCCCTGACCCAAAAGTTAGGGTAGCTGGACTTGTTCCGGCATTCTGCCAAGAATGAGCCCCCTGACGTGTCGGGGGGCTTAATTATTATTACCAAATTGAAAAGCTAGTTATTGTATGAGCGGTCAAAATTCTCATAATTAGCATTCTACCTTTGCAGCTGTTTAATATGAGAGGGTTAATTATTTGTATTTTGATACTTACTTCTCTGTCAGGGTATGGTCAGAGGATGTCAATTACCATCAAAAAAGTCGATGGTAAAATAAAGATTGACGGTATCCCGGATGAACAGGCCTGGAGTCTTGCAGATTCAGCCTATCAGTTTACACAAAATTTCCCCACCGATTCACTTCCTGCTCAAGCGCAGACAGTAGCCAAAATACTTTATGATGATGAAAACATCTATGTGTTGGGTGTCATGCATAATTTACCTCAGCCTAGAGGTTATGTTACTCCATCACTCAGAAGAGATTTTAGAGGTGCAGCAAATGATAGTTTTTCCGTTATTCTAGATCCTTTTTCAGATCGTACCAACGGCTTTTTGTTTGGTGTCAACCCTTTTGGAGTGATGAGAGAAGCACTTATTGTTAATGGTGGTACTGGAGGTGGGAGTTTTAGCATGGATTGGGACAATAAATGGTATGCAGAAGCTCAGCAATTCGAAAAATACTGGATAGTAGAAATGGCAATTCCTTTTAAAACACTTCGATTTAGTGAAGGAGTTGATTCATGGTTGGTAAACTTCTATCGTGTGGATAGTGAGTATGCTGAAAGAAGCACCTGGTCTCCCGTAAGACGAACTTTTCCAATTTTCAATTTGGCCAATAACAGACAATTAGTTTGGGATGAACCAACAAAAAAACCAGGAACCAATATTTCAGTGATCCCCTATGTTGCCACCAATACTCAACGTGATTTTGAAGAAAATACCGGTGAAGACTTTAAGCCATCAACCGGGTTTGATATAAAGTATGCGGTTACGCCCGGACTCAATCTTGATGTGACTGTAAATCCTGATTTCTCGCAAGTGGAGGTTGATCAACAGGTTACAAACCTGGATCGATTTGAAATTTTCTTTCCGGAAAGGCGCCAATTTTTTCTTGAGAATGCAGACCTTTTTTCAGGTTTTGGTACAGGGAGTACGCGACCTTTTTTCTCAAGACGAATTGGAATTGCAATTGATACTTTGACAGGTCAGAATGTTCAAAATCAAATTCCATTCGGCATGCGCTTAAGTGGTAAGGTATCCGATGATTTGCGATTAGGAATTTTGTCAATGCAAGCCGGGAGAGATGCTTCCATTGGATTACCCTCGTACAATTATTCGATGGTTAGCTTGCAACAGAAGGTTTTTAGTCGGTCAAACATTAATTTCTTTGCAATAAATAAACAAACGTTTGAGTCACCCAGTGAATACGACACCACTTCCTTGAATGAGTTCAATAGAACTTTTGGGGTTGAGTATCGCCTTGCAAGCAGTAATAATGTTTGGAATGGAAAGGCATTCTATCACCGAACATTTGGTCCAGAACCTACTACTTCACCTTATGCCGGAGGTTTTTTCATGAATTATGATATCCAGAAATGGTCGGTAGATATTTTTTCACAATTAATTGGAGCTGACTATAATCCGGAAGTTGGTTTTGTAAGGAGAAATGATATTAGACAATTAGCCACTACCGTTAGATACATATGGTTTCCGGAAAGGGGAAAGATTCAGAGCCATGGTCCCGCATTTGATTTTGATATGGTAGGTAATGATACCTATGGATTTTTGGATTGGGATTACAATTTACAATACGAGATTTCCTTTAGGAATACTTCCAGTTTTTTCACACGCCTAAGAAAGCAATACACTTATTTATTTGATTCATTTGATCCAAGTGGTACTGGAGGAGTAGAGTTACCTTCAGATTCTGAGTATACTAATTACCAGTTCATCGCACGATATGAATCAGACCAACGCAAGAAGATATTCTTTAGACTAAATACAAGATCTGGTCAATATTTTAATGGAAATCGGATCAATTTGGAAGGATCTGTGGGTTATCGATACCAGCCATTGGGCTTTACTTCCATTGACTTTGCATTAAATCGAATCCTCCTTCCAGAGCCATATACCACCACCTCACTTTACTTGATTGGACCAAGATTTGATTTTACCTTCACAAAGAAGATTTTCTGGACGACTTTCATTCAATACAATAGTCAAATTGAAAACATGAATATCAATACTCGTTTTCAATGGAGATTTAAGCCTGTCTCAGATATATTCCTTGTTTATACGGATAACTACTTTGCTTACCATGAAGGAGGATTCAATATAGGTCAACCACGTACCCGAGCACTCACATTCAAAATAACTTATTGGCTTAATCTTTAAGCGAATTGAGGAAATAGTCTCCTGGAAAGTATTACTAAAGGTCTGATTCGAACATCAAACTTATAAAATACCCCTACAGGGGTATCGCACAAATCTTTGATTTTTTGTAAATTCAATTACTTTCTTAGTCACCACTTAATTTTATAAAAATGAGACAATTAGCTCTTCTTTTATTCCTATTATCATCATTTGTAAGTACTGGTCAAACAATCTCTTTTGGAGATTTAATAACCGGTGAGTTAACCTCTGTTGGACAAATTAATTCTTACTCATTCTCAGCCAATGCAGGAGATGTTATATACATAGCTGCAAAAGGGTTTGGGGTTGCACCACGTGTTGAAGTATTCGAGCCTGGAGGGGATGAGATTGGTGAGGTAAGTTCAGGCGCTTCATATGAAAGCGGCAGGGTAACTATTCAAACTACTGGTACGCACACACTCACTTTTGAGGATACATTCGGTGATCAAACTGGAACTTATAATATTGGGTTTGAGAGAATCAATCCTGCTACTAATGCGATTAGTAAACAATTTGGCGACTTAATAGAAGGTGAAATAACATCCGCTGCACAGGTGGATTTATATACATTCACTGCGACTGCAGGCGAAGCAATATATATAGCCGCAAAAGGTTTTGACGTTGCTGTTAGTGCTAGGGTATATGATTCTAATGGTGATTTTGTTGGCTCAGTGAGCTCTGGAGCTACTTATGAAAGTGGAAGAATTTATATAGAAACTTCAGGCACGCACACCCTTGTTTTTGAAGAGACGTTTCTTGAAAATACAGGTCTCTATAACATAGGATTAGAGAAAATTGCATCTGCAGTTAATGCAACACCAAAGAATTTTGGGGATTTGATCTCCGGTGAGATAACCTCTCCAGCACAAGTTGATTTATATACATTTACTGCGTCTGCCGGCGAAGCAATTTATATATCCGCAAAAGGTTTTGACGTTGCTGTTAGTGCTAGGGTATATGATTCTAATGGTGATTTTGTAGGGTCAGTGAGCTCTGGCGCTACTTATGAAAGTGGAAGAATTTATATAGAAACTTCAGGCACGCACACCCTTGTTTTTGAAGAGACTTTTCTCGAAAATACAGGTCTCTATAACATAGGATTAGAGAAAATTGCATCTGCAGTTAATGCAGCTCCTAAGAATTTTGGGGATTTGATCTCCGGTGAAATAACGTCTCCTGCACAAGTTGATTTATATACATTTACTGCGTCTGCCGGCGAAGCAATTTATATATCCGCAAAAGGTTTTGACGTTGCGGTAAGTGCTAGGGTATATGATTCCAATGGTGATTTTGTTGGGTCAGTGAGTTCTGGCGCTACTTATGAAAGCGGAAGAATTTATATAGAGACTACTGGCACGCACACTCTTGTTTTCGAAGAGACTTTTCTTGAAAATACAGGTCTCTACAACTTAGGTTTAGAGAAGATTGCTAGTCCTGAGAATGCAATACCAAAGAATTTTGGAGATTTAACTAATGGAACAATTACAACATCTGCACAAGTCGACCTTTATACTTTCTATGCGGAAGTTGATGAAGTGATTTATTTAGCTGTTAAAGGAATAGGTGGAGTAGCTCCTCGAGCTAGGGTTTATGATGAAGTAGGTGATTTTGTGGGATCAGTAAGTTCTGGTGCTTCTTATGAAAGCGGATCACTTACCATATCTACAACGGGATTCCATACTATAGTTTTTGAAGAGACATTCTTAGAAAATACAGGTACTTATAATTTAGCACTTGAAAAAGTGTTTCCAGTAATTAAGGCTGAACAAATATCACTGAATCAGGTGATAAGCAGACCTTTAGATCAACAAACCCAGGTTGATTTGTATACTTTTGAAGCAACTGCAGGAGATGCAATTTATTTATCAGTAAACTGTTTCGAAGGAGTATCTCCAAGAGCAAGAATTTATGATCCAACTGGGGCATCTGTTGGTTCTACCAGTTCCGGTGCTTCCTCTACTTCTCGTATTTTTAATCTTGAGGGAACAGGCAGATATGTAATTGTTTTTGAGGACACTTTTCTAGAAGATGTTGGAGAATATTGCATGGGATTAGCCCTAATTTGCAATGGTCCGGATTGTGATGAAACTGCTCCAATATCTTCTGAGTTTGGGGCATGCAAAACTCAGGCAATGCCTGGTGATGATATTAACTTTTTAAGCTTGTCGACGAATGTCAGTTCTCGTTCATGGAGCTTTGATGGTGGTGATCCAATCTCATCTACTTCTCAAAATCCATCTATTACTTACAATAATGCTGGGGTGTTTGATGTTAGCCAAACTGTTTCATCGGGTGCTGATAATGACACTCAAACCAAGGAAGATTACATTATAATATCTAGTGAAACACCTCTTGTGGCATTATTTGAATCAGATAGTTCAAGTATTGTGCAGGGAGACACAATCCAATTCACCGATTTATCAACAGGTAATATAACCGGTTGGTCATGGGAATTTGCAGGTGGAACACCAGCTACATCAACTGATCAAAATCCAATGGTTTCTTATTCAACAATTGGTGTATATGATGTTGCATTAACCGTAAGTAATAGCACATCTGAAGATAGTAAGACAATCGTTGCATATGTTATTGTTAGTGAAGCTGAAGATCCACCACTAAATGCAAATTTCACTGTAGATACTGATTCGGTTTCTAGAGGAGAGTCCGTTCAATTCACTGATGCTTCTACGGGTGAAGTGACTTCATGGAATTGGACGTTTGAGGGAGGAGTTCCCGCTACATCTACCGATCAAAACCCAGTAGTACTTTATAACAATCAAGGAATTTATGATGTGACACTTGTTGTTGGAGATGGCGTTGAGACAGATGAGCAATTTGCTGCTGATTTTATAGAGGTAACAACTGGACCATTACCAGATCTGGTATTCACAGGAGTATCAATGGATCCAAATTCATTGTTTTCTGGAAATGATGTAACAACGTCTGTTTCTGTAACGAATGTCGGACAAGCGAATGTTGTAGGTGAAATATCAGTAACATACTACCTCTCTGAGGATAATACTTTGGATCAAACAGATATAGGCCTTCTCGTTAATTCAGTAAATGATTTGCAGGTTGGAGAGTCTAAATCCTTAGAAACGGTTGTGAATGTTCCAATCGATACTGAATCTGGAAATTATGTGATAATATTTGAAATAGACGCCTCTAATGTTATCGAGGAATCAAATGAGGATAACAATAAAGAAAATCTTAATGTAGAGATATTAGATAGAGCACCAGTGCTAGCAAGTCCTATTGCAGATCTTGATTTGGAACAAGGTTTTACGACCGAAACCATCGATCTAAGTACAGTTTTTGAAGATCCGGATCAGGATCAGCTTACTTTCACTGCTATTTCTTCAGATAATGCAGTTGTTACAATCGATATATCCGGAAGTAGTCTAATTCTTATTGAACAAGGGCCAGGACTTTCCAACATTTCAGTAACGGCTGATGATAATGAAGATGGCTCTGTTTCAGATGAGTTTTTACTCACCGTCAATGCCACTGGAAATAACAAGCCCACAGTTGCTAATCCAATTGATGATTTAGAACTTTTTGTTGGTTTTATTAGTGAATCGATTGATTTAAACGATGTATTTGCTGATGAAGATGGTGATAATTTAGCATTAACTATAGAAGAAGTTGATGGCACCTCTGTTAACCCTACCTTAGATGGTACATTATTGACACTTGATGAATTGGACGTAGGGATAACCACCATTACCATTCGAGCAAATGATGGCAATGGGGGTCTTGCATCTGAGACCTTCGTCGTAGAGGTAATATCAAATTTGGCTCCAATTGTTGATAATCCAATTTCGGATATTATTGGAAACGAAGGATTTGTTAGCGAAACGATTAGTCTGGCAAGTGTCTTCTCAGATCCGGATGGTGATGATTTAACCTATAGTGCAATCTCTGATAATGAGGAGATCGTTACAGTTTCAATATCTGGGACCAATTTGATAGTAGTGGAGCAAGGAATAGGAGAGGCGACTATAACAGTAACAGCAGATGATGGAAATGGCGGGACTGTTTCAGATGAATTTGCATTTACTGTGAATGATGTCAATGAAGCTCCTGTTTTAGAGAACCCTATTTCTGATCTGGCATTTGAGCCAGGATTTGGAACAGCTATCATAGAGTTAGATACAGTCTTCTCAGATCCGGATGGAGATATACTCTCCTTTACTGTTACCTCCAGTGATGAGAATGTAGTAACTGCATCAATTTCTAATTCGAGTATTATTTTAACTGAAATTGGAACTGGTACTGCCGATATCACGGTGATTGCTGATGATGGCAGAGAGGGCACTGCGGAAGACTCATTCACCGTAATAAATGCGGGAAATAATCCACCTGAAATCAGTAACCCCATAACAGACCAAGTGCTAAGTCAGGGATTTGTTACTACTTCTTTGAACTTTGAAGGTGTATTTAGTGATCCGGATGAAGATGAACTTTCATATTCTGTAGAAAGTCTTACGGATGGAATTGTTAGTGTAACCATGTCGGGAAATAACATTGTATTCATCGAGCAAGGCTTAGGAGAGACGTTAATTACGCTGACAGCTGATGATGGTAGAAATGGAATAGCCATCGATACATTTAATGTTTCAGTTGTTGAGAACACCATTCCAGTTGTCGTCAACGCAATTGAGGATCAAACATTTGACGATGGATTCGAATCTATCAGCTTTGACTTAAGTGATGTTTTCTCAGATGCTGATGGGGATGCATTAAGTTATAGTGCCACTTCAAGCGATGAGACAGTCGTATTGGCGAATAGCTCTGGAACCACATTAATTATAGAAGAGGAAGGCCTTGGAGAATCATCGATAACTGTAATTGCTGATGATGGAAAGGGAGGAATAGCAACAAACATATTCATTGTAACCGTTGTTGAAGGTGCTCTGGGAGTCAATGGACATTCTGATTTTATTTATCCTACCATAGCCAGTGGAATAATAAATATTTCTTCAGAAAAAAGAATCGTTAAATCCACCATTTCAAATCTTAATGGATCGGTGGTCAATGTCTTTAGACATGAGAAAATATTGAAAATAGATAACCTGGTGAGTGGCACCTATATCATTACAGTGGATTTTGAAGATGGCAGCACTAGCCAAATGAAGGCTATAATTAGAAATTGATAATAAAGGACCCTGATATTGAATCAGGGTCTATTTTAATTGGATTTTTAATTGGGATGATCCTCTCCAATTGCAATGCCGATTTTCTTGACTATTTGCTCAACTGAATCTTTTTCATAATTTATTTCCAGGGGAGATCCAATTTTTATGGATAGTTCAACTCCTTTTTTCAATTTTTTCAATCCAGTCTTATCAAATGCAGTTCTAAAGCCATCAACTCTTACAGGGATTACCACGGGCTGGTGCTGCTTAATAATATGGGCAGTTCCTTTCCTTACAGGAGCACCTACTCGGGTGGTTCCTTGGGGAAATGTAACGACCCATCCATCTCTTATAGCCATACCTATTGATTTGGTATCATCCGGATTCACGTCTCTTTTTATCATTTCCTCTCCTTTACGCCATGTTCGGTCAACAGTCACTGCTCCTGCCAATGCTAAGATCGGTGGCAAGATTCCTTTCTCCATTGTCTCCCTTGCTGCTATATAATACACGTTCACTTTCGGATTTTTCAAATAGCTACTATCCTCAATGGAATCTATCTGACCATTAAGAGATGCAAACATGGTATGAAACATGGCGATAACATCTGTGAAAATGGTTTGGTGATTCGCAACAAAAAGAACATTTTGATCAGGTATTTTCGTTAAAATTTCACTACCGGAAATAACTACTTTATTAGGCCTTAATAAGTACCATCTTACGAGCCTACCTACTACTTGGAATATTTTCTTCTTGAACCAAACGGACTGACCAAATACATTCTTTCTTGCCATAGGTTTACCTTTTAATCTCCGAAATTACTGAAGCATTAATCGTAAGTCAGACAAATTATAAAAAAACCTCGCCAAAGCGAGGTTTCCTAGTAGAGTAGAGTAGGTGATTGGGCGTTCTCTTTATTCTGCTCTAAGTGATTTTACAGGATTGGTTTTTATTGTACTCAAGACTTTGGTCGAAATACTAAGCATCGCCAAACCAACGACAAACACAATGGGGATAATCGCAAACCACCATCCTAAATCTATCCTGAAAGTATAATCTTCTAGCCATTTAGACATGATCCACCAGGCAGCCGGCAAACTCACAATGCAAGCTGCACCCACCAAAAGCATGTACTCTTTTGAAAGAAGGACAAGTAGATTTTTAGCTGACGCACCCAGTACTTTACGGATACCAATTTCCTTGGTTCGTTGTTGTACACTGAAAGAAGTCAGCCCAAATAACCCCAAGCATGCAATAAGTATTGCAAGCGAAGAAAACCCTGAGAAGATTTTACCAAATCGAATGTCTTCTTTGTACTGTTCATCAAATGCACGATCCAAGAAAAAATAATCCATCTGGAAATCAATGAATACATTGTCCCATTCAGATTTCACGGTAGCAACCAAGTTTTTAAGCTGTTCACTTCTATTCCTATTGCCACTATCGTCGAGTTTGAGTTTAATAAAATAAAATTCGGTCCAGGAGCTAAGAATATACGCAAGTGGCTGATAGTCATTATGTAAAGATGTATGATGATGATTTTCCAAAACTCCTCTAACAGTCAATGGTGCATAAAATCCAGATAATTCGGCACCAACTGCATCATCAGGATTTGAAAAGCCTAATTGTTCAGCTAATTTTTCATTTATAACTACATCACCTTTAGACCAGGGATCATCTCCTCGCTGAAGTTCACGGCCTGCAACCAGGTCAATTCCAAAGAATTTAGGAAAGTCTAGATCCATGGAAATCAGTCCTGTCTGGACAGAGGTTTCCTTGGATTCATTTTTTAAATAAATATTGGTGGCCCAACCAACCGGTTCACCAGGAATTTCGCCAGCATTGGTAATTTCTTGGATTTCAGCATACTTAAGTAACTCTGTCTTTAGTGTTTTAAAACGTTTGACATCCTCTCTATCTTGAGAATTAATATCACCAGGTGGCGATTTTATCACCAGCGTATTCTCTATCTCAATACCAAGGTCAGCATCCCGCATATAGTTGATTTGCTGATAAACCGTAATAGTGCCAGCTATAAGGATGAATGTGATCATAAATTGTATGAATACCATGCTTTTCCGCATTTTTACTCCACCAACTTTCCCTCTGTTGCCAATTAAAATGTTGACGATATTCATCGTTTTTAGTAAAACATATGGATATAGTCCTATAAGAAGAGTACCAGCACCAATTAGCCCAATTAAGAGAAATAATACGTTTAGGTCCATTAATGCTGAGACTGGCAATCCAGTTACTTCAATTAAATATTTTTCACCTATTTGGGTCAGAAGTATTGCAAAGCCAAAAGCAATAAGATTCATCACAAAAGCTTCTAGTATAAATAACTGGGTGATTTGCCTCATCGATGAACCCATGCATTTACGAATACCCATCTCCTTTAATCTCTCCATTGTTCGAACTAGTGAGAGATTCATATAGTTGATCCACGCAATGATGAGAATGATAGCCGCAATAAGGCTTAGCACAAATACTATTTTGCTGTCTACCCCCTCAGTGAAAGCCCATGCACTGCTTGAATTGAGATGGATATCAGTGATTGGACGCAAATAATAGTCAACAGTGTATCCGTTGGCTGCATACGATTCTTTTGAATTTTCCTCATGCAAGCGAATGGTTTCCTCTAAAATTTCATCCTTTCTGTTAGGATCCTCTGCTAACAGATAGGTGATCATGCTGCTAGAATTCCAGCTAGTTCTACCTTCCGAATAATTATCCAGTGAAGGATAGGATAACAACAGCCCAAATTGGATGTGGGAGTTTGCAGGTATGTCTTTGAGTATGCCTATGAGTTCATATTCGTGAGCTCCCGTGTTTCCGCTTAGTGTGAAAGATTTGCCAATTGCTTTGTTAGGGTCGTTAAAATACTTTTTTGACTCTTCTAATGTAAGAATAGCTTTCTGTGGTTCGTTAAATTTTGCTGCTGAGCCAGCCTCAAATTCAAAGTCAAATAGATCAAAAGTGCCTTTATCGGCAATATAAACCTGAGGTTGTTCGAAATTCACTTTGTTATAACCATCACTATAGATGATTGAAGAGTTGGCATAGCTGAAATTGAAGAATCTTGCAATCTCTTTGACATGTGGTGATTGCTCACGAAGTGTCTCGCTGAGCATAGATGGTGCCGTAATGGATTGCCCAAGAAATTCACCGTTTTTGTAAGCTTCTGATTCTAATCTGAATATTCGCTCTGAATTCGAATGGAATGAATCGAAAGAAGTATGAAAGTTTACATATTGCGCAATAACAAGGCATGCTGCCATACCTAAAGCCAATCCAAGTATATTAATGGATGAGAAGACCTTATTTTTCTGAATTTGGCGAAAAATGGTCACTAAATAATTCTTAAGCATGTCGATTTTGGTATTGGTCGGCTTTCTAAATTTCAATAGCTATGCCAAGGATTATAACATTCAGTAAATCAATTAGTTAAGATTAATACAATATTTTCACTCTGTGCGATATCGCACAATTTATTATGCAAATCGCACAGATTTTGGGCAAATCCACCTTTTTAGTGATCTTTCCATCATGAAGAAATTGATCCTTTTGTTCCTGTTACTTCCTTTTGGATTATCAGCGCAGATTTCATTTATTGATACATGGGATGAAGCATTGAAGCAATCGCGAATGAATGGAAAATTGATCTTCCTGAATGCCTATGCACATTGGTGTGAACCATGTGAGGAAATGGAGGAGTATACCTTTAGTGATCTGGAAGTAAGCAACTACTATAATTCAAATTTCATTAATCTGACTTTGGATTTGGAGGATTACCCGGGAGTAGAGTTAGCTGAAAAGTTTACAGTGGGTGTATTTCCATCCTATCTATTCATTAATGGAAATGGTGAAGTGGTTCATAGAGGTTGTGGAGCAATGGATGCCAATGAATTTCTAGCACTCGGCAAAGATGCTATTTCAGATAATGCAACCCTGATTTCATTCGAAAAAAGATTTGATAAGGGAGAAAGATCAACTGATTTTATGCTTGATTATCTTGAACTACTGGAATATGCCTGCTTGGATGCAGAGCGCTTTGCAGCAAATTATTTATCCCAAGTCGAACTGACAGATCTTATAACGGAAACTCCATGGGAAATTTTTGCAACCTATCAATGGGATATTTTTAGCAGAGAGTTTCAGTACATGCTTCAGAATAAAGAACTCTTCGAGGATAGTCTTGGACAAAGGGTAGTGAACGCTAAATTGTACGATACTTATCTATCCCAATATCAGGAAATATTTGCATCAGAAGAACTTCATGATTTCGGTATGCGTGCCCTTTTACATTCATTTAAAGATGTAACCTTTACAGGTTCTGATACCTTAAGGCTAATGATGAATCTTCATTACGCTGAATTCACAGAAAACTGGAAAGATTATGCCGGTTATGCTGTGGAACTAGTAGGGATGAGTGATATCGAAGATCCTGAAGAACTCAATGAACTGGCATGGAAGTTTTATTTGTTTGTGGACAATAAAAATCAATTGGAAATTGCCGCAACCTGGGCGCAGCAGGCGGTAGATCAACAACCGGAACCTTCAATGATCGATACCTACGCCTCTCTGCAATTCAAACTTGGTAACAGGAAGAAGGCCATAGACCTTGAAAGACGCGCATTGGAGTTAGCGAAGGAACTCTATGAGGACACCTCTCACTATGAGCATCAACTAAGGAAATTTGAAGGAAGGTGATCATAGGTAAAAGACCAAGCAGAATGAGTAAATGATTTGAAAAATGAAAAAGCCCTCACTTGGAGGGCTCTCATTTGAATTTGACGTTTTCTTAAAAATTCAGAGCATCTGCTCATTAACTGATGCCACTTTTTAAGTACTCTCTGTTCATTCTGGCAATATTTTCTAATGAAATACCCTTTGGACATTCTACTTCACATGCTCCAGTGTTGGTACAGTTGCCAAAACCCTCTTCATCCATTTGTTTCACCATATTCTGCACACGATCTTGAGCTTCAACTTTTCCTTGTGGAAGGAGTGAAAGCTGTGACACTTTCGCTGAAGTAAACAACATTGCAGAGGCATTCTTACAAGAAGCAACACATGCTCCACATCCAATACATGTTGCCGCATCAAAAGCTTTATCAGCATCATGCTTATCAATAGGAATTGCATTTGCATCTTGAGTATTTCCGGAAGTATTCACGCTGATGAACCCACCAGCATTCATAATTCTATCAAATGCACTTCTGTCTACTACAAGATCCTTAATAACAGGAAAGGCTTTAGCTCTCCATGGTTCAACATAAATGGTATCACCATCTTTGAATTTACGCATATGAAGCTGACAGGTAGTCATTCGCTTACCAGGACCATGTGCTTCTCCATTTATATACATGGAGCAGCTCCCGCAAATTCCTTCCCTACAGTCATGATCAAAAGCGATAGGTTCCTCACCATTTTCAATCAATTGTTCATTCAGAATATCCATCATTTCGAGGAAAGAGCTATCCTCAGAGATATTGGATACCTGATAGGTTTCCATTTTCCCTTTGTCTTTATTGCTCTTTTGTCTCCAGACTTTTAATGTAAGATTCAATTCTTTTGCTGCTGACATATCTTATATTATTTGTAAGAACGAGTCTTCAACTCGATGTTCTCATATTTCAAATCTTCTTTATGCAATTTGGCTTTTGATGGCTCGCCGGTATATTCCCATGCTGATACATAGGTATAGTTTTTGTCATCTCGAACCGCTTCACCTTCTTCCGTTTGATATTCTTCTCTAAAATGACCACCACAAGATTCGTTTCTTTCCAGCGCATCTCTTGCAAACAGCTCACCTAGTTCTAGGAAATCCGCCACTCTACCAGCTTTTTCAAGCTCTTGATTGATACCATCAGCAGAGCCAGGCACCCTCACTTCTTTCCAGAATTGGTCTCTTAGCTCCTGTATTTGCTTGATTGCATCCTTTAATCCTTCTTCATTTCTAGCCATACCCACTTGATTCCACATGATTTTACCTAATCGCTTGTGGAAATAAT
The DNA here is from genome assembly GCF_965212185.1 of Ekhidna sp. Taxonomy (GTDB): domain Bacteria; phylum Bacteroidota; class Bacteroidia; order Cytophagales; family Cyclobacteriaceae; genus Ekhidna. Next base: position 2,732,952 of record NZ_OZ243102.1, on the reverse strand, counting down.
CAACCGAGTGTTTACCGCCATTGTTAACAAAAAAGTCAACTCTTTCTTTTACTGCTTTTTCCGCCTCATCAAACTCTTTTGTATCGGTTGGAATGGCTCCAGTGCGAATATCATCAGCCAGATAATCTCCTATAGTATATGGGATTACGAAATATCCATCTGCTAATCCCTGCATTAATGCGGATGCTCCAAGTCTGTTCGCACCATGATCAGAAAAATTAGCTTCTCCAAGAGCATAGCATCCAGGAATGGATGTCATTAGATTATAATCAACCCAAACTCCGCCCATTGTGTAATGAACGGCCGGATAAATTTTCATTGGTGTTTTGTAAGGATTATCGCCTGTGATGTTTTCATACATCTCAAACAAGTTACCGTACTTGGTCTCAACGATTTTCTCTCCTAACTCTCTGACTTTTTTGTCATCAGCATCATGAAAGCCTTTCACATTTGCTTCTTCTTTTCCATACCGCATAATAGCCGCATCAAAATCCAGATAAACAGCTTCCCCAGACTCATTGGTGCCAACGCCAAACCCGGCATCACATCGTTCTTTAGCTGCTCTAGATGCCACATCTCTAGGTACCAGGTTTCCAAACGATGGATACCTTCTTTCAAGATAGTAATCGCGATCTTCTTCTTTAAGATCTATTGGTTTTAATTTTCCAGCTCGAATTGCTTCAGCATCTTCCTTTTTTGCGGGCACCCAGATTCGCCCATCGTTTCTAAGTGACTCTGACATTAAAGTCAATTTAGATTGTTGCTCGCCATGCTGAGGAATACATGTTGGATGTATTTGGGTGAAGCAAGGATTAGCAAAATAAGCACCCTTTTTGTGAATTTTCCATCCCGCAGAAACATTAGAGCCCATAGCATTCGTAGAAAGGAAGAAAATGTTTCCATATCCACCAGAAGCAATCACCACTGCGTGAGCAGAATGTCTTTCAATTTCTCCGGTTACCAGATTTCTTGCAATGATTCCTCGTGCTTTGCCATCCACAATCACCAACTCCATCATTTCATGTCGATTGTACATCTTGATTTTTCCTTTGCCAATCTGTCGGGACATTGCAGAATAAGCACCTAAAAGCAGTTGCTGACCGGTTTGTCCTTTTGCATAAAAGGTCCGTGAAACCTGGACACCACCAAAAGAACGATTATCTAGTAGCCCTCCATAATCTCTTGCAAATGGTACCCCCTGAGCTACACATTGATCGATAATATTTGTTGACACTTCTGCCAGGCGATATACGTTAGCTTCTCTGGAGCGGTAATCCCCACCTTTTACCGTATCATAAAACAGTCGGTAAGTGGAGTCACCATCGCCTTGATAATTCTTTGCAGCGTTAATACCTCCCTGGGCAGCAATTGAGTGCGCTCTCCTTGGAGAATCCTGATAACAAAAAGCTTTAACATTATAGCCCAATTCAGCCAGTGTTGCTGCTGCTGAGCCTCCTGCCAGACCGGTTCCAACGACGATAACGTCAATCAGACGCTTATTAGCCGGGTTTACCAGTTTGATGTTGTTTTTGTGATTGGTCCACTTTTCTGCTATTGGACCTTCAGGTATTTTGGAATCTAAAGTTGACATACCTATTTATTTCTTTTTATAAAGAATTGATATAATGATAAACTGCGATAAATATGAATCCTGCTGGTATCAATATCGCATAAGCTTTCCCGATTTTTTGAATGGCCGGTGTGTATTTGCTGTGTCTTGCTCCTATTGACTGAAATGCAGATTGAAACCCATGCATTAAATGAAGTCCAAGGAAAACAAAAGAGAGAGAGTAAATGATAACTCTCGCTGGATTTTCAAACATGTGAATAACTTCCTCATAATACCTATTAGGATCTTCTGGTTTCACTTCTATATACTTATAATTCATTTCTGGAATCCAGAAATCATAAAAATGAAAACCAAGAAAAAAGAGGATAAATAGTCCACTCCAGATCATATTACGGGACATCCACGATGAATTTGCCGCTCCATTGTTTTTAGCATAACTAACTTCTCTTGAATTTCTGTTTTTAATCTCCAAAACAAATCCCATGATGAAATGGAAAGCCACTCCAAACATTAAGACTGGTTGTAGAACAAACTGCACCAGAGGGTTTGTACCCATGAAGTGCGAGAGTTCGTTAAAAGTTTCTTCACTGAAAACAGAAGTAAAATTGATTGAGAAATGCTGCAATAAAAATATGATCAGGAACAGTGCTGAAAGCGCCATGGCAAATTTTCTGCCGATACTGCCCGAAAAAAGTTGCTTGCTCATTTATTTTAGGATTATTGGATTTGTGCCAAAGGTAAATTCAGAATGCTAGCCGACCAATTCCAAATTTCTTTTTTGACTGATTCTAAATAATATTCATTCATTAAATAGGTTTTAATCTATTCTTAATTGTTTGAATTACAACCAAAGAAGCATGATTCTTGTTCGTTAATTATTACAAAGGCTGTGCAAAACAATATTAGATTTACAAACTATTTTTCAATTAGCTGATATGAGGTACTCAAGATACATATTCTTTTTCACCTTAATTGTAACTGCTTTGACATCCAAGGCAACACATATTCGTGCAGGAGAAGTTATTGTGAAGCATGTATCTGGATTAACATATGAAGTTACTTTTATTGGATATAGAGATGTTGAAGGTGTTCCTTTTGGCCAAGGTATTTTAGATTTTGGTGTTGGCCAGGAAGGGCTTTACGGAGACGATCCGGGTGAAGACATTCCTTGGGGTCAGATTGAGGATTTGGGTAATGGAGTTGAAAAATGGCAGTTTACATTACCATTTACATATCCCGGACCTGGGAATTATTTGGTAAGCTATAAAGAAGACTTTCGAAATGCGGATATCCAAAATATCTCTGGTTCAATCAGCACCACTTTTTATGTGGAAACACTGGTAATTATTGATCCACTTTTAATCAATAGTACACCTTTCTTCACCGTTCCACCAATTGATCAGGGAGTTGTAGGAGGAATTTTTGAACATAATCCAGGAGCTTTTGATCCGGATGGTGATAGTTTATCGTACTTTTTTACAGTTCCAAAGCAAGATCGTGACCTTGAGGTTAATGGCTATGTTTCTTTAATCGACCCTTCTTTCTACGAAAATTATGGAGAAGGTAATAGCACAAAAGATGACGTTCCCACATTAACTATAAATCCAGCCACTGGTACACTTATTTGGGATGCACCGGGAGGAGCTACCATACCTGATCAGGAAAACAGGGAGTTTAATGTTGCATTTGTTGTGGAAGAGTGGCGAAGAGTCAATGGGGAATTGATAAGGCTAGGGTTTGTAACCAGAGACATGCAGATCATAATCTGGGATTATGAAAATGAACCGCCTGAACTTGAAATTCCAGATGATACGTGTGTGGTTGCAGGGGAGACGATCACCAGCATAATAACCGGTACAGATCCTGACGGAGATCCGGTAAAAATTGAGGCATTTGGAGGCCCATTTGAAATATCACCTGCAGCCACTGTTTCTCCGGATCCGGGTGAATTCCAGGGGCCGCCTTCTAATCTCTCATTTGAGTGGACCACAAATTGTAATCAAGTTAGAATTGCGCCCTATGAGGTTCAGTTTAAAGCCACAGATCAACCAACAATTCCTGGTATTTTAAACCCTCCGGGACTGGTTAATTTTGAAACATGGAGAGTCACCGTCCTTGGTCCACCACCAACAGGTTTATCAGCACAAACAGCTACTGGAAGAAGAATTCAACTTACTTGGGATAATTATTCCTGTTCAAATGCTGATTCGATGCAGGTTTGGAGAAGAGTGGGTGAATTTGATATAGATCCAACTTGTAATCCAGGGATTCCTGAAAATTCTGGTTATGAATTAATCGAAACATTAGGTATTGATCAGACAGATTATACGGATAATAATGGCGGTGTAGGTCTATCTCCTGGATCTAAATATTGCTATAGGCTGGTAGCTTTATTCCCACTACCGTCGGGTGGTACAAGTATCGCCTCAGAAGAAGCATGCGATAGCTTGATCATCAATACTCCAGTGATTACAAAAGTTGATATTAGAGCAACTAGCGAAACGGATGGAGAGATTGATGTCGAATGGACTGAGCCGTTGCAGCGAAATCCAATTGATGGGCCATACCAATACGAAGTATTGCGAAAAGTAGGCGCAGGATTCGAAGGCAGTTTCACTTCTATAAATGGACCAACTTCAAATCTATCATTTACTGATACAGGTTTAAATACAGAAGATAATGCGTACTCATACAAAATTGTCCTTTATGATAATACCAATCAACCCGTAGACACCTCCCAGTTAGCCTCATCTGTCCGACTAGAGCCTACACCATTGGTAGGAGCTATCCGGCTGAATTGGGAAGCGAATGTCCCCTGGTCTAATAATTCTCAAAAATTCCCGTATCACTACATATGGAGAGACAATGTGAATGCTGGTGATTTATCGCAAATACAGTTGATTGACTCTGTAGATGTCACCGTCTCTGGATTATCTTATACTGATGATGGAAACTTCAATGGTATAACTCCTCTCAACGAAGAAGTAGAATATTGCTATTACATAACAACAAGTGGATCATATGACAATGACCTTTTACCCGAACCTTTGTTGAATAATTCACAAATAGTTTGCGCTCAACCAAACGATTCCATTCCTCCGTGCCCTCCAATCAATGTTGTATTCAATTCCTCACTCACATGTGAGCAACAACTTGCAGCAATTCCGTGCGGCATTAGCAATCAGTTTGTTAATGAGTTTTCATGGAACGAAGATGGCAATGCAAGCTGTGACGATGATATTCAATTCTTTAGAATATATTATTCAGAAAGTGGCCTTGAAGAGTCGTTTGAGTTATTGGCTCAGACTTCTGATACACGTTATGAACATAGCGGGCTTACATCTTTAGCCGGCTGCTATCAAATCACGGCTGTGGATAGATCTGGCAATGAGAGTAACATTTCCGAAGTAATATGTAATGATAATTGTCCAAGGTACATTTTACCCAATGTAATCACGCCAAATGGTGATGATCGAAACGATACATTCAGGCCTTTAAAAGAAGCAGAAAGTTGTACCCGATTTGTTGAGTCAGTCTTATTTAAAGTGTTTAATAGGGCAGGTGCAGAAATATTCGAATACGATTCTACTGATCCTGAAAAATCTATATTGATCAATTGGGATGGAACAAACAAACGTGGGCATGAGTTACCTGCAGGCATTTATTATTATTCAGCTGAAGTACGATCAAAAAGACTGAACCCTGAAGATGAAGTTCAGGTTATAAACGGGTGGGTACAGATCATTCGATAAAGAAACCAATTATTCTATTTGACGGGGTATGCAACTTATGTAACTCCTCTGTTCAATTTATTATTAAAAGAGACAAAGAAGAAAAATTCCTATTTGCCTCGTTACAGTCTGGATATTCTAAAGAGAACTTACCGCCCACTTTGAGTAATGAAAGCGATCTTCAAAGTATTGTTCTTAAAAAAGGAGATGTAATTAAAACGAAAAGCAGTGCTGCATTGCACATATCCAAAGAGCTATCTGGTTTATGGCCTGCTTTATATGCATTCATAATTATTCCAAAATTTATAAGAGATTGGGTGTACGATATTATAGCTAAAAACCGATATAGGTGGTTTGGAAAGAAAGATCAGTGCATGATTCCGTCTCCTGAGATACGAAACAGATTCCTTGATTGATCGGATTAGCTACTTTTGCATAGAATAAACTTTAATCTATGAGCAAAGCATACGTTTTTCCCGGACAGGGAGCCCAGTTTTCTGGAATGGGCAAAGAACTTTATGATAATCATTCTTCAGCAAAAACATTAATTGATAAGTCCAATGATATACTTGGCTTTGATATAAAAAGCATCATGTTTTCAGGTAGCGATGAGCAACTGAAACAGACCAAGGTTACTCAACCTGCTATTTTTATTCATAGTGTGGTAGCTGCCTTAACGTCTGAAGATTTCAATCCTGATATGGTTGCAGGTCATTCTCTAGGCGAGTTTTCCGCTTTAGTTGCTAATGGAGTTTTAAGTTTTGATGATGGGCTATCGTTAGTCTCAAAACGAGCCATGGCGATGCAGAAAGCATGCGAAATGCAAGAATCTACCATGGCAGCAGTACTTGGATTGGAAGATGAAGTAGTAGAAAAAGTATGTGAAGAAACAGATGGTGTAGTTGTAGCAGCAAACTATAATTGCCCGGGTCAATTGGTTATTAGTGGGGAAGTAGCAGCGGTCAATGAAGCTTGCGAAAAATTAAAGGATGCAGGAGCTAAGCGAGCCTTGGTTTTGCCTGTTGGAGGCGCATTTCACTCACCTTTGATGGAGCCAGCCCGAGAAGAACTTGCAGCAGCTATTGAGAGCACGCACTTTAATTCGCCGAACTGTCCGGTTTATCAAAATGTTGATGCAAAGGGCTATTCAGATGTGGATTCAATTAAAAAGAACCTTGTTTTGCAACTAACCTCTCCGGTAAGATGGACTCAATCAGTTCAGAACATGATAGCCGATGGAGCTTCTATGTTTGTGGAATGCGGACCTGGAAAGGTTTTACAAGGTCTTGTGAAAAAAGTAGATAGAGAAATGGAAGTTTCTGGTATTTCATGAAAATAAATCGATTCATAATCATGCTGTTTATGGGAGCAGTGCTTTTTGGAGCAGAGGGCTGTAGAAAAGGTCCATCATCTACCCATAAAACAAATAAGAAAAAGGTAAAGCGTGGCAAGCCAATTCCCTGTCCGATAAAAGACTGCTAATTGATGAAGATTGTAATTGCAATTGATGGCTACTCAGGAACTGGAAAGAGCTCCACTGCTAAACAAGTAGCTTCACGATTAGGTTATACTTACATTGACAGTGGAGCCATGTACCGTGCAATCACCTACTTCTTTTTAAAGAATGATATCGATTTTCAAAATCAGTCAGTGATGATCAAAAGTTTGCCTGATTGTACGATCACCTTTGATAATGGTTCAATATTCCTCAATGGTCAGAATGTGGATCATGAGATAAGAACGATGGAAGTAAATCAAAGTGTGAGTCAGGTAAGCGCCTTGTCAGAGGTAAGAACCAAGTTGGTAGAGCAGCAACGCAAAATGGGAGAGCAAAAAGGAGTGGTGATGGATGGCAGAGATATTGGAACAGTTGTATTTCCAAAGGCTGAACTTAAAGTTTTTATGACAGCAAACATGGACATAAGAGCTGAGCGGAGGAGAAAAGAGTTGGACAAAAAAGGAATTGATGAACCTCTCCATGTAATAAAAGAGAATTTAATTGAGAGAGATCGAATTGATAGCTCAAGAAAAGATAGCCCACTTAAGATGGCTGATGATGCAAAGGAGATTGATACTTCTCATTTAACTTTGAATCAACAGATCGATAAAATTGTTGAAATGGCAGAATCGATAATATATGCAAGTAGAGATTGACGAAAATTCAGGATACTGTTTTGGTGTAGAGTTCGCCATACAAATGGCTGAAGATGAAATGGCCGAAGGACAGGAGCTTTATTGCTTAGGGGATATTGTTCACAATTCGATGGAGGTTGAAAGGTTGTACAATAAAGGCCTTCGAACAATCACACGAGATGAATTGAAGAACCTAAGGGATTGCAAGGTGTTAATTCGTGCTCATGGGGAACCACCCGAAACCTATCAGATTGCCATTGAAAATAACATTGAATTGGTTGACGCCTCTTGCCCGGTAGTATTAAAACTTCAAAACAGGGTAAAGAACGCATATGATCTTACAAAACATAAAAATGGGCAATTGGTGATTTATGGTAAGCCCGGTCACGCTGAAGTTATTGGGCTAACCGGTCAAACTGCTAATGAAGCAATCATTGTCACGGGCATTGAAGATCTTGAAAAAATTGATTTTTCTCGACCGGTCACGCTATATTCCCAGACAACCAAGAGCACGAAAGGCTTTTATTCAATCAAGGAAGAGATTGAAAAAAGAATTGAGGCGCAAGGTCTTCTCTCTGTGGCAGATGATTTTAATGCCAATGATAGCATTTGCCGACAAGTTTCCAATAGAGAGCCGCACATGGTCAAATTTTCACAAAAGCACGATGTAATCATTTTTGTTGCAGGAAGGAAAAGTTCGAATGGCAAAGCATTATATAACGTTTGTCTCTCAAATAATCCTCGTAGTTACTTTGTAGAAAATGAAAAAGAAATTGATCTTTCGTGGATTGAGGCAGGTGATTCGGTAGGGATTTGTGGTGCTACTTCAACACCTACCTGGCTAATGGAACAAGTTGCAGAATACTTGAAGAAAAATGAACCAATTACCGCTTGATTATTAAAACTAAAAGCCAAAAATGTTGTTTGTTGATAAATAGCCAACTGAACAGCTTTTTTATTAAAATTTGAAGGGGGTTAAATCCGATATTGATTAAGTTTGCCTCGTTTTTTAGACGTTCTCCCAAGTAAGAAATATGTCTCAGACAATTAAGCTGAAAAAAGGGTTTGACATAAACCTAGCCGGAAAGGCAGAAAAAAAGACAATCGAAGTACCGCAACCGGACACCTACGCATTGAAACCAACTGATTTCAATGGGTTGAGTCGCCCTAAAGTTGTTGTCAAAGAAGGTGACAATGTAAAAGCAGGTTCCGCTCTATTTTTTGAAAGAAATGTAGAAGATATCCTTTACACTTCCCCGGTTAGTGGTGAAGTGGTTGAAATCAAAAGAGGGGAAAAGCGTAAAGTTTTAGAAGTGAAAATTCTAGCTGATAAGAAGATAGAATTTGAAAATTTCAAAAAATATACAGCTTCTGATATTAGTAACCTCTCTAAAGAAGATGCAATTGGGCAATTAAAGCAATCCGGAGGCTGGACGAATATCATTCAGAGACCATACGGATGTATAGCTAATCCTGCGGACACACCCAAGTCAATCTTTATTTCTGCATTTGATACGAGTCCTTTAGCTCCTGATTATGATTATGTACTCAGTGGACAGGAGCAATATTTCCAGGCAGGAATAGATATTTTAAAGAAATTCACTTCTGGCACCATTCACGTCAGCATTGATGGAAAAGCCGAAGTTTCTCAGTTGTTCTCTCAGACAAAGGATATACAACTAAATAAGATTTCTGGTCCCCATCCTGCAGGAAATGTAGGCGTGCAAATTCATCACATTGATCCAATTGCAAAAGGAGATATTGTGTGGACTGTTAACCCAGTAGGTGTTGCAATGATAGGAAAGCTTTTCTTGGAAGGAGTCTATGATACGTCAAGATTAGTGGCTGTAACAGGGTCTCGGGTAAAAGAAAGAGGATACGTTAAAATGTACGGTGGAGCATGCTTCAACAAGCTTGCTGAAAATGTAGAGGGTACAGATAATAGATATATATCTGGAAATGTGTTGACTGGTGAAGGCATTGGCTCAAACGGATATCTTGGTTTTTATCACAATCAAATTACTGTGATCCCAGAAGGGAAGTATGAGGAATTCTTCGGGTGGATACTACCATCTACAAATAAGCTTAGCTATCACAAAGCATTTGGCATGCTGACATTCCTCAATGGAAAAGAAAAAGAATTTGAGGTAGATACCAATACTCATGGAGAGGAAAGAAACTTCGTGGTTACTGGCACTTTCGAAGAAGTGATGCCGATGGATATTTTACCTACATACCTTTTCAAAGCTATTCTGGCAGAGGATTATGATGACATGGAAGCTTTAGGAATCTATGAAGTGATAGAGGAGGATGTGGCGTTGTGTGAATTTGTTGATGTTTCCAAGAATCCAATTCAGGAGATACTTAGAGAAGGAATTGATTTAATTAAAGAAGGATAAGCAGGAATGAAGTTTTTGCAGAAAAAATTTGATGATCTAAAGCCCCTTTTTGAAAAAGGTGGGAAGTACGAAAAGTTCTACCCCATCTATGAGGGACACAGAACAATCTTTTTTTCTCCTGATATTATTACAGGAAAAAAAGGAACCCAGATAAAAGATGCGACAGACTTGAAGAGAGTCATGATGACGGTGATCATTGCCATGATTCCATGCCTCATTTTTGGTATGTGGAACGTTGGTCACCAGCATTTCTTAGCTACAGGAGTTGATGCAAGCCTTTTAGATAAATTCTGGATCGGCATACTAAAAGTAGTTCCTATCATTGTAGTTTCATACGGTGTAGGACTTCTGACAGAATTCACCTTTTGTGTGATTTACCAACGACCTGTTGAAGAAGGCTTTCTTGTTACAGGAATGCTGATTCCTCTGATCATGCCTGCAACGATTCCTTTATGGCAAGTTGCTCTTGCAACTGTTTTTGCAGTTATCATAGGAAAAGAAGTATTTGGTGGAACAGGTATGAATATTCTCAATGTGGCGCTCACAGCAAGGGTATTCTTATATTTTGCTTATCCTACTGATATTTCCGGAGACGTTTGGACATACTTTGGTGATAAAACACCTGTGGACGGCTTCTCTGGTGCTACAATTTTGGCGTACGGTGCTGAGGCAGCCGCCAATGGAACGAATATGCTTGAGTTGGCTGGAAATCACTGGTATTCAGGGATGTTTGATTTCTGGAATATGTTCGTAGGTATAATCCCAGGAAGTATCGGAGAGACTTCAGCGCTGATGTGTTTGATAGGGGCGATTGTTCTGATTGCTACTGGTGTTGGTAGCTGGAAGATCATGTTGAGCGTAGTGCTTGGAACATTATTTATGGGTGGCATTTTCAACTTAACCGGAGGTAATAGCTTCATGGAGATGCCAGCTTACTATCATTTAGTAATAGGTGGACTTGCATTTGGAGCAGTTTTTATGGCAACAGATCCCGTGAGTGCGTCCCATACTGAAGTTGGAAAGTGGATATACGGTTTCCTTATTGGTGTGATCACAGTTTTGATACGTGTGATTAATCCTGCCTACCCGGAAGGAATAATGTTGGCGATCTTATTTATGAATGTATTTGCGCCACTTATCGATTTTTACGTAGTAGAAGCAAACAAAAAAAGAAGATTAAAACGTGCGACAGTCTAATTTATATGTGATTCTTTTTGCCATCGGACTTACCGTGGTATTTGGAGGTGCACTATCCCTTACCTCAGTAGGGCTGAAGCCATTGCAAGACAAACAAGTCGAGCTAGATACCAAGAAAAAAATTCTTGGTGCAGTTATGGATATTTCTACCATTGAAGACCCCAATGAAATCCTTAGTATCTACAATGAGAAGGTGAAATCAATGGTGGTTGACATCAATGGAAATGAAGTGACCACCGATGCTAAAGGCAACCCAGTAGTTGCTGAGAAGGTAAACATTCAAAAAAACTATAAATTCGATCCTCAGGAGCGGATGTATCCTGTTTTTATGTTTAGCGAAAGCGGCGAAGGAGTGGATGCATACATATTCCCGACCTTCGGTGCTGGGCTTTGGGACTGGATCTCCAGTTACGTTGCTTTTGGAAGTGATCTAAATACGGTAAAGGGGATAGCTTTTGACCACAAAGGTGAAACACCAGGTCTAGGTGCAAGAATCACGGATCCAAAAGTACAAAACAGATATATAGGCAAAGAAATATTCAACGATCAAGGTGAATTGGTATCTATCACCATGGTTAAAGGCGAAGGTAACGCTGGTCTGACTGAACATCAAGTTGATGGAATGTCAGGTGCAACCATTACAGGTAAAGGCGTGAACGCAATGCTAGAAGCTTATTTGGAATGCTATTCAGCATTCATTCAGAAAACGAAATCTCAAAAAACAGCGAGTCTATGAGTACAGATATTGCAGAAGTATCCGAAGAATCGGCTGTAGCTCTTAAAACGAAAGAGCCTGCTGAAGCTTTACTATCTAAAAGGCGGAGACGAATTGTTTCTGACCCACTAAATGAAGACAATCCAATTACCGTTCAGGTACTTGGTATTTGTTCTGCTTTAGCTGTTACTGTACAGTTCAAGCCGACACTGATCATGTCTATTGCAGTGATCTTCGTAATTGTATTCTCGAATCTGATTACCTCATTGATGCGTAAATTCATCCCCAATAGGATCAGAATCATTGTACAACTTGCAATCATTGCTACCCTGGTGACTTTGGTTAGTGAGGTTTTGAAAGCATACAGCTACGATATGTATAAAGTGTTAGGTGCTTATGTTGGCCTCATCATTACAAATTGTATTGTAATGGGTCGCTTAGAGGCTTTCGCAATGGCTAACAAACCTTATGACTCTATTCTAGATGGATTTGGATCAGGATTTGGATATGCTTGGATAATCCTCGTTGTTGCATTTTTTAGAGAGTTGCTGGGCGGAGGAACTGTATTTGTAGGCACCCCGCTAGAATTTGATGTGTATGGATCCATAGGTGGGTTGCTTAACACCACACTACAAACCAATGGATTGATGGTTGATTCCATAGGAGCTTTTATGATCTTAGGAATTATTATTTGGATTCAAAGAACTAAAAACGGTTACGTAGAGCACTAAACGAAAAAACATGGAAGCTATTAATATCGCCGTTAAGGCAATTTTTATCGACAATATGGTTTTCGCATACTTCTTAGGTATGTGTTCTTTCCTGGCCGTATCAAAGAAAGTTAAAACAGCATTTGGATTAGGTCTTGCGGTCATCTTTGTGTTATCAATTACGGTACCTATCAATTGGTTAATCCAGGAGCGGATTCTTAAAGAAGGTGCATTATCCTGGATAGGTGCAGACTTTGCTTCAATCGATCTAACATTTCTTCAGTTTATTATTTTCATTGCAGTAATTGCAGCAATGGTACAATTGGTCGAGATGGTTATTGAGAAATTTTCTCCATCACTGTACGGATCATTAGGTATTTTCCTACCTCTGATAGCTGTGAATTGCGCAATTCTGGGGTCATCTCTATTTATGGTACAGCGTGATTACACGATAGTGGAAGCCACTGCTTTCGGATTCGGATCGGGTACAGGTTTCTTTTTGGCGATCATCGCCTTAGCTGCCATTCGAGAGCGACTAAAATATTCGCATGTTCCGGATGGTCTTAAAGGATTGGGAATAACCATGCTGATTACCGGATTGATGGGGCTAGCCTTTAAGTCTTTCATTGGAGTAGCACTCTAAAAAAATAATATTACAAAAAAGGGTGACTGTTCACCCTTTTTTTGTGTCTATATTTAAATGTGACACTTATTTTTTAAACTAATACTAAAATCGAATAACATGAAAAAAACATTAATCACATTATCACTCGTGTTCATTAGTGCAGTTGCATTTGGTCAGGCAGCTGTTGGTATAGGACTAAAGGGAGGAGCAAACTTTGCTAATGCAGATGTTGCAGATGTTAATACGGATGGAGTTACATCTTATCACCTTGGTGCATACGGGCTTATCAAGTTAGCGAATATTGGAATTCAACCAGAACTTTTATTCTCAAAGCAGGGTACTAGTGCTAGTGGAGATGATTTAGATCTTAGTTATGTAAACATCCCTGTGATGTTGAAATTTTATCTACCTGCTGGGCTAAATCTTCAAGCTGGACCACAATTCGGTATGCTTACCTCGGCTAAAGATGGAGATGGAGATGACATCAAAGAATCATTTAAAAACAGTGATTTAAGTGCTGCATTAGGAGCTGGATGGGATGCTCCATTTGGCCTGCAATTCACAGCGAGATATGTAATTGGTTTATCAGATATTAACGATGAGGCATTAGGCGGAGAGTTCAAAAACAAAACTTTTCAGCTTTCTATCGGATATACGCTATTTAAGCTAGGAAACTAGACTACAAAATATTTTTAAGGAAAGCCGAGGTGTTTTGCTTCGGCTTTTTTTGTTGGTTTAAAATTGTATTCGAATCCCAACTCTCTGATTTCAAGTTGATGAGAATTAACATTGCGGCTAAAGCAATACCAATCAGGATAAATAATAGTTGCTTACGATTATTCACGGTTAGGTTTTAGAAATAAAAACCGAATCTGCTCATACCCTTATTTACTGGCCATTTAACGACCAATCATATTCCTGAAAAGTAATTTGATAATCCTTGGCCACTTTACTGTATCGATACTTATTGACGTAATTGATTAAAGAGCCGGCATTGTCTACGAATTGATCAGTGTACCAGTCGAAGATTTTATTAAGCAAGACCGTTTTCTTAGCTTCATCCACATAAACATAGTTCGGTCTGTCTATTATTAGTTGTGCTCTAAACTCCAACTGCTCTTGCAACTTTACAGGGTAGAAAGCATTTTCATATAGATAGGGACAACTACGTGCCCCGCACCCAAGTGCAAAATGAATACGTGGATCTTTAGTCTCGGCAAAAAGTTTGCTGAACTCAATTTGATCCAGTGTTAGAGTTTCGTTAGCCACAGTAAAGGTTTGAATTTTGAAGAATCCTTTGATATCCATAGGACTATCTACCGGATAATTATCAACAATCTGTTTAATCACAAGAATATTATATGTGTTGATGAAAAATGCTGTTCGATGATCCTGTGAAGCACTTCTTAAATCGTACGAAGCGATGTTATCAACTAAGTCATTTAATCGTTGGGGGTCTTGTTTGAGACCTTCGTAATCGACCAGACCAAAGACTACTTTTTCGAGCAAGAACTGATTAAACTCATCAAAAAGTGTAGCAGTATCAGCTTTCTGTCCAAATGAAGGAGATACTATTAGTAAACTGTAAATTAGAATTAGGCTTCTCATAATGATCAAGGTATCTAAGCAAGAACGACAATTCACAACTTAGTTTTCATTACGAATTAAAATATTAGTAATAATGTATTGGCACTGACAAAAAACAATAAGTGTTTCCTATTTAAGTAAAGGACCAAAGACTTCCATGAATGGATCTTGATCTACAACAGTGTAATAGAAAATGGCTCCTAACCATCCGTGAAATAATCCCAACACATAAACATTCCTTTTTCTAAGGAAAATGTAAGAGTAGAACATCGAAAGAAAAAAAGTTCCAATTACCAACCACCAGTATGGGTAATGAAGTAGTCCGAATAAGGTTGATGTAAGTAGGATTATGGTTGATTTACTAAGTTTATTCTGGTCTTGAAGATTGCCTGCGAACAAACTCATTAGCAGGAATTGTTGAAGTATTCCAAATAGTGGGTAGAGAAGAAAAATGGGAATGAAATGCCAATGGATAAAGATTGAATTTTGCGAAAAACCAATGACAAAGCATCCAATTATTGAAATCATACCAAATGGTAAAACCATTGATAGCACTTCTTTAAAGTTGTCGATTCTAAATCCCCAGTGCTTCAGGGTTTCCGGAGACTTTTTAATTTTTTGAATTAAATACAGGCTCCAAAAAAGGAACATGATCACAATAAAAATCAAGCGCTGATTTAATAGATCATAGAAAATAAATTTTCCAAGTGATGTAATTACAACTGCTAATATTTCAAATTTTACTTGACTGGCTGGCATAAAAAATCTAATTCAGAATAGATGGCTTAACATTTATAATAAAAATCCGTTAAGTATGTAGAAAATGAAAATTACCCTATTTATGGTATTTCAAATAGCGGAACAATAGATTAACTTTCATGCAAGAATCGTTGCTAATTAAAATACTCACTACTAAAATTTATTCCTTATGGATTCTCAGCAAGTTATCACTAAGCTTCTAGTCCACATTGCTCTACAGGAGCAATTTAAGAATCGCGATGAAACCAAAATTTTCATTCCATTTTCGTTTGCTCACAAATTAGAAAAGGATATGAAAATTAAGACTTATCGAGACATACAATTCGGGGGGTATCGACTTGTTAGTGGCCCATTCAGCAATATATTAGCTTACAACAAGGTCAAGGATGCACAACTTGTTATGACAACTCATGGAGATATTGTGGAATCACCCACCTACTAATCCTCAGAAAGTGCATTAAATTCCTCACGTTTGCTGTTAAACCAAGCCTGCATGTCTTCTGGAGTTTTCATAAGATCTTTCATTTTTCGCATGGCATTAAGGTGTGCTTCATCACCTTTTTGAAACATTTCCATGCCATGCTTCTTACTTTTTTCCTCCATTTCTTCAAAAGTATCTGCCTGTAACTCTAAGTCACATGCTCCACCTAATTGTCTGCAAGTCATTGTTTTCATAATTCATATCTATTAACTAATAGAAAATTAGTCAATATAATTCATACGATCTGACAAAGTCCTGGTACTAAAAAACCCCATCCGATACTCGAATGAGGTCTATTGAAAAAAGCTTATCAATTTCTTGCGTATGGCTGCCGCTCAGCGGCCTAACAGAATTCTTCGTAAACCTGAACCAAATGATCAGCAATCATTTCAGCAGATCTACCTTCAATATGATGTCTCTCTACCATATGCACCAATTCCCCATCTTTAAACATCGCAATGGATGGGGAAGAAGGAGGAAATGGAAGCGTGAATTCTCTCGCTTTTTGAGTTGCTTCCGTATCAAATCCAGCGAAAACGGTGGTTAGGTTGTCAGGCTTTTTATCAGATTTTTCTAATGATAAAAGTACTCCTGGGCGACAAGTACCCGCTGCACAACCACACACAGAGTTTATGACCATCAAAGACGTTCCTTTATGATCAGTTAAATGCTTTTCTACTTCGCCAGCTGAAGTGAATTCTTGGAATCCATTTGCTGTAAGTTGAGCTTTCATCGGAGCTACTAATTCCGGTGGATACATATTCTTATTATTTAATTAGTTATTCAATTCAAGTTATTCCTACATAAACCCAAGCTCCAGCTTCGCCTCTTCAGACATCATGTCTGTGGCGTAAGGAGGATCAAAGGTTAATTCAATATTTACGTCATTCACTCCTTCAACTGCACGAACACTTGCTTCGATTTCACTTGGAATACTTTCAGCTGCAGGACAAGAAGGAGAGGTCAGTGTCATCACAATTTCAACATTGTTCACAGGAAGAATATTGATTTCATAGATCAACCCTAATTCATACACGTCTACTGGAATTTCAGGATCATAGACCTTCTTTATTGCTCGAACAATTTCCTCTTTAAGAGCTAATGTGTCGTTATTTGTCTTTGCTTCACTCATGACTCCTGTTTTGCTGTAAGTGCAAGTGCATACATTTTCATTTGCTTGATCATCGCTGCAAACCCATTCGATCTTTGAGTCCCAATAAACCTGTCCATACCAATTTGTTTTGGAAAATAAATCTCCGCCTGCATAACATCCTGCGGTGCAGATTGATTCAAAACGCGAACCAATAAACTCACCAATCCTTTGGTAATTGCAGTATTGGAATCTGCCTTGAACTGTACACGATCATTATCTAAACCAGCAGTCATCCAAACTTTCGATTGACAGCCTTTTACTATGTTATCTTCAATTCTTTCATCTTCAGGAAAAGACCCCAACTCATCCCCAAGTTCCATGATATAATCAAGCGTCATTTCCATGTCACCATCCAGCATGGAGAATTCTTCAATGATCTCTTCCTGACGTTGTTTGATTAAATCCATTATGAAAACTTCTTTACGATGTTATCCAATGCCTCACAAAAAACATCAATTTCTTTTTCAGTGTTGTAAACCGCAAAAGATGCTCTAACAGTTCCATCAATCCCTAAAAAGTCCATTAATGGCTGTGTACAATGATGTCCTGTTCGCACAGCGATTCCTCGTGCGTCTAAAAGCTGTCCCAAGTCGTATGGGTGTACATTATCGATTAAGAATGAGATGACACTAGCCTTATTTTTAGCTGTTCCAACGGGATTAAACCCCGGAATCTTTTTTAGTTTGTCATTTGCATACAGCAACAACTTGTGTTCGTACTCCTGAATAGCTTCATGACCAATTTCATCAATAAAGTCCATTGCAAACTTAAATGCAATCACCTCACCAATATTAGGTGTGCCTGCTTCAAACTTGTAAGGAATGTCATTGTATGTGGTGCCAGAAAAAGAAACATCCTTGATCATTTCACCACCACCCTGGTAAGGTGGCATAGCTTCCAATAAATCTCTCTTTCCATAAAGTATACCTACCCCGGTAGGGCCATACATTTTATGACTCGAAAGCGCTAAAAAATCACAATCTAAATCTTGAACATCAATTTTGACATGAGGTGCTGCTTGTGCTGCATCTATAAGGACTGTTGCGCCTACATCATGAGCAGCAGTGATCATTTCCTTCACTGGATTAATCGTTCCAAGTGAATTTGAGACGTAGTTTACAGCTACTAATTTCGTCTTAGCGTTGAGTAGTTTGAGATACTCGTCTTGAAGAATTTCACCTGCTGCATTAATAGGGATTACCTTGATTACCGCTCCAGTCTTTTCAGCCGCTAATTGCCATGGTACAATGTTGGAATGGTGTTCTAACTGTGAAATGAGAATTTCATCTCCTTCTTTTAAAAATTTGGTTGCCCAAGATTGTGCTACCAAATTAATACTCTCAGTGGTTCCTTTTGTGAAGATGATTTCATCAGCTTCTCCTGCATTGATAAACTGCTGGGCTCGTTCACGAGTTTCCTCAAATGCCTTAGTCGATCGTTCTGCTAATGTGTGAATGCCACGATGAATATTTGCATGATCTCTTTCATAAAATTTGATGAGAGCATCAACCACCACTTTTGCTGTTTGAGAAGAAGCAGCATTATCGAAATAAATCAAGGGTTTACCGTTGACCTCCTGATTGAGTACAGGGAACTGCTTCCTGATTCTATTTACATCTAATGTGGTAGCGATGTGGTTCATCCTGAAAGTTTTTGATCAATCAAACCTTGAATCTCATCTTTAATGGAATCGACTTTCACTTCATTCATTGTTTCAGTGGCGAAGGCATTGAGTATCATCGCTTTTGCGTTCTTTTCATCAATGCCTCTGGCTCTCAAATAAAAGATCGCATCTTCGTCCAATTGTCCGCAAGTACATCCATGAGAGCATTTCACATCATCCGCCCAAATTTCCAACTGTGGCTTGGTATGAAGTGTGGCTTCCTCCGACAAAAGAATGTTGTTATTAGACTGGAAGGCATTGGTTTTCTGCGCATCCTGTCTAACATATATCTTCCCATTGAAAACTCCAGTTGATTTTTCATCCAAGATACCTTTATACAACTCGTTGCTGAACGAATTCGGTTTTAAGTGATCGACTGAAGTATTATTATCCACATGCGATTTATTGTCCAATAGGAAGAGTCCATACATGTGTCCTTCACAATTTTCATCTTCGAGGTTTATGGTTAGGTTGTTTCGAACCATCGCTCCAGCAAATGAAAATGTACTGTTGTAAAAATGAGCATCTCTGCTTACATGAGCAAAAACTGTCTCATGGCTATATGTGCTCTGATTGTAATTTTGAATTTTGGTGTGATACCCAAATGCATTTTTTCCTACTGTGAACTCGATGTAAGAATTTGTAAAGGTCTTGGTTCCCTCAGGAGTAATTAGTTTCTCTACAATGCGAAAAGTATGCCCATCTTTTACTTTTACCTTGATACGTGGATTAGAGAGTCCATTGGTATTAAAGTGATAAATGAATACCGGATCATCGTAACCTGATTCTATATGAATTTCTTCTTTAGCATATGCCGCATTTAAAAGGCTGAAAGGATCATGTTTCCCTTCTGAGACTGTTACCACCTTAACATGAAGTTTGGTATCAATTTTTGAGTGTTCCTTTGAAAGCACGCCATTGATAAATACCAGATGACTTCCTTGCTCTTTGTAAAGCTTAGAAGAATCAAATGAGTTAGATCCCTCTGCAGTAAAATCGATGTTTTTCTCAAGGGTTGTAGTTATTGGAGTAAACTTGTAAGCCTCAGATTTTCTATGAGGAAGTCCTACCTCATTGAGCATTTCAAGTGCTTTCTTTTGCACTCCATTGCCCTGAAATGTACCGGTTAAATTTTCTAATATGGCAGGTTCTTTCATGATCATACTGCAGCTACTTCTTCTTTGATCCAATCGTATCCTTTTTCCTCAAGCTCAAACGCCAGGCTCTTATCTCCGGATTTCACAATTCTGCCATTATACAATACATGCACAAAATCCGGAATAATATAATCCAGTAGCCTTTGATAGTGAGTCACTACTATTGTGGCGGTTTTATCACTTTTAAGCGTGTTGACCCCATCAGCAACTATTTTCAAAGCATCAATATCTAGCCCAGAATCGGTCTCGTCAAGTATTGATAATTTCGGCTCAAGCATGGCCATCTGAAATATCTCATTTCTCTTCTTTTCACCACCTGAGAAACCTTCATTCAGTGATCGACTTAGCAACGCCTGATCAATATCTACAAGCTTCATCTTTTCTTTCATCAGCTTGAGAAAGTGTACAGCGTCCAATGCCTTTTCTCCACGAGCTTCTCTCACTTGATTAATGGCAGTTTTTAGAAAATTAGTAGTGGATACCCCTGGAATTTCTATAGGATACTGAAATGCTAGGAAGATCCCCTTTTGTGCCCTTTCTTCAGGACTCAATTCCAAAAGGTCTTCATTTTCAAAAGTTACTGACCCCTTGGTGATGTCATAGTCTTCTCTTCCAGCCAATACAGACGCTAATGTACTTTTCCCAGACCCATTTGGTCCCATGATGGCATGTACTTCACCTGCCTTGACTTCCAGGTCAATACCTTTTAATATTTCCTTATCCTCTATCGAGGCATGCAAATTTTTAATTGAAATCATACGTTTTATTGAGTTGATTATCCCACACTTCCCTCTAGGGTCAATGCCAATAGTTTTTGAGCTTCTACCGCAAACTCCATTGGGAGCTTGTTCATAACTTCTTTTGCAAATCCGTTTACAATCAGTGCAACGGCAGTCTCTTCATCTATGCCTCTTTGCTGGCAATAGAAAATCTGATCCTCGCCAATCTTAGAGGTTGTTGCTTCATGTTCTACTTGTGCAGATTTGTTCTTAATGTCGATATATGGGAATGTATGTGCACCACATTTGTCTCCCATGAGCAAAGAGTCACATTGAGAGAAATTTCTAGCGTTTTCTGCACGCTTCATAATTTCTACCTGACCTCTATAGCTATTTTGCGATTTTCCAGCTGAAATACCTTTTGAAACGATTCTAGATCGAGTGTTCTTACCCAAATGAATCATTTTCGTTCCAGTATCTGCCTGCTGATAATTATTGGTGACGGCAACCGAATAGAATTCACCAACAGAGTTATCCCCTTTTAGTATGCAAGAAGGATATTTCCATGTGACTGCTGATCCCGTTTCTACCTGCGTCCAGGATATTTTTGCGTGATCCCCCGCACAGATTCCTCGCTTGGTTACAAAATTGTAAATACCTCCTTTGCCGTTTTTATCACCTGGATACCAGTTTTGAACAGTAGAGTATTTTACTTCAGCATTTTTCGCAGCATATATTTCAACAACTGCTGCATGGAGCTGATTCTCATCCCTTTGAGGAGCGGTACAGCCTTCTAGATAGCTAACATAGCTATCATCTTCTGCCACAATTAATGTTCTTTCAAACTGACCAGTATTAGCTGCATTGATTCGGAAGTACGTGGAGAGCTCCATTGGGCATCTCACGCCTTTAGGAATGTAGCAGAATGATCCATCAGTAAATACAGCTGAGTTTAGCGCCGAAAAATAGTTATCAGCTACTGGCACAACAGATCCTAAATATTTTTTTACTAACTCCGGATGTTCCTGAACTGCCTCACTGAATGAACAGAATATCACGCCAAGTTCTGATAGCTTGTCTTTGAATGTGGTAGCAACCGAAACAGAATCAATGACAGCATCCACAGCAACACCTGTTAATCTTTTTTGTTCCTGCAGAGAAATACCCAGTCGCTCAAATGTTTTTAGTAATTCAGGATCTACTTCATCAAGGCTTTGTGGCTTTTTGTCCTGCTTAGGAGCAGAGTAATATCGAATGGCCTGATAATCAACTTTCGGGTAGTTGACGTTAGCCCAATTAGGTTCGGTCATTTTTTTCCACTGACTGAATGCTTTCAATCTCCATTCAAGAAGCCATTCTGGCTCTTCTTTCTTAGCGGAAATGAATCGAATGATATCTTCATTAATCCCCAAAGGAGCTTCATCAGCCTCGAAATCAACGGACCAGCCATGCTCATATTCTTTGGAGGTAAATTCTTCTATTATTTGTTCGTCAGTGCTCATCTAATACGCCTTCAATTCAAAGTGCAAAGGTACACCTTATTTATAGTAATTCTAAATAAGAACAATGAACTTACTAGAAGGTTCAGACTGATTATAAGATTCGCTAATCATTCAATAAGATTCTCAAATACTAAGTGTTTATTGACACTTTCTTCCAAAGAAATAAATGTCTCGGTACTTTCAATACCGTCTACTTTTTGTATTTTATCATGCAAGACATCCTTAAGGTGTTGTGTGTCTTTACAGTATATCTTGCAAAAGATATTATAGTTGCCTGTTGTATAGCGAATGGTTGCTATTTCGGGAATTTCTTTAAGTTCGGAAACTACTCGATCATACAAGGAGCTTTTCTCAAGGTAGATTCCTAAAAAGCAAGTAATGTCATAGCCCAACCTGCTGTAATCTATCTTAAGTGTGGTCCCCTTAACAATACCCATTTCTTCCATTTTTTTCATTCGAACATGAACTGTTCCCCCTGAAACAAAGACTTTTTTAGCCACTTCAGTGTAAGGCATCTTGGCATCTTCTGATAACATGTTCAGTATTTTCAGATCCACATTATCAATATCATAATTTTTACTCATTTCCGATAGGTGATTTTTAGAATTTTTAATTTAAAACGATTTAAATTGAATGAAATGTATTTATTCAACTAATTTATTGAATTTATTTCAATAAAAGTATCAAACTACTAAATTTGAATCATCAAAACACACTGTAGAGTGGTGAAACTGGCAGACATGCCCTCCTCTCTCGGGGGTGGAGATAAGGGATAAATCCCGGTATGTTCTCTCACGATTTGATATCGGGAGAGAACGCTTCGGGACTAACCGCTCCGTGGAGGTTCGAATCCTCCCTCTACAGCTTTTTGGGTTAATGTTGTTTATTTTGAAGGTCTTGGTAGGGGTGCCAAGACCTTTTTTTACTTTCAAACCTTTCTCAATAATGGTCTTCCCTTATCTTTATCGCATTTAAAATCAACATAGCCTAAGATGAAGAAACAGCCCTGGCATGATAGCTATCCGGAAGGAGTACAAAAAGAAATAAATCCAGACAATTATAAATCTCTACCAGAGATGGTAGAAGAGCGGATCGCTGATTATAACGACTTGGTAGCATTTGAAAATATGGGAAAGGAAATGACCTTTTCTGAGCTAGGTCGGGCGATAGATCAATTTGCCTCTTACTTACAAAACCATACCAACTTAAAACAGGGTGATCGAGTGGCAGTTCAAATGCCTAACCTATTGCAATATCCTGTTGCTCTTTATGGAGCTTTAAAGGCGGGAATGGTAGTTGTCAATACAAACCCTTTATATACACCAAGTGAGATGTTGCATCAATTCAATGACTCGGGTGCTAAAGCAGTAGTTATTGTTGAAAATTTTGCTAGCAATCTTGAGGAGATTCTTAAGGAAACGCAGATTGAGACTGTAATAGTCACTAAAATTGGCGATTTGATTGGAGGTTTGAAGGGTAGTATTGTCAATTTCGTTGTGAAGAGCATAAAAAAAATGGTGCCTGCATATAGCTTACCGGAGGCAATCAAATTTAAAGACGCTTTGAAATTAGGAGCTGAAAAAGCCCCAACTAAAGTTGTTATTGAAAGTTCAGAATTAGCCTTCTTACAATACACCGGAGGAACAACAGGTGTATCAAAAGGAGCCATGCTCACACATAAGAATGTCATCGCAAACATTGAGCAAGTGTGCGAATGGATGCTCCACGGCGGTCTAGAAGAGCGTAAAGAGATATTCATTACTGCGCTTCCAATGTATCACATTTTCGCGCTTACCTGCAATGCGTTGATGACCGTTCGAATTGGAGCTCGGAATGTTTTGGTCACTAATCCACGGGATATGAAGACCTTTCTTAAAGATTTGGGAAGGCATCAATGGACCATTTTGACAGGTGTAAATACCCTTTTTAACGGTTTGCTGAATCAGCCAAAATTTAAAGAAATAGATTTTTCAAAGGTCAAATTTTCATTCGCAGGTGGAATGGCTCTTCAAAAGTATGTGGCTGATAAGTGGCTAGAAGTTACTGGAACTCCCGTTTCGGAAGGATATGGTCTTACAGAAACATCACCAGTTTTAACTGCTAATCCGTTGCAAAAAGATGCAGAAACTGGTTTTATCGGTATGCCTATTCCAAGCACTGAAATTGTGATACTTGATGATGACGGCCAAGAATTGGCGACAGGAGAAAGAGGGGAATTGTGTGCGAGAGGTCCTCAGGTCTTCCAGGGATATTGGAATAGACCCGAAGAAACCAAGAATTGTTTTCATAATGATTGGTTCAAGACTGGAGATATTGCAGTCATGAACGAACAAGGCTTCTTTAAAATAGTTGACCGTAAGAAGGAAATGATTTTAGTGTCGGGCTTTAATGTTTATCCTAACGAAATTGAAGATTGCATTGCTTTACATGATAAGGTATTGGAAGTGGGAGCGATCGGCGTGCCGGATGCAAAATCAACAGAGGCTGTTAAAGTATATATAGTAAAGGGAGATGATAGCCTAACGGAGGAAGAGGTTAAAGAACATTGTGCTGAGCACCTTACTGGATATAAAAGACCAAAATATGTAGCTTTTATTGATGAACTCCCTAAATCTAATGTTGGCAAAATCTTAAGAAGGATATTGAAAGAAAACGATTTAAAAACCAATTCATATAGTTAAATGAAATTTAATCTACTTGTTTTACTCGCACTTATTTCAACAGCTACTTTTTCTCAGAATACAACCCAGACTGATACTACGTATTGGCGAATGGGAGGATCAAATTCACTCACTTTCTCTCAGGTTTCATTAACCAATTGGGCAGCAGGAGGGCAAAATTCGATTTCTATAAATGGAAATTTCAGCGCATTTGCAAATCGAGTTAAAGGTAGAGGGAAGTGGGAAAACTCGGTTGATCTGGCATACGGATTGATTAAACAAGGTGAATTTGATTTTAGCAAATCTGACGACTTAATTAACCTGGCCACTAAGTATAGTTATAAGGTCAATAAGGATAATGGTAAATGGTTTTACACCGCGTTATTGGATTTCAGGACACAGTTTGATGAGGGGTTTGAAACACCTAAAGAAATCAAAAAAATATCGAACTTTATGGCACCAGGGTATCTTACCGTTGGTACGGGTATCGCCTATGATCCAAATGAGAATTTAAGTTTCGCACTTCAGCCACTTACAGGAAAATTTACTTTTGTCCTTGATCAGGAACTTGCTGATGCTGGAAGATATGGAGTAGACCCAATAGTCTATAATGCTGATAGCTCTCAAGTAATCTCTGAAGGTGAAAATGTGCTTGCTGAGTTCGGTGCATATTTTAGAGCAAAATACAAGAATGATGTGTTTGAAAGTAAATTGGAACTTTTTACTGGATATACACATAGTCAAGGGAATATTGATGTGAATTGGCAGAATGCATTGGTATTAAATGTGACTAAAGCACTTACGATGAATGCGTTTACCCAACTCATTTATGATAAGGATATTCTAATTGGAGTAGACGATGATGGAGATGGAGAAATTGATGAGGGTACTGAAAAGCCAAGAGTACAATTCAAAAGCGTTCTTGGGGTTGGTCTTACATATAAGTTTGGTAAACAGAAGAAGCAATAATCATTTAATCGAATAATACCTTTAGCACAATAATTTTTAGTTTAATCTTGTGAATTCTTAATTTTTTAACCAAAAACCTTTATTGAATATGCCTGAATTTAATGTCGGCGACAAAATGATTTACATTTTTCCAGTTCTACTACTTTTTATGGTGGTCGAATATTTTGTCGCTAAGCATGATTACGAGCTGAAAGATTCCTTAGCTGGGTTTGGGATAGCCCTTGGAGCAGCTTTCATTTCTTTTTTCTCCAAGGCTTTCACAGTAGCAGTAATATTCGCTGGGGTTTTCAATTTCTTTGAACCGCTCAGAGCTGAGTATCTAGGCTATACAACGATCGGTTGGGCGTGGTGGGCGTGGATTCTTGCAATCCTTGCGGACGATTTTAACTTTTATTGGCATCATAGATGGAGTCATACGGTGCGGTTGCTTTGGGCAGCTCATGTGCCTCACCACTCTTCCAAGAATTTCAACCTGGCTGTTAGTATCAGAAACGGTTGGTTCATCACATTCTACAAGCCAATATTTTGGTTATGGATGGCTGCCATTGGCTTTGAACCGATTATGATAGGTTCGGCTCTAATAGTTAATGCCACTTATCAATATTTTCTTCATACCAAACTAATTGGCTCTTTAGGTTTCTTTGGTAAGATTTTCAACAATCCTCATGTACATGCGGTACATCACTCGAGCAATATTGAATATTTAGATAAAAATCATGGAGGTATATTTTTGATTTGGGATCATTTGTTTGGCACATGGCAAAATACCATTAATGGAGTTGATCCGAAATATGGAATTTTGAATAGCCCTGATACGTATAATCCAATCAAGTTAAATACCCACATTTTCGTTGACATATTCAATGATGTAAAAAAAGCGAAAAGCTTTAAGGAGGCGTTCATGTACATTTTTGGCCCTCCGGGCTGGAGTCCCGATAATAGCTCGTTGACAGCAAAGCAAATTCAAGAGCTTTTCTATGCTGGAAAGATTGGGACTGATGCACAGTTTGAAGGGGTGAGTCTAACTGAAGATTCTGAAGAAAAAAGCGATACCAAAGCTGCTACTTCTTCAGCTGCGGCGTAGGTTCTACATTTGATTTGATATAAACATCACGTTGAGGGAATGGAATTTCTATTCCCTTTTCTTTGAACTTCTCAAAAATTGAAAAGTAAAGTTCTGTCTTTAGCCTTCTGGGTTTGTCAGTATGTGTTGAAGTCCAGACAGCCAACGTAAAGTTCAAAGAACTGTCACCGAACTCATCAAAGAACACGAAAGGTTCGGGATGCTTTAACACGTGAGTGTTTTCTTCTGCAACTTTTAAAAGGACCTTTTTTACCTCTGTAGGATCTTCCTTATAACTCACACCAACTGGAATGTCGAATCTGATATTACGATCATTATGGCTCCAATTGATAACTCGTGATGAAATAAACTCTGAGTTTGGAACAATGATTGAAACATTTTCATTGGTCAAAATAGTTGTTGCACGGACAGAAATATTTATTACATCTCCTTCAATATCACTCACGACAATTCGATCACCTACTTTAATTGGCTTCTCAAAAAGAATGATAATACCTGAAATAAAATTATCTGTAATGTTTTGAAGTCCAAACCCAATGCCTACACCTAATGCTCCAGCCAACAAGCTTAGGGAGCTCATATCAATTCCGGCACTTTGAATAATGAAAATCGCTCCAACAAAAATTAGCATGACCTTGGCCATCAAACCAATGGAATTTCGAGCACCTTGTTCCATGCCTGCTTTTGCAAGAATCTTGTCGACCAATAAATTTCTAAATCTCTTGGATAGCCAGATTAGAATAACAAAGCTCAATACGAAGTATAGGATTGTTCCCATACTTATCTCACTTTTTCCTAGGCTAAATAAAGTAGTGGTGAATATCTCACCAACATTGGTTAGAAAATCAAAAATGTTTTCCCAGATGGATTTTACAGACTCCATTATATTTTATTCGAATCAACTATGAATATAGAGAATTTTAATGGAAGCGATTTATTAAAATTTGACTCTGAGCATGGCCTTTAATTCCGATGAGGTGTTTCCTTCTGATTCTTCAAGACCGGACCCCACTGTATCTCTATCTCTGAATGAAAACTGTGCGTATCTAAGCCATAGTGAGATGTTCCTTATAGGATCATACCGAACCATAACATAGCTTCTAACACCGGAACCATTGTAAGCTGGAATAGAAAAAGCGTATAATACATCACTCTCATAGACATACTGTGCATTATCAAAATTGTCCGTATCGAATAGTGCCATTCGTGTATTGAATTTTAGCTTCCACCAAACAAAATTCACGTCTTGTATGATTGCGAATCCTTTAGTGAATTCTTCATCCTCATTTTGTGTACTGCTTTGCACCTTAGTCTTCAGCTTCAGCCATGGCTTCAATTCATAATCAACGTTGAATATGTAATTATACTTTACTTGATCTACCAGTTGATTTAGATTTTCATTGGAAATGGTGACTTGGCTGGTTTGCTGCCTTACCTGAGCATACAGTGTCACTTGCCTGGAAGGAAAATGTGAGTATCGTACCAGCCATTCATTACCTACAGAGGGTGCCTCTGTTTGATATTTGAGCCATGGAAATTTAAATCGGTCGTAGTACAGGTTAATTTTATGTCTTCGATTAGGTTTGATTGCCAACCCCCAATAAGTACCTCTTTCATTGATATTTCTTGAATTTTCTGAAAATGCATTACCATAAAATGAATGAAAATTTCGATCATAATTTCTAAATACCATGGCCATATCAATGGTGCGGGAAAGGCTGGCAACCCATCCACCCACAGCTCCTATTCCACCACTTTTTGATCTTGCCCCTTCTGAGAAAATGGTAAAGTTTTGCCAGGTGTAGTTAGCATAAAGAGAAGTGATATAATTATGATCACCTTTAAATTCAAACTGATTGTAGTTGTTGGGTTTCCGCTGAAGAGGTCTACTGTATTGGCTATTGAGTCCGGAAATACCTACTGTCAACTTCCGATGCGGACGATATTGAATTACTGCACCAATTGACTCCTCTTGAATACGATCTTTTGAAGCTAATTCAGATGGCGTGCGATGAAAACCTGTATTTTGAATAGAGTTTACAAACTCTTCAAAATCAGAAAAGGTGGTATCTGATTGTACATTTCCATCTTGATCCAGCTTGGAATAAAAGGCGGTGAACTCAACGTTACCTACAGATTTGGTGAGACCAATACCTCTAAAAAAACCGGACTCTAAAACTGAAGTATAGGGTCGTAATCCTAGGCTATTTCTTTTGGTAGTATTTACCGTTTCTGCACCTTTTCCAGCATTAAACCCAGCACCAAACACAATGCCCTGACCTACTTGCGCTTGAAAATCTCCCAACATGATCTTATTAAAACCATATTTATTTTCAAGAAGAAGGTGGTATGAGTGAAAATCAAATCCGTTTTGTTTTTCATTGAAACTAAATGCCTCACCATTATCTTTTTCGAATGTGAACCCCAGACTGAAGTCATTTCTATGGCTTGTTCTAAAGCGTCCATAAATTTTATTGGGAGAGCCCGCATACCGTGAAGGGGGTGATGTCAATGTATCGACAATGTTATCATTCTCATCACGTACGAAAGTCGTATCAATTGGTAAGGCAGGCGTATAACCTTTTTGCTCCTCCAGTCTTCGTGAATTCCTTAGTAAGAAATAGTTGTTTTCTTCGTTGAGTATTCTTTTTAACAGTGGCCTGTTGTCATTGAGTGATTCCTCAACAGTGACAAATGGAAGCATCAACCGAATGGTTTCTAAATCCATTGCTGGAATAGCCTGGAGTTCATTGATTGAGAGAAAATCGCCCAACTGATCTCGATAAATAAAAAAATTGGAAAGCTGGGCAGGATTTAGAATGTATAGTGAGGCAAGTTCACTCGGCTCAACTGTATTTAGGTTGAGCTTATTGCTGTAATAGAGCAGTAAAGATTCATAAATGTCTTCATACGTAATATCTTCATCTTGTATCTGAAATAATCGTTCAGCAAATGCTTCAAGATCAATTTCCTCATTTTGAGCAAACCCATGCAGACTAAAAGAAATGAGTGCTATGGAAAGCCATTTTCTCATTTCTTGAAGTTGTAGGAGACTGATAGTTCATGGATACTGCCCAGCCTGGAGTCATTGGAGAATCCATAATCGAACTTCAGGGACTTAGGATGGAAACCTAATCCAAAGGCACCCATAAATGGTTTTGTGCTTATTCCGGTCCGTAGAAAAACCTTGTCAACTATCTGATATTCTATTCCCGCCCTAAAAACCTCATCAAACTCCAAATCTTTTTCCACTTCTACATTAAAAATCAGTTCATCTGATGGTAGGTATGACATACCTGCTTTCATTACTGTAGGAGCCTTTTCGCCGGTTTCATTGCTTATTTCTGCCTGATTGAGATTAAAAATGTGTGCTCCAAAACGAAGCTGGGAAGTGATTTCTGCAATACCGCCAAATTGGATTGCCAATGCGCGATTAGTGCCTACAGTAGAAATGTTGTATTGAAGGAGATCAATACCGATACCCAAGCTGACCATTTGAATTTTGTTACCAAATGCAAGGTGGAGACGCTGCTCACTATACAAATCATCTCCAAATTTGTAGAAGCCAATACCCGCATTTCCGATTCCACTTGCATAAACAGCACCAGCTCCTACCACCTGAAATTCGGTTACTCCATATCGATTCTGGTAAGCAGCAAAAGCAGCATGATTTTCAAATCTACCAAGTCCTCCAATATTGTTAAAAAGGCTGTATTCATCTCCCAAAGTAAGAGATGCTCCTGCCATTCCTGCGCTTCGACCACCAAGATTGAAGGAGTTAGTCTGCCCAAACGAAATTGTCCATATGGAAATTAATAGTAATGAGGCTAGGAGCTTCATGTATGCAAAGTATCAATTTGGATCGTTTAAATCAATAATTGTAAATTAAGTAGCAATGAAGATGTTAATCTCAATAATGTTCTTTTCATTATTTCTGATTGCGGAAGCACAGGACACTGTTTTTTATAATGATGGCGAAATTAAAGCCATTGGAATGCTGGATGGAGAGAGCAAGAGTGGAATTTGGGAATATTACTATCCCAACCAAAAATTAAACGCATTGCTCATGTATCAGAATGATCAACTGAATGGGATTCAGAAATACTATTCATTTGATGGAAAACTTATTGCTAGAGAAAACTATCAAAATGGTTTGTTAGAAGATTCTGCTGCTTATTTCTATCCATCCGGTCAGCTTGAAAAACTAGGAAAATATGAAAATGGACTCTATGAAGGAAAATGGATTTTTTTCTATGAAAATGGAAATCTTAAACGGATTGGAATCTATGCTGATGGAAAACCAGACGGTCAATGGGAATTTTACTTTGAAAATGGTCAACTAAATCAGAAAGGAATGTTGAAAGATGGTCTCGAGCATGCTTTATGGGTTTACTACGATGAGGAGGGCAACCTTCTTTATGAAGGCAGCTGGAAATTGGGAGAAAAAACTGGCCAATGGTATTTCTTCAAGAACGGTAAAAAGAAAAAGTGGAAGAATTTTAATTGACTATTCCTCCAGGGCCCTAACTCGTTCTTTCAAAGGAGGATGTGAATAGTGAACAAAAACATACGCCGGATGCGGAGTAAGGTTAGATAAGTGATCAGCTGACATTTTCTTTAAACCAGTAATTAGAGGCGTGCCATCATAGGTTTCCTTAGCATATGCATCAGCTTCAAATTCATTTTTACGTGAGATTATATTACCAACGATTCCTAAAATGGTTGAAATAGGGGAGTAGAGAATAAAGAATGCTAATAGATTTAAATGCAAGGCTGAGGTTTGGCCGCCCATGGCCCAGCTTACTTCTCCACTATAGGCCATTCTTGAAAACAGAAAAAGCATGAATCCCATAAGAGCTATGCTGAAGATCGTACTTAAAAGAATATGTTTTTTCTTAAAATGTCCAACCTCATGTGCAAAAACAGCTGTTAGCTCTTGTGTGGAGTGTTTTTCGACAAGCGTATCAAAAAGCACTACTTTTTTCTTTTTACCTAGCCCGCTAAAAAAAGCATTCCCTTTACTCGAACGCTTAGAGCCGTCCATGATAAAGATATTTTTAAGAGGGAATTTAACCTTTTCACAATATGCTTCTATCGAAGACTTTAATTCACCATCAGACATGGGAGTAAGCTTATTGAAAAGTGGAAGGATAAGAGAGGTATAAAACAGGTTAGCAAATAATACAAAAGCTGTCATCACTGCCCAGAAATAGTACCAAAAATCGCTTCCTATAGCGTTTACAAAATAAATGAGTAGTGCAAGCAAAAGCCCACCAATGATAATGGTAAGGATATATCCTTTGATTTTATCTAAAATAAATGTCTTTGCAGTCATCTTATTAAATCCATATTTCTCTTCGATTACAAAGTTACGATAGATCGAAAAAGGCATACTGATAACATCAGAAATGATGAATAGAATACCGAAGAAAATAAGTGGTGAAAGTAAGCTTAATGGAGAAAATGTTCGGATCCATTGATCCAGCATGCCAAACCATCCATTATAAATTGCAAGAACCAAAAGAACGAAGCTAAAGGTCGCTGAGAAAGTACTGAATTGAGAAACTTCGCGATTGTAAGCCTGAGACTTAGCGTACTTTTCCTGATCATAAATACCCTCTAACTCTTTTGGAATAGGTTTTTGAGCACTTTTTCTATTTAAGAAGCTAAGTATTCGCTCTAATGAAAAGTCGAAAGTAATAATTATAAGTAGTATCGTAAAGATGGTTTGTTCGGTCATGTAGGCAAATTTAGTGTGACTGTGTCACCTAAAAAATGAATGGAATTGGGCATTTAAGTCTCCTTACATCTGCCGCTGGCTTTAGTGGATCACCTAAGCTAAAAGAGTAAGCAATGCTGATCTCATGAGCACCACCAGTGCCAATACCCAGATCTGAGATTGTATAGTCGAAGCTATATCCAAAAGTTGCTCGGTTTGATTGCATGCCGATCATGAAAATAATCGCTTCATTGTTTACTACTCCATCGGTGTTTTTAATAGGTATTCCTCGATACCATAGCCCCACTAAAATAGGATCTAAGGTGAAATATGCGCCGAGATCTAATTGATCAAAATCTCCTTGTGTTCGGTAGTTGAAACTTGGTGTGATGGATCGTTCACCCAAGTCTGTTCTTGTAGTAAGTGGATTTAGTGGGATTCGGTAACCGCCGTGTATTGAAAATCTTTTTGGCAAAGGCGCATTCCCGCCTGCAATACTTTGATTGGGCTCTAACACGTGATGAAGTGCACCTCCTAACCATAATGATGGGTTGTAAAGAACACCTCCAAATGATAGATCGAAAAATTGGGCATTCAAACCAGTATTAAAAACTTCTCCGGTTGTTGGTCTTACCTGTCCCGTATTATCAAACTGATCACCAAAAGTCAGTTTATCAAAATTCAGGTCTCGGATATAATATGCGGCCTGAACTCCAGGCCGAAATGTCCACTTATAATTTAGCTGTAGCTGATAGGCATATTGAAGACCAATAGAGGTCGAATTAAGACCTGCAATTCCTTCTTGATCTCTTGTGAATATGATTCCGGCACTGCTATAATAGTCCTCGAAATGATAGTCAAAATATGCAGAGAAGGTTTCAAAGTTTGCATCCAGATTGGGCCATTGTGAACGGTAGTTTATTCCCATTCGGCCTTTTTGATTGATCCCAACTAAGCCTGGATTTAGATATAAAGGTGCAGCATAATATTGCGAAAACTGAGGGTCTTGAGCCTGCAAAGTGTTTTCTTGAAAGAGAGCAAAAACGAATGTTACTAGTAAAATAACCTTCCTGACCATTGAAAAACGTTGATTATAAATCGAAGAGCAAATTATACAATAAATACAAATAGACTTAAGTTTTGTTGAGTTTACTACGTAATGTAACGGTTGCCATGACGTTGGTATTTTGGAGTACTTGGATATTACATGATTTAATTCTTTTACATAATGTTCAAGAGTCTCCACATTGTTGTTGAATATATCCTGATTTAATTTGGGTTAAACGTATTTTTACAAAGTGTTGTGTATGAACAAGGACATCTTTATGATTCAATTCCCCTACAGGTCTTCTATAAGCAGATTCACCTTCTTTGTTCTCTTATTTTCTATTTCATCAGTGCTTGTCGCACAAAATGCTACTGAAACAAGATGGTATTTTGGTAACTCATCAGAAAATCTTGTTTTTGATCAAAATGGGAGGGATGTTTTTCTTCAAACCGATCAATCTACACCTTTTGGTAATGCGGGCGCGGTTACAATTACTGATCAATTTACCGGTAACTTACTTTTCTACTCTGATGGAGTAAATGTTTATGATGCATCACATACTATTGTCCCAAGCGGAGCTGGGCTTTCAGGTGCTTCAAACATAAACGTTCCTGCTGTATCATGCCCAGTTACAAACAGTCCAGGACAATATTACATTTTCACAAATTCTGGTTCTGGTGGCGTTAATGAAATTCGATACAGCATTGTTGATGCTACGGTTCAAGGGAATGGATCTGCACAATTTCCATATGGTGATGTCATTTCATCGGATATAGCAACTGGCCTTGTCAATCCATCAGAGGGCATGTTAATAGTACCAGCTGGAGATGGCGAACTTTTCTGGCTGATTTCTCAAAACCGAACCACATTTGAAATTCAAGTAACCCAGATTGATGCAAGTGGTGTTGGAGCTACTCTGAATTATGATTTCACTAATGGAACCACTCCTGGATTTGAAGCAGCACACTTTGCTTTCAATAGCGATTCTTTGCAATTAGTTATGGCACCAAAAAGTGCGAACAGGAACATATGGCTAATGGACTTTGATCCTGCTACGGGGGTAGTCAGCTTTGATCGAACATTAACTGGCACAGGATTCAACGACGATGTAGGTCAATCTATATACGATATCGAATGGTCCCCTGATGGTTCTAAAATTTATTTCTCAAGATATGGAAGTAGCGGTACTACCGGGCAGTTATATCAATTAGATTTTAATGACACCACTGCTTCTGTTAACCCGGTTTTACCCGCTCCAATATTTAGAAGTCTTGGACTAAAGCTTGCTCCTGACAACCGGATTTATCATTTATATCAATCAACCAATGGTGCACCCTTTAATTTGGGAAGAATTAATCGTCCGGATAGTGTGGCGGATTCTGTTCAATACCAAACCATGGTATTTCCTGATGATTTTAATGCACAGCAATTCTCAGAACATACACCGGCCTATAATTTCGTTTTTGATACGCTCAACTTCTATTGGATTGATAGCTGCGAAACAAACATTACCAAATTTTTTCCTATTGTAGAGCCGGTACCGCATAGTTTGACTTGGGAGCTTGAACCTGGAGTGGTTTCCAATAATTGGATCGCTTTTCATGAATATGCCGCTGCTGGTCCATATAATGTTAGACTAACGGCAGAAATTAATGGGATTACTCAATCGCTGGTCCAACCGGTTGAGATTTTGGCAAACGACCTAATGGTTGATCTTGGCGCTGACACTACTATATGCGTAGATGAAGTACTCCAGCTTGATGCAGGAGCTGGGCTGTCCTTTGTTTGGAATACGGGAGAAGTATCACAAACCATAGAAGTCGATACTGCTGGTACTTTTTGGGTGGAGGTAACAAGCGCCACTGGTTGTACGGGATTCGATGATATTGAAGTAACAGAATATGGGGTCGCAAATCAAACCTCCAATCAATGGTATTTTGGAGAGCAAGCTGGCATTGAATTCACCAATGGACCAATCGCCATTTTGGATGGAAATCAACAAGATGCGCTGGAAGGATGTGCTACTATATCGGATGTAAATGGTGACTTGCTTTTTTATACCAATGGGTCTACCGTCTGGAACTGGGAGCATGATGTCATGTTAAATGGAGATTCGATTGGAGGAGACAGAGCTTCAGCTCAAAACTCCATCATCATGCCATTTGCTGATGACGAAACCATGTTTTACATCTTTACCACAGAACGTGTTTATGGAGATAATGAATATGCATTGAAGTATTCCATTGTGGATATGAAGGAAGCAGCAGCCAGAGGCAAGGTGATTGTAAAGAATGTAAAACTGATGGATAATAGCACTGAGCGAATTACAGGATCTGGTTTCACGGGAGATGACTTAATTGTTGCTCACGAATTTGGGAATAATATCTTCAGATCATTTCAGACAAGTGCTACTGGATTAAGTGGAGCCATTTTTTCTCCGGTAGGGGAAGTCCATGACTTTATGCAGGAATTGAGTGCTACAGGTTATATGAAGATTTCACCTTCTTTGAATCAGATAGCTATAAATATCCCAGGTACTAATCAAGTTGAAATATTGGATATCGATCAAGGCGAAATCTCTAACCCTCGATTGATTGATACGGGTGAAAGTGACCTATATGGTATGGAGTTTTCACCTGGTGGATTAAGGCTGTTTTTAACCACATCATCTGCAACGTCTAAATTGATTCAATATGATCTGGATAGCTTGAATTCTGCGGATCCGGCTACTGACATTTCAAATACAAAGTTTGATGGATACACTCAAGGTGTTGATTATGGAGCACTACAATTGGGCCCTGATGGAGTTATCTATATGGCAGTGGATAATTCATCAACTATCGGTACCATAAGTTCACCGGAAAATAATGACGCCTCAGCTTCCTTCGATAATGCAGGTTTTGATTTAGCTGGTAGAATAAGCAGGTTAGGGCTTCCAAACTTTGCTCAGACAAATACACCTCCGATACAGGAACCAAGTATGATGGTAACTGCTGGATGTGCAGGTCAGCAATCAAATTTTACAGCAGTTGGGAGGGATCCGAATAATTCGATAGAGAGTTATTTATGGATATTTGGTGATGGAACGAGTGCTGTTGTACAAGATACAACGCATACTTATAGTACTCCGGGAACTTATACGGTACAGCTTGTTTTGAGTAATAGGTGTGATACCGACACCACTCTAACGCAAACAATTACCGTTAATAATTTGCCGGAAAGACCAACTGTTCCGACTGATACGGCCATTTGTGATCAATCAATTGTTTTAACTGCCTGGCCCGTTGATAACCCCGATTTCTCTTATTATTGGAGTACTGGAGAAAGCACACGAGAAATTACGGTCTCAGATCCTGCAGTCATTGATGTGGCCATAATTAATACCCTGACCGGGTGTACCTCCGACACTTTGCAAGTATTTCTTGCTGATGCGAGACCTACTGTTGATCTTGGAGGGGATCGCTTGATTTGTCAAAATGATCCAACGATTACCTTGGATTCACAGGTTGCTCGTGGCACGTACTCATGGGCAATTGATGGTGTTGTATTGGGCAATAACCGGACATTTGATGTTGATACAACTACGGCCGGAGTTTTTGAATATACAGTGGCGGTAACTAATTCTTTTGGGTGTACTGGACGAGATACCATTCAAGTGACTGTTCAGGAAGCTCCGGACATTACCACTACACCTGGAACAACGACAGGGTGTGGTAACAATGATGGAACTCTTGATATCACCTTCAATGCTGCCGGTAGCTATTCATACCAATTAAGCGGACCATCAACTTTTGGTCCTGCAAATTTCGACGGACCTGGTAATGCCCCAACGATTACATCATTAACTCCGGGAAATCATAGTCTTACCGTTACTAATCTGGTAACGGGATGTAATTATTTAGAGATTCTTCAAATAGAAGATCCGGGTAGTTTCAATATGACGGTTACCAATAATGGTAATTGTGATGGATCGGTGGAGCTGACAATTTCAGGAACAACTCCAACATTGCCAGCTAGCTATAATTATGAAGTTCAAGATGAAGCTGGCACCATCGTTTCTAGTGGGTCCGATAGTGTTGACCCATTGGTAATTCCAGGCTTAAATACGGGTACGCTATCTGTACAGATAACTGATAACAACGCTCCTGGCTGTATCGAAACAGAGCAAATAACAATAAACCCTGGACCTGAACCTGCATTTACATTTGATGCTATTCAAGAAATTTGTGCCGCATCGGGTCAAGTTGGTGTGTCAGATGGAGGAACTGCGGGAGTGACTTACGCTTGGTCAACAACT
This sequence comes from Ekhidna sp., assembly GCF_965212185.1. Classification (GTDB taxonomy): domain Bacteria; phylum Bacteroidota; class Bacteroidia; order Cytophagales; family Cyclobacteriaceae; genus Ekhidna. The sequence goes on along the minus strand of NZ_OZ243102.1, from coordinate 2,695,074 downwards.
GATGGGAATATTACAAGTACCATGAACGATTCAATTACCGTTGATCAATCAGGGACTTATACAGTTGTAGCATCAGCACCTGGATTTTGTGACAGAAGTGAGGACATTCAAGTAAATGTTAATACCCCACCAAGTGTAAGCGTTACAGTAGATGGTGATCCCTGTGAAGGACAATTGAATCTTATAGCGAATGTGACAGGGGGTAGCGGCACGTATATCTTCAATTGGAATGATGGCAGCCAGGCGATGCAAAATACGGTAACAAACTCCGGTACTTATAATGTCACCGTATTCGATCAGCTTACCGGATGTGAGGTTACGTCTGGTGATACTGACGTGACTATCGAACCAGAGTTTACACTTACACTAACTACGGACTGTGATAATAATGGAAATGTACTGTTGATTGCTACTACCAACTACTATAATCCTACAATTACATATGAATGGCAAGATCAGAATGGGACCCCTTTAGCCGATTCTGATTCTATTGTAACAATTAGTCAGTCTGGAAGGTACACAGTTATTGCTACCAATGAGACTGGGACATGCATGGCAAGTGAATCCCTTGATATAGCAGTCGTGCCAATCAATCCTGAAGATTTGCTTCTTCCGGAAAGAGCCTCTTTTTGTCCAGGCAATCCGGACAATTTAACTGCAGATTTAGATCCTGGAATTTTCAATACATATGAGTGGAGATTATTCCCAGATCCGACTATCATCTCGACAGATCCCGTTTTATCGGTTACTACCGTTGGCACTTACGAGGTAACTCTTTATAATGGATTTACTTGCATTACCGATCGGGTAGAGGTAGTCCAGGACTGCCGTCCGGTGATATTTGCTCCAAATGCATTTTCTCCTAATGGAAATGGAGTGAATGATGAGTTTTTTGTCTTTCCCAATGATTATGTAGAGGAATTTGAAATTCTGATTTATTCCCGATGGGGAGAATTAGTATTTACATCTAATAATCAGGATTTCAGGTGGAATGGGATCTACAGAGGTGCTTTATTGCCGCCTGGAACATATGCTTATGTAATTAATTTCTCTAGTTCATTAGCACCGGATTTAGGAACTATCGAACAATATGGATCCGTTACGCTTATTAGATAGATGGGTTATTTTGAAGAAATATATACACGTCTTTTTAGCAAAACTGAGGATTCTCAGAAAACTGTCCATGAAAATGAGCTGATTAAAAGGAGTCAATCATTTATTGATCAATTCGAAACTTGGAAAAGCTCTAAATACACTTCTGACTTGCTGGACGAACTTTGGCAATCCTATTACTGGGGCAAACAGGGAGTTGATAAAGATCCACAAATGGTCATATTGGAATCCACCTATAGTAATGGAATTTCGATTGATTATGAGTCGAAATTTAACAAAAATGATTTTCAATATCTTTTCGATTTCCTGGCAGAGCAGGTTAAGAAATTAGATTATCGGCTAGTAGTAAGCAGGCGGACACTAACAGAAAGTGATGATAGATTTAAATCCATCGAGATGCATTATCTTAAGCCTAAGACAGGATTTGTTGAACCAGTCGATCAGAAGTTCGGCAATGTACAAATAGAGTACATTGAAGAAAATAATGAACCAATACGAATCAAACTGATTGCAAATTCGTATCCTGACAGAAAGTACAAAAGAGCTGATAGTTTTGAGAAACTAGCTCAGCACATTTTTTCAAATAAATAATTAGAACATGAAAATAATTACTCTATTCACAATATTGTTAGCTGGATCTTTTCAATCCGCTGATGCTCAATTGTTACCGACAAAACTTCGTATTACGGTCATTGATGGTTTAGGAAATTTTGTAGAGGGTGCAAGTGTTTCTATTTACGACAATGAGGCTGATTATCTCGCAAGCGAAAACCCTATTGCCACATTAAAAACTGATAAAAAAGGAAGAGTGACTTTTAAAGATGTAAAACCGATCTCATATTTTATAGAAGCTAAGTTTGAGGATAAAAACAACAATGGTGAGGGTGTAAAGACAGCTGAGTTGGCGGAAGGTCGTCTAAATAAAGTCAACACTGTAATAGAATAAATTGAAACGTCTGCTCTGGGTACTGTTTTTAGCCTCGATCGGAGGCGAAAGAGTAAAATCTACATTTGAATATTCCATCCATATTATTGAATCTCCTTCTGAAATAGTCGGAAAGGAAGATTTGATGGGCAGGGTTGAGTATTTACAATTGCTTGCCAGAGATCCAGAAACTGGCACTATTCCGAATAATATCCATCAGACGGAGTTAATTTTTGAACGACAGCTAGCAGCTAACACCTCGAATCTTAGAACACAACAATTATCAATACAGTCATTAGGTCCAAATAATGTAGGAGGGAGGACACGAGCAGTTGCTTTTGATAGTAGAGATGAAAATATCATCATTGCTGGAGGTGTTAGTGGAGGGATATGGAAGAGTATAGATGGTGGATTAAGTTGGGTTAAAAAATCAAATCCGGAGAATCGTAATAGCGTAACCTGCCTTGTCCAGGATACACGTCCTGGAAGAGAGGATACCTGGTATCATGGAACAGGTGAAATTGTTGGAAACTCTGCAGGTGGAGGAGCGGCACCATTCAGAGGGAATGGAATTTATAAATCCATTGACAATGGAGAGTCATGGGAGCCATTGGTTTCTACACAAAATACTACTCCTAATTTCTTCTTTAGCCCGTTTCAATACATTTGGAATATTGAAATTAATCCTACCAATCTGGATGAGGATGAAATTATTGTAGCCGCTTTCGGAGGGATACTTAGGTCTACGGATGGTGGTGATAATTGGGAAGTGATGCTGGGCAGGGACTTGTTATCTGGTGATACAATTGATCTTAATCGAGCCAATGCATCTTATTATACTTCATTGGAACGCTCAGAAAATAATGTATTCTATGCAGGGCTGTCAACGGAAACACCAATCGGAGATACATTAGAAATACCACCACCGGATGCTGGTATATTTTACTCTTTAAGCGGTCAGGATTGGACAGAAATAACACCAGCAACTTCTGAATCAAGATACCGAAGGATTGCTATTGGGTCTAGTCCATCTGATCCTGACATTACCTATTTCATGATTGATTCCAGTCCCATACTTATTCTGGAGCACAAACTTTCATTGATGGATGATCCACAGCGCATATTTGGATTTGATCCATCTCCGCGAGTAATACCAGACGTTGATGAAAATCTTGGTGTTTTGAATACTCAAGGGTCATATAACATGATGATTAGCGTTCATCCAGAAGATCCAAACATTGTCTTTGTAGGAGGAACAAACTTATTTCGATCTACCGACGCTTTTCGAACCAAAGAAAGCATTGATTGGGTCGGAGGATATCATCCGGAAGGAGGGTCAGGTGAATATCCTAATCATCATCCGGATCAACACGATCTACTTTTTTTGCCGAGTGATCCCAATGTTGCAATTTCTGCAAATGATGGGGGATTACGAATTACAGATGATATAGTATCAGATTCTGTTTTATGGGAAAGTAGGAACAATGGATTTGTTACCTCTCAGTTTTTTACTATCGCTCAATCTAAAAACAGAGGAGAATCCACTGTTATTGGTGGAATGCAAGACAATGGAACAGACATAAGTTCTGGTGGATTAAGCTGGAATGGTGTTATTGGTGGTGATGGGAGCTATGTAGCTACCACGAACGACAATCTATTGTGGTTCACCTCATTTCAAAGAGGTCAAACGTTAAGACTTACTTTTAATGATTCAAATGGAATCACCTCCTTTGCACGTGTTGATCCGGGAAGCCTGGTTGCTCAAGAGGGATCCTTGTATTTATTTATCAACCCATATGTTTTAGATCCGCTTAATCAGAACAGGATGTTTTTTGCAGGGGGTAATCATTTGTATTACCATCCCAATGTTTCTCAGATCCCTGGAGGGTCACAAACGCCTACTAGTCTTGGATGGAAAAAGGTTCATAATCTTTCCTTATCAAATGGATTAGTCAGTGCTGTAGAAATTTCTAATGATGGAGATAAAGTGTATTTTGGTTCGAGTGATGGGAAATTATTTCGCTTGAACAATGCGCAAACTGAGATTGAGTTTCAAGTTACCTCTATCACCTCCAGCATTTTTCCAGAGGCTGGTTATGTATCATCCATTGCTGTAGATCCGGATGACAATGAACACGTAGTGGTTGTATTTTCTAATTACAATGTGCCATCTATTTTTGAAAGTCATGATGGGGGAGCTTCCTTTGATGATATCAGTGGCAATCTGGAAGAAAACCCTGATGGTACAGGAAGTGGGCCGAGTATTCGTTGGATCGAGATTATTCCTAAATCTAACAGTGACTTATTTTTAGCGGGTACCAGCGTGGGATTATATTCTACTGAAAGTACTTCTGGAAATGGAACACTCTGGGTGAAGGAATCTCCAGATGAAATTGGAAGCGCTATAATTACCATGATGGATTACCGACCAGTTGATGGCCGATTAGTGATAGCAACTCATGGAAATGGCGTATTTGAAACTCAGATACCAGATTTTAAGCCATTGACTTTTGAAAGTCAAGGACAATCATTTGAAGTTCTCTCATCATATCCAAATCCATTCGCAAGGGACACTCAGATTGAGTATTCAATACCTGAAGCAGGAAACGTTCGAATTGATATCCTAACAGCTGGTGGAGAACTGATCAACACCATTCTTTGGGGACCTCAGTTTGCAGGTAAAAATTCAGTAGTATGGGATGGTACAACTCCGTCAGGCATTTCACTTGCCAACGGAATATACCTGTATCGAATTAGTTACAATGGACAGCAAAAGTCAGGTAGGGTAATCCTAAGACGTTAGCGTATACTCAGAACCAATAAGAAGTAGGCGATCACCATGACCCAAAAGTGATAAGCACTTACAATTATCACTGGGATGACTTCCAAGCGCATAAGTACAATAAGTATTGTTAATACAATAGATGAAATTCGAAGGATGTTTCTAGTTCTCTTTGTCATGTCATAGGTTTTAGACTAAAATAAGTATTTCATATGCACATGGCAAATTGATTGCGTTCAATCATCTTTGCATTTCAAAAATTGAATGTGGCAACAATCGGATCAAATATTGAAGAAGCTAAAAGACTCCTAAGTTCTGGAGAAATAGTCGGTATTCCTACTGAGACGGTTTATGGACTTGCTGGTAATGCATTAGATGAGGATGCCATTCTCAAAATTTACTCTGCAAAAAATCGCCCCAAATTTGATCCACTGATTGCTCACACGGATTCAATTGAAAAAATAACGAATCTGGTTAAGGAAATACCCGAGAAGGCAAAACTACTAGCCGATCGATTTTGGCCAGGACCATTGACAATTTTACTTGAAAAAGAGTCATCAGTTCCGGATCTGCTCACTTCCGGACTTTCCAGAATCGCAATAAGAATTCCAAACCATCCCACTACTGTTCAACTTTTGGCAGAACTGGATTTTCCGCTTGCAGCTCCAAGTGCCAATCCTTTTGGATATGTCTCGCCTACATCTGCGCAACATGTCCAGGATCAATTAGGGGATAAGATTTCATATATTTTAGATGGTGGTCCTTGCAAAGTAGGTCTCGAGTCTTCCATTGTAGGATTTGAGGGTGACGATGTGGTGATTTATCGGTTAGGGGGAACTAAAGTAGAATCCATTGAAGAAGTAGTAGGGTCAGTTAAAATTCAAGTAAATGAAAGTTCCAATCCTGCCGCCCCAGGAATGTTAAAGTCGCATTATTCTCCCGGAAGAAAAATGATAATAGGAGATATTGAAGAAAATCTCCAATCGCTCCCCAAAGAGCGCACCGGGATTCTTTCTTTTTCAAGGGTGTATGATGTACCTGAACAAAATCAAGTGATCTTATCTTCATCGGAAGATCTAGATGAGGCTGCACGAAATATATTTTCTGCACTTCGAAAAATGGATCAACCCCATATTGAGGTCATCTTAGCTGAATATCTGCCTAGTGAAGGTTTGGGAAAAGCAATAAATGATCGATTAAGAAGAGCGGCAGTTTAATCAGTGACCGAAATCGCCTTTGAATACCTTTTCGAAAGGTGTCAGTTCTCCCGAACTGTTTATGAAAAGTGTATAATCAAAATCTTTACTTGATTTTAAAGCAGCATCATCATCTGAGTGCTTGATCAAAGTAGCTGGATTTACTTTTAGCTGCTTGGGATAATTGTAATTCAATTGCTTCAGATCACTTGATGAGATGACTTTATTCAAGAGTGCAGAAATCTTTATGATGCAAACCTTACCATAAAGCGGTGAGTTTTCTTCATTATCGAGCTTGTAGATGGAAGAGTTTTTGGTTGCATGTCGCATTCCAATGACACACAGTATGCCAGTATTCGGATAGTCCTCTATCAATGAATGGAATTTTTGAAGGATCAGCCTATCACGGAATTTGTATTTATTGTTTGGGTTGGTGTAATCAAACGTGAGACCATCGTCCATTTCCAAAATTATGGTAGCAAATTGGATGAAATCGTCCTGAAAAAACTCAGTGTACAATTCACTTTTTTGCTCCATTTCGTCAATCGTAAGTAGTACCAGGTTTTCAACTATTTTACGGTCATAGTAGTGCATGACTGACAGTCCTTGAAAGCTCTCACGATGTTTTCTGGTACCTTCAAATAGCTTCTTAAATTCACCAATAGTGCTTTCTAGTGATTCAGGAATGCTTTTATCTCCGATCAAGTCATTGATTACAAATATGGCTGACGCCATTTTATACTCGATATCAATACTTTTTACAAAAATCTGCTCTTCAGCAGGAAGTGCATCATTAAAGGCTTTTAATTCTTCAAAGAATTCCCAATTTTCTTTTCCCCAAAAAAGTGTATTTCTAGCAATCTGACGAAGTTTTATTGTGTCACCAGTAGCGAGGTATGAATTGATCATATGTGCTGCGCTGGCTCCCTGTTCAATGGCAAGTATTCGTACATTGGCATGTTGATGAAGAAACCTCAGCACCTTCATCGTAGCTTTTGGTACGGACCGGATATTGTGCCAATGCTCCGCTAATACAAAAAGTTGATTGCTATCAATATCAATTAAGTCATAGCCGACAAAATTATCATCATTCTCAACGCTAACTGATTGAATATTTGGTGAGGACTGAGCCATTAGTTGAACCAGAACTAGTGCTGCACCTAAAGAAAGAATGAACCTACTCATATCACTCAACGACTATCCGTCCATCTGTTAAAAATTCTAACTCAGTACTTAGCAGGTTTATTGCCTGGAAGAGTCTTCTGAATAAACTCTCTCAAATGGTCATTGCTACTGATAAGATCTTCATTACGCAAGTACATCATATGTCCACTTCTGTACCCTTTGAATGAAAGCCTATCCTTCATTTTACCACTCGGGTCAATTTGCCACATCGTATACTTGGCATCAAAGTATTTGGTGGCACCATCGTAATAGCCGCTTTGAATCATGGTATGCAGGTATGGGTTTTGTGCCATAGCCTGTCTTAGATTTTCACCGGTGTTATTACCCTCTCGGTTCCATGGGTGTACCGGCCCAAACATGTTGTATTTGATGTCAGTATCGTATTTAAGTACATTCTTGTAGTAGTAGTTGATAGCAGGAGTAAAAGCATGCAGCCAACTGGTTAGTTCGGAATTAAAATCAGGTCTGACTCCACCATCCGTTCGATCAATGCCCTTATATCTTGAATCTAGTCGACCGACCGTAAATCCTTCCTCCCTTAGAAGCTCTTTCCAGAAAAATGCAGTAGGTACATCCAGATTGTATTGAAGGATAACCTTCTCGGAGATTCCGGAATACCTGGCCATTGTTTGTGCAGCTTGTTTCTTTTCATCATCACTCACAAAACCGCCTTTAGCCAAAGTTGGCATAAGTTCTTGAATGGTATACGTTTCCACTTCATCCAGCACTTCAAGTAAGTCCTTGCTTTGTAAATCTGAGGGCAATTTTTTGTGATACCAGGCTGCAGCTGCGAAGTAGGGAACTCTGAGCGCTGCTCCTAAAGGACCAGCTCTTCTTCCCTGACCACTATGGATACCTAGTTCTGTGGGTGAAACTAGTATCACACCATTTAAATACATCCATTGACGATTTTGTAATTCAAGCGCCAGCCCTGATACTCTGGTAGTTCCGTAGCTCTCTCCAATGAGATATTTTGGAGATTCCCAGCGATTCATTCGGGAGACAAATGTATTGATCCAGTCCGCCAGGTATGAGATATCTTCCTGTACTCCAAAAAAGAATTCACGACTGGTATTTTCTTTATCTAAAATGCGTGAGTAACCGGTGTTGACCGGATTCACAAAGACTATATCAGCCATATCCAATACTGAATTTGGATTGTCCTTCACACCATAAGGCTGAATTGGGAATCCTTCATCATCCACTTTCAGGATTTTAGGTCCTGTATATGCCAGGTGCATCCAAACAGAAGCAGATCCAGGGCCACCATTAAACGAAATCAGTAAGGGTCGATTTGCTTTGTTTCTTATATCCGTTCGCTCATAATAGGTAAAATGAACTGCTGCGATGGCTTCACCTTCATCATTCCAAACCGGTTGAGTGCCGGTTGTTGCTTTAAATGGTACTGCTTTCCCTTTAATGGTTACCTGATGGTTGGTAACAATGGTCTCATCGGCAGGAATCATTCTGTCCTGAGCTAATGAATAGGAAAAAATAAGAATCGTGAATATGGTGAGTACACGTCTCATAATCTGATTTTTAGAATTAGTTTACTTGAAAAGTACCAAATAATCTTTAAATCAATAAATAAAAAGATGTACTCGGTAGTCAGACATGTCTTACGGTAGGATCACCTAAAACAAGGATAATAAGTTGATGAAGAAATGGGTTTCGTCTTCTGCATTACGAGACAACTCAAACCTGAAAGTGAGATCATTAACCACAATCAGATCAAGACCTGTTCCTAAGCTATATAAGTATTTATCTGTTAATGGAGCACTACCTTCATAGTTAGGATAACCTATAGCATACCCTTGATCAAAATAGATTTTTCCATAGATAGTAATTGGAAAAGTTTGAAATTGCCTGATTGGCATGGCTTTACTGACGTTATATTTCCTACCAAAAAGCTGATGCTTAAATTCATTTCGTTGTAGAACATAGGAACTTGCTTCAATCAGTTTGAGATCATAACCTCGCAACACCTCTTTTCGAAATCCAATCGCGTGATAATTGAAATAGCTGCGAGGATCTGCCGGAAATGTACTCATTATGGATACATTGTTGACCAGGAAAAAATTGTCTTTGAACTCCGAGTATTTAGTCATCCGAAGACGAGCAACCCAATAGTCAACACCATTATCATACAATCCTAATCCAACTTTCGAAATACCGGCACGAAACCATTCACCCTGGGTAGGATAATTGACATTGTTTCGCTTGTCCCAGGAATAGCTATACCCAAGTGTAAAATACTGTTGTTCAGTTCTGCTTTCACCAAGATAGTTAGGGTTGATTAAAGCGATGGTATCCGCAATATTCACATTTACATGTCCGATGCTGGTCCGATGAAATGAGTAAAAAGAGCTTCGATATGAGTGGGAGAGGGAATTGGAGTATGCCCTTCTTAAAACTTCCTCACGTGATGAAGCAAAGCGCCTCACATTGTCTACGGTTGTCGCTGGGACGTTTTTAGCTTCAAAGTAGCTGGAGCTGATAAGTAAACCATGCTTTTGCTGTCTATCGATGTAGGGTATTTGATAAAAGAGATTCAATACAGTTTCAAAACCGGTTTGTAGCCATAAACGGAGAATCTCATTTCTACCTCTGAAATTGAACTGTGTAAGTTTGAGGCCATAGTTGACACGGCTCAAATCATGATCTCTGTTTACCCACCAGTCGTTAAAATTTCTATCGGTTAGCCTAAAGATGGGAAATGGATATAAGTACCAACGTTCATCAACCGTGATTTTCACATCGACTTGTCCCTGATTTTCGTTTACCATTTCAATAATCACCTCATTGAATAAGTTAGTGTTGTAGATGCGATTACGCGCCCACTCAAACATGCTATCCAACTTGTATCTCTGGTAGCTTTCTTCTTTCTCAATGGAAAGCTCACGAGTAATGATTTGCTCTTTGGTTTTGAAGTTTCCTTCTATGAATATGTTGTTGATTTTAAGAATCTCGGTGGAATCATTTTGAGCGAAACAACAAAAAATTTGGAGTGAGAAAAACCCTATAGTGATAAAGTTTTTGATATGCTTTGGTGCTATGATTACTCCTAAGTTCATGTTTGATCAGAACCAACAAACAGAATGATTTTTTAGTGGGTGTGCAAGTTTTGGGTGATACTTTTGTTGATGTGAATCGCATCCTCAAGAAGATCTTAATTTTTCCGGTATTGATTTATCAATATTCGATTTCACCACTATTCCCCAATAGCTGTAGATATTCCCCAACATGTTCACAATACACGAAAGAAGCGATTCAGAAATATGGACTAAAAGGGCTTTGGATGGGACTTAAACGAATTAGTAGATGCCATCCATGGGGCGGGAGTGGTTATGATCCAGTACCATAACCAATGAGTTTGGTACAATAATTGGATTTGAGTGTAAAAATCACTCACGCTGATCCAGCGAATCACCTACACGTTATTGCTCTGCATTCTTATTATTCCCAATGGTTTTTCTCAGGTTAGAGAAGTCAAATCCAGAGCACAATCATTCAAAAATAGCAACAGCTCCTCATATTCATCAGACTACAATAGTTCTGATGACAATGACGGCAGCCTGTTTCTGTTTGATATATTTTTTGAAATGATGCGACCAATGGTCAATGGTATCAGTCTAGCTCAGCAGCATCAACTGTCTAATTCCAATGAAGAAAAGTGGCGAACAGGTATGGAGTTAAAATTGGATGGAGGAATTAATTTCTCAGAAGCTGAATTCTTCGATAGCCAAATGATCAGAGGTAACTATGGTTTGTTCTCCACGCAGCTACGGAGAATTAATGTGAATGATGTCTCTGGTGCTTTTACAACAATCGATTGGCAGATTCTTCAGCTTAACCTCATCAACAAAGAAAATATTCGATGGATCATAGGCGGAGGAGTTTCTCATGAATATCAGGTTGATCAATCCCATTTTGAGTGGACCACAGAGTTCTACGCATCATTCTATGAAAATAAGTTTATGCCTTTTGTCGCCTATCGTAAATCCGATAGCGGATATCCTAGGGAAGAGTTTTCCACTCGATTGGAATATCGCCCCTTTAGAGCAAATAGATCAGAATTTGCATTTGGAGCAGGATATGTTCACCAGAAGCTCTATGATGTTCGTTTTGATTTTGTGACCGTAGGAGTGAGTTTTTATTTGAAGTGAGATTAGGAGCTTGATCTATTGTTTTAAGTGTATGGGTGCTGTGATGAAGAACTTAGTCCCTTTACCCAAAGTACTTTCTGCTCTGATTTGGCCATTGATTTGCGCTAGTGCATCAGCAGCTAACATCATTCCAAGCCCAGAGCCTTTTTCGCCATTTGTTCCTGTTTCACTTCCAACGATACCACCGAAAAGTGAAGATGCCTTTTCCGGGGACATGCCACTACCGGTATCCTCAAATAAGAGGACCACTATGTTTTTTGTTTTTTTTCTAATTTTTAAAGAGATGAGGTCACCCGGATTAGAAAACTTAATGGCATTAGATAGTAGATTCCTTAAGACTAATTGAATGACATTCTTATCAGTTGTAATCATCATTTCCTGGGGAAGATCGTTTACGACTGATAACTGCTTTTTATAGATACGATCTTTAAATAATTCAATAGTGCCATTAAAAACATCATGAAGATTGAAAACTTCGGCCACTACGTTTGCCCCTTTGATTTGACTGCTTGTCCAATCCATGAGGTTGTCCAGCATATTCCTTGTTGTTTTTAATCTGTCTGTAATTATCGGAATCATATTTTTTAAATCCGCATCGTTTTCGGTATTCCCTAAAAGCTGTAAGAAATTATCGATAGAACCTAAAGGGGATTTAACGTCATGAGAGACAATTGAAAACAGCTTATTTTTAAATGAATTCACTTTTTGGAGGTTGTTGACGGCACCTTCAAGTGATTCTTCCAAAAGCTTGTGTTTAGTCATGTCGTGCACATTGGCAACAACTACCCAGTTACAACAATCTGTTTGCATTGGTGTGTATGAACCACTGTAATACTTCGTTCCATTAGGTAAATCAAACCACTCCTCAAAGTGTACAGTTTGATTTACTTCAAGACATCTGTCAATTTTATCTTTAAGCACCATATCAAAACGTTCCCGTCCTAAAAGCTCATGAATTTTCATTCCGACAATTTCTTCCGGAGCTTTTCCGAACCCGTTAGAATAGGCTTTATTGACTGCTAAATAAGTATAATCTGCATCTATGACAGACAAAAAATCGGATGTAGAATTTGCGATTATCTGATATAAACTTCTTTCACTGACCATATTATTCTTGACATAACTCACATTTATGCGTATTTGAAGCAGAAAAGTTTGATTTTGAGAGTTTATTGTCGTCTGGGTGATATTTTGAATTGAGCTCTTTAGACTAACTCACTTAATTCAAGGATAAATTCATTCACTTCTTAACAAAGTAGCTGGATTCACCATTGCACAATTGGCAATCGCAAGACTTTAAGCATCAGCAATGAGCTGCTACTAACAAATATGCGATTTATTCAAATTCACCCAAGTAGAGATTCATAGTTATTTACCCATTTGTAAAAGGAAATCAAACGATGGAACGAGATTACTATTTAGTCTCTATTATGATGATTTCAATCCACATTCTATTTTTCGATTGATAGCAATTGCTCATAATAGGTTTCAATTCTTGCATGCGCAGTGCCGTCAATCAATAAGATAACGATCATCATAGCCATGGTTGTAATACCAATGGCTCGCCAAGTGGGCGTGTTGAGGAATATGACAAGCAGAGCTGCCACAACGATAATCATTGGGACTACTTTAAAAACCACGGTGTATTCCTTCAAGGTGCTTTCGGCACGGGCGATTTCGGAAGTTGCAAAAGCTGATGCATCCTGATTATAGGCCTTTTCGAATTGGATGATTCTTGCCTTATTGGTAAAAAATAATCCCAACCCGATGGTCATCAATAATATTCCAGCCACAAGCAATGGGATGATATACGCTTTGGCTAGTTCTGTTTTTCCGAGTTGCCAGAATCCTGCGCTTGCTGCTAAAAACAGAATCGCAAAAATGATGAAGAATCGTGTGGAGAAAACCTCCGCTCTGGCCCAATCCTGGGCGACTTTTAAAATGTCCATGTCTTATTATTTAAAATCCTGTTGAAGGTTGATTGATTGTTACGTTACTGGGGCTATACCCAAATGCTTTTTTAAAGGCAAACGAAAAATGCGAGAGGTTCTCAAAACCTGCTGAAAGATAGACCTCAGTGGCTTTTTGTTTTTTAGCCGTAAGCTTGTAATGTGCCAAATCCAATCTTTTCTCTGTGAGCCATTTTCCGGGTGTGGTCTTAAAAATCTTTTTAAAATCCGATTTGAATTTGGTCAGGCTTCTACCGGTTAGAAAGGCAAATTTTTCCAAGGGCAGATTATACATGAAATGCTCCTCCATATACTTCTCCAGGTCTATTTTCCCAATTTCGCTAAATGTACCTAGGATCGAGCTTACTCTTTTGTCCACTTCATCAATAATAGTCAAGGCCTCTTTTATTTTGACGGATGCAAGTTTATCCGGAAGTTCATCTTGCATTTCGAAGTAAGAAAATAAGGACTGAAAAAAGCTCTTCAGTAAAGGGTGGGTATTAACGGGTCTTTGCTTGGCAACATTTTCATCTAAATTTTCCAATACCGTGCGATCCTGATAAAAGTCAAGGAGCTCTTCTTCTCGTAGAAGCATAGAAACGGCTTTAAATGGCTGCCCATCTATCGGCTTTTTGAAGACACGAATTAATTGATTTTTGGGAACCAGAATCGTGTCACCGCCAACAAAAGTCAGTGTACTTTTCCCGTAGGACAAGGTCATTTCACCAGAATAAAGAAACACGATGATGTGCTGGGGCGAAATGTGCTCCCAGGTATAATCTTTCTCTACCGTCCCCGATAGAAAAACCCTGCCCTTTGTTACTGTTGGTTCCATTTTATAATTCAAATTTTTGACCTACTGCTTCTTCAGAAACCTCCCAAAGCTTCTCGGCTACAGCCTTGTCTTTTGCATGGGGTTCTAATTTGTGAGCACCAACCGGACCTGTCCAATTGCTGCGACCTGTAGGTCCATAAAATGCTTTTTGATCCAAATTCGATTCGGTTGCGCACATCAATTGCGGATACGACCCTCTTTCAGCCGATTGTACCAATGGAGACCATTTTATGATTTGCCAAATGAAGCGTGTCATTAAACTTCCACTCGTTTTGATCAGTGAAGTTCTGGAAGCACCCGGATGGCAAGCATACGCTTTAACGCCCGTTTTGCCTGCTTTTTCCAATCTGTCCTGAAGTTCATAGACGGTCATGATCTGCGCTAACTTACTCTGGCTATAAGCATCATTTCCTGTGTAGTCTTTATCCCAATTCAAGTCGTCAAACTTGATGGTCTTAAGGCCCATATTATATCCCATACTGCCTACGGTTACTATTCTTCCTTTGGATTTTTCTATCAGCGGAAAAAGCAAAGCCTGTAATAGGAAATTGCTGTAGTGGTTTGTACCCATCTGGCTCTCAAAGCCATCTTCCGTGATCACTTGCTTGGGCACTTGCGCGATAGCTGCATTTAGTAACAGCGCATCAATTCGTGACACTGTTTTAATCACCTCTTCAGCCGCCTTTCTTACAGAAGCCAGTTTTCCCAAGTCCATAGTAATGTGAGCTACATCTATAGCATTGCCCAACTCATTTTTATAGGTTGATATGACACCCTCTGATTTTTTAGGGTTACGGTTTAGCATCACCACTTTAGCACCTTTTGATAGCAGTATTCTCGCTGCTTCAAATCCTGTGCCGCTTGTCGTACCTGTTATCACGAATGTTTTACCTTTCAGGTCATCGATGCGTTCAGGAGCCCATCCTTGTTTTCCAAATTGATTATTGTATTTCATCTCTGTCTTGTTTCAATTTATGTGATACAAAGATCAGAAGAAACAAAACGCATGACTTTGTTTAAAAGTCGTTTATACTTTGTTTAAAAGTTGGAGAGTTTTTTAAGTGAAGGCCTTGGGATTGGTGGTGTACTCCGTTTTATTCTTCGTAGATGTCAAACTTGGCAGAAAAAGACTTCATCAATTCCGCATTAGAAAAATCGTCTTCGGTCATTGTTGAAAGCTGTTCTAAGAAAACGTCAAACTGACCATTTTTGAAAATGGTAAGCATCTTACCACCCCTTTCACATTTTGCTTCATGCCAAACATTAGGAGCTACAGTAATCGTGTCTCCTGGTTTTAACAAGATAGTTTCATCATCAAAAACCAATTCCATTTCACCTTCAAGCATATAAAACACTTCTGTCATGATTTTATGATGGTGTCTTTTTAGATGGAATCCGGGTTTAATGGTATCCTCAATGAGACATAATTCTCCATTCGTATCTATGGATGAAACTTTGATAAAGCAGTGGTCCTGCGAATAGTTGAAGTTTTCTCCTTGACCGTTTGGTACGTAATGCTTTGATTCCATTTTGTAAATTAATAGAGTACATCGACTAGCCAGCGTGCGGATATCCCAAACTTAGCAGAAACTAATTTAGCGCAGCTACCCAACACCTACAATGGCATCTACGAAGAACTGCGTTTAATCCAGACATCTGCCAGAACTGCAGAAAGATCTCAAACAGAAAGTCATATAAGGGAAAGGGAGCAGTGAGTTCTTGGGATAGTTGTTAGTTGCAGTCTGATGTCAAAGGCTAGTGGCTATTGAAGCACTACATCAAGCCAGGTTAATTAAACTGTAGGTAATACAGTAATAAACTCTCCATTGCTCCGGCAAAAACGCTTATCAGAATTTCATTTAAAGACAGTTTTTTTAAATTAAATGAATTCGTATGAGAAATCCAGAGGGCCACAATGGCACAACATATAAACATAAGAGTTGGATATGTGCCTAAATTATTGGAAACAATTCCCATCCAATCTAATGTAGTTATTTCTAAAATAGTATACCCGAAGATCGCCATCGCGAAATTCGATTTCGGATTCTCCCTAATTATATACACTCCACTATATAAGAGCATAATACTAATAATGTACGGAGAAAACTGCATGTAATATTTGAAGCTTAACCAAGCTTGGAGTTGAAAGCTGAATTCAGTTCTGGTAATAAAAAAACCGAGAGTAATAATCGCTACCGCGGAGAATACTGTTCCAATGATTTTTCTTACTTGCATCTTATATTTTTAAGTGAATAATATACAAAATTTGAATGCAGTTAAATTGTAATTGAGAGTATTCGAAAAATGAAAGTGATCAGAACGAACACTATTTCTGTATTGCTTCTAATGCCCATGTATGAGGCGTGTGCTCACACTTGGCTAGTAGCGTTAAGGTAGTGAAGTCTGCCGGTACATCCAAAATTTGCAGAAAGCATTGCGCTATGAAAGTCAAAAAATCCTGCGGCCACAAGATGGCAGAAAGCACTGCCATTCTAAGCTGCAGATATCACGGTTGAGTTGCAGTGAAATCAGCCAGAAGGCACGTTGACATATGCATTTTAGCGATTGTTAGTAGCCTTCAGTTCCACAAAATGTCATTCTCATGAAACTGACCTGTTACTCTCAGGTTTCGGGGCTCAACAATCGAAATATTTTCATGGTTAAGGTTCTGGGTTTCTTTACTTCTGATTTGATCGTAGTATGTCTTACCCACCTCAAACTCTAGGACTTTGACTAGGTTGAAGTCTCTACGAAAAACCTCTGGCTTTATAGCCAAATTACTTGTTATAAACCGGTTTCCGACACTTGGATAAACCAACAAATCCGCTCCCTTTTTCTTTGGATTTTTCTCAAGGTTGAGGATGTCTTCTGCAAGGATGGAACTGATAACATACTCGTTCTCATTTTTGACCTCCTTTGAAAATTCCCGACATACTAATTCGAAGTAGTTAGCTAAAAATGCTGAAACGAAATCGGGATTATTCAAGACTAATTCAGAATAAGCAGTTCGGGCTCCTTTGGAAATGTCGTTAAACTTCAAGTCCGCATGATGGTTGAATACAACGTGTGCTTTTAATTCATGAGGTGGTCCTTCCCAATACCCTACAGAAACAAGTTCACCAGTACTCGGTTTGAGTTCATTTAGTGCTGTGTCTATGGTTTCACTTCCATAAAACACAGTGAAATTTGACGAATTTGCTCTATTAAGCCTTCCGATTTTCTGGACTATATGTTCAGGAGGGTAGGAAAGGTGTCTCTTTTTGGTAAGGCTTTGTTCATCTCCAATGATACTTTTGTTCCTGACCATTCGATAGGTTCTATTCACGGTTATCCCTGAATTCAACCCTATCACGTAGTAAAACACATAACGGATATAATCTCCGAGTTTTATCAGATCATTTGCATCAAGCTCCTCAAAAGACAGTTCAATTAATGACCTATTTAATTCCATATAAAATTGTCGATTCAGCTCTACAATCTCCAGATCTTGAGTGGTCGGTGTTACGTGCTTAAATAATTTGCTCATCACCTTTTGTTCAAGAGTTCGTGGTGAGGAGTTTCCAATTATCTTGATTTTTGGAATCTTTGGAAATGTTCTAAACGATGGTGGCGAACTCATTTGATGGCTACTAACGATCAGATATGGCGAGTGGCCATATCCTTTCTAAGGAGTACTAAGGTAGTAGAACTGCCCAACCCCCACAACAGTAACTACGAAGCACTGCGCTGCGCAAGTCTAAATCCAGAAAGAAAGAAGGTGGGGTGGGAGGTGAAGTTTCAGAATGGGCAGAGTAGCGGGCGAGTCCCGATACACTTTCAAATAGCACTATGACACATGGCGGATGAGCGACTGTTAGAGATTGTTATTTTCGTCCTATTTCCTTCTTTGAGTTGTTATGTAGATGAACCCTACGTTGATGTCCTCAAGAAGCCGTTCGATTTCCTGCATGAAGGGCTTATCTCTAAGTTTCTCGTTCCCGACAACAGCGACAATTAAATTGTCTTGGTATTGCCGTTCGTAGTAGTAAATTGCCTGTCCAAAAAGTCGTTGTACGTTTGCAACTGAGTTGTCAAGTGAGCCTGCAAGTTTTAGTTCAATGCCAACTTTTCCATCTCCAATGTCAATGTCAACCTTCATTCCAAAGTACCCTGGAATGCTATATTGTTGGTGAACATTGTTTGCTCCAAACTCGTTCGCAAGTTCCCTTGTTATGAGGTTCTCAACAGACTTCTCAGATTTTAGTTGGTTCGGAGAGATTTCAAGTTCCTCTAGGACTCCTAAAACAGAATTAGTGTCAATTCCGTCCCCAAATATTGAATTCAGTATTCCCATTTTGTAGATTCTACGGTTCTGCGAATAATCTCTAACGACTAGCTATGATGAGTGGGGATTAGAAAGCACTAACCTCTCGTCTCGCACATAGCCACGCCTTGATTTAAATTTATAACTTGTGGCGGACTTCCCAATCCCCACGAAAATATCCTGACCGATAAAACCCCATTCATTCATAGCATTTGTTACCTTCCGTTTATTTAAAGATTTTGGTGATTGAATCACTTGGCATTGTTGGTGCTGAATCATCTTTCAGAAGTCCTGTATCGGCTCTACTGAACAGAGACTGTATAATCAGTTGCTTATCTTTTTCATCAACTTTTGAATCCTTAAGAAGCGAGAGATAAAAATAAGTTAGCGTGTATCGTTCCTCTGAGTCACGAGCAAGGTGAAATGAACTGAACATTACTTTGGTTATAGCTTTAACTGCAAATGCAACAAATGAAATGAAAGTCACATAAATTATAGACCAGCGTATGGCGGCACTTTTATCTCCCTCAAAGAAGCTCTCATAGATTTGTTCGGGTACTTTCCAAAGTAGATCCTGTAATGTGAATGATACTCCACCAACAAGAATAAGTAATCCGATGAGAGCCCACCATCCTTGTTTCCTCAAATTCTCAGCTCGCTTTTCCCAATATTTGGCTGGTTCTTCAAGTTTAAGTTTTTCCTGATAAGTTTCTTCTAAATTTGAGATTTTTGATTTCGAATCTGCATCGAAAGTGTGGAAATCTCCTTTTGATTTTTCGAACCATTTGTCAAACAGGTCTTCTTTATTTGACTTGAAATCGTCAATTGTAGTGACATATTCATCATATTTTTCAGTGGCATTACTAAGATGTTCAGATAATTGGGCCTCTGATTCTGTTAAATAGTCTTGAAAATCACTTCTAAGTTTAGAAAAGGATTTTTGCTCCTTTTTTCTTCTGCTTGTAATATCAGATTTGTCACGTGAATCAAATTCATAGCCAAGAACAAACCCTTGAAAGTAGTCTCTGTTATTAACGAGCGAGCTGTTGTTGATTCTGTTTGTAATGAAATGAAACGCTCCGGTTACTGACTGTTGAGAATAAATCGAGTAAACATCTAAAATGAAATCTGTTTCAGGACAATTGTACAAAAATGGGAATAGATTACTAACTGCGTTAATTTGATTCTGAACTTGTCTGTTCCACTGATTCTCAAGATTGTTGGTAGGTTGACTGACTTGTCCAAGAAAAGAGATTAAACCGTTTTGAATATTAGTAAAATAGCTAATCGAGTTAGTAAGTTCAGGAGGGAGTCCATCAAGACCGTTCCATCCTCTAAGTTGCTGGCTTACGAATTGATAGATGGCAGTTACTCCAGTGATTTCTTTTTCAAATCCTATATAGCCTAAGTTGAATACAGTGGATTTGTTCTTCCACCAATCAAGGTCTTCAGCTTGTTTGACTTTATTCTTAAATTCAGTAAGTGTCATTTTCTAGCAGTTATGGAAGGTAACGTCTAACTAAAATGAGTATGCGCCCCAGTTGCTAGAAGCACTCAAGTTTCTAGCTTGCATAGTCCTATCAAATGGCTCAGTTCGCATATTCATTTTAGTGGCTGTTATATTCTTTTATTCGTTTTTCAAGGTAGATACTTCTTCTTCTAACCGCTGAATTTTCTTATTCTGTTCGATGAGGTACAGAGTCAGTTCCTCTATCTTCTGAAGCAGTTTAGCATTCATCTCTCCTAGATTGATCCCGTTCTCAGTTACTTCTGCTTCACTTGGAATATCAGGAAGATGACCATTTTCGTTTATGTGTTGTTCAACTTCTTCAAGAGTTCTAAGTTCATAGTTGTCATAGAAAACAAAGTCAGACCAATTAGTTTCTACTTTGACTTCTTTAGATCGAATCGATCCATTTACAGAAAGCATAAAATTTGGATCGGGATTCGTTGTGCCAATCCCTACACTTCCGTCTGACTTTACAATCATCTTAGTTGAATTTCCACCAGCTCGAATTTGCAGATCATGATTAGACATAGTAGAGATAATGCCACCGTTTTGATCCGCACCTATCAAAAACTCATAACCACTTCCAGTTTTTAGGTTCAAAAAAGAGTTTGAACTTCCAATTATACTTAAATGCCTGTTGGGATCATCTGTACCTATCCCAATCCTTCCTTCTTTAGTGAACACTACTTTGTCACCACCTGTCCAAAATCGAAGTTTGCCATCCGTAGAAGACCCATCATTAAAAATTACCCATCTTTCACCGTTCCTGTGCCGTAGGGGCCAATGTGCAAATAATCTTGCCCTTTACTACTTAAGCTGAGAAGAAATGCAGTGAATAGTAAAATTGATTGTTTCATAAGATAATTCATGTCTAATATTGGTGAATTGAATATAACATTTATGTAACGCGCACAAACCGGTGCAAAACGCTACTTCCTTTCAAATTACGTTAAGTGCCCCTTTTCTCCAAATAGATGTGTCAAAGCTCCGCTAACTCTTCCCGATATCCACCACTCAAAATAGGAAATCGGTACCAGGATCGGGGATCAATGTTGAAATCATCGAAATGGAAACTTGGAGCATAGCGCTCACGCTTCCACTGGTTGCGAGACCAGAGCTGATAAAATTTCTTGATCCACTCTTTGAGGTGACCATGGTTAAAATCGCTTTTTAATATATCAAAAACCTGCATCGGTGATCGGCCATTCAGTATTGCCTCTCGCTCAATACGCATCAGCGCTTCATACGGCATCAGATCCTCTTCGTCTGTCTGGTTCTGGTCTTCCGGACGAAGCTCAGCAGTTGGAGTGAGCGCATTCACATCTTTCAGTCCAGTGAAGCCTAGTTCATGCTCGGCATACTTAAGCCATTGCAGAATGAAGTGTTTATCAACACCGGCAATAGGGGAGATACTTCCACTGGTGTCTCCATCCATGGTGGCATAGCCCACGTCTCCTTCGCTACGGTTGGAGGTTGCCATGAGTAATTTATTTTCTAAGTTGGCCAGCATCCAAATGATCGGTGCGCGCGTACGAGCCTGAATGTTCTGAAGAGTGATATCGTCCTGCTCCCAGGTCAGTTTTCTTCCTATTGCCTCTTCAATGGTAGATCGGTATTCATTGACTTCCGCATCAATGTGCCAGTTGTAAAAAGTTGCACCCAGGCTTTCCGCCAGATTTTTAGCAGAATTGAAGGTGGCTTCTGAAGAGTTTTTGGTGGCCTGGTAGGCCGTGGTAAGCAGCTGCTTGGTGATTTCCTTTGGAGTATCTCCTGCAAGTTGAAAACCCAGAACTTTTTCCAAACCAGACTTGCCTCGCTGCTCCAAAGCTGTTCTTACTGCAAACCCAATCAACGTGGCAATGGTACTGGAATCTGCACCACCACTTAATGAAAGTACAAAACCCTTACTTCTGCTTTTTCTACAATAGTCAAAAAGTGCCAGTCCGGCAGCATGAGAAAACTCTTCGTTTCTATTGCTATAATGTGGTTTGATATTTTCAGTTGCTGTTCCTGCCTCAAAATCAATTTCAACAGCTAACATTCTATAGTCATGATACCATAGTCGGTGATTTCTACCAATTAGCTTTCCTTTTTGGGCAATCAATACATCTCCATCATAGATCATCCGTCCGGCTTCATTGCCCAGGAGATTGGAATAGAGATATACACAATCAAATTGTTTGGAGCTCTTGATAACCAATTCTTCCCTAAACTCAGATTTGCCAAATGCAAAATGTGATGCACTAGGGTTGAGTACAAGATCTACTTTGGATGTTATGTGTTCACACGGACGGTCCGGTTGCCAGGCATCCTCACATATTTCAAATCCGATATTGAGTCCCAGATGTTCCAATGTGATGTGACCAAAAGGAATTTTTGTCGCTTGAAACTGAAACGAATCTATTTTGCCAGAAGGCCATGGGGTAAACCAACGCGGTTCATAATGAACTCCATCATTGGCCAGTTTTTGTTTGGCGTAAAACCCTTTGAGCTGCTGATCAGCTATAAATGCTGTGGTGTTGTAATTTTTCCCATCAACTCTGATGGGCAATCCAACACTTACTGCAATATCTTGTGTAAATGGGATGATTTCGGACAGTTTTTCAAGGGCAGTTGTTGGCAGCCATTGACTCAAGAACAGGTCTTCACAACCATAGCCAGTGATGCACAGCTCCGGAAGGCAGAGTATATCTACACCTGCTTTTTTAGCTTCATCAATGGCATTTTTGATGTTGCTTAGATTGTTCGCCCAATCAATGGGTGTTTGGTTGAGGCATGCTCCGGCGAGTTTCAACTTTTTGGTCATTCCTCTATTTTAAGCTTTTCATACGTCTTTCGTGCCGCATCCTGTTCTGCTTTCTTCTTGCTGAAGCCATAACCTTTTTCCATCGCATCATTATTCAGGAACACTTGTGCAGTAAATTTTCGATCTTCTTCTGAGATAATCTCAAATCGAAGATCTTTGTTTTCTTTTTGGGACCATTCCAACAGGCGACTCTTAAAATTAGTGGTCTTGGAGATGAGTTCATCCAAATCATAATGAGGCTTAATTAGCTTCTTAATTACAAACTGTTTGCAATATGGAAAGCCATGATCAAGATATACAGCACCAATCAGCGCTTCCATACAATCACCATAAACCGACCGATGAGCTCTTGAGCTTGTATTGTATTTGACCAATTCCTTAAGACCGATTTTCTGACCTAGCCGATTTAGCGATTCCCTGTTTACGATTTTGGCTCGAATTTCAGTAAGGAAACCTTCTTCTTTGAAAGGATAGGCACGATAAAGATATTCTGCGATGATCATCCCAAGGATTGCATCCCCGAGGTATTCTAAACGCTCATAGGAATTTTTGATGCCTTGTTCATTAACAGACGAGACACTGCTATGTCGCATTGCCTGTTTATACAAGGCAAGATTAATCGGAGACCTTCCGGTAATTAGCCGAAAAGACTGGCGGATTTTTTTTTCTGATTTAAAAGAATTGAGAAGTCGGCCCGATAGTCTTTTCGGAATCGAAGACACTAGCCTTTGTATTTACCGATAATGATGGAAGTATTATGTCCTCCAAATCCAAAGGTGTTACTCATTGCGATATTTACCTCACGTTCCTGGGCCTTATTGAATGTTAAATTCAGATTCGGATCGATTTCCGGATCATCAGTGAAGTGGTTAATCGTAGGAGGGACAATCCCTTTTTCTAGTGCCATCAGGCAGGCAATGAATTCAACCGCACCAGCTGCACCCAGCAAGTGTCCGGTCATTGATTTAGTTGAACTGATGTTCATTTTTTCAGCGTTACCACCAAATACTCGTTGAGCTGCTTTGATCTCACCGGCATCTCCGAGTGGGGTTGAAGTTCCATGAGTGTTCAAGTAATCCACCTGATCAGCACTCAGTCCTGCATCTTCAAGGGCATTTCTCATAACGAGTTCAATGCCCGTTCCCTCCGGATGTGGTTGCGTAATGTGATATGCATCAGCCGACATGCCGCTTCCAAGTACCTCTGCATATATTTTTGCACCTCTGGCTTTCGCATGCTCCAATTCTTCCAACATGATAGCGCCAGCACCTTCACCTAATACAAATCCGTCTCTGTCTTTGTCGTAAGGTCTTGAAGCTGTCTCGGGAGAATCGTTTCTTTCTGAAAGTGCTTTCATCGCGTTAAACCCTCCAATACCAGATTGTATTACGCCAGCTTCTGATCCACCTGTAAGAATAGCGTTCGCTTTTCCTAGCTGGATGTAAGCATAGGCATCTGTAATTGCATTGTTGGATGAAGCACATGCAGATACTGTTGCAAAGTTTGGTCCCATAAATCCATATTTAATGGAAAGGAGACCAGGAGTAATATCCGCAATCATTTTTGGAACGAAGAATGGGTTGAATCTTGGTGTCCCATCTCCTTGGGCGAAGCTTACTACTTCATCCTGAAATGTGCTAAAACCACCAATTCCCGATCCCCAAATCACCCCAATTTTCGTCTTATCTACACTATCCAGATCCATTCCTGAATCTTTGATAGCTTCCTCACCTGTGACCATACCATATTGGGTATTAGGGTCCATTTTTCGAGCTTCTTTTCTATCAAGAAAATCAGTAGCCACGAATCCTTTAACCTCACAGGCGAATTTTGTGCGGAATTTTTCGGTATCAAAACGAGTAATAGGAGCCGCGCCACTTACTCCTTTGGCCAAAGAATCCCAATATTCATCTTTAGTATTTCCCAAAGGGGTAAGGGCTCCAATTCCGGTAACTACGACTCGCTTTAATTCCATAAGTTTTATAAGCTAAGTGGGTTAATTACTTAACGTTTTCTTCTAGATAAGAGATAGCATGACCAACTGTCGCTATGTTTTCAGCCTGGTCATCAGGGATAGAAATGTTGAATTCTTTTTCAAACTCCATGATCAGCTCAACTGTGTCAAGAGAGTCAGCTCCTAGGTCGTTGGTGAAGCTAGCCTCTGGAGTAACCTCAGACTCTTCTACACCTAGTTTGTCAATTATGATTGACGTTACTTTTTGTGCTATTTCAGACATTTTTGTAATGTTTGGTTAAAAATGAGTTGCAAAGAAATATATTAATCAGACTAAAATCAAATTAGTCAGTTAATACATCCGCGTTGCTAATTTAGGTCTTAGCTTGCATATATATATGAAGAAAAACAAATTAGATGGAGGCTATTCCATAGATTTTGAATTGTTCGGCTTGGTCTGCAATAAAAAGGAATACACATTGGCCTGGCATTTAAATCAAGAGATGGAAATAAACCTTGTTAAGCAGGACGATGTGAAAATTGAATATGCTGATAAAACTTCCATTTTAATTTCAAATTATCTGTATGAAACAGAGTATGTGCTTTTTGAGTTATTGCAAAACAAATTGGTTGGCAGTGGAAATATTAAGTATAAATTATTGATGCCTGAGCTTAAACAATTTGATTACTTACTGAAGTTCAAAGACTTAACAGGAGAAATTACTTCCGAAAACGTTAGCGCAATAATCAAAGGCATTCCTATCATCGAGTATGCAATGAGGCTTAATTTTGATAACTTAAAATCCAGGGAAAATCTCCTTTACTAAATTTTAAAATAGACTCTATGAGTTCAATTACAAAACGTACAAAAATTGTGGCTACTCTTGGGCCATCAAGCAATAATAAAGAGACTATCATCAAATTGATTGAGGCTGGTGCTAATGTATTGAGATTGAATTTTTCTCACGGGACTCATGAAGATCACCAAAAGGTAAAAAATATTATTCGAGAGATTGGGAGAGAAAAGGATTACCATGTTGGTATTCTACAGGATTTGCAAGGTCCTAAAATTCGAATTGGATTGATGAAAGATGGAGGGGTAGAAATTAAGGATGGCCAGCAGCTTATAATTACCACTGAAGAAATTGAAGGAAATGCAGAGCGAGTAAGTACCGTTTATTCTGAAATCGTCAATGACGTGAAGAAAGGTGACATGATTTTGATTGATGATGGAAATATTGAATTGAAAACTGTTTCAGTAAGTGGTAGTGAGGTGGTAACCAAGGTAATACATGGTGGACTTTTGAAATCTAGAAAGGGTATTAACCTTCCTGACACAAAAGTTTCAGCACCATCACTAACAGAAAAAGATCTTGAAGATTTAAAATTTGGTTTATCGCAGGATCTTGATTGGGTTGCCTTGAGTTTTGTTAGAAAAGCTGACGATATCCGCGAACTGAAGAAAATCATTTCAGACTCAGGAAGAGCTACTAAAGTGGTGGCAAAAATTGAAAAACCTGAAGCACTTGAGAACATAGATGAAATAATTGAGGAGACTGATGCGGTGATGGTTGCTCGTGGTGACCTTGGCGTGGAGATTCCGATGCATGACGTGCCCATCTGGCAGAAAAAAATTGTTAAGAAGTGTAATGAATTAGCAAAACCAGTAATCATTGCCACTCAGATGATGGAAAGCATGATTGAAAATCCAAGACCTACACGAGCTGAAACCAACGATATAGCGAATGCAGTAATGGATGGAGCAGATGCTTTGATGTTGTCTGCCGAATCTGCGGCAGGTAAATTCCCAGTAGAGGCTGTACAAGCCATGTCTGAAACAATCATGGCAGTTGAGACAGAGGCTGATTCAATATATAATAAGTACTATGATAAGCAATTTGAGTCGTCTACACGCATGAACGATTTATTGATACGTGCAGCCTGTAGATTAGCGGAAAATACAATAGCTCGTGCCTTGGTTTGCATGACCAAATCCGGGTACACCGGTTTTAGAACAGCTATGCATCGCAGCAGATCAGAGATCTACTTGTTTACCAATAACGAGAAACTGCTTCACCAAATGTGCTTGGTATGGGGCGTGAAAACCTTCTATTTTGATACAATGGATAATATTGATTCAACGCTTGTCCAGATCGAAAAGAAACTCGTTGATGGTGGTCATCTTAAGAAAGGAGACATCTTTATTAATACAGCATCCATGCCACAACACTGGCATGGGCATACCAATATGATGAAGGTTCAGGTTGTCGAATGAACAGCTTGATAGCTAATTGGTACTCAAGCTCTCCAAAATTCCATCCAGGTCACTTCTGTCAAGGTAATTGCCTTGTTTGATGACAGCACTGATTTTTTGAGTGTTATTAATATCATCAAGTGGATTTGCATCAAGAATCAAAAGATCTGCCCATTGATTTTCTTTGATTGATCCGAGTTCATTCTCCATGTTGAAATACCTTGCTGGATTGACAGTCGCTGCTTTTATAGCTTCCAATGGTGATAGTCCGGCATCTACTAAAGCAGCTAATTCCTGATGTAAACTTCTTCCGGGAGTAAGGAAGATGATCGGACAATCTGTGCCTGCCATGATATCAATTCCTGCATTATGGATTTTTCCAGTGATATCCAGCAACCACTGTGAGTATTCAAGTTGAAATGGAGTTGCTTCCATTTCTGATATCCGTTCAATTTGACTTTTCCATTTTTCTTCTGTCTCTGTTGAGAGGTATTTAAAACTTTCTTGCCATTCAGGCTCTTCAAAATACCTCGTGGCAAAAGCAGAACTGAGCGTTAGAGTTGGGATTTGCCATGTTTGATTTTTGGCTAGTACTGCCAGCACTTCCTCCGCTTTATTTGCATCGAAGTTTTCAATAGCTACTTGTCTTTGAGTTTGATGGATTCTTGAGCGCAAAATACCTCCCGGATCATCTTTTCCTTCCATTAAAAGCTTTTTGCGCTGTTCCAAAAGTTCGTTGGCATTTGATGCACATGAAAGCTCCAGGTTTCGTAGATGTTCCATACTATTCAATCCGGCATTTGATGCACCAATCACATCCATACTCAGTGGCACATGTCCAGTGACTTTGAGTCCCTTTTCGTTCGCTTGCTGAATTACAGCTTTGAATTGTTCCGGAGTTAGCATCTCGTAGGCTTTAAGAAGATCTACTCCCAAGCTGTCTAGTTTATCAATTTCATTAATTACATCCTCTACGGTTTTAAGCCCTACAGAGAGTGGAGGTTTACTGGGATCACTACCATCATAAACATTTGGCATACCGTCCAAAAGAGGTCCGGCAACCATCACTCTTGGAGCATTGGTAGGATTAGCAATGGCTTTTTCTTTCCATTGATTGACAAAAGTGATATCTCCTCCTGTATCTCTGACGCTAGTAATTCCATAAGCCAGGAATAGATCAAGCATCCTTGGCGCCATTTCTTCTATATAAGAAAAATGAACATGTGCATCCCATAATCCTGGGATCAAGTATTTCCCAGATCCATCAATAATTGTATTCTTATCTGATAGTTGAAGCTCTTGTGATGGCGCTATTTTATGGATTTTACCGTCTTTAATAATGACCGTTTGATTTTCCATTAGGCCATTACCTGGATCAATGGTTGCTATATTTTCAATGCAAATAGCATCTTCAAAGAGTTCACCTGAAGGCTGACAGGCAGAAAGAATGAAAATAGCAATAAAGAATGAATGCGTCAATTTCTTCATTTTGTATGAGGTTAGGTTAAATCTCAGTCATTCAATGTTAATAAATGAGCTAATCAAATATACATTTTATACGATTAGCTCTTTAGCATGGAATATCTAATCGACAGGCTATTGGAAAATTTCTAAATAGGTAAATTGAAATCATCACACGCTGAAAGCGTCAACTCATACGAATCTTCAAATCCATTTATACCAAATACGTTGATTTCATGTAGGCCTGCACTTAATGTGATATTCATTTGCTTGCCAGGATCAATTAAATAATCTGCACCACTACTGCGGATTATGGGACGATCCACATAAATCTCAAGTGTTCCATGGTTGCCCGTGTTTTCTACAACTAATAGGGCAGTATTATCAGTTTCGCATTGTGGTAGTTCTGTTGACTCTTCACAGGAGAATAAAGTAAAAAGTAATGTAGATGCAGCGATTGTAAGGATAAGATTGTTCTTCATGAATTATTATATTAATCAGTTAAATTATACAAATAATTGTTGTTGATGCAATTATCTCTTAATGTTTAACCTTGATCATTTGTTATGAGATGGTTAATCAATGAATTTAACTTCATAAAACAAGCATATATAAAAGCATTACAATGATCAATATAATTGCTATCCACTTATATCCTATCTGAGTTTCAGCAAACTCATAGGCACAAATCGGGCAGACTTTTGATGAGGCGTCTACCTCTATTGCACAAGAGGGGCATTCTTTCATTTTCATTTTATTGAGTGAAGTTTGACAACCTTGATAAGAGGTTTTATCATATGGTCTTCAAGGCAGTGATTAAAAGAAATATCCATCCTGCAATAAATAGCAATCCACCAATGGGTGTGATTGCTCCAAGCCATTTCATGCCTGTAAAACATAAGATGTATAGAGATCCTGAGAAGATGAGTATACCGTATGTCATACTGTATCCGGCATAATTTAGCCACTGATTGGATATTTTGCCCATTAGCAGGGCAATTCCCAATAGGGCCAGTGTGTGATAAAACTGATATTGTACAGCTGTCTGGTAGGTATCATATGTTCCAGCTGACTGCAGCTTTTCCTTAAGTGCATGTGCTCCAAAAGCACCTAGCGCTACAGAAATCATTCCTGAAAGTGATGAGATGATTAAGAATAACTTTTGCATTTATTGTTTTTCAGAATAATACGGTGGAATAGAAAATAGTTCGGATTTTGCCACAGCATCCAATTTAACTGCCGTAGCAGTGGTTTCAATATTGCGATCCCCTAATTTGGTTTTACGTTTTACCACCAAACCATTCCAAACCCAAAGCTCCTGTAATGCTTTCCCTTCAAAAGTCCACACTTGACAATCCTTGTCTAGCAAAGTTCGATTTTCTTGCTGTTCTCCTCCCATCGAAAATAGGATGGCTTCAGAAACCTGATCCGGTGTTTTATAGGAGGCTTGTTGACTCCATTTGTAGTCTTTCCTGGTTGCGTATGTACTATCCTCAGGATTTAAGCGGTAAATGAAGTCTCCATTGGTAATCTCATAAACAGATTGAGTACTTGTTATACCATAGAGTTCGAATGTCATGGTTTGTTGTCTAAGGCTGGTCCATCCATAATCTTTGAAAACCATAAATTCTTCACCTTCTGCATCGCCTGATATCTCATATATTATCTCCGCGTTTTGGATGGAATACTTTTTTAGGTCCTTGACTCGTAGTTCCTCTGCTGTTTGCGCCTGAGAGAATACAATAGAAGGAACAAGTAACGAAAGGATAATGATCTGTTTCATGGTAGGGGTGTAGGTTAGCCTGGGTTAAAGATAAAAAAATCCCTGACGGTTTCGTCAGGGATCTCACCACCAAGTCAACTTATTCTTTGTATTGCAGGTGTGTTTGAAAATAGGAAGCACTAAGAAATAAGTCAACTATAATTTTGTGGACTGAACTTG
The DNA here is from genome assembly GCF_965212185.1 of Ekhidna sp. GTDB lineage: Bacteria > Bacteroidota > Bacteroidia > Cytophagales > Cyclobacteriaceae > Ekhidna. The sequence continues at coordinate 2,664,693 of NZ_OZ243102.1, read as the reverse complement.
AATGAAACATCATACACATTCAAACGCTTGTTCATTTCCATCACGAGCCTGTCCAATACATGATCCGAAAAACCTTCTAATTCATACATTTTACTTAGGCTAGCTGCGAAATTGACGGACGATAACTTTTGTAAAAATTCATTTTTAGATGAATAACCATACGTCTGTTCAGTTGAACAATACCAAATAATTTTCATTGTGAAGAGATAAAAACATGTACCTAATAATTCTTCTTATTTACTTTCCTTTTCTCAGGGAATCTCTGCCATAAGTCAGAGATTTAAATTTACTATCGACTCCTACAGGTTTAAATGAACCATATATGCGTCAATCGGTCAAGTGAATAAAATCCATCTTCTATAGCTTATTCGCCAGCTCCATCTTTTCCTAAAAACTAAACTGAGTATTATGCTTATTCATATCATTTACCAGCTTTTTAACAATGTAATCAGGGACACCTTCCAATTGCTCAACTTTGACTAATCCTGTTGCTAAGTTGGGGGTGTCCAATAATTTCATAAATTCATTTTGGCTGGAATAACCGTACTCATTAGTTGATGATTTATACCAAATAATTATCATAGGATGAAGTTCTTCATATCTCACTTAACAATTTTGCATAATTACTTTAGATTCTTGCACAAAAATCCCTGACGCTTTGCGCCAGGGATGTCAACCAGCTATAGTCAATCCCTATGTCCCAGGGATTATCTTAAATGTCTTGGCCTACACTTATTCAACTCAAAAGCAATCTTCTTAATCGTGAGTTCAGAAGCGTCATTAAATCTTTCTAGTGGCAGAATCTCATGTGGATTAACAGATTTAGCAACTGTTTGTTTAAAGTCGTTCCAGGTTCCTGACTGGTATGAGCTTATCGAATTATTATACCAAAGTATATGAGTCATGGTAGTGATGTTTTGTTAGACTTTGATACCTCTAAGCTTAAAAGGTTTAATTTTTAAATCCTGACAAGTCACTTTTAAATCCTGCCAATTATGATATTATTCCTCTAAAACCTCTTTAAACGACTTTTTGAATCTTTTTTCATACTGACTGGCAAACGAGGAAACGTTGTTCATTCCGATAAGCTGTGCAGCTTCAGTCGCCGTACGCACTTTGTTATTGTTTAAGTAATTATCCAGGTATTGCCACCTCACTTCTTTAATCAATTCATAAGGAGTAAGACCTGAAATCTTTTTAATGAGTCGGTATACTTTTCGTTCGCTGGCGGCCATTTCATCTGCTAGATCTAATACGGAAAGGTGGGGATCATCAATTCGTTTCACAATCAGTGATTCTAATCGATGCATGATGTTTTTCTCAAACTCTTCCGCCGTTTCTCCATAAAGTTTAGATAGGACCTTGCTGCTATCCCAGTCACGTTCAAGGATGTTTTGAATTTTTAAGACAAGTTCTTCTTTGTCAAAAGGTTTGCTGATCACATCTTCTGCTCCCTTAGAAATCAGGTTTAATTTCTCCTTCTTATCAGTTCTGGCACTGACCACTACCACAGGAATCTTTTTTAATTCTTTATCTTTTTTCAGATGATCCACTAATTCAAAACCATCCATATAAGGCATCATAAGGTCTGTGAGGATGAGGTCAATTTTTTCCGATTGCAAGATGTCCAATGCACTTGATCCATTGGCGGCCAGATAAACCCTGTAGTCTGAGCTTAAAATACTCTGGAGATAACTTCTCAATTCTTTGTGATCTTCTACAATGAGTACGGCTTTGGCATTTTCTTTGGCTGTTTTTAGGCCAGGGATTTGCAAGCGTTCTTTTTCGTCCTGAAGATCCATCCATAATGAATTTTTGGTGACCACATCCAGCGATCTTTCTGGAACGATTGCCTTTGAAATCCAATCGTTTTTCTTGAATGGGAATCGGATGGTGAAAACAGAGCCTTTTTCATTGCTAACAGCCTCAATAGATCCACCATGTAATTCCACTAGTTCTTTTACCAGGGCTAAACCTATTCCAACACCTGCCAGAGACGTGGACGCCTCTGATGACTGGTAGTATCTATCAAATATGAGGTCTAAGCTTTCTTTAGGAATGCCCGGTCCTGAATCTGCTATGGATATTTTAAGATGATTTTTATCTGTACCCAGTTCAACATCAACTACCCCTCGTTCAGGTGTGAATTTGATGCCATTGGAAAGCAGGTTGTAGATGATTTTTTCAAACTGATGTGGATCAATTTGGAGAGTGGTTTCATCTTCAGCCTGAGAAGTAAACTTCAATTCTATAGACTTGATATCTGCAGCACTGCTAAACATTTTGGTTAAAAGTCTCAGGTATGGGACAATCTTAACATACTGAAGCTCAAGCTGTACTTTACCTTCTTCCAGTCTGGTTAGATCCATTATTTCATCTGCCAGGTATAATAGGCGCTTACCGTTCTTTATTCCGGTCTCGAGCAAATCCTTTGATTCTTTATCCAATACTTCATAATCCCGCTCTGTGATTTTATCCAGTGATCCAAGGATCAAAGTGAGAGGTGATCTAAGGTCGTGGGAAATGTTTGCAAAAAAGCGGGTTTTGGCCTGATCAAGTTCTTTGAGTTTAGCAGCTTGACCCTCTATTTTTTTCAATAGAATTTTCCTCTCCCTAAGCTGATTTCTCAATAGAATTGCAAATACAAGTAGAAGCACAACGATTATAATCGCTCCAATTATTAAAATTCCTTGAGTACGAATTTTTTGTTCACTTATTATGGCTTCTTCTTTTAAGATGAGGTTTTCTTTTTCTTTCAGCTGATTTTCATAAAGGCTTTTATTCAGCTCAAATTGGGATTCAAGACGACCTATTTCCTGATTTTTTTCCTCATTAAATAAACTGTCTTTTGCGGAGACATATTCTTTAAAATAGAAAAGCGCTTTAGTGCTGTTATTGGTCTTTTCATAAACCTCACTCAGTTCTTTAGATATACCCTCTACTTCATTTATGAAATTATTTTCCTTCGATAAATTGTATCCCTTGAGACCATATGTTAAAGCCTGATCGTGTTGATTCAGGTCATTATATATTCTGCATAGATTATAATAGCATAAACAAATTCCATAGTCATCGCTAACACTTGAGAAGAATTGTAATACATCCTTAAATGTTTCTATCGAGTTTTGATAGTCTTTATTTCGATATGCATTGAGTCCAAGATTTAGTTTGGTGACTGCTTTACCAAACTCACTCCCTAATTCTACAGCAATGGCATATCCTTTTTCAAAGTAAAATCTAGCTGAATCATACATATTTAGACCATCATATGCCAACCCAATGTTATTATAGATTTGAGCCATTTTAATTGTTGTGCCAAGAAGGGCATAAGTTTTCAGTGCCTCCTTATTGTATCGGATAGATTCTCGCTCTTTATCAATTTTATCATAGAATATGGCGAGTGAAAGCTGCCCTAGCGCAATCAATTCGGCCTTGCCATATTTTTCAGCTACTTCCAATGCTTTGAAATTATAATCCAGCGTTTTTCCATAATCTCCTAAAATTTCATAAAAACTGGCTTGTTCAACTAAGGACGTAATCATTGAAGTGGTATCTTGATACTGCTCGCCCAACTCATACAGTTGAATCAAAATAAGCTTGACCGAATCGTACTCCTTTCTCAGATTAAACACATCAAACTTCATCTTTAAAAGACGCAGGTAAACTTTACTATTTGCTTGATTAATAGGTGTTTCTAAAGCCTCATCTGTCAGCTGATAGAGTAAGTCAAGTTTTGACAAATACTGTAACTCAAAACAGTATTTATCATAAATTTCAAGTTTCACAATTTCCCCATCCGATTCTTGCAATGCTTGATAGAAAAGAGAAATAGAAGAGGCAGAATCTGTTTCCACTATTTCAATCGCTTCTAGGAGAAGTGAATCTAGTTTTTGAGCTAATGTGAAAATACTTGAGAAAAGTAGAATAAGTGCGAGTAAGATATTTTTTGACATGGCGGTATAACTTGGCGACTAAAGATATAAAAAAAGCTCCCCTGATCAGATCAAGGGAGCAACTACTTCTACCACGTTGTTATGCGTGTTTAGGTGGATTTCGTATTTAAAATTAGCTGGCTGGAAATTATTAATCCTGCCAGACTACTTTACAATCCTGCCAATCTTCTATTGCGATTTCAATTATGCAGTGAATGAAACCATAGGAACGTCAGCCATGGTTCTTAATCCTGGATTACTACCAAGAATACTTCGAACAGCATTAATGGTGATGGCACAAGTGGCCACATCACCGTTCACTCCGCCTTGAATTTTAGACTTTATTCCGGGAGACCCCTCAATAACAACCTCATCATATGACTCATTTTCACCTATTGTGGCCTGAAACACTAGTTCAATTTTGGCTGACCCATTGATGAATCCTTTACCAATTTGACAAACGCCCGTTGCATTCCCTTTTTTTACAGAGACACCATTGTTGTTGTAATCCTGCTTAGCCACGACAGGAGAAATTTCATCCGTTACCCGATCTAGCTTCCATCCCAACGACCGACCGATGAATTGAATGGATTCTGTTAAGCCAACGTGCCGTAGGATACCTGCCTGCTTTCGTTGATCAAATTCATCCAGGGATAACCCTGCTCCAATTTTTTTCTGAAAAGGTACTCTTCTGAATGAAGCATTTTGAAACCTTGAAACCTTAACTGAAGTCACATCCTGACAAATACCCGTAAAAAAAGAAGGTAAAGCATCCATCAAAAATCCTGGGTTTATTCCAGTGCCAAGTACAGCTACATTATTTGCCTTTGCCGCTTTATCCAGCTCATTTGCTAATGTTGGATTAGACTCCCAGGGATAGCTTAATTCTTCACAGGTTGAAACCACCGGAATACCGTGTGCTATGATCTCCTTTATCTGAGGAACAATTCGTTCCATATCTGAAACAGTTGTTAAAATGACAGCATTTGGTTTGTCATTTTGCAAGACCTTTGCGATGCTCTCCATTATTTCAACATTGGAAGATAAATTATCACCAATTTCATTCAGCTTTTTCCCGATCAACGCTGGATTCTTATCTACAGCAGCAATCGTTTTGATTGAAGACCTTGATTCAATGAACTCGGCTATTTTGATGCCAAGTGGCCCCATACCTATTTGGCATACCTTGATTTCTTGCATTTGCATATTTGTTAGGAGTGAAATTTATTCGTAAAATATAGCCACTTCATCCAGTGGTTTTCGTTCCAAATCCGGGACGTAAACTTCTTCTTTTGGATATCCAATGGGTAGTAGAAGATAAGGCCTTTCATTGTCTGGTCTATTGAGAATCTTGGTTAGAAAATTCATTGGCGATGGCGTATGTGTAAGTGTTACCAATCCCGCCTTATGAATGGCTGAGATAATCATACCACAAGCAATTCCTACCGATTCATTGACATAGTAGTTGTTGCTTTTTTCTCCATCCACCATTTCAAATACTCTCTTGAATATGACAATGAGCCACGGAGATTCCTCAAGAAAAGGCTTGTTCCAGTCTGTACCAATGGGTTCCAAATCCTTCAGCCACCGTTCACTCATTCTTCCGTGGTAGCTGTCGTACTCTTCTTTTTCTGCTGCTTCTCGGATAGCTTTTTTCATTTCAGGATTTGAAATAGCACAAAAGGTCCAGGGCTGTTTGTGCGCTCCAGATGGTGCCGTAGATCCTGCCATGATAAGACTTTCTATCAATTCTTTGCTGACTGGTTTGTCTGAAATGTCACGTACTGTCCGGCGGGTATCCAGCCAGTCGTAATATGCTTTAGCCCGACTTTCAGCTTCTTTTAAATCATATACATCCCGCTTGTATGCTACATGCGGATGGCCATTGATGTCCTTTTTGTCCATTATAATCCTAAAACTTCTACTCCTTGATTAAAAACAATATCTACCGGGATGTTTTGCTCGGAAAGTCGATCTAACTCTGATTGCAACACCTCTCCAATCTTACCTTTCTCATCTACCAACTGTGCAACGCCCTCATAGTCACCATTTCCTTGAAGCGTCAGAATTTTTTCGGATAAAGCATTCATAGCTTCTTGCATTTTATCAAAGTTCACCATGTATGTGCCTGTTTCCTCATCCTTTGCAAAAGCACCATACTCATTGAAAAAATTGAACCGGATCATGTTGGCTTTGCCGTGTGAACTGGCCGCACCAAAGCGAACTGATCTGAAAATACCAGCCATGAAGGTTACGTAGTAATCATTCAAATCACCTTCGATTTCTCCTTTTCCATGAAGCTGAGTGATCATGTATAAACCAAGGATATCGGCTTTTCCTTCTTCAAGAGCAGAGGAATGCTCTTTCAAAGCATTTCGAACAGTTCCATTTCCATTAATCGTATTTTTGATTCCTAGCCCATGAGCCACTTCATGAAACATCGTATTTCCAAAAAATGCATCGAACGTGATGTGCTTGCGCTGGTCCGGATGAATCAATACATCAGCAATAGGCACTAAAATGTGATCAAATTTTGCTTGCATGGCATTTTTAAGCTGCAATCTTCTTGAGCCCTTTGCTAATTGCACTTCTTCATCATTAGGAAGATTAATGGCAATTGTTTTTGAACCTGAATTACAATCTCCTGCATAATACACCACATCGTAGGCATTTAAATCTGCATCTGTTCCCGGTGTTTCAGCTTTGTATTCATCGGCTACCGGTAAGCCTTCCTGTAGTTCAGGAAGGAAAGCGGCATACTTAGCCAATCGCTCGCTCCAGCTTTTATCCTTAACTAATACGTAAGCTTCGTGGGCAGCTTTGTAGTTATAGAGTTTGTCTTCATAGTTTTCAATTGGTCCTACCACAAAGTCAAGTCCATTTGTTTTCATGTCCATCCAGGCCATGTCACTTGGCTGATACTCGTCATTCAAAAGCGCATCAGCTCTCAGTGTTAGGTAATTTTTTAAGCCTTCATCTTCTGCAAGCTCAGCACATTGTCTGATGAGTTCTGCAGCTCTTTGTACCTGCTCTGAGAACATTTCATTGTAAGGAACAGTAATCAGGTTTCCATCGTCATCTCTTCGAATAAACGTATATAAGCTGGTCTTGCCCTCAAGATCTACTGCTTCAAACTCTTCTTTGGTCATATCGGTAGGGTAGAAGTTGGCTCCCTCAGGTTTTGTGCCGATACCATCAATAAAAGGTTCATTGTTTGCCAACCGATCCCATGGGCCATAATTTATGTACACATATTTTTTAGTTGCTGGGTCTGTAAGAGTCGCCAGCAATGAATCCTTTTTACCATATGCTTCATACCAGAATAATTCATCCATGATTTTTGAAGCTTCAATCATCAAAGGAATCATCTGTTTCTCATTCTCACTCAATTGACTTACATCTGTTGTGAGCTCGACATTTTTATAAATGGCCACCTTTTGCTGCATAGGAGACATTTCTTCGGTAGTCTCTTCTTTTGTTTCTGTAGGAGCACATTGGCTAAGCAGTAAACCAATGAGACCAATGCTCAATAATTTTTTCATTTTTATATTCTAAAGTATGGTTAGTAACACCGAAGTTAAGAATATTCTTGTGTTATTGAATTCATTTAAATTGGCAGAATAGAAAATACCTAACAATGAAGAAAAATTTAGCCATGCTTTCGATGGGGGCAATACTTTTCGCATGCCAACCAAGCGAAAAGAGTGCTTCATCTCAGATTTCTGAAGAATCATTAAAGTCACACATTGAAGTTCTATCCTCTGACGATTTTCAGGGTAGAAAACCATTCACTGAAGGAGAAATCAAAACAGTGAATTACCTGATGGATCAATTCAAAGCCTATGGATTGGAACCTGGTAATGGAGATTCATTTACTCAGGATGTGCCAATGGTTGAATTGACAGCTATGCCTTCTGAGACAATGACGATTGAGGGAAATGGTCAAACAGTCGAATTAAATGTATTAGAAGATTTTGTGGCCTACACAGAACAGGTTGTAAAAGAGATTTCACTGGATGCATCTGAGCTTGTTTATGCTGGATATGGCGTGGTAGCTCCTGAGTATAACTGGAATGATTATGAAGGATTGGATGTAAAAGGTAAAACAGTAGTTGTCCTGGTTAATGATCCTGGTTTTGCATCAGGAGATTCTACCTTCTTCAAAGGAGAAACCATGACATATTATGGCCGCTGGACCTACAAATATGAAGAAGCTGCCAGACAAGGAGCTGCTGGCTGTTTAATTATTCATGAAACTGTTCCAGCCGGATATCCATGGTTGGTTGTGAGAAACTCATGGTCTGGAGCCAGCTTGTACCTGGATCAGAGCGGTGATACTTATCAACCAAATGTACTTGGGTGGATAACCAGAGATGCGGCAATTAAAATATTTGAAGCTTCAGGTGAGGACATGAAGAATTATACTGAAATGTCCAGAAGTGCTGATTTTAAGCCATTCAGTTTAGGCTTGAATGCTTCAGTTACGGTTAATAACAATATTAAAAAGGATCAATCACAAAATGTGATTGCTAAAATCACAGGATCAGAAAGACCTGATGAGTATATCATCTATTCAGCTCATTGGGATCATTTGGGAATCGGTCAAGAAATAGATGGGGATAGCATCTACAATGGAGCGCATGACAATGCCTCCGGGACCGCAACAATGCTGGCCATAGCTGAAGCAATGGCCAAGATGGACAAACCAAAAAGAACAGTTGTTTTTCTGGCTGTGACTGCTGAAGAACAAGGTTTGTTAGGTTCTAAACATTATGGTCAGAATCCTATCTATCCACCTGCACAAACGGTGGCCAATATCAACATGGATGGCATCACTGCCTGGGGGCCAATGAAAGATTTGACGGTTGTAGGCTATGGTCAGTCGGAGCTTGAAGATATTGCTGAAGAAGTAGCAAAGAAACAAGGCAGGTACATATTGGCAGACCCGGATCCGGGTAAAGGATACTTCTTTCGATCAGATCATTTTCAATTTGCTAAAGTTGGTATTCCGGCACTGTACGCATCCGGTGGATATGAGCATATGACTAAAGGAGTGAGCTATGTTGATAGCTTAAATAAAGTTTATCTCTCCACTCAATATCATCGACCACAAGATCAGTACAATGCCGATTATTGGACATTTGATGGGATGGCTTTGGATGGAGAACTTTTGATGGAAGTGGGGATGAAAATCGCTAATTCAGCAGACTGGCCTGAGTGGAAACCTGGTTCTGAGTTTAAGGCTATTAGAGAAAATAGCATGCAGTAATAACATTCAAGTTGTCATTCTGAATGAGAGAGTGGGATAGCAATAGTTGTCAATGCTCTTCTCTCGTTCATGATGGCATAACCTAAATATTTATCTTATGAAAAACCTAATCATAACACTCACTCTTTCTAGTTTAATTTTCAGTTGCAATCCTAGTCATGAGCATACCCATGATGACCCACAGCAGCCAAAAGAGGAACTTTACGATTATGATGTAGAAGAAAAGATTACATCAATGGGGATCACGCTTAAAGAGCCCTCTGCTCCGGTCGCTAATTATGTAAATGCCGTACGTACTGGGAATTTAGTATTTATGGCAGGGAAAGGTCCTGGGCTGCCTGAAGGAGGATATGTAACTGGTAAAGTAGGCGAGGACTTGACTGTTGAGGAAGGATACGAGGCGGCAAAGCTTGTAGCATATGCTCAACTTTCGGCACTTAAGGCTGAAATAGGAGATCTTAATAAAGTCGTCCGTATTGTCAAAGTACTAGGCATGGTGAACTGTATTTCGGATTTTGGTAATCAGCCTGAAGTAGTCAATGGTTTTTCTGATACAATGGTTGAGGTGTTTGGTGATAGAGGTAAACATGCCAGAGCAGCTGTAGGAATGGGATCACTTCCTCGAAATATCGCTGTGGAGGTCGAAATGATCGTTGAAGTACAGGATTAGTTATTTAGGATTTACTAATTTGCTTTTAAATCACTGAAACCATGAAAATAAGAAGCTTGCTATTTCTTTCACTCTTTTCACTGGTTATGATCACTACGATTGCTCAGAGCCGTGAAGCCAAGAATAAACATTTCTCTCACAAGATGGGCACATATACGGACCCACGAGATGGAGAAGTTTACAAGACAATCACATTCATTCGTGAACATCATGGCGGCACCATCGAACGCACCTGGTATGCAGAGAATGTACGCTTTTATGTACCTGGTTCCAAAACATATAATTCTACTCCCGAGTACGCCCAAACGTTTGGACGACTTTATAATTACGAACAAGCAAACCGTGCCTGCCCTGAAGGATGGCATGTTCCTACCATTCATGAGTGGAAACACTTGTTTCATTTCTTTGGTGGGTGGCATCATTCAGGCAAATACCTGATCGAAGGAAAGGAGAGCGATATGGATATGATGTTTGGTGGGTTTGGTCAACCCGATGGCACCTTTAAAGGGATAGGCGTTCATGGAAACTGGTGGGACAATGAACTTAAGGATAGTAATTCCGCCGGAATTATTACTCTAAAAAAGGGAGATGAGGATATTTATCACTCAAGAGTGGGGGATAGCCATTACCTGAGTTGTAGGTGTGTGAAGTTCCATAATTGATAATTTGAGTGCGTAATTATCTTTTTCTCTTATTATTAGTTCCGCTAATAATTCTAGGTCAAGAAACGGATACCATTTCTAATCAAGGGTCATTTGCCGCTTTTCCTGCAGTTAGCTACGCTCCTGAAACCAGTTTGCAAATTGGTGCAGTTGGTATCTGGGTTTTAAAAGATAATAGTGTACTTCCGAGTGCCTTTCAACGACAATCTACCATCACACCCTATGTTGTTTATACATTAAAGAAACAGTCTATTGCTGTAGTTAACCTGGACTACTATTTCCCCTCCGGACAAAATCTCACCGCATCGGTCAGATACTATAATTTCCCGGATTCATACTTTGGAATTGGCAATGAAAATGATCCTGATATTTCCGAAATGTACACCAATCGATTTGTACAGCTGGAAGGACAGTTTCTGCATCCATTAAATGAGAAATTTTTCATTGGAGCGGCCTATGATGCTCACTTTACCAAAATTAAGAAAGTCATTGAAGGTGGATTGCTCGAAACAGATAATCCAATTGGAATTAATGGAGGAGGCTTATTTGGCATTGGTCCGGCCCTGCGATTTGATACCAGGGACTATACCATTTACCCAACTAAAGGTTATTTTATTAGCAGTCGGTTGATGTATACAGGCATTGGAGATTTTAACTATACTAGCTTTTTGTTAGATGTTAGAAAATACTTTTCAATCGTTAATGATCGAAACATCATAGCCCTACAATTTAGATCCCAATGGACCGGAGGAACGGATATCCCATTTTATAAACTACCGCAGCTTGCTGGAGATGAGCGATTAAGGGGTATTAAGAATGCAAGCCTTTATCGTGATCGGCAAATGATGTATACTCAGGTTGAGTATAGAAGGCCACTGTTTTGGAGATTTGGGATGACACTTTTTGCCGGCATTGGCGATGTTGCTCAAAACATTGAAGATTTCGATGCTACGGAGTTTAAATACGTTGCTGGTATCGGAGGTAGGATGTTAATTATTCCTGAGAGGAAACTTAATATTCGTGTTGATTTAGGGTTTGGTAAAGGCGGCCAGAATGGAATTTACGTTGGTATAAGTGAGGCATTCTAGATCACAATCAAACCTATTGATCTGAGTTGATTTATTGGTTTGCTAAACCAAAATGGTTCAAAATCACCACATGCCTCCTCAAATGATTCTTTTAGCATCCTCATTTTGATACTTGGCTGATCAATTCTTAAATTTTCTACTTGCTTCAAAAACCATTGACCTTCAGGTTCAAGCATCTTAATATTAATTGTTTCCGTGATTGAATGAACCTCTATTTTTACTTTTCCTTTTTTAGAAGGCCCAAGATGGCAGCTACCACCCAACCAGATTACCTGTGCATCTGGTTTAATCTTCAAATCCTCGTGTTGATTAATTGCATTTTCTATGAAGTCTGAATCAATGGAAGTTGGAGGCATTTTTTCCTCAAACCATTCATGTACCGGCCATTCAAAACCCACTCCATGCATGTAGTTATACAATGATTTCTTTAGACCATAGCTAAAAATGCTGTGGTCAATACCTGCCTCATCGACAAACGCCACATCATTATTTGCGAAACTGATTTCATTTTGCTGCGGTATAACGCCAAATGCTTCCGGGTTTAATCCCACAGGACTATGAGCAGTCATTGCAAACTGGTGCCAAAAGCCTGACTGAATGGTGCCCTGTTCAAAAAGCTGACGAACCATCTCAAGACTATCTATGGTTTCTTGAATGGTTTGAGTTGGATACCCATACATGAGGTAGGCATGTACCATAATGCCAGCCTGAGTAAAATGATCGGTTACCTGAGCCACTTGAGCGACAGTTACTCCCTTGTCTATAAGTTTGAGCAAGCGGTCAGAGGCAACTTCCAATCCCCCGGAAACTGCGATGCATCCACTTGCTTTGAGTAGAAGGCATAGGTCCAGACTGAAGCTCTTTTCAAAGCGAATATTTGTCCACCAGGTAACCGATAACTCTCTTCTTAATATTTCTAGAGCAAGTTCTTTCATTAACGCAGGAGGGGCTGCTTCATCCACAAAATGAAATCCGGAAAAGCCCGTTTGCTCAATGAGTTGTTCCATCCTGTCAACCAATTTTTTCGCAGCAATGGGTTCATAGATTTTGATATAGTCGAGTGAGATATCACAAAACGTACATTTGCCCCAATAGCAGCCATGGGCCATAGTCAGTTTATTCCACCGACCATCCGTCCATAAACTGTGCATAGGGTTAGCAACCTCGATGACTGAGATGTAATCGTCAAGCGGTAGCCCTTGATAATCAGGAGTTCCCACAGCACTTTGCTTTACATCGGGATCAGTAGCGTTGTTGATGTAGGTCACTTCTCCATCTTGGAGACAAAAAGTACGTTTGAGTGTTGGCTGTTTCTTCCCATCTCGTATATGCTCCAATAACAATTGCATAGGCCTTTCTCCATCATCAAGGGTGATGAAGTCAAAATAACTGAAGACTCTTGGGTCTTTTAAATCCCGCAGTTCGGTATTTGGGAAACCACCACCCATGACGATTTTAGTAGCCGGATAGTTTTCTTTGAGAAATTGAGCACAGCGAAAAGCGCTATAAAGATTTCCAGGAAAAGGAACAGAAAATCCAACCACCGATGGATTGATTTTTTTCATTCGTTCATCCAGTAATCTTAGAGTGATTTCATCAATGAACGATGGTGCAAACTGTAATTGAGCATGTAATTCGTCAAAAGAATTGGCACTTCGGCCTAACCGCTCAGCATACCTACTGAATCCAAAGTGAGGATCTACACATTCAATGATTAGGTCGGACAAATCTTCAAGGTAGAGTGTAGCCAAATGCTTTGCTTTGTCCTGGACACCCATATGTCCAAACGCCCAGTCCATTTCTTCGAGTTGATCAAATCTGGATGCTTGGGGAAGGAATGGATCTGTACAAATTTGGCGCGCTAGCGAGGTGTTTTTTCCCTGAAGAAAAGAGATGACTGGCTCAATCGTCAATAAATATGCATTTCTAAGGTTTAATATTCTGGAGGCGTTTTCAGATGGATTCTCAAAACCTGCTGCCACATCAAATAACTGAGACAATCCTTTTTTGGAGAACAATGCTACGATCACCTCAATGCCCAGATCTTGCTGATCTATTTCAATATCAAGCGTATTGAAATAACCCTTGAGATATGCTGTGGCAGGATACGGTGTGTTGAGCTGAGTAAATGGGGGCGTGATGAGGAGGAGTTCTGCCAATGCTTTTTTAACAAAGATATACCCTCCTACGAGTAAGTATTATTTATGCGTTTTAAACAGGGCAATCACTTGAAAAATCAGACCACTAGAATGAGTCCATATGTTAACGTATCATCTTTACTACTTTTTCTTTGATGATTTTTAGAAGTAGATCAATCTTCGATTGGTGTGTACGAAAAACAACGATTGCCACACGAATCCAAAAGGTGTTGTGAATACTTGTGGATGATAAAAAAATTCGTCCATCATCCTGAATGGCTTTAATGAGTTTCTCATTGAACGCATTGGCATCTCCGGATTTTGGAATGTACCTAAACATGGTAATGGACAAGTCAGGAGCTGGCCCCAACTCAAAGCCTGGCTCCTTCATCAGTTGCTCCCGAAAGTAACGTGCCAATAACATTTTTTCTTCAAGCGCTGCTCGAAAGGGTTTCAATCCGAAAAGCTTCAGAGGCAACCACATACGCAAGCCACGAAAATGTTTTGTGAGCTCAGGAGATACATCAGCAGCATTTACTTCACTATCTGAATCAACCAGGTCTTGCAGATAGTCTGCAGTGTAGCGATGTGCCTTGTAGAGTGATTTTAGATCTTTAATTAAAACTGCTCCTGTTCCAAAAGGTAGAAATAAGCTTTTATGTGGATCAAGCGTGATTGAATCAGCCTTCTCAACTCCTTTTGTTCTTTCTTGAATTTCCGGAAGCATACGAAAAAATCCACCATAAGCAGCATCTACATGAAACCAGACACTGTGTTTTGATGCAATCAAACTCATCGCTTCGATTGGGTCGATCGTTCCTGTGTTAGTGGTGCCTAAAGAAGCATTGATGAAGAATGGGATCAGACCAGAATCTTTGTCTTTTTGGATCGTTTCATCCAATGATGAGATGTCTATTCTAAATTCCTGATCTATGGGCAGATATCTCAACTGAGCTTCACCGAGCCCGGCAATTCTGAGTGCTTTTTGTAGCGAATGGTGAGCCTGATCTGATAAATAAACCACGAGTTTATCGAAATCTTTTGCTTTAACTTCAGCAGCCTCTCTTGCAGTCACCACTGCAATGAGATTAGATATAGAGCCACCAGATGTGAGATTGCCTGTTGCATCATTTGGAAATCCCATCAACTCATTCATCCATCGGATGAGCATGTTTTCCATCCGTGCAGCTCCTGGTGCAGGGAAGTAAATGCCTGCATACTTATTGCTAATTGCAGCCAGGAAATCACCGAGTGCGGAAGGGTAGAGTCCACCTCCGGGAACATATCCCATGTGCCCGCCAGATGCTGCATTTATTCCATCATGCTCTACCCTCGTTCGTAAGAATTGTAAAAGAGATTCTATGTCTTGAGGGCTTTCTGATAATTGATCAGATTCTGAGGGTTCTGGGTTTTGAAAATAGGCCTGCTCGTCGCTGAGTTCAGATAAAAAGTTATCGGTATGATGGATGACTTTATTGGTAAGATCTTTTTGGGAATGTTCATCGGGCTCCAGTTGTAGAGCGATTTTTTCCAGGGCCTTGATTTTGTCGATCATTGCTCACAAAAATAATGAAGCATGATTTTCGGATCGATCCATTCATATAAATCATCAATAATCAAGCACCCGGTATGTACTGATCTTTTTTTGGTTTCAAATTGTCATTCTTAAAATCATCTAACAGTCCCATCATACGTTGGTGAATATCAAATAGTGTAGCATTTGCTAAATATTCAATACTGAAATCACAAAATGATATAAAATCCGTAAGGTCGTCACCAGTTAGTTTCGTTTGTTCGGCTACCCAATCGCGATTAAACTTTCTATAAGCCACTCTTTCGAGTTCTCTTCTTTCCAAAATCTTTTGAAGTTTTTTCTTCTCCTTTCCTCGCTTGGTTAGCGGTTCCAAGTCAAAACCAATCGCAACCGAAGGACCAAAAACTGGCTGTTGGAGATCTTTCTCAGTTATTTCTTTTCTAGTAAAGTATTCAAGAGGGATAGCAGCCATTCCAAAGACTTCTAGTGAAGAGTCAACCGGTTGCGTATCGATGATCATTTGTTTGAATCTTTGATATTCGGGAAATATGTTGACTTGAACTTCTTCCAACATCTTAATCTCCTGAGCAAGCTTAAACTCATTTGGCATACTCTCTGAAACCACAATTCGCAGGCTTTGATATCCTACATGCGTAATGAGCAAAGTATCACCGGTGGATGCCGGTATTGCAAACCTTCCATCCACATCTGAAATTGTGAATTTTTTAGTGATGAGGTTAATGATATGAGCACCATGAATTCTTTCTTCATTTGTTAAGTCTGAAATAGCGGCCTTTAGCTTATCCTGTGCTGAAATTGTGCAGGCTGCTATAAATACAGCTATGAATATTGAACCTCTCACATACCAAATTTGATTTATGATTCTGAATTTTGCACGTAATTAAGATTCTTTAACAGAACTGAAACCATCAAACTTCATTAAAATAAAAAACCTCCTCAAATTACTTTAAGGAGGCTTTTTTCAAGTTTGGTTCTGATCTATTCTTCTGGCATCAAAACAATTTCAATCAGATTGTCTTCCAGTAAATATTTCTGAGCCGCTTTTTGAACGTCTTCAGCAGTCAAATTCTCAATCATTTCTTCGTAGTTAAAGAATTTAGAAATGTCTCGATCATTTGAATAATAGCTAGATAGACTGTTCAGCCAGTATCTATTTTCTTTCAAACTTTCCTTACGATCGATTCGCTGTGCTTCTTTGATTTCATTTAAATCTTCTTCAGTAATTCCTTCCTCTTGGATTTTGCTGATTTCACCGTACACTGCGCTTTTCAGTTCTTCTACATTCTCAGGTCCACAAGGGAATGAAATACTAAACGTGTAATTCTCGTATGGACGCTCGCTGATATAGCCTCGAGCTCCAACACCGTATACACCACTTTTCTCTTCTCGAATAAGATCAATTAACCTGTTGGTCATTATTTCACCTAAGCTACCAAGTACATAGTCTTCTTCCTCACTGTATGGCGTTTCACCTTTATAGTTGATTGCAACCTGGCTTTTAGGATCGGTTCCTTTATTGATGACCTTTTCCAGTTTTCCTTTTGGTGGTCTGATACCCAAATCTTTCCAATTTTCATCTCGATCCTTTGAAGGAATACTGGCCAGATATGTTTCTAAAAGAGGTTTGATTTCATCTTCGCTGAAATTACCCACAAAGAAGAAAGTGAAATTGGATGGGTCAGAAAAGCGATCTGCATAAATCTCATAAGCCTTATCCAAATCAATATTAGCCAACTCCTCAGCTGTTGGGAAACCAACTCGTGGATGGTTTTGACTTAATATTTTGATTGACTCGTTCTGAAAGTAGAACTGTGGATTTGACATTAAATTTTGATACAACATCGTGTTTCTCATCTTATATGATTCAAAACTCTGAGGATCTTTTCTTGGTGCAGTGAAATAAAGGTGTACCATCTGCATCAACGTTTCCAAATCTTTTGGAGCAGCATTTCCATTAAAGCCCTCGTTGTACGTTCCTACAAATGGACTGACACGTACAGTCTTTCCTGAAAATAGTTTGTCAAGGTCTGTTTTTGAGAAATCAGCAACACCACTTTCACCAACGATATTCCCTGAATAGGAGGCACTTTCATACAATGCATCTTCATAAAGTGAATGTCCACCGTGACTGTAAGCTGACATTAGGATTTCATCGTTTTTATAGTCAGTTGACTTCAGAACTACTTTCATCCCGTTGGATAATGTCAATTCAGTAGCGTCAACTACTTCTAACTTTGAGGCATTGGCAATGGCACCTTTTTTAGGTATTGCGGTCATCAGTTCAGAGCCACCAACCTCATCTTCATATGCTTCAATGGTTTTACTTTCCATTTCTGCAAGTAGTGCAAGTACATTGTCTTTTGTAACATCCTTATTCTCTCTTTCTGGACCAGTGATCACGACTACACGATCGTTTTCTTTGATCCATTGGGGAGCATATTTGTTGATTTCATCTACAGTGATGGTTTCAAACTGTTTTTTAGCAAACTCATACGAGAATGATGAAGAAACCACAGGGGAACCATTCAAGAACGATGAAACATATTTAGAAGCAAGTCTTCTACTTTCTGTTTTATCATCTTCTTTCATTTGCTGCTCCAGGTTATTGAGTGTTCTTAACTTCGCCCTTTCCAGTTCACCTTTGGTAAACCCATGACGTCTTACACGCTCATTTTCCTCTACTAGTGCTTTCAGACCGTTCATGATGCCGTCTTCTCCTACCATTGAAAATGAAGAGTAGGTCTTCTTTGTGCGAACCATACGTCCATATCCTGTGCTTGCAAACACGAAGGGAGGTTCAGCAGACTGTCGAAGTTCATTCAAACGCTGATTCAGCATGCTATTGAATAGATCGTAGGTAAGTTCTCTTCTGTAATCCTCAAGTGTTTTTTCAGACGAAGTATCATCTTGCTTATACACCAATTGTACCTGAGTAAAAGGTGCTTCCTTGTCCTGCTCTATTGCTACATAGGTTTCCTGATGGCTAGGTACGTCATAAAGTGTTCGCTCCCTTGGAGTTTCAGGATTTTCCAGCTTGCCAAATCGCTCTTTGATTTCACTTTCCATTTCATCAAGCTCAATATCTCCGACAGCAATCACTGCCATCAGGTTAGGTCTGTACCAGTCGTTATAAAATTTTCTGATTGTCTCGTAGCTCGCATTTTCTATGATCTCTTTCTTTCCGATTGGAAGACGCTCAGCATATCGCGAATCTTTGAACATTACAGGAAACCATTTATCTCGCATTCTTTGGCTAGCACCCTGTCCAAGGCGCCATTCCTCGATTACAACACCTCGTTCTTTATCAATTTCCTCTTCCGAAAAATCCAGACCACTGGCCCAGTCTTCCAGTACTTTCAATCCGGTATCCATTACTTCAGGATCTCCTGTAGGGATTGGGAGCATGTAAACAGTCTCATCGAAGCTGGTATATGCATTTAAGTCGGCACCAAATTCAACTCCAATTGACTGCAGGTAGTTGACAAGTTCATTTTTCTTAAAGTTTTTGCTTCCGTTAAAGGCCATGTGCTCCACAAAGTGAGCAAGCCCCTGCTGATCTTCAGACTCTAAAATAGAGCCTGCATTTACTACCAGTCTGAACTCCACCTTATCTTCAGGTTTATTGTTCTTTTTAAGGTAGTACGTGAGCCCATTGTCCAATCTGCCGATTCTGACGCTAGGGTCGGAGGGGATGGGACTATTGAGCGGCTTATCTATATCGCCAGCAATGTCTTTTTCCTGTGATATAGCTACAAAGCCAATAATAAAACATAGCATGAAGCTGGTGAGCTTCCTTAAGTGATTACAATTCATAACTAATTATTGTGATTAAGTTTTCGTTTTCAAAAAGAAGGTGAAGCAAGAAATATTCCAAATAATTGAATGGTTAGTTTTGAGTTTATACCAAACGATGAATTTTACTAATGCGTACAACATTCATGAGTTATAAGTGAATTTAGCTTTGACAAGCTAAGTGTTCGTTTAAAAATTTGTTTGGTTTAAGAGTGCTACCAAAAATAAACTCAGTAAAAACCAACCAATAAAACCTTGGATGATACAGATATATTTTGCCAATCCTTTAGTAGGTATTGTTCCGAAACCTAATGTCACAAATGAATTTAAGCTTAAAGTAATTGCATTCACCAGGCTCAAAAAAAGGAAATAAATAGCTCTGAATAGTGCTGGAAAGAAAGGAACGCTATTCTTTTTTATGGCTAGTGTTAAATGCTCGATTGTTTTTGCTTTTGATTCTTTATCCCACTCAGAGGGAAAGAAGAAATAGAAAATTGCAAATGCTAGAATTAGATATATAGAGATTACAACTGCTTTGACAGGATTTGTCCCATAGTCCGTATAAAAACGAATCAATTGATTCAACCTCCACCTAAATATGTCCTGTACACTCGAATTTTGTTTGGCTAGATACTCATAGTATAAGGTATTTAGATCCTGTATGTCCTTGTAGATGGCGTTGAAAGCTCCTACATCTCCGGAATTTTTGAAGTGAATATAAAACTTGCTGTAGGTACTTAAAAGAGTTCTGCGTCTATCGTTGTACTCCATCTCAATAAGCGATTCACCAAAGTAAGGCAAAACACCAAATTCCCAGAAACCATGATCTGTTTCCTTCGAAGAAGCATCTGTTAAAATGTATAATTTTTTATCAAACTGATCCCAATCTATATCAATCAAAAGTTCGGGAAGAAGTACACGATACAAGCCAAATGCCTTGTCAGTTTTAAATTCATTCTTGATGATCTCTAGTCGGTCTTTTATTGTAAGATCTATGAATTGAAGAGGTATATGCAGTATGTTTTCAAGTATTTTGAGGTTGTTTACTGATCCGGTAATCGTTAAGGCTTCAAATTCATATTGATCCCTGAGATCTATATTTTTATTCATCCAAATTATCACTTCCTCAACCTCCACCAATTCCAACCACATTGGATGACGATTGTCATTATAGTCAATTAGCTTATTGTTTATCTTGTAAAATGCTGAATCTCCAGCATCAATCTTCATTGGATGGATTTTAAAGCTATTACCTAAAATTTCAACTGTTCTAGCATTATTCAACCTTAATTCTGAATAATCTATCACATTAGAGTGGAACCAAAATGGAGCTTTTTCTTGAATGGAGTGTGATTCAATTTGAGATTGAGAAATGTAGTTTTCATTAATAAATCCATGTTTAGTGAGATTATTCAATTGGATCGTAAGCGTATCAAAATGACAATTTTTAATGAATAAATTTTTCACCTCATCTATTTCGATTGTCACATTAGTGAAATGAAGATCTGAAAGCAAAAAAGTCTCTAATTTATCAATATGGATATTGAGCTTCTTGTCAATGATCAAATAACCAGATGTGTCAGAAGGTAATTTCTGGAAGTTAGATTTTAGATATTCACCTATTGATTCTTTGCTTGATGAACCCCATGGATCTTGGATGTCTTTGAGGTTATCAATTGATGCATTTGCAACATGGATAGATACATTATGATCATTACTTAAAATCGCCTGTTCAAGAATGTCAGACAGGTAGATTTCAGTCGTTGATTGAGTAAAAGCAATCTGATGTATCAGAAGAAATATGAATGTAATTAAACACTTCATCACTGATTATACTTAAGTCCAAAGATTGTCTATTTCATTTCGTCTCAATGACCTGTGAAAGATCTTTTTTCACCGCATGTTTGTCAAACCAGGCGTTGAGGTACGCATGTGTTCGAAGGAAATTGGAAGGTTTGCTACCCGTTCCGTGAAACTCATCGTTGAAACGGATCATAACGGTTGGAACCTTATTCATTTTCAGAGCCTGGTAGTATTCTTCAGTCTGTGAAATCGGGGTTCTTAAGTCATCTTCCCCGCACATCAGCATGGTGGGTGTTTTTACATTACCTACGTACATCAATGGAGATCTTTTGATGTGCTCACTTGGATCTTCCCAAGGGTATTTTTCAAAATTGTAGTACCAACCTGCTCCGTCTGTTGTGCCAACAAATGAAAACCAATTCGTTACCGGATAATTCACAGAAGCAGCTGCAAAACGATCTGTTTGTCCCACAATCCAGCTGGTAAGCACTCCTCCACCGCTTCCACCATACACGTACATTCTGTTTTCATCAATGTACCCTTTGGCGATCACTTCATCCACTCCTGCCATGATATCATCATAGTCATTTCCCGGATAGGCGTTTTGAATGGCATTGGCAAATTCATAGCCATAACCGGTAGATCCTCTTGGATTGGTATATAGCACCACCTGATCCTGGGATGCATGTAACTGAAAGTTGTAGTTGAATCCAACATTATACATGCCATGAGGCCCACCGTGGATTCGTAGAACCAACGGATATTTCTTGTTGGGATCAAATTGTGGAGGTTTTACAATCCATCCTTGCACCTCTTTACCATCCACTGATTGGTATTTGATTTCCTCTACTTGTCCAAATTCTACGTTGTAGAAAATGTCACTATTTACTTCTGTTAGCTGTTTGATGTCACCCGGTTTATCCATCGGGAAACTGACAATGTCACTAGGATTGGACGGATTGCTCCTGGTGGCTACTGCCTTACCTCCTGCAAGGTCATTCATGGAAAGCATGTGATTGCCAGATGTAATTTTCTTCACTTTACCTTTTGTATCAGCAAAGTAGACATTGCTTTGTCCGTACTCACGAACGTTGAAATAAACGCCTGAACTATTGGGTGCCCATGTCGCAGAACCCGGTGTTTGATCCAGGCTCGTGGTGATGCAATTAAGACCTGAACCATCGGTATTCATGATGTACATTTTCCGGTCATGATAGAAATTCTCAGTCCAGGTCGATCCCACAAAAGCAATTTTTGATCCGTCTGGAGATACTTTAGGTGAGTATTCTGCACCGTCCCGGGTTGTTATTTCGTTAACCTTGAGCGTGTTTATATCAACTGAATAGAGATTTGAGTGCCCTCGGGCATAAGCCGCATCCGGTTTCTGGTAGCTACTAAAAATGATGGATTTACTATCCATCGTCCATGCAACTCCTCCGGAGACATCTTCCAGTTCTCCGAAAGTGATCTGTCTGGCGGTACCTCCATCGGCGGGGACAATAAAAAGCTGTCGAAAACCACGATCCAGGAATCCAACGCGATCCTGCGTATAATCGACCTGATCAATGACTTTTGGTGCTTCTGTCCATTTAGCTCCTTTAGGAGGCGAAGGAAGACCCTGAGGTTTTAGGGCCGGATCAGAATCAACATGCATGATGAAAGCGATGTACTTGCTGTCCGGTGACCACTCCATGCTGGATGGAGATTTTTCTAATTTGGTTATTTGAGTGGGTTCGCCCTCTACGCCAAAGTACTTGACGAAGATCTGGGTTCCGTCTGGTTCGCCTTTCTTGGTAAAAGCTATTTTAGTGCCATCCGGTGACCATTTTCCATTCGATCCGTTGAGAAAGAATCGATTCATGGAACCATCGCTATTCATGATCCATAGGTCCGTTTCTCGTTTGTCATCCACCAGGTTGATCCATGTTCTGGAGTATAAGATCTGTTTTCCATCCGGTGAAAGGGTAGGGTTGGAGGTCCATTCGTAATCCTGATAATGATCCAGGCTGAGTCTGGTTTTCTCTTGTGCAGAGAGCTGAACAACGGTAAGTGTCAGTAAAACAATAATGATTCGCTTCATGGTGAGGGATGGTTTAGTTAAAAGGTCCTACTAAAGTTAATCAATTTGCTTTGGAAGCTTTCAATTCAAACTGAATCAGGTTTAATTATGCAAGAGGAGGAGAGGAGGACAATGGAATTGGTTCAAAAACCTGGTCTGTTTGTTGAATATATAGGTATAAATAAATGAGAAAAATCAATATGTTATACTCAACAATACTAAGGCATTAATTTATTCGAATAGAGATGAATGTGACAAATGGAAATAAAGGATTACTATCTGTATAAAGCAGTAGCGGTTTAAAAGTATATACCTTCAAACCGCTATTAAGCTACAGAATTGATTCAACCTTCCAATAACACCAAAATCGGTTATTACATGTATATCATGTTATGCACTGGCATGTTTTGATATAAATTTTCCATCAATTGAATATTTACCTGATCCAGTTATTATAAGACTTACAGCCATACCAATCCAAAGTATGAAATATTCATAGCCTTCACCTTGTTGGTTACCAAACCAGTTCATGAAAAAACCATGTTGAATATGAGAAGTAAACACTATCCCTAAAGCTAGAATTAAATAAAATACAGCTACTATCCGTGTTGCAAATCCTGATAGTAGGGTTAGTGCGCCAATTGATTCTAGGATGATGACAAGAAACCCTACGAGCCAAGGTAATCCCATCGTGTCTGTAAAGAACCCCATTGTTCCTGAAAATCCATATCCGCCAAACCAACCAAGTAATTTTTGTGCTCCGTGTGGAAAAACTACTAAACCAAGTATACATCTTATAGCGAGTGGTGCTAAAGATTCTGATGTATTGAATATTTTATTTTTCATAATATGATTTCTAGAGGTTGTAGTAAAATTTTTCCTTAATGATTTGACCGTTTTTCCATTCTTGAACGGATACTTGGCTGTAGTTTCGAATTCCCCATTCTCTATGGGTGTAATCGTACTGCCACTCTACCATAGTGGTGTTTTCTCCAATTGTGACTTTTAGTGGTCGTGCGCTTCTGAATTCTGTAACGTTGCTTAAAAATTCTTCTTCCCTTTTTCTATTGGCCTCTTTGCCAATTGTGGGTTGCGATTCATTTTCCTGCATTCTGACGTCACTGGCATAATATTTTTCAAAGGCTTCCATTGCCCTACCTTGAAGAACTAAATCGTTCAAATCAGCGATTTTTTCTAATAATTTTGACATTAGCTTTTTATTTAATAATTCATAACACAAAGCTCTGAACTGCTTTTGTCAAAAAAATTCAACTAGAAGTAAAAAGGAGGTTAATCTTGATTAACAAAATCTAGTTTCCAATGGTGAGTTCGGCTCTTATCTTACTCAAAAACTGTTTCGTTATTCCTAGGTAAGATGCGATTAAATACTGAGGAACACGTTGTTCAATGTCCGGGTACTGCTCTCGAAAAATGAGATACCTTTCTTTGGCTGTAAGGCTTAAGTTCCTAACAATTCTTTTTTGAGACGCAACAAAGGCGTTTTGAATTATAATACGGAAAAAGCGCTCAAGTTTTGGGATTTGAACATACAATTGTTCCAGACTTTCAGGCGAAAACTGAGCTACTTTAGTTTTTTCCAAACATTGGACATTATAGTCAGCGGATTGTTGCGTAATAAAACTCCCTAAATCGGCTGTCCACCAATGTTCAATGGCAAACATTACAACGTGTTCATTACCTTCTCGATCAATATGAAAAGTTTTAGCACAACCTGAGATAACATATGATTCATATTTGCAGACGTCTCCCTGTTGAACAATGAATTGTCCCTTCAGATAATCTCGGATTTTTACATGTTCAGATAAAATTGAAACTTCTTGCTTGGATAAATCAATGTACTTACTAATATACTTCAGAAGTGATGCTATTTCCATGTTCGCTTGAGCCCAACGTTTCTGTGTATGGTTTTGTTGCGATTAGTACTAAGATAGACAATAGGAAGAAGCCGTAGTTCAGCAGCTAGGATTTTCGGAATAGAAAAATCAGAGATCAACGATAGACGTTGTAGTACAATGTTTTTATTTCAACAGGAATTGTTTTCAATATTCAGCACAATCTTACAATACAAATCCCCAAAGCCATTTGTTTAATATGTTAGAAATACCTAACTATGTGTTAGAAATATATAACATAATCATGAATGCAAAAAAAATAGCTATCGTAAAGTTTTCAGTGGCGGCTTTTATTCTTGCATTAATGGGTTTTTGGATTTTTAATACATCACGACCCTTTAATGAAATTGCTTATAGCATAATCGCGGCGATGCTGATTGTAGTCGGATTTGTAATTAATTCTGGTATTCAAGCGCTCAAAGATGCAAAAGCAGGTCTTAATCCAGAAGATGAACTTTCGCATAAAATAGCTGAAAAAGCAGCTGCAGCCACGTTTAAAATTTCGATTTACATGTGGCTTTTTGGTCTGTTTGCACTTGACTACTTCTCTGTCGATTCGGTAAACAAAGCCAAACTTGTCATAGCAATCGGCATGGTCGGCATGTTTTTGATTTTCCTTTTTATCCGTTTGTATCTTTCAAAAGTTGGAATAAATGATCACAAGGATTAAGGAACTACGTGCGCGAAACAATTTGACGCAAATTGACCTTGCGCAAAAAGTTGGTGTACGTAGGGAAACCATTGTTTTTCTTGAGAAAGGGAAATACAACCCTTCTCTTAAGCTGGCGAGTGATATTGCCAAGGTATTCAATATGAGGATTGAAGAGGTGTTTATTTTAGATTAATTTGAAGATAACTGATCTTACTAACAATACTGAATAAATTATTTGGGATGTAATATCAAAAAAATAGTAACACGATGAAACAGTCAAACGATAGTGTAACTGAATTCATTAAATCGATTCAAAATGATACTAGACAAAAAGATGGTTTTTTTGTCATTGATATGATGCGTCGGATAACAAATTTGGAACCAGAGAGATGGGGCCCTTCAATTATTGGTTTTGGATATTATATACAGGAATATGAAACTGGACGTAAGTCTAAACTACCATTAATGGCATTCTCACCGAGAAAGCAACATCTTGTCCTCTATGTATTGAACAATTTCGAAAAACAACAACAACTTCTTGATAAATTAGGTAAGCACAGAACGGGTAAAATATGCCTTTACATAAATAAAATTTCAGATGTTAACCCAGAGGTTTTAGAAGAAATCGTTGAATGTTCATTCAAGAAGTTTAAACTTAAAAAAGGATAAGATTGTGAGGTGATCCCCTCCTTCTTAATTATTCAAATTAAATAGTCTGTAAGACGCTTAGACAGGAGGAGTTAAGTTTTATTTCTGACTTAACTTTGGATTTCTTTTCTCGTTTATGTGTTGTCACCACATCATTACCCAATACGTAATATTGACAAACCTCATTGCCTCGATGGCAGGCAACACCAGGAAATTTCGCGCGAAGATTTTCATTAATTTGCTAATAATTATGTTAAGCTTCTTTTGAGATGAAATTTAGAATCTTATTTTCTTTAATAATTCTAATATCAATTGGATTCCTCAATTCATGCAATGATGATGGGAATAGCACGGAAGAACTTATCAAAACTCCTCCAAACGCCATATTTGAGGTCGATCCCTACCAAGGCTATTATGGGTTGAACACTTCATTTACCATTACTAGTTTTTTATATGATGAAAATACTTCTGAGTCCGATCTTAGATTAAATTGGTTTACAAACAATAAGCATTGTGGGATGTGTGAACTTGAAGAGTATACCAACCGCAGTAGTTTCAGTATTAAGTTTGAAAATTCTGAAGTTGATGAAGATAAGAGAATAGATTTAATACTATTCGTGACCAATGAATTTGGTCTGAACGATTCTACTTCACACACGTTTATTTTTGAAAATGAGACGCCCGTAATTGACTTTAAGATTAGCCCCGATTCTGGTACTGGTACTAATCTTACACCATTCACCTTCGATTTATCAAACTCTACAAATGCTTTTGGAGGCAAGGATTTATTTTTGAAATTAGATAAGAATGGGAATGGATCGTGGGATTATGAGAGGGCTTATGAGAATGAATCTAGCTTTATTATAACAACTAGTGGCTTTCCTCAAAATGAGACTACAAAAGTCAAAGTTCAAATTGAAGATAGCCGTGGGAATAAGGCAACAGAAATAAAATCTATAAGATTAGAGCATGGAATAATAATTATCTCTGGTTAGGATCGAAGTGGTGATTAAAAATTACTTGCTGTTAGCAGTAGATCGGTTAAGAAAATGAGTGTTTCAGGTTCAGCTTCTTACCTTCATTTTGTCATTTTTTTGCTATTTGCGCATAATGCCTAACTACTGGGTTTGTGCCCCAGATTCTAGAAGTACCAAAGTTTCTTGTTTGCATTGTCCTGTCAAAGGGCGTAGATGCATATTAATTTCTGTTTGTTAAATACGTTACTCCTAAGTTAGAACATAATATATTATCTCTTGAATTGTCCCACTGGATTCATCAAATTCAATAGCCAAAAATGTTGTTTCATCATAATCAGGTGAATAAACAATACTCTTTCCACCAGTGGTCATATTTGTAATTACTACATTGCCTAGTTTGCTTATATTATCACCTATTTTTATTGTAATCCCATTGATGGTTATTGATGGTGTTGAAGAAGTAATCTTAAAACCTCCTAAATTTCCCATTGACGAAAAACTGTTATAAAAACCCATTTCAATTCCATCAAAATAGAATTCTCGACTAATTACGCCATCAGCGAATTCGCTTTGCTTATTTATGTAAGTTGGTTCGCCAAAAAGATTCTTGATAGCATCCTCATTTCCACTAGTATCCCAAATCGATTTTAGTGTTACACCATTTAGTTTAATATTTTCAAACTGATTTGCCGTCAGCTCATTAATTGTTGAAAGCGGTTTAATTTGAGCATTAATTGTTGTCGTTATAACTAAACATAAAATGATTATTGATATTTTTTTCATGATTTTTTCAATCTAATTAATTACAATCTGTTTCTGAAGTACCCTCATCATCAATAGTTGTTGAAAGCCAATCTCGAGGATCAACTTCTTCAAAGTTGGTATTATAATTCCAAGAATTAGAACCATCATGTTCAAGAACTCCAATATGAACGTGAGATACTGTTGATCCATTGGCTATTGCTGCACTTAAATTCCCTGAATCACCTTGATAGCCAATTACATCACCAGCTTCTACTTCCCCTGAAGTAATTCTTCCATTTTTTTGAAGGTGTGCATATTGGGTTATTATTGTTTTACCATCCACGGTTGATTGAATTTGTGTCCAATATCCGTATCCACTTGATTGGTATAATGTGTTGTAAATGAATCCATCATACATAGCATAAACAGGATTACCATATTCATTCTCAATATCTATGCCATCATGCCATTTGGTTCGATTGTTTTCATCACATGTTGTTCCATACCTTGTACAACCGTGCATGCCTCCTTCAACACCAGAATTTGCTTGTGAAGCTATCTCAGGATTAGGAACGGGATCTCCTTCGCATGGGGCATTTTCAGGTTTGCAAAGACCATTGGAGTCAACTTCGTATCCAGGAGGACAACCGTTAGAACATATTTCAGTATTCGGATTACAAACGTCTCGACCAACTACACCACTACCTCCAGAGTTTCCACCACTTCCATCATTTTCATCACCTTCACTTGGATCGGGGTTTGTATAGGGAAATGGTTCGATTGGTGAATCAACTGGGCCACCACCATCTGGGCATGCCACTACCACAACTAATACTATCCATTCCTCTATTTCATCATCCCATTCAATCGTAAGATAGTTTCCACAGTCAGTTGTCCTTGCGGATTGATAACTATCAAGCCTATCGCCATTATCAAAGGTGACACTCTGAAAAAGTTTGTAATGCTGGTTTAGTAACTTTACTTCACCTGAATACTCATCAAAAGAGAAATTGGCAATATCATGGCTCATAAGCCATTCAGAAGTTGGAAAGTACTGCATAATGAAAGTATAAATTCTCTCGCCTCGAACCATGAAAATTTGATTTTCAAATCCGTTAGCAATACTTGATGAAAATGTATAATTGAGAGTTGAGTCGGTTTGAACTCTTAGCACACTATCAATCCATGTAAAGTTTGATGCCCTTGAATTAGATTGATTTTTGATTTGGTCAATCAGATTGGCCAATTGCGGATCTTCAGATGCGGTTACAAAATCGAAAACTTTGGTTATACTGGTGGCAGGTTGGTCGACCTGAAGATTTTCATATTCTGAACATGAAATACATATTACGATACAAAGCGGTATAAGTAGGTAATTAAGTTGGTGTTTCATTTTAGGATACGTTAAGCAGAACTTTCCCAAATATAAATAATTGTGCTTAACGTCCAAATAAAATGAGTTTGTGCCTCTGTTGCTAAAAGTACTTTGACTTTCCTTTGAATTATTCTTTCAAATATCTCAGTTCGCATATTCAATTTAGGGTTTACTAGGATTTTTCTAATTTAGTTGTGTTTGCAATTTCCCAATTTGAATAATGAGGCCCTATCAGTTATCCATTGAGGTTAAACAATAATTTAAGAGTTGTAAGCTATTCTATGATCGTGGAATAGTTTATTGATGTGAACCTAAAGGTTTGTTAGGCAATGTTAATAGTTGTATTTGTAGTTGGTATTTGATGAATAGGATATTAATGCCATAGCAAAATAAGATGACAATAACTTTTGTTAGTGATATAATAGAAGGCAGTCTTTTACTAATTGTAAATGCAGTAACATTAATTAATAATAATTACACAACTTTAAATAATAGAAATAAAACAACAGTAATTAATAATAATTGCACAACTTTAAATAATAGAAATAATACATCAATAGAAGGAAGTTAATAATGTTGATGTCAAGTAAAGAACGGTTCAATGGCAACACCAAATGAAAAGATAGCAGAATCACTAATAGAACTTAAAAAGTTACAAGATTCTAATATTGTTGCTATAAAGGCAAGTGATTTAACAAGAGTTCATAGAGAGAGGCTGTTAAAAAATGGATTCATTAAAGAAGTTGTCAGAGGATGGTACATATCTGTACCTCATGATGAAGCTATTGGAGACAGTACCTTATGGTTCTCATCCTTTTGGGAGTTCTGTGCTAGATATTTAAAGGATAGATATAGTGAAGATTATTGTGTATCTGCCGAGCAATCATTGGCATTTCATGCAGCTAATACAACAGTACCAAAACAGTTAATAATAAGATCCACAAAGGGTAATAACTTACCTACCAAGTTACTCTTCGGCACTTCAATATTTGTAATGAAATCTTCACTACCAAACCAAGCTGAATTAGAAGAGATAAACGGTATAAAGGGTATGAATTTACCATCATCAATAATATATAGTTCGCCTTCTGTTTTCAGAAATCAAGCTATAGAAATGAGAACGGCGCTACTAAGAATTAAAGATGCGTCAGAAGTATTAGGTATTTTATTGGATGGAGGTCATTCTAAAATTGCAGGAAGATTATCCGGAGCATTTAGAAATATTGGACGTGATAAAATAGCAAATGAAATTATCAAAACAATGAAGAGTGCAGATTATGATGTTAGAGAGATTGATCCCTTCGACTCTAAAAGTCCAGTTTCATTAGAATCGAGGGAAACGTCACCATATGTAAATCGAATTAAATTAATGTGGCATGAAATGCGTAGTGTGGTAATCTCAGTTTTCCCAGAGCCACCAGGCATTCCAAAGGATACCAAAAAATATTTAGAAGAAGTAGATGAAATTTACGTAACAGACGCTTATCATTCTCTGTCAATTGAACGATACAAGGTTACCCCCGATCTAATTGAAAAAGTTCGAAGTGGTGAATGGAATACCGAAGATAATGAAGAGGACAAAAAACAAAAGGATGCCATGGCTGCAAGAGGTTACTGGTTGGCATTCAATGAGGTCAAAAAAAGTCTCGAAAGAATATTAAAAAACGAAAATCCAGGCAAAGTTACAGATCAGGGCCATGGAGCATGGTATCGTCAATTGTTCGCTCCAAGTGTCGCTGTAGGCTTACTTAAACCGTCAGATTTGGCAGGGTATAGAAACGCACAAGTTTATATCTCACAATCAATGCATACTCCAGTTAATCGGGATGCGGTTCGTGACACAATGCCTGAATTATTTGTACTACTTCAACAGGAAGAGCATCCGGGAGTTAGAGCTGTTTTAGGACATTTTGTATTTGTTTATATTCATCCATATATGGATGGAAATGGAAGAATAGCAAGATTCCTGATGAATTCGATGCTAATTTCTGGGGGCTATCCATGGACAGTGATTCCAGTCGAACAAAGAGATCAATATATGAAAGCCTTAGAGTCTGCTAGTGTGGGACAAGATATACTACCCTTCGCCGAATACATTTCTTACCTCGTAAAAGCAGGATTGAGTGGTAAGCCAGTAGCCACAGTAAAATAATCTTTGGTATTTCTGAAATATTGCCGAACCTTTAGCTTCCCTTCCTCTTCTTATTCCAAGAAGCAAAATTTAATATCTTAAAGATAAGGACGTTAAGCTATATCCTAATCTTGAAATAATTCAATGGGGTGAATCTAAAGGCCTGTTAGAGCACGTATTATTCATATAAATATGTGAATTGGGTTTTGTCCAATGGAGATACGAGTAAAATCCGATCAAATTGGTAAGCTAATTTTGGTAGTTCGTGAAATTGTTTGACATCCAAATCATTTAAACCATAACCGATTGTGTCAACAACAGCTAGCCACCAGGTTGGATAGTTTGATTTGAATTCCTTTGTTTTAATTTCCTTTTCTTCAATTATTAGTTTGAGATTTTGATAGATTAATCCTACAACAAATCCACCCGAATCACGATCGCTACTAACCAATAACTCAAATTGCTTATCCAATTTTATGGTTGATGGATTAATATTCATTTCAAAGAAATCTTCTATGTGGTAGGTTCTGGATTCCGAGATAAAGGATTTATGTTTTTCAAGAATAGTTCTTATCTCTTTTCGTAACACTTTGGTCTCAGGAATTGGTCTTTTAAATGAATAGGAGACTAAGGCACTACTCTCGAAATTGGTATCAGAGGCATCAATTAGTGCAGTGTTTATAATTGTTTTGATCCGATAATCTTCTTGTTCGAGACCTCTGTGACCATTTTCGGTAATTTGGTTTTGGTTAAGCCTTCTAACTTCAATTGCAATTTGATCATTGATCAATAAGTCTGGAGGGACATTCCCATCTGGTTCAAATTGAATTTTTTCAAAACCTTGATGATGTAGGCATTCAATTATTAGTTGTTCTTCTCTATTTGGAAGGTTTGACACGTTTGAGTGTATGTTTCAATTAGAATTATTCGTTTTACAATATAGTCATCGTAGCTGATCCTCTCGTTAAAGTCATAATATTCTAATTGTTTGTCATTCAAGGCTTCTGCAATTACTGCGGGGTGAATGCTGCCTGCTTCTCTCTTTATCCAATAGTACCAGTTAGCGATCTTATTGGATTTAGATATGCGTTCAAGGGCCTTCATAAATGTTCCCCGATTGTTAGGTATCTCAGTATTCCGTTCATGATATAGCAAAGAGTCAATGTCTTTTGCCTCTTGATGAATTCTGTGACCAGATGGATTCATGTCACCTCGATATGATCTAAATATTCGATCATCTTTGATCCAAACAGTGTCTGGTTGAATCCAAATTTCAGTTAATAATGTAGGGCTGTAACTTCGAAAGATACTATCCTTTATAAGTTGAGCAGGTACCCATTCACCAAGTTCTAGACCTCTGTCGTTGGCAATGAAGTTAAGATGTTGTTCATAGGCCTCATCTAAAGAGTTGTTCGGATATTTGGCAAGGAGTTCACCTTCAAAATGATTCACCATTTTGGATAATGCGGTTGCTTCCTCTTGACCAAGTTCTTCCTCAAAGGCAGCTATTTCTTGATCAGTTGTTCGTTCGCTACAACCAAAAAATACTATGATAATGATGATGAAAGTGAAGGTTCGCATGATGTGCTCTAACGTTTAGCTAGCAGGCGGATGTCCGTTACTAGCTCTTGAGAGATAAAAGTAGCGAAGGTGTCCCACACGCACAAACGCTATCTATGAAATACTGCGTCCAGAAAGACACCCCCAGAAGCAGACATGATCCAGATGCACCAGTGACCAGAAGGGACACTGAGCGGGATGTAAAGCAGGAGTGTTGCTCATAGCAGCCCGACATCTGCATGCATAGCGCCTGTTATAATCTGTTCTATACGTCAAGTTCTACGTTTATATTGATCAAGTTCTACGTCCATATTTTAGTCGATCTGCTTGCCAGCATGGCCTTCATTTTTGAGGGCAAAAACGAAGCAAAAACCCTTAAGGAAAATAAATGGAACCCACGGCCGTCGTGCACCCTCAGCCTTGCCCAACTACACACCAGCAACACGGCCCTTTCGCACAGTCCGCCGTATTTTCTTGCAGCCCGCCGAGACGTAACGAGATCTAGAGTTGAAGAGGGGAGTTTTCAGCAGATGCTGTTAACTTGACAGTTGCTACCATCCCTGCGCAATCTGCTTGAGCGAGCTCCCAGGCGCACGCCTTCGTTGAAGCACTGTCGATAGTTCACCGCAAAGCTGAAAACAATGCGTTTTCTGCAAAAGTTCCTGATGTCGTTATTTGGAAAGAAAGGAGTGTAGGATTCAGTTAGCTGACAGAAGTACGATCCTACAAAGCGGTAATTGATTATAACAACTTTCTAACAGTAGCATTCCCGTTATTTACCTCTTAAATATACTTCATATACCTGTTTGACGCTAGACTCATGCATCTTAAAACATAAATTGAATATTTATTGTGATCACTGATAGAAAGAATGGCATCACTGTTTCCACCAGCGGTAACCTCGCTCCAGTCACAATTTGTTTTCTTTACGCTTCACTTTAATTCAAAATGTTCAAATCACTATGAGAAACGTATTTTCACTATTTACCTTCATGCTCTGTATGTCTTTGATGGCGCAGGAGACCAGGCTCTTCATACCCAAAGAGATGAAGCAGGCGTATGACAAAGGCACCCGATCGTATGACGGGAAGCCCGGCCCAAACTACTGGCACAATACCGTAGATTATGACATCAAAGCTTCCATCAACCCGGAAACACGGGTGATCACCGGTGCATCTACCATTAAATATTACAACAATAGCCCGGACGACCTTTCCACCATTGTGGTAAGACTTTACAACGACGTGTTCCGTAAAGCAAACCCACGCCTCATGCGGGTGGACGAGCGAGATGTGAATGATGGCGTGACGCTTAACATGGTGCAGGTTAGAGGAGATTCTGTAGACCTGGAAGGTAACTCAGCCACACGAAATGGCACCAATCTATTCCTTAGACTTGAAGAGCCGGTAAAAAGTGGAGAGAGCATCGAATTAGCGATCAACTGGGAGACACTGGTTCCTTTCACCAATCGCAGAACGGGAGTGGCGGACAGCACGTCATTCTTTGTGGCGTATTGGTATCCGCAAGTTGCCGTGTATGACGATGTGTTTGGATGGGATACTCAGAATTACACGTTCCGTACAGAGTTTTACAACAACCTGGCAAACTTCAATGTGGAGTTTACCGCTCCTGAGTCGTTCACGATTTGGGCTACAGGTGTACTTCAAAACCCTTCAGAGGTTTTCAATGCGGATATTCTTGAGCGCTACAACACAGCTCTGACTGCTACAGAACCACTGGATATCGTCAATGGGGATGATCTCAAAGATGGATTTGCGCATAAAGCCGGAGTATGGAAATTTAAAGCAGACGAGGTTCCTGATTTTGCATTTGCCATGAGTGATCATTACGATTGGAATGCAGCTTCCCAAAAAGTAGAAGGAAAAGATGTACTCATCAGCTCGGTATACCCAACCGGCAACCCACAGGCTTTTGCTGAGATGACTCCCAATCAGCAAAAGACGATGAAGCATTTCTCTGAAGACATTCCGGGGATGCCTTATCCATATCCACGTTTCACTACCTTCATCGGACTGGGTGGCGGAGGAATGGAATTCCCAATGATGGCTTACAATGGAGGTCCGGGCTTGGGTGTAACCGTGCATGAAATGTATCACATGTACTTCCCGATGTATGTACGTGTAAATGAGCGTCGCTTTGCCTGGATGGATGAAGGATGGGCGGATTACATCACTTCAGTCGTGATCAATCGCTATTTTCAGGATGATGATTCACCGCTATTCACCAACTACAAAGGAAGCGTAGGAGGGATGCAGGGGCAGTATGAAGACCTGCCACTGTTTGCTTCATCCCAATTTATGGATGGCACGAACTACGGCTATTCAGCCTATCCACTACCGGCATTTATTTACTCCATGCTACACCATCACTTAGGAGATGAGATGTTCATCAAAGCGTATAAGGAATACATCAGTCGCTGGGCGAAGAAGTCTCCGATCCCGTTTGACTTTTTCTACACGATGGAAGATGTGAGTGGTCAGGACCTTAGCTGGCTTTGGAAGCCATGGTTTTTTGAGTTTGGCTATCCGGATGTGAAAATCGGAGAAATCAAGAAAGATAAACTGACCGTAATCAATAATGGTAATCGACCGGTCCCACTGAAAGTGGAAGTCAAATACAACGATGGTACAGACTATGAAACGGCTATGTCTGCAAAGGCCATGTATGGGAAGAAGCAGATTGAATTTACCATTCCTGATTACAAGAAGATCGAGACCATCTCGGTAAATGCTTCTGTACCAGATCTGGACGATACGGATAACTTTTATCCATCGCTTCAGGAACGAATGAAAGGGGTGGAAGTACCGGAATATATTTTCGGAACATACACCATTGCAAACTTCAACATCAATGCCCACATTGATGATGCGGATGGTCTGGTGAAAGTGAGAGTGCCAGCAGCAGGAATGAATATGGTGCTGTTGCCTAAAGAAGGAACCTGGGAATCTATGGATGGGCAGGTGATTGCCCAATTTGATGACAGTGGCGATAAGACCAGCATGTCATTGGAGTTGAAGCAATTTGGAGTGACTGTTCAGGGAACTAAGGAGTAATTCAAGTTAGCTGGAAATAAAAGCCTCATCTGCCGGTTGGCGGATGAGGCTTTTCTTTATTAAAGGCTTTCTTATTTATTCTCCACGTAATTGAATTTCAACCCGCATTTGCTTTCTAAATCTTCTCCCATCTCTTTATGATCATCGTCTCCTTCATCGCTGAACCATCGGACCATGACCATTGCACCCATTGTTTGCTTCTCCTTTAGCTCAAGCATCATTTGATACAAACATTTCATGGTGCCCGTATCGAAATGTTCCAGTTTCATTTCAACGATGAACGTCGGTACGGTTGTGTTCTTGATTTGCTCGATGAAGGGAAGGTAGAAATCCTGCACGTCTCGCATAGCTGACCGCCCTTCAATTCGTATTAATCCGGTGCTGGGATTAAATCTAATGTTTGGTATTATATCTTCGTTCTCTGTCATATAGCGATGGTTTAAGTAACAAAGTTACTCATCTTTCATGTTTTCAAATTTATCAGACTGTTTAGTTCTTGGGAAAACATTATTGTTCATATTAACATCCGGAATTTGTTGATTTGGGTCGATGGCAATATTGACAACTTCTTTTTCTTTCAAAAACGTCTTAGTCACTTGTGCTTCATTCAGTCTCCAGATTTCAGCTGGCAGCTGCTGCACCTCTTTGGTACCGTCTGCATAGGTCCATTCAATAATGACCGGCATCACCAACCCCCCTTTGTTTTTGAAGGTTAATTCATAGATGTGCTTTCCTGATAGTTGTTCTCTCATTTGACTTTCGTCAATTCTGCTTAAAAACTGTCCGTATGCTCCATCTGGTGTGTGGGCCATAGCAAAAGGTTGAGGACCTTCACCGAAACCCATGCCATCTTCTGCGTTTCCTGAGCCTGATATTCTTTTGGTATTGCCTTTTTGATCTTTGTTTTCCACGGTGGCAACTTCATCCTTTAGCTGGAACCATTTCACCTCTGCCAAATCGATATCTACCGTTTCGGTGGTGAAAAACCAGCCTTTGAAAAACCAATCCAGGTCGGTGGCTGTTCCATCTTCCAGCGTTCTAAAGAAATCCGATGGGTTTGGATGTTTGTATTTCCAGCGGTTGGCGTATTCTTTAAATGCCTCATCAAATAACTCCTTGCCTACAATCGTTTCTCTCAGCATTTGAAGTCCGACCGTTGGTTTCTGATAGAAATTGGCACCCATCTGGAAAAGCAGATCATTATCTGAATTGGTCATGATAGGTCGTAAAGTTTTTTGATCTCCCATCATGAATGGCACAATATCTTTTGGTCGGGTGCTGCTCCATTGTGGATAGCGTTCAGCTAATGTTCGTTGGTGCAAAAAGGTGTTCAGACCCTCATCCATCCACATCCACTTCCGCTCGTCGGAGCTCACAATCATAGGAAACCAATTGTGGCCCACTTCATGAATGATCGTGCTGGTCATCCCTCTTCTGGCCTGCTCACTGATCTGTCCGTTCATCGGTCTGCCGCCATTGAATGAGATCATCGGAAACTCCATCCCAATGTTAGAGGTGTTAACTGAAATAGCGGTAGGGTATGGGTAATCGAAGGTAGCTTCAGAGTATACTTCCAAAGCCTGTTTTATAGCGTTGGTAGATTCCTCCGTCCAAACAGGTGTTCCTTCTTTGGGATAAAAGGACATAGCCAAAACAGTATTTGTTGGAAGCTTTACAGCCATGGCATCCCAGATGAATTTTCGTGAGCTGGCAAATGCAACGTCACGTACATTTTCGGCCTTAAACTTCCAGGTTTTGGTCTCGGTTTTTTTGGTTTTTTCGTTGGCTTTGGCCTCATCAGGAGTGATGATGAAAAGCTGCTCTTCGAATGATTTACGGGCTTTATCAAGTCTCTCTTTCTGCGTTTTGGTTAATACCTCTGATTCATTTACCAATGTTCCGGTTCCAGCTACAATGTGATCTGCAGGAACGGTGAGTGCTACTTCATAGTCTCCAAATTCCAATGCAAACTCTCCAAGTCGTCTGAATTGCTTGTTTTGCCAACCCTCTGTGTCGTTGTAAACGGCCATGCGAGGAAACCAATGACCTAGCAGAAACACTTTGTTATCGTCTTCGGGGAAGTACTCGTAACCTTCCCGAGAAAGAAGAAACTTGGCCCGATCGGTGATGTAGTTTTTCCATTTGATGGAGAATGAGACATTCTCACCAGATTTTAAAGGCTCAGGTAAATTGATTCGCAACAGCGTATTGTTCACTATGTAATCCAATGGCTTGCCGCTGGCATCTTTGATCCACTGGATGTCCGTTCCGGCCGGAAAATCAATGGGGCGAAGTAAATATTGGATTTGAAGAGAGGAAATGGAGTCCTGGACGCCTCCTAAGACGTCACCAAAATCTTCGTTTCCTTTTCTGTTTACGTTCTGCTCAATGTTGAGCCACAGGAACTTCAGATTATGTGGAGAGTTGTTGTAGTACGTGATGGTTTCCTCACCAACTAGCTCATTGGTATTCTCATCAATCGAAGCTTTGATTTTATAATCTGCTCGCTGCTGCCAGTAGTCTTCTCCCGGAGCACCTGAAGCGGTACGATAGGGGCTGGGCGGCTCCAATAAGCGATCAATCGCATTGAATTTACCTGAATATCCGGGCACATCCTGACCGAAGGAGGAAATAGAAAATGACAAAAGGATTAATGCAATAAAGGTTCTCATGACGATTGAAATTTTTAAAGAAAATAAAGGTAGTGCATGTGCTATGTGAAGAAAAAGTGGTTTACATGGGTGGTCAGCATTTTTTAGGAATACTGGTTAAATTGAGATTTCGTCAAAAACGCACGTTATGAATATCAAAACAACTATAGGACTAATATTGATTTGCTCTGTTTCATATGGGTTTGCTACAGATGTTAATGTCACCTATGTAGAAACCATCAGAGCCTTTGGTGACAGACCCTATGCCATCAATTTCACTATCGAATGGAAGAACAGCTGGAACAATGATCGAAATCACGATGCATCGTGGGTGTTTTTTAAACTGGACCAGGGAAACAATTCCAGCCATCAATACCTGAAGCCTGGAACGGGCAGGATGCTTTGGAAAGGTGATCCGTCTATGCCTGATGCGAAAATAGAAGTGGCGGAAGATGGAACTGGCTTGTTTGTTTATGGAGCCTCAAAATATCGGGGGGATGTACTCTATCACATTACAGTGGAAAGAGACACAGCAAAAACGAGAATTAGGACACGCTTTGAGCGAGTAGAGCCAATAGCGATTGAAATGGTTTATATCCCAGAGGGAGGTTTCACCTTGGGAGATCCGGATGAAAAAGCACTCAACTTTGGTGCATTCTATCAGTCAGATGAGGAAGGCAATTTTGATGGTCTTATCAAAATCACTGCTGAAGATCAGCAGATATCCGTAGGCCCTGAGAAAGGGAGTTTGTACTATCAAAGTGAAGAAGAAATTTATCAGGGCGATCAGCAAGGCCCAATTCCTTCGAGTTTTCCCAAAGGGTATAATGCCTATTACATCATGAAGTATGAGGTCACGCAAGGGCTTTATGCAAAATTTTTGAATCTGATTGGTAGTACTGCTGCGACGGTAAGGGCCAATTTTGGATCACCAAATTATAAAAAGCATGGAGGCACCATCCGTTTAAAAGACAGTAAATATGTAGCAGAGGCTCCTGAGCGCCGGAATGTGTATTTCCATTGGGATGATATGATGGCATTCACCGATTGGGCGGCTTTACGTCCTTACACCGAGTTTGAATTTACCAAGGCATCCAGGGGACCGTCAAAACCAATGGGGCAAGAATATCCATGGAACACATCGTCTATCGATGACATGGCGCTTCGCATTGATCCATACACGCAGAATCAAGTAATGCTCAATGGCCTCACAGAAGCAGATCTAACCGAGTCAAACCGAGCGCAATTCGGAGCTTCTTATTACTGGGTAATGAACCTGGCGGGTAGCATGTGGGAGAAGGTGATCACAGTAGGTGATGAAGTGGGTAGAGCGTTTACAGGCGTACATGGAGATGGGTCCATCAGTTACTATGGATACGCCAATGTGGATGATTGGCCTGAAGGTTTTCAGGAAGTCAAAGGGTATGGATATCGAGGAGGCGGATATTATGGTGTGAAAGGTGAAATCACAGATTTTAATCCATTTAGTCCCATCGCCTATCGGACCTACGGTGCATGGAGTGGAGGGCCAAGAAATGCAGCTTACGGCTATCGAGCGTCTCGTACGGCACCATAAATAATAACAAGCCGAATAACGTCTAAACCAAATAAGCATTTCATATGGATCAAAAAAAAGGCAGCCATAAGCTGCCTTTACATTCGTTTGTTAATGTTATAGTGAACCAGCTGCTGAGGCCTCTGTCTCTTCACCCTTAAGGTACTTGTCAAGGAAAACTTTGATTTGACCGTATCCTTCAATGGCATTTTCATTTTTTCGGAAGCCATGACCTTCATCATCGAATACCACATATTCTACTGGTACGCCATTCGCTCGTACACCTGCCACAATTTCATCTGATTCAATCTGAAGTACCCGTACGTCATTTGCACCTTGTAGCACCATGAGCGGCTTGGTTACATTTTCTGTATGGAACAATGGAGAGATCTCATACAACCTAACAGAATCCTCTGTAGTTGGATCACCCAATTCATCATACAATGCTTTTCTAAAGCTCTCCCAATATGGAGGGATGGACTTCAATGTTCTTAACCAGTTGGTCACACCAAAAATATTGACACCCACATCGAAAGCTTCCGGCTCAAAGGCAAGAGCAGCCATCACCATATAGCCACCATATGAGCCTCCAATGATTCCTACTTTTTCCATGTCTACTACTCCGGTAGAAGCAAGAAAATCTTTACTGGCGACACAATCTTTCAGGTCTTTGTCTCCATGATTCTTGTCATCCAGGTGGTTGAATTCCTTCCCGTAACCACCGCTTCCACGGTTGTTAACGGCGAGTACCGCATATCCTTGATTTACCAGGTACTGTACCAATGGAAAGTAGTTCAAACGTGATTGACCTCCAGGTCCACCGTGTACCCAAACCAGTCCGGGTACTTTGTTATCAGCTGACGCTTGTTTTGGTTGATAGTAAATCGCAGGAATTTCCAACCCATCAAAGGATGCATACCTAACGACCTGTCCTTCAACCAGGTCATCTGCATTGATTTCTGGATTTAGGGTATCCGTTAGCTTTTTAAGCTCTCCGGTTTCAAAATTGTAAACGTAGATATTGCTTGGAGATGCAGAAGTACTCACGGTCAACCGTGCGAGATTTTCACTTTTAGATATGTTGACGGAAGCAATACTGCCTCCTTCAATTTCCGGTAGCTGTACTTCATCACCGGTTTCCTGATTGAAGATTTTTACTACCGTTTTTGCATCCTGGTTGATACCAATCACCCGATATTTTTCATTCCATGAATCATACGCATACCATACATCCCAATTGGTCTCGAAGATGGTTTCAACTTCACCGGTTTCAAGATCTCTTTTGGCCAAATAGACAAAATCTGATCCTTCGTCCGTGGTGTAATACAAGTTTTTATTATCCAGGCTGAAAAATTGAGGGTTATAGGTTGCATCTCCTTCATGAATTGAAATGTCTGTTTTTTCTCCGGTCTCACGATCGTAGAGGAACATTTTACCATCTGCACTGGTGATTGCCTGAGTCAGGGCATAGAATCTCTCATTTGGAGAAATGGCGCCAACGTTCAAACCATCATTGTTTTGATAGATTATTTCGCTCACCGGCATTTCATCATCCATGGATGCAATCTGCATCTCATAGATATCCATATACCGCGGGTCTCGTTTGTTGGAGGTCAGGTACATACTTTCCTCGTCCCTGCTCCAGCCCCAAAAGCCATTTCTGATGCTGTCGCCAGGAGTTAAGTCTTTTGATTGACCTTCCGGGTTCATCATAAAAACTTTGAAATTTTCATTTCCTCCCTCATCAAAGGAGAAGATCACACGATTGTCATTCGGAAAGTATGATTGACCAAAATAGGATTCTTCCGTGGAGCTGGTGAGCTGCGTTTTTTCACCTGTGGCAATGTCGATTTCGTAGACATTATAGATTCCGGTCTCATTGCTGTTTATCAATAGCTTGGATTCGTCAGGTGAGAAGCTCCCACCTCCTACACCTACATTCTCATAGAATTGAGCGATCGTATAGCTTTTAACTTCAACAGCCTCTTCTTTAGGTGCTGAGCAAGCAGCTATCATGCTGATTGCGATTAGTCTGGTAAGTAATTTCATAGTGTTTGGATGGTTGTTTTTATTACAATTTAATGATTTTGAATGCTTCATTCTGATTGCCAGTCACTTAATGGTAGAATATACCATTTGATGTTTTCAGGATTATCAGGTAATTGAATGTAACCCTGGTATTTAAAGCCTAATTTTTCCAATATGCGACACGAACCTTGATTTTCGTCCGT
Source organism: Ekhidna sp. (assembly GCF_965212185.1). Taxonomy (GTDB): domain Bacteria; phylum Bacteroidota; class Bacteroidia; order Cytophagales; family Cyclobacteriaceae; genus Ekhidna. The sequence continues at coordinate 2,622,214 of NZ_OZ243102.1, read as the reverse complement.
GGTGATTCCACTCACTTGCTTTTGATTGTATTTTTCAAATGCCAGTTTGACCATAGCTTGTGCACCTTCGTAGGCGTATCCTCTACCTTCAAAGTCAGGCAGAAGCGCATATCCTATATCCATTCCTTCAACACCTTCTCTATCATGAAGGCTACAGGTCCCTACTGAAAGACCTGATTCTTTTTCAACCATCACGTGATTTACGAATCCTTTTTTAGCTAAATCAGGATCCATCCGATCCGCCATATATTGAAGCGCATCTTCCTTCGTATAGACTGATCGATCTCCAATGTTTTGATGCCATTTATCGGTGTTCATCAACTTCAAAAGAAAGTTGGCATCATCAGATGTTATAGGTCTTAAGTATAATTGCAGCGTTTCCATTTTAAATAAAAAAGACAGCTAACTATGTCAGCTGTCTTTCTAATTCATTTATTGGGTCATGAAGATTCTGCCAGGGATAATTTTTTGGTGTTATCCTCAGGATTTCTGTCAATGAGTTTATTCAAAGGATCTACTCCAGCAGATGAAGGTTTTTGATCAACCTCGATTTCAATCACATTATCATCACTTGAGAATTTATGTTTTTTCAAGTAGATAAATTTTTCATCTCCATTCTCATCTTCGGTGTAAACGCCCACATCAATCCAATCATTGATAGCTACCTGGGTTGACAATCCAAGACTGTCGGATTCCATTTTCTTGGTGTTTAATTCAAGTTTCACCAAAAATTTATCATCACCAAGTTCCTGATAAGTAGCATCATCAACCTTATTTTCGTACAGGATGATTTTATCAAAAAAGTCAGTAATTACCTCTTGTAAACTGTCAGGAGTAACTTCTCGCAAATAACCAATCAAATCAATGGTTGTTGCGTAACGTCCGTTTCGTTCAAGTGTATTATTTCCCCAATCTATAATGAGACGATTGAGTGCAACATTAACACTGTCCTCACCTATGTAATCCTGTAATGCATACATGATATTGGCACCTTTTCCATAGTGGATATAAGCTTGGTTCTCTGCCAATGCTAAAGGCATTTCCTTTTTCTGTTCAGTAGTTCTTCCCCTCAAATACCTGTTTAGCTCCTCTTTGAGAAACTCTTTGAGATGCTCTTGCGGATACTCCTGCTTCATCACCATTAGGGCAGAGTATTGTGAAAGTGTCTCTGAAAGAACGGCACTACCCTGTACATTGGCTGGAAATAGTTGATGTCCCCACCACTGGTGAGCCAGCTCATGAGCTGTGACAAAATAGGTGACATCCACATCATCTTCTTCCTCAACCTTCACCATGAAGCCTATAGCTTCTGAGAAAGGTACCGTGTTAGCAAAAGATTGAGCAAATGAGGCATATCGAGGGAATTCCAGGATTCTCATTTGACGATACTGATAGGGACTGAAGTTTTCTGAGAAATATTTGAAGGAATGTTTCATGCCCTTCATCATACTCTCCAAGTTGTATTCATGTCCCTTGTGGTAATAAATGCCCAAATCAATTTCTCTATTTGTTGAGTCATTTAATGCAATGGTTGTTTTGTCTTTGACCACCTCATACTCAGCGGAAACGATATTAAAAAATGGCATCATTTTTTGATCCATTTTGTAATGGAAATAGCGTCTGCCATTTTCTTCCCATTCACGTTGTAGGTAACCAGGTGCAATCGCAATTTGATCAGGAACGGTTCCCACTATAATCTCAAAATCAATTCCATGTGAATCATCGCTAATAAAGTTCTGACCTAATCCAATTGGATTATCTCGCCCCATCATTCGCTCTTTAGGCTCCAAATCATTGTCTTTCCTGTCATCATCGCTTCCAAGCTCATTACCGGCACTATAACCCAGGCTTGGGAAGCTACCATTGTTTAAAAAGGTGCCATTGAATACAATGCTGGTGTTCGAACCGGACTCTTTAAAACCTTTGGTATCAAAAAAATATTTGAAATCCATGGTGATTGAATCCCCTGGCATCAATGGATCATCTAACTTATGAATGTATAACGATATTCATCATAGCTTTCTACGATGGTAGTAGGTCTGCTAAAGGTTACGGTTTCATAGGTAAGATCCTCGTCCAGTCCAAGTTGTAAATGGATGCTGTCAATGGGCTGATCTTCAAAATTCTTAAGAATATAAGTCCCCTCCATGCTGTAATCTCTGTCGTATGGATACAATTCAGACTGTACATTCATGGAAGTAATTTTAGGCTGTTTAATGAATTCGTACTTCTTCAATGCTCGTTCGTAATCAGCTTGTATTGCCTCCTGCTCATCAGAATTCCTGTAAGTATTTTCAATATTGGTGTTGTAGAAAATATAGCAACCCGATAAGATGAAAGTTAGAAATGTGGTTATAATGAGTGTCATAATTGGTCTGGATAACCTCAATTTTCCAATGTGCCATCTCCATTTCATGGCAGCTTCTGAACCTCTTACTGCAAAAACCACTGCGACTCCAAAAAGGAAGATGCTGAATGCAAGCCAGTATAGGTCAAACCATGAAAAGCTTGTCACAAAGTGACCATAACCATTCATTTCTGAATAGGTGCCTAGACTGGCACTTCCAAACTGGAATAAACTATGTTCTACACCTAATAAATCAAGGATCCCGGTGGCAATAAAGAAAACGATCACCACTGCATGTCCAAGAAACTTATTATTGACCATCACCTGCACAAAAAATGCAAGCAGTGAGAATAAAATGACAAAGGACATGGTTTCTGAAAACAGCGTATAGAAGTAAACAGGGATATCAAATTTATAATATCCTTTGAATGCTTGAATGACTACTCCAGACCCAATCAGGAAAAGATTGAGAATGACAAATACGAGCATTAAACCTAAGAATTTGCTCACCAGACTAATAAAGTCAGGCATGGGGAGTGCATCCTGGATTAGATTGATTTTCACATCTCGTTCACGCCACACCAACTCTCCGGAATAGAAAACCAGAATGATCAAAAAGAACAGACCAAATGACCCGGTTATCAATTCTAACATTAAGTAGGTGGTAGGGTAAGTGTACGTTCCAAAAACCCTTCCAACGAAGAATGAATTAACAATCATTAGAAAGAGACCAAATGCAATAATGGCCTGAAAGGGAATGCTTTTGATCACTGTTTTGAAGTAAAACCAGGTCTGTTTTCTTAGTTGAAGCATATACGTTCCAAAACCAAAGTTGAAACTCACTGTTGGGATTGATATACTTGTTTTGGAAGCAGATTCTGCTTTAGCAGCTTTTTTCTTGAACCATGACTTTCTCACCACATTGAAGCTGAATGAAAAATATCCGATAATGAGTGCTACTAATCCAATCCCAGTCCACATCAAACGATTCCACATGACTACCCCATCAAAGGGTACTACCATGCTGTTTTGTTCTGCGACAGTCCAGTACTGAATTTTATTTTGAATGGTTCGAATGGCAAAAGGATCAATGAGGGCTGCAAGGTTTCTGTTGTCTACCTCACTCGTTAATATGAGTGCCACTTGATACACTGCGAATAGTAAGATCCATTGAGCATAAACCGTCACCATTTTTCTGGAAAGTGCACCTGTCACAAAAAACAGTGCACTTGAAAAGAATAGATTGGTTAATACAATCGTGATAAAAGGCTGGATGTAATGATAAAGATTGAAAGGCAACATTTTATCCTTGTCTGGATTGAATAACTCACCCAGCATGAAGCCAAGCATCATTCCAAAGAAGACGAATAGAACCACAAGGAAGGATCCAAGAAACCGTCCAAGCATATAATCGAACTTGGAAATTGGTGTAGTAAATAACATAGACTCTGTGTTGTGCTCAAAGTCTCTCAAAACAGCTACACCCATGATGGCTGATGTTATCATCATCATGATACCAGAAAGTATAGCCATCATATTAGCAATGGTGGTAGGAGAGTTTTCTTTTACCAGCCCTGATCCTCCACCAACCTGAATGATATCGGTACTCATAGTTAGTACCGCCATTAGAAATAATATCGCAAAGTAGATGTAAGTAGCTGGTCGCTTTTTTCGATACTGAAGTTCGAATTTTAATATTTTAAACCACATGATTTTTAATTTTTAGGGTTGGGAATTAAGCTGGAACTGCTTCCTGCTGTGTGGAGGACAGAATGTGTGAGAAGTACACATCTTCCAGATCAGCTTCTACACTCTCGAACGATGTGTCAGGTTTGGTATCTGACAACACGTGGATCTCCGGTTTTCCGGCAATGAGGCGATCAGAAATAACAGTGAATTCACTCTGATACTGTTCCAATTCGGCTTTTTCAATCTTTTTCTTCCACACTTTGCCTTGAATTTCATTCAATGCATTCGATGGACTGCCTTGATAGAGTACGGTCCCCAAATTGATGATTGCCATGCTGGTGCATAGTTCCTTTACATCATCCACAATATGCGTACTCAGGATTACTACTGTATTTTCACCAAGCTCACTCAAGAGATTCAGGAATCGATTTCTCTCTGCGGGATCAAGGCCAGCGGTAGGCTCATCTACAATTATCAGCTTAGGGTTTGAAAGTAACGCTTGCGCAATACCAAATCGTTGCTTCATACCACCTGAATAACCACCTAGGTTTTTCTTTCTTGATTGCCACAGATTTGTTTTGTGTAAGAGAGACTCTACAAGCTCTTTTCTTTCTTTCTTATTGGAAACCCCTTTTAAAACTGCAAGATGATCGAGCAGCACTTCGGCGGATACTTTTGGGTACACACCAAATTCTTGAGGCAGGTATCCCAGGATTTTTCTGACTTCATCTTTTTCCTTCAATACATCCAGATTCCCTAGCATGATGCTACCAGTGTCTGGTTCCTGAAGAGTAGCGATTGTACGCATAAGACTCGATTTCCCTGCTCCATTGGGTCCCAATAGGCCAAACATACCTGTTGGTATTTCCATCGAAACATCGTTTAGCGCCTTCACGCCATTGGAATATGTTTTTGAAAGATTGCTGATAGTTAGATTCATTGTGATTGCTTTTTTAGTATTATGATGCAGTTAGTGATACAGAAGTATCAATATATTTTATTTTATTGATCCGAGGTGACACGAAATGATAAATGGTCGATCTTGTATGTTGGATGACTAAAGTTTGGTGTTTGCTGGGTGGTTGTATACCCCTATTCCCTTGCGAATGACGAAAGGAGTGAGACTTGGGAATCTTTGAAGTGTGGTTAACAGAGACTTCCATGACTCGAATAGCCGATGCTATTCTCCCAAGGGAGTACGGATCTGTAGAATTCCGCCCTGTTTTGTGTCACCATAAGCCTTACAGCATATTTCATTTCGATTCGTAAGGACACGAACCGAGGCGTGAAAATAACACCCCAATTCCCTTGCGAATGACGAAAGGAGTGAGGCTTGGAATCTTTGAAGTGTGGGTAACAGAGACTCCCATGACTCGAATAGCCGATGCTACTCTCCCAAGGGAGTAAGGATCTGTAGAATTCTGCCCTGGTTTGTGTTACCACAAGCCTTACAGGATTCGTGAAGACACGAACCGAGGCGTGGTTAATAACACCCCAATTCCCTTACGAATGACGAAAGGAGTGAGACTAGGGAATCTTTGAAGTGTGATTAACAGAGTCTCCCATGACTTGAATAGCTGATGTTATTCTCCCAAGGGAGTAAGGATCTGTAGAATTCTGCCCTGGTTTGTGTTACCACAAGCCTTACAGGATTCGTGAAGACACGAACCGAGGCGTGGTTAAATAATACCCCTATTCCCTTGCGAAGGACGAAAGGAGTGAGACTTGGGAATCTTTGAAGTGTGGGTAACAGAGACTCCCATGGCTCGAATAGCCGATGCTATTCTCCCAAGGGAGCAAGGATCTGTAGAATTCCGCTCTGGTTTGTGTCACCAAAAACCTTAGAGCAACATTCATTTCGATTCGTGAGGACACGAACCGAGGCGTGAGGTAATAATACCCCTATTCCCTTGCGAATGACGAAAGGAGTGAGGCTTGGGAATCTTTGAAGTGTGGTTAACAGAGACTCCCATGACACGAATAGCCGATGCTACTCTCCCAAGAGGGAGTACGGATCTGTAGAATTCCGCCCTGTTTTGTGTCACCACATACCTTACCACAACATTCATTTCGATTCGTGAGGACACGAACCGAGGCGTGAGGTAATAATACCCCTATTCCCTTGCGAATGACGAAAGGAGTGAGGCTTGGGAATCTTTGAAGTGTGGTTAACAGAGACTCCCATGACTCGAATAGCTGATGTTATTCTCCCAAGGGAGTACGGATCTGAATGAATTCTGCCCTGTTTTGTGTCACCACAAACCTTAGAGCAACATTCATTTCGATTCGTGAAGACACGAACCGAGACGTGGAGGAATACAGGCTAATTGGTTGTTACATCACTCCGGATGATAAATGCGTTCAGCATTTTTCCTTACCTCATCGATATCCAGGGTCATTGGCTTTCGCTTTTGGCTAAGGAATAATGGAATCTGGTCATTATAGTGCGGACTATCTGGTCGGGTGGATGCACCAAATACGTTGACCGTCTCAATAATTGGAAGACCTTCTTTTGGGTACCGAACCATCATAATATACGATTCGCCGGTCTTCGCTCGCACTTTTCCTTCACCCATATAATCAGAATTAATGGCTGCAATAACATCCGGTAACCCGCCGATTGGGTATTCGTCATCCCCTCGTACTAATTTTTGATATTCACCAAGTGTTACCTCAATCTTCCCGAAATAACGAAGCAGGTATCTTCTCACATAATCGACAGCTTTATAATACTGCTCGGCTGAAATGTTTTTGACATCAATCTTATCTGAAATGCGGGCTAATCCTTTATATAAAATATTCAGGTGTGCAGCACCCATTGCATCCACATCTGCATTCTTATTCCAATTCTGAATAATCTCCAAAACCAATGAAGAGGAATCAGCCAGATCTGGGTCCAGATCAAAAACCGGATTCAGATTAATCCAATATACCAGTGAATCGGGAAGTGTTGCGTCATATTTAATGTCTAAGAAATCGTTCCAACTAAGTTCGTCATCCTGATCAATCAATTCCATGAACCGAAAGCTTCGGTTGTTGTCAAATGCACGATATCCCATGGTAGAATCGTAATCAGACACGTTGAGATTGTCAGTTGGAGCTGTTGCATTAAAAGCTCCATTGTTGGTGTTAAAAAGATATCCTGATGAAGGGTTTGTGATCTGTGGAAGATCGGTAAATGGATGGTATCCCTGAGGAATTGTTTCTGATGTGTTCCCTTGAATAGTGGAGCTCCAGTCGTATTTAGGATTCCTCACAGGCACTTTGCCATTGCCTACGTAAAAGAGGCTGTCGTATTTGTCTGCATAAACGATGTTGAAACTGGGTATGGCAGTCATGGACAAAGCTTCTTTGAACTCCGTAAGGTTGGTGGCTTTGTTCATTTTATACCACTGCTCGATTGCACGAATTTCATCAAATACAGCCATATGAAAAGCGAAAGCTCCTTTGTCATTCTTCACCACCGGCCCATAAACCGAGTGAAAAGCCTCTCGTTTCACTCCGATTTTGATTCCCAGGAAGACTTTTACTTTCAGCTTGATCTTTCGTTTTTCGAGCTCCAGCCACTCATCGTCTACCCGGTACAGGTTCACTTCTTCGGGATGCATTTCCAGTTGAAATACATCACGCTTATCAAAGTAGTTGACCGTATGAGCCCAACCCAGATGTTCATTGGTGCCATGAAAGATCACCGGTCCACCAGGAAATAATCCTCCCAGCATGTTCCAGCCCTCATCACTGACCAGGTGTGCTTCATACCATGCCGCAGGACCTTCCAATGGTTGATGAGAGTTTACTGCCAGAAACACTTCATCACTTGTTGTCTTTTTTCGACTGATTGCAAAAGCATTGGAACCCTTCGTTTCAAAATCGACCGTATCAATATTCCCATCAAAAAGATTCCGAATAAGGTTATCTGCTCCATCCTGAACAGCCAACTGTAGCACATAGGCTTTGAATATATCGGTGAGTGTGACTGGAAATGCTTTTTTTACCAACACTTCATCTTTGTGCGATTTGGCATATGCATTTATTCCTGCAATGTATCCTTCTGCAATTTTGATGAAGGCCGGATTCACTTCATCCAGATGCTCGTTAACAATTTCTTCACATCGTAAGAGTCCAACAACATAGTCAATCGGAGCTCCATCAGGTCCCTGATATCGTCCCATCATTTGCTTGGCTGCCAGCAAGATTTCCTGTATGGTTTTAAAGTCATCTTCTGCATGAGCCCAGGCTAAACCATAGGAAACCTGGGCATCTGTTGGTGCATAGATATGTGGCACACCCCACTCATCACGAATGATTTCTATTTCAGATGGGTTGAATTGCCCCTTGCAGATCGTGCATCCAAGAAGCAATATCAGACTTAGTAATCGCATGGTTAATCCTCAGGTCTTTCTGCTGTTAATTTAAGATTTTATTACGTGCTGTTTTTGGTTCTTAATTAAAAGTGGTCTCTATTTCAATTAGATTCCCATGACTCAAATGACTATCGTCATTTTCCCAAGGGAATAAGGTTGAGAAAGGAACCCGATTCCCTTGCGAACGACAGGAGAGTGAGACTTGGGAATCTCCAACTCCAATTAATCCTCCAATATCACTGCTGGTAAATCGAGTTTCTTATACAAATCATTAAATGTTTTCAACTCCACATTGATCAGCTCATCTCTGCGAACAGCATACGATTCCCATTCTTGTTTCAGGTCGTCAAAACGTTCTTTAGCTCCTTGCGTCAATCGTGGATCAGCCACATCGACGAACGATTTCAAACTCATCATCTGACTGTTCAATTGATTTTGGAAGTTGATCACATCCTGAAATGTTTCCTGTTTTGGTTGGATGAGTTCGTTTTCCCAATCTTCTATTTTCTGAATCAAAGCTTTTGCAGTGTCCAATAAGTCCTTGGCTTCTTCATTGCCTTTCAGCCTTTTCTGATAGGCCTGAAGTTGTGCCTTTCCTGAACGCATAGTATTCACGCTTTCGTGCATGTCTCGGATCATGTCTTCTATTGCTGTAAGCATGTTTTGTTGTGCATTCCATGCTGTTTCGGAATATTCCTGTCCTGGTACTTCCAGAATATTCACTTGAATGGACGAAGTGTCTTTCTCCGTCATCAGCTTGATTGTGTATGCGTCTGGTGCAACTCTTGATCCAGTGTAATCACCAAAAGAGAACACGCCATCTACTGCTGGAAGCGTCTCTCGCTTAAAATCCCAGGTAAAGCGATTGATGCCTTTTTCGACAGGAAGCACCTGAGGAGCTGGTGGGCCACCTTGCCAGGTTTTGAAAGACTCATCTTTTTGGCTTGAGTAGCTTCGGATGACCTCTTCTCCGTTTAGTATTTCTACTTTCAATTCCACGCTATCCGGCAATTCTTCACTAAGGAAGTAATTAAAGGACACACCTGAAGGAGGATTCTTTCCAGCTTCGACCGGTGCACTGCCTCCTAGGATTCGGTAATGATTTTCTTTGGTAAACAATGCACCATTATTCTTTTCCTTGCCTAAAGATCCCTGAATGGCACTTAAGTCATCCAAAATCCAGAATGATCGTCCGGCCGTAGCAGCCACCAGATCATTTTGTCTGATCGTTAAATCATTAATTGGAACTACCGGTAAGTTTAGTTGAAGTTTGGACCAGTTTGCACCATCGTCTGGTGACACGTAGAGTCCGGTTTCCGTACCTGCATAAAGTAAACCCCTCACCTTAGGGTCTTCTCGAACTACCCGAGGGAATCCATTTGGATCATTAAACCCATTCGTTATTTTAATCCATGTTGCACCATAGTCATTGGTTTTGAAAACAAGCGGGGTAAGGTCATTGAACTTGTATCGCATCACTGTGATGTAGGCAGTAGCCGGGTCATGAGGCGAAACCTCTATCGAGTTGATAATTCCCTCCTGCAATCCCTTGGGTGTGACGTTGGTCCAATTAGCTCCTTCATCTTTTGTGATGTGCACCAGCCCATCATCCGAGCCAACCCAAATCACTCCTTTTTCATGCGGAGAGGCGGCTAGGTACATGATTGTGTTATAGTTTTCTCCACCTGCAGCTTCGTTGGTGAATGGATACCCTCCGGGACCTTGCTTGGTGGTGTCATTTCTTGTCAGGTCTGGTGATATGGTCTCCCATGTTAGTCCGCCATCCGCAGTTTTGAAAACGATGTTCCCAGCATGATAAATGATCCTTGGATCATGAGGAGACGCAACAATTGGTGCGTTCCAGTTGAATCGATGACTAAAATCTATTGGTATACCACTTAAACGTTGTTCGAGGTATTGCATGATAGGTTTTCCTTCACCGGTTGATTTCACCCATCTTTCGATGATGCCCTGATAACAGCCCCCATAGACAACATCCGGATTTTTAGGATCAAAGGCCAGGTAAGCACTTTCACACCCGGCTACAGAATACCAGTCTTTCCAGCCAATGCCCCAACCATTGGTTCTACTTGGAATGGCAATAGCTGAATTGTCTTGTTGACCTCCATATACATTGTAAGGAACTAAATCATCTGTGATCACTCGATAAAATTGGGCTGTCGGTTGGTTTTGCTGAGTCGACCAGCTATCTCCTCCATTGAAAGAAACATTTGCTCCACCATCATTGGAGTTTATCATCAGTTGGTTGTTTGTGGGATTAATCCACAAATGATGATTGTCTCCATGAGGAACAGACACATTGGAGAAGCTTCTACCTCCATCGATGGATTTCATCACCGGTGCATTGAGTACAAAAACCTTATTCTCATCCTGTGGATCGGCAAATACCTCCATGTAGTACCATGAGCGGGTAATTAATACACGGTTCTTGTTGATTTGTGACCAATTTTTCCCAGCGTCATCTGATCGGTATAACCCACTATTACTGCTTTCCGCTTCAATAATTGCAAAGACAAGATCAGGATTTGCTCTGGAAACAGAAATGCCAGCTTTACCAAATTCTTCCGGTAATCCTTCTTCCATTTTTTTCCATGTTTCGCCACTATCCACAGATTTATAAAGCCCCGATCCTGGTCCACCGGATCTTACCGTCCATGGGTAGCGCTGATGATCCCACATGGCAGCATATAAGATACGTGGATTTGTCATGTCCATGGATAGGGAAGAGGCTCCAGTGTCATTATCAACAAATAAAACTTTACGCCAGTTAGCACCTCCATCAATGGATTTGAAAACTCCTCGTTCACTGGAAGGTCCGTATAGTGCACCTTGAACGGAAACATACACGATATCGGGATTGGCAGGGTGAATGACAACATCTGAAATATGCATGGACTTATCGAGTCCAATGTTTTTCCACGTTTTTCCAGCATCTGTGCTCTTGTATACACCATCGCCATTTGAAGTCATTACACCACGTACGGCATGTTCGCCCATTCCGACGTAAACAACATTGGGATCAGATTCAGACACGGAGATAGCCCCGACAGTTCCAGTTTTCAATTGGCCATCTGAAATGTTTTTCCAGTTGATGCCTCCATCAATGGTTTTCCAGATTCCTCCTCCGGTCGTTCCCATATAATAGGTCATGGGGTCATTTACCACACCGCATGAAGCAACACTTCTGCCACCTCGGGTAGGGCCAATGTTTCGCCATTTGAGTCCTTCATAAAGCGATGCATCTATTTTTTCTGAATCGTTTGATTTATTTTTTTTCTGTGCATCGACCGCAGTTAGGGTAAGCACTGCTGCTAGTATAAAGAGGTATTTTTTCATGATAAAATAGGTTGGGTTATGGTGAGTTAAGTTTAAAATCCTGGTAGAATCATCACAGCATTTTGCATCATTCGGGATGGCCCGAGCCAGAACATTCGGTACTGCGTGTTATCAATCAGGTAGACGATCTTTCCTTCACCCAATGAGGCAACACCTGCGAATGAAAGCCCTGCGATATGCTCCAGGTTTTCTTTAGATGCATAGCCCGCAACTAAAAGTTGGGACGGGTCTTTATCGTAATACCCGACTGTTTGCACCTTATCTGATGGAATGATTCCATCATTTCCAAACTTGAGGGTATACAGGTTTTCTTTTAGGCCAAAGGCCAACGGATGTGTAGTGTCAATGATCGCGTTCATCGCTGAACCTGGTACTCTACGCTTTCCGAAATAGTCCTCCCGGTCTGCATATTTCAAATAGTGGCGTTCATCGCTGCTGTCCTTTGGACTTTTCTTCATTTCCACTTCAGTGATTTCTGAATTTTCTTTTGTGAAAAACGATGCAGCACTTTCTGTAGCAATCAAGGTTCCTCCATCACTGACCCACTCTTTGATTTCTTTTTGCTGCTCTTCACCAAATAATGCTTTTAGTGTGTTTCCACCTCCTGGGAGGATTAGTACATCATAATCTTTCAGGTCAACACCTCCAAAGCGGAATCCCTGCTTTGGAAGACTGGTCTGTTCCAGCGCAGTTGTTCGGATGCGCTCGATAGGCAGTTGCGTTATCCAATCGAAAAGAAAATAAATCTGTCCTCCGGTATAGGAGCTAAAAGGGGGATCTACCATCATCGCAATTTTCGGTTGCTTAACTGGTCGATTTCCGGTGTTTGCCAAATCCATTCCGGTAAGCATTCTACCAGAATTAAAGCCTACAATCTTTACGCCTGAGGCAAGCGCGATTTTCATGATATCCTCATCAATGGTTTTTGATTTTTCTCGATTGCGACCTTTCAATATGATGAGTGAACCAGCTGGGAACTGATAATTCCCATCACTGAATGGTTTTTCCGCAGATCTCACATTGTATTTTTTTGCCCATAGCATGGAAAGTGCTTGTGGAGCATTGCGCTGCGACCAATCGATCACGTATGCATATTTTGATTCATTGTTAACCACCTCTCCTTGACTTTCAGGCATCTCAATCACCTCTTGCATATCCACAGAAAAACTTCCTGCTGTCGACCAGGCCTCAATGTTGTAAGCAATAGGAGCTGACCAGGTGGCCATGTCATACATCACAGAGTCTTCAATAGCCATGTTTCGCTCCATGATGCTATTAATAAAAAGTGCTCGGGGCTGATCTGTTGGAACGATATATGTCCCTTGTGGAAGAGATCTTCTCCCCGTTATGCCTGTGCGATAATCTTTTGCTGAAGCTAGCTGGAAGTTGCCTTTTGACTGGTAAACTGAAACGCCATTACGTTTCAATACACGAACAAGTTCATCGGCATACATATCGTTATTAGAAAAGAAGTAGGCTTTTGTATTCGTCTTGCTGTTGGTTGGTTTCCAGGCATTGTAGCTGTATTGAAGCAATTCTTTTCGGTTGTTCGCAGATGCCTTGATGGTAGCAAAGGAGGTGGTGTAATGATCAAAAATACGTTGACGTAACGTCAGGTGATAGCCATCATCGGTTTCAACAATTCGTCCACCAGCGGAGTGACCTCCTTGCTCAGTAAGCATTCCGATAGCACCCATGACACTCGGCCAACTTGATCCATATCCTGGATAAAAGAAGTCGAAAGCATCTCTTGTGAAATAGTTGATTTGGTGCTTGTCAAACTCAGCGATGTTGGCATCACCAAAAACTTTGGACCATGGTTCGTAAGCATCCGGAAGAAGCTTATTTCTGGGAGTCGTTCCAGGCATGGTGAAGTAGTTGGAATTATAGCCTTGCTCATGGTAATCCACATGCACTTGTGGCATCCACTTTTGATATTCTCCGGTATGCCCTCTGGATTCAGGATGCACGCCCCATATCCAGTCTCTGTTAAGGTCAAACCAATAGTGATTGGTTCTTCCACCAGGCCAGTCTTCAAAGTGCTCCAGATCTTTAGGCTCGACAGCCGCTCGCCCTAATCGTTTCATTGATTTGTACCAATAGACATATCGGTCTCTTCCGTCTGGATTGATGCAGATGTACATGATGATGACCGAATTTTTAAGAATGTCTAGTGTTTCCTGATCATTGGCAGATGCCATTCGATAAGCTACTTGCATGGCTGCTTCTGAGGAGGAGGCTTCATTTCCGTGAATGTTGTATGAGAAGGAGGTGAAAACGGGTTGGTTTTCAATGATGGATTGTGCTTCAGCATCTGATGCGGTTAACAGCTTCAAGTGTGTTTCTTTGATAGCATCAATATTGTTGATGTTTTCTTGTGAGGAGATCACCAGGTTGATGAGGGGTCTACCTTCATAGGTAGTACCATATTCATTATACAGCACCCTGGGTGAGGAGGCAGCCAATTCTTTATAGTATTGGACAATGTGCGCATAGCCGGTGAAGTTTTCACCAAGCGGATAATTTAAAAATTGTTGAGGTGAGGGAATGTCTGGATTGACTTGTAAGTCAGGCTCAAATGCGAATCGGACTTGATCAACGACCTGAGGCTGGGCATTCGAAACGAGTGATACAATTCCTGCAATAAGGAATGCAAATAATATTCTCTTCATAAATCTAAAAGGTTAGGATTATGAAGATACAAAGAGCTGATCACTTTGCCTTCGGTAAAGTGATCAGCTGAAATTATTCTATTCAAGTGGTATGAGCGTTAGTATTGCTCAAGAAAATATTTGATGATATCTGTGGTGGTAATGATACCAACCAATTTTTCACCATCAACCACAGGCAGAGCATGGAACTCTCTATTGGCTAAAATTTCTGCGGCCTGTTTTAATGTATCTTCTGATCCCACAGTCTCAGGACTATGCTTCATTACCTGATTGATTGAAAGCATGTCAAAAATTGCTTCATCAGAACCAGATTGTTCATCTCCAAAGGTGTTGCCAAAGCTAATTCTAAGAATATCTGTTTTACTGAGAATGCCAATCAGGTTTTCACCTACAACTACGGGGATGTGCCTGATGTTATGTTTGCTGAATAGCGCATTAGCTTCTTTCAATGAATTGTTCACATTTATAGTCAGTACTTCCTTCGTCATGACGTTGGATACTTTTTCTCTCTTTTTCATGATTGTATAGTTTAATGATTAGTCACTAGAAATTGATGCCCGATGGTAGCGCATCGCTACTTCAGGATCAGGATTTAATGAAATGTTCGCTTCATCTTTTCCTTCATAATCCAAATGGTTCAGTACATATCTGATGGTCTCTAATCGTGCTTTCTTTTTATTATTTGCTTCTATGATGATCCATGGGCTGTAAGACATGTGAGTACGTGAAAACATTTCTTGTTTGTAGTGAGTGTATTTATCCCAATGCTCTTGAGCTTTTTCATCGATAGGGCTTAGCTTCCATTGCTTGAGTGGGTCTCCCTTTCTTGAGTAGAAGCGCTTCTTTTGTTCTGCTTTAGATATGGAGAGCCAGAATTTGATAATTTCTACACCATCTTCGTAAAGCATGTGTTCAAACTCAGGCACCTGCAATAGGAATTTTTTATACTCCTGTTCTGTACAAAATCCCATAACCGGCTCAACAACCGCACGATTATACCAGCTTCGATCATAGAATGCGATTTCTCCGGGATTTGGCAGTGTATTGACATACCGTTGAAAATACCATTGGCCTTTTTCTACTTCTGACGGTTTGCTCAATGCAACTACACGCATAGAACGTGGATTGAGGTGTTCGATGAATCGTCTGATGTTACCACCCTTACCAGCGGCATCTCTTCCTTCAAAGATGATGGCAACTCGACGGTTGTTCATATAGATATCTCGCTGAAGTTTGACCAACTCTACTTGAAGCTGTTTTAGCTCATGCTGATAGTTCAACCCAAACATCAACTTTTCAATGTCATGATTTTTCTCCCTGAGAATTTTTTGAATCCCCTCCTTTGAGTTGATCAATGCCAGATCTTCCCTGGTAAGCTTAAGATGTTTGTTTTCTTGTCCGTTTTCCATCCCCTTTTTCATTGGTTTTAGGCCAAGGTAGATTCGACGACCTTTGCAGAGTAGGATGATGGTCAGGTCAGGTCATGACAATTGTCACAATCAGAAATATTGATATCCTTGTTATGATTTATCTGTAATTGGGAATGTTTAAACCCAGAATGATATCCCGTTTGATGTGTATCAGGTCATCTTTAAATTCTGTCGATTTTACAATACCTACACCACCTCGATTTCTTAGCCTTTGTCTTTTCTGTGACGTAAGCAAAGGATCATCATCAAATAGATAATCGTCTATATAATATGGGATTACTCCAGGCTCTTTAACGGTAATGTGAATATGTTCTGGTTCATCTCTATTAGGATAGGAAGCAGGACGGAACGTATAAAAAGTATACTTACCGTCTTTGTCTGTCTTTATCCAGCCTCTATGTTTACCATGTCTTCTTCCCCATCCCGTAGCATTTGGGGCTGGAGGGTAAACCCCATCTCTGTTGGTATGGTACACATATAATACAACATCACTTGCGGGAGTTTTTCCATCTTTTTTAAATACCGTGCCTGTAAGGATGAGTTTAGGCTCGTTTTGTTCAAATCCAGGAAGAATATCAACATTCGATATCAAATTTGGATTATATTCAAGAGCCGCCTCACACCCTTCACATCTTCCACCAACTTGAGCATGTAAAAAATAGCTTCCCAGATTTACGAGTAACATTAAAATATACTTCATGCATTTTCTTACGAAATCCGAGAGACTAAGATTTATGTTATTTGATCATTCCTCCTTCAATGCATTTGCTGGATTAGCAACTGCTGCTTTATAAGACTTAGCACTTACAACGACCCAAGTCAGCGCGAGGATCAAAATAATTGGAAAGATCAAAAGATACCAACTCAATTCGATTCGATAGCTGTACCCTTCCAGCCAATTTGTGAGCCAGTAAAATGCCAAACTAATACCAATGACTCCACCTAAAACCACCAATCGAGTAAAATCTTTGATCATCATGCGAAGAAGGGATGGAACAGATGCACCTAACACTTTTCTTACAGCTATTTCTTTGAATCGTTTTTGAAGTACAAAAGTCGTTAACGCAAATAATCCCAAGAATGCGATTATGATGGCCAGGATTGAAAAAGTGGTAAATACCCCACCAAACTTTCTTTCTGCTTCATAATGTTTTTGGAAGGAATCATCCAGGAAGAAAGCATCGAGTGGATAATCACGGGCATGATCGTTCCAGATTTTTTCAATCTCGTTGATGGTACTCAGAATATCTTTGGAGGAAACTTTTGCTAAAACATAGGCTTGATGGTGTTCACCAATTTCTTGTGAAGGCCCACCGCCGTAACGAAAAATCATGGAGCCAATTTCATGTTTTAACGACGTGAAATTAAAATTCTTCACCACACCCACGATTGTAAAATCCAATACACTCTGACGTGAGACCTTTTTTCCGATAGGGTCATCCCACCCAAGTTCTTTTGCCAGTGATTCATTAATAATCACTGAAGAGGTATCAGACATATTATCAGTAAAAAACCGACCTTTCACCATCTCTAAATCCAGTACTTCCATGATTTCGTGCGAAGTAAAGGTGTTATAAGGTCCCACAGATCGATTGTCTTCAGTTGGTATATTATAGGACCAGTCTCCAAATCCATGGAAAGGCACATTGGATGACTTACCGACTACCTCTATTCCTGGTAGCGATTCCAATTCGGTTTTAAAGACTTCATATTTCTCTCCGAGCACCCTGCCACCATTAATTACCAGGGTCTGATCGATATTAAGCCCCAAATCATGCGTCTGCATATGCTGAACTTGTTTATAAATGACAACTGTAGCTGCAACTAGGAATGCGGATATGGCAAACTGAAAAGCTACCAGTCCACTTCTAAGTCCTCGCTTGCCCGCCTGTTGTTTTTGTCCCCTTAAGGCTTTTAATGGAGAAAAACCTGACATGATATAGGCAGGATAAGATCCGGCAAGCAATCCTGCAATCAGCAGAAGCGCCAGCATATTTAATAGATTCAACGGGGCAAATAGATCTTCGGGAGTAAACTCACGGCCTGTAAGCTGGTTGAAGAATTCAATCGAAGAACCAGCAATAATCAATGCTAAAACCACAGCAATAGAAGTGATAAGCATTGATTCTACGAGGAATTGTGCTACAATATTTTTTCTATATGACCCAAGCGCTTTTCTTATACCGACCTCCTTTGATCTTAATGCAGATCGAGCAGTTGCCATGTTTATATAATTAACGCATGCTATTAACAAAATGAATATGGCAATCATGGAGAATATGATTACATTTTTATAATCTCCACCATTGTTCATGGAGAATCTTGGATTGTGCAGGTGAATATCCGTAACCGGATATAAGGTGTAGCCAAACAGCCGATCAGGGTACTCCGCTTCCAATTCCTCAAAAGAAGAATGACCACTCCATTTCAAGGTTTCTGGTCCTGCATACTTTTTATAGAGTTGTCTTAAGCGATCATTCACGTAAACCACATTCGTGTTTTTATTGATCTTAGCATAGGTCCAGACACTGTTTCCAGTCCAATTGGAATGGTAAGGTTCAACTTCAGAAATCACATACTGATATGGGAAATGAGTGTTCTTTGGAGGATCAATTACCACTCCAGTTACCTTCATGTTCGTTTCATCTACTAGAATTGTTTTGCCATATGCTTCAGAATCAGGAAAGCACTTCTTTGCAAGGGATTCAGTCAATACAATGGAATTGGGTTCAGCAAGTGCATTTTCCGGATCACCTTTCAGGAAAGTGGTCTCAAAGACTTTAAACATATTCGGGTCTGCGTAAGCCGATCCATTTTGGATGAAGCTACGTTCTCCAACTTGAAAAAGCGATTCCCATAAACCAGCCACTCGTGTAGAAACTTCAACTTCTGAAATTTCATGCATCATCGTTTCTGCCAGTAGCGGGGGAGTCCAGGGTCCACGTTCACCATTGGCTACCCGGTACATATGTTCCACATCAGGATAGAATCGATCGTAACTTTTTTCATGCTGAACATAAATGGTGATTAGCATGCAGGAAGCAAGCCCAACTGCCAGCCCTATAATATTAATGGCTGAATAAGATTTTTGTCTTGATAGGGTCCTTAGTGCTACTTTGAGATGGTTTTTTATCATAGCAAGTGTGGTTAATTGTTCATAATCATCCAGTCCTTTTATATATCTCCACCTTAAAAATCGGATGGTATTCCATGCAAACCTTCTGCGTGAATGGTTCCGTTCAAAGAGCTCCAATAGATCTCCCTCGATTTGCTCGAGGTAGTGATCCTTGCAGAATAAACGAAGGAATCGTGACGCCCATTTTGGTGGAGTTTTTTCTTTCATTGGGTAAATCCAAGACTGGTTTTCGGAATTTGCTGATACAGTGCATTTCTTGTTCGGTGGACAAACTCAATAGCTTTACTGCCTTCTGCGGTCACTCGAAATAGTCGTTTCCTTCTTCCACCTCTTTCTGCACTGGCCCCACCCATGTAGGAGGAAACAAAGTCTTTCTTCTCTAGTCGATCTAGAGTGGTATGCACAGCACTGATATTGACTTTTCTTCCGGTTTGATTCAGGATTTCATCCATTACTTTCACTCCATACGCTTCTTCGCTAAGAATAGCCACGATCATGAGGACCAGCTCTTCCAGCTCTCCAAGTTGATAAGAATCGGTTTTCATAGATTTATTTCATAATTGTCAATTAAATACGAAAATAGACTAAAATTGTTTCTTTCATAATTGTAAATGAA
Organism: Ekhidna sp.; assembly: GCF_965212185.1. GTDB lineage: Bacteria > Bacteroidota > Bacteroidia > Cytophagales > Cyclobacteriaceae > Ekhidna. The sequence continues at coordinate 2,602,603 of NZ_OZ243102.1, read as the reverse complement.
ATACAGTTGAAAAAGAGAAAGGTTGCATTTTTCGCTCAACTAAATTTTAAGCTCTCGCTCTTGGCCCCATCTCTACCACCTCAAGATTTTTGATCTCCCCATCTTCAAGGTCGAAACGAAGTAAGGTCTTCACTTTATGAAACCCATGCTTCCCTGCAGCTCCCGGATTCATAAAGAGGAGGTTGTTGGCTTTATCTGGCATCACTTTTAAAATATGTGAGTGTCCACACACCAGCAGTTTGGGTTTATACTGCTTCACATATCCGAGCACTTTGGCGTTATATTTTGGCGGTTTGCCCGCTATATGTGTGATGAGTACTCTGACACCCTCCCGTTCAAAAATCTCACCCTCCTTACATTCCTGTCGTAATTTGCCACCATCAATATTCCCCCATACGGCGATGGTCGGTTTAAATTTTTGAAGTTTTTCAAGTACCTCAACAGTACCTATGTCTCCAGCATGCCAGATCTCATCCACATTTTTTAAATGCTTAAATACACCTTCGTCGAGAAATCCATGAGTGTCTGATAGAAGACCTATCTTCATTGGCGTTATCTTTGTATGAAACTATAAATATGGGTTTAATCGTTTTAGGATTATGCGAGCACTAAAATATTTATTTGTTTTTGCCCTTCTATTGGGTCTATCCTCTTTTGACTTACCAAAAGAGCAGGAGGTGAAGTGGCTAACTTTTGAAGAGGCAATAGCTTTACACGAAAAGGAACCAAAGAAATTACTCATTGATCTGTATACAGACTGGTGTGGATGGTGTAAAGTGATGGATCGTAATACTTATAGTCAGGAAGATATAGCAACGTATATCAATGAAAATTTCTATCCGGTCAAATTCAATGCAGAACAAAAAGAATCTGTAGAATTTAGAGGACATACCTTCAATTTTGTCGCTCAGGGCAGAAGAGGTGTACATGAATTAGCAGCAGCTCTGACCAGAAATAAATTGAGTTATCCAACGACAGTTTTTATGGATGAAGAGCTTCGAATTATTCAGCCCATTGCTGGGTATCTAAAGCCAGAGCAGATGGAACCAATCTTACTATTTATTGGAGGTGACCATTTCAAGACTATAGCCTTTGAAGATTTTAAGAAAAATCACAAATCTTCTCTTTAGATCTGCAACCTTTTATTTTTTTTATAATCTATAGTATTAAATGACGGGCTAAGGCTCACCTAACTCAAAATATATAGATCATGAAAAAATCATTCTTAATAACTATGCTCGGAATCCTTGTAGCAGGATTCACTTTTGCTCAATCAGAGGAAACACGGAATTTATCTTCGTTTTCTGAAATCTCTGCACATGAGGGAATTGATGTAATCATCAAGAAAGGCAGTAAGGAAGAAGCTCGTATTGTTTCCGATAGTCACGACCTTGATGAAGTACTTACTGAAATTAGTGGTAGCCGTCTGAAGATTCACTTAGAGGGAAACAATCACCGCAACATTGATGTCAAAGTTTATGTGACGTATAAGTCGCTTAGAGGAATTTCATCATCTTCTGCTTCTTCGTTGACTTCAGATGGAGCTATAGATGCAGAAGGATCGGATTTCGATGTTGATGTGAGCAGTGCAGGAGATATTGATGCAGAAATAGAAAACGCTGATGAAGTATCCATTGATGCCTCAAGTGCAGGAGATGCAGAGCTTCGAATAGAGGCAAATGAAATAGAAGCAGACGCTTCGAGTGCTGGAGAAATTGAAATTGCAGGTATTGTAAAATCTCAAGATATAGAAGTGAGTAGCTCCGGGGATTATGATGGATATGATCTTGAAAGTGATGAGGTAGAGGCAAGAGCAAGTAGTGGTGGGTCTATTAAAGTAAATGTAAGTACCAAACTAGATGCCAGAGCAAGTAGTGGAGGAAATATACGTTATAAAGGATCACCCACTTATTTAGATGCTAGCTCCAGTAGTGGAGGGTCGGTCAAGAAATCTTAAACTCATTTAATAAAACACATGAAAGCCTGCATACATTTGTGCAGGCTTTTGTGTTATAGATAAATGAGAAAATATATTCTTCTACTTTCAGTATTGGTTTTTGCATGTGAATCATCTGAGGAAAGGACTGAACGTTTCTTTCAGATGGGGAATATTGCGCTAAGAGATGGTAACTACGAGAATGCAATCGAACTTTATAACCAATCACTCAAAGAATCTCCAAATTATGCTCCAGCTCTTAATAATCGGGGGGTTGCTCGCATAGAATCAGATCACCCGTATGAGGCCATTCTCGATTACAATCAAGCCATCCAAATAGATCCGAATTATTTAGATGCACTTTTCAACAGGGCCTATGCCTATGAGGAAATTGGTCAGTTTGAGAATGCCATTAAAGATGTTGAAACCATTCAATCAATGGTTTCAGACTCTGCGTTTGTATACTTCTACCAAGGATTGGTTCAGACCAAAATGAGGCAATACGATGAAGCATTAAAAAGCTTTCAGGTAGCAGATGGTTTAAATCCATTAAATCCGGAAACATTAATAAATACTGCTACTATCTATTATTTTAAGTCAGCGCTTGACACAGCCGTTTCGCTTGTAAACAAGGCTTTGGAGTTAAATGCCAATGATGCCAATGCTTATAGTTTATTGAGCTTGATTGAGCTGAAAAAGGGTAATTATACCGCTGCGATTGCTGAAGTGAATCGTGCCTTAGACTTAGTTCCTGGTGAGCCCTACTTTCTAAATAACAGGGGGTATATCTATTTACAAATGGATAGTTTGGAGGCTGCTATTGAAGACATTAACAGAAGCATTGTTCTAAATCCAAGGAATGGATGGGCCTATCGCAATAAAGGGATCTACATGATGAAAAATGCAAGTTACCTTGAGGCAATTGACTTGTTGGAACGAGCAGAAAAAACAGGAGAATTTATTGACGAGCTATATTTCTATCTTGGTAATGCTCATAAAGAAGCTGGCAATACTCAAAAAGCATGTGATGCATGGAAAAAGGGCAAAGATCTAAATGAATCTGAGAGTGAGCGATTTTACAATCAAAACTGCGGTTGATCTTTCTTAAAGATCAATTGGTATATCGCAACCAAATGACTGAAAAATACTGCAGGAACAATAAATGTAGGAAGTAATACATAAGGGAAGTAAAACACTCCCAGGTTGCCCACTTCACCTCCAGTAGGTGTATAGAAATACGGTAAGTAGCTGATAGCAATTGAAACAATATTTACTAGCAGTCCTAGTGCCAACACATTCCAAATGATTGCTCCGATTTTACTTTTACTACGTGCGCCTACCATAAATACGGCTGCAAATGGTGCTGAAATACCTGAAATGATATCCAGGTTTGATCCTTCAAAGGTCATATCCATTGGTATCGCTCTTGAAACTGCGAGCCACCATAAAACCATTTCAACAGGAACTCTCACAATGTGCAGGTAGTGCAGTGTGGTTATTGGCATTTCCATCAAAATGGCCCTTGTTCTTGGCCATATAAACAGGAGGATAATTGAAATGATAGGAATTGAAACAAACATTGGAAGTTTGGGTATTCCTGAAAGATTAGTGAAATATCCATTGAAAGTCAGAACACATATAAGGAATATCCATCCGATGAGTAACGTAATTACAAAAGAGGGGGTAAGATTTTTCCTACCTGGAGCGGCATTATTAACTGCATAATAGATGAAACCAAGAACGGCAATTACTATGGCGATAAATGTGCCGGGTACATATCCGGGAATGTCTTCCATTTTCGTGATTAGGGTGTGACGTTCAATTTAATTATAAAAATGAAATGAATGATACATGCTTAATTTGCAGCCAAATGAATTTCGATGAATTGACCAGTTTCTTGGAGAAGCGTGTGCAAAATTCACTGCCCGGTGATTTTGCGCATCAAAAAATGAAGCCAAAACTGCCAAGTGGAGCTCCATTAAAAATGACACATGCTACTCCTCCGCGTAAAGGAGGGGTGTTGATTTTGCTATATGAAGACGATGGAATGGTTAGATTTCCACTCATTGAAAGGCCAAGTTATGAGGGTATACATAGTGGACAGATGGCACTTCCGGGGGGGCGATACGAGCAGGAAGATCTGGACCAATACCACACGGCATTACGAGAGTCTGAAGAAGAGATTGGAATCAATCGACATGACATAGAAATAATTGGAAGTTTATCAGAATTTTTTGTTGCTGCCAGTAATTACATGGTCCTTCCGGTCATTGGGAAAATTGAAAAGAAACCTTCATTTATACCAGAACCCCGAGAAGTTGCAGATATTGTAACACCAGAATTTGGTCAGTTGATTGATGATGCAAGGCTCAAAGAGAAAGAAATAACTGTTAGAAATGGATTTAAGATGATATGCCCATATTATGATCTTGAAGACCGTGTAGTTTGGGGTGCAACAGCAATGATGTTAAGCGAATTGGTAGAAATCATGAAAGAATACCCAACGAGGTAACACAATTTTCAATTAGACTTAATGTGTTTATCATCGATTGAATGATATTAAAAACTACTTTTGAATCATGAATGCTTTCGAAGAAGATTTTCATGATAATACATCAGATTTTGATGATCGAATAGAAGGTGAAGAACCGCTCTATTTTGAAGAAAAGGAAGAATCTGAATCATATGGAAGCGAGGATAATTTCTATCGCCATCTCGAAGAATACTAATCTTTCAATATTCCTTAATTCCTTGTAATCTATTTACTAATTTTGCAGCGGCAAACGGGTACGACCAGCTCCTGCTGAATCCCCCAGGACCTGACGGTAGCAAGGGTAGGCGGTCGTAGCGGTGCGATGCTTCGTTTGCCATTTTTTCTTTCCTATTCCACACATTAATCCATATTAGATGAAATTTTTCATTGATACAGCAAACCTTGACGAAATCAAAGAGGCGCAAGATTTGGGCGTACTCGACGGTGTAACTACCAATCCTTCTCTCATGGCGAAGGAAGGAATTACCGGTGAGGCCAATATTTTGAAACACTACAAAGACATCTGCAACATTGTAGATGACAATGTGAGCGCAGAAGTGATTGCTACAGAGTTTGACAAAATGGTATCAGAAGGAAAGGAGCTGGCTAAGATTGATGATAAGATTGTAGTGAAAATTCCAATGATTAAAGATGGTGTGAAAGCAATCTCAGCGCTCACAGCAGAAGGAATACGAACAAACTGTACACTCATCTTCAACGCAGGGCAGGCTATGTTGGCTGCTAAAGCTGGAGCAAGCTATGTTTCTCCGTTTATTGGAAGGCTAGACGATGTTGGTACCGATGGATTAGCGCTTATCGAGCAAATTGTAGGAATATTTGATAATTACGGATTTGAAACAGAAGTTTTAGCTGCTTCAATTCGTCACAACATGCACTTAATTCAGTGTGCCGAAATTGGTGCTGATGTAGCTACGTGTCCACTTAGTGTAATAACTGGATTATTAAAACACCCGTTAACTGACAGTGGTTTAGAAAAGTTCTTGGCTGATTATAAAAAATCAAACAAATAAGATAATTCGAAGTTGATGATGGAAGCTTTAGATTTAATTAATTTAGAAGAAATGTACATCATCAAGGTTAAAGGGAAAGCCAAGATTCCTGACTACATTCAAATCAGGGACCAGAACTTCGTTTTGGTAGCTTATTTTAGGACAGATCGTCCGTTAAAAAGAATGGATAAATTTGGCCTTGAGGGAAAAGATCAGGAACTTAAGCACCTGATTCAGGAGTTGCCCTATGGCAAACTTCAAAAACTAGAGCTTTAATAGATACATGTCTTTTTCTGACGAACCAGTTGTAAGGGTTTCCAATGCTTCAATTTTCCAGGAAGATCACACAGTCTTAAGTGAACTTGATTTCACCATTGATAAAGGTGAGTTTGTCTATCTGATAGGACGAACGGGTAGTGGTAAGTCTTCTTTACTAAAAACTTTATATGCCGATTTACCATTACGATTAGGAAATGCTGAAGTGGTGGGCTATTCAATCGGAAATATTAAAACTAAAGACATTCCTTATTTGAGAAGAAAAGTTGGAATCATTTTCCAGGATTTTGAGCTTTTCTATGATCGATCGGTTGCAGAAAATTTAACCTTTGTTATGAAGGCGACTGGCTGGAAAGATCCCGCCAAAATGAAAAACCGTATCGCTGAAGTTTTGATGCGTGTAGGCCTTGGTGCGATTTCAGCAAAAATGCCCCATCAACTATCTGGAGGTGAGCAGCAACGGGTGGTAATAGCAAGAGCCATGATCAATGAGCCACAAATTCTGTTTGCAGATGAACCTACAGGTAACTTAGATCCTGATGTGAGCGACGGTATTCTCAAGCTATTTGAGGAGATCAAGAATAGTGGTACCGCTGTTCTAATGGCCACTCACAATCATAAATTCATTGAGAAATTCCCACACAGAGTTCTCAAATGTGAGAAAGGCAGAATTCTAGACTCCTCAAAAGAAAAGTTTGAATTAAGCGGCTGGTATTAAGCTCATTTTTTTAGACGTACCTTTGCATTCCATAGGATAGGCATAACGTACAGTCTTTCCTCAAATAATATTTATGTCATTTAATTCATTGGGGTTATCCGAGCCCTTGCTGAGAGCAATCAGTAAAAAAGGATATTTTGAACCTTCGCCAATCCAATCAAAGGTTATCCCGATCATTCTAGAAAGGAAAGATGTGCTAGCTTCCGCTCAAACAGGGACAGGAAAGACAGCAGGTTTCACCTTACCGATACTCGAAATACTATCGAATGGACCACAGCTAAATAATAGACCTGTCAGGACTTTGATCCTTACTCCTACGCGAGAGTTGGCTGCTCAGATTTATGATAACGTACGAGCTTATTCAGCCTACATGGATCTTCGTTCAGCAGTAATTTTCGGTGGAGTCAAGGCAAATCCACAAATAGCAGCACTAAAAAAAGGAGTTGATGTATTGATAGCTACGCCAGGACGACTATTAGATCTTCATAATCAGCATGTCCTTTCCTTGCATAAAGTTGAGGTTTTGGTGCTTGACGAAGCTGATAGGATGCTAGATATGGGATTTCAGCGTGATATCAATCGAATACTTAATCTACTGCCACCACGGAGACAAAACCTCTTGTTTTCCGCTACTTTTTCTAAGGAAATCAAGCGACTTGCGCATGGATTTATGATGAATCCTAAAATGGTGGAAGCTACTCCTGAGAATACTACAGTAGAAAAGATCAATCAACAGGTTTATCGGGTTGATAAGAAACGAAAAACAGATCTAATTCTTGATCTTATTGCTGGTGGTAGGTGGCAACAAGTATTGGTTTTTACGAGAACCAAGCATGGCGCTAATCGATTAACTGAGAAAATGATCAAAGCAGATATCAGTGCAGCGGCTATCCACGGCAATAAAAGCCAGGGTGCAAGAACAAAGGCACTAGATGGATTTAAAAAGGGAAATGTAAGAGTTTTAGTAGCGACGGATATTGCGGCACGGGGTTTGGATATACCATTGTTACCACATGTAATCAATTTCGAGTTGCCAAATGTTCCGGAAGATTACGTACATCGAATTGGACGTACAGGAAGGGCAGGAGCAAGCGGAATTGCGCTTTCATTGGTAAGTTTGGACGAGCTAGAATATTTGCAAGATATTGAGAAGCTGATAGGCAATAAGATACCTGCAGAAACAGTTGAAGGATTTGAACTCACTGAAAAATTAGGTGATTTGCCACCATCAGATAAAAAGAAGAACTTTAATCGCTCACAATCAAAATCTTCGTCCAAACAATATAGAAGGAATAAGAGACCGAAACGAAATTAGCAAATGAACAACCTCCTCATATATGGTGCTTATGGATACACAGGACGATTGATTGTGGAAGAATGCCTTAATCAAGGCATTAAGCCCATCATAGCCGGTAGGAATCCAGAAAAAGCCATGACCTATGCTAATAAAATGGATCTTGAATACGATGTATTTGAGGTTTCTGAGCGTGATAAGCTAGAAAATTGGCTAAACAGAGGGGATGTTGTTATTCATTGTGGAGGTCCATTTGTTTACACTGCAAAAAATATGGTCCATGGGTGCCTGGCTACCAATACCCACTATCTGGACATTACGGGTGAGTTTCAGGTTTTTGACCTCATTAAAGAATATAGTGAAAAAGCCAAAGAAAAAGGACTTATGCTACTTCCTGGAGCTGGTTTTGATGTAGTGCCATCTGACTGTCTTGCAAAGCACCTGCATAATAAACTTCCATCTGCAACTGACTTGAAACTGGCGTTTGTAAGTAAGGGAGGAAAGCTATCACGTGGAACAGCCAAGACCATGATCGAAAATCTTGGTGAACCTCAGACCAGAAGAAGAGATGGCGATTATGAAGGTGTTCCGATGGGAAAATCGGTGATGGAGATTGATTATGGTGACTTTAAGCAGATATCAATGGGTATCTCTTGGGGAGATATTTCTACAGCTTATCACAGTACCGGCATTCCTAATATTGAAGTGTTTTCGGGGACGAATGAGCAACAGTTGGCAAAAGTCAGAAAGGCCCTTCGATTATCATTTATGCTTCGCTCTAAGATGATTCGAAATTTCTTGATGAAGCAAATGGACAAACGCCCGGATGGTCCTAAAGAAAAGAAAAGACAGGAATCTAATATGTATCTGTGGGGTAAGGTTGAAGCCAATGGCAAAAGTGAAGAGGCTAGACTTAGAACACCTAATGGATACACGTTGACAGCTTTGGCTTCCGTACACATAGCAAAAAAAATACTTTCAGGTGACTTCAAACCCGGTTTTCAAACACCATCAAGTGCCTATGGTGAAGGATTGATTTTGGAACTGGAGGGATGTGAGCTCTCATAGTAAGTAGTACGGTGTTGATCGTATGTGTGCAATTCATAGATCGATGTGATTTATCTTTTCCGTTAGCAAATGAGTATCTAGAAGCATGAGAAAGATTCTAATCGCATTACTATTCTTACCATATAGTGTTGTAGATGCCCAATCTGACAACATAAGCGGCAGATGGTTAGGTAACTCAACTTTTTTGAAGGAGCATTCACAACTAAGAGTGGATTTGGTTCAGAACGGCACCAATGTGACAGGAACAATCTTTTCAAAGAATCTCAATTCACAAGATTCAATAAAAGCCACGATTACGGGAAGCTATAAAAAAGGCCGGTTGATTCTAGAAGGTGATGAGATAATTTATCGGACTGGCCTAGCCTGTATGGCGAAAAATGACCTTAATTACTCGGTAAATAATGGAAAGGAAATGCTCACCGGGAAGTGGAAAGGTGATATGAAGCTCAATACCTGCGCTCCTTTGGTATCAGGCACAGTTACTCTATTTAAAGATGTTCCAAGTGCGTCAAATGTAGTTAGCACAGCTGTTGACAAGCAACCCACAAGTAATATTGGAGAAAAAGATGCAGTAGGAAAGGCCCTTGTAAATGAACTGAGCAAAAGAAAATATTATGCGCTGATTATTGGCATCAATGATTATGCTGATGAAAACATTCAGGATCTGGACAATCCGCTCAATGATGCCGGGCAATTAGCTACCGTGTTGACTTACCACTATTCTTTTGATCAGGAGAATGTAGCAGTACTGGAAAATCCGAGAAGGGAAGATATTATTGAGGCGCTTGACAAGCTAACAAGGGTCGTGACGGAGACAGACAATTTACTGATCTTTTATGCAGGTCATGGGATCTGGAATGAACAACTGAATCAAGGATACTGGTTACCAAGTGATGCTTCACTGGATTCAAAATCTTATTGGCTTTCAAACAGTACATTAAGGGATTATGTGGGAGGCATCAAATCCAAGCACACACTTTTGATTTCGGACGCATGCTTCAGCGGAGGTATTTTGAAAGAAAGAGCCGTATTCGAAAATAGTAGAGCCATTTTGGAGGTTTATAAATTACCTAGTAGAAAAGCCATGACAAGTGGAACTTTGAAAACAGTACCTGACAAAAGTGTATTTATACAATACCTGATAAAAAACCTTGTAAATAATCAGGAACCATTAATTTCAGCAGATCAATTGTTTCGATCTTTCAAAACGACAGTCATAAACAACAGTCCTAATGGTCAGGTGCCTCAATATGGGCCTATCTCTCAGGCAGGCGATGAAGGAGGGGATTTTATCTTTCTCAAAAGAGAGTAGATAGATCAAATAAAAAAATCCCTTCGAAAAGGGATTTATATGAGAAGACAAATAAAAATGTTTAACCTAAAGATTGCCTCTTGAAGTATCAATTACACCCATTTGTATACATCGATTGTACATGTCATGTAAGTCGAAACCTCTGATAATTTTGCCATTTTCAACCGTGTACCTAAACACGGTTTTGTAAGTCACTTCATTATTTGTTGGCTGTGCCAACCCCAGGCGGGTAAATGTTGGATTACTATGTGTAAATCTTCCTGTGGTGAACAGAACGACATCATTTCCTTCAGCTATCACTGCATCTATTTCATACCTGAGATCAGGCATCATTTGTGCAAATCGTTGACGTCCGATTCGCATGGTTTCAGCAGTGTAACTCTTTCCTTTAAAGTTGGTTGAAGGAGCATAATCTATGTAACCAGGCACAAGCAGGTGATTGAGGGTGTCTAGGTTTTGCATGTTCCACATTGAATGAAAGAAGGTCAAAACGATTTCTTTGTTTATCTCTTCCTTGGACTTGGAGCTGGTTTCTGCGGAAGGAGAGCAGGCTGAAAAGATCAGTGATAATAAGATGGAAGTAGCAAACAGTTTTTTCATGGTTAAATTGAATTATGGGTTAAAAGTACCACGGTCATATCGTTCATGAATTCCTATTGGTGCGAATGGTAGAATTAAGGGTGTGGACAGACTGAAAGAGGTTGTAAAATAATCCAGTAGGTTAGAAATCTATAGTTAGCTGAGGTGAAACATCAGCAGGCTCATCTTTGGCGAAATTGGAGATGCCTACCCCAATTAAGCGAATGCCTTCTTCACTTATCAGCTCCTCCGAAAACAAGGATAATCCCATTTTAACAAATTGATCTTCTGTATTGATTCCTTCCTCGGAGGTCTTACTGCGAGTGATTTGACGAAAATCCCCATATTTGATTTTAATGGTGATGGTGTGACCATTACTGACTTTACTTTTGCGATAACGCTGAAAGGAAATCTTTGCAATACGATCCACCTCATCCATGATCTCTTCCATTTCGTAGAGGTTACGGTCAAAGGTTCGTTCCGCGCTGACAGACTTGGTTTCACGAACTGGTTGTACTTCTCGGTTGTCTATGCCTCTACAGATGTTGTAATAGTAATGTCCTGACTTTCCATACCGGAGTTTAAGGTCTTCCAACGACTTTAACCGCAGCTCTTTACCAGTAAAGATGCCTGCTTTCACCATCTTTTCGGCGGTGACTTTACCAATTCCATGAAATCTGTGAACCGGCAATTTGGCAACAAAGTCTTCCGCTTCATCGGGTAGGATCACGAATAATCCATCCGGTTTATCCATATCAGAGGCAGTCTTCGCCAGGAATTTATTGTAGGATATTCCAGCTGAGGCAATCAGCCCTGTTCGTTCATTTATTTTCTGTTTGATCTCCTTGGCAATTAAGGTGGCTGAGTTTAAGCCTATTTTGTTTTCCGTAACATCAAGGTAGGCTTCATCAAGCGATAGGGGTTCTACCAGATCCGTGTATTCAAAGAATACCTCCCGTATCATGTATGAGATTTCTTTATATCGTGGAAAACGAGGAGGGACAAAGATTAAATGCGGGCACTGTTTAGCTGCTTTTGCTGATGGCATGGCTGACTTCACTCCAAACTTGCGTGCCTCGTAGCTTGCAGCAGCGACTACTCCTCGCTGGGAGTTACCACCCACAGCCACTGGCTTTCCCTTGAGCTCCGGATTATCCAGCTGCTCGACTGATGCATAAAATGCATCCATGTCGATATGTATGATCTTGCAATGATCCATTTGAATAAAGCTGCATGTGATGCAGATAAGAACACAATGTAAATAGGATTAGTGACAGCCCTATGTCATTAATGGTAAATGAAGGTAAAATGACCCTTCACTGCTGATATCATATATGTTACCTATTTTTATTCTCAGAGGTGAATTATATAATATTAAACCTCACTTCAAATCACGAAAACTTAATGAAAGCAGCATATTATACGAAGCAAGGAAAGGCAGAAGATGTCTTTCAAGTTGAAGGGGTTGATGACATTCTCCCTGTGCGAGGTGAGATTCAAATTAAAATCCATTACTCCGGTGTTAACCCTGGTGAAGTAAAGAAACGTGCAGATACTTTTGGAGTGGGCATGCCATATGATAAAATAATTCCACATAGTGATGGAGCAGGTTACATAAAAAATGTTGGTGAAGGTGTTGAGGAATCATGGATTGGTAAAAAGGTCTTGTGTTATGGAGCTCAATCATATCGACAATTTGGTACTGCTGCTGAATACTGTAGTGTGCCTGAAATCAACGTCGTTGAGTTAGCCGAACATGTCGATCTCAAACAAGCTGCACAAATGGGAATTCCAGGTATTACAGCCCATCGGGCGGTCAATGTGGGTGCAGACGGGGTTAGGAATAATCGTGGCGGTCAAGTGGTATTGATCCAGGGTGGAAGTGGAGCAGTCGGGCAATGTGCCATTGCAATGGCTAAAAAATCTGGTGCAGAGACTCTGGCAACTGTAACGAAATCGGAGGATATTGAAATAGCAAAAAATGCTGGTGCTGATGGAGTTTATTTAGTCAATGATTCATTAAAGGAAAACGTACTAAATGATTATCCGGATGGGGTCGATCACATCATTGAAGTGGCTTTTGCAGCTAATATTGAGAATAATGTTGCAATACTCAAACAAGGCGGTTCCATTGCCACCTATGCGACTAATCAAAATCCAGCCAGCATACCATTTTGGCCGTTAGTGTTTTCCAATATTTCTATTTTCTTTTTAGGAAGTGACGATTTTAAGAATGACGAAAAACAGGCTGCAGCTCATGATTTAGCTGAAGCCTTATCAGAAGGATGGACTGGCTTGCCAATTGGGGAAATATATCCTTTGGAAAATATTGCTCAGGCACACCTGCATATTGAAGGTAGGAAAAAAGGAAGAGCGCTTGTAAAAATTATAGGATAGCGAGGATCACTGAAAATTCATTCTCAGATTATTTATGATTAAATTGTTAGAAACTCTAACTACACTGAAATCATGAAAAAAGTATTATTTGTATTCACCCTACTGATCAGTTGCGCATTGATTGCTCAAGATCAGTTTAAGAATGAAGCGATTGGAAACATGACCTTCACAAAAGGACGCATTGCTCAGCTGGCAGATGCCATGCCTGATGATAAATTTGGCTGGAGTCCGGCAGAAGGAGTTCGATCTTATTCTTCTGTAATCGGCCATGTTGTTGCTGCAAACTATTTCTTTGGAATGAAACTGGGAGGAACCATGCCCGATGGCATTGACCCAATGAATATCGAAAAAAGCCTGACCACTAAAGCAGAGTTGGTTAAAGCGCTTAACGATTCACACGATTTTGTTACTTCGACCATTAAAAATATGTCTGCAGAAGACATGGGTGTGAAAGTTGAAATGCCTTTTCCTGGTGATTTCACTAAAATGAGCCTGGTCAATATAGTGATGAATCATGCAAGTGAACACATGGGCCAGATGATCGCTTATGCAAGAATGAATGGAGTTACTCCACCATGGAGCATGCAACCGGGAGGAGAGTAACGATTTAAATTATAATTTCAGAAAATTTGTAACCATCCAGGTATCACCGAGTACTTTTTAAAAACTACACAACATGAAAAGATTACTTGTATTCGTATTGATACTTGGCTTGGTTCAGATCACCATTGCTCAAAAGGATAAAACTAAAGGGCTCAAAAAGATTGAGGATGTTTCTGAACTTTCCGAATTGGCCGAGCTTTCCGAATTGGCTCATCTATCTGTCTTGTCGGAGCTATCCAGTTTGGCTGAATTGTCAAGCTTAGCAGAATTATCTGAGTTGGCAGAACTTTCTTCGCTAGCATCAAACGCTGCTCTTGCTGAGTTAGCTGATATTGATCTTGACATTGACATAGAAATGCTGGAAATGTTTGAGGACTTTGAAGGTTTCGAAAGTGATTTTGACTTCTCCAAGTACGTAGAGTACAGCAATTATGCTGATGATGTGGATGTCGAAAAGATCCAGAAGGAGGTCAAGGAAAAGATCAAGAAGAAACTAAAATCTAAGGATAAAAATTAAATAATAGGCTCGAGTCATTCGGGCCTTTTTTATGAACTTCTCTTTCGTATAAAGTGATTCTGTATCAACTGATCAAAATACACTTTTGAGCTTTCCAACTCAAATTGGAGTTCCTTAGGAAAATCTGCAAATAGTGAGGGTCCACCTCCTAAGACAATGGGAAATGCGGTAATGATCATTTCATCAATCAAGTCATCTTTAAGGAAACTCTGAATGGTCTTGCCTCCATCTATGTATAGACGAGTATGTCCTTCTGAATGAATTTTTGAAAGTACTTCTTTCAGAGTGCCACTAACCAGAAATGCTTTTCCTTCATGACTTTTCGGAATCTCTTTTAGGGTATTACTAAGAACATAAACAAGTTTTTGATAGGGCCAGTCTACATCAAACCCTAATACCGTTTCGAATGTATTACGGCCCATTACCATTGCATCGATATTCTCAGTGAATGCATAGTATCCCATGTCTTCATTTTCAGGGATGGGAATGGAATCGAGCCAGGCAATTCCATCGTTTCTGTCAGCTATTCTACCATCCAGACTGGTTGCGATGTAAACACTGTTCTTCTTTTGCACGCCTTAAGTATTTAATCAATTCAATCCTTCCTGATCGAGAAGATACAGCATTGCACTCATACTGGCTGCACCCAATTCCAGCTCTCTTTGATCCACGGCCTCAAAAACATCTTCTTCTGTGTGGTGATAGATGAAGTATCGTTGTGTGCTTGGTCTTAAGCCGATAAGCAAGGTTCCATGAGAAGCTAATGGGCCAATATCTACGCCACCACCATTCTGATCAAAACTCCACAACCGATAGGGAGTAAAGTAATCTTTCCAGGCTTTGATCTGTTCTTTTTGCTGATCAGAACCCGTCGTTGAAAAGCCAATCGGCTGAAATCCTCCGGCATCAGATTCGAGTGCAGCAATGTGATTTTCACCTTTTTCTTTTGCAACCCTGGCATATTCCTGTCCACCGCGTACCCCGTTTTCTTCATTCATCCACATTACCGCACGTATGGTCCTTTTTGGTTTAATGTCCAGCGCTTTAAACAACCTTACTGCTTCAATTGCCTGAATACATCCACTTCCATCATCATGAGCACCTTCACCTACGTCCCAGGAGTCCAGGTGACCCCCAACGGCAATGATTTCATCCGGAAATTCAGACCCTCTCAACTCACCGATTACGTTATGGGAAAGCACATCCGGAAGTTGCTTGCAATGGGTTTCGATATAAACCTTGAGTGTTTGTTCCTGTAAAATCTGACTGAGTCGATCAGCATCATTGGTGCTAATGGCTACAGCAGGTATTTGATTAATCAATGCCTTATATCTCAGCGAACCAGTATGGGGAATATCATCCTTCCGATTCGTAACTGATCGAATGATAATAGCTTTTGCACCATATTTAGCAGCTTCTGAAGCTCCGGAAGCTCGTTGAACTACCGCTCCACCATATGCACCAAACGTATTGATGATCGTTGGGTCCATGGCCCCATTATAGAATACGATTTTGCCTTCAACTTTCTTTCCTAATTCATTCACCTCATCTATTCCACTAACTTCAACAACCTCAGCTAAAACTCCTTCTGGTCCGGTTCCTACCGAGTTACCCAATGCAAGGGCATTCATTTCAAACGTTCCATGCTTATCAGAATTGATGGCTCGAACGACCTCTTTTTTACCTCGCACCCAATGTGGAACCATCACTGGCTGTAAGTACACGGTATCAAATCCATAAGATTCCATCAATTGCTTGGTGTACTCCACCGCTGCTGCAGCTTCTGGTGACCCTGAAAGTCGATTGCCAATGTCTTTACATAGCACCCTTAGATCATCATAGACACGCCCGTTGGAAAGAGCTTCATCATATATTTGTTTAATCATCACTTCGTGCTGTGAAAAAGTCAAACACGGTAACAGGATTAGGAGTATTGCAATATTCTTCATACACTCGAAATTTAACACAGCTTGATGTTAGATGAAAAAAGTACTTGATAAATGGCCTAAATCTCTGTTAGAAGTTCTGAAATCACCTTGTGCCCACCATCATACCAATTCAATTCAGGAGAACGATTCAATGTCGCACTCAATACTTTGTTTTGATTTCCGATCATCTCCTCTTTAAAGTAGATATCCTCTCTACTTGTATAATATTTGATTTCCTCTTCACCCGTTAAATATTTCCAATCTTCAGGATTTGTGTCTGGCGGGAAGGTACCAGCCCAAATGATCATTTTTGAAAAAGGAATTTTAGCATGTGCGGCATACCTTCCCATCGTGGCAGTTCCTTGAGAAAAACCAAAATAGATGAGTTCTTTATTGCCAAGATCAAATTGATCAAGGACCGAATCAATGTATGAATATTGGTTCTCGATTTCTGTTAATCGATCTTCTTTGGTCATCCAGGAAGCACCCACTCTACCGTAAACTCCATCCAGGTAGTATTTGGACAGCCCCTGTGGGGCAATAATAAAGTTCTTATTTGGATCAAGGCTTTCAAATTTCTTAATGAAAAACTCAGCAAGTTGACCATACCCATGAAAGACCAACCAAACACGTTCTGTTTGATCGGTTAAATCATTGAGCGTGTAGAACGATGCTTTAATACTGATGTCTATATGATGTTGCTTCATTTTTAGAAGTCCCCTTCTTGGAGGGGATATAGGGGTGGGTTATATTGTAAATATGCGTAAAATCATTCCATATAATCATAAGCTAGTTCCTCTAGCAAAAAAAACTAAGACAAAATATGACATTGGATGAAATTCTTTTATAGAATGACATCAAAAATAAGCAGTTGGGCTATCGTTTTAGCAGGCAAGTCCCAATAGATGAATATATTGTTGATTTCTATTGTAAGGATATATTTCTTGCAATTGAAGTTGATGGAATTACTCATACATATGAAGATCAACCCAAAAGGACGCTATAAGACAAAAGAGATTGGAGGGATTTGCATTTTGCGATTTGATGATTTTGAAGTCAAAAACAAAATAAAATGGTCGTAAATAAGATTTTAAGAAATATTGAAACCCACCCCCAGCGCCTCCAAGGAGGGGATTAGTTGTTAGCAAGCAATATTTGAAAATGAAGAATGGAAATATTTTTTGAGTATTTACCCCGCCACTGCTTGCATCATCAAACCACATAGATATGCCCCATAAGTTCCCAATACATATCCCAATACAGCCATGAGTACACCGACAGGTGCCAGTGAAGGGTGAAACTCAGATGCTATTACGGGTGCTGATGCCGCCCCTCCGACATTTGCGGTACTACCAACTGCAATAAAGAAATAGGGAGCCTTAATCAGTTTTGCTACGATTGCCAAAAGGAGTACATGAAACAAAATCCATGTGATACCGAGGAAGAAATACCCAGGATTTGAGAAAATAGCCAGGATGTCCATATTCATTCCTATTGCTGCTACAAGGATATAAATGAATGCCCTACCAATACGCGAGGCACCAACACCTTCAAGTTCACGAGCTTTTGTAAACGAAAGGATAACTCCTAAAGTAGTAGCAATCACTACTATCCAAAAGAAACCTGAAGTCAGGCTGTATTGCTCAAGTTTTGGAAATTGTTCTAAGTATGGAACAATCAAATCACTACAAAAATGAGCGAACCCTGTACAGGCAAAACCAATCATCAATACTTTCATTAGATCGGTTAAAGTTGGAATTTTTGCAACGCTGGCCTGATAGTCTTCCATCTTCTTTTTCAGAGATTCGATCGCAGAAGAATCAGCTTTTAATTTTCTATCAATGATTTTAGTGACAGCTACTCCTGCAATCAGAACCCCAAGCCATGCATTTCCGACAATGATGTCAACAGTCACCATGGTAGAAAACAGCTCATCACTCACTTCAAAAACTTCTTTCATAGTGGCTTGATTTGCACCACCACCGATCCATGAACCTGCAATGGTTGTCATCCCTCTCCACACTTCATTGGGTGCTACACCACCTACTAAATCAGGCGCTACCTGCGAAAAAATCATGATAGTTAATGGACCTCCGATCATGATTCCTACTGTGCCGGTTACGAACATGATCACTGCTTTTGAACCAAGTTTGGCAATTTCTTTAAGATCTACGCTTATGGTAAGTAAAACCAAACTAGCCGGTAGAAGGTATCGTGATGCAACGAAATACAGGTTAGATTGCGATGGATCTATAAGACCGACTGCTTTTAGTAAAGAGGGTAAGAAGTAGCAAACCAGTAACGCGGGGATATAGGTATAGAATTTTTTCCAAAATGGAGAGTCTAGGGAGCTGGTGTAGAATACTGCACCTAACATTAACATTAGAATGCCGAATATTACGGCATCATTTGTGATTAGAGGTTGGTTCATAATATTTTGAATTGGCTTCAAGGATAATCATTTCCATTGAGCATATCCATGAATATTTTATTTTTGAAAAAAATACAATTATGGGAAAAGGTGATATAAAAACCAGAAGAGGTAAAATTTCTAAAGGTACTTATGGAGTGACCAGACCAAGAAGCGCTAATAAGAAGTCACAACCAGTAGCACCAAAGAAAAGCACTAAAAAGAAATAATTAATGAGGTTTTGTTGGCTAGTCTGCTTTGCATTGATGTTTCATGCAGGGTTTGCACAAAAGACATATGTAGGGGTAAAGGCGGGCGGTCATGCTTCATCAGCATTTATTGAGCATACGATTTTTAATCTGAATGTGAATACCACATTTCTCCCTGGAGTGAGTAGTGGATTAGTGATTAGGCATGTTCCAAAACCAGGCAACTCTTACTTGAATTCAGGTATTCAGCTAGGGATAAACTATATTCAGAAAGGTTGGAGGCAGACATTTTTGACAGGTGAACCTTCCTATACATCAAGGATGAATTACCTGGAAATTCCTATTGAAGGAATGGGGTATTTTGGTGGAAATAATAAGTATTTCATTTCCGCGGGCTTCCACCTTGAATTCTTGCTGAATACAGAACTGGATCCAACACCTCAGCTTAGCAATATTGGAGGAGCGGATTTTTACACCTACCATGAGGCACGGGATCGTGAATTTGGATACGGTGCTCGAATTGCAGGAGGAATTTTTCGCGATTTAGATATTGGTACTTTTCAGCTAGAAGGATTTTTTAGTTACAGTTTCAGTAATTTTATTGGTCCTGGTGATCTTACAACTGAAACTCCAGACCTATCTAATCATTGGGTGGTAGGCTTCACTGTAGGTTACCTGGTTTCGTTAGGAAAAAAAGACAATGAATAGAAAAAGAATTACTTCCATTAGGTACATGAATGTGCTGATCTTACCCATATTGGCATGGATCAGTTTCAATTACCATGGTTGGCTAACTTACCTTCCTTTGATGGAGTCATTTGTTTTTGTTCCATTGCTTGAATTGGCTTTTAAACCAGATCCATCAAATCTCTCAGAAGATCAGGAAAAATCAATCAAAAATGATCCTGTTTATGACTGGCAACTTTACATCATGGTGCCCATTCAGTTTTTCTTGCTCGGAGTGTTTTTGTTTTCTATGCAAGAGACTGGACTGACACTTGTAGATAAGATTGGAAGAATTTCTGGGATGGGATTATTGTGTGGAGTGATTGGAATCAATGTGGCACATGAACTTGGTCACAGAAGCAAGAAATATGAGCAGCTATTGGCCAAAGCATTGTTACTCACTTCATTGTATATGCACTTTTTTATCGAGCACAATAGAGGGCATCACAAAAATGTAAGTACCAAAGAAGACCCTTCCTCTGCTCGATATGGTGAAATGTTGTATGCATTCTGGGTTCGCTCAGTAGTATATGCGTATTTATCATCCTGGAAATTGGAAGCCAAACGCTTGAAGAAGAAAGGACTTTCTCCATTGTCACTTAAAAATGAAATGATTCAATTTCAGGTGATTCAGATTGTATTCACATTGGCTATTGGCTGGTTCTTTGGCTGGGTAGTGATGGGATATTTCATGCTGGCAGCCGTGATAGGATTTCTCCTATTAGAGACTGTAAACTATATCGAGCATTATGGTCTGGAACGCGATAGGAAAGGTGATATATACGAGCGGGTGATGCCTCATCATTCATGGAATTCTGATCATAAATTGGGTAGGATCATTCTTTTTGAATTATCCAGACATTCAGACCATCATTATATAGCAAGTCGTAAGTATCAGGTTTTAAGACATATCGATGAGAGCCCCCAAATGCCTACTGGCTATCCTGGAATGATGATACTTGCCACTATTCCTCCATTATGGTTTTCTATTATGAATCCAAGGATCAAACAAATCAAGAAAGAAGACTTAGCTCAGGCAGCTTAGAGATTCAACCAATAGTTGATTTTGAAAACAATGGCTCTGTTCCGGGTTTGAAAGCCATCGGTAACATAGTTGTCGGTGTAAACAAGAAAGATATCTGAAACAGGCTTGAACCTCCATTGGAAACGTGAGTTATGTCCAAGATTCTCGCGCTGAGAATTGTACTGGATGAATGTTGTAAAGAATAAATTATTACTTAATGTCAGGTCAATTCTTGGTCCAATGAGATAAAGATCAGCATCGTTAAATGGATCAGGAAGATTCACCTTATTGTATTCTCCGTTTAATTCGATTTGTAATGTAGGAGGGAGTCTGAATACAAGTCCCAATTCAGCGTTGAATCGCTTACCATTAAAAAACCCCCCATTGCTGATAGATGATCTTACAATAAAATTCTTTCTTCTATCAGAACGGTAAAAAATTCTGTATCGATACCATTCATGTGTGGTGTTTTCTTCCAACTCAGGCCCGTCCGTACCAGAAGGGTCAAACGGAGAGGTAAGTGATACAAAGTTCCACCCAGATCCAACTTCAAAGTAGGAAGTATTCAGGAAGGACACCCTGTATTCCATCCCAGCATCATTATCAAGTCTGTCCCATTCGTTGGTGAGTACCCCACCAAAACCGATAGATGGACCATGACGCTGAATGATACTTCCATCTTCAGGGAACACATTGAATTCAGCACCCATTCCATAATTGGTAACCCCAGGTCTTGGAACAAAACCTACTTCTGCATTGTGATTTTCACCAATGCGCTGGAAATTTGCTCGTGCTCCAAACGTAGGTTTTTGATATCTTATAAATGCTCCTGTGGCATATTTTTCATCTGAATTCACGCCAGGATCAAGTGATCGGTGGTAAAAGAAATCGCCTTCCCAGCTATTATCAACATTGGCCAAATTATAATCTAATCCATACACATAATTGTATTTACTTAGGGTGATTAATGTATCTTCTGCATTGAGCTCATTACCAAATTCATCTGTGAGTTGACCGGTTTGAGCCAATCTGGTAGAATCATATTCTACTGCTGAGTTACCTAAATTATTCCTTCCTACAAAGATTGCACTCAGTCTGGATCTGCTAAATATCTGTCTTTCTAAAACAGCAACAGAATAGTTCTGAGCGGGCGAGATTTCTTGTGAGGTTTCATCTCTATTAGTCACCATATTTAAGGCACCAACTCGCCATTTACTTCCTACTTTACCACTAAGTCTGGCTCCTGCTACAATAGGTACATTTCGTCTGGTATCTCCTGATCCCTGGATCCCTATCCTTCGTGAGAAAAATGGCCTGCTTCTAAAGAAGCCACCATCAGCAAATAGATCTTGATTTTCAAGAAAAAATTGTCGTCTTTCCGGGAAAAACAATTCAAATCGCTGAAGATTAGTAACCTGTTGATCAACTTCTACTTGAGAAAAATCAGGGTTGAAGGTTAGGTCAAGATTCAATGAACTTGAAAGAGCCACCTTGGCATCAAATCCGGCATCCAATTTATATTCAGTTGGTGTACCTTCTTCATGTTCTCTACCAGCACTTGAAGCCACATAGGGGATCACAGTGACATTAGGACCAGCAGGTTTTGGAGGGGAATCCCAAATGAGTCTTCCTGAAAATGTCATATTACTCATTCGATAACCTTGCGGCACCTGAATCCAGGCTGTTCGTTCGTTCTGCTTTAAATTATTTCTTAGTACCTGAATGTTCCACTGGTCGACATTGTTGTAGCGTATCGTTTTGAATGGAATGGAAATCTCGACAGACCAAAAGTCTTTTTCTTGATACACCGCACTAAACCATTTGTTATCCCAATCATCTCTAACATCTCCGCCTAAAAGAACCAGGCCTTCTCTTTGAACATTGTTAGGCGTGACCTGAAAGGAAAACCCATTTGTTTTATCATTATACGGATCAATATAGATGGCTACATTGTCATTATTACTCCATCCAAAGTCCCTTCTGCGAGTTGTTGAAATGTAATCTCCATCCAGATAATCATAACAAATTACACCGATTATGATCGCTTTATCCGTGTATGTGATCATAAATTGGGTACTATCTAAGGCAGGTTTGTCATCAGATGGAAAGGTTTGATAAAACCCTCCAGCTTTTGGTAATATCTGCCAGATTCTTTCATCAAGTCTCCCATCCAGACGAATTAATTCATCAGTAGCTTGAATATTATATTCTACCTGATCAGGTAAATTTTGACTTACCCCTCTAACACACGCCAATAAAAAGATTAATATGAAGGTACTTTTAGTCCTGTTCATTCAATGGGATTAGATGCTGATCTGCAATCGATCTCAAGAAGTTTTTGTTTGAATTGATACTTGGATCTTTGTAGATGTAGGCAGATAAGTCCGCAATAACACCTGGCTTATATCCCAAATTTAAAGCCAGTTTTTCGCAAAACTTAATTTCATTGGAATGCACCTTTCCATCGGCTTTCATCATTCGAATGATATTGAATAGGTAGTTGAATTTTTCATCAGGCGGTAAGTCCTTAAGCTTAGGAATAGGTCGTGGATTATTGACTATTTCTGCAGTTTTTTCCTCAGAAATACCCAATCCATCGGCGATAAACATGATCAGACGATATTCTTCCTCAGCCACCACATTGTCTGCTTTTGAAAGGTGTGCTAATATGCTAATTTGTTCTTCATTAGATAACATGGCGGAAATTTAGTTTAAAAACCTCAATAGCTCTAAAACTTATACAAGCGGAAGTAAAATTATTCAACAATTTTAGACGAGCACTTGTTTTTTAAAACTAAATACAATTAGCTTAGCAATTCAAATGATGAGTTCAAACAAATATTGGTGGTGGCATGTAGACAATCTTGATTGTTGACGAGTCACTGCTGTGTTTAAAAATATATAAACCCTGACAGTTTCGTCAGGGTTTTTTTTGTTTATGACCATGAGTAAAATAGACATAAAAACGCGAGAACGGACGATTTTAGCCGATACCATTACTCCTGTAAGTATTTACTTAAAACTTCGGGACCGGTTTGCTAACTCATTTCTCCTAGAGAGTTCGGATTATCACGGGGCTGAAAATAGCTTCTCTTACATATGTTGTTCTCCCCTTGCTTTCATGAGAGCAAACGGAGATACAATTGAACGAAAACTACCCGGAAAGACGGAAGAAAAATATTCGATAAGTGACCTTAAACAGGAGATTGAAGCATTTACTACCTCATTTAAATCAGTCAAATCAAATGATTTCATTCGTAGCGGTCTATTTGGATACTTCAATTACGACGCAAAGGCAGAGTTTGGTGACCTCACCATTGAAAAAAGGGATGACAATATTCCATTAGCGCAGTATCATCTTTTTCAATTTATTATAGCTCTTGACCACTTTAAAAACAAGTGTCACATCATTGAAGCTTATGTTGATGAACCAAATGAGGAATTATTTGAAGAAGTAGTTTCACTTGCTCAGCAACGAAACATTCCTGGATATCCATTTAGAACTACTGGGCAGAAAAAGTCAAATAAGAATGATGAAGAATATTTGGAGATGGTGAAGAAGGGAATTCACCACTGTCACATTGGAGATGTTTTTCAGGTGGTCCTTTCTCGAAATTTTCAAATCCCATTTCAAGGAGATGAATTTCAGGTATATAGGGCTTTGCGATCAGTTAATCCTTCTCCATACTTGTTCTACTTTGATTATGGTAGTTTTCGACTCTTTGGCTCTTCTCCGGAAGCTCAGATTGTATTGAAAAATGGAAAAGCAGAGATTCACCCAATAGCTGGAACATTTAAACGAACCGGAAATGATAAGGCGGACACTGAATTAGCTGAGAAGCTTATAGAAGATCCAAAAGAAGATTCAGAACATGTGATGCTTGTTGACCTTGCAAGGAATGATCTAAGTCGCAGTTGTGATAACGTGGTAGTGGAAACGTACAAAGAAGTGCAGTACTATTCGCACGTGATTCACCTTGTTTCTAAGGTTACAGGAGAAATCAAAAAGGATTCGTCCTTCATGGAGATAATCGCAGAAACCTTCCCTGCAGGAACATTATCTGGCGCGCCCAAGATCAGAGCAATGGAAATCATAGAAGAAAATGAAAAAACACCTAGAGGATTTTATGGGGGTGCCGTTGGGTTTATGGATTTTGATGGAAACTTCAACCACGCCATCATGATCAGGAGCTTTATGAGTAAAAACAACCTATTGAAGTTTCAAGCAGGGGCTGGTATTGTAGCTCAATCGAAACCGGAAAATGAATTACAGGAAGTTTTTAATAAAGTAAGTGCATTGGAGCATGCAATTAAGGAGGCAGAAAAGTTATGAAGGTGCTGGTTATTGATAACTACGACTCATTCACCTACAACCTGGTACATATCCTACGGGAGTTAGGCGTTGATGAATCAATGCGAACCGTACGAAATGATCAATTCGAATTAGATGATGTAGCTGCATTTGATCATATCCTTCTTTCACCCGGGCCTGGGGTTCCAAAAGATGCTGGATTGATGCCGCAAGTAATTGAAAGGTATGCCTCAACCAAGAACATTTTGGGAGTATGTCTGGGTCATCAGGCAATTGGTGAATCTTTCGGAGCGGATTTATTGAACCTCCCTCAAGTATATCATGGAATGGTTACACCTATAGAAGTGATAGTTGAGGATGATATTTTTAATGGGCTACCACCCTCATTTAATGTGTGCAGGTATCACTCATGGGTTATCGAAAAAACTAGCTTACCAGAATCACTGGAGGTGACAAGTGTCGCAGAAAATGGAAATATCATGTCAATCAAGCATAAAGATTTCAATGTTCGAGGGGTACAGTTTCATCCTGAATCGATTATGACAGAACACGGTAAGCAGCTTATGAAAAACTGGATAGATCTATGAAAGATATACTTAACAGACTCATAAATAATCAAACACTCTCCAGAGAAGAGGCTAAAGTGGTTCTGACAGGTTTGGCAACTGGTCAATACAATAACAGTCAGGTTGCAGCTTTTTTAACCATTTACTTGATGAGAGCCATTCGGGTACAAGAGCTGGAAGGTTTCAGGGACGCAATGCTTGAATTGTGTAATCAGGTGGATTTAGTTGGATATGATTCAATAGATGTTTGTGGAACAGGTGGTGACGGGAAGAATACTTTCAATATCTCAACCATTTCATCTTTCATTGTAGCTGGTGCAGGAGTGAATGTCGCCAAACACGGAAATTACGGCGTTTCTTCAGTAAGTGGATCATCCAATGTGTTGGAATTTTTAGGAGTAAAGTTTTCAGGAGATGCTGATCAAATGAAAAAGTCAATGGATGCATCAGGGATTTGCTTCATGCATGCTCCACTCTTTCATCCGGCTATGAAGAATGTGGCTCCAATTCGTAAGGAACTAGGAGTTAAGACCTTCTTCAATATGCTGGGACCAATGGTTAATCCAGCATTTCCACCTAATCAACTGGTGGGTGTTTTCAGTCTTGAATTGGCTCGACTATATGGTTACTTGTATCAGAATACAGATAAAAATTTTTCCATAGTACACGCACTGGACGGTTATGATGAAATTTCGCTAACAAGTGAATTCAAACTGATCTCAAATCGTACCGAAGAGCTCGTTTCGCCACATGATTTAGGGTTCGAATTACTCCAGCAAGAAGAATTGTATGGAGGAGAAACAATTGAAGAGGCCGCAAATATTTTCAGCCAGATTCTGGGTGGAAACGGTACGGAAGCTCAAAATAATGCAGTGTTGGCGAATGCTGGAGTGGCAATAGCCACGGTAAAACAAACACCTTATACACAAGGTATAGAAGAGGCCAAAGAATCACTGAAAAGTGGAAAGGCACTGGAATCATTTAAGAACTTTTTACGAATCAATAGTTAATGGATATTCTTACTGAAATAGTAGCAAATAAGAGAAAAGAGGTAGCGTCTAGTAAAGAGCTCTATCCGGTCAAACTTCTGGAACAGAGCACCTACTTTGAAGGCCAGCCGGTCTCACTAAAAAAATATCTTCAGCGTCCGGATAAATCTGGAATTATAGCGGAGATTAAGCGTAAATCACCATCCAGGGGTTTTATCAATAAACATGTTTCCGTAGAGCGTACTTCCATTGGATATATGCAGGCTGGTGCTTCTGGTTTATCTGTATTGACGGATAATAAATATTTTGGAGGTACTTATGAAGACCTAAAAGTTGCTCGTTCATTTAATTTTTGCCCTATCCTTCGTAAGGACTTTATGATTGATGAGTATCAGGTGATCGAAGCAAAATCCTTAGGTGCTGATGTGATTCTGTTGATAGCAGCAGTTTTAGACAAAAAGGAAATTGAGAAACTTGGCTCACTCGCACAAAGTTTAGGCATGGAAGTACTTCTGGAAGTTCACGATGAAGAAGAATTAAATAGGAGTATAACCGACAAAGTCGATTTGATCGGAGTGAACAATAGAAACCTTAAAACATTCGAAACCAATATTCAAACCTCAATTGATCTGGTTGATAAAATTCCTTCAGACTTTATCAAAGTCACAGAAAGTGGGCTTTCGCAACCGGAAACTGTTGTGAAGCTTAGAAAATATGGTTTTGAAGGATTCTTGATAGGTGAAGCGTTCATGAAAACTGGTAGACCAGAAAAGGCCGCTAAAGAATTTATAAAGCAATTGATATGAGTGAGCTTAAGCTAAAAGTCTGCGGCATGAGAGACCCTGATAACATTCAAGGGCTTATTGATATTAAACCGAACTTTATTGGATTTATTTTCTATCCAAAGTCACCTCGATATGTGGATGAAATGGACGAAGATTTAATCATGCGCATACCACTTAGTATTCACAAAGTAGGAGTCTTTGTTAATGAAACTTTGGAACGAATAGTAGAGGTTGCTGATACGTTTGGATTAAGCTACATCCAGCTTCATGGTGATGAAAATCTGGATTTCGTCAAAAGTCTAAAGGAAAAGGGCCTCAAAGTGATTAAGGTATTCAGGGTGATGGATACGATTCCAATTGTTGCGAAGCAATATCAGGGAATAGCCGACTATTTCCTTTTTGATACAGCCTCCAGCAACTATGGGGGATCAGGACGACATTTCGACTGGAATATTTTAAAGAACTACAACCTTGACATTCCTTTTCTTTTGAGTGGTGGTGTGCAATTGGATGACATAGAAAAGATAAAGGCGATGGAGATTGATCAGCTGGTTGGCATTGATGTAAACAGTCGCTTTGAGATTGAACCGGCCATGAAGGATTTAAAAAAATTGCAAGAGCTAAAGGCAGCATTATGAGCAAGTACAGTGTCGATGATAAGGGCTATTACGGAAAATTTGGAGGAGCGTACATTCCTGAGATGCTATATCCAAATGTGGAAGAGCTAAGAAATAATTATTTGAAGATCATCGAATCAGATGATTTTAGAAGTGAATTTGATCATTTACTACAATCATATGTGGGAAGACCAACTCCATTGTATTTAGCTACAAGACTTTCAGAAAAATACAATACTAAAATCTACCTAAAGCGAGAAGACCTATGCCACACTGGAGCCCACAAGGTTAATAATACCATTGGACAGATCTTACTTGCTAAACGGCTGGGTAAATCAAAAATCATAGCTGAAACCGGAGCAGGACAACATGGAGTGGCCACAGCAACGGTCTGTGCTTTAATGGGAATGGAGTGTGTGGTTTATATGGGTGAAATAGATATGGCCAGACAAAAGCCCAATGTAGAACGCATGAAGATATTGGGAGCTGAGGTACGTCCAGCAATGTCTGGAAGTAAAACATTGAAAGATGCTACAAATGAAGCAATGCGGCATTGGATCAATAATCCAACAGATACACACTACATTATTGGATCAGTGGTAGGACCTCATCCGTACCCTGATATGGTGGCTCGATTTCAATCGGTCATTAGCGAAGAAATAAAGCAGCAGTTGCAAGAGCTCGAGGGTCGTAATAAGCCAGATCATGTGATTGCTTGTGTGGGAGGTGGGAGCAATGCTGCAGGGGCTTTCTACCATTTTCTGGAGGATGAATCTGTGAATCTAATAGCAGCTGAGGCAGCCGGACATGGAGTGATGTCTGGTAAATCAGCAGCTACAACCACTTTAGGCAAGCCAGGGGTACTTCATGGAAGCAAAACTATTTTGATGCAAACAGATGATGGTCAGGTGGTTGAGCCCTATAGTATTTCAGCAGGACTTGATTATCCGGGCATTGGCCCTATTCATGCTCATTTATTTGATGCAGGTAGAGCTGAGTTTTTTGGGATAACGGACGAAGAGGCAATGATTGCAGGAGTGGAATTGAGTAAACTGGAAGGAATTATTCCAGCCATCGAAAGCGCACATGCACTCGCAGTTTTTGGAAACAGACAGTTTGAGAAAGATGAAGTTGTTGTGGTGAATTTATCAGGTCGTGGCGACAAGGATTTGGAGACATATATCAAATGGGGAAAATACTAAATGAGCGAATTAGTAAATATGAATCGAATCGATCAGGTCTTTAAGGATAAGAAAGACATTCTAAATGTATACTTCACTGCAGGTTATCCTAATCTTGAGGATACAGTACGTATTGCACAGGCTTTACAAGAAGCAGGTGCCAATATGTTGGAAATTGGAATGCCTTTTTCTGATCCTGTTGCTGACGGTCCTACCATACAAGACAGCTCACAAAAAGCCCTGGAGAATGGAATGACAATTCAGCAGCTTTTTGAACAACTCAAATCATTACGTGAACAAGTTTCTATCCCGGTGCTTTTGATGGGATACGTAAATCCAATTATCCAGTATGGGATCGAACGATTCTGCAATAAATGCGCAGAGGTAGGCGTGGACGGATTGATTATCCCGGACTTGCCTATGAAAGAATATTTGGAGTTCTATCAGGAGCATTTCAGAGAGAAGGGAATTCACAACATCTTTCTTATTAGCCCCAACACATCAGAGGAGAGGATTCGGCTCATTGATCAACAATCCGGAGGGTTTATATACGTCGTGTCATCTTCCAGTATTACGGGAGCTAAGAAAGGAGTGCAAGAAGGACAGCTGGAATACTACCAACGAGTCATGTCAATGGGATTAAATAATCCACAGTTGATTGGTTTTGGCATATCAGATCATGAGACATTTAAAACGGCATGTAAATATGCCAACGGAGCAATCATTGGAAGTGCCTTCATTAAGCAGTTGAATGAAGATGCTTCTGAAGAAGGAATTAAGAAATTTGTAAAAGCAATCAAAGGATGATCATACAATTAGAAAATGGAGTCAATGGAGAGGTTTTAAACTCTGTTGAGAAAGAA
This sequence comes from Ekhidna sp., assembly GCF_965212185.1. Classification (GTDB taxonomy): domain Bacteria; phylum Bacteroidota; class Bacteroidia; order Cytophagales; family Cyclobacteriaceae; genus Ekhidna. Next base: position 2,572,750 of record NZ_OZ243102.1, on the reverse strand, counting down.
CTTCAATCGTTGAAGTATAAAACAACGCATGTCAAAACTCAATACGGAAGTTATCTTATTGGAACAGGCAAAAAACCCTTTGATATTCGAAAGATCGGGCATATTAAAGGCATCAAAGACATTCATGTTGTTTCAGATGACTATAAGTTAGTTTCTACAAAATGGAAAGTAAATCCAACCGTCATCGATTTAGGTGACGATGTGAAAATAGGAGGAGGTCACTTTTCACTAATGGCTGGACCATGCAGTATTGAGGGAGAGGGAAACATCATTGAGACCATTGATTTCCTAAAGGCTAATAACATTAAAATAATGCGTGGAGGTGTTTATAAACCTCGAAGCTCACCTTATTCATTTAGAGGGCTAGGTATTCAGGGCTTAAAGCTGTGGCATAAACTCGCCCATGAAAATGGTATTAAAATAATATCTGAGGTGATGCAGGTTTCGCAAATAGAAGCAATGCATGACTATGTAGATATATTCCAGGTAGGGGCACGAAATACGCAGAATTTCAACTTATTGGATGAACTAGGTAAAGTAGATAAGCCGGTACTACTCAAGCGAGGCATTTCTGGTACTATCGATGAATTGCTGCAAAGCGCTGAGTACATTTTTTCTGGTGGCAATGAGCGATTGCTATTATGTGAGCGTGGCATTCGAACTTATGAAAAAGCATCGAGGAATACGTTTGATATCAATGCCATTCCTATTCTTAAGGAGAAATCTCATCTTCCAGTCATTGCTGACCCTTCTCATGGGATTGGCATCAGGGATCATGTAGAGCCCATAGCGATGGCCGCCACGGTAGCAGGTGCTGATGGTGTCATTTTTGAGACGCATTGCAAACCAGAAGAAGCCTTCTCTGATGGTCAACAAACGTTGGACTTTAATGAAGCTTCCAGGTTGATAGAAAAATTAAGAACACTAAACGATATGACTGCTAATTAGGTATGAGACAGATTTATGAAAACTACACAACCGAAGACTCTGAAGTCTGGAAGATCTTATTTGATCGTCAAATGAAGCAATTTCCCACTCATGCGTGTGAGGCATATCGAGAGGGTCTTAAGATTGCCAATTTTGAAACGGGAGTTATTCCTGATTTTAAGGAAACCAATGAAATACTTGAGAAAACTACTGGTTGGCAGTTGGCAGTGGTTCCGGGGATTGTCCCTGATTATACTTTTTTTGAACTGATGGCTAATTGCCGATTCCCTGCAACCACCTGGTTGAGGAAGATGAAAGAATTGGATTATCTGGAAGAACCGGATATGTTCCACGATGTATTTGCTCACGTTCCACTATTAACCAATCAGCATTTTGTAAACTTTCTTGAGGAGCTGAGCAAGATTGGATTGGAATATGTCGGGAACGACTATGCTATTCAATTATTATCCAGAGTTTATTGGTTTACAGTGGAGTTTGGCTTGATTCAAGAAGAAACAGGGCTTAGAATCTATGGTGCTGGTATCCTTTCATCGGCAGGAGAAACCAAATTCTCTTTAAGCGAGGAACCCCCAAAGCATGAATTTAGCATTGAGCATATGTTAGATACAGCATATCGAAAAGATGTTTTCCAGACAGAGTATTTCATAACAGAGTCATATGAGCAACTCTTCGATAGTATCCCTGAAATAAAGCGACTGCTAGCTGAGAAATTGACAAAAGTCAAAGTCTAACGCGAATGCCAGTGTTTAATGAAATAGGAGCATATACTACTATTCCATCGATTACATCAATACGAAGTTTTAGTGGGATGTCAATATTATCTGCTATTGGGAAATATTTATTTCCTGATAGCATGAGTCCCAATTGAGTCCCATTATTAAAGTTTAGTGTAGGACCTAGGTCAAATGATGCATTTTCAGAACCAAACCTAAAAATGCCTGAAATCCGCCCTGCAGTGATTGTGTATTCCCTGTCTATGGGTGTGGATCCAAATGGCACAATAACTCTGTACCAATAAAGGTGCTGGTACATGGCTTCAAGTCCAAATTGGACTTCACCGAATGATGTGAAAAAATATTGTGCACTAATTCCAAAATTCGCCTGATCCCAGTCTTCGAGACGAGTACCGGAAACTTCATCTTTTTCGACGACTTTATCTAGGTCGATAGCAGTATATCCTGCACCTAAAGTAATATCTAATTGTTGTTGAGAATAGCTTCCTGTAATGGTGAGAACAGTGAGTAAAAATATTGTAAAACACCTCATAGCTACGATGTATTGGTGAGGATGTATCAATTTACTGAAAATCAGAAAAAAAGACAAGAAAAAATGTGGATAACTTGGTGGAAAAGCAGGGTAAAACTTGTTGAAAACTAAGTAGTTACATTTTTTGGAGATGTAAAATTATACCCTACATTAGTATCATCAAACGAGGGATAGGAAACTGAAACGTAAGTTTCCGGTCTGACAAAGGGAAGTTGATTTTAAGTTTGGCTTGAATCAACGAAGTTTGAAAGGCTGTAGAAGAAAACGAGCGAAAAGGCAACTTTTCGAAGACGCATCGGAAGGGGATCCAAACAGTAGTTTGAAATATTGCAGTTGCTACGGCAGTTGCAGTATTAAAAGGGTGAAAATCGGTCACGATTCTTCACCCTTTTTGTTTTAGTACAAGCATCAGCATTTCTGCTGACGTATAAAATCAACCAAATCCTTATCTTTAGGGAAAACAATCGCCTAGCCAAATGAATAAATTTGACGTCTGTGTCATAGGTGGTGGACCTGCAGGGTACGCTGCAGCCATGCGAGCCATCGATTTCGGAAAACGTGTAGCACTTGTAGAAAAAGACTTATTAGGTGGAGCCGGTATCCATCAGGGAGCTCTTTGGAGTAAAACGTGGTGGGAAATCTCACGTGAAGCAAGAATGATCAATCTGCATGGCAACACCCTGAATTTAAATAGCACTGAGTTTAGCTTTGAAAAAGTTAAAAGTGAAGTCTCTCAAGCAGTTGAACAGCGAGTTAATCTGCTAACACACCATATGGAAAATATTAATCTGAGTCTTGGAGATGACCTTTTTGAATACATCCACGGTGTTGCAAAAGTGACCGGTAAAAACACAATAGCCATTACCGGAAACGGTAAAAATCAAGACATAGAGGCAGATTATATCATTCTAGCTACTGGAAGTGTACCTAGAAAATTGCCTCACCTTCCAATAGATGAAGAAATTGTATTTACATCGGATGGATTGAGTAACCTCACCAAGTTCCCTAAATCCATAGTCATAGTTGGCGCAGGAGTAATTGGTTGTGAGTTTGCGACGATTTTTTCAAACTTCGGACATACAAAGGTCCATTTAATAGACAAAGGAGATCGTATTCTGCCTTTTGAAGATGAAGAGGTGGTAAAGGTCATTGAAAAAAATCTGGAACAAAAAGGCGTCCTTATTCATCGCAATTCCAAACTGATAGAAATGAAGGTGGATGAGGGAGAAGTCGTTTATATCCTTGAATATACTGATGGAAATAAAGAAAGCTTTAGGGTAGAGAAGGGGCTTATTTCAATTGGCCGTGTACCTCAATACGATCAATTGGTGGATGAATCAATAGGAGTAGAATTTGATAATCGTGGCATCATTGATGATTTAACTCAGACAACAGTGTCAAATATCTATGCTGTTGGAGATATCACTGCAGATATTTCATTAGTCAACGTAGGAGAGTTGGAGGGGAGGTATGCCGTAGAAAGAATATTTGGAAAGCCTGAACAGCCGTTGATTTATAAAAACATCTCTACAATCATGTTCTTGGATCCGGAAATTGCCGGAGTAGGAATGAATGAAATTCAGGCAAAAGCTGCCGGATTAGAATACAAAATAGTAAGCCTTAACTATGAGACGATTCCTCGTGCGACAGCTATGAGAAATACTGAAGGGTTCATCAAAGTTCTTGTGACAAATGATGATGAAATGAATATCCTGGGGATGAGGGTTGTTGGTGAGCATGCTTCAAGTGCAATTCAAGCGGTAGCCTTATTGATTTCACAGGATAAGAGCATTAAAGAGCTAGCAGAATTGATACACCCTCATCCATCCATCATAGAAGGCATACAGGAATGTGGTAGAATATTGATGGGTAAACCTTTGTTTAAACCGCGGGTTTTAAGAGGCTCTATCAGGTGTCAGGTTTGGAATGGAACAGGATATCAGGATCTTGTTGGATAAAAATTGAATAAAGGAAAAAGAGGCTTTCGCCTCTTCCATCTAGTTGCCAAAATTGGCATTATCACTCGTCAATTGCTTGGCCATTGCAGCACCAATCAAGGATTCTAGTGGTGTGCTTCCACCATCTTCGCCACCGATAATCATGGTAGCAGGGAAGGTCAGCTTCGATAGCTCTGCAGCTACACCTACCGAAGTTTTATATTGCCACTCAGCTCGTTCTTGAGGTGTCAGTCCGGCAGTTACCAACTTTGCATTTTCGTACGCTTTCGCATCAGCCGAAACCTTTTTCTGCTGCGCTAGAAGTCTCTCAGTCTCCAGCGCGATGGCTGCCAATTCTTTATTGGTTCGCTCTTGTTTCAACTTAGTCTCAATTGCAATGAGCTGCTTCACTTGTTCTTTCTCCTGATTCACACGTTCAGCCGATTTATCTCGCTCACCTTCTGCAATGATCCGTGCTTGAGCAGCTTTTGCAGTCTCCACTTTTTGCTGTTCAATTTGACGCTTTGCCGATTCGTCACGCTGCGCTTCCAATCGTTGCTTAAATATCGGCTCTAAGATCACATCGTCTACAATAACCTGAGAAACAATGATGTTATTCTCAGTAAGTTCATGAGGGATGCGTTTAGGCAACCCATTTTCAAGTACTTGCTCAACCGTATATCGGGTACGAATCTCTTTGATTGCTCTGGAGGATTCTGTCTTCTGGATTTCAGCATAAACAGTGTCTTTATGCTCGATTTTGATGACAGCATATGCACCGTCTTTCAATTGTTCATCCAGCGTTTGTCTAAAGCTTTGCGCCTCACCCGAGATGTAGTCTTGAGCAGCATACATGTATCCGGTGTTATTCGTTTGTTCCCGGATTGTTGGAATCAATGTATTTTGAACAAGATTATCCATTGTACGATACTTAATAGCCAGTGCGATGAAGTCTTCTTCGATAGTAGGTAATTGGAATCGGCCTGAAATCTTTACTTCAGCCGTTACCTGATCAATGAAACGAATAGGGATAGGATCCATCAATCCTTCTATGTCCTTTATTTCATCACCGGCTTCCACCACCTTCACGTCAATGTACTTCTGCCATGGAACAACCTTAGCGAAACCCCTGAATTTAATTCCTTGATTCATAACCACATCACTATGGCCTGTAGGATAAACGAGGAAATATTGATAACCAGGCTCTGCCCAAAAGAATAGATAGGGAAGCATTGCCACCATGAACCCTACAACCGCAATAAATAGTGAGATTTTCTTCGTGAACATCAAGAAAAAGGGAGGAGCTTTTCTTCGGATAAGCACTCCGTCCTCTATAATATCCTGCTCACTAAGTTGTGGACGGAAATACAGCATAAATAAACCAAATAGAATAATAAGAATACCAAGTAAGATCATAGGTTTTCAAAATTTAAAGTGAAACATAGTTTTAATAAAATGTATAGTTGCATTGACAAATACACAATATATTATACGGATAATATTTTGTTTATGTTTCATTTAATTAAAGTATATTCTTATTATATTATAATAAAAGAATAAAATATCATATAATTCTGGTAAAACAATTTATACTATTGATGCTTCTTACGCATTATATAATAATCATCCTATTTTAAGGATTAGTTTGAATTATAATATTTGCATAAACAAATACATAAAACATTCTTAGAGTATGATTTTGGTGATAGAAACTAATACGTGATCTGTCGATGTATTAAGTAGTTTTTCTGATTCATTTTCAGTACTTTAATATCCATAAACCACCTCAGTTATGGATTTTCACACACACTCTCACCAAAGTGTGTTGTCTTCTATTCTCACCTATGGAAGCCAGCTACTTTATATCATACTTATTTTTGTTTCCTCAAGTATTCATGGACAAGTAGTGATCAATGAAGTCATTACTGATCCTCAGCAGGATTGGAGTTCTGGGTCATTTTTAAATACAGCTCCTGGAGGTACGCCAGGGACGGATGATGAATGGATTGAACTTTACATTACTACAAGCAGCTTAGATCTTACTGGATGGCAGATAACAGTTGATGATGGTACACCGTTTTCAGGAGACCTAACCAACACTGGAGCTTTCGATGTAGTGAATTACATCGGAAGTGGCTCCATCTCAAATACAGTAGCTGGAGATTATATTATTCTTGGTAATCCTGATGGTACTGGGTTAATCAATAATGATGGACTTACAATTACATTGGAAGACGATAACATGCCGACTAGGAATGTCATTGATGAAATTGTTATCGATGGCAGCTCAGGAACCATGTTTACAGGCAATGCCACTGGGATTGATGATGAGTCAGTCTGTCGGATTCCAAATGGAGTAGATACTAATATTGATTCTGATGACTTTGTTTTAACCAGAGCTACACTTGGTACATCCAATTCCCCAAGTGGTACGGTCTTGATTAATGAAATTGTAACTGATCCCCAACAAGATTGGGAAGGTGGGGGATTTACTTCAACACCAGGTGGAGGAGGTGCAAATGATGGAACTGATGAATGGATTGAACTTTACATTGGTACCGCAGGCCTTAATTTAACCAGATGGACGATTAGCGTAGATGATGGAGCCGTTTTTAGTGGTGATCTTACGAGCAGTGGTGCATTTCAGACTGTAAACTATGTAGGATCTGGAAGTTTTGTAAATACACAGGCAGGAGACTACCTGGTTTTAGGAAACCCAACAGGTTCAGAGGCAATGAATAATGATGTCTTTATCCAACTATTTCATCCAGACGGTACACTTGTAGATGATGTTGAAATTGGAGATGATCCGGAATCTGATGGAAACGGTGATGGGGCACCAGATGGAAGTGCAAGTGGAGGTGATGCAACTGGTATTTCAGATGAATCTGTTGCTAGAATAGCGAATGGAGTTGATACTGATAATGATATCAATGACTTTCAGCAATCACAATCCACAATCGGAAGCGAGAATGGATTAGCCACTGTATATGTTGATGCCGCGGCAACTGATGATACAGGACTAGGCACCATAGGGGATCCTAAACAGTCAATTCAATCAGGAGTTGACCTGGCTCTCACGAGTGGCACTGTCACTGTGATTGCAGGATCGTATGCAGAGTCAATTACATTCACCAAAGCTCTCACGTTGAATGGGGCTAACCAGGGTATTGCTGGAAATGGAACTAGGGGCACAGAATCAATCATAGACGTCTCTGGAGTTGGAATTACTGCAACGGCGGACAATGTAACAGTTGATGGATTTCAATTAGGCACAAATGCATCTACATCTGATATTACCAATGGGATCGTAGTATCCGGGTCGGACATTAGTATTACGAACAATATCGTCTACTCAAACAGTCTGGGGATTTCAGCAGGTGGATCTGCATCTGGCGTATTGGATGTTTCGGATAATGTTGTTTCAATGCTTGCTGTTGAGGATGCCCTTAATGCGACTAATGGAAGCGTTGGAATCTATTTGAACAATGTTTCTGGAACTGCAGACGCTGATGTTACGGATAATGATGTATTAAATGCAGCAACTGGAATTGTAGCCTATGGTCTTACATCTTCAACAGAAGCTGTAATTGGAGGTGGTAATATAACAGGATGCACAACAGGTATTTTACCATCAAATGCAGATGGGCTTGGAGGCTTTAGTCCTTCCACTGTAACGATCCAAAATATCACCATGTCAGGATTCACCACTGATGCTGATGTTGGTGGCACAGAAACAGGAGTCTATGCATTTGTAACAGGTAGCGCTACCATTAGTGATGATCTCACTGTAACAATGAATAATTTAGATATTTCCGGTACAGGAAATACTGCTTCTAATTATTCAGGAATAATCATTGGAGATTTTCCTTCAGCTACGGATGGTATAAGCATCGATGCAACCATAACCAATTGTAATATTCATGATAATAGAAATCGTGGAATCTATACCAGAGGAGCAGATGCAACAACAATCATTACCCAATGCACACTGACAGGAAATGGTTTCGATCCCACAGCCTCGGGTGGCAATCCAGGGTTTAGTGTGATTGCAAGGGAAGGATCCTCAACAACTCTGTCTAATTCATTCATTACAAATCCTGCGGCTCTTTCAGGTCCGGAAGACATTCTTGGAAATTATTATACTGCAGGTCTTCATATTTCAACAAGTGGGACATTAACAGTCAGTGATTGTAGTTTGGACAACAATGGCAATGGGTTCATCGCTGAAACTTCCGGAATAGATCTCTCTGGAAATTACTTTGGGACGACAGATGAAGCTACGATTTTGGCACAGGTAGGAGCATCGAATGATTTTACACCATGGCTGTCCTCAAGCGTTGATACAGATGGTGGTACTTCAGGTTTTCAGGGAGACTTTGGTGGTTTGATTGTTGGTTTGTCAGGTACTCAGACAGGCAGTGCTGGAAGGATCGAAGAAGGAATCAATTTGCTGGATGCAGGAGGTACACTTACAGTTAATGCAGGGACATATTCAGAGAGTATTACCATCGATAAATCACTTACGATGAATGGAGCGAATCAGGGGATTGATGGAAATGGAACACGAGTAGCTGAATCCGTAATTGAACCTGGTAGTCAGGATAATGCCATTGAAATTGATGCAGATAATGTTACACTGGATGGATTACAAATTGGAGTTGCAAATGTAGATGCAGGAGTTTACGCATTGAATAATACAGATTTAACCATCCAAAACAATGTGATTAATGCAGATTCTGTTGGAATTGCTCTTGTAACGGCAACTACAGGTACTATCGATGTAACCAGTAATGAAATAAACGCTGCTGATTTTACTACTGGATTAGGTAATCTAACCACCTCACTGATTCTCTATGGAATGACTGGTGACGTGGATGTGAATGTGAGTGATAATGAACATGCAGGAAGCGCCTTAGGTATTTTTGTATTTGGATGTCTAAGTAGCAATATCCTAACTATTGCAAATGATACCGTTACTTCATCCATTCGTGGAGCTTCTATCTTTAGTTTCGATGGAGTAGCCAGTCGTTCCTCATCCACCGTTAATATCAGTGGTTTTTCAGCCACTTCCATGGCAGAGCCCGGTGGTGGCATAACAAACTTTCCCGAAGCTGGAATTTACTTTTATAGTGATGGATCAAGTACAGATAGCCATTTGCTAACAGCGACAGTCTCCAATTCTACATTTAGTGATACCGAGAATAGCGAAAGTGATGTTGCTGGCATTATATGCGGTGATTTTTCAAGCACCGATTATGTGGCCTACCTTCAGGATATTACCATTTCCGAATGCACATTTTCTAACAATGAGAATCGAGGGATTCAAATAAGAGGACAAAATACTCAGGTAGCTATTGACCGATCTACGTTTAGTAACAATGGATACGATCCGGTTGGATCTGGTGGAAATTTTGGTTTTCATATGTCTGTGAGAGCAGATGCTGAAGTCACGGTTACCCATTCATTTTTTATCAATCCAGCATCTCAGATAAGTTCTCAATTTGACGGGCTAACACTTGAGGCTGGAAGTTCTCTCTCAATTACTGAATGCAATTTTGATCAAAATGGAAACGGCTTAATTTCAGGAACTAGTGGCATAGACTTGTCAAATAATTATTTTGGCAGCACAGATGAAACGACTATCTCTGGCTTGGTAACCGGATGTGATTTTTCACCATGGATTTCAACAGCTACCGATACTAGTCCCGGTACTGCAGGATTTCAACCGGACCTTTCTGGATTGATTGTAGGACCGACTAGCCCACAAACTTCTGGAACGAGATTGCAGGAAGCTCAAGATCTCGTTGATGCAGGGGGAACAATCACCATTCTACAAAGTGATTACAATGAGACATTCACTGTAAATAAAAATGTAAGTATTTCTCCAGCAGCAAGCACTACCATTGATGATATCACTTTAAATGGTGGAAATCTTTCCATTCTAGCTGACCTGGAAGTGAACAATACATTAACACTAACCAATGGTATTCTGGATGTTGATTTGGATGATGGAAATAAATCAGATGATCCGACAATTACTTTAAACGGTGCAGTCGCAGGTACATTTAGTAATACGAGCCATGTAGAGGGGAAAATGGAAGTAGCCATTGGTGCAGCTGGCACTTATACCTTTCCATCCGGAGATGCCGGTTCATATCGTCCAGCCATACTAACACCAACCAATGCAACGACTTTTTCAGTTGCACACATTGAAGATGCTACACCTGTAGGAGGTGGATCAATTGGAGATATTGTGGATTTAGTTGGGACAGCAAGTTCTCAACTAACAGGCAACATCGAAAGTATTTTAAATACGAGATATTGGGAGATTGATGTAATCAGTGGTACTCCAGGAAGTACCAATGTCACTTTACAAATTACCGGATCGGATAACGCAACTGACCCTGCTACATTGGGGATGACTCGTTTTGATGGTACTAATTGGTCAGAGATGACCAGAGTAGGAGCGGCAGGTAGCAATCCTTTTACAATCACAGGACAAACTTCATCTTTCAGTGAGTTTTCTATCTATTCCACGAATTTTAATTCCAACCCATTACCGGTTGAGTTGATTCAGTTCGATGGCACTAAGGATGAAAATTTGGTCAACCTCACATGGTCCACACTAACAGAGATCAATGCGAATTACTTTCAGGTAGAGCGAATGGGGATTCGTGAAAATGACTTCAAACCTATTGGAAAAATTCAAGCGAATGGAAACTCAAATGAAAGAATGAACTACTCTTTTATTGATCAAGCGGCAAATGAACAAGCATATTATTATAGATTAAAAATGATGGATTTTGATGGGTCATTTGAATATTCAAATACGATTCTGGCTACTTCGGATTTTAAGGAAGACCAACTTTTATTATTCCCTACGCCCACTAAAAATTATTTACAAATCAAGGGTATTGATCCACTCTTAGTTGATAGAATTCTTATTTTTGACCTCTCAGGAAAACTAAAATTTACTAGCAATGAATACATTGATGCAATCGATGTATCAGATATATCACCTGGACATTACGCAGTTCGGCTTGTGTTAAAAAGTGGCTATTCATTTGAAGGAAAGCTGATTAAGGAATGATTTTTCTTGGTTCATTTGTTTGTAAAACAAAAAGAGATGGAATCGATCCGTAAATCATTTCATTTTCAAATCATGACATTGGACAGCTGTTCTTTAGCTATTGCGAGAGCGATCATGGAGGGTGACCATTTACAGGTATTTATTTCATCACATTCATTCCGATAGCTACATACACTACACTTAATATTTTCATAGCTATTGTAGTCAATACAATGAATGAAGTGTCTCTTGAAAACCTGCAAGAGGAGGAGCAGCATATTAAGGATTTTGTTTTAGAAGAAAACCGAAAGCTTCAAATACAACTACATGCTATTCAGAGGAAATTAGATGAAATGAGTAAGAGTTGATATCTAAGTATTGATGTGGTTCACAGCTTTTTATTTTCATTAAAAAACCCGTCTTTCTGAGACGGGTTCGTAAGGGATTGAGATTTGATGATTAGATAGTAACATTATTTTTCGAAAAGTAAATACTGTCAAAAACGAAATACCCGAAAAATATAATCCCTCCTGTAATTATAAGTGCAGATCCGAAAGGCCAGGCAGTAAAATGAAAAGCAATTCCTGCTAAGAAAAATCCTGTTCCAATGAATCCCAAGATTGTTTTTAATCTTGACTCTTTCGATTTGGTGTACGAGAATCGATCAATTATAATCATTGTACCAAATCCGAAAATACCAACAAAGGCACCAACAAATATCAGTAACGGCCCTCCTTTTAAACCAGTATATTCAAGAACGATGGCCACTAAAAAGATCAGAAGTGAAATTACCCCTGTAATTAACGTGCGTTTTTTCATGACAATTTTATTTTGAGTTAAAAATTCTGTTTCGAGTGCAATCTCTTTTAGTTGCTGTGTGTTGATTGATTCGAGCACTTCTTTCTCTGCCTCATCAAATGTGGTATCATCATCCAGTTTTTCTTCTATCATGCAACAGATGTGATCTAACAAATCGACAGATAGGGATGGGTTAGATAATTCAGCTTCTCTGATTTTATCCTCAATTCTCTTTAACTGGTCTTCCTCTAATGCGTGCATTGTACAGAAGTTTTTGGGTTCATAAATGCACTTAGCGTTTCCATAAAGTCAAAGAGTTCATTTCGCTTGACCTTTGAACTGTTCTTACCGCTTTCTGTAAGAGCGTAATACTTTCTGGTTCGGTTACCAACCATTTCAAAGGTTACGGTAACAAGTCGATCCTTTTCTAATTTGTGTAGAATTGGATATAAAGCACCTTCTGTTAGAACGATTTTATCCTTGGTTCTTTCTTTCACGACTTTACTTAATTCGTATCCATACATCTTATCGGTTTCACTCAATAATTGCATGATGATCGTTTTAAGTGTTCCTCGAATTAATTCATTAGAAAACATACCTAAGATATTTATGTATATAACAATTTTAGGTATATTATCTCAGAAAATCAAAAATTTATCTCAAAAGTTGACAGATAATAAACTAATTGGGAGTTCCTATTGATGAATGAGTCTGCAGATTTTTTCGCTTTAATTGGTACTGAGCAACTAAGTTTGAACCTGATAATCAATCGTTATAAACCCGTATTTATCCCTCTAAATCACTAATTTTGCGGTTGAATTTTTTCACTGAAACTTTAAAATATAAATACATCATGAAGGTAACCGTAGTAGGCGCTGGAGCAGTAGGTGCAAGCTGTGCCGAGTACATTGCAATTAAAGATTTTGCATCAGAAGTAGTATTGATCGATATCAAAGAAGGCTTTGCTGAAGGTAAAGCTATGGACTTGATGCAAACGGCATCTCTGAATGGTTTCGATACAAAAATTACTGGAACTACTAACGATTATACCAAGACAGCAAACAGTGATGTGGCGGTTATCACTTCCGGGATCCCTCGTAAACCTGGAATGACACGAGAAGAATTGATCTCTACAAATGCTGGCATTGTAAAGTCAGTTGCTGAAAATTTAATCAAGCATTCTCCAAACGTGATCATTATTGTGGTTTCTAACCCGATGGATACCATGACCTACCTTGCTCATAAGGCTTTGGGTCTTCCTAAACACCGAATCATCGGTATGGGAGGTGCATTGGATTCAGCAAGATTTAAGTACAGATTGTCTGAAGCATTGGATTGCCCAGCTTCTGATGTAGATGGAATGGTAATCGGTGGTCACAGCGATACTGGTATGATTCCTCTAACACGTCTGGCTACTAGAAACAGTGTGCCTGTTTCTAAGTTTTTGAGTGATGATAAACTGAACTATGTATTAGAAGAAACCAAAGTTGGCGGAGCGACACTGACCAAGCTTTTGGGAACTTCTGCCTGGTATGCACCTGGTGCTGCTGTTTCAGCAATGGTACAGGCAATTGCGTGTGACACTAAGAAAATGTTTCCATGCTCATGCCTGCTTGAAGGTGAGTACGGATTGAATGATCTTTCTATTGGAGTACCTGCAATTATTGGTAAAAATGGTATTGAAAAGATTGTTGAAATTGAGCTTGATGGCGCTGAAAAATCTAAGCTAGAAGAAAGTGCGGCAGCAGTTAGCAAGACTAACAGTGTGCTTTCTGAAATGAATATTATATAATGATTATCATGTTGAGCTTGTCGAGATGTTATGTTTCGACAAGCTCAAATGAATCATTCTCACCTCAATGCAAAACACTCACGAACTCATTGGTAAAAGCGACCTAATCAGTCGAGACTTAAGCTGGTTACAGTTTAATCATCGCGTGCTTGATCAGGCGCGCAAGGAAAAGCGCAACCTGTTTGAAAAGCTTAAGTTCCTGGCAATTACTTCAAGCAATGCGGATGAGTTTAACATGATTCGTGTAGGCAGTTTATACAACTACCTGGATTATGGTAATGATCGCATAGACTATTCTGGCTTAAGTGTCATACCCTTCAAAAGTGAATTACTTTCTGGACTGAAAGAATTTGGAAAGCAGCAAAATCAGCTTTTTCTGGATCTAAAGCCTTCGTTTAAGCAGCATAATTTTGAGATCAAGGGTTACGAAGAACTGACAGAAAAACAACAGAGGTTAGCAAGTAAATACTTTGAGAAGACCATCTTCCCAATGCTTACACCAATGGTCTTCGATCCGTATCATTCTTTTCCGATATTGGTGAATAACATCTTGATTTTCGGAGTAGTCACCAAGGCGCTGAAATCGAGAGAAAAAAAGAAAATGTCTTTCATTCAACTACCTCAAAACCTGCCAAGGTTTTTTGAGATCAATGATAAGGACAAGGTGACTTTCGTTCCGATTGAAAAGATTGTAGATCAACACCTGGATCATGTATTTAAAAACGTAGAGATTCTATCTAGTTCATTATTTCGCGTTACTAGAAATGGAGACTTCACTCTGGAAGAGTCAGAAGATATTGAAGCGAATTTTCTGGAGGAGATGAAGAAAAAGCTTAAAACGCGAAAGACTGGTCGTGTGGTACGGATGGAAGTGGAAGAGGAGGCGGATCCATGGTTAATCAAGCAGTTAAAAAAGCGATATGAAATCGGTAGTGAGAACATTAAGGTCACTCCACAGGGCTCATTGATTGACTTTACATGCCTTTGGCAAATTGTAAATCATGAGGACTTTATCTCATTCTTACCAGTTCGGCCAAAGCCTGCTCCACCAATAAGTATGTCTGATATTGAGCATCAGGACATGTTTAAGATTTTGAAAGATCGAGACATCCTTTTGCACCATCCATACAATACGATTGAGCCACTATTAGATTTGCTAGAGCAAGCAGCGGAAGATCCACATGTGTTGTCGATTAAGCTTACCATCTATCGTTTGGCTAAGAATAGTAGGGTAGTTGACGCCTTATTGCAGGCTGCTGAGAATGGAAAGCACGTCTCAGTACTGTTTGAAGTTAAGGCTAGATTCGATGAGGAAAATAACATGAAGCAAGCACTCAAGCTTCAAAAAGCAGGTTGTTTTGTGATTTATGGCGTAGGCTCACTCAAGACTCATACTAAGCTTTTGTTAATCGTTCGGAAGGAAAAAGAGAAAGTAAATCGCTTTGTTCATATGAGCAGCGGAAACTACAATGAAGCCACCGCCAAATTGTACACCGATCTAAGTTTATTGACATCCGATGAATCCTATGCCAATGATGTACAGGAATTCTTCAATGTAATTACAGGTCATAGCATGCCTGAGGAGTATGACAATCTGATCACAGCACCCACTCACATGCGTCAGGGTTTGATTGGTTTGATTGAAAAGGAAAGGGATAATGCTGAAGCTGGAAAATCAAGTGGTATAGTAATTAAATTAAATTCCCTACAAGACAAAGATGTAATTCTATCGCTCTATAAAGCCTCAAAAGCAGGTGTGCCGATAAAGTTGATTGTTAGAGGAATCTGTTGTTTGAGGCCGGGTAGGAGTGGACTTAGTGAGAATATTTCAGTGCGATCAATCGTTGGAGAATACCTGGAACACTCCAGGATTTTTTACTTTCATAATGAGGGCGATCCTAAAGTGTACTGTGGCTCAGCTGATATGATGGTTCGCTCGTTTGATCGTAGGTTGGAGTCATTATTTATCATTTCAGATCCACTTTTGAAGCAGCAGGCCGTCAATATTTTGGCTTACAACCTCAAAGACAATGTGAATACCTACGAAATGAATGAAGATGGCTCTTATGTGCACTTGGAGCCAAACGGTAATCCTCCATTCGATATTCATCATGAGTTTTATAAAGTAAAGCGTGAGGGTGTTATGAAAGCTAAATTATTTGCATAAAAAAAGCCCGCTTCTCAGCGGGCCTCACTCTTCACTAACCTACATTACTCAATTCCAATTTTGGATAATCCGTATATCCTTTTTCACCAGGAGTGTAAAAAGTGTTGAAATCAGGATCCGCTAAATCAACTCCTTGTTTCATTCGTTCTACAAGATCTGGATTAGAGATAAATGGTCTTCCGAATGCTACCAGATGACCAAGACCATCATTCAAATCCTTTTCTGCTTTGTCTCTGTTGTATCCCCCGGATAATATGATTGTACCTTCAAAACGGTCTCTGATTCCTTCTTTCAGTGTTTTAGGAACTTCCGGTGTACCCATGGATGAATGGTCCACCAAATGGATGTACAAAAGACCTATTTCCTTGAGCTTTTCTGCTAAAAAGAAGTAGGTTTCTTCCTGTCCATCGAATGGATTAACATCATTAAATGCTCCTCCAGGTGATAATCGAATTCCAACTTTATTTGAACCGATGGCATTGGCAGTACGGGCAGCAACTTCCAAAGCAAATTTAGATCTACCTTCTACAGCTCCTCCGTATTCATCAGTCCGTCTATTACTTCCAGGATTAATGAATTGCTCAATTAAATATCCATTTGCTCCATGGAGTTCTACACCATCAAAACCAGCTGTTATAGCATTTTCAGCTGCCTGCACATACTCTTCAATGGCTTGCTCAATATCTGCTGTATTCATCTCTTTAGGTACTGGTATTTTCTGATTACCCTTTTGATCAGTGTACATTTCTGTTGATGCTGGTGCAATAGGAGAAGGTGCAACTACTTCAGCACCATCCGGTAGGTTGAGAGGATGGGATACCCTTCCGGTATGCATCAATTGTATGAAAATTTTACCACCTGCATCATGTACTGCCTTGGTCACGGGTTTCCATGCTTTCGCTTGCTCTTCATTATAAATTCCAGGGATTCGGGGATATCCAGCACCATTTGGAGAAGGAGCTGTTCCTTCTGTTATAATCATTCCAGCGTCTGAACGCTGCTCGTAGTACTTTGCCATAATTGAGGTAGGCACATGATTTTGATCTGCCCTACTTCGTGTCATAGGCGCCATTACTACTTTGTTTTTTAGCGTGATGTCTTTGAGAATATATTCTTTAAATAAGGTTGAATTACTCATAATTTAAATATTAAAGTATTTACATTAAATGTATATACATATATAAATGTAAATGAGTTCGTATTGTTTGAATATTTGTTAAGAATTCTTAGATAGATCGATCATTTGTCGGATGAACTTATCATTGCCTGGTTCATTGAATTTGATGTACTTACCATCACATTCCAGTTTTAGTGAATCACTGGAATGGATTGTCAAAGAATCAAATGGCATTACCCATGAATATGCCTGTAGCTTATGTCTGAAATGAATAATGATACCTTTAGGTCTGAGCTCTATACTAGCTGTTGAGATGTAATGATCAGCATTCATATACTTTTTATAATCTTCACTGATATCATGAACGGTCATTCTGCGAGAACCAATGCCACGCAATTTCCATCGTTCTTTCCAAGAATATGGTGACCCTACCGAATGGTTAATTTTCTTGG
This sequence comes from Ekhidna sp., assembly GCF_965212185.1. Lineage (GTDB taxonomy): Bacteria > Bacteroidota > Bacteroidia > Cytophagales > Cyclobacteriaceae > Ekhidna. Next base: position 2,555,201 of record NZ_OZ243102.1, on the reverse strand, counting down.
TAGTCTCTTTATCTGAATAGGAGGTATCAAAAATCATTAAGCATTAAACGCAACAGAAGGGATTTCATTCCAAATTGCATTACGTTGTTCTTTCACTTGCTCCAACACTTTTTGACCTGATTTTGTTACCCGAAAAAGATGTTTTCTTCGCCCACCTCGTTCCGGTGTAGCACCCGCGTAGCGAGAGTCTACATATCCTTTTGACTGTAGTCTGGCCAAAGCCGCATGAACAGTACTTATGGTAATGGATCGATTGCACCTTTTTTTAATCTCTTTTTGAATGGCCACACCATAAGCTTCATCATAAAGAACAGCTACAGTAAGCATGATCAATTCTTCTAATTCTCCGAGGTTCGTTCCTTTCATAATATCGTTTGGTAAGTTGTGCGAATCATTCGTTGCTCAATGTCTGTGATGGGTTTGTATTAGCGGTTTTTATTGAGAGTCCACTTATTATCAATGTGCTTATTAGCATTGAGATTACTCCGGCTAAGATGAATGAAAGTGCACCTAATGCAATCTTGTAAACAAACTGATCTAGCCAGTTATCGATCATGTAGTATGCCAGTGGTGCAGCGAGTAGAAAGCTGACCAAGACAATAGTCATAAATTGCTTATTCATCATCGCTACGATACTTGAAATAGGTGCTCCTAAAACCTTTCTAATACTTATTTCTTTAGTCCGCTGCTGAAGTAATAATGCAGTAAGGCCATAGAGACCTAATGCACATAAGATTATACTAATTATGGCATAAATTGTAGTAATGCTCAGCACACGCTGTTCTTTTTCATAAAGGTCTTCAAACCATTGGTCAACAAAGTAATAGTTGAATGGAGTTTTTTCCGCTAATTCATCATACACTTCTGCAACAAAACTTACCGTTTCTTTAAAGTCTCCCGGTCCAATTTTTATGGATGCATAGTTCTGCGTTAAGTTAATGAATAGAATCATCGGTTCTATTTCAGAAGTAGCAAGCGAATTGATATGAAAGTTGTTTACTACTCCGATAATGGAATATGAGTTACCTGACGAAAATGTCACTTTCTTATTGAGCGGATCTTTCCAGCCCGTGTATTCAATAAATGCTTGATTGACCATCAGAGCTGAAGAATCTAGGCCATAGCCACTTTCAAAAGCTCGACCGATATTGGTTTCAATACCGTATGTTTTAAAGAAATCATAATCAATTCCAAACATGCGTGTTCCTAATTCACCATCATATCCTTCAGGTGTAACTCTGGTTGTATACGACCCACCTCCAATAGCTGAACGGCCTGTCGAAACAGAAACAATATTTGGATGACTAATGAGCTTTGATTTAAAGACATCAGATTTAGGACCAACTTCATTATAAATATCTACGACTAATATTTGCTCTCTATCAAAACCAAGTGGCTTATTGAGTAAGTAATTTGTTTGTTTGATAATAGCAATAGTGCAAATTATCAGAAAAATAGAAGTTGAATATTGAAGTATCAACAAAGCCTTTCTAAACCAACCTGCACCTTTTACCGTACCTGCTGATGATTTTAGAATACTTGCGGTTGAAGGTGATGATAGTACAAAGGCAGGATATGATCCTACTAATAAGCTTATGAAAAGAATGAAGGAAAGTAACCCAATAATTACTGTCGGTTGAAAAACTGATAATCTAGGTATGTCCTTACCTGCTAGCTGATTTACTTCCGGAATTATTATGTAAACTGTCACCAGACTGATGATCGAAGCTATTAATGTGATAAATACAGTCTCAGATACAAAGCGTCCCATCAATTGATTGCGAGTTGATCCCATGACTTTACGAATACCTACTTCTGTATGTGTTTGAGAGGCCTTTGACAAAGCGATATTCACATAATTTACACTTGCGATGATAAGAATAAGAATGGCAGAGAAAGCCAATAGTTTTATAAACTTGATACTACCAGTTTTCATGCCTCTTCCATTCATGATGTCATCACCATACAAATACATGTTTGGTATTGGCTGGAGTTTTAAAAAGTAGTTTTCTGCCCGTTCAGCAAAATGTAACTCCATCATATTTAATAATTTGTCCTCAACGATCTTGGAGTCTGCTCCATCAGATAATTTCACAAATGTGTAAATCCCTTGGGCAAGCCAATTATTCATCCAATTTTGAGCCATAGGACCAATATTTGGAACGGTAGTAGTCCATGAGATCAGAGCATCAAATTGCAGTGAAGATTGACGTGGAGAGGATTTGAAAACTCCAGTTACCGTAAACTTTAAGTCACCGCTAACTCCTTCAACCACTTTTCCTAAAGGATCTTCATTTCCGAAAAGTGATTTCGCAAGTGATTCACTTAGAACAACGGAAGATGGCGCAGTTAACGAAGATGTTTTTACTCCACTAATCATTTCCACATCAAAAAGACTCAGAAATGTTGAATCCACGACATAAAGAGAATTACTAACTACGTTTTTTTCATCAAAGGTGAATACAACTGGATCCCACCACGGAAGTACCCTGGAAAATGCTTCAATCTCCGGATATTCTTCAGTCATGATCGGACCCATCATCCCTGAAGTTTCATAGGTTAGTAAATCTTTATTTTCGGCAATGTTAATGTGACGTTTATAGAGCCTATAGATTTGATTTTTTTGAGATAGGTGCGAATCATAATTCAACTCATCTTGCACAAAAACCAGTGCATAAAGTGAACAAGTGATTGCGACTGTTAGACCAGCCAAATTGATTGCAAAAAATGACTTGTGTCTTTTAAGCGAACGAAATGATGTAAGTAAATAGTTGGACCAGATAGCTTTCATATTTGATACTCTTTTTGATCGTTTTTTAAACCTCATCCTGAAAAAGCCAATTGTCTGAAGTAAGTATATGAACTTTGCCTTCACAGGACCTTTTTGATCTACATTTTCGAAAAAAAGCTCTTCTAAATCACCAGAGATACCTTCAAATAAATAAGGTTCACAATACCGCTCAACTAATCGTTGAATCCATTTTGGCGGCCTGGTATTATTCACTTTCATTACCTGTTCAACTCCAATTTTTTGGTAAGGTTACTAAATCTTTCGTATATGTAGAAATTGATTAATGAATATCATTAACGAGCTAAATTTTAATATGTTTCGTTTATGTAGAAATTGATTGAAAAAAATAGCTCAGCTGTAAAACTGAGCTCAATGATTTTATAATTTCTAAGCGAAGAGATCTGTCACCATAGAAAGGATTAAGAGAACTACAAAAATGAAAAATAAGAATCTAGCGATACCAGCTGCACCCCTCGCCAGTTTGGTGAATCCGAAAAGTCCGGCTACCAGTGCAACGATAAGAAATATTAATGTCCATGTAAGCATGATAAAAATGATAATAGTTCAAAATGCTTATTTGAATAGAGAAGATCATGCCTGTCCTTCTTACGGACTCAGACCTAATATTCTGATCTAAACTATCTCAATCTGAAGGTTATATTCTCAAAATGAGAATGCAGCTGGACGAAGAAAAGCCTTTAAACATGATTTAAACTGTATTCGGTCAGTTGGTATGCTTTTTCTACAGTTATAATCGAATATGAACTTTAAAACATACATAAAAATGAAAGCTATAACTCAATATCTAAAACTGACAATGAAATCATTATCAATCATTGCATTGATTTTCTTATTTGCTTGCAATCCAGAAAATTCTAGTCAAAGTGATTTTGAAAAACAGAAGGAGGAAGTGATAGCTGATCTGGAAAAAATGAAAACAAATATTGACGATGCAATTGAAAATTTAGAAGATAAATTAGACATCAATGAAGGTCCGGTAGAGCGAACGCTAGAGGAGGCAAAAGCGAATCTTGAAGACAAGAAAACTGACTTAAATGATTCAATTGATAAAATTAAAAACTCCTCAAAGGACAATTGGGAAGAGGTTAAGACCGATGTTGATAATGCCATGTCAGATATTGAAAATAGCTTCAATGAAGTAAAAAATGAAATAAGAGAAACAGTTAAGGATTTAGGTGAGTAGTAGGTGTATAATGTAAAAGTGCCCTGGATTTCTCCATGGGCACTTTTTTCAACTAACCTGAGAAATTCGCCTGTTAACTTTCATTACCGCATTCATTTTCCCAATCATCCCAAGCCTCTCCTAAATCTACTTCCTGGGATATGCCATTTTCAGTAACTGTGACTATGTTGTCACATTCTCCGTCACCATAATTGATGCTGTATGTTCCGGTTTGATCTCCATATGTGTAGCTACCAGATTCTTCACCACTTACATAAATCCAAACTCCTTCATCTTCACATTTAAAGTCATAGTACAATGGGATATCTACCTGTGCACTAAAGGATTCTCCAGTACTTACTTCAACAGATTCAGATCGAGACTTAACTGTATACCCGTCCTGATCGATTTCTTCTGCGCCTTGAGCAACATAGTCAACTTCAATCAACCGTTCTCCAGTAGATACGTCAGTTGTTGAATCATGACCATATTCCATGTAACTAGTGGATAAGTCAGCACTGAACTCATAGCTCGCATTGAAGTAATAGTCTGCGGTATCAGCAGGGTCTGAATTTGCATCTTTCTCTGTATCTTCCCATGTTCCATTAAAGCTATGCGTACCATCAATGGTCCAATCATGACCACCAAAGTTTGTATATGTAGCGGTAGAGCTAAAACTATTTTCACTATACGAACCTTGCTCTACTCGCTTACCTTTTAACCACTCTCCATAAAAATCGCATCCATCTCCAAAATCTAATGTGTAGGTATAATTTCCTTGTCCATCATCTTCCCATGTTTCTACAAGACATGTCGACTGATGATCAGAAGAATCATTTGCAGTCCTATGTTTAAACATTGCCGATGGGGAGCTAACGGCTCGACCATTATTACTTCCTTGGAAGTTTCCAAAAAGGGCACCCATCGGTCCACCTATTCCATTGCTTCTAAGCCGCGTTAATGCTGAGTTAGAGTTTACCAGTAAGTTTTCACTTACAATATTTTCCTGTTGAGGTTCAACAAGAATCTCGCCTCCATCATCACATGACCATACGAGTAAAGCCAAAGCAACCCAAAGTGAGGCAATAATTGATTTTTTAGTTTTCATGCGCTTTTGTGTTTTGTGTTTCAGTAGTGGTACAGGCATGTGGAAATTCACCCTACCGAAAAAATTCACTTTTTCAAGAAAAATGCGTTTTAGAATCGAATGTTGAAGAAAAAATTAGGTGTAAAGCCTAGCAACTTCGTATCTAATGGAATGACATCAATTCGATCGGTCGCATTGTTTGCATTTGATTGTTCGTCAAAAACATATCGAACCGTCAATTTTCTGGATTTAGTATTCTGATAGTTGAACACATTGAATAATGTAACACCCGTCTCACATTGAAGCTTTCCTAAATTGAAATTGTATTTAGCTGAAAGATCAAATCGCTTATAGGCGGGTAATTTTTCTGAGTTAATGGTACTGAGATCATAGATGGACTCTGAGTCATTATCAATTCCGAATTCCGGATTTGCTGGTGTATATCTCTGCCCTGTACCTAATAGTAGAACACTGGATAATTCCCATTTACCAAGTTTAAGGATATTAGTGAAATTAAGCTCATGTCTTTGATCTTGCTGTGAAGGGTACGGATTGTTTTGGTTTCGGTACCAAAAAGAGTTTTCCGATCTTCCCAGTGAGTAGCTGAGCCAAGAAGTGAATGTTTTGTTTCTGTATTTTATGAATAAATCCAACCCCTCTGAAAAATTTTGACCAGAGAGATTTAGTTCTTCTTGCAAGAGCAATGCGATTACTTCTGGAGGTAAGACAAGAAATTGATTCTCAACAATTCCCTCGGTTCGTTTATTATAATATTCAGCATCAATGGACCATTTGTTAAAAGAATAATTGCCACCAAATATGAAATGGGTGCTTCGTTGAACCGGAATTATTTTATCGTCGGCCAAAACCCAGTAGAATTGGTCTGTATTCTGAAGAATAGATAATGAAGTCTGTGTAATAAATTGGTGGTGATAGCTTGCTGCACCTTTTATTGAAAACCGATCATTCAATCGAATGCCCATGTCAAAACGAGGTTCCAGATACCATTTATCTGTTTGGTCGTAGAAAGAGGTTCTTAAGCCAATATTTGTTGTTATATCATCTTTTTTAAATTGATAATTGCCGTAAAGGCTGAAGATGCCTGCCTCTATATTGAGTGTATCGGTATATCCCACAGTACTGGTTAGATCTACTAAGAAGCTCTGACTTGTTTCATAATTAGTTGAAATCGTATTCAATTCAATGCCTCCAGAGATCGAATTCTGATCGTCAAGGTCTATTTCATTTTCAGATTTAATGGTTACATCACCAACCGAACTCCCTATACTATGATTGAAATAAACAAAGCTGGTATTTGCGGCGATGCTATCTTCTCCAAAAGACAGATCCTGTAAGAAAGTTTGCGTGATCGAAACAGATTCATCTTCCCGATATTCTGAGGCACTTAGCGTTGTGTTATTATACCAAGTCGGACTTAATTGGCTTTTGAGATTTAAACTTATACCAGCATTGGCCCAATTGGATTCATCCAGTACTTCATATTCGGCAAACTCATCTCCGTCAATGTAGTTAGCTTCATAAAAATCTTCACTTGCATAAAAATTGACATCTAGTGCAGATCGTTGGCTAAATCGATGCTGTACTTTAGCATTGATATCATTGAATTGCAAAGAGGGTGATAAGCTGATTGCATTAAGCTCAGGGCTAATGGATTCAAGAAAGTTTTGCCTGCTTGAGGTTAAAAAGTCCTGGTAGAGATCGGAGTTAACTATATCCGTAAACGATTGACGAAAGGCAAACAGCGCAGAGGTTTTACTGCCAAGCGGAAAATTTAAGGTGGTGTTGAAAGAAAGCATGTTTAGTCCTGCATACCCATTGAAGCCATCGGTACCTCCATTTTTTCCTGTAACGTCGATTACAGATGAAACACGACCACCATATTGAGGTCCGAATCCACCTTTATAAATGCTGACATTGTTGATAGCATTGGGGTTTAACGTGCTAAATATGCCAAAGAAATGGTCTAAATTATACAGTGTAAAACCATCCATCAGTACCAGATTTTGTGATGGAACACTTCCCCTCAAAATGAGCCCGGAAGAAGTTTCATCAGTAGCCCTTACGCCTGGCAAAAGTTGCAAAGTCTTGAAAACGTCTGTTTCACCAAGCATAGGTAGTGAGCTAAATTGTTGTGGGTTAAGACTAAAAAAAGAGGGATCTGGATTGAAATTATCTGTTTCGGCCGTTAGCACTACTTCTTGTAATTCTTGAGGATTTTGGTTTAATCTAAGTGTAATATTCCCTTGATTGGGTGCTACTTTCAGCTCCATATCTTCATAGCCAATATAGCTAACGGTTAATGTTACTGTGTCTGGAGTAGGAGGTAGGCTAAATCTTCCACTTGGAGCACTTAAAGTACCTTTATCTTCGGTTTTTACATGTGCAAAAGCTAAAGGCTCACCGCTTTCACCGTCATAAACCTGCCCAATGATCGGTTTCTCTTTTGGCTCTTCCTTTATTGGGATAACCAGATAGATTCCGTCCGTTAATTTCAGTTCGAATGGCTGATTCTCAAACACTTTACTTATCAATTCATCTTGAGATCGGGCACGAATATCTTTTGTAATACGATGCTTAGACAGGACCCGGGGACTATAAGAAAACTTTAAGTCATAAGTCTTTGCTAAAGATTTAATAACACTCGTAAGTGTTTCATCCTCAATAGATAGACTGAAATTTTGCTGAGCGCCTGCAATTAGAGCTAGAAGAAAGATGGCTATGGTAATATGAGTTCGCATAGTTGCTTACTCCAATTCCTTAATGGCGTATGTTTTATTCCCAGTTTCTTCATACGTTAGACCAAGAGGAAGACAAACCATATCAAGTGCACTTTCTATGCTCTTGTTGGTAAAATACCCGTCAAATACAAAGTCTGAACTATCTGGGAGTATCACCGAAACGCCAAATTGTCGTTCAACTTCCTTTAAGACGTTAGAAAGACGCTGCTCACTGAAATAAAACTCACCTGATTTCCACTTCCCAACTAATTCCACATCTAAAGAGGTGCGTTTAATGGTATCTGTTTCCAGTCGGATTGATTCACCTGGAGTCAGTGCCTCACTTATCGATTTAGATGGGATTTCAACTTTTACTTTCCCCGTTTTACAGGCAACTTCAAAAACGGAATCTCGTGAGTAGACATTGAATGAAGTACCAAGTACTTCGACGGAACCATTTGAGGTCGCAACAGTGAATTTACTTCCTTCAACGACTTCAAAAAATCCCTCTCCTTCCAGTTTTACTTTTCGGTCCCATTTCTCTGAGAAGTTAATTGAGGAATTAGCATTGACCGTAACCCGAGAGCCATCTGGTAAATCTATGATTTGAGAGTCAGCAACTGGAATGGTATATGAGAGCTCTTTAACAGGTGTTGTTTCAGATCGATTGAATAAAAATACCAATGATGCGACAAGTATTAAGCTTGCGGCAATGCTTATATATGTCCAAATAGGTACGGTTTTCTTTTCTTCATTAATGGCACTTTCTATTTGGCTCCAGATTTGATCTTTAGTCTTTCCTTTCGGGAGTTTCGCTTTCGAAGTTTTATCAAGAAACTGAGAGAGCTCGTCATTCACTTTATCCTCCTGATGATTGAGTATTTTTCGATATTTATCTAAATCACTCATATTTTTCTTCCTAATGCCTCTTTGAGTATTCCAATGGTTTTACTCATCCTTTTTTCAATGGCTTTTACACTCAAGCCCAATCGCTCTGCTATTTCTGCATACTTCAGTTTATCGATACGATTCATCAAAAACACCTCTCGACAATCTTCTGGTAAATTCGATAAAACCTTATTAAGTTTTTCTTCAAACTCAGCTTCCTCCATTTGAAATTGTGGTGAATTTGATTCGCTGGAAAGTGCCATTGGAGTAGATTTTTGATGTTCTCTTACCACCTTTTCGTGGTTAAAATGATTCATCAATAGATTATTAGCTATGGTATAGCATAAACTTTTAACAGTTTCTTTATCGATTGTATCTCTTTTACTCCACACTTTTATAAAGGTCTCCTGCACCAAATCGTCAGCAAGGTCAATGTCTCCACATTTATAGTATAAAAACCCACGAATGCTTTCAAAATACTCATCATAGAGCATTTTTAGGTCATCCTTGGTAAATGTATGGGTGATTTTCATTTAAGGTAATAGTACCCAAATATAATTGTGTCACCGCATCATTCCTTAGGTGATACAGGTGAAATCTATTTTACCCTACCATTTTTCCTACTAAGTTTGGTAAGATTATGATTAAGAAAAAGAATGTGCTTGCAGTGTGTATAGATCTTCTGGATAGGAAAATTTCAGATTTGAAGTCTGAAATTGAAGAGGTTCGTCAATCGGTGATAACTGATTCCAAGAGTAGTATGGGTGATAAGTATGAGACTGGAAGGGAGGTAATGAATCAGGAAAGAAATCGTCTGAATGGTCAATTGGATATTTTCTATAATCAATTATCTAGTTTGAAATCCATTGATCCGGACCTTCATATATCCTCAGTAAAGCATGGAAGCCTGGTAACATCTGAAAATGGCATTTATTTCATTAGTGTCCCTCTTGGTCTAATAGATGTTGACGGGCAAAAGGTTTTTGCAATATCAATAGGGGCACCTATTGCTAAATCAATGGAAGGAAAAAAAGCTGCTGAGACGATCGATTTTGGAGGCAAATCATTCAAACTTCTGGACATTAAATGAAAAAAGCCGATTCAAATGAATCGGCTTCTTCTTTGGTGAGGTACTTTTTTTAATAGAGATATTCCAGAGCCGTGACATCATAGCTTCCGAACTCTCCGTCTTCGCTTGAGCTAAAACAAGCAAGCATGATAGAATTCATATCAGCTCCTGTTGGAGTTCCAGGGATGTGAATAGCACCAACGCCTGCACTACCTTCGTTTCCTCCAGATCCACAAGAAATTGATCTGTCAAAGTAATCCGTGTGACGGAAACCTACCGAGTGTCCAATTTCATGAGTGATCACGTGCTCAACAACATTAGTACCATAACTGCTGGTTCCAGACTGGATTTGAACCCACTTGTAAGGCTTACCACCTGAAGGGAATCCTGCAGATCCGCCTCCACCACCACTTACTTTATAAACAACTATGTCTTTGTTGCCATAGTTTGTTCCATAAGATAAGTTGAAGTTCAGACCGATATTTAGTCTGTTGTAATTGTTTACAGCCCACTGTAGTGCAGTTCTCATGGTATTATCTAGCGCATAAGACCCACCAGTATAACCGATGATGTCAATGTTGTAATTGCCAGAGGAAACCAAAGCACTGGTTCTGTACTGCTCTAATTGACCAAAAAAGTTGCCATTGACCAATTCTCTAAATTGCTCCATCGGAACGAACATGTCTTGTTCTAACATGTATCCTCTGGTAATTTCTCCAGTCAATTCATTTTTCTGATTAACAATTTCAATGTCACTCACATCGAAACCATTTTGTTCAAATTGTGCAAGTACTTCATCGGAAATTTCCTCAACCACTGGGGCTTCTTCTTCAGAAGAACAAGAGGTGAAACCAACTGCCAGGAACATAATAAGTACGCTCCAAAGCGAAAAATTTAATCTTCTCATAATTATATTAGGTTAAACATTTAATGCCAATATATAAAATTCTGTAATTAGAAATAAAAACAATATTCTATTTTTTTTCAACATTATCAATTGATAAACAAAATAAAATATTGTCTATATTCATCAGAGTACAATTAATCATTATAAAAATTACATTTTAACCAAATAGAAAGTGGTTATAATGTATTAATCGACGAATAATATTTTTTCATCGAAGATATCTTGTGTTTTATCTAATTTGCCGAACCTATGAGAGGTGTTGTAATAAGTCTATTAATGATTGTTCTGTGGGATTCGTCTCATTCTCAAAACCCAAATCATTACATCGATTATATCACATCAGCATTAGGTCATGATGTTGAAATAAGGTTTGGAAAATATTACCTAATAGAGGGTAATTTGTCGGATATTAAAGACAAGTATTTGTCATTAGAGATTATTAAATCTTATGACTCCAGACATCATATAGTTTATGCAAATTCAGACCTAATGATTGAGAATAAACTATGGAATATAAATGATCACTGGAAACTGGATCTAGCTGGTATTAGTAGCACGCAATATTATGTGATAACAAAGGGGGGAAACGGCATTCTTTCAAAAGAATTTGAAATTCTGAAGTCATATCCATCAAGTAATACTTACCTGGTTGAAGGATCGCTGAAGGACATTAAAGAAAAATTGTTGCCACAAGGTGATGTTCTACATATTACTGATAAAGTTGTTATTCCTAGAGTGGAAGCCAGGGTGATAGATTTAAACCTCAATCCAAACAGGGTAAACAAAATTCATCATTTATATCCGGAGCTTAATGGATCAACTGAATTGGTATCCCTTCAGGAAAATCAATTTCGTGATGATGATATAGACCTAATCAACCGATCTCAATTATCCGGTTTAGAAAGTGAGTTTGTGGATAATCATGCAACTGAAATGGCCACCATTATTGGAGGGGCTGGGAATTCATTTGTTACCGGAAAAGGAGTTGCAAGAGATGCATCACTCACTTCCTCAGATTTCGCAGATGCAATGCCTGATTCTGATCAGGCTTATATAGATATGGGCATTATTGTTCAGAATCATTCTTATGGGATCAATCGAACCAATGAGTATGGAGTACAAGCTCGAGCATTTGACATAAGTGCTTTCGCTAACAGGAATCTTCTACATGTCTTTTCAAGCGGAAATGAAGGATTGGAAGTTTCTACAGATGGGCAGTATCAAGGTATTGAAGGATACGCAAACCTGACAGGTAATATAAAGATGGCCAAGAATACGCTTGTAGTAGGTTCAGTAGATACAGTTGGCAATATTCCTTCTTTTGTTTCCAAGGGACCTACCTATGATGGCAGAGTAAAACCTGAAGTTGTATCATATAGTGTTGTTGGTAGTTCCAATTCAGCGGCATTGGTTTCAGGCATTACGACCCTTTTACAGCAGCAGTATCGGGAGGATAATGGAGGGCAGGACATGCCTTCAGCACTGGTTAAAGCTTTATTAATAAATGGAGCTGAAGATGTTGGGCCTAAAGGACCGGATTTTTTAACAGGATATGGAAATGTCAATGCCTGGAATAGCCTACAATCATTGCGAAACTCACAGTTTGCATCCGGTACTATTGCAAATGGGGACACTGACACTTTCATAGTCAATATCCCTTCTAATGTCAGAAATCTTAAGGTAACGCTTGTTTGGACAGATCCAGCAGCCAATATTGGTGATTTCAAGGCCTTGGTAAATGACCTTGATCTGCGATTGGATGACGGCTCATCAGAAACTTTGCCTTGGATATTGGATCCTAGTCCTAATATTTCTTCATTATCAAGTGAAGCAGAACGAGGTATCGATACATTAAATAACGTAGAGCAAGTAACCATCGCTAATCCTGCATCAACTTATACGATAGAAGTAGACGCTTCATCCATCATATCAGATCAGGAATATTTTGTGACCTGGCAATATGAAATAGAAAATCAATTTGAATGGGATTTTCCAACAGGAAGTGATAACATGCCTTATAATGGAGAAACAGGCTCATATTTTAGATGGTCAACTACGAAAGAAGGGATTGGAGCATTCAGCTACACGTTGGATGGAAATAACTGGATACTGCTTGATGATGGCATTGATCTTTCAGAAGGATACTGGCGTTGGGATAGTCCACCTTCTATCAATGGTGCAGTCAAAGCTAAAATGACTATAGGATCTGAGGCATTTGAGACGGATACATTTACCGTTTCAGTTCCATTAAAAGCATCTGTAGGTTTCAATTGTGCTGATTCATTGATGATAAAATGGGATCAGTCTGACAATGCAGTCAATTATATTGTTTCTTCTCTTGGAGAGAAGCGTATGGAGGAGTTAACAAATACCTCCGATACATTTCTAATAATATCAGAAGCTTCATCATTAGGAGATACACGAATATCTATTCAGCCTGTTTTGAATGATGAAAACAAATTATTACCAACACCGACTTTTGATTTTACACGCCAGGGGGTTGAATGCTATGTATCTACTTTCTTCCAAACAGTATCGTTGGATACTGGCATCTATTTGAATCTCACATTGGGGACCTTTTATGGAATCGAATCCATTCAATTTCAACGGAATAATTTCAATGGGTATACTACATTAGCTTCATTTGATGATGTGTCAAGTGATGAGTTATTGTACCTTGATGCAGAACCCATTCAGGGTTATAATGAGCACCGTGCAATCATACGGTTTATTAACGGGGAAATGCTAACCCTATACTCAGGCTCAGTTTATTACCTAACCGAAATACCTCTAAAAATCTTTCCAAACCCTGTTCAATCAGGGGATTTCTTTACAGTGATAACCAAAGAGTTTGAAGATCGTACTCCTTTGCTGGAAGTTGTAGATCAGCAAGGAGCACTCGTTCATAAACAAGAAATCCAAGGTTCCCAAGATGTGATCCCCACCGGAGGGATGCAATCTGGAATTTACTATTACAGAATGAAAGCAGATGGAAAAATCTATACCGGTCGGATTCTGATTCGATAACTCCATTATCATTTTAGCTTTTATTGTTAAATTAAGTACTGAAAATCAGTCAGTTATAAGTATTCTTAATTAAATATTTGAGTTTCTAAAACTTTTTTTTCAATTGAATCATCTAAAAGGAAACCAAGCCTTTATATGATGAGAACCTTTCAATCAATTAGCCGCCAGAGATTATGCAAGCAAGTCAGATAGAATTAAATATGCTGAATGCCAATGATCTGATAGAGCGAGCTAAGACAGGTGATGAACAGTCTTATAATCAGTTGGTGAGATTGTGGTACAAAAGGATCTACAACTATGCTTTAAAGCAATGTTCAGTCGAAGAGTTGGCTTCTGATATCACACAAAAGACTTTCATTGCTGTGTTCCGAAACCTAAAGAAGTTGAAGGATAATGGAAGTTTTAAACCTTGGATCTATCGTATCGCAACAAATTATTGTCACGAGGAAGGGAGGAAAATATCAAGGGCTAAGACGGTACCATTTACTACTTCCAAAAATGCGGAAGGAGAGATTTCTGTAAAAGAGGAAGGGCAAGCTGAAGGAATGTATTTCAATCCGGAAATGAAATATCGTCACATAGAATTAGAAAGAATCCTCTTCAATTGCCTGGAGAAACTTCCAAAAGATCAACGGACTGTCATCATTATGAAGGAATATGAGGGAATGAAATTTAGGGAAATAGCAGATGTACTCAATACCTCTGAAAACACAGTAAAAACATGGCTTTACAGAGGTCTGAAATTGATGAAGAGCCATTTAGAAGAAAATAAGATAACGAAAGAAACATTGAGTTATGAATTATAAACCAGAAGAATCAACATTGATAGCTTATATATATAATGAGCTTAGTGAGTCAGAAAGAAAGAAGGTTGAGGCATATCTTTCTGGAAATGAGAAAGCCAAGTTAGAACTAGACGAGCTTCGATCTACGCTTTCAATAATAGGGAAATTGGAGGATAAGGAGGTGGATGTTCCCACTTTTACATTCAATGATACTTCCCATCTTGTCATTGGTTCGAAGAATCAAAATTGGTGGAAAATTCCATTATCAATTGCCGCAAGTATTGCACTGTTAATGGTGGTTGGTTACCTCACGTCGTTCAAAGTTTCTTCACAGGAAGGTGAGATCAAAATTGCATTTGGAGAAATAGAAAACGCTAATGATTTGACTTTCACAGAATCTCAGGTGAAAGCAATGATTTCTGAAGCCCTTGATCAAAACAATCAGTTGGTAAATCAGAAAATTGAGAACACTCAAGCTGATTTAGTAAACCAGATGAATCAAAATGATCCGGAGCTAGATCAGAAATTATTGAATAATTACCTGGTTCGACTAAGAAGTTATAACGCCGAAACGATAGCTGGACTTTTGGAGGAATCTGAACAAGAACAGAGAAGGTATACAGATCAGGTTATACAAGACTTTGCAATTTTTCTTGATCTTCAGAGACAGGATGATATGGAATTAATTCAAACTCAATTTGAAAATATCAATGAAAATGCCGAAAGGTTTAGCATGCAAACGGATCAGATCCTAACCAACTTGATGACTTCAGAGAATACTCAAATTGATAATCAATACTAAAATGAAAAGGACTATAAAGGATATAAACACAATGAAAAATAAGCGAAAACTATTGGTACTGGTCACCTTAATATTCACAATTGTATTCAATACTTCAGCTCAATCTTTTGATGAAGAAAGAATGAATCGTGATCTTAAAATTGCTGAAAATATATTAAGCACGCTGGCTTCTGGAGAGGGTAGAGTTAAGATCTTTAACAATGTAGAAAGCAATTACATCCCCGAATTTGGAGTGGTGTTTAGCATTCCGCAAAGTTCATATGTATACGCAGTTTCCGGATCTGGTAATGTGGTTTATTCTACAGGATCTGGTGCATCAGCCTATGTGATAGCGAGTGATAGGGATGATGATGAGGACGCTGTTACAGAGATTAAAGTCAGAGAAGAAATTAAGGCTGACGAGATCGCCAAGCAAGGTGAGCAAAAAGTAAGAGATCTTATGACAACATTCCTTGTGGACTATGCTGACCTCATAGGTCAATTAAACTCGTCTCATAAGATCGTCGTACAGTCAAAAGGTAAAAACGAACGATTTTTTGTTGGTGGTCAAAATGCATCAAAGATGTCGGAACTCTCGGCTCAACTTTCTAAAGGAGATCTAATCACGTATAAGCAAGGAAAAATTGATCGAGATGAGTTGATAAAAAGAATTGAATTCAATTCAAACGCCAACTCAGAAGTCTCAAGGGATCTGGAACTATTTGCCACCATTTTCTCCAGACTGTATGAGCCGGACTTATCATCTACTTACTATATGTCCTCTAGAAATGTTGGATACACTAAGCTTGATGGATTAGGGGTAACATTCAATATGAAGTTTTACTCATCCACGAGCGATAGAGGAAAACACACCATAAGAACAACCGGTGAAAGTGGATTGACTCAAGAGGAGAGAGATCAAAAAGTAGATGCTATGTACCCAATTTTCGAAAAGTCATTTTTAGAAAACATACTTGACTATGGGCGTACCGTTAAAAGCCTAAAAGATGATGAGATGCTGATGTTTAAGGTAAGACTAACTGAGTGCAAAGGTTGTGAAATGCCTAAAGAAATTGAGGTAAGCGTGAAGTCAGGAACCTTAAAGAAGTATGATAATGGGTCCCTTTCAAAAGAAAAGGCACTAAAAGAAATAACAGTAAAAAGAAAATAAAATTCAAGAGTTGTTAATTAAAGAAGCCTCATCCACCAATCGGTAGATGAGGCTTTTTATTGAAAAGAGTATTTAATCTTTTTTACCCATCATCAAGAGTTCATTCATGCTGATCTCTGTGAGGTATTTCTTGATTCCATCCTTTTCATAGGACCGGTTTATGAGTTTACCTTCCAGGGCAATTTCACTTCCTTTGTTTAGATAGTTTTCAACTACATCAACTTTCTTACCCCACACGACTATGTTGTGCCATTGAGTATCCGTGACTTTCTCGCCCTTGTTATTGTAATACGTTTCATTCGTTGCGAGTGAAAAGGTGGCCATCTTTTTCCCACTTTCAAAAGTTCTTACTTCTGGTTCGTTACCTAATCTACCAATTAGTTGTACGCTGTTTTTTAAACTTGTCATGATAATAAAATTTATAATTGTTAAATAATTCACCTGTTGGTAGATGAATGTGTCGTTTGACGAATGCAAAGGTTGGGGAGGGTGAAAAGCTTATTCGGTTTTTAAATGTTTGTAGTCATTTATTATCCGTTTGTAGTCGTTTGTAATTGGATTTATAACTGTAAATCAATACTTTAACAAAATGGAAAATAGAGAATGTCCAGAATGCGGAAGACCCGTTCATGGTCGGGTAGATAAGAAATTTTGCTCAGATGCTTGTCGGAATGCGTACAACAATAAGGTCAATTCTGCAGCAACTAACTATATGAGAAATGTCAATAATACACTTGCCAAGAATCGCCGCATTTTAGTTGACTTAAATCCAGATGGAAAGAAAAAAACCCACAAGGATAAGCTATTGAAGAAGGGGTTTGATTTTGAATATTATACGAATAGCTATACTACCAAAGCGGGTGATACATACAGATTTTGCTATGAGCAAGGATACTTATTACTAGATGAGGGCTTTGTTCTACTGGTGGAAAGGAAGGAAGGAAATTAAATTTCAATTTTTCTTAACAATCCGCCGTGTTTCATGCTTTATATGGATAACTTATCTGACCAAACCAGTTAACTTATGTCGAAACCAAATATCGCCGATAGCCAGCCAATGGCTTTTGAAGTAGAACGAGGAAAAACCTATGCATGGTGTGCATGTGGTAAATCTTCGAACCAGCCTTTATGTGATGGGTCTCATGCAGGATCAGACTTTGCTCCAAAAGTTTTTAAAGCTGAGGAATCCAAAACGCTTTATTTATGTATGTGTAAACAGACAAGTAATCCAGCTCTTTGTGATGGGAGTCACAAGAAATTATAAACTTTACCAAGTAGCATGATCAATGTTCGCATCGATTGATGTTGTAGAGTCTGCTACAATTTCAAATGGATTACAGTAGCATTGATCTGGGCATTGAATCACATCGCAAATCACACTTTCACCATCTTGAAGAAATAAGCTGTATGTGCCGGGAGCCAATTTGATTGAATAGTCTCCATCTTCATTTGATTCTGTTGTGGCAATCACAAGATCTTCACTAAACTTCTCAGTTAATGACGTCACATAAACAGTAGTAGCTATTGGCTGTGGTTCACAAGGAGGTACATCAGGTGAGGGCATGCAGTTACCTTCGTATATGCCGATCATTCCACTTAATGTTCCAGATTCTTCATTTGATTTCTGAGCCACGCATGAGGTAGATAATATTACAATTGCTATAAGTCCTTTACTAAGTGTTTTTAGCATGTTTAATGGTTGATTTTGCCTTGAAAAGGCCAAATGTATCAAATTTCATCTACACATTATGGGCATTCGTCGACAGAATGAAACATTCTTTATCATTTGATAATCCATTTTGATCTTGTGTATGTACAACTATTTTTTATATGAGTAATAAATATTAAAAATATCAAAATAAAATACTGATTAAATAATAATTTAATATAAAAAATATTGTTTACTGTTTTTTAAGACAAAGCTTGTTGGAAGTCCGAGATATTTCCCATTATATTCGTCGGATTAATTAGTAACCTAGATCGTTTTATTATGAGAAGAAACAAGCGACAGGTAAAGGCTATGTTGCTGGCCTTTATTATGTCCACTACTATGACTTTTGCCCAAACCCTACAGCAAAGGCAAGAGATTAGCAACACTTATGACCTAAACAAACTTTCACAACTCAAACAAGATTTTCGTTCCAAAGAAGAACAGCGTAAAGCTCGGGCCATTAACATGGCTACTTTGAATGGATGGGAGATTTTAAAGCCTAATTCGGATGGATCCGTTGATGAATTAGTTGCTGTATCTCCTGATGGAAATCCAATCTACTACACAGTATTCAATGCAGATGCGGCACGTTCAACACGTGCGGATCATTTGAATATAGGTGGATCTCTTGGGTTGAGCCTTGACGGTCAGAATATGACAGCCCATGTTTGGGATGGTGGACCTACGCGAGTGACACACCAGGAATTTGATGGACCGGGCGGAAACAACCGTGTAACTATCAATGATGGTGTAACAGGCTTGAATGGAAACAGCTTTCATGCACAGCACGTAACCGGAACAATCGTTGCTTCTGGTGTACAGGCAGCTGCAAAAGGAATGGCTCCTCAGGCACAGGCATTAACGCATGATTGGAACAATGACCTTTCTGAAGCTACGACTGAAGCTTCAAGCGGAATGCTACTATCAAATCATTCGTATGGATACAGAGCGAGCCTTGTACCCGATTGGTATTTCGGAGCATATCTGGATGAGTCCAGAGATTGGGATAACCTAATGTACAATTCGCCATACTACCTAATGGTGGTAGCAGCAGGTAATGACGGTAACGACAATTCTTCTAACGGACAACCGCTGGCAGGACAGTCTGCATATGATAAGCTTACCGGGCACTCCACAGCTAAAAACAACATGGTTGTTGCAAATGGGCAAGATGCCAATGTAAACAATGATGGTTCATTCAACTCTGTTGTAATCAGCAGCAGTAGTAGTGAAGGACCTACCGATGATTACAGAATTAAGCCAGACATTACAGGAAATGGATCAGGTGTATACTCTACCTATGATAACAGTGATGTAGCGTATAACTCGATTTCTGGTACATCCATGGCATCTCCTAATGTAACAGGATCGCTTCTTCTGTTACAACAGCACTACAATAATGTGAATGGATCATTCATGAGAGCTGCTACATTGAAAGGATTAGCCCTTCACACGGCTGATGATGCGGGTGTTTCTGGTCCTGACGTTGTTTATGGATGGGGACTGCTTAATGCGAAAGCTGCGGCTGAAGCTATCTCTGACAATGGTAACGGAGCAATCATTAATGAACTTTCTCTTTCTAACGGGGGATCGTATACATTGAATGTTGATTCTGACGGAAGCAGCCCACTAATGGCATCTATCTCATGGACAGATCCTGCCGGTACTGCAAACACTGGAACTGCAAACCAAACGACTCCAGTATTGGTAAATGACCTGGATATCCGAGTGACCAAAGGTGGTTCTACTTATAGTCCTTACAGACTTACTGGAATCAACTCTAACAATACGGGTGACAATAATGTAGATCCATATGAGCGAGTAGATGTTTCTGGTGCATCCGGATCTTATACCATTACAGTAACACATAAAGGATCTCTATCCGGTGGTAGCCAAAATTTCTCACTTGTGGTAACTGGTGTGACCGGTACTCCACCAGTATGTAATGCTACTACACCAACAGGCCTTTCTCCTTCAAGTGTTGGGCAAACTTCAGCTACTTTAAGCTGGAATTCTGTAGCTGGCACATCTTACGATGTGAGATACAGACCAATTGGAGGAACCTGGACTACTGTAAGTGTTGGAGGAACATCAACAACATTAACCGGTCTAACGGCTGATACAAATTATGAAGCTCAGGTGAGAAGCGTTTGTCCTGACAATTCTACTTCAGCATACTCTGGCTCTGCTAACTTCACAACTAGTTCTAGTAACTGTACAGGTGGAATTTCCACATATCCTTACAGCGAAAGCTTTGAGAATACGCTGGGAGCATGGAGCCAATCAACTGCAGATGACATAAACTGGACAATAGATGCAAACGGAACACCTTCCAGTGGAACTGGTCCATCTAGTGCCACTGCCGGATCTTATTACATCTACATGGAAGTTTCCGGAAACGGAACAGGATATCCTAACAAGCGAGCGATTTTGAATTCCCCTTGTTTTGATCTTACTGGTGAGTCAGGCGCGAATGTCACTTTCGATTACCACATGACTGGTAATGCGGTAGGAACCATTGACCTGGAAGCGAGTGCTGATAATGGTGCAAGCTGGAGCTCAATCTGGTCAAGATCAGGAGATCAGGGAGCGGCATGGAATGCTGCTGATGTTAATCTAGCTGCATATGCTGGTGGTACAGTTCTACTAAGATTCAATGGTGTTTCAGGTTCATCATGGCAAGGAGATATTGCTATTGATAATCTTGAAGTTACTGGTGGATCAGGTGCTGATACTCAAGCACCAACTGCACCAACTGGATTAGCTGCTTCTAATGTGACACAAACAACCTTAACGCTTAACTGGAACGCTTCAACTGACAATGTTGGTGTAACCGGTTATGATGTATATCAAGGTGCTTCCAACATTGGTACAGTTACAACTACTTCTGCTAATATCACAGGACTATCAGCTGGTACTGCGTACACATTTACTGTAAGAGCGAAAGATGCGGCGGGTAATGTTTCAGCTGCTAGTAATGCAGTGAATGTAACTACTCAAAGCGCTGGCATGAGTTGTCCGGTCACAGAAACGCTTCCTTACTCGGAAGGATTTGAAGTGAATGATGGATGGACTCAGATAACTGGTGACGATGGCAACTGGGTAAGAGATGCAAATGGAACCCCTTCATCAGGAACAGGACCAAGCTCAGCTGTGGAAGGCTCTTACTACATGTTCCTTGAAGCTTCTACTAACGGAAGCACTGGACAAATTGGAAGTAATGCAACAGCAATTTTGGAGAGTAATTGTTTTGACCTATCCGGTGAAAGCAGTGCAACGTTCTCATTCCAGTATCACATGAATGGAAATAACATTGGATCACTAACTGCTCAGGCATCCACAGATGGAACAACCTGGTCTAATATCTGGACAATTTCAGGATCTCAAGGTAACTCATGGCAGACAGCTAATGTTGATCTTGCTGCATACCTTGGTGGTAGCGTGAAATTAAGAATGGTAGGTACCACTGGAAACGGATGGTCAAGTGATATCGCAATCGATGATCTTTCTGTATCTGCAGGAAGTACTGGTGGAACAACAGATGTTACGCTGACAATCACTTTAGATAATTATCCTGAGGAAACCAGCTGGCAGATCAGAGACGGTGGAACTGTTGTCGCTTCTGGCGGAACATATGGTTCTCAGCCAGACGGTTCAACAGTACAGGAAGTCATTACACTTGCTGACGGATGCTACGATTTTGTAATCAATGATACGTATGGAGACGGAATCTGCTGCTCTTATGGTAGTGGATCTTACAGCCTGACAGACGGAGGTACTACACTTGCTTCCGGTGGCGCATTTGGATCTAGCGAAACGACTGCTTTCTGTGTTGGTGGAGCTACTACTTCTTATGCAACTCAGTCATCATATGTAGGAGATGCAGTAAGTGTAAGCATGTATCCTAACTATAGAGTTTCTGAAAAGCTTAACATTGCGTCTACTCGAGACGAGGCATCTTATACAATCACTAACCTTAATGGCCAGGTGATTAGAAGAGGTCAAATCGCAGGTGGAAACGTGGACGTTAGTAATCTAACTTCAGGAATGTATATGATTAACTTAATTGATACAGGTGGCAAAACCATCATCAAGAAGTTTGTTAAAGAGTAACTTAAACCTAACCTAATAGAAACCCTGTCTGCCTTTAGCGGATGGGGTTTTTTATTTGAAGCAAACGTGATAAGAAGTATCTTAGAAAAAATTACTGATGATGCGATCAATTATTTCTTCTTTACTATTTCTCAGCGTTTTTCTTAGTGTAGCACAGCGAGTTAAAATAACTGCTGATCAATTGTTTGATGGAGTGTCAGTGCAATCGGACTGGGGGTTGATTGTTGAAGGTAATGTCATTTTAGAAGTTGGTCCGATTAATAAATTGGGAGAAGCTGATCAGGAGTTTAATTATCCAACCGGCACAATTATGCCAGGTATGATTGAGGGACATTCTCATGTATTACTCTACCCATATAATCAAACAGGGTGGAATGATCAGGTACTGAAAGAATCAAGAAGTTTACGAGCGATACGCGGCGGACAAGCAGCTACAAAAAATCTGTACGCGGGGTTTACTACCATTCGGGATTTAGGATCTGAGGGGGCAGGATATGCCGATGTGGCTATTAAGCAAAGTATAGAGCAAGGGATCATTGAAGGACCTAGAATGTTAGTTGCAGGGAGAGCCATTGTGGCAACCGGTAGCTATGGGCCTAAAGGTTTTCATCCTGATTTTGATGTACCACTAGGAGCAGAACCTGCAGATGCTCAAAATCTAATCACAGTGACAAGAGATCAGATAGGGAAGGGAGCCGACTTTATCAAGGTATATGCAGATTATCGGTGGGGTCCGGATGGTGAAGCCAAACCCACCTTTTCGATAGAAGAACTCAAAATGATTGTGGAGACTGCTGCTAGTAGTGGTAGAGTAGTGGTAACTCATGCAGCTACTGCTGAGGGGATGCGAAGAGCAACATTGGCAGGAGTGAAAACCATTGAGCATGGAAGTGATGCAACAATGGAGGTACTGCAATTGATGAAAGAAAATAATGTAGCCTTATGTCCAACCCTTGCAGCCACCCATGCGGTAACTCAATATTTTGATGGATGGGATACAAAGGATCCGGAACCAGAACGTATTACGAACAAGCGTAAAATGTTTGAGCGTGCTCTTAAGAGTGGTGTGACACTTGTAGCTGGTGGTGATGTTGGTGTTTTCCCGCATGGTGAAAATGTACGTGAACTGGAGCTAATGGTCGATTATGGAATGGCTGAATTGGACGTGTTACGATCAGTAACTTCTATTAATGCGGAAGTTTTTGGTTTGGAAAAATTGGGTGAGTTGAAGCAGGGGTTTCTGGCTGATATTGTTGTTGTGGAAGGAAATCCATCTAAATCAATCTCAGATCTTTACAAAATTAAGCTCGTTATGAAAGATGGAATACTTTATAAAACTGATTGAATGAAACTTAAGATACCTCCAGTTGTCATTTTCTTTTTGGGCATTGGATGCATATTTGGAGCACATCATTTCTGGCCAGAATATTCGTATCAGTTTGCTTATCAAACCCTTTTGTCCAGATTGTTTCTAGCGGTGGGAGTGCTTATTGCTTTTTCAGGGATCATCACTTTTCGAATGAAAGGAACCACGGTCGATCCACTTCATCCGGACAAAGCAAGTGCCTTGGTCACTTCAGGAGTGTATCGGTACACCAGAAATCCCATGTATCTGGGAATGGCATTGGTCATTTTAGGAGGCATTGTTCGAATAGGAAATCCCATTGGTATTTTGGGTGTCGTTTTCTTTATTTGGTACATTGACCGCTTTCAAATTCTACCAGAGGAAGAATCACTAACCAAGATTTTTGGAGAGGAATATCGGCAGTTTTGTGAGCAGGTGAGGAGATGGGTGTAGCTATATAACCGCCTCATTTTTCGTTTGTCTTATTGCTTACTGATTCCCTCATTACCCTCTTCAATCAACCAATGCGTATTAACTGAAGGATTGAGATGTTTATCAATGGCTCCTGATGGCCACTTAACTTCCAATGAATCAATTTTTTCAAATTCTCCCAGTCCAAAATGCAGCTCGTAATCATTCTGGCTTGCGTATCCTGTGATTGGATATACCCAACGATGCATCACCTTTGATTCACCGGTATTCTCAACATATGCTGTGACTTGCGCACCCACTCCGTAGCTATTTGATTGAGTCCCTTTCAATCGAAAAGCTACCCAATTCATACCGGTCGTTTGATTGATGTAAAAGCGATTGATTTGATCCGATGAGCCCCAGTTTGCAACGAAAATATCCAGGTCACCATCCCGATCGAAATCGGCGTGAGCAACACCGGCGGTGGTGTCTGCATGAGTCATTACCTCGCCTTCAAGGTATCGTTCAAATGTTCCATTTCCAGAGTTTAAATAAAGAAAATTGGTCATATCCGGACCATACGTTCCATTCCCAATGTAGAGGTCCAGATCACCGTCATTGTCATAATCACCCCAAGCATGACCTTTAGAGGCACCTCTTTTTTCCTCTACCACTGAGCCTTCAGTCACTTGCTCAAATTGACCGGTACCATCATTGTTAAATAGCAGGTTTGATTTGTCAAAATTCGCGATGAATAAATCCAGGTCTCCATCATCGTCATAGTCTGCCCAGGAAGAGCCATAGGCATACCCTAAATCCTCGATGATTGGACCGGTTGTTACTTTTTCAAAATTCAGATTACCGAGGTTACGATAGTATAGGTTTGGCTGACGGGCATTACCTACAAAAATTTCAGCCATCCCATCGCCATTGGCATCTGCGCAAGCACATGTTCGTGCATTCCCTTGTCCTTCCGAGAGCGTATGATCCGGTAACTTTTGAAAGTTCCCTTCTCCAATGTTTTCAAAGAAAAGGTTCCCATTGTAACGATAGCCGATTAACAGGACATCTAAATCTCCATCCAGATCATAATCTGCCCAGCAGGCCATGGAGCTGCTAAGGCTATCAATGGTCAATGGATGATCATCCAGTCTATTGAATTTCTGGTTATCATCGTTTTGAAATAGTTGATTTGGTTCCAACCCTCTGCTACAGAGGTACAAATCCAAGTCTCCATCATTGTCATAATCCACCCAGCTGGCACCTTCGGATCTACCACCATGTCGAATAAGCTCAGAAAATGACTTACCAGAAGTGATTTTATTCAGGCTTCCGTTTCCATTGCTTGTGTATAGTGCGTTCCACTGCCCGGCAGTGTTAGTGGTATATAGTTCTGGTATGCCATCAAGGTCGATATCTCCCCATGCGACTCCACGCGTCGCTCCGCCATCAGTGGCAATGCGTCCCTGGTCATTTGTAATAAATAGTGGTTTTTTTTCTTCCTGGGCAAAAACAAATCCTTGCAGCAAGATGATTAAGGATAGTAGGTAGGTAATCTTGATCAAAGTAGCAGTTAGTTGGTTTCTTCTCTGCTAACGAGTGAGGGTTTTATTTGGTTGGGATGGTACTCGCGATAATGATGACTTAATACCTCGGACTGTCCATGGTGAGTTCTTTTCTCAGTTCCGGAAACTTCTTAAAAAAGTCCTTGGCTTGCTGGTCAGTTTTAAAGGTGGTTTGGAATTCACCTTGGTTGTGAACGACATGGAAGCGCATGAACACAGATTTCAGACTTCTTACCTGCACCTTGAGTAATACTTCCTCATAGGTGAAGTTATTATTGTACATCTCATGCATTTCATTCCGCTCCGGGAGCGGTAATTCATGTTCATCCAGTAATTCTTTTACTCTTTCTGCCCATGGTCTATAAGAAACCCCTCCTTGTCTGTTTGAATTGATGTACTTCACATAGCGAAGGTATTGAATTACTAAAAATATTAGTAATTAATAATGCGAAAGTTATTAACATTTAAAGTAGCGTATAGCTGTACTCATTTTGAGTCATCCTTCAATTTAGGAGCGGGTCTATCCCAATTTGATAAATTCTGAATAATAACCTTATAGAATTCTAAAAGCATAGATTCAATCATCTCTACAAACTTTCTTACACTTTCGAAGTTTCTTCCAAAGTTTCTAATGATTAAGACCTTGAACTGTGTTATTTCCATAGATTTTTCAAGATCATAGAATTGTTCAAAATCAATGAACTTATGTCTTACATCATTACTGTAATACTTTATAGCTGCATCAATATATAGCTCATTCGTAATTGAATTAAATTCCTTTTCATGCTTCTGCTTACACTTTTCAATCTGACGAATCATCCAACCTAATCTGCCTTTAGTACCTTTATCTAAAGGGGCATCTACCTCAACTGACATTGAGACTGTTCTTGAATTGAAATCAGCCTCAATCAAGATTTCTGAAACAGAACCAATCACCTTTAGTCTCGACTCTAAGTGATTCTTTTTAACTAATTTTTTGATATCTGAATCAATCTTATACTTTTTAGAATCCCTACCGAGCTTAACCATTACACCAAGCTCTCTGCTAAGCATAAGCCCCATATCTTTTTCTTCTTGGACCCAACTTTCAACTGCCTCAATTACATAGTCATCTTTAGCGTTTAAAGAACTTTTAGACATTATTTTCTCAGCTACCATCTTCCATCCTGGTTTCATTTTATTGAAATTGGTTACTCCGGACTCAGATGCTTCTAAATATCTGAGCACCTCCTTCATTATATTACTTTGATCATCATCATCAATATTGGTTTCGTTCTTCGTGAGTAACAAATGTGCTATAGTGAGTAAGTAGGTCCATGAAAAATGATAATTATTCATCTTAGCTACATTCTTTATTGAATATGGAAGCTGGGACTGGTTTGGCGCAAACTGGTTGGAAACTGTGATCATCTTATCAACATTGATACCTTTTATCAATTCAACATAAGATTGAATTTGCTTTGAATCGATTTCATTGTTCTTATTCTTCATTTCAAAGAATGCGGCATCTTTTATTTTACCGGCACTTACAACAATCACTAATCCATCAAATCGCATTTTAGATAGCTTAGGAAAACATACCTCAGTATAGAAGTAGGCTGTTCCAGCTTTACTAAGCTTAATATCACTAAAGAAATTATTACGGTATTCATCAACATATTTTAATGCTGAAAGGAAAATGGATGTAAGAGCCATTTCATCTCCAATCTTGACTAATGGAATTAGTCGAGCTTTCCTTAATTGAATTTCATTTTCATCAATAAAAGTTTGAAATTCTTCATAAGATATTCCAACGAGTTTTTTGAATTTATTCTTCATAATACTAAGCGGTTAGTGTGAATCATTCAATAAAACTAATATTTTTTAATAACCTGTAATAAGTCGATTAATCCTTCACAGGACCGAAAGTCTTTTCCAGTGCATGTAGTAAAAAGAATTTATTCTCTGGTTAAACGATAAATTAAAAGTGCTGCTCTTTGAGTAAGTGCTTCTACAGTCCGTAAGTCTAAATACTCCTGAGGTGTGTGTGCACCTCGACCCATAGTACCTAATCCATCAATTCCACTGATAAATTCAGCTACAAATGAAATGTCTGCTGCGCCTCTTCTCCCGGGATCCCAAGCTTCCACTGGTCCATGACCCATATCCTGGCTTACCTCACTTAAAGCCTCCAGAACTTCCATGTTACCATCAGTGGGTGGCATGGCCGGATAACTATCGATGAAGGAGATCTCTGCACTGGTTTGCGGTAAATTATTTGCTACAATTTCACGCATTTTGGCACGAGCATTTTCTTTTTGTTCTTCTGTAATGAATCGAAGACCTCCGGTAACGATCACTTCTTGAGCTACTACATTGGATTTACCAAAGGCTGTCCCTCTTTCAAGTAGTTTATCAAAATCTACTTTGGTGCCCCCCAGTATTACACCAGGATTAAAGGTCAGGTATTCTTCTCCTTTAACATCTGTGTAGAATTGATGTAGTATTCTTGAGGTCTCAAAGATTGCTCCTGCACCTACGTACTCATTAAAGATTCCAGATGAGTGGGAGCGTTTTCCTTTGACCTTTAACTCCCATCCACTAGATCCTCTTCGTGCTATTGTGGCATTGTTAAACCCGGTAGAGGTCTCAAATCCTAGTGCAATGTCACTCCGCTGAGCGGCTTCACGAATGTGTTTTCTGCTTTCGTTGATAGGCTTGCCGGAAGCTTCTTCATCCCCATGTAATGCCACGATGATCTGTCGATCTTTCAATGCTCCAGCTTCATACAAAGCTTTCAAGGCATAAAGCATGACAACATTTCCTCCCTTCATGTCATTGGCACCAGGTCCACGTACAATGCTGTCTCCTTGTTCATTCCATGTTTGGAAAGGGCTGTCTTTAGGAAATACCGTATCCAGGTGACCGATCAAAAGTAATCGCTTCCCTTTTGATCCTTCATTTTCTACAAACAGGTGACCGGCTCTATTCACTTCTTTCGGCATGTCATACCAGGTAGGTGTCATGCCAATTTCTTTATACTTTTCTTCATACGGCACTGCAGCTGCTCTCACCCCTTCAAAATTCATGGTGCCACTGTTGATGTTTACGTTTTCTTCCAGAAACTGCATGGCCTCCTCATGATTATCTGAAACGATTTTCATGATCTTTTTTTCTGTCTTGCTAAGCTGTGCGGTACTTAGAAAACATGTAGTTAGGAGTAAGACTGCTAATAAGGAAGTGAAAAATGATCGATTCTTCATGTTAGATAGGTTTTGGGGTTTGGTTAAACCCAAAATTGTCATTACAAAAATATTTCTTCGTTTTACTATGACGAACTTGTTGATATACAACAAGTTGTCAGGTTTTAACCCAGACACTGAAAATGAAAAGAGCTCGTATATTATCATGAATAGCATATCTCACTCATTTTCAGTCGTCTGTCCTTAGGACGGATTTTCTATTAGAAAATCCGGGTTAAAAATAACAAACTCAAATTACGCATGGCGTATAATTTGTCAGAAACCGCAGAGGAAAGCGTTGCTTTGTCTGGTTAAATCAAAAGATAAACCCAGACCAACTGGCCCGGGCTTGATTCTTCGTTAGTTATAATGACATTGGATTTTACTTTTCTCCAGGTAAGCCTAATCCATCGGGACCATCTTTTACCCAATAGAAATCTGGTGCTTTCTTCTGTCTTGGATACACCTCGTCAAGGGTATTTCCATCATATAAGCGTCCATTCTTCATTACATGTGTAATGGTGTTGGAGTTACGAATGTTATCCAATGGATTTTTATCCATAATTACCAAATCCGCAAGCTTACCGACTTCAATTGATCCTAAATCCTTACTTAATCCAATGGCTTTTGCTCCGAGGATGGTTGCTACTTTTAATGCATCTAGCTCTGGCATTCCTCCCGACTGAGTGGCCCAAAGCTCCCAGTGATAACCAAGCCCCTGAAGCTGACCGTGTGATCCAACACCTGCGAGACCACCGGCTTTCACAAGATCGCCAACGAATTCACTGTGGCGTGGGAAAATATGTTCCTCTTCGATGAACCATGCTCTTCTTCGACGCGACTTACCGTCCAGCTCTCGCTTCGGTGTGAAGAAGTTGATCTTGGCATCTCCCTGAACATCTTCTGACGAGTAGAAATACTCTTCAGCCCAAGGTCCTCCGTAGGATACCAAAAGGGTAGGAGTGTAAGCCATTTGAGCTTCAGCGGTCAAGGAAAGTACATCGTTGTAAATCGGGTAGATTGGGAACGAGTGCTCATGCCCCGGATATCCATCAATCAACTGTGTCATATTTAACTTCATATCCAATGCCCCTTCTGTTGTTGGCATTAGCTCTTGCTCTTTAGCCGCCTGGATGATCCACTGTCTGTGCTGTCTGTTTCCAGTGATATACATCTTAATGGTCTTGGTATTAAAGTATTCAGAGTATTGCTTCAATACATTTTGAGCATGCTCTAAGCTTTTGATTTTGTAATACCAGAAACCTACACCAGGACCGGTAGAGTATACTCTTGGTCCAAGGATATCACCTGTCTCCACCATGTCTGAGTAGGTTAGTACATCTGTTGTTGCTGTTTGTGGATCACGAGTGGTAGTAACACCGTACGCGAGATTTGCTGCATATACCCACACCTGATTTTTATGCAGTCCCCAATTTGGCCACATATGCGCATGAGTATCTACAAATCCAGGAGTGATGGTTTTGCCATTCATATCCATTACCTGAGCATTACCGGCATCTAGAGTTCCAGATGCGCCTACTGCTTTGATTCGAGCATTCTCGATTAGAATATCCCCATTTTCGATGACTTCATCTCCATTCATGGTGATGATACGAGCACCTTTAAGTAGAACGGTTCCTTCAGGAACATCTTTTTTCACTTCTACTTTGATGCGAATTTCGTTTGGCTTGTATCCTTCGTCTTCTTCCTCTTCTTCCTCTTCAGCATCACCGTCGGATGCTTCCTCATCGCCTTCCTCTTCACCGTCATCGTCTTCTTCACCTTCATCGTCTCCCTCTTCATCATCCTCATCCTCTTCCTCCTCTTTCTTCTTCTTTTCCTCTTCTTCTTTTTTCTTTTTCTCCTCCAATTCTTTTGCTACACGCTTAGCTTCTTCCAGATCATAAGCGAAATAGGCATTGCCTAAGGTGAAATTCACCGTATTTCCATCTTTATTCCAATGTGCGAACTCACCGCCGAATGTGGTAAGCTTCCAGCTAGGAAAAGCTGCATTATCCGGATTGGAAACAGATATTTTTACCGTCTCAGCGCCTACAGGAGGTACAGTCACCACATACACATTGTTATTGATTTTAGCTAACGCTTTATCGCCCCGAGGTGCCATGAGAACGTACTCCGCATTACTGGGCTTACGCTGTGGTTCAGTCGGTCCACCATTCGTCAGCATGCTATGGTCGTGATCATGATCGTGAATGAGAGCAGGGTAGGTCATGATACCAGATACTTTCAGATGCTCTTTTTCATCGGTACCATCCCAACGCATGGAGATCAAACCTTTACCACCATGATACATGTAGACACGATCATCCTTTTCTACGAAATGAGGAAGGTCTCTGCCGCTAGCAGCTTTGATCTTATTGACATTACCTCCATCAGCGCTAATCCACCCGATGTTTTCCTGCGCTCGGAAAGCGAAAGGACCAATGGCATCTTCATATGCTTTTGCGGTTCCATAAAGGAATGCGATTCTGTTTGTTTTCTTATCCCAGGCCATGCTGGTATACACACCGCCCTGATTGGTAAGTTTGGTTTGTCTCCCTCCTGAAGCTCTTACTTTATATATGTGCCCTTCGTTTCCTTCCCATGTTGAGAAAGCGATCATACTTCCATCAGGAGACCATGCAGGCATAGCTTCTGTAAAGTCATTATTAGTGACACGTTTTGGAGTACCGTTAGGGTAATCCATTACATATAAGCGATTAAGTACGGTGAAAGCAATCTTAGATCCATCAGGAGAACGCTTAGCATCTCTGATCTGATTAGCGATCATTTTGGTACTATCGTAGATCGGATAATCAAACTGAACCATTGGTCCAAAATCCAATTCCTCATCTACTTCAAAAGGAATTTCTGTTGCATCACCACCATTAATCGGAATTCTCCAGATTTTACCACCATAGGATGCAATCACGGATTGACTGTCCGGAGTAAATGACATGGCAGGATATACACCCATTCTTGCTCTTGATTCTTGATCGTCTCTTCTTACCGGGTACGCAAGCCAGCTTTCTTCACCGGTTCGCAAGTTTCTTTTTCTAAGTCCGGTTTCAGTATTGTATCTGGAAGCATAAACCAACCATTTACCATCAGGCGAAAGGGTAGGAGCAAAAGCAGATCCGTATTGATTGGTTTGCGTCGCAATCTCACCGGTCTCACGATCGTACGTAGCAATTTGGTATTGTGGCATTTGTGCATTGTAGTTCCATGCACCATTTCTTCGTGAGAACCATAAGTATCTATCGTCTGTACCAAATGCAGGTTCGATGGTTTGAAGTCCATCTGGTTTTTTGATCAGCTGGATGCCTCCACCACCGTCTTTGTGGTACATGTGCATCTTAAGTGTTCTGATGCCTTTTGCAGCAAAAATGTAGTTACCATCATTGGACCACTCAGCTGCCTGGTAGTATTTGTCACTGTCTTTTGTGATTTGATTAGGCTCTGCTTCCTCATCTGTCAGATCCAGGGTCCAGATATTTTCTGACCCACTTCTATCAGAAGCAAATACGATCGAATTACCGTCCGGGCTATAGCGTGGATGATCATCAAAGGCCATCCCTTCGGTGATACGGGTTGCTTTTCCTCCGGTGATTGGAAGAGTATATAGGTCTCCCATCATATCGAAAATGATTTCCTGACCATTCGGGTGAACATCAAGTGAAATCCAGGTTCCTTCAGTTGTTTTGAGTTGGATAGATCTTTCCGGTTCAAGGGGAAGTTCTTTTGTGGCTTTCTTTTCTTTGGTTGTATCCGATTCGGATTCTTTTTCTTCCTGTGCGAATGCAATCATGCTGAAGAATGCCAGCATTGCGATTAGATAATTTCTCATGTCTTGTTTGTTAGTATTACTAGTCCACAAGATATTTTAAAATCTGCTCGTATAAATGAAAACTTACATGAGTGGATTTATAAAAGAAAAGCCGAACCCAAAAGGTCCGGCTATTGAAGAGGTTAATGTCTCGCTGTTAAATGTTTGGAGACCAAATGCTATAGCTATTAGGAGGACATTGGATTTGAACCCAGCCACCACCTTGTGTTGTCGGGTACCATGATGAATGTCCTGTGAAATCTTTGATTTGGATATTATACCAATTGGTAGGAACCCACCTGGTTTTCCATGAACTGGAATTGTTGATGTAAACAATCAGACCAGGATTACCATTATAGCCGTTTCTTCTTGCTACATACTCATCATTGTCTACATGAAGAATACTGGTAGTGCCTGTTGCCTTATTGTTGTGAATCCAAATCAGGTTATTTAGCCTTTCCTTATCCAACCACTCTTCATAATCACTATAAAAAATAGTTGGATAGCCTTCATGAGTGAGGATATATGCATATGCCAACATCTTATTCCAGATTTCATCGGTATCGTGATTAGTTACAAATGTTACTGCTTTGTATGGATTGCGCTTCCACATCATGTCATCATTTAGGATGTTCAGATTGTTTCCGTCAAATGCATCATTCATTTTATAGTAGCAGGCAAAATCAAACACGCTACTGTTAGCAGCATTTGCCCATGATTCCAGCCAGTTTACGTCAGAATCCCAAAGCTCTCCTACAGAAAAGCCGCCAACCGCGTTGTTCCAGGCCGCTACAACCCATGGATCGAATCCTTTCACATAGTCGAATCTCCAGCCGTCAAAACCCATGGTATTTTTATAATACTTAGCTACTCCGTCAGACCGATTCCATAGCCAATCCTGGACATATGGTACATCGTGACATAAGTCAGGAAATCCTCCAAAGTATCCAGCATCGCCACCGTGCACCCAATTGGGGTGAAAGTCATGTTGTGATCTTAAGAACTTACCGGAAGCAACACCAGTAAAATCAGTCCAGGTATTTGTGCCTGTATATTGATTGGCTTCAAGCTGACCACCACTGTTGTGGTTAAGAACAATGTCTGCATAGACCTCCATATTCTCAGCATGCGCGGTGCTTATAAGAGATTGCAATTCTGTTTTTGAGCCGAACCGTGTTTCAACTGTTCCATTCTGATTGTAATCTCCAAAATCGAAATAGTCTGTTGGATCATAACCCATTGAGTATGGCCCATTTTGCGCTTTTGAAACAGGAGGAAGCCAGACTGATTGGATGCCTGCAGTTGACCAATCTCCAAGCTTACCCTCTACTGTTTCCCACCAGGTTCCACCTGCTGGAACATCCCAGTAAAACCCTTGCATCATGACTCCTCCGCCAGGGCCTGCAGTAAACCTGCCTTGTTCACTTCCATTAGTACCTGTATCAAAGGGTTTACCCTCATGATCTGTAACCTGAATGATATGTGTGTTTTCTTGAGCTTTATCCAGCTCGGTTACTGCGTGATCTTCTTCGCAGCTAAATAGGAACATCGTAAGTCCCGTTCCTAATAGGACTTTGGTGAGTCTTCTCATAACATTTTTAAATTGGTTGTTTATCCAATTAATATACAAAGAGGTGTTTATGTAATTGTAAAAAATGCATTGTAAAATGCTGTAAATCAGTGATTTTTACATTTCATCTAATACGAAAACGTTTGCGTGTTATGAGATTTTCAACGGCTTTTTTGTAAAAGTTAGAAGCTATCCAGATACTCAGCAAGGTTGGTTTCTCTTGTAATCCCAAGTTTTTTTCTAAGTCGGTAGCGAGCTAGCTCTACACCTCGAATCGTGATATTCATCAAATTGGCAATGTCCTTTGTGCTCATATTCATTTTTAGATAAGCGCACAGTTTTGTTTCTTGTGGTGTGAGGTGCACCTCTTCCTTTATCTTATGCAAAAAATTGCCGTGAACCTGATCAAAATGATGTGCGAATGTTTCCCATGCTTCATCTTCATCAATGTTACGATCGATCGATTTGACGATCCTATTTAAAGAGTCTTTATTGTCCCTATCATTTAAAGCGTCGTTTAGCTTTTTTCTGAGTGACATTACAAATTCATTCTTACTCAGAAGGTGCATTGTTACAGATGCAAGTTGACTGTTTTTATGATCGATTTCTTTCTTTAAGCCTTCATTTTTAAGTGCTTGAATTTGCTGATTTGTTTTTTCGGAGAACTCCGAAATTTCCCTTTCTTTAGATCTGATTACCTCATCCTTGCTTTTGTTCAGATGTATTTTTTCTACTTTGTGTTTACGCTCTCGTACCAAAAGGACGGAACTAAAAATGAACATGATGAATGAAACATATGCTGCATATGCTAAGTTGGTTTCATACCATTTAGGCTCAATGATGAAATTATAGCTATTGATTTTACTTTCATTCCCATAAATGTTAATAGCCTTAACTTGAAAAGAGTAGTCGCCTGAAGGTAGATTGGTATACTCCTTCCAATTGGTTGTAGACCAGTCAGACCAACTATCTTCATAAGGTTTCAACCTATAAGCAAATCTTATTTTATCGATTCCATCAAAGTAAGGAGTAGCGTATTCAAAGCGTATCAATTTCGTGCTTGCTATTTTGGATGAATTGAAAAATGTGCCTGAAATAATCTCAACAGAGTCTTTGTTATTTGTGATGGAGACGCTTCTTAGGTAGGTATTAAATAGATCACTTATTTGATTATCGCGACTTGTTTTGTATTGAATAAATCCTTCTTTTGCTCCGACAAGAATCTCTTCATCATTGATTATGCTGATATTTTCCAGGTCGTCACTAATGAAGTCATTGATTTTCTTAAACTGCTTTTCAATAGGTTCATAAACCCCGATTGAAACTTTTTTTAGAAGACCTAGTTGACCGTTGGCGATGTAGAAAATATCACCATTCTCAAGCTGCTTTATTTTGCTTAAATGACGGCCTGCAAACCATCTATTCAGGAATGGGTGAGGGATAAACTTGTCTGCTTCTTTGTCATATTGAAATATTCCGGTTTCAGCAGTAAAAATGAGTTCATCGCTAATTTTGTAAACACTTATTAGGATGTCAGATGGGAATCCATCATTTTCACCATAGTGTTGGATACGTTTTATAGTGTCAGATTGAAAGATTATTTTATATACCCCCTTGTAGCCATGAGTCATCCATAATGTGCTATCATTTTCAAATTCAAATACCCGGGATGATTCACTAAGCTGATTGAAATGATCAATAAAAATGGGGGATCCTTCATTGTCATTGAATAGGCTAAAACCTTCGTATGTTCCACCAATTAGTAGGTTTTCACGAAATTTAGTAAACCCCCATGTGCCCGTTTGATCATAGAATTTGCTGATTACATTGTTTTTGAAGACGTAGGCACCTTCATGATGGCTTAGCAGTATTTTATCATCAATAGCCTGCACATTGTTAACCAGCCCCTCGCTCCCCGGAATAGCTTCATATTGAGATACTAAATTGAAAGAGCCATCATTGTTGGTAGGATGAAACAATCCACTACTGGTGCCCAAATAAACTTCGCCGTTTAATGCGGTAGCTGCATAGCCAGTCCCCTCAAGCCCTAAATATTCATTTATTAAAGAGAATGGAGAGGCCAATTCAATGACGCAAATTCCATTATTAAGCCCAACCCATAGATTGTTGAAATTATCCTCAAACAAGGCAATAACTGTCCGGTGATTTAGTCCCTTATTTTTAGTGAGGTGAAGAATTTGATCCAATTGAGTGTTGATAATTAGCAACCCATCATTTTGAGTTCCCAATACAATATTTCCATTTTTCAGACTAAGAACCTTATTGATTTTTGATGCTTGAAGGTATGTATCATAAGCAGTGTGAAGGTGCTCTAGTTTTTCATTTTTATACCGTAAAATTTTTCCATCATAAGTGAAAAGTAAATAACCGTCTTGAACTTTAGCGGCCCCTCGATAATCAAAACCAGCAGTATTGTAAAGTAACTTTATCTCACTGCTTTCCTTAGTAATTCGAAAAACACCCGACTTAGAGCCGACGATTAATTCATTATCAAATTGAGTAACAAACTCTATATTATTTATTCCTTTAATAGGCTTGATAACATTTCCATCCAGAAAAGTTAATGTGCCATTCACGTTCACATAAAGGGTATTATTGAATTCGTTAATATCCCAGATCTCATCCTTAGTAATAGAGTCAGGAATATATTCCACAAGATTCTGGTAACTGATTCCAGATTGTGTTCTTTCAAAATAGCCAAGCTGCTTTTGGCCTCCCACATAAATTCTATTTGTAGAACTCTGCACTAAAACGGATCTTGTCTTAGTAGCCCCATCTATTGGATAATTTTTCCAGGAGGCTCCATCAAACTCTAGCAGTCCATAATTGTTAGCTATATAAACGAATCCAGAAGTGTCTTGATTTATGTCCCAATTCTGTATCCCTCCCTCATACTCAGTGGGGGTGTAGGTAGTTACAAGAGGTAGGGAAAATAGTTGAAAATCCGATTTTTTTTCTTCTTGTGAATATGAGGTAAGCGCACAAAATGAGAAATAAAGTATTAGATAAATCAACTTCATCGTAGAGTTGCTTCTTTTATGATAAGAAATTTTTGAGAAAGTAAAAATAATGATTAGGAGTCATAAATACATATTTTGTACATGATTGATGTAGTATATTTTATGGTATGATGAGTTTTTGATGTAGTGTATTTTTTAGATTTGATTCATTTATCACATAATTTCATCCCCATGATTGGTCGCAAAAACTGAATGCTACCTATTGATTAATTAAAATATTAACCAAAATGAAAAACTCTAAAATTTTTAAAAGTTTGTTTACATGGGCAGCACTTAGTGCTCTTGTGATTTTTACAGCTTGTAATGAAGATGATGAACCAGCAGTTGATGATCCTATTGCAAGTTTTCAATTTGAAGTAAGTGAAGAGAACTTTGCAGAAGTAACCTTCACTAACTTTTCGGTAAATGCAGTTGCATACGCGTGGACGTTCGGTGATGGATCTACCAGCACGGATGAAAGTCCAGTGCATGAATACGCCGAAACAGGAACATTTACGGTAGCATTGATTGCATCTAATGAGGTAGGTGTTACATCTGAATTTACTGCCGATGTAACCATCACAGATCCATTAGAAGCTCAAAGGGCATTAATTGGTGCCAATGGTAAAACCTGGTTGCTTCTTGGTGATAATTCAACGGGAATAAACCCGATTCAAGTTGGACCACAAGATCGTTCTCAAGTATGGTTTGCTATCGCAGATTTATGTGCAAGAGAATGTATTTTTGATGATACCTGGACATTCAATACTGATGGAACATACACTTTTGATAATAATGGTGACTTCTGGGGTGAAGAAGGTGTTTGGGCTGACGGTATCGCTGGGACATGCTTTGATGCAACGAATTCAGCGAATTTCGTAGGAAATGCAGGCCAAGATCTTTCTGGTTGGAATTCTGGAACACATGATTTCGTTTACGATCCTTCTACCGAAACATTAACAATAACTGGTGGATTTATTGGATTGACCAAAGCAGGAACAGATGCTGAGGTTACGGAACCTGCTGCATCAGTGACTTACACAGTAGCTAAGCTAGTGGATGTTGAAAATGGTGTAGATACGCTTGTATTAGAAACCAACCTTGCAGATGCCGGTGGTTACTGGGCGTTTACACTTGTTAGCTATGACAATGCTGCCGATAAAGTAGAAGTAGGTGAGTGTGAAACTTCTCAAAAGACTATTATTGATGTAGTTGATATTGACTTTGAGTCAAGTACTCCTTCGTTTGGAACGTTTGGTGGTCCAAATTCAGATGGAAACGGAGTTGATTTTTCTGCAGTTGCAAACCCTGTTTCAGGAGGAATAAACACAAGTGCCACAGTTGGTCAGGTTGATGAAGCAGATGCATCTCAAGGGTGGTCAGGTATTTCTACTCAGTTAGACGGATATATTGATTTTAGTGCAAAAACAACGTTTAAGGTTAAAGTATATTCTCCATTTGCAGGAGCCGTTATCAAGTTTAAACTTGAGGATAGTGCTGATGCAAATATCAATAAGGAAATAGACATGACAACAACAACTGCTGATACATGGGAAGAGCTTTCCTACACTTTCGAAGCAGCAGACTCTGAGAAATTTGATGTATTAGTGCTATTCTTTGACTTCCAGACGGAGGCAAAAGCAGGAGCACGTACACATTATTTCGATGATGTAATTCTTGAGTAATA
Organism: Ekhidna sp.; assembly: GCF_965212185.1. Classification (GTDB taxonomy): domain Bacteria; phylum Bacteroidota; class Bacteroidia; order Cytophagales; family Cyclobacteriaceae; genus Ekhidna. The sequence goes on along the minus strand of NZ_OZ243102.1, from coordinate 2,516,305 downwards.
TTTAGGTTAATTAAGTCGCGTCCTGAATTTGGACGCGGCTTTATTACAACTTATACCATGAGCTATAAAAAAAGTTTTCTATTTGTTCTCTTAAGTATTATCATTTTTTCATGTGATGATTCTTCACCCACAGCATCAACGGAAGATCCGTCGAATCTAATGGTTGAAATAAATGTCTCTGAAGAGTCTAGAGATATTTCGGTCAAAGCAACGGCTCAAAATACTGTTGAATATCAATTTGACCTTGGTGATGGTAGCGATATTATTACCAATACTACAGGGATGGTTGACTATACCTACGATGATGATGGAAACTACACTGTGGATGTTAAGGCATTCGGTGTGTCAGGTAGATTTTTAAGAGAAACAAAATCTATTTCAATAGCTCTTGATACCAGCTTAGGTCCAATAGATGATACTGGTTATTCTACACCTACTTCGTATGATGGGATGACACTGATTTGGAACGATGAATTTGATGGGTCAAATCTGAATGAGACCTATTGGAATTATGAAATTGGTACTGGCAATGGTGGCTGGGGCAATAACGAACTTCAATATTATAGAGAAGATAACACTTCATTGACTGAGGGTTATTTAGTGATAGAAGCGAGAAGAGAAAACTTTAGCAACAACCAATACACATCATCCAGACTTACAACTGAAAATAAATTTGAGTTTCAGTATGGACGAATTGATATTAGAGCAATACTTCCAAAAGGTCAAGGGATGTGGCCTGCCTTATGGATGCTCGGTGCAAACTTTCGACAGGTTGGATGGCCATCATGTGGTGAGATTGATATCATGGAGATGATTGGCGGTGAGAATAACGAAGATGTTGTTCATGGTACAGCACACTGGGATAACAATGGAACTAAAGCCGATTTTGGTGGGAGTACCCGACTTTCCAGTGGCATATTTAATGACGAGTTTCATGTCTTCACAATCATGTGGGATCAAAATCAAATTCGCTGGTTTTTAGATGATCGCCAATATCACTCGATGAGTATCACACCAGCAGAGCTTTCTGAGTTTAGAAATGAGTTTTTCCTCATTTTCAATGTAGCGGTTGGAGGTAATTGGCCAGGAAGTCCAAATTCGTCAACCGTTTTTCCACAGCGTATGATTGTTGATTACGTTCGTGTATTTCAGGATATCTGAAAAATTAATAATGTCGTCGGCATATAAAAATTAACCCTATGACCTATAAAATAAAGATTTTTTTTACAGCTGGGATACTGATGCTATTTGCTTTTGCATCAAAAGCTCAGGTAGTAGTTAGCGGTACAGTTACCGATGAAAATGGCGAGACTCTACCAGGAGTAACCGTATTAGAAGTTGGAACTTCTAATGGAGCAATCACCGATATTGAAGGAAAATATTCGGTAAGTGTATCTTCTAAAGAATCACTTCTGTCGTTTACATATATTGGTTTTGCTGGGCAAGAGTTTCTAGTTGGTGAACGTACTGTAATAGACGTGACACTATCAGAGGATCTAGGAGAGCTAGAAGAAGTAGTGGTCATTGGATATGGAACAAGAAAGAAAAAAGTTCTTACTGGTGCGGTTAGCAGCGTGACTTCAGAAGAGTTAAACAAGCAACCAGTGGCCAGAATTGATCAAGCCATTCAGGGAAGAGTTGCTGGAGTACAAATATTAAATCAATCTGGGCAACCAGGGGAAGCCCCTCAAATTAGAATCAGGGGGATTGGAACAAACGGTGATAATAGTCCACTTATTCTTGTTGATGGTATAGCTGTGGCAAGTATAGATAACTTAAATGCTGGTGACATTCAATCAGTAGAGGTTTTAAAAGATGCTGCTTCATCATCAATTTACGGAGCGAGGGCAGCTAATGGAGTTATTTTGATTACTACAAAATCTGGTTCGGCAGGTGCCGCATCTATTACATATTCCGGATATGTGGGTGTACAAAATGTAGCTAAAACCGTAGATGTGCTGAATGCGTCACAGTATCAGCAGTTAATGGCAGACGGAGGTGCCTCAAATCTTAATGGTGATCCATTCAATCCAAATGAAATTCCTCAGAACAATACCAACTGGCAAGATCAGCTATACAGTAAAAATGTGCCAATCGAGTCACATGAGATATCTATGTCCGGGGGAACAGAAAAATCAACATTCACAGCGAGTGTTTCATACTTTAACCAAGAAGGAATTATTGGTGGTGATAAGTCTAAGCTGGAACGATACATCGGAAGAATCAAAGGTTCTTCAAATCTCAATGAATATTTAAAAATAGGATCAAGTGTAAATTATACTCACTTGAGAGCACGTGGTGTTACTAGCAATGGATCTTTTAACAGTGAGTTAGGTAGTGCATTGAATATCGATCCACTGACATCAGTATTTGAGACAGATTCTGATGTCTTAAATGATCCAACCAAGTTTTATTTAAATAACCCTGTAGTTATTGATCCAAACGGAAATGTATTCGCAATATCAAATAATGTAGGACAGGAAGTGGTAAATCCACTTGCACAGCTAGAAATTCAAAATGGCACATTCAGTAAGGATCAGATTTTAGGTAGAATTTATGCTGAGGCCTACCCGATTGAAGGATTGACTTTCAAGACAGATGCTGGTATCGACTTAAGCTTCCTTGAGAATAATAACTACAACGAGGCTTATTTCCTTTCGGCGACCAACAATCGTGAGTTTACGGGACTTTTCAAAAGTTTTGCCAGAAACGTCACCCTGCAATGGGAGAACACATTGATGTATGTGAAAGAAGTAGGTGATCATAAGTTTAATGGTCTTATAGGTACCACTGCAGTGGAAAGAAAATTTGAAGATCTTTTTGGGACAGCTCAAGGGGCACCTGTAGAGAATCCAAACCTCAGGTATTTAGGACTTGCAGTTGATTCTACTATGGTAACAGGAAGTGGTGCTTTCAATAGTTCTTTACTTTCCTATTTTGGTAGGATATTGTACGATTACAAGGATCGGATTTCATTTTCTGCAACCTACCGAAGGGACGGTTCATCCAATTTCGGTGCTAACAATCAATTTGGAAATTTCTTGTCATTCGGAGCTAGCTGGGTGATCAATGAAGAGCCATTTTTCCCTGAAATTAATAATCTTAGTTTTCTTAAGGTGCGAGCCTCTTGGGGGCAAAATGGCAATGACCGTATTCCTGGATTTGCTTTCGAATCCCCTGTTGATTTCAACATTGCTTACAATTTGCAAGGTGCACCCTATCAGGGATCAACTCCTGCATTCTTTGCAAATCAAGACATTAGATGGGAGTCGTCCAATCAAATTGATATAGCAATTGAAACTGGATTGTATGATAACCGCTTAACAGCAACACTGGACTACTATAAGCGTGTCACTGATGGATTACTTCAATTTGAGCGTTTACCTGGCACACTTGGTATTCCTGGTACATTCAACAATGTTGGTGAAATGCAAAATGAAGGGTTTGAGATTGAATTAGGTTGGAGAAATACCAATGGAAACTTTAGCTATTCCATATCGGCCAATGCCACTTACAATATAAATACAATGACCAAAATCGCCGATGAGTCTGGATTCATACCGGGAGCCACCTGGGCATTAGCAGGGGAGGTAACTCGTATCATTGAGGGTCAGCCTGTAACAAGTTTCTATGGTTACAAAACAGATGGAATTTTCAGATCTCAGGCAGAAGTATTTTCTCATATAGGAAGCACAGGTTCACCCATTCAACCAAATGCTCAGCCAGGTGATATCAGATTTGTAGACGTTAATAACGATGGTCAAATAACTGATGATGATAGAACAGTAATAGGGAGTCCGCTTCCTGATTGGGTAGTAGGATCTAATTTTTCAGCATCATATAAGAATTTTGATTTTAGTGCCCTGCTTTCCGGGTCATTTGGTTTGGAGGTCTTCAATGGAATGGGACGTCCGGATATACCCACCTCGAATAGACAAACGTATATTCTGGACAGATGGTCGGTTGAAAATCCGTCCGGAAATATTCCTCGATTTGTTGTTAATGATGCAAATAGAAACTACACACGGGTTACAGACATGTTAAACATTAAAGATGGTGCTTTCATGCGTGTCAGGAATGTTCAGGTAGGCTATACATTCTCGCCTGATATAATTAACAAGTTTGGGGCGACTAACTGGAGAGTTTACTTCTCTGTCGAAAACCTTCACACTTTTACGAGCTACGAAGGATCTGATCCTGAAGTAGGAGGACCTTCCGTGGTAGATACTGGTATTGATAGAGGTATTTACCCTCAACCGAGAACCTTTAGAGTAGGAACCAGCATATCATTTTAAGAATCTTAATCATAACAATTATGAATATCCTAAATATAATCTCAAATAAAAAAATAGCCCTTCTGCTATGTGCGATCATCGCTGCTTCTTGCAGCAGTGATATTTTGGATGTAGAGCCACAAGGTTCAGTTTTTGCCAGTAATTACTTTGTAACTGGCGATAGAGTGGAAGAATCATTGATCTCAGCCTATGATGTTTTAGGTCATCAAAAAGGAAGAGATTTAGCATGGTCACCATTTCTGGTTATATCTGAAGTGCTTTCAGATGATGCGTATGCCGGTGGACAAGATGCTGGTGATGGAGCAGATGAGGACGAATTCAATCGGTTTCAGATCGGTACAGCAAATGGTATTGTTCATTCAATCTGGACTAGAAATTATACTGGAATTTATCGTGCCAATTTCACCATTGAAAAAGCTGAAGAATTAGAAGAAGTGACAGAGGAGCTAAGAAGTCAGTTGATAGCTGAGGCGCGTTTTTTGCGAGCATACTTCAATTTTGAGCTCGTTCGATTTTTTGAGAATATCGTCCTTTTAGATTTTACGCCCACAAGTGCTGACGATGTAAAGATTGAACAATCATCTCCTGTTGATGTATATAATTTCATAGCTTCAGATCTAGTTAATGCGATCAATAACTTACCTGAGTCATATTCTTCAGGTGAGACCGGTAGGGCTACTAAATGGGCAGCTCAGGCACTAATAGGTAGAGTTTATTTATTTGAGCAAGGAGTGTATGGCAATGGCATGAACGCTGATGGAACAACTATTGATGATTCGTATGTACTGGCTCAACTTGAAGAAGTTATAAATAGCAGTGGGCATGATTTACAACCTAACTTCGACGATTTATTCCTGTCATCTACAGAATTCGGTATCGAAAGTGTATTTGAAATTTCTTATGCTGGTCTTCCAGTTGGCGGAGATTGGGGCACAGAACAGTATGTAGAGGGAAATCTAGCCGCTCAAATGATGGGACCAAGAATTCAAAATTCAAGCATCTATTACAGGGGATGGGCTTTCGCAATTCCTACTCACAAACTATTCACAGAAATGTCCGGAGATCCAAGATTATCGGCCACAGTCTTTCAGGAATCAGATTTATTAAGTGAAACAGGTACGGTTCTTAACACAGGTGCATACCAACATACAGGGTACTACAATGCCAAGTATACCACACGACTAAGCGATAGGGGAACTGTTGGGACTCCAGAGCTACATAACATGAGCAACTACCGTGCAATTAGGTTTGCCGACGTGCTTTTAATGGCGGCAGAAATAGGAAACAATGTTTCTTATATCAACCGGGTTCGACAAAGAGTTGGACTACCAGATCTCGCTTCCTATTCAGATGATGCACTTTTCAATGAGCGTCGACTGGAATTGGCTGGTGAAGGTCTCAGGTATTGGGATCTGCTTAGAAGAGGTCAATCAGTAGCTGCACAGGAACTAACACTTTCAGGCGTGATAGGCCCGAATTATACCGGACCCGATGAAGTCTACGATCACTCGTTTAACTCAGCAACAAGAGGATTTATTCCAATACCGCAAACAGAAATCGATCTGTCGAACGGTGTTTTAGTACAAAACGACGGTTACTAAGAATTAAGTGATACTTCATGGTGATTTTGCCGGTTGTTTACCGGCATCACTAAGACCATTGTGCACATACAATAAAATAAGTAAGAAAAATTTGAATCTAATTGAAAACCACTAACCCAGCAGATATTGTACCCTTCGGGCAGAAAATGGCCTACGGCACTGGTAATTTGGTTCTCAACCTATTACCGGCATCATTACAAATTTTCATGTTTTTTTTGGTTACGGCCTTTGGAATGGATCCTTTAATGGCTGGTTTACTTGGTGGTCTTCCCCGATTATTTGATGCAATTACCGACCCTATCATGGGCTTCATCTCTGATAATACGAAATCAAAATGGGGGAGAAGAAGACCATATATCGTCATAGGAGCAATTTTAAGTGGTATCATTTTCGCACTTCTGTGGCAATTAAATGTCGCTAATTCACAGGATTACAACTTCTGGTACTTTCTAATATTCTCATTGATTTTCACCCTTGGAAACACCATGTACGCAACTCCATTTGTCGGATTGGGATATGAAATGACCACTGATTATAACGAACGTACACGACTAATGGCCTTTGCACAAACAATGGGACAAATTGCCTGGATGGTAGTGCCATGGTTTTGGGTATTAGTAGCAGACCCTGACATCTTCGCAACACAGGATGAGGGCGTACGAAAGATGTCAATTATCGTTGGTGGGGCTTGCATTTTACTTGGCATACTTCCTGGTCTTTTTTGCAAAGGCCTGGATGCAAGTGAAATGAAGAATCGGGCTGAATTAAATTTTGCAAACATTTTTAAAAATCTAGCACGTCTCTGGAAAAGCATCAAAGAGATTTCAAATAATGGTCCTTTTCTCAGATTGTGTGGGGCCACATTTCTGGTTTTCAATGGCTTTCAACTGATTGCTGGGTTTGCCTACTTCATTATTGTCTTCCATATGTTTAATGGTGACTATGGGCTTACCAGCACATGGCCGGCCTGGTTTGCAACCATGAGTGCAGTAGCTACTGCTTTTTTGGTGATCCCTATCATTTCTTATATGTCCGATAAGTTCGGAAAACGAAATGCCTTTATAATAGCCACAATCATTTCGATTGTTGGTTACTCGCTCAAATGGTGGGGTTTTAACCCTGCTAATCCCTGGTACATATTCATGCCGATTCCCTTGATGTCGTTTGGGATAGGAGGCCTGTTCACTTTGATGATGAGCATGACTGCTGATGTGTGTGATTTAGATGAATTGAGAAATGGCATGCCTCGGAAAGAGGGGACTTTTGGTGCCATTTACTGGTTGATGGTCAAAATAGGTCAGGCACTTGCTTTGATCCTGGCTGGGCTTGTACTCAAAATTGTAGGCTTTGAGTCTGGTTCGGCTACTCAGACAGTAGAAGCAATGACCAATTTACGACTTGCAGACATAATCATTCCAGCCTCTACAGCAGGGCTTGCTATATGGGTGATGTGGGGGTATGATTTAAATGAAACTCGTGTAGAGGAAATTAAGGCTGAGTTAATAGCAAGAAGAGGTGATATACATGAATAGCAACAATGAATGTACTCATCAACTATATCAAAGTTTGTATTGCCGCATGTGTAATTATCGGTTGCTCAAAAAAGGAGACAATGAATGTGAATAAATCAGCAGCAGAAATATTAGGAAATCCGGATTATCCAGCCATGTGTTTTGGTGGTTTTCGAGAATTGACCCGGGATTCAGTGCCTTCGGTTGCTGATCTGAAAGAAGACCTGAATATACTCTCAGCAATGGGAGTGAAGATATTACGCACATATAATACTACAGGAGATGAGCAGGTTGCTAATCTTTTGCAAGCCATTCGTGAAAAGAAAGTGGAAGACCCGGTATTTGAAATGTACGTCATGCTTGGAGCATGGGTGGCATGCGATATCGTTGACGACACAGCTGTGCATAATCAAGGCAACCTTAAGTGGATCAAATCTGAAATTGATGAAGCGATTCGGCTGACTAATGAGTATCCGGATATCGTGAAAATAATTGCCGTTGGCAATGAAGCAATGGTGCATTGGCAAGGCTATCATGTCGCACCCAATGTTGTTCTTCGGTGGGTGAATCTGCTTCAGGAATTGAAGAAAGAAGGTAAACTGCCGGAGGATCTATGGATTACAAGCTCAGACAATTTTGCCTCGTGGGGAGGAGGTGATCCTATCTATCACAAAAGAAATCTTGAAAAGCTGATTAAGGCTGTTGATTTCATCGCCATGCATACATACCCCTTCCATGATACTCATTACAATCCGCATTTTTGGTTACGGCCGGATACGGATACTATGTCAAATGAGGAAAAAATCAAGTTAGCCATGCATCGCTCAGTAGATTATGCCATGGCGCAATATCAAAGCGTAAAAAATTATGTGTCAAGTCTGGGTTATGAAAATAAACCCATTCACATCACAGAGACCGGGTGGTCCAGTAAGACAAATGATTGGTATGGTCCCAAAGGGTCAAAGGCTACTGATGAATACAAACAAAAATTGTATTACGAGGAGATTATAAAAAGATGTGAAGAGCAAAATATCACTTGTTTCTATTTTGAAATTTTTGATGAATCGTGGAAGGATGATAGAAACCCTTTGGGGTCTGAAAATCATTTTGGATTGATAACACTCAAGGGCGAGGCAAAATATGCACTATGGGATCTGGTTGACCAGGGTGCTTTTGATGGCATTACAAGAAATGGATATCCAGTCACTAAATCCTTCAATGGAGACAAGGAAGCTTTCATGAAAACGGTATTGCCACCACGGACTTTAGAAATAATAGAAAGCGAGTAAAATGCGAGTGATCAAACATATCGTTAATCTTTTTTTACTTGTCACGATGGCCTCATGTAATCAAAATAATAATGATGATTGGGTAAATGCAGGTCCTGTGAAAGTTGAGATCCAAAAAGAAAAAGATGGATATGTTATATATCGAGGAGGTCAGATATATGAGTTTAATGGTGCTGGGCTGAGTGGGGATATAGCATCACTTGCTGCTCATGGAGGCACATCAATCAGAACATGGGCAGAAGATGCAGAGATTCTTGATCTGGCGCATCAACATGGCATGACTGTATTCATGTGCTTCTGGATTCATCCCGAGCGCCAAGGGATGGATTATTCGGACAAAGGAGCATTAAACGAGCAGTTTGATCGTGTCAAAAAATTTGTTTTAGAGAATAAAGATCATCCGGCTTTATTGGCCTGGTGTATAGGAAATGAGCTCAATTTGAATTACACAGACCCGAGTGTCTATGATGAAGTTGATCGCATCTCCAGGTGGATTCAGGAAGTAGATCCAAATCATCCAACTACCACCACGATATCGTCTGTAAACCCTGAGGTGGTAAAAGACATCAAGGAAAGAGCTCCAAGTTTGGACTTTTTAAGTGTTCAGGTTTATGGTGACTTATTTGTGTTGCAGGACATGATCAAAGAATCCAACTGGACAAAACCATATATGGTTACAGAATGGGGAGCTATAGGTCATTGGGAAATGCCATCAACCACTTGGGGAGCTCCAATTGAACAAAACAGTACCGAGAAGGCAGCTAATTATCTGAAGGGATATAACCAGTCAATAAGACCATTTGGTGATCAATGTATCGGCAACTACGTTTTTCTTTGGGGACAAAAGCAAGAACGAACCCCTACGTGGTATGGCCTCTATTTAAAAGAAGGTGAAGAAACGGAAGTCATTGATGTGATGCATTATATCTGGAATGATGAATGGCCTCAAAATCGTACACCTCGATTAGACGGTATGTATTTGAGCGGTAAAAAAGCGGATGAAAACGTTTACCTGATCGCTGGCGAGGAGTATACCGCTTCTGTTGTCACAGAGGATTACGAGAAGGATCCATTGAGTTTCAAGTGGGTGATCATGAGAGAAAGTACAGAGACCAAAGAGGGTGGAGATAAAGAGGAAGTCCCGGAAAAGCTAGGTGTGATTGAAAGTGCAACCAATTCTACTGTATCGATTATAGCTCCAGAAGAGGAAGGTGCCTATCGTCTATTTGCATACGTATATGATGGAAATGGACATGCTGCTCACGCGAATATTCCTTTTTATGTAACGGAAGACTAAGATGAATACGAATATTTTAAAATTCACAATCCTCCTTGTAGCACTATTTATAGGATGCATGGACGATGAAAAAGACATGAAAGTTGAGGTTTATGAAACGTCTGCTAGTGGAAACAAGCATACGAAGTTAGATCAGTATGACGCTGAGAATCCCATTTCGAGCATTGTGATCAATCCTGAAGAATCGTTTCAAGTGATTACCGGCATTGGTGGATCTTTCACAGAGTCTTCCGCTTACTTATTGAATCAGCTAAGTCAGGATAACAGAAAAAAAATACTAGATGCCTACTTTGGAGATGATGGAGCCAGATATTCCCTTACACGAACCCATATCAATTCGTGTGATTTTTCACTGAGCAATTATGCTTATGTGGAAGAAGGAGATACCTCACTTAGTAGCTTTTCCATTGACGAAGATCGTGACGATATCATTCCGATGATTAAAGATGCAATGACCATCTCCAAAGATGGCTTTAAGATCATCTCCTCTCCCTGGACCGCACCGCCATGGATGAAGGATAACAATAGCTGGGTAGGAGGTAAGCTGCTTAAAGAATTCTATCCATTGTGGGCAAAGTACTTCTCTAAATATATTGATGCATATAATCAGGAAGGCATAGACATTTGGGGAGTTACTTTCGAAAATGAACCGCTTGGCAATGGAAGTAACTGGGAAAGCATGCATTACAGTGCAGATGAAATGGTTGATTTTGTTCAAAATCACCTGGGACCGCAGTTAGAAGCCGATGGTCATGACGTGAAAATTTTCGGCTATGACCAAAATCGAGATGAGGAACTTATTCATTGGGCTGAAGCAATGTATGACAATGATGCCACTTCAAAATATTTTGATGGCACGGCAGTTCATTGGTATGCCAGCACTTTTAAATGGTATGGCAAGTCTTTAACCAAGGTTCACCAAATGGCCCCAGAAAAATACCTGATTCAAACAGAAGGATGTATCGATGCGGAAGTTCCAAAATGGCAGGATGACGATTGGTACTGGTCTAAAGAAGCTACCGATTGGGGATGGGATTGGGCTCCTGAAGATAAGAAAAAAGATCATCCAAAATATGTCCCGGTGTATCGTTACGCCAGAGATATCATCGGTAGTCTCAATAACTGGGTTGACGGATGGGTTGACTGGAACATGGTGTTGGATAGACAGGGAGGACCTAATTGGTTCAAGAACTGGTGTGTCGCTCCGGTGATTGTTGACCCGGATCAGGATGAAGTCTACTTTACTCCATTGTATTACACGATGCTTCATTTTAGTCGTTATATCCGACCTGGTGCTGTTAGGATCGGGATCGAGGTATCTGATCCATACCTTATGGCAACTGCAGTTAAAAACCCAGATGGGAGTATAGCCATTATGGTCTTAAATATGACTTTAGAATCCAAAGGATTCACTATCGAATTAAATGGAAATGAGACTCCAATAAACATCCAATCACAGGCACTTCAAACGATTTTAATTACACCTTAAATAGCAATTGCAACTAGCTAATGAATAAAAAAACTACCTATTTAAATGAGCTTTTGCTCGCAGATTCACCGTCTACAACCAATGGTGAATTTGTCCAAATTGGTGGAGAAGAATACTATAAGATTGACAACTATGATCGAATGCGACCATTCTTTATGAGTTTGGTCAGCCACTCCGATCATTGGATGTTTATCTCTACCACAGGTGGCTTGACCACAGGTAGGAAAAATTCGGAATCAGCATTATTTCCTTACTACACCGATGATCGGGTACGGGATAACTTTGAATCTACTGGTAGTAAGGCCATTTTTCGGGTAAAGAAGGAAGATCGAGAGCTGATATGGGAGCCATTTTCTGTCCGGTATGAGGGAGGTTATAAAACGCGAAGAAATTTTTTTAAGAACCGTGTCGGAAATAAAATCATTTTCGAAGAGGTAAATGAAGACCTTCAATTGTCCTTTCAATACTCCTGGACATTTTCAGAAGCCTATGGATTTATACGTGAATCTAAGCTAACGAATATTGGAACTTCAGAGGTGAGTGTAGAAGTCCTTGATGGCATTCAAAATATCTTACCGCATGGTGTGGGCTCAGCTTTACAAGCAAGTGCAAGTAATCTGGTAAATGCGTACAAAAAGAATGAATTGCATGAACAAACCGGTCTGGGTCTGTACATGCTTAGTGCCATCATCGTTGATAAGGCTGAACCAAGTGAAGCACTCAAAACCACCACAGTTTGGAGTGCTGGACTGAAAAAAGATCGCATCTTGTTGTCAAGCCTCCAACTGGATAGATTTCGAAAAGGAGAGGTGCTTGAAGCAGAGGAGGATATCAGAGCTGAGCGAGGAGCGTATTTCGTAAATACGGAGGTTGCCCTAAAATCTAAAGAAGTCAAGTCATGGGTCATTGTGGCAGAAGTCAATCAAGACCATGCAGATGTGGTGGAACTGATTGAAAAGCTTTCTGATGAGCAAAAGTTAGCGGAAGAGTTAAAAGCCGATCAATCGCGGGCGACAAATAAGTTACTGCACCTGGTTGCGAAGGCAGATGGTATGCAATTGACCGACGATAAACTGAGCGTAGGAAGGCATTATTCAAATGTGCTTTTCAACATCATGCGTGGAGGAATCTTTGATGAAGATTACCAAGTGGAAAAGCGCGATTTTCTGAAGTATGCGCAAATCATCAATCGTACGGTATTTGAATCACAAGCCAAATTCTTTGAAGAATTGGAAGACACATTCAACTACAATGAACTTGTTGCTCAGGCCAAAAAAGTAAATCACACTGATCTAATACGAATCTGTCATGAATACTTGCCGCTGACGTTCAGTAGAAGGCATGGAGACCCCAGTCGTCCATGGAACAGATTTACTATTGCAACAAAAGACGAGGAGGGGAATAAGCTTAGAGAGTATGAAGGTAACTGGCGGGATATTTTTCAGAACTGGGAAGCTTTAGCCATCTCATTTCCGAATTACATTCTTTCCATGATAACCAAATTCGTCAATGCGTCCACGATTGACGGATACAATCCGTATCGTATCACGCGGGAAGGTATTGACTGGGAGACGATTGAGCCGGATAATCCATGGTCCTACATTGGCTACTGGGGAGATCATCAGATTATTTACCTGCAAAAACTTCTTGAGATCGCCACCTCCCATCAGGCAGAGGATTTGAAGCAGTTGTTGACAGATCCGCAGTTCGTATATGCCAATGTACCCTATCGAATCAAAGGCTATGATGAGATTGCTCAGGATCCTCAAAACACCATCGACTATGACCATGAGGCAGAAAGCATTATTGAGAAACGAGTAGACGAGATAGGATCTGATGGCAAGTTGGTGTATAAAGATGATGAACTACTAAAAGCCAACTTAACAGAAAAACTTCTGGTATCCTTTTTAGCTAAAATGACCAACTATGTTCCTGAAGGGGGTATTTGGTTGAACACCCAACGACCTGAATGGAATGATGCCAATAACGCATTGGTGGGTAATGGAGTGAGTATGGTAACGCTGTATTACATGCGAAGATTTGCTTCCTCAATGATCGAGCTGTTCGAAGGGGTTGATGAAGAGATTTCCATCAATCATTCAGTAGCTAGTCTCTTTAACGGCATCCATAATTTACTCGAATCAAAGCTTAGCTTGTTGAATGGATCTTTTGATGATAAGGAAAGAAGAAAAGTGATCGATAGCCTGGGCAAATTGGGAGAAAACTATCGCAAAACAGCATACAAAGGCTTTATTACCACCACTAGTCAGTTAACAGCTGAAGAAATTCAATCCTTTTTCAGAACCACGCTGACGCATATTGATCACTCCATAAGAGCAAATAAGCGCAAAGATGGATTGTACCATGCGTATAATCTATTGACGCTAAAAGGGGATGAAGCAAAGATTGACTACTTGTATGAAATGCTGGAAGGGCAAGTGGCTGTTCTATCATCAGGGTTGCTTGATTTAGGGGAATCACTGGACGTATTGGATGCCTTAAAAAGAAGCGAGATTTTTAGAGCAGATCAATATAGTTATATGCTCTACCCAAACAGAACATTGCCTAAGTTCCTTGAAAAGAATCTGATACCAACTGAGTTTATCAAATCTTCAAAGCTAGCAAAGCAATTATTGGAAGATGGTAATCGATCCGTGATTTACTGTGATGTTAAAGGCAACCACCACTTCAATGGTTCATTCAACAATGCAAGTAGTTTGAAGACTGCCTTAGACAAACTAAAGAAGACGAAGTACAAAGCATTAGCAGAGGCAGAATACGATCAGTATCTGGATGTATTTGAACAGATATTTAATCACAAGGCCTTTACTGGTAGATCAGGAACTTTCTATGGGTATGAAGGTCTGGGGAGTATTTACTGGCACATGGTTTCTAAGCTGTTAGTGGCAGTACAGGAAAATATCTATTGGGATTGGGAGAAGTATCAGGGCTCGAATGAAATGGGTCGTATGATCGATCATTATTATGAAATCAGAGCGGGTATTGGCATCAATAAAGATCCGGAGTTGTATGGTTCCATTCCAACAGATCCATATTCACACACTCCGGGTGGGAGAGGTGCCCAGCAGCCAGGAATGACCGGACAGGTAAAAGAAGATATTTTAAATCGCTGGGCTGAATTAGGTGTCGTAGTGAAGGATTCCAAAATTCACTTTGATCCAATCTTTATAAACAGTGAAGAATACTTATCTGCACCTGCAGTCTTTAAATACTACAATTTGAATGGTGAGATGATGTCGCTCAAAATTGAAGAGGGTCAATTGGCATTTACCTATTGTCAAGTACCCGTGATCTATAAGGGTGGTAGCACCAATGAAATTGAAATAATTAGCACCAACGGGAATGTAGATAAGCTTTCTGGAAGAGCGCTTAGCGAATCACATTCGAAAAATCTATTTGACAGAACAGGCACGATTGAAAAAATCAACGTGATATTCTCATAATTAAAAATATATGGCAGCACGTTACGAAATATTATCACTTGCAGGAGAAGACTTATCAGGAAAATCCTCGAAGGAGCTATCTGAGCTTTATAATGAGCTTTTGAATGATGGAATGCACGGTTTGTGTTTTAGTCCTTACCAGGAAGGTCAGTCTCCTGGTGATCAGCTTACAGCTGAGCAGATAAAAAAGAGAATAGACATTATCAAGCCTCATACTAAATGGATACGATCATTTTCATGTACGGAAGGGAATGAACTGATTCCAGTTATAGCAAAAGCCAATGGACTTCAGACTCTTGTAGGAGCATGGTTAGGAAAAGATGAGGAGATAAATAAAAAAGAAATCGATGGAGTAATAGAGGTAGCAAAGGCCGGACATGCTGATATTGTTGCTGTTGGGAATGAAGTTCTATATCGAAAAGATTTAACCGAAGACGAGTTATTGGCTTTCATTTATCAAGTGAAGGAAGCATTACCGGGCATACCCGTAGGTTATGTAGATGCCTATTATGAATTTGGGTTTAAGCCACGTATTACGGAAGCTTGTGATGTCATTCTTGCCAATTGCTATCCTTACTGGGAAGGATGTGCTTTAGAGTACTCGCTACTCTATATGAAAGATATGTTTAGGAGAGCCATGATGGCAGCAGAGGGGAAGCGGGTGATCATCACTGAGACAGGTTGGCCAGATAAAGGTCAAATATTCCACGGGGCAATACCTTCACATGATAATGCCATGAAGTATTTCATCAATACGCAACTTTGGTCTAAGCAGGAAGATATTGAGATATTCTATTTCTCATCTTTTGATGAGTCATGGAAAACTGGAGATGAGGGTGATGTAGGTGCATATTGGGGTATCTGGGATAAAGACGAAAAGCCAAAATTCTAAATTTCCTGCTATGAGAGAGTCACTACAAACAATTTTGAAATACATCTACTTAGTATCTATTTTGATAATAAGTGCATGTTCAGATAAAAATGCATCAACTGCCACGAATGCGATTGAAGCTAAAGCTGATAGCCTTATCGCACTAATGACTCTTGACGAAAAAATTGGCCAAACGATCATGTACAATGGTACCTGGGAATTCACAGGGCCTGTTTCAGGTGATAATCAATGGAAGGCAGAGAAGATCAAAAATGGTCAAGTAGGTGCAATGCTCAATGTGTTGACCGCAGATGAAATCAGAAGGACACAAGCAATGGCTGTTGAAAACAGCCGTCTCGGTATTCCCATGCTATTTGCCTACGATGTGATTCATGGGTACAAAACCATGCTACCTGTTCCACTGGGTCAAGCAGCTTCCTGGGATCCTGAAGTTGCAAGACTGGGATCAGAAGTGGCAGCAAGAGAGGCGTCTGCAGCCGGTTTACACTGGACATTTGCACCCATGATTGACATCAGTAGAGATGCCCGATGGGGGAGGATTATGGAGAGTCCGGGTGAAGACCCATACTTAGCTTCCATTATGGCAAAAGCCTGGGTGGAAGGGTATCAGGGAGATGATTTATCAACTCCAAATACGATAGCCGCATGTGCAAAACACTTTGCAGGATATGGATTTGCGGAAGCAGGCAGAGATTACAATACAGTTGAGGTTTCACTGCATACCCTTTACAATGTGATACTGCCGCCATTTAAGGCTGCAAGCGACGCTGGTGTAGCCACCTTTATGAATGGTTTTAATGACTTAAATGGTGTTCCAGCAACAGGCAATGAATTCCTTCAAAGGGATATTCTTAAGGGTAAATGGGACTATGAAGGTTTGATGGTTTCTGATTGGGGGTCCATACCAGAAATGATCTTTCATGGATACGCGAAAGATACTGCTCAGGCTGCAGTTATGGCTATACAAGCAGGAAGTGATATGGATATGGAAGGAAGAGTTTATGAGAAAGGACTAAAAGAAAAGATTAACAATGAAGAAGTTGATATAACCCTACTTGATGATGCGGTTAAACGAATATTGATATTAAAATTTAAGATGGGACTCTTTGATGATCCATACAGATATTCTGATGTTGAACGTGAGAAAAACGAATTATTATCTCAGGAGAATCTGGAGGCATCCAGAGATGCTGCCAGAAAGTCAATGGTATTATTGAAAAATGAATCCAACTTACTTCCACTCTCCAAAGAAGCAAGATCGATAGCCGTCATAGGTCAATTGGCTGCAGATAAGGATATCCCATTAGGGAGTTGGCGTGCCCAGGCAGTGCCAAATTCTGCTGTTTCATTAGTAGAAGGAATAAAAAACGCAGTATCGAAAAATACAAAAGTTGAATTTGCTCAGGGATATACGCTCACCGTTGGGAACAGGAGCTTTGGAAGAGAACTAACGATAGTAGATGAAGATAAAAGTGGCTTTAAAGAGGCAATCGATCTGGCTATCCGGAGTGAAGTGGTTGTTTTGGCCATAGGTGAAGATTGCTACCAGACTGGCGAAGGACGGTCTCAAATGGATATAGGTTTGAAAGGCAGCCAGCTTGATCTATTCAATGAACTTAGGAAAGTAAATGATAACATCGTCGTGGTTCTGATGACGGGTAGACCGGTTGCTATCCCTAAGATTGCTGACGAGGCTAACGCCATTCTTGAAACCTGGTTTGCAGGTTCAGAATCCGGCAATGCCATCGCTGATGTATTGTTTGGGGACTACAATCCATCCGGTAAATTACCAGTTTCATTCCCTCATCATTCAGGCCAAGAGCCTTTGTACTACAGCCAGAAAAGCACTGGCCGACCAATTAACCGAGCGGAGAATGTTTTCTGGACCCACTACACCGATGGGCCGAATGAGGGGCTGTTTCCGTTTGGATTTGGACTAAGCTATACCTCATTTGATTATGCAAATCTAAAAGTTTCAAAAGAAGGAGAGTCCTTGACTGTTACGGTGGATGTTGCAAATTCGGGAGAAGTAGATGGAGAGGAAGTTGTGCAGTTGTACATACAGGATGTAGCGGCTTCATTTACAAGACCGGTTAAGGAATTGAAAGGCTTCATAAAAACAGTGATCAAAGCTGGAGAGTCTCAGTCCATACAATTCCAACTTTCCAAAGATGATCTTTCCTTTATCAATGATCAGGGAGAAACCGTTTTTGAACCAGGAGAATTTCGTATCTCTGTAGGATCTAATTCCAGAGACCTGAATACCCAATCCATTACCATCAACTAATTATGAAAAAGCAAAACCTACTGCTCATCACTGTTGTATCCTCTCTTGGAGGATTACTTTTTGGGTATGATACGGGAGTAATCAACGGCACCCAGTTTTACTTCAGTAAATACTTTGAGCTAGATGCAATGATGAAAGGATGGGTAGTCAGCAGCGCTTTGGTGGGCTGCTTTTTTGGAGCATTATTTTCAGGGTTAATCAGTAAAGCATATGGTCGAAAGAATTCTTTGATTTTATCCGCCGTTCTGTTCACCATCTCAGCCTGGGGATCCGGGCTGCCGTCTTTTTTGCCTCAGTCCATTCCCTTGTTGGTATTCTTTCGAATTATCGGGGGACTTGGTATCGGGATTGCATCCATGAATGCACCAACATACATTGCGGAGCTATCACCCGCAGCGATCCGAGGCAAGATGGTGACGTACTATCAGTTAGCCATCGTGGTAGGATTCTTTGTGGTGTTTTTGGCAACCTATGCCATCGGTAATTCTGGAGATTATGAATATAATCTCAATCAGGGCTGGCGGTTAATGTTTTGGTCTGAACTTATACCATGTCTGATATTTTTATTCCTGTTGTTTGTAGTGCCAAAGAGCCCTCGCTGGTTAATCCTAAAGGGCAGAGATGAGGAAGCAAAACTGATCTTGGCTCAGTTGCATGGAGAATCCATGGCAGAGAAAGAGTTTAGTGAAATATGCCTTTCAATAGATAAAACAGACAAGCCAAGTATTAGGGATCTGTTCACAAAAGGAATCTTGCCTATTGTATTGATTGGTTCAGCACTTTCTGCATTACAGCAGCTGACTGGAATTAATGCTGTGCTTTACTACGGCGCAGATATTTTTGAGAAAGCCTTGGGTTTCGGTCAGGAAGATGTGTTGAAGCAACAACTTTTATTAGCTGGAGTAAATCTTCTCTGCACATTCATCGCGATGGGAACAGTAGATAAGTTTGGTCGAAAGCCATTGATTTATTTGGGGTGCATTGGAATGACCGTTGGATTCCTGATGTTGGGAGTCACATTAATGAACAATCAAGTGGGAATTTTGTCCTTAATTGGAATTTTGGTTTTCATTGGCTCCTTTGCATTATCTATGGGTCCGGTTGTGTGGGTTTTACTCTCAGAAATGTTCCCTAACAGGATCAGAAGTTTAGCCATGTCCGTAGCAGTAGCAGCACAATGGGGGATGAACTATGTGGTTTCCCAATCATTTCCGGTGATTGTAGAGAGTGAGGCCAATCAGGGTCCATTTTGGAACCAGTCATTGCCTTACTTCATTTTTATCGGATTTATTCTGGTCACCCTAATCCTGACGTACAAGTTCATTCCTGAGACCAAAGGAAAGTCCCTTGAAGAGGTAGAGGGTTTTTGGGTGAAGAGATAACAAAATCCGTAGTACGGGTGCTTAGCACCCAATGCTACCAAAGGAAAACATCAATGTTTGTGCTACTTTTTCTCCCTCACCATTTTCAGCAGGAGTCCAGGTACCCGGGAGTTTAGAAAAAAGATCAATCATGTGCTTATCTACGAAAGGATATCCGGTGGTCTCAGTCAGCTTGACATCCGTTAGATTTCCATTTGAATTAATCGTAAACATGATCTTACCTGCACCTAGCAGATCACCTTCAATGGTGGTGATGATCAAAGCACTTTCGTCTTTTAAATAAGCAAGCAAACCGTCATTTCCATTGGAATATGCTGCTTCTTTTTCTGGAACTACAGTGATAAAATAGTTGAGTTGCTCTTGATCCATTGCATTTGGAAGCGGCATTGATTCACCATAACTGGCAAGGAGTTGTAAATCATCCGAGTATTGGGCTGTTTTTAAAAGGTCAAGTTGTTCTTCTGTTAATGTGAGATTGTTACTTGTTTTAATCAATTCGGTACCATCGGATATCAGTTTGACATCTATCTTTTGAATGGGGTAAGGAGCCCAGTTGGCTTCTTTCGGGATGATGTCATTGATTGATGTTGCATTACTCAAATCCGCTTTAGAGATAGTAGCCCAATACCGTGATCCAATATCGTAAGAGAAATTTAATGGAATAGTTGATCTGATCTCTCTGGTAGCTTCCTTCGTTTCTTCGACAATCGACGTGTCAATTTCTTCCTTTACGTCATTCTTTGGTTTGCCAATGATCCCAATGGCCATCAACCCAAGTGTTCCCAAAATCATTAATAGAATTACGATATTCTTTTTCATGTCTTTTACAATTTAGTTCATATTCTTGATCAATGTTACGTTTATTAAGTGTTTATAGGCATTAACGAAATGTAAAATGATGTAAATCTTATGTAAAACAGTTTTGACTGTATCAGATATAAATAGTTTTGTACCATGCGCTTCAGATTTATTTTTTGTGTAATCAATTGCTTCCTGATCTCCTCATTGATTGCTCAAGATGTATTTACAGAGAAGCATATTGAGGTTTCTCTCCGGATGGTTGGACACAAAATACTACTGAATGCAGGTGACAGCACTTCACGCGTCATGCCTATTGTCAAAGAAGGAAATCAGTACCGAATTGAATTCGAGTCTGAGTTTGGGTTTATTCCGGAAGATCTGGTTATTACTATCAGTGATGTCATGCTCCAATCGAATATTGATGACCGTTACATTGTGGAAGTCGAAGAATGCACTTTCAAACAGATAGTGTACAGCTTTGAAAAGAGTAAACGTGCTTCGCATAATGATCTGGTGGCGTGTAGTGTGAGAAATATGCAGTTAGGCTGTTACAGCTTGATCTTTACATTTTTGGATAGCGCAGTGTCAACAACCAAACTTACGACTGAAGTCGAATCAAAAGCGGATGATGATTTATTGCTTCCTGTTGGTATTGGAGTAATTATACTTTTTGGAATTGGAATTATCGCTTTTGTTAATTCGAAGAAATCGACAAAACCGGATCACCTCATTGAGCTGGGCAAATATCGATTTGATCTGCGGAATGCAGTGTTGATTTTGAAGGAACAAAAAACAGAATTAACCGGTAAAGAAGCAGATCTGTTGCAACTTTTGTATTCATCAATGAATGCACCTGTAAAGAGAGATGCCATTCTTAACAAGGTGTGGGGAGATGAAGGAAACTATATCGGAAGAACCCTGGATGTGTATGTCTCAAAGCTGCGCAATAAACTTCAAGCCGATCCTACCATTAAAATTGTGAACATCAGAGGGGTAGGGTATAAGTTGGTGATTGATAAGTGATATGCGGTTCATTTGCTGAAATGATTCCTTCATTAAACAGTTTTCTTTTTTCCTTTTTTTATTAGTTTCAGGGCCCAATCATAATGACTCGAAGTAGCGGATACTAGGTATGCCAGAAGGGAAGTTGTGCCAGTCCATTTGTATCTCTTTTTTTCGAAAAGTTCATCATTGGAATGCTTTTCAACGATACTCCTTACCTTCTTATGAGAGTCATTTAGCTTTTCGCGAATGGAATTCAAATCAGCATGACGATACTTTTCCCAAATCCATTTGTTTAAGTCAGGGGTTGTTTTCCATGTATATCCTTCAGCAGGTATATGAGGTTTTGCACCGGTCATTCCAACAGAGTACCAATCCAGCATCATCAAATGCCAATGGTGCAAATGAGCGAGTACATCTCGAATATTTCTATTCATAGTGCCAGGTAAGAAATCCGCTAATTGTTCCTGCAGTGAGTAGCTATCTATGAGGTGAATAAGTTTTTCATAGTTTTCTTGACTCAAGCTTAGTAACTCTTCTTTCGTTTTAGGTCTGGCCATGATTGATACAAATCTATTTGCCTTGAAGGATTATCCTTATTTTTTCAACTCAAAAATAGCGGTCTGTTTTGGACCGACTTTGAAGTTGGCAGTCACATCGATTGTCGAATTATCCAGTACATTGACACCCTGTGAATAGCGATCTAGGATTTCAGCAAAGCGATCACGTTTCATTTCTACTTCTTTCTCGTTTCGATTCATAACCACCATGACAGCTTCATTTTCGGTATGTCGGAAATAAACATACGTATTGTTCTCCGGAATAAAATGTGTCAATTTACCTTCATGAATGACTTTCGATCCTTTTCTCCAGTTGGTTAGTTGCTTCACATAGTTGAATGCTTCATTCTCTTTTTTGGTTCTGCCATCAACGGTAAAGACCGATCGTTTATCCTCAGCCCATCCACCGATCATATCGGCGCGTTTACGTCCATCTCCATTTACAGGCTCGTTGGCCAGCATCAGCTCAATGCCATAGTATACCTGTGGGATGCCACGAATCGACATCAGATACGCATATCCCATTTTAAACAAATCCGGGTCTTCATCTATTTTTGTGAAAAATCTCTCTGTATCATGATTGTCAATGAACACCACATTTTTCATCGGATCTGAATACAATCGATCCTGAGAAATGGCATAGTAGAGTTTAGAAAGTCCATTTTTCCATCCAAAATCCTCTGTAAGTGCCTGATCCAAGGCAAACATGATCTGGAAATCGGTTACACTTGGTAATTGTGAATCATAACCATCATCCTGCCCTTCCTTATCTTCTTGCCAGTAGGCTTCATGCCCCACTTTCTCCACCCATGCTTCACCCACAATGTTGAAGTTGGGGTAGGAGGTCATCACTTCTTCTACCCAGTCTGCCAGGTAGTCCTTGTAAGGGTACACATAGGTGTCCATGCGGATGCCATCTACTCCGGAATACTCTATCCACCAAATGGAATTTTGAATGAGGTATTTAGCAAGAATTGGATTACGCTGATTGAGGTCTGGCATTTCAGACACAAACCATCCTTTTTGAAGTTTGTCAAGGTCATACTGAGAGGCATATGGATCAGACTGAACTTCACCTCTGAAATTGGTAGTGCCATATTTTTCTATATCATGAAACCAGTCATCTGAAGGCACATCCTTCATCCACCAATGCTGATCACCAATGTGGTTGTGGATCATATCCATTATCACTTTCATATCCATGGAATGACACTTCCTTACAAATGCTTTGAATTCCTCATTGGAGCCAAACCTTCGGTCTACTTTATACAGGTCTGTAGCTGCATAACCATGATAAGCCCCATATGATGGCTTCATGTCATTCTCAAAGGTAGGAGTAAGCCATACGGCGGTCATTCCTAGTTCTTTGATATAATCCAGGTGATCGGAAACGCCTTTGATGTCTCCGCCGTGTCTTCCGTTTGGATTACTTCTATCCGCAGCTTCCAGCATTCCTGCTACCGTATCATTCTCTGGGTTTCCATTTGCAAAGCGGTCGGGCATCAGCAGGTAAATCACATCACTGGCATCAAAACCCCGGTTTCGATTGGTATCATTTATCCTGGATTTGAGCTCATAGTCGATTGATAACTTGGTGCTTTTTCCATCTTTGAGAGCTATTTTGAACGTTCCCGGTTTGGTTTGCTTAGCTACATTAAGATTAAATACCAGGTAGTTTTTGTTTGGCAATTTTTCAATGGATTCAAGACTTACCCCGGCATATTCAAAAGATGGCTCCAGATCGCCAATTTCTTCACCATGTAGTATAATCTGCAACTCTTCTGTTGGCATCTCTGTCCACCAGAAGGGTGGATCAATGTGCTCAATAGATTGGCAAATTCCTTGAATAGAAGTCAGTATAAATAGGTAGCTTAAAAGATGTTTCATGGTCTCAGTAGAGCAAAAAAAAGCGACGTAATGTCGCTCCTTTGTTATTCAAATAATTAATTAATATCCGTCGTTTTGAACCAATTTTGGATTAGCAATAAGGTCTGAAGAAGGAATTGGAAAAATATCCAAGTGTGCCGGAGTTGATGTTCCAACATCCACACCACCTTTCCACGGCCAGATGTAAGCACCTCCTGAAAATCTTCCAAATCTTACCAGGTCAGTCCTTCTGGTTGCTTCCAGGTATAGCTCTCTTCCTCTTTCATCTAGGATCCAATCTAGATCCACATCACCAGCCGTTACATTGCCACTGTTATCACCGTATGCACGTACCCTTAGTTCATTCAAATATCCTAATGTATTTGCTCCGATCGAACCACCACTTCTAAGCTCTGCCTCAGCAAGCATGAGGTAAGCTTCAGCCAATCTGAAAACCGGATAGTCTGTGCTTACCTGATCCACACCAGGTGCTCGTCTGCCGGTAGATGCTTCTAAATTGTTGAATTTTGGAACTGCCCACCCATCGGTGAATTCACCTACATCAGCGATTTCTAGTGCCTGGCCTTCTGTAAAGAAAATAGCTCTACCATCTGGGCTGTTTCCATCTGGGTCCGTAGCTGCACCCGGAAATAAGCTTACCAGGGAACTAGTTGTTCGATAGCCTGCCCATCCACTAGGCACTCCATAATCGTTTTCAGCTTCATTTGGCGAAGGTGTATCATTTTTTTCATCATCAGACATTGCTCCACCGATTGCGCCTCTTATAATCGTTGTGGTGCCTCCCCATGTTTGTGAAACTAATCCATCATGAACGATAGGCCAGATAATTTCATCTGTTCTGAAATGATTATCTCCCATAAATAATTCTTGATAGTTAGGAGTTATGCTGTAAACTCCAGCGTTGATAACCTTATTCACTTCTGTGATACAGTCTGCATACCTGTCGGTTCCAATGTATGTTTCAGCGTTTAGGTAGAGCTTGGCTTTCAGCATCCATGCTGCAGCCTGATCGATTCTTCCATATTGATGATTGGCCTGACCTGCAGGCAGTAAGTCATTTTCAATTTCAGTCAGCTCAGTTTCGATAAAATTAAAAGTTACTTCGGGATCGACTTGTGTAGGTAGAGCCGAGGTAATGGAAGTAATCAATGCTACATTTCTAAAATGATCCAACGCGTGCCAATAAGAAAATGCTCTAATAAATCTAGCTTCCGCCACATACTCGTCGATAACGGCGATTTCGGCAGGAGTTAGTCCTGATGGTAGGTCCTCTGCAGCTCTTATGAAGTCATTTGCTAACGAAATGGTATAAAAAATTCGGTAGTAAAGCACTCTTACAAACTGGTTATCCGCACCCCAAGCGTGATTGTGTAGATCCCTGATCCCTGAATCGTTCCATGCGATAATTGCTTCATCTGTGGTGAGCTCCTGTGCTTTCCACCAGACACGCAAATAACTTGAAAACCCTTCATCATTGATGATGGTAAGGTCTGGCTGACCTGCGGCACCTTGCTGACCTGTTAAAGTCAAAGAAGCATAAACTTTTGCGATGTAAGATTGATAGCCATCAAAATTTTCAAATGCAACAGATTCAACCAAGCCATTCTTAGGCTCCAGTTCTAAGTCAGTACATGAAACAAATGAAACGATGAGTACGAGAGATAATATCTTTTTCATGTTGCTTTAATTAAAAAGTAAGATTTAATCCAACAATAAATGTTCTTGATCGAGGGTAGAGGTTGTTGTCTATACCTCCTATTCCTGCTTCCGGATCAGCTCCTGAATATCCTGTGATGGTCATCAAGTTAGTAGCTGTTAAGTATGCCCTTGCATTCACATTTTTAATTTTATCAATACGATAACCAACCGTAAGGTTATCAAGTTTTAAGAATGATGCATTTTCAACATAGATATCAGAGAGAAGTTGTCTTTCTGTAAAGTCATTTTCGTATGCTGAAATGTGAATGTTATTTGGAGCAAAAGTATTATCAACCCCTTGGTAAGCACCGTATTGAGAGAATACATTGTTATAGGTGTAGTTACCAATTTGACCTCTGAAAGTAAGAGCCACATCAAACTTCTTGTAAGAAAAATTACCAGTCAATCCAAATATTAAATCAGGGGCAGGATTTTTATATGGCCTTAGATCATCTTCGTTAATCACTCCGTCATCGTTTTGATCTACATACATATCCAGATCGTTTCTCAGCCCATCGTCATTAACATCTTCCCCATCCGGTATAGGATTTCCATTCGCATCTTTCTTGTGTTCATATACGAAGAATGAATTGGCAGGAAACCCGACCTTTAGTATCTGAATGGATTGTCCAACATCACCGGAAATACCTCCTGTAGTATACCCTTGAAAATCCGGAAGATTCGAATTGTCAAGCTTAAGTATCTCGTTTTTGTTGTGAGCAATATTGAATCCCAGATCCAGTTTCATGTCAGGCTTATCGATCACGATTGAATTCACCATTAATTCTATCCCCTTATTTTCCATCTCACCAATATTGGTTACCGCTCTATCTCCGGTAAGCGTTCCAATTGGGAAGGCAATATTGAAGAGCAAGTCAGTTGTTAACTTTCTGTATAGGTCTATGGAGCCATAAATGCGTCCATCAAGGAAGCCATAGTCAATTCCAAAGTTTAATGATCGAGTTTCCTCCCATTTGATATCAGGGTCAACGGCATTTGGCCGGAAAGTATTTATTGTGTCTTGTCCAAAAATGTAGGTTGATCGATCGTCTCCTGGCTGGTACAGGTTTACATAAAGATAATCACCGATTTCTTCGTTTCCTGTTACACCGTAGCTCATTCTCAACTTAAGGTTCGACATTACATTTTCGAGACCTTCTGCAAATGGTTCATCAATAACTCTCCACGCAACAGCAAGTGATGGAAATAAACCCCATCTATTTCGATCACCAAATCGAGTACTGCCGTCTCTACGTAGTGTAGCTGTGATCAAATATTTATCCTGTATGGAGAGATTCGCACGACCCCAGAATGAAATCAATCGATTCTCAAGCTCAAAAATTAAAGGTTCATCGAGGTATTGTCTTATCTCGTTTAACTTCCCATCACTTATAAATGAGTTTGGATCAGAAATATTCAGTACATCCAAAGAGACAGTATCTCTTTTGAATAACGAGCGATCTACATTTCTTGAAAAATCTTGATAAGAGTATCCTGCTATTAAATCCAGTTTACCAAAAGATAATTCAGAATTGTAATTCAAATATGTCTCTAGCAGGTTACTTGTTCGTGAATCTTCAAAAGTGGTAAAGCTTCCATTTTCAACCCCGGCTTTTGTATTAATCAAGCGTGTTACCTGACTTTTACCTATAGAATTATCGTATGCATAGTTCACCTTTACTGATAAACCATCCATGAATGGAAGATCATACGTAAGATTTGCACCAATTAAATTTCTAACTGTTTTTCCAATGTTAAATGTTTGATCCAACTGTGCCACAGGATTACCTGGAGCTAATGGACTGGACCATTCGAAATAACCTCCTGTAGCTGTGTCTTCGGCAAACACGGCCTGGGTGGGGTCAAATACTAAAGCTGATCCTACAACATTCGGCGCAAATCTGTTATTAATGATACTGTGCTTGGTATTCAATCCTATTTTAAGGTCGTCATTCAGAAGATTTTGCGTCAGATTTACATTCCCTGAAACTCTTTCAAGGTTATCTGTCTTCAAAAGTCCATCGATGTTTTGATAGTTGAGGGAGACTCTTCCAGTATTGGTTTTACCTCCGAATGAAACGCCAAGGTTATGATTCATTCCCTGGGCAAGTTGCGTGACTTCATCAAACCAATCGGTATTAGATGAACCGAGCTCATCTTCATTTCTTGGACCTTTTCTTTCTACAGTAAATCTAAATTCTGGCGCACTAAGCATAGTGACACCTTGTCCATTGAATCCTACTGTATAGGAGCCATCATAAGTGAATTGTGGCTTACCAGCTTTTCCTGATTTAGTAGTGATGATAACCACACCATTCGCTCCTCTGGATCCATAAATGGCGGCAGATGAAGCATCTTTTAAAACGGTGATATCAGCGATATCTGCAGGGTTAATAAAGTTTAGTGGATTTCTCACTCCGGCAACACCATCGTTTTCAAGAGGCACACCATCAACTACGTATAGTGGCTCATTTCCAGCAGTAAGTGATGTTCCACCCCTAATTCTAATTGAGATACCTGAACCAGGTGCACCATCATTAGAAATCACTTGAACGCCAGCAACCTTACCTGCTATCAAGCTGGAAGGTGAAGTTAAAACTCCCGTATTGAAGTCTTTCTCACTGATCTTATTAACTACTCCCGTTACATCCCCTTTCTCTACCTGCCCATATCCAACCACTACAATTTCTGAAAGCTCTTGTATTTCGGTATTCAATGCCACATCAATGACAGATCTGTTGCCAACCGTTTGCTCAACAGTCAGATAACCGATGTATGAAAAGACCAGTACCGAATTAGCTGGAACTTCCAAAGTATATTTCCCCTCTATATCCGTTGCAACCCCAGATTGTGTTCCTTTAATTTGAACAGTGACACCCGGAAGTGTAGTGCCGTCACTTGCATCTGTGATAGTACCAGTGACTGTTCTGCTTTGTGCGGTCACGAGAAAGGCAGCACAATAGAATAGAAGGATAAGAAAGGTTTTTCCTGTTAGCGTTCGCCTTTGAAAATTAGATATGATGCTCATTGATTTAATTTAGAATTAGATAGATGAATCACTCCACAATTCGTCCGAAACTTATAAAATTTCAGTATTCAATTTTACCAATTTCGAAACGTAAAACCATGATTTTCAGGGCTTTTTAACTGTTTTTTCTACGCAAACGTTTGCGAATTGCGATTAATTTAAAATGATGAAAATTGATAAAATTTCCGCAAACGTTTACGCTGAAAACTTACTCAATCAGAAGTCTGAACTGAATGGTTTGGCCTTGATCCCTCAATTGAATTTGATAGATGCCGGGTAAAATTGATCGCACATCAATTTGATTATTGGATGGAATTGTGCCTGATTGAATGATTCTACCAGACAAATCTGTGATCTCATAGCTATCGTAGCTATGATCATTGTTAAAACGAATGATTTCTGAAGCAGGATTTGGGTAGATAATTGCTTCTTGAAGATCAGCAAAATCTCCCAACACGATTTCCTGATCTTCAATGTAATTGTCAATAAGCTCTGAAGTGTATATGTACCATTCACCACCACCAAATGTTACTTCGGCACTTGCATCGGTCACTTCTAAAGCCTCTCCAGTAAAGTAATTGTACCATGTTCCTGTAGAAGTAAATTTATGATTAGTCGTTTGCGCTTCGTCATCAAAGTTTCCTATGACATAAATATTAACATCCGGATGATTAATCTTGATGGTTTTGACAAATCCTGCAGGACTCCACTCGAAGTAGTCAGAGCTAATGTAGGATGTCTCTGTTCTTAAGTGAATCAATGATTTATATAAATCAAACAGTTTCTTTCGGTTAGCCTCTTCGAGATATTCCCAGTGGGTAGGTTTAATCCCAAGCCGATCGTTATTAAGTTCTTCATCGTATCCAAATTCACCGAACTGCCAGATCATCTTCGGACCAGGTACAGTTAGAAAAAATGCAGCTGCTAGCTTAGCCCTTTCCAGTGATTGGTTTAAGTCTTTACTCTTGCTAAGTTGCCACATAAGGCGTTCTTCATCATGGCTTTCCATGTATGAAACAAGATTGGGTTCATTCCATCCTCTGTTTTCATGAAAGGTGCTTCCAAGCGAAGTTGAACTTCCTTTGGCTGCATTAATATATGTATGGTTCATGTTGCCCCACAGCAACATGCCATAATCAGCCAACACTTGTTCCTCACTATTGTCAGCAAAATGCTCAAGTATGATATAGGCTGTAGGATCTTCATCCCAGATTATATCCGCAATTCTTTCCCATATAGCTATTCGAGAGTTGTCTTTATTGCCCCATAATCCAACATTCCCCAAAGAATTTCGCTGAGTAAATCCTTTAGAAAGGTCAAATCGATAGCCATCAACATTGTATTCTTCCAGCCAATATGCCACTACACGATCTGTATAATCTTTAGTGTATTGGCTCTCGTGATTCATATCATATCCAACATTGAAATCATGCTTAGGTGTAACATTGAACCAAGGATTTTCAGATGTTGGATTACCATATAATCCTTCATTGTATAATCTAACTAACGAATTACGTCCAAACTGATGATTGAGAACTATGTCCAGAATTACCGCAATTCCGCGTTTGTGAGCTTCATTTATTAGTGTCTTAAGATCTAGTTCGGTTCCGTAGTATTTATCTACAGCAAACATGAATGCCGGGTTGTATCCCCAACTCAAGTTGCCTTCAAATTCTTGTACTGGCATTAGCTCTAAAGCATTTATGCCTAAATCTTGCAAGTAATCAAGTCTTTCAGTTACGGCTTCATACGTTCGCTCTTCGGTGAAATCACGTATCAGCAGCTCATAAATAACTAAATCTTCTTTAGCAGGACGTGTAAAAGGAGCCCATGGAAATGTGGAGGCATTAGTCTGGAGGTAAGAAGCTGCTTCCGAAGTTTCATCGCTAGGGTAGGGTATTAGATTCGGATAGCGATTATCTGATATGATCTCTCCATCATCAAATTGAGAGGAAATTTTTTCTGCATATGGATCTGCGATTCGTATCTCTCCATCAACCAAGTACTGAAATAAATATTCTTCTCCTGAAGTAAGCCCATCTATGGTTAACCAATGCTTGTCTCCTTCAACATTCATTAAGTAATCACTGCTGATTGTCCAGTCATTGAAATCCCCAATGACAAATACGAATGATTTATTAGGAGCTGTTAGGACCAGTGTGGCAGTCGTTGGGTCATTGTCATCATAGTTGATGCCGTCCATCAGGTTAGCTGGAAGTGTTTCACTTTGTGGATTTGGGGTCAATGTATAGGCATAAGAGGTTTCTATCGTTTCAGTTCCGTTAGAAGCAGTGGCTCGAATGGTGTGTACATTACCATCATCAATTATCGAATGGGTTGTAGTCAGACTCGTTGCTTCGACCATTGAAGCGATGGAGCTGTTATCGACAAAAATTTCAATATTGGCAGTTTCTGATACACGCACATCCACATCAATATCAGTGGTATTGTTGTAGAAACCATATTTTCCGCTTGGGTTGTCCATTACAATGGAGAAGCCATCATTGATTTGAGCAATAAAATCTGAGGTTTGACCATCACTCCAGTCATTGCCTTTCAAGAGCATACCTATACTCTCAATGTTTTCTTTAGAAGTGTCTAAAAACTCAGTGGGAGTTAAAGTAATTGAAAAGAATACCTCTCCCGCATTACCGGTTGATCGGGTGAATTTAGCAGGTTCAGTGGCTGGCGAGGTAGATTTAGCAGGATTGATGTTGGAAGGAGCATCTATTCCCTGACCAGGTATCCACATCCAGATCCAGGCCTCATCCAGACTTTGGAGAGCTGTTCCGGTTACCTCATAGGTGATGGTAATTTCTTCATCCGCGGCGAAGAATGCAGGAGTAATTGTTGGGTTTTGAGCGAATAGGCTTGTAAAAGCAACGATTGAAAGAGAAATAGTGAGTATTGACTTCATTGAATGATAGGATTTAGCAAAAAAAAGCTGCTCATCAAGGAGCAGCTTCTTTAATCACTTTATTATAAGAAATTTTAATTGCTTGTTGCAGTCGCTGTGTAAGTTA
Organism: Ekhidna sp.; assembly: GCF_965212185.1. Lineage (GTDB taxonomy): Bacteria > Bacteroidota > Bacteroidia > Cytophagales > Cyclobacteriaceae > Ekhidna. The sequence continues at coordinate 2,484,799 of NZ_OZ243102.1, read as the reverse complement.
CCCCTCCATCAGCAGTGCTGATAGTAACAGAGTAATCTCCTCCAGCGCTCAATGCAAATGTGTTATTGTTGAACTCTAGCGCAGTTGTTCCATCGATTGCACCTCCTAAGTTGTAATCAAAGCTTTGGTTTACAAAGATTTTCCATCCGCCAGTAGTGTATGTTCCTGATGCAAGAGTTGCAGATGCAAGATCATCATTGTAAGTCATGGCAATACCATTTCCAGCATCCCAGTTACCAACTGGACTTCCTTCACCGATTACCTGGAATTCAGCATCATCGATTGTCATGGTCCAGGAATCACCATTGTCATCAGTAGTTACTACTACGTAATAGAATCCAGAAGCTCCATCAGCTACAAACCAGCTACCATCTCCATTGGAATCAGCATTATCAGTGATATTTCCTGAGTTGTCAGTATATGTAATTGCGTTTGGAATCAACTTGGTAGCCCAAGTGTCATCTGTTCTGAATTTGAATTCGTTATCTGCAGTTCCTCCAGCTATTGGGAAAACACCTCTCCAAGTATGAGTTGTGCCGTTTTGTCCCGTGTAGATAAGATCTTTATCATCATTCCATCCAGCAGTCGCTTCAGTTCCCTGTGTACCAGAACCAATGATTCCCCACGCATAGTTTGCTGGATCAAACGCACATTCCGGAGCATCTCCAGTGCTAGCAAGTGACATTTCAACTACACCTGAATCATCGATAGAAAGTGTAACTGTGTAAATACCATTATCAATAGAGTTATCAGAAAGACCGATGTTAGCACCCCCTTCTACAAGTGCACCAGGAGTACCACCTAAGTTAGTAAGAGCTACATAGCCATTTGCATCATCGAAGCTAGACTTGTCAGTTCTTCTGTCAATTTTCCAGCTATCATTATATCTAACTTTAAATTCAGCGTCTTTAAGAATAATTCCTTCACCTACGAATGTAGATCCTTCCGCCGTAACATCAACAGATGCATCTAAATCAACGTCAGCGTTAAAACCATCACTAGTACAAGCATCAGAGAATACTGCACCTCCAATTACTCCCCATGAATCTACTTTGACCAATAAAGCCTCACTTGATTGAGTATCAAAAATCACATTATATAAACCAGTTTCAGCTACAGCGAATGTAGAGGCTGCACCAGATAGATCTACTACCGTATATGCACCAGTGTAATCATCAGTGTTATCAGCTTCATCATCATTGTAAGTAGAAGTAGCTCCACCGTATACGTCTGTTGCGTTTTGATCTGCAACATCTACGAATATGTAGCTTCCAGCTTCTAGATAAGTGTAAGCACTAAAATGACCTGAACGCTCTTTCGTTGCGAACCCATCATCTTCAACCATTGTCGCGTTAAGTTTATTTCCTGATACCGCTGTAGTGTCGCTACCAGCTACCCCAGCAATATAAAGTCCATCGGCAACAGTAAATGATCCTTCATCACCTCCACCGATATCAATTCCACCATCATCATCTCCACATGATGAGATGAAAATTAGGCCCCCTAAAACCATCAAAAAACTCAGGGATTTTAATGCATTTTTCATCTTGATTTGTCGTTAATTTTTAAGTTAATTTTTACGAGTATTTATGTCAAAAAATTGATTATTTCTGAACACTCACAATCCGAATTTTATGAATTATGAAATTACAGACAACACTTTCACGAAGTTTTTGCAGACTTTTTTTTCTGCAAACGTTTGCGTTTCAGACTTTTACAAAGCATATGGTCAAGAATTGAGGCATTTCACTATATTTCTAGCATGAAAAGGCAAACAACTACCATCAAAGATATCGCAAAAGAATTGGGTATATCACCCTCAACGGTATCACGTGCTTTAAAGGATCATTTTGAAATCAGTGAAGATACTAAGAAAGCCGTTAGGCGTGTTGCAGAAGAATTGAACTATCAACCGAATTCTCTTGCTTTAAGTCTGAGGTACAGTAAATCCAATACCATTGGAGTCATTGTTCCTGAGATCGTACATTTCTTTTTTTCAACAGTGATCAGTGGGATTGAAGACATTGCCCAAAGTAAAGGGTACAATGTGATCATCACCCAATCGAATGAATCTGTCGAGCGAGAGATGATGAATATTCAGACCCTATTTAATAATCGGGTGGATGGTGTGCTGGTATCACTCTCCAAAGAGTCTTTTGATTATTCACATTTTGAAGTAATGATGCAAAAGGGATTGCCGATCGTTTTCTTTGATCGTGTACCGGATACTTTGGATACGAGTAAAATAACAGTTGATGATTTTCAAGGAGGTTATCAAGCAACGGAGCATTTGATTAAGCAAGGCTATAAACGAATAGCCCATTTGGCTGGACCTCAAAATCTTGACATAACCCTCGAAAGATTAAATGGATTTAAGAAAGCACATGAGGATGCTGGACTTACCATTGAGGATAGCTTGATCGTTTATAATCAAGCATCTAACGAAGGAGAAGCTTATGCGGCCACTTATGAACTTTTAAAAACTCAAAAACCTGATGCCATCTTTGCATCTAATGACTTAGCGGCAATGGGGGCGATCAAGGCAGCACAGAAATATGGAAAGAATGTTCCGCAAGATTTCGGGGTTGTTGGATTTAGCAATTGGCAGTTCACTGCATTAACCAATCCTTCAATTTCAACCATCGAGCAACCTGGTTTTGAGATGGGGCAGCATGCAGCAGAACTTTTGATTAAACAAATTGAATCGGAGGAAGAAGAAATTACCAGTGAGAGCATGAAGCTTGGAACCAATTTGTTAGCCCGCGATTCATCAAAAAAAGTATAAACTTTTACAAAATCTTCATAATCAGCGCCTTTCGCAACCGTTTGCGTTATTTTTTTTGAAATAAACCTACGTTTCCCTCTGATAATATTCATTAATTTGAGCTTATCACATTACCAATAGATAGGTAAATTATATGTTGGATATAGCAAGAAGTGAGCGGAACAATAGGATAAAATTTGGAGGAGAATTCAAGTCATTTGAAACCAATGATAAGGGGTTGGTAATGGTGACAGAACACTTCAAATATGAGCTTTCATTTTACAATGAACGCACAGTGAGAATTCATCAATCTAGTGATTTTGAGGATGCTAATCCATACTCGGTTATACAAACTCCAAGTAAGGTTGCTTTTGATATCGAAGACAATGATGATTCAATAGTTGTTACCTCAGCTGAATTAGATATTGTAATAAACAAATCGCCGATACTTTTTACTTTTTTGAATAAGGAAGGTAAAGTCATTAATCAAGATGAACCAGGATTGGGAATTCAATCTCAGGGTGATCAAAAGACCATTTATAAAAAATTACAGGAAAATGAGCGCTTTGTAGGTTTAGGGGAAAAGACTGGTCCGCTCGATAGAAGAGGAAGCGGCTATCAAAATTGGAATACCGATCACTTTGCGTATGATATAGAAGCTGATCCATTATATGCTTCAATCCCTTTTTATATTGGACTTCACAATGAACTTAGCTACGGCATTTTTCTTGATAATTCCTACAAAAGTCATTTCAACTTTGGTGCTTCAAACAATAGATTTTCAAGTTTTTCTGTTGATGCAGGGGACATGGACTACTATTTCTTTTCCGGTTCTGTTTCGGAGATTATTGAGTCATACACCTGGCTGACAGGACGCATGTCCTTACCTCCTATGTGGAGTATTGGTTACCAGCAATGTAGGTATAGCTACTATCCGGATACCGAAGTACTTGATGTTGCTAAGAAATTCAGAGACAAGGATATTCCTGCTGATGTCATTGTACTGGACATCCATTACATGGATCAGTATAAAATATTTAGTTGGGATAAAGAACGGTTTCCAAACCCTGAACAAATGATTGATCATTTAAAGGAAATGGGGTTTGAGGTGGTTGTCATTTGCGACCCGGGCATTAAAACTGAAGAAAAATATGAGCCATACACATCTGGGAAGGAAAATGATGTTTTTCTGAAATACCCGGATGGTTCCTTTTACGAAGGTGAAGTTTGGCCAGGATGGTGTCATTTTCCTGACTTCACAAAGGGAGAAACCAGAAATTGGTGGAAGGATATGATGAAATCATACACGGATATTGGGATTAAGGGCTTCTGGAATGACATGAATGAGATAGCCACCTGGGGTCAGATGCTCCCAGAGAATATTGAATTCGAATTCGAAGGAGAGGGAGCCACCACCAGAAAAGGAAGGAATATCTATGGAATGCAAATGGCTAGAAGCGCATTTGAAGGTGCGCAAGATAATCTTGATGGGAAAAGGCCATTTATTTTGACCAGAGCAGGATTTGCTGGTGTTCAACGATACAGTGCCCTTTGGACGGGAGATAATGTTGCCAATGACGAACACATGCTGCTGGGTGTTCGAATGGTCAATAGCTTAGGACTCTCAGGAATACCATTTTCAGGATATGATGTAGGTGGTTTTGCAGGGAATGGGCAGAGTAATTTATTTGCTCGATGGATTCAAATAGGTGCGTTCTCACCATTTTTTAGGGGCCATTCGATGATCAATTCTCATGACTCAGAGCCATGGTCATATGGTGAAGAGGTGGAGGAGATTTCTAAAAATTACATTCGATTACGGTATAAACTTTTGCCGTACATCTATCATGCCTTTGTTCAAGCTTCTGAAAAAGGAACGCCAATCACACGTAGTTTATGTATTGATTATACCAATGATGACAAGATCTATGAATCTGATTATGAGAATCAGTATTTGTTTGGAGACAGTATTCTGGTAGCTCCTTTGGCTAGTGATCAACGATTTGGTAAAATATATCTACCGGAGGGTAATTGGTATGAATTCTTTACTGATGAAAAATTTGACGGTGGCACAGTAATGATACGTGAGTACGCGCTTGAGCATCTACCACTCTTTGTTAGATCATCATCAATTATTCCAGTGTATTGCGATCACACTGAAAATTCGAAAAACATAGGAGAGTGTCTTGAAATCCATATTTATAATGGAGACGAGCCATGTGCAACTGAATATTACGAAGATGATGGGATCTCGAATGAAAATTTAAGCGGACTGTTTCACAGACGCGAAATTGCTTTTGATTCAAGTGCAAAGTCCATCGTTTTGAAAAAGGCAGAAGGAGATTATACTTCTAAGATCAAGCACATGAAGCTTGTTCTCCATGGTTTCACTAAAAATGAATTAAGCAACTGGACCAATGGAGAGTTGAAGGATGGCTGCAACGCCTACGTTCAACCAATTTCCAATTTTGATCCATTTGAAAAGGACCGCAGAGACAATTTAAAATCTGATAATGTATTTACGATCGAAAGCACTTACTCCAATGAGGAGATGGTTTTTACTTGGTAGTCTTTTTATACTGTTTGGTTGCAAAGCTGACAACAGTCTAAAAACGCTTAATGATCCTCTTGTAGTAGGGCTAGCATCTCCAATAAAATTAGATCTTCAAACGACTTATGTTGTCCTTGAAGATTATGTGTTGAATCCTGAAAGGTTAGATTCAGTCACGACAGATGGTCCTTTCTTTCTAGAAATTGATAATTCAATTTTGACCATCACAGGTCGGCCAAAACTCGGATTATATAACCTAACTTTTTGGGATGATGGAGTTGGTGAAAGCGTACTCTTGAAAAGAACAAAGAAGACCATGTACTCTTTTTTATTCCCTTCAAAAGGATCAGAAAAAAAGGTCATGATAAAAGGTGAATTTAATGCTTGGAATCCTAATAATACGGTTTTAGAAAAGAAAGGAAATTCATTTACAACATATGAAATGCTCTCTCCCGGTACCTACCAATACCTTTATGTTGTTGATGGCAAAGAATTTAGAGACCCACATAATCCGGATTCTATTTCCAATGGAATGGGAGGGTGGAATTCAGTAATTGAAATACAAGGTCCTGAACCTGAAAAACTTCCAACAATTAAAACCAGCGCATATGCTGGTGGTGGTATTAGTCTAACCTGTCAAAATCCAATCCAGGGAATCTATGCCTACTGGAATAATACCCTGATTCCTAATGACTTAATCCGCATAGAAGGGAATGAAATCAACATCACATTACCTGAGAATGCGAAGCTTATTGATCGTTCCAAAATCAGGTTGTGGGCTTACAATGACGAAGGGGTTAGCAACGATGTATTGATTCCGTTGAATAAGGGTTCAGTAGTTTCTTCAGCTGATCAGCTTGGTCGTAATGATTATGAAGCAATGGTCATGTATTTTTTAATGGTTGACCGATTTAACAATGGGAATCCAACAAATGACAAACCGCTTAATATCCCTGAGGTACATCCCAAAGCCGACTATTTTGGTGGTGATTTGGCCGGTATCACTCAAAAAATTCAAGACGGTTATTTCCAGGATTTAGGGACGAATACGATTTGGTTATCACCAATCACTCAGAACCCGGAAGGAGCTTTTGGAAAGTATCCTGAACCGGAAACCAGCTTTTCAGCTTATCATGGATATTGGCCCATATCCAATGTACGAGTAGATTATCGATTTGGGTCAGGTGAAGATTTTCGATCTTTGGTCAATGCAGCTCATGATTCAGACATGAATGTGTTATTGGATTATGTAGCCAATCATGTCCATGAACAGCATCCGATTTATCAGGAAAATCCAGATTGGGCAACCAACCTCTATTTACCAGATGGATCTTTGAATACCGAGCGCTGGGATGATCATCGATTGACCACCTGGTTTGATACCTTCATGCCAACCCTTGACCTCTCTCGAATGGAAACTGTGGATCCAATGACTGATTCAGCGATTTTTTGGCTGAAAGAATATGGCATAGATGGATTTAGACATGATGCGACTAAGCATATTCCGGAAATATTTTGGCGCGTGCTAACTAAAAAAGTTAAGCAACAGGTTGTAATGGAAACTGAACAGCCAGTTTTTCAGATTGGAGAAACTTACGGCAGTCATGAGCTGATTAAAAGCTATATCTCAACAGGTATGTTGGATGCTCAGTTTGATTTCAACATGTATGACAGAGCCGTTTCAACTTTCGCTGGTGAAGGTTCAATGAGTAGCCTTGCCAACGCCCTAAGGGAAAGCATTAAATACTATGGGGACCATAACCTCATGGGTTATATCACGGGTAATCAGGATCGTCCAAGATTTATTTCATATGCGGACGGCTCACTGAAATTTGGGGAAGACACGAAGTACGCTGGTTGGAATCGGGAGATTAGCATTCAAGACACGCTGGCCTATCAAAAGCTGTCTGCTTTGACTGCTTATATGATGAGTATCCCTGGTATTCCATGTTTATACTACGGCGATGAATACGGCTCCCCCGGAGGAAATGATCCGGACAATAGACGACAAATGCAGTTTGATAATCTCGATAGACATCAATTGGCAACAAGGGAGCGGACAAAAAAGATGATTGAGCTTAGAAGGAATAACCTGGCTTTGATCTATGGAGATACAGAGATTCTGGAAGAAGGCGATACGTATTTGGTTATTTCCAGGCAATATTTTGATAATCAGGTGATTTCAGTTTTCAATATCGGTTCAAATTCGATTGATATTGAGGTACCTGCTGAAGGTAAAATCAATTTCTATGGGGAATTGAATGGAGAAATGTTGACTCTTCCACCTAACTCATTTGAGATGATCACAATCAACTAATATGAAAATACTAACCAATCTAACCTTACTTTTCTTAATCATTTCCTCATGCTCTCAATCAAACGCTGAAAAGCAGGTTGAGGAGGCTATAATAAGCTTCCCTGAGAGAGCTAAAGACATGGTGATTTATGAGGTGAATATCAGGCAATATACGCCAGAGGGAACCTTCAATGCTTTTGCAAGTCACATTCCACGCCTTAAGGAATTAGGTGTGGACATCCTTTGGGTCATGCCAATACAACCCATTGGAGAAAAGAATCGAAAAGGTGGATTAGGAAGCTATTATTCAATAAGAGATTATACCGATGTTAATCCGGAGTTTGGTAGTCTTGACGACTTCAAAAATTTGGTAAATCAGGCGCATTCTAATGACATGATTGTCATTCTTGATTGGGTGGCGAATCACACGGCATTTGATCATGAATGGACGGAAAAGCCGGGGTATCACAATACCGATTCAGCAGGGAATGTGACCTGGCCTGAAGGGACTGATTGGACAGATGTTGCAGATCTGAACTATGAAAACATGGATATGCAGAACGAAATGATCGAGTCATTGAGGTACTGGGTGAACGAAGCGGACATTGATGGCTATCGATGTGATGTGGCAGGGTTTGTACCAATGGAATTCTGGAATCGAGCAAAAGATTCATTGGATGTCGATAAAGATCTTTTCATGCTTGCCGAGTGGGACGAGCCCAAAATGCACGAAGACGCCTTTCACATGACTTATGGATGGGGCATGCATCATTACATGAATGAAGTAGCGAAAGGACATAAGAATGCTGACTCTTTAATTGCATTCATAAATAAAGACCTTGATAGATATCCAGCTGATGCCATTCGAATGAACTTCACTACAAACCATGATGAAAATTCCTGGAATGGGACAGTCTTCGAACGATTTGGAGAAGGACACAAAGCATATGCGATATTTGCTTTTACCGTTCAAGGCATGCCATTGATTTACAGTGGTCAGGAGGCCGGACTAGATGAACGACTTGCATTTTTTGAAAAGGATACGATTGAATGGGGCGATGTAAAATATCAGGATTTCTATGCTTCTCTGGTTGATTTAAAAAAGAATAACCCCGCTCTCTTTAACGGGACATATGGTGGAAAACCTGAGTTTATTGACGTAGGAAATCCTATGACGATTGCCTATTCAAGAAAAATGGGGAATAACCAGGTAGATGTGATCATTAACTTATCAGAAGAGCCTCAGAATGTAACGATTCCTGAAACACTCAGTTTTTCAGATGTCTTTGGTGGAGGTCAAGTGGATGCTACAGTTACTGAACTACAACCTTATCAATATTTTGTTGGATCAAAAACAGAAGGTAATGAGTAACATTTCACTGAATTCAGAAAAGCCTAGACTAAGTTTTTGGCAGATTTGGAACATGAGTTTTGGATTCCTAGGCATTCAATTTGGTTTCGCTTTGCAGAATGCCAACACGAGTAGAATCTTTGAAACGTTAGGAGCAGACACGAAGAATCTGGCTTTTTATTGGCTTGCAGCTCCAGTGACCGGACTGATTGTTCAGCCAATCATTGGTTATTTAAGTGATCGAACCTGGCATCCAAAATGGGGAAGAAGAAGACCTTTCTTTGCTATAGGAGCCATCCTTGCAACTTTTGCGCTTTTTATCATGCCCAATTCACCAACGTTGTGGATAGCGATTGGCATGCTTTGGATAATGGATGGATCCATCAATATCAGTATGGAGCCTTTTCGGGCATTTGTTGGAGATATGTTGCCTCCGGATCAGCGGACCAAAGGTTTTGCCATGCAAAGCTTTTTCATTGGAGTAGGAGCTGTAGTAGCCTCAGCATTACCATGGATTTTCACCAATTTGATCGGAGTGAGTAACACCGCTCCGGAAGGCCAGATTCCTGATTCAGTCAAATGGTCTTTTTACGTTGGTGGTATCGCATTTTTGGTTGCGGTAATGTGGACGGTATTTACAACCAAAGAATATCCTCCATCTGAAGAAGACATTAAAGAATCAAAAACTCCGGGTCCATTAAATATCAAGTTTAGCCCAAGGCAATACATGGCCAGAGGTTTAGCACTCTTGTTCGTAGGAGCAGCACTTGCTTCATGGTTTACCATCGAGGCATTTGATCCTCAGCTATATGTACTTTGTGGAATTTTTGGGTTGTTTGGATTTTCCTATGTGATTGGTTCCATTTTTATGGGTCGGAATAAATATCACAACGGATTTGTTCAGATTGTTCGTGATTTTCAAAACATGCCTAAAACCATGGTTCAACTGGCTTATGTTCAGTTTTTTTCCTGGTTTGCACTCTTTGCAATGTGGATTTACAGTACTTCTGCTGTTACAGCTCATATTTATCTGACAACTGATACAACATCGGCTGCTTATAATAATGGAGCTGATTGGGTTTCCCTTTTATTTGCCGGATATAATGGTGTTGCGGCACTGGCTGCATTAGCTTTACCACTTCTTGCCAAGGTGGTTAGCAGAAAAGTTACGCATATGATCGCTCTTATCTGTGGTGGACTTGGTTTGATCTCATATTATTTTATTCAAGAGCCTATGTGGCTAGTTCTATCAATGGTAGGAGTAGGTATTGCATGGGCAAGTATTCTTTCAATCCCTTATGCGATGCTATCCGGTTCCCTACCACCTAAAAAGATGGGCTATTACATGGGAATCTTCAATTTCTTCATTGTGATTCCTCAGATTGTAGCGGCAAGTATTTTAGGCTTCCTGGTAACAACTTTCTTTGATAGCGAGTTTATTTATGCGATCATCCTGGGAGGTATTTCGATGATTATATCAGGCCTTCTCTGTCTCAAGGTTGATGATAAGGATGAAGTTGCAATGAAAGATGGTGAGGCCTAAATTCGGGGTATAATGACAAAACTTGCAATAGGTATAGATATTGGCGGAACCAACTCTAAGTTTGGAATAGCCGATAGAGACGGAAACATTCTGGTTCAATCACGAATCAAGACGCAGCAATATGCTGATTTTACATCATTCATTTCAACCCTAAAAGCAGAGATTGAAAAAATCTATTCTTTAGACGAAGTAATAGGAGTAGGAGTAGGAGCTCCCAATGCGAACTATTACGATGGAACAATAGTGGATCCACCAAATCTTCCTTGGAAAGGTGTCTCCCATTTTGCTGATGAAGTTGAAAAAGTATTTGGACTTAAATGCGTGCTTACCAATGATGCCAATGCTGCTGCTCTGGGTGAAATGGTCTATGGAAAAGCGAAAAACATGAAGGACTTTGTAGTTCTTACGGTGGGTACTGGCTTAGGAAGTGGTATTGTAATAAATGGTGACCTAGTGTATGGTAAACACGGATTTGCGGGTGAGTTGGGTCATACATTAGTGAATGCAAATGGAAGGTATTGTGCCTGCGGTAAACGCGGATGTCTGGAAACCTATGTGAGTGCTACAGGTATTCGAAGGACTGTGTACAAGTTGCTCGCTGATCATACAGAGCCTAGCCTCCTTAGATCAATAAGTTTTGATGATCTAAGTACGCGAACCATTACGGAAGCTGCTGCAAAAGGCGATTATATCGCGATCGAAGCATTCAAGTACACAGGACGAGTTTTAGGAATGAAATTGTCAGACTTCATAGTGCATACAGATCCCGAAGCTATATTTTTGTTAGGAGGATTGTCAAAAGCTGGCGATCATATCTTTACCCCCGCCCAGGAGAACATGGAGCGCTATCTAATGCCGCTTTTCCTGGATAAGAAGATACAACTACAACCCTCAGGATTAAAAGATGATGATGCTCCAATCTTGGGTGCTTCAAGTCTGGTTTGGAAATATTTAGCCGGGTAAACCGGAGTGTGTAAAGAATTTATTAGAATGAAAAATATAGGAGTTTTTACTTCAGGAGGTGATGCACCGGGCATGAATGCCTGCGTACGTGCAGTTGTTCGTTCCGGCCTAAGCCTTGGTTTAAATGTATACGGGATCAGGTATGGATATAATGGTATCATCAGTGGAGATATGTACCTCATGAAGTCTTATTCGGTTAGTAACATCCTTCAGAAAGGAGGGACGATACTTAAGTCAGCCAGAAGTGAGGAATTCAGAACCAAAGAAGGACGGAAAAAAGCATATGAGCAGCTCAAAGCAAAAGGCATAGAAGGATTAGTTGCAATTGGCGGGGACGGCACATTTACTGGAGCCAATATTTTCTATGAAGAATATGGAATCCCGACAGTAGGCGCACCAGGTACCATCGATAATGATTTGTATGGCTCTGATTATACCATCGGATTTGACAGTGCTGTAAATACAGCCTTGGAAGCGATCGATAAAATTCGAGATACGGCCAATTCACACGATCGGGTATTCTTCATTGAAGTGATGGGACGGCACTCTGGTTATATTGCCATCCATTGCGGCATAGGAGGAGGAGCTGAGCTAGTTATGGTACCAGAGACATCCACTACCATTCAAGACGTCATAGATACCTTAAATCAAGGCAGGGATAAGGAAAAAACATCAGCCATTGTGATTGTAGCAGAAGGGGATGAGCAAGGAAATGCACATGAAATTGCCAACAAAGTAATGAAAAAGCTACCTAAATTGGATATTCGTGTATCCACATTAGGTCACCTACAAAGAGGAGGATCACCCTCTTCCTTGGATCGAATTTTAGCAAGTAGATTGGGATTAGCTGCTGTTGAAGGATTAATCAATGGTAAGGCGAACGTGATGGCAGGGATAATTGATGATAAGGTGGTTTATACAAGCTTCAAATTGGCTATAAGCAAAACCAAGCCAATAAGTAATGAATTGATGCGACTGGTTGAGATCATGAATACTTGATGATCGATTGCAGTTACTGATTTAATGTGAATTCAAGCTAACCTTAGGCTGATTTCAAAGATTATCATTCGGTAAATATTTTTTTTAATTCTATACTCACACAATAACAGGAGAATAGCTTATTCCAGCGGGTACATCATGCCGTTTGTCGAAAGAAAAATCTCTTGCCAAACAACCTGCAGTATTTTCGCTTCTATACTTATTTGGAATTAGCATGAGAATCAGTATTCTGACGGTTTTAGTTATTATTTCTTTTAGGCTTCTTGCTCAGGATTTCCCATCTGTTTTAGCAGATAAGGAATGTATCATTCTTGACTTAAGCGGATCAGTTGAGAGAGAAAATAGCGATTTAATCTATAAGTGGGATTTAGGCGATGGAACAGAAGCATACGGTATTACCGTAGAACACTGCTATGATTCTATCGGAGAATTTCAAGCCTCCCTTTCAATCATTGATCCTATTTCATCTGTGAATTTTGATGATGAGTATGGTGAGACCATTGCTGTTCTACCAGCCGTATCTCTTGAAATAGTAGAAGCAAAGGGTGAATTTGGATTGGATTTAGAAGCTAAGTTGACTGGCTCGTCAATAACTGATGCAACGTTTTATTGGTCTTGGGATAATAGCCATGAGGCTGATAAAAAACTTTCCGGCATTAAAAAGGACATTAAAGTCAGAGTTTTGGCCCGCTTCATGTTTCAAGGTGAAGAAACCTTTCTTTCCAAAGAAATTGTAGTCGGACAATAACCATACCCTAAGCGCATGAAAAATTTAATAATAATCTCACTTCTTTTCCTCATATCTTCAGAGGGATATAGTCAACTGGTGCCCAGCGAATTTGAACAGATTACACATCTAGTCACCTTTGGTGCAGACAGTGAGCCTGGATGGGGAGACGATGATCACACACAGGTTTTCTTCTTCATCGTACCGGAATCATTTACTAAGCCTGTGTATATCCGTGTTTTTGATCCGGATACCGGGGGTAAACACGATGAACCCAACGGCGAATGGGATACACGAGTCAAGTTTAGTGTGTATGGAGGAAAAGGAGCTCACTCTGAACCTGATGCGAAAAAAATAGACCCGGTGGGTAATTATAAAAGTGGAACATTACTGGCTACCAAGACATTCAAGGCTGATGAGAGATACGATGGTAAATGGTATACGTTTGGTCCGTTTAATCCACAAGAAGGGGAAGTCTTCCCGCAATTGAGTAGTAGGGTATTCAAAGTAATTGCAGAAGGTGTAGCAGGTGATGACGGCAATTTATATAAGTATTTCCTGAGTACTAAGAACTCTGAAAATCAAGACGTTGAAGGATCCAATGCATTTACCTATGAATATTCATTTAGGCTTCCCGAACGTAAGAGCTCTGTTGCTCATTTGTATCCATTCATTGATGATGATGTGGTTTCGATTACCCAGCACAATTTTGATTTTGATTTCGAAGGATCAATCCTTATCTACTCGATCGCTAAAAATCGTCATCGTGCTACTCCTAGTAAGAACAAAGAATGGGGTCGAAGCAAGCACCCTATTATTGATGAGGAGAAAAACACCACAGTAGATCTTCAGATTGTAAAAGGGCGCACGTCTAGAAATGATATGGTATGCTATGTGACGAATCAATATGATGAAGCAGTTGCCTTCTTTTCTGTACCGGTAGGTGGTCCTCCCAAGTACAAGTATAAGTTGAACGTACGCTACAAAGACAAAAATGATGGAAACAACTAAAAGAGCAATCTTATTATTTATCCTTTCAGTCGTTACGTTCGCTATCCAGGCTGGTCCTAAGGATTTTAGGTTTGTTTTATATAACGCAGAAAACAACTTTGATGGCGAATATATTTACTCACTTCTGCAGGATGATAAGGGATTTTTGTGGATCGGTTCTGATGATGGACTTTATCGTTTCGATGGTATGGAGATGCTTAAACTTAATAAGGAGGATACAGTTAAATCAATCGTAACCGCATCAACCATTTCAAGTGAAGGATACGTTTATATTGGATATATTCAGGGAGGGATCAGTGTTGTAGAGCATGGTCGTTATCGAAAACTACTCTCAACGGATGAACTTCCAAATCGAGTAGAGCAGTTAAAAGTTGATGATTCAGGTGTCCTTTGGGGGTTAACCAGGAATCAGGGATTGGTAAGAATCGAGAGGGGCGCTCATGAAAAATTTCAATTACCAATTTTTAATGAGCTGATTAGTAATGATTTTATCACTATTAAAAATAAGCTGTTTGTTGCTACTAGCGACGGATTGGAAGTTTTTACAATTGAAGATAATGATCTGGAGCATTCAGGATCTATCCAGGGTCTTGAAGGAATAAATACAACTGCTCTGTATCTGGATAAAGATAATAACAACCTTTTGTGGGTGGGGACAGAAGAAGGAATGTACAGGTATTATTTCGATAGTAATCGTTTACAAAATGTTTCAGAATTCCCAAATGATTTCCGTGTTAGTTCCATAAATAAGGATGATTTAAATACTCTTTGGGTCGGAACCTATAACAATGGGTTGGTAGAAATGGATCTGCAGAAAGACGAAGTTTATACGTTGACTCATTTCAATGTTTCATCGGGATTCGAAAGTAACGAGATAGGCAAGGTTTTTATTGACAAAGAAAATGAAGTGTGGGTAGGAACTTTTGGAAGGGGATTGGTTCAGCTAAATCGAAAATATTTCAACCACTATGAGTTATTTAAAACCATAGATGTCCAGGGAGTTAGAAGTGTAGCTAATTATCAGGAGGATCAACTTTTACTCGCTACAGACAATGGTATTATTCGTGTTTTCAAAAAAACGATGAGGGATAGCCTTGTATTTGAGAAATTATCTTATTCCGAGGATTATTCATTTACTTCTCTTGCTGTTTTAGGAAAAGAAGTATGGGCAGGAACCCAAAATAATGGTGTGTTAAAGATTGACCTGGAGGCCGGTAACATTAAGAAAGTATTCCTTAATCCATTGGACCCTGTAAATGCATATCTCATTAGAGACATCCAATTGGATGCTAAGAACAATATTTGGGTGTCTGCTGCCGCCAATGGTGTGTATCATCTGACCAGGGAAGGTGAACTGATAAATCACTACAATACCCGAAATGGATTCTATCACAATGAAATATTCTCTATCTACCCGGATCGGGCAGGTAACGTTTGGTTCGGAAGTCATGCCGTAGGCTTGGCGGTCCTTAGGAATAACGGTGAAATGGAATTTCTTACCCGAGATAAAATATTCCCAGCTTACGACATCAATTCGATTATTCAGGATGATAGCGGTAAAATATGGATAGCCACAGCCGGGTCTGGTGTTTATAGCTTTGACGGTGAAAGCTTTAAACAGTTCAGCACGGAGGATGGCATGCTATCGAAATTCTGTAATGCTGTTATGGTTGATGATATCGGTAATGTATGGGTTGGACATAGACTGGGTTTAAGTCTCATTCAGCCGGAATTTGAAGTTGTCAGAACCTTCAATCATCCAAGCGAACTTGGGGAAACTGAGTCTGAGTTAAATTCGGTTTCAAAAGATGCAGAAGGCAATGTGTACTTCGGTAATCCATTTGGTATTACCAAAATAAATATCCCACATTTTTTCTTTGATTTAAGTAAAAGAGAATCTCATATTAAGGACATCAGACTCTATTATCAGAACGTAGACCTCTTGCAATTTTCAGAGTCAGGAAAGGTCAATGATATCCTACCTTCAGATTTAACATTCGAGTATAACGATAACCATCTTTCGTTTGATTTTGTGTCCATTAATTTAAGAAATCCGGAAGCAATGTTTTATCAATATACACTTGAAGGGTACGATAAAACATGGTCTATGGTGGGGAAGACCAACAAGGCTACTTATACCAATTTAGATCCCGGAACCTACACATTCAAAGTGAAAGAGTCCGATCATTCTGAACTTTGGAATGACACAGATTATACCAGTATCACATTTACGATTGCTCCTCCCTATTGGCGTACTTGGTGGTTTTATCTAATGCAACTTGGTGTTTACCTGTTTATAATGTACCTAACACTGACACTTTCCTCACGTTTCAAATCGCAATTCTTAACGAGGTTGATGGTGTATGTGAGTCTATTCATTTTATTCGAGTACATACATACCGAAGTAGAACCTTATATGGAAAGAATTACCGGAGAGATTCCAATCTTTCAAGTGGGTACTAATCTATTGCTTGCGCTGATATTGCTGCCTGTAGAATTCCGTCTCTCTGCTTTCCTTGAAAGAAGGGCATCACGTCAGCAAAAGATTGATAGCGCAATGGATAAAATCACAAAATCAAATACAAATTAAGCATGAGATTTTTGATAAAGGCTTTTGTTCTTTTACTTGTATTCCAGTCTTGGGGACAATCAATTACATTCAGTACCACTAGAGCTGCTGACGCAGAATTTGAAAAATACTCTTACGCGAAAGCTGCTGAGTTATACAAAGCCAGTCTTGATCAGGTAGATGACAGCCTGTATGTTTATCAGCAATTAGGGCTCTGTTATCAAAACATGAACAACTCAGAGCAGTCGGAATACTATTTCTCAAAAGTGGTATCAAGCCCTGATACACCTCCTGAGTTCAGCTATTATTATGCGCAAGCATTGGCTTCAAATAGCAAATATGAGGAAGCGAAAAAATGGTATGGAATTTATCAGAATAAGGCGAAAAATGATCCAAGAGCTGCGGAGAAGATCGAAGCACTAAGCAACTTGCAAAGCTTTTTCTCCGATAGCGCCAAGTTTGAGATTAAAAGGATGCCGTTCAATTCACCCGGTTTAGATTTTAGCCCGGCCATCTATCAGGATGGAGTGATATTCGCATCTTCCAGGCCTACCGGAAATGAATGGATTAAAACCAACTTTAACTGGGACGAATCTCGATTCCTTGATCTTTATCAAGCAAAACCGACTTCTGATGAAGCAGAGTTATTTATTGATCACATTCAAACAAAGTATCATGAAGGTCCACTTGCTTTTTACAATAATGAACAAAAAGTGGTTTTCACTAGAAATAATGTTCAAGGCAAAAGATTAAAAAAGGACAATGAAGGAGTGACCAGGCTAAAGCTCTTTTTTGCAGATGCTGATGGCAAAGGAGGGTGGACCAATATCCAACCTTTTGAGTATAACAGTGATGATTACTCCGTTGGCCATCTTGCAATCAATGAGGAAGGAAATGTAATGATATTTTCTTCTGATATGGAAGGAGGGTTTGGTCAATCAGATCTATATATCGTCTTCAAAGAAGGTGAAAAATGGTCTAAACCTAAAAACTTAGGTGAAAAAGTGAATACTGCTGGAAAAGAAATGTTCCCATCATTAGTATCCAATAATCTTTATTTCGCATCTGATGGAAGAGGAGGACTTGGAGGTTTGGACGTCTTTGAAGCCAATCTGAACAGGGTATTTGATGTAGTCAAAGTGAACAATGTTGGATCTCCCATCAATAGTAGTAAAGACGATTTTGGATTAGTTTCCAATGACAACTTCAGGTCTGGATACTTTACTTCAGCAAGAATAGATTCATTAAAGGATGATATCTATTATTTTGAACGAGATTACTATCAATTAAAGGGAGTAGTATTAAATGCAGTTAGTCGAGAACCTATTCAGGGTGCAGATGTATTCATTCAATCTGAAAATGACAATCAGTTTTACAGAAGATCAGCATTAGACGGCAGTTTCCTGGTAGAAGATATTGAACCGATGAGTTGGGAAGTATCCGGAGTTAAATATGAATACCAGAAATCAGCGATTAAAAAACTCAACATTGAAGAAGATAAAGCTGAGTACCAAATTGAAATTCTATTATCACCATACGAAAAGTTCCCTGTTGACCTTCCTGCTCCGTTAGAAGAGTACTTAAAAGTAGTTTCTGTAGAATCACTAACAAATGATGCCAGCACAGGTTATGTTGTAAATGGAGACACCTTATCTGTAAATCCCATCTATTATGATTTTGACAAATCTGAATTAAGAGTAGAGGGGAAAGAAGAGCTCGATAATTTGATAAGGATTATGAATAAATACCCAAACCTGATTATCGGTTTGTTCTCTCATACGGATATACGAGGAAATGAAAAATACAACTTAATACTGTCGCAAAGAAGAGCAAATGCGGCAGCAGATTATTTGATTGAAAATGGCATTCACCCTGAATTGATTCAGCCAACCGGCAAGGGTGAATCTACACCAGCCATTGATTGCTCTGACTGTACCATCGAAATACACCAAAAAAATCGAAGAACGGAGTTTGTAATAGTGGGGGTGAAAAATGAATAAAATCTTCACCTAGATTTTACGTCCGTTCAACGAAAAGTATGGCCTCAAAGCCGAAAATATAATAATTTATTATGCATGCATAATAAATTACGCAATTACTAAGAAAAACAACAGTTATATATGAGAAAATTAAGCTTAGTCGTATCTATTCTAGTTGGATTGTTCAGCTCATTAATTTCCAATGCGCAATTGGATACCAAACACTTCATTCCTCCAATGTATGCGAGAGCCAATGCAGCTACTGACGGTGTTTTCTTATTGTTGAGTACCCCACAGACCACAGCTTTTGATGTCACAGTAACAGATGGTGCTGGCAACCTGCTATATACACAATCGATCAGTAGATCTTCTCCTGCATCAATAAACCTGGGTACTGGCACGGGTACCGAGTTTTTGGTACCAGCAGGAAACCTCGCCACTGCGGTTAGCACTGGAGAGGGACTAATTCTAAGTGCTAATAAGGCCTTTTTTGCAAGTATTAGGGTGTTAGCCGGAGCTCAGGCTGCCTCGCTTACTTCTAAAGGTACAGCAGGCCTGGGAACAGAATTCAGATCAGGACACCTCTACAATGTTAGCGCCTCAACTAATAATAAAGCGCATGTTATCAGCTTCATGGCAACAGAAGATGACACCAATATTACTATTTCAGACTTTGGAGATGTGGACTTTGAAGGAGTCGCTCAAGCTGTAGAGGATTCAGGTTCAATCCCAATAATGCTAAGCGCTGGTGAATCCTATGTTTTAGCAGCATTTGCAAATAGCTCCACTGATGGGCCAGGAAATACCGATGGTACTGCTAATTTGAATGATGTCAATGGCACTAGAATTACTTCTGACAAGCCGATAGCGGTGAATTCAGGGTCGTGGCTAGGAGGATCACCACCCCTTAATGGGTCTGGAGGTACTCAGGCAGGTAGAGATATTGGTATGGACCAGATCGCCTCACTGGAGGAGACGGGTTTTGAATACATTTTGGTTAAGGGAGAGGGTGAAAGTAGTGAAAATGTGATCGTTGTTTCATCAATAGATAATACGGAAGTATTTCTGAATGGCAGCACCACCCCAATCATTGTGAATGCCGGTGATTATCACAGATTTACAACTGCCGATTACACAGCCAATAACAATATGTTGATTCAATCCAATCAACCTGTTTATGTGTACCAGGGGCTTAATGGATTCACACCAACAGGAAGTACCTATAACGAGCGACAACAAGGGATGAACTTCATTCCTCCAATTGTTTGTCTTGGAGGTACCAATGTGGATATTTCTGATGTTACCCAACTAGGAGCCGCAGTGCTTCAAATCATTGCCGAAACTGGTGAAACGGTGGAAGTGACTATGGGAGGAACAGTATATGATATTACTTCGGAGGCACAAACGGTAACCGGGAATTCGGATTATGTCACTTATAAAATTAAAGATCTTGGTCCTTCTAATATATTGCTGACCGGGGACATTACGGTTGAGAGCCCAAGACCACTTCGAGTAGCATTAGCAAATGCATTCGATAACTATGGAGCAGCGGGATTCTTTTCCGGATTTACCACTTCCCCTGTTGTAGAGACTCCTAATGGCTATAATTCAACTACATGTATTCCTGAAAACCTTCCAGTTGTTCTTACGGCTGCTGGTTTCGATTCTTACCAATGGTATCGAGATGGTATCAAATTGAATGGTGAAACCAACGCCAGTATATCCGTAAACAGCCCAGGCCAGTATACTGCTGCTGGTTCAATCTCAGGATGTGAGTCATCAGAACAATCGTTTTCTCTGGATATTGAACTTTGCCCAGCAGATGTCGGTATTGCAAAAAATGAAGTAGCCGTTGATAATGTAACAGGTTCAATTTTCGATGTTACTTATGATCTTGTTGTCGAAAATTTCAGCTCGACCAATGATGCAGATAACATGCAAATCATTGAAGATATTACAGCAGGACTCCCATCGGGAGCTACCGCTTCACTTCAAATAGCTCCACAAGTGATAAATGGTTCATTCTCTCAGGGAGGATTGAATCCATCTTTTGATGGCGATGCTGTAACCCAAATGTTACTTACATCTACAGAGACAAAAATTGATGTTTCTACAAGTGTAACGATCCGCTTTGTGGTTAGGATTGATATGACATCAGCTACAGCACCTACTTATCAAAATCAGGCAGTTGTATCCATCAAAAATGTTGGACCCAATGATGGTAGCAACCCGGATGAACAAGATTTTTCTACTGATGGAACAGATCCGGACCCAGATGGAGATGGCGATCCAACCGAATCAGGTGAAAATGATATTACCGAGACATGTGTAAGTAATACAACTATTCAGTATGACTCACCTACCTACTACACCACGGGAAGTGATCCTACACCTCAAATCATTGGATTTTCCGGAGGCGATTTCTCTGCGCCTGGTGAAGTTACCATTGATCCTACTGATGGAACTATTGACCTTTCTGCATCCATTGTTGGAACTTACGAAATAACTTATTCATTTGGTGGATTATGTTCGGATGTAACGACAATAACGATAGAGCTAAACCCACCTGCCGAACCTACAGTAGTAGCGCAAACGACCAATACCCTGACACCTACTATCACCGGTTCAGCAGCATTGGAAGTTGGTGAGACATTATTTGTAACTGTCAATACCCAAGTATATGAGCTTGGAGTGGATCCTGAATTAACCATAAGCGGAACTACCTGGTCCCTGGCAGTGCCCGTAGGTGTGATTACGACAGATGGCACATACAATGTAGATGCAGTGATTGATGATGGGGCAGGAGGTGCTACACCGGATACCACCAGTAGTGAATTGGTGATAGATGTTACCAGTCCATCAGTTGTTATTTCAGGTCAGCCAACGATTGTCAATAATACTAATCCGTACACTGTTACTTTAACCTTTGATGAGGATGTATTCGGTTTTGACATTACGGATGTAGCAATCGGTAATGGATCAGCATCAAATTTTGTGAAGGTTAATAACCAAACGTACACGGTAGAGGTGACCCCAAATGGTACAGGTGATATTACTGTTGATGTAGCAGCTGGATCTGCACAGGATATTGCCGGAAACACCAACACAGCGGCGACTCAGGTTTCAACTATATACGATGATGTTCCGCCTGCTACTCCAACTTCAGACTCACAAATTACAAATAATACGAGCCCTACAATAACAGGGAGCACAGGGACAGGTGCCGCTTTATTGGCTGGTGAAACAATGACAGTGACTGTAAACGGTGCAACTTACTCTGTCACACCAGTTGCCGATGGATCCTGGAGCATTGATTTGGAGTTAGCAACTCCCACCAGCGGAACACTTGGAACATTTACTGAGGGAGATTATGAGATCACCACTCAGGTAACCGACGCAGCAGGTAATGTAGCATCTGATACTTCTTCTAATGAGTTAACAATCGACACTTCAGCACCCACAGTGCCAATAGTAGACGCTCAAACTACCAACGACACCAGTCCGGTTATTACCGGATCGACAGGAACAGGAGCAGCTTTGCCGGCTGGCGAAACCATGACTGTCGAGGTGAACGGAGCAACGTATTCGGTGACTCCAGATGCCAGTGGAAATTGGTCTGTGAATGTTGAAACAGCCACTCCAGATAGCGGGGCATTAGGCACTTTTATCGATGGCATCTCATATGATGTTATTGTAACAGTTGAAGATGCCGCAGGAAATAGTATCACAGATGCTACTAGTAAGGAATTAACCATTGATACGACTGCCCCAGCAGCTCCTACGGTTGTAAGTAGTTCAGAGTGTGTAGGAACAGACCCGGTGATTAACGGTACATCAGGAACAGGTGCAGCTCTAAATGCAGGTGAGACGATGCAGGTGGTAGTAAATGGAGCAACATATAACGTAACACCTGATGCAAGTGGCAATTGGTCGATTGATACGGGTACCGATACTCCAGCTAGTGGTGCATTAGGTACTTTCTCGGGTGGAACGGATTATACTGTCAATGCTACGGTCACTGATGGTGCATCTAATGAGTCTTCAGCGTCTGGTACATTAAGTGTTATCGCAATTCCTAGCGTGAGTTTAGTAAGCGCTTCAGATCCCACTACATGTAGTGGCACGGACGGAAAAATCAATTTAAGCTTTACAAATGTTCCGAACGGAACTTATACCGTCAATTATTTAGATGGAGGGGCTGTTTCTCAGTCCATTAATAACGTATCAGTAACATCTGGTGCAGCAACATTAACGGTTGCCGAAGGAACTTATAATGATATAAGTATTTCCGTGGCAGGATGTCCATCTACAGGAAATGTTGATGTCGTATTGAATGATCCATTAATACCGACTATTGCCATTAGTGGAAGCACTAACCCTACGGAATGCGGAGGAAATGGAAGCATCGACCTGGCCTTCACGAATGTAGCAGACGGTAATTATACTATTAGCTACGCTACAGGAACATTTACCAATGTGAGCATATCTTCCAATACTGCTACATTGTCTGTAGGGGAAGGTACTTACAATGATTTTAGCATTACTACTGGTGGTTGTACATCTACTGAAGATCCTGATGTTACTTTAACTGATCCCACTCCTCCATCAATCACTCATGTTCAGACGGTAGATCCTACGACATGTTCAGGTACAGATGGTTATGTTGAAATAAGTGGGCTTTCTGCTTCAACAACATATGCTGTTGATTATACTTTTGAAGGCACAGCAGTAGCTGTGTCATTAACTACTGATGTTTCAGGTAATATTCAGATTAGTGGATTAGGATCCGGCGATGTTACCAATATTTCTGTTGAAGAAACTTCATGTAATTCCAATATTCTAACAGGCCCATTCACACTAACAGATCCGGTTACAGCAACAATCGCATTTTCCACAAGTTCAGATCCAACAACTTGTGCTGGATCAGATGGACAGATTGTTTTAAGCGGCTTAGAAAATAGTCTAAATTATGCATTGACTTATAAAAAGGATGGAGCCACGGTTGCTGTCGACCCTATTACTTCTCAAGTTGATGGGACGTTGATTATTATCGGATTAACTGATGGCAACTATACTGATTTTCAGGTAACTAAGAATGGATGCGTTTCCAACTTGATAGATGGTCCAGTAGTATTGTCTGACCCTACGCCTCCAACAATCTCTTCGACTGTCGGAACCGATCCATCAACTTGTGCAACAACAGACGGAAATATTGATCTGAACGGACTGAATGATGCAGACACCTATGATGTATTTTATACCAATGGGGGGGCTACCACCACGATTGCCGGGGTTAATTCAACTGGCGGAACGTACATTATCACAGGACTTTCAGCGGGTACATATACCAATATAAGTGTTCTGGAACAAAGCACTGGATGCCAATCTAATATTATTCCTTCTCTGGTACTCAACCCACCAGATATTGCTCTGGGAACAACATCAGATCCTACAACTTGTAATGGAACAGATGGCTCCATTCAAATAACCGGATTGGCAGCCAGTACAGCCTACGACTTGGATTATGATCTGGATGGATCTGCTGCTACAACTACAACCATCACATCAGATGCCGACGGAGAATACAACATTATCGGGTTAACGGATGGAAATTATACGAACCTGACGGTTACAAACAGTGGGTGTACATCTAACGCTCTATCAACAGCACTTACAGATCCAACAGCTCCTACCATAGCATTAGGTACTACCGTCGATCCAACTACTTGCGGTGGTTCGGACGGGAGCATTCAAATTACAGGATTAAGTGCATCGCAGAGCTACATTATTAGATATTTCACAACAAGTACAATCTCTCAGACGTTGGTTGCTGATGGTTCTGGTAATATTACCATAACCGGACTGTCTTCTGGAGCTCACATTTCTATAACAGCTACTGAGAATAATTGTACTTCAAACTCATTATCCACCACATTAAATGATCCACCTTCACCCACCATAACATTAGGAACTAATCCCGAAGTATGTTTTGGTGAGACAAACGCCCAATTAACCTATTCAGCAACTACAAATTCGCCTGCCAAATATCAGCTGGATTTTGATGCTACAGCTGAGGGAGAAGGATTTGTGGATGTGTTGAATGCAACGTTACCTGCTAGCCCTATTAACATAAGCGTTCCGGCTGGTGCGACTCCTGCTGCCTATAACGCGACATTAAAGATTATTAATACCACAACAGGATGTGAAGGAGATTATCCAATCACTATTACGGTAAATGCATTGCCATCCACACCAACGATTGATTTCCAGACAACCAATTCAACCACGCCAACCATCGCAGGGTCGGGTGATAATGGTAACACCGTTGAGGTAGTTGTAGCTGGTGCAACCTTCAACACGACAGTTTCCGGGGCTTCCTGGTCAGTAGATACTTCTGCGCCTCCTACCTCAGGATCATTTGCTCCAAATACCAATGGAATTAATGAGGTGAGCGTGACGGTAAGTGATGGAACATGTGAAAATGTCGATACGAGCACTGGAGAATTGATCATTGATACGACCGACCCTGCAATTCCGACAGTTGTGAGCCAGGTCACAAGCGATACATCTCCAATCATAAGAGGAACAGCAGAAGCTGGAAGCACAGTTGAATTTACAATTGGTGGAGCTACTTTCTCGATTGTTACAGACGGATTGGGTAATTGGTCGGTCAATACAGAAACCGTTACTCCCGCAAGTGGATCCTTTAGCGCCTTGGCAGATGGAACATATGATGTTGCCATTACATCTACTGATGAAGCAAACAATGCGACGGCAGATGTTACCGTAGACGAATTGATTATTGATACGACTCCTCCAGCGGCTCCTGCGATAACCAGACAGTCCACTAACGATACGACTCCTGTGATTGAGGGAACCGCAGAACCTGGTAGTACGGTTGAGATTACTATCGGCGGTGCAACGTTTACCGTAATAGCTGATGGTTCTGGAGATTGGACAGTAGATACTGAGACAGCAACACCTACAAGTGGTACATTTAGTGCATTAATAGAGGGTACATACGATGTGAGCGTTACCTCTACTGATGATGCAGGTAACAGCACATCTGATATAACGACGGATGAGTTGGTTATTGATCTGACTCCTCCGACCACCCCGACGGTGGTTAGCCAGACGACCAATGATACGAATCCAGTAGTTACCGGCACGACGGGGACCGGTGCAGCATTACCAGCCGGAGAGACGATGACGGTGACGATCAATGGCGGGACCTATAATGTGGTACCAGATGCGATCGGCAACTGGAGTGTAGACACCTCTGTAGCTGCGGATGCAGGCACGACGGGCACGTTTGTAGACGGCACGACCTACCAGGTGGTAGCCACGGTGACGGATGCAGCGGGCAACACGGCGACAGACGCCACGACGAACGAATTAGTGATTGACCGAACCGATCCGACCACCCCGACGGTGGTTAGCCAGACGACCAATGATACGAATCCAGTAGTTACCGGCACGACGGGGACCGGTGCAGCATTACCAGCCGGAGAGACGATGACGGTGACGATCAATGGCGGGACCTATAATGTGGTACCAGATGCGATCGGCAACTGGAGTGTAGACACCTCTGTAGCTGCGGATGCAGGCACGACGGGCACGTTTGTAGACGGCACGACCTACCAGGTGGTAGCCACGGTGACGGATGCAGCGGGCAACACGGCGACAGACGCCACGACGAACGAATTAGTGATTGACCGAACCGATCCGACCACCCCGACGGTGGTTAGCCAGACGACCAATGATACGAATCCAGTAGTTACCGGCACGACGGGGACCGGTGCAGCATTACCAGCCGGAGAGACGATGACGGTGACGATCAATGGCGGGACCTATAATGTGGTACCAGATGCGATCGGCAACTGGAGTGTAGACACCTCTGTAGCTGCGGATGCAGGCACGACGGGCACGTTTGTAGACGGCACGACCTACCAGGTGGTAGCCACGGTGACGGATGCAGCGGGCAACACGGCGACAGACGCCACGACGAACGAATTAGTGATTGACCGAACCGATCCGACCACCCCGACGGTGGTTAGCCAGACGACCAATGATACGAATCCAGTAGTTACCGGCACGACGGGGACCGGTGCAGCATTACCAGCCGGAGAGACGATGACGGTGACGATCAATGGCGGGACCTATAATGTGGTACCAGATGCGATCGGCAACTGGAGTGTAGACACCTCTGTAGCTGCGGATGCAGGCACGACGGGCACGTTTGTAGACGGCACGACCTACCAGGTGGTAGCCACGGTGACGGATGCAGCGGGCAACACGGCGACAGACGCCACGACGAACGAATTAGTGATTGACCGAACCGATCCGACCACCCCGACGGTGGTTAGCCAGACGACCAATGATACGAATCCAGTAGTTACCGGCACGACGGGGACCGGTGCAGCATTACCAGCCGGAGAGACGATGACGGTGACGATCAATGGCGGGACCTATAATGTGGTACCAGATGCGATCGGCAACTGGAGTGTAGACACCTCTGTAGCTGCGGATGCAGGCACGACGGGCACGTTTGTAGACGGCACGACCTACCAGGTGGTAGCCACGGTGACGGATGCAGCGGGCAACACGGCGACAGACGCCACGACGAACGAATTAGTGATTGACCGAACCGATCCGACCACCCCGACGGTGGTTAGCCAGACGACCAATGATACGAATCCAGTAGTTACCGGCACGACGGGGACCGGTGCAGCATTACCAGCCGGAGAGACGATGACGGTGACGATCAATGGCGGGACCTATAATGTGGTACCAGATGCGATCGGCAACTGGAGTGTAGACACCTCTGTAGCTGCGGATGCAGGCACGACGGGCACGTTTGTAGACGGCACGACCTACCAGGTGGTAGCCACGGTGACGGATGCAGCGGGCAACACGGCGACAGACGCCACGACGAACGAATTAGTGATTGACCGAACCGATCCGACCACCCCGACGGTGGTTAGCCAGACGACCAATGATACGAATCCAGTAGTTACCGGCACGACGGGGACCGGTGCAGCATTACCAGCCGGAGAGACGATGACGGTGACGATCAATGGCGGGACCTATAATGTGGTACCAGATGCGATCGGCAACTGGAGTGTAGATACGTCAGTAGCAGCTGATATGGGTTCGACAGGGACGTTTGTGGATGGTACGACCTACCAGGTGGTAGCAACAGTGACAGATGCAGCGGGCAATACCGCGACGGACGCCACGACAAATGAATTAGTCATTGATCGTACCGATCCGACGACCCCAACGGTGACGAGCCAGACGACCAACGATACCAGTCCGGAGATTAGTGGTACAGCAGAAGCAGGGAGTACGGTAGTGTTTACCATTGGCGGAGCGACGTACAGTGTGGTCGCAGATGGATCAGGAAATTGGAGCGTAGATACAGGCACTGCTACACCAACGAGCGGAACGTTCACAGCGTTAAGTGAAGGCACTTATGATATCAGCATTACTTCTACGGATGCAGCAGGCAACAGCACCTCAGATGCTTCAACTAATGAATTGATTATTGACACGACTTCTCCAGCTACACCAACAATTAATGATGAATCATCCGATGACACCACGCCAGTAATCTCTGGAACAGCAGAGCCAGGCAGCACAGTAACAGTTGTTATCAATGGCGTGACGTTTGAGACGACAACAGATGCTAGTGGTAATTGGAGTGTTAATACGGAAACAGATACACCAACAGCAGGAGGGCCATTTAACCCTTTATCAGAGGGTACATATGATATTAGTGTGACGACCACAGATGCCGCAGGCAACAGCACGAGTGATGCGACAAATAATGAGTTGACAATAGATTTTACAGCTCCTGTTATTCCGACCGTAGTAAGTCAAACCACCAATGATACAACCCCTATATTAACAGGAACGGCAGAAGCTGGTAGCACGGTCACTGTGGTAGTGGGAGGAGCGACCTACATTGTGACAGCTGATGGTAGTGGTAACTGGACCATAAATACAGAAATTTTAGCTCCATCCTCTGGAGCATTTAATCCAGATGTAAATGGAATTAACGAGGTTGGTGTAACCAGTACAGATGCAGCCGGGAACGCTACCTCTGATGTCACCTCAGGCGAATTAGTAATTGATACAACTTACCCTGCAATTCCTACAGTAAACACTCAGACGACCAATGATGACACGCCAGTGATTACAGGTACTGCAGAAGCAGGAAGTACTGTTACCGTAGAAATTGGAGGTGCCACTTATACGACAACTGCTGATGCAAGTGGAAATTGGTCAGTTGATACGGAAACTGAAACGCCGACGAGCGGTACATTCAATCCGAATACGAATGGTTCTAATGAAGTAGTAGTGACAAGCACCGATGATGTTGGTAATTCCTCCGTTGATATCACTACTGATGAAATTGTTATAGACACTACAGCTCCGGTAGTACCGACTGTAAATTCTCAAGTAACAAATGACACTACGCCAATCATTTCCGGAACTACCGGAACAGGAATTGTTCTACCTGCGGGAGAAACAATGACTGTCACAGTAAATGGAGCTACCTATACAGTAGTTCCTGATGCAAGCGGTAATTGGAGCCTAAATACGGAAACCGATACACCAAGCAGTGGAACATTAGGCACATTTACTGATGGGTCTACTTACCAGGTGGTAGTAACTGTTACTGATTCAGTAGGAAACAGTTCAACAGATTCAACGACCGGTGAATTAGTGATCGATACTTCAGCTCCGACTTCCCCAACGGTTGTCAGCCAGCTGCTTTGTGAAGGAGTTGATCCGGTTATAAATGGTACTTCAGGGACGGGAGTAGCATTAAACGCCGGTGAGACAATGACTATCACACTAAATGGAGCAATCTATTCAGTAATTCCAAATGCTAGTGGAAATTGGAGTGTTAATACCAATACAGATGTGCCTTCAAGCGGAACATTAGGCAACTTTATTGGAGGAGCAAACTACTCAATAACAGCAGAAGTGACCGATAGTGGTAACAACACTTCATCTGCAACAGGATCACTGGAAATTGTAGCCATTCCATCAATATCATTAATTGAGAGCAATTCACCCACCTCATGTAGTGGTTCGGATGGTAGCATTTCTTTGAGTTTCACGAATGTGCCAAACGGATCATATAGCTTTAATTATGTGGATGGATCATCAACGTCACAGACCTTCACCAATGTGTCAGTGAATAGTGGTGCTGCAGTAATTTCAGGTTTGACTGAAGGATCATACAATGACATTACAATAGCTATTTCAGGCTGTGTATCTACCGAAAATATTGATGTTATACTCAGTGATCCATTGCTACCAACAATAGCAGTAACGGGCAGTACAAATCCTTCATCATGCGGAGGAAATGGAACAATCTCCCTTTCCTTCACCAATGTTCCAAATGGATTGTATACAATAGATCACAACACAGGATCATTCAGTAATGTCAGTGTTAATGGAAGTACTGCCACTATTCTGGCCACTGAAGGGACTTATACTGATCTGGGGATTACAGTTTCAGGATGTTCTTCAATAGAAGATCCGGATGTTGTTATTTCAGATCCTATCGCTGAAACCATATCACTTGTTGCTTTTAATAATCCTACAACATGTTCTGGAACAGATGGAAGTATCCAAATAGCTGGTCTATCCAACTCAACTAGCTATGTAGTCAGCTATGAAAAAGATGGTACATCTGTTTCCACTTCGATCACTTCTGATGGTAGCGGAATCATCCGTATAAATGGACTTAACGCTGGAGATTATACCAACATAAGTACTGCAAAGTCAGGTTGTACCTCAAATTCAATTGCAGGTCCAATTACGCTAAATGATCCTGCCGTACCAACCGTATCAATTAGCAGCACAACAAATGCCTCAACATGCGGAGGATCAGATGGTGTCATATTGTTGGACGGATTGGAAGCCAATACAACTTACACAGTGGAATATAAAGCCAATGGGTCTGATGTAAGCACAAGCATCACCTCATTATCATCTGGTTTACTGCCTATTTCTGGCTTATCGAACGGTAATTACACAGACATCCGTTTAACAAACAGTGGATGTGTTTCAAATCAAATTGATGGTCCGATCACCATAACAGACCCATCTCCTCCATCAATCAGTTCTTCGTTTGGAACAGATCCCACTTCTTGTGCTTCTGTTGATGGTAAAATTGAATTGAATGGATTTGTTGATAGTGAATCATATACGATATCGTTTGACAAAGATGGGAGCACAAATACACTTACAGGATTGACTTCTACTGGTGGAACCATTGTGATCAATGGCCTTAATTCCGGTAGCTATGAAAATGTTTTTGCAGTTCGTGGAAGCGACGGGTGTCAATCGAATATTATACCAAGTATTGTACTTAATCCACCGGACATTGAAGTAGGTATCGTAGTTAATCCAGCATCTTGTACCAGTGGAGACGGATCGATTGAAATTATTGGTCTGGCTTTTAATACCCCATATGAAATCAATTTTAAAAAGGACGGTGCTGCAGCATCACCTTTAAATGTAACCTCTGATACAAATGGAGAATATGTGATTGGAAACTTACCGGCTGGAAGCTATACAGAAATAAACGTGACAAATAGTGGATGTGTGTCAAACAATCTGGCGGCAACACTCACGAATCCTTCATCTCCAACCATAGCTTTAGGAACGCTGAAGGATCCAACTACTTGTGGTGGAACGGATGGGACTATTCAGTTAACCGGACTTAATGCTTCATCAAGTTATTCTGTTAGATACACCGGATCATCTACTGTAACCACAACGTTAGGTACTGATGGAAGTGGTAATCTGATAATCACAGGTTTACAAGCAGGGTCGTATTCAAATATCAGCGTTTCACTGAGTGATTGTAATTCTAATGTGATTGCAAATGCAACGTTAAATGATCCTACTGGCCCCAGTATTAGCTTAGGTGCAAATCCTGAAATATGTCAAGGTGTGAATACTGCTGATTTAAGTTATACCGGTACTTCTGGATTACCTGATCTGTACAGCATTGATTATGATGCGACTGCTGAAGCTCAAGGCTTTGTGGATATTTCGAATGCTTCTCTTGGTTCAAGACCAATTTCATTGACTATCCCGGTAGCCGCCAGTGCGGATACCTACAGTGCTAGCATTACTGTTCAAAATTCCGGCTCAGGATGTTCAAGTAGTGCTGTTGCCTTTTCGGTTGTGATCAATGCACTTCCTTCTATACCAACAGTAAATAATCTGATCACTAATGAAACATCTCCAATCCTTGATGGAACAGCTGATGCAAATAGTAATATTACGGTCGTTGTAGCTGGTGCAACATTCACAACGACAACAGATGGTAGTGGTAACTGGGTTATTGATACATCAAACACTCCTACGAGTGGAACATTTAATCCCAATGTAAACGGGGTTAATGAAGTTGTTATAACATCAGAAAATGGAGGATGCTCTGCTGTTGATAATTCTTCAAATGAATTGACCATTGATACAACGGCTCCTTCAGTGCCAGTGGTTTTTAGTCAAATCACAAGTGACACTACTCCGATTATTAGCGGTACAGCAGAAGCTGGTAGTACGGTCACTATTGTGGTGGGAGGTGCTACTTATGAAGTAGTGGCTGACGCAAATGGAAATTGGAGTGTGAATACTGAAACGGATACACCAATTTCCGGAACTTTCAATCCAGATATTAGTGGAGTCAACGAAGTGCAGGTTACATCAACTGATGCAGCTGGTAACAGTACATCAGATACTTCAAATGGAGAGTTAACGATTCTGTCGGGAGATTCTGATGGTGATGGCATATCAGATTTGGATGAAGATATAAATGGTGATGGAGACCCCACTAATGATGACTCAGATGGAGATGGTATTCCTAATTACCTGGATACTGACGATGATGGAGATGGTGTACCAACTGTGGATGAGGATATTGATGGTGATAGTGACCCAACCAATGACGACACGGATGGTGACGGTATCCCTAATTACCTGGATACAGACGATGACGGTGACGGTGTACCAACAGAGGATGAGGATGTAGACGGTGATGGTGATCCGACCAATGACGATACAGATGGCGATGGAACGCCTGATTATTTAGATACCGATGATGATGGTGATGGGACCCCTACAGAAGACGAAGATTCAGATGGTGATGGTGATCCTACAAATGATGATTGTGATGTGGATGGCACTCCTAACTATCTAGACGCAGACACTTGTGATACAGATGGCGATGGAATTTTGGATGATGATGAAGACACCAATGGAGATGGTAATTTAGATAACGATGATTGCGATGGAGACGGGCTACCGAACTATTTAGATACAGACCCATGTGATACGGATGGAGATGGAGTAAATGATGATGACGAGGATACGGATGGTGATGGTAATCCATACAATGACGATTGTGATGGAGATGGAGTACCGAATTTTCAGGATCCGGATCCATGTGACTCAGATGATGATGGAATAGATGATGATGATGAGGATACTGATGGTGATGGTAATCCATATAACGACGATTGTGATGGAGATGGCATACCAAACTTCCAGGATCCTGACCCATGTGATACGGATGACGATGGAGTAAATGATGATGATGAAGATACCGATGGCGATGGTAATCCGTATAATGACGATTGTGATGGTGACGGCATACCAAACTTCCAGGATCCTGACCCATGCGATACAGATGATGATGGAATCAATGATGATGATGAAGATACCGATGGTGATGGCAATCCGTACAATGATGATTGTGATGGTGATGGCGTGCCAAACTTCCAGGATCCGGACCCATGCGATACAGATGACGATGGGGTAAATGATGATGATGAAGATACCGATGGTGATGGTAATCCATATAATGACGATTGTGATGGAGATGGAATACCGAACTTCCAGGACCCTGACCCATGCGATACAGATGATGATGGATTAGATGATGAAGAAGAAGACACTGATGGTGATGGTGATCCATATAATGATGATTGTGATGGGGATGGAATACCAAACTTCCAGGATCCTGATCCATGTGATACGGATGGAGATGGGATAAATGATGATGATGAAGATACCAATGATGATGGCGATCTAAGCAATGATGATTGTGATGAAGATGGGATCCCAAATTACCTGGATCCTGATTTATGCCAAAAGGTCACTCCACGCAAAGGGTTTACTCCTGATGGAGATGGGGTCAATGATTTCTTCTACATAAACGACATAGAACTATATCCTAACAATAATGTCCAGATATTCAATAGATGGGGAAATAAGGTCTTTGAAATAAGTGGATACGATAATCAATCCAGGGTGTGGTCCAGTGAAGTAACTCAAGGTGTGGCGTATGGTCAAAAGATTGTTCCTGATGGTACCTACTATTATTTGATTGATTTGGGTGATGGAAGCAAACCACTAACTGGATTTGTAGTGGTAAATCGTTAAGCAGGATAAATGCACGAAACTTCAAGAATCAATTATTTGCTAAACGATAAATATGATTGTTCAACGGGTCAAAACACCCCGCTATCGAATACTCTCAACAAACCAGTAAATACGGTGTTTTTTTGCTGCCGTGATAATTATACGATGAGCGTAAGACTTTTATTTTTATTCCTATTCCTAGGCACCTTGTACCATCTGGATGCCCAACAGCAACCAATGTATACGCAATACATGTTCAATGGTCTGGCAATTAATCCAGCGTATGCTGGTAGCCATGAATCGATCAGTGCAACTGCATTGGCGCGAATACAATGGGTAGGGATTGAAGGAGCACCCCGAACACAAACATTTTCGATTCATTCACCAATCCCAGATAGAAATATTGGATTAGGTGCATTTTTTGCTCATGACGAATTAGGAGTAACCGATCAAAGTACACTTTACCTTTCATATGCATATATGATGCAAACAGGGAAAGGGACGCTATCAATGGGAATTCAAGGCGGGTTCCAAAGTACCAATATTAATTATGCTGAACTAGGTGTGAATGATAATAAATTGCAGGCATCTGCAAGTGAAATTGCTCCTAATTTTGGTGCCGGACTATTCTATTCCTCCAGTCGGTTTTATGTAGGAGCCTCTATACCAGTTCTTTTAAATAAAGAACTTGATGGAATCAACAACTCAGACATCAAGACTAGCCAAATCAGACATTTATTTTTAACAGCTGGATATGTAATGGATTTATCACCTGTGCTAAAACTAAAGCCAAGTGGATTAATCAAATCTGTTTCAGGTGCGCCAATTGAAATGGATATAAACGCAAATTTGATCATTAATGATCGGGTGTGGTTGGGAGCTTCCTACCGCTCTTTTGATTCTATCAGTTTACTTTTTGATTTACAAATCAACCCTCAGTTGAGGTTTGGATATTCTTACGACTATACAACGACTGATCTGGGACAAGCAAATTCTGGTTCTCATGAATTTATGCTCAACTACAGATTTGTATTTTCGAAATCCAAGATTGTAACACCACGTTACTTTTAGCTTAAAGAAAGTGTTAAATTGGCTAAAAAATAGCCAATGAAGACGTTACTATTATCTGCACCCGTATTTTGCCTGGCATTCTTAGCCATCCTCTTCTTACAATCTGGCTTAGACAAAGTGTTTAATTATAAGGGCAATAAGGAATGGTTAGATAGTCATTTTGCGAAGAGTCCTTTAAAAAATACGGTTAGCTTTTTGATGCCTGCGATCACTAGTTTAGAAGTTTTTTCAGGAGTGTTTTGTGCCCTTGGCATTATTCAGTTGATGGTAGATGGGAGTGCTCAAATGGGATTGATTGGCTCTCAGCTCTCGACAATATCAATACTTGCACTGTTTTTCGGTCAGCGAGTAGCACAAGACTATGAAGGAGCCGCAACCTTAACCACATATTTTATCATTTCTATTATTTCCAACTACCTGATGTGGGACATGATAAAGGTTGGATACTAAACATGTCTTACTCATATGTCAATCACAATTGTTAAAGCTCAGCCAAAAGATTTCTCCGTTATTGGACAATTAATGGTTGAGGTTTATTCAGGTCTAGAAGGTTTTCCATCACCTGACGAACAACCTGCGTACTATCAGATGCTGGCAAATATTGGTGAGTTCACTGAAAAGGAGAGTGTTGAGTTGCTGGTGGCAAGAAATGAAGGAACCGTAGCTGGAGCTGTTGTTTACATTGGAGATATAGAGGATTATGGGTCTGGAGGGACCGTAACCAAAGAAAAGAATGCAGCTGGGTTCAGGTTATTAGCTGTTTCACCGGATGCTAGAGGGTTAGGAGTGGGGAAGAAACTGACCATTGCATGTTTAGAAAAAGCTCGTCAAAATGGATTAGATCAAATGATCATCCACACAACGGATGCAATGAAAGTTGCTTGGAGCATGTATGAAAAAATTGGATTTAAAAGGTCTGAGGACCTGGATTTTTTGCAGCAAGGTTTACCCGTTTATGGATTTAGACTAAAACTCTAATCTGCCACATTTTTCTTATTCATCTCTCTAACGGCCCGCTCTATTCCGTGAGGAGTGAGTGGAAACATCGGAACTAGTTCTTTCATCACCTGGATCGTGTAAGTGCCCGGCCAATATTTCAAAGGTTCGGGATTTAACCAAACAGACTTTTTAAACTTTTTCACAATCGCCTGAATGTTTCGAATACTTAGCTCACTTAATTCATAAGGCGCCATAGCTGAGTCTCCAATGAAGAAGACGCGATAGTCTTTGTTATACTTCAGCAGTTTCTCAACTGAGATGTAGTTGGATCTACGCTCATCTATCCACACCCGATCATAGATGGTATTATGGAAATAAAACACTTCAAGATCGTGCGCAAAACGTGTCTTCATTTTTCGGAAAAGTTGTTGAACCGTCCGTATATAAGGCGCCATGGAGTAGCCACCATTATCAATCAGAACAATGATTTTAAGCTCCTCTTTTTTTTCACTCATCAGTTCCGGGATGAATAGTCCACCTCGTTTCAGTCCGGACTTAATGGTGGTCGGTACATCTAGCTTCTCGATGGCACTTTCTTCGATAACTCCTTTAATGGATGCAAGCGCGGCATCTACGTTATTGTCATTTAAGATGGCATCCCGATCAATAGGGAAGTAGTTTTTATCGCCCATCACCTTGCGCGCCATTCGTCCACCGCCCTGACCACCGACTCTGATTCCGTTTTTTGCAGCTCCGCCATGCCCATAAGGAGAGATGCCTCCGGTTCCGATCCAATGACTGCCCCCAGAATGATGAGAACGTTGCTGATCACGCACTTTCTGCATACGCTCCAGTAATTCTTCGAGTGTTAAATCAGAGTAATCAGCCATTTTATCCAATACCCGCTCTGAGGGTTCGTGATCCGGATCAAAAGGATCTTTATCTTCTAAATCTGGGTTGTCTTTATTCCAAATTTCTTTCCCGTTAATGACCTCTTTGATGTCATAAGAAGTCAAATGAACCTCATCCAAAAATTTGTTTACCAGATCTTCTTCCGTTAGGTCAATGTCTCTATCTGCCTCATCGATGTACTGTGTCTTCCACTTTTGGAAGGTCTCCGAACGCAGGATGGCATCTTCCAATGTTTGACCGGGAGCGATGGGTACATGTAGAAAGTACTCGTAATAGGCTTTAGTAAACGGACCGATATCGGCGGGCTCTTTCACTACAATGCCTTTCAGTACATTATGCAGATCGCCCAGCGTTTTGACTAGCCCTTTCTGCATCGCCTTTCTCAAGGTGAGCAAGGTGCGCACATCGGCCTGAAGGCCGTGTTTTCGAAACGATTCTGGTAAAGAGCTTAGCATTCTAATTATCTTTCTTTTTTAAACATCCCCTTGAGGGGATTACAGGGTGACTATCACCCACCTAACCTCCCTCGAGGGAGGAATAAGGCCTTTTTAATTCCACGATGGTCCACCAAAGTTGTTGTCTGCGCCTATCATCCTATTTACACGTTCCATATCTTCTTGAGTTTTAATGAGAGCACCTATTCCTTCTAATCCTTCAATTTTCTTGACTGCCTCTTTCGGTGAAACATCGCTCATGTATTTAAGCCAATTCAATATTTCACGCGTGGTTGGGGATCGTTCCAGTCCGAGTCTGCGTAGGTGGTAGAATACATCCAGCGCTACTTTTACCACTTTTGCATCAATCTTTGGGTGATGCTTTTCTACGATTTTTTCCATGACATCTTTCTCAGGGAAATCAATGTAGTGATAGATACACCTTCCTTTGAAGGCAGTGGGTAATTCTTGTTCCCGGTTGGATGTAATCACAATTGCAGGCATGTCTTCTTCAGAGACTTCAATCACTTCACCGGATTCCGGCATGATAAACTTTCGATGACTTAGGGCATAAAGCAAATCGTTTGGGAACTCCCTGGGTGCTTTGTCAATCTCATCAATCAATAGGACTGAATTAGGCTTGCTGTATGCAATGGCCGCCGGACCTTTTACGACATAGTCACCAAGATTTTCAGGATTTCGATCATTCGTATGCCTAGGTTTCAATCCTTTTTCTTCTCGTTGCGCATTTAGAATTTCAATCTGGGAATCTCGTAAGTATTTGACATGATCAAACCGGGCGACAAATTGCTCGATGTTACTTTTTGACCCAACGGGGTAAACTTCAATGGGAAGTCCTCTGTCTTTTGCGTAATGAATGGGCAACTCTGTTTTTCCAGTTCCAGGCTCACCTTCAATAAGTAATGGCATACCTAACGTCCGTGCCATATGAAATGATTGTGCCAATTCCGGGTCACATAGATACTTTTCCGATCCTGTCCAATGGGTAGTTTCTGCCATGTTTTATAACTATTAATTGCAAATTAAATTGCACCACTCTTTTGAATATAAGTATGATTTCAATAAATATTGTTTTCATTCCAGATTTAGATTAACACTAATAAAAAGATTCCATTATCTTTTCCCAGTGTTAATATGATTTGAAATTTTTGTAGAATTAATTCAATATAATGGAGAATAAGGTTGTAGCATTAGTGGACGATGAAGATGTTTTTCATCATCTCTTTAAAATGCATGTCAATCAAATTGATGACCAGTGTAAAATATTATCATTTTTTAACGGGGAAGAAATTTTTTCATATCTCTCAGATTCACCAAAGGTAGTTCCTGATATCTTGTTTTTAGATATAAATATGCCAGTATCTAATGGCTGGAGCTTCTTAGAAAATTATTCTGCTTTACGTTCTGAATTAAGCGAAATAGATATTTATATATTGAGTTCATCAATAGATCCGGAAGATAAAGAGCGTGCTAGGGATTTTGAAATGGTAATAGATTTTTTCTCTAAGCCTATATCGAATGATCTTCTAAACCAAGCACTTAATCGTCTTTCAAAATCATAACTTCAACTCACCCGCATCATTAAGTAAGCTTTCTAGTTTTGGATAGTTCTCCTTCATATTTCGCTCGATAAAGTCCAATGGTACATCAGAGAATGATCCATAATCATCCAGGTACTCCATGAATTCTTTTCCCTTTTCATTGTATTCCTGAAAGATGGAATCTTCTTCTCCATTGAATTCCAAAGGTTCCACACCAGTTAATTGACAAAGTTCCTGATTAAAGGCAGGAGTAGCCTTCACCCATTTTCCGTTTAGATATACATCTACCATTCCGTGAGGTGTAAGCTCATTAGTGCCAAATTTTTCTATAAGTCGTTCTACTGCAATGTGATTTTTCACCTTAGCCAAATGCAGTTTGGCAGGAATGCCTAATGCTCTTAGACCTGATATGTAAAGAATTGATTTGTCAATGCAATGACCATGGTCCTTTTGAGCAATGTAGCTGGATCTTAATGCCTCTTTACGGAATTTGATGTCATAAGGATTATACCTCCATCCATCTCGAACTTTGAGGTAGAATTGCTTTGCTTTTTCAATTTCCGACAGGTTTGGATTCTTAAACTCAGCCACAAGTTCTTGAATAGCTGGGTGCTCTAAATCAAAATAATATGTGCTTTCTAAATTTTCCTCTAACATCAATACTCAATAATAATCTTCTTGTTATAAGTTAACTCCCCTTTCTTGGAGCGGTTCGACGCATCGAGACCAGGGTCATACTCAATCCCTCCTGGGAACGGTTCGACGTATCGAGGTAGGGGTGGGTATAAAATTAAACGTATTCAAAAATGACCATTCCTTAGACCCACCTCTTTCTCTACTCCCCAGAGGAGAATAAATTGTCATTTTTTAATCAACCCTTCAATTTCATTAATCGCTTTGCGGCAGCCCCGATTGTTTCTTCCTTTTTTGCAAAACATAAACGAATGACCTTATCCCCTGGTGGATTGGTATAAAATGGAGACATGGGAATTGCAGCAACACCGACTTCTGAGGTAAGATATTTTGCAAAATCTAAATCATTCATGTCACTCACCGCTGAATAATCATAAGCTTGGAAATAGGTTCCTTTTGCGATCTTGGGTGTAAGCGGTACATCCTTGAGCAATTCATTCATAGCATCTCGTTTTTGCTGAAAGAAGGAGGGAAGGTAATTGTAATTTTCTGGCTCAGAGAGGTAATCGGCGATAGCAAACTGCACGAACGAATTGGTACAGAATACATTCCATTGATGAATGATATTAAATTCTTTGATTAGATATTCCGGACCTACAACATAACCCACTTTCCAGCCGGTAGCATGAAGCGTTTTTCCAAATGAAAATACTGCCAAACTTTGATTAAAGAGCGTTGGATATCGCATAACACTCTGATGATTTTCACCATCATAAATAAGGTGTTCATAAACTTCATCGCTGAGAACGACTATGTTATTATCCTTCACAATTGCTTCCAAAGCTTCCATGTCTTGCTTTGTGAGTATCGTTCCACTTGGGTTATGAGGAGTGTTTATGATGATCATTCGTGTTTTATGATTCACCATATCTCTGACCTTATTCCAGTCAATTCCATAGTCCGGATAAGTCATCGTATATGGTTTGACTTTTCCACCTGCAAGTTGAATTTGTGGGGAGTAACAATCATAAGCTGGCTCAAAAATGATCACTTCATCACCCTTATTTACAAAAGCCATGATTGCCGTATAAAGGGCTTGTGTGGCACCAGCTGTTATACAGATTTGGCTGTTAGGATTAAGCTCAGTTCCATAAACATGTTTGATTTTATTTGAAAGTGTTTGGTTAAGTTTCGGTAGTCCTGCCAGTGGGACATATTGATTCATGCCATCTTTCACATACTTAGCAACCAGGTCTTTGAGCTTTTCATCACACTCAAAATCAGGAAACCCTTGACCAAGGTTAATGGCCTTATGTTCACTGGCCAACTTTGACATAACAGTGAAAATGGTAGTGCCTGTTGAGGGAAGCTTAGAATTTGTAGAAATGGGTTGTGACATAGGTCAAAGGTAATTGCTAATCATTGTTTGGAGAAAGGATTGTTTTAAGTCATGCAAAGTGTCCAGGTGAATCTGAAGATATCAAGTCGATTGCTGTAAAACCCTTACCAAATTATATCAATAAACGAATATAAGGATGGATTTCAAAGCGAATCTCATTGTTGATTGCCACAATTTTGCTGCTGATATTTCATATGATTCCTGGATCAATTTCTGACAGTATGTGCGAAATAATATATTGTTTTAAGCTCATTAGACATTTATTTATTTCAAAATCGCATTGAATTTTAATTAATAGTTAACAATATGATCACACGTCTTTCTTTGATGATATTGTTATTGATGATTTTTTTGTCGAAATTATAACCCGTAACAACCTCAACCTTACCAAATTAATTATGAGAAGATTTCTTGGCATTTTATTGCTGATAGGCACCAGTGTGTCTATGGCGCAAATTCCTGCAGGCTATTATGATACTGCACAAGGCAAAAACGGAGCTGAACTAAAAACAGCTCTTTACAATGTTATCAAAGGACATACTGAGTATCCTTATTCTGCGTCCACCACAGATACCTGGGATATCCTGAAAGAGACAGATGTAGATCCGAATAATTCCAATAACGTAATTGGTTTATATTCCGCATTTTCCATGAATGCTGCAGCTGAATATGATGGCGGTAACGGATGGACCCGCGAGCATGTTTGGGCAAAATCTAGAGGAGATTTCGGGACTACACCTGGTGCTGGAACAGATGTCCATCATCTGCGAGCGGAGGATGCTTCCACTAATTCAGCGAGAAGCAATCGAAATTTTGATGAAGCTACAGATCAATACATCGATGCGAGTGGCCAATATTCAGGTCCTACCCCATCGTTCACCGGTGGCTCTACTTCATTCACCTGGGAACCCCGAGATGCTGTAAAAGGAGATGTTGCACGTATGCTTTTCTACATGGCTACCCGATACGAAGGTGAAGCAGGAGAGCCAGATCTGGAACTGACTGAGACACTACTTACTTCTTCAGATAAATCTCCATTACATGCTAAATTATCCGTTTTATTGACATGGCATGAGCAGGATCCGGTCGATGCATACGAGCAAACAAGAAATGACATTATTTATGGATATCAGGGCAATAGGAACCCATTCATTGATCATCCGGAATATGTGACCTCAATTTGGGGCAGTGGTACTCCCACAACCCCAGGTTTTACTTCAACTCCGGTGACAACTGCGACAGAGAATGTATCTTATACTTACAATATCACAGCATCCGGTGGCAGTGGCACCTTAACACTCTCAGCTCCGGTATTACCAATGTGGCTGACCCTAACTGATGCTGGTAATGGTACAGGCTCTCTTTCTGGAACACCGGCTACCTTAGAGGTAGGTTCACACCCTGTAACCCTCGAGGTAACTGATGGAACGGATACTGATACGCAAAGCTTCACTATAACGGTAAATGCAGCTTCTTCAGGAGGAGGAAGTGCTACCGACTTATTATTCTCGGAGTACATCGAAGGCTCTTCTTACAATAAGGCAATCGAAATCGCCAATTTCACAGGAGTGAGCGTGGACCTTTCCTCTTATGTAGTAAAAAAACAAACAAACGGATCGGGCAGCTGGTCGGGTGGAATAGCTCTTTCAGGTACGCTCGCAGATGGTGACGTCTATGTCTTGGCACATTCATCAGCTTCAGCTGCGATCTTAGCAGAAGCTGACTATACCGGTGCATCTACTGAGCTGACGTTTAATGGCAATGACGCCTTGTCGCTACATAAATCAGGAGTACTAATCGACGCTATTGGTGTCTTTAACAGCACTGCAACTTTTGGTCAGAATGTGACTTTGGTAAGAAATGCAGATGTAACCAGTCCCAATGCTACCTACACTACTTCCGAATGGACTTCATATGCTTCCGATGATTTCAGCCATTTAGGTACACATACCATGAATGTTGCTCCACCAAATCAAGCACCTTCTGCGAGTATTACCTCACCTTCTAACGGATCTACCGTGACATCCGGTGATCTCGTTACTATTACAGCAGATGCAAGTGACTCAGATGGGACTGTAACGTCAGTGGAATTCTTTGTGAATAGCAGCTCTATAGGAGTAGATACATCAGCTCCTTATGCTAGCTCTTTTACAGCATTAGAAGGGAATATGGATATTTCCGCTACCGCGACTGATGATGGAGGTGCTTCTAACGTTTCAGCGACTGTAAGCATCATAGGTGAGGTGCCTGCTGCAGCTGGAGTCCTGTACTTCTCTGAGTACATTGAGGGAAGCTCTAACAATAAGGCGCTGGAAGTAGCAAATACATCAGGTTCAGCCGTTAATATGAGTGGTTATGTGATTAAGAAACAAGCCAATGGATCGGGTAGCTGGTCCGGAGGCATTGCCCTTATTGGTACCTTGAATGATGGCGATGTGTA
Source organism: Ekhidna sp. (assembly GCF_965212185.1). Classification (GTDB taxonomy): domain Bacteria; phylum Bacteroidota; class Bacteroidia; order Cytophagales; family Cyclobacteriaceae; genus Ekhidna. Next base: position 2,441,203 of record NZ_OZ243102.1, on the reverse strand, counting down.
CGTTCTTGCCAATGCTTCTGCCAATGTAGAGATTCTTTCAAAGGCAGATTTTACAGGAGGTAATTCAGAGTTGACTTTCAACGGAAATGATGCTGTAGGCCTTTTTAAAGATGGCACACTCATCGACATTCTGGGTACGTTTAATAGTGCAGCAACCTATGCACAAGATGTGACACTTAGAAGAAACGATGTGATCAATGCTCCAAACGATATCTACACAACTTCTGAATGGACTTCCTTTGCAACAGATAATGCTGCTGGTCTGGGATTGAGGTATGGGGAAGAAGTTCCAAACACGCCACCATCAGTGTCCATTACTTCTCCTACAGATGGTGCCGTTTATACAGATGGTGATAATGTATCCATTACAGCCAATGCTAGTGATACGGATGGAACCATTACCTCAGTAGAGTTTTTCGTGGATGGTGTATCCATAGGTGTTGATACCTCATCGCCTTATTCAGTGAACTGGACCATTGGAGTAGCAAGCTATTCACTTTCAGCTCATGCTACGGATAATGATGGGGCCATAACCAACTCTGTAGCTGTTTCTGTTACAGGAGAAGCAGCAGCTCCTGCAGGTGAAACTCTTATTAGTTACGATGGATTCGAGTCTGGGTGGGGCAATTTCTCAGACGGGGGCAAAGATGCTTACCGGTCTACGGACGCCTCCAAAGCTTATGCTGGTACAGCATCAGCGGGAATTCAGGATAATACCAGCTCGTCTGTTATAACCTACACTAATAGTGTTGATATCACTGCGTTTGATCAAGTACGTATAGACTTTAATTTCCTGGCTATTTCTATGGAAAATGGTGAGGATTTCTGGGTTCAGATGTATGATGGCTCATCCTTTGTGACTGTAGCAACCTTTGCTAGAGGTACGGATTTTAATAACAATACGTTCTACGCTGCTACGGTAGTTGTAGACCCTTCCAGTGTGAATTTCGCTTCGAATATGAAGGTGAGGTTTAGATGTGACGCTTCAGGAAATAGAGATGATGTTTATCTAGATGAGATTACCGTTACAGGAATCAATAGTGGAGGCGCAAGGTCTGCTGGTTCAAAATCCGAACTAACAGCTTTGAGGCAAACGACAATGGATGAATCTACACTTCAGAATGATAATGAAGACTTGCTAATCTATCCAAATCCTGTTGTTGACATATTGAATGTGCGTTTAATCAGTAATGAGACACAAACGATATTCTTGATTATATCTGATATGAGCGGAAAAAAAATGTATGAAAAAGATGTAACAACGGATGAAGCAACCGCTGAAATAAAATTGGATTTAGGTTCTCTTAAAAATGGAGTTTATCTCCTTAATATTTCACAGGGAGATCATATGACAACAAGGCGTATATTCAAAAAGTAAAAGCAATAAGGTGTTTTAGAAAAGGTTCATTTTAATCGAATGAACCTTTTTTATGATGCCAGGTAATCTTTGGCTTGCTCTTCATCATCAAACGAGGCTACATTAGTGCCTGTAACTAAACTATAAGCCCTCAAAAGTATCTTCTTAACTCCAGTTACTCCTAGTATTGCTCGTTTCTCTGATTTTCCACTAAAATACTGCTTCCCATAGTGTTTTAATGTATCCATGACTTCAGGGTCAGTGAAAGTCCCACGTACATCCAGTAGCAAATAGATTTTATCAGTTGCTTCGATATAGTGCTTTTTCATATCTTCAAGGTTAGACATTACAGCATCTTTTGATTTTATGTCCTTGAAATTGACATGAAGAATTTTACGGCCATTATGAGTAATGTAAGAGACAGGCATATTAGGATTGGTTCCTTTGGTTTAAAAAACAATTGAACGCAACCTAAGTTAGGAACTTTCTTAACTTATCTCAATACTTCTTTCTGAAAATATCTTCGGTGTTTAATTGTTTGTAATTTCTGGATTCCTTCTGCATCGATCTCTGATCTTGAGTTTTGGTCTGTCCTTCTATATGATATCTTCATAACTACATCATACAAATTCGCATCTATGAGATAAGTAGTTTCAATTTCATAGTATCTTGTTTTCATTGAACGCCTGGCGAGGTGCCTTCATTATTGGGTTTAAATAATTCCCACATTTCCTGTGTCATTACACCTCTAAATCCTAAATGATCCTGGCCAGTATCCTGACTGGATCGCATACGGGCGCTAGCTCTGTAACTGCTGCAATAACTTTCGCTACAAAGGAATGAGCCCCCGCGCTGAACCCGCTGAGGCATGTATGGGTTTGAAGGGTCATACGATTGATCTGCTCCTTTTGGATTTTTTACTTTTCCCCGATCAGCGCATTGTTGATAATAGTCGATATTGTACCAATCACTGGTCCATTCCCAAACATTCCCTGCCATATCATAAAGTCCGTAACCATTGGGTTCATATGATGCAACAGGAGCTGTATTGTAAAAACCATCTGCTTCATTATTGTAAATAGGAAACGTTCCTGTCCATGTATTTCCACATACCGTAATTCTATTGAAATCTTCACCCCATGGGTAGCGATTATTCACTTCACCCCCTCTGGCAGCAAATTCCCATTCGGCCTCAGTTGGGAAGCGTTTTCCTGCCCATTCTAAATAGGCTTTTGCATCATCCCATGACACTTGTACTACCGGATGATCTTCTTTATCATCGATTGAACTGCCAGGGCCTTGAGGTTGCTTCCAATTGGCACCTTTAACCCAGCGCCACCATTGAGCCCAGTTTTGTAAATTGTATGTTTCAACAGGCGTAAAAACCATAGAGGCAGCTTGAAAAACAGAATCAGCAGGTTTTGGGGTGTTTGAAGGTAGTTGCTTTTTCAGTTCATCCCAATCAGGTTTTTTTTCAGCCGTGGTAACATAACCAGTGGCATTTACAAATTCTTCAAATTGAGCATTGGTAATTTCAGTAACGTCCATCCAAAACCCATCAACAGTCACTTCATGTGCTGGATATTCATCTTTACGGGCTTGATCATCTGAATCTAATGCGCCCATGATATAAGTTCCCCCGGGCACCCAAACCATTCCTGAAGGCCCTTCCTTTAGTTGAACAACATCGGTTTTACTTTCAGTTTTTTCTTCTACTTCTGGAGTTGTTTTTTTCTCACCGCCGCTGCACGACAATAAGATAAAACTTAGTACTGCTAAAGTGAATTTCGATAGTCGTTTGATCATATTACTCGTGAGGATCTTAATTAATTGAATGCTTCAAAAAAGGAGAATTGACTTATTATTCTTTTTACTAGCGACGTTTAATACAATATTCTATGAGCAACTATAAAATTAAGTATTAATCCCATGGAGCTTGATTGGGTTTCAATCTTTAGAGATAAGGATTTACAAACCCCTCAGAGTCACTACAAACCCCTCAGAGTCACTTTGGCGCTTGGGAAGAGAAAGGAAAGGACTCTGAGGAACAAAGAAATCTACCAACACAAAAGCCTCAGAGTTCTCTGTGTGAGTAACTCTGAGGGAGAAAAAAATTAAGTATTAATCCCATGGAGCTTGATTGGGTTTCAATCTTTAGAGATAAGGATTTACAAACCCCTCAGAGTCACTTTGGCGCTAGGGAAGAGAAAGGAAAGGACTCTGAGGAACAAAGAAAAGTTGATTCTCAATGTGGCCCACCAGGGCTTCCCGTATGTCATTTCATTCCTACGGGACAGGCTTCTCGCCAAATTGACAAATAAAAAAAGCACAACTTTCGCTGTGCTTTATGTGGGCCCACCAGGGCTTCCTTCACTATCGTTCAGGATAAACTCCTCGCCCAAAATGTCCATAAGCAACAAGACCCTAACAGATAATCAGGGTCTTGCTTTTTGTGGGCCCACCAGGGCTCGAACCTGGGACTTACTGATTATGAGTCAGTTACTCTAACCAACTGAGTTATAGGCCCTCACATTAAAGTGATTGTTCCTTTTAAAAGGGAGCGCAATATTACATATTTGCGGATTAATTGCCAACGAATGTCAGACCTACTGCAAGGCATAGATGCCATAATTTTTGATTTTGGAAATGTACTTATCGATCTCGACTATCCACGAGTGATTCGAAAATTTTCTGAAGTAGCTAAAAAGAATCAGGAAGAGATTGAAGAATTGGTTGTAACAGCCCCTGTGCTACAAAAATTTGAGATGGGAATGATCGGTCCTGATGAATTCAGAACCAGTATTAACTCCTTACTGGGGACTAATATGGGTGAGAGACAATTTGAGAGTATCTGGAACAGCATGCTCAAGTCCATCACCAAAGAAAGAATGGATAAAGTGCTTAAGATCGGAGAGAAATTTGACACATTCATTTTATCAAATACCAACATGATCCATGAGATAGCTTATGAGGAAATGATCTTGGAAGCCACCGGTCGTTTCAGTCTTCGTGATTTTGTAAAAGAGGTATACTACTCCCATGAAATTGGCATGCGAAAACCAAACCTGAATTGCTACAAGTTTGTTATAGATGACATTGGTCTTTACGCTTCCAGAATGTTATTTCTGGATGACAGACTAGATAATGTGGAAGGGGCAAGGCGCGCCGGAATGAAAGCTTTTCAAATATTGGACCCGGACAATCAATTAAACGAAATTTTTGGACTTAAATAAGCAAACAAAGACAAGACTAATCCAGCTTGGCTTATTCTTAACTACCCTGGTTACTACGACCTTGGCAGGTACAGAATGGACCATCGGGAAATTCATCATCCTTGGTATGACCTGGGACGACTTCTTGTTTGGCTTTCAATTTTCAATACCATTCTTGTTGATCCTAACCGTTCATGAGTTCGGACACTATTTCACAGCCAGGTATCATAAAATCAATGTAACGCTCCCATACTATATTCCCATGTGGCTTGGATTTATAGGTGCACCTACAATTGGTACATTTGGTGCTTTTATTCGAATCAAAGAGAGCATAATCAGTCGAATAAAATACTTTGATGTTGGTGTTTCTGGACCCATATCTGGATTTGTAGTAGCACTTGCCATGATGGTATACGGGTTTCAATCCTTACCAGAGACGGACTATATCTATGAGATTCATCCAGAGTATGAAATATTTGGTGAAAACTTTGAACAGCGCATGGATGGACTAGATACACTGATCTTAAAGTCAGATTTGAATCCTGCAAGAATGAGTTACGAAACCCTACAGGATACCATTGATACAGGTAGGGAGGGTTCCATTTCATTTGGTGACAACATTCTGATGAATTTGGGACGACAATATCTTGCCCCTGATGATCGGTATGTTCCCAGCTCGAAAGAGCTGATGCATTATCCTATTTTATTGGCAGCCTACCTGGCATTTTTCTTTACAGCGCTAAACCTCTTGCCTATTGGCCAGCTAGATGGAGGACATGTGCTCTTTGGATTATTCGGTGCAAAGAATCACGGAATTATATCACGAGTCATGTTTACTTGCTTCCTGTTTTATGCAGGGTTGGGATGGGTGACCACTGCTGATTTAGTCAATACTTCTATCGAGTCACTTGGGGGATTTTTATTGAATATCGCTGTGTATTTGATCGTACTTTACTGGAGCACAGCAAGCGTATTTAAAGAAAAAAGAAATCGATTATTGTATGCTACTGCAATGTTTACGGTTCAGTTTTTCGTTGCATCCATTTTCAAGGTTGAAGGATATACCGGATGGCTTGTATTTTCAATTTTGATTGGTCGATTTATTGGTGTTGATCATCCACCGGTTGTTGATAATCGACCATTGACCATGGGGAGGAAAATTTTAGGCTGGGTCGCTCTGATAATCTTCATTCTTAGCTTCAGCCCCCAGCCACTAGTAATACACGGTATTTAGAGTTCTAAGTACGCTGTAATACCACCTTCCATGTTACGAACGTTGGTGAAACCTTGAGAATTGAGGTATTTTTTTGCTCTTCCTGATCTTGCTCCTGATTTGCAATGAACGATTACCTCATCACTTTTCATATGCTCTATTTCTGAAAGTCTGTTTGGCAGGTCTCCCAGCGGAATAAGTGTAGCACCGATGTTGGCTTCTTCATATTCCCACTCTTCACGCACATCGATGAAGTTAAATTTCTCGCCACTTTCAAGACGATCTTTTACTTGTCGGCAGGTTATATCTTCATTCATTTCTTGATGATTTTTAGTGTTTGATCACCTTCCTTTCGGTGAATAGTGAGCAAATATAAACCTGCCTTCAAATTCGTGAAATCATGCAGACTTTGTTTCTGTTCATGCATCAAAATTTTGCCAGAAAAATCATTTAAAGTGACTGAATGATAGTCACCTGAAACCCTTACTATTCCATTCGTTGGATTGGGATAGATTATTGTTTCTTGAATGCGCTCATTACCCAGGACTAAGGAATCAATTTTTTCAAATACAGGTCGGATCATTAATGCACCTGTAAGCCTCACATTTTGCTCCCATTCACCGGTTTTATTTTCAAAAATATGTGGTGAGGCATCAGGATTACTTCGATCGAAACCAATACCTATGTAATCATTTTTACTTTGCTCATAGCCGATGTAAAAGGTGTCTGATAATACGATTGGACTCGAAAGTTTATAGCGTGTAAACTCATTCAATTTAGTCGCTGTAATCACTGATATAGCTTGTGATCTTACAGGATCTTGATTTAAGTCCCGAAAGACTTTGAGTTGAAGGGCACTGTTGTTACTCGATGGATCAATGTTTGGGAAATGTATGTCAACATGGGTAATCGTATCTGGCTGCTCTAGCCAATAACGAACCGCTACCTGGCCTCCATTTATGTTAGTGCCAATGGCATATTCAGCTACTCCATCGTCGAATGCATAATAGTTTTGTAGTAAGTAGTTCGTTCGAAGGGTGTCATTAATTCTAAGATCAATGTTAGTACCATCGAGAAAATCATCATCGGAACTCTCCAGGTATACTTCCGAGGAAAGCACCAGAGAGTCTTGGTTAGGGATTCCGGAAAGGTCAACTCCATCTAATTCAATGAATCTTTCTATAGTGACACTGAATGGACTGGGATTATTAATTAAAGGATTCTTGTTGCCGTATTCAATAGAATCTATTCGGTTGTTATTCGTCACATCATTGATTACCAAAATATACTCTGTTGGTTGTAATTGCCTATCCAGATTAAAAGCTTGAACAAACTGGCTACTCGTCAATGCCGTTTGATTCGCAAGAAATTGATATGCCGGCATGGACTTGAATGGTGATATTGGGGCTTTCAGCTGACCTGTAAGTCCTCGATCCAGGTAATAATAATCATCATTTGTTCTATTTTCATTTAAATAAATCCAATCCACATGCCAGGCATCAAACGGGCCGTCAAGGTCTCCATAAGATTGAAACCTGAACATAAATTCAGATGTGAGATATTTAGAGTCTACCGTAATTGCTTCTTGAGTAAATACGCTATCCTGATGAGCTAGAACATCCTCACCATCTTTTAACCAAACGGTATTCCACGACTGTACCATGTCATTAGGATTATAAAATTGAAGGACCAATGAATCACCAGGTTCTGGTATTTCTACATTACCTCCCGCTTGCCAGTAAAAAGACAAAATAACATCTGCTCTTCCTTGCAGGTTGATGGTATCGGTGACTAATTGATCTGCCAAACCTTTATCTGTACCATGAAATGCTCCATTCGAATCAAGCCCATCAAAAGTGGCTACTTTATAGGAAGGTGGATTAATGGCTAAGCTTTCATTAATAAATACATCTTTACTCAATTCTGCATTCCATTGTCTGGTGGAATCATTTCCCCAAATTCTTAGACCATCTGGAGAATTGTGGGTAACCGAAAAATCATCCCAAAATGGAAGTGAGGCAGGATTGATGGTTTGGCTACTTGAAATTCTAGCTCTTTCTTGGCTTGAATTAGGAATTGGCTTTACTATCAGCTGACTGAATAGAGTGCTGGATAGCACACAGGATATGATGAAAAAAACGTTCTTCATCAATTGTCAAGTATTGTAGGAGTGTTACTTACCGTATCAGGCATATAAATCCAAATATCAATGGGATCATTGATTCTGATTCGAGTTTCAGCCCTGGGATATTGTTGCTGAACTGTACCAGGCGAAATGCTTCTGTATTCCAACATATCATTGCCCAGAGAATCTAAAGCTGAGAATCCGGCCTGAGATTTTTCAGTAAACCTGATCTTGCCAACACGTAAGCCTGAGCCAATGATGGCAAACTCAGCCTCTTCTTGCTCAAGTCCAATAAGATTTGGAGATTGGAAGATTGTATTACCAAATCCATTTCCTACTACTAAATCGATTGTTGATCCTTTTTCAATTTTTTCGCCAGCTAAAACGGCTCTACCATCCAGTTTCGTTTCAACTACTACAAAGAAATCATCCGGAACGTATTTTATTTCACCTAAAATTAGATCGTATGAATTAAGTGTCATCACGGCACTTTTAATGGATTTATCAATTAGATCTGGCATGCGAACTTCTGGTGGACTTTCTGCATTTAGAGTAACGTAGATTTTGCGATTTTCTTTCACTTTGGTATTTGGCTTTGGTACTTGACGCAATACGGCCAATGGCTCAAAGTCAGGGGAGTAGCTGGAATCGGGTGTAACTTCGAATCTTAGATTTCTTTTTCCTAGAAACTCATCTAATTCATCCAAGGTCATACCCTTAATGTCAGGCACAGTGATGGTTTCTCCATGATTCGTAGATACTGGGAGCCAGATATAAAAAACAATAACTACGATCAAAAAGGTACCTCCAAGAAGCACTCCAAGGTGTACCAAATAATCCTTAATGCTGGTTGGTTTTTTAAATGACATATCTGATTTTAAAATCTGCGATAAACCTAAACAATTAGCGAGTAATAAACAGTTTTTGAGAGGTTTTGAATTGCTTTCCAATCACGTTGATAAAATACAATCCTTCCTGTGATGGTGCTTTGTATTCAATTATTTGATTAAGTGCATTTGGTATCCTTTGCTCGATAACAACTCTGCCACTAATATCAACAACTCTCACAATCACGGATTCTTTTTCTGTGAGATTAAATCCAATATTAAAAGCAGTCTTCGCTGGATTTGGGAAGATGCGAGCTATATCCTCGTAAGAAGGTGGTGGATTTTCAAATATTGAGATGTCATCAATATATAGATCATTACCCCCTCCTGGAGTAAATATGAAAGCAATACGAATATCTTCATCAAAAAAGAAAGAATGAGAGAGACTGAGCTTGTACTCCTTCCAGTCACTATCTTGAGTAGGAATCCATTTGGTGGGGCTTATGGCAACTGCAAGTGAATCAGAATCAATGTTCAATAATGTAGTATTATAGTTTTCACCACAATCGGTGGAAAGCAATACTTGCAATCTATCTTCAAATCCATCTCGAGAGGCATAAGAAGCTTTGAAATACAAAAAAGCACTATCCAGATTGCCTGTATTTAACTTAGGGCTAATAAACCAGCTTCTTACCCCTAGTTGTGGCGCATTAAATCCATTTGCGCGCAAAACACCATTTTCTTCTAGCAGGGTTCTGGTCCAGAGTGGTTCACTTGCTTCAGCAGTTATGTCCCAATTATCACTTGTTTCAAAATTTAATGTGAGCGGATATTCATCGAATTTACTATCCCTAATCAATGTGGTTTCTAAAGTATTGTTCTCTCCCGATTCATCTTCCGTGCCATTAACAAGGGTTATTTCAGCGCCAATTTCATTGGGCCCTTCATTGAGATTGTCTGCAGTTAAAAAGAAATTAGCAAACGATTTTGATGAAATACTTAAGTTATCAAACAGTGTGGTGATGGTATCACCATTTACATGATACTTCACTTCAAATGACGTGATCACCTGAGATCCAACATTACGAATTCGAAGCTCGATACGAGATGATTCAGAGCAGGTGATCAGCGGTCCGTTTAGACTTCTAGGTAAAATGTCATTTTCAAAGAGATTGGTTTCCACAATTTCAACCTCATCAATGTATATATTATTACCACCTCCGTTAATTCCAACAAAAGCGAATTGAACACCGTCTATTTCCTTATAGTCTGTAATGCTGATGAGTGTATCCATCCATTCGAGTTGGCTTGCAGGGATAAAACTATTAGATGATTGTCCTGCAGTTGATAGGTTTGGACCAAAAGCAGTAAGTAAAACATCGGTAAAAGTCTCGCCACAATCGACGCTTGCTTTAACCATCAGGCCATCATAAAATGCATCTGGTGGATTGGCATGAGCAAAGCTGAAAAGCATTTCACCAGATTGAATTCCAGTCAAATCAAGTACTGGCGTTTTAAAAATGGTTTGCTCTCCAAACCATTCGGTGTTTTCATATGCTTTGAAAGCAATCGCTTGATTATTAGATGTGGCTTTGGGAGCTGTCGTTACCTCCCAGGGGTATGAAGCTCCATCGTCTCCAAGAACTTTTAGAATACCTTCAAAATCTTCGAAGAATGGTAATCGCACACTGGAGTTGTTAGATACTATTGTTGAAACTGTATTATTTGCATCATTACCATCCAATGTTCCATTCACTTCAGAAAGCTCAAATGAAAGGGTATACGGAGTATTTGGAATGGATTGGGTTGAAAAATTGATAGTTTGAGAAGTCAGGGGTGCTAAAGTCGTCGTAATTGGAATGGGTCCTCCAAATGGGTTGCCATTTATGTTCATCTGAACCTCATATGAAAAGATTTCATTGGTTCCATAGTTTGTAACTAAAAGTTGTGGCGTGATATTAGTAGAGCATTCGTTTTCATTTGGTTCTAAAATTTTGATGGCGGCTAGGTCATTTACAAAACGGGCAGGTTCGGTCAGACCAGGACTTGATTTTAAAGAACTTCTGTTAGGAGAATTATCCAATACTGTTCTCATCCTCGTTTTTTGCCCTTCTGTAAAGAGGTTCATGCAAATGTCATCAGTATAGTCCATAAAGTTTTGAAACATCTCCGGTTCTCCACTTACACATACTTCATTATCGCTCGGGTTCGGCCAGGTGCAGGGTGAGGTATATTCTCCATTGTCGGTATCAGCTAATGGAGTATCATCTACAAAATCATCTACAGAGCAATTACCATCGCCCCAGATATGTCTTAAGCCCAGGTAATGGCCCACTTCATGAGTCAGGGTTCTTCCATAACTTTCAAATGCTGGTGCTGCAGGATTGACTCCAAAGTATTGATGGTCGATCAGGACTCCATCAAAAATGTAATCTTCTGAGTCATTAACAATGCCTGGAATGGAAGTCAGTGGAAATGATGCATACCCTAAAAATACCTGAAGGTCAAGTACATAAATGTTTAAATAATGCTGTGGAGGCCAATAGCTTTCAGAGCGAAGCAATGGTCTGTGAGAATTGGCTCTGTAGGTGTCACGAGATCCTCGTAATCGCACAATGCCATTTGTGGGCTTGCCAGCAGGATCTTGTTTGGCTAGTACAAATTCAATTTCAATATCTGCTGCAACCGGTTTAAATGTTGTTGGAGTATTTACCGTATCAGCGTTCATCCTTCTAAAATCGGCAGTCAGTGAATCTATTTGAGCTTTGATTCGCTCCTCTGATAAGTTTACTCCATTGCCAATGGCTTCACCTTTGTGGAAGACGTGAACGACTACCGGAATCTGATAAATGGTAGCTGCTTGACTATGAATCTGATCGGTTTGAATTTCTATTCTGGAACTGATCCAGTTTTCAAACTCACCAGTAGAGGGCGCTGTTGTGCCACATCTTTGTTGGGCACTAAGACTAATTGATAGGAGTGTTATTAGGGGTAATAACCCAATGCGCATGAGCCCATTAGTTAACAAATGGAAGTTTAGCGTTTGGATCGTCTGGAGATGTGACGTTAATCGCATGAACGCTTTTAATTTCCGGTACTTCTCTTTTAATAGCCTCTTCAACTCCTGCTTTTAGTGTCATGGTGGACATAGGACAAGAACCACAGTTTCCCATCAGCTCCAAAACAACATTCATGTCTTTATCCACTTCAAGAACTTTTACGTCGCCACCATCTGCTTCAAGATAAGGCCTGATCGTATTCAGTGCTTTTTCTACTTTTTCTACTAACTCTGACATATCCTAAACGGTCACTTCTACTTTTTTAGTCTCTGGAGCAGATGCATTTCTAATGGCTATTTGTCTTGCTACATTTTCAGCAAGCGAGTTGAATGAATCTGCTAATTCTCCATCTTTCATTGCAACAGGATATCCACTATCTCCACTTTCTCTTATGGACTGAACAATTGGAATTTGACCCAAAAGCTCAATCTCATTCTTTTCAGCGAGTTTCAATCCACCACCTTCTCCAAAGATAAAGTATTTATTATCAGGAAGTTCATCAGGAGTGAACCAAGCCATATTTTCAACTAAACCGAGAATTGGGACATTGATTTGTGGTTGTTTAAACATGGAGATACCTTTTTGAGCATCAGCAAGAGCTACTTTTTGAGGAGTAGTCACCACCACTGCACCGGTCACAGGCACTGCCTGAACCAATGTTAAATGAATATCACTAGTGCCAGGAGGCAAGTCTATGATCAAATAATCTAAATCTCCCCACTTGGCATCTGAAATAAACTGACGTAACGCAGAACTTGCCATTGGGCCTCTCCAGACAACAGCGTCTTCACTATTTGTAAGGAAGCCAATGGAAATAAGTTTAACTCCATACTGCTGAATGGGAATGATCTTGTTTTTTCCATCTTCTTGAACGATTCCTGGCTGTTCAAACTCACAGTTAAACATAGTTGGAATAGATGGTCCATAAATATCCGCATCTATCAAGCCCACATCCGCACCAGTCCTGGCTAAAGCCACAGCAAGGTTTGCCGCGATTGTAGATTTTCCTACACCACCTTTTCCTGAAGAAACGGCGATGATGTTCTTCACTCCTGGAAGGACAGGTCCATCATCTCTTTTGGTGGTAACATTTGAGGTCATGTTAATGATTGTCTTAACATCACCTAAATGTTTTTTAATCTTATCCTCACAATCTTTTTTGATCACTTCCTTAAGTGGGCAAGCTGGTGTTGTAAGTACTACATCGAATGCAGCTTTATCACCATCAATGTGGATGTTTTGTATCATTCCGAGTGAAACCAGGTCCTTTTTCAGGTCCGGGTCGATTACTTCACTCAGTGCTTTAAGTAGATTTTCTTTCGTCAATTCCATTCGCTGCGCAAGTTAAAATTAATCTAGCAAATTAGCTCTCTCTGAGGTATCCCCAGGCGTGCAACTTATCACTATCTTCAAACCAACGATTTCCGATATCAGTTCGGTAGTACATGTTTGGAATCATAATATTTTTTATTCGGGCATATAGCTGCTGCTGAGCTTGCTTCATTGTAAGTCCCATTCCTGTGACAATTAATGCAACCCCACTGCCACCTGTGATCAGCCATTCATTGTTTACCATTTTTACATCCTCAATATGAATTCCGTCAGTAACCGGCTTCTTGAAAACGATTGCAGCGTTTTTTGAAAAAGCATCGAATGTCTTTGGATCTTTATAAGGAAAAGGAGGTACAACCACCCTGGCGCCAACCTGGAAGCCATTTCGAGTTTTCAATCCTGTTTTTTCTCCTTTTGCTAATTGATACAGAAAGTCACCAATCCCATTTAGCATTCCATCGGCCTGAATGGAAATCGTTGGATATCCGAATCGTGAAGTAAATTCTAAAGGGTAGATTCCATTGCTATTTACAATGCAGTTAACATCGATGTAGCCGACATAGCCTTCTGAAGCCAGTGTTGGTTCCATTTTCTTTAAAGTGGCATTGAAAACTTTGTTGGGACCACTCCAAAACATACTTGTACCCATTTCACCAGTAGCTACTCCAAGCTCACCTGGAAACAGTTTTTTGTGCTCAAAATTGATGTTGATGGGGTATATGAATTCTTTTCCATTAAAGAAACCTCCAACACCAATCTCAACGCCCGTATCTACTTTCTTTTGAAGCTGATAGACTTTCACTTCTTCACTCCATGCATTTTTATAAGCTTCAAGTATCCGCAATACATCACTACCATCTTCCTCCTGACCAACAAACAGGAGTCTTTTGATGTTTTGTGCCTCGCCACTTGGTTTCAATACATACTTACCCGGATTAGCTTTAATGTGATTGATTCCAGCATCAAATGAATCGAATTCATGGTAATTAAGAATGTTGACTTTGTGTCTTTTGAGTTCACTTTGTCCAAACGATCGATCATCTTCTAATTTATCAGTGTAAGGAGTGCCTCCAACCACGTACTTACCCTGTTCTCTAAGTTTTTGAGCTTTTTCACCCTGACCTAGTACATCATCAAAAACAATAAGATCAGCCCAATCCACTTCGGCTTCCCAGTCATCTACTTTTTCTACAAACCCATCACCAATTTCTTTTTCACTTTCTTCTTCAATGAAGTACTTCACATGGTGACCTTCTTTTCTGCATTGCCAGGCAGTATCACTGATTAAAGCGGACAAAGAGACGAATAAAATGTTGGCAGGATTTGAGGTTTGTTTTGGCATTGATTTTTTAGTTTAAAACTATGCTTTATTCCTGATGATTTAGTATCCTTTTTATCAGGTAATTTTGCAGTCCATTAAGGCGTATGATTCAACCCTCCACCATCGAAGAGATTAAAAACCGTATCGACATTGTCGAAGTGGTAGAGGACTTTGTGACCCTTAAACGCTCAGGCTCAAGTTATAAAGCGCTTAGCCCATTTACCAATGAAAAGACTCCTTCTTTTTATGTGGTACCATCCAAAGGGATATTTAAAGATTTCAGCTCAGGGAAAGGAGGAGATGCAATCACTTTTGTGATGGAAGTGGATGGACTAAGCTACGTAGAGGCTTTGAAATACCTCGCCGGAAAGTATGGTATCGAAGTTAAAGAAGAAGAGCAGTCCGATGAAGCGCAACTAGCACAGAACAAACGCGAAAGCTTATTCATTGTGCTGAATTACGCTTCTGAGTACTTTCAAGATGTCCTTCATAATTCAGAAGAGGGAAAATCTATTGGTCTATCGTATTTCAAGGAGCGAGGTTTTACTGAAGAAACCCTTAAAAAATTCGAACTAGGTTATTCAAAAGAGCTTTGGGATGGGCTGTTAAATGAGGCCACTCAAAAAGGATACAAAAAGGAACTTCTGGCTGAAGCCGGATTGATCATTGATAAGGACGGGAAAAATTATGATCGCTTCCGCAGCAGGGTGATGTTTCCAATTCACAATGTTTCTGGTAAAACCATTGCTTTTGGTGGTAGGAAGCTATCCAGTACTGATAAGTCTGCTAAATACATCAACAGTCCAGAAACTGAGCTGTACCATAAAAGCAAAGTGCTTTATGGCATGTATCAGGGAAAGAATTCCATCCGAAAGGAGGATAATTGTTACCTGGTAGAGGGATATACAGATGTGATATCAATGCATCAGGCCGGTATCGAAAATGTAGTAGCCTCATCAGGTACCGCACTTACGGAAGATCAGGTAAAGTTGATCAGACGGTATTCGGAAAATGTAACAGTCATTTTTGACGGAGACCAGGCAGGGATAAAAGCATCCATGCGCGGCATTGATCTTTTGCTTGAGGGAGACCTAAATGTCAAGGCTGTCGCCCTTCCAGAGGGGGAAGATCCGGATAGTTATGCGAAGCAACTGGGTGCGTCTGGATTTAGAGAATATGTTGCAGAAGAAGCACAAGACATCATTCGGTTCAAAACCAAAGTGCTTCTTGATGAAACCGGCAATGATCCTGTCAAAAAGGCAGGGGTTATAAAGGACATTGTTTCCAGCATCACTAAAATTAATGATCCGGTCAAACGAACGGTCTACATTAAGGAATGCAGTGATCTGCTCGGTATCGCTGAATCTGTACTTATCGCAGAGCAAAACAAGATTCTAATTGAGAATCGCAAAAAGCAACGAGCGCCTGATCCTATTCAACCTGAAATGGAAGTTCCTCCGTTTCCAATGGAGCAGGATGACCTTATCGATAAACTTGATATTGGTAAAATCATAGAATACCAGGAGCGTGAAAGTATTCGTGTGCTGGTGAACTATGGAAAGAATAAGATTCAGACACGTGAAATGCAGGATCAGAGTTTAATCGATTATTTTCTCAACGAAGCAGACGAAATCCAGTTTACCAATGAGACTTATCGGAAAATCATTGAAATTTTTCGAAAGAAATTGAACGATGGAGAGGTGATTGACGGTGAGTATTTACTGAATCATGAAGATGAAGAAATTCGAAAAACGGTCATTGATCTAAGCGCGGATAAATATGAGATTAGTGAAAATTGGAGTGAAAAGTATAAGATTCATGTGCCTCGGGAAACTGAATTTTTAAGAGATGTAACATATACGAACGTTCTCAGACTTAAATTCAGAATTGTGCAGCAGCTCATTCAGGAAGAAACTGATAAACTAAAGCATGCCACAAATGAAGTGGAGGTAGATGAACTTTTGGATGATATAAATGAGTTGAAGAAAGTGTCGGTAGAGATTGCCAATATATTAGGAAACGTATTAGTAGGATAGATAATGCTAGATAAAATAGAAGATGCCATCGAGGCAATAAAAAATGGAGAAGTGATCATCGTTGTGGACGATGAGGATCGTGAGAATGAAGGTGACTTCATTTGTGCTGCCGAAAAAGTCACTCCGGACATCATCAACTTTATGTCTAAAGAGGGGAGAGGTCTGATTTGTGCTTCTTTGCTTGAGGATAGGTGTAAAGAGCTAGATCTGGATCTTATGGTTGGTAAAAACACCGCTACTTTTGAGACTCCATTTACAGTTTCTGTTGATTTGATTGGTCATGGTACATCCACAGGAATTTCAACTTCTGACAGGGCAAAGACCATTCAGGCATTGGTCAATCCTGATACCAAACCAGAAGATTTGGGAAGACCTGGACATATTTTTCCCTTAAAAGCCAAACAGGGTGGAGTTTTACGAAGAGCAGGGCATACTGAAGCTGCTGTTGATTTCTCAAGATTGGCAGGACTTACACCAGGAGGTGTTCTTGTTGAGATTTTGAAAGATGATGGCACGATGGCTCGTCTTCCTGATTGCCGAAAAATTGCCGATAAATTTGATTTGAAACTGGTATCCATCGCAGACCTCATAGAATATCGAATGGAAAAAGAATCGATGGTAGAGGAGGAGATAGCAGTTCAGATGCCTACTGCATGGGGTGATTTTCAACTCAAAGCATTCAAACAGAAAAATACAGGTGAAGAGCATCTGGCATTGATTAAAGGTGAATGGAAAGAAGGAGAGCCTGTGATGGTAAGAGTGCATAGTTCGTGTGTGACAGGGGATATATTTGGTTCCTGTAGATGCGACTGTGGTGGTCAGCTTCATGGTGCCATGCAGATGGTAGAAAAAGAAGGCAAAGGAGTTGTGCTGTATATGAATCAGGAAGGTAGAGGGATTGGTCTGATGAATAAATTGAAGGCTTACAAGCTCCAGGAAGAAGGAAAAGATACAGTGGAGGCAAATATTGAGTTAGGATTTAAATCCGATCAGCGAGACTATGGTGTAGGTGCCCAAATTTTGCGTAAACTTGGAATTACCAAACTCCGACTGATCACTAATAATCCAAAAAAACGTGTGGGTCTGATGGGGTATGGCTTGGAAATTGTTGAGAATATTGCAATCGAAATCACCCCAAACGAGCACAACCAAAAATACCTTGAAACGAAAAGAGATAAACTAGGACACGAGATTTTGAAATGAGATTTATTCTTGGTTTTTTATGTATTCTGGCTTTGCAAAGCGCTAATTCTCAGCGATTTTCCTCTGAAGTCTTTCATAATGGCTTTTTGATTACTACTGATAAAGACACACTGAAAGGAGATCTAAAGTACGATTTGGATGCAAACATTCTTACAGTAGTTAGTAAAGGGAAAACAAAGTCTTTTTCAAGTCACAAGGTTTTTTACTTTGAGATTTTTGATAAGATTTTGAATAATTACCGCCAGTTTTATTCGATCCCTTATACTGTCAATATAGATTATAAGATTCCTGTGTTTTTTGAACTTGTCTATGAGGGCAAGGTCTCCTTGATGGCAAGAGAACACCTGGTCACACAAACAGTCAACAGCTCATCTGCTTATTGGGGTGGTGGTACCGGAACCCAGGTGGTGATCAAATATTCATATTTCTTTCTGGACGATAAAGGCAAAATCACCTATTTCAATGGCAAGAAAAAAGACCTTCTAACTTTCATGTCCAAGAAACAGTCTGAAGTAAAAAAATTCATAAAAGATAATAAGCTGGATACCGATGAGATGGCAGATCTTGTACGTATCACAGCATTTTACAATTCAATATAATTATGGGAAAACCCTTGATTCTGGTAAGTAACGACGATGGAATTACATCTCGGGGCATTAAAAAGCTTGTAAATGTGGTTAAGCAGTTGGGTGAAGTTGTTGTGGTAGCTCCAGACAGTCCTCAATCCGGTATGGGTCATGCAATCACCGTTGGTGATACGTTACGGCTGAAAAAGAGTGAAATATTTGAAGGGGTGGAGGCCTATGAATGTACTGGGACACCTGCTGATTGTGTAAAGCTTGCAAAGCACCATGTACTTAAAGATCGGAACATTGATTTAGTAGTCTCAGGGGTTAATCATGGGAGCAACAGCTCAATTAGTGTCCTATACTCCGGGACCATGAGTGCTGCTATAGAAGGGGCAATAGAAGGGCTACCAGCAATTGGCTTTTCATTGTGTGATTATGACCCGGACGCATTTATGGATCACATTGATAGTTACTTAAAGAAAGTGACAGAAGAGGCGCTGAAAAATGGTATTCCAAAAGGAATAGCCTTAAATGTAAATTTCCCGGTTCACCAAAAAGAGTCTATCAAAGGCATTAAGGTTTGTCGCCAGGCAAACGCCAACTGGGAAGAACAATTTGATGCAAGAAAAGACCCATACGGACGTACATACTTCTGGATGGTAGGTAACTTCGTGAACCATGACAAAGGAGAAGATAATGATGAGTGGGCATTAAAGAATAATTTCGTCTCGATCGTCCCATGTCAGTTTGATATGACTGGACATCATGCGATTTCACAGCTCAACGAAAGCTGGGATTTCTAGACCCGATATTATGCTTTAATTGGAGTTACTATCTTAACCGACCTAAAGTTATTTTTTTCTCAACTCATACACATCGGTCCTTCGATCTTTGAGATTATTGACACTACCAAATTCATGAAGCTCACGTAAATCATCTACATCCACATCTGCAATGAGGATCATCTCAGTGTTAGGTGTCGCTTCTGCTTTTATTCCATTGGTTGGGAAGGCAAAATCACACGGAGTGAAAACTACAGATTGAGCAAACTGAATATCCATGTTATGAACATTTGGAAGGTTTCCAACACTGCCTGCTAAAGCCACATAACACTCATTTTCAATGGCTCTTGCTTGAGCGCAGTTTCTCACTCTGGAGTATCCATTTTGAGTATCGGTGAGAAATGGTACAAACAGTATGTCCATCTTTTCGTCTGCTAGCAATCTGCTGAGTTCAGGGAATTCGACATCATAGCAAATAAGCACACCTATTTTGCCACAATCTGTTTCAAATGTTTGCACGCTTTTTCCGCCTTCCATTCCCCATATTTTGGATTCATCGGGAGTGACATGGATTTTCTCAAAACGTTCAATGGTACCATCTCTTCTGCACAGATAACCAACATTAAAGAGCCTATCATTCTTTATCTCAGGCATACTACCAGTGATGATATTAATGTTATATGTTACCGCCAATCTTGAGAATCTGTTGACAATTTCATCGGTATGTTTGGCTAACTCTCTAATGGCATCTGATTCCGAAAGGTGGTTATTTTCAGCCATTAGTGGAGCATTGAAAAACTCAGGGAAGAGTGCAAAATCGGAGCGATAATCGGATACAGCATCAATAAAGTATTCTGCTTGTTGCATAAGGTCATCTAACCCTTCGTAAGACCTCATTTGCCATTGAATAAGCCCTAATCGGACCACACGTTTGATACTGCTGGCCTGATCTGTTGGTTCTTCATAATAAATGTTATCCCATTCCAGAAGAACTGCGTATTCTTTTGATTCTTCGTCTCCTTCCAGATAGCCTTTTAGAATCTTAGAAACGTGAAAATCATTGTTGATCTGAAAGTTTAGGACTGGGTCATCAATCTCTTTTTTCTTGACTTTATCAATGTATTGGCGTGGGGTCAAATCCTCAGCATGGGTGTGATAGTTAGGGATACGACCACCAAAAGCGATCCCTCTAAGGTTCATCCGTTCACAAAGCTCTTTTCTGTAATCGTAGAGCCTGCGTCCTAAGCGCAAACCACGGAACTCAGGTTTGATGAATAGGTCAACGCCATACAATATGTCACCTTCAGAATCATGGGTGCTGAAAGTATAGTTACCTGTAATCTGTTTATACGTGTGTCTCATCTGAGCAATGCGACTTTTCACAATCAGAGAAAGAGCACATCCTGCAAGCTGACCATTGACTTTAATAACCACTTGGCCCTCGGGAAATAGACTGATCAACTTTTCTATTTCATGCTTCTCCCAGTAGTTGTCTTCTACCTTTTGATAGGATTCAATCATCGCTTTTTTAAGCTCCTGATAATCATCCAAACCTAGGTAGGTCAGATCAATGTTGTCGATTTCTATGTCTTGCATTTAGCAAAGGTAGAATGAAACAATATCATTTAATTGGAAATAACTTGCTTGAAATTGCCTTTTTCAGAGAGTCATTAATGGAGAAAAACACTACTTCTCTAGCATCTTGCCTGTCAGTCTTAATAACTCAATCTCTGCAATCTTAGCCATGTTCAGGGATTCAATGTATCTAATTTGTGCATCGACCGCATTGTTTTGAGCTTCACGGATTTCAAGCGGATTTGATTTACCAACGCGATAACGCTCAAGGGCAATGGTTACATTTTCTTTAGCTACATCAAAGTTCTTTTGCTCTAGCTCTGCTAGCATTTTTGCATTTCTCAATACTAAAACTCCGGATCGTACAGCTGTTCTAAGTTGTGCCTCACCTTGCTGATAGGCTGTTAGTGATTGTTCACTCATGATACGAGCATTTTGGATGGTTCTTGTTTTATTCATTCCATCAAATAGTGTCATGGTAGCTGTTAGTCCATAAGTAATTCCACTGGAAATATTGCTTTGTAAAAAGCCAGCTTCAGCACTCAGGTTGGAATAATTGTAACCGAGATTGAAATCTAATGACGGTAATCGATCGCGCTCATTCTCCTTTATTGTCAATAAGCTTACTTCTTGTTGACTTCTGAGCTGTAGCAAAAATGGATTTTGCTGAACCGCCTCACTTTCCAGGTTTTCCAGGTCTAGAGCGGTATCAAAATCAGTGAGATCGTATACTAAATCAAATTCTTCATACCCATCTTGAATTCCAATCAGCTGAATGAGCTGCAGTTTTAGATAAGCAATCACTTCTTGTTGTCTTATTAATGCGGATTGGTCTGAATTGTAGTCCACCTGCGCTTGTAAATACTCAAGTTTACTCGCCTTACCAATTTCATATTTCTCTTTGCTGATGGAAACACGTTCCTCAGAAAGTTTAAGCGTGCTTTCAAGGAGGGCAAGTCGCTCTTGCTCTAAAGCAGTATTGTAAAATGCTTTTAATACATCAGCGATGGCATCTTGCACTTGACTTTTAAATACCATTTCGTTCAGTTGACTAATTTCTTCAAGTCTTTCCTTTGTAGCGAACATTCGGAAGCCATCAAAGAGTGTCCAGTCAAGGCTTGCCCCAGCGCTATAGATGGTCGTTTTTGCCCCATCTCGTGTTTGACCTTCACCTGAAATAAATTGCTGTTCTGTATTCTGAATACTTTGTCTGCTATTTCCGTTCAATCCTATGGTTGGTAGCATCCCAGCATTTCCCGCAGTATTGTTGTTTTTGGCAATTTCTAAATTATACGCCTCCAGGCGGATGTCGAAGTTGTTACTTAATGCAAGTTCTATCGCCTTATCCTCCGTAAGTGTAGAATCATTCGTTTGAAATAGAGTGAATATGAATAACAGCTTGATCATAAGCGAGCCAATCTTTTTTCTTTACTGGTCAGAAATGAATAGATCGCCGGAATTACAAACAAGCTCAAAAACGTAGCAATGATCATTCCGCCGATGACGGCTATTCCCATGGAAACCCTGCTTTCGGAACCGGCACCCAATGCAAGGGCAATGGGCAGTATTCCAAGGATGGTCGAAAGACTGGTCATTAGAATAGGACGAAAACGCATTTTAGAAGCTGTTTTTATGGACTCCATGATATCCATGCCGGCAGCCTTCTGTTGGTTGGCAAATTCTACAATAAGAATTCCATTTTTAGTAATGAGGCCAATAAGCATGATCATGCCTATTTGTGAAAATATATTCATTGTCTCATTGAAGTACCATAAGCTGAACATTGCTCCTAAAAGTGCAAGAGGCACTGTAAACATAATGATCAATGGATCTCTAAAACTTTCAAATTGAGCTGCCAGCACTAAGTAGATAAGAATTAAGGCCAAGGCAAATGCAAAGTAAAGATTGCTGGAGCTTTGTTTGAATTCAAGCGAAGATCCTGAAAGTGCCGTTTGATATCGATCATCCAACACTTCATTTGCAATGACATCCATTTGGTTCAACGCTTCACCCAGAGAAACACCTTCGCTTAATTGTGCACTCACGGTTGCAGAAGTAAATCGATTATAATGGAATAGCTGAGGAGGGGTGGAGCGTTCCTCGAGCGTGACAAGATTGTCTAATTGCACCAGTTCGCCGTTGCTGGCTTTGACATAAATAGATGTCAGATCTAATGGTTCATTTCTGTTGTGTCGATCCAATTGTCCAATGACGTAGTATTGCTTTCCATTCATGATAAAATATCCGAAACGATTACCACTAAGACTTAATTGCAATGTCTGAGCGACATCTCGAACAGACACCCCCATTGACTGGGCTTTTTCCCGGTCAATCCGAACTCCTAATTCTGGTTTATTGAATTTAAGATTTAAATCTATGTAGCTGAAAGCATCATTACCTCTTGCTTTCTCAAGAAATTCCGGGAGCACTTCTTTGAGTTGCTCCAGAGTTCGAGCCTGAATCACAAAACTTACCGGGAGGCCGCCAAAACTCCTACCTATAGACTCTGGTTCAGAAATAAATGCTCGTGCTTTGGTATTCTCAGCCACCTTCGGCCGGATTGCTTGTACTATTTCATGCTGAGATCTCTCTCTTTGCTGGCCATCTTTAAGCTTTACAATAACAAAAGCAGCATTGGTTGCAGCTGATGAGGAAAAACCTGGGCTCGTAATGGAAATAATAGATTGTGCCTCTGGAATGCTCTCCAAAAGCATGCTGGTCATATCGGTGGCATATCCATCCATGTAATCAAACGTTGCACCTTCAGGGCCTGTTGCGAAGATTCTGAATTGTCCCCGATCCTCTAATGGAGAGAGTTCAGATGGAAGAATTCCGCTAAAGAGGTAGATCAATCCTGCTGCTATTAAAACGATTACTCCTGATATCCATCGATTACCCATAAAGCGATCAAGTGCCTGATTGTATTGCTTATTTAGCCATACAAAAAATGGTTCAGTAACAGCATAAATCCACTGTTTTTTCTCACGCTTTTTCAACATTTTACTCGAAAGCATGGGTGTAAGCGTAAGAGCTACAAATGAAGAAATAACCACAGCCACTGCTACAGTTATCCCGAATTCTCTAAACAAACGACCTGTTAGGCCTTGTAAAAAGACAATTGGAAAAAATACAGATGTTAAGGCTACTGTAGTAGAAATCACAGCAAAGAAGATCTCCTTAGTTCCTTTTTTACCAGCTTCTTCGGGCTCCATCCCATCTTCAATCTTCGTGTAAATGTTTTCCAACACTACGATTGCATCATCCACAACCAGGCCTATTGCTAAAACAATGCCCAGAAGCGTAAGAACATTGATACTGAAATCGAGTAGGTACATCACAAAGAAAGAACCAATCAAAGCTATCGGTACTGTGATGACTGGAATGAACGTGGTTCTCCAATCTCTGAGAAAAGCAAAGATGATCAACACAACTAGTCCAAATGCAATAAAGATGGTCTGTTTCACCTCGTCAATGGACTCCCGGATATATTCTGTATTGTCAAATGCAATCTCAGTTTGAATGTCTTCAGGTATGTTTTTCTCCAAAGACTTAAGTCTTTTATAAAATTCCTTTGCAATGTCCAGGTTATTGGATCCGGGCTGGGGAACAATCGCATTAAGTACAAGAGGTATTCCGTTGTTACGAAGTGCTGTACGCTCATTTTCGGGGTAGAATTCGGCACGTCCAATATCTCTAAATCTGACAATGTCATTTTCTTCTTCACGAATAATGAGGTCATTGAATTCCTCTGGGGAGGAAAGCCTACCAAAAGTTCTTACGGTTAATTCTGTTGCACTTCCTTCTATTCTTCCTGATGGGAGCTCAATGTTCTGATCTCCAACTGCATTGAGAATATCTAAAGGAGTGAGCCGATAGGCAGCCAGCTTGTCAGGATCCATCCACAATCGAATGGAATATTTTTTTTCACCCCAGATCCTTACTTCACTGACACCCGGAATTGTTTGAAAAGTCTCTTTAAATAGATTGTCTGCTATTTCGGACATCTCCAATAAGTTTCTTTGCTCACTATAAATCCGTAAGGCAATTATTGGGCTACTGTCTGCATCAGCTTTCGTGACAATCGGAGGATCGGCATCAGGTGGTAGGTTACGAATAGCTCGGGAAACTTTATCACGTACGTCGTTAGCAGCAGTCTCCAGATCAACCTCCAGATTAAATTCTACCGTTATGGTACTTCGGCCATCAGCAGAAATTGAGGATAGAGTTTTTATGCCATCTATCCCATTAATGGATTCTTCAAGAGGTTCTGTGATTTGTGTTTCGATCACATCCGCACTGGCCCCCGTATAGCTGGTAGAAACTGTAATTACCGGCGGATCAACACTCGGGTATTCTCTAACTCCTAGATAATTGAACCCAATGACACCAAAAAGTATGATGACAATCGACATCACTATAGCCAGAACCGGCCGGTCAATGCTTGTATTGGAGAGGCTGGACATATTACTTGATCGCTACATTTATTGGCATTCCAGGTCTGATCTGTAAAATTCCTGTTGTTATTACTGTGTCACCATTGTTTATTCCGGAGGTAACTTGAACTCTATCCTCTGTTCGGATGCCAGTGGTGATCTGCACACTGCTGACTTTTCCGTTTTTGCATAAAAATGTTTTCTTCCCATTCAATTCAGGAATAACCGATTCTGTTGGTATAAGCATCGCATCAGGTATGGTTTCCAAGGTCAGTCTGACTCGGGCAAACTGTCCAGGGAATAACTTATTGTTCTTATTATCTGCTTTAGCTCTAATACTAATGCTCCGTGTTTGAGGATCAATCAATGGTTCAACCGCATAAATTTCACCTGTGAATTGTTCATCATATCCATCTACTTCAAATGATAATTGATCTCCTTTGTTTACAAGGCTGATGTATTTACTAGGAATTTTAAACTCCAATTTAATTGGATTGATCTTGTACAACTCAGTGATGCGAGCACCTGGGTTTAAATAGCTCCCTTCTGCAATGTCTCGGAAGCCAATGATTCCTGCGAATGGAGCTTTAATGTAATGCTTTTCTAATCTCGCCTGAAGTACTTTTATTTCAGATTTAACAGTATTCAGAGTTGTTAAAGCTGTTTCATATTCTTCATTACTAATGGCCTCTTTCTCAAGTAAGACTTTTTGGCGGTATTCATTGTCTTCATTGAGCTTTTTAGTGAATTGAAGTTTTTCAATTTCAGCCAATATTTCTTCATCATTCAATGTGACAATGACAGCTCCCTTTTCGACTTGCTGTCCTTCATTAAATGAGATTTTTTCAATCTTACCCGATAGTTCTGAATTCAAAATAACCGATTCATCTGCAATCAAAGACCCGGTAACATTCACAACATTTTCGAGAGATTCTGTTTGAACCACCATCGCATTTACAGTCAAATCTTCACTCTGAGATTGGCCGGAGGCCATATTCTCATCATCAGAAGTGATTTCAGGCAGTTTTGGATAGGCGATCAATCCGATGATCACTAAAGCAATGATCACATACAGTACTCTCTTGATTGATTTGTTCATCTTTGAAATTTAGCTACTTGTAGACCAAAAAGAGCCGTGATTGTTAGGTATGGTAAGGTTCTTGCTCGATTTGCTCGTAGCAAAGTTGAAAAAATTATCCGTAAGAGGCTAAGCTAATTATACACACCCCCTAAAGATTTATCTGGAAGGTGTCAGTAGTGGATGGGAATATAAGATTCTCTAAAACCGTTGACTCATTCGAATGCCAACAAATTTGTGAAAACGGGCCTCTGTAGTCTCTTTTGTCCTTCTGTAGTAGATCAGCGCGAAATCAAACTTGGTCCAACTAGCCATAATCCCAGCCCTCATTTGAAAAACCCAGGGTTCCCTGGTTTCCACATAAATGGATTCTTTGCCTAACCAATTACCTTCAATCGTAGCATTATATGCTACATATTCAACTCCCGGACTTAAGAAAAAATAAAACTCATGCTGACCAGGTCCATCGTTTGAAATCCCCAATACGCCATTGTACTGAGTAGATTTTTGAATCGACTTGAAATTACCCATTCGGACCATAAACTCTTGTCGGATGTGAGAAAACGTTGTACCCAGTGCCACATTTGATTCGGTGTTTAAGTCAATACCATTGGCGGATGCCAATGTTTTAGCAAAGGCTCCATAGGCATTGAAAATGGGCGCATCGTTGATTTCATATTCCCATCCCTGCGGCAAGGTCATCCCAAACAATTTGTGCCAATTGTACTGTAAATCTCCAGTACGCAAGGATGGACCCATCCATCCAAGCTCCAGTTTGATTTTTGAATAGCTGTTATTTTTCATGTAATACTCGTTGGAAGCAGCAATGCTGATTTGTCCGGCATACGGCCGATCCATGTCTTCCACATCTTCCCAATCCAAAAATTTAGGTGTATAAATGCGATGATTGAGATCATAGGATCTAATCACCTTTTCTAAACGACTATTCCATCTTGATGAATCTGTAATCATGCGATAGCGCAGAGCTACCCCATTCGTATAGTACTGATCTCTGGAGAGGTTGAGAGTATAAGCGTCATTCTCATTTTCAACCTGTAGTTCTCGTGTAAGATTTTTGTTCTGGGCAGAAACCAAAATTGAAATCGAAATAAAAAGCAGAGCCACAGCATATTTCATCGCTGCGAAATTAACATGGATCACATTCTTCATTTAATGTTTCGAACTCGATTGTCGTATGATTGATACCTAAAGCTGACATACGAGACTTTGCTTCCTTTTTTATCCCTTGTAATTCGGATAACTGCAAATCTTTTTCGATAGCCAGATGAATAGACAAAATATGATAAGTTCCATCCATCGACCAGGTATGGCAATCATGCACTGCTTTTACTTGAGGAATATCCATAATGACTTCATGAATTTTTTTTACACTCACATCACTCGGTGTGCCTTGGAGAATGATCTGAAAACTCTCCTTCAAATTTTTGAAGACATTATATAGGATGTATCCGGCGATTAAAACTGAAAGTACAGGGTCGATGATCGGAAAATCCCAGTAGTGCATAACTATCGCTCCAATTAGCACTGCCACCCAGCCCAGGATATCTTCAAGTAAATGTGTGTAGACCGCTTTTTCATTTAAACTTTTACCTCTACTTAACCGTAAAGCGGCAGCCCCATTTACAATCACGCCACCTATGGCCAAATAAATCATTCCCTCTGTTTCGGGTGAAATCGGATTAAGTAACCTGGGGAATGCTTCCACTACAATGAAAATAGATCCGGTAATTAGAACTACCGAATTGATCAGGGCACCTAATACGGAAAACCGGGTATATCCGTAAGAAAATTTCTGATTACTTTCTTTCTGACTGAGCTTTGCAAAATACCATGAAACACCAAGCGAAAGGCTATCGCCAAAGTCATGCAATGCATCGGATAGAATGGCGATACTGTTAGTCCATAGTCCTCCAATGATCTCAATTATGGTAAAACTGAGATTAAGAAAGAAGGCAACACGAATGTTGCCTTCTGATTTGTTGTCATGATGGTGGTGCGTATGCGCCACAGCTTATTTTTTATATACCTCTATTCAAATCGTACTCTTCAAGGTAATCTGCCACTTTTCTGACAAACATACCACCTAGTGCACCATCCACTACTCTATGATCGTAGCTGTGTGAAAGGAACATCTTACTTCTAATACCAATCATATCTCCTTCAGGTGTTTCTACTACCGATGGTTTTTTCTGGATCGCTCCAAGAGCCATAATAGCGACCTGTGGTTGCATGATGATTGGTGTTCCCATCACATTGCCAAATGATCCCACGTTAGACACGGTATACGTACCACCTTGTAATTCATCCGGCTTAAGTTTGTTTTCTCTTGCTCGTTTTGCAAGATCATTTACTTTTTTGGTAATACCCACCAAGCTTAACTGATCTGCGTTATGGAGGACAGGCACGATCAGGTTTCCGGTAGGTAGAGCGGTAGCCATACCAATGTTTATGGCTCTTTTCTTCACAATGTTGTTGCCATCAACCTGGACATTGATCATTGGGAAGTCTTTAATCGCTCTCACGATTGCTTCAATAAGTATAGGAGTAAACGTTAGTTTTTCACCTTCTCTACTCAGGAATTCATTTTTCACTTTATTTCTCCAGGCCACCACTTTGGTTACATCTGCTTCTACAAATGACGTAACATGTGGAGAAATGTGTTTGGATGCCACCATTCGTTCGGCGATCATCTTACGCATTCTATCCATCTCGATGATTTCATCACCACCATCTACTGCAACAGGCATAGGCTGATGAGAGGCGGATTGCATAGTTGGAGCTGCTGCTGGAGTAGAAGTGACTGGTGCACCTGATTTTCTTGTTTTTACGAAGTTAAGGATGTCGTTTTTAGTGACTCTTCCTTCCTTTCCAGATCCGTTGATGGACTCAAGTTCAGCAACCGATATCCCTTCTTCTTTGGCAATGCTTCTAACGAGCGGAGAAAAGAACTTACCAGAATCCGAAGTTCGGGGTACAGCAGTGCCATTACTTGCAGATGCGGTACTTATGGCCGTTTCGACGATTGCTTCAGCTTGTGCCACTGGGCTAGCTTCTTCTTTTGGTGTTTCAGTAGGGGCTGGGGTTGATCCTCCTACGTCTCCTTCAGTTTCGATCACTGCAATTGGCTTACCTACTTCGATCACATCACCTTCTTGAGCCAATACCTCTTTCAGTACTCCGGCATGTGTTGCAGGAATTTCGGTATCAACCTTGTCTGTAGCTACTTCCAGGATTGATTCATCTTCTTCTATGGTGTCGCCTACGTTCTTTAACCATGATAGCACGGTTCCCTCCATCACACTTTCGCCCATTTTAGGCATTACCATTTCTACAGTTGCCATATTATATTTTGTTTTAGGTTGTTTATTTCGTTCTCAAAGATAATAATTTTGTTAATCCTTATCTAAGTTTATTCTAATCATGTTTAAAGCAGCAACAACACTATAGGCTATATTGATGTTTCTGTCTCTTACAAACTGAAATTTCTTAGCTACGGTTTTCTTTTCATCCGAATATCCAATCCATACAGTGCCAACTGGTTTTTCTTTTGATCCCCCGCCAGGTCCAGCTACTCCACTTATTCCAACACCAACATCTGCTTTAAATACTTCACGGATATTTTTTGCCAAAGCTAAAACAACTGGTTCACTGACAGCCCCATGTTCCTCCATGATTTTGTTATCAACCTTAAGTTGCTCATTTTTCAATTGATTGGAATATGGTACCAGAGCTCCGCTATACCATTCCGAGCTCCCGGCAACAGAGGTAATCTTATGGGATAAAAATCCACCAGTACAGCTTTCAGCAATTGCTAACTTCAAGTTTCGGGTTTTTAGCATTCTGCCTATTGCTTCTTCGATTTCTTCATCATCAAAACCATAAACGTATTTGTTTATTAGAGGAAGTACTTCATCAATCTTATTCTGAACCTCTTTTTTAGTTTGCTCACTTTCACCGGAGGTGGTTAGCCTTAATTTCACACTTCCCATCGTTGGTAAATACGCCAATTTGATGTGTGGTGGAAGACTCTTTTCCCAATCTTTAATTATTTCAGCTAAAGCAGATTCCCCAATGCCAATGGTTCGTATCATCCGATGATAGATGCTATCTTTTATAAACATGGAAGAAAGTTTTGGGAGCACCGTTTCTTCCATCATTTTTCTCATCTCATAGGGTACACCCGGCATAGAGACGATTACTTTACCATTTCTTTCAAACCACATTCCGGGAGCCGTACCCATATTGTTAGCTACGGGTGTGCAATTGGCGGGCATATCTGCTTGCTGTTCATGTACTTCCGACATTTCACGTCCTGCTTTCTTGAATAATCGCCGAATGTTTTCGAGCATTTCTTCATTTCGCTCAAGCTGAGTACCGAAATATTCAACCAGACAAGGTTTGGTAAGATCATCACTGGTTGGCCCCAGACCGCCTGTCAGAAGTACAACATCTGCCTGATCTTCTGATTCCTTCAGGTAATACAATATGTCTTCTCGAGTATCGGCTATGGTTAGTTTTTTCGAAACACGGATGCCCAGACTGTCTAACGCTCCAGCTATCCAATGTGAATTGGTGTCTAATGTTTGTCCATAAAGAATTTCATCTCCAATAGAGATCAGAATAGCTTTTGCAGGCATAGATTTTCAGAAATAACAGTGAATAATATTTGCTACTTTTATAAAGCCTCAAAAATACCATTTAGCTATGAAGTCGAGCATTAAAATTGTATCTATTGCATTTCTTTTGTTTGGGTGTACAGCTCAGCAGATTCAGTCCATTACCGATGCAATCGGTTACGAAGAAGGATTGACTAGCGAGCAAGTGGCGAGTGGGCTCAAAGAAGCGCTGATTCAGGGGATCAGTACGGGCACACAGAAGGTTGGTAAAGTGGATGGATATTTCAAAAATCCGAGCATTAAAATTCCATTTCCACCGGATGTTCAAAAAGTAGAAAATACACTAAGAGACATTGGTTTGGGTAGTCAGGTAGATCGGTTTGTTAAAACACTCAATCGTGGAGCAGAAGAAGCTGCTAAGGAAGCAAAGCCTGTATTTGTCAGTGCCATTAGACAAATGACCATTAACGATGCATGGACCATCTTAAAAGGAGATAATAAAGAGGCAGCAACAGATTATTTAAAGCGTACGACAAGTGATGAGTTAAGATCACGATTTGGTCCAATCGTGAAACGTGCCCTGGAAGAAACCAACGCAACAAAATATTATTCAGAAATAATCACGAGGTACAATAAAATCCCACTAGTAGAGACTGTAAATCCTGATCTGGAAACATATGCGATAGAAAAAGCGATGGAAGGCTTGTTTTTTATGGTCGCTAAAGAAGAGAAAAATATACGGGCCAATCCGGCATCAAGAACAACTGATCTTCTAAAAAGAGTCTTTAAAGAACAAGATTAATTATTTTCGCACAAACTCACTTATCATGCTCACGGAATTGCAAATCAACAAGTTAGAACGGTTTTTCTATGTTCTTGATTATGACCGCAATGGAATAATTAACAAAGATGACTTTGTCGGTATTGCAGAAAATCTCTGCATTCTATGGAGAATCAAAGAAGGAGATCCTAAATATGAGGTGATTCAAAAACGATTTGAAGATGGCTGGAATCATTTTAATCTTTTCGTAAACAACAATGATGGAAAAGCAAATTGGGATCATTGGATGCAATTTGCAGAGCAGGTGATTATAAATGGTGATGAGGAAATATTTAGTCATTATGTAGATGAATTTGTAGGAGAAATCTTTGACAATTTCGATACTGACAATGACGGTTATATCAATTTAGATGAATACATTGACCTACTCGTTGGCTACAGAATTGAGGTTCGTTTTGCTGCAAAATCCTTCAGAAAATTAGACCGTAATAACGATGACCTCATTAGCAGAGGTGAATTGATCCGTGCCGTAAAGGAATTTTTCAGAAGTAACAATCCCGATGATCCGGGAAATTGGTTATTTGGAAGAGGCGTTCTTACGGACTAATGGTAAATGCTCTTTTTTAATCTTCACTTTCACCTTGCCTTTAGTCATTAGCTCCCTCAGCAATCGTTCTAATGGAAATATCATAAATGCAATGGATGCATCCAGTAAGAAATCTACCACTGGTGTGCTTTTGAAGCTAAAGAGAGAACCAATAGCACTTTGTAAGAATTCAATGATCAATACTAGTGTAAGTAAGGTGAGCCCACTACGGAGGAGTCGATTCTTAGAGCTGTCCTGATTGAGCTTGGTGGAGAAAAACACCAACCCGCCAAAAAACATTATTTGGATGGCATAAAACCATGGGGTTTGCCAATAGGGTGGTTCCACATTGAAAGCAAGAACTTCCCCTTCTTCCATTCGACCAAATGCATCTCGTGCTCTTACTCTTAGCTTATAATTTCCCTCTGGAAGGAAACTAAAATCGATTGATTTACTCTTTGTCCATTCTGACCAATCACTATGCAACCCCTCTAATCTATATTGAAATTCAGGATTCAGTAATCCTAGAAAGTCTGGCTTGGATAATTCTATACTTAGAAAGTTTTCATCATAGTTTAAGGTGAACTTTTTAGTTTGGTCGATCTCTCCATTTTCATTTGAAACTTTCTTCAAAAAGAAATTGAAACTCTCCAAACCACCTCTTTTGGATGGGTCGTACTTTAAGAGTTCATTGTTCTCTGTGATTAACCATAATTTATTTGACGATTGATCGATAGTAATGGATCTCAGATCAGCGAAAAGACCCAAATATTCAAGTTTTTCAATGCGCCCATTTTCTTTTATATGATTCCAAACTTTACCATTGAAAACCCAAATACTTCTTTCAACAGGATCATACAAATGATGGATCGGAGAACCAAGGGATGCTTTCATTGCTAAATCTTCCATCACCTGATTGCTATTGGAATCATAGAAGAAGTATCCCAAAGAATTGACAAAATAAAGTGTGTCATTCCTGTCAATTATATTCACCTCATCTAGAAAAATGTTATTCAGTGCCAGTTGATCCGTAATGGTAAACGTAGAATCAGTGGCTTCTGAGCGATAAATAGCTGAGGTTCCTGCCATCCACATTTCATTATTATCGCCCTTTTGCATACTTACGATGATGTCGTTAATCGTTTGGCTAACCTGCTCAACCCATACTTCACTAATAAGCTTAAAAATCTTTAATTCCAGATCTGCAGTGCTAATCACTAATTGATCTGAATTATTCACAAGAAAGGATCGTACATTTTCAGTAATAATGATTTGAGCCCCCTCTTTGGTGACTTCATATATTCCGGAAGTACTGATGCCAAGAAGCTTATCTTTGAATGGAAAGATGGATAAAAATTTTCCATTAGCTCCATCTACCTTCTTGAATGAATAATTGATGTCAACCGGGATCTTCCTGACCCTCCTGATATATTTCGTATTCTTATCAAGCTTGCCTTTTACCTTATCAACCTTTGATTCATCATCGAATAGATTAGCAATTGAACTAAAAAGGCCATTTTTCTTTTTTTCTGTGGTTTCCTTAGCTCTATTCTTTTTACCAAACAGACGTTTTAATATCGGTTTTTCCTCCTCTTCCTTTGTTTGAGTCTGTGTTTTTTTGGTGTTGGATTTCTTTGTAGTTCGTTGCACTTCATAGTACACCTTGTTTTCAAAAATTGTATCACGGTCGAAGTAGAACAGTCCCAAACTTGTGGTCACCCACAGCTCATCTTGATGATTTAAAACGCTGGTAAGATTACCGTTGATTCCCTGAAAGTGTGAATAACTGTAAGCAGGAAAAAGTGGTGCAATGTGCGTTATTCCAAACTGATGTGCCGCCCAAATGCCGTCTGAATTATCCGTATGAATGGTGAAGACCTCATTGTCAGGTAGTCCTGCATGATAATCTGTGACTTCCACGTATTTTGGATCGTTTTTATTGAATAGAACTAACCCATTTTCAAATGTTGAACAAACAAACAATGAATCATTGACCCATTGGATCTCTTTAACTTCAAATCCAAGTTTATCTATGTATTCATTCTGTGCAAGTGATTTAAATTCAAAACTCTCATATTCAAATAGTTCGTTATCAAAATTGACAATAAGCTCTGACTGCCCCTTTCTTTTGCATGAGTATGCAACCTTTTGTAAAGGTGAAATTAAAGTCAGTGAATCCTGAATTAAGTATGTTTCATCATTTGCAGTGTTTACAAATACTTGCGCATCCAATTCATAAATATTGATATAGTCGCCATTGTGGTGTTTTACCTCTTTCGTTTCGATATCATAGATGATTAAGTTGTTACTTCCCATGAAATAGACCTTATTCATGAAGAAATGAGTCTCTAGAAACAGGTCGCTTAGGGAATCATTTTCGAAGATGGGTTGATATTGGATGCTTCTATTGTGAAAATCAATCATACCAACTGAGCCTATGCAACCGACATAGACAACATCAGCAGAATCCACAGCAATGGATAGGGCAGAGGAAGGAGTTTCATAAAAATCCCAGGCTTCTCCATCGTATTTTAAAACCCCAGAACGATTAGCGATACAAAGCCTTCCGTGGTTGTCACTTATGATTTCAAAGTTGGAATTATCTATATTAGAATGACGGGGAAAATGGTGAGTTAGTAGAAAATCACCTTTTTGTCCAAAGAGGGAGTATAGGCTAAGACAAAATAGAACCAGCATTAAGTGTCTCATTACCCGAAATTAATGGATGTCAATTGAAAAATATCATAAACCATATTATCAAATCAATAGCAGGATTCGTACTCCTCTTTAATATCCTCGCATTACTATGGGTTTTATTATATATGGTTATTCCAGTACCTGTAACTAAGCTAATGCTTATTGAAGGTCAGGATAAGGAGATCAAATATGAATGGAAGAGTATTGAGGAAATTTCAGGGAAGCTTCAGTTGGCCGTCATGTGTGCTGAAGATCAATATTTTTTGTTACATGAGGGGCTTGATTTCAGATCGATAAGAGAAGCTGAGGAGGCTAATAGGAGAGGAGCGAATGTGAGAGGTGCAAGCACCATAACTCAACAGGTAGCTAAGAATGTATTTCTTTGGCCAGATCGGACATATGCACGCAAGGCCGCTGAACTTTACTTCTCTTTACTAATTGAGATGGTATGGAGCAAAGAACGAATCATGGAAGTTTACCTCAACGTGGCAGAATTTGGCAATGGTATTTTTGGAGCGGAGGCAGCCTCTCAAGCTTATTTTAAAAAGCCAGCGATAGATCTCACCACAACGCAAGCAGCACGTCTTGCAGCGATTTTGCCGAGCCCAAAACGGTACTCAGCTACAGCACCAGGGCCATACGTTCAGCGTCGTGTAGATTGGATCACAACCCAAATGAAATATTGGGGTTATGAAATGACCTATGATCCGGAATTTGTTAAGAAAATGGTACTTTGATCATTTATCTGAGAAGTAACTGATGGATGGTAGATTTCCCATCATAATATACTTTAATCAAATACATTCCCTTTTCTAATGATGAAATATCAATTTTTGCGTTCGAGATTTGAAGCCTTGAAACAATCTTTCCATCCATTTGTATTACCTCGACAAGACTGATTTCACTTGCAGTAAAATTCACAATTCCGGTTGATGGGTTTGGATAGATCAAAAGTTGATTGTCATCAGCGATTAACAAAGGAGGAGTCAAATCTAAATTAAGTGTATCTGAAGCGTTGCAACCTTCTGTAGTTGTTACGTTAACTACAATTAAATAGGGTTGGTTATCCAAAAAAAGCGTTGGCTGAGCGGATACTTCAGTAAGTACACCGTCAACAAACCACTTACTTGATGCAAGCGTGAATGAAGTTTCTATCATAAAGCTAACAGCTTGTTTTGGTCCAACAGGATTAGCTATATAATTGATTTCAACCTCGGGTATTTGATTTGTGATGTTCACTTCAATTGGGATACTAGGTAGACCATCATCCAATCCTACTACGTAGACTTTTTCATATGCATTGGTTTTAAGTCGGGTACCCTTCTTGATGGGCTGAGTAAGCTCAGGATCTTCATAAAAACCAAAGTAGGAACCATTTGATGGCTGAATCAAAACAGAATCTCCATCACAGGAAAATAGGTCTCCTTGAATGGGTGTAAGAGAACTACTTACTGAAACCTGCTTAGACAGAATTTTCGTGCAATTGTCAGAGGATGTAATACTGAGGTTGACACTAATGGTGCCTTCAGCCAGTACATTAACAGATTCATCAGTTCCTAAATCATTGCCATTCACAGTCCACTGAATATTGGAACCATCCGCTATGTTCTCTGAGATTAGCAACATACGGAATTCAGCAGAAGAAGTGTCCGGCATTACATTGATTGAGCCCGCTACCTCCAAAACATCTATTAAAAGGGGTGTTTTATCACTTTCAAATGAATTGTATGTACCCGAAACGTAAAAGATGGTGTCACTCGTTATATTTTGCATTTGAACACTGGCACCACTAAGAGTTGGAGTTGTTTGATCCTCAGTTAAGTACACATGAACCTTTTCAGCAGTTGGATCGGTTATCGTGACATCTGATCCTTCACAAACAATCCTATCATCAATGGTGGGAGGAGCAGGTCTATTGGCAACAACTAGCGTCTTGGTAATCGAATCATTGCATCCTTCTTCGTTTTCTACAGTTAATTGAATGTTGTAATTCCCAGGTTCTGAAAATGAGAGTGCAGGATTTTGTATGGTTGCGGAAGTTCCTTGACCAAAATCCCAATTCCATGATATGGCTCCTTGACTAAGATCATTAAATGAAACAACATTAGTTGTTGGATTATCCAAATACAAAGTGTCTGTTGACAATTCAAAATCTGCAAAGTCTGTAAATATGCTTAGTCTTATTTCAAAAACTTCGGATGGATAATTACCATCAATATTCCTAGCATAAAAAATTGTATCATTTTGAAGATTACTTATAACCAAAACAGAATCCGTAGCAATCTTTGTTGAGGCTAATGGATCACTATAGAAATGGAAGTACGCGCCATTTGAGGGATCGATCGTATATGAACCATCACATGTAAAAAATCTCTCCAGCACTTGAGGTTTTGTTAGGAAATCATTTAACTGAGAACTGGCTAGAGCAATTACAGAATCGAGCAACTCCTTTGACTCTGCAATCGCATAGATTACATCTACATATTCGAAATTTGCTGAATCTATTTGACTTATTGTTATCCCACTCAGAGTAGCCACATGATTACCTGAACCTTCACTGCCTGCTGTTGCAAGCTGTTGATTTATTAAATAATGATACTTGATGCTATCTGTTAAAACGTCATTAATATCGGCAGAATTTCCATTCAGATTATCCATATCTAAAGCACTGAATTCAGTCAAGCCATTCCCTAAAACTTGAACACCTGCAAACAAATCCTGATTAAGATTTCTGGCATATGCATAATTCTTAATGGTATCAAATGCAGCATAATTGGTAGAAGCATCTATCAGATCCCAGTCGGCAAAGAGACCGATTGATAGATTATTTATGGCAGTGTCAGTATGGTTTATGATCCGATACCTGGTTACAAGGTAATCAGCTCCATTCCATGTCAAGTTTGATTGCTCAACTTTAATGGGTTGAGAAGGATCGGAAAATTCCGAATAGCTGAAATGATCTGCCCCCGGATGGTGGCGCCATTTATGATTTTCATCTACCGAAAAATCTTCCTCTCTGGATTTAATGATATAATTAGAGATGATATTATCAGAAACATGATCACCGTCAGTGGCTAACATTAATCCAACATAATTCATCAACGTGTCAGAGAGGTATTGTAAGCCTGAACCTTGATTTGGTTCATATTCATTGTACCCAAGATTTCCATTACCACTTATGGTCATTGATACTTTATCATTCCCAAAGTCTGTATAATCGGGCTCAGTTACTAATTCCAGAAATTGAAAATCATTATAGGTGCCTTCTGAATAATCTAATCTTATGTTGACTTTGGAGTCAGGAGATATATTTTGATCCAGCACAATTTCAAAAGATAGTGAGGCTGTATCCATTGTGCTTAGGAAGCCAATTGGCTCAGGAGTGTCTGTTATTGTAAAATCATTTTCAGGGGATGAAACGGTGATTTGAGGATTGTTAGAAGCACCCAAATAATTAATGACTTGTGAAGTGATTTGAACTGTGTCTCCAAAAAATATCAAATCTCCCCAAGTCGAAGAAAAATTGGTATTCCTGGCTCTTACAGATTTTACATTGCTTTCAGTTACTGCCTGCAGGATATTGAGTCTTCCTTTACCTAGCTTCCCTTCAAATGAACCATTGATACCAATATCATAAATATCATCTGTTGTCGCTCTTATTCTTTCCATGATCTGAATCGCTGAGAGCTCCGGATATTGATCCTTAACTAAAGCTGAACCTGCTGCAACAAGCGGTGATGCATATGATGTCCCGGGACCACCATCTGCATATCCATTGCTTGCTACTGTGCTGAACATATCAACTCCTGGTGCGACAAGATCTACCGAATAATTAAAGGTAGATCCTGACCATTTGGAGTCACTAGCATCAGTTGCTGCTACGGATAAAACATTTTCGTAGCTCGCAGGATACCACTTATTCTCTTCTGTTTCTTGACCACCTTCATTACCAGCAGCGGCAACAACGATTATGTTTTTCTCCAAGACAGCATAATTGATAATGTCCTGTTCTGACTCTAAAGGTTCACCCATTCTTCCCCATGATAAGTTGACCACATCAATCCCATTATCTGCCGCGTAAATGATTGCTTCATACAATCCATTGCTGGTATTATTAGAGCTTCTAAATCCTTTCAAGGCAGCTATTTTGGTATTGTATCCTACGCCTGCAATTCCTTTATCATTATTAGCTCTTGCTCCCGCAAGGCCACCTACAATCATGCCATGATTCCCATTCTGAATCGTTGGATCTGAATCTTCATCGGCGAAATCATATCCAAAATAATCATCGATGTATCCATTGTTGTCATTGTCTATTCCATCAATGGTATCATTTTCATTTAGCCATAGATTGGCTATAATATCTTCATGATCTAAATCAAGACCTGAGTCAATGATTCCTATCGTGATATCATCGTCTCCTGTCGTAATACCCCAAGCTTCAAATGCCTTGATATTGTCCAGGTAATACTGGTTGCCTAATAACGGATCAGAAGGGTTTGCTAATAATTGATAGGAGATAATAGGGTCGGCATATTGATAGTCACCAGTTAGTCGCAACTCATTGCAAAAAGTCACTGGATCCTTTCCCCTTGGAACTCTCAATTTGATGATTTCCGGAGAATCAGAATTTGTTCTGCCTAAGATCTTATGATCAGAGAATGGGAAATCTGTAACTGAAGGTTTTAGTTTAACATATATCCATTCCGTATCAATGGAATGATCTTCAAATTGTGCTTCTTTCAGCAATCGGGTTTGTGAAAAACTCAATTGAACGAAACTCAGAACAAAAACTATTAAACTTAAAAACCTCACCAATCTATGTCACTCTTAATTTCCGTATCGCTTTTGCTGCAGCCCTTGGCCAAAATCTCTTAAGGTAAATACCCAATTTCTCTTTTGCACCTCCTATGTATGCTTCATTTTTATTAGCCTGTATGGCTTTGATGATTAAACGAGCACATTTTTCTGGAGACATTCCTTTTTCCTGTCCTGGATCCATCTTGTTTTGCTGGCTTCCATCACCAACCAGTGCATTGTAAGAAATGTTTGTCTTTATATACCCGGGAAGAACAATTGTAACCTTTATATTGTCATTATGATGCTCTGCACGAAGTACATCGTAGAATCCGTGAAGTGCATGTTTAGAAGCTCCGTATCCTGATCTGAAGGGTGTGTTGATTATCCCAACTGTTGACGTAACAATTACGTGATGCCCCTTTTTTCGCTCCACCATTCTAGGTAAAAGCATTTTGGATAAGGTAATGGAACCAAAGTAATTGATTTCCATCAACTTCCGATCTACATCCAGTGTTGTGTTTAAAATGGTATCTCGTTGGCTGATGCCCCCATTATTGATTAGGATATCTACATCACCAAAAATTGTATTTGACTCTTTTGCTCGTTGCTTTAAAGAGAACGGGTCCTCCAAATCCAGGGTAAGAATTTCGACAGTATCAGACGTACATGCTGCTTTTACCCGTTCTAATTCTTCTTTACGTCTGGCAGAAATAATCAGTTTAGCGCCTTTTTCAGCTAATTGATATGCCAATTGTTCACCAATCCCCGAACTGGCTCCAGTAAGCCAAACTACACTATTCTTGATTTTGGTCATTCTTCTGTTTATTGTTCTCTACAAATACGTAAATACTATAAACACCGACTGCAGTACCAAATGGAAAACTGAAAATAGAAACGCATCCTGCGATGAGTGCAATGACAACACCCCAGCTTTTCTTCTGAAGTAAGCCAATCCCAGCAATAATTGATGGCAGTGCTGAAAATATCAGTAGAAGAATGAATACGGTTCTGATGATAGAGCTAACCATAAGAAGTATCTCATCAGCATCGTTTCCTACATCTTTGGCTATTTCATCTGCAATGAATGGGAAAAGTATGGAAATAAAGCTTCCTATAAATATGAAGGTGATTGAAATAAGGGACCCGTATACAATGTGTATAATCCCTAACGTTTTTTTGTGTGATTGAATATCCATGGTTTGTGAATTATTTCTTTGAATATACAACGAAATCAAATGAATATTTGTGTCGATCATCTTTTGGATGATGCTCACGTGACTCCTCTTTCCATATTGATTTATCAAAATCAGGGAAAGTCACCTGACCATCAAATTCACCATTTATTTCGGTTAGGTATATGCGATCGGCAATTTCAAGACCCATTCGGTAGATTTCTCCACCTCCTATGATGAATGCTTCAGGTTCATTGTTGCTTCTTGCAATTTCTAGTGCATCATCTAGAGAAGGTACAACTTGAGCGCCTTCCGGCTGATAATTTTCCTGACGCGTAATGACGACATTGGGCCTACCTGGAAGGGGTTGAAAAGAGTGAGGTAAGGACTCCCAGTTTTTTCTACCCATAATTACATGGTGACCTTTCGTTGTATTCTTAAAAAATTTGAAATCATCTGGCAAATGCCAGGGGATGTCGTTATCCTTTCCAATCACACGGTTGCTGCCCATGGCAGCTATCATTGATATTGTCATTTTAATTCTGGTTTTGGAATTGATATCCTCTTAAAAAATCAGTGACATTCATGCGTCGCTTACCTTCCATCTGCAGATCCATGATATTCAAAGTTCCGTCCTTTGTGTTCACTCGGAGGTAATTTTTACTGTCAGAGTATAGTTCCCCAATTGATTTATTGGTTCCTTCATTTGCTTTTTCAACCTCAAAAACTTTCAGTGTTTTCCCATGAAGTTTTGTCCAGGCTGCAGGATAAGGGGAAAGTCCCCTTATAAAATCATTGATCTCTTTTGATGTCTTTTGCCAATCTATCTCACAATCTTCTTTAAAAATCTTAGGTGCATGTTTGATTTCCTGATTGTTGTCCTGAGGTTGGCTAGGATAATCACCAACTTCAATCGCCAATACAGTTTTTAAAACCAAGTCAGCACCTTTGTTCATCAGTCGTTCATAAAGGTTACCAACATTGTCACTTGGCTTAATAAGCTCTGGCTCCTGAAAAATGATTTCTCCTGTATCTATTTCATGCTTTAAGAAGAAGGTAGTCACACCTGTTTCAGTTTCTCCATTTATTATGGCCCAATTGATCGGAGCTGCTCCTCTATATTGAGGTAGGAGTGAAGCGTGTAAATTGAATGTGCCCATTGGCGGCATATCCCATACTGCTACAGGAAGCATCCTGAATGCCACAACAATTTGAAGATCTGCGTTATAGCTCTTGAGTTCCTCTAAAAATTGTGGTGATTTTAAGTTAGCAGGTTGCAGAATGGGAAGACCAGCCTCTAATGCATAAGTTTTTACTGCCGACATACCTAATTTCTTACCTCTTCCCTGAGGTTTGTCAGGCGCTGTTATTACGGCAACTACATTCACCTGATTTTGTACCAGTTTCTTCAAACTTGCCGCAGCAAAATCAGGTGTGCCTAGAAATATGATTCGGAGTTTCTTGCTCATAGAAGCGCAAAGAAACCAAACGTTTGGCTAATCAATAAGTGATCGTAGGGTAAGTGATACAGTTTTTTCTGTCCCACCCTGGTTTATCACTAATTCTACAGTCTCACCTTCTTCTTTTAGAAGCTTTTTTACTTCAGAAAGATTGGCCTCCATCATGGTTTTTCCATTGATTTTAACCAATTCATCATTCACATTGATTCCTGCTTCTGAAGCAGGACTATCTTCAAATACCTGATGAATTAATACCTTCTTTTTATCTTTTGAAAGTTGTACATCAATACCGCTGCAGTTTACCTTGAAATTGGCATCATAGGTATGGTCTTTTTCCAGGTAAAGCATTTTGGTACCATAGTCAATGGTCATGTTGTACATTCTCAAAATTTGAGAGCCAATAATCCCTGAAACTTTTCTATCTGCTTGAATACCTGTCGAGGCTGTACTAATGCCTATTGGCAAATCTTCAATCGTTTGATTACCAAAACTGAATGATTGAACATGTCCTTCATAATGCAGTGTTTCTTCATCAGATAAGCCTTTAACTAAGTAAGAATAATGCTTGCCTGTTTTGTGAATCACATCCCATTGTTCAGAATAAGGTGAGTTAAAATCCAGGGTTGTTCCTGCTCCAGTCATCACAAAAAATGTTCCTTCATGCGGTTCACCATTATTGAGAACGACAGTTCCTTTTATCACTGGGATTGAAACGTTCATAGTAAAAGGGATTGCATCACCTCTTTTTGGTGATTTGCTATGATCATAGATATTCATCGTTTTCGTGTCGAAGTTGATGTAGACCGAATGATGTCTCAATAAATCGTAACCAATGATTCCATCTAAATCCATACCCAGACTTATTTCCAGATGATCCAAATCTGTTGAATAAACCTTGGTATTCTTCTCCATTAAGAAATGATTTATGGCAATGGAATTATGTTTGATCAAGTGCCATGCCGATGATGCTTGATTCATTTCTATATCTTTTCCTTCC
Organism: Ekhidna sp.; assembly: GCF_965212185.1. Lineage (GTDB taxonomy): Bacteria > Bacteroidota > Bacteroidia > Cytophagales > Cyclobacteriaceae > Ekhidna. The sequence continues at coordinate 2,397,951 of NZ_OZ243102.1, read as the reverse complement.
AGGCCTAGTTCCTTTTCAACATCCGTATCTATTACTGTATATCCAGAACCTGTATCAAAAATGAAATCCAATGGTTCTGAGTCGTCCACACTCACCTTAATGATGATGTGATCGCCAAAGAGTTCAAATGGAATGGTGGTTATAGGTGCTTGGGCATTGACACCAATGACAAAAAGTAGCAGTAGTAAATAGGTTATTTTTTTCATGATATTGGTAATTTGGAATGACAGGATGAAGTTAAAGACTTTAGTTTAAATACATTGTAAAAATACCTGCATTAAATATCATTACTAAAAGAATCGGACAGTTGGTTGAACAATTCTTAGTGTCAGCATGTTTTCCCACCATAATTTGAATCAACATGAGCAAAAGAGTTTGGCTGATTACAGGATGTTCTACAGGCTTTGGTAGAGAGCTGATTAAGATAGTGGCTGGAAATGGAGAGATCGCAATAGGAACGGTCCGAAAGAAAGAACAAATCGAAGAACTGGAAGCCATCAACCCTGGCTTGGTAAAAGGAGTAATTCTGGATGTGCAAAAACAGGAAACGATTAACCAAACCGCTCAAATCATTGAAAAGGAATATGGTCGGTTAGATGTGCTGGTGAATAATGCCGGCTATGGTACTCTGGGGCCAATCGAAGAGACTTCAGAAGAAGAGATTCAACGTCAATTTGATGTGAATGTGTTCGGCTGTGTGCGCATGATGAAGCTAGCCTTACCGTTTATGAGAAAGCAAAGAAGTGGTAACATTTTGAACATCACTTCAATCGCTGGACTCAATGGATTTCCAGGAGTTGGGATATACAATGGTAGCAAATTTGCATTAGAAGGGATAGGAGAAGCCTTGGCGGCTGAAACCAGACATATAGGAATCAAGGTAACCAATATTGAGCCTGGGCCTTTTAGAACTGATTGGGCTGGAAGATCAGCCACTTACAATGAGTCATCCATTGATGAGTATAATGAGACAGCCAATAAGAATATGGAAAGTATCCGTGAAGTGAGTGGTAATCAAATAGGTGATCCGGTACGTGCAGCAGAAGCTATGTTTCAAATAACAACTCTTGATAGCCCTCCAGTGCATCTTCCGTTAGGCGGACCGGCATACAAACGAGTAGGAATTCGTCTTCAAGAATTTAAAGAAGAGATTGACAAATTCGAATACTTAGGAAAACCTACCGACTACACGGAAGAGGAATTGAAAAAAATGGACTAGTTCTGGCAACAGCAAAGACCGCCGATATTACACCTCAAATGGTGAATAAAATTGTCGATGTATTGAGGTCGGTTTTCGTCCTTTAAAGTGATCGCATGCCATGTTCTATGAATGCCTCTTTTGGTCACGGGAATTAATGCCAATTTATTATCCTTAAGATATGGCTCCACGATCCATTTCGCCATCACATTGACTCCCATTCCCGCTTTTACTAATTCCACAACAGCTTCTGTTACCTGGACCTGCATCACTTTTTTCGGACTAATTCCTTCTGGAATAAGGACCTGTGTAAATAGTGAAACAGATTCCAGAGGATATGAATGTATAATAACAGTCTGATCTTCAAAGTCTTCTGCCTGAACATATGACTTTTTAGCCCATGGATGACCAACAGGTACTAAAGCAAAGACTTCATCTCTAAACAGCTCATGATAGTCAATATTTTGACGATCTGAGTGCTCATAAATGATGGCTAAATCAATTTCGCCATCTAAAACTCTGCTTTCAACATCTGAATCGTTGCTATGAAATATCTCTATTTCAACGTTTGGAAACTCTCTATTAAAATCCGTCATAAGTGAGGGAAGCCAGTGGTAACAAGTGTAGCACTGTGTGGCTAATCTCAATGTGCCGCTGGTGCCGGACACATATTTCTTGATGGAACGTTCAGTTTTTTCAAGGTCGCTTAATATGCGTTCAGCAGATTCTAAAACCATCTTGCCCGCATTGGTCAAGATCAGCTGCTTGTTTACCCGATGAAAAAGCTGAGTACCCAATTGATTTTCAATTTCCTTGAGCTGGTGGCTTAGGGCTGATTGAGAGAGGAATAAGGCATCCTTAGCCTTGGTCAGACTTTTCGTTTCTGCTACCTCACGGATCAATTTAAGATGCCTGATCTCCATATTCAATATTAGTAAAATTAATTGTTATGATAAAATCAATTCATCCAATTAATAGTTCATTCGAATTTAATTCACGTTCAATTTGGAGTATCAAATGGATGAATCATGAAAATCAAGAACTTATATCTCCTTATACTGTTAGCAATTTGCTGGGGACCATCGTTTTTATTCATAAAAATTGCAGTGGCTGAAATTGCTCCATTAATGCTAGCCACTTTGAGGATAGGTATTGGAGCATTGATTTTAAATGTGCTGTTACTCTTTACTGGGTCCCGACTTGGTCTATCTCTTGAATTCTGGAAGAATGTATTCATCGCAGGTTTTTTCGCTCAAGGCCTTCCGTTCATTCTCATTAACTGGGGAGAGCAATATGTAGATAGTTCATTAGCCTCTGTTTTAAATGGGTTAGTGCCCATTTTCACTATACTTCTGGCACATCTAATGACGACCGATGAAAGGTTAAGTGTCAACAAAATCAAGGGTGTGATGATGGGGTTTGTAGGATTGGTGATTTTAGTTTTACCAAGCCTGTATGATGGGGTTGATGGTAGTTTAGCTGGGATCGTATCCATCACCATTGCATCAGTTAGTTATGCGATAGGGATCGTTTACATTCGAAAATACTTGGTAGACATCCCATCTTTTCAGGCACCTGCTGCTCAACTTTTATCTGTTACAATCTATTTGGTTCCACTCACCTTATTCGTTTATCAAGAGTTTGACTTTCAGTCAATTAGTGCTATTGCTTGGGGGTCAACAATGATTTTAGGTGTAATTGGAACTGCAATCGCATTCGTGATCTATTTTAAGTTGATCGAGCAATCCAGTGCAGGTTATGCTTCATTGGTTACATACATCATGCCTCTCTTTGGCGTCCTTTTAGGTGTGATGATTTTAGATGAGTCACTAACTCTTTGGGTGATAGCTGGTGCGACATTCATTCTTTTTGGAATTAAGCTCACTCGAACTACAAAAAGATCAAAACCGAAACATTATAAGGTATCAATTGATCCGGCTCTTTATTCAAAATTCCGATGAAATGAAGTCTCTGTACACAAAATATTCAGTATCTCTTATTTTGATTTTATCGACGCTGATGGCTGCTTGCCAACTGTTGATCAAAGACACATTTGAAATTTCGAAAATCGAACTTCAAAATGCAAATGAGGTAGCCATTGCTCAGGTTTTAAATGTTTCTCCCAACAAGATTGAATTAAGAGGCGCTATCAATTCAAGGATTTTGAAGTACAATATTGACATGATTGACAATCAACTCATTCGTAATAATGTCAACATTCACTTTTCATTTAAATTAAAAGTGATACCTGAAGTAAGAACAATAGTAGAGGGGTCTCCATACAATGCTGGATTGCTGCATGTAAGGAACCTTATACCAATAAACAGATTCGCTGAAATTGGATTCTTACCATTTTTTGGTAGAAAGCAATCGCTCAATTGATTTTTGATCAAGTTTTAGTGATTCAAGAATCTGTCGTGCTTTTGCTTTATTCTTTTTCAATGCGCGTTTGAATGTTTCAAACTGGCCGGTCACTTTCAATCGTTCGATGATTGTCATACCGGCGTAATTGGATTGCATGGTGCTCATTACTTGTAGTTATTTAAGCTTTTGTTTCATTTTGATAACTCATCTGAAAGCCAATTTTATTTCCAGCTCCCAGCGATTGCGTTTTTTCCATTTTCTCACGAACAGTAATGTTTCTTATTTGAGGAAATGGTGGTGCCATTAAATCATTTTCAGCAGCCTGTGTAATGATTAATTGAATCATTACATCCAGGTCTACTTTCTCCAGAGGTTTAGACGAAATAGATTCGAACATAAAACCTACTTGTCTGTCTCCTTCAACGATAAAATAATTCTCATAGTTGATTAAAAGCCTGGCTAATAGATAACCAGGATCATTCAATCGATTAAACTCGAAAGAGTCGGCCATGAAATTATATACATTTATTTGACCCAGGTATTTGCGAAGTGGTTGCTCCGCCACGTAATCAGATTTGTAAAATTCATAATCTGCCGGTAAAGTGATGATATTGGTGTGCAGAACAAACACCAAAAGATCGCCCGCTATGCGCACTGTGAATTCCTGATCATTGATGAATTCAACACCTAAGAAGATGTCTTTATCTCTTTCAGATGTTTTAGACTTAAGCTCTTCAATTAGCAAAACTGACTGCTCCTTTAGGTGCTTAAAAGCAGTGCATACATTGCGATATGCCTGCTGTTTAATGCCTGATTTAGTGAGGAGTATCTGAGCAATATTCTCCTTAGGGTCTTGACTCATATTCATGTATATAAATGATTGTAATGCTTGAATGTTTTAAGCACTTTGATGTAATGCGACTCTATTGCCTTCAGAATCTTCAAAATGTGCAACAAACCCATGTTCTCCGATACTCATTTTTTCGTTGATCACTTTACCACCTGCTGATGTAATCTTCGGCAATACATCGTTAATTTCTTTAACTGCGAAGTAGACCAAAGCTCCTTCATGGGATGGAATATAGGATTCCTGTTTTATCAAGGTTCCTGTTGCACCCTCTTGATCAGTTACAAATGGGAAAAATGACATGACTGATGTGCCCATAGCAAAGTCATCACCCATATCGACATCAAAAATTGATGAATAGAATTCTTTCGCTCGATTCATGTCATTGACGGGAAGTTCAAACCAATTTGCTCGCATGGTAGTGTTGTTTATGGTAATGGAATGTAAGTGTCATCGTCGGTAACTTTAGGAAACTCATGATTCTTCCATTTTTCCTTGGCTACCTCTAATTTTTGCTTGTCTGAAGATACGAAATTCCAGAAAATATGCCGTTCCTCTTCAAATGGTTCCCCTCCAAACAACAGAATAATGGAATCCTTTTTAACGGATAATTCACAAGCATTCTCTGTTTTTGAAATGAGCATATTCCCTTTATTCACTTCCTGATTACAAGCCGTAATTCCACCCTCTACAATGCAAAATCCAATTTCTCCGAAAAGTTGATCTTTGATTGTTAAGTTATAATCTTCAGTAGTTTTTATCTCGATCATAAAAAGATCTGAGTGTACAGGTAAGGGAGACTGCCTGTCAAATCCCTTGCCTGCCACCAGTTTGAAACTAGCCGGACCATCTGTCCACTGTGGAAGCTCTGATCCATCCACGTGATGGAATTCAGGATCCATGTCTTCTTTTTCTTTTGGAAGAGCCACCCAGATTTGATAACCATGCATGGTGAATGATTGACCATTTCTCATCTCTGAAGGAGTACGCTCGGTGTGTGTTACACCTTTGCCTGCAGTCATCCAGTTCACAGATCCAGGCTTGATGTGCTGATTGGTGCCTATGCTGTCCCGATGCTGGATTTCACCTTCGAATAAATAGGTGAGTGTAGAAAGACCAATGTGTGGATGCTGGTCGATATCCAGGTAGGTGCCAGGCTTAATGGTTGTAGGGCCCATGTGATCGATGAAAATAAATGGACCGACCATTCGCTTTTTACGAAAAGGAATTAGTCGACCAACCAAAAAATCACCGATATCTCGGCTTCTTTCTTCTATGATGAGGTCTGTGTTTGACATATTAAAATATTGACGATCCTGTCATGTCAGTTAAGTATTCTAGAGCCATCATTCCAGCCGTTGAATTTCCTTTTTCATTAAGCTTGGGACTCCATACAGCTACACTAAACATGTTAGGGTAAATGGCTACTATTCCGCCCCCAACACCACTTTTTCCCGGAAGACCCACCCTGAATGCAAATTCACCTGCTTCATCGTAGAAGCCACACGTTTGCATCAACGCATTGATCCGTTTGGTTCGTTTTACGCTGAAGATTTGTTCTCCCGTCTCTTGCAAACATCCGTGATTAGCATACACAAGGAAAGTATTTGCCAGCTCTTTACATGACATACTGATTGAACACGTATAAAAATAGAAGTCAAGCACTTCGTTTATATCATTTTTAATGTTTCCATAGGATTTCATCAAATTGATCATTGCAGCATTATTAAATCCCTCAGCCTTTTCAGACTCTGCAACTTTTTCATTGTAATGAATGTTCGGGTTTCGAGCGATTTTCCTTACAAATTCCAGGTATTCCTTTTTCGGATCTTTCAAGTTGGAAATGAGAACATCACAAATAACCAATGCTCCGGAATTTATGAGAGGATTACGTGGAATCCCATTTTCATATTCTAATTGAACCAAGGAATTAAAAGGGTCACCTGAAGGCTCTACATCCACCCTTTCCCATAGTTTCTCGTCCTCTTGCAGTAGTGCAAGTGATAATGACAGAACCTTTGATATACTTTGAATTGAAAATCTTTCTTCAGAATCTCCAAAACAGAATTCATCCCCAATTACACTACATAAGTGCATCCCGAACTTATCTGGTGAGATTTTGGCTAGCTCCGGAATGTAGGTAGCTACTTCACCTGGTAGCTGTTTGTAATCAACCTTGTTTTGAATTTGATTAAGTATGCCTTGATAATCCATTGACTATTGGTACAGTAAATACTGTTCTCTTTTCATTTTAAAATTTGATAATGCTGGCTCCCATGAGGATCGTATTTCATCTTCACTTAGTCCTTCTTCTATCTGTTTTTGGAGTGAATTAGTTCCAGCTAAACGTTTAAAATAATTATTAAAAAAATCATCTCTATTCATTTCTTTATAAGCCTGAATCAATGGCTGTAGGGTCAATCTATATTGTGGCTGACTCCCGGTCCATGACAGACCGTAGCAAACCACATCTTCATACGGCGGCCATTTGGCTCCTTCTTTTGAAATTGGTGTAAATGAATAGGTAGTGTCAGGATATTCTGGATGCCCTATTTGCTGAAATGCATAATCTGTTCCTCTGCCCACAGACATGATGGTTCCTTCAAATAAACATAAACTGGGGTAAAGAGAAATACTTAAGTCATCCGGTAGATTGGGTGATGGTTTAACTGGGAGTGAGTATGTCATTCCATGATCCCAGTTTTTCATCTTTATAACTTGCAACTCAGTCTGAATACCATTCGCTAACCAACCTTCTCCATTAATCATTTGAGCAAGTTCTCCTATGGTCATTCCATGCACAATGGGGATTGGATTTAAGCCAACGAAAGATCGTAAAGCAGTATCCAAAACAGGTCCATCTACATAGCTTCCGTTAGGGTTAGGCCTATCTAAAATGATGATTGGAATTCCACTTTCTGCGCATGCTTCCATTACAAATTGCATAGTGCTGGCATAGGTGTAGAAGCGAGCTCCAACGTCTTGAATGTCAAAAACCATAATTTCTATTCCACTCAGCTGCTCAGGGGTGGGCTTTTTGTTTTTGCCATAAAGTGATACCAACTCATAGGAGGATAATGAGCTGTCATATTCTATATTAACTCCATCACTGACAGTTCCTGTAAACCCATGTTCCGGAGTAAAAACTTTCTTTACAGAAATGCCAAGTGAAATAAGGCTATCAGTCAGATGAGTTTGTCCAATTAAGGAACTGTGATTTACGCTAAGTCCTACTTGCTTCCCTGTTAATAAGGGTAAGTATTCTTCTAATTGGTATGCTCCAAGAAGAATTTCGGTTGATCGTTCTTGTGCCTGATTGGTACAGCCAGCAATGACCATGAATAAAATAAAAATGAATCGGTACATATTAATTCACCAAGTTAGCTTGTTCTTACAGTATTGAAAACCCTATTTTGCAGGGCAGCAATGAATCTTCCTTTATTTATATCAAAACGTATTTCAAGAGAAGCATCGGATTCCTTCTCAAGTGTCATCAACCGGATTGCAGTTGTAAGCATCGGTGTTGGTTTGGCGGTTTTAATACTGGCATTTATGGTCCTTTTTGGATTTAAAAAGGAGATCAAGGATAAGATTTACAGTTTCAGTGGGCATTTGATCATTAGCAAATACACGCTTTCCACTTCATTCGAAGAAGGATCGATCACGATGGACGATTCTTTGATACAGCAGCTGAAGGATTATCCACTAACTGCACGTATACAGCCCTATGCAATGAAAGCGGCATTATTAAAGACTGATGAAGAGGTGCAGGGAGTAATTGTAAAGGGCGTGGATGAAAATTTTGATACGCTTGGGTTTAAAAAACACATGATCAAAGGCCGATTCCCAAACCTTGACTCGAAAACATATTCTACGGAAGTAGCTTTGAGTGCCCGAGTATCAAACTACCTGCAGCTAGATGTGGGTGATGAAGTTCTCATTTACTTCGTGCAAAACCCACCTCGATTCAGAAGGCTTCAGGTATCAGGTATTTACGAAACAGGGTTGGAGGAATTTGATGAAAAAATCATCATAGGTGATCTGGATTTGGTCAGAAGAATAAACAATTGGCCCAACTCATTAGTAGGAGGGATTGAGATTTTCATTTCTGATACTAATCAATTAGAAAAGGCAGAAGACGATTTGTTTTTTAGTTTGGATGCAGATTTATATGTAGATAAGGTAACTGATCGCTACATTCAAATTTTTGATTGGCTCAATCTATTAAATCGTAATGTGATCATATTGCTCGCAATAATTCTTTTCGTCTCAGGGACAAGTATCATTTCTATCTTACTTATCCTGATCATGGAACGCACACAGATGATTGGTGCATTAAAATCTTTAGGAGCCAGTAATAAGTTGATTCAGAGAATATTTATTTTTAATGGCATTCAGCTGATTGTGCGTGGCTTATTTTGGGGGAATGCTATCGGACTTTCATTAGGAATGGTCCAATATTATTTCAAAGTAATCCCCCTTGATCAGGTAAACTACTACATGCCTCATGTTCCAATTGAGATTGATGTGTTGACGATTGTTGGATTAAATCTCCTGGTCCTTACCTTAATAGGATTGACGCTGCTAATACCAGTCGCTATTATCTCACGAGTAAAACCCGTAAAAGCCATTCGATTTGACTAATCAGCAGTTAGTTTTTTATATCAGGTTACGGGTTCGTATTTCTTAAACAGGCTCTTTATTTTCATTTGGAGTACACCTATTACCGCTTCTTTAAAGATTCCTTTTGACATTTTGGATGTACCCTTTGTTCGGTCCGTAAAAATGATAGGAACCTCAACGATTTTGAATCCATGCTTCCAGGCATTGAATTTCATCTCAATCTGAAATGCATAGCCTATGAACTTAATATGATCCAGATTCAATTTATCGAAAACACCTCGGTTATAGCATTTGAACCCTGCAGTACTATCTCTGAAGGGCATTCCTGTAATGATGCGAACATAAAAGCTGGCAAAATAGCTCATCAATACCCTTCCCATCGGCCAATTGACCACATTCACACCGGTGACATATCTGCTTCCAATCGCTACGTCCGCTCCGTCAACACATGCGGCATGGAGCTTTACCAAATCATTTGGGTCATGTGAAAAATCAGCATCCATTTCACAGATGTATTCATACCCCTTTTCCAGTGCCCACTTAAAACCAGTGATATATGCTGTGCCAAGTCCGAGTTTACCTTTCCGTTCTATGAGGTATACCCGTTCTGGAGTGGTTTTCATTTCTTCTTTGACAATGTCGGCTGTCCCGTCGGGAGAGCCATCATCCACAACTAATATGTCAAATAATGGTGAGAGCACTCTCGTGACATTGATAATGTCTCGAATATTCTCACATTCATTGTAGGTAGGTATGACAACTAAGTTCTTTGACATATTAAGACATCAAAAATAGATTAAAAGAATCTCTAATGGGTAGCCTTCACATATATTAACAACACTAGAAGAAAAGATTGCCCTAAATACTGCAAACAATTAATCTGACGTAATCCAGTCGATTGATTCTTCAACACTATTAAACGTTTTAGTCTTATGACCTTGACCGGTGACACGAATATATCCGTTGTAAAAAATTTTATGAAGTGCTGCCAATCCGATTACTGCTGTTTTTTTCATGTCAGCATCCAATTCTCTACCGGCTTGTTTTAGTGCGGTTACGATTTCATTATTGGCCTTAGCGTTTGTAAAGTTCACAATAAGAAGAATGTCCTTTCCTGCATTTATTTGAGTTTGTTTGCTCTTCTTAAAAACAGTCATCAAATCGTCTCCTTTAAGGCCTGAATAATCGGCGTAAAGTATTCTTTTATTATTATGATTCAACCACGAAACTCGATCTTCTAATTTGCTCATATTTTCATTGTCCTAATACCCCAAAATCTTCATCATGTCCTCACTTTTCTGTTCTTCTGCGAAAAGTTCATGTACGATTTTTCCGTCTTTATCTCGATCTATAATGATGTGTTTTGGAGCAGGTATTAAGCAGTGTTGAATTCCACCGTATCCTCCAAGCGACTCCTGATAAGCACCCGTGTGAAAAAATCCAAAAAACAAGGTCTCATTTTCATCGTATTGAGGTAAGAATACTTCACCAATATGTGCCTCTGAGTCATAATAGTCCTGACTATCACAAGTAAGGCCTCCAAGGTTTACCCGATGATAAGGACTTTTCCAATGATTGACAGGAAGCATAATGTATTTTTCGTTAAGGCCCCAAACGTCCGGCATGTGGGTGATGAAAGAGCCATCCATCATGTACCAAAGCTCTTTGTCATTCTGTAGTTTTTGGTCCAATACAGAATAGATGGTTGCACCACTTTCACCAACGGTATAACTTCCAAATTCCGTAAAAATGTTTGGCACAGGCACATGATTCTTTTTGCATATCCACTGAATGTTTTCAATGATTTGCTCTGCCATGTATTTGTAGTCATACTCAAAATGAAGTGAGTTTTTAATCGGAAATCCTCCACCAATATCGACCGTGTCTAGTTCTGGACAAATTTTCTTGAGTTCACAGTACTTATAAATAAATCTACTAAGCTCACTCCAGTAATACGCTGTGTCTTTTATTCCTGTATTGATAAAGAAATGAAGCATTTTAAGATTTGCCTTTGATTCTTTAATCACATCCTTGTAATATGGAAGTATATCACCGTACCGGATACCTAATCTAGAGGTATAAAAAGCAAAGTTTGGCTCTTCGTCCGCTGCTATTCTAATGCCCACCTGAAAATCATCATTGACATTGGTGAGGTAATGATTAAGTTCATTCAAATTGTCTAGTACCGGGATACAATTTGTGTACCCTTCATTCAGTAATGCGGAGACTTCTTGTAAGTATAATGGACGTTTGAAGCCATTGCAGATGATGTAGTGCTCCTTTGTAAGTTTTCCGGCTTTGAGCATGCTTCTAACAATTGGAATATCATAAGCGGAAGATGTTTCTAGATGAGCATCATTAGAAAGGGTTTTTTCTACTACGAATTTGAAATGTGAGCTCTTAGTACAGTATGCGTAGGTGTACTTCCCTTCATATTTATGCTTTTTAATAGCATCATTAAAAATCTTGTATGCATACTTAATGTTTTGTTCGATTTTTGGTAGGTAGCTTAATTTAAGCGGTGTTCCATATTCTTTAATGATCTCCATAAGGTTAACCCCATGAAAATGAAGATTATCCTTTTCTACTTTGAATTCTTTTGTAGGGAAGTAAAAGGTTTGATCTATTAGATCAGCATATTTTCTCATTGGCTTGCAGCAAATACTCGACGCAATTATCCATTAAAATCATCATTCCTGAAAGAATTTACTTTTCGTTTTTCAAAATGTCTGTTTAAGACAGATTTGATTAAGTATTAATGCAGGTATCCTTGCTTATTCACGTTAATTTTGCGTCAATTTTTCAGATATATGATCACCGTAAAAATTTTAGACGAAACTGCCCCTTTGGAAGCGCTTATTTTAGGTACTGCAGAAAGCATGGGTGGAACTCCTGAAGTTGAGAAGACATACGATCCTAAATCGAAGGAACACATACTGGCGGGGACCTTTCCAAAAGAAGCCGATTTAATTGAGGAGATGGAGGCTGTAGCACAAGTTTTAAAGAAGTACAATGTGATTGTTTATCGTCCAAACAGCATCCCTGAGCTTAATCAAATCTTTGCGAGAGATATTGCATTCGTTATTGATGACAAGCTAGTGATACCATGTGTAACTCCGGAGCGGAAATTAGAGTCTGATGGCATTGAGTATATCACTGATCAAGTGGAAAACGTACTATTACCTGATGAGCATGAGCGAATGGAAGGTGGTGACATCATACCATGGAGAAATCACATATTCGTAGGCTACTCTAAAGAGGATGATTTTCATAAATATACTGTTTCTCGCACCAATGAAGCAGCAGTGGAATATTTGCGCAAAACCTTTCCAAATTTTACAGTCAAAGCTTTTGAACTTAATAAATCAGATGATAATCCAAGAGAAAATGCACTCCACCTGGATTGCTGCTTTCAGCCGGTAGGTGCAGATAAAGCGGTGATATATCGTGGAGGATTTAAAAATCAGCAGGATGCCGAATTTTTGATCAATTTCTTCGGTACCCAAAATGTTTTTGAAATCACAAAAGAGGAGATGTATGAAATGAATTCCAATTTCTTTTCCATCAGCCCGGAAGTAGTTATTTCTGACAGCAGCTTTACACGGTTGAATGAGCAATTCAGAGAATGGGGGCTGACAGTAGAGGAAGTAAAGTATAGAGAAGCTGCAAAAATGGAAGGTTTGCTTAGATGTTCCACTATGCCCTTAAGAAGAAGATATGAGTAATCAAATTACAAATAATATCATGATGATCCGGCCGGTAGCTTTCTATATGAATGAGCAAACGGCAGTGAATAATTATTACCAGAAAAATGAAGAAGGAGTAAGTCTCGAGGATATCCAAAATCAGGCACTGAGACAGTTCGATGATTTCGTTGATAAGCTAAGGGAAGAAGGAGTAAATGTGACTGTATTTGATGATACGACTGATCCTGCAACTCCTGACTCCATTTTCCCTAACAATTGGATTTCCTTTCATCAAGATGGAGTCATCAGGCTATATCCAATGTACGCTGAAAATCGACGGTTGGAACGAAGAGAAGACATTATTGAGTCTCTTAGATCTACTTTCAAAGTAGAAGAAGTAGTAAGTTTTACCAATTGGGAAGAGAAAGCGGCATATCTTGAAGGAACTGGTAGTTTATTACTTGATAGACAAAATAAGATTGCCTATGCAGCAATATCCGAACGAACAATGCCAAATGTTCTGGAAGATTTTTGTGATGAAGCAGGGTATGATGCGGTCACTTTTCACGCATTGCAATCTGTAGATGGTAAGCGACTGCCAATCTATCATACCAATGTGATGATGTGTTTAGGGGAAGAATTTGCGGTTGTTTGTCTGGATAGCATAGACGATCTTGAAGAAAGAGAAAATCTTGTTGAGGCACTTGAGGAGACAGATAAAGAAATCATAGAAATATCAGAAGTTCAAAAGGAGCAATTTGCTGGCAATATGTTGCAATTGTTGGGGAACGACGATAAGCGATTGGTAGTCATGTCTTCTGCAGCTTTCAATTCGCTTACTGAAGAACAAAAAGTACAACTTTCTAAACATGGCAAGTTGGTACATAGTGATATTCACACAATAGAAAAATTGGGCGGGGGTAGTGCCAGATGTATGATGGCAGAAATTTTTAATCCATTAAAATAAACCAGATAAATGCTGGAAAAGAATATTCAAAAAGCAATTTCAGAGGCTTTTAGCGAGCTATATAGTCATGAATTACCCTCTGAAAATGTATCACTGCAACCGACACGTAAGGAATTTGAAGGAAACTACACGTTTGTTGTATTTCCATATCTAAAAATCACTAAAGGCAAACCCGAAGATTCCGGAGCACAAATAGGTGAATGGTTAAAAACAAACACGGACTTCATTGAAGATTTTAATGTGGTTAAAGGGTTTTTGAATCTTGAGATCGCTGACATAAGTTGGGTTCAGTTATTGAAGGATATTACTTCTGATGACCAGTTTGGAAAGCAATCATCAAATGGGCAAAAAGTGATGGTTGAGTTTTCCTCACCGAATACAAATAAGCCACTTCACCTCGGACATTTAAGAAACAATTTTCTTGGTGATTCTACCGCCAGGATTCTTGCAGCTAATGGCTATGAAGTGAAGAAGGTAAATCTTGTAAATGATCGAGGGGTGCACATCTGCAAATCAATGCTAGCGTATCAAAAAGAGGGTAATGGAGAGACTCCTGAAAGTGCTGGAATGAAAGGCGATCATCTAATTGGAAAGTACTATGTACTATTTGATCAGATGTACAAGGAAGAAATAAACACTCTTGTTGATCAAGGAATGGATCCTGAGAAGGCAAAGAAAGAAGCAGCTTCGATCCAAGAGGCGCAGGAGATGTTGCAAAAGTGGGAGTCAGGTGATGAAGAAACTGTCGCCTTGTGGGAAAAGATGAATAATTGGGTGTACGAAGGATTTGATAAGACCTATGACACCATGGGTATTCACTTCGATACCATGTATAAAGAATCAAATACCTACCTCTTGGGAAAAGAGGTGGTAGATGAAGGACTTCAAAAGGGTGTCTTCTTCAAGAAAGATAATGGGTCAGTTTGGGTGGATTTGACTGATGAAGGAATGGACGAAAAACTTGTCCTTCGTGCCGATGGTACGGCAGTATATATGACTCAGGATATGGGAACCTGCGACATGAAGCATAAGGATTTTCCATTTGATAAGTCTGTTTTTGTGGTGGGTAATGAGCAGGACTATCATTTCAAAGTACTTTTTGCCATCATGAAAAAACTCGGCAGACACTATTCAGATGGTCTTTACCATTTATCCTATGGAATGGTAGATTTACCAACAGGCAAAATGAAATCTCGTGAGGGAACGGTTGTTGATGCCGACGACCTGTTACAGGAGATGTTTAATACTGCTGAGCAGCATACACGAGAGCTGGGCAAGATTGAAGGGATGGAGGAATCTGAAGCCAAAGGATTGTATAAAATGTTAGGTTTAGGTGCGTTGAAGTATTTCTTATTAAAGGTTGATCCTAAGAAAAGAATGCTTTTCAATCCTCAGGAATCAATTGAATTTCAAGGACATACAGGACCATTTATTCAGTATACTCATGCGCGTATTTCGGCAATCTTGCGTAGAGCAAAATCCTTGGAAATCAACACAATCTTCGATATTGAAAAAGTTGGTGAATTGAATAAACGTGAAGTTGATTTGATTTATCAAATCACCGAATATTCCAAAGCGCTTCGAGAAGCGGCGAAAGATTACTCACCGGCAATTGTCGCTCAATATGTATATGACTTAGCGAAGGAGTACAATGGTTTCTATCAGGAAGTTCCAATCTTTAATGAGGAAAATAAAGATAAGCTAGCATTCAGAGTAGCCCTATCTTCAATCACTGCATCGCTTATCAGGGAGAGCATGGATTTATTGGGAATTGATGTACCTGAAAGGATGTAATCGATGAAATCCTGGATCAAAGCATTTCGATTAAGAACATTACCCTTAGCATTTTCAGGGTGGCTGATAGGGGTGACGCTAGCTGGCAATGAGGTAGCTTTAAATTATGTGATCGCTGGTCTTACACTCCTTACAGCGATTTTCCTTCAAATCTTATCAAATCTAGCCAATGACTATGGTGATGCTTCATCAGGAGTGGATGATAACAGAACTGGAGAGGAGCGTATGGTTAGTTCTGGTCGCATATCCGCACAGGCCATGAAAAACGCAATGGTTATATTCTCCATTCTTTCATTCATAGCAGGATTGATCTTGCTTTACTTATCATTTGAAAATGATTTTGTTTCAGCGGTAGTATTTTTAATCATTGGGTTAGTCGGAATTGGTGCTGCAATCAAATATACAGTTGGCAAAAACCCCTATGGTTATGCGGGATTTGGAGATGCATTCGTATTCGTATTTTTTGGAGTAGTTCTGGTTTTTGGATCATATTATCTGCAAACCCAGACTCTAAACTGGGAAGTGCTGCTTCCTGCATTTTCAATGGGATTTTTTAGTGTAGGCGTCTTAAACGTAAATAACATTAGAGATATCGAAACAGATAAGATGGCAGGAAAAAACAGTTTACCTGTACGTATGGGGAGAGAAGCAGCCATTCGATATCACATTATGCTACTTCAGGGTGGTCTTTTGCTGAGTATAATTTTTGTGATCCTCAATTTCCAGAGTTGGATAGGCTTTTTGTTCGTACTCGTGAATGTCCCGTTCATTAAACACATTAAAGCAGTGAAAAATAAACCATCAAAAGAGCTTGACCCTCATTTAAAACAAATGGCTATTTCTACTCTAATATTCTCATTACTATTTTCTGTGGGTCAGATTTTATCCTTCTTCATCTAGCTGTCAATTGTTTGTTTGCTTTATGATTTTCATCAAAAAAGAAGGATGAAAGTCATTTTTCATTAAATTGGGAATATTAATAATTCAGGAAACAAATGAAACAAATATTAGTACCCTACGATTTTTCAAAAGTAGCAGAGCATGCCTTGGATTTTGCATGTCAAATAGCCGATAAATCAGAAGGAAACATTCTACTTCTTAATGTCATAGAGCATCCGACTGCTGATTCGTTCAAGACTATGGGAATCCAAAATGTGGATCCAATGGAGCAGTTGTATATCAAGAAGATGTATGAGAAAGTACAGGAAAAACTCGCTGATGTCGTTTCGAAGGCC
Organism: Ekhidna sp.; assembly: GCF_965212185.1. Taxonomy (GTDB): domain Bacteria; phylum Bacteroidota; class Bacteroidia; order Cytophagales; family Cyclobacteriaceae; genus Ekhidna. The sequence continues at coordinate 2,381,237 of NZ_OZ243102.1, read as the reverse complement.
AAGTACTCAGATGATAAGATCTTGACAAAGATTCAATTGGGTAATGCATTCAATACCATCATTGATCAAATCACTGAGGAAAATGTAGATCTATTGATTGTAGGGACTGAAGGAGCTGAAGGATTAAACGAATTCTTTGTCGGTTCCAATACCGAAAAAATTGTGAGAAAAGCAGAGTGTCCTGTCATTTCTGTGAGTGAAAAATTTGACATGGAGCCGATCGAGAAGATTGTTTTTGCTTCGGATTTTATCAATTCCGATGACTTTTTTATTGAACGAGTGAAAAGTTTACAGGCCATGATGGGTGCACAATTAAACATTGTAAAGATTAACACACCAGCAAGCTTCACTTCTACAAGACATGATTTAAAGCAAATGAATGATTTTGTAGAGAAGTATGGCATTGAGAATTATAACATCGACATCTACAATTATAAAAATGAAGAAGACGGCATAGTTTATTATGCAGAAGATGTAAATGCGGACATGATTGCCTTGGGTACCCATCAACGTAAAGGAGTGGGCCATTTTCTGGCAGGAAGTATCGCTGAAGATGTAGTAAATCACGCAAGTGTTCCGGTGTGGACCGCTCACCTAAGAGATTGACATTGAGAACTCTATTTTCATTATTGATAATTCTTTTGAGCCTCTGTTTTACAGAGGCTCAATCATTTAATGCTGTTATTCAAAAAGGCCATGGTGAAGCGATTAAAGCTGTAAGCATTACCGATGATGGAAATTACCTAATTACTGCAAGTCGTGATAAAACTGTAAAAATATGGGATGCGAATTCCGGGCGTGAAATACGTTCGCTCATTGGCCATGACCATACGGTTAATGATTTTTCTATTTATGAAAATCTGATTGCCACAAGTAGCGCTGACGGAACAGCCGGAGTTTGGGACATGACCACTGGTAAACGGATTTGGTCCAGTCAGAAATTTAGAGATTATGTCACGTCAGTGAGTTTTAGCCCAGATGGAAAGTTACTTGCAGTGGCAAGCTATGCTGACTCAATATCCATTTTCAAAACCAATAAATATCTATTAGATCATAAGATCAAAGTAAATGCAGATAGAGGAGTAGGTTATGGTGTAAGTGTGACTTTTAGTGATGATGGTCAATACCTGGTTTTAGGAGAAGATAACCGTACAGCAACTGTTTATACTGTCAATGGATGGAAAAAGGTTTATGAATTTAAACCGGAGAAAGGATATTGTGGAGGATGCGGAACGCTAACGGATATTTATGAAAACCATTTAGTAAAGCTCTCTAACGGCACCACACTAACAAAATATGATTTGAAGGATGGATCGAAAATTTTTGAACAATCAAAGGTTTATCGGGATATTTCTTCTATCGAATTTCATCCTTCAGGCACACATTTTATGTCAGCCACTGAGGATTCTGTTTTTCTCTTTGATAATGCTACACATACTGTACTGGACAAATGGACAATGGGAGCGCAAGTCAACGATGCATCATTTCATCCAACAGAAAAGCAGATTTTTGTCGCTGTAGATAAGGTTGTGATCGTAACAGATTTTGAAGGAAATGAAGTTCGGAGATATGATGGTATCCTCAATAAATCTACCACTGGGCTTGACTATGATCTTGGCAGTTATTGGGAACATTACATTGCAAAATGGATCAAATACAAATCTGCAAGAAGACTGGATAAAAAATCATTTTTTGTTGGCAAAACAGGCAATAAAGCTAGAAAATGGAATGTCAGTAGTGCATCCATCGAAATGGAATACCTGGGGCATGAAAAGGGTAATATATGTTTTGAACGCATTGATGAAAATAGCATTGCTACGGGTGGTGGAGATGGAAAAATCATCATCTGGAATGAGAAGACAGGCAAGCAGATCAAGAAAATCAATGCCCATCGGGAACCAATATTTGATATTGAGTTAAGCCACAATAAAAAGTATCTGGCAAGTACGGCTTGGGATGGAGTGATAAGTCTTTGGGATACTGAAACGTGGGAAAGATATAACTACATCTATACAGAAGGATCTTCCACCTACTCATTAGCATTTACAGGTAATGATGCCTATCTGGTAGTCGCTATGTTGGACCAGACGTTGAGGTTGTATGAAGTAGAGACCAAGCGATTTGTAAAGGAATTTGTCGGCCACACAGATAATGTAACGATGGTTAAAACCATCGATGATGATATTGTCTCAGCAAGTTGGGATGGAAAAGTTATTGTGTGGGACTTATATAGCGGATTAATCAAGCAACGATTAAATGTAGGTAAATCGGTATTTGGAGTAGCATCTTACAATGATCAACTTTTGACTGTAGGCGCTGATAGGTTAGTGCATTTTTGGAATAAGCAAACGGGTGAAAAAACAGCTTCTTTAGAGGGTCATCAGGCTGAGATTAATGGCATAGACATCAGTGACAACTTAATGATGACAGCAGATGTCGATGGAGTAACTAAGTTCTGGGACCTTAATTCCAAAGAGGAATTGTTTGAACATATTCAAATCGGGAAAAATGATTGGATGGTAAAAACACCAGACGGATATTTTGATGCAACCGATGATGCAATTTCTAATATCCATTTTGTAAAGGGAATGGAATCAGTGGGAGCAGACCAGATGATGGACGAATTCTATGTTCCGGGGCTTGTTGAAGATATTTTCAATTCAACCAGGTCAGGTAAGAAATCAATGGGTAAGTATTTTGATCAAAGCCCGCCACCAGTTGTTAAACTGTCAGGGATTGTTCAATCTGAAATAGCGAAGCTATTCCTCAAGATAGAGGATAAAGGAGGTGGTATAGCAGATATCACGTTATTCCACAACGGGCGCAAAGTACTGTTGGAATCTCAAGTTCAAAAGGTCAGATCTGACAAGAATGCAAAAATTTATACCATAGAATACCCATTGGTTGCTGGTCATAATGAGTTTTCGGTGACGGCCTCTTCTCAATCAAATATTGAATCTAATCGTGGGTTGGTTACATTATTCTCTGATTCTAAAATCCCGGGTAGTACGTGTCACATTCTTGCTGTAGGCATCAATGAATATCAGAACCAATCCCTTAATCTAAATTATGCCAGGAAGGATGCTAGTTCATTTTCTGAACAAATGAAAGATCAGGGTGAGGCTATTTATTCGAGAGTAGAATTGCACCAGATTTATGATAAGGAAGCTACCAAGCAGAATATCCTTAACAAGATTGCTGAACTGAAAGAGAAGGTTTCTGTCAATGATGTGTTTGTGTTTTACTATGCGGGTCATGGAAGTATGGTGGATGGTAATTTCTATCTTGTATCATCTTCTGCCAGCAGATTGTATGACAATAGCAAAATCAATGAATATGGAATTAAAGCTTCTGCTTTACAACAAGCGATGCTTGATATCAAAGCACTAAAGCAATTAATCATAATGGATGCTTGCCAATCTGGAGGATCGGTAGAGGTACTTGCTCAACGAGGTGCTCCTGAAGAAAAGGCCATCGCTCAATTATCCAGAAGTTCTGGCATTCACGTCATGGCAGCTGCTGGAAGCGAACAATACGCTACAGAGTTTGAATCGCTGGGACATGGTTTATTCACCTATGCGTTATTGAAAGGATTATCAGGCGATGCGGATGGCGCACCTAAGGATGGAAAGGTGACCATTTATGAGTTGAAATCGTATTTGGATGATCAAGTACCAGAACTAAGTATTCGATATAAAGGAAGCCCTCAGTACCCCCATACCTTCTCACGGGGACAAGATTTCCCCATTGTTATTGTTGAAAATTGAAAATTTTTGCAGCCTTTTGAAATCTTTTTCGTTTTACTTGTAATAATTCGTTGGTAAATGACACTAATGAATTAAAACAACTTGATCATGAAGAGTTTTAGTCTTAAAAATCGGGGTTCTCTTAAAGCACTAGCTCTAGTATGCGGTTTAGCCGTTAGCGGCCTAATTATTGGTCAAGGACTTACTCAAAATGGATTTCTGGCTTCAGAGGAGGGTTCTGTAAGTTCATTCAAGGAATCGATCAAAAAGAATAAGAACCTTATTGTGAATACCTATTTACTGGGTGTTTCTATCTACAAAGAGACAGTTGAGTAACCCATTTTTAAATTTTATTATTTTTTTCAATTTGGTTCTTTGCAAAACTGCATTGACATTCTATATTTGCACTCCCAAAACAAGCAAGGTCTGATAAAGACATGTTATTTTTTGGGAATTTTTATTGAAACACGGTCCGTTCGTCTAGGTGTTAGGCACGGCCCGGTCAGGGTGACAGGTTTGTAAAACCTGGCTTTATTAAAAGCAATCGTTCTTGACGAATAAGATATTTATTGAAACACGGTCCGTTCGTCTAGGGGTTAGGACGCCAGGTTTTCATCCTGGTAACAGGGGTTCGATTCCCCTACGGACTGCAAAAAGGCTCGAGCACTTTATGGTGTGAGAGCCTTTTTTGTTTGTAGTCATTCATCTTAATTAATTCACTTAATTTTTGCAGTCCATGGGGGCCACCCTGCAACCGGGCTCCTCACTAAATTGATCCGCAGGATCAATTATTAACGCTCGGTCCTCCTACGGACTGCATTCCAAAAGCCACTCAAACGAGTGGCTTTTTTCATTTCGTACGTAGGGGTCTTGCGCTACAGCCTGGCCCATGACTAAAACCATCCACTGGATGGTTTCTTTACGTCATGTCCTCCTACGGACTGCTTTATAAGCCTGTAAGTAATTGACTAACAGGCTTTTTTGTTTTCCTACTGTCGCTTTTCTTAGCTCCAAAAAAACCGTACTAAAAATTACTTGTATTAGTATATCGTTTATTCGAATCAGCATACGCCAGAGTAAAAGATGGCGCATCTAAGAAATCGTCCTGATAAGGGAGGTTGTAATTGTCAGCGTATACCTACAGAGGAAGAGAAATTTAAATCGATAATAAAAAATTATATCTAAATGCATATAGATTTATCTTAAAATATTAATTTATATGTTTATGCATATAAATTATGGTATTTATTTATTTTTGTATGTAAATGCATATAAAAATGAGTGCACTATCATACTTTGTAAAGGAAAGAAGAAAACAATTAAATCTGACACAGGAAGAGTTTGCTGAAAAAGCTGGAGTAGCCCTTACGGTAATCAGAAAGATTGAACAGGGCAAAGAAAACCTTAGCTTATCTAAAGTCAATCAAGTGCTACAAATGTTTGGTCATGTAGTCGGACCAATAAATAATAACCATGCGTAAAGGAATTGTCAAATACAACAACATAGTGGCGGGTCACCTGACAGAAGAGGATAACGGGGAATATATGTTTGTATACGACGATGAATATGTGAAAACCTACCCCAATCAGTTCGTGACCTTTGACTTGCCTGTTTCTAAAAGACCATACAGAAGCAAAACACTCTTCCCGTTTTTCGATGGGCTCATTCCCGAAGGATGGCTCCTGAACATAGCTGCTGAAAGCTGGAAAATCAACAAAAATGATCGTATGGGGCTACTACTGGCCTGCTGTCAAAATGCCATTGGCGCGGTAAGTGTTCACCCGATAACCATTGAAGCCGATGCATAAATGCCTTTATTGCTATCGAGAGTTGGATGAAGGTCAGGAAGACTTTCATCCTAAATGCATCAAAGCTTTTTTCGGCACAACCTATGCGCCAATCCTGCCTTATCGTCTAGATGAAATGGAAAAACTAGCCAAAGAAGCAGCAGAATTATCCATTACCGTACCTGGCGTTCAGCCAAAGCTTTCCTTAGGCTGGATCAAAACTGCTATGGAAAATGGACACCAGGGACGATTGACCATTATGGATGCTTTGAAAGGTAATTTCATACTAAAGCCACAAAACGCCGATTATGCGCAGATGCCTGAAAACGAGCACCTTTCCATGAAGTTGGCACAACTTTTCAAAATAGACACTGTGCCATTTAGCATGATACGTCTGGCCTCAGGGGAGTTATGTTTTATAACCAAACGAATCGATAGAAATCCCGATGGATCCAAAAACCATATGATCGATTTTTTGCAGATTCTTGAATTATCGGATAAATACAAAGGTAACATGGAGTCGCTAGGAAAGACTATTGGTGAATTATCTGTAAATACCTTACTGGATAAGCTGCGCTTCTTTGAGTCCATCGTTTTCAATTATGTCATCGGCAACAACGATATGCATCTGAAGAATTTTTCAATGTTCTTGTCAGAAATGGGCTGGGTGCTTTCGCCGAGCTATGACCTTATCAATGTAAAATTGATTTTACCAAAAGATAAAGAGGATACAGCATTGCTCTTAGGTGGTAAAAAGGAAAACTTCAATAAAGGATATTTTGACCGATTAGGAGAGGTATTAAAACTTAATGAAAAGCAAATCACCGCCGTTTATAAAAGACTGGGGAAATGGTTCCCTAAGGCCATCAACTTAATTGAAGCTTCCTTTTTGGACGAAGACAGAAGAAGTCAATATATCCATTTGATTCAAACACGAACAAAGATTTTCATCTCATGACCCAACAACAACTTGAAAAATACTTATGGGGTGCAGCTACCCAACTTCGAGGGACCATCGATGCTGGGAGATGGTAGTCATACTTTTTAAGTATTCAAGAAAAGTTGGTCACAAGACCAACATTGGCAAAGATATAGCTAATTAAATCATTCGTTTTGTGAGACTCAAAGCCTCGTTTTTCTATACTCTTAATAATGCTTTCTGCACTGTGCTATGTACAACATATTATTTTCAACTCTGTACACAAGTCTTTGCTCTTGTGTTATTCTCCTTGACCACCAACCAGACAAGTCATTTTTCAAGGCTTCTGGCTTTCCTATACCATCGAATGGCGAACGTTGACAATCTTTGATAAGTTCATTCACCTTTTTCAAGATTTTCTTGTCTTGTTTTTGCCAATACAAATAGTCTTCCCAACCATTCGCTAGAAATACTATTTTCACGCCTCTAACAATTCTTTTTCTTGGCCCCCACCTTTATTATACTCATCGATACTCTCCTTAAGTCTTTGTGCATTTTTAGGACTACTCAGTAGGTGAAGAGTTTCCTGCATCCCCTCGTATTCATCTTTTGAAAGCACAACTACATCCTCTCCGTTAGACCTTGTAACAAAGACTGGAGACTTGGAGTCAAAAACCTTGTCAAGAAAGGCTTTAAGGTTTTGTCTGAAATTAGAATATGTTGTTATTTCCATACAGTAAATATACGAACTATTGTACAACAAGTTGTACATTTTAGATGAGAAATCATTCGTTTTGTTAGACTCTTAGTTGATCCATAATTTCCAAACATCAATCCATGTCAAGATCAGACCAAGTATTGACATGCCGAAACTCAGAAAAAGTAGAGTTCTTCCTTCCTTTCTCAATAAGGCAACAATTGAAATTCCCATGGAAACAACTCCATAATAGAATCTGCTCACTTCTACCTTTGTTTTTTGGGGATCGTACCATTGATCAAAACCTGACCGTGCAGCTCTTAAAGAGTCCATATAGTATGGCATATTGTAATTGTACTGTTGATCGAAAGCGAATAGCAAATCTTTGTCTTTCATTTGAATATGCGGACTGAGTATTCTGCCTGGTATTCAATACATTCAAACTTTATCCGTTCTAACAAATGGGTCGCATACTCATTTTATCTGAACGTTATAGGTCATTATAAAAACACTAAACTCAATGAAAGATTTTATTACAATCTCATTTTTAATAATCTCATGTTTTACAAGTTGTGAGCAAAAAACATCTTCAACTCAAAATGATGAAACAGGTTCAATCAATGCAGTGGTAAACATGGAAAATATGAAAATGATAAATGACAAATTTGTTGGTTCCTGGGAATTAAAGGAATGGACTGCAAAGTTAACCGATGAAAGCATAATATTTCCATTTGGTGAAGATGCAATAGGACGAATAACTTACGACAGCAATGGAAACATGGCAGTTCAGATAATGAAAAATAATAGAAAGCAATTTCTTTCTGAGGATCCCCTTCAGGCTCAACCGGATGAAGTGGTTGTTGCCTATAATGGATTCATTGCTTATTGTGGAAATTATGAAGTGAATCTTAATTCTAATCAAGTGGTTCATCAAATAAAAATAAGTTCTTTCCCGAATTGGATTGGTCAAAATCAAATTAGAAATTTTGAATTTAATGAAGATGAATTGACCTTAAGCACTGATCAAATTGGTTCCAGTAGGCATAAATTGGTATGGAGAAAAATTGACAATTAATTAACAACCTATAACATTGTATATGAATCCATAGGCCCGTAAGTCCAACGCTCAACCAAGCTACGGCTCATAGGCTCATCGTTCCTCAAAGACGCCCCTATTTCTTCAATTTGTAAAGGTCTCTAAAACGGAGGTTTAAATGCTTTAAAATCAATTATTAGTCCTTTTTTATGAGCACTATTGCTTAATTGATTATAATTGAGGCATTTTAGTAAACATGAAGAAACGAATAGTACTTATTGATGATGATAAAAGCACCAATTACCTCAATAAGTTCACCATCGAGCGGGCTAACATTGTCAATGAGGTAATCATTTTTGATTCTCCATTGGCTGCACTTGATTATTTCGGGGCTCGTTCTGATGAAGATAAAGGATCCTTGATTTTGTTGGATATCAATATGCCGGTAATGGACGGGTGGGCTTTTTTAAAGCATTACATAACAATAAATAAAAACTCAAAAGCTGATTTTATTGTTATGTTAACATCGTCTATAGATCCCAGAGACCAAGAACTGGCAAAGGAAAATGAATTCGTTTCTGATATTAAGTTCAAACCACTCTCTCTCAAGACGATCAATGAGATAGTTAAGACATATTTAAAATAATTAAACCTTCTAATTCCATTAATTTTAGCATTCAATTTTCAATTAAAAATACACTGTAAATTCGTTTGATATCATCAAACCGTGATCAGGTTGAAATATTGAAATTTATACGCTAACAGGTGTTTTTTGAGAAAATCAAATATTTTTCGGCGAGCACATTGAGGGATTGAACTAAGAATATTTACCTACCATCGAATGATGCATTCTTTATACAAAGAATCTTCTCATCTTTAGCTATTAGATTAAGCAGAACATTACATTTTTTTTCAACCTATGGTATGCTGAAAAGCAAACTTTTGTTTTTTCTTGGTATATGCTTTTGCATGACCCTCAATGCCACAGAAGTACCTACCTGTGGGGGAGGGGTTGCTGATAGTGATGCTGAAACCGATGGGATTGAAATCGCCAATGGTGTTTGCGCTGAACTATTTGAAGATCTGGGAGCTGTTGGCGGAGGAATTCTAATCAACGATGGTGCAACGCTCACTATCTATGGCGACATCACAAGCTTTTCAGATAAAATCAATATAAAATCGGGAGGTACACTCATCCTTTATGGAAACATCAACTCCATTTCCAATGGAATACTTGTAGATGGTGGTACACTTGAAATTTATAGTAACGTAACGGTTGATGGCGGTTTCGAAATAAAGGCGTCTTCAGCAATGATATTAAATGGAGCTTACCTAACCGTATCTTCAGGTAGTGGTAAATTGAATGCTGGTTCTTCAACCCTTGAACTCTATAACGGAAGCACCATTGAAATTGTAGACGGAGCGTCAAAAATTGATAATAATGCCAATGGAACAATAAGTTCAGACAATTCGGGAAACTCAATAGAAGCCCAAACTTGGGATGGCAATCAAGGCGATTTTAGCTGTGCATCCGGAAGCTGTTCTGATTCCGCGTCAAGCGCACAGGTCATCATCACTGAAACAGGAGGAAATACAGTTACCACCGAGAGTGGAACGTCCGATTCTTTTACGGTCGAGTTGGGAACACCGATTACCTTAGGAACTGTTAGAGTAGATCTTAGTTCTGGTAACACAGGTGAGGGAACGGTTTCTCCCAGCTTTGTGGAATTTTATATTGGCAACATGGGGGCCAAAACAATCACAGTAACTCCCGTTGATGATGGAGTCGATGATGGACCACAATTTTATACGATCACCACAACCACTTCTACGCCTGTTGCAAGTACGCCTGACTACAATGGAGTGCCAACTCCGGATGTAGGTGTTATAAATCAAAACGATGGAGAGTTCCCGAGAATTGATCTCACAGCTACGACCTTAACAACATCAGAAATTGGATCAGCACAAACATTCGATGTGGTCATTGGTTCACAACCAGCATCGGGTAAGGTGGTTCAGCTGGATGTTACTTCCGGTGATGTGACTGAAGGTACGGTGAGTCCGGCTTCATTGACCTTTGATGAATTTAACTGGGGTACTCCTCAGACAGTAACCGTTACCCCGGTGGATGATACGCCTGTAGATGGAGACATAGATTACAACGTAACCCTTGCAGTAAATACAGGAGTGGGGAATGCAGATGGAGATTACAATTCCGTGCCTGATGCAATCGTTACGGTCACTAATCAAGACGATGAAGTGGCAGGTTTTACATTGAATACCTCAGCAACTGGCAGCACAACAGAAGGTGGTGGTACTACCACATTTACGGTAGTATTGGATGATGAGCCATTGTCCAATGTGGTACTGAGAATCACAAGCCTGGACGCAACCGAGGGTCAGGTTACCCCTTCAGATCCACTTGATATCACGTTTACTTCAGCTGATTGGTTTACTGCTCAAACCGTGACTGTAGAAGGACTGGATGATGCCTTAAATGATGGTGCTATAGCTTATGATGTGCGTGTACGAGTAAGAGACGCTTCCAGCGACGACTTCTTTGATCCGCTGGCTGATCAAACAGTTTCCATTTCCAATATTGATGATGAACAAGCACTTTATGGCATCATTGATGGGAATAATAACATTTATGAGGTGGGAATAAATTCAGGTTTGGTAACAGACTTAGGAGCCACTGTTTCCGGCTCAGGTCCCAGCGCTTTGGCGTATAATAACCAAGACAACCTCCTCTATTATACCCAAAAGACTGGTCAAAGAGAACTTCATTCGTTCGATCCTTCTGATGGAACAAATGCTTCTATAGGAAATACCAGTCATGCCAGTGAAATAGTAGGCTTAGCCTTTGATCAGGACAACAACCTCTTTGGCCTAGATATTAATGAGAACCTCCTTCGGATCAATCCGACAACCGGCGCAGTTACGGAAACTACTGCTCTCACTATGCAGGGTACCGGAGCTGAAAATGCAGGCGATTTGGTAAGCAGTCCAAGTGGCGATATGCTCATCATGACTTCTGAAAAGATGTATAAAATCAGCAAGACAGATCTGGATGATGGCGCTCCTTATACGTTGACGGAAATCACTTCCAAAGGACAATCTGTCATTCTGGGTGGGACTTTACTCACCGAACCAAATACTGGCGCTTTCACCATTTTCCAGGTTTCAGATACCCAAAGTAAACTATTCTATTTTTTATATGAAGGGAAAGATTTAAAAGAGCAAAAAGATCACAATACGGAATTTTCAGGAGCAATTCCTGCTTTATTGTCTGACTTGGCATCTGCACCACGTTTTGGAGGTAAGATTAGTGGCTCTGTGTATGAAGACACTGATATCAATAGCATGAAGGATGGTGGAGAAACCTCACCCTCAAGCTATTCAGGTAGCCTTTTCTTAAAGTACATCGTTTCCGGGGAAGCCACTGCAAGAGATGCAATTGAGATCGACCCTGCTGTGGACGGGAGCTTTGAATTAGATATGGGGCTTTTAGCGGGGACATATGATATAATCATTGATGATAACAAAACACTAACGGATATCACTCCCCTTGTCCCCACAGATGGGTATAACATTTCTGAATCTGTAGACCTCAAAGAAACCATCAATCTACCGGCAAATCAGTATGGAAATGTAGTGGTACAAAATTTCGGCTTATACAGGGATGCAAACATCAGTGTGACGCCAACATCTGGTTTGGTCGTTAACGAAACCGGTACTACGGCCACCTTTGATGTGGTGTTATTGCAAGCACCAGCTGCATCTACCACTGTAACGATACCTATATCCAGTGACGATGCTACCGAAGGAAGTGTTTCTCCTACATCATTGATCTTCGATGATACTGATTGGGGCACACCACAAACGGTAACCATAACAGGGCTGGACGATGCGTTATCAGATGGGGATATTGCCTTCAACATCGTGACAGATCCTGCCACATCGCTTGATGATGTCTACAATGGATTGGATGCTCCAGATGTAGCAGTAACGAATGAGGATGATGAACCTGTTCCGGGCTTTACAATAACAGAAACAGCTTCTTCTACAAACACCTCTGAGGGAGCAACAAATGATACATTTAATGTGGTCTTGGACTCACAGCCTATTAGTGACGTTGTTATACTAGTATCATCAGGAGACTTGGGAGAGGGTTCTGTTGACAAGGCTTCACTAACCTTTTCTAATGCAAACTGGGACACCCCACAGACGGTGACGGTGACAGGGGTGGATGATGATATTATAGACGGAGACATCACTTACAATGTGACACTGAGTGTCGACGATGCGAGCAGTGACAATGACTTTGATCCGCTGGCTGACCAGACGGTCTCGGTGACGAACACCGATGACGATGTAGCCGGCTTCACGATCACCGAAACGGCAGCAAGCACCGGTACCGACGAGAGCGCCACCACTGACACCTTCGATGTGGAATTGGATGCCGAACCCGGCAGCAATGTGGTTATTACCGTCACCAGTGGTGACACAGGCGAAGGCACGGTAGACAAGGCAACTTTGACATTTACCCCGGCAAACTGGGACACCCCACAGACGGTGACGGTGACAGGGGTGGATGATGATATTATAGACGGAGACATCACTTACAATGTGACACTGAGTGTCGACGATGCGAGCAGTGACAATGACTTTGATCCGCTGGCTGACCAGACGGTCTCGGTGACGAACACCGATGACGATGTAGCCGGCTTCACGATCACCGAAACGGCAGCAAGCACCGGTACCGACGAGAGCGCCACCACTGACACCTTCGATGTGGAATTGGATGCCGAACCCGGCAGCAATGTGGTTATTACCGTCACCAGTGGTGACACAGGCGAAGGCACGGTAGACAAGGCAACTTTGACATTTACCCCGGCAAACTGGGACACCCCACAGACGGTGACGGTGACAGGGGTGGATGATGATATTATAGACGGAGACATCACTTACAATGTGACACTGAGTGTCGACGATGCGAGCAGTGACAATGACTTTGATCCGCTGGCTGACCAGACGGTCTCGGTGACGAACACCGATGACGATGTAGCCGGCTTCACGATCACCGAAACGGCAGCAAGCACCGGTACCGACGAGAGCGCCACCACTGACACCTTCGATGTGGAATTGGATGCCGAACCCGGCAGCAATGTGGTTATTACCGTCACCAGTGGTGACACAGGCGAAGGCACGGTAGACAAGGCAACTTTGACATTTACCCCGGCAAACTGGGACACCCCACAGACGGTGACGGTGACAGGGGTGGATGATGATATTATAGACGGAGACATCACTTACAATGTGACACTGAGTGTCGACGATGCGAGCAGTGACAATGACTTTGATCCGCTGGCTGACCAGACGGTCTCGGTGACGAACACCGATGACGATGTAGCCGGCTTCACGATCACCGAAACGGCAGCAAGCACCGGTACCGACGAGAGCGCCACCACTGACACCTTCGATGTGGAATTGGATGCCGAACCCGGCAGCAATGTGGTTATTACCGTCACCAGTGGTGACACTGGCGAAGGCACGGTAGACAAGGCAACTTTGACATTTACCCCGGCAAACTGGGACACCCCACAGACGGTGACGGTGACAGGGGTGGATGATGATATTATAGACGGAGACATCACTTACAATGTGACACTGAGTGTCGACGATGCGAGCAGTGACAATGACTTTGATCCGCTGGCTGACCAGACGGTCTCGGTGACGAACACCGATGACGATGTAGCCGGCTTCACGATCACCGAAACGGCAGCAAGCACCGGTACCGACGAGAGCGCCACCACTGACACCTTCGATGTGGAATTGGATGCCGAACCCGGCAGCAATGTGGTTATTACCGTCACCAGTGGTGACACAGGCGAAGGCACGGTAGACAAGGCAACTTTGACATTTACCCCGGCAAACTGGGACACCCCACAGACGGTGACGGTGACAGGGGTGGATGATGATATTATAGACGGAGACATCACTTACAATGTGACACTGAGTGTCGACGATGCGAGCAGTGACAATGACTTTGATCCGCTGGCTGACCAGACGGTCTCGGTGACGAACACCGATGACGATGTAGCCGGCTTCACGATCACCGAAACGGCAGCAAGCACCGGTACCGACGAGAGCGCCACCACTGACACCTTCGATGTGGAATTGGATGCCGAACCCGGCAGCAATGTGGTTATTACCGTCACCAGTGGTGACACAGGCGAAGGCACGGTAGACAAGGCAACTTTGACATTTACCCCGGCAAACTGGGACACCCCACAGACGGTGACGGTGACAGGGGTGGATGATGATATTATAGACGGAGACATCACTTACAATGTGACACTGAGTGTCGACGATGCGAGCAGTGACAATGACTTTGATCCGCTGGCTGACCAGACGGTCTCGGTGACGAACACCGATGACGATGTAGCCGGCTTCACGATCACCGAAACGGCAGCAAGCACCGGTACCGACGAGAGCGCCACCACTGACACCTTCGATGTGGAATTGGATGCCGAACCCGGCAGCAATGTGGTTATTACCGTCACCAGTGGTGACACAGGCGAAGGCACGGTAGACAAGGCAACTTTGACATTTACCCCGGCAAACTGGGACACCCCACAGACGGTGACGGTGACAGGGGTGGATGATGATATTATAGACGGAGACATCACTTACAATGTGACACTGAGTGTCGACGATGCGAGCAGTGACAATGACTTTGATCCGCTGGCTGACCAGACGGTCTCGGTGACGAACACCGATGACGATGTAGCCGGCTTCACGATCACCGAAACAGCTGCAAGCACCGGTACCGACGAAAGCGCGACCACCGACACCTTTGATGTGGAGCTGGATGCCGAGCCCGGCAGCAATGTGGTACTTACCGTCACCAGTAGCGACACAGGTGAAGGCACGGTAGACTTAGCTTCTTTGACCTTTACCCCGGCAAACTGGGACACCCCACAGACGGTGACGGTGACAGGCGTTGATGACGATATTATTGATGGCGACATCACTTACAATGTGACGCTGAGTGTCGACGATGCGAGCAGTGACAATGACTTTGATCCGCTGGCTGACCAGACGGTCTCAGTGACGAACACCGATGACGATGTAGCCGGCTTCACGATCACCGAAACAGCTGCAAGCACCGGTACCGACGAAAGCGCGACCACCGACACCTTTGATGTGGAACTGGATGCTGAACCCGGCAGCAATGTGGTACTTACCGTCACCAGTAGCGACACAGGTGAAGGCACGGTAGACTTAGCTTCTTTGACCTTTACCCCGGCAAACTGGGACACCCCACAGACGGTGACGGTGACAGGCGTTGATGACGATATTATTGATGGCGACATCACTTACAATGTGACGCTGAGTGTCGACGATGCGAGCAGTGACAATGACTTTGATCCGCTGGCTGACCAGACGGTCTCAGTGACGAACACCGATGACGATGTAGCCGGCTTCACGATCACCGAAACAGCTGCAAGCACCGGTACCGACGAAAGCGCGACCACCGACACCTTCGATGTGGAGCTGGATGCCGAGCCCGGCAGCAATGTGGTACTTACCGTCACCAGTAGCGACACAGGTGAAGGCACGGTAGACTTAGCTTCTTTGACCTTTACCCCGGCAAACTGGGACACCCCACAGACGGTGACGGTGACAGGCGTTGATGACGATATTATTGATGGCGACATCACTTACAATGTGACGCTGAGTGTCGACGATGCGAGCAGTGACAATGACTTTGATCCGCTGGCTGACCAGACGGTCTCAGTGACGAACACCGATGACGATGTAGCCGGCTTCACGATCACCGAAACAGCTGCAAGCACCGGTACCGACGAAAGCGCGACCACCGACACCTTCGATGTGGAGCTGGATGCAGAACCCGGCAGCAATGTGGTTATTACCGTCACCAGTGGCGACACAGGAGAAGGCACGGTAGACTTAGCTTCTTTAACCTTTACCCCGGCAAACTGGGACACCCCACAGACGGTGACGGTAACGGGCGTAGATGATGATATTATAGATGGCGACATCACTTACAATGTGACACTGAGTGTCGACGATGCGAGCAGTGACAATGACTTTGATCCGCTGGCTGACCAGACGGTCTCTGTGACGAACACCGATGACGATGTAGCCGGCTTTACGATTACCGAAACAGCTGCAAGCACCGGTACGGACGAAAGCGCGACCACCGACACCTTTGATGTGGAACTGGATGCTGAACCCGGCAGCAATGTGGTTATTACTGTCACCAGTGGCGACACAGGAGAAGGCACGGTCGACCTGGCTTCTTTGACCTTTACCCCGGCAAACTGGGACACCCCACAGACGGTGACGGTGACAGGGGTGGATGATGACATTATAGATGGCGACATCACTTACAATGTGACGCTGAGTGTCGACGATGCGAGCAGTGACAATGACTTTGATCCGCTGGCTGACCAGACGGTCTCAGTGACGAACACCGATGACGATGTAGCCGGCTTCACGATCACCGAAACAGCTGCAAGCACCGGTACCGACGAAAGCGCGACCACCGACACCTTTGATGTGGAGCTGGATGCCGAGCCCGGCAGCAATGTGGTTATTACCGTCACCAGTAGCGACACAGGTGAAGGCACGGTAGACTTAGCTTCTTTAACCTTTACCCCGGCAAACTGGGACACCCCACAGACGGTGACGGTAACGGGCGTAGATGATGATATTATAGATGGCGACATCACTTACAATGTGACACTGAGTGTCGACGATGCGAGCAGTGACAATGACTTTGATCCGCTGGCTGACCAGACGGTCTCTGTGACGAACACCGATGACGATGTAGCCGGCTTTACGATTACCGAAACAGCTGCAAGCACCGGTACGGACGAAAGCGCGACCACCGACACCTTTGATGTGGAACTGGATGCTGAACCCGGCAGCAATGTGGTTATTACTGTCACCAGTGGCGACACAGGAGAAGGCACGGTCGACCTGGCTTCTTTGACCTTTACCCCGGCAAACTGGGACACCCCACAGACGGTGACGGTGACAGGGGTGGATGATGATATTATAGACGGAGACATCACTTACAATGTGACACTGAGTGTCGACGATGCGAGCAGTGACAATGACTTTGATCCGCTGGCTGACCAGACGGTCTCAGTGACGAACACCGATGACGATGTAGCCGGCTTCACGATCACCGAAACAGCTGCAAGCACCGGTACCGACGAGAGCGCCACCACTGACACCTTCGATGTGGAATTGGATGCCGAACCCGGCAGCAATGTGGTTATTACCGTCACCAGTGGTGACACAGGCGAAGGCACGGTAGACAAGGCAACTTTGACATTTACCCCGGCAAACTGGGACACCCCACAGACGGTGACGGTGACAGGGGTGGATGATGATATTATAGACGGAGACATCACTTACAATGTGACACTGAGTGTCGACGATGCGAGCAGTGACAATGACTTTGATCCGCTGGCTGACCAGACGGTCTCAGTGACGAACACCGATGACGATGTAGCCGGCTTTACGATTACCGAGACAGCTGCCAGCACCGGTACCGACGAGAGCGCGACCACCGACACCTTCGATGTGGAGCTGGATGCCGAGCCCGGCAGCAATGTGGTTATTACCGTCACCAGTGGCGACACAGGTGAAGGCACGGTAGACTTAGCTTCTTTGACCTTTACCCCGGCAAACTGGGACACCCCACAGACGGTGACGGTGACGGGCGTTGATGATGACATTATAGACGGAGACATCACTTACAATGTGACGCTAAGTGTCGACGATGCAAGCAGTGACAATGACTTTGATCCGCTGGCTGACCAGACGGTCTCAGTGACGAACACCGATGACGATGTAGCCGGCTTCACGATCACCGAAACAGCTGCAAGCACCGGTACCGACGAAAGCGCGACCACCGACACCTTTGATGTGGAACTGGATGCTGAACCCGGCAGCAATGTGGTTATTACTGTCACCAGTGGCGACACAGGAGAAGGCACGGTCGACCTGGCTTCTTTGACCTTTACCCCGGCAAACTGGGACACCCCACAGACGGTGACGGTGACAGGCGTTGATGACGATATTATTGATGGCGACATCACTTACAATGTGACGCTGAGTGTCGACGATGCGAGCAGTGACAATGACTTTGATCCGCTGGCTGACCAGACGGTCTCAGTGACGAACACCGATGACGATGTAGCCGGCTTCACGATCACCGAAACAGCTGCAAGCACCGGTACCGACGAAAGCGCGACCACCGACACCTTTGATGTGGAACTGGATGCTGAACCCGGCAGCAATGTGGTACTTACCGTCACCAGTGGCGACACAGGTGAAGGCACGGTAGACTTAGCTTCTTTGACCTTTACCCCGGCAAACTGGGACACCCCACAGACGGTGACCGTGACGGGCGTTGATGATGACATTATAGACGGAGACATCACTTACAATGTGACGCTAAGTGTCGACGATGCAAGCAGTGACAATGACTTTGATCCGCTGGCTGACCAGACGGTCTCAGTGACGAACACCGATGACGATGTAGCCGGCTTCACGATCACCGAAACAGCTGCCAGCACCGAAACGGACGAGAGCGCGACCACCGACACCTTCGATGTGGAACTGGATGCCGAGCCGGGCAGCAATGTGGTACTTACCGTCACCAGTAGCGACACAGGTGAAGGCACGGTAGACTTAGCTTCTTTGACCTTTACCCCGGCAAACTGGGACACCCCACAGACGGTGACGGTGACAGGCGTTGATGACGATATTATTGATGGCGACATCACTTACAATGTGACGCTGAGTGTCGACGATGCGAGCAGTGACAATGACTTTGATCCGCTGGCTGACCAGACGGTCTCAGTGACGAACACCGATGACGATGTAGCCGGCTTCACGATCACCGAAACAGCTGCAAGCACCGGTACCGACGAAAGCGCGACCACCGACACCTTCGATGTGGAGCTGGATGCAGAACCCGGCAGCAATGTGGTTATTACCGTCACCAGTGGCGACACAGGAGAAGGCACGGTAGACTTAGCTTCTTTAACCTTTACCCCGGCAAACTGGGACACCCCACAGACGGTGACGGTAACGGGCGTAGATGATGATATTATAGATGGCGACATCACTTACAATGTGACACTGAGTGTCGACGATGCGAGCAGTGACAATGACTTTGATCCGCTGGCTGACCAGACGGTCTCTGTGACGAACACCGATGACGATGTAGCCGGCTTTACGATTACCGAAACAGCTGCCAGCACCGGTACGGACGAAAGCGCGACCACCGACACCTTTGATGTGGAACTGGATGCTGAACCCGGCAGCAATGTGGTTATTACTGTCACCAGTGGCGATACAGGTGAAGGCACGGTCGACCTGGCTTCTTTGACCTTTACCCCGGCAAACTGGGACACCCCACAGACGGTGACGGTGACAGGGGTGGATGATGACATTATAGATGGCGACATCACTTACAATGTGACGCTGAGTGTCGACGATGCGAGCAGTGACAATGACTTTGATCCGCTCGCTGACCAGACGGTCTCAGTGACGAACACCGATGACGATGTAGCCGGCTTTACTTTAAGTAAAACGACTTCAGCAGTTGCTGAAGGTAATAATGATACATTCACAATCGTATTGGATGCTCAGCCATCAAGTGATGTAGTAATTGATCTGAGTAGTGATGACACGGGTGCTGCAACGGTAAGTCCGGGTAGCCTGACATTCACTTCTGCAAATTGGAATAGTGCTCAAACTGTAACGATCATGAGTCTTCATGATGATGATTTGCTTGATGAAACACCAGTGATCACAGTCAGTGTGAATGCATCGAGTGATGGTGTCTTTACCGGTCTTGCTAACCAGAACGTAACTGTTACGGTTACCGATGATGATATTGCAAGCATTTCTATCAGCGCTATCAGTGGCAACACCAGGGAAGATGGCACCACGGCTACCTTCACGATCGTCCTGGATTCAGAACCAACCGCAGATGTCACCATCGGTTTAAGTTCAGATAACACAGCGGAAGGAACCGTGAGTCCTTCGAGCGTAACATTTACAACTGCCAACTGGAATATCGCACAAACGGTAACCGTGACAGGGGTAGATGACGCCATTGATGACGGGGATGTGGTTTATACCATTGTGACTGCTGCAGCTACTTCATCGGATACGAACTACAATGGGCTTGATCCGGCAGATGTGACAGTAACGAATGAAGACAATGACGGAGTAGGTATCAGTGTCAGCGCTATCAGTGGCAACACCACGGAAGATGGCACCACGGCTACCTTCACGATCGTCCTGGATTCAGAACCAACCGCAGATGTCACCATCGGTTTAAGTTCAGACAATACAACTGAAGGAACTGTAAGTCCTTCAAGCGTAACATTTACGACGGCCAACTGGAATGTTGCACAAACGGTAAACGTGACAGGGGTGGATGATAATGATGTTGATGGAGATGTTACATACACGATTATCACTTCTGCAGCAGCCTCTTCGGACGCAAATTACAATGGCCTTGATCCAACGAACGTTGTTGTCATTAATGAGGATAACGATAGCATTGATGGGACTCCTGTTATATCAGGGCAGGTAAGCATTAATTCAATAGATGAAGATACAGACTTTACCATCTCTCTCACAGATCTGATGGTAACAGACTCAGATAATGATTATCCGACAGATCATACATTGATCTTGTTGTCTGGTAGCGCTTACGCAATTAGTGGCTCCATTATTATTCCTCAGGTAGATTACAACGGGGCATTAAAAGTAAATCTCAAAGTAAGCGATGGTGTCAATGAATCCAATGTATACGAATATGAAGTGGATATTAGGCCGGTCAATGATAAACCGATTTTAGTAGCGGATGCGCTCACTGTTCAATTCGGAAATACATTGGAAGGAAATCTTTTAACCAATGATAGTGATGTAGAAAATGATGATTTAGTGTTAACAGATATTAGCCCACTTCCAGATGGCATGATCTTCAATACAGATGGAAGTTTTATTTATAATGGCGATACCGAAATTGGCACCATTGCAATGGATTATGTGGTTTGTGATAATGGTGATCCTTCTGAATGTGCGCAATCTACTTTCACCCTAATAATTGAAGGTGGAGATTTTGATGGTGATGGAATCCCGGATTCGTACGAAATACAATTTGAAGATGTTGATGATGATGGACTACCAACATACAACGATTTAGATTCTGACGCTGACGGAATTGATGATGCTATAGAAGCAGGTTTTGATTCTAAAAATCCTGTGGATACCGATCAGGATGGAATGCCGGATTTTGTTGATTTAGATAGTGACAGTGATGGAAAATTGGATAGTGAAGAAGGTACAGGAGATTGTGATAAAGACAATATCCTAAATTATATTGACAGTGATGATCTTTGTAGAATGAAAATAGCCGATGCATTTTCACCGAATGGAGATGGAAAAAACGATGAATGGATCATTCAGGGAATTGAAAACTATCCCGAAAATAAAGTAACAATCTTCAATCGATGGGGGAATAAAATATTTGAAATTGACGGCTATGATAATAACAGCAGAGTTTGGCGAGGTGAGATTAACACGAATAGTGGATCAGATAAAAATGCTTCATACTCAACCTACTATTTTATTATTGATCTAAAGGACGGCTCTAAACCAATAGCTGGCAACATATTACTCAGTCGATAATGGCTAAAATAATGAGGTTAACCTGAATTGAGTATTTATCATGTTACCTAAAAGCCATTAAATAATCACTAATTATTTTTTGAATCGGATACCAGCAGAATACAGCATTGCAAGGTATAATTGTGGAGTATCTTATGATTTGGTCTGTTCATCCGCTATGTCTGTCTTTTGATAGAAAACATCCAATTAGGGTGATTGTTTGTGTGTTAATTTGTATAAGATGACTGAGAAAAACAATTACCAATGACCTAAAGGATATTGGACTGATATCAATTTAAATCTCAACATTTTTATTTCATCAATGATAAGGAAATGCACCTAAATAAGGGGAGTTGTATAATGTGTTGATAATGTCTCGCAAATTTCTAATCGCTATATTGATATTCTTTGTAGCTGGACATTTAAATGGTCAGCAGCAATTTGTGATGACACAATACATGTTTAATGGCTTGGTACTAAACCCTGCATATGCTGGGACACATGAATCCTGGAGCTTGACAGCCATGTCACGGCACCAGTGGAGTGGGATACCTGGTGCACCTTCTACTCAAACATTCACAGCTCATGGAGCAATTACTGGCAACAACGAGTCTTCCGCTGGTATGATTTTGTCCAATGACCAATTTGGAGCCATTTCATTAAACAATTTATTTGGTGTTTATGCCTACAGAATGAATTTCGATAGAGGCAGGCATCATCTTTCAATGGGATTGCAAGGAGGAATATCACTATTTAATGTAGATCTTTCAAGAGATGATTTGATAGATCCTGATGATCCGGTGCTTAACAATGATTTTAATTCTTTTATGGCCAACTTCGGCACTGGCATATTCTACAATGGGCCAAAGATCTATGCAGGCCTTTCAGTCCCTTTTATATTGAATAACAGACTAAATCAGAGTGAACAAGATTTAAGCAGACAAGTGAGGCACTATTACCTTACAGGAGGCGGTATTTTTCCAATCAGTCATGATGTAAAATACAAGCCAAGTTTCCTAATACGATACACCGATGGTATTTCTGATATAGACATTACTACGAGCTTTCTTTTCAGAGATATAATATGGTTTGGAGTGACATATCGGGTTAAGAATTCAATAGATTTTATATTCGAAATACAGTTTACAGACAATTTGCGATTCGGGTATTCTTATGGGTTGGTGACTTCTGAATTGGGTCAGTCCACTTCCGGATCTCATGAAATTGTGTTAAACTATCGAATGGGTAGAAGACACCCACGTGTAAATCATCCAAGGAGATTTAGATGAAGTTCTTTCAATACATATTGATCATGCTCTCATTTTGCCCGTTGATTCAAGGCCAGTCAATCAAGATATTGAATAATCTGGATCCATTGGAGGAACGCGGCGATCGCTCATATACAAATGGTAGTTTCGAAGAAGCAGCTGTTTTTTATGAAAGAGCGTTTAAAAAGGATACAACTAACTCAGCGCTTGCATTAAAAATAGCCGAGAGCTATCATCACATTGATCAGTTCAAAACTGCAGAAAACTGGTTTCGGACTGGTCTGAGGAATAATGAGAATCTCACTACCCAAAACATGCTGGATTTTGCCCAGGTACTCATGGCAAATCAGAAGTATGAAGAAGCGGAAGTTTGGTTAAAAAAGTATAAGTCGGTTGAAGGATCCCATCTCATAGCCGCAAAGAAACTTTCTTCGATCGCAAACCTTCATAAACATTATAAAGATTCTGCGTCTGTAGAAATAACACCCTTAAGTATAAATACAGAATATGCCGAGTTCAGTCCCGCCTACTATGGGTTTGGAATCGTTTTTCTATCTGATCATCACAGCAATGACATTACCAATGTTATGGGGTGGAGTGCAGAGGAGTACACGACTGTTTTCTATACCGAAGAGCTAGAAAGTGGTCGAATGCAAGCACCATCTATTTTTCACAGTGCATTAGATGCCGAATATCACGAAGGACCTTTGGTTTTTTATAATGACAACAAAATCATTTTTACGAGAGCAGGAATTCCCAATAAAAATTCAGCAGAGAGTCATCTGGAGCTCTATTATGCAGAATATGATTCAAAAAAAGATGATTGGATTAATATAAGACCCCTTCCATTCAACGATCCAAACTATTCTGTTGGTCAGCCAGCTATTTCTAAAGACGGTAAAACGCTCGTTTTCTCATCCAATATGCCTATTGGTTATGGAGGTACAGATCTTTATCTATCAAGACTTCAGGATGGTGAATGGAGCGAACCTGAAAATCTTGGAGAGTTCATAAATTCATCTGGAGATGATATGTTTCCTTACTTCATCAATAATGATGAATTAGTTTTCGCTTCCGATGGGCATGGAGGGCTTGGAGATCTGGACTTATTCAGAGCACCTATCAATGCAGTAACTCATGATCAGATCGAAAATTTGGGGTATCCTTTCAATTCATCTTATGCAGATTTTGGTTTCATAGCAGATTCAGTTGGCCGTACAGGCTACTTTACATCTAATCGTAAGAACGGTGGATTTGATGATGACATCTATCGGTTTACGGCCAAATGGTCGCGTGTACAATGCCGAGTGATTACCTCTGCTGGTGAAATCATAAGAAATGCTAAGGTTAAATTCATTGTGAGTGAAGTTGTGCGAGATATTCGCTTTACTGATGAAGCAGGAATGGTGGATTTTTTGGCGCTACCTGGTGAAGAAATTAAGCTGGAGGTCAACAAGGAAGGTTATGTTTTACAAAGTGATGTAATTCCTTCGAACGAATTGTTCGCCGGTATGGCGCTGACTTCAACCATCATACTAGAAAAAGAGCCAATTACCAGACCGGAAAGATTGGACCCGGATGTGGAGTTGCAGGAGTTATATAACAGAAGAAAAGCGATGGTACAAGTGAATGGGCGGGTATATGAATACAGGGAGATTGGAAATAGCCGATTCATCGTAAATGCCGACGAGAAAATTCTTCTATCTAATTCACCTCCAGACGATGGACAGACAGTAGAGGAGCGTGCCAAACAGGCTGTAGAAGAGAAGGGGCTGGATATGCAGGAAATGTACTCGCTTAAGAATATATATTTTGAGCTTGACAGCAACGAACTGACAGAACAAGGCAAGGAGGAATTGGATAAAGTGGTGAAGATTATGACGGTAGATCAGAAGATTGCGTTTTCAATCAATTCATATGCGGATAGTAGGGGAAGTATGAAATACAATGATGAGCTGGCGTTTACGCGATCTCAAAAGATTGCGAGATATCTCATTGAAAATGATATTCCCGGTAGTAGATTGATATTGGATAGCTATGGCGAACAGGGTATCTTGAATCATTGCGATGATACTACTGAATGCGATGAAAGGTTTCATGCCATCAATCGTAGGTCTGAGCTGGAATTAGTAATGCGAAAACTTTACACAAATGATGAACAGCCGAATTAAGATAGCCCTAATTTGTGGTGCCTTGTGGTCACATACTTTCGGACAGGAAGTAGGGTGTGAGGATGCAAAATCCAGATTTTTGGATTTTAGTGGTGATTGTATCAGCAAAATCGCATCAAATAATTGTGTGAACCTTGATATTACGGACTCATACGATTTTGAAGGAAAAGAATTTGTTTTCAAATGGGATATGGGTGATGGCACAATCCTCGAAGGACTTAATATCAACCATTGTTACAGCAATCCGGGTCTTTATATCGCCAGGCTCAGCCTGGAAGACCCAATAACCAAAGCAGTTATTCAGGAAGAGGCTGAAATTGATGTGGTCATCAAAGGCTCTTTTGAGTTGACGATGGGTCCATTAGAGGATGTACGAACAGATATTGAAGAAAGTGCGTCGTTTACTTTGGATTATCCGGATTCAGCCTATCAAATCAAATACACCAATTGGGATTTTGGGGATGGAAACTTCTCATGTGATGAAAATCCGAGCTATAGCTATTCGAAAACAGGCACATATTATCGGTCATTGTTGGTTAGACTAGAATCATCAATTGATCAAGTCATATTATGTGCAAGCGACAGTGTTACGGTTAAATTGGCTGACCCTACAGCCGGAATGCTTACCGATGCGATTGCTCAAATAGAGATCGAATCACGTTTTTTAGAGGATAAGCCCGCCTACTTTCTCATGAAGAAAACGGGCGATACATACAAAGAAGTGGAAGGGCAGGATGAGCTAACCGGAAATACGACATATAGGATCATCACTTACCGAGGCAATCTTATTTATGATTCAAAGGATGTCACGGTACCCGATGGCGCAGACCTTAAAGCTGTCCAGACGATTATAAGTGAAAAAACAATGCAGCAAGCTGAGGGAAGTCCTTCCAAACTGCAAGCGATGTTCTTTGAATTGGATCAAAACGAACTATCTCGAAAAATTAAAAAGACATTAGATGATAATGTTGAATTACTCCAAAGCCTGCCTATGATGGACGTTGAGATAGGCGTTTATACCACATCAGGAGGCTCTTATAATAAAGGAGTTGCACTTTCAATCAAGCGAGCAGAATTAATCAAGCAATACATGGTTGATGAAGGTATAGCTTCAGAGAGAATAAAAGTGAGTAGTCCAAAAACTTCCAGGTCACTAATTAATAGCTGTCTGACAGGTTCTGATTGTGATTATGTAGACGAATCCCTTAATCGAAGGGCAGATTTCAAATTAAAAATGAGGAAGTAATATGAAAGCGATAAAAACATACCTCATCATTTTTTCCATATTTACTGCTTTCCATTCGCAGGCACAGCGCATCCCAAATGAAATAGAAAACATTGATTATCTGGTGACCTTTGGAGGGGATGCCCCTTTATCCTGGGGAGATGATGATCACGTTCAGATCTTCTTCTTTTTGATTCCAAACGAATTTACAGAACCTATATACCTGAGGGTTTTTGATCCGGATATTGGCGGTGAGATAGATGAAATCAAAGGAGATTGGAATTCAACACACCGTATTTCCATATTCGGTGGTAATGGAGCTCACACTAACAATGATGCGCGCAAAGTGGAGCCTGTGGGTGAATTCAAAAGCGGGAACCTACTTGCTTCCAAGGTTTTCAGAAATAACCCGGAATTTGACGGACAGTGGTTTACATTCGGTCCTTTCAATCCAATTGAAGGGGAGCAAGACCAGGATTTGCCGAATGGAAGAATTTTTAAAGTGATTATGGAGGGCTTGCAAGGAGATGATGGAAATCTGTACCAATACTTTTTGAGCGCTGACCCTGATGTCAATGAAGAGGTTGAGGGCTCCAATGCATTTACTTATGAATATTCATTTAGATTGCCAGTAGCAAGTGGTGAAATCAGCCACATTTATCCATTCATTGATAAAAATGTAGTATCAATCACTCAGCACAACTTTGACTTTGATTATGACGGTGAAATAGTCATTTATTCAACCGCAAAAAATCGACATAAAGTGAAAAAATCTGCAGATTTGAAATGGGCCAGTTCAATGCATGAGATCACTCCCGAGGAGCAAAATTCCACCATCGAATTGCAGATAATTAAACAAGGTAAACCTAATAATAACATGGTTTTCTACCTGCGAAACCAATATGAAGAAGTTGTTCCATTCTTCAGTATTCCAATTGGAGGACCGCCAAGGTATAAGTATGTAGTGAACCTAAAATATTATCAGAAAGATGAAAATTAGAGCATTAGGCATAGCACTATTTTCGTTCTTTCTGACAGGAGCAGCTCCTCAGAAATATGACATTCGCCATTTTAATCCTGAAACGGGTTTAAATGGTACATATGTGTACACTACTATTCAGGGTCCTAAGGGTTATAAATGGGTCGGGACCGATTATGGGCTTACACGTTTTGATGGATTGAAGTTCGAATTGATGGATGCCAATGACTCCACCAAGAAAAATTTCACTACCTCATCTTTTGCTGATGAGAATGATCAAATCTATTTTGGATATTTCAATGGGAAAATCAAGCGTTTTAATGGAGTAGATTTTGAGATTATCTATGACGCAATGTATGAGCAAAGCCCTGTGACTGATATTGTTAAAAGTCGAGACAATCTTATTGCTGTTACTCAAAATAAGGGGTTGATTCGGTTATTGAAGGATACCGTTGAATTCCTTGTACCTAATGAATTAAAATACAAGAAAACCAATTTTGCAAGGGTATATAAGGACTTAATCCTGGTTGGTACTAATGAAGGCCTCCTCGCTTTTAGGTTTAATGCTGATAATAAATTGGTATATGCTGGTAGTGTAGAAGATCTTAATTTCATAGCCACTCAAACCATCGAGCCAAATAAGGCTGCTGATAACTCATTTTGGATCGGCACTGATTATGGGATCTATCATTTGGATCTATTTGTAGAAGGAGGTGGAATTTCTGGTGAGATAGAGAAGGTTGGTTTCCTGGAAAAGGAATCGATTAGCGCAATGAAAGAAACTAGTAATCTGGATTTGTGGGTGGGAACAAAGTACAACGGACTGGTTAAAATAGATTTTAATAGAGACAATGCTAAATCAATTCAGTTTACCTATCTCAATAAGAAGCACGGTTTTCCAGGGGATTTAATCAGCACCATGAACATGGATGAGGATGAAAGTATTTGGGTTGGGACAATCGGGGACGGACTTGTTCAAGTAGCAAAAAAAGGTCTGTTATTCTACAATTTTGAAGAGTTCAGAGCCAGGTCAATCAATAGCATCAGTGGTAATTCACAGCATGAATTTTACTTTGCAACAGATGTTGGAGTAATTAGGGGGTATTATTCCGGGGTTGTAGACAGTCTTAATTTTGAATTAATCACACATGAAACAAGTGAAGGAAATAACATTACGGCAATTTATGTAGATGATAATGATCGGATCTATTACTGCGTAGAGGATTTAGGAATCTACACTGCTGATCCGGAATGGAAGAACATTCAAAAAGTTGATTTCGATTATGGAGGAGGTAAGCTCCTGGCTCGTCAGATCATTAAAGATCCAAAAGGCAATCTGTGGTTGTCGCTGACTCAAAAAGGAGTATTTGTTTTGGATACCCTTGGTAATTTAATAAAGACTTATTCCACCCGTTCTGGATTTTATCACAATGAAATCTATCACATCCACTTCGACAAAGAAGATAATATATGGTTTGCCTCTCATGGGGCAGGACTGGCAGTAGAGCGGTCTGATGGAGAAATTATCTATCTGACCAAAGACGGTGCATTTCCATCACACGACGTTAATGATATTTCAGAGGATGAATATGGAAATATATGGATAGGGACTCATGGGGATGGCGTTTATGAATATAATGGTGAGGAATTCATTCGGTTTTCAACCAAAGAGGGGTTGTTGAATGATTTTTGTTCAGCGGTTATCAGCGATAAGAGTAACCATGTTTGGGCTACACATAGAACAGGATTAAGCAGGGTAGATGAGTTTACGGAAGCAGTCTCCACCATTCAAAAAAAGGATGGATTAGTTGTAGCAGAATTTATACACAATTCGATTTTTACTGATCAGGATCACAATATATGGATAGGCAATAGAAATGGGGTAACTTTTTTAAGCACGCCTGAAGAAATGTTTGAGTCAAAAATGATTGATCCGATTATTTCAGATATCAAAGTAGATTATAAAACCATTGATCTGTATCGATATTCTTCAGATTCGATCAGTGGCAGTCGTGTACCAAACAATCTTGAATTTCCTCATAATTATAACAACCTGACTTTTGAATTTATAGCAATTAATTTACGAAATCCGGAGGCCAACTTATATCAGTATCAGCTAATTGGTCACTATGACGAGTGGTCACCAGCCATGTCCAATACTGAGGTTCCTTTCAATAATTTAAGTCCCGGGGAATATACCTTCAATGTGAGGCAATCAGATAACCCCAATCACTGGGGAGATAATATTAGTAGCATCACTTTTGAGATAAGACCACCGTGGTGGAATACATGGTGGGCCATTTTGTTATTTGTTTTAGCCGGTGCGAGTCTTATCTATGGATTTATAAAATGGCGAACCGATAGATTAAATAAGAGACTAAAGGAAAAGCAACGCTTGATTTCAATTGCTGAAAGTCAAAACAAAAGATTAAAAGAATTTTCTTTTATCACCTCTCACCATACCCGATCCTCCGCTTCAAACATTATGGGCTTAATAACGGCCATTGAATTGGAACCTGACAATAAAGACTTCATACAGATGTTGCGCAAGTCTTCAGATCGGCTAAACGGCACTATTCGAAATATCAATGATCTATTAAACTTCGAAAATGATCGCGAACGATTGACTAGTGAAGCATGCAATGTTTCAACATCCATTGAACGAGTACTTTCCGAACATAGAGAGCTCATAGCAAAACAAAAAGCAGAGGTACAATTAGAAGTTCCAAATGATTTATATGTAGATGCTGTTCCAACTTATTTAGATAGTGCGCTCGGCAATCTTGTCTCCAATGCTCTTTTGTATGGAATTACAAATGAACAAAATAAGATACAGATTGATGTCAAAGAGATGGACGATGAAATCATGATAAGTGTAGAAGATTACGGAATAGGAATTAATCTCAATAAATTTCAAGATAAAGTCTTTACGTTAGGCGCTCGTTTTCATACTTCCATTGAGCAAGGAGATGGAATAGGTATGTTTTTATCCAAAAATCAGGTGGAAAGTATGGGCGGTAAAATCGCCATTGAAAGTAAAGTAGGTGAGGGAACTAGGGTGATAATATACCTAAAGAATGTTGGTGTTAATGAAATGGTCACCTAATAGCCCAGCAACTATCTTTCAATTTCGACTGGAATGGACTGAAATTATGTCCGAAATGTGAGATTGCAAATTCACTTCCTATAGAGTTCTGGTAATGACAAAAATGACGTCAAATATTCCATTGTTTTAGTATTTTACAGATAGTATTTAGTCACCAACTGTTGTCATAATTTGCTGGATTTGTGACGATGGTAGCCAACATCTACATGAAAATATTAACAATTGTTTCTGCGGCAGTCTGTTTATTACTTTTTAATCATGCGGTAGCTCAAAATGACTCTACTAAAATTGAGCTGACCGGTTACATTGATACCTACTACGCGTCCTATAGCAATAAGTTAGGACCTGATGAACTGCAGCCTTATGTGACTGTCGCTCCAAGAGACAATCAATTCGGACTTAATATCGCTGAAATAGGAGCAACATACAATACAGGAGAGGTTAGAGGAACTTTCGTAATTCAATATGGTGATATAGCTGAAGCAACATGGTCAGAAAGGTTTAGAACCATTCAAGAGGCATGGGTTGGGTTGGAAGTAACAGAAGGCCTTTGGTTAGATGGTGGATTTTTCACAACACATATCGGAGCGGAAAGCTTCTTGCCCAAGAACAATTGGTTAAGTTCTACAGATATCGGAACCTTCAATGAGCCATTCTATCAAAGTGGGGCCAGGTTGTCTTATGAAAAATCTGAAAAATTTAAGGTGCAATTTCATCTGGTAAGTGGCTATAGTCTTTTCCTGGATAATAATGATGCAAAATCAATTGGGATTCTCTTCAATTATTTATTGAATGAAGAAATTTCTTTCTCTTATACAAATCTTTATGGAAGAGAATCTCCAGAGGGAGCAACTACCCAAATTAGATTCTACAATAACATTTATTTAACCTGGGATCCAAAACAAGAGGTGTCAGTTCTTGTTGGAGGAGATTTAAGCACACAAACCAATTCAGATTTGGAGGATCCGACTAAAACAGCAGTCATGTATAATGCGCTGGTAATCGCAAAATATCGATTGAACAATTATTATAGCACAACTGGCAGATTGGAGTATTTCAATGATGCGGATGGATTTATATCTGATGTGCTTGTAAATAAGAATGGTGTTAACCAAGGTTTAAAAGCGACTGCTTTTACGCTTGGATTTGAATATGCACCTACTAAGCAATCTTATCTTCGATCAGAGTTGAGATGGACATGGGCTGATGAAGACTTAGAAATATTTAATAAAGGCGGTAATGCTTCGAATATACGCGCAGAGTTTATAATAAATATGGGTTTTTATTTTAACAAAAGGCTCAAGTAGATAAGGACTGTCCAATCCACATTAGCTGAAATTGTATATTAATTAATTGTAAACATCACCGCGCTTACCCGATTGAGTGTTATATTGGCTGAATTAGTGGTGATGTTGAGTAAAGAGTGATAAAACAGCTAATTTTTCAACCAGTAATTGTTTTACTATTTCTCCAAGGACTTGCTGCACAGCAGGTAATCTTGTTTCAAGGAGGTAAACAGGAGCGAATAAACCATCATACGCAAGTATATTTATCCAAAGACACCATAGATGGATCTGAGGCATGGGAACAAATTCAGACTGGGCAACTTCAGCAAATAAGTGAGAAAATTAATCCAGGTATTACATCCTCAGCTTTTTGGGCACTTTTTGAGATTAAGAATATTAGTGATGAAGAACTTCTATACTTGGAAGTCGATTACCCTCAATTAGATTACCTACAACTTTATCAAATTACCGGAGACTCCATAGTTTTACTTGACGAAACAGGTGACCGCTTCCCATTTGTACAAAGACCTATTCAGTATCGGAATTTCGTTTTTCAGATTTCCATTCCAACTGACTCCTCTGGTAAATACCTTTTGAATATTGACAAACGATTATCAGCCGCTCGATTTCCTCTAAATCTATACGCTGACTCATCATTCTGGCAGATGTACAATGGAGAAGCTATTTTCTATGGTTTTTGCTTCGGTTCTTTAGCTCTTGTAATCCTGCTTTCTATGATTGTTGGGGTTAGATTGAAAATGTCAATCTTTATTTGGTATTCCTTGTATGTATTAACCTTTGGTCTGAGATGTTTTGCAAAACTTGGATATGGTTATCAGTTCATTACATCTGATTATTCAGATCTCAATACCCACTTCTTTCCATTTACTACACAACTAGCAATGATCTTTTTGATCTTGTACATCCAGCATTATTTCTCTACTCAAGAAACTATGCCTCGCTTTAATAGACTGATGAATGGTTGGTTAGTTCTTTTTGTAGTTAGTTCAATCGTATGGGCCTTTGCGCCAGATTTTATAGTTTCCGCTGGACCAGTGTTAATCTCGATGAGATATGCGGTAGTCCTGAGCATTATCATATTTGCCTACAGCAGTGCCATTAATTACTTAAAAATTGATTCGTTTAGGGCGCAAATATTCATTGCAGGATACTCTCTCTTCTTCTTAGGTGTTCTGAGTCAAATATTAATGGAGTATGGTGCAATCGACTCATCCCTGGTACCAGGAGATCCTCTTTTTGCCGGATTCTTCTTTGAAGTGGCCGTTTTGTCTTACGCAATGATCGTTCTGTTGGTAAAAGTGATTAAAGAGAAAGATAACCTTGAATTATCAAATATTAAGTTGAAGGATTTAGTATCTCAACTTGAGGTAAAGTCTACTGAAGGTGATCCTTCTTACGTAATTCTGAAGAGCAAGGCAGTAGTAGATCCACATAAAATTAGATACATCCAATCCGATGATCATTACATCGAGTTTCATCTCAATGACAAAGCAAGACCAGAAATTGATCGTAATAAACTAAGTTCGATATTGGATGTGCTACCACCGCAGTTTGTTCAGATTCACAGATCCACGATCGTTAATCTGGAATATGTAAAAACAATTTATGGCAGCTACTTACTGCTGAAGGATGGTGAGGAACTAAAGCTCTCGAGAACATATAGGTCTCAATTAGAAGAGCGACTCGCTAAATAGCTGCATTTCGCGTCAGCTAATCTGCAACTCACGACAAAAAGTTGCTACAACCGAATTAAGGGCACTTAATTAGGGGTATCAATCAACTATCCGCATCATGAAAGTATCCAAGAGAAAAATTGAGGACCAGCTAACCAATCGTGAAATTCAACTTATCAGATGGTTAAGTCAGGGTTTGTCCAGAAGTGAAATTGCGGATAAGATGGCAATGAGTATCCACACATACGACGGATACCGAAAAAATATACGCATGAAACTCCAAATACGTAATCAGGCAGATTGGGCCCGAGTACTCATGCAAGTGGCATAAAATACCCATTGATAGGTATTGAATTAATGCCGTAATAGATCGACCTTTAGTTTATAGAGTAATAGTAGTAGTAATATTTCACTCAACTAAGGAAGCTTGCCAAAAGTGGCGAGCTAAGGCCACCCCGGTGATTCACCGGGGTTTCTTGTTTAGGTAGACTTATTCTCAAATTGAGAATATTCCTGTTTTATTAACCAACTGCTTAAGTCATTAAATGACAGATAATCAGGTGTTTAATGCTATTTTATAAGAATCTGGAATGATAATTTCATGAAAATAGGTGAAACAAATACACTTATAACATGGATTTTGGACTTTCTAAAGCTTTAAACATATTAAATGACAAACTTCAAGGGTGGCTGGAGTCTTTAACAGCAATGCTTCCCAATTTCGCTGTTGCAGTGATTGTAATGGTGACTTTCATACTTGCGGCCAAAGGAGTCAGGGCGGTAGCTAGTAAACTATTCAAAAGATTTTATGACAAGCCAGCAATCAGAAATCTATTCACTACCATTGTTTATATAGCAGTATTAGGCATTGGTTTGATGGTGGCTTTAAATGTCTTACATCTAAAACAAACGGTTTCCTCACTTTTAGCAGGTGCTGGTATCATTGGTTTGGCACTAGGTTTTGCATTTCAAGACATTTCGGCAAATTTCATTTCAGGAGTTTTGATTGCGATAAGAAAACCTATTGAAGTGGGTGATATCATTAAGATCCAAGACTATATGGGAACAGTTGATGAAATCAATTTGCGCGTTACCGTTTTAAAAACCTTTCAGGGACTTCATGTAATCATTCCTAATAAGGAAGTTTTTCAGAACCCATTGACCAACTACACCAAGACCAACGAACGAAGAATAGACTTGGAATGTGGAGTTTCCTATGGTGATGACTTAGAGAAAGCTAAAGATGTTGCTTTAAAAGCGGTTGAGGAGCTACCCTACCTGATGGAGGGAAAAGACGTAAAGTTATTTTATACAAGCTTCGGAGATAGCTCCATTAATTATGTGCTTCAGTTTTGGATCAAATATCCTGATCAGCCTGGGTTTTTAGAGGCTAGGAGTGAAGCTATAATGGCGGTTAAAAAAGCGTATGATGAAAACAACATTACAATTCCTTTCCCAATACGCACATTAGATTTTGGAATTAAGGGTGGTGAGGCACTCTCTGATATGAAAGTACAAATGAGTTCGAAAAACGGCCAAAAGAAACAAACCCAAAGCGCCTAATAAGTGTTGGATTGATATAAACGTTAAAAGAATAGAATTATGGAAGAAATGAAAATATTAAAAGAAGCAGAAATTGATCATAAGAATAAATATGAAGAGAGCATCAAGGCTTTCGCAGATAAACTAGAGGAAAAAATCAATTCACTCAAGGGAAAAGCTTCAGAGGTGGAAAGTTCTACCAAAGAAAAATTTGAAAATCAGATTGAAACACTGAAGACAAAAAAGGATGCTTTCAAGGAGCAGTATGAAAAAATAAAAGATACGAGTGAGGATAAGTGGAACGAAGTGAAAGGGGATGTGTCTCAAAAAGTTGACAGCATTAAAGAAGAAACAGAAACTGCATATGTAGGAATACGAGATGGTTTCTCTTACCTCTTTGATAAGCTGAAGAAATAAAAATTTATCTATTAAAGGAAGCCGACACAAAATGTCGGCTTTTTCATTTTGTGTAAAATGATCTTTTGAGTGGTGTAAATGATAAATTCTTCTTCTATATACTTGCGCCTTGGTAAATAATTAACCCTAAAATTGAAATGAAGAAAATATTGTTCTTGATGTTTTTAGTAGTAGGAATCGGGACGATTTCTGCTCAGGATGAAGTTGAATTTAGTGAAGAAGATTACACGAAATATGCAACTGTTATGCTATGGGCTGAAATGGAGAAAGAGCGAATGACTGGAGTTTACAATGACTGGATCAATAATGATGAGGCATTGGCTGCAGCAAGATTTGTAGAAATTAAATCTGCAAAAGGTGACTCTGTAAAACTTCAGGAAATTGAAGTGACCACTGAAGAACTTACAGCTTTTGAAACCATTCAAGTGAATTACGATTCAATGACCGCTTCTTTCAAAGAAGTTTATATCGGAAAGATCAAAGAAGACATTGGAGCTGGCTTATACAATAAGTTAAAGAAGGCTCTTAAAGCAGACGCAAATATTAAGACTCAGTATAAAGCAGTTTATGATGCTTTGAAAGAGGAGAGTGCTGCTACAGAGGAAGACGAGGAAACAGAACAATAGCCTTTTTGCATTAAGATATTAAAGCCTCACCATTTGTGAGGCTTTTTTATTGGAGTGAAATACCGCTCTTCTCCAGCTTAATCAATTTCTTTTTATAGAGAATGCCTACAGAACGTTTAAAGTTTTTCTTACTCATTTGAAGTTGCGATTGAATTTCATCGGGATCACTTTTGTCATGAAGTGATAAAAAACCTTCGTTCTTTTTTAATTCATACAGTATTTGTTGAGCGCCAGCTTCCAGATTTTCAATTCCTTCTTTTCTAAGGCTGATATCAATTTTACCATCTTCTCGTACATTCTTCACAAACCCTTTGACACGGTCACCTTCGAGCACGTCATGGAATAGCTCACTCTCAAAAATCAATCCCTTATGCCGATTGTTGACTACCACGTTTAATCCCAGGTCAGTGGTGTTTGCTATGAGTAAATCAACTTCTTCACCAGCTTCCAATTGAATATCATCGTCATAGTATTTAGCAATCTTCGCTGTAGCAGCAATTCGGTCTGTTTTTTCATCAAGAAAAACATACACAAGACACCACTGTCCTCTATTCAATTTACCCTTCTGCTCACGAAAAGGCACCAATAAATCCTTATCGATTCCCCAATCCAAAAAAGCACCTACATTGCTTGTGTCTGTCACCTTTAGGTAAGCAAATTGATTGACCTCTGAATAAGGCTTTTGCGTGGTGCAAATAATCCGATCTTCTGAGTCTCTGTAAACAAAGACTCTTAATTGATCGCCAACTTTAGTTCCGTTGGGGATGTATTTGGTGGGAAGGAGCACATCATCTTCATCATCGGTCAGGTAAGCTCCCGGGTCTGTGATTCGATCTACCTTTAAGGTATGGTATTCGCCAATATTCATTGGCACAAAGGTAGATCACATTTTTTCCTTGCTAAATTTTCATTTCAGGAATGTCACCATCTACAACCAGCCTTCCTTCTGTTGCATGCTTGATTTCTTCCACTGATATACCTGGCGCACGTTCAATCAGTTTAAAACCTTCAGGAGTTACATCCAAAACAGCCAGATTAGTGACAATCTTTTTCACACATTGTACGCCTGTAATTGGCAAGGTGCATTTGCTCAGGAGTTTGGATTCACCAGCACGATTGGTATGCATCATAGCGACAATGATATTTTCAGCTGAAGCTACCAGATCCATGGCGCCACCCATTCCTTTCACCATCTTTCCTGGAATTTTCCAATTAGCAATGTCTCCATTGTCGGCCACCTCCATGGCACCAAGCACAGTTAGCTGAACATGCTGGCCTCTTATCATCGCAAATGAGGTAGAAGAATCAAAGATAGATGCACCCGGAAGAGTAGTTACCGTTTGTTTTCCAGCATTAATGAGATCAGCATCCACTTGATCTTCCGTAGGGAAGGGGCCCATGCCAAGCAATCCATTCTCCGATTGAAATTCGACATCAATTCCCTCAGGTATATAGTTGGCCACCAAAGTAGGGATGCCAATACCTAAATTCACATACCAACGATCTTGCAATTCTTGAGCGATCCTTTTAGCTATTCCGTTTTTATCAAGCATATCTTTTTCAATTTGAAGATTTTACAATTTGATGATTTGATGATTTTGCGCCACGTTTTGACGACCCTATTATTTTTGACAACACACGGATTACAGAAAGAAGATCCTCATTGATTGTACCTGGAGAAGGATATGTTTTAGCTATTTCGCATAATTTTAACCAGTATTGAGTTTCATCTGCCTCTTTAGCTGCAATTTTTAACTTATGAATAAAGTCTGCTTTGCTCTCCGCATTTTGAGCCTCGTGAACATTTGCTCCAATGGAAGTTCCGGACTTTAGAATTTGATTAGCAATAACAAACTTTTTTTTGCTTTCTAATAGTTCTGCATATTCGATGATTTTTAAAGCAAAATCAAAACT
Source organism: Ekhidna sp. (assembly GCF_965212185.1). Taxonomy (GTDB): domain Bacteria; phylum Bacteroidota; class Bacteroidia; order Cytophagales; family Cyclobacteriaceae; genus Ekhidna. Next base: position 2,343,086 of record NZ_OZ243102.1, on the reverse strand, counting down.
CAAATCAACTATTAGATTTTCCTTGTCATTTCTCATCTTCAAATCTTTTCATTTTCAAATCCACTCATCGAGTAGTTCTCTGTTCTATACGTTTTTCATATTTCTCTCCCTGGAAGATCCTTTGTACAAAAATTCCTGGAGTGTGAATGAAGTTTGGATCAAGTTCTCCGGGCTCCACCAATTCCTCTACCTCGGCGATGGTGACTGTTCCCGCCATGGCCATTGGAGGATTGAAATTACGCGCCGTGCCTTTAAAAACAAGATTCCCTGCTCGATCGCCTTTCCATGCTTTAACAATGGCGAAATCCGCCGTTAGCGCCGATTCCAAGATGTGAGGCTTTCCATTAAACTCCCGAACTTCTTTTCCTTCTGCTACTTCAGTGCCATATCCAGCCGGAGTAAAGAATGCTGGAATGCCTGCGCCACCAGCTCTACAACGTTCAGCCAGTGATCCTTGAGGAATTAAATCCACTTCAAGTTCACCGCTAAGCATCTGTCGCTCAAATTCTGCATTCTCACCAACGTAGGATGAAATCATCTTTTTGATTTGCTTTTTCTGAAGCAATAATCCTAAACCAAAATCATCAACTCCTGCATTATTAGAGATGCAGGTTAAGCCTTTAATATTTGCCCGAACAAGGGCAGCAATAGAATTTTCCGGGATACCGCACAGCCCAAAGCCGCCCAGCATCAAAGTCATATCATCTTTAATTCCACGGATGGCTTCATCCGCATTGGCTACTACTTTGTCAATCATGGTTTGAAGTTAGAAAGCTAATTGGAATTAAAAAAGGAAGACGTGGGTCTGCCGGGTAGTTTGTGCTGGAATGATCACTTCTCCAGAATATCTGCAATGAAGCCATTGCCAATGCTTCCGATTATTTCGGTGATCCCATCGCCTTTAATATTTCCGAGTAATACTATTGTTAAATCAAACGCTGGATAGATTAATAGGACACTACTACCACCTTTACCGCTACCAGTATGCACATAATAGGTGTATCCGGATGTTTCAGTTTTATTCACTCCTAAACCAAATGCATATGTTCTTAAGTCAGGATTAAGCGTTTTATATAGGAAGGAGTTTGGATTGGATTTTTCTTTTTTCAACCGAGTCATGTGAAGCAAAGCAAGATCTTCTGCAGTACCAATAAATCCACCGCCTCCAAACTTGCAGCTATTGTCAACTGTGGTTTCTTTACCGGATAATTTCTTCCTATTCCATTTGTCATATCGGACTGCCTGATTTGATGCCAAATCAGACCCTTGTACTCTTTCAATACTGGATAATCCAATCGGCTCAAAAACGTTTTGATGAAAGAAATCATCAAATGGAGTATGTGTCACTTTGACAATGAGGTGCGATAGCAGTACATAACCAAATGAACTGTATTTAACTTCTGTGCCCGGTTTTGATTCAAGTGGATCATTGATAAATGTTTGAATAGCCTCTGAAGGAGACCCACAGTTCTGAGTGCTTAGCTTCATCCACTCACCTTTATTGTAATGCCTGATGCCAGCTGAATGGTTCAGTAAGTTTCGAACGTTGACTTGATCATATTGATCAGGAAGCGTGTCATCGTAAAAGGTGATTGGTTTATCAAGGTCTATTAAACCCTTTAGCATAAGATCATACAGTGCCATCCCGAGTATAGATTTTGAAAGACTATAATAAAGAAATCGATGATCAGGAGTCACCTGTTCTTCTGTATTTGCATTGGCATAGCCAAATCCTTGATTCCATATGATTTCATCACCAACCCCTACTGCAACGGAAACTCCTGGATATTCATCAAGAATGCTCTGGATCTGCTTCTGAGAATTCTCAATTGCCGTTGAATAATCTTTTTGGCCGTAACCTAGTTTTGGGACAAGGAATACTGCCAATGAAAAAATCAGCATCGGTCTCATCAACATGATTCTCATTTCTTAAAGAGTCTTACACTTTACAATAGTTGCACAATAAGAAAGCCACTCTCTGAAGTGGCTTTCATAAATGAATTTTATCTACTCATCTTTCAAACACTCTACAGGATTCACTTTGGTCGCTTTAATGGTTTGGTAGGCAATTGCCAGCAATGTCAATATTAAAGCTCCAAGTACAGGCAGTACAATCAAAGGAATTGAGATAGAAGTTCTGTATACAAAGCTTTCCAGCCAATCATTCATAAACCAATAAGCCAGTGGTAATCCGATGATAAAAGCAATGCCAATCAGGATAGCGAATCTGTTGCTAATGATCATCCAAATGCTTCCGGTACTAGCCCCCAGGACTTTTCGGACGCCAATTTCTTTCAACTTTGTCTCAATGATAAAACCAACCATACCAATTAATCCAAGGCATCCAATGAGTATTGCAATTACTGCAAATACTTTAATCATTGTTGCTAACCTTTCTTCTTTTTGATACTGTTCATTAAACATATCATCAACAAAACGATAATTAGCGTCCCCTTCAGGATCAAATTGAGCGTATACATTTTCCAGGTAATCAAGTGTGCCTCTGATATCCTGACCAGTCAGTTTTAGACTTACTCTTCTGTACCGGTCCCTTGTTAGAAAAAGTGTAGGTACAATAGGGCTATATAAGGACTCAAAATGGAAATCTTCCATGACTCCAACAACACGTCCCTGTGAGGGACCATAGCCAAGTTTTTTACCAATTACTTCTGTGGGATCATCAAAACCAAGGGCTTTGGACGCTGCGCGGTTAATAATATAGTAACCAGTTACAGTAGTATCAGGCATTAAATTGGTTTCCATGCCTTCTCTGAAGTTTTCACCTGCAAGAAGATCTATCCCGAAGGCATCCAGGAAATGTTTATCAACTGTAACCACAGGAAGTCTAAAACTTGTAGAAATAGCTGAATCCCCTTTAAAAAATCTGGAACCCCAACTATCTGCCAACCTACCTGTAGGGATTCGCGAGGAGAATGTGGCTTTTACAATATTAGGGTTTTTGAGTAGCTCATTTCTGAGTGTCTCATTATTATAATCCCCTCTTGGAAGAAACATGCTCACCATGTATTCTCTATCAAATCCCGGGTCTGAATTCCTGATGAAGTTCATCTGACTCTCAATCACACCAATTGCGAAAATTAGACCAATGGTTACCACGTATTGAAAGGTTACCAGATAAGATCTGAAGTTCCATTTACTTGCATTCATGGCTTGTTCACCTTTGAGCGCCTGCACAAGATTAATTTTTGACAGAAACAATGCTGGGTATAGGCCTGCTATGACACCAACTAATAGCATTAAAGAAACAAGTCCGAAAAATATATCTATCTGAATGAAAGGGTTGAATACCAATTCTTTACCCATAAATTCGTTCAGATAGGGCAAGGCCCAAAAGATTAGAATAACTGAAATGGGCAAGGATACAAAGACAATTAACAGGGATTCTGACAGAAATTGCTTGACCAGAGATGATTTAAAGGCACCAATCACCTTTCTTACACCAACTTCTTTCATTCTTCGTGAATAGTGTGAGGTAGCGATATTCATATAATTCACACATGCAACAAGTAGTAGTAAGAACCCAATTGCGGTGAAAATATATACCTGATCAATTGATCCGTTCGTTTCATATTCACCTTCAAGATTGGAAGTAAGGTGAATGTCTAGGATCGGTTGAAATACAAAATCATAAAATTCTCTTGCATAAACTCCTGGTTGAAATTCACCAATGTATTTATCCCAGAATTCTTCATTAGCACTAGCTGTTAACTTTGGAATATTAGCTCCGTTGGAAGTTCTGATGAATGTCATCCAGTTATAATTCCCGGTGGTGTTATTCATGGCATCTTCTCCCATGACAGTCTCAAGCAGGCGGATTGGAGCTAAATAATCAAAATGAAAATGTTGCTGATCCGGCATATCCTCCATAACAGCGGTCACTTTGAATGGAATTTCTTCTCCTTGTGCTGCCAGGATAACCGTTTCACCGACAACACCATTTTCTTCCCATTCAGACCCGAAAATTGTAACTGCTTTTGAGCGTGTCAGAACCAAAGAATAAATATCAGGAAATGCAGTCTCTGCTGAGCCTTCTAAAAACTGAAAGGAGAAAATTTCAAATGCATCATTATCACAGAAGATGACAGGTTCACTTTGAAATTCCTTCCCATCATATTTAATATCAGGGAAAGCCCATGGAAAGAATCGTGTAGCATGTGTAATCTCACTGTAATCGTCCTTTAATCTTTGTGCATGTCCGGCTGATGCAAACGCCCAGTGTCTGCTTAGATCTCCATCTGTTGTATAATTTTTTACAGTTACCCGGAAAATGTTTTCGGCATGTTCATGATGCCGATCATAGCTTAATTCATCTTTCACAAACAGTGCAATAAGCACGAATGCCGCTATTCCGGTTGATAAGCCAATTACATTAATTACCGTACTGGATTTGTACTTCCAGAGGTTTCTTAGTCCGATTTTGAAATAGTTCTTAAACATAGTCGTTTCCTTTTCTATTGAGTTTTGAGCTTCTATACGTTTAGCCATTTCAGGTTTAAATAGCCTGATTATTTGCCAGTTATACCATCTTTTAGCTTTTACTAGTCCATTACTTTTTATCAACAATTGATACTCCTCTTCCAGATCTCCCTGTACATCTTCAAAATAGTCCTCCTTAAGAAACCATTCTAAAAATCTTGTAGACCAGGAAGGGGGAGAATGCCGCTGCTTGTCCATGCCTTTGAATATTCATATGTAACATCAGGAATTGCTTTCCAAAGTTTCATTCGTGTCTCTTTCGCATAATCAAGAGCAGCCTTTCCTGTTTTGGTTACTTTGAAATACCTTTTTCTTTTACCACCTCGAATGGCCGTTGCTTCTCCAAAGCTGGATTTGAGATAGTCTTTCTTTTCCATTCTGCGAAGAGCGGTTTGGAGGGCACTTACACTCACCTTACGGTTTAATCGAGTTTCGATATCCTCTTTAATCGAGACACCATATGCGTCTTCATGAAGCACGGCTACAGTGAGTAAGACAATCTCCTCAAACTCCCCAAGTTGATATTCTTTCATGTTTACAATCTATTTAAAAGACCACTTGAAATGTCCATTTAATTTGAGCTGATACCTACTGGTTTCAACTGATAAATCACCCCTGATACATAGGTGGGATTTATGGAAATTTCATTTGGAAATGTTTTAATTACTAAATGTAAATTAAATATAAAATTTCTAAACGTAAATAATATAAGAAGGTTGGGCACAAAAAAACCGTTCGCCAGTTGGCGAACGGTCTACAAATTGATCTAACTTATTTAAAAATTAGATTGTTAGCTTAAAGTTAACAGGAACTGCGATGAATCCAACAACAGATTCACCCTTGCTATTTTTTGCTGGTTCGAATTTTAAATCCTTCAAAATATCTTTCACAGCATCTCTTAAGTCAGTACATGGATAATCCTCAAATCTGTGATTGATGACCTTTCCAGCTTTATCAATTTTTAGCATGACAAGCACTTGGCCTTCAATTCCTTTTGCTTTGCTGGATTCCGGATACTCTATATTGGAGATAATTTCTTTGTAGTTAGTAGGCTTGGGATTTTCAGCCTCTCCATTGGATGGAGTCGCAAAAGTGTTTAACACAAAAAATGCTAATGCTACAATTGAAAATATCTTCTTCATATCTATCCTGATTTTAATGTTTCCTAAATGTTAACCATTTAATAATGTAATGTTACGTTCCGTTCACATAAAATCAAAATTTGCGTAATAATTTCTTAACATTAAGATAACATTAGAAGATTTTTTCGATAAAATCGTTTATAAAACTGCCTAATGTCGGTTTTGTGGATAACTATTCTGTGATTTTAATTCATCGGTGACGTGCGAAAGTTATTTTCGTAAGTATGTCACTCACTATCTATCGATCATCTGCCGGGTCCGGTAAAACCTACACGCTTGCTAAAGAATACTTGAAGCTTGCTTTAAGATCAGAAGACTACTATCAAAAAATTCTTGCTGTGACTTTTACCAATCGAGCGGCTGAGGAAATGAAAGAACGCGTGCTCGAATTTTTGATTACCATTGCCAAAGGTGAACACGAATTGATTCCTAGTTTCGAAATAGAATTGAATAAATCAAGGACTCAGATTGTGCAGGCTGCTCAGGACTCGCTCTCACATCTACTTCACCATTACAGCTATTTCAACATCACTACAATAGATACCTTTTTTCACAGAGTAATTCGTTCTTTCTCTCGGGAAATTGGATTACAGGGAAGCTTTGGAATTGAACTGGATTCCGATAAAGTAGCTGAATTCATTACCTCAAGTGTATATGAAGGAGTAGAAAACAATCAACAACTCAGAAACTGGCTAGTTGAATTCTCAATGGAGGGATTGAGTGATGGAGAAGGCTATGAAACCAAAAACCAGGTTAGTAAACTAGCAAAGCAACTCTTTCAGGAAGAGTTTAAACTGCTTCCACAGCACCAGTTTTCAGATGAATCCATTAAGGAAAAAGTCAAAGATCTGAAATCCAATCTTCTGGAAAGGAAGTTGTCGTTTGAAAGAACACTTATAAAAGTAGCTGATCGATTTGATGAGGCCTTGGTTAGTTCTTCATTGTCAATTGAGGATCTCTCTTATAAATATTCCGGTCCCGGTGGGTTTTTTCTCAAGCTCCGAAAAAAAGAATATGATTCCTTAGAGACCAAGCGTGTGATTGCGGCCAAAGAAGATGCAACAGCCTGGACATCCAAATCAAGCGCTAAGAAGGATGTAATTATTCAGAATGCTGAATCCTCATTCATACCTCTATTGAATGAAGCACTTGATTTCATTAAAAGTAATGCCGAGGAATATTATACCGCATTAGCGGTGCTTAAGCATTTATACACACTGGGTCTGATGACAGATCTTGCAAACCGATTGCAGAATTACAAGAAAGAAGAGGAGGTTATCATGATCTCTGACCTACCTGATTTTCTATCACAAATCATTGATGATAGCGGATCACCATTCATTTATGAAAAAGTAGGTACCTGGTACTCACATTTCCTGATCGATGAATTTCAGGACACTTCGCAATTTCAATGGAATAACTTCAAACCGCTGCTGGAAGAAAGTTTAGGTAATGGAAACGAAAACATTATCGTAGGAGATGCGAAGCAATCTATCTATGGTTGGAGGGGTGGCGATCCTACACTTTTGCTTAATAAGGTTGAAGCGGATATTCCTCAAACGAATGTTGACAATACTAAAAATACAAACTGGCGAAGTGCAAAGAACATTGTAACATTCAATAATCAGCTTTTTAAATCATTACCCAAAATCATGATCGATGAAATGGAGGGGGTTATTTCTGAGAATGAACGGTCAATGATCCTTAAAACATATGATGGGGTGGAGCAAAAAATCGCATCAAAAAATGAAGAAGTAGAAGGGTACGTTTTTCTCGAATTTTTAGATGTTGAGGAGAGAAATGAATGGAAGCAAAACGCCCTGGAGCAGACCATTCATCAAATGGAACGATTGCTCACCGAGGGACATCACTTAAATGATATGGCGATTCTGGTTCGTTCAAACAAGGAGGCTGCAGAGATTGTCAACTACGTATTGGACTATCGCCGAACACATGAGACTAAGATCGAAGTTATTTCTGCTGAAGGTATGCTTCTAACCAATTCAGAGGTAGTTCAATTGATGCTTTCTGCTTTTAACCATCTTATAAATCCAGATGATGTAAGTGTGAAGGCAGACCTTACATTCAGGTATCAAAAGGTGATCAAACAGCAACCGTTTATCGATCATAGTGACTTCAGTAAACTGGGCCAAAGCGGACTGCCGGGAACCTTTACTAAATACAAACAACACCTTTTACATCTACCTATTCTCGAACTTGTAGAAGTCTTGGTTCGAACTTTCAACCTTAATTCCATAAAATCTGAAATCGTTTATCTTCAGGCGTTTCAAGATGCGGTGTTGGAGTATAGCAAAAATAATCGATCAGACTTGCGTTTATTTCTTGATTGGTGGGAGGATAATGGAAAGAAACGATCAGTGCAACTTACGGGAGCATTAGACGCAGTGGAAGTAATCACTTCTCATAAGTCAAAAGGCCTTCAATACCCAATTGTTTTTGTTCCGTTTTGCAATTTTGAAATGAACAGTAAGCCAAAACCTGTATGGTATGAATCTCCCTATACGAAGGGAGAAAATGTTCCTGTAGACTATAAGTCAGACTTGGAAAAAACCAGTTTCATTGAAAGTTACCAAAAAGACATAGCCAAGTGGCATTTAGAAAGTCTCAATGTGCTTTATGTGGCATTCACCCGGGCAGAGAATGCACTCATTGTTTATTGTGAACCACCTCCAAGCCGAAAGGACAAAATGTACAGTACTTCCAGCAAGCTATTATGGAGCTACTTTGAGAGTAACCCACAGGGCTGGGACGACTCAAGGAAAACTTATGAAATTGGTTCAATTCCTGTGAAGCATAGAGAATCGACGGATGACATGATATCTTTAAATAATTATGGCTCTAATAAATGGAGTAACAAATTGCAGGTTAGGAAGACCGGTAAAGCCTATTATGATGATGAGGTTGAAAAAAGTAGAAATGAAGGAATTTTACTTCATCAGATTCTGTCAGAGATCATTCATTATGATGATACGGAAAATGTACTTGTTCGCTATGAGCGAGGTATGCAGATTACAAAGGAGGATAAAAAGCGATATAGTAACCTGATTAATAATCTTTGGATGGATGAGAAGGTTAAATCGTGGTTCGATGGATCTTCAGAAGTAAAGACCGAAGTGGTAGTATTACCAAAAGATGGTGAAGTTAAGCGTATGGACAGAGTATTAATCGATGGGAATAAAGCCACGGTCATAGACTTTAAAAGTGGTCGTCCTAAGGCAAACGATAATCTACAGCTGAAGGAATATATAGCGCTACTGAAGGAGATGGGCTATGAAGTAGAAGGATACTTACTTTATTTAACCTCAGCGGAGGTTAGGTCGATCTAGATTCTTATCTTGAAAAAATAACCTTTGAGACTATCCATGATTAGAATCAAAAAAGAAGCATCCATTGGTGAGTTATTGACTGGTATATCATTAACGATTACAGTAATAGGCCTCTTTTTTGCCTGGAATAAGGAGAAAGAAATAGAAATTCAGAAACAAGCTCATGAAATAAGAGAAACGTATATAAGTATCAATTCACGGATTGATTATTGGCAAAATCTGAATCTTCACTTTTATGATAAAGTGGATGAAGTTATTCTGGAAACAACTATTGTGTTTCGTGATTCAAGAGATATGATCAAGGCAAGAGGATTTTTTTGGAAATCAGCTTTGGCTGAACGTAATGATATCGATCGGCAGATTTTTGAAACAGGCTTAGAACCCTATCATCTGGAATTGCTTTCTATGAGTCTTGATTTAGATAGTACCTACCTTCGGGCAGTAAAACAGGTAAGTTTCTTTTTAAGGAAGGAGTTTGAAAATTACATTGAAAAAAGTGCTAAAGAAATAGAGCAAGCCTCACTTGAGGATGCGAATCAAACGGCAATTCTCGGAAATAAGCTAAGGAAAATCAAAACAACGTATCAGAATCGGACCAATGATTTATTCCAAAACAAAATGGCTGATCTCAGGCAACACCTTCATCTGAACATCAATAAGAGTGATAAAGAACTGACTAGCAATTAGTCATTTTAAGATTTGAAATAACTGCTTATAGTCTTTTATTGACTTCTTTATCGACTCCACTTTCTTGGTTATCGAATCCTAATCCCTATTCTTAGGGGCATTTCGTAACTTAACTCTCTTCCATGTAAACACTCCTGCCATGAAGTCTACTATCCTTTTCACGTTTTTAGCCATTCCAATCTTGACATTTTCACAACACAGCACCTACTATATTGGCCATAGTGGTTTTGGATGGGACCTCATAGTAGGGGAAATGGTCAATGATCTTGCAGCCGATGCTGGAATCAGCAGTTATGATTATGGATTTCAATTTATTGGCGGTACCTGCCTGGCCAATCAATGGTTTAATCATGCTGAACCACAAGGAGGAACAGATTCTCATCTGGAACTTGCATCTGGTAATTATGATATTTTGGTCTTAGCAGAGCAAATTCCTATTCAAGAAGTGCTTCTTGGTAGTCAATTTTGCAATGAAAATGTGATAACCTCTTATCAGTCAGTAGATAACTTCTATGATCTTGCAATATCCGCTAATGCTGCTACTCAAGTTTATTTGATGGAATTTCATAATGAAATTGACCTGACGGGTAATCAACCTTATGAAGATTGGATTGCATTAAATGCAGAAATGCGCCCGTTATGGGAGGAAGTTGCTGATTCTGTGAGTGAGATAAACGTTGGTAAAAACATTCGGATTGTACCAGTAGCTGCTGCGTTTCAGGCAATGGTAGACAGTGTTCGAGCGGGTGTCTTTCCAGGAATATCCGATTGGCTGGAGCTATTCGATCCCAATGATATTCCCGAAGCTACCATTCACCCAACAGAGATGACTTATTATCTGGCTACATGTGTGCACTTTGCTACGTTATTTGGCAGTCACCAGAGGGACTCACAAACGAGACATTCGCAGCTGCCGGATGGCAATTTGATCCACCAACAGAAGCACAAGCAGCTATGATGCAAGCAATTGCGTGGGAAATAGTAAGAAATGATCCATATGCAATCCCGCCGGTGGTGATGTCGATTGATGAAGAATTTACCAATGATTATGAAGTTAAAGTATTCCCAAATCCATTTTCTGAACGTATCTCCTTCAGGTCAGGTCAGCCACTTCGGAATGCTCGATTTAGACTTTTTCAAATGGATGGGAACTTATTTTTGAATCATCTGATCTTGATGGTGATACCCATACTTTTTATCCCAACATTCAATTATCTGGCACTTACGTGTATGAATTAGTCGACGATAATATTCGAGTGAAAGGTCGTTTAATTGCTAAATAAATCGATGGAACATAAGTTGTGGATAACTTGATCCCAAGCCATGTGTGATTATCCATAAGAATTTGGAATATTACGCTTCCAAAAATGATTTAACATTCTGTTGGAGCAGCGCACAAAATTTCTCGAGCAAGTAGCCAATTATTTAGTCAAAAACTATCAGGATCGTCTTGGTGAGGTTATACTCGTGTTTCCAAATAGAAGAGCAGGACTTTTCCTTAAAAAGTATCTCTCGAAAAAAATTGATAAACCCGTTTGGTCACCGACCACCTTAAGTCTTGAAGACTTTCTTTTTGGATTTTCAAAAACAAAAAAGTCAGATCCTCTCACTCTGATTTTTGAATTATATGAATCTTTTAAAGAACAACAAGGCAATGATGAGGGGTTCGAATCATTTTATTTCTGGGGTGAAATGCTGCTCAGAGATTTTGAGGAGGTTGATCACTATTTAGTAAATCCGAATCAGCTATTTAAGTATGTAAAAGATGATCGCCAACTAGCAGAGGATTTTTATTTTCTCGATGAGAAGCAAGAAGCCATTATCAAGAAATTCTGGCAGGAGTTCTTACCCACCTCCACTAAAACACAGGAACAGTTTGTAGAAACATGGAAGATTCTTCTGCCTGTTTATGAATCATTTAAGGATCGAATTAAGAAACAGGAAATTGGATACACATCTCATGTTTATCGTGAGTTAGCGGACGATCTAAATGCATTGAATGTTAATGAGGAAAAACCAATAATTTTTGCTGGGTTCAATGCATTAACAAATGCTGAAGAGGTGTTAATTAAACATTTCATTTCAAATGCGAACGCTAAAATTTTATGGGACATAGATGGCTATTATTTAGATGACCCTAAACAAGAGGCAGGTAGTTTTCTGAGAAGATATAGGAAGGATTCAATTTTTGGACCAAGCTTTTCAGAGGTTCTTCCGGAAGTAATAAAGGAAAATAAAGAAGTAAGTGTTACGGGAGTTTCCCTTGAAATTGGGCAAGCTAAATTAATAGGAGAGGAGATCGATAAATTACTGGAAAAAGGAGTTAGAAATGATGAAATAGTGGTTGTGTTGCCACAGGATTATATGTTATTTCCGCTTTTAAATGCGCTTCCAGATACGGTGGATAAGCTGAATGTCACCATGGGATATCCATTAAAAGATACCCCATTGTTCGGGCTACTTGAAGCAGCGATTGAATTACAAGAACATACCAATCTATCTCCGGAAAACGGACTCTCGTTCTACCACAAACCTACACTTGACATCCTAAGTCACCCATACCTTTATAAAGAAGAAAAAAACCCATTAGATAAACTGATTGGCGAAATAAAGAAGAAGAATCAAATCAGGGTTTTTCAGAATGATATTCAAAAAGTTAATTCAACAGTATTAAATACAATATTTCGGCAAGTAGGGGAGCACGAGAGTTTGACAAGATACCTTGAAGATGTTGTCATTATTCTTGGAGATTTAGTAGTTGAGCGTTTCGGGCTGGAAAGAGAATACTTATATCATTTTCAGCAACTGCTATCAAAACTTGATGAGATTCTGGAAAAGCAAAGTGTCAACATTGATATAAAAACCTTTAAGAGCCTTTTCAGAAAAACGGCTCGATCAGTCAAGATTCCTTTTAGCGGTGAGCCGGTAGAAGGTTTGCAAATTATGGGAGTTCTGGAGACAAGAAACCTGGACTTCAAATATGTATTCATGCTGAATATGAATGAGGATATATTTCCTTCATCACAGCGTGCTGGATCATTTATACCATACCGGATAAGAAAAGCATTTGATCTTCCTACTTTCGAAACTCAAGATTCCATCTTCGCTTACCTTTTCTATCGCCTTTTTCAATACGCTTCTAATCTATCCTTCTATTACAATATGTATGCTGATTTTGGATTAAGTGGTGAGGTTAGCAGATTTATTAGGCAAGTAGAGCTCGAAAGTGACCTCAATATCAAACGTAGAAAACTAAGTAACTCGATTGAAGTAAAGGAAATTCAACCCATTTCTATTCCGACTGCAGACGGTGTATTGGAAAGATTATCAATATATACAGATGCAGTTCCGGAACAAGATCAGCGAAGATTATCGGCATCAGCACTGAACATTTACCTTGATTGTAAACTCAAATTCTATTTCAGATATGTGCTGAGACTTTTTTCCGGAGATGAAATGAGCGACGATCTGGATGCCCGTCATTTTGGGAATGCCTTACATAAGACTCTTGAATATTTGTACCTGGATACAATGAAGGAAAAAGGCTCAAGAGTTATTGATGCCAATGACTTTTTGCGATTGGAAGGCTCTATCGATGGAGCGATGGAAAAAGCATTCAAGGAGGAATTTGGTATGAGAGGCCGCAAACGATTCGAGTTTAAAGATAGGAATGTGGTAATGGCTGATATTATCAGAAAATTTGTGAAGCGGGTATTAGAGATGGATAGAGCCTATGTTCCATTTAAGATAATCAGTCTTGAAGCTGAGGATAAATATGAACGAACACTTGGTGTTCAAGTAGCAGATCGAACCATCAATGTGAAACTTGGTGCTGACATTGATCGGGTTGATTTAAAAGACGAGAGAGTCCGGGTATTGGATTTTAAAACGGGCAGAGATCTCACTGAAATAGGTGCGATTGAAAACTTGTTTAATTCCGAGACAACTGGAAAGTCTAAGGATGGAAGAAAGGCAGGTTATCAAACCTTCTTTTATGCATGGCTTTACGCCTCAAAGTATGGCCCTCAAAAAGAAATTGTTCCAGGTTTGATCAACATCAAACAATTTTTTCAACCTGATTTTGATTATAGACTCAAAACTAATGGTAAAGTCATTTCAGATGCTCGACCATATTTACCAGTCTTTGAAAAAGAAATGCAGCGTTTACTGGAAGAAATATTCAGTAAGAATCAAAATTTTGATCAAACGGAAGACGAAAGGAAGTGTCTGTTCTGCGATTTTAAAGGAATATGTGGGCGCTGATCTAAACGTTTTTCATTCATTGAATTTTTTTTTGATTTGGCAACTTTGATATAATGCAAAATCAAATGCTACCGCACTTTAAAAACAGAATAATATATTTCATATAAACTAGTATTATTGATTATTCAGATTATTATTCCGTTTTTGTTCTAAATTAAAAATTTGTTAATAATCAAACAACTCCTGCAACTTTTCCGTTTTTACTGTCATCTTTGTATTATAATCATCTAAAAACATCCACCGCCAATGGAAATGTCACGATCATCAACAGTAAAAACGCGAATAGGAATAATCATTTTAATCGGATTATTTGCACTTCGTGCGCTTTCTGAAGTTATTCTGTAATTATTGAAAATACTTTCTGTAGGATAATCCTATGGATCAAAAATCCTCTTCATACTACCTTGTTAGTATCACGCCTTTGTCTTTTGATAAAGGCTTTTTTATTTAATACTCTTTCCAATCGTTTTATAAAAATCCCCGAATCTATTGTTGAAATTATTGGATGATTATTTAAGAGAATTGGACGATGAAAAGAACTTTATAATTGAAAGCATATTATTCATCATTCGCCTTTGAACTAAAGTAAATATTGGTTAAATTAATTATGGGTTTAGTTTACAAGCTAAGTCCGTTAGGTGGTTAGATTGGACCTTTTATTCACGGATATAAGGCCACACCAACCCAAAGGCGAGTATCCCTCGCCTTTTGGATTTTTAGGGCCGCCATTCAACAGTTCCTTTTTACCGATCTCCCGGAACAATGTAACCAATGTCTTTTTTGAAGGTATATCATTTGAGTGTGCAACTTTTTCACGATTTGCGCATCTATAATACAAACACCTTAAAATAAAGACATGGAAATATCTGCTTCACAATCGACTAAAATTAGAGTTGCTATTCTATTGTTGTTTAGCCTGTTCGTTATGCGAGCATTCGCTCAAGATCGAGTGCAAGCATCACAAATCATAGAGGATATAAGAGAGGGGAAAGAGATTACCTACTCGAATGTAATTGTGACAGGTGATCTGGATTTTACCTACATGGAGGATAAACTTCCGGACCTCCCTAAAAAATCTAAATGGTGGGATGGCGGAAACGGAAATACTCTTGAGGAGTCAATTGATGTTCGAATTTCATTTACTAATTGCATTTTTGAAAATGATGTGTTGGCCTATATACATGAAGATGAATCAGGTTATACATTCATAGCAGACTTTGATAAGGACGTTGTATTCTCAAATTGTGAATTCAAAAGGAATGCAATGTTTAAATATTCTGATTTTGATGGGAAAGCAGATTTTTCCGGATCAAAATTTCTAAGGGAGACTACTTTCAAGTATGCCGAATTTGACGAGATGGCAGATTTTTCGAATACACTTTTTGATGATGACGCAACCTTCAAGTATGCTGAATTTGACGAAGGCGTAAGTTTTAGATCAGCACTTTTTGAGGAATCTTGGAACATTAAGTACATGAAGGCCAGAGGTGATTTTGACATTCAGAATATTGAAGTCAAAGATGATATTGATGCGAAATACACCAAGATCAATGGCGATAGCTTCACCAAGTATATGCTCAACTCTAAAAATTAATTTCTCTTCATATATACACGAATACCAACTCGTGACTCAAAGCCTCTTCCAATTTTGGCGGAGGCTTTATTATTGTTTTTTGTTCCGCTCCCAAACGAGATTTGTAGCCACTGCATTTGGACCGATAATATTGGCTTCCTTCAGGGAATAGATTACACCCTCTAGCATTTTATTACTCACCCATCCATTGGTTGCCCATTCAGTGGCATGAAACCAGCGTTCTACGTCCTTAAAATCTTGTTGATACCTGTTTGCTACCAATTTGGTTGCTTCACTCATATCCATAAACTTCTGATTGGATTGATGCACGATTTTCAAAAATTGACTAACCATGTCTGATTCGGTTTCAATGATTCGATTGGTAGCTGCAATTTGAAAGCATGGCCATGGAGAGATAAACTCACCAATTCTTTTCAGTAGGCCTTGTTGTACATGAGGTTTTGTTGTAAACTTCTCCCAATAAAAAATTTCTGCAGTACCATTTTGTAATGCTTCAATCCCTCCCTGAATATCTCTTACTTCAATGAATTGATGTTCAGAGATCGTTTTCTCTTCCATCATCGCATGTACAATTGGCATAAGATGAGAGCCTGAACCGTATCTACTGATAGCTATCTTTTTATCGAAGATGGAAAATGGTGAATTAAAATGTTTATCGGAGTTTTTCACGTGAATACCCCAAGTCAATGAAGTATTTATATATCCACTAATTATTTTGGATTCATTCCCTTTCAGAATATCTGTAACTATTCCTTCTGTTAATAATATGCACAGGTCGATTGATTCATCTCGAAGAGCTTCTTTCATAAAACCTGAACCACCCGGGAAATCAACCCATTCAACCTCAATTCCGGCTTGACTAAAATCCCCATTTTCAATGGCTAAATGGACAGGTAAGTTGAAGTGTTCTGGTACACCTCCAATTCTAATTTTCTTCATTTATAGAGTAAGACTATGTGGTGGCACCTCCACAGCTAGAACCCGCACCCGCCGTGCATCCATAGCAATGCTGATTTAAAACAATTTCACGGTTTGTTAAAGCCTCAATGTCAAAATCGCGGATGTGACTGGGCGCTTTTACTTCTAATTCAAGCATTTGATTAAAATCGCAATCATAAAGATGACCATCCCAGCTCACACTGAGGGTATTTCTACACATTACCCCTTCAGCAGCAGTAGGATTAAAAGCATTTACCAGCTCAGTCATGTAGTCCTCATATTTTTCAGTTTTAACCAAATATTCCAAGAATCTACTCACTGGCAGATTCGTAATTGCAAAAAGATCATTAAACTCAATATCATATTCCAGAAGTTTTCTTTTGAATTGTGATGTAAGCGTTTCCTGATCTCCTGGAAGAAATGCACCAGCAGGGTTATATACCAAATCAAGCTTTAAACCAGTATTTTCTTTACCATACCCAACTTTATTTAGCATGTGTAGTGCTTTTATTGATTTATCGAAAACGCCATCTCCTCTTTGAGCATCCGTTCTTTTGGCTGTAAAATACGGAAGGCTCGAAACAACATTTACTTCATGTTTCTTGAAAAAATCCGGCAAGTCATTGTATTTCGGGTTAGCCAGGATAATGGTAAGGTTACATCGAACTAATACTTTTTTACCTAAAGAAGATAGCTCTTCAACAAACCACCTGAAATGAGGATTCATTTCCGGAGCACCACCTGTTAAGTCAACAGTTTCAATGTCTGTCTCTCGAATCGCATCAAGACAAAGTTGCATGGTTTCCTTTGTCATAATCTCTTTTCTATCTGGGCCAGCATCTACATGGCAGTGAGCGCAAACCTGATTGCACATCTTGCCTACATTTACTTGGAAAATATCAATTTTTGTCGGTTTTAATGGATATAGTCCTATGTCAGATAATTTGTCCTTGAATGTTATTATATCAATGGATTCAGCATCGTCAAGAACTTCAATCTGTCCTGCCGGAGAAGAAAGTTTATGATTTTGTCTCTTTAAGGATTTGAGCATTTTACATCAATTTATCATTCACCTGATTCATCATTTGGACTCCATGAACCAATGCCGCCCCACTTTTGATTGCTGCCGTGACGTGAACAGCCTCCATCATTTGCTCCTCATCAACGCCTTTTTTTAAGAGGTCTGAAGTATAGGCATCAATGCAATAGGGGCACTGAACTGCATGTGAAACTGCGAGTGCAATTAATGATTTTTCCCTCGCCGTTAATGCCCCTTCTTTGAATACATCGTTATAATAATCAAAGAACTTATCTCCAAGTTCCTTTTGCCATTCAGTGATCTCACCAAACTTCTTAAGATCTTCTTTATTATAATAGGTCTCTTTCATCTTACCATTGTTATTGTCGTGAATTTAAAGTATTAAATTGCCAGCCCATTATCTAATCCGATGAAACGTCATATAAATTACCAATGAAGGCATATCAATTACGTAAAACAGGTAAACCCGGGATTTTAAAGATTGAGGAAATTACTGAGCCTCAGGTAAAAGAAGGGGAGGTCAAAGTAAAAATTGAAACCATTGGGATCAATTATGCTGAAATTTTATCAAGAAAAGGGCAATACAGCTGGGCACCACCTAAACCTTACGTGATGGGCATGGAATGCTATGGTGAGGTTGTAGAAGTTGGGAAAAATAGTTCAAAATATAAAGTAGGCGATAAAGTCATAGTTGGTCAACAGTATGGTTCATATGCTGAATACACTTGTGCACCTGAACATTTGTGTTTTCCAGCCTTTTCTGATTTTACGCCAGAGGAGAATGCAGCATATCTCGTTAATTTCATGACCGCATGGGTGGGCCTTAAGAAGCTATGTCGAGTCGAGTCTGGTGAGCGAATATTGATTCAAGCTGCAGCAGGAGGGGTAGGAACAGCGGCAGTTCAAATAGGAAGCGCCTTGGGTTGTGAAGTTTATGGTACTGCAAGCAAAGATGAAAAATTAGATCTTGTGAAGAGATTAGGTGGAAAGCCAGTTAATTACCGAGAGACTGATTTTTATCAAGAGATAATGAATGATGGAGGTGGAGTTGATTGCGTATTAGAGACAGTGGGAGGAGATGTATATAAAAAGAGTCTAAAGTTATTGAATCCATTTGGAAGATTAGTGGTGATTGGATTTGCAAGCATGAATCTAAAATGGTGGAATCCTTTTTCATGGGTAAAAACTTACCTTGATGCACCCAAGGTCAACATGATGAAAATGGCCATTGACAGTAAAGGGGTTTATGCTTCTCATATTGGCTATCTGACAGCTAATGAAGACCTTACGGCAGATATTTGGGAAGAGTTATTTGCATTTACAGAAAAACATAACCTTAAACCAGTGGTGGGTGAAGTGTTTGACTTCTCTGAATTACCAAAAGCACATTCGTTTATGGAATCACGAGATTCAGTTGGTAAGCTTATTATTAAGCTTTGATATTACGGGTTTAATCCAAAATAACTCATTGGTATTATCATTTGATAAAAAAAAATCCAAAAATTCTTTGTTAGGTTGTAAAATGCTTATAAATTCGAAACATAGATAGTGAGTATCTATTTTCCATAGCTGGTTCTTAATGATGAAGGGTTGCCCACTAGCAACCCTTCTTTTTTTTTGTCTTAAAAAGTATTTGTTATTTTTATCTCATGATAAATGACCGTATACATAAATTGATTCGTGTACTTGACATGAATCCAACATCTTTCTCCGAGAGTCTTCATGTTAGTGTGACGGTTATTTTTAATATTATCAAGGGTCGTAGAAGCAAGCCTAGCTTTGATTTAATACTTAATATACTTAAGACATACAATAAGTTAAATGCAGAATGGCTGATTAAGGGAGAAGGATCAATGTGGAATGACGACATTGTTACTTCAGCTGAAATAGCTCCTACACACGTTAATCTTCAAGCTCGAATTAGAGAACTCTTTGTAAAGCTTAGGCTAGATTCACCAGAATCTCATGAAGTCTTGGAATTGGAAGAGTTGGTTAATTATATGATTGAGGAATCATCAGAACAGAAGAACAAGTTGATTTTATTGCATGAACGTCAGCAAGGCATGCTCAATGTCTTGAAGCAGAAATTAAAATTGAAGGTTTAGTTTATAACCTTTAAGTCAATTAGTTCTTTAATAATACTCCTTCTCAATTTTACCTTTTGATAATAATTATATCCTACAGAAAATAGTAGAAGTATTAGCAATGTACCAGAAATAAGTTTTGAGTAAAGGAGAATAGTAGCAATACGTTCTTGTTTTGCTACCTCATCAAAGTATCGCTTGGTGATGAGGTCCATGTTATAGCGCTTGTCCGTTTCTTGGATTTCTTCCTGGACACTTAAATATGCGTTAAGATTTTCATAATAGAGGTCTTCATATTTTTTTGATAAGCTGTAATCTCCATGATTATAATATGCATTAGCGAAATCCTTGTAAAGGTTAAAATACTCTGGGTGTTGATTGATTTCTGAAATTAATCCTTCAGCCTTTTCAAAATAATCCATTCCATCAGCTATTTTTCCCCATTGTACTAGATTCTTCCCACGGTCATGCAATAATTTAAATTCACCTGATTTATCCTTTAAGCTCTCATCACTTTGAATGAAGTTAAGACCTAAGTCAAAAAACTGATCAGAAGTTTCATACTCATTATGAATGGATGCAATAGTTCCAAGATTGTGATATGCATAGGCTGATAGTTTTGGCCCAGATTCATCAGGTTTATCAATTATTAAAGCAGCATATCTTTTTGCTGCATCATAATTTTCATTCTTTAAAAATGCAAAACATAGTCTATTTAGTACATCATAATATTTACGAGTAGATATTTCTTCATAAGCTAAAAGCGACTCCAGGAGTCTGGCTGCTTTTGTGTAATCTTCCTGATCTAGATAAATACCGGCTAGATTATAGTTAATATTTATAACATTCTTGATTTTTTCATGCAGATGAGCTAGCGCGAGACCTTTTGAATAATATTCAATCGCAAGATTGTAAGATTTAAATTTCCTGAAGATTATACCGCATCTATTGTAAAGTGAGATTAAATCGTCAGAATAGAGTTCACTTTGTGATTCCTCAGCATATCTAATTGCCTCTAAATAATAGATGATGGATTTACCAAAATCACCTTCTTCTTTAAAAATATAACCAAGAAAGTAATTTGTTTTAACCAGCCAATCAAAATCTCCAGAATTATCATATTCTGGCTTCAAATCGAATATCAAAGATTTTGTATCTTGATAATTGCCAGTTCGTAAGAGACTGGTAATTGAATCCAAATCCTGAGCAATTTTATCTGCTGCATGGATATTGAAAGCAATGAAACATAAAATGATGTTGATCGATAAGCGCATTCCCAATAACTGAATCGTCAACAATTATAACAAAAAACGCCGAGATAGTCATCAGCTATTTCGGCGAATTACCTCAATACAAAGGTTAATAGTATAAATGTCAATGTTTAAGAGCCAGCTGGGTTGCCATCATCGTCATCATCTCCATCCGTTCCTGCTGTTACATCTGCATTCATCTCAATGTCTTCTACTAATTCTTCCATAGCTAGGTCTTCTTGACATGCGGTAAAAGATAGTGCTCCAATTACTAAAACTACTAGTGTAAAAATTTTTCTTTTCATAACTCTATAAGGTTTAAATGATGAATCAAATATAAATTAAAAATTTTATTTTACACATAACTAAAAGATTTTTATTGTATTAATTTTAAAGAGACATAAGTAATTGAATATCATAGCGTTATAAGTGAATAAATTTTTATTAATTATTTTTTATCTGATGATTTATCAACACGTATTATCTTCGTCCAAAAGATTGACTATTATGAAGTACTTACCAGTGGTTTTATTATTGATACTTGGATGTAATGCTCCGAAAGAGAATTTCACCAATCATGGTGAAAGCATTACCAGCGAAAATGTGATCAGTACCATTGACTTTATCAACAAAGTGAACGATGAAGAGCAGGTATTTAAAGTAAGAGGAGTAGTGGAAGAAGTTTGTCAGAAAAAAGGATGTTGGATGACTTTAAAAAACGAAGAGGGAGCTAATATTCGAATTACATTCAAGGATTATGGATTTTTTGTTCCGAAGGATATTAATGGACAAGAAGTAATTGTGGAAGGCGTGGCTAAAAAAGAAATAATTGATGAGGATGTTGCCAAACACTACGCAGAGGATGGAGGGAAAGAATATGATCCTTCAATGAAGAATAGCATTACTTTGGTCGCAAATGGAGTGTTAATAAAAGAAGATCAATCAGCTATATAGGCTTCTTTTCTTTGGCTTGATAAATAATTGTCTAAAGCTTGTGCCCGATAATGCGGCAAATCCTCCGGCTAGACCACCTATAAGTCCAGTTGCAAATACGAGCAGTATTGGGTCATTAACTTGCATGATCTCAGCAATTTGAGTACTGAATTTTGATTCGTTAAGAACATCTAAATTCCATGCATGTCCCATCCACACCAAACCAACCCCAAGGAAACCAGCGACAAATGCATTTAAACTGGAAGATGGGGAAATGTAACAGACGATAAATGCTATAAACATGGCAGACCACCAAAAAAACAATGGTGAAATAAAGTAGGTCAGCGCACCTATAATTATTAGTCTAATGATAAGCTTCATGTTAAGGTCTTAAAGTTATTTGATGAATAATTTCTTCGTCATTGGATGAAATAGATGATTTAAATAGCAGCTTATAATATGCTCCACTGGCCCAGTCATCAATCATATGACCGTACATTGGATTTCCAGGATTTCCAGTCTGACTTCCTGGATATACTCCCCAAGCATTAACCTCACCCTCTCCAAGTTCAACCACCATGCGCCAAGACGGACCATGCGTGCGAGAAGCAGCGTTAACTATGGATCTGTTGCCACCGATTTTCACACCTGATCTATTGAAAGGAGATAGTCTTAACAAATGCCGAATTGTAGTGTTTTTGAAGGTATACCACAATAGAGAATTACCTTCTTTCTGTAGGTACTCTTCCAGATATTGGATTGTCTCTTTGAAAGTAAGTCGGTATAAGTCACCACTTGTTTCTCTAATTTCTGTAAACTGATTATCTACCATAAAGAAATCAGGCTTGTTTTTAAGAATACTATAAGTGGTATACCAATTGGGTCTGTAGACCGATACATCTGCACTGTCTATTTCATCCCATAGCTTTGCATTTAGCTTCCTTAGCCATACCTCGTATATGGAAGGTGCCTGTCTCTCAGGGCCACTGAAATAGTCCCAGTTTCTCAATCTATTGTAATATTTCCATTCAAGTTCAGTAAATGATGCTGAATCTAAACTGTCCAACATCATTGGCAGCATCTCAAAGGCATTGTAGTTAAAATTGTCATGCTGCAGTTCCATCAAATCCTCTACTTCGATGTTGTCCATTATTCGCAAACGATCATTTATTCTTCGTCCTCTATAATATTCATAGCTGTAATCATATTGATAATAAGGATACAGTGTATCAGCCGCGTGCTGGTTGGCAGAACTAACAAAATTTTGTGGAGGGTTTTTCACGTGAAGGTTGTGAGACTGAGGCATATAGGCTTGCCACTCATGCTCAATTTTACTTCCATCAAGTAAGAACTTACCTTGTTCTTGCCATTTCACAGGGAATTTGCCGTTAATCCAAAGTGCTATATCACCATTCACTGAAGCGAAAGAGTAATTTTGAGGGGGGCCGCCGAAGTAACTAAAGGCGTCAACAAATTCATCATAATTTTTTGCTTTATTCCCTAAATACAGCGCTTTAATTTCCTTACTTCCCTCGTGAGCCGTCCATTTCATGGCCAGATTAATAAGGTCCGTTTCATTCCCATATAAATTACGATCGTAGACTACTGGTCCATGATGTGTGTAAATGATGGTGTCGTAATAACTGAATGACCCATTGATTTTTATCTCCTCGATTACTTTTTTAGTTGAGATCCAGTTTCCATTGTATAAGTATTCTTCTCTGTTTTCATCTTTAAACTGTATATAGTACCAGTCTACTAAATCCCGTTTTGCGTTGGTATTTCCCCAGGCGATGGAATCGTTGAACCCGATAGTCACTCCAGGTCCTCCTGGTAAAGTTGCTCCCATGACATTTATCGTAGGAGCATTGAGATGCATTACATACCAAATGCTGGGTGCATTAAGACTAAGGTCCGGTTCATTGGTAAGTATCACTCTTCCATTTGCCGTCTTTTCACCATTGACGACAAAACTATTGCTGCCATTGTCTGGGTTGGGGGGAGCAATGGTTGGGTTTACAAATTCAATTGGGAAACTTACATCAGGCTTTTCAACCTGAATGGGTTCGAAATCAAAGACAGTACCTTTAGGTATTACCGGATCGATGGTGTCAGGTCTTTCAGGATATAAAGTTTCAAATACTTCACGTCCCCATTTTTTCAATGCATTGGTATGCTCCAGATCCCTTTCACCCCTGGAAAGCATATTATTCATATTAGAAATAAGCAAAAAACACTTTAATGGTGTCCACTCTTCTGGCTCGTAATTAAGCAGTTTGTATTCTATAGGAAGATCTTTATAGTCGATGGATTCGATGTAGGCATTTACCCCTGCAGTAAATGCTTCAATTAATTTATAAACTTCCGGTTCTTCCTTTTTAAAAAGCTCTTCCGATTTCTTTGCTCCATACATTAACCCAATTCGACGTGTTTTTCTGTCTATATCAACCAGGCTTGTATTCCCTATGGTTGGTCCCAATATTTCAGCTAGTCTTCCTGCAGCAGAGTATAGTTGAAATTCCATTTGCCATAGGCGATGATATGCTGTCACATAGCCCTGTGTAAAAAAAAGATCACTCTCATTTTGCGCGAATATGTGTGGGATTAGAAGATCATCAAAGTAAACATTCACGCTATCTTGCAGCTGTTCATCTAATGATTTGGATTCAATATCAATGGATTCGTTTTCCGCATTTTGCCAAAACCCATGGAAAGGACTTAGGAATTTGCCCAAAGGTGGTATTACACCTATTTTAGAATTAAAGGCTACTCCCAAGGCTAGTGTTATGCTAAGAGAAAGGACAAATCGAAAGGTTTTCATAGGATGCTAATCGCAAATGAGGACAGTTTAACTGCTGATTGATAGAATGTTTTTCTTTGGAAGTGAAAATATCAAATAAATAGGGTAAT
The DNA here is from genome assembly GCF_965212185.1 of Ekhidna sp. Taxonomy (GTDB): domain Bacteria; phylum Bacteroidota; class Bacteroidia; order Cytophagales; family Cyclobacteriaceae; genus Ekhidna. The sequence goes on along the minus strand of NZ_OZ243102.1, from coordinate 2,318,401 downwards.
GCCTATTTTTAGACGATGGTGAAAGGAGATTTTTATTTAAGTATGGTAAAGCCGTTAGGAGATTGGATTATCGCTTTGCTACTTTTCACTTTACTTTCTCCCATATTGGTTTTACTATCATTGATTATTTCTATTCATTTTAGATCTTCTCCTTTCTTTGTTCAGGAACGAGTAGGGAGACAAACGCAAATTTTCAAGCTTATAAAGCTGAAGACCTTGAAAGTGAAAGACGATGAAAGTACTTCTACGCCCTTAAGCAAATTAATACGCTCTTTATCACTGGATGAGCTTCCACAATTACTAAATGTTTTAAAAGGAGAGATGTCAATAATTGGTCCTCGGCCGTTGTTGGTTGAGTATATTCCTTTTTACAACATCGAAGAGCAGAAAAGACATCTGGTTAAACCGGGCATTACCGGCTGGGCGCAGGTAAACGGAAGGAACACTATTGATTGGAGTTCCAGGATGAGTCTAGATATATATTATGTTCAGAATGTTTCGTTTTTGTTGGATTGCAAGATTCTATTACGGTCTATTTTTGAGGTAATAAGACGTGATAAGACGGTGTATAAAAATGAACCCACAGTGAAGTTTAGTGAATACGCATCAAAGAGGTGAAGAGTAAAAGAATATACCTATCACCTCCCAATGCAGGCCAAGAGGAACTGGAGGAGTTGAAGTCTGTATTTGAAAATGGATGGATAGCTCCTGTTGGTGATGCCATTGATTCATTTGAACAAGAGCTGTCCAATATTTATGGAAAAGAGGTGTTGGCCTTAAATTCTGGTACCTCTGCACTGCATCTTGCACTAATTTTATCAGGTATTGGAGATGGAGATCATGTTTTGATCGGAAGTCATACGTTTGCCGCATGTGCCAATGTGGTACTGTATGAACGAGCGATACCCATTTTTTTAGATAGTGAAGGAAAAACCTGGAATTTAGATCCAGAAATACTAGCTGAATACCTTCAGTCTACGCAAGTAAAACCTAAGGCATTAATTGTTACCCATATCTATGGAATGCCGGCTCAGATAGAAGAAATCTATCAGATTGCAAGAGCTCATGATGTAATTGTGATTGAGGATGCAGCAGAAAGTATAGGAGCAAAGATTAATGAAAATCATGTCGGTACGGTTGGAGATTTTGGAATCTTCTCATTTAATGGAAATAAGTTGATAACAACGGGTGGGGGAGGAGCTTTAATTTGCGATGAGCAAAAAAAACGAAGAGGACTTTTCTTGGCTACCCAGGCCAATTCAGGCCAATTCGGATACGATCATAAGGAAGCTGGTTACAATTATAGAATGAGTAATGTACTAGCAGGAATTGGATTGGGACAGTTGAAGAAGCTTGATCGATTCATTGTAAAAAAGAAAGAAATTTTTGAAGAGTACAAACATCAGTTAAGTGCTCATTTTACATTTTTGGATGAACCCGAAGGACATGTTTCAAATCGATGGCTAACTACAGCTTCAGTCATCGATGAATCGGTGGATGTAACAGAACTCATTGCATTTTTAGAGGAACACAATATTGAATCCAGAAGGTTTTGGAAGCCTCTCCATCTACATGATGCCTTTTCATCTGCTGAATTTTATGGAAATGGACTTTGTGAAAAAATATATGAAAATGGACTTTGTCTTCCTTCCGGAACAGGTCTTACAAACGAAGATCAATCTTTTGTAATCCAAACCATTAAAGAGTGGTTTGATCAGTAAGCTGAAGGTTTTTTGATGATCGCTTTATCGCTACCCCTAAATAAATTAGGAGGTAGAAAAATTTCAGCACTAACACTAATTAGTAGGAAGCTGTCGTTGCTGGATGGGTTACCGCGTTTCGCACCTGGCTGCAATTGATCATAAAAATCAGGATTGATGACATCAATTTCATCTTTCCGATCTGCCAACAGTCTTGCAGTCACATTGTTGTATTCTGAAGCATAAGTATTAGAAACATCATCCAGATAATCACTAAATGTAAAATGATAGGAAACCTCAAAGTTTACATTCAAGAACTCATTGATTTTGAATTTACTTCCTATGCCTAGTGGAATGGTTGCAACCCAATTTTTATACTCAACACCTTCGGTCATGGCTTCACGAAGATTGTAGCGTTCTCCACCAAGCTCTGCAGTGGGGTTGTACTTCATATAACCAACACCGCTAAAAAGGAACGGATCAAAACTCCAGCGTTTATAATAATCTCCTTGATAGGGCCTTAAGTAATAAGTGAGTTGAAGTTGGCCAAGAAAGTTTCTTGAGGAAAAGGATAAGTTTCGCTGACGCTCAAATGAAAGGTCGTCTGCATTTTTATCGTCTCCTATTAATGTGAATTGAGATGCCGTTACCCTGGCACCAATGCGATTTAATAAGCGTGCTTCAACACCAATATTGATCATTGAAATGTCCGTGCTTATTTTCTTAGTGCTATTTAATTCACCAAAATAAGTTGCTGAACCTGTACCAACTGAAAATGAAAAGTACCTGTCATTAAACTGCCAGGAAAGAAAGTTCTGGGAATGAACAGCCAGGCTGCCTAGAATTAAAGTAAAAGTGAGGAATGATCTCATTAGGTGTCAAAAATATTGCAGAAAAGTTTCCGACCAGTATAGGTCGGAAAACTATTTCTACAAATAATCACCCTAATCGTTTACTTTTTCTGGTAAACCATGTTCGTTCTAACGTCACAAACACAGCTACTAATATTAATGAGAAAATTAATGTTGCCATAACTAAGTTGTTATACTATACAATGATACGAGACTAAGTTGCAGTCTTTTGCTAGGGTATTATCCTAAAGTTTGCTAGGTATAATGCTTAAAAATTATTATCAAATGATAATGGACGAATCGAAAAACAAGCGCACCTTATTGGATTAAACCATATTTTCATTGATGGATTTTAATGTGGGAGCAGACAGATTGCAGAGCTATTAATATGGTTTTTTACGCAACTTTTTCTTGTCGCTGTGTTTTCTCTTGGCTTCCAGCCGTTTCTTTTTAGCGGCTTTTGAAGGCTGTGTTGGTTTTCTTACTTTCTTTTTTGTAAATGCTTTGCCGAGCATTCTATCCAATTTTTTTAATGCTATTTCTTTGTTTTTAAGTTGTGATCGCTTACCATCAGCAGTAATGATTAATTCGTCTTCTTTAGTTAGTTTGTTTGATAAGGCGGCATAAACCATCTGCTTTTCAAGGTCTGAAAGAATTTCAGACTTACCAACATTCCAGCGAAGGATTACTTTAGTCTCTACCTTATTTACATTTTGACCACCTGGACCACCACTTCGAGCCGTCGAGATTACTACTTCTTTACGTATTTGACTTGCTGTTATACGGCTCATAATTAAATCAACAATTTACCGATCCTATTGATTATTAGGTGTCAAAATTTATTTCTTTCTACTTTATCGAAACAAATAAAACCATCCCTCGTATATTAGTTTGCAAAATAGAAACTAATAGACATGAAGGGTACCAATCTAGGCGAATTTGAAGAGCTACTTTTATTAGTTGTACTCATCCTTCAGGAAGAGGCTTACATGCTTCGTATCAAGGATGAAATCAAAAATCAGGTGAACCGCTCCATTTCCATGGGCGCACTGCACACCACGCTTGCTCGTTTGGAGCAAAAAGATTTTCTACAATCGGAGATGGGTGGAGCAACAAAGGAGCGAGGTGGTAGACGAAAACGCATTTATGAATTGACGGCAGCCGGCAAAGCGGCACTCAACGAAGTAAAGGAAATGCGGGCCAACCTGTGGAATCAGGTTCCTGCAGTTGAATTGAAATTTAGTCATGCCTAAAGATCTACTGCCACCAAGACTTTCATTGAAACTGGTTCGATGGCTGTGTAAACAGGAGCTGGTGGAAGAACTGGAAGGTAACCTTCATGAGTATTATGCAACTCATAGTGAATCGAATTTCAAAGGACTAAAATACTGGTATCAGGTATTGAACTACCTGCGACCAACTACACTCAAATCATTCAAAAACTCAAACACAGGGCCAATGTTTATTTTCAATCCTGTTCTCACATTCCGGAACCTCTACCGAAATAAGTCAACCTCCATCATCAGTATCTTCGGGTTCACAATTGGTCTGGTTGCTGCCATTTTCTTGTACTTCTATATTTCCACAGAAGTAAATACAGATCGATTTCATTCGCAGGGAGATCATATTTATCGAACATTAAGAGTTTCAGAAATGAATGGGACTCCTTATAAAATTGGAGTTACATCCGTACCATATGCCGCTGCATTAATGAATGATTATCCGTCTGATATCACAGCGACAACAAGAGCTGTTCCAGAAGAAGGTTTGGTCGCTGTAGGAGAGAAACGTTTTTTTGAGGACCATCTATTATTTGCAGATCGAAATTTTTTCCAATTTTTCTCATACTCACTGAAAATTGGAGATCGGCAGACTGTATTATCTACGGCTAATTCTGCCGTATTATCAACTAAAGCTGCATTCAAATATTTTGGGGATGAAAATCCTATTGGTAAGGTGATTGAAGTAGACAATGAATATGAATTTATTGTGGCTGGAGTAATGGATGAATTACCTGGGAACACACACCTTGATTTTGATATTGTTTTGTCTATTGACTTGCTGGAACGATTTGAATGGTTTACCGGCTGGTGGAATAATAGCCTAAATACATATGTTAAGATACCTACCCCTCAACAAGCTGCAAACGTAGAAAGTCAGCTGGACCAATTTATGGAAAAGTATATGGGTGATGATTTCAAACAGGCAGGACAAAAAATCGGATTGGAATTAGAACCACTTCACGACATATACTTTAACAATGAGACTCGTTATGATTTTTCAAAACACGGAAGCTTCAGCAACATAGTCACGCTGGGCGCTGTAGCTATCGCCATTTTGTTCATTGCTTGCTTCAATTATGTCAATTTATCAATCGCCCAGTCATTTATGCGAGCCAAAGAAGTAGGGGTAAGAAAAGTACTTGGCGGATCACGAACAAGACTTGTCATTCAATTTTTAAGTGAATCTTTCACAATTTTTCTATTATCGATTGTACTCTCTATAGGAATTTGTGAATTGATAAATCCAGTATTTAATGCCTTTTTTGGTTTAGATATCGCACTTAATTGGCATGACCAAAATGTGATGTTATTCTTATTGTCATTGACTGTTTTGGTACTATTAAGTTCAGGGGTTTACCCATCACTCTTATTGTCATCATTTAAATCTGTAAGGGTATTAAAAGGAAGTAAAATTGTTTCCGGAAAGAATGTTGGATTACGGAAAGCTCTTGTGGTGACTCAGTTTGCTATTTCAATTTTTTTAATCGTTTCATCGATCCTTATCTACACTCAAAACAAATACTTAAATTCAAAAGATCTTGGGTTTAATAAAGAGGCAATCGTTCTGGTTGAATTGAATAATGCTGAAGTTCGATCACAAAGAGAATTATTTAAAGATCGTTTAGCGGCTAATTCCAATATCAAAGGTGTCACACAGATTTCAGGTGAGCCTGGTGGCTTTCACGATGCATCGAGTTTTGTAATTTCAGGTATTGAGGGTTCTAATAGGATGCGGACGTTATTTACTGATGCTGATTTTTTTGATTTATTTGGAATTGAAATTATTGCCGGGCGTGCATTTTCAAATGATCTCGCTTCGGATGAGCAACGGACCGCTATCATTAACGAACGAGCTGTTGAGGAGCTAGGTGTTTCACCCGACGAAGTGATAGGGAAAAAATTAACCATGCCAAGCTGGGACATTTCAAATGTTACGATTGTAGGCGTAGCAACAGATTATCATTTTAGTTCATTGAAGGACGAGATTGAACCCTTGGCTATTTTAACAGGCGGATTTCATAGAAAGCTTGCGATTAAAATGAATATGAGCAATTTGAAAGAAGGTTTGTTATATATAGATCAAACGTTCAGTGAAATAGCTCCAGCCTTTCCTATGTCCTATCAGTTTTTAGATGATCGCTTGGAGGACCTGTATGAGAAAGAGGAGCAGCAAGCCAAGGTTTTCAGTGCCTTTTCAGGGTTATCCATTTTCTTAGCATGCCTTGGCATTTTTGGTTTAGCAGCATATGCTTCTCAGCAGCGTCAAAAAGAGCTAGGTATTCGGAAAGTTCTTGGGGCGACTGCAAGACAAATTATAGAATTGATATCTAAAGAATTTATGCTCCTCTTGTTAATTGCTTTTGTTATTGCTATTCCAGTGGCTTGGTACTTTATTAGGGGCTGGTTAGGTGGGTATGCCTATCGAATAGAAGTCATTGATCATTGGTATGTTTTTGCTTTTGGAGGCTTAGCTACCTTTCTAATTGCTTTAATCACGGTTGCATATAAAACCTACGGTGCTGCTATCTCTGATCCTACAGAGAGTATTCGGAATGAGTAAACAACCCATATTGTGTAAGTAAATTTCCCCTTTGAAAGGGTGTGTGGTGGGATATACAATGGCAGGGGGATGTCACAATAAATTGCAAGATTTAAGCATCTTCGTTACAAAACATGGAGTAGGATGGTCATGGTGGAGTGAAGAATCTTCATAATCATCGGATTGTGTCTTATGAGTTCAGATAGATAGATATGTTTCGTGAGGACACGAAACATGGCTATGGGGCATTTCGGACCCTACAGAGAGTATCAGGAAGGAGTGAAACGATCCTGTCCCCCTCTGGAGGGGGTTGGGGGAGGTTTTATAAAAGTGAGTATCAAAAGAGGTGACCTCCGTCACCCCCTTTTAACCCAAACGACAAACGCCGCGACTACCCAAAGTCCGGTCCATATCACATCGTTCAATGGCCGGTTCATGGTTTCTTCTACTAATCCTACATTGGAAATCTCTGCGATGATTGTTTTAGCTTATTCATTGATCTTCATTAGTTCGTTTCCAAATGCTTTAATGATTCCATCTTTACAGGTAATGGACTGCCCACCGTAACGTCCTAGTCCGGCTACTTTCGCTCGGTCATCATTGATAAGGTCCATCACCATTTCAATACTCTGACCATCTGTGGTTTTGAAGGAGAAGACCAGTAAATCATCTTTCTCGGAAATGTTGAAGTCTTTAAAAAATGGAATCTCTCCTGGCAGTGGATTGATGATCTCATAGTCCCCGGTTCTTGACTTCCAGCTTTCAGGTATTGGCTGTCGATCGAATCGAGCGGCAATAAGCTCTTTTGGACTTCCTTCCTCCAGGCTGGTCATGAGTGGGTAGCCATTAACTTCTTCAAACATTACTCGCTGATCGCCCAACCGAATTGGGATGAGATGCAGGAGAATTACCTTCGGAATGAATTGGTTGTTCTCTACAGGAATCAACTCCAATCGCAAACCCTGTAGCTTCATAAACAGCTTTTTGTTTTTGCGATACACATCAATGTAAGCCCCTGGTGCAGCATAGATGCCTGTGTATTGATCCAATGATTCAGGAGCTACTTTGATTCGATCTTTCGATCCCATGGCTTCTTCCGGATCATTTTCAATTTTTGGTAATCCTTTGCTCTCAGCCACCTTGTCAATAATGCTATGGACTTCACGATACACACTTCTACCTCTGGCAGAATTGGTTAAAATGATGACACCTACATCCGCTTTAGGAGAGAATGCCATTGCGGCATTGAAGTAAAGCGTGGTACCTGTGTGGTAATAGATGTCACCGGCATGAGGACGACTCGTCATGCTCCACGCGAGCGCGTATCGATCACCAAAATCCAACGGAGTGTCTTTGTGCTGTTGCTCTAAAATTTGTTGATACGTGTCAGGCTTTAATAAATCTTTAGATTCACTCAGGAATGCTTGTAAGAATTTATAAAGATCCTTGGAGGAAGTGAATAATCCACCAGCTGGTGTGTCCCTTAGGATCACATCGGATTGACTTTTTCCTTTTCCATCGTAGGTCATGCTTGCTTTTTCCAGCGCATTGAATTCAGTGTTAACCATGCCTAGAGGTTGAAGGATGTTTGTGACAACATATTTCGGATACTCCATACCACTTACCTCAGCAATCATATGCCCGAGTAGGGTATAACCAGGATTGGAATAAGCTCGTATCTGGTTGGGTGTTCCGGCCATGTACTCATCATTGATGTAATTGACCAGGCACTTGTAATCTTCCGGCTGCTCACTGAACATACCCTTGAAGATGTCAGAAGGTAAGCCAGAGTGATGGGTCATCACATTTCGTGGAGTCACTCCATCACTGTTATCCTGCATCTGGAAGGAAGGCAGGTATTGACTTAGAGGGTTATCAATGTCAAGTTTATCACGCTCAGCTAGTTGCATTACGGCAGCAGAAGTCAATACTTTGGTTACTGAGCCAATTCCAAAGATCGTTTCATCGGTGACTGGTTTTTCATTTTCGACATCTTCAAATCCGAAGTTGTCGATCCAAAGAATACCTTCAGAAGAAACTACAGCAACTGACGCACCAACCACCTTGCTTTTTTTCATGGTTTTGGTGATGCGCTCTTTAAATTCTGAGCGAATGGTTTCCAAATCAGACTGTGCTTTTAGCATCACCTGAGATGAAATGAGTACTAAGAATAGGATTGATTTTGTCATCGTTTTTATGAGTTTAATCCAAGGTTCGGTTGAATTCCTGACTCAATAAAATGAGATACACCAGCCATCAAGTATTCGTGATGAACATTGAAAAAGAATTGATAGAAGCATTCGTGTAGTTTTTCAGGGTGTTCATCAAGTATGATGATGCGCTGATCAACCAAAGACTATTCAGAAGTAGATACCGCTTATTTTTGGCTGGATGAAAGAAATCAAACCATTTGAGTGGCTAATCCATGTGTTGGTGATTGTACTGGGGCTATTGCTCCTCAATTATCCTGCATTTGACCTGACGTTTGGTGTCTTCAACTCAGGTGATGGCTCATTGCTTTGGCCATCCGTTTTGGGTTCGGCGTTTAATCTGATTCTCTTCTACGGTATTGCCTTTTATCTGATCCCGATCACATTGAAAAGGGGCACGGGAATATTTATCATCCGGCTGATCGTTTTGTTTGCATTGGTTTCATCGCTGGAAGTATTAATTGACTCTGCCTTTTATCGTTCTAGTGGAAATTCGATAGATAGTGGTATTTGGTCTGAGTTGGTGGTGATGGTGCTATTCACTCATGTTTTGGTAGTGATTGTTTCTTTTGCTTATCGGTTTTCCAAAGACTGGTTTGCCAATGAACGTACCAAGCGAAAGATCAATGAACATCAGCTACGATCAGAATTAGATGTGTTGAAAAGCCAAATCAATCCCCATTTTTTGTTCAATGCGCTTAATAATCTCTATTCCATGTCTCTCCAAACAGGCGATGAAAAAACAGCAGAGGGGATCAGTGTATTGTCTGAAATGATGCGCTATGTGTTTGACAAAACCGGAGAAGATAAGGTAACGCTTCAGGAAGAAATTCAATACATCAGCGATTATATCTATCTGCAGCAGCTTCGCTTCAATAAGCAGGTGAAGGTTCAATTCGATCATCCTGAGACCGTTTCCAGTTTTTACATCGCTCCAATGTTATTGATACCGTTTGTAGAGAATGCCTTTAAATACGGTGTTTCCAATTATGCCAAAACCATGATTGAGATTCGAATTGCATTTGAAGAGGGTCAGTTTGTGTTTGAAGTAAAAAATCAAAAGGCCGAGCGAACAGAAACCATTCCTTCCAGTGGAGTAGGGTTAAACAATGTGAAGAAGCGACTAGATCTTGTTTATTCAGAACAGCATGCATTACAGGTAATCGAAAACGACGAAAAATTTAGAGTTAGATTGGTTATTTTGAATTCATTATGAAGTGTGTTGCTATAGATGATGAAGTGAACGCCCTCAAGGTCATTGAGTTGCATGCCGAAAAGGTAGAGAAGTTGGAAATGGTAGCAACTTTTACTGATCCGGTACAAGCCGCAGACTTCCTCGAAAAGAATCGGGTTGATCTTGTCTTTTTAGATATCAATATGCAAAGCTTGAACGGATTCGAATTGTTGGAATCTCTCACGCAAAAGCCACAGGTCATATTCACCACGGCTTACAGCGAATACGCATTAAAAAGCTACTCAGTGGATGCTCTCGACTATCTGATGAAGCCTATATCGTTTAGCCGATTTCTAAAGGCTGTGAATAAAGCGGATACTGGTGGAAAGAGCACAGAATCAACAGATCTGATAGCAAATCAAGAAAAAGTGATCTCGGTGAAAAGTGGCACCACTATTCATCGGATTAATTTGGATAATCTTTTGTATTTGGAGGCAGACGGCAACTACACCAAGTTTGTAACCGATAAGGAGTCCATTATGGTATTATGTACAATGAAAGAGGCGTTGAATAAAGTGGACGACCGATTCATCCAGATACATCGTTCTTATGGAGTGGCCATTTCCAAAGTGAATAAAGTGGAGGTTCACCAGCTGACCATAGGGGATAGGGTTATTCCTATTGGAGCATCTTATCGAAAAGAAGTACTTAAGCGATTCTGACTGGGATTAATTCCCCATTTGCTCACCTGCAAGCTGCTCATTGAAGATTCGGTTCTCTAAAAGAGAGATGTAGCTTCTAGCGTTCTTATTTCCGTATTGGGTATACGATCGTTCTGCCCATTTTCTGGCATTGTCCAGATCTCCAAGCACCTCATAAGCAATAGCAATATTCTGAGTTAGAAAGCCTGCTTCTTTTATTGGAGCGCTTGCAATACCGGTTTTCCAAACTTCAATCGCTTTTTCCCAATTACTCACATCCGCATATATTGACCCTTGTTCCAGTACAGGTGATTTCTTAGATTTTCCGGTGAATGAACGAGAAATTCTTACTGGCATTGGTGCAATTTTGAAGGCATAGTTAGATCCAACCTGCCCACTTAAATTCCTTATGGCATCTGTTTTATTAATCAGACTGGCAATTGCTTCGTTTTTAGATAATCCTGAAGCATTCCAGGTATTTGTTTTCCTAAAGATGTCCTGATCAACAATGGATCTATCAATGGGATCATAAAATCGGATACCTATTGTGATATTGGAAATACCTTCTGCATAATACTCATCAACCTCGACTCCTTCTCCATCATCATTTTCTTTGGTTACTTTTCTTTTTCCGTCAGTGATTATGAAATCCGAGTCAAATATTTCGATTGCTATCACTCCATCTGTATTATACTGTCGGCAGAATTTGTTTATCAAGGCCCAGGATAGTTGATCAGGAAATGCTTGAGTCAGGCTGTTACCTTCCAGATTTTCTGAAGCGACTTTCGCAGTAAACCTGTCAGAGTTTCTTATTTGATTCTTAAGTTCATTTGCAAAAGATTGAATGCCTGCTTTGTCCTCTTCCGGTAATTCGCCCGTTAGAATCCCTTCAATTACACCGATGATATCCTTACTGTATTTCGTCCGATTGAGGATGAGAATCGAGTTTATCTCATTATTCACGCTGATATCAGCTGGTCTCACTGAGTTAATGGAAACGGTCCTTCGACCACTTGAACAGCCGATTATTAGAATAAGTACTAAACTCAGGAGTAGGAAATTTTGAATCTGTCTCATCTCATCACATTTACTGATTGCTAGAACAAATGTGGTGCCTGTTTATTAATAATCCTTGAGAATTCTGAATTTTAGAATTCATTGTTGACCTTTTTTAAGATCATTTTCAGCAAAAGATTCATCATAATCCGGGCGTAGAGTACCTAGCATTCTATCCCAGAATAGAAAGTAGAGGCCGTAGTTACCATGAAAGTGTTTATGATGCTGATTATGATTAACAGACGTGTTTACCCATTTACCCACCCAGGTTTTGTTAAACCCTTTTGGATATAATTCATATCCCAAATGGCCGTAAACATTGTATAAGATCATGAAAACAAGAAACACCAATAAAGCACTTCTGTGAAATGGAATAAAAAATGCGATCGGGAATATGATGCTGGCTTCAACCACGGCTTCCAATGGATGGAATGCATAAGCCGTCCATGGAGAAGGGTTTGTTGATTGGTGATGAACACGATGAATGGCTCTATAAAGTTTTGGGTGATGCATTATTCGGTGCATCCAATAAAAATACGTGTCATGTAATATGATCATTAATAGGATACTGACTACCCAGTAACCCCATCCAATAGACTCAATGGAATTGTATTGAAGGGTGTAATTCCTGAGTGGAGTAGCGAAAACAATAAGTGCCACAAGTACAAAAATGGAAATAGTAATAAGCGAGAAAATCACCTCCCTCCAATAGTCTGAAGATGATGGAAACTTTGATTGGATTTTCCAGTAATTCCAACTGCTTTTCTTTATGACATAAAAAAGCAGGAATGCTGCACCGGCCACAACAAAATATCGTAAAAGATTATGGGTCAGTGCTTGAATTGCTACCTCTTGATATTCCATAGACTATTGTTAAGATAAAGACAATAATCCTGAATTTGCACAACATATTTCCTTGAAAAGGAAAATAATAGGACAAGACTCATAAGAGTGAATCTTGTCCTATTCAGTATTTCTTAAGATTTCTCTTTTATGGCACATGTGCTCATTCCAAAGGGAGCATATAATGGACAAAAACTTATCAGACTGGTAAGTACAAAAACTCCACCTAAAATTAGGAGAATAAGGCCTACAGTTCCAGAGATAATCCCTGCGTAATAAAGATATGCTACCAATGCTGCAATTATTACTCTAATAATTCTATCAGCAGTTCCCATGTTCTTTTTCATCTTATTATTCTTTAATCATTTAAAAAAATCAACAACAAGAAGAACAGTGTAAATTATGCAAATGCAAATGATGCATATAGTCACAAGCTTCACTAGTTTTTCTTTCATAAGATAAACTTAGCAACGCGTTACTTGATTTCCTGTGACTTTAGTCACAGTCTAATCATGATTTCTATTCCATTTTGATGCTGAATAACGAGACCTTCATTTTCTAGCTTTTTCATGACTCGTGATATGACTTCCCTAGCGGTACCTAATTCACTTGCGATCTGACGATGTGATATTTTAAGTGGATTCTGTCCTGTAAGGCTTGCTTTTTTAGTTAGGTAATCAAATAATCTCTTATCCAATTTGTCGAAAATAACATGGTTGATAGTTTCCAATAGCTCACTATACCGCAAGTTGTATTGTTGGTAAAAGAGTGTGTTAATACTCGGAAACTTCTTAATCCATAACGGGACTTCTTCGACAGGAAGCAATAAAACCTTTGAGTCTTCTTCAGTTATTGCGAATACACGGCTTGGATCATTCTTCAAACTGGAAGCAAAAGACATAATACAGCTCTCCTTTGGACGAATGTAGTAAAGCAAAAGTTCTTTATCGCTAAATCTTGTGAACACCTTTATCAATCCATCTAGAACTATAGGTATGACTTTTACATACTGACCTTCCCTAAGAATTTCTGTACCACGGGGTATTTTTTTGATGATAGATGATTCCTCGATTTTTTTAATCAAATCACCACTAAGGAATGAGAGTGATTCATGTATTTCATCCATCTTTCTAAGATAATTGAATGAAACTAATTCATATCCTACTCTGATACGTATACAACTCAAAGTATCGGCCTTCTTTAGCAATGAGCTCATTATGAGTTCCTCGCTCAACGATCTGCCCTTCTTCAATCACCAGAATTTGATCTGCTTTTTTGATGGTGCTAAGACGGTGAGCAATGACGAAAGTAGTTCTGTCTTTCATCAATTCATCCAAACTTTTTTGAATATAGGTTTCACTTTCTGTATCCAGATTAGAAGTAGCTTCATCTAGTATGATGATTTTCGGATTGGCTAGTAAAGCTCGTGCAATGGAGATCCGTTGTTTTTGTCCACCTGAGAGTTTAACTCCTCGTTCTCCAATGACAGTATCGAGCCCATCTTCAAATCGGTCGGTAAATTCGTTTACATAGGCTCCTTTCACAGCTTCCAGAAGATCAGCTTCGGTAGCATCAGGGCGGGGGAAAAGAATGTTCTCTCGTATGGTTCCCTCAAAAAGGAAATCATCTTGTAATACAACTCCCAGGTGCTTACGATAACTTGAGAGATTCACCATGGTGATGTCATGTCCGTCAATTGTTACTAAACCCTTCTTGGCACTGAGGAAAGTAGCGGCAAGACTTGCAGTTGTTGATTTACCGGAACCTGAGCTACCCACTAATGCAGTAACGGAACCGGGAGGGGCATGGAAGGAAATGTTTTTGAGCACTTCATTACCTTCCTCGTATGCAAAGGATACATCAATGAATTTAATATCACCTTTTACCTCGTCCAACATGATTGGACGATCTTCAGTCATATCTTCAGGATCCATTTTCATGATTTCTTCGGTACGGTCCAGACCTGCAAATGCTTCGGTCAATTGAGATCCAATGTTGCTCATCTGGACGATAGGGGCAATCATGAAAGCCAATAGCGAAATAAATGAAATCAATTCACCTGATGTCAATTCATTTTCGATCATGAAGTACCCACCCATGGCAAGTATGCCAGCACTGGCAAATCCAATGAGGAAGGTTCCTGAGCTAGTCACCACAGCGGTGGCTGTAAGACTGGATTTTACATTTTCGTAAAGTCGTCTGGCGCCACTCTCAAATGTTTTGTTTTCAGATTCTTCTGCATTAAATCCTTTAATGACTCGAACTCCATTCAGGGTTTCAGTTAATCGACCAGTCACCTCTGCGTTGAGTTTACCCCGCTCACGAAAAATGGGTCTAATTCTTCCAAACGCCTTCATTGCAATAATGGCAAAAAGACTGACAGGCACCAAAGTAAAAATGGTCATCGAAGGGCTTATGTTGATCAGTAAAATCAGAGCTAATACCGAAGTGATGGTTCCTCCGATTAATTGCACGAGTCCAGTTCCTACCAGATTCCTAACACCTTCTACATCTGTCATTATCCTTGAAACCAGCGCTCCGGATTTATTATTGTCAAAAAAGTTGATGGGGAGGGATAGAATCTTTTTCTGAACTTTTACCCGAAGTTCTGAAATCAGAAATTGAGCTTCTACGCTAAGTATTCTGGTTAGTAAGAAAGATGAAATGGCCTGAACTGCAAGTGAGATCACAATAATGATCACAATGAGCTTGAGCATTTCAAAATCTTTGTTTGGGACCGCATCATCCAGTAGGTATTTAGTAGCTGCAGGTAAGACCAGGCCAGCAGGCCGGCTAACGATGATTAGCAGCAGTCCAATTAAAATAGTTTTTCTTCTTGGCCAGATGATGTTTCTGACGGCCCATGCGAAGGTGACGTTTTTATTTTTGCTCATTGGAATGCTAAACCTGACTTTTTAAGAAATGGTTCTTTTCGAGAAGTAATCTGTATTGTTACCTAGCACAGTTCACACATTTATTGCTTTCAGGCATCAACAAAATTCTACCAATCGGGATAGGTTGTTTGCATTTGATGCAAAGACCAAAACCGGGTTTATCTATATTGTCCATTGCATGATGAAGTTTGGAAAGTTTGGCCTCAGCTTGTCGAAGGGCTGACTCGGTGATGCTTTTATTGTTGATTGCATCCATTCGTGAGATTCGTCCGATGGAATTGTCAAGTGTAACAGGTTTGGACTGCTCTTTGTAATCTGCAATGAGTTTTTCAGTCTTGACTATCTCTTCGTCGATCTTCTTTTTTATTTCTTCTTCATTCATTGGTTCCTAGATAATCTTCTCTTACGGGTGCAAATACATCTAGTAATTTACAATCAGTGATTGCCATTCCTGAGTGCAATACATTAGATGGTATTACCGCTACATCACCAGGTTTTAATCGCTTAATTTTACCATTTACAGTGAGTTCATACTCACCTTCCAAAACATTTGCTACCTGTTCATGTTCATGAGAATGTTCGGGTAAAGGACTCCCTGCTTTTACATCCCAATAAGCTAAAGTCATTCGTTCAGAGTGTACAAAACGGACGGTATATCCAGGAAGTAATTCTTTCGGGTTGATTTGATCAAGGTTTCTAAATATCATTTTACTTGGGTCCACATTCTTGAAATAATTTTCCACGATCCATCATCACCTTTCTGGTAAATCGTGGATGCATGTGAAGTCGATGATTTGGTCATTGTGAAATCTGCTTTGGTATAGGTGAAATTTAAAATGCCTTTTTCCAAAGAATACGCCATTGAATCAGTTCCTTTTAGGTTCAATAATTCAACGTCGTAAGAATGGATGGTAGTAGTGGAGCTGTCATTTGGAAACCAGTAGTTTTTGATGTCTTGAATCCCTTGGATTGGAGACAAACCGCTCGGAATTATGGTTGCCTCACGATGAAAAAGATCGAGTACCTTTTTCTCATCATTGGATAGCCACCCATCCACATAATCGATCCTCATTTGGTTGACTATTTGCTGATCATCTTCAGTAAAGCCTTGAGGCGAAGGTTCTGAACATGAGCTAATTAATACAATTAGAATGATTAAATACTTCACTTTTTTTTCGTTGGTTTTGGTTTTAAGGTTTTTGCAAATTCATTGCTTTTTTTCATGTACTCTGACAATTCCTGAGTTCGCTTTAATACATCATCAGGTACGTGCACATAGCCATTCATGGTTGCACCGTATGAAATCGCTGGTCCGGCATTGTATTTATCCATAAATTCCTGCTTGTCCTCTTCAGATAAGCGAATGGCTACATAACCCTCTTTGGCGACAAATGAATACATATTGCCATTCATTGAAGTATAGGGCATGTTTTTGCCTTTTTGTTCAAGTCCAACAGTAGCCAATAAAGCCGAATAAAGTTGAAGTGTCTGTTCGGATGCTTCACTTTGAGCCATCACTTGATTGTATTGATTTCTACTTACAAGTTAATCCAATAGGTCATTTTAAGTATCAAGGCGTGGTTTTTTCTTCTAAGGCCCATGTCTGAAAATTGCTCGGTACCATAATTGTCAGTGTAAACAATGAAAAGATCAGAAACCGGAGCAAAACGCCATTGAAATCTTGAATTGATGTTGATGTTATCAATTTGACTATTGTACTGAATAAAGTTGGTAAAGAATATCGCTCTGGTTAATGTCAGATCAAATCTTGGTCCTATCAGCCATAAGTTTGCATCATTATAATCATTTGGCAGTCTGATTCTATTATAAACCATATTCACCTTTACGTCTAGAATGGGTTGAAAACGATAACCAATCAGTCCACCGATACTCTGCCTGTTTCCGTTGAAATACTCACCAAGATATCCGTTTAGTTGATAGCTGAATAGTTTTCTCTGATCAGAAGTATAGGCGAAATTAAAGCTGTGATAGGTGTAGCCTGTCAAAGCCGCGAGTTCCCTTCCATCGGTTTGTGTTGGATCAAACGGGTCTAGTAAAAAGGTGTGATTCTGTTCTAATGATGCACTAAACCGTCCTGTATTTGATAAGCCAGAATTCATATTAACTGCAAACTTCCTGTCTGTAATCTGCCCATCCACTGTCCAGATGTATTCTGCTTCTGCTTTCAGTTCTATGGAATTAAACACTCCCTTTGAGGGGAAGAAGTTTCTTCCAAAATCCGGATTGATTCGTATGATCCCCGGTCGTGGAACAAATCCCACTTCTGCATTGTGATTCTTGCCGACATATACATGTGCCCAACTACCAATCCACTTTTTTGATGAATATCCAATCCAACCAGTATGTGATCCCTGCTGAGGTTTAGTACCACTTTCATCAAACGAATGATGATACAGTACTTTACCATTCCATTTACCATTGCTTGAGGCGATGTTATAATCAACACCTGCTAACCTGTTCCAGCCACTATAAGGAGTGGTGTCATTCTCAGCATAACTTTCAAACGTTTGCTTGTTAACGAATATGGCTCCAATATTTGATCGGCCAAATATTTTTCGCTGGATAGCCCCAACCGTGTAGTTGATGCTAGGCAAGTTAATTGCATCATCCTCAGCAGCCTGCATATTCAGAATACCTATACGCCAGTTATTATCAAGCTTCCCACTTAATCTGGCGCCTGCATAGATTTGGTTTTGAATGTTTTGACCCGTTGATTCATCTCTCGCAATTCCAATTCTACGGGAGAAAAACGGACGAGAATAGAAGGGGTGACCAAAGCTTTCAAAGAGGTCTGCATTTTCAAGGAAGAACTGCCTTCTTTCCGGGAAGAAGAGCTCAAATCGATTAAGGTCCGTCACCTGCTGATCCAATTCTACTTGTGAAAAGTCTGGATTAAAAGTAAGGTCCAGATTAAGTGAAGGACTCACAGCAATTTTTGCATCACCACCATAAGAGAAGTCATTGATACGATCAGAATCAATCGCTTCATTATCCTGCTGAGTACTGGCCGAAACATATGGGATCAAAGAAACATTGGGACCCGATTTTTCCAGCGGTTTATCCCAAACCAATTCTTTCATAAATGCGAGTGAAAGGATGAGGAAATTTCTCGGGATCCGTGTCCAGGTAGATCTCTCTCCTTGTTCTGTATCAATCCGATAGAAGTTGATATTCCATCGGTCACTTCCGGGTTTGAAGCGTAATGTTTTGAAAGGAATGGCTGCTTCTGCAGTCCAGAATCCTGGATATTGTTTAGCATCAGCTAACCATTTGTTATCCCATGACAAGGCTAGATCATTGCCTCTTGTTCCACCATTACTGATTAGTCCCTCTCTCTGAACACCAAACGGATTGATTCCAAATTGAAAAGCATTGGTATTATCTTGAAAGGGGTCGATTTCAATAGTTATGCCGTCAAAATTTCCTCGATAATCACGTCGTAAACTCGGGACTGCATATTCCCGATCTTCTGTAAGGTTGTACATTTTGGCGCTGACGTATAAGTAGCTTTCATCATAGGTCATTCGAATTTCAACCTGAGAATCTGCAAGCGTAGAATCATTTGGAAAGTACTGCGTGAAGTTTTTGATTACTTGCACATTATTCCAGGCACTTTCATCAATGATGCCATCAATTTTAATAGCCTCGTTTGTAGCAGCAATATGATACGCATTTTCCTGCGCCTCTAACCATGCAGGCAGTAGTAATAATAGCCAGTAAATCCTCTTCATACAGCTACAAAAGTATTTTCCCGCTTAAATAATTGAAGCTGATTTTTGATGAGTGGAAAATGGGTAAGAGGAATATGGATTTAGATGTACCCTTGCTTCACTAATTTTTGATAAATAGCCAAACAGATCCAAGCGTCAGTCGCCGCATATTTTTCTTGTGCTGCGGTCAGTTTTTCAGCTTCCCAATTGGTGACTTGTTGACTTTTGGAAATTCGAGCCTCTAAAAATACAGCAGCTAACTTCTTGACAACCATATGCTTAACTCCTAATTCCCTAACAATATCATTTAAGTCCGTAAAATTCTGTGGCTTAAATTTTCTCGCCTTATTCAGATCTTTAAGATCATCATCAATGCTGATGCCCAGCTTAAGAATGGATTGATCTTCCATCAATTCGAAAAGTGAGGCGGGATATCCCATATTATTTAATCGAAAGAGATACGCATCATTCATTGTTGAAAGCTGAACCATCCCGGTATGATTGTATTCGCCTTTGTTGAAGGTCGGTTTTTTCTCAGTATCAAACCCAAGCGTGCTGTGTTTTCTCAGTTCTTTAACTGCATCATTGCATTCTTCTTTGGTGTCGAGTGTATGTATGTCTCCCTCGAATGCCAATAGTGGCAATGCTCGAATATCTTCTTTGGTGATATGTTCGGCAAATTGCCTATTCACTTTTACCGTTAAGCTTTTTGATTTTATAGCCAGTGTATGCTACAAGGATGGTCATAAATGGACTGATAATATTAAAGAAGCAATACATAAAGTAAGCACCGGTGGAAACACCAAGTACGCTTGAGTGATAGGCACCACATGTGTTCCATGGAATCAAGACGGAAGTTACCGTTCCGGAATCTTCCAGCGTTCTACTCAGGTTTTCAGGAGCCAATCCTTTCTTTTTATACGTGTCTGCATACATTCTACCCGGTACAACAAGGGCTAAATATTGGTCCGAGGCTGTTGCATTAAAGAAGCCACAGGTGAATACAGTTGATGTCACCAATGATCCGGTAGAGTTTACTTTTGAAATGATCGCTGCTGCAATTCTTTTAAGCATTCCAGCACCTTCCATCACTCCTCCAAAAATCATAGCGGATATAATTAGCCATATAGTTCCTAGCATTCCCGACATACCTGATGCACTTAAAAGCTCTTGATCATCAATGACCGCATTCCCGGTAGTAAAGGAAATGTCTCCAAACAATGCCTGCATGGTGCCAATGAAACCATTGGTAAACGACGGGGCAAGGTTGTTAAATGCATCATAGAACTTGCCATCAAAGCTAGAGGTGGCAGCAACTTCTGAAACCAATGTTGGCTGGAAGATGAGTGCAAAAACAGCACCTAATAACGTACCGATTAGTAATGCTGGTAGTGCTGGCATCTTTTTAACAATAAGAACAACCACTACAACAGGTACGATAAACAACCATCCATTGATATTGAATGTGCCTGATATGGCAGAAAGAATAGCTTCCTTGCCTTCAATAGCACCATCAGCAGATCCTGCAAATCCAATGATTAGAAATATTGTAAGTGCCAATAATATGGATGGTACAGTAGTAATCGTCATGTAGCGAATGTGGGTAAACAGATCTGTTCCAGCCATAGCAGGAGCAAGATTGGTTGTGTCTGATAGCGGCGACATTTTGTCACCAAAATAAGCTCCAGATAAAATTGCACCAGCTACTAACCCTTCAGAGATACCAAGCGCCTGACCAATTCCAATTAATGCGATCCCGACAGTTGCTGATGTCGTCCAGGAACTCCCGGTAGCTATTGATACGATCGAACATACGATACATGCAGCAACGAGGAAGATGGTTGGGTTAAGTATTTGCAGTCCGTAGTAGATCATCGCTGGTACCACTCCACTTAACATCCATGTCCCTGCAAGTGACCCGATTAAGAGAAGTATAAGGATGGATGCCATAGCAGAGCTAATACTTTTGACAATTCCTTTTTGGATTTCTTCCCATTGATAACCTATTTTAAAAGCGACGATTGCAGCTACTGCAGCTGAAAGAATCAATACGATTTGGTTAGAGCCACCGAGTGCTTCACTTCCAAAAATTCCAACGTTTATCACGAGGAGTAGAATAAGGAAAATAATAGGTATTAATGATTCGAATAAAGTGGGTTCTCTTTTTGTTGTCATTTGTAGGTTGAATCTCGAACCCTCGAAAATAGGATATTTAGCTAAGATGAACTTAGATTCGTTCTATTTAATTGAAACCACGACTCAATTTGCTCTCATGACATCTATTTTGGTGGATTGTGTTTTTCGTGTGTTAGATATAAAGTTTCGTCGAATTTAAGATTTATACACTATCATTCGAAAACAGGTTTTTACTCTCTACAGACAGGAAATAGAAGATCTATCCCCTCTCTAACACATTAAGGATTAGCTTTTTAAGCTGGTATTTGACCATATTTTATTGTAACTTCAATTACCCTTAGTTGCCACCAAATTACTACTGCCATGAGATCACCTCGTCTCATTCTTCTTCTATTACTTTTTTGTCAAGTATTTCTGGTTCATTCTCAATTCACCGTAAACGATAATGGCGATGCAGGTGATTTCAATCCGGGTGATGGAACATGTGAGACTGGAAATGGGAATGGAATTTGTACGTTACGGGCGGCAATCGAAGAATCCAATGCAAGTATTGGGGTAGACTTAATTGAATTTTCTGGTGATTTAATAATCACGATTGATGCATTATTGCTGATCACTGACGATGCAACAACCATTGATGCAGGAAGCAACAACATTACTATCCAACCCGGCAATACTATCTCTGGAATAGAGATAAACGGAGGTAGTTGTGTTATTCGAGGACTTCATATGCGGGGATTTTCAGGAGCACCCAATGCTGCGATTTTGGTGGATGGGTCAGGAGCAATAGCCAATGAAATTTATGGGTGTAAACTTGGGGTTTCACTGACCGGCAATGTGACGGATGCGGCGAACTACTCTGGTATTTCCATTAATAACGGAGCAACAGGAACGATCATTGGTGATGGGACACTTTCAGGAGCCAACGTAATTGGAGGAAATTCTTTCGGCATTAGAATTAATAATTCATCTGATAACACAATTATTTCCGGAAACAGAATAGGGATTGGGTTGGATGGATCTTCCATAGTTGCCAATTCAATTGGTATTGACGTCCTTAATAGTGATGGAACATCGATTGGGATTAGTGGGGATCTTGTAAATGTTATTTCAAACAACAGCAGTGAGGGTATTCGTTTGAGTGGAGCCACAAATACTGATGTGCTTAATAACTATGTTGGCGTTGATATCACAGGGCTTCTTGATAGAGGAAATGGAATCGGAATTGAAGTTGCAAGCGCAAGCAATGGTGTGACTATTGGAGGAAATGTAGCAGCTCGAAATCTTATTTCAGGCAATACTGGTTATGCGATTGATGTAAATAATTCGAATAGTGTCACCATTACCGGAAATTATATAGGAGTAGGATCAAATGGATCCACAGCAATTGCAAATGGAACAAATGGAAATCCTAACATTAGGGTTCAAGGTACTTCCAACAACACAAGAGTAGGTGATCTGACTGGTACCAATCCCCCCAATGTAATTTCAGCTGCCGGAGGTGCATCAAGCGCTGGAATACTGGTTTCAGCAGCAAACACCACAATTGTTGATAATTTAATTGGAACCGACGCAACAGGTAGTTTAGATAGAGGGAATGGAGGTGCCGGAATAAGCCTTACAGGAGGTTCAGGAACTATAGGAGGTTCTGGACTGGGAAATGTCATTTCCGGGAATAGTTATGGAATTGGAATCAGTGTTGGCGGGTTTACTATTACAGAAAATTACATTGGGACTAATGCTGCTGGTACTTTGTCTATTCCAAACGATAATGAAGGAATAAGACTCAGTGTAGGTACCGGATCTAGCATTACAAACAACTTAATTTCTGGTAATACACTTGATGGTATTCTTATTGAGGGTGCTTCAACTACAGGCAACAATGTAAATAACAACCTGATTGGTACACAGGCAGACGGAACATCATCACTTGGAAATGGAGCTAGTGGTATTTTAATAGAAAGTGATGCCAATGGAACCTCCTTAATGGGAAATACCATAGCATTTAACTCGTCTAACGGAGTTGAAATTGGTGAATCAGGCTTTTCGGGTATCATTAACAATAACCTTTCCCAAAATTCCATTCATAGCAATACTGGAGCAGGGATTCTCATAACCAATGGTGCACAAAATGGAGTTTCTGCTCCAACTATCACTTCAACAGCTGATGGATTAATTACCGGCGGTGGAACAGCTGGTGCCACGATTCAGATTTTCGCGGATGTTGCCGATGAGGGAGAACAATACCTGGCATCCACCACAGTATCAGGCGCAAGTTCTTATAGTCATCAGGTTGATGTGAATACCATAGGGTCCGGACTGTTCAATATATCAGTTATTCAAACAGCTTCTAATAATACTTCCGAATTTGCAACCTCGCCCCTTACCTTTTCTACACCTTCTACTCAAGCATCTAATATCAGCTTTTCCAATGTAGATTTCTTTGATATGGATATAAGCTGGACCAATGGAGATGGTTCAGCCCGATTGGTTGTGGTGAAGGAAGGAAGCATTGTTGATGCTAATCCTGTCAATACAACTACATATACAGCCAGCACAGTATTTGGTGCAGGATCTCAAATTGGTTCAGGTAACTACGTGATTTACAATGGGACAGGGTCTAGCGTAAGTCTGACCGGATTAAACCATAGCACAACGTACCACGTGATGGTCTATGAATACAACGGTATCCAGGGCCTAGAGGAATATTTAACGACAAGTGCCACTGGGAACCCATCATCGCAACAAACATTAGGTGCATTTATCACCACATGGTTAGCAGATGCAACGGGTCAAATTACCATTCCAATTGCAACAGGCACTTATGATTACGATGTTTATTGGGAAAATACATTGAACGCATTAGACAATGGTTCTCTAAGCAATCAAACAGGAGGGGCACTATTGA
The DNA here is from genome assembly GCF_965212185.1 of Ekhidna sp. Classification (GTDB taxonomy): domain Bacteria; phylum Bacteroidota; class Bacteroidia; order Cytophagales; family Cyclobacteriaceae; genus Ekhidna. Next base: position 2,294,375 of record NZ_OZ243102.1, on the reverse strand, counting down.
CTGGGCTGACTGATGGACAAACGTACCGTATGGAAATAACTGGTACGTTTCCAAGGTTTTGGGCCCGGGCCAATGGAGCTGCTGAACGAGAGAAGATTTTGACAGTTGAACAATGGGGTGATATTTCCTGGTCGAGCATGCATGAGGCCTTTTACAATTGCCCAAACCTCACCGTGCCAGCTATAGATGCACCAGATTTATCCGGGGTAACCAGCCTGCAGAGCATGTTTTATAACTGTGATGCATTGAACGACCCAATGAACCATTGGGATGTGGGTACCATCACCAGCTTCTTTGGAATGTTCCAGAACACGGATATTTTCAATCAGAATCTTAATTCCTGGACGATCAACACCACTCCCGGAGTGACGATGGAGAGCATGTTCAATACTGCTTCTGCTTTCAATGGTAACATCAGTTCATGGAATGTGATCGGTGTTACGAATATGGCCCGCCTTTTTTCCAATGCAGATTCGTTCACAGGAGACCTTAGTACTTGGGATACAGATAACGTGACAAATATGACGCTAATGTTCAGCCTGAATGATGCCTTCAATGGAAACATCACCAACTGGAACGTTTCGAATGTGGTAAACCTGAGTGGTATGTTTCGCTTAGCCACATCCTTCAATCAAGATTTGAATTGGAACGTTTCAAGCGCTACTACTTTTAGTTCCATGTTCGAAGGCGCTTCAGCATTTCAGGGAGATCTTTCAAGCTGGACTGGCACATTTAGTAGCAACCCAATTACCATGTCCCAAATGTTTAAGGATGCCACACTTTTCAATTCCAATATCAGTTCATGGGACTTCACCACAGTTACCAATATGCAAAGCATGTTTGAGAATGCTGATGCATTTAACCAAAACATAAATGGCTGGGATGTAAGCACCGTCACCAACCTCTCGGGTATGTTTAGCTGGACTGAACTGTTCAATCAGCCATTGGATATGTGGGATCTGAATTCATCGGCAAATTTATCGGCTATGTTCTACCAGTCACAAGCCTTTAATCAAGACATCAGTTCATGGACGTTGACAGGGATAACAAACCTTTTCAACATGTTCGCATTTGCGAATGCATTCAATCAGCCGATAGGATCCTGGGATGTATCAACAGTTACGAGCATGGGGAATATGTTTCAGGATGCTGCCGCATTTGATCAGGATCTGGGAGCCTGGAATATAGGCATGGTATCTTCAATGGGTAGCATATTTAGTAATTCAGGTATGTCGACTGCTAACTATGATGCAACGTTAATCGGTTGGGCGGATGACAATGGGGGCACAGAAACGATACCAATTGGGTTAAGTCTGTCTGCTACAGGAGTTACTTTCTGTGATGATACAGGTCGCCAGGACTTAATAGACAACTACAGTTGGACTATCACAGATGCCGGAAGTAATTGTCCATTCGTTACAACCTGGCTTGCAGATGCTACAGGTCAAATTACAATCCCCACAACAACAGGAACATACAATTATGATGTGTATTGGGAAAATACCCTGAATGCAGTTGATAACGGCTCTTTAATTAATCAAACGGGAGATGGGGTTATTACTGGTTTGACAGATGGACAGACGTATCGAATTGAAATTACCGGCACGTTCCCCAGGATATATTTTAACGCCGGACCGGAACGTCTAAAAATTCAGTCAGTTGAGCAATGGGGAGATATAGTTTGGACATCCATGGCTCAGGCTTTCCTGTCATGCAACAATCTTACTGTACCAGCAACAGATGCACCTAACCTTTCTGGTGTCATTGATATGACATCCATGTTCCAATCATGCCCGGGACTTACAAATGAAAACTTCAATAACTGGGATGTCAGCAATGTACAGAACATGACGCAAGTCTTTGCTTTTAGTCCAGCGTTTAATGGAAGCATTGATATGTGGGATGTGAGTAATGTCACTACCATGTTTGGGATGTTTTGGGGTGCAAGCAGTTTCGATCAGCATTTAAATACCTGGACACCTACAGCTGTAACGGATATCAGTAGGATGTTTCAAAGCGCATTTGTTTTTAATGGCAATATTGATGGGTGGAATATGCCAAATCTGACTACAGCTTTTGAAACTTTTTATCAGGCCTATGCTCTTAATCAATCCCTTAATGGATGGCAATTTGGAATGCTTGACAACATGAGTGGAATGTTTAGAGAAGCCATCACATTTAATGGTGACATCTCATCCTGGGATGTGAGTACAGTGACGGACATGTCTAATTTGTTTTTAAGTGCTTCCGTATTTAATCAGGATATAACCGGATGGGAAACATCCAATGTGCTCACTCTTGCAGGCACATTCGCAGGAGCGGCAGCATTCAATCAAAATATTACATATTCAGTCATTGGTGGAAATCAAGGAGGAGCATCTTGGGATGTAAGTGGAGTAACCAACATGACAAGTACTTTTTCAGGCGCTTCTCAGTTCAATGGAAATATTACAAACTGGGACGTATCCAATGTTAACTCCATGCCAAGCATGTTTCAATTTGCAACTTCATTCAATCAACCCATAGGATTATGGGCAAATAATACATCAATGGTACAGGACATGGGGGGGATGTTCCTTGTAGCTTCTGCTTTCAATCAGGATTTGGATTCCTGGGATGTAAGTAGTGTCACCAACATGGGTGGCATGTTTAATGGAGCAGCTGCTTTCAATGGGAACATTTCTTCATGGAATACTGGGCTGGTTAACAATATGACCGAAATGTTTCGGGATGCGATTGCATTCAATCAAGACATTGGTTTATGGAATGTAAGTAATGTGGGAACTATGTACCGAATGTTTCAAGGCGCAACAGCTTTCAATCAGGATTTACTTACGCAACCTGGTGCTGGCAATGGTGGTGGGGATGCCTGGAATATTGGCTTGGTAACCAACACGGCTCTAATGTTCAGTGGAGCAACGAATTTTAACGGAGATATCAGCAACTGGGATGTCGATCAAATCACGGACATGCTGGGCATGTTTGCTTATTCAGCATTCAACCAGGATATCAGCAGTTGGCAACCACTCATGGTAAATGATATGAGTGCCATGTTTGAAGGAGCAACAGCTTTCAATCAAGATATAAGCGGTTGGAATGTAAGCTCTGTGGATTTCATGGGTAACATGTTCCTTGGTGCTACTGCTTTCAATCAACCAATTGGTGCATGGGGTGCAACTACATCATCTGTCACCAGTATGCTTCAGATGTTCCTTGGAGCAACCGCCTTTAACCAAGACCTGTCAACATGGGACATTTCTCTTGTCGGAGATATGCGATGGATGTTTCAAGGAGCAACTGCCTTTGATCAAAGTCTCGGAGCATGGGATATCGATGGAAAATCCATTCTTGGATTATTGGACGGATCAGGATTATCAACTGGTAACTATGATGCAACGATTATTGAGTGGGAAGCACTCGCTCCTGCTGCTAATGTATTAAGTGCTTCCGGACTTACGTATTGTACGAGTGCTAGCCAACGACAAAATCTGATTGATACCTATGGGTGGACAGTTACAGATGCTAATGTTCAAGATTGCTCGGAAGCCTATACGGTGATCAATACCAATGATGATGGAGTAGGGTCGTTAAGATGGTGTATCGATAATGCCAATGCCATCGGCGGTATAAACACTATCAGTTTCAGCATATCCTCTACTGATACCAATTACAACCTAGACGGAGGGACTGGGGATGAGACATGGACGATCTCACCGTTAACTGATTTGCCGGATATCACAGAAACAATCATACTAGATGCCACCACTCAGCCTGGCGTTGGGAATTTTAAAATTATCATTGATGGAGGCCCGAATGGGCTTACGAATGGTTTTCACATCGGTGACACCAATGGATTGGATTCTGAATTTTACGGGTTCTACTTGATGGGGTTTACAAGCGCAATCTTTCTGAACTACGCAACAACTGGAGGCGGGGCACTTATTGGAGCACCAGGTAAAGCCAATACCTTCGTCAATAATTTAACGGGAATTAACACATCGAACACAGATGTCAATGTCATTCAGAGCAACTTCATAGGCACTGATGAATATGGTAATCCTGGCCTAGGAAATGCGACGGGCATTTCATTCAATACCTTCTCCAGTGGAAACACCATCGGCGGGCCCAATCCGGGTGAAGGAAATGTTATTTCAGGAAATACAGGAAGAGCCATCTCCTCTAATACTTCCGGGGGCATTTTGATTCAGGGAAATTACATTGGAACCGATGTTACAGGGATGATTGCCATCCCTAATACTGGACCAGATGTCATAAGCCTAGGGACGAGTGGGACCAGCAATATCCTTGATAATGTCATTTCTGGTAATTCAGGAACTGCATTACAATTGGTTGCAACAAGTGACTGCATAATTCAAGGAAATCTGATTGGAGTCGCCTCGGATGGTTCGACATCACTAGGTAACGATATTGGAATCGAAGCGGTTGGAAATGTAGATGGTCATACTATAGGTGGCGTAGGTGCCGGTGAGGGAAATACTATTGCTAACAATACATCTATTGGAATTTCCTTTGGAGGAACTAACGTTGACACTAATTCTTTCATTGGCAATTCCATTTATTGTAACGGAACTGGAATATTACTAAATGCAACCGGAAACAACAACATTCAGCCTCCAGTCATAAATGAAGTTACTGCTGCTACCATTGGAGGAACAGGTGTAACTGGAGAAGACATTCATGTTTATAGAGACAATTCTGGTTGTACGCCTACAGACCCTCAAGGTCAGGAATACTTAGGAACTGATACAGTTGTTGGTGGGGTTTGGCAGCTTTCGGGATTGACCATTGCAGCTTCTGACATAATAACGGCAACTGCCAGTAATTTAACAGATGGAACGTCTGAATTTTCTTTGGCACTTACCATTCCCCCGCCAGGCAATGCAATAGATTTTACTGGTGGAGGAACAGGAGATGGTGATGTAGTGGTCATACCCGACAACCCGTCCTTTGACCTTGATTTTGGGGACAATGATTTTACTGCAGAAATGTGGATTTCAACTACATCAACGGGCGGACCAACATTAATGGGTAAGCATCAGTGTGGATTTCCTAATGGTTGGTATGTTCAATTAACCGGTTCAAATTTTCAATTCTATGCAGGTAATAGGTATTTAAGTTCCGTCGCAACCATTAATGATGGCAATTGGCACCATATAGCGGTTTCTTTTAATGCAACTACTAATGTTCAATCGATCTATGTGGATGGCTCACTTGATGCTACACAAACTGCTTTTAATGGGATTGATAGTAATGTCCCAACTGGAATTGGGGGCTGGGCCCACTCGGCCTGTGGCGTTGGAAATGGTGGTATTACTGCTGAAATTGATGAAGTCCGAATCTGGAACGATGTAAGAACTCTAACCGAAATTCAAAACCATCGATACAATGAATTGGTTGGAAATGAGCAAGGATTGGCAGCCTATTATACTTTCAATCAAGGTGTTGCGGCTGGCGACAACACCAGTCCAGCAATCAATATAGCTATTGATATGACCGGTAATGGAAACGATGGTACATTGACCAACATGGCCTTGACCGGAGCTACATCCAATTGGGTAGAATCAAGTGCCTTCACCCCTCTAACACCGACTGATTTATTCACAACAGAAGTTTCTGATACCCAAATCGATCTTAGTTGGACGGACAATTCATTTAGTGAAACTCAATTTTTAATTGAAAGGTCAGATGGCAACAATACAACTTATGTTCAAATTGGAACTGCAAGTGCTGATGCTACTACCTATCAGGATGGCTCAGTGACCCCTGGGAATGGATATTTTTATCGAATTCGTGCCACAGATGGGACTTTAAACTCAACCTATACAAATGAAGTTTTTGCAGGAACACTTACTCCACCGGGTAATGCACTGGATTTTGATGGAGTTGATGATTACGTAGAGCTCGGAAACCCTGAAGAATACAGAATTACGGGAGACCTTACCATTGAGGCATGGGTGAATTGGCCAGGGAATACCACTGGAAATACACAAACAATTTTTGCTCGTTCATACGATTTTGGCGAAACTGCTGATACCGATATTTTTTATCGATTCGCGATCACAGCAAATGGAGAACTATCTGATTTTTTTGAAGTAAATGGAGTCAATCAATCTACAATATCTACCGGAACAATTCCTGTTAGTGAATGGACCCATGTAGCCATGGTGCGTAATGCAACTGATTTAACAGAAGAATTTTATATCAATGGAGTTTTTGCAGGTAAATCTTCGATACCTGCAGTACCCTCTGATGGTACCCACCCTGGTCAGCGTGTTTGGATTGGAAATCGACTGGGGGCATCCATATATTTTGATGGAGTCATGGATGAACTCAGAATTTGGAATGTGGCTAGAACAAAGGATCAAATCCGATCAGATTTTTTGAGTGCGGTATCTCTTGATGGTGATGAAAGTGGGCTTGTAGGGTACTTTCGATTTGATCAGGCTGGCAATTTCAGTGAACTGCCCGATCGAAGCTTAAATAATAACACTGGTGCTTTGACAAATTTCCCTGCTGATCCATCTGCAAATTGGGTTTCATCGCTGGCCATGTTAGGGGCAGGTTTGCAACCAACAAATTTATTTACCACCGAAGTAAGTAGTACACAAATTGACCTGACATGGGATGATCCAATGTTGGCTGAAGATGGATTTAGCATCGAGCGATCAGATGGGAACAAAACGAATTATGTTGAGATTGGAACAGTTGGACCAGATGTCTTGACTTTTTCAAACAATACCGTATCCGCAGACGAAGGCTATTTCTATCGGGTTATTGGAACAAGTTCAGCGATCAACTCGATCCCGTCAAGGGAGAAATTTGCAAGCACCCTAACGTCTCCCGGTAATGCATTGGAATTTGATGGTATTGATGATAATCTCATCGTATTCAACCCGGAGGATCTGGGAGGAGCGCCGGGTCAAAGTTTCACCTGGGAAGCCTGGCTGAGAGTTCCTCCTGACATAAGCGGAGGGAGCGGATCATCAAGATTTTTCCTGAGTAGAGTTCAGCAAGGACAAGATCATCCAAGAACAGACATGTCCATTAATAAGACAACCGGTTTGATTGGTACAACCATACAGTCAGCAGGAGGCGCTACCACTCAAGGTATAACGGGTCTTACTGACATTCGAGATTTTCAATGGCACCATGTAGCGTGGGTTCGAGATGCAGCAGCGGATGAAATACGTCTTTATATAGATGGAGCTTTGGAAGCTTCTGAGACTGATGATGATGTAGACGGAAGTAACAATGGGGACCTTTACATTGGGGATTGGGGCAGAATTCCGCAAAACGGTAGAAATTTCTATGAAAACATGGATGAAGTGCGTTTCTGGAATGTAGCCCGTTCACAATCGGAAATTAGGGAATCACTTTCAAAACCACTTGTTGGCAATGAGTTAGGGTTGGTTGCCTACTACAAGTTTGATCAGGATGAAACCACCGACCTAACATTGCCAGATAGAAGTATAAATTTTAATAACGGAATATGGAACGGACCAACTTCGGGTGGTACTGAGCCTATCTGGGTTGCTTCCGATGCTTTGGATGAAACAGTAATCGTAAATAATTCGCTAGATTTTGATGGAACAGATGATTTTGTAAGTATTTCCGATGATCCATTGTTACAGTTTGGGACTGGAGATGTTACAATCGAAGCATGGTTTTATTTTGATGGCAATCCAACAATAGCAAGTGTTGTGGCGAAAAGGAATCCGGCAGATCCATTCTCACAATTGAATATTTTAATCAGTGATGGTATATTCAATGGGTTACCTGGAAGCAAAATCTTCGTTGAGGCGCTTCCAGATGGCAGATCTTTTGTAGGACTTAATCCTGGGCCTAATGATCGATTTGTTGCATCGAATTCAGATTTAACAGCAGGATGGCATCATGTAGCACTTGTTCAGGATTATGATGTTGGTTTGACCTTGTATTTGAATGGAATCAATCAAGGAACTTCGACAACTGATCACGGTGGACTTTCATTCAATATCAGTGGTCTACCTTTTACCATTGGTAGCTTCAATGGAGGCGGATTTTTAAATGGTCAAGTAGATGAGGTGAGAATTTGGAATGATGTTAGAACCGAATCTGAAATTCAAAATAATATTCAAGTTGATCTCGCAGGTAATGAGTCAAATCTGGTTGCGTATTATGATTTTAATAGCGGTGTTAGTAGTGGAAACAATGTCGGACTGACTTCACTCCCTGATCAAACCGTAAATTCTTTGGATGGAACCATAACCAACTTTACACTAACAGGAGCTACCTCAAATTGGATTACCTCAGGTGCTCAGGATGGGTTACCAAATGAACCTTTAAATCTTTTCACGGAAGAAATTTCCGACACCCAAATAAACTTATCATGGACTGATAATTCTTTTGATGAAACGGATTTCTTAATCGAACGATCAGATGGAGACAATTCAAATTTTGTTCAAATAGGAACCTCTGAAGCAGATGCATCCACCTTTGTTGATAATTCTGTATCCGCAGGGATGGGGTATTTTTATCGTGTAAGAGCGACTAATGCGAGCGGCAATTCAGCATATAGTAATGAAAAGTTTGGAAGTACACTTACTGCTCCGGGAAATGCACTGAGTTTTGATGGTGTAGATGATTACGTAGATTTTGGAGACGTTGACTTAAGCGGGTATTCGGCATTGACAGTAGAAGGATGGATTAAACCATCTTATGTTCCCTCCGGACCTTCAGATGAGACTACTACCATCATTGGAAAAGGTGCTACCGGTGGAGTAGGGACCACAACTTTTGCATTGGTGCTTGAGGGAAGTGACATGGGAGGTGAACTTTTTGCATTAGTTGATAATGGGAGCTCACTTGAGGTTGCAAGGTTCAATTTTGGAAACGGGTTTGATATTGTAGATAATGAATGGAGACATGTGGCAATGACATGGTCAAGCGGCAATCCAGTTAGATTGTATGTGGATGGTATTGAAAGGGATGCAACATCTAATTTTTCAGGAACTCTAAATGTAGTTCCTGAAAGTCTTGTTTTGGGAACAAGTACGGACATAAATGAGATTGGTTTTTCTGGCGAAATAGATGAAATCCTAATTTGGAATCTAGCTAGAAGTGAAGCTGAAATCCAATCTGATATTCAAACAACTTTGAATGGAAATGAACCAGGTCTGGTCGCTTACTACCGTTTTGATCAAGGCATTCCCAATGGAGATAATACCACTCCTGCAATCGATTTATTGCCTGATAGAAGTCAAAATAATAACAACGCTACCTTAACTGGATTTTCATTAAATGGAGCTACCTCGAATTGGGTAACATCATCTATTCCAGAAATTACCAATGGGGTACTCACCTCAGATTATGATGCTCTTGTTGCCCTTTATAACTCCACCGATGGAGCTAATTGGACGGACAATTCGAATTGGTTGTCCACCAATCCAGTGAGTACGTGGTATGGGGTAGTAGTTAATTCTAATCGCATTGATGAATTAAATCTTAATTCGAATAATTTATCTGGTACGCTACCTGGAGATATCGGTAATCTCATTGATCTTACCACGCTGGAATTAAATGATAACCAATTGACGGGTTCAATTCCTACTGAGATCGGAAATTTGGTCAATCTTCAAACGCTTTATTTATATAATAATCTACTTTCCGGAACCATACCTTCCGAATTAGGAAATATAACAAACATGGTTGATTTAAGGATACAGCATAACCAGTTTACCGGATCCATCCCTCCAGAACTTGGCAATCTATCATTCCTAGAGGATCTTGTTCTTCATCATAATCAATTAACTGGTTCAATACCTCCAGAGGTTACCAACGCATCGAACCTGATAAAATTTGAAGTAGACTTTAACATGCTATCTGGAACCATTCCAAATGAATTCGGTGATTTAGCCAATTTGGTTGAATTGGAATTTCATGACAACCTATTAACTGGTTCAATCCCTTCCAATTTTATTAATTTGACCAACTTGATAGAATTGGAAATAGAAAATAATCAATTTACTGATTTACCTGATTTATCTAGCTTAAGTTCATTAAACCTATTAATTATAGGCGATAACCGTTTCCAATTCGACGACATTGAGCCTAATATTGGAATAACCGGAATTTCATACGATCCCCAAGCCAATATTTCAGCTCCCGCAGACCAAGACTTAAATGCTGGAGACTTACTTGATGTAACGATTAGTGTAGGCGGATCTAACAACAGCTACCAATGGTACCTCGATGGAAGTCCCGTTTCAGGACAAACATCAGACAACCTCAATATTGCAAGTGTTTCTGAATCGGATCAGGGATCCTATCACATGGAAGTGACCAATAGCGCGGTTACAGGTTTAACCATCAGTTCAGATCCATTTAATGTTACAGTTGATGATAACCCATCTGTCATTACTCAGGATATAAGTGTATCGCTCGACGCAACAGGTAATATTTCCATAACCCCATCTGACATTGATAATGGTAGTTCAGACGATGAGACAATTGCAGCTAATCTAGTGCTTGCTCTTGATGTGATCGATTTTGACTGTACCACACTTGGTGCTAATACAGTGACTTTGACTGTAACAGATGAAGGAGGTAATAGCTCCAATGCTACGGCAACTGTAACGGTGACTGATGATGAAATGCCAGTTGTGGTAACCCAGGACGTTACCATTACGCTAGATGCCACAGGTTCTGCCTCAATAACACCAACGGATATTGACAATGGAAGTACGGATAACTGTTCATTGACCTTATCCCTTGATCAAACCGATTTTGATTGTACGAATGTTGGGGATCAAACAGTGACCTTATCAGCTACGGATGGTATGAATACTTCAACGGGAGCAGCAATAGTAACTGTGGTAGATGATGAGGTGCCGGTTGTGGTCACTCAAGATATCACAGTAACATTAGATGCCACAGGTACTGCTACGATCACACCTACAGATGTCGCTAATGGAAGCACTGACAATTGTTCATTGACCTTATCCCTTGATCAAACCAATTTTGATTGTACAGAGGTTGGCAATCAAACCATCACATTCACAGCATCTGATGGAACAAACACTTCGACCGGAACAGCTACAGTAACTGTAGTTGATGATACTGCACCAGTAGTAGTCACTCAAGATATCACAGTAACATTAGATGCCACAGGTACTGCCTCAATAACACCAATGGATATCGATAATGGAAGTACTGACAATTGTTCATTGACCTTATCCCTTGATCAAACCAATTTTGATTGTACAGATGTTGGCAATCAAACCGTCACCTTAACAGTATCTGATGGAACGAATACCTCAACGGGAACAGCAACAGTAACTGTTGTAGATGATACTGCACCAGTAGTAGTCACTCAAGACATCACAGTAACATTAGATGCCACAGGTACTGCCTCAATAACACCAATGGATATCGATAATGGCAGCACTGACAATTGTTCATTGACCTTATCCCTTGATCAAACCAATTTTGATTGTACAGATGTTGGCAATCAAACCATCACCTTAACAGCATCTGATGGAACGAATACCTCAACGGGAACAGCAACAGTAACTGTGGAAGATGATGAGGTACCAGTTGTAGTAACCCAGGACATTACAATCACGCTAAATGGATCAGGTTCAGCTTCGATTACACCAACAGATGTCGACAATGGCAGTACAGATAATTGCTCATTGGCGTTATCCCTAGATCAGACAGACTTTGATTGTTCAGATATTGGTAATCAAACAGTTACTTTATCTGCATCTGATGGGACAAACACCTCAATAGGAACAGGAACAGTAACTGTAGTTGATGATAGCGCACCTGTAGTGCTAACCCAGGATATAACTATAACACTAGATGATACAGGTTCAACATCAATTACGCCAACGGATATTGATAGTGGGACTTCCGATAACTGTTCGTTTGACTTAACACTGGATCAAACCACTTTTACAACAGCTGACTTAGGAGAAAATACAGTGACACTGACTGCAACAGATCCTTCTGGTAATGTTGGCAATGCTACCGCATTAGTTACTGTCGAAAATGGCAATCAGCCTCCAAGTGTTATTTACATTTTCTATATCCTTGAAAACACGCCAAATGGTACGCTAATAGGAAGTGTAACTGGTTTGGACCCTGATAATAATGATTTGACTTATTCCATCATCGCAGGGAATGAAAGTGGTGCATTTACAATGGATGCAATAAGTGGCGATCTGACCGTAAATGATGAAACGTTACTTGATTTTGAAGTGACACCTTCGTTTGATTTAATGGTGGAAGTAGATGATGGACAAGGAGGGATGACTATCGCTGATGTCACCATTAATCTAATTGATATCGATGAAGATGCACTAGGTGTTGATCCGGAGGTTGAGGGGATACGCGTTTACCCTAATCCAGCATCTGGAAAGCTTTTTATAGACACTAGGAATCGAAATACTCAGGAACTTAAGGTCTCACTATATGCGCTTAGTGGAAGTCAGGTGGAGATCGTTTTAGACCAATCTGAACTGTTTTTTATGAGTATCGACGTGGCTGATTTAGCTTCTGGTATCTATAATTTGGTCATCCAGTTTGAAAATAAGATTGTCTCACGAAACATTGTAATTAAGAAATAGTGTAGCAATGAAAAAAATGAGAATAATACTGTTTGGAATGTCTCTCATGCTAGCAAGTGTACTTCAGGCTCAGCCAGATATTTCATTGGTTTTCTACGTGGAAGAAGGTACCCCTAATGGTACCTTAATTGGAACAGTCACCGCCGATGATCCTGACGGAGATGCCTTAACGCATACACTCGTTTCGGGCAATGTGAATGATGCTTTTGCGCTTGATCCTACTTCAGGTGATCTTACAATCAATAACCAGAATGAATTGGTTTTTGTAGCTAATCCGACCTATGATCTTGTTGTAGACATTAGTGATGGCAATGGCGGGGATATCATGGCAGCTGTAAAAATCAACGTTACTGAAAAACCATTGGGTTTGACCCTGGAAGAGAAAATTTTCTACCCAAATCCGGTTTCGAATCACCTGCATATTGATCTTTCCGATAAAAAGACATCATATACCCAAGTCAGCATCTATTCTCCAGAAGGAAAAATGGTTTTCAATTCACCAATTCAAGATCAAATAAACCTTTCGGGATTAACAACCGGTGTTTATGTGATTGTTTTTGAGGGCCCGAAGAGTGTTTTTGCTGAAAGGTTAATAGTAAAATAGAATCATTAAGACGCCTTCTTCAAAAAGTCGATTGTAGAACAATCAACCTTTGCCTTCAATGCATGAAGGATATTATACAATCCAAAAAACGTTCTATTGAAGTAAATGAAATGCCGCGATCCTCGGGCCTGTAGTCTGTTCATTTCCGGATCTTTTGAAATAGCTTCACCCTTCATGTAAATCTCGGTGAAGTATTTATCATCACTAAAATCAAACACGCCTTCATTAAATGGTTTGGAAAGAAGACGGATAAGATCAGTGAACATGGCTGTTACAATCTTTGCATCCTTCTCAGAATCTGATGGGCGAATGATTTCTAGTTCGCTGAATAGCTCATTCACTCTTTTTGGATTGTCCAACACATCATAACTCGCAAGCTCAAAGTACGAATCGTAGAAATCCTTTGGTATATGCTTAATGCATCCAAAATCAATCACTCCTAAGTTATTTTTTTCATCAATGATGAAATTACCCGGATGTGGATCTGCATGCATCATTCGGAGTTCATGCATTTGGTACATATAGAAATCCCAAAGTATCTGACCTAATCGATCCCTATTTTCCTGACTTTGCTCCTTTTTCATCCAGGCACCAATCGGCTCTCCTTCCAACCAACTCATGGTTAGTATTTGAGGGGCAGATAGCTCAGGGAAATATTTCGGAAAGAACACCCCATTTAGACTTTTACATTTTTCAGCAAAATCCATCGATTGCTTCAGTTCCAATGCATAATCTGCTTCTTCGAGAAGTTTTCCTTCCACTTCTTTCATGTAAGGCTCCACCTCTTTGCCTTTAACATTCATCAGTTTTAAAGCAAATGGTTTGGCAAGCTTCAAATCACTTTTGATACTATCGCCTACACCCGGGTATTGAACCTTTACAGCCAATTGTTCTCCGTTCAGTTCAGCTTTGTGCACCTGCCCCATGGATGCAGCATTGCTGGCACTTCTATCGAAAGTATCGAATATGTCTTTAGGCTCTTTGCCAAGGTTGTCAACAAACGTTTTTTTCACCAAAGGATAAGATAATGGAGGAGCACTGTATTGTGCCATGGCAAACTTGTCTGAGTATGCCTTTGGAAGTACATTCTGATCCATGCTTAAAAGTTGTGCCATTTTTAATGCACTGCCTTTAAGTTCACTTAATGAATCATAGATATCTCGTGCATTATCATTATCAAGTGCTTCTTTGTCAAGCTTTCCTTTGATCGCCGCTTTACTGTACGCTTTGACATAGTTGGCGCCAACTTTAGCTCCTGTTGTTACAAACTTGCTTGCACGTTTTACTTTGCCTATTGGAATTCGATCGAGTTCTTTTGCCATTATACAGGAGCTTTTGAGAAGCCCATTTTTTGTAAGAAGAATTTGCTGAGGTCTATTATTGAGTCTAGTGCTGGTAATTCACCGATATCAAAGGCTGTTCGAGTTGACTTTTCAATGAATACATCCGTGTCTGCACCATTTGCAGAATCGTCTTTTACCCAGAAAAAGAGGGTAGCAATGGTATGTGACCATAAAACTCTCTTATACGCCGATTGGGTAGCATCTTGAGCTTTGTTCGGTAAAAACTCAAAAGTCTTTGCCCAGTCTATATCAGATTGAGTGATAATCTTTTGAGTTTGTTGGAGTTCTGAGGGTAATTCATGTGGCTTTTTACCTTCCAATCGATACAAAATGAATGAACGATCAGATTTTACAATCTCCATAAAAGTGTATAGAAAGGAAAGATGCTTCTCTCTGCCATCCATTTCCTCGAATTCAGGATCATTCATCACTACTTTCAGCGTTTGATGATAATATCCTTCCCAGATAGACTTTTCTATGTTTTTTAATGATCCAAAATGCTTAAAGAAATCTTCATCTGAAATCTTAAAGTATTTAGTGAAAACCCTCACTGTTTCAGGTTTTTTGCCCTCTTCCAGCAAGTAGTCCATATAGCCTTTTTTAATGGAAGATTCTGTAATAGTTTTTTTAGCCATGTTTAAAAATTTATCTGTATTTAATAACATCCAATGTCTACTTATGGTTTTGATTTACTATCTTTTTATTTTCAAAGCTCACCCTATTTAATCGCGTTAATTGTAAGTATTCAAATTAATGACCCATTAAGTATGCTCCGCCAGATTGCTGCTGTCCTAATCTCATCATTTATTATTGGTGATGTGTATTCCAATGATGGTCTTAACCAAACCCCAAGGAAACTTGAGGTCATTTGGTATACATCCACGCCATTTGTAGAAGAGGACAGTAGAGGCAATGTTGTAGGAATTGAACCTGAGATGTTCAAACTCTTTAGGGAATATATGCGCAACATGAAGGGAGAGGAGGTAGAAATCGTTTTTAATAAAGCGAAGAATTTTGTCAATATCCTGGATGTGATGAAGCTAAACAGCAATCCCAATGCTGTAGGGGCTTCAGCACTTTCAATTACTTCTGACCGTAAGCAATTTGCCCAGTTCACAGAATCCTATTTGCCAGACATCACAGTACTGGTATCCAGTAAAGGGACTTCTATAGTAGATGCCAAGGATGAGCAATTAGGAATGTTACAGTCCTTGCAAGCAATCACCATCAGAGGGACTAAGTACGAAGCATTACTAAATAACTTAAGAGAAGAAACTGGAGTAGATTTTGAGATAATATACATCGAAAGTGATCAAAATATCATTGACGGTATTATCGCTGAAGATAACCGGTTTGGTTTTATTGATTTACCCATTTATCTAATTAGAATAGAAGGAGGAGATCAATTAACGCGACAAAATTTCTTTACTCACATCGGACAAGGCTATGCTTTTATCTTACCACAAAGTAGCATGTGGAAGGAAGATCTGAATGAGTTTCTTTCTGACCCAAACTCTCAGGCGGCAATCTCAAAAATTATCTCCAATTACCTGGGAGAAGAACTTTACAAGTTTATAGATAATCTATATGGTGATTCTGAACTTAGCACATCTATTCTTACCAAAGAGAAAGAGCTGCAATTAGAAATGATAAGGAATGTTAACCTGAGATTGGAGCAAGAGATTGCGGTTAGACGAATTTTGATTGTGAGTACAGGTGTAGCAGTCCTATTAATATTGGTAATAGGATACCTTTTTATTAGAAATCAAAGAACTACCAATTTACTGCTTGGCAAGAATGACCAAATTGAAAATATCCAACGGGATATTCAACAGAAAAATGAGCAATTAATCAATAGAAATGCTCAATTGGTTGCGCTAAATGAGGAGAAAAATAATCTAATGAAGATTCTTGCTCATGACATCAGGTCTCCTTTAAGCCAAATAATAATGATCACAGACATTGTGAATAACAATGTTCAGCGTGACTTGACCGAACAAGAGCAGAAAATGCTTACCCAGGTTACGAAAAACGCGGAACGTATCAATCAAATGGTTTCCAAAATTCTTGACGTCAATAGTTTGGAAGAGAGCCGCATCAATGTATTGCAAGAGCGGGTCAATATTGGCGACATTATGAGGGATGTTTCTCAGAGATACAGACCCATTGCCGCTAAAAAAGATATTGATTTGACAGTTGAGTTTTGTGAAAACCATAACATGATTCGAACGGATCACCTACTTCTTTTACTTGTTCTGGAAAATTTGATATCAAACGCAGTGAAATTTTCTGATGAAGGCACCACGGTTGAATTGAAGTCTGAATGTAATTATGATAGTGTCATCTTTAAAATTTCAGATGAGGGACCAGGCTTTTCAGATGAGGACAAGAAAAAGCTATTCTCACGATTTCAAAAATTAAGTGCGAAACCAACCGCGGGTGAGCAATCCACAGGACTTGGATTATCAATTGTCAAAAAGTATGTGAGTGACCTGGGTGGTAAAGTTTGGGTTGAATCTGAGCAGGGAAAAGGAGCTACATTTTTCGTGAAATTGACAGTTTAAACTTCTAACAAGAGTTCCGCTACTTCCTCTCCAACCAAACTTCCAATAGCCACGCCCATACCTCCCAGACGAACGCCGATTGCGATTCTATCTGAAATCTTCTTTACTATGGGTTCTTTGTTTTCCCCAAAGGCCATAATTCCTGACCACTCCATTTCAACCCTATAATCCTGATCTGGTAGAATGATGGTTTCAAGATCATGCATCAACTTTTCTCGAATATTTTCATTGATACCAAATTCCGTAGTTGATTCTTCCTCCCTTGCGATATTCCGGGCGCCTCCATATAGAAGCTTTCCATAATAATCACGGAAATAGTAATAGCCCTCTTCGTAATGAAAGGTTCCTTCAAAAGACAGCTCATTCTTTGGTATGACACTCATTACAACCCCTCTCCCAGGAGTGAGGTCTAGCGGATCGTCAAGAAGTTTTTTGGTGAAGGCATTGGTACAAACGGCTACCTTATTTGAAGTAAATACTGCATTCTTGCACTCCACCGTAACACCATTTACTTGCTCATGGATGTTCATCACTTCGCATCCGGTATGTACTCTCACTCCGATAGAAGTACAATAATCCCAAAGTGTACTGATGAGTTTACCAGTATCTAATTGACCTTCCAATGGGTTTTCTATCAAATGATAGGTTCGTCCAAACTTAAATGCAGGTATTTTTTCGTTAGAGAGTTTAAAAACATCTTGCTGAAAAAAGTCTGACAGCAAGCGATTAATAGAATCCATTTGATCGACTACCTCGGATTTTTCGTCAAAAATGAGTTCATATCCACTTTTGACTTGAATATCAATCCTACTTCTACCTAATCTTTGACAGGTCTTTTGTAATCCATCCCAACGCTTTTCCACTAGTTTAACCATTCCATCAGGACCAAGGGTATTTACATCATTTAATAGCTCAGATACACTACCAAAACATGCGAATCCTGCATTTTTAGTACTCGCTCCTGTAGGGAGTAGCCCTCTTTCCAGCACCACCACATTCAAGTGTGGTGATTGCTCCTTTAAAGTGGCAGCCGCAGAAAGGCCTGAGATTCCTGCTCCAACCACAATAATGTCTGCCTTTAAGAAGGACTGTTTTTCCCAAATACTGAATTCCATAAATGAGTTATTAATGATAAAATCTTTAGATTTATATATTCCTTAAATCTATCGCATCATGAAGAATATTTGTTTATCAATTGCCTTAAGTGTAATCACACTTTTCTCTTTTTCTCAACGAGCTGAATCCTTCGATGAAAAAAGCTTTGGTAAGATGTATAAAACCATGAAGAAGTATAAAACAGACAATGGACGACTCATTTCTTCTGAACGATATCTTTTGGGTAGCTATGTTAACTCAAGTCAATTAAGGGATTTAGCATCTACATTCGATAGCGATGCGAAGCGTGGTGAATTCATAAAAAAATATTTTCATTCGATTACTGACTATAATTATATAGCCTCCGTCTTTGAATCATTCAATTCAATGTCAAATGCGCTGAATGTCTATGAAGAGCTGAGACCGCAAATTTTAAAAATCAGATTAGGAGAAGAAAGCCAATCAGTCGCGATGGATACAAGTGAGTTCTCTGAAAAATTGGAACTGGTAAAAGAAGAGAATTACTCCAGAAACAAGAAAGAGAGGATACGTGTATTATTTGGGTTACATGCTTTATCTGTGACTCAAATAGAAATGTTAATAAATGAGTTTGATTATTCCAGAGACAGAGTTTGGGTAGCTAAACTCCTGTATCCAAGATGTACGGAGAAAGATAAATTTTACCGACTGGCAAAGTCATTTGATTACGACCGTGACAAAGATGCTGTCTTGGCCCTCATGAACTAATCTGTATAATTGACCCGCAATACATCTACCTTAATCTTAGATTGACTGAGGTAATCCAACCAAAATAATTGCTGAGCAGATAGCTGATCGTTGGGTGATTTTACCTCATAGAAGTGATAATCATCATCATTCCAAATGAATAGATCAGGAAAGCCGGAGCTGTTATCCTTCATGTTTTTGGACATTTCCATCAACACTTTCTTAAGCCCTTTTAAGGGAGCTTTCGAAATCAGCACGTCAAGTGAAGGAAGAAGTGATTCGTGCCAATAAACAAATCGGTTAGCTAATCCATTTTTGTTTTCATAGGTATTTTCTACATGCTTTTTGAGTTTCATTCGAGTATTAAGATGCTTCAATTGATTTTCAAGAAGCTCCTGCCTTGATTCAAAGAATTGCGCATCATTGAGATCTGAGGGTTGCCTTTGAAGTGGATGATGAAACGATCCATGACTTTCGTCAAATATGATGTTCCAAAATACCAGTCCAAATAACCCACGCCATAGAAAATTTTCAGCATGGATGCCATCCCAACCCTTAGCTTCAAAATATTCAAGCACTGCTGATTCAATTCGTTGTTCCGGCTTTTCGATAGTGATGGATGGAGCACCTTTGAGTCGCTCAGTCATACTCCGGTTGATCCGAATGCCTTTCCTGTTTAGGAAATCTGTTGCAAAAGTGAGTTCAGATGCATTTGCAGGGTTATCCAACATGTTTTGAGCAAGATCCACTGCTTCAGGCCTTTGCTCCATCTTGTCAAGGATACGAACCCTTCGTTCCCTGGAAGGAGATTTATCGGTTAATGAATAATAGCTTAACGCAATATCTGGTCGTTGTAATTGCTCAAAATAGTAGGCCAGATCGAGCAATAATTTTTCAGCTGATTTTCTGGATTGCTTGTGCGATAGCCACGTTTCCCACGGAATATCATCCAGGTATTCTTCAAGTGGTAATTCAGCTTCACGAATTTCCCTAATCATTCGCTTTAGCTGGGATATGTGCATGACAGACAATGCCTCTTCACGTGATTCAAACCAAGGTTTGAATTTGGTCTCATCCAACTTTTCAATTTTCACATTGCCAACATCCCTAATGACAAAATCTGTCATTCTGCCCCACCTGCTACCAAAAAACAGCAGTTTAATGAAGTCCACCTCCTCGTTTTTTAAGACTTCTGCGATTTCCTCATTTTCGTGTATAATCGGGATATCTGTTTCAGAAAGCTCAAGGAGCATATCACTTTTCTTTTGTGACCGATCAAAGAAATCAAAATAGGATTGCAACTCATCTTTGGTGAACAAACGAAACTGGGTTGGGTCGTCGTTTTCATTGATCGTTATAAATCCATGATGGAATAACTCTTCCTTGGCCTCTTGAACATCAGGAATCTCAACGTAGGAAATCTTACTCATTCGAAAGTAATTTCCCCTTCTGTTAGAGAACCTTAAGTACAAGCATTGGGCAGGCTCTGACAAATCCCTAAATGATTGATAGAAGAGGTATTCAGGTTGATCAAGGATGTGGTCATACTGCCGCTCTACAAATTCCAGTAAATAATTAAAGTAATCTAAATAGTACTTTTCGGGCAGTATTATTGGATCATTTTTAGACATTTAGACTTTCGAACTACTTAATGGGTTACAGTGTTCAACATTTTGGTATTATAAACAGTGCACAAAAGCAGAGATATGAGGACTTATTTAAGCATGATACTCCTTTTCACTACTCTTACGTCGTTTTCACAAAGTTACGTCGATTCGGGTATTAGACACTTCAATGTTGGTGAGTATAATGAAGCCTTGGTTGACTTTGAGAAAGCCGTAGAACTTAAGGACATGCTCACGGAGGCAGCTAAAGGAAAGCTTTACTTTTATCGAGCGCTAGTATGGCTGGAGAAGGCCAGGAAAGCGGGTAATGCCGAGCAGGATCATTTAAATCTGGCTTATGCTGATTTATCAATCGCAGCGACCAAAGGCAAAAGCCTTGAAGTTGAAGTAAACCAGGCTTTCAAAGAATTGAATGCATTGTTAATTGAAGAAGCAGATGCACTCTTAAAACAGGAAAAGAAAGCCGATCAGGTCTTACTTAAGCTAAGCATTTTAGATAAGCGCATTGAGTATTTAACAATCATCAAGGAGTTAGGCATTTCCTCATTTACAGACCTCAATTTGGGCGAAACCAATAAGCTGGCGGGTGATATCATTTTTGAGAGTACCACCAATGTATTGGAAATGCAAAAAGCCAAAGCATATTATGAGGAAGCACTGAAGTCTTATGAACTCGCCAGATATGATGATCCATTCTCTAAAGAAATCATAAGTAATTTGCTCACCCTGGCAGAAAGGCTGATGGATGTGGATAGGGTGGAGGAGTATCAGAAGTTGATGGATTTGGCTGAAGAGTAGATTAATCTTCCAATATCCTGAGCTTTGCAAAGCTTAACAGCAAGGTCTTTTCGCCTGCTTTTTCAAAATCCACCTTGGCTTTCTTATTGGCCCCCTGCTCATCGATGTTGGTCACCGTACCAAACCCAAACTTCGGATGCTCCACCTTCATGCCTTCGGCCAGATTGGTTGTATCGCTTGGTTCAAAATCTGGGCTGGGTTTATGATTTACTTTGGTAGCAAAGCGCTTGGTGGAATTCTCTTTTTTGACATTCGAAACGAAATTCTTCGTTACGTAATTGATGCCTGGAGAGACTGGATCTTTAGAAGAAAACTTACGATTGACTTTGATAAATGCCGGATCTACTTCCTCCAAAAACCTACTTGGCTCGCAATTCTTTAGCCGTCCGTAGCGGTACCTATTGAGTGCATAACTGAGATATAGTTTTTTCTCTGCACGAGTAATGGCTACATAAAACAACCGGCGTTCTTCTTCCAGATCAGCACGACTACTCAGCATCATTTGCGAAGGAAACAGTTCTTCTTCAAGACCTACAATAAAGACATAAGGAAACTCAAGACCTTTTGCCATGTGAATGGTCATCAGAGTCACTGCCTCATCGTTCTTCTTATTTCTATCCTCGTCTGTAAGGAGCGCTACATCCTGTAAGAATGCTCCAAGACTCCTGTCCTCACGATCTGCATCGTCGGTGAATTCTTTGATTGCATTGAGGAGTTCCTGCGTATTTTCATAGCGGTTCATCCCCTCAATGGTTTTGTCTTCATAGAGCTCTTTGAGTAGTCCGGAAGTCTTGGCTATCTGCGCCGCAGTGTCATAGGCATCTTTCTTTTCATTCGTCAATCGGAAAGACTTGATCAGCGTAACGAAGTTCTCAACTTGTGTGCCTCCACGATTGCCCACATACGAAGTAGCTTTCTCCATGATTTCCCACAGTTCTTTGCCTTCTTCATTGGCAGCAACCACCATCTTATCAATGGTGCCGGGACCAATACCTCGTTTAGGGAGATTGATGATCCTACGCATGGCTGTTTCATCATTGGGGTTTACCGTATATCGGAAATAGGCAAGGAGGTCTTTGATTTCCTTACGCTGATAAAATGACAGCCCACCAACGATTCGGTACTTAATGTTATTCCTCCGAAGAGCTTCTTCAATAGCTCTCGATTGGCTATTCGTTCGGTACAGCACCGCAAATTCCTTCTCAGAGCAATGATTGCGCATCTTCGTCTCAAAAATGGCAGATGCTACAAGTTTGCCTTCTTCATTGTCAGAAGTGGACTTTATTAGTTCAATGAGATCCCCTTCCTGATTGTCTGTCCAGACATTCTTTTTTAGCTGAGCAGTATTCTTTCCAATGACAGAGTTGGCAGCATTAACGATGGTTTTGGTAGAGCGATAGTTTTGCTCCAAACGGATCATTTTTAAGTCCGGATAGTCTCGCTCGAAATTCAGGATATTTTGAATGTCTGCACCCCGGAAGGCATAGATACTCTGTGCATCGTCACCTACCACACAGATGTTTTGACGTACAGCCGCCAAACGTTTAGCGATCAGATATTGTGAGATATTCGTATCCTGAAACTCGTCAATCATTACATAATGAAAGCGCTGTTGGTATTTATTGAGGACATCCGGGTGTTCCTGGAAGAGGATGTTTGTGTTGAAAAGGAGATCATCAAAATCCATTGCATCTGCAGCAAAGCATCGCTCGCAATAGGTTCGATAGATTCTACCCATTTCAGGACGCATGTTTTGAGTATCGTCCTCCAGGTAGATGGGATTGTTTAAATACTCCCTCCAGGATACCAGCCTGTTTTTAGCACCTGAGATTCTGCTGTAAATGATATTCGGCTTATAGACCTTGTCATCCAGGTTGAATTCTTTGACGATAAGTTTGATCAGCGACTTAGAATCATCCGTATCATAGATGGTGAAGTTGCTGGGGTATCCAATCTTTGGGGCCTCAGCTCTTAAGATTCTGGCGAATACAGAGTGGAAGGTCCCCATCCATAAATTTTTAGCTTCCGCACCCACCATTTCTTCGATCCGTTTCTGCATTTCGCGAGCCGCCTTATTGGTAAAGGTCAGTGCCATAATGTTGAATGGATCTACATTATGTGCTTTAATAAGGTGAGTGATTCGATAGGTAAGAACACGAGTTTTTCCTGATCCTGCACCTGCAATAATCATGCATGGACCTTCTACATTTACTACGCCTTCTTTTTGTGGTGGATTGAGTTGATCAAGGTAATCTGCCTGCGCTTCTGCCATTCGGCAAATCTATCTGATTTGACTCATAAATTTTGCCTTGATGTCTTCCTTGATTTAGAATTTTCACATCTTGCGATCCTATGCTTGGAATCATTGTTGAGATAGCTCTTTCATGGGTGATCCTTAGATATTTTGCAAGAAAGGATTTAAAAGTTTTGGGATTAACCCCCAAAAAAAGCCGAATGATTGGATTCAGCCTTGGTTTTGCTATTTCTGCAATCATGTGCGCATTTTATTATCAATTGGTGGCACTTCTTTCAGGAGCACATTGGATATTGAACAAGTCGTTCGGATTTTACGATTTTCTTCAAAGTTTTTGGTGGGTTACCAAATCCGTTCTTTTCGAGGAATTCATCTTTAGGGGTGCGCTTCTTTATGTGCTGATCTCACGACTTGGAGTGGCTAAAGCATGTTGGATTTCGGCCATAGCTTTCGGTGGGTATCATTGGTTCTCTTATGGAATCATTGGGAATCCTCAACAAATGATTTTTGTGTTTCTTCTTACAGGTACATGGGGCTTAATGTTCGCTCATTCTTTTGCTAAAACAGGATCCATGTTGCTGCCAATTGCACTGCACCTTGCATGGAATGCCGTAAACCTGATTGTTTTTTCACAGGGATCTATTGGAGATCAGCTGCTAACCGATGTAGGAGGGGAGCCCTTAGATGGAATGGTGTCTTTAGCAGTGTTTGTTTTACAATGGTTGGGGTTGCCGACGATTGTTTTTATCTACCTGAAATTCAGATTATTGCCCAGCAAAGTGTAAAAGCTGTTGAGGATAATAACCGCAAAGCAGCAAGAAATGTAGTCCACATTTTTTTCAGGCGTAGTTGATATGCTCAACTACAGTTATTTCTATAATGGAACGAAATATCTATCTTGTTAGACTAAAACTAACTTAACAAACACTATTATGGATTTTTCATCAATTAATTGGTTGGCTGTGCTGGTAGCTACAGTCTCAGCTTTTGTGGTGGGTGGTCTCTGGTACGGACCACTATTCGGGAAAGCCTGGATGGCAGAAATGGGTTTTACCGAGGAAGAGCTTAAAGAAGCAAACATGGCTAAGATTTATGGATCTGCATTTGTCCTTGAGTTTATCATTGCGCTACAGTTGGCATTTTTCTTAGGTCATGGAGGCACAGACCCTTCAGTTGGTCAGGGTGCTGCTTATGGGTTTCATATTGGTCTCTTCTTCATTGCAACTGCAATGGCAGTTAATGCACTATTTTCAAGGATGACACTAAAGCTTTGGTTTATCAATGCTTTCTACTTTGTGGTATTACTTACACTGATGGGAGTGATTCTAACGGTGATGTGACCCATAAAGATTAAACACCCAATAATCCCCTCAAAGGAAACTCCCCTTTTGAAGCGGTTCGACGTTTCAAGGGGGAGGGGGATGTTGCTTTTAATCCTACTTTACCATTGCCTCAACAAACACAGGTGCCTGCTCAAAGAGTGTGTCACTGGTTATTCTGGTGATTTCGCCAGACTCGTATTCCATGATGAAGATGTCAAAGTTCATATCTTCATCATTCTCTCCGGTATTCGAATCAAAAGTAATCATCGTTCCATCGGGTGACCAGGAGTGCCAACCCACTGGAATGGAGTCCGGTGTTAGTTTTTTAAGACCACTTCCATCTGGATTAATTTGAAAAAGATATGATCCACCTTGCTGTTTCGAGTGATACGTGATGACGTTTCTATTGGGCTCCCAAAAAGGAGGCCCTGCGTGATAACTATACCAATTGGCAGTGGTATCACCTTCCGGATAATAAGTCAGCTGGCGCAAATTACTCCCATCGACACCCACAATATACAGCTCATCCTGATACCCAATATTTGCTTTAAATCGTTTTTTAGATCCCCTGAATACAATTTCTTTTCCATCGGGTGAAAAGTAAGGATCACTGTAATAAGGAAGCCCGGTGTATATTTTTTGAACAAGCTCACCAGATCTGTTAATTATATAGAAAGCACTATCTCCATCTACTTTAGGATTAACAATAATTTCTTGTCCACCATTTCGTGTACTCATCCAGCTATCTCTGAGTTGCGGGCCACCAATTTTTCGATGCTGACTTCCTAAAGCATCTGTTTCATACAAAAAATAGCATCGGTTACACGTATCTCTATCAGAGATGTATAAAACCTGATCGTCATAGGCTCTATAGGTCCATTCAACACCTTCGAGATTGGTGATGTTGACTTGATCTGTGCCATCCAGATTCATTGTGAACACCTCGTAATTATCGCCTTCTTTATCTGTCCATACATTGCAAGCGATGCGATAAGCTTTATTCGGTTGGTCAGCTTCCTTTTTTGAACAAGAAAGAAGTAAAGCTACTAGTATAATATAGATTAGGTTTTTCATAATTGTTATCTCCAGATTCCTAATATAAATCCAATTAACGTGAAATATACCACGATATAACCACCATTAATCAACATATATCTAAGCGTCTTTTGCTCATACATAGCGATAATGATGAATATCATGGCAGCCCAACCAAAACCAGTTAGAAATCCGGCAGTTGTTCCCCACACCCAATCAGTGTCTACATCTCCTAAAAAGAAGGCCATGTTGTAGCATATGATTACAGATAGAATGGTCGAGATACCATAAAGTTTTCCTGTATTGATATCCTTGAAGTCATCATCGGTTTTATTGTTTTCAACTTTCCAAGCGTTGTAAAACAGTGCAGGAGAGTACCAGATTGCGCCTACGATTAGATTAGAGATGGCAGCAACAAAGACTGCCCAGTGATTGATGTACATGTTTTCCATTGATATTTTTTTGAAGTAAAAGTATCCGTGTGATGGATCAATGTATTGGAAAAAATTTACCTCAGAGGAATGTAATTGAGGTCAGCTCCCTTTTCTGTCAAATATTGCTGAGGATTAAACCCGGAATATGCTTTGAATTCATTGATGAAATGAGCCTGATCATAGTATCCACAGTCTAAAGCAAGTTGGGTCCAGTTAATTGATTGCATCGTTTCAAGGTCATGAATCGCTTTTTGAAAGCGCATCACTTTCTGAAAACCCTTTGGTGATAAACCAACATATTTTTTAAATAAGCTTATGAAGTGTTTTTGGCTGTATCCACTGTTGTCAGAGATCCATTTTAGGGTTCCTGTTTGCGGGTTTGAGGCAATAAGGTTGGAAGCATTCAAAATAGCATCAGGAGGTCCTTGATTCAAAAGCCGCTTAGTAAGAAAACCCTCCGTTACTGTGAATTTCGTATCAATATTTTCAGTGTTAAGCAATTCATCTCTTAAGGAATCAATTTGAGATTGAAAAAATACATCCGCATCAATGACCTGACTCTTGGTTTGTTCTGAAGGGTGGTGAATAAATTGATAGGCACCAGTAAAAGTGAAATTGACCACCAGCATACTCGAGTTGACCCCTCCAGCATCAATGGTTAGTAGCTCGCTTCTGGCACCTGAAAACCAATAGCGTTTACAAACTTGTTTATCTGTTAAGTCAATATTGTCAAATATGCGCTTTGGAGTTTCTGTTAAATCAATAATCAAGGTCTGACAACCATCAGGGAGCAATCGCTCTTTTTCATAATCCGGAGTGTATCCATCAAAATAGGCAATGGATTGGATGTGTTGTGCCAATGGTGCTTCCGGTATATGAAGATGAAAATTCATTCGTTTGGAAACAATACTCTCGGAATTGTCATGATCTCAGTTGCTCTCCCATCAATATATTTCACATTCTCTCCATCAAAAAAGGCGTCTTCCTCCAGCATAATCCTGATTTCCTTTCCCCATTCCTCCAAATAAACGCCTGCATTTAATTCAATCGAGTGTGCAGTATTCGGATACAATGGATAATCTCCTTTTCCAGGAACACCTCCTTGTTGATCCCATAACCCAATGGTTGGTCCAGCAGCATGACCATGAAACCCGATTGGATGAGTATAGATCACGCCTTTCAGCCCTTCAGCTTTGCACTGATCCAAAGTGGCTTTCAGTATTTCATTTCCACTCCTTCCGGATTTAAAGTTAGAGGTGAGGATATCCTGAACCCGGTTACCTTTTTTAAATGCGGTTTTGAGAAAATCTGGTACTTCCTTTTCACCGGGTTTTAAAACATAGGCATGTTGCTGTGTATCGGTATTGAGCCTGAGGTAAGTGATTCCAAAATCCACATGCAGCAAATCACCTGGGTAGATTATCTGTTGTTCAGGTCGCTCAGAAAATGATCTAAGATGATCAAAAGATTCAGGATCACCTCGCTGGATGGAAACAGAAGGGTGGAACCATGCAGTAAAACCTAGTTCTCTAATTCGATCCCTATACCACCAAACCACATCATCGGTTGAGGTTACTCCTGGTTGAATCACTTTCTCTGAAAATCCTTCTGCAATGATTTGATGTGCCATGCGTACAATGTTTTGATAGACCATCATTTCACTTTTAGTTCTGGTCTCCAGCCATCCAATGGCTACATTTTCAGCACCAACGACCCGATCTTGATATTTCTTGGGCAATACTTCCATAAGCATGTCGTAATGTGTGGAAGAAATACCATCGGCCAGCGCGAAAGTTTCTGACTTGTTGATACCTATCTTTTTTGGGTCTTTGGAAACAATCATGTCAGACAGAGCCTTCCATTGATCAGGCTGTTCCTCCTTATTCCAAATAGTTTTAAATAGGGCACCCGTATTATATCTGGACATCCCAAAGGTCTCTAGTTGTTTGCCATCTCCAGGATCGTAGGCAATGAGCATGGTTGTTCTTCTGGCAGATTGCCAGGTGGCAGGTAAAAGTGTTTTGATGACCGGATCTTCGTTATATTCTCTGGCAATGATGATCCACATATCAATTCCAGAACGTCTCATAACTTCCGGAAGGACTGTTTGCACTCGCTCTTCCAACCATTGGTCTATGATCTCCGCCCGTTCTCGCATCGAGAGTACCTTGGGAAAGTAAGGATTTTGAGCGGATAAAGTGGTGGTGGCTAATAATAATAGGACGAAAATCTTCCTCATACTTTAGTGTTTAAGCACTAAAGATAATGATTCAATTTTCAGTGCTATTCGACAATTATTCGAGAGGTTAATTGTTTTCCTTCGCTGGTAATCACACTTAAAAGATAAAATCCTTTTGACAAACCTCTTGTGTCAACATCAAAGTTTAACTGACCTCTTTTTGAAAGACGGGAATTCAGGTTTTTAACTGATCCACCGGAAAGACTCACCAGACGAATCTCCCGTATTTCTGAAGGTCGATTCATTGTAATTGATAGTGCCTGTGATTTAATGGTGGTTGGAAAAACGGTCATATTGGTTTCGAACGAATTGACATCTGTAGAAACCCGCTTTATATCAAAGTATTCATACTGACCATCATAATCTACTTGCTTTAATCGATAGTATTCCACTGTAGCAATTGGAAAGTAATCTGTGAATTGGTATTCAAGATGATTATTGGAGTTTCCATGACCATTAATTTTTCCTATCTCATAGAAATTCTCACCATCTTCAGATCGTTCTATAGAGAAGTAATCATTATTGAATTCAGATACTGTAGCCCAATTTAGAACTATGTTTTTTTCATTATTGACCTCAAAGTAGAGAAGTTCTACTGGTAGAGGCTCAGAACCACCACCATCAACAAATTCTTCAACATTATCGAATCCATCGTCTGATAGCTGATCAATTGTATATGAACTATCATCGCCAGTTCCATTATCAATAGTTGATTGAGCATTACCACTATAAGAACCGGCATACACGTTACCATCCCCGGAGTAGGTACCCTGAGATCCACTTTTATTAAAATTTCCGATCACTACTACCGTACCGCCACTCGCAATATTTATTTTGTTGTTCATATCTAAGTCCCCTAAAACTATGAATAACGCATTATTGCCAAGGGTTAAATTCATTGATTTATTAGCAAAATCAACATCACCATGAACAATTAATGTGTCATTGATGATGAAATCATAAGCTTCCTTATTAGCTGCAAAAGAGAGATTTTGAGAAGAAACAGATGAACCAACTGAAATACTACCAAAAACTGTGATGTTTGCGTTAGTTTCAGGAAGGCTAAGAAATGCAGGTGAGCCATCAGTCCAACCACCAGACCAAGAGCTATTATTTCCCCAGTCCCCAGTATAATTATTTAGCGAGGTTTCTTGAGCGAAACCTGGAGATGAAGTAAAAAGTATTACAACGGATAAAAACCAGACGTTAGAAGAATATATTTTTCTCATTTTCAAAAATTCTAGGAATTCTTAATGGCTTATAAACACATAATTACGGCAATGTTCACACCCTTGGATTTTAATTTGGCTCATTGGCTATTATAGCTCGATCAAGTGTTCGTTTAGTCAGTTGAAATGCTTTTCTCTACCTTTGCACTTTGATTGATAAAACCATACAATGAACTACTTAAATAACTTAACGGAGGGAATAGGAAATACTCCACTTTTAAAGCTAAATAGTGTTAATAAAGGCATTAAGGGCACCATCTTGGTTAAGGTTGAATACTTCAATCCTGGAAATTCCATCAAGGATAGAATCGCTTTAAAAATGATCGAGGATGCTGAGGAGAAAGGTATTTTGAAGCCTGGAGGAACTATCATTGAGGGAACCTCTGGTAATACGGGAATGGGGTTAGCCCTGGTGGCAATCTCCAAGGGTTATAAATGCATCTTCACACTTGCTGATAAGCAGAGTAAAGAAAAAATGGATGTTCTTCGTGCAATGGGAGCTGAAGTGGTTGTTTGTCCTACCAATGTAGCACCAGACGATCCCAAATCATATTATTCAGTGGCCAAGCAATTGGAGAAAGACATTCCAAACTCTTTCTATCCAAATCAGTACGATCATCCGGCCAATGCAATGTCTCACTACGAGACCACCGGACCTGAAATTTGGAAAGATACAGATGGGAAGATCACTCATTATGCTGCAGGAATGGGCACGGGGGGAACCATTAGCGGCACATCAAAATATCTGAAAGAGCAAAATCCAAATGTTGTGACCATTGGATTGGATTCTTACGGCTCTGTATTCAAAAAGTATAAAGAAACCGGAGAATTTGACGAGAAGGAGATCTATCCATATTTAACAGAAGGGATTGGTGAAGACATTCTTCCAAAGAACGTCGATTTTGACATGGTAGATCATATCGTGAAGGTGACGGATAAGGATGCGGCGATCATGACACGAAGACTTGCCAGGGAAGAAGGACTCTTCATCGGCTGGTCTTGTGGATCTGCAGTGTATGGAGCACTTGAGTATGCCAAAGAAAATTTGAAAGAGGATGATGTAATGGTTATTATCCTGCCAGATCATGGTACCAGATATTTGGGTAAGGTTTATAATGATGATTGGATGAAAGATCACGGATTCCTTGAAGATCGAAAATTTGCGACTGCTAAGGACATCATCATGAGTAAAAATGGATCCTCGAACCTTGTAACCATTGACAAATCATTAAAAGTAGGTGAGGCCATCAAATTGATGAATCAAAAAGGAATAGATCAGGCCCCAGTTGTTGATGGGAATGATTTTGTTGGAAGTGTATCCGACAGTCTTTTGCTAAAAGGATTGGTAGAAAACCCTGAATTAAAGGAGATGCCGGTTTCTGATATCATGGAAGCACCATTTCAGTTCATTTCTTCACTTGAGCCCATTGATGTGATGTCATCCATGCTGGGTAAAGAAAAGAAAGCACTCATGATTAGAGACGACAAAAACCAGGTACATATCATTACCCAAAGTGATCTTTTGGTAGCAATGACGAATTAATTAAATTTGAAAGAGCACAAATTAAATTTTAACTCTTTACTTGCAACCCCTTGGTTTATTGACTGAGGGGTTTTTTATTTTGACCACAAAATCCCAAAAAGTCAAAGAGCCAAATTTCAAATAAATTTCAAATTTCAATGTCTGATAATGTATACGATTTAGAAGAGCGAACATTCCAATTCGCCAAATCAATTCGATTGCGATTGATACTTGAGACAAATGACCAAGAATTTTCTAATGAGATTAAAACAAACTTTGATGAAACAACTGAATTGAAAAAGATATTATCTGCTATAATTAGTAAATCAAGTTAAGGTTTGATTCTTTGCATATTGCTTTTTGGAATTTGTTTGTGATTTATTATTTGAAACTTGGAGGCTTATAACGTATGAAATCAAATCAGCCCATTGGTATTTTTGATAGTGGTATAGGAGGCCTGACCGTAGCAAGAGCTGTGAAGAAGGTCTTACCCAATGAGTCACTCATATATTTTGGTGATACAGCTCACCTACCATATGGCGACAAATCAACAGCAGCTATTCAAGCATATTCAGTACGAATTGCAGAAATGTTACTTAAGAATAAATGTAAGGTAATCCTCATCGCATGTAATTCGGCATCTTCAGCTGCTTATGATTTAGTCACAGAATATGTGGGCAAAAGAGCGAAGGTTTTTGATGTAATAAATCCTACAGTTGATTTTATCCGAGAAAATCATTCAAATGAAAAAATTGGATTAATTGGTACTAAGCAAACGGTAACTGGAGGAGTATATGCTAAAAAAATAGATCAACTGAAACAGGATATTGAATTCACCTCTTTAGCAACACCATTGCTGGTACCTATGATAGAAGAGGGAATATATGATGATGAAATTAGTAAAAGTATCATTGCTAAATATCTGAATGACAGTAATTTAGATGGGATTAAATCACTTATTCTGGGATGTACCCATTATCCCATTATTAAAAATCAGATAGCAGATTATTACCATCAACTGAATAAGTCAGTTAGAATAATTGATTCAGCAGAGACGGTAGCATTAGCACTTAAATCATTTCTTGAATACAATCAATTGGTAAATAAGGGAGGTCATCCGTCCGATCAATTTTTTGTATCTGATTTCACCCATTCATTCGAAAAAACAACAAAAATATTCTTTAATAATGAGGTGAATTTGACACAATTACCGATTTGGGACGAATTAAACTAAATTACAATAATGAGAACATCGATACCTATCACCATCATCTTGTTCCTACTAAGTTGTTCTGTTTCTAAGCCTACTAAGACATTACACCCCTACACAGGTCAACAGCTGGGTTGTGGTAATTTTATCGCTTACAAACTCTCTGAGGACAACAATGAATACATCTCAATTTCATTCAATGCATCGAATGTAGAATTAGGGGCTAAGCAAAGTTATGGCATTGGTAAAGCCAGCATTGTTGAAGTGAAAAGAAAGAAATACGAAGGGCGAATTGATCAGTCTCTTTGCAATGATGTTATGATGGATAAGCCAGATATAATAATCGAAGAGTTGGCAACAGGTGGTATTGTCGAAATTCTAATAAGAGATGAAGAAATAGAAAAATCAAAAAATAATGAACCATACAATGTTACCATCATTCTTCGTGATGTCACATTTGAGGGTTCTGTAGTAGATTATTTACGAATTGAAAAAATTAATGTAGGATGGTTACCCGGATAATTACGCTTTCAACACTTTTATTTTTTACCACAAGTGGACTCATCGCACAAAAGCTTGCATGCGGCACACCTGAACCTACAAAGGAACAACTTGAACTATTCCAGCATTTAGGTAAAAACCGAAGTGCGTTTGATGCGAATAGAACAGCTTCTACCACTTCTCTTGCAATCGCCGCACATGTAATTAGAAGAGATGATGGAACGGGCGGATTAACGGAGACACAATTGAATGAAGCATTAGATAATTTGAATACCTTTTACAGCAACGCCGGATTATCATTTTTCTATTTGACAATTAACTACATTGATCAAACTCAATATTTTGATTTTATCACTTCTGATGAGGGAGAGATGACTTCAGCAAATAACTATGAAAATACGATCAATATATACTTTGCAAATAGTGTAGGTGATGGAGATGGGGGTTTCTTCTGTGGATATGCCTATTTTCCAGGTGGGCCTGATGTGATTTTAATGGACAATACATGTACCATGAATGGCTCTACTTTGCCTCATGAGGTAGGTCATTTTTTCGCACTTTATCATACACACGGCACTTCAAATACTGTTTTAACTGATGAATTAGTCACAAGAGGTACTGGAGCTAATTGCGATACTGCCGGTGACCAATTGTGTGATACAGCGGCTGATCCAAGACTTACTGGAAAGGTGGATGCCTCATGCCAATACACTCAAGCAGAAACAGATGCAAATGGCGAGGTTTTTACGCCCGATCCAACCAACATTATGTCATACTCCACGAAAGAATGCAGAGATAACTTCTCTAATGGTCAGTATGGAAGAATGAGTGATGCATACGCGAACAATAGAAACTACCTTCGACAATCCAATTATGTTGTGAATTTCACCTATGATGTGTCTACTGTATGTAGTGGTCAGGAAGTAAGCTTTACAAGCACATCTGTTAATGCAGACTCATATTCTTGGGTATTTGAGGGAGGGACTCCTGCGACTTCATCCGATGAAAACCCTGTAATCACTTACAATTCAGGTGGAGTTTTCAGTGTAGAGTTAACCATTACATCAGGAGAAAATACTGATTCGAAAACAGCAAGCAATGCAATTCAAGTGGATGAAGAATTAACATCTTCTATTACAGAAACTTCAGGCTCTTTTGAGGAAGCTGAAATTGTGGAGAAAATCTTAAACCCTGATGGTGGAATGACATGGGAGAAAAACACCTCCGTAAGCAGTGAGGGAACAAGTTCCATGTATATTGATTTTTATAATTATCAGGATCAATCTCAAGAAGACTATCTGGTGTTCGCAGTATTAAATACGTCTACTGAAAAGTCATTTGAATTAAACTTTGATTATGCCTACGCTCCATATAGTGAATCATTTTTCGACGGATTAGCGGTCGTTTACAAAGGTTCATGCGAAAGCACCTGGCAAACGGTCTATTTCAAAGAAGGAACAGATCTTCAAACGACTAGTTCTGCCACGACTGCTCAATTTGTGCCAACAGCTGCAGACTGGAAACAAGAATTTGTTTTGATCGAAATTCCAGAAGACAAGGATGTAGTTGAAATTGCCTTTAAGGGCATCAATGGATGGGGTAATGCACTTTATTTGGACAATTATTCGGTGGCTGCTGCTGGTGCTATATCCGTTTCAAGCCTTGATGTTCAAAATACATCATGTCCAGATTCAGACGATGGATCAATTACGATAACTGCTGCAGGAAATGGACCGTTCGAATACAGCTTGGATGGGGGCTCATTCTCAGAAATAAATGAATTTGATAATCTGGTAGTAGGTCAGTATGAAATATTGATTCGGGATATCAATCAAAACGAGATAAACAGAACGGTAGAAGTGTCCTTTCAAAATGATTATCCAGAAAAACCAGTTATTGAAACGGGGAATGCAGAGTTAGTTGTTCAAATAGATGCAAATCAAACGGTGCAATGGTATGTAAATGGAGAATTAGATGTTGACGCTACTTCTGCTGTTTTTTCTAATCCAGTGGCAGGAACTTATGAAGTAGAGATTTTAAATGGAAGTTGCGGAACAATATCAGATACATTTGAAGTGGAGGAGGTCTCTTTTCAGAGTATCAATGTAACCAATTCTTCCTGTCCGGATGTCGCTGATGGATCAGTCTCTATAGTGGCTGCCGGAACTGCTCCCTATGAATACAGTTTTAATAATTCTGAATTCGGTGATCAGAATGAATTTGAAAATCTTCAGCCAGGCTCATACATGGTGAGTATTAGAAATTTCATGAATAACAGCATAACCCAAACGGTAGAAGTATTAACCGATAATGACTATCCGGATAAACCAGTTATTGAAGAGGATGCGGGTGTTTTGAGTGTCGCCTTACTTGAAGGTCAAACAGCACAGTGGTATCTGGATGATGATTTACTTGCTGGTGAAACTTCTTCGAGTATTGATAACTTGACCTTTGGAGCATATACCGTTGAAGTGTCGAATGGTTCATGTGGTACATTCTCTGATCCATTTGATATCGTTTTATCAATAGATGAAATGAAGAAGCTAACAATAGCCCCAAATCCTGTCAGTGATCTGTTGACAATTAAGCTAGGAGACTATAGCAATGAATTGCCTGAAATACTGACTATTAGAGATATGGCTGGCCGTGTGATCGGCGAAAGAAAATTCACTCATTCCCTAGATGTAAGTGATTTAAAATCAGGTATTTACTTTCTGCAGTTTCAATTATCAAATCAAAACGTGGTTGAGCGTTTCGTGAAACAATAAAGAGCAGGTAAATTCGAGTGTGATTTCATTCGGCTTCTACCTGGGTTTCCTCTTGATTTTTGTAGTCTTTGCAGTATATGCAGAGCGAAAAACCGCTGCATTTATTCAAAATAGACTTGGCCCGATGGAAGTTGGGCCCAAGGGTATTCTCCAAACAATAGCTGATTTATTGAAGATGCTTCAGAAGGAGGATATTCGAGCAAATGCAGTAGATATTGTACCATTTCTGATTGCTCCATTTATCGTATTCGCGGCTGTATTCACTGGGTATTCAGTCCTGCCGCTTAATGGAGAATTATCCGGATCATCGATTTCATCCGGTATATTTTTTTTATTAGCCATTGTTTCCTTAGATGTTCTTGGTATTCTAATGGCTGGTTGGGCTTCAAATAACAAGTACAGCCTCTATGGGGCTATGCGAGCAGTTGCACAAATCGTTTCCTATGAAGTACCACTAGGTTTGAGTGTACTTTGTGTAATCATTCTAACCGGCACATTGAATCTGCAGACGGTTAGTTTACAGCAATTTGGAAATGGAATGCTTAGCTGGAATATTTTGCAGTATCCTGTCCTCATCATCCCTTTCATAATCTTCTTCATTTCAGGACTAGCTGAATCCAACAGAACGCCTTTTGACCTTCCTGAATCAGAGTCAGAGTTGATTGGTGGATATCATACCGAATATTCGGGATTCCGGTGGGGGATATTTATGCTCTCGGAATATGGCATGATGCTGCTACTTTCAATTTTGGGAGCTATACTGTTTTTTGGTGGATGGAATTCACCCTTTTCGAATATACTAGATGGACCCATTTGGGGAACATTTTGGTTACTAATCAAAGCATTACTTCTGATTTTTGTTCAGATATGGATTCGGTGGACGTTTCCACGACTTAGAGTAGATCAATTGATGAGTCTTTCGTGGAAATATCTAACTCCAATTGCTATTATCATGTTATTTGTTTGTTCATTATGGAAACTCTGGATAATAAGTTAGCAAGTGAGTTATTTCAATAACATAGCAGAAGGAGCGAAGACCACTTTAAAAGGAATGATCTTATCCATCAGATATTTCTTTCAAGCAAGACATAAACGCAAGAAAGAATGGGTAGGAGAAGATAACTATTTTGTCAAAGCCAATGGAACATTTACGGTCCAGTATCCGAAAGAGGAAATTCCGGTACCTGATAACGGACGTTATCAACTTCACAATGAGATTGATGACTGCATAGTTTGTGATAAGTGTGCAAAGATTTGTCCGGTTGATTGCATCGAAATTGAACCCGTGCGATCATCCGAGGTTTTCGGAAAGACTTCTGATGGTACGCCATTGAGGATACACGCTGCAAAGTTTGATATTGATATGTCTAAGTGCTGTTTCTGTGGCCTATGCACGGTGGTATGTCCTACAGAATGTTTGACAATGACCAAAGAATTTGATTTCAGTACAACTGATATCCTAGATCATAACTTTTCTTTTAGTAAAATGTCTGATTCTGAGATAGCTGAGAAAAAGAAAGAATTTGAAGAGCATCAAGCGCAAAAAACTAAAGCTAAACCGGTCCTCCCTGCAGAAAATAAGGATGAGGATGTAATGAAAAAGCCGACTGCAAAACCAGTGTTTAAACCTAGAATTCCTAAAAAGAAGTAATGATTATTGCTATTCAGATATTCATGGGACTATTGGTGCTTTTAGGTGTGATAATTATCCTTTTCACCCGGAATATTGTTCATGCAGCCTATGCACTTTGCCTTACGCTCATTGGTATAGCAGGGATTTACGTTTTGCTTTTGTCTGAATTATTGGCAGTGGTTCAAATCATGCTATACGCCGGAGGAGTCGTTATATTGCTTGCATTTGGTGTGATGATGACCAACCGTCTTCGGGGTGAAAAAGTATTATCTGGCTCCAGCAATCAATTCATTGGAGCGATACTATCCATTGGATTATTTGTTGGACTTACTTATTTGATTTCCTCCTTTCCTTTTGAAATAAAAATTGTTCCTGCCACAGATCAAATTGAAACGATCGGCAAATCATTTTTAACAGATCATATTGTTGCATTCGAGCTGATCGCCTTCATTTTGTTGGTGGCATTGGTTGGGGCGGCATACCTTGCAAAAAATGCAGCAAATGAGTGAAGAGTTCTTGACATACTACCTCTATTTGGCAGCATTTTTATTTTCTGCAGGTACCTATGTTGTACTTACTAAGCGCAATTCCATTTTTGTACTTATAGGAGTGGAGCTTATGCTAAATGGAGCTAACGTTGTATTGGCAGCCTTTTCACAATTTGACCCACAACTTAAGGGTCAAATATTCGCAATTTTCGCGGTGGTTCTCACCGTTTGTGAAGTATCTATTGCTTTGGCCATCCTATTGAATATCTACAGAAAGTATAAAGTTTCAAATCTGGATGAGCTTAATCAGCTAGGCAATACGAGATGATAGGATTGATGACCATATTGATCCTATTCTTACCACTTGTTGGAGGATTGGTTACATACCTTTCCAGTAGCAAAAAATATACAATTCTATCTCTTGGAATAGGATTTTTTTTATCGCTTTTCCTTTCATTAAGTGCATCGGATTTTGTCTGGCAGATAGAATGGTTACCTAAATATGAAATTGCTCTTGCGATAGATAATGTCTCTGCTGTCCTAATATGCGTGGTTTATTTGATATCACTCCTTGTTCAAATATTCTCGATCGAGTACATGAGTAAAGACAAAGGCATTGGCAGGTATTACGCTAAGCTTGGATTCTTTACTTTTTCAATGATTGGGCTGCTAATGGCTGATCACTTGATTCTCCTATTCGTTTTTTGGGAGCTCGTTGGTCTGGCAAGCTACCTGCTTATTGGCTTTTGGTATCAAAGAGAGGGAGTGCCGACCTCAGCAAAGCTGGCTTTTATGGTAAACCGAATTGCTGATGTAGCATTATTGGCGGGGATACTTCTCATCAATGCATCAGGATCACTTCAAATCTCAGAATTGAATATTACCTGGGCGTTTTTGCCATCAATTTTGATTGCTATTGGTGCTTTTGGGAAATCTGCACAATTGCCATTCTCTGGGTGGCTTACGAAAGCAATGGTAGGACCAACTCCGGTTTCTGCTTTAATTCACGCGGCGACAATGGTAGCAGCAGGGGTATATCTTCTGTTTAGAGTAGCTCCATTTTTACATCCAATGGCACTAACAATTGTTGCTTTCATTGGAGCCCTGACTGCTCTTTTTGGAGGTTTATCAGCATTGTTTCAGAATGATATAAAAAAGGTTTTGGCGTATTCAACGATATCACAACTTGGGTACATGGTTTTAGGTATTGGAGTGGGCGGTGCGAGTGCATCTGTTTTCCATTTATTTACGCATGCCTTCTTCAAAGCAGGATTATTTTTAGGAGCAGGAGCGATTATTCATTTCATGCATGAGACCAAAGTTGATGGGCAGGACATGAGAAATATGGGTGGATTAAAGAAGCAACTTCCATGGACTTTCAAAACGTTTTTGGTTTGTTCATTTGCTCTCGCTGGGCTGCCATTCTTTAGTGGCTTTATGTCTAAGGAAGGAATAATACTCGCAGCGTGGGAGTGGGCAGATCAACAGGGAATTTGGGGATACATTGTTTCAGATATTGCACTTATAACAGCATTCCTTACTGCACTGTATGTAGGACGGATGATTTTATTGGTATTTTTTGGAGAGGAGAGGGCACAGTTTTCAATGAAAATCACAGAGAGGTTTGCTTTGAAAATGCCGTTAATCATTCTTGCCATTGGATCCTTGTGGATTTTCTACAACTGGAACCCCCTTGCTCATGAAAGCTGGCTAAGTGCTATTTGGTCGAATCAATCCAATCATGCAGAAAGTATGGTTATTACGTTGTTGTCTGTCCTGATGGTTAGTTCTGGATTGTTTTTATCCTATGGACTTTTTAATCCCAAATCTTCATATTCATTGAACTATGCTACTCACCACGAACGATTCTCTATGTTGTCAAATGGATTTTACCTCACCCATTCATATGAGCTATTCGGTAAGTTCATGATACAAATAGCCCACGGGCTACAGAGGATAGATTTAAAAGTCATCGATGGTGTAGTTCATTTCATAGGTGTAGGGGTGGTTGTCTTTTCTAAAACCATTGCATTAGTTGATCGATTTGTAGTAGACGGGCCAGTTAATGCAGTGGCGTATTTATCTGGATTCATTGGAAGAAGGCTGGCTGGATTAAGCTCAATAAACATTCAAACCCAATTGGCATGGCTGCTGGTTGGGGTTCTTTTAATTTTAAGTTGGATTCTGTTTTTATAACACAGTATGCAAAACACCCTAACCTACATTTTTCTTTTCCCAATATTGGTGGCTCTGGTTATGCTATTCATTCCCGCAGAGAGATGGAAAATATTTAGAAGACTCTCTTTTGCAGCGGTTGCCATTCAATTGGTATTATCTGTGATTTTAGCACTAAGCTTTGATAAAGCTTTAACTTCTAGTAGTTGGTCCGGAATGTTCCAGTTTGTGGAGCAAACCGATTGGATAACCTTATCTCTTGGTACGTCTGGATCTCTTAAAATTCAATACTTCATTGGAGTTGATGGCATTAGTTTACCACTGGTGGTTCTATCATCATTTGTACTTTTGATAGGCGTTATCTCTTCCTGGAATATTCAAGAAAAAGCAAAAGGCTATTTTATTCTTTATCTGATATTAAGCTCAAGCATCATTGGCTGTTTTATAGCACTTGATTTCTTTTTATTCTACTTGTGCTTTGAGTTCATGCTTCTTCCAATGTTCTTTCTTATCGGAATTTGGGGAGGTAAGCGCAGGTCTTATGCTTCCATTAAATTTTTCCTATATACACTCCTAGGTTCATTATTTATCCTGGTTGTCATGATTGGCCTCTACTTAAGTGTAGTTGATGGTGATGCAAATACATTTAGTTTGGTGAAAATGATGGATGGAATGTACGAATCAGGATCTGTACTAGACCCAAATTCACCTCAGTTAATTTTCGGATATTCCGCGAGAGTCCTAGCCTTCATTTTTCTGATCATTGGATTTGGAATAAAACTTCCTGCTGTGCCAGTACACACCTGGCTGCCTGATGCCCATGTTGAAGCTCCAACACCTATTTCAGTGGTTCTTGCAGGTCTCTTACTTAAGGTTGGAGCCTATGGACTCCTAAGAATTGCATATGGTATTTTTCCGGACATTGCCATTGACTATGCTGGTTTGGTGGCAGTGATAGGCGTTCTGTCAATATTATACGGGGGGTTGAACGCATTGGCTCAGCGTGACCTTAAACGGATGGTTGCTTACTCTTCTGTCTCGCATATGGGATTTGTCTTGATTGGTTTAGCGTCTTTGACTGCCACAGGTTTTTCAGGTTCTTTGTTTCATATGATTTCACACGGACTTATTTCACCTGCATTATTTCTTATTGCTGGTGTCATATATGATAGAACAGGAAATAGAATGATGGAGAATTTCAGTGGTCTTGCAAGCAAAATGCCTGTTTATACCTTTTTCATGGCAAT
Organism: Ekhidna sp.; assembly: GCF_965212185.1. Taxonomy (GTDB): domain Bacteria; phylum Bacteroidota; class Bacteroidia; order Cytophagales; family Cyclobacteriaceae; genus Ekhidna. The sequence goes on along the minus strand of NZ_OZ243102.1, from coordinate 2,252,934 downwards.
TTTCTTTTTTGCTGGATTAGGACTGCCGGGATTATCAGGGTTTGTTGGAGAACTCATGGTTTTGATGGGAGTATTTAAAAGTGGACTAATATCATTTGCTATTGGAATTCTTGCCACATTAGGAATTGCTATTTCGGCAGGATATTTCTTATGGACCATACAGCGAATGTTTTATGGTAAATACTTTGTAAGAGAATCTGCTTGGGAGCAGCATATGATAGATCTTACCATGATGGAAAAATTAATGTTGATCCCACTTGCCGTACTCGTGATTTTACTCGGAGTTTATCCTCGGTTGATGTTGGATTACTCTAATGAAACCATTGAATTTTTTATTGAGCATGTAAGCCGATTTAGTCAATGAGTTTAAATGATCAGCTTACCCACATTATTAATGACCTTCAGGGCGTTTGGACTGAAAGTACGTTAATCATTGGTGCGATTCTGATATTAATCCTTGGATTGATCAAGGAAAATAAATGGTTGTTAAAAGGAAGTTACATAGCTGTATTTGCTTTTTCATTTTACCTGAATATCGAAAACTCATTGAGTGGTGAAATCCTTGAAAGCAGTTTAACCATTTCCAAACCCTCAATACTTTTTGGATCACTTTTTCTGGTGATGACATTTTTGATCATCATCTTCCAAAGATCAATCAAGCATTTAGCTGAGTTCTATTTCTTCATTATTGCACTTCTTGTAGGAAGCATGTTCATGATGAAGGCCAATAGCTTATTGATCATCTATCTTGGAATTGAGTTGGCTTCTTTATCATCCTACATTCTCACAAACTTCTCCTTTAAAAAAATAGGTTTTGAAGCGGGAATAAAATATTTGCTTTTTGGAGCTATAAGCTCAGCCATGATGCTATTCGGATTGGGATTGATTTATGGGACGACAGGGACTTTCTCTTTATCAGAATGGGATGTTCAAACATTCGAGCTTTTATTGCCACAAGTAGGTTTTGTTTTGCTGTTAGTAGGAGTGTTCTTCAAAATTTCTTTGGCGCCTTCTCACATATGGGTCCCAGCTACCTATCAGGCGGCCCCTGCTGATGCTGCGGCTATCATGTCCATTGTTCCAAAGCTTTCAGGTCTTTTGTTACTGATGCGATTATTTGAAAGTGGGATTTTCGCAGACGGTCATTGGATATTTAAACTAGTTCTATCACTTGGAATGCTGACAATTATCCTTGGAACTCTTGGTGCATTAAGACAGCAAAATGCCCGAAGAATGATAAGTTTTGGCGCAATAGCTCATTCAGGTTTCCTATTGCCATTTGCTTTAATTTCAGATGTGGTTGATTCGTTTTGGTACTATTCGGTTGTGTATGCGATCATGAACTTAGGGGTATTCTTTATTTTGGATTCCTATGAAAAACAAGGCATTTATAGGATTGATGAATATGGCAAAACAAGTAAGCTCATATGGCCTGGTATCGCTTTGACGATCATCTTGGTTTCATTGGTCGGAATACCTCCAATGGCTGGGTTTACTGCTAAATTTGTTCTTTTTACCAGCCTTTGGGAGAACTATACCATCAGTACTCATTCCTATTTTCTAGGGTATTTAGTGGTTGCAGTACTTGCGACTGTTGGTTCGTTGTTCTTTTATCTCCAAATTCCAAAACAGATCTTTTTGAGTAAATCTTTAGATATTCACTCGATCAATTTCAAAAACTCAACGAAAATATTGGCAACTCTTTTCTGTATTGTCTTGTTATTGTTGTTCTTTGCACCACAGTTGGTAATGGAAGCACAACACTTGCTTAATAACGTCCATGAGTGACCCAATAAAACACGAATGTGGTATAGCCCACCTCCGCCTCAGGAAACCCCTCCAATATTATATTGACAAATACGGCTCGCCTGCCTATGCAGCCAAAAAGATGTACTTGCTTATGAAAAAGCAAAGTAATCGGGGACAAGATGGAGTAGGTGTGGCAAGTATCAAGATTGATTTACCACCCGGACTAAGATACATTTCCAGATACCGAACAATCAACTCAAATCCGATTGAGGAAATTTTCGGGAAGATTAGTAAGAAATACTATAAGGCAAAGAAAGATCCAGTAGGGGATGTAACTAATGCTCAGTGGTTAAAAGAAAATTATGCTTTCACTGGTGAGTCATGGTTAGGGCATTTGAGGTATGGCACCCATGGAAAAAATAGCATTGAAAACTGTCACCCATTTTTAAGGCAGAATAACTGGCGAAGTAGAAATTTGGTCATGGCTGGAAACTTCAACATGACCAACGTTGAAGAGCTCTTCAATATTCTGGTAGGTCTTGGACAGTTTCCAAAAGATAAAGTAGACACGGTGACCGTAATGGAAAAGATCGGTCATTTCCTTGACGAGGAAAATCAGCGAATCTTTGATAAATACAATGACACTTTGTCTAACGAAGAAATTACCTACAAAATTGAAGAGGAGATAGACCTGCAACGAGTACTTCATCGTTCGTGTCGTGATTTTGACGGTGGTTATGCGATGGCAGGCATTATCGGATATGGCGCTTCATTTGTTGCTCGGGATCCTGCCGGAATTAGACCAGCCTATTTTTATGCTGACGATGAAGTTGTGGTAGTAACCTCGGAAAAGCAGGCGATTAAAACTGCGTTTGGATGTGAGTACTCTGATATTCAGGAAATCAAACCTGGCAATGCGTTGATTATCTCCAAAGATGGTAGTTATGAACAAAAGCAATTCATAGAGCCAATCGAGAGAAAATCTTGCTCCTTCGAACGCATCTACTTTTCCAGAGGTACAGACCCTGATATCTACAATGAGAGAAAAAAACTTGGGGAGCTATTAGTCCCTCAAGTGTTAAAAGCTATCAACTTCGATCTTAAAAACACTGTCTTTTCTTACATACCCAATACCGCAGAGACTTCATTCCTTGGATTAATGCGAGGTATGGAGCAATATCTGATTGCTAAGAGAAAAGAAGTGATTTTGGAGGGGAAACCTTCCGCTGATTCCATTGAGGAAATGCTCAATTTCCAACCGAGAGTTGAAAAGCTCGTCTTAAAAGATGCCAAACTGAGGACATTCATCACTGATGATAGCAGTAGAGATGAGCTAGTATCTCATGTATATGATACCACCTATGAGGTGATCAATAAGCATACAGATACCCTCGTGATAATTGATGATAGCATCGTTCGAGGAACAACACTTGAGAAAAGTATTCTGACATTATTAGACCGACTCGAGCCTAAAAAAATTGTGATCGTTTCTTCCGCTCCTCAAATAAGATTTCCAGATTGTTATGGCATTGACATGAGTAAGATGAAAGATTTTCTTGCTTTTCGTGCCGTACTTGAGCTTTTAAAGGATCGCAATAAGGAAGAATTACTGGACGTAGTTTTTGATAAATGTTTGGCAAGCCAATCTGAAGAATACCCATCGAATCATGTAAATGGGTTGTATGAGCAGTTTTCTGATGAAGAAATATCTGAAAAAATCACAGAGATAGTTCAACCAAAAGATATGAAAGCAGAGGTTGAGGTGGTTTACCAAACCGTGCAGAATTTACACAAAGCCTGTCCAAATCACCTGGGTGATTGGTATTTCACTGGTGATTATCCTACTTCCGGAGGGAATAAGGTGGTAAATAAAGCCTTCATTAATTTCATGAAGGGAATTGAAGTTCGGGCTTATTAGCTAAAACAATTTCACCATTAAATCACTTTATGTGATATGAAGGTGAATGAAAACGAAATTCTATTCATTTATGATTCTGCAGACCTGCAGCAACGAGAAATTCTTGCGCATGCCACATGTTTAAAGAATTTTAAAATCAAAGAGTTTGATATTCAAAAAGAACAATTGACTCAATTACAACTTTTAAGTTTGACAAAAAGACTGAATGTTCAAGTAAAGGATCTTATAAGTTCTGACTTTGAACTACAGATTAGTGGGGTAATGGATTTAGATACACATGATTTTCTGGATTACTTATCTTCCAATTTGAAAATGCTTAGAACGCCCATTTTGGTTTATCATGACCATGCCAGGTTCGTTGATTCTCAATATGAACCCTTAAAGAATGAAGGACTGAACAAAAGGACCAATGTGAGATCCTCAAACTCAAAACCAGAATAGTACTATTCTACTTTTATAGGCAGGTCTGTCCCATATTTCTTGACAATCCATTGTTCTCCGTATACTGAGCTGTATTGAATTTCTATTTCAGGATACGCTAATCGGGTTGTGTCACTTCCGGAAAACCATGACCAGAGTATAGCTGCATTAAGACTATCGTCTATAGATTGAACAAGATTGATCTGATTTCCTGCAGGAACAAGCCGGCCTTTGCTGATATTGGAATATCCGAATCTCGTCAACGAATCCTCTTTCTTGATAACCTCTTGAGCAAAGTCCGCAGGGTCCATTTGAAGCACACTGTCTTTGTAAATCAGCTTAACTTCTTCAATAAATGCCGGACCTATGCCATTATTGATAAGAATTAATTTGTAAGTGTCATCGTTAGATGAATTCCATATTTCCAGATACGGTAACACAGATGCATACTGCTGTTTCCGGAATAGATTTGTTTGATAGACAATTACAAAAAGTGTACCTAGTGATGCTAAAATCGCTACTACACCTACCCATCGATCGGAGGACCATTCTTTCATGCAGCTAAAATAGCTACATCTAAGAATATGTTATACAGAGAAGCTTTCTCCACATCCACAGGTTCGGGATGCGTTTGGATTGACGAATTGAAATCCTTTTCCATTTAGTCCATCAGAGAAATCAAGAGTGGTGCCAAGCAAATAGAGCAGACTTTTTTTATCGACGAGAATTTTGACGCCTTTATCTTCAAAGACTTCATCGGAAGCTTGAACTTCAGGATCAAAAGAAAGGTCATACATGAGTCCTGAACAACCCCCACCTTTGACACTGACTCGGATGTTATGATCCAAGGACTTTCCTTCGTTACCAAGAAGGGTAACAATCTCTTCTCTCGCTTTATCTGTCACACTTATCATCAGGCTACTGGGTTTAAAACAATACTAAATACTGTCAGGTTATTCATATCTCTTCCGTAGTACAATTTGTCCATGGCGTCATACATGTTTTTTGCGCGGAAATAAGAAGTCTGCAATTCATTCATCCCTTTGGTCATCCACTGGATTGTAAATGAGCTTTCCTTGTCTTTATGGGTACGGACATAATCCAGCATTTTATGCAAAACATCTGTCTTATCAAATCCAATTATGGACTTGAACAAGAAAGACTGATTATGCCTGGGATTAATGGTGATCAAATCCAATTTTGTTTTACCATCATTGTTGGCAAACTCAAAGATTACCTCATCACTCCTCAGTCCCAGGAAGTTTTTTATCTCATTTTGAATCTTAGCAGACTCTACGTGAATGTCAGATCGTAGCTCCATTTCCTTTAATTAATCGGTAAACTTTTCAGATCGACTGAAAGTTCCTGCATTTTTGCAAAATTACTTAATTGATTGAGTTTATGTGGAAAAACGTAGAGCATATTGGTATTGCTGTCAAGGATTTAAAAGGTGTAAATGAAATTTATACCAAATTGTTTGGTGAACCTCCTTATAAAATGGAGTCCGTAGAAACGGAGCAGGTGGATACTTCCTTTTTCAAGGTTGGTCAAACTAAAATTGAGTTTTTAAGTGCGTCCGATAAGAACAGTGCAATTGCCAAATTCATCGAGAAGAGAGGGGAAGGCATTCATCATATCGCATTTGAGGTGGAGGATATTCATTATGAACTAAAGCGTCTTCAGGAAGAAGGATTTCAGTTTACTCGACCGGATGTGTTTAAGGGAGCAGACAATAAGTTAGTATGCTTTGTTCATCCCAAATCAGCCAATGGTGTATTGGTAGAGTTGTGTCAGGAAATTAAATAACTTTTTCACCACAAAGAACACAGAGTTTTTTCGCGGAGATCTCTGAGCTCTTTGAGAAGTTCTCAGTTCTCTCTGCGGTTAGATAAAAATAGAATGAGTGAAGAAAAGCGTACAGAAATAGGCGAGATTGGTGAATTTGGTCTGATTGATCGAATAGCTGAAAAGTTTGAGCCAAAAAATAAAAAGACTGTAAAAGGGATAGGAGATGATACAGCCGTATTTGATCTTGGAGATAAATATCTCCTCACTACCACAGACATGCTATTAGAAGGAGTTCATTTTGACCTTTCATACATGCCATTGCCTCACCTGGGTTATAAGGCGGTAGCTGTAAACGTATCTGATATTGCAGCTATGAATGGGACACCAACTCAAATTACTGTCAGCTTGGGTTTAAGCAATCGATTTTCTGTTGAAGCTGTTGAGGCGATATATGAGGGGATAAAAGCAGCATGTGATGAATATAATGTCGATTTGGTGGGTGGTGATACTACTTCATCAGCCTCTGGTTTGGTGATATCAGTAACTACGCTTGGCGAAGTAGACAGAGATAAAATTGTCTATAGAAATGGAGCGATGGAAAATGATATTCTATGTGTGACCGGCGATCTGGGAGGAGCATTTGTAGGCCTACAGGTATTAGAGCGGGAGAAACAGGAATACGTGGCAAATCCTGATATGCAGCCCAAATTAGAAAAGTATGATTATGTCGTGGGTAGGCAATTAAGGCCAAGAGCTCGAATGGATATCATACATGAATTCAGGGATTTAGGTGTTCAACCAACATCAATGATTGATGTGTCGGATGGTTTAGCATCTGAGGTGTTTCATATTTGCAAACAATCTGGCTTAGGCGTAGCGATCTATGAAGACAAACTCCCGATAGAGAAACAAGCTTATGAAACAGCAGCTGAATTTAGCATTGATCCAAACTCTTGTGCGATGAATGGAGGAGAAGACTATGAGCTTCTATTTACGATTGGTCAGGATGACTTTGAAAAGATTAAAAACCATTCGGATATCCATACGATTGGATACATGCAGGCTAAAAGCAAAGGGAAAACATTTGTAACCAGGAGCCAGAATGTGGTAGAACTACAGGCCCAGGGATGGAGGCATTTTTGAATTTTCATAATCTACTTGCCTCTCTTTAATGAATTGTTGACAATTCTTTTTATTGCCAAGAAATAAGAGCACGTCACCCTTATAAACTCTCCATTCTTTATCGTCTTTGTTGTATGACAAAGTAAATGGATGCGTTTTCAAACGACTATTGAAATTCATGAATAAATCAGTTGATGACTGAGCGCAAAAATTGCTGATCAAAACTTTAATATGTTGCATAATGAATTTAAAATCGTGTATAAAAAAAAGGGCCGTTGGAAAAGCTCCAGACGGCCCAATCACCTAATCACTACTACTACTATTCTTAATAACTTACTTTCCTACAATTAGTTTTACCGAAAGGTCAATTTTATCTTCAATTACATTGTCGCCAAGGTTATCAAAGAAGGAATCTGATCCATATCTAACATCAAATTTTGACCTGTCAAAGCTTAGATCTGCCATAGCTTCATAATTACCACCTGCTTCTTTGATGGTAGCCGGGAATGATATTGTCTCGGTTTTTCCCTTAATCGTTACTTCTCCTGTGATATCATATGTGTTATTACCAGTGCTTTTTGCTTCAGTAATTACAAAATTTGCTGTTGGGAATGTTTCAACGCCAAAGAAATCGTCAGACTTTAAGTGTCCTTCTAGTTTAGCTTTCCACTCTCCCGAAAGATCAGTGTCTTCAAGAGTAGTCATATCGATTACAAATGAACCACCAGTCAATTTATTGTCATCCATCTGCAAGGCACCTTCTTTTAATTTTAAGGTTCCTGTATGACTTTTACCTACAACTTTTTTTCCTGTCCAGGTAATTACACTCTCTGTTGTATTTACCTTCATTTCCTTAGCTTCACCGCTAAGTAATGCTGCGAAAATGATAAATGCTTTAATCATGGTTTTGTGTGTTTAATGTTCTCTTCAAAATAAATGTATATACATATAATGTACAAGCTTGAAACGATTTAAGTTCAATATTGTTTCCATAATTTTGAAAAAAAATAGAAAACATGATTGAGGTAGGGAAGACGCTGGTTTCTGATGATGTGATTGAAGAAGCTTTTGTTTGTGATTTGACTAAATGTAAAGGAGCCTGCTGTGTGGAAGGCGACCTGGGAGCACCACTGCTTGAGGAAGAATTGGATGAAATTGATAAGGTGATAAATTTAGTAAAACCTTACCTCACAGATGAAGCAATTGCGGTACTGGAAAAGGAGGGGGGCTACTTGCTGGATGAGGATGGTGACCTGTCCACTACCACCATAAACGGAAAGGAATGTGCATTCGCCTTCTATGATGAAAACAAAATCTTGAAGTGTAGCATTGAACAGGCACATAAGGAAGGTAAGACTAATTGGAAGAAACCGATTTCTTGTCACTTATATCCGATTCGAGTAGCTAAACTGCCCGATTTTGAGGCACTGAATTACGATCGTTGGCAAATCTGCTCACCAGCCTGTGATCTGGGCAAAGAACTGAAAGTTCCAGTTTATAAATTCCTAAAGGAGGCATTGATCCGAAAATACGGAACGGACTGGTACGAGGAGTTGGTTGAGAAGGTCGAAAAATAAAACCCGACCTAAAGTAAGGAAATGAAGACGATGTTTTTTGAGGGTATACTTTTTAAGGAACTTATTTAGAAAGTATTCCCAATCGTTCTCCCATCAAAAGATGCATGTAAGAACTGCCATCTTCTTTCATCGGTGCATCTAAAGTGAATTGAACACCTTCCTGAAAGATCATGATAAAATCAGATCCGCCAAATGCAAAATGTCCAAGCATGTCACCTTTCTTAACTTTCGCTCCCGGAACGACATTTGATTCGAAATTTACTGATCCAACAACCACCATGCCTATAGGTAGGAGTGCGACAAGTCCATAATTTTCAGTTTCAAGGATGACACATCCTCTGGTTTCAACAGTCTGCCAGCCGGTTTTGGCGGTAGGGTTAAATACATATTGATTACTTTCATTGTCCCACGATAGTTCTCCTCCAGTTGGATTGATTCCTTGTATTATTCGTGCTTCTTTGATGGTTCCACCCATGGGAAAGTGGTATCTGTGGTAGTCATTGACATTTAGGAAAGAATGAGTAAACGTTCCATTTGCAAATGCATCCTTATATTCACTGTCTTCGCCTATCAGATTTACAATGGATCTTAGTCTTGCAGATTTTACCAAAATCCCATCCTTATCTACAAGCATGGAGCTGCTATCAATCGCCCAAACACCTTGTGGTTCAGAATCGGCAAATGATGCTACAATGGAGTCTGCCTCAGGACTAGCGACAGGACGCATATCGGGTGATTTAAGATAACGTGCAAAGAAATCATTGAACGTATTCCAATTGGATGGATCTTCATACCAGCCATTTTGTAATCCGAAATTCGGATCATTAAGAGCCATTTCGTAATACGATTCATTCCACGAATCTTCTGTATCGAGATAGCTACCCCATGATTTACTGAATGTGACCAGCCATTCAGCAAATGGACCATAGTATTGCAAGGAGTTATTCACTAATCCTTTTCCTTCCAACTCTGGTAATGGTTGATCGATCAGGAAATAAAAGGTACATAATCCCTGAAAGATATGATCAAAGATTTCCGGGTATTCCTCTTTTTTAAGTAAAGCCCATGGTACCGTCGTTTCTGCCCACGAGACAAAACGATAATATTCCTCAAGGTTTTGGGCAGGGTTGGTGTTAGGATCAGAGTTAATTGCTTTTGCCCTAGCTAAAGATGATTCAACAAGTCCTTTCAATTCAACGTCACTATCTAAAAGTGCAATAAGTTCTTGAGTGGCTTCCCCATATTGAATTTCTTCATCCGGAGTTGTACAAGAGAAAGTAATGATAATAAAGAGAATAACCGAAAGTAAGAAGCGTAGTGATCTCATGTTTATAGGATTGGTAATAACTCTAAAGATAGCTAAGAGCAAGTATAATGGTGAAGTTCTTTTTGCACATAATTATCTAGTATCAATCAGAGTTGAGATGCTTTAGATTCTCTATCGCAGATTTAAAGAAATAAAAAACCCTCACTGTTTTCCGATGAGGGTTTTCAATTCCCCTCCTGGGAGGGGTAGGTTCTTCCACCCAACCAATTATTTCAGCACACTAAAATCCCAGGTGTCTAAATACTTGGTCGTAAACTTCCCGGATCTAAATGCCTTGTCATCCATCATTGCAAGATGGAATGGAATCGTGGTTTTAATCCCCTCGATCACCGTCTCCTCCAAAGCACGCTTCATTTTAATGATCGCCTCTTCTCTTGTCTGCGCACTCACAATCAACTTACCGATCATAGAGTCATAGAAAGGTGGAATGGTATAGCCTGCGTACACATGGCTATCAATTCTCACTCCATGACCACCAGGGAAGTGAAGGTTTGTGATCTTCCCAGGACTAGGACGGAAACCATTCGCAGGATCTTCCGCATTTATTCGTACTTCAATCGAGTGCAACTGCGGATAGTAGTTTCGACCTGAGATTGGCTCTCCGGCAGCAACTTTGATCTGCTCTTTGATCAAGTCATAATCCGTTACCTCCTCAGTGATTGGATGCTCCACCTGAATACGAGTATTCATCTCCATAAAGAAGAAGTCTCCGTGCTTGTCTACAAGGAATTCCACCGTACCAGCTCCTTCGTATTTGATGGCTTCTGCTCCTTTAATGGCAGCAGCACCCATTTTCTCTCTCAATTCCTGAGATACGATAGGGGATGGGGTCTCTTCGATAAGTTTCTGGTGCCTTCTCTGAATGGAACAGTCTCGTTCGGAGAGATGGCATGCTTTACCATTACTGTCTCCAACAATTTGTATTTCAATATGACGCGGTTCTTCCACAAATTTCTCCATGTACATCCCGTCATTGCCGAAAGATGCCGCAGCTTCCTGACGTGCACTGTCCCAGGCTTTTTTGAATTCCTTCTCTTCCTTGATCAGTCGCATCCCTTTGCCACCACCACCAGCGGTCGCTTTGATCATCACCGGGTAGCCAATCTCTTTTGCGAGACTCATGCCTTGTTCAGCGGATTCAAGCAACCCTTCAGATCCTGGTACAACGGGAACACCAGCAGCAATCATGGTGGCTTTAGCTGTTGCTTTATCACCCATTTTACTGATCATCTCCTCACTTGCCCCAATGAACTTGATGTTGTTTTCGGCACATACACGTGAAAATTCAGCATTCTCAGATAAGAACCCATATCCCGGGTGGATTGCATCTGCATTGGTTACTTCTGCAGCTGCTATGATGTTAGGAATCTTTAAATATGAGTCCTTACTAGCAGCAGGTCCAATACAAACGGCCTCATCAGCAAATCGTACATGCAAACTTTCAGCATCGGCTTTCGAATAAACTGCCACCGTCTTGATGCCCATCTCCTTACACGTACGAATAATGCGAAGAGCAATCTCACCTCTATTGGCAATTAATATCTTATTAAACATATTTGGCATGTTTATGCAGGTTCAACAAGGAATAGTGGCTGATCGTACTCTACTGGCTGAGCATTATCAACCAATACTTTCACGATTTTTCCAGACACTTCAGATTCAATCTCATTGAATAATTTCATTGCTTCGATAATACAAACTGTATCACCAACTTTTACAGAGCTACCCACTTCAACAAATGCAGGTGATTCTGGATTAGCGGATCGATAGAATGTTCCAATCATTGGAGACTTGATCTCAACCAGGTTCCCACCGGAAGTTGTATCGCCACCTCCATCAGCTGCGGGAGCAGGAGCAGGTGCTGCCTGTGGAGCTGGAGTTGCTGCAGGAGCTGGAGCTGCCTGAACAGCAGGAGCTGCTGCAACTATTTGTTGCTCTGCACTTCGCTTGATGCTCACCTTGATATCATCGGTCTCAATATTTACTTCTTCCAATCCAGATTCAGAAAGGAAACTGATTAATTCTTGAATTTCTTTCGCCTTCATAGGTTAATTGTTGATTAAAAAATCTTAAGAACTAAGGTAATAAAATTTCTCTCGTACGAGCACATATTATTTTACACGCTCGACATATGATCCATCAACGGTGTTGATTTTTATCACTTCATCTTGCTCAATGAACATAGGTACCTGAATAGTAGCCCCTGTCTCAACTACAGCATTTTTTGTGGCATTTGTTGCGGTATTGCCTTTTACTCCAGGATCAGCCTGTGTGACAGTCATGATCACATGTTGTGGTAACTCACAGCCTAAAATTTTCTCCTCTTCAGCATGAAATAGAATATCTACTTCCTGACCATCTTTTAAGAATTTAGGAGCATTAATTAAAGACTCCTGAACAGCTATTTGCTCGTAGGTATTGGTATCCATGCAGTGATAGCCCATATCGTCTTTGTAAAGGAATTGATAAGGCCTTCTTTCCACACGCGCCGTAGTGATTTTATGACCAGCAGAAAATGTATTGTCAATGACTTTGCCGGTTGTAATGCTTTTGAGTTTGGTTCTCACAAACGCTGGACCTTTACCTGGTTTCACATGTTGAAATTCTACAACACTAAACAGATCGTGGTTAAATTCTATCACCAATCCGTTTTTGATGTCTGATGTAGTTGCCATGAAATTATTATTTGGTTAGTTATTTAGGATCGTATGCCCATTTCACCCAGATTGCTCCCCAGGTAAAACCGCCACCAAAGGCAGCCAATATTAAGTTGTCTCCCTTTTTTAATTTGCTCTCGTAATCAAATAAGCATAGAGGAATAGTGCCGCTGGTTGTGTTACCATATTCCTGAATGTTTAGCATCACTTTATCTTCTCCAACACCCATTCGATTGGCCGTGGCGTCAATGATTCTCTTATTCGCCTGATGAGGAACAAGGTAAGACACATCATCAGAAGTCAGATTGTTTCGCTCCATTACCTGAGCGGCTACATCGGCCATGTTTTTAACTGCAAACTTGAAAACCGTAGAACCCTCTTGATATGCAAAGTGCTCCCTGTTTTTCACTGTTTCTTCAGATGCAGGGCGTCTGCTGCCACCGGCTTTCATATGAAGGAATGGCTCACCAGAACCATCTGATTTAAGAATCGAATCTTTGATTCCAAATTCTTCTTCTGTAGGCTCTAGCATAACAGCCCCAGCTCCATCACCAAATATGATGCATGTAGCTCTATCCGTGTAGTCAATGATAGAAGACATTTTGTCAGCACCAATAACTACTACTTTTTTGTATTTACCTGTCTCAATGAATTGTGAGCCAGTGACTAATGCGTAAAGGAATCCGGAACATGCCGCCTGAACGTCATATCCAAAAGCATTTACTGCTCCAATTTTATTGGAGATGATATTAGCGGTAGCAGGAAAAACAAGATCTGGTGTTGTGGTAGCACAAATTACCAGATCAATTTCTTCTGCTTTTGTATTGGTTTTTTCAAGTAGCCCCTCAACAGCTTTTATGGCCATCACTGAGGTCCCCTGATTCTCACCTTTTAAAATATGTCTCTTTTTGATGCCCGTTCGTGAAGTGATCCACTCATCGTTGGTATCCACTATCTTTTCAAGGTCTTTGTTGGTGAGTACGTCCTCAGGAACGTATCCGTGAACGCCTGTAATGGCTGCTTGAATTTTAGGCATCTGAAATTAGCTTAAGCTAAAACTTCTTTTTCCATCACTACTTTACCTTTGTAGTAAAGTTTGCCTTCATGCCAGAAAGCCCTGTGTGGAAGGTGAGCTTCACCTGTAGTAGGACAGATTACGAAGCTTTTTGGAGTTGCTTTGTAATGCGTTCTTCTCTTGTCTCTTCTGGTTTTCGAAATCTTTCGTTTTGGATGCGCCATCTTCTTTCTCTATCTAAATTTTTCTTATTTCAATTTTTTTAAGGCTTCCCATCTGGGATCTGTACTCTCTTCCTCTTTAGTCTCCGATGTGTCAGAAATGTAAATCACCTCATCATCTTCAGTTTCATCCTGAAATTTTGGATGAAGCTTTTTCATCGGTACTTCCAAGCTGATGGATTCATATAAAAACGAAGCTATGTTAATTTCCTGTGTTCCCTTAAGGATTACAAATACATCTTCACTTAACTCTTTTTCCTCATCGCCGTATTTGTAAATAATTTCCTTTTCTACGGAGATAGGGAAATCAAATAACTCCAAACTTCTATCACATTCCAGCTCAATTGAACCATTAATGTTCAGATTGAGGGTAATCATAGAATCTGTTTTTGTCAAAATCACATCACAAGTGCCTTTGCCCTTGCTCACCAAGCTGTGTTCGAAATGAGAAAAGAAATCCTCAGAAAACGTGAAATTGAAGTCGTGAGCGCTGTTACTCAGTCCAAAAATTTCAATTTTATACTCCTTCAGTTCCTTCATGTCCGTCCACTTCCCGGTAAAGACCCGCAAATTTAGATAGAATCCAAGTACTACAAAAGCTTTATTAATTACTTTTCATCCGCATTTTCATACTGATTCTCATTTCTTTGACGAATAATGTCATTGGCCAGGTAAAGAGCATTACGAAAAGAGGTCTCATCTGCCTCATTTTTACCCGCTATAGAGAAGGCTGTTCCATGGTCTGGTGATGTCCTGACAAATGGTAAACCTGCAGTATAGTTAATGCCTTCTTCGAATGCCAGGGTCTTAAACGGTATTAATCCCTGATCATGATACATTGCCAATACACCATCGTAATGTTTGTATGACCTCATACCGAAAAAACCGTCGGCAGGAAATGGACCCGCGACAATATTATGTCCTTTTTTTACCTCTTCTATAGCTGGTGATATAATCTTTTCTTCCTCATCGCCGAGCAGGCCGTTTTCTCCTGCATGAGGATTTAATCCCATGACCGCAACCCTGGGTTTTTTGATTCCAAAATCCTTTTGTAAGGATTTGATCATCTTTTGAAGTTTTGATATCACCTTATCTTTTGTGATTTTTTCACTCACTTTGTTTAAAGCAACATGACCAGTAACCACACCAACTCTAAGGTCATCATGAACAAGAAACATGAGACTTTCTGATTCTCCTGCTTCCTGAGTTAAGTATTCTGTATGGCCTGGAAATTTGAAATCATCTGATTGCACCAACTCTTTACTAAGTGGTGCAGTAGTTAGAGCATCTATTTTGCCATCTTTTAAATCCGCAACTGCCCTTTGAAGAGAAAGAACAGCATATTTTCCTCCAGTCTCATTGGCTTGACCAGGAGTGATTTCAATGGTCTCATTCCACACATTAAGTACATTCACTTTTTTGTGAATCAATTTGTCAATACTTGAAATCTGTTGATAGTTGAAGTTTTCCTTATTCAGGCCTTTACGATAAAAGGATATGACTTTGCCAGAGCCATAAATTACCGGAGTGAATTGTTTTAAAATACGGTTATCCTCAAGTGATTTAATAATTACTTCAGGGCCAATGCCATTGATGTCACCAATAGAGATACCAATTACAGGTTTATTTTTTTTACTTGACGATTCACTCATTTGCAGTGTACATTTATAAAATCGGAAGTTAACTCGAAAAATTCTACAGTAAAAAAAAGCAAAAGTTGATAAGCGTAAAACCCAAAAAGCATTTAGGTCAACACTTTTTGAAAGATGAAAACATCGCTTTAAAGATTGTTAATGCCTTAAAGAATGAAGACAATTTGCCAGTGCTGGAAATTGGTCCAGGTACAGGTGTATTAACAAAATATCTCATCGAGCAATATGAAACTGAGTTTTATGCACTTGATGTTGACAAAGAATCAATTACCTATTTAAAGGAATTATATCCTAAACATGCAAATCAGTTTCTTTTTCAGGATTACCTGAAGTACAATGTGGCCCAGGATCGTTTTAATGTAATTGGCAATTTTCCCTACAACATCTCCTCTCAACTATTTTTCAAAATCTGGGATGATCGAGAGAAAGTAGATGAGGTGGTTTGCATGATTCAGAAGGAAGTTGCCGATCGTATCTCTGCAACACATGGAAACAAAACCTATGGTATTCTAAGTGTTTTGCTACAAGCCTTTTTTGACATAGACTATTTGTTCAAGGTGGCTCCTGGTGTATTTAATCCTCCCCCGAAAGTACAGTCTGCAGTTATAAGATTAAAAAGGAATGAGACCAAACAATTACCCTGTGATGAGCGGTTATTTAAACGAGTAGTAAAAGCGGGATTTGGGAAAAGAAGGAAGACCTTGCGCAACGCATTAAAAGACCTAAATTTGTCTGACTCTGTCGCTGCTCTCCCTGAGATGGATAAAAGGGCGGAACAGTTGTCTGTTCAAGAATTTATCTCGCTTACTGAAAAAATCGCCTGACATGGAAGCAGTGATGAACTTTGAGTTATCGGTTGAGTTCAAAGACCGATTTCAGCAAGCCCTGGATGAGCAGGATAATGCCTTCATTAAATCCACACTTGATGGAGTAAACCCTGCTGATATTTCAGCTCTTTTAGATGAATTTGATTCTGTTGAATGCAAATATGTATTTGACCTATTAACTCCTGAAATTGGTGCCAGGATTCTTGAAGACCTGGAAGAAGATGTCAGAGAGCAGTTTCTAAAGGAATTCTCTGCTAAAGACCTTGCATCATTTGTTGAGCTAATGGATTCTGATGACGGCACAGACATTCTCTATGAAATGGGTGTTGCAGATAGGAATGAAGTGATTAGGCAGATAGAGGATGAGGAGAAAGCCTCCAACTTAATGGAGCTCCTTGAATATGATGAGGATGTAGCAGGCGGACTCATGGCTAAGGAGTTAATTAAGGCCAACCTAAATTGGAGTATTTCTCAGTGTATTGAAGAAATTAGATTGCAAGCTGAGAATGTGCAGAAAATCTATTCTGTATATGTGGTAGATGATAAAGAAAACTTACTGGGGAAAGTAGGAGTGAAGAACCTGATTCTTGGTAAAGGAGGAGCGAAGGTTGCTGATGTTTATGATGATCAGATCATATCTGTGGAAACGTCCACAACTGAAGAGGAGGTGGCAAGTATCATGCAGAAATATGACCTTGAAGCTGTTCCTGTGGTGAATGCTCGTGGAAGGCTGGTTGGTCGTATTACCATTGATGATGTAATCGATGTGATCCGTGAGATGGCTGATGAAGAACGACAGCTAATGACTGGCGTGAGTTCAGACGTGGAAGAAGATGATACAGTATGGAAAATTTCAAGGGCTAGATTGCCATGGTTAATCATTGGTATGGCTGGCGGTTTAGTGGGTGCTCAGTTTTTAGGTTTATTTAAAGAAGAAATAATCATTGTTCCGGCACTTGCTTTTTTCATTCCGTTGATTACCGCATCGGGCGGAAATGTTGGTATCCAATCATCTTCCATTGTAGTGCAAAGTCTTGCAAATCCGAATGTATTCGCAGATAGCATGTGGAAAAGATTACTTAAGGTTTTCATGGTAGCTATTGTAAATGGAGCGATCTTATCATTGATGGTTTTTGGTGCGGTTATTTTATTCATGAGGGAAGAACCACTAGCCGCAACAGTTGCGATAGCACTATTTTCAGTGGTCTTATTGGCTTCATTTATGGGGACAATTACGCCTTTATTACTTAATCGTTTCGGGGTGAATCCGGCGTTAGCTTCAGGTCCATTTATTACTACTACGAACGATTTGTTGGGTTTGGCTGTCTATTTCTCGATAGCACACCTGTTGTATAATCTATGAGTAAGAAAATGCGCATTCTCATTGCTGATGATATGCATGAGTGTATTCTTTCGTTACTGAAAGAACATGGTCATGAGCCTGTTTATTTACCAATAATTGACAGGATTGGAATTTTGGATATTATCCATGAGTTCGATGGTTTGATTATTCGAAGTAAGACCCCTGTGGATAAAGAGTTAGTTGACGCAGGCGTACGGCTCAAATTTGTTGCAAGGGCAGGAGCAGGCATGGACAAAGTAGATCAAGATTATCTCGAAACAAAGGGAATTGTGCCCATTAATGCCCCTGAGGGAAATCGGGATGCATTAGGAGAGCATGCATTAGGCTTACTTCTTAGCGTACTTCATAGACTGCCTGAAGGTCACAATCAAATTAAAAAGGGCATTTGGGATAGAGAAGGAAACCGTGGAATTGAACTAAAAGGTAAAGTCGTTGGGATTTACGGAGTAGGTAATATGGGTATGTCTTTTGCTAAAAAGCTACGAGGGTTTGAATGTGAAATCATTGGCTTTGATAAATATAAAGGAGAGTTTGAAGGAGGATTTATTCAGAATGTAGAATTAAATGAATTGATGGAACGAACAGAAATTCTAAGTCTACATATACCGCTTGATGAAGACACGAAATACCTGTTTAATGAAACATACTTAAGAAAGTTTAAGAAACTGAAGGTACTAATTAATACATCTAGAGGAGAGGTACTGGACACATCATCATTAATAAATCTTCTAAAAGATGGAACACTGTTCGGTGCAGGTTTAGATGTCCTTGAAAATGAAAAGTTCTCAAGTTATTCTTCCATTGAAAAGACACAACTTGAGGAATTGCAATCATTTCAAAATGTGATTATCACTCCGCATGTTGGTGGTTGGACATATGAGTCGTATCAACGAATCAGTGAAGTAATTGCTCAAAAAATAAATGAGATTAAATCAGGGTTATATTAGAAGTATTAGATATTTCATATCTCCAATATGATTTTTCAAGGATTGAATTGCTGTTGCATACTGGATTCGGATATTAATCAGATAATTCGAATAAGGTCATTTTTGATTTCACTTAATCGTTACTGTATATTTGCAGTATCAAAATAAGAAAACACGGGAAAACGGCTTCATTGTGAGGCCGTTATTTTTTGTTTAAAGGGGTAAGAACAATTATGGCAGTTAATTACTATACAAAGGAAGGACTCGACAAGCTGAAAGCTGAGTTGAACGAGCTCAAGACTAAAGGGAGATCGGATATGGCAAAGCAAATAGCGGAAGCTCGAGATAAAGGTGACTTGAGTGAAAATGCTGAATATGACGCTGCGAAAGAAGCTCAAGGATTGTTGGAACTTAAGATTTCAAAGCTGGAGAAAGTAGTTGGAGATGCACGAATAATCGATGAGTCATCAATTGATACATCAAAAGTTTCTATTTTGTCAACAGTTAAAATCCGGAACAATAAAAACAAGATGGAGGTGACGTACCAACTTGTAGCTGAGGAGGAAGCGGATCTTAAAAGTGGTAAGATTTCAGTTCAGTCACCCATCGGTAAAGGTCTTCTTGGCAAGAAAAAAGGTGAAAAAGCGTTGATCAAGGTGCCTGCAGGAGATATGGAGTTTGAAATACTAGATATCACGGTCTAATGGCAAGTATTTTCACAAAAATAATTGAGCGTGAAATTCCAGCACATATTGTTGCTGAGGATGAGAATTATTTAGCGTTTCTGGATATCAATCCCTTAATGGAGGGACACACACTTGTGATACCTAAAAAGGAAGTAGACTACATTTTCGACTTAGATAATCAGACATTTTCAGAACTATTTTCCTTTTCAAAAGGAGTTGCTAAAGCTATTGAATCAGTCATTCCCTGTGAAAGAATAGGTTTGACTGTTATGGGCCTTGAAGTCCCTCATGCACATGTTCATTTGATTCCTATGAAAACAATGGATGATATGAATTTCAGTAATATGAAGTTGTCACCGAGTAAGGAAGAAATGAAAGCAACAGCAAGTAAGATCAGAGAAGCTTACGATAAGAAATAGACTTTTGGACGTTGGATATTAAGAAGTTAGATATTGAGCCCACCGGAAGGTGGGTTTCTTGTTTTAATACCGCCACATTACCTAACCTACCATGGATGCAGAAATGATCAAGAAAATAGATGAAGTTCGTTCACTTCTAACCGATCCGGGAGAGTTTGATAAAGTAGTTGCTAAATACGAAGCTGATCCTAATGAAGATACCCTTCGAGCAGTCATTGATCAGATGACTATTGAAATTGCAAAGGGGCGTGTGAAGGGCATGAAGAAAGAGTAGGTGATAGGAATTGGGTTTTCTGAAAGGTGCGTTTTTTTATGCCTTTTTTGCTCCGAATATTTTCATTTCACCCGGTTTACCTTTTACCAACCAGGAAATCCCAAAGGCAGTAACACCTATTATCTCCCCAACTAAAACCCCCTGAGGAAATTTATCACCAATACTGTCTTCAAAAGCAAAATAGATAAGCATTAGCACTATTGAAGCCCATACAATAAGTCCCATGGTTTTATAAAATGCCTTTTTAGTGCCACCAAGAGGAAACTTGAAATATGACATGGCGCCAACTAATATCAAAAAGGTCCCAGCTGATAGTAAATGGATCGTATTGAGTGTAGAATCAAAATGACAGAACGGGTGACTTTGACCACCATGGCAAGATGTTGGTAGAATTGCTGTAACCAGTGCGAAAAATCCTGCAACATTGGTGATTGTGTTATCGCTTACTTTTTCACCGGAAGATTTTTCATAACCTTGATAGGTCAAGAGTAATAGACCGAATGCAATCAGTATTCCAGTGAAAATAGGAGAAGACACGGTATAGTAATAATGACTAATTGAAGGCTCTATGTCCCATGCGCGAACCATCAAAAGCCAGGGGAGTAGCACACCCAATACTCCTATCAATCTTCTTAAAGATCGATAGGAGACATTGAGTAGGGATTTAGTGTTTTCAGCCATTTGATTAGCTAATTAGGTAAATACTAAATTACGTTTTTTGTCAAATAGATTCAATACCCATTTTAGGGTAATTCTATTTAACTCTACCCGGATTGTCTGATATAAATGATTTCCAGCTTTTTTTACCACCTGATCCCAAACCGGATTTAGAGGAGTAATGGTGGCAAATAGCAACCGCCAAAGCATCGGTAGCATCCATTAGTTTGGGAGCCTCTTCAAACTTCAATAACATTTGAATCATATTCGATACCTGCTCCTTACTGGCATTGCCATTACCAGTGACAGATTGTTTTACTTTTTTTGGCGCATACTCATGGATAGGCATATCTCTACTGAGAGCTGCAGCCATGGCCACTCCCTGAGCTCTCCCAAGCTTCAACATGGATTGAACGTTTTTACCAAAGAACGGAGCTTCAAGTGCTACTTCATCAGGTAAGTACTCTTTTAAAAGCTCAGTGACACGATCGAATATTTTCTTAAGCTTAATCTCATGATTCTTATACTTGCTAAGATGAATAACTCCATATTGAATAACACTCAATTTTTCACCCTTACAGTGGATGAGCCCATATCCCATTACATTAGTGCCTGGATCAATACCTAAAATGATTCGCTCTTTAATCGCCACAAATGCAAATTACTGTCTTTGACTGAACTTAGGAAAACTTTACGAAAAGGAGAGTGAGAAAGAAAATTTGGCGCGGTGTTGATGGATGTGTGGGCAGAGGCTTTAAAATTTTCTTGATTTTTTTGTCACTTTTTTCATCAAGGAAAAAAGTGAGAGTAAACTTGAAGTCTATTGTCACAAAAATCAAAGGAACAAATCGGAGAGTACAAACGATCTCATTTAAATAAACCCTGGCTAGTAGCATTCTTGAAAGTTGCTTTATTAGTTACGTGTCTCTTTTTCCTCATTTCCAAATTAAAGGATCAATCGATTAGGATAAGTGATTTTGTTTGGCCGGAATCGCCCCCGTTGGTTCTCGGATTTGTCATCATACTTATGTTCTTAAATTGGTATTTAGAAGCGCTCAGGTGGAAGGTATCAGTACAAGTATTTGAACCTATATCAATCCAGGATGCAGTTAGAATAATTTTAGCTGGTCTATCTCTAAACTGGGTGCTTCCATTTACTTCCGGAGATTTGTTGGTTCGCCTTTCTCAGCAGGTTGACAAATACCAAACCACCTCAGCAGCAGTATTGAACAGAGGGGTCATGATCAGCTTTACAGCCATCATTGGTCTTTACGGAATGAGCAAACTAGCTGAGCAGTATGATTTTAATGGCTGGTATGCGTTGATTCTTCTTTTGATTTTCCCTTTGATGACATGGATCTTTCGTAAAACCTTAGCTCGTTTCTTGAATTATTTTAGAAGTATCGATCGATCAATTTTGATAAAAATTGTGGGAATTTCATTCCTTCGTTATACTGTTTTTACCTTCCAATTTTTCCTCTTATTAGAGACCTTTTTACCTCATTTGCCAGCCCACTTACTGATAGCAGGCATAGGGTGGATATTCTTGGTTCGATCCATACTTCCGTTGTTATTAGGAGGAGTGGGTGTTCGTGAGGTATCTGGGATCGTTTTCTTCGAATCTCATGTATCTAACCTTCAAATGGTCATAATTCCCATCTTTTTGATTTGGGTGATCAACACGGTAATTCCTTCACTTGTGGGTTTGATTTTTATCTGGCGATTTAAGGCTAACATTGCGCGATGATCTTTTTGATTGGTGCATTTACAGTTCTGAATGTTCTATTCTATTTGAAGTTGGCTTTTGAATGGAAACAGATTCCGAATATTCAGCAAGCTGAATCATTGAGGCCTTTTTCGGTCATCATTCCGGTGAGGAATGAAGAGAAAAATATTACGCATATTCTTAAGGATTTAGATAATCAAAAGTACCCTTATGACTTATTTGAAATTATTGTAGTGGATGATTTTTCTGATGATAAAACCATTGAAACTGTAAATGAATTGAAGTCATCACTAAATGTTCAAACACGGTTAATTAAACTAGATGATAAAAACAGTCACGGTAAAAAACATGCGTTAACAGCTGGAGTTAATGCTGCTAAACAAGAGATTATTCTTACTACAGATGCGGATTGTTCATTGGAAGAAAATTGGATCAATTCATACAATGATGCTTTTGATGAAACCACAAACATGGTAGCCGGACCGGTAGGTATTCAAGGGAATAATCTTTTTTCCAAATTGCAGCAAGTCGAATTTGCTGGGCTCATGGGTTTCGGTGCAGTTACAATTTCAAAGGAAAATCCAAGTATGTGCAGTGGTGCAAATCTTGGCTTCCGAAAACGTGCGTTTGAAGAAGTGGGTGGCTACTCGGACAATCTTTTCACACCTTCCGGTGATGATGAGTTTTTACTGTATAATATCATGAGACGTTTCCCTCATTCCACAAGGTTTATGAAAACTAAAAATGCGGTAGTTACAACACCGGCTCATTCAAAACTCTCTTCTTTTATTAACCAACGTATCCGTTGGACTAGTAAATGGAAATACAATAAAAACCCCTTTGTTAGATTAAGTGCCGTATTATTCTTTATTGATTACCTCTTGTTTTACGTGGGAATTGCTGGTGCCCTATTTCATGAATTCAACTCGCTTTTAATCGGTAGTTTTATTTTCCTCAGATTCATTGCCATCTGGTCTTTTGTAGGACCTGTTAATAGTTTTCTTAAAGGGAATAATAGCTTTTGGCCGCTACTAATATTCCAAATTATTTACCCATTGCATGTTTTATTCATGGGGATGAATTCTATCTTTGGATCATACACCTGGAAAGGACGAAAGTATAGATGACAGACGATGAATTCAACATCATAGATGAGCTTTATTTCGTCACCTCGTTTGATGATCTCAAAAACTCAACAGAGCTTTCTGATGAGAAATTAAAATCTAACCTTATTCAAATGGCAAAAAAAGGTTGGGTCAGGGTGTACAAAAATGTGAGTGAGGAATCAGAAGTGGAGAGTTTAGATATGAATAAAGATTATCAATCATTCTTCTATCTTGCTTCGAAAAAGGGACTATTTGAACACAACACTCAATGATGGAATCTTCATTAGATATCAAAGATTTGCAGCTGAATGCTCTTTTAGAGATCACACAAGCTGTGAATAATAACCTGCCTGAAGATGACCTATTGAAGATTTATAAGTTCACTTTACTGGCAGATCTTAAGATCAATAAGCTTGCATTATTCACAGAAAAAAATGAAGAGTGGCATTGCAGAGTAAATTTTGGTACTAAAAATGACTTGATTGGAAGCACGCTTCCTGAAGAGTATAAAGAACTTAAAAATCAGCTTGGATTAATTGAAACATCGTTTGATGAATTCAACTCTGTATTTCCTGTTTACCATAAAAACAAGTTGCTCTCTGTTGTTTTCATAGATTCAGATTCTAAACTAGGCATCCAGAATCGATTCTTAAATGCTTTAACTAATATCATCCTTGTAGCAATAGAGAATAAGAGACTTGCAAGGCAGCAAATGGAGCAGGAAGCATATAGGCGCGAGTTAGAGATCGCCAAGAAGGTTCAGAATTTTCTATTTCCGAAAGAGCTTCCTAAAATTGAACGGCTTCAGATCGAAGCGTTCTATTTGCCTCATCACGATGTTGGAGGTGATTATTATGATTATATACAGATTGATGAAAATAAGTTTCTTGCATGCATAGCTGATGTGTCAGGGAAAGGGGTTCCAGCGGCACTATTGATGTCCAACTTTCAGGCCTCTTTACGAGCATTGGTTCGTCAAACAAAGGATTTAAAAGAAATAATCGAAGAGCTTAATCATACCACCTTTGTCAGCGGTAATGCGGAGAATTTCATAACCTTCTTTGCTGGGATTTATGATTTCAAAACCAAGGTTCTAGAATATATCAATTGTGGGCACAACGAAATAATCTTGAAAACTGATGATGGTATTCAATTATTGAATGATGGCACCACAGTACTTGGTATGTTTGATCCACTACCATTTATAGAAACGCTGCAAATAAAAAATCTAGATGAGTTCTTTCTTTTCACCTATACAGATGGTCTGACTGAAACTTTCAACGAAGAAGACGAAGCATTTGAATTTGATCGGTTATTAGAAATCGTCAAAGGAGATTGCCCACAAGACCTGTCAGAATTCCACAATCAGATATTGGGATTGCTTAATGCGTTTAAAGGAAGCAGAGCATTTCATGACGACATCACAATGCTTTCTTGTCGAATTCAAAACAAATGATTCGGTTTTATAAAACACCAATCTTCACAAGGCTTTGGTATTCTTCATTCATCTGGAAAATTCCTTCTAGCAACGCTATCTATCTATCTTTTGATGATGGTCCGCATCCGGATGTGACACCATGGGTCTTGAGAGAACTAAAAAAGGCAAACGCTAAAGCAACATTCTTTTGTGTGGGCAAGAATCTGATACAACACAATGATATTGCTAAGCAAATAATTGCTGAGGGACATCAAATTGGAAATCACACTCACAATCACATGTCAGGTTGGAATGTTAATCAAATGGAATATCATGAAGATGTCATCCAATGCGATAAGACCCTTCATTCATTGGGAGTTCATAATGAGATTTTCCGTCCGCCATATGGCCGGATAAAGCAATCTCAGGCAAAAGGACTCTCGAATAAGAAGATCATCATGTGGAGCCATCTGTCATGGGATTTTGATCCCCAATTAACAGTCGATAAATCGATAAGAAAGTTGAAAAATGC
This sequence comes from Ekhidna sp., assembly GCF_965212185.1. Classification (GTDB taxonomy): domain Bacteria; phylum Bacteroidota; class Bacteroidia; order Cytophagales; family Cyclobacteriaceae; genus Ekhidna. The sequence continues at coordinate 2,227,555 of NZ_OZ243102.1, read as the reverse complement.
AAAAGCCGGTAGTATTCTGGCATTTCATGATTCTGAAAAAGCTTTCAAAAATTTAAAACTAATTCTTCCAGAAATCCTGTCGCATTTTCAATCTAAAGGTCTCAAATTCGAAGCAATATCATGATCGACTCACACGCACACATATATTTAGAGCATTTTGAAGAGGATGTTGAAGAAGTTGTTGAACGTGCAATAGCGAATGGAGTAGAAAAGATATTACTACCCAACATTGATAGCACTTCCATTGAGCAAATGCTTCGTTTGGAAGAACAATACCCCGATGTATGCTATCCAATGATGGGATTACACCCATGCTCGGTAAAAGAAGATTTTGAAAAGGAGCTCCAAATTGTGGAGGATTGGTTTAATAAACGATCCTTTCTTGCAGTAGGCGAAATGGGAACTGACTTATACTGGGACAAGACTTTCTGGGAGCAGCAAAAAGAAGCATTTCATTTTCAATGTGAATTGGCTTTGAAGCATGACCTTCCGATTGTGATACATTGCAGGGAAACGATTGATGAAACCATTTTATTAGTCGAACAATATGAAGGTAAGGGGTTGAAAGGTGTTTTTCATTGCTTCACAGGCACGGTTGATCAAGCAAGACAAATCACAAATCTGGGTTTCTTCCTCGGGCTTGGAGGTGTATCTACATTTAAAAATGGGGGAATGGATAAAGTAATTCCTCATTTAGAAAGATCGAAAATAATGCTGGAAACAGATAGCCCATACTTAACACCTGCACCTCATAGAGGAAAGCGAAATGAGCCTTCATATATTAGTTTGGTAGCTGATAAAGTCGCGGAATTTTTAAATCTCTCAAGAAAAGAGTTAGATGATCTAACAACAGCAAATACAAATAAGCTATTTTTCCCCTCGAAATAGTTGAATCTGTTGAAATACAAGATTGTAAATATCAATGAAACTGGAGAACGATCGGTTCTCATCATTTATACTGGAGGCACCTTCGGTATGATCCAGGATGAGAGCGGATCACTTGCACCTTTCAATTTTGGCAAAGTAGTAGATCGAGTTCCTGAGCTCAAACAGCTCGATATTCGGCTGACAGTCATTTCCTTTCCTAAGCCTATTGATTCCTCCAATATCCTTATTCAAGATTGGAAGGATATGGCATATATCATAGAGGAGAATTATGCACAGTATGACGCTTTCGTGATCCTACATGGTACTGATACCATGGCTTATTCTGCATCAATGCTAAGCTATATGCTTGAGGGTCTTAATAAACCAGTTATTCTAACAGGAGCTCAAATGCCTATCGGATCCATAAGGTCCGACGCAAGAGAAAATTTAATTACGGCGCTTGAAATTGCATCGGCCCACAATGATAGTACACCGATAGTGAGCGAAGTATGTGTTTATTTTAATTATTTGTTACTCCGGGGTTCCAGATCTCAAAAACTTAGAAGTAGCACTTTTGCAGCATTTGAATCAGAAAATTATCCGAGGTTAGCACAGGCAGGTATTGAAATAGAATTCAATTATCCTGTGCTAAGACCTTACGATAGGAAATCAAGGCTAAAAGTGAAGAATCATTTGGATCCCAATGTGGTGATATTAAAAGTCTTTCCCGGAATTACAAGACATGTGGTGGAAGCAATATTAGGAGGTAGCGAAGTGAAAGGAGTAGTGCTGGAATCTTTCGGATCCGGGAATACCATGAAATTTGACTGGTTTTTGAATTGTTTAAAACAAGCAATTGATGATGACAAGATCATATTAAATGTAAGTCAGTGTATAGGAGGAGAAGTGGAGCAAGGGAAATATGAAACAAGTAAGGGTTTAAATGATATTGGAGTTTTAAGTGGTGGTGATATCACTACAGAAGCGGCAGTCACAAAAATGATGTTTTTGTTGGGATCAGGTGAGAAGGATAATCGTTTAAAACATTTACTGACGCACTCTCTAGCTGGTGAGATGGACTCAGTCTGGGAATAATGCCACTGAAATACCCTTGATGTTAGAAATAAACTTGCATAAAGGTATTTTTAATGATTTATTTGTAGCCCGTCAAAAAGTGACGGCCTACAGAGAGGTGGCCGAGTGGTCGAAGGCGCACGCCTGGAAAGTGTGTATACCCCAAAAGGGTATCGAGGGTTCGAATCCCTTCCTCTCTGCGATTTTGCAGAGCTTAGGTCTGTGGAATTCGACAATTTTTGATGAATGGTGCGAATTTTGTGGGAATGAAAATGCAAATTTGAATTTTACTAAAACTTAAATATTTAACTAAACCGAAGACTTAACTTACAAGACTGAATTATGAAAAAGTTATTGACTCTCTTAATGTTGGCAGGTGTATTCACCTTCAGTGCGACAGCACAAGGTTTTTCTGACTCAGATTCAACTGAGGTAGATTCCACAGCTGTTGACACAGCACAGGTAGAAGAAGTATATGAAGAGCCTGTTGAAGAAATCGCTGAGATTATTGCGCCGGAAGAGGCTGCACCATCTAAAGGATTTCACCAAGTAGTAAAAGAACAATTCATTGATGGTGGACCAACTTTCATGGGAATCGTTCTTGCATGTTTGATTCTTGGTTTGGCAATTGCTATTGAAAGAATCATTCATCTTAACATGGCCTCTACAAACACCAAAAAGCTCTTAGCAGATGTTGAAGATGCTTTGAATGCTGGTGGTGCAGATGCAGCTAAAGAAGTTTGTAGAAATACAAGAGGACCTGTAGCATCAATCTTTACTCAAGGACTAATGAGAATGTCTGAAGGTGTTGAGATGGTTGAAAAATCAATCATTGCTTACGGATCTGTTGAGATGGGCAAACTTGAAAGAGGAATGATTTGGATTTCACTTTTCATTTCACTTGCTCCGATGCTTGGTTTCATGGGTACTGTAATTGGTATGATTGAGGCATTCGATGCTATTGCAGAAGCTGGAGACGTTTCTCCTGCACTAGTTGCGAGTGGTATTAAAGTGGCTCTTTTGACAACTGTTGGTGGACTTATTGTTGCTGTAATTCTTCAGCTTTTCTATAACTACCTTGTTTCAAAAGTAGACTCAATAGTGAATAGCATGGAAGATGCTTCTATCTCTTTGGTAGACCTTCTTGTTAAACACAATCTTTCTAAATAATCTATAAATAGATATAGACTATGGTAGATGTAGGATTATTTATATCATATATACTCATTGGTGTTTGCGTTCTTGCAGCTGTAGGAATGCCACTAGTGAAGGCATTTGGCGATCCTGATTCTTTGAAGAAAATGGGGATCGGAGTAGGCGCACTTCTTGTAGTATTCTTAGTTTCGTTTTTTACGGCGAGCGGAAATGCAATGGGTGAAGCAACTGAAACAACAACAAAAATGGTAGGCGCAGGATTAACAACTTTTTATATTCTAGCCATTGGAGCCATTTTAGGAATTGTATATACAGAAATTAAAAAAGCAGCTGAATAATGGCGAGGAATAAAGATAGAGGCACTCCGGAAGTGAGTTCAGGCTCTATGGCAGACATTGCATTCCTTTTGCTCATTTTCTTCTTGGTAACTACCACGATTGCAAATGACAAAGGAATATTAATGCAGCTGCCTCCTCCACCAGAACCAGATCAACCTGAAATTGAATTTCAGGAGCGAAATATCTTTAAGATATTGGCCAATTCAAATGATCAACTTTTGGTAGAGAACGAGCCATACAACAAGCCAATGTCTGAGTTGAAAGAAGAAGTGAAGGCTTTTGTATTGAATTTTGGTAATCCTGATGAAGAAGGTTTGCAGGTTTATAATAGCCTTCCTTCAAGCATGAAAGCCAAAGCAAAGCAAAGACCAGAATCTTCTGATCATCCGAAGAAGGCAGTTGTATCATTTAAAGCAAACAGAGGTACCAGTTACGAACTTTACATAGACGTACTTGATGCTGTGCAAGCAGCATATAACGAAATCTATGGGGAGCGAGTAGGACTTACTGCAGACGAATTCCTTCAGCTAGATCAAAGTAACGATGTAGAGGAAAGAATGTATAAGCAGGCAAGATTTGGTATACCTAAGGCAATCTCGATTGCAGAACCAGATAAATAAACGAAACTATGTCGAAGTTTAAGAAAAAATCTAGCGCATCTCAAGATATACCTACGGCAGCATTGCCGGATATTATCTTCATGCTTCTATTCTTCTTCATGGTAACAACTGTGATGAGAGAGCAGGAGATTTTAGTAAAACAAGTTCTTCCTAAAGCAGAACAACTTTCTAAAATTCAGAAGAAATCATTGGTGAGTCATATCTACATTGGAGAACCAAAAAATATTGGTACTTACGGTGAAGAGCCAAGGATTCAAACCAATGACGTATTCATGGAGCCAGAGGAATTAACTCTATTTGTAAATCAGGAAAAAGATAAACTTTCTGAAGCAGAAAGAGATAGAATTACGATGGCATTGAATATTGACGCTGAAGTGAAAATGGGTATTGTTTCTGATGTGGAGCAAACCCTAAGAAAGTCTAATGCTCGTAAGATTCTTTACAAGTCCCTGAAGGGAATCCAAGATTAATAACTTTTTCAATTATACATAAACCCTGACCATCGCGAGATAGTCAGGGTTTTTTATTTATTGTCTATTCTAATTGTTTCCTTTTTTCCTTGAGCCAGTTTTCATATTCTTTTTTGGCTTCATCCAATGCATCTTCCAATTCTTTTTTTGTCGCTTTCCTTAGTTTATCAGCCTCATCAACAACCCTTCGTCGTTGCTTTTGTAGCTTCCTAAGCGCCGTTTCAATATCCCTTTTTGCATCTTCAGCAGCTTCTTTGGAGTCTTTCTTAAGTTCTTCAATTTCATCTTCCAGCTCCTTCTTTTGCTCTTCGAAACGTTCTAAGGTTTTTTCCCTTTCTGATTCCTTTTCATTATCAGATGGGTTACAACCAACTAAAAGTATTCCTATGAATATGTAACTGATGTATTTCATTTTTTTTTGATTCATTCAAATGAGTTAAGCACTGAATTTTTTTGGGTTTAAGAATTGCGCCCAATCATCCCTATACACACTGGTGTTATTTCTCAGAAAAGTAATGTAAGATGGCTTTATTGGTGTTTTACGAAGCTTCATTCCTACTTTATCTAATGAGTAGTCACTTTTCTTCGAATTACATTTTTTGCAGGCTGTTACCAGGTTAGTCCAAGTAGATTTACCTCCTTTAGACCTGGGAATTACATGATCAATAGTTAAATCATTGGAGGTTCCACAGTACTGACATTTTCCTTGATCACGTTTAAAAATGTTGTGCCTACTCATGACTACCCCTTTATACGGAAGTGAGATATAATATTTTACTTTGATAACGGATGGAAAGGGGAATGTGCTGGTCACAGATCTTAATTTCTTCTCCTTGATTTCGCTTATTAAATCTGCTTTTTTTAAGAACATCAGTAAAAAGGCGCGCTGTACTGTGCACACCGTAAGTGGTGTGTAATCCTGATTAAGCACAAGTACAGTGTTATTCATGCGTTTAAATTTTCATTCGATCAAGTTCTCTTTTCTGATCCTTCTTTTTGATGCTGTCTCTTTTGTCGTATATCTTCTTTCCTTTTGCAAGAGCAATTTCCAATTTAGCTAGCCCACGTTTATTAATATATATCCTCAATGGAACGATTGTCAATCCTTTTTCTTCCATTTTAGATTTAAATTTTTCTAATTCTCTTTTTTTCAAAAGCAACTTTCTGTCCCTGGTCATTTCATGACTTTCAAAACTTGCTTGCGTATAAGGTGATATGGTCATGCTTTTAATGAATAGTTCACCCTTTTTAAAATAGCAATATGCTTCTTGAATGCTGGCTTTACCTTCCCTTAGTGATTTGATCTCAGTTCCCAACAACATTATACCAGCCTCCACTTTTTCTACAAATTCAAATTCGTAACTTGCTTTACGATTCTTAATCTGAATATCGTTTGAAAATCTACTCTTCTTCTCCTTACTCATGACATAAATATATAAATACGACTGATTAAAACGGCATCCTTGGTAGTGGACTATCGGCTAAACTTCCAAAAGCATCTTGCTCAAACAGCAGATGACCACTTATTGCAATCATTCCAGCATTGTCAGTGCAGTATTGAAAATCAGGAATAAACACCTCCCATCCTCTCTTCAAAGCTTCTTCATTCAATTGTTGCCTTAATCCACTATTTGCAGAGACTCCTCCAGCAATTGCTATTTGTTTGATCTTTTCTTGACTTGCAGCCAGTATCAGTTTCTTCATTAACATTGAAAGCAATGTTTTTTGAATGCTTGCTGCCAAATCATTGAGGTTTTCTTTTATGAATTGCTCATTCTTTTTTAGTTCCTTCCTAAGGAAATATAGAATCGATGTTTTGATTCCACTAAATGAGTAATCAAGCTCTGGCATTTCCGATTCAGCAAATTGAAACCTGTTTGGATTTCCACTCATTGCCAGTTTATCAATCATTGGGCCTCCAGGATAGGGTAGCCCAAGTAATTTTGCTGCTTTGTCAAAGGCCTCTCCAACAGCATCATCTTGTGTTTGACCAAGTATGATCATTTCTGTTGGATTATTTATACGTAGTATTTGTGTGTGACCACCACTAACTGTTAAACATATAAACGGATAGGAGGGCTTTGGATCATCTATAAAATGAGCCAACACATGCGCTTTCATATGATGGATTGGAATAAGAGGAATTCCAAGCGATGCAGCCATGGCTTTAGAAAAACTAGAGCCAATCAACAATGCTCCAAGAAGTCCTGGACCTCTCGTATAAGCAATCCCATCCAAGTCATTTACGTTAATATCAGCATGAGATAGAACATGTTCAACTACTGGCACGATATTTCTTTGATGTTCGCGTGAAGCAAGCTCTGGCACTACACCTCCATACTGCTCGTGAATAGTTTGATTTGCAATTTCATTATTGATTACTTTGCCGTCAATACAAACAGAAGCTGAAGTTTCATCACAAGATGATTCTATTCCAAGGATAATTGCCACCGTATTTTTTTGAAGGCCAAGATAACCATATCACATATTCGTAGAGTCATCTGGAAACTATTTTCAGGAATGTTTTTCTATGGAATGATGCTTTTACTGGTATTACTACTTTTATTGCAACTAAAACCTGTCCAAACCTTTCTGGCTCAAAAAGTACTTGAAGCTGTCTCAGAAAAAACCAATTATGATATATCCATTAGCACAGTAAAGGTTTCATGGTTGGATCAAGCAAGCCTGAATGAAATAATGATAAGAGATTTAAGTGGAGATACAATGTTGTATTCCCATAATCTTAATATTAATTATCACATTCTTGATTTAATCAAGCGAGACTTTTTAAGCGTCGAAGAGATTTCTTCGAATGGTCTAAGGATTAAGCTTGCTAAGCATTCAGAAGGTTCGAAACTAAATTTAACGGAATTCTTAAATGCACTAAAGACTGATAAGGTCAAAAAAAAATCAAAACCAATTATTGTTGATGAAATCAGTTTAAATAATCTCAATTTGAGTTTGAGAGACAAGACCAAGTCTCCTCAGCCTAACAAACTTGATTTTGCTAACATGCATTTTCAAATTCCTGATTTTTTTATAACCAGGTTGGCGCTCAGGTCTGATACTATTACGGGAGTGATAAATCAGATGAGAGGTGTTGAGAAAAACTCAAATTTTAACGTTAGTGATTTTAGTACGGTGTTTAGAGTTAGCAATTCTTCTCTTAGTGTAGATGATTTAAGTTTTCGTACTCCCACCAGTCACATTAAGGATAGTTTAGAATTTTTTTATAATGGATTGGATGACTTGGCGTACTTTAAAGATAGCGTTTCCTTCATCCTTCATTTTGATAATACATCCATTTCAAATGAGGACATTCGCATCGTCACTGGTTTTGATAAACTCCATGACGACATCTCAATAGATGGAATAATATGGGGTACGGTTGGTGATTTTAATATCGAAAAAACTCGATTTGGGTATGGAAGCTCCTATTTTGTTGGAGGGGTAAGTTGTTTCGGATTGCCTGATATCTCTCAAACATTCATTCTAGCTGATTTTACAGAATCTCATGTGCTTCCTAGAGATCTTAAGCCGTATCTAGGGGATTATACAGCCAATATCCAACGAATGGGTAAAATTGATTTCTCCGGAAGTTTTGCTGGATTTTTAAAAGATTTTGTTGCCAGAGGAGATTTTGTAACTGATCAAGGTTCGATTCATTCAGATATCAATATAAAAATCCCAGATGACCCCACTGAGATGGCTTATGTTGGAAATCTTGAATTTAAAGAGGTTAATGTAGGGGTTTTTTTAAAAAATGATATAGCTCAAGTATTAAACTTAAAAGCAACCATTAATGGGAAGGGGCTCAAACCTGAGAATGCAGAGTTTGATTTAAACGCATTAGTTTATAACAGTGGATTGTATGGCTATGTATATGATACCGTAAGGGCCGATGGGAAATTCGCAAAAAATTTCTTTGAGGGAAGCTTCTCAATTATAGATGACAATTGTAATCTGAAAGGAAGTGCTCAAGCTGACTTTAGAAATGGAAAAGAAATACTCAATATGGATATCCGGGTCAGAGATTTTAATGCTGATGAATTAAATCTCAGCAGGAAAGATTTGTCTGCAGCCGGCCATATTGAAATGGAAATTAGTGATCTGGATCTGGATGACTTTAATGGCTTTCTTAATATTGATTCAGGCTTTATAAGTCTAGGTGAAAAACAAATCATTCTGGATTCAATTCGATTGAATGCGATGTTGGAGGGGAGTACCAGAAGGATTGATTTAGGTTTCCCTGGTTTTGAATCTAAGGTAGAAGGAGATTTCAAAATATCTGACTTAATGAAAGACATTCCTGCAATGGCCGCAGCTTATTCATCAAAACTGACTTTATCTAATGATTCCTTAAAGACTGAAGAAAGTGGTAGTACATATAAAGTGGATGTGCTAGCTAAAATTGATAATATCACACCATACCTGGATTCATTGAAATTACCATTTTCAATTGTTGGCAAGACGATCTTGGAAGGAACATTCCGACAAAGCAAGAACGCAAACTTATTCTTCTATGCAGAATCTGATTCATTCAAAGTAAAGAACAATAGCTTCGTCAAGCCAAGAATTGAATTAAATGGTTCGCGAGATCTAGATGACGGTTCAATCTTGACAAACATTTTGGTCCGATCTTCTGAGCAGATTATTAAAGGAATTCCTAACACAAAAGACCTGCTGGTTGAAGCAGTATGGTATAAAAATGAAATTGACTTGACTACTCAAATAAGTCAACCGGAAACCAGAAGCGATATTCGTCTGGAAAGTCAGATTGCCATATTTCAGGATTCTTTAAGAGTTAAGTTGCAGCCTTCTGATATTCAATTATTAGAGGATACTTGGAAAGTGAACCCTACCAATAAGATCATCATTACTAATGAAAAAATTGAGTTTGAAAATTTCGAAATTTTTGATTTAAGAGAAACGATAACGCTTGAAGGAGTGTACTCGGACTCTTTGCCTTCCGATATTTCAATAACGACCAAAGACTTGAATATGAATAAAGTCGAGTTGTTCTCGAAAAGAACAATAGGTGGGTTGCTGAATGCTAATTTTAGAATGTTTAGAGAAACAAGTGGACAATCATTTCGATTTGATGGTGGATTTCTATTAAAAAAATTGGTTTATGATCAACTGGATGTTGGTGATGTCAGCGGCAGTTCTAATTGGAATCCAACCAATAAAAGCGTTTTCTCAAAAGTAGAGGTGAAAAGGGAGGGCTTTGAAGAAATATTAGTAGAGGGAAGCTATTATCCAACTGAGTCGATAGATCAGCTGGATTTTATCATTGATTTTAATAAGGCAGATCTAAAGTTGGGACAACCTTTTCTGGAGAAAAATGTATCTGATCTAGCTGGTTTGGCAAATGGTTCATTGAAGTTGTCTGGGACTGCTCAAGAGCCAAAAGTTGTTGGGCATTGCAATATCCAGAATGGGGCACTTACTGTTAATTACCTTAATACATCTTATTCGTTTAATGGAGATGTCAATTTTAATCCTAATCAAATAGAATTTGAAGGCTTTGAACTTTCTGACAGGAAGGGTGCAAGCGCTCAATTGTCAGGTACTATCTATCATAATAAATTCAAAGATGTTAGGACAGATATAGTAATGGAAGCCAACAACTTTGAATTTTTAAATACCACTTCTCTTGATAACTCCCTCTATTATGGTTCTGCTTATGGTACGGGTACGATCAACATAACTGGACCACTTAATGATTTAAATATTCAGGCGAGTATAATAACAGAAGCTGATACCCGCTTTTTTATACCGTTATCAGATGCAACATCTACCAGCCAACAAGACTATATCACATTCGTTGACTTTTCAGATACTACCATGGTTGTAGAAGAAGAAGAATTTAAACTTTCGGGTTTGACATTGGACTTTGATATTGAGGTAACTCCAGATGCATATTGTGAGCTCATTTTTGATATCAAAACCGGGGATATTATAAGAGGAAGGGGTCGTGGTAATTTAAAACTCAGACTTGATACAGATGGTGAGTTTAATATGTTTGGTCCACTTGAAATAACTGAAGGAGCATACAATTTTACCGTTCCAAACTTTATCAATAAAGAATTTCAGGTGGTTCCTGGTAGTAGAATCACCTGGTATGGAGATCCATATGATGCAATCCTTGATATGGAAGCTACTTACCTTCAGCGTGCTTCTTTTGAGGAATTAAAGAACCCCGAATTACGTCAGGCGGATGAATTAGCAAAGAAATTTCCGATTTTGGTTGTACTTCTTCTTGATGGTGGAATGTTATCACCTGATATTGATTTTGATTTAAGGTTACAAAACCAAACCGACGCTACATCTAATACAACTGCTGAACTTTCTAAAATTACATCCGATGAGCAAGAACTAAAAAGACAGGTTATAAGTCTACTCTTCCTTAAGAGATTTTCACCACGTCAAAGTTTCACTTTAAGTGGTGGTGGTACAGTTGGAAACAGTGTTAGTGAGTTCTTATCTTCTCAAGTTAGCTACCTTGTTAGTCAAATTGATGAAAACCTCGAAGTTGAAGTTGACTTGGCAGATTTGAACCGTGATGCCTTTAATACTTTTCAATTAAGATTTGCATACACATTCCTAAATGGCAGGCTTAAAGTAACCCGTGGTGGTGATTTTGGTAATCAAAATGAAGCTAATTTGTTGAATGATATCGTGGGTGACTGGTCTGTTGAATATAGTCTTACAAAAGATGGTAGGCTAAGGGCAAAAGTATTTAGTAATACAAGTCAACGGATTTTAGCTAATGAGCAGCAAAATCAGGAGACAGGGTTAAGTCTAAGATTCGTTCATTCTTTCAATGATATAACACAATTACTTTCCTTAAAGCGTGAAGAGATCCTCAACAGAAGGAGAGAGGAAGAAGAAGCAGCAGAATCTCAGAAAGAACAAAATAAGGATTCCACCAAGTAATTATTAAATCCATTATTCGTGGTAATTAGAGAGGAATTATTATCTTATGATTCATAAAATACTAACCACCATGAATTACAGAAAATTTAGTAAAAAGTATGCGGAGGAGATAGGAGGAGAGTTTAGAGAATATGACGAGAATCAATCTGTCATAATTGTACCACTAAAGACCGGTCGGTTTCAAACGGTCACAGGTCATATTGTTGAACACCCAGGATACAATAGAGAAGTAGTTCATTTAAAGTCAAAAGTTTGCAAACTCACCTATGATATTCCTTTTCTTGATTGCCTGGAAGCATCTAAGGAGTATCCATACACCAAGTTTATTGTTGAAGACGGCTTTCTAAAAGTTGAGGCAATAAACTTTCTGGTCAATCTAAAAGACAACATGGTCAAAGAGATGATCATGGAAATTGCTCAACATGCAGATGATTGGGAATTAAAAATTACTGGAAAAGATATTCATTGATATTTTTGCATTGCAAGCCGACCTGTCGTGCTGACGATTTCTGTCAGTAAGGAAAGTCCGGGCAGCATAGAGCAGCGTACTTCTTAACCGGAAGCGTGCTGACGGTTACCGTCAGCATAGAGATAGTGCCACAGAAAACAGACTACCTGACGGTTTCCGTCATGGAAAAGGTGAAAAGGTGAGGTAAGAGCTCACCGGGTAAATGGTGACATTTATTGCATGGTAAACCTTACGCGCTGAAAGACCAAATAGGTTCTGTGTTTGAGAGTTGCTCGCTCGAACAGAATTGGGTAGGTCGTTTGATGCTGATGGTAACGTCAGTGCCAGATAAATGACAGGATAGAACAGAACCCGGCTTACTGGCTTGCTTTTTGTATATAAAGTTCACTAAAGAATTAAGATGGCGAAAATACTTGTAGTTGATGATGAAAAAAGCATAAGAGATGCGTTAAGCGATATTCTATCAGAAGAAAAGTATGATGTTATCACAGCGGAAGACGGTGAGGATGGCTTGGCTAAATTAGAGGCGGAGAAGGTAGATCTTGTTCTGTGTGATATCAAAATGCCCAAAATGGATGGAATGGAACTGCTTGGTAAGGTATCGGAGGAAGGGATGGATATACCATTTGTTATGATATCAGCGCATGGCACCATTGATACAGCAGTAGAAGCTACAAAAAAAGGCGCCTATGATTTTATACAAAAACCACCTGATCTAAATAGAATTCTATTAACTGTTCGGAATGCACTTGAGACTTCACAGCTTTCAACCGAGACAAAAGTGCTGCGAAAGAAAGTGAGTAAAGGGTATGAAATAATTGGAGAGTCTAAGGAGATACAGGAGGTTAAAAATACCATTGAAAAAGTGGCCCCAACGGAAGCTCGTGTTTTGATAAATGGAGAAAACGGTACTGGAAAAGAATTGGTTGCGAGATGGTTGCATGAAAAAAGTTCAAGGTCAAAAGCACCCCTTGTAGAAGTAAACTGTGCTGCTATTCCATCGGAATTGATTGAAAGCGAGCTTTTTGGTCATGAAAAAGGATCATTTACCTCGGCTCATAAGCAGCGAATAGGAAAATTTGAACAGGCAAATGGAGGTACGCTATTTTTGGATGAAATAGGTGATATGAGTCTGTCAGCCCAGGCTAAAGTGTTAAGAGCACTGCAAGACAAAAAGATCACTCGGGTGGGAGGAGATAAATCAATCAATGTAGACGTACGTGTACTTGCTGCTACCAATAAGATTCTTAAAAAGGAGATAGAGGAGGGGAATTTTAGAGAAGATCTTTATCACAGATTGAGCGTGATGGTAATAAGTGTTCCTCCGCTTAGGGAGCGAAAAGAAGACATCAGATTGTTAACTGATCATTTTCTTAGACAGGTTGCTTCAGAATATGGAACTACGAAGAAGACCATTGAAGATGATGCAATTGCACAATTGGAAAAATATGAATGGACGGGCAATATTCGCGAACTAAGAAATGTAGTAGAACGCTTAGTGATCATGTCTCAAGAGAAGATCACTAAAGATGATGTGAAAAAATATGTGGAAGCTTAAGCGTTAGCCTGCTGCTCTGTTTTTACCTCCTTAGCATCCTCTTGTGCATAAGTAGGGCATGTTCTTTGAGTACATGCACTCATTGCAAGGATAATCACAGCTAATATTGTAAGTTTCAATTTCATAAGCGGTTAAATTCGATGAGCAAGCTCATTGTTTGACAACTATTCAAAAATAGGAGAAATAATCTACTATACAACAGAGAACAGTCTAAATTATTATGTGTTTTCGCTAAACCATCAGGTTACATCCACGAATATCACTATTATCAAAACGACCAAGAACTTCAAAATAGTTCCCATAAGACTTACCAAGGTCTTTTGTCTCTATAAATGAACAGGTATCTATGTTGCCAAGATCAATAATATTGATCCCACCTGTTTCATGATTATCTAAGTATGAAAAAGGGTCATTTATATCTCTAATTAAGCATTTCGCCCACTTTGGAAACTTAAATTTTCCTTCCACTCCATACGCTTGACTAAACAACTCGGTCATTCCATATTCAGACCATATTTCGCTAACATTGAATCCTTTTTTTAATCTTTCGTGAAGATCTTGTCTTGTAAGCTCTTTCCTTCTCCCTTTCATTCCTCCAGTTTCCATAATTATCGTCTGATCTAAATGCATCTTACCTTTTTCTGCTGCATCTAAGAGAGCATATGATACGCCAATTATTAACTTTTTTTGAGAGCTCGCTAATTCAGATGCAACATCACCTTCAAGATAATATCCAGATTCAGGATGTGCGTTTTCAATGAAATGATCAACCATTTTAATCAAAGAAGAATTTCCCTGTTGTTGATAGGAAGGAAGAAGCGCAACAATCATTAAATCTTTCAGTGATCCAAACTGCTCTTGGAATGCATGAACGGAAAGTTGATGATAAAACGACACATCTTGTACATAATGAATGCTTCTACCTGCATCAGTTGTGCCACTACTTTTGAAAATGATTGATTCAGACCATTCACCAGATTTTATAGCATGATTTTTGAAGAACTCAATGGGTAAGAAGGGAATATCTCTGATTGCTTTAACATTCTGAGGATTTTTTTTGAGGTAATTACAATATTCATTGTATGTTGAGCAGTTGTAATATTGATACTCGAATACATTAAGTGAACTATCCTCAAAAGTTTTTTCGTTAATGTCGAAAATTGTATGTTTAAAATCCTTTATGAAACTCATTTGATGGTTTCTTTAGGGGCTAATGAAGTTACTTTTGTTATCAAAATATGATTAGAAATCTGATTATCCTTTGTGTTGTTTCTGTGGCTGTATCAGGCTGCTTTGACAAAGATATTTTTCCAGACTCTCCGAAGATAACATTTGAGGAAATAAAGTTCATCGATACAGAGTTAACAGATTCTTTAAAATTAACATTCAGTTTCGAAGATGGTAATGGAGATGTCGGTTTAGAGGGAGGTCAAGATTTATTTAAACCTTATCAGATTTATAATTTTGTAATGGACAGTGAGGATAGTGTGGTGTTTATCAGTCAAGATCCATCTTCTATAGCCTTTCCGCTGTATTCAGTCCCGGTTCTTATAGATCAATTGGATGGAGAGATAGCCTATTTCTTCTTTCCTGATGAAAAGGTTCTTTTTTCTGAAACAGACAACCGTCCAGCTTACAGTTGTGATTCATATGAAATTATTGAATTTGATACGGTATATGTCGCAAGAAATGAATTCTACTATAATTTTCATATTGAATTTCAAAAAAAGATAGCGGAGGATACTTATGAGCCAATCAACTTTAGGCAAATATTTAATAGCCAGGATTGCTCCTTAGGTAATTTTAATGGACGTATTCCGTATTACGACCCTGACGGTAAAAGTGGGACTATCACGTATACAATGTTGTCTTTGTTATTTAGGTTAGGACTTCAAGATGAGGTTCGTGCTAAATTCTATATATACGACAGAGCCCTCAATAAAAGTAATGAGGTATTTACTCCAGATTTTTTTCTTTCAGATATAACTGTTAATAAATAGACGGATAAGTGTCTGGATCTACTTCTGAAAGTAATCCGTAAACTTTATCAAATACTTCCTCAACATTTGGCTTAGAGAAATAATCTCCATCACTGCCGTATGCTGGTCTATGATTCTTACCTGAAATGGTTAAAGGTTTAGAATCCAAGTGGAAGTATCCGTTATCTCGTTCAAGTATTTGCTGAAGAATAAATGCGGTAGCACCTCCTTCAACATCTTCATCTACAATGACCAATCTGTTGGTTTTTTTGAGGGAATCCACAATCATTTTTGGTCTATCAAATGGGATTAATGTTTGAGCATCAATGACTTCTGCTTCAATCCCTTCATTCGCTAGTTGATTTGCTGCTTCCATCACCACCCTGCAAGTTGATCCATAAGTAACAATGGTTACATTAGATCCTTCTCTTAATATTTCAGGTTCACCCAAGGCTAGTTTAAAATCTGATAGGTTTGATGGAATTCTCTCTTTCAGTCGATATCCATTAAGCGATTCGATCACTAAAGCTGGATCATCTGACTGCATGAGGGTGTTGTAGAAGCCTGCAGCTTGTGTCATATTTCGAGGAGTAAGCACAAACATTCCTTTTAGTGAGTTAAGAATCATGCCCATAGGAGATCCTGAATGCCAAACGCCTTCTAACCTATGTCCTCTGGTTCTAATAATAAGCGGTGCTTTTTGTCCTCCATACGTTCTGTACTGTAAGGTTGCCAGGTCGTCAGATAAAGTTTGGATCGCATATAATAAATAATCCAAATACTGAATTTCAGCAATGGGTCTTAAGCCCCTGACTGCAGCTCCAATACCCTGCCCAATTATGGTTGTTTCCCTAATACCTGTGTCAGTAACTTTAAGTTCTCCGTATTTCTGTTGAAGACCAGCAAATCCTTGATTTACATCTCCTATTTTTCCAACATCCTCACCAAAGGCAAAAATTCTCGGATCGATTTCGAGTAGGTGATCGAAGCAGGCATTCAGTACCTCACGACCATCTACCAATTCGTTTTCATCCGAGTATTCTGCAGGAACAGTTTCAACATTGAGTGCCGATTCATTCGATTCACTGTATAACTTCGAGTTAAACTGCTTCGCATAAACATCGGATTTCTCTTTTAGCCAATTGGAAAGGTTATCTTTCTCTGTAAATGACTGGCCTTTCAAAATTCGTAGTGTCTTCTTGGCTGCTTTTATTATATGAGACTTCTCAGGATTAAGTTCTTTCCTAAGAACCTCTGCTATTTTAGATATTTCCACTTTGGATGAAGAGGATATTGCAGCTTTCTCAATAAGACTAATTACTTCCTCTACATCTTTTTTGATGTCCTGAATGTATTCCTTCCAGGCAGTGTCTTTTGCTTGTTTTGCTGCGACTTTTGCTTCTTTTTCTATTACATCTAAGTCTTCAGGACTGGCAATCTTTTCTTTTTCTATCCACTTCCGCATCTGTAAGATGCAATCATATTCTTTCTCCCATTCCAGTCGATCTTTTGACTTATATCTTTCGTGTGAACCAGAAGTAGAGTGACCTTGAGGCTGGGTTACTTCAATTACATGAATTAGACACGGTATATGGTTTTTGCGTGAAATTTCTACTGCTTTATTATATGTCTCAAGTAGTGAGACATAATCCCATGCTTTAACTGTCAGTATTTCAAATCCAGGTTTATCTTTTGTTCGTTGGAAACCACTGAGTGCTTGAGAGATACTTTCTTTTACAGTATGATACTTTTGCGGAACTGAGATTCCATAGCCGTCATCCCATACGGACATAACCATTGGGACCTGAAGTACACCCGCAGCATTCATTGTTTCCCAGAAGTGACCTTCAGAAGTCGAAGCATTACCTATTGTGCCAAAAGCAACTTCATTTCCTTTAAGAGAGAAGTCTTCAAATTCACCTAAAGCTTTGTTTTCTCTGTAAAGTTTGGATGCGTATGCAAGACCCAGGAGCCTTGGCATCTGACCTGCTGTTGGAGAGATATCAGCACTACTATTTTTTTTGTCCGTTTGGGTCAGCCATTCACCTTTTTCATTGAGATACCTGGTGGCAAAGTGACCATTCATCATTCTTCCGGCTGAAGCAGGATCAGCTTCTACATCTGTGTGAGCATAAAGTTGAGCGAAAAATTGTTGAGTCGTTAATTGACCAATCGCCATCATAAACGTTTGGTCTCTGTAGTAGCCAGACCGCCAATCTCCATTTTGGAAATATTTAGCCATTGCAATCTGAGGCACCTCTTTACCATCTCCAAAGATTCCAAACTTAGCCTTTCCCATAAAGACTTCTTTTCGTCCTATTAAACTGGCTTCTCTGCTTTCTACTGCTAATTGATAGTCCTGAAGTATTTCTTTCTTAGAAACCGGAAGTTTTGATTTGCTTTTAGTCTCGCTCATAATCTCAGATATTAAGTCCTTAACTGGAAAAAGTCACTCTCAAAAATACTTAATTTTGATCACTTTTGAAAGCATAAACTTCCATACAAAACTATTGTTTTGATAGTTATAGATATTTATATAGAAATAATATACTGTATATAATGATTTAACAAAATAAAATACTATTATATTTCAAATTTTAGATGTGCATATTTTGTATTTCTAAATGTTAGGATTTGTCTGAATGCCAGTTCCTATATTTGCCCTCCATAAAGATTTTAACCATGATTATAGGCGTCCCAAAAGAGATAAAAAATAACGAAAACAGGGTAGCAGTTACTCCCTCAGGAGTGGTTGAATTTACCAAAAGAGGTCATGAAATATACATTCAGTCAACTGCGGGAGACGGAAGTGGATTTACTGATGAACAGTATATAGAAGCTGGTGCTAAAATTCTCCCAACAATCGAGGAGGTATACGGTATCGCAGAGATGATCATCAAGGTGAAGGAGCCTATTGAGCCTGAATATAAGTTGTGTAAAAAGGATCAACTAATATTTACATATTTCCACTTTGCATCTCATGAGCCTTTGACAAAGGCTATGATTGAGAGCGGTGCTGTGTGTCTTGCTTACGAAACTGTTGAAAAGTCGGATAGGTCTTTACCGCTACTGGTTCCAATGTCTGAAGTTGCTGGACGGATGTCTGTTCAGGAAGGAGCCAAATACCTTGAAAAACCAATGATGGGTAGAGGAATTCTACTTGGAGGGGTTCCCGGAGTGCGGCCTGCAAAAGTGATGATATTGGGAGGAGGAGTAGTAGGGACCAATGCTGCTAAGATGGCAGCTGGAATGGGAGCAGATGTGACCATTTTAGATTTGAGTTTACCAAGATTGAGATACCTCGATGATGTGATGCCGGCTAATGTCAATACCTTCATGAGCAGCGAATACAACATTCGAGAACTTATTAGTACACATGACCTTATTATAGGTGCAGTACTGATACCGGGAGCAAAAGCACCACACTTGATCACGAAGGATATGCTGAAAGAAATGCAACCAGGAACTGTCCTTGTGGATGTAGCAGTAGATCAAGGTGGATGTATTGAGACATGCAAACCAACGACTCACCAGGATCCTACGTACATCATTGACGATGTAGTTCATTATTGTGTGGCAAACATGCCGGGGGCAGTGCCATACACTTCCACGCTTGCATTAACTAACGCTACCTTGCCATATGCGATCCAGCTTGCGAATAAAGGCTGGAAGAAAGCTTGCAGCGATAGCAAAGAGCTTCGTTTGGGTCTTAATGTGATCAATGGAGAGATCGTATACAAAGGTGTGGCAGAAGCATTTGATATGCCATACACTGAGGTGGATAAGTATTTGTAGTAAAAAATAAATTGTGACATAAAGCCTGCCAAATCGAGCAGGCTTTTTTATTTCCATTCATGGAACGCTTTCGACCATTCGCTTCAAAGCGTACGGCTCTATGAGGTTATAACTATTTATTTGTGATTGGATTAACATTTATGACCCGAAACAACTCATATTGGCTTTTGCAATCGCTGGGATGGTTTACCTATGGAATCATCGGTGTAGGTATAGCCATTATATTCTATGAGAATGTCGATTTCTGGGTTATTTTGGCTCAATTTTTTGGTGCGATAGTTATGTTTTTATCCACTCATCTGCTGAGATATAAAATAAAGCTTGATGGATGGTTAAAACTAAAAATTCAAACACTCATCTTAAGATTACTTCCTACCCTTGCAATCCTTGCAATCCTCGCAAATGGCATTGTGGTCGGATATACAATTCTTACCACTGATATCATTGATGTAGAACGTTTTAGTTTTACAGTTTTCTTCCTGTTTGCATTTCAAACTTTTGTATACTTACTTCTTTGGACGGCCGTCTACTTGATCATTTATTTCTTTAGAAATTATAAAAAAGAGGAAGTAGAGAAGTGGCAACTTCAAACGGCAGTAAAGGATGCAGAACTTATAGCACTGAAAGCTCAGATCAATCCTCATTTTTTATTCAATGCACTTAATAATATTCGAGCACTCATTCTTGAAGACCATATGAAAGCTCGAGACATGGTTTCACATATCTCCGAACTTTTAAGGTATTCGATTCAATTCAATGATAATGAGAAAGTTACGATTGCAGAAGAACTTGAAATTGTAAATAAATACCTTGAACTTGAAAGCATTCATTATGAAAACCGACTTCATTATGAAATTCTCTCAAAAGAAGAATTGAATAGGTGTAAGATTCCACCTATGCTGATTCAATTGATGGCTGAAAATGCTGTAAAACATGGCATATCACAGGTAAAAAATGGTGGAGATATTTTAATTTCTATTGATACAGACGGAAAGGATTTGGTTCTTGAAGTGTGTAATACAGGAAAACTAAAAAAGAATCTGGGCAATGGGATTGGTCTGAGAAATGCCACAGAAAGGATAAGAATTTTGTTTGATAGTGAGCCTGATCTGGAGTTGAAACAAGAAGGTAATATGGTAAGGTCACGACTCAAATTACCAATAGAGAAGTAATAAATGAATCATTGAATGAAAGCAATAATTGTTGATGACACACGGTTGGCTCGTCAAGAGCTACAATTCTTACTCAAGAATCACAAAGACGTTCAGGTAATAGGAGAGGCTGAGAATGCTGATCAGGCCAAAGAAATGATTGAAGAATTGAAACCTGATTTAGTATTTCTTGATATTCAAATGCCTGATAAAGATGGTTTTGAACTCTTAGAAATGCTTGATGAAGTTCCTCAAATCATTTTCACTACCGCTTACAGTGAATATGCAATTAAAGCTTTTGATTATAATGCGCTCGATTACCTAAAGAAACCAATTACAGACGATCGACTGACATTGGCTCTTCAAAGAGTACAAGAGAATATTGAGCAAAGTGAGGATTCCAAAGATGTTCTTAACGAAAACAGTCAGGTTTTTGTAAAAGATGGAGAAAAATGCTGGTTTGTCACTTTAAAAGATGTTCGACTCTTTGAAATATGGGATAATTATACGAGAATCTACTTTGAAGATCATAAACCAATGATTCCTAAAACGCTTCAGTATATGGAAAGCAGGCTTGATCCTAAAGTGTTTTTTAGAGCCAACAGGCAGCAAATCATCAATATGAAGTGGATAGATAAAATAGAACCCTGGTTTAGTGGTACTATAAGGCTATACCTTAAAGATGGAACTGAAATTGAAGTTAGCAGAAGACAAACTTCTAGATTTAAGGAGTTGATGAGTTTTTAAGCAAGTCTTTTAGTTTATTTATCGCTTTCTGATTGCTCTCTATATTGATGTTTTCAATTACATGCTGCTTTTCTTTGGTAGTAAGGTGCCAGCTCAATGAAGCTCTTTCTGCTTCTGAAGGATTGCCATTATTCTGATAGGAATCATAAGCCAATTCTATTATATCCACATCACCATCAAACCAACTTTTCATTTGTTCGATACGAATATCGTTGTTGATGTCTTGCATGTTCATCAGGTTATTGTACACACTGGCAATGGGGTAAGTGAGTCTGTCCACCACAGAGGGGTCTGGTCTTGGCTCAATTGGTGAATTTGACTTAGTATCTCTGATAACAAGTAACACGATTCCATCAGTATTTTCAGATATCCAGTCTTCAAATACTTGAATAAATCTGATAGCGTCTGAGATACCAAAATTATCAGAGATACCAGCATCCATAATCTCAACTCTTGGCTTGGCTGGCAAACTAATATTTGGTGTAATGTAAGGAAATGATGCTGACATTCTCAGTGCCGTTAAAAAACTCAAACTAGAAGGGTCATTTGTTTTGAAAAACGTCTGAAAATCTACTCCTCTTACCGCTGATTTTTTTCCTTTCGTAACTTCAGATGAAATCGCTAAAAATGAAACTGGTTGAGAAGAGATGTACAACTTCCTACCATCATTTGCAATCGTAGGAGACATGATCAATGTTGGAATCTGAGACTGCACTTCAGGCGCATGATATTCTTTGATTTGTTTGTCTAAAATGAAGCCAAGATTTTTATCTAAATTTCTTTCAAATACATAGCCTCTATCTACATTATATGTTCTACCAGCATATTCATGAGTTCTGATCTTTAAGAAAAGGTCATTGGCTAAGAGACCGAATATTACTGGATTTAGGTTGTCTTTGCCCATCTTGAGAATCATATTCTCTTTACCATTATTCAGATAATTTCTATCCCTAAGAAACATTTCACGATAAAATGCCGCACCGATTACACCACCAGATGCACCTGTGATTAAAAACGTATTATCCATCAATGTACCACCTACTGATTGGTCCGCCTCTAGCAATGAATTGACGGTCCATAGTGCTGCTCTCTGACCACCACCACTAACACATAGAAAAACCATTTTTTGCTTCTCTTTTGTTTGCCATTTGGCTTTCCAGTTTTCTAGGGTCTCCAGCATATGCCATTTGTCATGCAGAAATTGTTCCTTGGAATGTACGGACTCAAGGTTTTCAATAGAGTATGTCGTATGAATCGTGTCATAATTAAGTCCGGGGGCCTTATTGTATCCCTTTCCTAATCCTGCTTTCGCTCCGAAATTCACCAGGATGAATATTCCTAGTGCAAAAGCCAACCCCCATCCTTTAAACCAATAGCTGATTGCTCCTACCAACATGACGGCTATAGCAAAAATCAACAGGGAACTCGCTGCAGCAGGAATTTGAAGGAATTCTATATGCATGAAAAAACCCAGCAATAGGATTACTCCAATTATGCAAAGCTCAACTACGACAGAATTGAAATGATTCTGATCAAATACTCTTAGAATAGCTTTTTTGTTTCTGAAATCAACAATGTGCTCGGTAGACCTAACCTTGAGTTTCAGGTCAAGATAGTTTGTCACATTATATCTATCTGCTCGGTTCTCCCTTAGTCGCTCCATGACTCTGTCACGACTCAGAATGTTTTTTCTAAGCTTACGATCTAATGTTCCGGCAAGAAATATAAAGATGTCTTTGTTGGTGAATCGGAAATACAGAATCATTATTAAATGCATCGCAATGATTCCCAATATCAAACCGGTAACAAAAAGTCCAATTTGGAAGGAGGAAGTTAGTCCATTGTTAATCTGAAACCTTACCAATAAAACGATGTAAATGAGTAGTGTAAATAAGGGTATAAGGCTATTGTTAATTGAGAATTTAGTGAATGGGCGTTGCAAGACGCCAATAAATCTAAACCTATGACCATCCAGGATGTAGGTAGTGATGTGCCAGGCCATAATGAGATTACCAAATGACACACCGACAATAAAAAAACTCCAGAAACTAACTTTACCTAGGTATTCAGGATCAAGAAACAAGTAGTGAATTCCATACACTTTACCTAACCCACCACTAAACGCTGAAATTATAATGATCCAAACAGTAAGCAACGCCAAATTCTTTTTTAAATGATGAAAAGTCAATTGCACCATTAAAGAATGAAGAATTTGATTCAACTTATGTTTGATGTTGTTCATAATTGATTAATCGAATAAAAATACCTATCGAGGTGATTAAACTGGTTGGTTGTCGAAACCAACCAACCAAGACCGAATATAGTAAGTATATTCATACAACCATTCACTACTAATTCCGATTTCAAGGTCTTTTCGACGTAGCATAATAAATCCCGGCAAACACTGCTGGGATTATTTTTTTATGGCTATCTCAATGCTCCCTCCAGATCATTGATCAAATCGACAACATCCTCTATTCCAACGCTTAGCCTGATTAATGAATCTTTAAGTCCTACTTTTAGCCGCTGTTCTTTAGGAACACTGGCATGTGTCATACTTGCTGGATGTCCTACCAGAGATTCTACTCCGCCAAGGGATTCTGCAAGGCTGAATATTTTAAATCTGCTTAGTGTTTCTTTTGCTTGTTCAAGCGTATCTTCTTTTTGGATGAAGGAAATCATTCCCCCAAATCCTTTCATTTGCTTTTTAGCAACTTCGTGATTTGGGTGATCTTCAAACCCAGGCCAGAATACTTTCTCCACATTCGGATGATTTCTTAAGTAGTTTGCTACAACCTCTCCATTTTCACAATGACGTTGCATTCTCACGTGCAGAGTTTTAATGCCTCTTAATGTTAGAAAGCAATCCTGCGGTCCGGGGATGGCTCCACTGGATTTTTGTATGAATCCAAAATCCTCATCAAGTGATGGGTCATTTGTGCCTAAGAATCCCATAACCACATCTGAGTGGCCGGCGATAAATTTTGTAACCGAATGCATGACAACATCTGCCCCTAGATCGAGTGGATTCTGCAGATAGGGTGATGCAAAAGTGTTGTCGACTGCTGTGATAATATTTCTTAGTCTTCCGATTTCAGCAATTTCTTTAATGTCTATAATCTTCATCATTGGATTGGTAGGCGTTTCAATCCAAATAAGTTTTGACTTATCTGTTATTACCTTTTCAACATTGGAAGAATCTTTCATGTCAACAAATATGAATTTGATGCCAAACTTTGAGAATACTTTAGTAAAAAGCCGATAGGATCCACCATATAAATCAGACGTGCTTATGACTTCATCTCCGGGTTTTAAAATTTTAAGGACCGTTTCTGTGGCACTCATTCCTGAACTAAAGCATCTCCCAAATTTGCCATTTTCTAAAGCTGCAAGGTTGTGTTCTAACACATTTCTTGTTGGGTTTTGAGTTCTTGCGTATTCATAGCCTTTGTGAACACCAGGTGCCTCCTGTACATAAGTGGAAGTTTGAAAAATAGGGGTCATTATTGCTCCGGTGGAAGGATCCGGAGAAATGCCAGCGTGTAGTGCTTTAGTACCGAATTTCATAATGTTGATTTATATCTCTGAAAAGAGTGAATTTATAAATTATGAGCGGCCTTCAGAAATACTTCTGATTTTAGGTTCATTGATTAAAATCTTGGTTTTGTCGAAGTGAATATTCCAACTGTCGTAATTGAGGCTTATGTTACTGAGAATATTCGTATTCTTGATGTATCAAACAGCTATTTATTTTTTGACTCACCACTCAAGAAAATATAGCAAAATGAAAATTATCGCCTCTGCATTACTGTTTTTAGCGACTCTTTATTCGTATGGTCAATACTATTCAGGCAATTATGTAAGTGAACCTCAAGTTCATTCATTTGATCACTTCAAGATCAAGCATAAACACGACCAAACCAAATTGGATGGAGACCTTACGATTCATGCCTTTTCGAGTCAGAGTGAATTATGGAATCAGACTGCCCATTTTGTCGCAGATAAAGAAATCAGTCAGAAAATTATCAACTCTTATGGCTCTGATGAAGCAATTATTTCCGTTCATATGTTAAAGTTTATGTGGGATGGCAATGAATGGGAATATATCTTACTTGGATACCTGGGAGATGATCATCACCGTCATTTTATTGTGATTGAAGAAGTCTTTAATGATGAAACTGAAACAGAATTACTAGAATTCAATAGGTTTGATTGGGTGAAAGGTCATCACATTACAGCTACAGGAAAACCTTAGAATACATACTTTCAGAGGTCATTCGGATTCATAATTAAAAAGGCATCATTTAGCGCCTTTTCTCTGCTTTCAGATACTTTCTTGGTAAAAGACTTTAATTTAACATTCAAAAAATATCTGTTTGGATGAATGATTCAGAATCGACCCATACGAAAGAACTGAAAGAGGATAATCCTTTTGTTTACCATCATACCAAGTCATTCGCTCAAATTTTACATGGTTTAAAGAGCAGTTTAGTGTTGAGTACCTATCAAACGGGAAAGGTGGTGATGTTTAGTCCAAAATCTGAAGAGCAGATGATTCAACTTCCACGAAATTTCAGAAAACCATTAGGAGTTGCCACTTATGACAAACATTTAGCAATTGCCTGCTACAATGAAGTAGTACTTACTCATCGATCACAAAATGCCGCAAAATCGTATCCAAAGAAACCTGGTGTATACGATGCAATATATTTGCCACGATCCTCACATTATACTGGTGCGGTTGACACACATGATATTAGCTATGGCAAAGGTGGTCTTTGGGCAGTTATCACACAGTTTTCGTGTATTGCACAGTTAGATCCAAGATTCAGTTTTCTTCCTAAGTGGAAACCTCATTTTATATCTGAGATTGCTCCAGGAGATAGGTGTCATTTAAATGGGATGACCTTAAAAGATGGGCTTCCAAAATATGTAACAGCATTAGGAAAAACTGACAATCCTGGCGGATGGCGAGATAGCAAATTGAATGGAGGAATTCTCATGGATGTGGACTCTAATGAGATTTTACTTAATAATCTGGCCATGCCTCATAGTCCAAGATTGGTTGGAGATGATATTTACTATTTACAATCTGCTGTTGGAGAGTTATGGAAATATCACATTCCGTCTAAATCTAATGAGCGAATTTGCGAAGTTCCTGGGTTTGCCAGAGGTATGTCATTTCATCAAAACTTTTTGTTTGTTGGATTATCCAAAATCCGAGAGGATAGTAAGGACTTTGGCAAAATGCCAATTGCGTCCAAAAATCCAATTGCTGGAGTTGCAATTGTAAATCTTCGAACAAAGGAGGTGCAGGCAATTTTGGAATATAAAAATGCGGTCAAAGAATTGTATGATGTACATGTCTTACCTGGCATAATTCGGCCTAATATCCTTAATACATTTGATGATTTACATGCCCGCGCAATCATCACACCTAAAAAAATCTTTTGGCAAGAAGAACCAAAAGAAAAAGGTAATTCAGTTTCTTCTCAAAGTGAATCTTTAAAAACTCCTATTGATGATTCAAAATGAGCAGAGTGAGCATAAATGCCTACTTTAAATTAGCCCTCGATTTACATAAATCAGGCAAACTTCCTCAAGCTCGAAAAATTTATCAGGAAGTCCTCAATATCGACCCTAAAAATCTGGATAGCCTTTTCATGATTGGTCAATCATTTTATCAAGAGGCAAATTTTGAAATGGCCCTTGAATACTTTGACAAATTGCTAACCATTGAAGCATCAAATGTCAATTTTCTTTTACAAAAAGGAAAAACACTTATAAAACTTGGTCGACATGAAGAGGCTAAATTACTTTTTGGCGAAATGATTAAAGCCTATCCAACGAATCCCAGCGTATTATTTCACTCCGCAAGAAATATGAAGGCGATGGGACAATATGAGTCTGCGATTGAATTATATAATAAAGTCATCAAGCTTGAACCAGAAAATAAGAAAGCTCTAAACAACCTTGCAAATGCGTATCAGCAGGTTCATGACTATAAAAATTCTATGCAGTGCTATGATCGATTAATTACGCTGGATCAAAATTTCATAATGGCCCATTGTAATAAAGCGGGTCTACTGCAAAAGATGAATCAATTGGTAGATGCGGAGAGGCTTTATCATGATGTTTTAGAAATTGATAAATCCAATGCTATAGCCATGTATAATTTGGGTGTAATTCATAATCGTCGATTTGAATATAAGCAGGCAATTGGTTGGATTGAACAGTCGATTAAATACTCCCCCAATAATCATAAATACTTAAGTACTTATGCACATACACTTTACCAATTAGGTAAAAAGGTGGAGGCTATTTCTATTTTAAGGAAGCTTATTGAGACAGGTTCTGTGAAAGAAGAACCTTACCTTAAACTGGCAAGGATTTACATGTCAGAGCATCAGTTAACAAGTGTAATTGAACTTCTCGAGCCGTATATTCATAAAAACCCTTACAGTTATGAAGCAATATGTTTGGTAGGCACAGTCTATGACTTGACCCAGCAATTTGAGAAAGCGGAGAACTGTCTTACAAAGATCAATCATCATGAAGAGTTTGCACTTAGAGCTAACTTAATTCTTCAGCTTATGTATTCTAAGATGGGAAGAATGGATATGTATGAAGAGATGATCGAAAGAATTTCCGTTTTATTAAAGAAATTCATCACTGATGAGCGACCAGACAATGAAATACCCATTTATAACCTAACATATTTTCCATACGATGCAGATCTAGTTACCAAAGCGACGAAAAGGTTTTCAGAAAATTTAGTTAATAGCATTCGCCCGCTTCGAGTTCGACTCCAGTTTAAATATGAACCAAAGAAACAACGAATTAGGATTGGATATTTATCACCGTATTTTAAGAATCATCCAGCGGGACAGTTGGTGAAAGATGTACTGAAAAATCATAATCGTGAAAGGTTTGAAGTCATTGGATATGCAATCGATGGAGGGACAGATGAAGTAAATGCGGAATTCCGTTCATTGGTAGATGAATATAAGGAACTAGGAAACATGAAAGTTTCTGATGCAGCCAAAATAATTAATGATGACGGTGTGCAGATTTTGGTAAGTATGGCGGGGTATAATTACGGCATGAGATCAGAAATTCCTGCTTTAAAACCAGCCCCAATTCAGGTGATCTGTATGGACTGCCATGAAACGATGCAGGCAGATTTTTATGATTACGTTTTCAAAGATGAAGTTGTCTTAACTGAGGAAAATCGAACAAATTTCAGTGAATCGATTGCACTACTACCTCCGAGCCATTTTTTCAATACCGAATTGATACCATCAAAGAATCGGTTGGACAGAAGTACCTATGGATTACCTTCAGATGAGTTTGTTTTTGGTTGCCTTAATCATCCGCGAAAATTAAACCCATGGGCGATTGAGGCATGGGCTAAAATATTGAAGCAAGTGCCAAAATCGGTATTATGGTTGTACGATGCAGGAATTGATTCGTTTAAAACGAATATTCGCGATCTAATGGAAAATGAGGGTGTTGATGCATCTAGAATTCTTTTTTGTGGGAGAGAATACCAAAAGGATCACTACCGGCGAATGGAACTCATCGACCTATTTTTAGATACTCCGATATATAACGGACACACTACTTGTCTGGAAGCACTCTGGATGAGTGTACCTGTATTAACAGTTCAGGGAAAATCCGTGAGCTCACGTTTATGCAGCTCATTTCTCGTTGCAATGAACATCAAAGAAATGATTTGCCAGTCTATGGAAGAGTATGTGAACAAAGCAGTGAGTTTGGCTCAAAATCAAAAGGACTACCAAAAGGTAAAAAATGAATTTATCAGGTCCAGAGAATCAAGTCCATTTTTTGATCTTAAGGTCTTAACGAAAAATATGGAGGAGGCATACGTTAAAATGTGGGATAAATACGAGAAAGGGGAGTCACCTTCAGATTTTAAGATAGCGTAGTGGAAGTTTCGCAATATATCGATGAAGTAAAAAAAGCCATTGCTCTATTTAATAACGGAGCGATGAATGAAGCAATGAATGCATGCTCAAGGCTTATTAAAGAGCGGCCTGAACGGAAAGGTGCGTATCTCTTACTTGCTCAGATCTATTCTAAGAAAGGTGAGCTTCAGGAAGCAGAAAATACTTTAAAAACAGGTCTTGAAGAATCAAATGATCCTGATTTCCATTCTAAAATAGGAATCATTCAATCCAAAATGGGATTGCACAACGAAGCTGTGAAGTCATTTTCTAAATCCGCAAACAAGGAAGGGGATAATGAAATGACCTATTTCTATCATGCCAAATCTTTAACGGCTATTGGACTCATTGAGGAGGCCATCCATCAATACAAAAAAAGTCTGCAGTGTAAACCGGGTTACAAGATGGCATTAAACAATCTAGCCAATCTACTGTATCAATCAGGTAAATTCATGGAAGCCATTAAGTTCTTCCGAAGACTGACTGAATTGTACCCGGAAGAAGCGATAGCTTATTGCAATCTTGGGAGCATTTACGAGAAGCAAAATCAATTAAACGAAGCAAGGCGTTGCTATGAAAAATCGTTAAAGCTTGATCCTTCTATGTCAATAGCATATTTCAATTTAGCTCAATTACTTGGTGGTCGTTTAAATGACTTTAGAGGAGCACTTACACTATTAGATCGAGGGTTGAAGTTAGGAGATAGCCAATATCAAAAGGGAATAAGATTCTACCAAATTTTGTATCGGCAGCATGTTTCTGATTGGTCAGATCATGAGACTGATGTTGCTGATTTAAACAGAATCCTGGAAGAGTCTTTATCCAATGATTCTGAGTTGCCATTTGAAATTGTCCCTTACTCTTTGTCACATTCCAAAGTTGATAACCACTTATACCGGAGGCTTGCGGAACGATATGCAAAAACGATTGAAAAAAGAGTAAGCACAAAATATCCTGGAGTGAAGTATGATCATTCATTGAGTGATGGCAAGATGAAAATTGGCTATTACTCCCCAAACATGCGTCTACATCCGGGAGGGCTTTTGGTAAGAGGGCTATTTGATTATCATGACTCAAGCAACTTTGAAATTCACGCCTTTTCATTAGTAAAATCGGAAGATTTTGTAAGTAAGGAAATTAAGAATTCAGTTGATTACTATCATGATATTTCGACCCTAGACACCTTGGAGATTGCTAACCTCATCAATCGGAAAGGGATTGATATATTGGTTAGTTTGGCTTTTTATAACACCGCCATGAATGTAGAGGTATTGGCGCTTAGACCTTCCCCTCTTCAAATGGTCTTGATAGGATCGCATGAAACAACAGGAGCTTCATTTATTGATTATGCTTTCTCAGATGAATCCATGATGGATAAGGAGATTAGGGAAAATTTCACTGAAAATATTATCACCTTGCCATGTTCTCTATTGTTGAATAGCGAACTACCTGTTGACGAATCAATTAATTCCTCTAGGTCCGATCACGGCCTGCCTGAAAATGCTTTCATTTACACCAGTTTTAACCATCCACGGAAACTCGATCCTGAAACCTTTGATGCTTGGATGGAAATTCTTAAAGCTGTTCCAGATGCTGTTCTTTGGATTTACGATGCAGGGAATGAAGATTTTATCCGGACATTAAAATCCATAGCTAAAAAAAAAGGTGTCTTAAATGAGCAAATTGTTTTTGCTCCACCTTTAGATATAAAGAAGCATTGGGAGCGAATAAAACATGCGGACCTTTTTCTAGATTCTTTTAACTACAATGCACATGTCACAGGTGTAGAGGCCTTAAGAATGGGGATGCCGATTCTTACAATGCGAGGAGACAATCATAACAGTCGCTTAGGGTCCAGTTTGGTTCACTATTCAAACCTCCCTAATTGTGCAATTTTCACTAAGAATGATTATATTGAGAGGTCAATTCAGCTTGCGGTAAATAGGGTAGAAATAAACACTTTGAAAAAAAGCCTGCAATCTGAGTTTGATAAACTCATTTTCGATACGGAATTGCAAGTTAAATACCTGGAAAAGGCCTATCAAAAAGCATTTCTTAGATTGAAAAAGAAACTACCACCAAAGGATTTCTCTGTGGGTTCTGCCTTAAGGTTAGATTCTTTGGTTTGAACGTATTTATTATCGCCACACAATATTAAACCACTATGAATATTTATCACCTTACTCTTCGAGCTACCAAAGAAAAATACTTGAAGTTTAAACATAGATTGGAGAAGAGCATTTCTTCTGGGTCTTTCGACAAACTTTCGAGAAAAGATAAGAATAGTCGCATTGCTCGTGTCGAGAAGTTGAGGTCTCGACTTGAGAATTACTCCCTTTTTAAGAAAAGTATGCTAGCAGCAGGGTCTGCTGCCTTTATCCCAACAATGGCCTTGTCACAAGTCATTGCTTTACCACCTCCAGATCCAGAGCTTCGTTTTGAAAAAGGTGAATTTGATTTGAATCAATCTGGCTCGAATGTGCAGATTGAGGTAGTGAATATTGATTCAGATTCAGATCTTGAAGTATTGCTTTCTACCACATCCGCAGGTTTTATCCAACAAAGAGAAGGAGCCAAGTTTGAAGATTCCAGTCCACCTTCATTGCAAAATATGACTGAAGAATTTTTCATCGGTGATATAGATGGAGATTTAGATATAGATATTGTTTTTAAAAATGGTAATTATTTCTTCCTGGCCTTTAATGATGGTGATGGCAATTTTGAACTAACGAGTCAAGCCTATTATTACTCCGCATCTTCAACTCCAGGAGCCATAGGACGTGAGACAAGTGCTCAAGATGTGGATTTGGTTGACTTTGATAGTGATGGAGATTTAGACCTTGTGATTGCCAATAATGGAAGCAACTTAAAGCATTTCAAAAATGATGGTAGTGGAAACTTTAGCAGCGCCGGTTATTTGTCGGTTGGAAGCTATTCCGGTATTACTGATTTTGAATTTGCTAATCTGGATGGAGATGGAGATCTGGATTTAGTACACAATCAAAATAATGGTGCTTATGAATCCGCAGTTTATGCAAAAGAAAATGTTCTTAATGCAGCTGGCGATCCTGATTTGTCAGGTGCGGATGCTGAGTTGATGTATTATAACTATGCTAATCTTCAAAACATTGTCACCTTTGATATGGACGGAGATGGTGATCTTGATGTCCTTATTTCAGAGAGTAAATACAGTTATCATCTGGTATTAGAAAATGAATATGATGATGGTGCATCACCGTTTTCATTCTTAAGTGTGCCTCTGTCAGGATTTCCAACAGAAAACATCAATGACGTTGCAGTATCTGACCTAAACGGTGATGGTAATGATGATTTATTATTAGCCTTTTCTTCAGATAGTAAAGTAGGTGTTTTAGAAGATGGCACATTTACAGTCTCTAGCAATAGCTTGAATGGGGACATTGGTGATGCAACAAGCGCATTTGTTACTGTGGCAATTGGAGATTTGGATAGTGATGGTTTGAGTGATATTGTAGGAGCGCAAAATAACATCAATGACCCATATATTTATTATGATCGATCTGCACCACGCCTTTCGGGTTGGATAGGTGATAACATAATAGATGAAAATCGTCCTGCGGGAGTTGTTGGTGAGCTGGTTTTTAGTGATTTTCATGGGGATCCCGTTACAACTTTCGGTTTATCGGGAAGTGATGCGAGTTCATTTACATGGGATGCAGCTACTAACGAATTATCAAGTAATCAAGCGTTTGATTGGGAGGAAGTTGGGAGTGAATTGGATCTATCATTGACATTAAGTGATGGTATAAAAACGCGAACTGAAAAGCTCAGCGTTCGCATTAATAACGTTGCTGAAAAGGGACATGGATTATTGGAAGAACAAGAAGCTAGGTTGGACCTTATTGAAAATAAGTACCTCGAGAATTTCATTCCAGTAGATTTTGATGTGGATGGGGATATGGATCTATTCTACGGAGAAAATTACTTATTAACTAAAAATGATATAACATTTACTGAGCAATGGATCAGTGGATTCTCAAGTGGTGCTACAGAGGTCGCATTTGCAGATTTTGATCTCGATGGAGATTTGGATCTTTTTGGGAAGGATAACTTCGCTATTTATTTACAGGAAAATGTGGAGAGATCAGTATCCTCAGATGGATGGTACGTTTTTGATACGTATGGGGTTGGGAGTAATAGTTTCGGATTAGTAGCTGGTGATTTTGATAATGACGGTCTAAAGGAAGTGGCTTTAATAGGTTACTCTGGAGGATCATATAATTTTCAAACCATTGAGGTCTCCAATGATGGCAGAAGTGGCATGGTCCTCGACCAAGATATTCCACTGCAATTCTCAGCCGGTGGTGGTTACATGGATGGCTATGGCCAGTTTGTAGATATTGCAATTGCAGATTTTGATGGGGACGGTAATGATGATTTACTAGTGATAACAGAAGCTAGTGGAGGTCCAGGTACAGACGCAATATTCCTTGGAACACCTAGCAGTGGGTTTGACACAAACGTAACTGCATTTACAGGTGGCGATGATAATGGCTTTAATCGAGTAGAGGTTGGTGATTTCAATGGAGATGGTGATCCTGACATAGCGTTTATGCGATCAAATGGTATCTCTATCGAAATCGATGTGATGAATAATGATGGAACAGGTGGTTTTACAGTCGGCCAAACACTAGATGTAGGAGGAGAGGAAGGTACCGGTCAATTTGATATGAAGCTTGGTGATATGGATGGTGATGGGGTATTGGATATTGTAGCTTCTGCATCCGATTACAGCGATAACCACTCCTTGAAAATGTGGGGAAATGATGGGGCTGGAAATTTCAATCTTTTGCAGACGATATCAGATGTGAGTGGCTATGAGTTTGAGCTAATGGATATTGATGGAGATGATGACTTAGATGTGATCGTCAGAGAAGATCTAAACGTCTTTAGCTTTGGTTACCTAAATATTCATTTTAATGTCAATTTACCAGCGACTGATATAGCGCTCTCAGCTACTTCATTTGACGAACACATTTCAGAAGACACCCAAGTGGCTACAATTTCTGTAACAGATGCAAATGTTACAGACACTCATGTGTTCACGCTTGCTGCAGGAGATGGCTCGAATGATGCTCATAATAATTTCTTTAGTGTCAATGGAAATAACTTAGTTCTTACGCGAGATGTTAGCACCGAAGAGTTCCCAACATTGAATATACTCTTGGCGGCTGATGATGGTGAGAATATTTACCAGCAAGCATATACGTTGACTGTAAATCAAGTCAATGTAGCCCCTACGGCTATATCTGCCCCTGCAAGTTTTGATGAAGGCACTGCAGCTGGTACATCCATCGGAACACTATCAGCGACTGATGATGGAGTCGAGAGTATCTCGTTTGCTTTAGCAATAGGTGACGGTAGCAATGATGCAGATAATGGATCTTTTATAATCGATGGTGATCAACTAATCATTACTGAAGCATCAAGTTTTGAAGCAAAGCCTTCCTATAACGTATACATAAGTGCTTCAGATATTGACGGCACTATTGAGCAAGCATTTACCATTAATGTAAATGACCTAAATCAAGCACCTACAGGTATTACACTTTCTTCAACAACCATTGAGGAGAATGTGGCTGCAGGCACAGCTATTGCTACGCTCGATGCTACTGATGCCAATATATCAGATGAGCACGAATTTGAATTGGTAGCCGGAGACGGATCCAATGATTCAGACAATAATAAGTTCGTTATTGAAGGGGATCAACTAATCATAAAACAAAATTCTAGTTTTGAGACACAGCCAAGTTACAATATCTACTTGCAAGCGTCAGATAGTGAAGGAAGCGTAGAGCAAGCCTTTACGATAACGGTTAACAACACAAACTCAATTCCAACAGGAATCCAACTTTCCAGCACTTCATTTGATGAAGGCGTTGCAGGAGGGTCTTCTGTTTCGACATTGACTGCTGATGATGTAGATACCGGAGATAGTCATACCTTCACTCTTGCGACAGGCGATGGCTCAAACGATGCAGACAATGCC
The DNA here is from genome assembly GCF_965212185.1 of Ekhidna sp. GTDB lineage: Bacteria > Bacteroidota > Bacteroidia > Cytophagales > Cyclobacteriaceae > Ekhidna. Next base: position 2,192,398 of record NZ_OZ243102.1, on the reverse strand, counting down.
AAGTTCTTGATCGATGGTGATCAGTTGGTGATCAAGTCCTCCCCGAGCTTTGAAACCCAATCGAGTTACAATATTTACCTATCCGCTGCTGATTCCGAAGGCAGTGTGGAACAGGCGGTAACACTTACGGTCAATAATCTGAATAGTGTTCCAACAGGGATTCAGCTTTCCAGCACTTCATTTGATGAAGGCCTAGCAGGTGGGTCCTCTGTTTCGACATTGACTGCTGATGATGTAGATACTGGAGATAGTCACACGTTCTCATTAGCAACAGGAGATGGATCGAATGATGTGGACAATGCCAAGTTCTTGATCGATGGTGATCAGTTGGTGATCAAGTCTTCCCCAAGCTTTGAGACCCAATCGAGTTACAATATTTACTTATCCGCTGCTGATTCTGAGGGCAGTGTGGAACAAGCGATAACACTTACGGTCAATAATCTGAATAGTGTTCCAACAGGAATCCAACTTTCCAGCACTTCATTTGATGAAGGCATAGCAGGAGGGTCCTCTGTTTCGACATTGACTGCTGATGATGTAGATACTGGAGATAGTCACACGTTCTCATTAGCAACAGGAGATGGGTCGAATGATGTGGACAATGCCAAGTTCTTGATCGATGGCGATCAGTTGGTGATCAAGTCGTCTCCGAGCTTTGAGACCCAATCGAGTTACAACATTTACTTATCCGCTGCTGATTCTGAAGGCAGTGTGGAACAAGCGGTAACGCTTACGGTCAATAATCTGAATAGTGTTCCAACAGGAATACAACTTTCCAGCACTTCATTTGATGAAGGCATAGCAGGAGGGTCCTCTGTTTCGACATTGACTGCTGATGATGTAGACACTGGCGATAGTCATACTTTCTCCCTGGCAACAGGAGATGGAACCAATGATGTTGACAATGCCAAGTTCTTAATCGATGGCGATCAGTTGGTGATCAAGTCGTCTCCGAGCTTTGAGACCCAATCGAGTTACAGTATTTACCTATCCGCTGCTGATTCCGAAGGCAGTGTAGAGCAGGCGTTTGTGCTAGATGTGAATAATATCAATGAGATTCCTACAGCCATAAGTCTTTCATCTACTTCTCTGGATGAGGATACCCCTGCAGGTTCAGCAGTTGCGACCATTGACGCGACTGATGTAAATGCATCTGATGTCCATGAATTTGCATTGGCTTCAGGAGATGGGACCAATGATGCGGATAACAGCAAATTCCTCATAGAAGGAGATCAATTGATTATCAAACAGAATTCACGATTTGAGACTCAGGCAAGCTATAATATCTATTTATCAGCATCTGATGCTGAAGGTAGTGTAGCCCAAGCCTTTGTTATAGATGTTGTTGATGTCAATCAGGCGCCAAACTCCATTTCTTTATCCATCACCTCTCTGGACGAAAGTGTAAGCCCGGGATCTTCTGCTGCTACTATTACAGCGACCGATCCTAATGCTGGGGATGTTCATACATTCACGCTTGCAGAAGGAGATGGTACTAATGATGCCCACAATGATTTATTTGTAATCAGTGGTGACAAGCTGATTTTATTGGAAGCGATTGAATTTAATGATCTACCATCCATTAGCATCAATATTCAGGCAGATGATGGAGAAGAGACCTTTACTCAGGTATTTACATTAATAATAAATGAAGTGCTGGGAGTATCAGATGAAGTATCCAATACCTTGGGAGTTTATCCGAATCCGGGACGAGAAAGATTCCAGATTAACTTTGAGAGCACCTATCGTGGAGAAGTGTCCATTAGAGTAAGTGATTTATCAGGTAAAATGATTCATGATTTATCTACTCAAAAAACAATAGAAACTCTGACCTATGAAGTAGACATGAGTGGTGCAGAGACTGGCGTTTACATCATTGAGTTGATATCAGATGATGAAGTCATTACTCAACGATGGGTTAAGAAATAGGATTACCTAATCAGATTTTGATAAAGCGATTGGTCCGATTGGGCAGGTCGCTTTTTTTATTTTTCAGCAACTACATTTCGATAAAATTGAATAATACAAAGATGTAATTGCAGTTTACTCTGAGATGATTACGTTAAAGTACGTATCTTTACCTAGTTAAAATTCTTAGTATTTCACCTACATCATTATCCGTATGAACCACTACCAGCGGCTACTTCTCAACTCAACCCGAACCAAGTACTTTAAATACAAAACTCGACTGGACAAAAACATTGCGAATGGATCATTTCAAATGATGCCCTATCGCAAGAAGAAAAGTCTTATAGAAAAGGTTGAAAAGTTTAGAAAAAGGCTTGAAACCTGGAATAATTCTCTTCGAAGAGCTGTGGCAGCAGGAACGGTTGCTGGGGCTGCAATGATGCCCAACTTAGCAGATGCCCAAATTGATCCAAATATTTATTTAAACGAAGGATCTACAATATCACTTTCATCACCAAGAAATATTGTAGCAATCAATATCGATGAAGATGATGACCTTGAATTAATAGCAACTACCCCTGTAGGAGGTGAAGTCGGTCAGTGGGACGGAAAGGATAGTTATGTATTTAACAGACCCAATTCACTTGAATATGCAACTCAGTTGCTGCTTGTTGGCGATATCGATGGTGATTCAGATGAGGATATCATATTCACCAATAATGGAGACTATACCTATTTATATAAAGGGATCAATACAGGTGTTGGAACCATTGTTTCCACTAATATTGGAACAAGTGAACGGCCCGATGATATAGAGCTGGTTGATTGGGATTCGGATGGAGATTTAGACATTGTTGTAGCCAGTGGAGAAACCTACCTGGAAGTATTTGAAAATGATGGTGGAGGCAACTTCTCACCGTTTGGAAATTTTGATTTGGGAGGAGTAGGAACTATTGGTGGTGAAGGTCTGATTAATAGTTTTGAGTTTGTCGATTTTGACGAAGATGGAGATATGGACCTCATCCATAATGGTTATTATTCTACTATTCCATATACAGGTAGTATTGTATTATTAGAAAATACCACTGACGATATTGGGACACCTACGATTGATCCTTCAAATCCTGCTTTCGTTCATCAGGTAAATTATTCAAGACTTGGTAACATAGAATCTCTTGATTTTGATGGGGATGGAGATTTAGATATTTTCTTCTCTCCCAACTTTGCAAATGGTTATGCTTTTTCTAACCAATACATTGAGGGATCTCCACTGTCATTTAATCCCATTACAGTTTCATATATAGGTTCAGGAAATATAAATGATGTAGTATCAGGAGATTTTGATAATGACGGAAACGATGAACTCGTCATAGCAGGTAGTTCATTCAATCGTTTATTAAGTTTTGATGCAGGTATTCTTCAAGGTATAGGAGGAAATCTTGGAGGTGAGATAGGCAATATTTATGGAGACTTAAATTCCATTTTTATTGCAGACTTGAATGGTGATGATAATCTGGATTTAGTAGGAGTAGACAATGTAGCAGGAAGTGTAGCTACATATCTTGATCGATCAGCACCTTACATTTCATATTTTGCTGGGGATTTAATAGTGGATGAAAACACTCCGGTGGGTCATTCATTTGGGACATTTGGATTTTCCGACGTACAAGGAGATCCAATTACCATTTCATTGACTGGAGATGATGCTTCTTTTTTTAATTATGATGATGTCACCGGTAATCTTACATTAAACGCTGAATTAGATTGGGAAACGAAAGGGAGCGATTTATCTCTTCTCTTTGATTTGTCCGATGGATCAAAATCTCAGGTTCAAGGAGGGACTGTCAAAATCAATAATCTAGCGGAAGCGGGGAATGGTACTTTTGATCCTGAGCCCATTAAATTGTTTGGAGACAGGCAAGTCACACTTTTTGAGCCCGGTGACTATGATATGGATGGTGATATTGATCTTTTTTTATCATCTCCAAATAGTCTATTTTATAATAGTTTGCTACAGCAAAACGCTGGAAGTTTTACTGATGTTGGTATAGGCCCATTCAGTGGTGAGCAAAATGCCGCAGGGTTCGTTCATGCTTACGCGGCACAAGATCTTATATTACATGATCCATCAACTAATGAGATACGACTATTTAGAAACGATGGCGGGTTTTCATCAAGTTATAATACCCTTCAGACTGGAATAACAGATGTTGACCAAATAGTGACTGGCGATTTTGATGGAGATGGCAGTTTCGAGTTTGCCATAAAAGCAACTAACACACTTGGGTATGAAGTGGTGCACACTTTCGAAGATGACCCTAGTGATGGTTGGATGAATAATCAATACTTTCTGATGAGTGATGGCTCCTCTACCGGTATACTTGATGGTGTTGGTGGTTTTAATGCAATTGAAATTGCTGATTTCAACGGAGACTCTTATGATGATATGTTGGCTACAACAGTTAATGGAGATGACGTTATTTTTCTTGGTGGGGAAACAGGTATAAGTAGTTCATTCTCCCCATTAATCACTCAAGCAGATGGAGGGGAAACAGAGATAGCCATTGGTGATATTGATGGTGATGGATCTATTGATATAGCAATTATGCGTTGGCAGGATAATGTTGATTATCAGATTCATGTAGACATTCATGTAAATAATGGATATGGCTCATTTTCATTGGATCAAAGCATTGCTTTAGGAGGTGAATTCTGGGGGAGCATTGACTTGAATGATATTGATGGAGATGGAGATAAGGATTTAATAACAACAAATCTAAAAGCTGTAGATATAGGAGGGGAATTCGATTTTTCACTTGAGATCGAAACATTTACAAATGATGGCTTAGGGTATTTTACTCTATTTCAGACGGTAGAAGAGGCTGGAGGTGAAGGATTTAAGATGATGGACGTGGATGGTGATGATGATTTGGATATTGTCTTAATAGGAGATTTAGGTGCGCCAGTAGGTGAAGAACTTCAATTGAAAGTTTTTAAGAATACAAACGTTTCTCCTACAGCTATCAATTTGAGTTCATCTACAATAGATGAACACTTACCAATTGATACTGAAATTGCAACCATTAGTGTGGATGATTTAAACATCAGCGATAATCACATTCTAAGTCTCGCAACGGGAGATGGCTCCAATGATTTGCATAACAGTTATTTTAATTTAAATGGCAATAGCCTACGCTTAACAAAAGATGTAAAGTTTGAAGAAACACCACAACTATTCATTTTGCTAAGTGCCAATGATGGTCATCAGATTTTTGAACAAGCTGTTGTAATCAATGTCAATGACATCAACCAGGCACCAACTGCAATAGGTTTGTCTTCGACAAGTTTTGATGAAAGCACTTTAGGAGGAACAGCCGTTTCAGATATTATCGCTACTGATCCGAATGGTGGGGATACACATACCTTTGATTTTGCAATTGGCGATGGTTCCAATGATGCAGACAATGACAAGTTTGCCATTGAGGGAGATCAATTGATTTTACTGCAAAAGCTAGCGAATGAGGATCAAAGCAGCGTAAGTATTTATTTAGAAGCTACAGACTCCTATGGAGAAACTTTTGAGCAAGCACTTACACTGACAGTCAATAATGTAAACAGTGCACCTACAGGGATTCAATTATCAAGCTCAGGTTTTGATGAGGATACAACACCAGGATCATCAGTAGCAACTTTAAGTGCTGATGATGTAGATGGTTCAGATTCGCACTCCTTTGAATTGGCAACCGGAGATGGATCGAACGATGCAGACAATGACAAGTTTGCGGTAGAAGGAGACCAATTAATTCTATTACAGTCGATCTCTCAAGAAGACCAAAGTAGTGTTAATCTTTATTTAAGAACCAGCGATTCATTTAATGAATCATTTGAACAAGCGGTAACGCTTACGGTTAATAACACAAACTCAATTCCAACAGGAATCCAACTTTCCAGCACTTCATTTGATGAAGGCATTGCAGGAGGGTCTTCTGTTTCGACATTGACTGCTGATGATGTAGATACCGGAGATAGTCATACCTTCTCCCTGGCGACAGGCGATGGGTCAAACGATGCAGACAATGCCAAGTTCTTAATCGATGGCGATCAGTTGGTGATCAAGTCGTCCCCGAGTTTTGAGACCCAATCGAGTTACAATATTTACTTATCCGCTGCTGATTCTGAAGGCAGTGTGGAACAGGCGGTAACGCTTACAGTCAATAATCTGAATAGTGTTCCAACAGGGATCCAACTTTCCAGCGCTTCATTTGATGAAGGCATAGCAGGCGGGTCTTCTGTTTCGACATTGACTGCTGATGATGTAGACTCTGGCGATAGTCATACATTCTCCCTGACAACAGGTGATGGATCAAACGATGCAGACAATGCCAAGTTCTTGATCGATGGTGATCAGTTGGTGATCAAGTCCTCTCCGAGCTTTGAGACCCAGTCGAGTTACAATATTTACTTATCCGCTGCTGATTCCGAAGGCAGTGTGGAACAGGCGGTAACACTTACGGTCAATAATCTGAATAGTGTTCCAACAGGAATCCAACTTTCCAGCACTTCATTTGATGAAGGCATAGCAGGAGGGTCCTCTGTTTCGACATTGACTGCTGATGATGTAGACACAGGCGATAGTCATACTTTCTTCCTGGTGATAGGAGATGGATCGAATGATGTGGACAATGCCAAGTTCTTAATCGATGGCGATCAGTTGGTGATCAAGTCTTCCCCAAGCTTTGAGACCCAATCGAGTTACAATATTTACCTATCCGCTGCTGATTCTGAGGGCAGTGTGGAACAGGCGGTAACGCTTACGGTCAATAATCTGAATAGTGTTCCAACAGGGATCCAGCTTTCCAGCACTTCATTTGATGAAGGCATAGCGGGCGGATCTTCTGTTTCGACATTGACTGCTGATGATGTAGACACTGGCGATAGTCATACCTTCTCTCTTGTAACAGGAGATGGATCGAATGATGCAGACAATGCCAAGTTCTTAATCGATGGCGATCAGTTGGTGATCAAGTCTTCCCCAAGCTTTGAGACCCAATCGAGTTACAGTATTTATCTATCCGCTGTTGATTCCGAAGGCAGTGTGGAGCAGGCGTTTGTGCTAGATGTGAATAATATCAATGAGATTCCTACAGCCTTAAGTCTTTCATCTACTTCTCTAGATGAGGATACCCCTGCAGGTTCAGCAGTTGCGACCATTGACGCGACTGATGTAAATGCATCTGATGTCCATGAATTTGCATTGGCTTCAGGAGATGGGACCAATGATGCGGATAACAGCAAATTCCTCATAGAAGGAGATCAATTGATTATCAAACAGAATTCACGTTTTGAGACTCAGGCAAGCTATAATATCTATTTATCAGCATCTGATGCTGAAGGTAGTGTAGCCCAAGCCTTTGTTATAGATGTTGTTGATGTCAATCAGGCACCAAACTCCATTTCTTTATCCATCACCTCTCTGGACGAAAGTGTAAGCCCGGGATCTACTGCTGCTACTATCACTGCTACCGATCCTAATGCTGGGGATGTTCATACATTCACGCTTGCAGAAGGAGATGGTACTAATGATGCCCACAATGATTTATTTGTAATCAGTGGTGACAAGCTGATTTTATTGGAAGCGATTGAATTTAATGATCTACCATCCCTTAGCATCAATATTCAGGCAGATGATGGAGAAGAGACATTTACTCAGGCATTTACATTAATAATAAATGAAGTACTGGGAGTATCAGATGAAGTATCCAATACCTTGGGGGTTTATCCGAATCCGGGACGAGAAAGATTCCAGATCAACTTTGAGAGCACCTATCGTGGAGAAGTGTCCATTAGAGTAAGTGATTTATCAGGTAAAATGATTCACGATTTATCTATTCAAAAAACAATAGAAACTCTGACCTATGAAGTAGACATGAGTGGTGCAGAGACTGGTGTATACATCATTGAGTTGATATCAGATGATGAAGTCATTACTCAACGATGGGTTAAGAAATAGCATTACCTAATCAGATTTTGATAAAGCGATTGATGTTAAGTCAATCGCTTTTTTAATGCCCTTTAAAAAACGACTGCAATTTCATTTCAGCATCCTGGCCACTTGGATAAGAAGGCGACAGTGAAGGCTGACCTGGTAAGTTTTCGATATGCAGCGTTTGTGTAGGGAAAGCAAAATTGACACCAAGCTCTTTTCCTAATTTCACAACACTCATCAGAATTTCATGTCTGCATTTCAACTCTTCAGCCCAGGTTGGTACCTGAAAGAAAATATAGAACATGATATTTAGTGAGCTGGAAGCCATTTCATTAAAATACACGTGATAGTTGTCCTTCCACGTTTTAGGGTGATCTTCAACTATTTGTCTAAGACCCTTTACAAACACTTCAATCATTTCTGGCGGTGTATCATACGTGATTGATATTTGCGTATAGAATCTACGGTATTTCCTTAGTCCGTGGTTATCAATTGTGTTATCAGCTAATTTACTATTAGGTACGTAAAACACGGAATTTCTAAAAGTACGTATTCTTGAAGATCTAAAGCCAACTTCTTCGACTGTTCCATCTACATCGTTAGAAGTAATCCAATCACCTACCTGAAATGGTTTGTCCACAAAAATCATCACTGATCCAAAGAAGTTTTTGATAGTGTCTTGTGCAGCTAATGCGAACGCTAAACCACCAATTGAAAGTCCTGTTAAGAGCGGCAGAATGGGAACATCCAGGTTGTCCAGAATAAGCAGTGTCCCAATGATAATTACGAACGTTTTCAATGTCTTTCGCAGCAGCGGAACCAGCTGGTCATCTAATGTGCTTTCAGTTCTTAGCGCTGCTCTAGCCAAAAACACACTTGCAATAGATACCAACCGATACATGATGACTGTACCAAAAAGCGGCACCATCACTCTTAGGATGATATTTACATACTTTGAATAGGTGACGGGAAGCTGGAGAGCTGGGGTGACCAAGAGAAGTAAGAGAACAATTATGAACACACTGGTTGGACGAGCAACTTGCCATAAATACTTTTCAGAAGTTTCACCCGCAAGGCCAGATCGTTTTACGATTCTACTAAATATCCGCTCCGTAAAAAATGAGAAAATCTTGTAAACAAGCGTACTTATCAGAGCTAGAATGAAGATAGTGATGTATTGATAGGTGTAAAGTCCGAAGGTTTTTTTGGTTCCCAGTTTGGGAAGAAGATTTAATAACTGTCCTGTACCAAAACGAAAGGTTTCAGAATACAACTCTTCTATTCGGTCCAGACTGGAGTCAGAGAAAAGCCACTCGCCATTGTCTGATTTTAACAGAAATATCTTTGGATAGTCATCAATAAGAATGTATTTGTTTTTACTACTAGCAGAATCCAGGTATGCCTTCGATTTTGGTACCTCGTCGAGGTAAATTAGAATTCCTCTGCCATCGAGCACTCTTTTAAACTTGATTGCTCCATTTATTGCCTCACCTAAACTTCGCTCTTTGGTCTTGAAAGGTAACGCGGCTAGTGAATCATTGCGATGATCAGGCTGCAGATTTTCTAAGAATGTCTTTACTGAACTCTGTGGTGTGCTCAGATTTACATAGCCCTCTTGGCCATGGACCAACGTAAAAGAAAAAAATATTAGGAATGCAAGAACAATTCTCATAGGTAAGCTTGTTTGTTGCAAAAGTAAACGTCTGTGGCAATTACCTTTGCCCATCGATTTAAATAAAATATAAATATGTCTAATCCTCTATTATCTGCATTTGATACAAAACATGAAATGCCGCCATTCTCAAAGATTTCCATTGATCACTACATGGAGGGTATAGAGTCTGCATTGGCAGAGGCGAAAAATGAAATTGAAGCAATCATTTCAAATGAAGAGGAGCCAACCTTTGAAAATACCATTGAGGCTCTTGAAAATAGTGGTGATAAGCTCCAGCGAAACAATTCTATTCTATTTAACCTTAATTCAGCGGAAACTTCTGATGAACTACAGAAAATCGCTCAGGATATCTCACCAAAACTCTCAGAGTTCAATAGCGAGGTGAAACAAAATGAGCAACTTTTCAAACGTGTAAAAGCTGTATATGCTAAGAAAGATGATTTAGACCTTTCCAGAGAGCAAAGGAAATTACTTCACGAAACTTATTTTGATTTTGTAAGAAGGGGTGTCGAACTAGAAGGTGAAAAGAAACAGCGATTCAAGGAGATCAGCATTGAATTATCTAAACTATCTCTAACATTCTCCGAAAACATTTTGTCAGAAACTAATGATTATGAGTTAGTGATTGAGGATGAAAATGATCTATCTGGTTTACCAGAAGATGTAATAGGAAGAGCACAAGAGCTGGCACAAAAGAAAGAAAAGAAGGGATGGATGTTTACTCTTCAAGCACCTAGCTATATACCATTCATGGAATATGCTGACAACCGATCGATTCGTGAGAAGATGTACCGGGCCTTTATGAGCAAATGCTTTAAGAATGATGATCGCGATAATCAGGAAATCATATTAAAAACCATTCGACTAAAAGCTGAACTAGCATCCCTACTTGGCTATTCAACATTTGCAGACTACATTCTTGAGCAACGAATGGCCGAATCATCGGATAAGGTAATGTCATTCTTAAAAGACCTTTTGGAGAAGAGTTTTCCTAAGGCAAAGGAAGAGGTAGCAGAATTGAAAGCCTTTATTAAAAGCCTTGGTGATGAAATAGAACTTCAACGATGGGACTGGTCCTATTACTCTGAGAAATTAAGAAAAGAAAAGTACGAATTGGATGATGAAATTGTAAAGCCTTATTTCAAACTTGAAAACGTCATCAATGGAGTTTTTATGACTGCTGAAAAGCTTTTCGACATTTCCTTCAAGCAGAATGATGAGTTAGAAATTTATCATAAGGATGTCCAGGCGTATGAAGTAATAGATCAAACAGGTAAAACAGTAGCTATCTTCTTAGCGGACTTTTTTCCTCGTGATGGAAAACGTGGCGGTGCGTGGATGACCTCCTTTAGGAGTCAATCAAATCATGATGGTCACAGAGTCATTCCACAGGTGAGCATTGTTTGCAATTTCACACCATCTTCTCCAGATCACCCTTCACTATTAAAGTTTAGTGAAGTAGAAACATTGTTTCATGAATTTGGTCATGCGCTTCACGGCATGTTAGCCGATACAACCTATAAAAGTTTATCAGGAACCAGTGTTTACTGGGATTTCGTAGAGTTACCTTCTCAGATCATGGAGAATTGGTGTTTTGAGAAAGAATGCCTGGACCTTTTTGCAACTCATTACGAAACAGGTGAATTAATCCCGGAAGATTTGGTTGATCGTATAAAAAGATCTTCTACCTATCATGAAGCGTATGCTACCCTTCGACAAGTAAGTTTTGCTTTGCTAGACATGGCCTGGCATAGTCTGACTGTGGATGAGGCAAATGCAGTCAGCAGTGTTTCAGCCTTTGAAGAAAAAGCTTTTGCAAGCACAGATTTATTTCCAAAGGTTGAGGGTACCAATATGAGTGCACAGTTCAGTCATATTTTTGCCGGTGGGTATGCTGCGGGCTATTATAGCTACAAATGGGCAGAGGTCTTAGATGCCGATGCATTTTCTGTTTTTAAGCAAAATGGGGTTTTTGATAAAGCTACTGCTGATTCATTTAAAGAGAATATCCTAAGTAAAGGAGGCACTGAACACCCAATGACATTATATAAGAAGTTTAGAGGTCAGGAGCCAACTCCTGATGCATTATTGAAAAGAGCAGGACTAAAATAGATTTAGAGGTACTCTACTTCTGAAGTAATCGATTTGTTCATTGGATCGAGCTCTTGCTTAAGATCCACAATGAGTTGCTTTAAAACTGTGTTTAATTTTTTAACTTCTTGTTGTTTTTCGGGTCGTCCTCCAAAAACTCTGTCTTTTTCAGACGGAGAGAGAAGTAACGCGAAAAACTCTCTTTCATTTCCCAGTTTCTCTAAGAGCTCTGAAACAAGAGGTAAAAGTGAAAGCACCTTATTGGGTGGAACTGTTAAATCAGCTTCAGGAATATTATAAAGGATCGCATTTATTTCGGAATCTTTCAGATCAATTCGTTCATCTGAATCCGATTTTAATGATTTCAACAACCTTGACATAGCTTTTAAGTGGCCATTTGAGTGTTGATCTTTTGCGTTAATTCTGGCAATATTCAGGAAGGGGAGGTATTTTTTTACTTTTCTATTAGCAAAGTCAAACTCAGCAATTCCGCGATAGATTTCATTCTTTGTTTTAAGGTATTCAGCACTATCAATCCAGAGCGATGGTAATACATCAATCTCACAAGTAGGCTTTTGGGCAGTTATCCTGATTCTAGTTTTATCGCTGTAGTCAACGGATTTAAAAGTTGGATCCTTTCTTAGGATATCCATTATATCCATTGCCAACGTTTGCATATCAGCATGAGGTTTTTCCGTCACATTTTTCTTGATTGCAATGATTTCTACATCTCCATAGAGTAAAATATTTGAGTATGTTTTCAGTGCTCCCTGGTAGCGGTAATCCATGTTATACCCTTTCTTTTTTAGGGTTTTGCTGATGATCTCATGAATTCTTCTGGAATTGGCGTAAACCTTGTATGCATAGGATGCATCTATTTCAACCATTGATTCCAATGTATATCTTAAACAATCGGAGTAACCACATTTGTGAAATGAGTCAGAGAGCACCTGCTCACGCAGTGCTTCATCATACCTTCTTCCCTTTAGGTTTTCTACAAACAGGCTGTAGTCGTGTTCCATTGGTTTTGCCAAAATAATCAATTATAAAGATATGAATTGTATTTTTAGAAGATTATCGTTGGGGTTCAGTTTTGTGTAGATCAAAAAAACACCAAGCTTAAGCACTAAAAAAGGTCCTCAATCGTGAGTTTTTTATTAAATAAGCTGCTTATAATCCAATAATAAGCTTGTGCATATGCAATGAGACAGTTTTGAAGGAAACGAAGATTTTTTTCGCGGAGTAAAAAAAACTCATTCAAATTGAGGACCTAAATAAAAAAAATATACTACCATTGTGGTCTTATGAAGTCTTTCACAGAGATTGTTAATACCACACCCTCTAGAATCAGAGGGTAACCCCTAGGCTGGGTATCTCAACTATCCATTTATTTCTTTAACAATTTTCTTATGCTGCCATTGTATTTAGGCGGCACCAAATCTTTAATTTCATTTTAGAAATGTCGAAAGAATCATTAACTCTTTCCAGAGTTTTCAAACTCTTTGTTTCTGCTCTTAAAGGAGAAGAAACTGAATTTACTACCGGAAGCATAAATAAGGCGATCGTATTGCTATCAATCCCAATGATTGCAGAAATGATTGGTGAATCACTATTTGCAGTGGTTGATATGATATTCGTATCGCGAATAAGTGTAAATGCCATTGCAACAGTCGCTCTAACAGAAACACCATTAATGATCATATATTCGTTGGCGGTGGGCTTAAGTATGGCTGCAACGGCTATAGTAGCCCGTAGAGTTGGAGAGAAAAGACTTGTTAGAGCAGCAGATGCAGGCTTTCAAGCAATAGTAATTTCCATAGTCATTGGTGCTGTATTTGGTGTTGTAGGTTTCGTTTTTGCTGAAGATATCCTCGCATTGATGGGAGGAGAATCAGATTTAATAGCTGAAGGAGTAGGGTATACAAAGATTATGTATGCCGGTAACCTGAGTATCATTTTGATTTTCTTAATCAATGGAATATTCCGAGGAGCTGGAAATGCTTCCATTGCAATGAAGTCGCTTTTGCTTGCCAATGGATTAAATATGCTCCTTGATCCTGTTTTTATTTTTGGTTTGGGGCCAATCCCAGCGATGGGCGTAGAGGGGGCTGCTATAGCCACAACGACAGGAAGGTCTATAGGTGTGGTTTATCAATTGGTTCACATATTCAATGGGAGCTCTCTGATAAAGCTAACAATCAAAAATTTTGTCATCCGATTAAAAACGGTTTTCGAGATTATTAAGATTGGTTCAGCTGGTATTGGTCAATTTTTGGTTGAAACACTTAGCTGGCTATTCCTGGTTCGAATAGTTGCAGAGTTTGGGACTGAATCGGTAGCCGGTTATCAGCTAGCTTTCAGAGTAATTGTTTTCACTTTATTACCATCTTGGGGCATGGCTAATGCGGCTGCCACACTTGTGGGTCAGAATTTGGGTGCAAAAAGACCAGGTCGGGCAGAAATATCAGTCTGGAGAACGGCTAAGTGGAATACAATATTTTTAATAGGGGTGGCTATATTATTTTCAATATTCTCCAATCAGGTCTTGGCAATATTTAATCAATCTGGGGTTGTCCTTGAAACAGCCATCAATGCACTTCGAATTATATGTTTTGGATACATATTTTTTGCCTACGGGATGGTTATTGGTCAGGCCTTCAATGGAGCAGGGGATACATTAACTCCACTTTGGATAAACATTGTCGTTTTCTGGATTATCCAAATTCCATTAACCTATGTTTTGGCCATAATCTATAACTGGGGACCAAATGGTGTCTTTTTCTGTATTGCGTTTTGCCATAGTTTGTATGCGATAGTAGCTATTTTGTTATTTAAGCGTGGCAAGTGGAAAACGGTAGAAGTTTAAAAAGCTGCTGATTATGAGACGAATCGTTTACTATGTGGCGACATCCCTTGATGGATTTATTGCTGGAAAAAATGGTGACTGCAGCATGTTTAAAGCTGATGGAGAAGGAGTGGAGCAATACTTCTATGATCTGGAATCCTTTGATACGGTGATCATGGGAAGAAAGACCTATGAGTTTGGATATCAGTTTGGTCTAAAACCCGGACAGCCGGCTTATCAGCACATGGATCATTACATTTTTTCAGAAAGTCTGAAGTTTGAAAAATGTGCTGACCAGGTCAAAGTTGTTCCTTTAGACTTAAGTAAAATAGTTGAACTGAAGAATGAGATTGGGAGTGATATTTATTTGTGCGGTGGTGGGATTTTCTCCGGGTGGCTAATGAAAAATGGACTGATAGATATCGTAAAACTGAAGATTAATCCAATCATTTTGGGAAGTGGTGTCAGACTTTTTGAAGGATATAATGGAACAAACGCTCTTAAGACGATTTATCATCAGTCATTTGATGATTTGCAAATCGTTACCTATGCTGTGTCTAATAGTTGAAAGTATATAATTCCAGGTTAGATCCCCAAGTGGTGAAAACCTGGAATTCCTTCTTAGCAGAAGAGTAAATCAAACTAACCTCATGAGCTGAGTTTAATGGATTACCTGTAATCAGATTTCCTGATTTATCGTAAATGTAAAGTACATTATTCTGCTTATCTGTAAATATCACAAGGTCTTTACCCGCACCAAATTGATAATATTGAATCAAAATTGGTCCCTCAGAAAGGTAATCTTTTTTGAACAACATATTTCCGGTATCATCTAGCACTTCATACGTATTTCCTTCATTTCGTATGATGATGAACGAGTCATCACTCGTGTCTGGAATAAGCTTAAATCTGGTATCAACACTGGTTTTCAGCAATTGATCACGTTTGATTACGCCTCCTTCCAAGGTGAGTTCAATGAGTTCACCCCCTGTGGTGATAACCGTTATTGAAGAATTGCCAAGGGCATTTGACTGGCGTAAGAAGTAGTTGCGACTTAATGATTGTTTGGTGTCAAATGGGAATCCACCCAACGGGTCTCCTCGCCGATTCATAAGATGAATCACACCATTTTCATGCGTTGAAATCATGACATCTCTTCTTCCCAATCGCGAATGATCCAGAGGCTGGTATGCGGGACGATTAAGTTTTCTAGGGTTCCAACCATCAAGAATTTTGAGGTCCTTGTCTGTAAGGAAAACATTACCGTCAACATCGGTAATGGCTAATCGATAGTTTCTACTTCGGTCATAATCTATCAAGTTTAAGTGCTGAATTTGTGCCTCTTTTGGGAGTACTTTGGGATAACCTGGGATTGGCGCACCTGTACGATCGAGGATAAATACTTTTTCAGCGGTTGCAAGCAGGTATTGGATTTTACCGTTCTTATAGTAATCAATCGGGAAAATGTTACTGACGATGGGTTTTTCAATATCTTCAGACCATAGTGCATTCTGATTTCTATCCAGGTAGTAAATGGTGTTTGTGCTATCCTGAACAATGATGTCAAACTCTTTATGCGCATGAGTTCGAACCAGAAATGGTTTTGTAGTCAACTTTCCAATAAATCTGACTCCATTTTCAGGATTGGTTTTCGGTATGCTTTTCGTCTTTTTTTGAGGTTGAGATATGGTATAGTTGGTGAAATATTTTCCATCAATGTAGCTATACTGAAAAGCCGCCAGGTCTATGGATCGGTATGTAGATGAATTAGATTTAAAATGATCTTCCCATTGAGGTATCAAATTGTCGAGTATTGTTGTCCATGCACGGGGAATGTTTACAAACAAACTCACATTAGCAGCATTATTTGTTCGGGATAGGAAATTATTCATTTGAATGGATTTCCCCCAGGTATCCTCATCCTCCACTGAAGAAATGAGTGTTTTTAACTCTAAAAGGTCATTTGAAAAGATCAAATAATTCCTATAGCTGATGTAAAAACATTGGTTAAAGCCTGTCCCCATGGCACCTAAAATGGTTGATGGAAAATCTTTTATAGGAAGAAACCTAATTTCATTATCACTGTATGATTCAGTGTACACAGTATCTCCCCTGGATAATGCGATGCGTTGAGTTAGTTGACTGAAAAAATCCAATGATTCTTCCATGTCATTGACCTCCAGAATCATCATTTTCCTAAGGTCAGTTAATCGCGGTGATTCCAGTGTGACTATTCCAATCTCATTATCCACTAAGTCAAAAACCTGATCAGCATTAAAATCATAACTAGCTTTTAATGAATCTTGTAGCTTCTTTATTGTGCCATTTTTTCTAATATGGTCAATCTGATGGTCTTTCCATCCTTTCATATATAAGGATGTGATATGAAGCATATAGGAAGTTTTTTCTGGAATTATCTCCGCCATATCAAAAGTTGCTGGCTGCTCCTTATGAGTCGCAAGCCATTCATTATTCGTAGCGTGCGAGAATCCTGAAAGTTGTAAAAATGAGGAATCAATCAGCAACTCATAATTACCAGCAACAATGGGTATTTCCTGGCCTTTAGATATAAATGAACCTAAAAGGTCTCCGGTTTTATCATAATTGACATATATAGAGGCAAGACCTTCTGATCCAGGATTAATTAATTGGTTGAATTTTTCTTTAAATGAAATAATTTCAGAATCGCTGACCGCTCTAACTGCATCCTCGACCAAATAAGGGGTAAAACTTGCCAAAAAGAAGTTTTTGTAAAAAATGAATGTCAAGGTCTTTCCTTCACTGCTGATCTCACTGATTTTAAAATCATTGTAATTCCGGGACTTAAATCGAAATCCCTTTTTTTGCAATCTTCCGATTGTTGCATTTACAAATGTGTTTTGCGAAATATTTTGAAGCTCAACGACAAAAAGAAAATCCAGATTATCACTGCCTACTTTGTGAATGGATGTCAATACTGGTGCAGTTTCAAAAATGGCACTAAATCCCCCTTCGCCATTTATTGAATCAAGAAAAGTTAAACCTTGATTGAAACCATCGAATGCAGAGGATTGATTTATTATAGACCATATTGGATAATGTTTCAGTGTATTAAGGTCCTTAACTACTTCCGCTTCCAATACCATTGCAGCATCAGATGGAATGAAACTCCATGCAGTGATATTTGCGTGCTTCACCCACTTCTCATAAGTGAAATAACCTACACCAGCCAGCAGTAAAATAGATATGATGATTAAAACTTTTTTCAAGCTACAAAGTTGATTTACTCAAAAATAACTTAGTTGCAGAGCTTTTAGTGTTCATCACAATCTTTGTGTGAAAAATTTTCAATTTGATGTCATTTCTAGCTCAATCAGAAAAACGATATATTAGCTTCTTATGTCTGAATACAAAGAAATTGGATCGTTTATAGACCGCACATACAAAGTGGTCAGACAAGATTTAATAAATCGGTTTAAACACGCTGATGTAGACATCACTCCTGAGCAATGGGTTATTCTCTCGAAGATCGGTGAGAAAGACATGTATCAGACGGACCTGGCCAATATGAGCTTCCGTGATAAACCGACTGTGTCAAGAATTGTGGATCTCCTGGTTCAGAAAGAGTTAGTAGAGAGAATAAAAGATAAAAAAGATGGTAGAAAATTCCATGTACGAATAACGTCCAAAGGATGTAGCCTCATTTCAAAAGCAAACCCGGCTGTTGAAGCATCTAGAAAATTGGGATGGACAGATCTTTCTGAATCAGAATATAACACGTTAGTTACTCTGCTTGATAAAGTTTTTTCAAACTACAGCGAGAAAGAATAATTCAATTTATTTCTTCTTCTTTATTTGCATCCATGCAAATAGTGGAAGTCCGGCCATTAAAAGAATAAATCCCCAATAAACAATCTCAATCCCTGATCCGGCGATTGCCCAAATAGCAAATAGAAAAGCGATTGTTGCGATCGCACCCTTCATCATAAATCCTTTCGAAGTTCCTTCTTTTCTGGCGGTAACAATAGTGTAACTCACTGAGGTGAATAAGTAAGCAAGTAGGGATGTCATTGAAGAGAGCAAGAGGACAAATTGAAAAGCCTTGACCAGTCCTTTTGAATAATTCATTATCATCAGCGCAGAAATAAGCACACTTGAAATAACAATACTCAGAGCAGGAACTCCATTTTTGTTTTCTTTAGCGAAGATTGGAGGAAAAAGTTTGTCTCTTGCAATGGCTGCAGGTATCTGACCCTGAATAAGGATCCAACCGTTCAAAGCTCCTAATGTTGAAATAATGGCTCCTATTGCAACTAAGTTTTCCGCCCAGGGTCCCCAAATAATAGATGCTGCGTCTGAAAATGGTGCTTGAGAGTTTTGCAGTTCCTCAGCTGGTATTATTCCCATTAAAGCAGATGTTCCAAGTATGTAAATCAATGCGACAATGCCAAGTCCAAAATAGGTTGATCGAGGGATGGTTTTCTTTGGATTTTCAATGTCTCCCGAAGGAATCGTTGCACATTCAATGCCCATATATGCAAAAAAGGTCAAGGTAGCAGATGCTGTTAACGCTTGTAAATTTGATAATTCACTGATATTGAATGATCTGAAATTCTCCAGATTGATGTAGAATAAACCAAATATGGCTATTGCCAAAAGCGGGGTGATTTTAAGAATACTTGTTATTAAAGAAAAGATAGCTGCTTCTCTGATCCCTATGGTATTGATCCAAACAACACCCCACACAATGGCTAACCCGGTAATGACTGCTGTGATATTACTTGTTTGAAGCATAGGGAAAAAGACACCCAGGTAACTGACAAGCGCGATAACAATTGCCGCATTGGCACACCAGATGGAGATCCAATACCCCCATGCAACCAAAAAGCCAGCAAAATCTCCTAATCCATTTCTCGAGTACACATAAGGTCCACCTGAAGTGCCTGGTAGCATCTTGCTGAATTCAATAAATACAAATGCTAAAGCGGCTGCCCCGCATGCTGAAATGATCCAACCAAATATGCTGATGCTCCCATATGAAGCGAGTGAGGCAGGCAGAAGAAATATACCAGAGCCAATCATATTACCGATTACTAAGGATGAGCTGGTCCAAAACCCAAGCTTTTTTCGACTCATTTGATTAGCTAATGTTGGCTGTAAAAACTGTATTTTTGAAAAGATACCCCATTTTTATGAGCACACCTAAGTATTCTATCAATCCCAATATCACTGAAGCTGAAACGCTACCGGCATCCTTCTATCGGGATCAAAACACCTTTGATTTGATAAAAGAGAAAGTGTTTTATCACTCATGGCAATGGGTAGGAGACGAGAACCTTGTTAAGCTCGCCAGACAAACACATCCATTTGTTTTGTATGATGGGTTTCTAACGGAACCAATGGTTTTGACCAAAGATGATCAGGGCACTATTCATTGCTTGAGTAATGTATGCACCCACAGAGGGAACCTGGTTGCACAAAATCCAGGGTCAAATCGAAAGCTTATGTGCATGTATCATGGAAGGAAATTTGGATTGGATGGAGTGTTTGAATCCATGCCGGAATTCAAAGACACTAAGAATTTCCCGAGAGATTGTGAAGATCTCCACCGTTTTGATATCGTAAAGTGGGGCCCGATGCTTTTTGCGAACCTTGGTAGTGCTGTTGATTTCAATAAGGTAATCACAGAAATGAACAGCTACGTAGATTTTTTACCTCTAGAAGAGTTTGTACATAGCAAAGTTCAATCAAAGGATTATCTGGTGAATGCGCATTGGGCGTTGTATTGTGACAACTACCTGGAAGGATTTCATATTCCATTTGTTCATAGTGATCTCAATGAGGCGCTGGATTATGGAAGCTATGAAACGGTGCTCCATGAGCATTTTAATGTACAGATTGGATATTCTGAAGGTTCTGAGGACATCTTTGAGTTGCCAAAAGATCATCAACACCATGGGAAGCGAGTGGCGGCCTATTATTTTTGGGTGTTCCCTAATATGATGTTTAATTTTTATCCGTGGGGGCTGTCAGTGAACATTGTACGTCCAATCTCACTTAATCAGACGAAGGTTTCATTCCTGACGTACATCTATGATGAGTCGAAGTTGAATAAAGGAGCGGGGGCGCTACTGGATAAGGTGGAACGTGAAGATGAATTTGTAGTAGAGGGCGTTCAAAAAGGGTTAAAATCACGGTATTACACCTCTGGACGATTTTCACCAAAACGAGAAACTGGCGTTCATCAATTTCATCAGATGTTAGCGAAAAGTTTGATTTAGCACTTTTTACTTATTTCTTAAAATAGTAGATGCCTCTCAATCGAAACAATTCCCATGGACTTTGTTGATTATCAGTTGCCTCCTCCACGTTGATGCGGGTCTTCATAAAAACATCTTCAATTCGCTGAGGCTTTTTCATCTGTTTAACTAATTCCTGGGTATACACTCCGTTGTTGCCATCCCCATCAAAAGCGATTGCTCCCGGAGAAGTTGCAAACGCTATCACAGTTCCAGTTGGGGGTCTCATTTCCGAAAGTCCACTTCCGGCGCTCCTTGCGCCAGTCTGATAGGGGTTATTTCTACAAGCATCCAGGATTAAAATATTCAAACTTTCCTTGTTAGTGTATTCAAACACCTTCAAAAGAATATTTGTATTGATAGCTTCGAAGGTTAGATCCTTGGATCCATTTTTTAAAGTAGCATCAATTGGAATGAGATAATTATCTCCGTTTAGCTGCATCCCATGTCCTGCATAATAGAATAGCACGATATCAGCTCCATTGATTATGTAACTAAATTCTTTTATGGCTCCAATCATCGTTTGATAATTCAAATTGACATGATGATGAACCTCAAATCCAAGGTCATTTAAAGTAGTAAACATTAATTGGGCATCATTGGAAGGATTTTTAAGTGTACCAATGCCTCGATAGTCATCATTTCCTATAATTAGAGCTACCTTTTTGATGGGCGATTGTCTATCTTCTCTGATCTCATTTATGGGTACTTCTTTTTGTTCTGCAGTGTATTCCTCAGAATTTCTCTGATAAACACCGAAAAAGTTTTTAGCCAAATCAGAGTTCTTAACCACAGTGAGTTCAACCCGTCGATTCATTGCGGCTACTTCTTCCGAAAGTGGTCTTGCTCCACCATACGCATTAACCTCAATTCTTTTTTTGTCAGCACCATTTTCTATTAGAAAATCTGTAACAATGTCAGCTCTCATTTTGGCTAGTTTGATATTTGCTTTCAGATTACCCCGAAAGTCCGTATGACCTGCTACTTCAATTTTTAAATCATCGTACTCTTCAAAGCCTTTAGCTATGATTCTTAAATCCTCTTTTGCAACAGAATCTAATGTTGAACGGCCCTGATTAAATTTCACAAGAAATGTAGTCCCTTGTTTGAGGTCGCTGAAATTGATTTTTTGGGCAGCTGCTTGATTAATAAATAGCCCTAAGAACAAAAGAAGTAAACTGATTCTTTTTTGATTGGCCATGCTGGTTGAATTTGAAACCTCTTTTAAAGGTATGGAATTCAGTTGTTTGTGGCAAGTGGCTGTAAATCAATCATCCATGCGTCGCACCTCCGGCACCACGCGGGTGTCTGATACTTTCAACCATTTCCTGTACATCATTTGGTGGTGCTGGATAAAATCGTGAAATAGTAAATGATATTGTGAAGTTGACGAGCATAGCGACCGTTCCAAACCCCTCTGGTGAAATACCAAACCACCAATCTTCTTTGCTACCTCCACCAAATAGTCCAAGTTTGTACTTCATCATGTAGAATAACATCAATAAAATCCCAACGACCATTCCAGCGACGGCACCTTCTTTATTCATACGTTTATCAAATATGCCTAAGATGATAGCAGGGAAGAAAGAGGCAGCTGCTAACCCAAAGGCCAGTGCTACTACTGCCGCTACAAAACCTGGTGGATTGATTCCGAAATATCCGGCAATACAAACAGCAATGACTGCCCCAATTCGTGCCCAAACCAGCTCGCCTTTTTCGGAAATATCTGGCTTGATCTGCTTTTTGATCAGATCATGAGAAATGCTGGCTGAAATTACCAGAAGTAGCCCTGCTGCTGTAGATAGAGCAGCAGCTAATCCTCCAGCCGCTACCAATCCAACCACCCAATTAGGTAGCTTAGCTATTTCCGGATTCGCCAACACCATGATATCCCGGTCTATGGTCAATTCATTTTGATTTTCATCAGCAACGTACTGTATTAACCCATCATTGTTTTTGTCTTCAAAGGTGATTAAGCCGGTGGTTTCCCAATTTGAAAACCACTCTGGCATATTGCTATATTCTTTTCCTGATACCGTTTCGATCAGATTCGTTCGCGCAAAAGCTGCAATGGCTGGAGCAGTGGTATACAGGATGGCAATAAAGATCAGCGCCCATCCTGCGGACATGCGCGCATCTCGAACCTTCTTCACGGTAAAAAACCGAACGATTACATGGGGGAGACCTGCAGTTCCTACCATCAGAGCAAAGGTGATAGCAAACACATCGATTACTGATTTTGATCCGCTGGTATATTCCGCAAAGCCTAATTCTTTGTGCAAGCCGTCTAATTTATCTAACAAATAAGTACCGTCAGATAATGTGCCACCAAAACCCAATTGTGGAATGATGTTGTCGGTAAGCTGAAAAGAGATGAAAAAGGCCGGTACCATGAAAGCGAATATTAGTATACAGTACTGAGCTACCTGTGTGTAGGTGATCCCCTTCATGCCTCCAAGCGTTGCATAAAAGAGTACGATGATCATCCCGATAAATACTCCCGTATTGACGGGGACTTCCAGGAAACGTGCGAACACAACACCAACACCACGCATTTGACCTGCTACGTACGTGAAAGACACAATGATTGCACAGACGACCGCCACAGTTCTTGCAATGTTTGAGTAATAGCGATCACCAATGAAATCGGGAACGGTGTACTTTCCGAACTTTCTTAGATAGGGGGCAAGGAGCAAAGCTAGAAGCACGTAACCTCCGGTCCAGCCCATTAAATATACGGCTCCATCATACCCCATGAAGCTGATGAGTCCAGCCATGGAAATAAAGGAAGCAGCAGACATCCAGTCTGCAGCTGTAGCCATACCATTGGCAAGTGGTGAGACACCACCACCAGCTACATAAAAATCATTGGTTGTAGATGCCCGAGACCAAATTGCAATGATGATATACATAGCAAATGTGATTCCTACGAGTGCGAAAGTCCAGGTTTGTACGTCCATTGATTGGCTTATTTTTCGTCTACATCAAATTCCTTGTCCAGCTTATTCATCAGGCGGACATATATTAGGATCAGAACTACAAAAACATAAATGGATCCTTGCTGTGCAAACCAGAAGCCAAGTTTAAAGCCTCCCATCCGGATTGAGTTTAATTGCTCTGCAAACAAAATCCCAGCACCGTACGAAACGATGAACCAAACAGAGAGGAGGATTAGCAAATACTTCAGGTTTCGGGACCAGTACTTTTTGAGATCAGGTTTCATGGGCAGA
Source organism: Ekhidna sp. (assembly GCF_965212185.1). GTDB lineage: Bacteria > Bacteroidota > Bacteroidia > Cytophagales > Cyclobacteriaceae > Ekhidna. The sequence continues at coordinate 2,168,385 of NZ_OZ243102.1, read as the reverse complement.
TATTAGGTTAGCATTAAAACTGAATGATAGTAAATATAGCACTTCAGGAATCTTTGAATACGCAATAATCAAATGACTGTACAAAGTCTTCTTAATCATCAAACAGGATCGGTTCAATTTGACCATGTGCTAATTCGAAAATATCGACAAACCCATAGTTAGTTAATATAATGAGAGTAGTTTCTCTGTTTTCATAGCGAAAGTTGAAACTATGATGGCCAGAGCTATTTCCTGCATGACCCGCACCTTCCTTATTCGAATTTACATTTATGATGTTAAAAACATAGCCAAAATAAGTGCCCTCCCAACCAGTGAAAACGTGATGCTCTGTCATAGGTGTCAGCAGCTTTTCATCGAATAATTGACCTGAAAACAATGCTTTGTCAAATTCAAATAAATCTATTGCACTTGACCACATACCACCTGCTGATAAAACGACTAGCGCTTGCTCATCTTTGTATCTGTTTTTTTCACTTATTTGCTCCTTTTCATTTTTAATGTATCCTTTCGCAAACCTTCCATCGCGTCCTGCATAATCCTGAACTTGGAAGTATGTATCGAAAGTTGTTCGCTTTAAGTCTAGTTTTGAAATGATATTCTCCTTGACATATTCAGGAAATGTAAGGTCGGAGATCTTCTCAACTATTGCTCCTAATATAAGGAGATTGGAGGTAGCATAGTAGACACTGTCTCCTGGCTCAAAAAGTAGTGGTTCGGTTTTAATAAATGGTAATACATCTATACACGAAGTGATGTTTTGGTAGCTAAAACCTTTAACAATTTGAAAATGACCTAATCCGGAAGAATGGGTCATTAGTTGATGAATGTTAATATTTTTTGCATTGATGAGCTCTGGGAAAAATTCCTTGATTTTAGTGTTGAAGGACAACTTGTTTTGATCAATTAACTGAGCGATTGCAACTGCAGTAAAGAGCTTCGATCCTGATGAAAGGTCAAATTGAGTGGAAAGATTCAGTGGGATTTTCCTAGCATAATCAGCATATCCAAACGCATTGGTGTACATTATTTCGTTCCCTTCCGCAACAAACACTATACCCGAGAAACGTTGTTCTTGAGATCGTGCATTGAGTAATGAATCAAGTTTTAAATACCTTTCCTGACTAACTAAGTTGCCCAAAACCATAGTAGATAACAGCAGCAGGATGAAGAATTTGATTTGATTCATTCCGAAGGAGTGTTATTAAGTATATGTATTGAATCTGCTATTCTTCACATACATTTTCTTCTACACCTCTCGCTGCTCCTTCCCAATCAAGATCAGCCATTCCTGACCAAATATTGGTTTCAGGATTACGGGAAATGGCATGTACTCTGGAAAATGCACCGTAGCGGGTAATGGCTTCAATTTCAAAGCCTTGATCCTGCCAATAGATGGAATCTTCCGCTGACCATCCGTTGGTAGGGGTATATTCAGCGCTAAACTTTGTTGCAAACACCTCACGATTTCCATCGCTATAGTCAGCTGATGGATGAATCCTGGGAGCTGCTACCGCATCTTCGATGGATAAGCCTTGATCGACGTAGCGTGAAATGACCTGAACGATACCTGAGAGTATTCGTAGGCCTCCTGCTGCACCAAGCACCATGACGGTTTCTCCGTTTTTAGTTACTACAGTAGGGGCAATGGTCGTTCTTGGTCTGGAGCCGGGAGCCTGATCGGATCCTGATAGATAGGCACCCATGGTCGAAGCATAAACAAACCCAAGCCCTGGAGTGATGACTTTTGAGCCGAATAAAGGTCCGATGGTCTGAGTTATGGAGACCACCATTCCTGAACAATCAGCCGTCACAAAATGGGTAGTATGATGGCTATCTTCTCCCCAGGTATTCCCGCTCCAATCGGTGTTTTCTGCTAAGAGCTTTTGAGGTTGTATCAAACCGGCCGCTGTTTGTTCATTTATGGGATCTGGGATGATTACCTGACCTGCTTTTTCTTTCGCCCATTCCTTGCTTTGCACCTGATCTAAGTCTTCTTCGGCATAATCATATTCCATGCTTTCCATAGAGAATGCCAATGCTTGATTGACAGCAGCCGCCCACTGCGCATCAGACATGCTGGACAGGTCAAAATTCTCCATAATATTAAGCGCCTTGACTACCAATCCACCCCCAGCAGGAGCTGGAATGGAATGAATTTCATGATCCCGATACGTAATGGAGACATACCGGGCATCAAGTGCCTGATAATTGGCTAGGTCTTCTGAAGTCACAAAACCATCATTAAGGGACATATCTGCAGCAATCATGTTTGCCGTTTCTCCTCTATAAAAGTCTTCACCGTTTGTGTCGGCTATTCGCTGCAGCGTACTGGCTAAATCCGGTTGCTTGAGAATCTCTCCAACCTGATAAGTAGTGGTATCACTTTTTAGCATTTGTTTTCTGAATCCCGGATCTTGTTTAATAGCATCAAGCCCAAGACTGTGGCGTCTAGCCTCGCCCTCCAGTAATTCAAAACCTTCTGAAGCATGTTTGATCGCAGGTTTCATGAGTTCTTTTAGAGGCATAGTGCCATGTTCTTTGTGTAATCGCATCAAGGATGCCACCACTCCCGGAATCGCTACTACACGGTGACCTGAATTTGGTGGATCTTCATCCGGAACGAAACTAGCTGGAACCTCTGTCATGCCATTGTATCCGCTGAAGCTTCCATCTGTTTGCCTGATAAAAACCTGATTTCTACCGCCAATGCCATTCATTGTAGGCTCCACCACTGCAATCACAAAAGCGGCTGCCACTGCTGCATCTGCCGCATTGCCACCGGCCTCCAACATTTGAACGCCAGCCTGAGTAGCCAATGGTTGTGCGGCTGCCACCATTCCTCCTGAGGCAGAAGACATTTTTGTGGTTTCAACAACCATGGGTTGTTTCTCTGTTTCTTGGGGAGGATTACACGAAATGAATAGAACAATGAGGATTAGCGAAATGGATAGGTTACTCTTCATCTTACATTAGGTTAGGGCAATGAAGATATGAAAAAAATAACGGAATCTGGAACGGTTATTAACGAGCGGTTGAATCGGTTTAACTACGGGTCTAGAAGTTTATTGATTCGCTTGTGAACAAACTTAATTGAGGAGAAACTGGTGTCTTCCGTGATGATGATTTTGCCGCTCCTAATTACTCCACGGACTTTCATTAGACAGAAAACCTCTTGATTTATCACAAAAGATAGATTCTTTCCGTAAATAGATCTTACTTACGGCGGTCAGCTTTTTTCTTCCTCGCCTTTATAATCTCTGGCAAAGCCATATCGAATGTCATTCAATTCTACCTCCATCACTTTTCTTTTAGAAGGTATTCCATTGCCTGGTCCAAAGCTTGTTTAAAGTTTTTTGATGTATCAAAATAGCTTATACCGTAATGTCTACACGTTTTTTCAATTCGTTTACTGTATTCCACCATATTGTGAATATGATCCTCCACATACTGCTTTGATTCCTGTGTCAGCCAGTCTTTTTTATCTTGATGGTACTCATATACCTCTTTCACCTTTTGAAGAACACTTACGTGTGCATAACCTAGGAAGCACACTCTCATACAACGGGTATGTTTCTTTTGGAAGTCAATGATTAATTCGGGAAGTACAGCTTCACCTTCAATGATTATATCTGAGTCAGACCAAATGATGCTTTCAAGTATCGCTTTTAAATAATCCCAAAGCCTTTCAGCAATTTCATCAGGCCATAATTTATCATGGATGCCATATTCTGGGATACCATTAGTGAAGCCCATGACCAGCCAGTCAAGCGACACTAATGGAATTACTCGCCTTTGCATCAGGTTTTGAGCTAGTAGCGTTTTTCCCGATCGTGATGTTCCACTGATGATATAGATCACTCCTTATCAAGGTTTAGAAAGAAAAGTTATGAAGAAAGCTCATTGAACTCAAATAGCCGTATTAATAAACGGATATATCCGGATATATCCGTTTGTAGTCGTTTGTAATTGGATTTTTATCAATGATATAAAATAATAGATTTTGAAAGCGTACAAAAAAAGAAGCCCTTTCAAGCTCCTTTTCAGTGTGATTAGTAGTGAGTCTGAAAAACCTATTCTATTACAATAGATCGGTGCGCTGTATTGCCCTTCAATGAAATTTGGAGCTGATAGAGCCCTGGCGACAGTTTTAAGTTTTGAATTAGAAATTCTGATCCGGAGGTAAGAAGTTCAGTAAACACTACTTTGCCATTTAAATCAATGATCTTGATTTGTTCATTTTGAATCGGCTCATGAAATATGATTTGAAAATATTCCGAAACCGGATTTGGAAAAACTTTCACTGCTTCTAATTTTTCAAAACCAAGAATTTTTTCAACCTCAATAGTAAAAACAGAAGTGACAGAAAGATTTCCAATGTCGGTAGATGAAATACGGACAGAAAGTTCGTCGGGAAGACTATTGGAAAGAGGTGCATTGACTAAAAGCTTATCCACTTCAATTGAAAAAAGCGCGTTATGATCATCTCCGTCACCTTCAACTAATGAATAGGTAAAACCATCATTCTCATCCTCATCAATCGAACTCAAGACACCTACTTCTGAGCCTATTTCATCAATCGTAGAAACAGCAGAGGCGCTTAGTATCAGCTCTGTAGGAGCCTCATTGATATTTTCCACCTCGATCAGAAATATTTTTGAAAATGTACCTCCAGTGTTATCAGTAGCTTGGATTCGAATCGAATGACAGGCTAGTTCCTCATAATTCAATGCTTCATTTGATTTGAGCGCTGAACCATCTATTTCAAAAGATTCATTGTTTTCACTCCCTGCTCCTGCAATGAGTGAGAAAGTAAACGAATCTTCCAAGTCTTCATCGATTGCAGTAAGGATTCCAATGGTTGATCCTGATGGTAAGTTTTCCTGAATCGTGGAATTGCTAATGGCAATGTCTGTTGGAGCCTCAGGGACATCTTCCAGTTCGATTATAAAAGATTTTGAATAAACGCCCTCATTGCCATCATTGGACTCTACTCTTATTGAATAAGTTGATTTGCTTTCAAAGTTGCCAATTTCATTAATGGACAGTTGGCCATTCTGTATGATAAAAATTCCATTGTCGTCATCTCCATCACCAGCAACTAAAGAATAGAAGTGCGTATCATTGACGTCCTGATCTGCTGAAGTTAAAGTACCGATTAATGTTCCTGCTTCTTCATTTTCTGCAATGACTGAATTTGATAAGGTTATGTCGGTTGGCGCATCATTGGTGTCAGTAATTGAAATGGAGAAAGATTTTGAAAACGTACCAAGGTTGCTATCATTGGTTTCCACTCGTATGGTGTAAACTGATTTGGTTTCAAAATCAAACGTAGTATCAGAAAGGAGATTAGCCCCCACAATTTCAAACAGTGAATTATCCGAATCACCTTCACCATTTGCCAAACTGTAGGTATATGATTCACCTGCATCTTCATCCGTCGAAGTGAACATTCCAATTGTAAAGCCACTGCTTTGATTTTCAGGTAATTCTTGATTGCTCAATGATATATCTGTTGGAGACTCACTGACATCATTAACGTCAATTGAAAATGCTTTTGAAAATGAGGCGCCTTCTGAATCAGTTGTTTGAATCCTGACGGTATAAGAAGACTTAGTTTCAAAATTGAAAACCTCCGAGGTTATCAGAAGATTGTTATCTATCGCAAATGAATTGTTATCTGAATCTCCCACTCCAGTTACTATCAAATATGTATGTGAATCATTTTCGTTTGCATCATTTGTAGTTAATGTACCAATGGTAAATCCTATGTCCTGATTTTCATCAATTACATTATTGGATAGGATAATGTCAGTAGGAGCATCATTTGCTGGAGTCACTGTTATGGTAAAGGTTTCTTCAAAAGAGTTTGTGTTTCCGTCGTTAGTAGCTACCCGGATGGAATAACTACTTTTTACATTTAAATCAAACACCTCATTTGACAGCAGTTGATTATTAGAAATTTGAAAAGAAGCGTTATCATCATCACCTGTACCCGCTATAAAATCGTATGTATAATTTTCGCCTTGATCTTCATCGATAGTAGTGAAAATGCCAACCTGTGTGCTTATTGGTTGATTTTCAGCAATCACATGACTACTCAATACCAGTCCCGTTGGGGCCTCTACAAGATCACTCACCACAATTGAAAAAATTTCTGAAAATACGCCTCCATTCTCATCATCTGTTTGTATTCTAATGCTGAGAACATCTTTTGACTCATGATTAAAAATACTGGCAGATTGGAGTTCTGCATCGACAATGGCAAAGAGTGAATTATCTGTACCTCCCTCACCTTCAACCAAAGAATAGGAATGCGTATCTCCAACGTTAATATCGGTTGTAGATAGGTTTCCTATAATGGTTCCGATGGCTTGATTTTCATCTATTGTATTGTTGGACAATGTAATGTCAGTAGGAAAATCATTCTCGTCTACTATGGTTATTGAAAAAGGTTTTGAGAAAGTGTTTTCTCCATCATTAGTTTGAATTCTAACGGAATACATCGACTTGTTTTCAAAATCAAATTGAGTAAAAGTCCTTAATTCATCTCCAACAATTTCAAATGAGGCATTATCATCATCTCCAGTTCCAGTTGAAAGACTATACACATAAGATTCTCCCATATCAGGATCGGTTGTTGAAAGTATCCCAACTACAGAACCAATGGTCGAATTCTCACCAATAGATTGGTTGCTAAGACTAATATCAGAAGGAGGTTCAGCATCATTGGTTATAGTTATTGAAAAGGATTTCTCGAAAGTGTTGCTATTGCCATCGTCTGTTTGAATTCTGATTGAGTACACCGATTTCAATTCAAAATCAAACACCTCATTACTCAAAAGTTCAGCGCCCGAAATTGTAAACGAAGTATTATCATCACTGCCCGCTCCGACAACAAGCGTATAGGTATGATTGTCCTCTGTATCCGGATCTTCTGTTGTCAGAACTCCAACAACAGTATTTGTTGCCATGTTTTCTTCAATGGTTGAATTAGAAAGCGTTATATCGGTTGGCGCTTGATTTGGTGGAGTGGTGCCTTCCCAAAAGAATACTCCATTCTGTGTGCCATCGCCTGTATAGAAGAAGGGTTCGGTATCACTAACAAAATCTCCTGTATTCCATATGCCTTTTGAAACTGCAACACTCTCTCGTCCATGACCACCGCTTCCCCATTGCACAAAATCCACCATCGCTGATGAAGAACCAAAACTTCCACTAGGAAGGTATAACCCCAAGTCAGCTTCATTGGCAAGGTTTTGCCAGGAACTGGAAGCGCCTCCGGGAGCAACAAATTCAACCTCTTCACCTGCCGCTAGATTCATAGATCCACTATTGATTGTGATCCCAGTTGTTAGATTGGAGGTGTACTTAATTAAAGAGCACAAGCGATAACCAGAGATATCTACTGTACTAGCGCCAAAGTTTTTAACTTTTATTGTATTTGTGGAGGGCTCGACATAGGTAATTCGAATTTGCGAAAACGTACAAATTGCAATAAGAATAAATGAGAAGCTTAGGGTGATCTTTTTCATAACCAAGAAAGTTTTCCTATCTAAGTTACTCAGGAATAGGAGCTTTTGGAATGAGATAACGAACTATTCAGTTCGGGATTTGCTAGTATTCTTCCATAGAAACAAAAAAAGGAGCCTTTTCAAGCTCCTTTTCCGTGTGATTAGTAGTGAGTGGTATGATTAAAGCGTTCCACGAAGCTCTTGCTCTCTTTCGAGCGCTTCGAACAATGCCTTAAAATTTCCTTTTCCGAAAGAGGTGGCACCTTTTCGTTGGATGATTTCGAAGAACATAGTAGGACGTGCCTGCACCGTCTTAGTGAAGATCTGTAATAAATACCCTTCGTCATCACGGTCCACCAAAATACCCAATGGTCTTAGCGCCTCAATGTCTTCATCTATCTGACCCACACGCTCTGTAAGCACATCATAGTAGGTGTCGGGCACTTGTAAGAATTCAACGCCTCGGCTTTTCAGATTTGTGACCGTCTGAATGATGTTGTCAGTAGCCACCGCAATGTGCTGCACACCAGCACCTTCATAGAATTCCAGGTATTCGTCTACCTGAGATTTCTTAAGCCCCGGAGCGGGTTCATTGATAGGGAATTTGATGCGTCCATTGCCATTGCTCATCACCTTACTCATAAGTGCGGTGAATTCGGTAGAGATGTCTTTGTCATCAAACGACATGATCTGTTTGAACCCCATCACTTCCTCGTAGAACTTCACATATTTGTTCATGTCGCCAAGCTCTACATTACCTACCATGTGATCCACGTATTTAAGACCTACCGGCTCTGGGTTGTAGTCCGTCTTCCATTCCTTATATCCGGGAAGGAAAATTCCGTTGTAATTTTTTCTTTCAATGAAGATGTGAACCACTTCACCGTAGGTATGGATGCCGGAACGAACCACCGTACCGTGCTGATCTTCTAGGGTATTGGGCTCCATGAATGATTGAGCTCCTCGCTTCACCGCCTCATTATATGCATGTGTCGCATCATCAACCCAAAGAGCTGTCACTTTCACCCCGTCACCGTGCTTGTCAATGTGTTTACCAATCTCGGTACCACTTTTAAGTGGAGAGGTTAAAACCAGACGTATTTTATCTTGCACTACCACGTAAGATTCACGATCCTTAACACCAGTTTCCAGGCCAGCGTAAGCCAGCGATTTAAATCCAAATGCAGACTTGTAGTAATGAGCCGCTTGTTTAGCATTGCTCACATACAATTCCAGATAGTCAGTGCCATTGATGGGCATGAAATCTTTTGCTTCGTCCGTTTTCGGTGCTGTTGCTGTGGTTTCCATGATAGCTATATTTACTTAGTTGTTATAACAACAAAATTACTCATTAATATTTGGTATTCAAATTTTACGATGGTTTGGGCATCATTGTTTAAGTCCCTCAGCGATCTTTTGATGACCGTTAAGGATGCGCTTGATTTCTTGCTCATTGGTGCTAAGGCTCCAATTGTCTTTTTCAGATGTACCACCGAGGATAATTCCATCTTTTCGCGGGAACATGTAAAGCAGACCATCATAAGATGGGTATACGTACCCGTATTTGATTTCTTCCTGTGGCAGAAGTACAGCCAGTTGTCCCTGAATAGGGATCAAGGTCTTATCACCAAACAGGTGATGGGATCCAAGCCCGGTACAGTTCATGATGACGGGTTGGTTTAGCTGTGTCAACTCACTGGTTTGATTGAACTTTCGGATAACCAACTTACCGCCCAATTGATAAAAATCATCCAGAAGAGCTTTGAGGTAAATAGGCGGTTCTATCATTAATGAATGGATCTCTTCAGTAATCGGGTGATCATTGAATGGAGAAGTGGATGCTGTCAGTTCTTTATAATTGGGATATAGATTTAAACCACCAGGAAAATCAAAATTTCCACCGAGAAAGTACGTTTTTATCCACCAGACTCCATAGCGGTCACCCACCAGGTCCTGGAACATTCGCTGTGAAATCTGCGATGCTTTATTGAATTGATCCATGAAACCTTCACCAATCTGATCCGATTCATAAACAGAAACAGGTGCCCAAAAAGCCGCAGCTACATTGGATGTAGTATTTGGTGGTAGCTTATCGGTGTAGAGTGTCACAGATTTTCCCTGCTTCAACAGTAGAATCGCAGTGGATAGACCAACTACTCCTGCTCCAAGAACAGCCACTTGTTGCGTTTCATTTTCGATCTTTGCAATGGCAAGGGAAGCCGTCCCCCATGAAAGAGAAATGCCTCCGCCACCATGACCGTAGTTGTGAATAATTACCTTATTATCGAGTTTTTGTACGCTTAGATTGAATCCTGAAGGACGATAGGGACGTAAACCCACCACTTTTCTTATCAATCGCTCGTGAGAAACATTTACGGGTGGCAATCCTGTAAAGGATACCGGGTCTGTAAGTGCATTAAATGCAAAGGAAGGGAAGCTGGTCATCAGGATTCCGGCTGCTCCAAGCTGCTTAATGAAATTTCTTCTGCTTTCTTCTTGTTGTATGTGTGTCATGGCAACAATTGTTGGAAAAAATGACTTTTATCTAATAGGTGATAAGTTACGAAATTTCACCAAATCGATCATTTTTCAACCATTCAAAAGAATCTTATGCAAGCAATAAATCCGGCTACAGAAGAACCGCTAAAAGCATTTGAAAATCACAGTGACCAAGAAATCATTAATACCATTGAGTCTGCGCATCAGGCATTTGGGGAGTGGAAGCACACTTCTTTTGAGCAAAGAGCACAATTAATGAAGTCCGCTGGTGAAGTTCTGAGAAAGGAGAGACGTGCATTCGCCAATATAATGACTCAGGAAATGGGTAAGACCTTGAAAGAAAGTGAAGCAGAAGTGGAAAAGTGTGCCTGGGTCTGTGAGTTTTATGCTGATAATGCTAAGAAATTTCTTAAAGATGAAATCATTGAAACCGATGCAACCAAAAGCTATGTCACGCATACTCCGTTAGGGATAGTCTTTGCAATTATGCCCTGGAATTATCCATTCTGGCAGGTATTTCGCTTTGCAGCACCGGGGTTGATGGCTGGAAATGTTACATTACTTAAACATGCACCAAATGTGCCAGGATGTGCGGAAGCCATTGTTTCTGTTTTTGAAAAAGCAGGATTCCCGAAAGGAGCATTTAGCAATCTATACATCAGCAATGAGCAGGCATCTAAAGTAATAGAACACAGACACGTGAAAGCAGTGACACTGACTGGTAGTACAAGAGCCGGAAAGGAAGTGGCTAAACAAGCCGGAGTGGTTTTGAAGAAATGTGTACTAGAGCTTGGTGGGAGTGATCCTTACATCATTTTGGAGGATGCGGATTTGGATTTGGCCATTGAGACGACTGTTTCCAGTCGCTTAAAGAACAATGGGCAAAGTTGCATATCCGCTAAACGATTCATTGTGCCAGAATCAATAAAAGGGGAAGTGGAGAAGCGATTAATCAAAGAAATGAGCTCCTACACATTCGGCGATCCATTGGACGATTCTACTGATTTAGGTCCATTGGTAGGAGAGAAGTACCGTGATCAATTGCATGATCAGGTACAGCGCTCGATTGCTGCTGGAGCTAAATGCATTTTAGGGGGTAAAGTACCGGAAATGAAAGGGTATTACTATCCGCCTACGATTCTAACAGATGTGAAAAAGGGAATGCCAGCTTATGAAGAGGAGCTATTTGGTCCTGTTGCGACAGTTATTACTGTGAAAGATGAAGATGAAGCATTGGAAGTAGCCAATGATTCGTTCTATGGATTGGGTGGAGCCATCTTCTCCAGTGATATTGAGAAAGCAGAGAAACTTGCAGCGACCAAGCTCGATGCAGGCTCATGTTTTGTAAACGAAATGGTCTCTTCCGATCCTCGATTACCTTTTGGTGGAATCAATGAGAGTGGCTTTGGCAGAGAGCTATCACATCACGGCATTAAAGAGTTTGTGAACGTAAAAACGGTTTATATAAAGTGAAGACTGAAAAATTCATTTTGAAATGACCTTTAAATCTCCTCCTTGGAGGAGAAATAGAGGTGGGTTGAAAAATAAGACATTTACAAAATGAATTTGGTTCATCAAACCCACCCCAGCCCCTCCTAGGAGGGGATTAATACTGCTTATCAATTTCAGATCGTTTATCTACTCATTCCTTAATGACTGCACCGGATTGGCTTTAGCCGCTCTTCTGGCCTGGTCAGAGACAATGGCAATGGCAAATCCGAGTACAACCAAACCAACAAGCGGGAAAACCCACCAGGCAATGTTCACTCGAATGGTGTATCGGTCCAAATATTGATCCAATAGGTACCATGCTACTGGTGCAGCAAGAACAAATGAAATCATAACGAGTTTGGCGAAATCTTTAGAAAGTAATCCCATGAGACTTGAGATAGTGGCTCCTAATACTTTTCTAATACCAATTTCCTTAATTCGCTGCTCGGCAGTAAATGATGCAAGACCAAATAATCCCAATCCTGTGATGATAATGGCTAGAATTGAAAAGATACTAGCCAGTTTTCTAGTGAGTGTAATGGTGGTGAATTTTCTTTCGAACTGAACATCAGCAAAGTTGTACTCAAATGGATATTCAGGATTATGTTTCTCAAAAATGGGCTGAATGGCTTTCAGGGAAGCCTGAAGGTCATCCGTTTTTTTGAGTCGCACTGAAATGTATCCACCCCAGTTTTCGAGTATAACAAACATGGGCTTGACTGGCTCATAAGGTGAGCCCATAAGTACATTATCAACCACACCAATAAGTTTGCGTTTCTCACCCCAAAGATCAAGATTGGTGCCAATTGGGTCCTCCAATCCCATCAGATCAAGTGCAGCTTTGTTAATTACGATAGCGCTGGAATCACTGGCAAATTCTTTGGAAAAGTCTCTTCCCATCAGCACATCAATTCCCATTGTTTTGGCATAGTCATATTCTGAAGTGATTGTAGTAAAAATCACTCGTTGAGTTTCAGGCTTACCAGGCCAGCCCAAAAAGTTATTCGAATTGATCTGTGTTATCTGGGAATTGGATCGTGTCACGGCTTCCACATAGCCTGATGAAAGTAATTGTTGCTTGAGCACTTCATAATTATCAGTCAGATCATTTGTAAGGTCCACGGAAATTAGATTCTCCTGATCGTATCCCAGATCCCTTTTCTTCACCAAATCTATTTGCTGGAATATGACGATCGTGCTGACAATCAATACGATAGAGAATCCAAATTGGATGACAACCAATACTTTTCGAGGTGTGGTCGCTCCTTTACCTGCTTTCAATGTGCCTTTTAGGGTTTGTGCCGGTTTGAAAGCTGACAAGTAAAAAGCAGGATAGCTGCCAGCGATAATTCCCAAAACAAGCACAATACCCACTGCACTAAGCCAAAAAACAGGAGAGGAGTAATCAATGAAGAGCTCCTTATCGACGAGATTATTATAAGAAGGCAAGGTAAGTTCAGTTAAAATGACTGCTATTAGAAAAGCCAAAAAAGTAATGAATATGGATTCTCCTAAAAACTGAGAAATCAATTTTCCCCGATTAGATCCCAGGCTTTTTCGAATGCCCACTTCTTTTGCTCGCTTTTCAGATCGTGCAGTGGCAAGGTTCATGAAGTTGATGCAGGCAATAATCAATATCACGATGGCTATGACAGTGAACAGTTGAACGTAATCACTTCGCCCGCCCGCCTCTTCTCCATCATCATTAAAGTTTGAATAAAGTCTCCATCTGTTCATGGGATACAGAAAGAAATTTTTCTCCATCCCAATTTCCGGATCCTTTTCCATTGCCAGATCGAAAATGCTTTGCTCAACATCTATTTCACGTGATGGATCATTGAGCTCTACAAACACCTGAAATGAATAGTTACCCCAGTTGGTTTTGTTGTCTTTCACCCACTCGTTGACCGATTCACGATACTTCCAGGTTGCCAGATAATCCCATTTAAAGGATGAATTTTGGGGTACATCTTTTGCAATAGCTGTGACTTGCAATGTGCCCTCATCCTCCAGCCTTACTTGTTTGCCAATCGGATCTTCATCACCGAATAGAATTTTTGCTGTTGACTCGGTAAGTATGATTGACATGGGGTCTTTCAATGCTTCTGTGTGACTCCCGGAGATAAGCGGAAATTCAAACATCTCCAAAAATTCTTCGCTTACATAATAGCCATCCTTTAGTATGCGTGTATCATCCACAGTAAGCAGGCGCTCACCACCCCATCCGGTCACCACTGAATTGACGATATTACCGTCAATGGTTTTCATTTCTTCGTACGTCGGAAGAGGAACCGATTGCCAGTTATTGAACTTGTCATCATAGTAACCACTGATCCATAATTGGTATAAGCGATCGTACTTAGGGAGAAACTTGTCGTAAGACACCTCATCAGCTACCCAAAGGAGGATAAGTACGCTACAAACGATTCCTATAGATAAGCCACTTATATTAATGATTGAGTAGAGTCCATTCTTCTTTAAGTTTCGAACAGAGATCAGAAAGAAGTTTTTAAGCATAGTAGTAAAGGTTAAGAGCTTAGTTAAAGGATGGCAAAATGAAATAATAGTTGCAATTCCTTTAAGAATTACCTCAAAAACTGCTGATGGTTACATGCATGGTGTTATTTTCATGGCTCGTTACCTAATTTGAATCAAATGGTCTTAAACTCAATCGACTGGGTTGTCATCGTCACCTTTTTTGTAATTGTTTTAGGAATAGGAGTAGCTGCAAGTAAAACAGCAGGAAAAAGTTCGCTGGAGTATTTTTTAGCAGGTAAGTCCATGCCCTGGTGGCTGCTTGGAGTTTCTATGGTAGCTACCACCTTTTCTGCTGATACACCCAATCTGGTGACTGGCTTTGTAAGAGAAGGAGGAGTAGCAAAAAACTGGGCCTGGTGGTCGTTTCTTATTACCGGGATGGTTACCGTATTTATCTATGCAAGATTATGGAGACGTTCGGGTGTATTAACTGATCTCGAGTTTTATGAACTTAGATATGGCGGGAGAGCTGCTTCTTTTTTAAGGGGATTTAGAGCCTTATATCTCGGGATCTTTTTCAATTGCCTCATCATGGGTTCAGTGACACTCGCAGCAATAAAGATCTCATCAATTTTGTTTGGAATTGATCCAATTTACACGGTGGTCATCGCATCAATAGTTGTTGCTGCTTACTCAGCATTGGGAGGTATAAAAGGGGTAATCTGGACGGATTTTTTCCAATTTGGAATCGCTTTAATAGGAGCGATATATGCTGCGTATGTAGCAGTTTCTCAACCCGAGATTGGTGGATTTGATGGCTTGCTTTCCCATCAGGCATTGGAAGGAAAACTGGATATTATACCAGATTTCAACAACACCTCTCTCATTGTCTCTATGTTTATCATACCTCTGGCTGTCCAATGGTGGTCAGTATGGTATCCCGGAGCAGAGCCGGGTGGTGGCGGATACATTGCCCAGCGAATGTTGGCATCAAAAAATGAGAAACATGCAGTTGGTGCCACACTATTTTTCAATTTTGCTCATTATGCACTTCGACCATGGCCATGGATTTTGGTTGCATTAGCATCAATCATCTTATTCCCGGATCTTGATTCAATTCAACGTGCATTTCCAAATATCAATGAGCAATATTTAGGTGATGATATTGCCTATCCGGTAATGCTGACGTTATTATCTCCGGGTTGGCTGGGATTGGTGGTCGCTTCACTAATCGCAGCATATATGTCTACCATAAGCACGCACCTGAATTGGGGGTCTTCCTATGTGGTGAATGATTTTTATCAACGTTTCATCAAGCCGGATGCTTCAGAAAAAGAGTTGGTGAATGTGGGGAGATTGTCAACTGTATTGTTGATGATCATTGCTGGATTGTTATCATTAACTGTACTGGAGAATGCTACACAGGCCTTCAATATATTATTACTATCGGGAGCTGGAACTGGCGCAATCTTTCTTCTGAGATGGTTTTGGTGGCGCATCAATGCGATTACTGAAATCGTGGGGATGATTGTTGCCACAATCAACGCCTTTGTGTTGGTTTTGGTCGTCAGAGATGAGATGTTAGCAAATACTTATCTGGATTCATTTACCATGCGGTTATTGATTGCAACAGGTATTACTACAGTTGTATGGGTTGTAACAACTCTTATGACCAAGCCAGAATCCGAAGAAAAACTAAAAAGCTTTGTTGCCAAAGTGAACCCGGGGATCGGATGGAAGAATTATGAAGGAGATAGAAGCTCATCATTAGGTTTAAACATCCTATCTGTTTTTATTGGTACCATCGGTGTTTATTCTGCTTTATTCGCAATTGGAAATCTTATTTACGGAAATATTTTCTACGCTTTAGGCCTATTCGGATTGTTTGTATTATCTGTTTATTTGATCATAAGATGGTGGGAAAGTTAAGCCAGTGTTAAGATTGAAAAATACCCCAAATAGGGTATTGTTTATCAAATGATAATACTAGTACTTTACGACCGGATACTCACACCGCTCTATTCACTGCCTAATGTAGAGGCCTTTCTGGGCCTCTTTTTTTATGCTCCTTTGGCTATATTGCTCACTTAAATACTTAAATACTTATGAGTTACACACAAGGCATGCTTAGCCCGGAATCATTGAAGGGTAAAACTATAATTGTAACGGGAGGAGGAACGGGATTAGGAAAATCCATGGGAGCTTATTTTTCTGAGCTGGGGGCAAACCTGGTGATTACAAGCCGGAAACTTGAAGTATTGGAAGAAACGGCTAAAGAGATAACTGATAAAACGGGTTATCCGGTACACTGTGCGGCGTGTGATGTTCGAGAATATGAGCAGGTAGAAAAAGTCATAAGCGAAGCGAAAGAAAAATTTGGTAAGGTTGATGTGCTATTGAATAATGCTGCCGGAAACTTTATCAGTCCAACCGAAAGACTATCACATAGAGCATTTGATACGGTAGTAGATATTGTTTTAAAAGGCAGTTACAATTTTACCTTAGCGATAGGGAAGGACTGGATTGAAAATAAGCAAGGAGGTAATATCCTGAATATTGTAACCACTTATGCATGGACAGGGTCAGGTTATGTGGTACCTTCAGCGTGTGCCAAAAGTGGGGTTTTAGCCATGACACGTTCATTGGCTGTTGAGTGGGCGAAATATGGAATTAGAAGCAATGCCATCGCTCCGGGACCATTTCCAACAGAAGGGGCTTGGGATCGATTGTTGCCAGGTGATTTGAAAAAGAAATATGATCCTGCCAGAAAAGTGCCTTTGGGAAGGGTAGGAGATCATCAGGAACTGGCGAACCTGGCTGCTTATCTTGTATCAGATTACTCTGCTTACATCAATGGAGAGGTGATTACCATAGATGGTGCAGAGTGGTTAAAGGGTGCCGGAGAATTCAACATGTTGGAAGCCATCCCGGAAGAACTTTGGGATGCCATGGAAATGGGCCGAAAGAAGGGCGGCTCAAAGCTTAAAATGATGTGGCTCTATTTCAAAGGAATGAGGAAGCTAAAAATCTAGATTTAATCATTCAACGTGTAGAGCAATCTGTTATTAGCAAAGTCATAAAGTGTCAATCTACGCAGATCATAATATGCGATCCAATCATCCCCCTCAGAGTCACATAGTGTTGGGAGGGAGAGAAGGAAAGGACTCTGAGGAACAATCGGGTAGGTTTGTATATTTGATCATGCCTACACATCGCATTCACGAAGAGAAAGAGACCTTCTATTTCACCACATTTACTTGTCACAAATGGTTTCCTTTGCTAGAAAAGGCTGAGATCTATGCGTATCTGCCAAACTGGATAAATCAACTGTCAAGCCGTGGACTCATTACTTGTGGGTATGTAATGATGCCTAATCATTTACATCTGCTTGTGTACGTTCAAAAGGATTGTCAAGGACTTAACCGTGTGCTTGGAGAGGGCAAACGATTTATGGCTTATGAAATTATTTCCAGACTGAATGACAAAAATGAAAAATCAATTTTGGCACAACTGGCAGAAGGTGTTCAGGTAAATGAACGTTCAAAAGGGAAGAAGCATCAGGTATTTCGTTTGTCCTTTGATGCGAAAGCAGTTGTCGGGGATGAAAGCATCAACAAAGTGCTGGACTATATGCATCATAACCCCGTGAGTGGCAAGTGGAATCTAGTTGAAGATTACACAAAGTATGCTTATTCAAGTGCAGGCTTTTATGAAAGAGGAGAGGAAGGAATTGTTGAAATTGTAGATTTTCGAGATGTGATCTCAGAGTCCTCTGGGAGTGACTCTGAGCGTGATTAGAGTGGTTAAAGGGTGCTGGAGAATTCAACATGCTGGAAGCCATCCCGGAAGAACTTTGGGACGCCATGGAAATGGGCCGAAAGAAGGGCGGCTCTAAGCTTAAAATGATGTGGCTCTATTTCAAAGGAATGAGGAAGCTTAAAATCTAGATTTAATCATTCAACGTGTAGAGCAATCTGTTATTTGCAAAGTCATAAAGTGTCAATCTACGCAGATCATAATATGCGATCCAATAGGTGCGGAGTGCGTTGATGTAGCTTCTTCGGGCATTGTCCTTTTCTGTCAAGGCGATGTTCAAATTCGTGATGTCGATTTTACCAATCAGGTATCTATTCTGAGCTACCTCATATCTTTTTTGCGCTACCTCATCAGATTTCTTTGAGATTTCAATTTGCTGTTGGAGAACATCCAATTGTCGTACCTGAGT
Organism: Ekhidna sp.; assembly: GCF_965212185.1. Lineage (GTDB taxonomy): Bacteria > Bacteroidota > Bacteroidia > Cytophagales > Cyclobacteriaceae > Ekhidna. Next base: position 2,150,181 of record NZ_OZ243102.1, on the reverse strand, counting down.
AATAATCTCCTGTTCGAAGTTTAACTCCTCCTGAGCAATCACATAATCCGTCAATTGTTTATTTGCCAATGCTGTCTTCATTCGTGCCTCATTTCGTCCCCAGTTTACAATTGGGATGTTTAGCGTCAAATTGGCGAACTGCTGACTTTGGGCATCCTGGTAAGATTCATCAAAAGTTGACCCTGCGCTATTCAAACCAAATGAAGCATTGAGGTTCATTTGAAAACGTTCACCCTTGGCTTCTGCTACCTGTGCATCAGCCTCAATTCGTCTTCTTTCAAAAGCGATAAAGTCTGACCGATTATCTTTTGCATATTGAAGCGCTAGTTCTTCATTGACAGGAAAAACCGGAATGTTTTCCGGGAGCGATAGATCAAAGTTTTCTCCTTCATTTAATCCAATAAACGTTCGCAGGCCTAATCGACTGGTTTGAAGGTCAAGCTCGGCTTGTGCCAAGTCTTGTTTTGAGCGAAGCAACTGTAATTCTACCTGCAGTAGTTTATCTTCAGAAGTGGTACCTATATTATATCTACCCTTCTCAATGTTATAAATGGTATCGTTGTTTGAAAGGTTAAATTGAGCGATCTGGTAATTAACCTGAGCATCCAGGTAATCAAAAAATCGTTGAACTGCAGTTCTGGAGACAAACTCCATTTCCTCTACATAGCTACGGCGAGATTCTTCATAGCGAATAGGTTCTGTCATTCGGTCCCATTTTAGATCATTGAATGCAAAAATCGGTTGATTCAGGGTGAGATCTACGATAGTACTCCTCCAGCGAGTATCGTTATTTACCAAATCCTGAAATTGGCTTGCACGAGTATTTACAGAAACACTACCTCCAGTAGGAGAGATGGGCTGAAATAACCCCAGGTTTAGTGAAGAATTGGTTTGCTCAACTGGCCTAAATTGAGTAGACCCATCTTCTTGTGTAACCGGGATAAACTGATTGCTATACGCAGGAAGGTTTCCACTTAGAGCAAGTTGAGGATTATAATTCGATTTGAACAAACGATACTGCCAAAACCTATTTTCTTTTCTAGTTTCTGCTTGCTTGGCTTGTGGGGATTGACCTTTGGCCAAACCAATGATATCATCAAGCGAGTAAACAATCTGAGCATTTGCTGATACGGACAAAGCAATCAGACAAATTGATACAATGAATTTATTCATATCTAAGAGAGGTAATAGGGTCTTGTAATGCTGCTTTTCGAGCCGGGGCTATTCCAAAGATTAATCCAATGGCCGTAGCTACACCAAAAGAAATGAGGATAGAGCCAAATGATATTACGGTTGGTATATCTGCAAATCGACTGACAGCCAACGCCATCATGATTCCCAAAACGATTCCGATAAACCCACCTGAGATGCTGATCATCATAGACTCAAACATAAATTGATTGATGATGTCCGTTTTTTTGGCTCCAATGGATAGCCTGAGTCCAATTTCTTTGATTCTTTCAAGCACTGATGCAAGCATGATATTCATAATGCCAATTCCACCAACAATCAGGGATATACCGGCAATGGCTCCAAGCACATAGCTAAAAATGTCATTGGTTCTTTGCTGCTGTTTCAAAAGTAGTTCAGGTATTTCTATTTCATAATCAACTACTTCGTTATGCTTACGCTCAAGCATTCGCACAATAACATCAGCTGTTGGATTGAGTAATTCTGTTTTATCAACCTGTACAACCAATCGATCCAGCTGATGGTAGTTAACAGCCTTTTGATTCTCATCAGAGCCATTGTTATTTCCACCACCACCACCAATCACTATGAAATTTCCGGATGATCCTCGATTGGCTCCCTGGATCATTTCTTCTGTCAACATGGCTCTGTTTTTATACCGGACCAATACCGTTTGTAATGGTGTATAAACGTCCATGTTGTAATCCCTTATTCCGAGCTTGCTTATGCTATTTTGGCTGATGTATCGTTCTTCCAATACACCAATGACTTTCATCCAATTGGAACCACATTTAATCATCTTGCCAATCGGATTTTGAGAGGGAAAGAATTTAGCTTTTATAGATTTTCCAATGATGCAAACTGCCTCGCCTTTTTCAAGTTGAACTCTATTAAACATCTTACCTTCTGCAAGCTCAAAATTGAAGATGTCAAAATAGGAGGGTTCCACGCCGACCAATTTGGCGCTTCTGCGGATACCGTTTTTAATAATGTAGGTTTCAAGTAGAATTTCAGGGCTGACTTTTTGGACACCAGGAATGGTTTTTACAATGGATTCCTTGTCAGCAAGTGTCAGTCCAGGTGAGAACTTCTTTTTTTCTTTATTCCCCGATTCTTCTTCTTCAGTGAGATTCTCTTCAGTTTGCTCGATGATAGGCTCAATGATGATATTATTGACACCTACAAGCTTGATCTGTTCCAGGATTTCTTGCTGCGCTCCATTGCCAATGGCAAGCATTGCAATTACAGCCGCTACACCAAAAATGATTCCCAGCGCTGTTAGAATAGAACGTACCCTGTTGGCAAATACAGCTTCAATAGCTATACTCAAGTTGGCTAAAATCCTCTCCTTATCCATGACTTATCTTCCTCCAGGTCTTCTTCTTCCCTGTGGTATTTCCGGTAAAGGTTCTGGTTCTTCTACTTCCTTTTGTTGGCGTTTGCCATCCATTTCAGGAATTAGAACGACTTCATCTTTTTCGTAACCTCTAAGACTGGAAAGGTATATGAGATCATTTGGCTCAAGACCAGCTAAAATATTAACATATTCGGTATTGGCATCACCTAGCATTACTTCTTGCTTTATGGTTCTTCCTCCCTGTTTTTTGAAAACATAGGTGATCGAATCATACTGAGAATGCAAGCTTTCCAACGGAACGAATATGGTGCTGTCCAATGCTTTTGTAATGATTCGGTTGCTAGTCGTCATTCCAGGTTTTAATACCGGATCAGTACCAAATACTTCAATTTCTACCTCAAACACCTTGGCGTCAGAGTTTGGTCTTTGTTCGCCTACATTAGCCACTTTGGTAACTCTCCCTTTCTGATTTTTGTCTGGGAATGCATCAAATCCAATCTCAACGGATTGACCTCTTTTTACTTTTCGTATATCTACTTCGTTGACATAAGTCTTAGTAATCATTTGCGAAAGGTCTGGCAAAGTAGCTACTGTAGGGTCCCAGGCACTAATTTGTGAACCTGCTTTTACAGGCTTGCCATCCCAGCTTCGTTCATAGATCAGCATGCCGTCCTGAGGTGCCAAGATGGTGAAGTCCTTTTGCAAAGACATAAGCCCCTCCAGTTCATTTTTATCACCTTTTAATTCGGCATCTGCCTCCTGCATTTTGGCAACATTTTGTTGCCTACGAATTTCATAATTCTCTTTTGCTTGTTGAAGTGCTCGTTTTGCTTTTTCAAGTTCTATCTCAGCTTTTTGAATAGTAGCAGGCGGTTCAAATTGAGATTGATCCAGTGTCAATTGCTTCTCTCTCACTGTATAGTCTAAGTTGATGAGTTCGTCGCGAGCTTGACGCATGGTAAGAGCGGTATCCAATTTTACCTGGGTAAACTGAGATTGAGTTTCCTCTACCTCCAGCTGAGCATCTTTGATTTTGCCTGTCAGTTCTGAAGGGTCTAATCGTGCGACATATTGCCCTTTCTTTACTTCCGTTCCCTCATCGATAATGTGCTGAACAGTCAGATTCCAAATCCGATAATTCCGGATTCCTTGGGGACCCTTGATAGGCACAGAGTTTTTGGCTTCCAGAGTGCCGGAGGTCATGATGTCCACAATGAATTCTCCTTGTTCCACCTCAACAACTACTTCTGCCTCAGCATCAGAGGAACTCCCTGAGAATACCAGGATTAAAATAGCGATAACAGCTACTCCTCCAATTAGAAAGAATTTTGTATTTCTCTTCATACTATTTTAGGTCTATATATTATACCTATTCAATTCTTATAAGTTACGACTTCCCCAACCAAATAGCTCTGATTTTTTGTTGTTCAGGCGATGGGTTGTCCATTACTTCAAGCAGATGCTTTTGTGATGATTTTACTTTTTTGGCCTTAGCCTTAAGTTTTACATCCTTTGTTTTACCTTTTACTTCTCTTCGAACCAATACGGTGATTTTATCACCAGCTTCAGTTTCCTCGTAAAAGGTTTGAATGACATTTTGGAATGTTTCAAGTGTAATTGGACTTCCATTCCACTCTAACAAAACATCACCAACTTTTAAATCCAGATCCTTACCAAAGTCATTCATGTCATCTGTGCCAGCAACATAAATCTCCTGATCATCATTGAGTGCTGGAGTAAACTTGCCTGCAGTAACGACCATTTCATCATTATCCTCTGCATATCTGATCCCTGCCCACCCAAGAATTTCAGTGTAAGGAAGTTTATTCGCAGCTCCTACATAAGTCCTTAGAAACTCACCAACTTCTGCATTTGTTAATTTTTCAATCTCACCAAATAGCTCTTCATCTTTAAAAGCTTTCATAGGGCCGTACTGTTTTGAGAGCTCTCTCAAAATGGATTGCAAATCTTTTTGACCATTCGTTGATTTGATTATAGTAAGGTCTAAACAACATGCAATCAATGCTCCACCAGCGTATACATCTCCATATCGACGCTCATTCTTTGGTTCAAGAATATTCTCGCTAAACTCAGTGTAAGGAATGTCTACATTATATTGATCCTGCTGATTCATCTTACTTCGCATTTCAGATAAGAAATCCTCAAGATTAAACAGATCATACTTCACCTGAACATGTTGAGAAGCGTATTCAGTGACGCCCTCATACAGCCATAAATGTTGGCTCATTTCAGGTTCTATGTAATTGAAATCATGGATCTCCTCAGAATGGATATTCAATGGTGTCACAATATGAAAAAACTCGTGTGCAGCCACATCTTTTACTGTTTGACTAATTCTTGCAGGATCCATTTCTGGAAGCGCATATAACGAAGAGTAGGAGTGCTCCAATGCTCCAAATGATCCGGAAATAGTTGGGCTATCGAAGAGATAAATCAAGTAAGCATACCTGTCAACTGGTAATTGTCCTCCAAGATATTTAGCCTGAGCTTCCATAAGCTCATCAATATTATCCATAACATCTGCTGCTGAAAGCACCTTATTTGGGGAGTATACTGAAACCAGAATTTCAGCTCCAGCAATTTCTTTAGTCACAATATCAGGCTTACTATACATGATCGGAGCATCGGCTAGGAAGTTATAATTAGCTGCAGTATAAGTGTCTGATGTATCAGAGGATGATTCTGTTTTTAGGGACGTAGCACCTTTAATCTCTTCATCATGAACAATGGTTAATTCATAAGGCTTGAATTTTGAGCCATCGATATATCCAATGAATCCAAATGTATTTATAACGAATACTCCTCTATCTGCCTCGATGCTCATACCCCCTGGTTCAAACACTTTGTTGATACCATAACCCTTGAAGTCATCAAAAGAATCATCTACCCAATAAGTTATTTTCTTCAATTTTGCTGCATCTTTTATCGCCCATCTGTTGGTTGAGATGTTTTCAACTTCCAAAAAGTTTCCGGCTGAATCAGTTGCTTTTAAATCGCTAACGAATCGACCAAAGTCAGAAATGCTATATGTGCCAGGAACAATCTTTGGCATGTGGTATTCTACAGATTCACCTTCAAGTACTGGTACTGTAATTTCCACAGGAAGTCTATCGTTTTTGGCTTGAGTGAGGTCGATTTTTACTTTATAGCTGTCTTGAGCAGATGCTAGAATCGAAACAATTAAAAGGGTGAAGGATAATAGTTTTTTCATAATGATGTTGGGTGTCAAATACCGTGCAATTCTACTATTTAAAACCGCTTTTGTTTGTTAAGAGCAGTTAATTTATATGAGTGGTAATGGTTGAATGTTTTATGGTTTAAACTATTATTGAAAGAATGAGAGTTTTCTTCATTCTTTTCCTTTGTGCCCATATTACCTATGGCCAAATCGAGCCACAGCATAGCGGGGTTAAAATTGATGATTCTCTCTATCTGGACGCAATGGAAGTGTCCAATCTACATTGGTTAGAGTATGAATATTACGCAAAGAAAGATTCTTCTGACGAATTTTATTCTTCTGTCCTGCCGGCTGTCCATCTCACTGAAAATTATAGATCTGGTTATTATCGACATCCAAACTATAGACACTATCCAGTGGTAGGTATAACGCATGCGCAAGCACGAAATTTTTGTTCTTGGAGAACATCAGTGGTTAATGAAATTTTGAGTGAACAAGGTGTGCCTTATAGAGTGTATTATAGGCTGCCAACAGAAAAAGAGTGGGAGCTTGCAAGCAAGTCCGTTGATTCACTCGCAACAATAATAAACAGAGAACCAACCGTTTGTAAGCTATTTGGTACAGCTAATAGGGATGAAATGGATAAGCTATTCCCAGATAAAGAAGTGGATATCAAAGAATTGAAACAAGAATGTAAGGCATATAAAAAAGGAAGTAGAACAGCTTTTATACTAGATCTTGATTATCCGTGGTTTGTGAGATCTGAGGAAAAATTACCCCTGGAAACAAGCTTTGATACTTATCCAAAAAAAGCCGATTTTATTCATTTATTAGGCAATGTTGCTGAGCTTGTTGCAGAGCCAGGTATAGTAAAAGGAGGAAGTTGGCGTCACAAGTTGGCAGTTTCATTTCCTTCTAATCAGATTTTAATAGACCCAAAAAAAGCCTACGATTGGGTAGGCTTTAGATGTGTTGCTGAAATAATTTCGGTTAAACCATAGCAGATTCTGCATTGGACATGCGCTTTCGCTGATTTTCATCCAGGTAAATCTTTCTCATTCGGATAGATTTAGGTGTCACCTCAACGTATTCATCTTTTTGGATGTATTCCAAAGCTTCCTCTAAGCTAAACTTCTTAGCTGGAATGATCTTCGCATTGTTGTCAGTACCCGAAGTTCGCATATTGGTAAGTTTCTTCCCTTTTTGGATATTAACTACCAGGTCATTACTTCTTGTGTGCTCTCCAATTACCTGACCTACGTAAAGATCTACCCCTGGGTCAACAAAGAAAGAACCTCTGTCCTGAAGCTTATCTATTGAATAAGCTGTGCCCGGACCATTTTCTATGGAAATTAATGAACCGTTAATTCTACTTGGGATATTACCCTTAAACGGTTGATATTCTTTTAACCGGTGTGTCATAACTGCCTCACCTGCGGTGGCTGTAAGCATATTATTTCTCAAGCCAATAAGTCCTCTTGATGGGATCTCAAATTCCAGGTGCTGAATGTTGCCTTTCGGCTCCATCACTTTCAACTCGCCTTTTCGCTGAGTTACTAGCTCAATGGCTTTTCCGGAGTATTCTTCCGGCACATCAATTACCATGTGCTCAATTGGTTCCAGCTTTTGACCATTTTCATCTTCTTTGAAAAGTACCTGTGGCTGACCAACCTGTAGTTCATAACCTTCTCGTCGCATGGTCTCGATCAAAACAGACAAGTGAAGTACACCACGGCCAAACACTAAAAATTTATCTTCTTTGTCTGTTTCTTGAACTCTCAAAGCAAGATTTTTTTCCAACTCTTTCATCAAGCGGTCACGCAAGTGTCGAGAAGTCACAAACTTTCCTTCCTTACCAAAGAATGGAGAATCATTGATTGTAAAAAGCATACTCATGGTAGGCTCGTCAATTGCAATTCGTTCAAGAATTTTAGGATTTTCAAAATCAGTTAGTGTATCACCAATTTCGAATCCCTCAATGCCTGTAACAGCACAGATATCACCTGCTCTAACTTCTGCAACCTTCTTTTTACCCAGACCTTCAAAAATATGTAACTCCTTGATTTTCACTTTTTTCATTGAGCCATCCTTTTTACTGATACCAAGGGAAGCACCTTCCTTAAGAGTTCCTTGCCATACTCGACCGATCGCTATTCGACCGGTAAAAGATGAATAATCAAGAGAAGTAATCCGCATTGCCGGTACACCCTCTTTGAATTCAGGTGCCGGAATCACTTCAATAATCTTATCTAATAGGGGAGTGATGCTATCGGTAGGCTTATTCCAATCTTCGCTCATCCAACCTTGCTTACTGGAACCGTAAAGCGTATGAAAATCAAGCTGCTCCTCCGTGGCATCCAATGAGAACATCAAGTCAAATACTTGTTCGTGTACCTCATCAGGTCGACAGTTTTCTTTGTCTACTTTATTAATTACTACAATAGGAGTAAGTCCTAAACCCAAGGCTTTACCAAGGACAAATCGTGTTTGCGGCATGGGACCTTCAAAAGCATCACAAAGAAGGATTACTCCATCTGCCATTTTCAATACACGCTCTACTTCACCACCAAAGTCAGCGTGACCAGGAGTATCAATGATATTTATCTTAACTCCCTTATATTCAGCGGATACGTTTTTAGAAAGGATGGTAATTCCTCTTTCTCGTTCCAGGTCATTGTTGTCAAGGATCAATTCACCCTTCTCCTGGTTCTCACGAAATTCCTGAGTAGCGTAAATGATTTTGTCAACGAGCGTAGTTTTGCCATGGTCAACGTGTGCGATGATGGCAATATTTCTAATTTCTTGCATGCAATACTTAAATGAGGCGCAAAATTAGACAGAATGATTGTGGAATACACTATAAGAGGTAAACACAAAACTTATATTTGCGGACTCTTATCGAATTTATGAGCAAACAATACAAACGACATACCATCACGGCAGCACTTCCGTATGCCAATGGACCTGTACATATCGGACATCTAGCGGGGGTATATGTGCCGGCAGATATCTATGTGAGATACCTCAGAAACAAAGGTGAAGATGTCGCTTTTGTGTGTGGTTCTGATGAGCATGGAGTTGCAATCGAATTAAGGGCTAGAAAAGAAGGAAAATCACCTCAAGAAGTGGTGGATTTCTATCACAACCAGATAAAGGACTCGTTCGACAAGTTTGGAATCGGCTTTGACATCTATCATCGCACATCTTCCGAACTGCACCACGAAACAGCTTCTGATTTTTTTGAGAAAATGGAAGCAGACGGGAAGTTTACCGTGGAGACTTCCGATCAGTTTTTTGATGAGAAAGAGCAGCAATTCTTAGCAGATAGATACATCAAGGGAACATGTCCGACTTGTAGTTTTCCTGAAGCCTATGGTGATCAGTGTGAAAATTGTGGCTCGACCTTAAGCCCAGCTGAGTTGAAGAACCCTAAGTCTATGTTAAGTGGGGAAGTTCCTGTGATGAAGGAGACGAAGCACTGGTATCTACCATTGGATCAGTATGAACCATGGCTCAAGGAATGGTTGCTAGAAGGGCATAAAGAGTGGAAGCCCAACGTATATGGTCAGTGCAAAAGCTGGATAGATAATGGCTTGCGCCCACGACCAATGACAAGAGACTTGAAATGGGGGATTCCTGTTCCGGTTGATGGAGGAGATGGCAAAGTTCTCTATGTGTGGTTTGATGCACCGATTGGGTACATTTCTGCTACAAAGCAGTGGGCAATGGATACCGGAAAAAATTGGGAAGATTACTGGAAATCAGAAGATACCCGATTGCTCCATTTCATTGGAAAAGACAACATTGTGTTTCATTGCATCATATTCCCGACGCTGCTGAAAGCTGAAGGCAGCTATGTGCTTCCTGATAATGTTCCTGCAAATGAATTTTTGAATCTTGAGAGTAACAAAATTTCTACCTCGCGAAATTGGGCGGTATGGTTACATGAATATCTGGAAGAGTTTCCTGACAAACAGGATGTATTAAGATATACTCTGACTGCTAATGCTCCTGAGACGAAGGATAACGATTTTACCTGGAAAGATTTCCAAACAAGAAATAACAGTGAGCTGGTAGCTATTTTTGGAAATTTCGTCAATCGGGCTGTGGTTCTAACCCATAAATACTTTGATGGGAAAGTTCCTACTCGAGGATCTTTGATGCCAATCGATGAAGACGTCATTGAGGCTGTGAGTGAAGCTCCAGCTAAAATCCAGGCTGCCCTTGACCAATTTAAGTTTAGAGAGGCGCTGAGTCAAATGATGGAACTGGCTCGAATGGGGAATAAATACCTGGCAGAAACTGAGCCATGGAAACTGATTAAAGAAGATCAAGAGCGGGTGGAGACCATCTTGAATATAGCACTCCAAATCAGTGCTAACCTGGCGATCGTATGTGAGCCATTTCTTCCTTTTACCGCTGAAAAGCTGATTGGGATTCTGAATATTGAAAGAAAAGGTTGGACTGAAGCTGGAGGTGTGGACTTCCTGCCTGACGGACACCAGTTGAATAAAGCTACCTTACTTTTTGAGAAGATAGAAGATAAGGATGTTGAAGCACAAGTGAACAAATTATTGGAAACGAAGAAAATGAACGAACAAGAAAATATAACTACTGATTTACCTGCTTTGAAAGATGAGATCGTATTTGATGATTTCATGAAGATGGACCTGAGGGTAGGAGAGATCAAGACTGCAGAGAAAGTAGAAAAGTCTAATAAACTGCTCATGTTCACTGTAGATATGGGACTGGAGACTCGTACCATCTTAAGTGGAGTAGCAAAGCATTTCAAACCGGAAGAAATGGTTGGAAAGAAGGTGACTGTGATGGCTAATCTGGCGCCACGTAAGATCATGGGGGTAGAGTCTCAAGGAATGCTTTTGTTTGCAGAAAATGCAGACGGCAAGTTGGTGGCTGTTTGCCCAGGTGAAGATGCCCAGAATGGCGCAACTATCGCTTAAGTTAGAATTTGAAAATAAAAGCTAAGAGCATTGGATGACCATTGCTCTTTTTTTATTTTAGGTAAAAATTCATATGCCATATATAAAACAAGAAGACAGAGCAAGGCTTGATAAGATCGTGCAGCAAATGCAAGAAGCTGGTATCACTGCAAATGGTGATCTTAATTACCTTCTTTATGCCTTTTGCAAACGACATGTGAGTCCGTCTTACAACAACTACAAAAATTTCATTGGGGAGCTAAATCAATGTGCTACTGAGATAGAACGAAGGATCTTAGCCCCTTATGAAGATGAGAAAATTCAGGAAAACGGGGATGTTTAAATGTAGACTATCAGTGAATTTCAAATAGGGTTAATTCATTCAGAGTTTTAACACTTACATGGTTTTAACCGTGAATATAAACTCTGTTCCTGTTTTAAAATCAGGGTTTAATTTTATGACCCCACCATTTTGCTCGACAATCTTTTTTACGATGGCTAAACCTATTCCCGTACTATCAGCTCTTTGCTTCAAATTTGCTGTTCCAAACATTTCAAATACAGTCTGATGGTATTCTTTGGGTATGCCAGGTCCATCATCTTTCACCTTTATTTCTACTTCATCTAAGGTTTGAAGGGCACTTATTTCAATGGTTCCATGCTCCTTATCATGATATTTAATCGCATTACCAATCAAATTTGACATGACCTGAAAAAGCTGGGTCTTTTGCCCCATGAAATTGATGCCTTCCACCTGGCTGATAATCCTGAATTCTTCCGGAATATTCAGGGTTTTGGACACCTCCTCAATAAGGTCAGATAAGTTGATCTCCTCAACATCCTGTGTGACTTTTCCTGCCATTGCATAGCTTAAAATGCCGTCGATCAAATCAGCCATTTTTATGTTTCGATCTTTAAGCATTTCAATGTATTGTGCAACTGGCTCGCTTAGCTCCTGCAGATGGTTTTCTTCTATATACTCAATGAGCTGTCGACTTGCGGAAGTTGGTGCTTTTAAATCGTGAGACATGATATATGCAAGTTGCTCGAGCTCCTTGTTTTTGGCCTCCAGAGTTTCATTGGTCTGCTGAAGTTTATTTTTAAGATCTACGAGCGGAGATATGTCTCGGATAACAGCGATATAGAGGGTATTATCTTTTGATTGATCATAGGTTAAAGATATCCCCACATAAAATTCTCGGCCCTTTTTGTCTACTGCAATGAAATTGCGTTCATGCGTTCTACCCATGGATCTGGTTTCCGGGTTCTGCTGATATCCTTCAAAATAAGAACCGTGATTTTTTCTAAACCTAGGAGGCATCAAAATATCAAATCCTTGCCCAAGGAGTTCTTTCTTTGAATATCCAAAAAGATTGGTCACACTGTTATTGATATCTACAACTTTACCTTGCTTATCAACCACGAGGATCGCATCACCAAGTAATTCAAGAATACGTTTTTCCATAGCTATTTCAGTGATGTAGGTTATTAGTCTCAGACATATCTCAATTCAACGCTCGCCTGTCTTTTCCAAACCCTATGAAATATGGCAGTGCTTTCTTTTTGATTGCCCAGACTTTCCAGGAAGTAAACGTATAGCACCGTAGGTATATCCAAGATCTCCGAATGCACTTACCTTAATAAAGGTTAGATACTAAGGATGAATTCAATTAAAGATAAGGCTTAGGAAATTAAAGTCAGAAAGAGTGTGAAATACTATTTCAATGGATCACCAAAATCTTAGTCAATAGAGATGATTCAGCATCAGAAGGAACTGGCTAAGTTCAATCTGAAGTAATTTTTTAAACTAACCCACAAAAGAAATTAGTGTTGGAGTTCTTACTTTTCCGCATACGCTTTAAACCCGTCCAGGTACTTCATGGATTGCTTTTTGAACATGCCCTTCATTAGTGGTCCTAGTAGTTTCATAAATCCTTGCAGCTGAAAGTAGCTGTGATTGATTTGCTTAGTCGAGTTCTCATCGATCGCTTCAAAAACCATTTCCACCTCATTGTAGCCCATAGAGCTGGTAAAACCAAACTTGATTTGATTAGGCATGTTTTGCTCCAGGATCGTTTCATCGATCACAAACGTCTTATTTTTATGCTTGCTATGAAACCTACTCTTAGCTCCCACTTTGTAGGGATTATCAGACAAGCGCTCTATTTTTTCAAGTCCTTCCATCCACTCCAAAGCACCATCCGGCTCCATAAACTTTGCAGCAACAACAGAAAGGGGTCGATTAATGGTGTTGGAAACGGTGTATTTCATTGGCACGGGTTTTGGAAATAATGCCTATGAAGGTAATGAATCTGTAGGCGCATACAAAATACTAATCATTACAGGTGCTGACTAAACTTCTTTACACACTCTTCATAGGCTGAGCGCAGCTCTTCATCTCGTATACCTTTTTCAGGATCAAAGTTTTGATGAAAAGAAGGCAAAGAAAATGTCACGAGCGGTGCTTTATTGGCATGCCCGTAAATCGTGATGGCATGCTCCAAAACGGTTTTCGCCCCTCGTCCGCCGGGGGATGTAGCAAGTAAAAACAATGGCTTGTGCTGAAAGACGCTTTTGTCTATTCGAGAGACCCAATCATAGAGATTTTTGTATGCTGCAGCAAAGCTTCCGTTGTGTTCAGCCAGTGATAAAACGATGGCATCAGCTTCGTCTAAGTGCTTTTTAAAAGCATGGGCCATATCCGGGATGCCTGAAGACTGCTCTAAATCTACACTGAACAATGGTACTTCAAAATCATTTAAATCAAGGATATTCACTTTCACATTCTTTAAAGCTTGAGCTGTAAAGGTGGCCAGTTGCTTGTTGATAGACTGCTTACTGCTACTTCCTGCGAATGCGACAATTTGTTTCATATAACATTGGACTTGGTTATAAGATTTTATGATTTAGTGAGTAAAACTTCCTATTTCTCTGGATGGTTCATTGTGTCTAGTGCCGAAAGAAGGGAACTCCTATGAATTAGAGATTAGTCCCACACAAATCTCCAGCTGCCATCTTCTTGCTTCTTCCATACTGTATGAAAAATGCCGGCACTTTCTTTTTGATTGCCCAAACTATCCAGATAGGTAAATCGATAGTCACCGTACGTATAGCCAAGATCACCTGAGGCGCTTACATCGATGAAGGTTGGAACCCATGCTAACGTATCTCCGGCTTTTGTATCTTCTTCATACCACGCCCTAATTGCTTCTTTTCCTTTTATGACATTTTTCCCTCGTTTTATGACCCCTGCTTCATCTGCGTAAAATTCAAAGGCAACTGGAATCCCTTTTGTTCGCGCCATTTCACAGAAAGCTTTTTCAGTTTCTGATATTTCTTTCTTCCACATTTCGACTTCATCCTGAGATGTACTACATCCCATAAAAGAGATCATTAGAATCAGTACTATTATTGAAAATCTCATTTTTTTAATCTGATTAGAATATTAAGCAGTAATAAAATTAAATGAAGACATGGATATTCCAATCAGTTGGAAAAACTCTGACTGTATATTTTGCAGCCAGTCTAAATTAGAAGGAGACTTTCAAAAACAAATTTGCGGCAGGAATGGTCTTGTCAAATGTTCTGCCGTAACCCGGGATTGCGAACACATCTATTTCTTCCTGTTCATCATAATTAGCAAGAACTCTTAATCTAAGATTAAGTCCAATACTGAACAGATCGGAGAGTTTTCTGTCAGAATACAGAACAGCTTCAAACCATGTGGCTGTCAGATTCTCCCTCTTGATATTCTGAACGTAATTTTCCTGTGCTCCACTTGGGCTCTCAATGAAGATTCTTCCAGATTCATTGAAAGAAGATGAAGCGTATCTAAGGCTAAAACCAATTTTGTTTTTGGGCTTAAACTGATTGACGATTCCAGCACCTATCCTATAATAGACACCTTCACTTTCGTAGGTCCCATTTGCATAAGCTCCTTCAGGAGATAAAGTAGCTTGGCCTATTTCTACTATCAATGGAAACTTTTCCAAAAACAAAAGCTCTAAGCCACCTTCATATTTAGTTTCAAAGGATACCGGAATAGTTAGAATCTTGCCATAATCCAGATAAAGTGAAGGCACCAATGTACGAGTGTACATAGTAGAATCTGTTTCATCAGACTGACCAAGACAGTAGCCTGAAAGAATAATCAGACTAGAAATAAAAAGTAAATATCGCTTCATCGTCTGTACAGTTTTCATCGCAATTTGATTTCACCGAATCAATGCGTGTATAGCTTTTTTCAATTACTCGTATATTTTCCGCTCTAACCAATACATTTCGGAACTCATCAATGCGCTGAATATTGTCAAAATCAAATTCAATAATCTCTGAAAAATCATCAATGGAAACTTCATACTGAGTAAAGGATTTATCATAGGCAAGAGGTACTTTCCATGTGGTGGCGCTATCTGTATAAATTGAGTCATAAGGAGAACCTAATATTTCAATCCTTTTAACTAATAACAATCCAGAATTGATTGTTGATTTGGTGGACGCATAAACAGCACTTGTACTATCAATTGCTGATTGCAATTCGTTTAAGCTGTCAATTTGGTCGGTTTCACTAACGTCAATTTCTTGCAATAAAGAATCAATTACATCTGATTGATTCCCGTTAACCATTAGTAGTGAATCAAGAGTTGTAATGCTATCCTGATTAATAAAAATCATTGTAACATTTGGTTCAAAGACTACTGAGGTACAATCATCACAAGGGTCACATGAGATAATTAAAAAGAAAATGATAGAAATACTTAGTAGTTGTTTCACTTGGTTCGCCTCTAAACTGGATCTACGTCAAATACCACGCCAACACTTTTAAATGCAGGCATCTGTTTCATCATCATCTCAACAGAGCGTAGGTACTCTTTAACAGCCGGCAAGTTAATGCCTTGCTTTTCAATTTTCAATGTGACTTCATGAAGATACATGTTGCGGATTTTTCCAATGATAGGCTCTACCGGGCCGATCATTCGCTGGTTGCCCAAATGATTCCTTACTTCTTTTGCAAAATAACTGGCTGCCTGAAATGAAACCACTTTTTCACGATGCTTAAAGGTTGTTTGAATGATTCGGGTAAATGGAGGATAATAGAACCTTTCTCGTTCGTTGATTTCCCATTGAAAGAAAGATAGGTAATCACCATTTCTCACGCGTTGCAATAATTCCTGATCTGGATCATTGGTTTGAACAATCACTTTTCCATCTTTTGATTTTCTTCCAGCTCTGCCACTTACTTGTGTTATTAAATTATATGCTCTCTCATGAGACCTAAAATCCGGAAAGTGGATCATTCGATCGGTATCGAATATTCCAACTAGATTAACTCTATCAAAATCCAGACCTTTACTTACCATTTGGGTTCCAACCAAAATGTCAATGTCGCCATCTTCAAATTCTTCGATGATTCTCTGATAACCATATTTACTTCTTGTGGTATCTAAATCCATTCGTTGAACGATGGCTTGTGGAAACATAAGCTTAATTTCTTCTTCCAACTCTTCTGTACCAAAACCCACATTTCTCAGTTCTTTACTTCCACATGACAGACAGTCACTGTACATGCTTTGATTATAACCACAATAGTGGCACACCAGCTTATTGTTATATTGATGATAGGTCAAACTGACTGAACAATTAGGGCACTTGGGTATTGTGCTGCAATTGTCACAGGTAATATAGGAGGCATAGCCTCTTCGGTTTTGAAACAGAATGACTTGCTCTTTTTTGTCAAGTGATTCTTGAATTGCTTCAAGCAATGTAGAAGTGAAATTTCCTTTAAGCTTTCTTTGTTTTCGTTCTCGATTAACATTAGCAAACTCCATTTTTGGATGGTAAGCCTCCCCGTATCTGGAGGTTAGCTCAACAAGTCCATATTTGTCATCCAATGCGTTTTGATAGGTTTCCAAAGCTGGGGTTGCAGTACCAAGTAAGGTGTTTGCATGATGGACAGTTGAAAGGTATATCGCTGCATCTCGAGCATGGTACCGAGGAGCGGGCTCAAATTGCTTATAAGATGGTTCATGTTCTTCGTCCACAATGATCAAACCCAGGTTTGAAAAAGGAAGAAACACTGCGCTACGAACACCCACTACAAACCTAAATTCATTGTTCAATACTTTCTTCCATACTTCTACTCGTTCATTGTCTGAATACCGGGAGTGATAGACTCCAAAGGAGTCACCAAATATTTTGTGGAGGCGAGCAATGATCTGAGTGGTAAGCGCAATTTCGGGTAGGAGATAAAGAACCTGTTTGTCGGTTTCAAGCTGTTCCTTAATGAGCTCAATAAAGATCTCAGTCTTGCCACTTCCGGTCACTCCGTGAAGTAGTACAGCATTGTGTGTTTCGAATGATTGTATTATTGCTCGTTTGGTTGATTCCTGGACCTGGCTCAGGGATACTTTACCCTGAATTTTTGATGTATCAGATGGTAGTCGTGAAACGATCTCTTCCCATTCGATGAGTACATTATTTTTGATTAGCGTCTTTACTGAGGAAGCACTAATATTCTGAGTGATCAAACTGGATTTTGTAATTCCTCGAACATTACTTTCAGGACTATCTAGAACTGGGATTTCTCTCAAGTAGGCAAGCAATACATCTTGCTGTTTTGGTTTCGATTCTAATTCATTGATGAGGCCTTCCAGCATTCCATCGTCTAAATAGACTTCTGAGATTCGAAGACGCTTAACTTTTTTTGGTTGGTACTTATCTTTTACTTTTTCAAAGAGATCAATAAGCCCACCTTCAGATAGCTTTTTCAGAACTTTTTGTGGCTGTTTCAGACCAAGCACTTCACTTACATCTTTCATTGTTAGATCATTGGTCTTCAGTGCTTTAAGAAGCTGCCATTCGCGATCTTCCAGGTCTTCACTATTAACATCAATTTCAGGATTAATACCTACAAAGGATTCACTTGAAAGCTTAAGAGCAGCTGGCAATGCTGCATTGATCACTTCTCCTAACGAGCACATGTAGTATCGACTCATCCATTGAAAAAACTTCAACTGTTGATCATTAACAATTGGTTGTTCATCCAATATCTCCAGAACCTCCTTTGGTCGATATTCTTCAGGTGTGTGATTGTGAATTTGTAATACAATTCCGGTATATATTTTTTTCTTACCAAATGAAACAACAACTCTTGAACCGGGGAAAATATGATTTCGATCCGCTGGAGAAATGAAGTAAGTAAACGTACCAGAAAGAGGTAAGGGGAGTATTATTTCACAGTATGGATTGCCATCACTGACCATTTTTCGAAGCTACCATTTTCGATTAAATAAATTACAAATCAGATCCATTTATGGAAGAAATGTTAAAATAGGTTGTTACGGGTGACAACTGAGTGATAATGTCTTAAGCTTCATTTTCCTTCAAAATATCATTGATGGAGTAAATAACCTCATCTAACTCTTTAACTGATTCTTTGAGTATTTGGATCGTGGCATCATCAACTTTTATTTCATCTGTTATGTCAAGCAAATGAAGAGCACTCATCATTTTAGTAAGTGGGCCTCTTAAATGATGAGCATTTACAAAGGCAGACTCCTCGAGGCGTTGGTTTTTATCTTGTAATTCTATCGTTCTTTCTTGAACTTTATTTTCCAGTTGTTGATTGAGCAGTGTGATTTCTTTGGTTCTGGCAAGAACTTCATCTTTAAGTCTTTTCTGCTTTCTGATGAGATACAGATATCTAAAATAGAAAATGACTCTTGCAATAATTGCAAGTAGAACGGTTGCTAGAATGATGAACCACCACTCAAAATAGAATGGCTTCTTAATACTTACATCAAAAGAGGTAATAGGACCCCATTCTCCATTACCAAATCGTGCTTGTATAGCAAACGTATATTTACCGGATTCAAGATTGCTGAAAATGATATCATTTGATGCGTCGTTTTTTTGAATCCAACTATTGCCTGCTGGATTGAGACTATATCGGAAATTTATTTTTCCCTCATCGACATATGATAGGCATTGAAAAACAATGCGGAGATTGTTTTGATCAAATGGCAAAGTTATTTTTTTGGAGGAATTGACTTTTTGGTTTTGATTCACCCACACTTCAGTGATGTCAACATTCAAATTTAATTCTTGAACCGACTCATTATTATCTTTAAAAACGGAAACACCTTTCTCTGTGCCAATCCAAATTTGACCATCTGAGTCCTCAATCAAAGCATTTCTGTTTATTTCATTTCCTGATAGTCCCTCATCGAGGTTATAGTGATCAAGCTTATTTCCATCAAACAGATAGATCCCATTATCTCCTCCGATCCATAATCTATTGTCTCGATCAACCAGGATACCGTACACGGGAGTTCGAATATTGAGCTTAGTCTATGGTTGAATTTCTTTGTCCTTTATTATCCCAATTCCGTCTCTTGTTGCAAGCAGGGTGTCACCTTTGTAGATGGCTGCCTGATACACGCTGGCCAGGTCAAAATTTAGAGAAGTATATTGATTGAAATTGGTTCCGTCATAAATAAAAATACCCTCTGAATTAGAAAGGAATGCCAGCTTGGTTCCAAGCAGGCATATATTTCGAATTCGCGAATTTGAATTAAACTTGACAATATCATTATTGATCAGATAGTATAATCCACTATTACTAGCAACGAATACTGTATCGCGATATACTTTTACTGATGTAATCTTAAGTTCGTCTCCGGAGAACTCTCTTATTGGTTTATCATAATTTCCTATTTCATAAACAAGGAGCCCTTTATCATTGGTGGCCATATAGAGCAGATTCTTATCCTTGTCTTCATCCATTGCTAGAATTCGAAATATTAGCGTTTTTTCTTCTTGATAGCTGTAATTGGAGAGGATACCATTTGAGAGGATATTGAAGTCTAATGGGTTTGCTAAAACAATATTGCCATTTTGAAGCTGAAGAATAGCTGAAACTTCATCATATGCCAGACCAGATGATTTGTTGTAATTCTGAAACTGAAGAATGTTGAACTTAAACAAACCTCTGGAATCACTTACCCAAATATTGTTTTCACGATCACAAAATATCCGTGTACTACCAATATTTAGGCTTTCACCTTTTATCAGAAGGTCATTCCAAGTCTTACTTTCATAATCTATCGTTCTGGCGGGAGTGGCAGATCCAAAAAAGACACGTCCACTTTTATCAATTGTTAGACTGCTTTGATTAGTTAATGACGAATTGGTAAGTCCAACATCATTCAGTAAGAATTCTACTTCTCCATCTCTGATTTCAGCGTACCAATTGAAACCAAGTAACAACAGCTTATTATCAGTAATGGCGAGCGATAGTAAGACAGTGGAAGGGAGCTCTTCATATGGCAATGATACTTTTTCTATATCCTTCATCCCAATATTTAATAACCACAAGCCATCGGATGATAATATGTAGCACTTTTTATCAATGATTTTTATGCCATTGATTGTGAATTCAAGGTCCATCTTATTCCACTCATGACTGGTGGTATTGTAGATGAAGAGTTGATTTTCAGCACCCAGGACAATGTTATACCCTGAATCAGAATTGATTACCGCAAAGGAAAAATGCCTGTTTAGTAAATTAGTAGAATAGGGAATCTCTATGGATTTCCAATCACTTTTATAATATTGAATGGTAAAAGCTGTTTTATTAAAGCCTGCAACCCATATGATGCTATCAAGTGAAATGATTTTTGAGTTAGAGGAGGAAGGGAGATTGAGTGAATCAGGAAATGAGTACCATTTCTTAGCATCAAAATATGTGGGACCAGACTTTGTAACAAACCACATCATTCCTGATGGATGTTGAGCAATATCAAAAACACTATTGCTAGGCATACCATCACCAGTCATGTATTGTTTTGATGGGAAGTATTGGGAAACAGCATGAGATGCGCAAGCCATACTCAAAGCAAAAACCAATAATAACTTATTAAAAATCACACCACAAGATAATATACCAACTGACTTCAGTTACTAATTAACTCGCGAATTTGCTTAACATCCTTAATTGATAGTGGTTTACTATAAAAGTCCGAGATTACTTGTGAACTGGATGCTTTTTCTTTATCCGCTGGGTTAATGGAAGAGCTGAGGATGATAATTTTGCTTGTTCTTGATTGTTGAGGTAGTTGTTCATATTTAGCTACAAATTCCCATCCATTCATTATTGGCATATTAATATCTAGAAGGATAAGGTTTGGAGATATTTCACCTCCAGATAGTTGAGCCAATGCTTCTGAAGCTTGAGTTCGATCACATACTACAGCCTGAATATCTGCTTTTTTAATGACGAGTTTATTCAAATAATTTATAGATGGATCATCATCAATAAGTAGAATTTTTAAATCACTCATCCTTCAATTGTATTTAATTACAAAACAGTATTCAGAAAAAATTGCATCATGGGATTATGAATTTAAGGTGAAAAAAATATAAACTCACAATGTATCGATGGCAATTGCTGATTGTTCTACGAACAGCCTTTTTTAAAGGCTTAATTAATTGAGTGATTTGAGCTCCTTTATTGCCTCCTCTAAAAGGTTGGTGGGTTGTTTACAAGATTTGTTATAACAGACATAAATTGTTGTCCCATCTTGTAAAGATTTCTTGTGATTGAAAGGGGGATGACTGGATTCTGTATGGCTTCCAGAAACAATCTTAGATGGGATAAATGATTGATTGATTTTGTTTACAAACTCAGATGCTTTTGGCCCAATAATGATAACCTCTGCGAATCTTCCTGAGACTTCCATTGCCAGTTGCCCCCAATTACTCATGTATTCTGGTTCAGCAATCATAAGGTTTTTAACCTGCCCAAGCATCGATTTTCCTTTTTCAATCAAACGATCGTCATAAAGGTGGGTACCCAGGTGAACCAGATTCCATGCCATTATTGAATTGGAGGAAGGTATTACATTATCAAACAACTCTTTCTTGCGTGCTATAAGGTTTGCTTCATTGTTGCTGGAGAAGAAGTAAAGGTTCTCACTTTCATCAAAGAAGGCTTCTTCTGTTCGTTCAATTAAGATTTTTGCAAGTTCCAGGTATTTCTGGTCAAGTGTGGTCTCATAATATTTGATAAATCCCTGAATAACTGCTGCATAGTCCTCCATAAAGCCTTCCATGTCCTTATTTGGAAATCGTAGGAGTTTGCCATCTTTTATAAGACTTTTAATAAAGAAAGCATTTTTATTAGCTAATTCAAGAATAGAGGAATCCTGCAATGCCTGATATGCATCAGATAACCCTGATAGCGTGAGTCCATTCCATCCTGCAATGATTTTATCGTCTAGCCCTGGTCGGACTCTCCTTTCACGCTCCGTCAATGCCTTTTGTTTAAAGGCCTTTACTCGCTTCAAGAATTCATCTTTCGACATGTTATATTTCTTAGCAAGCTTCTCTTCACCTTTAACTACTCTAAGGGCATTCTTACCTTCCCAGTTTCCCCCTGGTTGAACATCATAATATTCAATAATCATGTCAGAATCACCTTCCGCTAAGCTTTGAATTTCTTCATATGTCCACACATAGAATTTTCCCTCCTCACCTTCACTATCGGCATCCAAAGCGGAGTAGAATCCTCCAGAATTATCCAGCATCTCACGCGCTAACCATTCAGTAGTTTCCAGGATTGTCCGCTCAAACTTTTGATTTTTTGTGAGCTTATATCCATTTGCATAGAGGCTTAGAAGTTGCCCATTGTCATAAAGCATTTTTTCGAAATGGGGGACATGCCATTCCTCATCTGTACTGTATCTGGCAAATCCACCACCTATGTGATCAAAAATTCCACCATCAGCTATTTTCTCTAAGGTAAATTCGAGGTGCTTGAGTGCATCTTCATTTTTAGTTCGATGGTAATAAGTGGCCAAAAATTGCCATACGGATGGCATTGGAAACTTGGGTGACTTTTTAACGCCACCATCAATTCTATCAAACTTCTTTTCTAAAACTTTAAAAACCGTATCAATTTCTTCTTTCGAAAGGGTATGATCATCTCCTTCTAACTTATACTTCTCAGATTCCTTGGCTTGAAGGTTTTGAGTAAATGCATCGGCTGATTCATTGATCTTATCCCGATTATTTTCAAATGCCTGATTGATACTATTCAATAAGTTGATCCAACCTTGTTTAGGAAAGTAAGTGCCTCCATAAAAAGGCTTTTGATCAGGAGTTAGAAATACATTAAGAGGCCAGCCACCCTGCAGACCCATGGCATGAACGGCATCCATATACACTTGATCGACATCCGGTCGCTCTTCTCGGTCAACTTTGATGTTGATGAAATACTCATTCATGATATTAGCTACCGCAGTATCCTCAAATGATTCTTTCTCCATCACATGGCACCAGTGGCAGCTTGAATAACCGATGCTAACTAATATCGGTTTGTCTTCCTTTATTGCTTGATCCAAAGATTCCTGATTCCATTCTTGCCAATTCACTGGATTGTGAGCATGTTGTTGAAGATAGGGGCTGGTGGAATGTATGAGATTATTGGTGTATTCGTGCATTTCAGTTTGACTTTGTGATTGGCAGGCTACAGATAAAATTATAATAAGTATGATTTGAAATCTCATTGAATTTGCTGCTTCAATTGATTCATTTCAACACTTAAATCTACTTTTTCATTCAACTCTTCCATTTTCTTCAATGTAGACTTTAGAAATGTCTGGTGAGCAGTGGATTGCGGTTGGAATGGACGGTGATGAAGAGCCGCTTTTAATTTGGACCATTCCTCAATGATGCCTATTGCCTCTTTATCAAGGTAAGCCTCAATAAATCGATTCCATACATAATCTATTGCCTCATTAGTCGGATGAATTCTGTCTTCTTGAAAAAATCTATAATCCCTCAGCTCATCCATTGCTATTTCGTAGGAAGGAAAATAGGTGGTGTTTGGATAGTTCTCCGTTATAGAGCGAATGGAGTCAATAAGGATGGCTTTACTTTGGTTATTCTCAATGAGCCCATCGCGTATATGTCTTACAGGACTTACTGTAAAAACGATGTTAAGTCTTGGATTTATCTTTTCAAGATAAGTGTGAAGTGTGGAAAATTGCCTTTTAATTTCATCCTGGTTTAGAAACCTTTTCCTAAACTCACCACCCGGTACTTTATGGCAATTTGCAACTATGTCCCCATTCATTCTTTCATATACAATTGCAGTACCTAAAGTGATGAAAAGCCAGTTGGTCTGCATTAAGAAGTTTTGAGTTTCATTATTAATTTTCTCAAAGAGATCGATGGTTTCTTGCGGATTCAACCCTGAAATTTTCCCATGGGTATCCCAATGATATTGGACACCTTGACTCTCAACTACATTATTACTTTTAGAGAGATTACTTAGCAGTTTAAATATGGAGTGTGGATTATATATCGTTCCAAATGGATTGCAAAGAGTATTGAATTTTGATTCACTCAGTTTTAAACCAATCTCGTCCGAAAAACACGACCCAATCAGTAATATGGGATCACTCAGGCTAATCTTATGCTTGGATTCTGGGATATCGAATGAGAGCTTGAACAATGGATACAAGTTTTCTCAAAGGTATTAGAATTAATTGTCAGCTTTCAAGCTAATCATGACAGGTCTGTGATCCGAAACCTGAGACAGATAATTTTCGATGCAATCATCAAGTCGTGTGGTATTTGATGCGGTAAGGTTATCACATAATTCATTGGTGATAAGAATATGATCGATATGACTTGGGCAATAGGAAGCACCTGTGCAAGGATAACTGTAATCTTCTCCTGAACCCATTGATATGGGCATATCAGCAAAAATGTAGTTATCAAAGTCTTCTAAAAAATTGGTAAATGAGGATCCAGCTTCAAATGTCTCATTCCAATCACCAAGAATAATAACCTCATCTTCACTATAATTATCATCGATGTAAGCCTGTAGTTTTACGCTAGCATCAGTTCTTCTATCTTCCGAACCATCGCAGCATTTTAAATGAATGTTTATGAGTTTAACCTGGAGACCATTCGAATGAGTGATATCTACTTCTACTGGCTCGCGAGGAAAGGGACTTGTTTGACCATCGAATAATTCTACAGGTGTCCCAAAAGAAGTGATTTCCGAACTTTTATAAATATATCCTAATTCAATTCCGCCGCGTACATCATAGGCAATTCCATCATAGGCATCTAAACTTGAAACTAAAAGATTAAATGCATCGATCTCATCTATTTCCTGGATAGCATAAATGTCTGCGTCCAAATTTCTAATAATGTCTGCAACCACCCCCACAGAATTTGATTGCATAGGAAAATTTTCAATATTCCAGGTCACCACATCAAGTTGATCAGGAGATAGCTCCGGGCTGCATTGTATTGCACCTGCGGAGAATGACTCATCAGCACAAGTAATGGAATAGGTGATTGGTTCTACTTCCTCCTTTTCATCGGGAATTACGGTTGAATCACTCCCATCATCACAGGCAAATACAAGGAGCAAACTGATTAGGTAAATGCATTTTTTCATTGTGTAAATTTCAATAAAAAACCCTGAATCCGAAATCCGGAAACAGGGTTTAAAAATATATCTAAGAATTAAATGATTAGTCAGCTACCACTTTGATGGTGATAGGGTGGTGAACTTCTTTGTGCAGGTCAAGAACTGCAGTGTACTCACCTAGTTCCTTAATCTTTTGCTCAAAAGAAACTCTCTTTCTATCCACTTCATGTCCTTGGGCTGCTAAAGCCTCTGAAACCTGAATAGGAGTGATTGCTCCGAAAATTTTACCTTTCTCTCCAGCTTTCGTTTTAATTTCTAAAGTCAATTCACCAATTTTATTAGCAATTTCTTCAGCATCTTTTTTCGCTTTTTCAGCTTTATGAGCAGCTTGACGAATATTTTCTTCGATCATCTTCTTGTTAGAAGTGCTAGCAATAATCGCCATGCCTCTTGGAATGAGGTAGTTTCTGCCATAACCTGGCTTTACATCAACAGTATCGTTTTTGTAACCAAGTCCTTGTATGTCTTCTCTTAGTATTACTTCCATGTCAGTACTTATTTAAGTGAATCTCCAACATATGGCATCAACGCAAGATGTCTTGATCTTTTGATCGCCTGCGCCACTTTTCTCTGATACTTTAAGCTAGTACCGGTTAATCTTCGAGGAAGGATCTTACCTTGCTCGTTCACAAACTTTAGCAAGAAGTCAGGATCTTTGTAATCGATGTACTTGATACCGTTCTTTTTGAATCGGCAGTACTTCTCTTTCTTCTGCTCTCTGTTTATTGGTTCGTTTTGTAATGTCATTTGGCTACCTCCTTCTTGTTTTCCTTCTTATTGAATTCGCCTTTCTTTCTACGCTCGTTATAAATAACAGCGTGCTTGTCTAATGTGGTGGTAAGGAATCTCATCACCGCTTCGTCTCTCCTGTATTCTGTCTCTAGCTTAGCAATTAATTCAGGCTCTGATCGGAATTCAAACAGCTGATAAAACCCTGTGGTTTTGTGCTGAATAGGGTAGGCAAGTTTGCGTAATCCCCAGTTCTCTTCGTTAACAAGCTCTGCGCCGTTATCAATTAGAACTTTTTTGAATTTTCCGACAGTATCCTTCATCTGAGCTTCAGACAAAACGGGAGTCAAAATGAATACCGTCTCGTAATTCTTCATAGTTTAAAATAATTTAAGAACTAATGTTTTAAAAATGAGGTGCAAAATTAAGCAATCTTGAGTAACAGACAAGGGAGTTATTCAAACTTTAGTTAGCTATTTGTCTGTGGTCTAAAAGCATGGTGAATGTAGACTGGATCACTTCACCATGAAACTGCCACTACCCATCAGATAATCGTCTGTGTAAACCTCAACTTTATGTTGACCGATAGCATACTCAGAACCTTTATCATAGAGGAAGGAAACTAATTGGTTGTTCCGGTCATAAAGAATTTCTTGCTTAGCAGTGTAGAACATCTCTCTATTTTCGAACGTAAATGAGCCAGAGCCTCGTGTTACATCAAAGAGGACATTGCCATCTGGAGCGATTACTCTCAACAGCAACTCCTTCCCTTCGATAGGAGCAATTTCATTTTCAACAACTGTAAATTGGATTTTTAATTTATCAATGTGTCGATTTCTGTATTCACTATCAACTCTTTCCTTACCGCGATCATTGATTGCGATTATTTGCATTCCCTGAATCTGAAGCCGAGAAGCAAAAGCTACCTTGCTAGCTAATTCTTCTTTGTTCTTTTCCAGTTGCTGAACTGTTTGGTTTAGCTGATTCTTTTCAACCTTTAGTGTAGTGTTTTCTTCAGAAAGCTGCTCATTGAGCACCTTGAGTTGTTCAATTTCTTCGTCTTTGATAAGAAGAAGTTCTTTATACCCATCAACTCTATTGTTCAGTCTTGAAATTCTATCTCTCTGATATTTGGCATCTACAAGCAATTGTTTTTTATCTGCTTCTAATTGCGCTTTCAATGTCTCAAGTGTGTCAATCTCTCCACCAAGCTCTTTTATGGCTTGGATTCTGACCTCTAATTCATTTGCAACAGAGTCTAACTTGAGATAAGTAGCAGATATTTCTTGCTGCTGACGAGCTCTTTCTTCTTCTAATTGCTGATTCTGATAATAGAAAAAGACGATAGCAGCTAATAACAAGAAAGTTATTACGATAAATACTGGCGTTCGATTTTTCTTAGGTTTTAAGTAATCTGGTTGTTCTGATGGTTTTTGCTCTTCCATACTTATTGTTGAATTATGCCGCAAAAGTATGAAATCAATGCTGTTTTAAAAACGAAGTTTAAAGTGCTGTTTTGGCATTTCAAGGTTTGGGAATATGATCCCAGCTTGAAAAATATCTATGGATAGGGAAAATCTTTTATCGTTAACAATCTGAGTCCACTCTTTATTCATGTCTTCAGACCAATAGATGTCATGAATGATAATGCATTTAATGCTCGGGGCTTTTTCAATCAAAACGTTTATACACTTCTTCACTTCTGTAGACCGATGATCGGCATCAATGAAGCACAATTCAGGATCAAGACTTATCACCTCAGCTTCGAAAGTATCCTGTATAGTACCTTCTTTTAACTTGATTTTATGTTGGAAAACTTCAGTGAACTGCTTTCTTGCAATAGTTGCCAAAATTGGAGAAGCCTCAATTGTGACAAGCTTTTTAATACTTTCTGTACCTGCCATATAAAGCGCATTTATTCCGAGAGAGGTCCCTGTTTCCAGGGCTCTTACAATTTCTAAGTGATCAATCAGTCTATTTAGAAAGGCTGAAAATTTTGGAGAGCTTAGTGATGTTTTTGCTATCGCACCAATAGGTTTTCGATAATTAGATTTTGATTTTAAATCATACAAGTCAATGATTTTATCACTATTGATTAACTCTTTCCTGAGCTCCTCAAGTTTAGGAAGTCTGAAATTATTAGCCGGTTTTATGGCTTTATAGTACAGCTCAAATACGAAAGGAGAGTGTAAAGAATGAGGACCTACCGCATTAATCTTGTAGGCAAGATAATTTTTCAGTCTAAACCAAATGATATTCAAGAAGGACTAGTTGAGTTTGAAAGGAACGACCATCAAAAACTCAGGAATCTCAACGTTAAATAGTCGTCCATCCACAATTTTTTCCATGATATAATGTCCTTTCATTTTACCAATCCCAGACCTGAGATTGCATCCTGATACGTATTGATGAATCTCCCCAGGCTCTAATATGGGTTGTTTTCCTACTACACCGTCTCCATCCACTTCATGTTTGGGGTGAGCAGCATCTATAATGTCCCAGTGACGTGCTTTAAGTTGAACAGTATTATTGGAATTGTTTTCTATGGTGATTCGGTAGGTAAACACGAAATGTTCATTAGCCGGCTGAGAGTGCTCTGGCTGATAATTTGTTTCAACTGAAACTTTGATCCCTTTGGTTACTCCAGTAATCATTTCCTGGCGGACAATTTAATAGAATTTCAATTTAATTTACCAACTCAGGAATAAGATATTCGCATGAATGTAAAAATTGATGACAGTTGGATGCAGCCTTTAAACGCTGAATTTGAAAAGGAGTACTTTCAAAATCTTGTTTCATTTGTTAAGACAGAGTATAAAACCAAGCAAATATTTCCTCCAGGATCTCAGATTTTTAATGCCTTTAACCACTGCCCATTAGGAGATGTGAAAGTGGTTATTGTTGGGCAAGATCCTTATCATGGACCTGGTCAAGCAAACGGATTGTGTTTTTCAGTTGCTGATGGTATACGGCATCCACCATCACTTCAAAATATCTTCAAAGAGATTAAGGGTGATCTTGGAATAGATTCTCCTGAGAGCGGAAATCTAGAAAGATGGGCAGATCAAGGGGTACTTTTATTAAATGCAACACTTACTGTAGAAGCAAGGAAGGCAGGCTCGCATCAGAATAAGGGATGGGAGCAATTTACAGATGCCGTTTTACAGGTGGTTTCCAAAAAGAAGGAGAATGTTGTATTTATGTTGTGGGGCGCATATGCTCAAAAGAAAGGATCCATTGTGGATTCTGCTAGACATTTAATACTAAAAGCTCCACATCCATCCCCATTTTCTGCCCATTCAGGATTTTTTGGATGCAAACACTTTTCTCAAACCAACCAATACTTGGTTTCTAAGGGTCTTAGACCTATAAATTGGTAATTTTGTTAGATATAATATCAATATATCCTTGTCAAGGCGAATGACGATGATAGAGATTTACTAAAATGAAATTGATGAAATTGAGAATATTAGCGCTTATAATGATTTTAAGCGTAATTGTTGGGTGTAGAAAGGATGATGGAATAAGTGTTAATCTTGAAAATGAGGTGAATGAATTCATCTGGTTTGCAATGAGAGATTTCTATTATTGGGTAGATGAAGTAGAAGATCTTTCAAATGAAGAATATCCAACATATAATGCTTTATATACTTTCCTGAATGAGTATTCCGATCCGGAAGTACTTTTTGATGATCTCTTGGTAGAACAAGATCGATTTTCATGGATTGTGGATGATTTTGATGAGCTGGAAGCCACATTTCAAGGGGTATCGAAATCCTTTGGTTATGATTTGGGTTTGTTGAGGACGCAAAGTGGAAGCGATGATTTGATTGGATATATCAAATATATTGTCCCGGGGGGACCAGCAGAAGGTGCCGGTTTAAAAAGAGGTGATTTGTTCACTCATGTCAACGGAACGAAGCTGGATATTAATAACTACATTTCTATTCTCTTTGAAAGTGAAAGCTACACAATCACGTTAGCAGATATCGAGGGGAGTACAATCTCTCAGACGGACGAGCAGGTCACCTTAACAGCAATACAATTGGTTGAAAATCCAATTTTGAAGTCCGATGTGCTTGACACAGAGGGACAAAAAGTGGCCTATTTAATGTATAATCAATTCATTAATAACAATGACTATCATGAACAATTAAATAATGTATTCGGAGAATTTAAGGCAGCCGGAGTTTCTGATTTAGTCCTTGATCTTAGGTACAATGGGGGTGGCTCCTTAACTACTTCCAGAATATTAGCCTCTATGATTTACGGTGCGGCCACTGAGAATGATCTATTAGGAACAATTGTTTATAATCAAACGCTAGCCAATGCAGGGTTAAATGCCGATTTAACTTTTTTGGAAGAAGTTCCTGTTCTTGATGATAATGTCCAGACTTCATCTTACCCAATGAATCGCTTAGATGTAAATCGAGTATTCATACTTACAAGTGGAAGCAGTGCATCTGCATCTGAGTTTGTAATTGCTGGTTTACTACCGTATATGGATGTAACCTTGATCGGGACTACAACTGTAGGGAAGAATGTGGGATCTACTACATTATATGATTCTGAAGATTACCGAAAATCAGGCTCATTAAATCCCAATCATAAATACGCGATTCAACCTATCATTAGCCAGCTTGCTAATTCAGAGGGCTTTACAGATTACATCAATGGTTTGGAACCGAATATTGTCATTGACGAAAAGAATTTTTTAGGTGATTTTATGCCCCTTGGCGATCCTTCTGAACCATTATTGGCTGAGGCACTTGCCATTATTTCTGGTGTTGCTCGAATAAATAGAGTTACGGATAGTAGAATGGAGGTATTTAGTCATCGATCACCAATGAGTGATATTAAACAAACCATTTTAATCGATCATGAAATACCCCAGATCGTGAGAGAAAATATATTCTTAGCTGAATGAGCCACCATTTAGAGCACTTCTATAAATCCGACGAAGAAAAAAAGGCACTCATTCCTGGGTGCCTTGCTTTATTTTTCTTCTTAGCCCTCGGTACAGGCTTTTTCATTGGATTGTTTTTTCTGGTTCGCTGGATTTCCTGACTATTCAATTCCATCGAATAGTCTGCTCCATCTAATCTTGTTAATGAAACTTCCATTGGTGTTGTAAGACATCCAAATGAATGAGGCTTCTCCTACAATATTATCTTCTGGTACAAAACCCCAATACCTCGAGTCATCAGAAGCATGTCGGTTATCACCCATCATGAAGTAATAATCTTTATTGAAGGTATATTCTGTAACTTCTTCTCCATTGATTTTGAGCTTATCAATATCAATTTCTACGCTTTCATGCCCTTCATAGTTAGATATGGTTGTTCCATACATCGCCAAATTTTCCTCATTAACTTCGATGGACATTCCTCTTGCCGGTACAGTAAGTGGTCCAAAAAAGTCTCTGTTCCAAGGAAAATACCGGGCATCTGGAAAAATGTTTTGTTCAGATCTGTCTTCAGGAATTAACTGAAGTGTTACACTTTCCACAAATGGTAGTTTTTCAAACTCAGCTGCAACAGAAGCTGGCATTAAAACCGAATAACCTTCCGGATATCTTGTCACACTATTGTATGGATTGATATTCAGGTTCTCAAAAATTCGTTCACGAATGGATTCATTCGTGCGAACAAAGTATTCATGCTGCATCAGTGGTGGATTCTCTTGCTGTTCTCCATTGACAAAAATCTGAGTGGCCTTTATTTCTAGGGTTTCTCCTGCAATTGCAACACATCGCTTAATGTAATGCGTTTTCAAATCCATGGGATGATATTCACCACCCTTACGCTGATTGTAATGGTCATTTACGGGATAGTTGAAAACAACAACATCGTTTCTTTCTACTTCACCAAATGATGGCAGCCTGAGACTAGGTAATGCAACTCCTGGTATATAAGATGGGATTTCTGTACCCCAGATGGTTTGATGAGTTAGTGGGACTTGTAGTGGGGTTTGAGGTGTCCTTGGACCATATTCTGCTTTACTGACAAAAAGAAAATCTCCTACTAATAGTGATCGTTCCATTGATCCGGTTGGGATTACATACGCTTCCATGAAAATCCAACGAACGAAAGTGGCACAGAATACTGCGAATACGATTGCCTCAAACCATTCTTTCCCAAATGACTTTTTAGGCTTTGGCATCTCTGTAGCCTTACCTAAGTAAGTGGTGTCTATCCAAGCTATATAATTCATATAAATAGGAGCGAAGACCACCCCAAGAACCTGATCAAGGTATGTATACTTTCCATACGACTTCATTAAGTCTAAATGCATGGTCAAACCCACGAAAAAATTAATGACAGGTACAAAAAGAAGGACTACCCACCATTTAGGTCTTCCTACCAATTCCAGGTGTATGTAATAATTCAGTAATGGCACAAATCCTTTCCAGCCCTCTTTGCCTGCCTTTTCAAAAAACTTATAGTAGGCAGTTCCCTGTAAGACGTACCATAGAATGATGAACGTAATTACAAAGACAGGATTAAAATCATGAAAGTACATATAACTAGTTATCGTTTATAAAGTCAGACATTGTAAAAATTCCTTTTTTCGTATGTATCCATTCAGCCACTTTTATTACGCCTTCAGCAAAAACATTTCTATCATGTGCTGTATGGGTGATTTCAATGGATTCTAAAGGAGATGAATAGCTTACGGTATGAGTCCCGGGTACGTTTGGAATTCTTTCCGAAACTATTCCAAGTTTTTTATGGTCGGTAGATTGCTCATTTATCCAGCTACTTATAGATGGCTTTGATGAAATAATACCTTCTGCCAGAGTGATTGCCGTCCCACTGGGACTATCCTTCTTTTCGGTATGATGGATTTCTTTTAGGGCAGGTGTAAATGCTAAATGAGCCATTTTATGCGCCAGCCATTTGTTCATTTCGAAGAAAAGATTGACACCCACACTGAAATTTGAAGCATACAAGAAAGTACCGTTTTTCTTATTACACAGATCTTGAATCTTACCGAGATCATTGTTCCACCCGGTTGTTCCGGATATGACTGGGATTCCAGCATTAAGACAGTATGTTATGTTTTCAACAGCTGATTCTGGTTGAGTGAACTCAATCGCTATATCAACATTTGAATCTGAAATTAAATTAAGGTCTTGCTGTGATTTGATAATTGCAATTATGGAGTGTCCGGATTGCAATGCAAGCTGTTCAATGGCTTTCCCCATTTTTCCATAACCAATCAATGCAATTTTCATAAACTAAAATTTCAAAACAAATGAAACTCCGACAGCCTGCGAAAATAATGGAGTTGATTGAATTGAAGGTTCAATTCCTAAAGCAAGTCGATCATTTACTTTGAATTCATCCAGATGGGCAGATACATGGGCATCCACAATTTGAAGTAAATAGAACACGGACCCAACTATAATAAGTAGATCTCGATTCCTTCGAAAAGTATCTCTATTTCTTACAAGTGTACTTTCTGTACTAATTATATTTTGATAGGGGTTAGGCTGACCTTTAGCAGAAAGTAAGGCAGCATTTCGCAATCCATGATAGACTTTGTTATTGTAATTAATGAAGTGACCGAAGGTGATGATGCCAGTAAATACAAGCGGAACCTTCCAATATTGCTTATTGTAAACCTGGCCCATTCCTGGAAAAATAGCTGAAAGCAGAGCTGCACGTTCAGGATCAAGTTCAGATACTTCTTCAAACAGGTCAACATCATCGGTTGATTGTATGAAAGTTGAATCCTCTATTAGGGTTGGTCTATCCTGAGCGATTACGCATCCTAAATGCAAGGTGAAAGCAAAAACAAAAAGCAGTTTTTTCATCATCGGAAATTGCGTTACAAAGTTCGCGCCTAAAATCCGAAAATCGTGAAGATTTGGTTTAAATATCCAGAATATCCAGAATTCTATTTAAATCTTCAGTTGAAGTGTATGGTATTTTAATTTCTCCTTTATCCTGACCATTAGATTTGATGGCAATCTTTGAACCGAAATGACTTGAAAGCTTACTTTGTAATTTCTTGATTTCCGGATCAGCTTGAGAAGTTTGCTTTTCAGTTTTCTCCTCCTTTTTACCCTTTGATCTAACCAGTTCTTCAACTTTACGTACAGACAGATCATTTTTAATGATCTGATTGAAGATGTCAAGCTGAAGCGACACTTCATCAACAGAAATGAGTGCTCTGGCATGTCCCATACTTAGCCTTCCATCCCGTAGAGCAACTTGTATATCAGGTGGTAATTTCAAAAGTCGAAGATAATTGGTGACCGTACTTCTGTTTTTACCAACACGGTCACCAAGCTCTTCTTGCTTCAAGTTGCACTCTGCCAAGAGTCGTTGATAACTCAATGCAATCTCTATTGCATTTAAGTTCTCACGTTGAATGTTTTCTATGAGTGCCATTTCCAGCATTTGCTGGTCATCGGCGATTCGTATATATGCAGGAATGGTTTTTAACCCTGCCTTTTTGCATGCCTGAAGACGTCTTTCACCTGAGATGAGCTGAAATTCCTTCTCGCTAAGTGCTCGAACGGTAATTGGTTGAATAATGCCTTGAACTTTAATAGATTCAGCTAAATCATTTAAAGCATCTTCATCAAATTCTGTTCGAGGTTGCCATGGGTTGGTTTCTATTTTTGAGATTTCAATCTCACTAATAGCTCCTTTGGGAGTGGCTCCCGATCCGCTGATTTTTTCCTTCTCTCCTGAATCCTCCAGAAGGGCACCAAGTCCTCTTCCTAAACCGGATCTCTTCTTGAATTTACTCTCTGCCATGTTCTCTTCAGGCTGCTTTTACTTCGTTTCTTACTAATATTTCTTTGGCCAGATTAAGATAGCTGATAGATCCTTTGCTATCTGCATCATGGGTGATTGCTGGCATACCAAACCCTGGAGATTCACTCAATTTTATATTTCTTGGAATCATGGTTTCAAATACCAATGTTTCAAAGTGCATCTTCACTTCTTCAACTACCTGGTTTGCAAGATTAAGTCTTACATCATACATGGTTAAAAGTATTCCTTCAATTTCCAGATCTGGATTCAATCGTGTCTGAATAATCTTTATGGTATTCAAAAGCTTACCTAATCCCTCTAAGGCAAAGTATTCGCACTGCACTGGTACTATGACAGAATCAGACGCGGTTAATGCATTAATGGTAATAAGACCCAGTGATGGGGAGCAGTCTATAATTATGAAGTCATATTCGTCTCTAACTTCAACGAGTGCTTGCTTCATTTTTTCTTCACGCTCTTCAATATTCACCATTTCCACTTCAGCACCTACCAAATCAATGTGAGAGGGTATAAGGTCTAAAAATTTAATTTGGGTTTCAACGATGCTCTCTTTTGCGCTGGCTCCATCGACCATGCATTCATAAATACTCACTTCTACGTTTTTAGGATCAATCCCAACACCCGATGTTGCGTTTGCCTGGGGATCAGCATCTACAATTAGTGTTTTGAATTCAAGTGCAGCTAGACTTGCAGCGAGATTAATGGCTGATGTAGTCTTACCAACTCCTCCTTTTTGATTTGCAATAGAAATGATCTTACCCATATAATTTTCTTTTGAGATGTGATTTTAGGTAGTATAAAGAACACAAATATATCCAACCTACTCTCAAGATAATCATGTTGTGAATAACTTGTGTAAAAAAGAAAAACCTTGATTCATTTACGCTGAACCAAGGTTTTTAGTGTGGTTATCAACAATCTTATTTTTTCTTTTTCTTGTTCTTTTGTGCTTCCTGGCTAGCCTTCATGGCATCTTCCAGTCGAGTTTGGAATTTAGACTTCTTCTTATTGGCATTCTTTTTCTTGTTCTCCTGAAGCAAAGCGTGAATCTTATCTTCATCGATAATTTTTCTAAAAATGACGGTCTGTCCGAAAGTCACCATATTGGAAACAAAGTAATAAAAAGTAAGACCGGATGCATAGCTGTTCAAGACAAACAGGAACATGATAGGCATCATGTACTGTAGCGTTTTCATAGGACCCTGAACAGTGGTAATCTGACTATTACTCCAGGTATACAAGATAGTAGAGAGTGTCATCAGAAGCGTAAACAAACTCACGTGATCACCATAGAAAGGTATTTCAAACGGAAGATTTATCACACTGTCATAGGTTGATAAATCATGAGCCCACAAGAATGCTTGTTGTCTTAATTCTACAGCATTCGGGAAGAAGAAAAACAATGAGAACAAAATTGGCATTTGGAGCAACATAGGGATACATCCACTCACTGGATTAATGCCTACTTGCTGATATAATTTCATTTGCTCTTTCTGAGCTTTTTGCATGTCGCCATCATGCTTCGCTTTAATTTCATCAAGCTCAGGCTTCATGGCTCTCATCTTTGCCATAGACATATGAGATTTCCATGTAAGCGGAGCAAGAATTAGTCGTATAACAATTACGATCAGTAAAATAATAATCCCGTAATTGGAGATGAATCTTTCCAGAAAATGGAATATTGGAATGATTAAATACTTGTTGACTAAAGGTAGGGGACCCCAACCCATGTCTAAGTTTTCTTCAAAGTCTGGAGCTACTTTCTTAAGTACTCTGTAGTTATTTGGCCCAAAGAAATACTTCGCTTTAAAATTGCTTGCAAAATCTGAGTAAGGTATCAGCAATTGCATGGAAAGGTTTTTTACCGAAGTGGTATCACCAAAATCGACAGTCTGACTTACATATCCTGATTTGAAAGCTTCGTTAGCTATAATTCCAGCGGTGAAGAACTTTTGTTTAAAAGACACCCATTTGATCTGACTATCTAATGTTTCATCTTCAAAATCAGTAGATCTTTCAGCTAATTCATCATAATCTTCATTTGCAAGTAGATAGCGAACGTTGCTATTATACCTGCCATCTTCAAGATTATTTTCAGCCCTGTTAATGGCGTGATTCCAATTGAATTGTATGTCTGATGGATTCAGTACTGTGTTTAGGTTTTTTGACTCAACACTGTATGCAACCTGGAATCCTGAAGGTGGAAGTAAATATTTTTGAATGATCGAGAAACTTCCGTTGGAAAGCACATACGATATTTGAGTAGTGTCACCAAAGGTTTTGATTGTCGGTACAAAAGAGAGGTCTGAAAGATTGATCATTTTGCCATTGTGATCTATCATCATCTCTGATCTGGATTTTGATCCATCTACCAAAACCAAAGGGTTGCCTAAGTAATCCTTATGATTTTTAAGAATAACTTCTTTAATTCGTCCACCTTTATTGGAAAATGAAATGAGAATCTCCTCATTTTCAATCGTTTTTTCAGTTTCTCCTCCATCTGCAGCAAATGCGAAAGCTCCAAATTGCTGTGTGATTAATGAGGCCTGAATTGAATCTGGTATCGTCGGAAGAATAAAAGTACTGTCTACAGGCGCTGCTTCTTCAATAGTTTCGGAAACTGGCTCCTCTTGAGTAGATAACTCCTCAATGGGAGGTTCAGGTGCAAACCATGTAAAGTAAACCGCCAATAAAGCGAACATTAGGATTAGTCCTATAAATTGATTTCTGTCCATTTATTTTGAATTATACTTCTTGACTTTTCTTAAGATCAAGAGATGCTTTAACAAATTTCACAAAAAGAGGGTGCGGATCCATTACCGTGGATTTTAACTCAGGATGATACTGAGTTCCAACAAACCATGGGTGGTCTTTTATTTCCATTATCTCTACGAGATTCGTTTCAGGATTGATTCCTGACGCAATCATTCCACCATTTTCGTATTCTTCCAAATACTTGTTATTGAATTCGTATCTATGCCGGTGACGCTCCATGATCTTCTTTGATCCGTAAGCTGCATAAGCTTTGCTTCCTTTTTTGAGCTCGCAAACATAAGCCCCAAGACGCATGGTTCCACCCATATCTTTGATGTTTTTCTGACTTCCCATCAAATCTATTACCGGGTAGGAGGTCTTTGCCATCTCAGTACTATTGGCTTTTTTCTTACCAAGTACGTTTCTTCCAAATTCTATTACCGCGCATTGCATGCCTAAACAAATTCCGAAAAATGGAATTTTATTTTCCCTGGCATATTGAACTGCATATATTTTTCCTTCAATACCTCGCTCACCAAAACCCGGTGCAACCAAAATGCCATCTAGCCCTCTTAGTTCTTTCTCCACATTATCTCCATCCAGTTCTTCAGCATGCACCCACTTAAGATTCACTTTGCACTCATTGGAGGCTCCTGCATGAATGAATGCCTCAGCTATAGATTTATATGCATCTTGCAATTCTACATACTTACCTATAAGTCCGATGTTTACAGAGTCCGTCGGGTTTTTTAAACGACCTAAGAACTCTTTCCATTTGATGATTTTTGGTTCCTTCTTGTAGGGCATCTTGAACTTGGTGAGTACTCGCTCATCAAGTTTTTCTTTCCGCATCAAGATTGGAACGTCATATATTGTAGGTGCGTCCAACGCCTCTATGACAGAATTGATTGGTACGTTGCAGAAAAGCGCTAACTTTTTTCTAATCTCCTGAGTGATAGAGTATTCAGAGCGACAAACAAGGATATCTGGTTGGATTCCAGCTTCTAAAAGCTCTTTAACAGAATGTTGTGTAGGCTTTGTTTTTAACTCTCCTGAGGCCTTGAGGTAAGGGATCAAGGTTAGATGAATGGAGATACTATTCGTTGGTCCAAGCTCGAATTTGGCCTGACGCACAGCTTCAATAAATGGTAAAGACTCGATATCCCCCACACATCCACCTATTTCTGTAATCACTACATCGTACTTTCCTGTTTCACCAAGTCTGTAAATGTTGTCTTTGATTTCATCAGTGATGTGCGGAATTACCTGTACGGTTTTACCTAAAAACTCGCCCTGACGCTCCTTCTGAATAACGTTGTAATAGATTCTTCCTGTTGTAACATTATTAGCCTGAGAAGTTTCTATACTGAGAAATCGCTCGTAATGTCCTAAGTCCAGGTCTGTTTCTGCTCCATCATTGGTTACATAGCATTCGCCATGCTCGTATGGATTAAGGGTGCCCGGATCAATATTGATGTACGGGTCGAATTTCTGAATGGTTACGGATAATCCCCTGGCTTGCAGCAATTTACCAAGAGAAGCTGCGATAATTCCCTTTCCGAGGGATGATGTTACACCGCCCGTAACAAAGATGTATTTCGTTTTAGACATGAAGCGCTTTTACCTATTTCTTGTTACGGGATGCAAAGTTAGCTTTTTATTCTTTTCCAGAACGGATTATTTGAAAGGAATACGATAAGAAATTGAAGCACCAAAATATCCCAGCGGTTCCACATCAATAAATTCACCAGGTAGTTTAACTGGTATGCTGTAGGTATAGCTGAATAAGAAGTACAAACGGTTCGTAGATAAAGATATTGGAATAGTAAATGCGTAATTAAGA
The DNA here is from genome assembly GCF_965212185.1 of Ekhidna sp. Classification (GTDB taxonomy): domain Bacteria; phylum Bacteroidota; class Bacteroidia; order Cytophagales; family Cyclobacteriaceae; genus Ekhidna. The sequence continues at coordinate 2,110,867 of NZ_OZ243102.1, read as the reverse complement.
ACACCAAATTCATTGCTGTCAACATATTCAGTTACTTCGTATCCTTGTGTTGCAATTTGAAATAATGCAGCTTGATCTTCAGCTGATAAGTCAGCCGAATTTCGCAGATCACTCAATAACTGATTTCGGGTTTGTTCTGTAATGACACCATTTCTATAAGCTTTCAATATCATTAGACCTACTTGTTTTTTCTGCTCTTCGTTGAGCATGGAAAATGTTGTTAATCGTTGAATGCGTTCTGCATTACGATCGCTGATTTGTCGGTTTGTTATTCTTAGCTGAGTAATATCACTGTTCCCTGCCATCATATTGACTGTCGGGTAGAGGGTAATGGTTTTAAATACCCACCATTTACCAAGATTAATTTTCCCTGATAGGTTAGTAATTATTCTGTTGGCCGTTTCATCACCAAAAAGGAATGAATAGTCAACAGAAGTAAATCCCCACTTAAAGTCATAACTTATAGAACCACCAATCGAGTATGTCAAAGGATTTTCAGAGGAATCTTTGGGATTATAAAACCATTTCTCTGTATCGATGGAATAGCCCCATTTTGGATTATCAAAGTTTCCTAGATATCCTGCGGAGAGTACGGTAGGATTGTAATTAGGTTCTATGCCACTATTCCAGTAACCTGCTAAATCACCATAAAGTCCAGATTTGTGATAGTATGAAATACCAGGTGAAATACCTGACTGGCTAATATTATAATCCCTACCTGCACTTGTCACATTGGTTGTAAATCCAAAACGAACATTTAGCTCACTTTGGGGAGTAAAATCCAATGCAAAAAGGCTATCAATAAGATTAAAAATGGACAATGAATCCATTTCCTCTTCTATTATCTTTAATTGCTCTTCATAACTAAGTGCATCTTGTGAAAAAGAGGGGATAGTTATGAGTAGCACCAATATGGTGGCTATTCGACGCATCAGGTAGGGTAGGTTGGTTTAGTTGCGTCGGTCGTTTAGTCTCCCATCATTTCTACGTTGCTTTTGACGTTTCATTTGTTCTGCTCTTATCCTTCTCAATAGCATCTCTTTAAAATCATTTTCGGCTTTTCTTAGATTATTGAGTTGTCGAGAACTAATGACCTTAAGAATTCGATCAGAATACTCACGTTCAAGTTTAAGTTGACGTTCCTTGACTTGATTAGCCATCTCCAACATTTTCTTATTCTCTTCCTCTGAGGCTTTATTCGGATCAAAATTTCTTCTTGCCTGATCAAAATCGCGCCTGACTTCTTGCCGCTGCTTACCGAATTCACGATAGATGGGCCAGAATTTTTCAGCTTGCTCAGGACTGAGCTCCAATCGTTCAGTTATCAAAGCAATTTTTGCAGCCTCAATTTTTTTCATCGCTTCCGGGCTTTGAGCCAAAGAGGCAATCGACGCAATCATAACTATAAGTCCAATAAATTTTTTCATATCTATAAATATTCGTCTTCTAAATCGTATTCTAATAACACATCATCAAGCGATTGATCTCCAATGTCAATCCCTTCTAAAACGTTGGGGTCATCATATTCAAAAATCTCATCGCTATCATCGGCAATAGATGCAATATCATACTCGTCAATCTCAAGCTGTCCCAGATAAGCGATTAGTTCATCCTGAGAAACGCTTGCAAGCAATTCTTCAGCACTTAATTGCTCTTTTGGTAATACAAAAATGAATGTGACAATCAACGCCAAAGATGCTGCTAAGGCGAGACCCCAATTCGGAACTGTTCTGATTGAACGAGCGGGCTTCTCCTCTGCAATCCTGGTTTGTATTTTTAAAGGAAGGTCTTTAAAGTACCCCTCAGGTGTTTTAAAGATCTCTTTTTTGTCAATATCGTCGAGTTTGTGTTTCATCACGTACAGCTTAGATTCTTTTTAATACTAAAGGTTTAATCACCATTAATAAATTCTTCAATTTTTTTAACAGCATGATGATAATTTGCCTTCAATGCTCCAACGCTAGTGCCAGTGATTTCAGCGATATCATTGAATTTCATATCATCGAAGTATTTCATATTAAAAACCATTCGTTGCTTCTCTGGCAATTTCAATAAGGCCTTTTGAAGTTTCAATTGAATTTCATTTCCAGACGGCTCAACACTGCTTGTTAATTTTTCAGCCAATTCACCCTCAATATCATGGATAGGCATAAAAAATCGCCTCTTCCTCTTTTTCAAAAAATTAAGACACTCATTAGTAGCGATACGATATATCCATGTGTAAAGCCTCGAATCTTCTCTGAATTTGTCCAGGTTTTTCCAAACCTTCACAAAAATTTCCTGCACCAGATCATCTGAGTCATCATGATCAATCACCATCTTACGGACATGCCAATAAATACGCTCTTGGTATTCCCGTACCAATAGGTTAAACCCATAGTTACGGGTTTCCGCATCGCGGATCTTCGCTATTATTTGTTCTTCCAATTTGTTTTCAGGTGGATTCACCACTTAGATACTAAAGATAACCGATGGTTTAATTTCTTCTTATAAAATTTCAATGGAACACAACCTTTAACTATTATTGTTGTTACATTTAATGTTATTGTATTTAATTTAAGAAATGGGAATAGCTGAAGAAATTAAACAGGAGAAGTTCAAGAGTGAATTTTCTAAGGTGATTGTAAATATAATTTATACTAACGCCTGGCTACAACAGCAGCACCTTAAATTATTGAAAGAGCGAGGTTTGACTATCCCACAATTTAATATCTTAAGAATATTAAGAGGCCAACACCCGAAACCTGCAACAGTCAATTTATTGATTGATAGAATGCTGGATAAAAGCTCCAATGCATCTAGAATTGTTGATAAATTAGAACAAAAAGAATTGGTGATCAGGAAGCAATGTTCCAATGACCGCAGAGCTGTAGATGTCTTAATCTCCAAAAGGGGGCTTGATCTTTTAAAAGACTTAGACGCTTATTTGGATGAATGGGAATCAAACAATGATAAGCTTTCAGAAAAAGAATCTGAAAAACTCAATGAATTACTTGATAAATTAAGAAGCTGATCTATAGATCCTTCAAAGTCTCTAATATTCCTGCAACAGCACCCTTCTTTCTAATAATCATTAAAGGAATACTATCGTTAATTCTAATCATTCTTTCTGATTTACTTCCAATAAATATGGCTGAAGTAGCAGTTCTACCTTTCGCACCCATTACGATCATATCTACTTTCTTTTTAGAAGCAGTATCAATAATTAAGTCAATCACTTTTCCATTTTCATCAAGCGTTGTAACAGGAAGTAATTCTTGACTCTGAACTTCCGCTTTTTTAATCAAGATTTCCAAATCTTTATTTCCATGTCCCTTCATGATCTCTGCAAATTCCTCATACGTTTTACCAGAGTATCTATAGCTGGAGGGAACATTGTAAACGTTCTGAAGGTAGATTTTCGATTTTAAGTCTTTTGTCAGAAGTAAAGTTCTTTTCAATGAAAGTGACGAATAATCAGAAAAGTCAACCGGGATAAATATCTTATCAAATTTTAGCTTAGAACCTTCAGGAATTACAAGCAGATTACATGGAGAACGTCTGGCGATCCGTGTACTTAATACTGAGTCACTTACTTTTTTTCTTCCAAGAATGATCAAATCAGACTTGAAATCATTAGCAGCTTTTAGTATTTCCTTTGTTTCACCACCTTGTCTAACATCTATTTTTGTTTGTATATCACATTTGAAGTGCTTTTCAATAAGGCCGTGAATTTCATTTCTTCTTTCTTCTAATGCTTTATCCAGAAGGTCAGGAAACTCCTTAATAACTGTGTCAGGCAGATTAAAATCCTTAATTATGTTTAAAAAGGTGATTTGAGTGGTTCCGGCAATCTTACTTAAAGTGCAGGCGTTCTCGATCAATCCCTGGTCCATATTCGTATGGTCCAGACAAACGATGATATTTCTTAGCGGTGCTATCAACTTCTTGGGTGTTTATTTAAATGCAAAATTACCAATGAATAACATTTCATCAATAAGTATTTTCTTAATTACGGAATATTTTTTCTTTAAATATTCTATTTGGTGAATAATACTCTGATTTTCAAGAAATGTTACGGCAAAACAAAATTTTATTTTACTTCTTTAAGTAAATCACACACCATCTCAACCGATTCTTTGGAGTGAGTGGGGAAGTTGGCTATTCTGATCTGATTGCTTTTATATTTGCCATACCCTGTTCCAATAATGATTTCCTTTTTTTCGAAACTTGAAATAATTTGTTCTGCGTTTTTAGCATTCGCTACAATCGTCGTTTTAGACCGATGATTTTTTGATGTTACAAAATGCTCCAGCTCTGAATGACTTTCTACAGCTTGATTTAAAAGAGTAGCCTTATAAATCGTGTCATTTCTAAGACGTTTTAATCCAATTTGTAACATGTCTTTCGCGATCTTACCAAGAGTATAAATAGCAAGCATATTTGGAGTTTCTGGTGTTTGATGCTTGTCTCCAAATTTTTTCAGGTTAGGTAGCGCCCGGTATGAACCTATTGATGTGCTGCTAGCTCTTCGTTCCGCTATTTCATGGCATCTTTCATTCACTATCCAAATACCAAGACCAGCTGGTAGTCCAAATGCCTTTTGAACAGATAGGTATGCAGTGTCCACATTTGTGAAATTGACAGAGAGCGAAGGTGATGCACTTACTACATCCAAGGCAATCAGTTTATCGGGGTTATTTTTTCTAAGAGTAGCGATTTCTTCTTCAGTAATGGTAAAACCTACACTCGTTTCATTCTTAGTGATTCCTATTAGTTCTGCTTCACTTGGTATGGTCCAATCTGTAAAGACTTGCCCATCAGATACTTCATGGATAGTGCTTGATTTGTTTTGAGCTTTCGCAAAATCGTAAAACTTCTTACTGAAAGCTCCATTAGCAAAATGATGAGAGCTGTGTTCGACAAGGTTTTGGATGATTCTATCCCAAGCTTCATTGGCTGAATTTAGAAAGTAGATGTTATATCCATCTGGCAATTCTAAGAGTTCTTTCAGGGCTTCAGTAGTTTCCTCAATGGTTTTGATGAAAACACTGCTTCTGTGTGAGATTGACGGAATATCTAATGAAAGTGCTCTTTTGAGATGCTCTTCAAACGTATAAAATAATTGAGCGGGACCAGGTGTGAAATAGATTTTATTGGACATAAAAAAAGCTCTTTATAAAGAGCAATTATAATTTGATTGAGTACGGATAAGTTCCTTCAAACACGGGTTTCCATCCACTTAAATGTTCGATTGATGATTTTTAAAGCAAGTTTAATTTTCTTGACACTAATCATCTCTCTTGATTCATCATACATAGTCACTCCGTCTGCAAACAATAATACCTGTGGGTATTCATTGATAACACCGGCGTTTTCAGTGACAGTTTCAGAAATTTCTTTTTCCTTCATGACATCCAGCATGTAGATATCAAGGTTTTCAGGAGAAATAGACCAATCATTTTGGAGTTGTTCCAGCGCATGTTGACTCTCAGGAGATGATGGCCTGTGCTTAAAAATAAGTGCAGGCTTTTCCCGTGAGTTCTCTACTAGGCGATCAAACTCCTCTATAGTATTTAGCGATTTCCAATTAAGCGGATAACTCATTCTCTACAATTTAGCTTATAAACGTCAAAATAAGCTCTTCAGGTTGGGTGGTGTAACTAAAATTTGACTTAAACTTAATATAAAACTCTGAATCTTATGGTACCTCGGACCATTTTCAAGTCTTTTATTACATCTTCATGATAATTCTTGTCTATATCCGTAATAACATACCCTATGGTATCATTGGTTTTGAGATATTGACCTCCAATATTAATGCCATGTTTTGCCAATACATTATTAATATCAGCAAGTACGCCCGGTTCATTTCGGTGAATATGGATAAAACGATGTGCCTGGCTTAAAAGAGGAAGGGTAATGTTAGGGAAATTGACACTGTTCGTAGTAGATCCGGTGTTGATATATTCAATCATCTTTGATGGTACGAAATCTGCAATATTTTCTTGCGCTTCAAGTGTACTTCCACCAACATGAGGAGTTAAAATGGTATTTCTTAGGCCTGTTAGAGGCGATTCGAATGAATGATTATTGCTTAATGGTTCCTCTGGAAATACGTCAATACTTGCTCCGTGAATTTTACCATTTTCAATGTTAGTCTTGAGTGAATTGATGTCAACTATGTGTCCTCTGCTAAGATTAATAAATACTACCCCATCTTTCATTAGATCAAATTCCTTGGAACTAATCATCAGATCATTTTCTTCTCTACCATCAACGTGTATGCTGATGACATCAGAGTTCTTCAGCAAATGTTCTAAAGTGGGACAGGGGGTAGCATTGCCTAAGGCCAACTTTTCTTCCAGATCAAAATACTGCACATTCATTCCCACAGATTCTGCTAATATGGATAATTGAGATCCAATCTTCCCATAGCCAACAATGCCAAGCGTTTTGCCTCTGACTTCAAAGCTTCCGGAAGCTGACTTGTTCCATTTCCCCTGGTGCATTTGAATCATTTTATCAGGCAAATTTCTCATGAGCATGATAATCTCTGCAAGAGCAAGTTCGACTACAGAACGGGTATTAGAAAATGGGGCATTGAAAACTGCAACGCCTTTTTTTAAGGCTGAGTTAAGATCAATTTGATTAGTACCAATACAAAATGCTCCGATCGAAAGTAGTCGTTTTGCATTTTTTAAAACTTTATCAGTGACTATAGTTTTTGAGCGAATGCCTAAGACACTCACCTCTTTAATTGCCTCAGACAGTTCTTCCTCTGTCATTCCTGCAGGATGAACCTCTACTTGATAGCCTTCTTTTTTGAGTCTATTGATTGCTCCTTCGTGGATATTTTCCAGAAGAAGTGCTTTGATTCTGTTTTTAGGATAGGAATGTGCCCTTTCCAGCTTTTGAGTGAATAAAAACTCGTCTAAAGACGGAGCTTCATGATCTGCTTCATTTAAAATCTTCTCTCGTCGAACATTTTCTGTGAAAGCATAGAACTTATGTGCAAGTCCTTCTTTCTTGATTTCATAATCCGTATATCCATCACCTAAAACAAACACTTCTCCGTCTAACTTTAGATTTTTGATTTGCTTAGGTTTTCCATTATTTCCGGAAAGAATGTTGGACTCATCAAATCCAACGATGTTTTCATCCTGATCATATTCGAACTCATTGGCAAAAACATGATCTTCCTTAATTCCGTACTTTTTTACAATTGGTACAATAAAGTCTTTGAAGCCATTTGAGACAATAAATATTTGCTCTTTATATTTCTCTATAAATTCCGTATTACGCTTAAAAGAGGGAGAAACCTGTGAATGAAGTCGATCCACAAGTTCAGGAAGATGTTTTTTATTCGCCTCAAGAATTTCGACACGTTTTTTCAAGGACTCACGGAAAGACATACCGCCTTCCATTCCCTGATCAGTAATATCCTTTATATCCTTAATAGCTTTCGCTTGATTTTCATTATCCTTGAGAGCGATTTCCGCAAGGATGTCCAGTGCCTCTACTTGCGTAAAAGTGCTGTCAAAATCAATGATGAAATATTTGGTTTGCTTCATGCCATAAATCAGATAAGAGCCAAAAATAGAACATGCTAAAACTTCAACACACGTTATTCACTCTTTTCTTTTTTGCAAACGTTTTCGTCAATGCTCAAGACTATTATTCATTACGAAATAACATTGATAGTATAGTTTATGATGCAATTAATGCAAAAGCATTTCCGGGATGTGTGGTATATGCAAGTAAAGGTGATAGTGTGTTTTTCTTAAAATCATATGGTTTTCACACTTATGATTCTTCAAGAAGAGTAGCGGTGAATGACATATATGATTTGGCATCTGTAACGAAGGTCGTTGGTGGAACCCTGGCGATGATGAAACTTTATGAAGATGGTCATTATAATCTTGATGATCCAATTGGGAATTACATTGATAAAATAGGTAGGAGGGTCGGTGAAGTAACTTTTCGTGAAGCACTTGCACACCAGGGAGGGCTCTATCCATGGATACCCTATCATTTAGAATCCCGAAAGAAAAATGGAGAATTCAGAAGTAAAACGGTTTCAAATAGCTTGGATAAAGATTACAACTTTCCACTTACGGATAGTTTATACCTTCATAATGACTTCTATTCTAAGGTTAAAAAGATGATTAGAAAGTCAGAAGTGAAAAAGGAAAAGCAGTACCGCTATTCAGGGTTGTTTTTCTATTTGATTCCTGAATTGGTAGAATCCTTGACTGACACTTCATACCAAGATTATCTGCAAATTCATTTTTATGATCCTTTAGGAACTGAAACACTCACCTTTAACCCATTAGACAAATTTGAAATGGAGCAGATTGTCCCCACTGAAATCGATACCTTCTTTAGGATGACTCCAATCCATGGTAAGGTCCATGATGAGGGAGCCATTATGATGAGAGGAATTTCTGGAAACGCCGGATTATTCAGTAATGCCTCCGACCTGGGGAAGGTCTTTCAAATGTTGACGAATGATGGACTGAATGATACGCTTCAGTTACTCTCTCCGCAGACCATTCAGCTTTTTACTACTGCTCAATATCCAAATAATGAAAACAGGCGAGGACTGGGTTTTGACAAACCGCTGTTGAGGTATGATTCACTTACAAGTAGTGTTGCGAAAGATGTAAGCTTTCGAAGTTTTGGTCATACAGGATATACCGGTACCCTAGCATGGGCCGATCCTGAAAATGATCTCGTTTTTATCTTTTTGTCAAATAGAGTTTATCCAACAAGGTTGCAGCGAGCACTGTATGAGCTTAATGTAAGACCAACCATTCATCAACTGTTATATGATTATTTCAAGGTCAATCTTAATGAAAATGAAGACCCTGTCGTAAAAGCCAAATAAACAATGGTAATTGGTTATTTAAAACAATTCTAAATAAGCTAATTTTTTAGAAATATTTTATTATTAAAAACTTGATTATCAAGTACATATGAATGTGTGTGTGGGATGGGGTAAGTAGTGTTATAACCCACCTTTGAAAAACAACTACCCAATGTTACTTTTGTACCCGTTTGATCTCAAGCCATCGGAATACATGTTTAAAACAACACCGAATCTGACCCGAATTTTCCTAAGTTTAGCACTAGGAATTTCATCTATCCTGAGCTTGTCTGCACAGGAAATTCCCACAGACGAAAGCATAATAGCAGCCGGGGAGTCCACCTTTAAAACCAATTGTTCTACATGCCATGAAATATGGGATGTTAGGATTGGACCTGCTCTCGGTGGAGTAACTGAAAGAAGGTCTGTGGAATGGTTGATTCCCTGGATTAAGAACTCTCAAGCAATGATTGCAGCTGGAGATGAGCAAGCAGTTGCACTATGGGAAGAATACAACCAGACGGTTATGACCGCTTACCCATCATTCTCGGATGATGATGTTTTAGCGATTTTGGCTTATGTCAAAGCAGAAACAGCAGCAGGACCTCCAGTTGAAGAGGTAACAGTTGCATCGGGAGGTGAAGGACAGGGTGATTCAGTATCTTCTACATATCTGATGGCCATCATTATTATCCTTGTGGTTGTACTAGTTCTTGCCGTGGTAGCCTTAATCATCGCGGCACAAACGCTCGTAAAACACCTGAAAGAAGTTAAAGACCTTGATGAAGCTGAGCGTGATCTTGTTTCACAGCAATTTGATGTTCCAGCATTCTTAAAGAGTAATTCATTTGTGGGCACTGTCATTTTTATCTTCACAATCATCGTTTTAAAAACATTGATTGATGGAGCCTTTACCATAGGAGTGCAGCAAGGTTATCAACCTACACAGCCAATTGCATTCTCTCACGAATTGCATGCAGGTCAATATGAAATTGATTGTCAGTACTGCCACACAGGAGTTAGAAAATCTAAATCTGCGAATATCCCTTCTCCAAACATTTGTATGAACTGTCACTCTCAGATCAAGAATGTAGGCGGTGAAGATGGTGTTTCTGAAGAAATCGCAAAGATTTATGCAGCGATAGATTACGATCCGGATACACAGACCTATGGCACTAACACCAAGCCAATCGAGTGGGTTAGAATTCACAACTTACCAGATTTGGCCTACTTCAATCACTCTCAGCATGTTAAAGTAGCCGATTTGGAATGTGAAACTTGTCATGGTCCAATCAAAGAAATGGAGGTAGTCTATCAATACTCAAACCTGACTATGGGATGGTGTATAAACTGCCACAGAGAAACTGATGTAAATACTAAAGGAAACGAATATTATGACAGACTTGTAAAGCTTCATTCTGAGCAAAGTAAGGAGCCAATGAAGGTCGAAGATATTGGAGGTCTCGAGTGCTCTAAGTGTCACTATTAATATTCGATAAAAGCTGATCTAAAGTATAATGAACGAAACTAAGAAATACTGGAAAGGATTGGAGCAATTGGAAAACACTGAAGATTTCCAAGCCAGAGCTTCAAAAGAATTCCCGGAATATCTACCGGTCAATGGTGGAGATAATGGTGAGCCGTCACGACGGGATTTTCTTAAATTGATGGGCTTTGGAGTAGCTGCGGTTTCTTTAGCAGCGTGTGAAGCCCCTATAAGAAAAGCTATCCCTTACGTAAATAAGCCAGTTGATGTTGATCCTGGTGTTGCAAATTATTATGCTTCAACCTATGCGATGGGTAATGACGTTGCATCTGTGGTTGTGAAGACGAGAGAAGGTCGCCCAATTAAGATTGAAGGTAATGAGCTTTCGATGATCAGTCAAGGAGGGACAACCACACAGGTCGAATCTTCAGTTCTTTCATTATATGATCAGGAAAGGTTACAAAATCCTAAAATTGGAGGAGAAGATACAGATTGGGAAACAATTGATAATCGAATAAAAACGGAATTAGCAGCGAATGCTGGAAAAATTTCAATTGTTTCTTATTCTAATTGTAGCCCAAGTACAGCTCGTGCAATTCAAGCTTTAAGTGATAAATATGGTGAGGTAGACCATATTCAATACGATCCTATTTCAATGAGTGGTCTATTGGATGCATATGGAGAAGCTACTGGTTCCAGAAGCTTGCCAATGCATGATTTCTCAGAAGCAAGCACTATCGTTTCTATCACTGCTGATTTCCTTGGCAATTGGCCAAATCAAGCACTGAACAACAAACAGTTTGCTTCAAACAGAAAATTAGGTCCTGACAAGAAAGAAATGTCAAGGCTGTATGCTTTTGAGTCCAACTTATCATTGACTGGGTCAAATGCAGATTATAGACAGCCAATTAAGCCATCACAGGAAGGTCTTTATGTAGCTAACCTATATAATTTGGTTGCTCAAAAAGCAGGAGCAGCGACAATCGGTGTTGAAAGATTAGAGGATTCAGTGATGCTTGAAAAAGCAGCAAATGACCTGTGGAAGTCCAGAGGTAAATCACTGGTTGTTTCAGGCTCCAATGACAAGAACGTACAACTTCTTGTCATTGCTGTTAACGACCTTCTTCAAAGCTATGGATCAACGATTGATCTTTCAAAAAGCATCAATACAAGAAAAGGAAGTGATAGCGCTTTCAATCAGTTAGTTAGTGATGTTAAAGGTGGAGCTGTTGGTACAGTCATCTTTTACAATTGCAACCCGGCGTATGATCATCCAATGGGTGCTCAGCTTGTCAGTTCATTAGGAAAGGTTAAAACCACCATTTCTACATCTGATAGAATGGATGAGACGTCAAGTTCTGCGAAATACATTGCTCCGGATCATCACTACCTTGAATCATGGAATGATTTCGAGCCGGTGACTGGTCACATGACGCTTTCACAGCCAACAATAAAGAATATTTTCAATACTCGCCAAGCTCAGGATTCATTCCTGAGATGGTCGGATGTTGACACTTCGTACTACGAATTCATTAAAGCAGGTTGGCAACAATATGCAGATGGAGAGGTAACAAGCTTCTTGGATAAATGCCTGCATGATGGTGTTTATAATGTTGAAGCTTCATCTGATGCTGCAACAGTTTCTGTTGATGCAGTAGTCGTTGCAGGAAATTTAAAAGGTTATAGCGCTAAGTCTAGTGGACTTGAGTTAGCACTGTATACCAATTACTCAGTAGGAGACGGTGTTCAAGCCAACAACCCTTGGTTACAAGAAATGCCAGATCCGATTACAAAAGCTTGTTGGGATAACTACTTTACTGTTTCTCCTCGTTTAGCGCAAGAAAATGATTGGGCTGTAAAAGGTGGAGATATGGATTACAAAGTGGCGACACTTACTGTTAATAGTAAGTCAGTTACCGCTCCAGTTATCCCTCAACCAGGTCAGGCATATGGTACCATTGGATTGGCTGTTGGATATGGAAGAACCAAGTCAGGAAAAGTAGGTAATGGAGTTGGAGTAAATGCTTACGAGCTCGTTGCTGCATCTGCTGATGGACTTAGATTCAATGCTAAAGGGGCTACTTTAGAGCTTACTGGCGAAGTAAGAAAAGTTGCTCAAACTCAAACCAGTCAAACTTATGCTGGTAGAGAAACTGTTATTCAAGAGACAACTTTAGATGCATACCAAAAAGATCCTCAGGCAGGTAGATACATGCCTATGATCTCGAAAGCGGATGGATCTAAGGTTAGACCTCATGCCGTATCCTTATGGAAAGGTCACGAATATCCAAATCATCATTGGGGTATGATCGTCGACTTGAATTCTTGTACAGGTTGCGGAACATGTACAGTAGCATGTCAGACAGAAAACAACATTCCGGTCGTAGGGAAAGAGGAAGTGCTGAATCGAAGAGAGATGCACTGGATTAGGATAGACAGATATTATAGCTCTCGACCTGAAAATGAACTTACTTCAGATGATAAGAATCTGATGGAGGTTAAGCAGAAAGAGCTTGCTGCAGTTGAAAATCCGGAAGTTACTTTCCAGCCAATGATGTGTCAGCAGTGTAACAGTGCTCCATGTGAGACTGTATGTCCTGTTGCTGCAACCACTCACTCGAGTGAAGGACTTAATCAAATGACTTATAACAGATGTATTGGTACAAGATATTGTGCCAATAACTGTCCATATAAAGTTCGTCGATTCAACTGGTTCAAGTATCACGACAATGCTAAGTTCGATAAGAACACGCCAATGAATAATGATCTTGGTAAAATGGTATTGAACCCGGATGTAACAGTGAGAGCGAGAGGGGTGATGGAAAAATGTACATTCTGTGTACAACGAATTCAGTCTGGTAAGCTTGATGCTAAGAAAGAAGGCAGAAGACCTGTTGATGGAGAAATTCAAACGGCATGCGCTAAATCTTGCCCTACAGATGCTTTGGTATTTGGAGATATGAAAGATCCGGAAAGCAGAATTTCCAAGACATTGAAATTGAAGTACAAAGAGAAGAGTGTTGAAGCTCAGGAAGATCGTGCATACCACGTATTGGAAGAGCTTCGAGTGATGCCGAATGTGTGGTACTTGACGAAAGTAAGAAACAAAGACAACAACGATAAAATAGAAGCATAATGCACGCAGAATCAGAAGTACGGATACCCTTAGTTACAGGTGGAAAAACCGTCCACGATGTTTCTGAGGATATTGCTGGAAGAGTAGAGGAGCGACCATCGGTTACATGGATGCTCGCAATGGCAGTCTCTTTAGCACTTCTCCTTGCCGGAGGGTATGCAGTAGCAATTACTCTTTGGGATGGAATCGGAATGTGGGGCCTAAACAAAACTGTTGGATGGGCATGGGATATCACCAACTTCGTATGGTGGGTAGGTATCGGTCATGCAGGAACACTAATTTCTGCAGTACTCTTGCTTTTCCGTCAGCGATGGAGAATGTCAATAAACAGAGCTTCTGAGGCGATGACCATCTTCGCTGTTATCTGTGCTGCAATGTTCCCTGTCCTTCACATGGGTCGTCCATGGCTTGGATTCTACTGGGCACTTCCGCTTCCTAATACATTCGGGTCACTTTGGGTGAACTTTAATTCACCACTACTTTGGGATGTATTTGCGATCTCAACTTATTTCTCAGTTTCATTGGTTTTCTGGTATATCGGTTTAATTCCGGATTTTGCTACGATTCGAGATAGAGCTAAAAATAAAGTCTCAAAAGCCATTTATGGAGCTTTGAGTTTTGGGTGGACCGGAGGAGCTAAAACCTGGTCTCATTACGAAACAGTGTCACTGGTGCTTGCAGGACTTGCAACACCACTAGTACTATCAGTACATACAATTGTATCCTTTGACTTTGCTACTTCAGTTATTCCTGGATGGCACACGACCATTTTCCCACCATACTTTGTGGCAGGAGCGATCTTTTCTGGGTTTGCAATGGTGTTATCACTTTTATTGGTTACCAGAAAGGTTTATAAACTAGAAGATTATATCACGATTCAGCACATTGAATTGATGAACATAATCATTATCGTGACAGGGTCTATCGTTGGTATCGCATATATCACAGAGTTTTTTATAGCATGGTATTCTGGAGTTGAGGCTGAGCAATATGCATTCATTAATAGAGCAACAGGACCTTACTGGTGGGCATACTGGTCAATGATGACCTGTAATGTAATCTCACCACAGTTATTCTGGTTCAAAAAGATTAGAACAAACCTTGCTGCTACATTCATTATTTCAATTATCGTAAATATTGGAATGTGGTTCGAGCGATTTGTAATTATTGTAACATCTCTTCACAGAGATTTCTTACCATCAAGTTGGGCAATGTTCTATCCAACGATGTATGATGTTGGAGTTTATGTGTTCACCTTTGGATTGTTCTTTACAGCGTTCTTCTTATTTGCGAAGTTCTTCCCTGTAATCAACATGGCTGAAGTAAAGAGTATTATTAAAGCAACTGGAGAAAAGCCGACTAAGTCGGAGTAAATAGAAATAATATGTCTCAAGGAACAAACTACATATTGGGCGTTTATGACGATGAAGATGTTTTGATGGATGCCATCAAAAATGTTCGTGAGTCCGGTGTTAAAATTGAGGAAGTTTATTCCCCTTTCCCTGTTCATGGAATTGAAGAAGTCCTAGGATACAAGAGAAGCTGGCTTTCTATCGCAGCATTCTTGTTTGGTGTCACGGGTACTTGCCTGGCATTGACCATGATGGTAGGCATGATGGGTATCGACTGGCCAATGATCATTGGAGGAAAGGATTACGTTCCGATACCATCATTTATTCCTGTAACTTTTGAGATGACGGTATTACTGGCATCATTTGGAATGGTGGGTACATTCTTCGTGACATCAAATTTGAAACCATGGGGAAAGCCGAGAATTTATGATATCCGAATCACGGATGATAAACACGTAATGGCTATCGATCTGGATAAAAATGATAAATCTGAAGCAGATATCAAGAAGGTAGTGCAGGGAAGTGGAGCTACAGAGGTAAACAACAAAAAGTTTGATTGATAATGAAACTAAAGACATTTAGATATTTAGGAATTATCACGCTTGGAGCTTTAGTGGCTTCATGTGCTGCAGGTGTTGACGACACTGGATTGGAATATGCTCCGCAGATGTATCACTCAACTCCTTATGAGCCTTTGACTCAAATTGTAGAAGAGGATGCAGGTAGCTGGCTGGATTCAAATGATGAAGATGGACACGGAGAGTTTTATAATACGAATCCATACAATAAGTTCAAAATGAACATGCGTGAACCTGTCGCTAATACAGTTAGAAGAGGTCAGCCGCTTCCAGTAAGACTAACAATTGATGATTTGGAAGTTGCCGCTACAACATTGGAGAGTCCATTCTCAATGGATGACGAAAGTGTTATTAAAGAAGGTAAAGCACTATATGATAGTTACTGTAAGCATTGTCATGGTGAAAAAGGAAATGCCGACGGTAAAGTTGCTGATAAGTATGCAGGTGTAGCCAATTTACATGGTGCAGCATACTTGGAAATTACAGAAGGTCATATTTATCACGTGATAACCTTTGGAAAAGGATTAATGGGCGCTCATGGATCTCAGGTTAGTTCTGATGATCGATGGAGAATTGCCAGATACGTTAAAGAATTGCAAAAGTCGAACTAAATCTACTCATGGTATCAGAAGAAAGATTTGAATTTACTGCCACTGCTAAGAAGCGACTAATCATTACACTATTAGTAGGATTAGTGCTATCGATATTCGGCTATTTTACATTAGGTTCAGGTGATCATGGCGGAGGTCATGGCGAAGAAGGTCAGACAGAGATGGTTGCTGATGGTCATGGAGAGGAACCTTATGGTGCAGAGGATCACGGTGAGGAAGCGGATGGTGAAGAAAGTGAGCATCACGGAAGCAGTACTTCAGTTAAAAGACTACTATCCAATTTATGGATCAATAATGTATTCTTTGCCGGATTAGCAATAATAGGAGTTTTCTTCTTTGCTATTCAATACGCATCTCAAGCGGGATGGTCAGCAGGAATCAAGCGAATCCCAATGGCATTTGGTAATTGGTTGCCGATAGCATTTGTGCTAATGCTCGTCGTTTTCATGATCGGAGGTCATGATATTTTCCACTGGACACATGCAGATTTATATGCTGAGGTTGGTGGAGATAAGATTGTAAAAGGAAAAGCAGCTTATTTCTTTTGGCCTTTAGAAGGTGGAGCTACACCTGTTTTCTGGATAGGAAGAATGGTGATCTTTTTTGGCGTTTGGTACCTACTATTTAGAAAATTACGATCACTTGCTTTTTCAGAAGATCTTGAAGGCGGAACGAAGCAGTGGTACAAGATGCGATCAACATCTGCCATTTTCCTAGTCTTCTTTGCTGTGTCATCATCAATGGCAGCATGGGATTGGATTATGTCAATCGATGTGCATTGGTTTAGTACCATGTTCGGCTGGTATTCATTCGCTAGCTGGTGGGTAGCAGGACTTGCCCTAACTCTTTTCATTGTGGTTATGTTGAAGGATAAAGGATATTTATCTGTAGTAAATGCAAACCACATTCACGATCTCGGGAAGTTCGTTTTTGCATTCAGTATTTTCTGGACGTATGTCTGGTTTTCTCAGTTCCTTTTGATTTACTACGCGCACATTCCTGAGGAGACAGTTTACTTTCTGGAGCGATGGAAGGATACGCATTATGCTCCTGTATTTTATATTAATTTAATTCTAAACTTCTTCTTCCCATTTTTAGTTTTAATGACTAGAGATGCGAAGCGACATACAAGGATTTTGAAAGTCGTTTGTCCTGCAGTTATTTTTGGTCACTGGCTAGATTTTTATCTAATGGTCTCTCCAGGAACAGTGGGACACAATGGAGGTTTTGGATTCCTTGAAATTGGCTTGATTCTGGTTTACTTAAGTGCCTTCTTGTTTGTGACTTTTAATGCACTAGCAAAAGCACCTCTTTATGCTAAGAACCATCCAATGTTGAAGGAAAGTTTGCATCATCATATTTAATAAGTGAGGGATAGGTTATGCTTAATTTAATAATTGTACTTGCGGTCATTTTAATTCTAGCTGTGATATTTACAGCTTACCGCGTCACGACATTAGTTGGTGTTGTAAAGAAGAAAAAAAGCGAAGGATACGTTTCAAAGAACAACAGTTTTCAGGGAGTATTGATGCTATTATTCCTTGTGGGTGGAATTTTTGCATTCTTCTACTTTTCTATCAAAGAATATGATACCTATAATTTGCCAATTGCTTCCGAGCATGCAGTAATTACAGAAAACCTTTTCTGGATTACCATGTGGATTACGGTAGCTGTTTTCATTATTACACAGATTTTTCTTTTTGGATTCGGATTTAAGTACCGATATAAGGAAACCAATACTGCACACTATTACCCACATAACAACAAACTAGAGATGATCTGGACATTGGTTCCAGCAGTCGTTCTAGCTTGGTTAATTATTTCAGGGTTGAAGCAATGGACGGTAATTACCGGACCTGCTCCTGAAAATGCTGAAGTAATTGAAGTAATGGGATATCAATATGCATGGGCCTTTAGATACCCTGGTAAAGATGGTGCTCTTGGTGATTATGATTTCCGGAAAATTGATGCGATCAATTCAATGGGAATTGACCTGACAGATCAGAGTGGACATGATGATTTCATGCCAACTCAACTGGTATTGCCAAAGGATAAGCCTGTTCTATTAAAGATCAGAGGACGAGACGTAATTCATAGTGTATACAATCCACACTTCAGAATGCAGATGAACGCTGTTCCGGGTATGCCAACACAGTTTTGGTTTACACCAACTGTAAGTACAGCTGAGATGAGAGAGATAACTGAAAATCCAGATTTTAATTACGAATTAGTTTGCAATAAAATCTGTGGAAAGAGTCATTATGGAATGAAGGGTATCATCACAGTACTTGAGCAGGATGAATATGATTCTTGGTATAAAGAGAATCAGGAAAACACTTTCTTGAAGCAAAACCCTGGTTATATAAGCCAGGTTCCAGAAGATCTTAAAGAAGCTGCGAAAATTGCTGCAGGAATCGAAAACATTGAGAAAGAACAAAAAGTTACAACTGCTGCAAGCAGTTTTAAATAAAAAAACATGTCAGTAACAGATATACAACTACAGGAGGATTTAGCCCATGATGATCATCACGATGATCACCATGAGCAAGGGTTTGTAAGCAAGTATATTTTCTCGACTGATCATAAGACAATCGCGAAACAGTTCTTGATTACAGGAATTTTTTGGGCGCTGATAGGAGGAGGACTTTCAATTATCTTCCGTCTGCAGCTAGGGTTCCCAGAAATGAGCCTAGAGTGGATGAGACCTATCTTGGGTCAATGGATCACTGAGACAGGTAAGTTAGATGCAGAGTTTTATCTCGCTCTAGTAACGATGCATGGTACCATCATGGTATTCTTCGTGTTAACGGCTGGCTTGAGTGGTACTTTCTCAAATTTCTTAATTCCACTCCAAATAGGTGCGCGTGATATGGCTTCAGGTTTTATGAACCTGCTTTCATACTGGTTCTTTTTTGCATCCAGTGTGGTGATGTTCATTTCATTGTTTATTGAAACTGGGCCTGCCGGTGGTGGTTGGACGGTTTATCCACCTTTAAGTGCTTTGCCTCAGGCAATTCAGGGATCCGGTTTAGGAATGACGTTATGGCTGGTTTCAATGGCTTTATTTATTGCGTCATCTCTGCTAGGAGGGATCAATTATATCACGACAGTAATCAACTTGAGGACAGAAGGTATGTCCTTCTCCAGGTTACCACTTACTATTTGGGCATTCTTTATTACGGCTGTACTGGGACTATTATCATTTCCTGTATTGTTGTCAGCTGCATTATTGCTGATCTTCGATAGATCCTTTGGAACAAGCTTCTACCTTTCGGAAATTTATATTGCGGGTGAGGCGCTACCAAACATAGGAGGTAGCCCGATTCTTTATCAACACCTTTTTTGGTTCCTGGGACACCCTGAGGTATACATTGTAATTCTACCTGCTTTGGGAATTACCTCAGAAATAATAGCAACGAATGCGAGGAAGCCGATTTTTGGTTATAAGGCAATGATTGGATCATTGCTTGGAATTGGTTTCTTATCTTTTATTGTATGGGCACACCACATGTTCGTAACAGGCATGAATCCATTCCTAGGGTCAGTATTTACCATTCTTACATTGGTGATTGCTGTACCATCAGCGATTAAAGCATTCAACTACATCACCACATTGTGGAAAGGAAATATTGTCTTTACACCTGCCATGTTGTTTTCAATTGGTTTGGTATCCTTCTTTATCTCAGGAGGTTTGACTGGTATTTTCCTGGGAAACTCTGTACTTGATATTAATCTTCATGACACTTATTTCGTGGTAGCTCACTTCCACTTAGTAATGGGAAGTGCTTCCTTCTTTGGTTTATTGGCAGGAGTATACCACTGGTTCCCTAAATTTTTTGGAAGAATGATGGATGATAGACTGGGTAAAGTTCATTTCTGGCTATCATTTGTAGGAATATACCTTGTATTCTTCCCACTTCATTACATTGGAATTGCGGGTTTCCCAAGAAGATATTATTCATTCACATCATTTGAAACTTTCAGTATTTATGGTGATTTGAATGCGTTGGTAAGTATAGCAGCTATCTTGACATTTGCTGCTCAGTTTATCTTCCTATTCAACTTTTTCTACTCAATCTGGAGAGGCAAGTTGGCACCTGCGAACCCATGGAAGTCTAATACGCTAGAGTGGACAACTCCACGATTCCCAGGTCACGGAAACTGGATTGGGGCGATCCCTAAGGTGTACAGATGGCCATATGATTACAGTAAGCCAGGAGCGAAGGATGATTTCATCCCGCAAACAGTGCCTTACTCTCACACTCCTGAATCTAACCTTGAGCATGAAAATGAGCTAACAAAGGATGAAGATTTAACAGGAGTTGAAAAAGCTAATTAATCAAAAGAATTTTCTTAGAATCAATGCAATTACACTAGGATCAGTGTTACTACTGATCCTGGTGGGAAGCATTGTACGTGTGATGGGAGCAGGGATGGGATGCCCTGATTGGCCTAAATGTTTTGGCTCATATATACCGCCAACCAGCTCGGCCGGACTTCCGGATAATTATCAAGATATTTTTAGAGAAAAGAGACTTTCTAAAAATGAGCGTTTAGCCGCTATGTTTAGCAAGTTGGGTTATGAAGAACTAAGCGATAGAATCACGAAAGATCCTTCCATTTTAATAGAGCAGGAATTTGATGCGACCAAAGCGTGGATTGAATATATCAATCGATTAATAGGCGTGTTGATTGGGTTGCTCGTCTTTTTGAATATGATCTTTTCATTCACTTACCTAAAAGAATCAAAATGGATCCCCATTGTTGGTGTTTCAATATTTGTCTTGACTGGATTTCAAGGCTGGGTGGGCTCCTTGGTCGTTTCTACAAATCTTTTGCACGGTTTTATAACATTTCACATGCTTTTGGCTTTACTCATAGTAGCATTACTTATATGGATGAATGTTAAAGTCAGAGATCTAGCAGTTATTAAGGATAAGAAGCTTTTCATAATAGGATTGATTACAACTCTACTCTTTATCCCTCAAATCATTCTTGGAACAGAAGTGAGAGGTGTAATTGATGACTTACTAATTTCATCCATCGGAAGAAGTGAATGGGGGCTCGAATTATCGAATACATTTTACATTCACCGAACGTATTCATGGTTGATTCTAACAGGGACTGTTAGCATGTATTACTATGCGAAAAAATCTCAAGAACAATGGTTGATAAAGCAAACCATACAATTAGTGGCACTTGTCTTTTTAGCCATGGTTGCAGGTATTGCTATGGTTCAGTTCAATTTTCCATTTTGGGTTCAGCCGCTTCATTTAATTCTTGCGGTAGGTATTTTTAGCCTTCTGTTTTACTTAACTTTGCGCATCAAATTAGTGAAATGAATACCACGGTTTCACATATCGATATCAGCACAGGAGTAAAGGCAAAAGCCTATTATGAGTTGCTTAAACCAAGATTATCATTTCTTGTAGTTTTTTCATCTGGTTTTGGATACGCGCTTGCGAATCAATCTTCAATTAACTGGTTGAATTTCATCGTATTTCTAATTGCCGGCTTTTTTGTGTCAGGCTCATCTGTAACAATTAATCAGGTAATAGAGCAGAAGTATGATGCGATAATGAAGCGAACAAGAAATCGTCCATTACCATCAAATCGAATTTCTGAATCAGAAGCAATATGGTTTAGCATCCTTACCGGTATTGTCGGATTAGTTCTAATGTTTTTAGCCACCAATTTGTTGGCAACTTCATTGGCTTTTCTTTCACTGTTATTATATGCATTTGTTTATACACCACTTAAGCGAGTGGGATCAATTGCTGTTTTTGTTGGTGCCATTCCGGGGGCGTTACCTCCATTAATCGGCTGGGCAGCTGCAAGTGGATTATTGACATATGAGGCCATGATCATTTTTGGGATTCAGTTTATTTGGCAGTTTCCGCACTTTTGGGCAATTGCATGGGTGTCTGATGAGGATTACAAAAAAGCTGGATTTAAGTTATTACCGGGAGGTGGTGCTAAAGATTTAAACACGGCGATTAACATCATGGTTTACACGCTGTTTTTGTTACCGCTTGGTTTACTTCCCACCATATTTGGATTAACAGGACTGACTAGTGGGGTAGTCGCTACAATTTGTGGTATACTATTCTTAGCAACCACATTCAGCCTGATGAAAGATACATCTAATCAAAAAGCCAGACGAATCATGTTTGGCTCATTTATCTACTTACCTATTGTTCAAATAACATATTTAATTGATAAGCTATGACAGGAGAAGTGCAGGCAGTTAAGGTAAGGTCAATGCACCCACAGAAATTTGCCATGTGGTTGTTTTTGGTATCTGTGATTATGGTTTTTATATCGTTATCCAGTGCCTATATCGTAAAGAAATCGGTTGGTGAATGGGTATATGTGGATTTTCCACCTTTGTTTCAGATAACAACAGTTATCATTATTTTGAGTAGCGTCTCTATGCACTTTGCTTACATTTCTGCTAAACGAAATAATATTAAGAATATCCGGATAGGGTTAGTGATTACAGGAATACTAGCCGTTGCTTTTATCATAGGACAGATTAATGCTTGGGGACAGCTTGTAGATGGTGGATATCATTTTGTCGGAAATCCTGCAGGATCATTCATTTATATCTTTACTGGTCTGCACGTAGTTCACCTGGTAGGAGCTGTGATTTTCCTATTAATTGTTCTTTCAAAAGCATTTAAATATAAAGTTCACTCCAAGAGTATGGTACGAATTGAAATGTGTACTACTTTCTGGCATTTTCTAGGTGGACTTTGGTTGTATTTATACTTATTTTTGATTTTCAATAATTAAACCTAAAACCTAAAATAATGGCTGAATCGGCTGTAATAGTAGAAGAAAAGAAAAATATCTGGAGCGGTGGCGTTTCTCCAATGAAAGCTAGCTACGGCAAACTGATGATGTGGTTTTTCCTTTTATCAGATGCCTTCACCTTCTCTGCATTATTGATCACTTACGGGTTGATCAGATTTAGCCATCCGGCCTATGAGGGATCGATTGCTGATTTTAAATTTTCTCAGGAATATTGGCCGGTTCCGGAAAAGGTATTTGAAGCATTTCCAGGCATGCATGCGCTCGGCATTGATAGTGCGCCACTTGTGTTTGTGGGTATCATGACATTCATCTTAATCGTGAGTAGTGTAACAATGGTATTAGCAGTTGAAGCCGGAGAGCGAATGGATCGAAAGGGAGTAGAAAAATGGATGCTTTGGACCATTTTAGGTGGATTAACTTTCTTGGGTTGCCAAGCTTGGGAGTGGGGTCACTTCATTCACGGATCTGACATGTCAATGAATGCCGTAGGTAACTTTTTTCAAGGTGCTGGTTTAAGCCAAAACCAATACGGTCCACCAAACTTTGCAGCTTTATTTTTCTTTATTACAGGATTTCACGGCTTCCACGTATTTAGTGGAGTAGTTATCAATTTCATCATATTTTATCAAGCCACAGTTGGTGTTTTCGAGAAAAGAGGACATTATGAGATGGTTGAAAAAGTCGGACTTTACTGGCACTTTGTAGACCTTGTTTGGGTCTTTGTATTCACATTCTTTTACTTAGTATAATCGCATAATAGATATATAACATGGAGCAGCAAACGCAACAAGTTGAGGTAAAGCCAGTAGACAAGGCTAAGGTTAAGAATTTCATCAAAGTGATGTTGTACCTGGCCGCTATTACTGCGATTGAATTTGGTATCGCTTTCACGGTACCGCATGAGCACAAATGGTTGAGAATATGGGTATTCATAGCATTAACGATCCTGAAAGCTTACTACATCGTAGCAGAGTTTATGCACCTTGGGCATGAGAAGAAATCACTTAAGATGTCAATCGTGCTTCCAATGCTATTTGTAGTTTTCTTCATCTTCATCATGATTTATCAGGGTGGAGCGATACTTGAAGCCCTTTATTGAGCATTGCGAAGTAAGGGACTCACTCGACTCATTTTCTTCCTTGTATTTTTAATACCAGTCGCTTGGTATTTATTCTTACAGCTGTTTGGAAGCAATAGCTTCTCTTTGGTATTGATATCGGAAGCTTCAGATGATTGTCAACAGTTTAGAGAAATAACCATCGTAACCAAAAGGGATTCTCTGTCTACGGTAGAGTCAAACTACATGAACCGTGTGAGTTATGCCATTGACAAGCGATCCGTTGAGTTAGTCAACTCAGATGAAAATTATTTCGATTGTATAAATCAAATTCAAGCTGATTTAGTTCTAGTTAATAATAAAGGTATTTGGGGGGCTTACAATCTCAATCGAGAAGATGTAGATCGCTTGATTACTGAACTAGACATTTTAAAGCTTCAACAGTCTTATGGTAAAGGAACAAGCAGATAGTAAAAAATATTTAAGGATCATTTATTTGATCTCCATTCTCATTCCGCTGGTTGTTGCATTCCTGATCTTTTTTCCAACAAAACTTTCCATGTCAGGGGACTGGGTGAAAATGCTACCAGGTCTTCACGCAATGGTAAACTCATTGACTGTCGTTACGCTTATTGCAGCACTAGTCGCCATAAAAAAGGGCAATGTAAGAGTTCATCGTTCATTTATGTTTGCTTCTCTGTTCCTGGGTGTATTATTTCTTCTTTCTTACGTAACATACCACTCAAGTGTAGAATCAGTAAAGTACGGGGATTTGAATCATGATGGTAATGTGGATGAGAGCGAATTAGCAGTAGCTGGAACTAGTAGGGTAGTGTATTTGGTTATTCTGGCAAGTCATATTTTACTTTCGATACTTGTCGTCCCATTTGTCCTGTTTGCTTTCTATTACGCACTTTCAAACCAAATTGAACGGCACAAGAAGATGGTGAAATTTACTTATCCTGTTTGGTTGTATGTATCCATTACAGGAGTAATTGTTTACTTTATGATAAAGCCTTATTACTTCTAAATCGATGAAAAGAGGAATTGTACTTCTGTTTACATTTCTTATCCCAATGATTAATTGGGCACAGTGTGCGATGTGCAGAACTCAAATCAAAAATAATGTAAGTGCTGGTGATACTTCTATGGCAGAAGGTTTGAATAATGGGATTATGTTCTTGTTCTTCACTCCATACATTGTAGTTTTTGTTCTTATTTTCCTTTGGTATCGATATAGTAAAACCACAAAACGTGTCAGTATTAGCGAGCGTCTTAAAGGCTAAATGTCCCCGTTGTAAAGAAGGTGAGATATTCACTCATTCTCATCTGAATTTAAAGAAGATGGGTTCCATGCACGCCAATTGTCCCAATTGCAATTTGAGATATGAAAAAGAGCCCGGCAATTTTTATGGCGCAATGTACGTGAGTTATGGATTTTCAACTGCCATCTTTTTAGTTACTGCATTCGTACTTTATCACTTCTTTAATGATCCAGGATTGAATGTCTATCTAATTACTATTCTTATAGTGGCCCTCATTTTGTTCCCACTAAATTTCCGGTATTCGCGAGTTATTTTTCTTTATTTGATTTGGAAAAGCTAGGCCTGATTCAGGTCTGATTATTGTATATTCAGGCTTGTGAAGCATAGAATTTCATTAGGATTATTAATAGGCTGCTTTGCTGCATTAGTTGTCAATCATTTTCTAGTAGATTGGGAAGCGAATACTAGACAAAATGCTGAAGAAAGTTTTGAGTCTTTGATTGATGACCAGTATAAGGATTTAATTTCCTGGAAAGAAGATATTCCTTCTGATAAAGCCTTTAGAAAACGAACAATCTGCAGAGGAAGGTTAGTTAACTGGAGTGACGATCGACCATTTGTATCAAATGTATCCAAGGACTCAATTCAGATCATCGAAAATGAATTAGGTATTTTTATTGTGCAGCAGATTTCAGAAGAAAACTGTACCTATGTTTCGTGCCATCAACTTCTTGCTCAATATTCGATAACGAACCAATATCTGGAAGAGCAGATGAGTGACCTTCTTCATCCCGGTATCGAAGAAATCGTTATTCAACGAACTGCTAATACGCGATCAGATCTAGTTTTTTTTCAAGTATCTGAAATGCCGAGTAGAACGATTGATACAATTGTTTCTGTCATCATTATCATTTTGTTATTGATTGAATATTGGCATTACGCTCACAAAAATCTCAGATCTTTTTGGATAGCAAATGCTGCCCTATTCGTTTTAAGGTATCTAACGCTAGAGTTTGATGTATTCCAGTTGGTGTTCAGATTCGATTTGTTTGATCCTATTAAGTACACCTCATCAGTGGTGAATCCAACCCTGGGAGATTTATTAATTAACTGTATTCTCCTAAATATCTTCATACTGGCTTCATCTCCTTATTTAGAGAAACTCTATAAATCTCGTAAGTGGATTTTTACCCTTAGCGCTATTAATACCATTTTATCGGGGTTAGTCCTTCATATTGCATGGACGATAATTAGTCATTCACAACTATCCTTAGATGTTGGTCAATCTATTCGTTTTGACCTGTTACGTGCAGTAGCGTATGCTTGCATACTTCTAGCCAGCAGTAGCTATTTCTACTTTACCTATCTAACGTTAAAACTAATTCGAAGAAGTAGAAGAATATTAATAGCGATCATTGGAGCACTCAGTGCAGCAGTATTAATGGGTTTCCTGGATGTATTGTCAATAACTTTTAGCGTTGTTCACCTATCTGTTTTGTTCATCTCTATGCGGTATGATTGGGGAAGGTCATTTAAAGAGTTTACCTATTCGAACCTACTTTTCATATTACTTGTAAGTTTGGGTATTGCCTCGGTTTTAGCATTTTGCATTTATAAATACGAAGAGGGAGCTGTACTTGACTCTAAGCGAAAGTTTGCCAATTATCTTTTACTCAAACGAGATGTTCTTGGTGAATATTACTTAAATCAGACCATTAATAAACTTTCCTCGGATGAAAACCTGGCTTTGATTGCGAGTGAGAGGAGTAGGAAGGTTTTAGAAGATCAAATACGTAGTGAATTTCTGACTCCTTATTTTAATAAGTATGATCTTGATATTGTTTTTCAAGATTATCAACAACTGCAGCTTAATACCAGGTTTACTCGTGAGTACAGCTTACTAACCCCTGAAAGTCAATCAGATTACGAGAACATTTATTTTATCGATGAAGGGACAAACTATAAATATGTGTGTAAAATAAATGTAGGCGATCTGGTTGGTCTTATCATTTTACAAATCAAAAAACGAGTACCATCTAGTGTATATCCGGCACTTTTAACTGATAATAAGTATTTCTCAGTAACCAACGACTTTGATTACGCGGTATTTGCTGGTGATGACATCTTGTTCCATCGAAGTAAGTTTGGTCAGGGAGAGTGGCCACAACATGAGGACTTTGAAAAGGAACAACTTTATCGTTCTGGCATAGAAAAAAATGGCCGCCATTACTATGGAATTAAAACACAGGATGGCCGAACGATTTTGATTATTTCTGATAAATATGAAGCACGTGATAGGCTTACAAATTTCTCATTTTTCTTTCTTTTGCTGTTATTTTCATTTGGAACATACAGTGTAATTAGTTCGGCCGTTGAACATGGCTTAAAACTGAATTTCACAGGAAAGATCCAGCTTTACTTAGGTATGGCGTTTATTCTGCCCCTCCTTATTACTGGGTTTGCATTATTAAATACACTTAATACCTCCTATAGAGAAGAAATAAATAGAAGTTACATCAAGCAGGCGCTGTATATCTCTGAAATATTATCCAATCAAATTGAAGAAGTTAATAATGAATATGGTGCTTATCGACTGGCTGAAATAAGCAGTTTCATCCAATCTGACCTTAGTTTCTATAATGAATCCGGTTATTTGGTAGCGACCAGTCAGCCAGAAATATTCAACTTGGATCTATTGAGCAATCTTATTAATCCGATCGTATTTGAGGAACTAGTGGCAAAGGAAAACCAAAGCCTGATCGCGGATGAATCTGTTGGGAATCTTGATTATAAGGTATGCTATGCGGTGGTGAATACCATTGACAACCAAGTAGCTGGTTTTATTGCAATGCCGTTTTTTGATTCCAAAAACCACCTTCAAAGACAGCAAATTGAGGTATTTGGTAATCTCATCACCATTTTCGGATTCATTTTCGTGATTGCCATTGTCTTTGGAAATGTTATTCTGAATAATCTAATGCATCCATTACGAATGGTGGCAGCTAAGATTAGAAGAGTAACACTCCAAGAGGTAAACAAGCCTATTGAATACGAATCTTCTGATGAGATTGGCTCACTGGTTAAAGATTATAATCAAATGCTGGTAAAGCTGGAGGATAGTAAGCTTGCACTAGCTAAAAGTCAGAAGGAAACGGCCTGGAAAGAGATTGCAAAGCAGGTAGCACATGAAATCAAGAATCCATTAACCCCTATGCAATTGAAAATTCAACAAATGCTCAGGAAACATGAGGATGGATCAAAGGAATATGAAACATTAACTTCCTTGTTGACTCAAGTCGATACTTTAAGTCAGATTGCAGAATCATTTTCAGCCTTTGCAGAAATGCCAGCACCTGATAATCAAGTATTTAATTGGGGGGTACTTATAAAAGAGGTGACTGAATTATACAGCGCAGAAGATGTTTCTTTTGAGTTTGAGATTGCTTCTGAAATTCTGATTGAAGCAGATAAGGATATTTTCAGAAGGATTCTAAATAATGTAGTGCTTAATGCAATACAATCTGTTTCTGAAGGGAGGGCTGAAATAAGAATCCAATTGCAGGAGCGCTCTGGAAAGGGCTTGTTATCTGTGAGTGATAATGGTAAGGGTGTTCCTGATGAATTGAAGGATAAGATATTCCTGAACTATTTTAGTACAAAATCGACGGGTAGCGGCATAGGTCTGGCGCTTGCAAAAAAAGGAATAGAGAATGCTGGAGGTAACATTTGGTTTGAATCAGAGCAGGGGAAGGGAACTACCTTTTTCATTTCTATGCCGCTTGATAGCCATTAGTACTTTTACTCTTCTATCTACAAAGCTATCTGGTCAAAACTTAAGATGTTACTCCATACCTTCTAATGTAGAAGTATCTCTAGACTCATTAGTAATAGAACCTAGCTCCATCTCGTCTAAAGAAGATTTTACCTGGGATGAATCAAGCAGCACCATTGTCGTCAACTCTAATTTCAGTCAAGCTGAAGTTTGTTTCAGAGTGCTGTCTTCATTATTGACCGAACCCATTCGTTTAAGGGATACTGCACTTTACGATGATTCTAGATTTTCAAAAAACAATGTTCCTCCTAATCCAGCGGTAGAAAAGGAGGAGTTATTTGATTTTGGAGATGTACAGAAGTACGGTGCTATCTCGAGAGGTGTTTCTTTCGGCAATCGACAGAACCTTTTCGTTAACTCAAGTTTAAATCTTCAACTAGATGGAAAACTGGATGAAAACCTCTTTTTATCTGCAGTAATAACCGATCAAAATGTGCCATACCAACCAGAAGGGAATACTCAGCAACTACGAGATTTTGACAATGTCTTCATCAAACTTTATAACGATCAATTTGATGTTACCGCAGGTGATATTGTTCTTAAACAACCAGATGATGCTGGTTATTTTCTAAAATACTACAAGAATATTCAAGGCTTGCAAGCTAGCTATCGAGGGAAGTCTGGCTATTGGAAGCATGAATCGCGGGTTTCTGGAGCTCTTGCCAAAGGAAAGTTTAATTCTGCAATTCTTGATGCAATTGATGGATTGAACGGTCCTTATAAATTGAGAGGACCTAATGGCGAGCGATTCATTATTGTCCTGGCAAATTCTGAAAAAGTTTTTATAGATGGAAAGCTTTTAGAGAGAGGTTTTGATCGTGATTATGTCATTGATTACAACCTTGGTGAGATCACTTTTAATAATCACATATTAATCACCCAGTTTACTATACTTCGAGTTGACTTTGAATATGCAGAACAGTTTTATAGCAGATCTAATTTGTCAGCTTTTCAATCCGTTTCAAATGATGAAGTCAAGTTTTACACCAACTATTATAGAGAAAGAGATAATCCAAATAGCACTTTTGGTTTTTCGCTTGATCAAAATGACCTGGATCAATTGAAAGCAATTGGTGACAATCAAGATCAGGCTTTTATTACCGGATTCGATACCACTCTATACTCTGAAAACAGGATTTTGTACCTGAAGAAAGACACCATTGATAATGACGGTATCAACAATACCATATTTGAATATTCAACAGATCCATCTGCTGAGCTATTCAGTCCAACATTCTCAGAGGTGGGTTTTGGTAATGGTGATTATGTGTTGAGACAGTCATCGGCCAATGGAAGAATTTACGAATGGGTATCACCACAAGGTGGTCAAAAACAGGGAAATTATGAACCTGGCGCCTTTATTCCATTACCTAATAGCAGACAAATTTTAACCGTAGGAAGTGAAGCAAACATATCCTCCTATGAATCTATAAAGACAGAAGTTGCTTTTTCTAATACCGACCAAAATCTATACTCTGATATTGATGATACTGACAATACAAGTAAAGCTTATTATGCTTCAATAGAGACAAACGATCGACCATCTATTTTTGATGGATATTCGTGGATAGGTTCAATTTCACTGGAATATGATGAACAAGATTTTACGTATATCGATCGGTATCGCTCCATCTTATTTGATAGAGACTGGAACTATGTATCGGATAGAAATGAGCAGTCTCAGGATCTAATTTTATTCTTAAAGGCAGGTTTCAAACAAAATGAAAGCAACCAATTCATTGCATCTGCCAATAGGAGGAAGCGGGAGGAATTCATAGATGGCTGGCAATACACAGTGGACTATAATCAGGAAGTAGCTGATTTGAAGTTTGTTTCATCACACTTTCTTCTTTCTAATACCCAGCTAAATAGAACGACTGATTGGTTACGATCAAAATCAGATATAAGCTACAATAAATGGAAGGTAGTGCCCGGATATTCATTTGAAATGGATGAAAATGAGATATTTGAAGGAGATAGCATTGTGAGTTCTTTGATGCATTATCAGGCCCATGAATTCTATCTTTCAAGTGCTGATTCTGCAAATTCCATTTATCGGATTGGTTACCAATTGAGAAATGATAAGCTTCCTCAAAATGGAAGGATGGAAGATTACTTGTTCTCTAAAAACATTAACGCTTCCTACAACTTCAGTAAAAATAACGGAAGCTTAACGGCCGACTTTAACTATCGAAAGGTGGAAGACAGGTTAGAGCTTAACCTTGGTGAAGATGAAGTGATCAATGGTCGCATTGGCTGGATTCAATCTTTCTTAAAAAGGAGTTTAAGATCAAATTTCAATTATTCTACGGGTAACAGCAGAGAACTTAGAAGAGAGTTTGTATACCTGCCTGTTGCCACTGGTGAAGGTACGCATACTTGGCGCGATACAAATGAGGATGGGGTACAGGATTTGAATGAATTCTTTGAAGCAATCAATCCGGATGAACGTAACTACGTAAAAATATTTACTCCTACTGATGATTATATCACATCATTTCAGACTTTTTACTTACACACAATTGATGGACGATTCCCATTAAGATGGCGAAAAACAGGTGGTATAAAGCGATTTGCATCTAAACTTTCTGTGAATGTCAATTTCAATATTAATTTTAAAACCACTTCAAGTGACTATACTGATCGATTGAATCCGTTCATTATAAGTCTAAATGATTCAAGCTTACTTTCTGCTCAAAACAGCAAACGATACACCTTTTTCTATAATCGAAATGGGAGAGGGTTTGCCGGTGACCTAACCTTTCAAAACTCAGATAATAAACAGCTGCTAACTCA
This sequence comes from Ekhidna sp., assembly GCF_965212185.1. Taxonomy (GTDB): domain Bacteria; phylum Bacteroidota; class Bacteroidia; order Cytophagales; family Cyclobacteriaceae; genus Ekhidna. Next base: position 2,079,090 of record NZ_OZ243102.1, on the reverse strand, counting down.
GGGGTTTGAGACAAGAGAAAAGCAAGAATGGATAACCAATGCTAAGATAGATTTAAGCCCGGAATATACCTTTAGAGTTACAACAGCACTTGGAGATTTATTGAATCAATCAGATTTTCTTGATTCTCGTAATTTTGAAATCATATCCTATTCTTACCGACCTCAATTGATCTGGCAGCCGAATAATGTACTTAGGGCTATTGCAAGTTTTGAAAGAAAGACCAAAAGAAACGAATTTCTTGAATCGTCTTCTGAATCAGCTCATTCCAAAATCTATCAAACTGAGCTAACGTGGAATCAAGCAGGGAAAGGATCGCTTAGAGGATCATTTTCAATCGTGCAGATTGATTTTATCGGAGACGTGTCTTCATATCTGGGGTACCTTTTACTTGACGCTTTGCAACCTGGTAGTAACCAAACCTGGCAAATCAACTGGCAGCAGAAGTTATCAAAAGGCATGCAGCTTTCATTGATCTATAATGGAAGAAAATCGGAAGAGAACTCAGCCATTCACACAGGCAATGTCCAGGTTACTGCATTCTTCTAATTATTTAGCTTTTTCACAAATACAGGACAACTTAGCTTACGCTGAGATTTTGGAGGTTTGTATTTACTCCTTGGTATCTTGAAATTGTAAATGAGAGAAAATTCATGTGCACCACCACCAGCTACAGGGTCGAGTTTAGATAGATTAAGATCAAAACTATAGCTCAGTTCGAAATTATAATACTCAACTCCAGTTAGTAAAATGATTGCATCTTGATTAATCCGATTTGCTGAATTACTGACGAATGGCAATCCTCGATAATAAAGCCCGATAATTACTGGTTGTAAGTGTACAGATGCACCCGCATCCAACTGTTGAAAGTTACCCTGCCTACGATATAGAATGCTTGGAGCAATCGTTGGAGCAATCGTTCCAATAGGTATAAGTTTTTGTAATGGATATCTGCTTCCAATATGAAAAGAGTATCGTATGGGTAGGACGTCATTGCCCTCCAGTAATGATCGATTAGGACGAGTAAGATGATCGATCCCAACACCAAACCAATACTTATTCGTGTAAATGAGAAATCCAGCTCCTATATCCCAATGGTTTTTAAGCCGAATTGAATTGACTTGCGGATCTTGAGATGGTGTTCCATCTACTCCAAAATCTACCTGATCTCCAAGGACAAGTTTTGTACGGTCAATATCTCTAAATGTATAACCAAACTTTAACGCAGGCCGGAAGACAACTTTGTCATTGATATTGGCCTCATAGGTATAGATAAATGATCCTGTGGTACTTGTTAGGGATGCAGATCCTTGCTGGTCAGTAGTAAAAATCAATCCAAAACCACTATTTATGTTACTTGCATTATAGTCTAATGAAACTGTTGAGTTCGAGAAAGCTTGCGGCAGAGTAGGCCACTGAATTCGATGAATAAAAATAGCTCTTGTATCTGTGGATGTTCCTGCAAAGGCAGGATTGAGATAAAGTGGATTGGAGTAGAACTGAGAATATTGAGCATCCTGAGCAAAACTGAAAGTAATGGTGCAAAAAGCAGCGATATGTATCCAATACTTTTTCACTAGCGAATCAAAGTTACATCTCCGACTTTGACATCATCTCTGCCATCTGAATATCGGATTTCAAGCTTGTAAACATACACACCAGATGGAGCTAACTTGCTTTTATAGTACCCATCCCAGCCTTTATTTTGGGAACTACTCTCAAAGATTAACTCTCCCCACTTATTATAAATGAACATTCTAAAACGTTCCACACCCTCTAGTCGTGGAAGGAAAACATCATTGATTGACGATGGATCATTGGTGCCATTTACTACGCCTCCTGAAGGCCCATTTAGATTGGGTGTAAATGCGTTAGGCGTTTCAACTTGTCCTCCGGAGACAGCTTCGACCTCAGCAGATCTAAATAAGGTATCTACACACCCCAAATCATTGGTAGCTATTAAAGTGATGTCATAAAATCCTTCCTCCGTGTAAGCATGTCGTGGGTCTGAATCTGTTGAGGTGGTTCCATCACCAAAGTCCCATATATAGGTGCTTGCATTTTCACTCAGATTCTTAAAAATAGCTTCCTGATCAGGAATGTACAAGACGCGAGTAGAAACCAGAAAATCCGCAAAAGGACGTGCGTAGACTGAAATATATTGTTCTTTTTCGATTTCCGAATTCTCACCCACTACATTTTCACCTCTTAGTCTAATTGTAAAATCACCTGAAGCAAAAAAGGTATGAGTAGGATTATCTGATCGTGAGATACTACCATCACCAAACTCCCATACATATTGGCCAGAAACAGCGAATTGAGAAAGATTAGTAAACTGTACAGTTAGTGGGGCACAGCCCTCAAGAGTATCTGCTTGAAAGTCAAGAATTGGATCGGCGGGTAGTACGGTAACTGTCTGTGAAGATTCTGTCGTACAGAATTCATCGGTAAGCTCAAGTGTTATTTCAAAGGTTCCAAACTGATTATAGCTATGCGAGCCGGGATTAAAGCCTGAGAAAGTGTTACCATCACCAAAGTCCCACTCGTATGTGATTCCTGTACCTGTAGTACTATTATTTGTAATCGACACTGTACTGTCAGGTAGTTGGAGAGTGGTTGAGGACAGAATGAAATCTACCACTGCAGCCGGACGCAATTTTTCAACCGTCTCGTTGACAATTTCTGGATTACTTTGACAACTCGCCAGATTGGTGGTAACAAGGGTGATTTCTAAATTGATATCATTCCCTGCATTTGGTTCTCGATTATATAAAACCTGAATTTCATCATCGCCACCAGTCATTTGATTAGGAGTAGGATCAAAATTCCAATTATAGTTCGATAAGCCCTTCTGTGTAGCTTCAAATGCTAGCACTACCTGATCACATTCGTCTGTTCTATTTATTGTGAAAGCCGCAGAGGGCTGAGGGCTTATTTGAATGTTAAAAGTGTCATTGGAAATGCAAATACCAGTCTTATCAACTTCGAGCACCATTGCATAGTTCATGATAGTTGCTGATGTGTTTAGTATTTCGTAATCAAGCTCATGGAAGTCAATGTCACCACTATTTTTAACGATTGGGTACCCTGCGATAGCACCATTAATATCCATCAATGTCCAACGATAAAGATCAGGTGCAAGCGCTTGAGTACTTGGATCCACAATCATGGTGCTGTTCCAAGGAGAGCAGTTCGTATTAAAAAAGTTATAGGTTGGATCATCAAAAGCCGCCTCCTCATTAGGAGAAACCCTGAACGTCTCAGTCGAGCTTAGTGTAAAACAGCCTTCGGTGGTTTCAGCGCGAATCTGTGCTTGATAAGTTCTGGTAGTGTCATCTGGATTATCGAAAGATAATGGAGTATTGGTGTCTGTTAATGTAACGGAACTGACAAAGCCGGAAGGCGGATGAGTTACTTCTAATTGGTAGGTGGTTCCAGGAAGGGTGGGGTTACTGGAGTTGTTGGTAAAGATGATTGTTTCGTTTGGGCAAATGTCACTCGTTGCATCGTGTGAAAGTTGCGCATCAGGATTATCATTAATTGTTACAGTTTGAGTGATTATATCCGAACATCCTCCTTTTTCAGTTGTCGTGCGTAGTGCGACAGTATACGTACCGGCTATTGATGATCCTGGTTCTACACCAGTGAATATGTTGGTTCCATCAAGGTACCAATCAAAGTTCGTGTTGTCTGTTTGCACTAATTCAACATTGAATGTGCCATCATAGCTAAAATCCCATTCGTACAGATTTACTTCGTCATTATTTACTTGGGTAGTAAGACTACCTATTGGATCTGAAATGGCACTAAATGTAGTTCTGGATCCTTCACAAACTGCGATTGTGTTGAAGTCCGGCTGTGGTCTTCCATATACGAAGACCGTATCTTGTGCTTCACTACCACACAGAGTTGACGTGTTTATGGCTACTAATCTTACTATAGTAAAAGATTCTACAGAAAAGTCTCTTGTAAAATCAGGTACCGGATCGGGAAGGAAGGAACCGTCTGTTGGCTGAGTGCTGATGAGTGCATTGCTTTCATCGTAAAATTCAAATCTAAACTCTGTATTGGGCTGATCTACAGTATTGTCTCTAAAGCCGACAGTAAAAACATCTGTTCCTGTTTGACAATAATTGGGATCAATGATGGAGGTGAAAGATGCATCATAAAAGTCAAAATTTGCCACTGCATCCGGTGAAAGGGTAACAATATCCTCATAAACCACATCACAAACTCCATCAGCATTTGCATCCGAGGCAGTTAGTCGTACGAGTTTATCCCCTCCGCTGTTAAATGCAAAGGTTGGGTTTTCCGCATTAGATGTACCAGCAAGAGGATCTGAATCAGCTGGACCATCAAAAAATTGCCAAAAGTAAGTAAATGGACCACCAGCTGTTTGATTATCAAAGTAGATATTTGAATTGATACAGAATTCTGCTGGTGTAGCACCCCCGGGCCCATCTTCTCTTGCAATATATGACGGGTTAGGAGGAGGTATTATTTCAATGATCAACGTTTCTGAAACCGCATCTTCATAATTTGGATCAATGGGATCACCGTTGTAAGGATTACATGTATTCCAATTGAATAATGTGACTTCAAAAGTGGTTCCGATAATATTTGCTGCATTGGCTGGTGCTGAAAGCGGAAAGGTTGAATGAATGGGTTCATCCGCTGGGAAAGGCACTTCTTCAACAGGTCCAAAATACCCAGCAGTGATCATAACCGCTCCTGTACCACGAGTTTGTGGAGTATTGAGATTACCTGCATTATCAGTTACGGTTACTATACCTCCATCATCTAAAGTTACATCTCTTAGTCTTCCCACCGCTGGTGCTGGATCTGAACCATAGACGAATTGCACCCATCTAGATATTTGATTCGGATTGTCAGGGTTGTCATTGATGTTGCAGTTGAAGGTGCTGGCATCATCGAAAATCACATTGACTAATTCTGTATTTTCACATAAATTATATTGACCCGGGTCAAAAGCGATGACACCTCCGTTTTCATCGTCCAAATTCCATGATGGAACAATTTGTGTCTGTTCTGAAGTTTCACACATATCTCCGGCAACTATAATGAACGCTTGTGCTTCAAAAAAGCATTCAGGACCGGTATCTGGATAGGAATAAGGAGTGGCTGTAGCTTGGTAAGTTCTGTCACCATTCGAAACGGTAAGCCCAGCACCTGCCACAGTTTCCGTTGTGTTTGCAGGATCGTTCCAGATAAATTGTATTTCAATATCTGCCGGGTTTTGAGGAGCGTTGAATGTATATGTGACTGTAAACGTATTCACTGTCACAGGAGCACAAGTACCATCTGCGCTGAAATCAACACTGATTGTGGTACTTAGCAAACTACATTGAGAGTATCCATGCAGTCCAACCAAGGCTAACAGAAAGGTGATTAAAAGCCTGGTGATCATATTGATTGAATATAATTATTCAAAGATATAATTTACTCTTTTGAATAATTAAATAATGTTTATAACGATGAAATATTGTGCTACTTCATCATTAAGTTAACAGATATGCCTTAAAAATTCATTGTAGTGTAAGATGAATGATAAGGTCACTTGCCCTTAACCAACTTCATTAACCTGCCTGCAAAAACAAAATCATTGAGTTCTTGCACATCTGAGTCACCAATCTCAGAGCTAGGACCTGTCCAAAGGATGCGTCCTTCATGCATGAAGTTTACTTTATCCCCAATTTCCAGCACGGAATTCATATCATGAGATACTACTACCGTAGTAATTCCATATTCATCTGTGATGTCTTTGATGAGATTATCAATTTTGATGGACGTTTGTGGATCCAAACCTGAATTAGGTTCATCACAAAACAAATAATTGGGCTTTGTAACGATGGCTCGAGCAATCCCAACTCTTTTTTTCATTCCTCCGGATATTTCAGAAGGCATTTTGGAGTTTACATTTTCTAATCCCACTCGCTCCAAGCAGAAATTGACTCTTTCCAATTTCTCTTCCGGCGATTGCTTCGTTAAGACATCAAGCGGAAACATGACATTTTGTTCAACTGTCTGACTGTCAAATAATGCACCTCCCTGAAAAAGCATGCCCATTTCCCTCCGTATCTCTGTTTGTAGTTCTTTATCTGCTCTGGTAAACTCTCTATTGTCATAAGAGACATCCCCATTGTCAGGTTTTATCAATCCAACGATACATTTAAGCAGGACGCTTTTACCTGTACCACTGGCGCCAATAATCATATTAATCTTACCTTTTTCAAAAAGCGTGTTTATCTCATGTAAGACTTTCTTATCACTAAATGATTTAGATATGTTAGATACTTCAATCATGCAGTTAAGAGTGGGGCCAAGAGATAAGCTAAAAGGAAATCTGCAGCTAGCACCGCTATACAACTATTGGTGACAGCACTTGTCGATGATTGACCAACTTCCAATGCTCCACCTCGAGTGAAGAAACCCTGGTAAGCAGAAATTGCGGCAACTAAGAAGCCATACACAACTGCTTTAATCATGGCGAAAACTACCGTGAACGGAATAAATTCAATTTGAATACCGATAAGGTAATCTGTTCCAGATATAACACCTGTTGACAATGATGTAAGGTATCCACTGTAAATGGAGATAAAAGCCGATAATATTACAAGAATCGGGAACATTAGAACAGAAGCCAATATTTTTGGAAAAACCAGGTAAGAGGTTGCATTGATTCCCATGACTTCCAAAGCATCTATTTGCTCGGTTATTCTCATGGTACCCAATTCCCCCGCGATATTAGATCCTACTTTTCCGGCATATACAATTGCTGTAATGGTCGGAGCAAGTTCGAGGAGTGTCATGTCGCGAACTACCCAGGCTATGGTACTGTCAGGGATTAGCGGTGAGACCAAATTATACGCTGTTTGTACAGTAGTAACTGCTCCGATAAATGCGGAAACAATAGCCACAATAAATACGGAGTTAAATCCTACCTTAATACTTTCATCAACTACACGGGTTACATACGTGGCAAAAGCTTCTCTTCGAACGAATAGTTGTCCAATGAATATGATGAATTTTCCTAAGCTCTTCATGTATTGCGTTCGATGCAAGTGTTAGATTTGTCAAACATAACACCTTAAGGAATAACCAGAAAAAAGAAACATGAATAATTCAGAGAGGATGGTAGTGATTACGGGAGGAACAAAGGGAATTGGCAAAGCTTTGGTACACAGATTTGCTTCTGAAGGATGGCCTGTGGCTACCTGTTCAAGGAACGATAATGACCTGGCAGAGCTTAGAAAAGAGATTCATGAGCAACATAATGTATTGATTCATACCTTTTCAGCGGACTTATCGAATAAAGAAGGGGTTAAGACATTCGTTGAGTTTATTCGAATGACCGCAAAACCTGTTGAAATTTTGATCAATAATAGTGGGGTGTTCACTCCAGGTCTCATCTGTGAAGAACCGGATGGAGCTTTGGAAAAAATGATAGACACGAATCTTTATAGCGCTTATCACCTCTCCAGAGCTTTAATACCTCAAATGAAGCATGATAGACGAGGACATATTTTTAACTTATGTTCGGTAGCAAGTCTGAAAGCATATCCAAATGGAGGTTCATATTCTATTTCAAAATTTGCTCTTTATGGTCTTTCACAGGCATTGCGTGAAGAATTAAAGGAATTCGGAATCAGAGTAACTTCTATTTTGGCCGGAGCGGTGAAAACTCCGAGCTGGGACGGTGTAGATATTCCTGAAGATCGCTTTATGAAACCTGAAGATATTGCCGAAACCATCTATACCAGTTATCGGTTGAGTGAACGAAGTGTAATAGAAGAAGTAGTCCTAAGACCACAATTGGGAGATATATGATGCAAAATCCATCGATTAAAACTTGTCATGTTGAGTGAAACGAAACATCTATCTCAATCAATTCAATGTTCATTTAAAGCTATGAATTCATCGTTAATGAATATTTCTCCACCGTCGAAAAGACAAGTTTTAAGTTATTGTTAAGTCAAAATAGGATTGACAAATGAATTTTAAATATTGTAACAGTCTTACTCATTATTCAAGAAGGAAAACCCGAGAAGTTTTCATTGGGGATGTTCCAATGGGTGGTAATAACCCAATCAGGGTACAGTCCATGACCACTGTAGATACCATGGATACTATGGGATCTGTAGAGCAAACATTAAGAATGGTTGAATCCGGATGTGAATACGTGAGAATAACAGCTCCAAGTATTAAAGAAGCTCAAAACCTTGAGAACATTAAGAATGAATTGAGAAAGCGTGGCTGTGAGGTACCATTAGTTGCAGACATTCATTTCACTCCCAATGCAGCTGAGCTTGCAGCAAAAATTGTAGAGAAGGTTAGGGTCAATCCGGGTAACTATGCGGATAAGAAGAAATTTGAGCAGATTGAGTATACCGATCAGGCCTATGCAGATGAATTAAAACGTATCGAAGATAAGTTTTCTCCGCTGGTAGAAATATGCAAGGCCAATAAGACAGCCATGCGAATTGGAACCAATCATGGTTCACTCTCTGACCGGATTATGAGTAGGTATGGGGACACCCCGCTGGGAATGGTAGAATCTGCATTGGAATTTATCCGGATCTGTGAAGCAATGGATTATAAAGACCTGGTGGTATCTATGAAAAGTAGCAATCCTCAGGTGATGGTTCAGGCCTATAGATTGCTTGTCAATAAACTAGATGAAGAGGGATTGGAGCCCTACCCATTGCATCTTGGAGTGACAGAAGCAGGCGAGGCTGAAGATGGGAGGATTAAGTCCGCTGTTGGCATAGGAACCTTACTCGAAGATGGACTGGGAGATACCGTTCGAGTGTCTCTTACTGAGGAGCCCGAGGTTGAAGCACCTGTTGCTCAGATCATGGTTGATCGACTACAATTCAAGGCTCAGCAAGAAAAAATAGAACCAGCCAATGGCTGGCCAATTAACCCCTTTGAATATCACAGGAGAAAGACGAGTGAAGTGTTGAATTTCGGTCATGAAAATGTGCCAAGAGTAATTGCTGATTTCTCTAAAATGGAGAAGGTTGAGATCAAAGATTTGAAGTCAATCGGGCATTCATATTTACCTGAGTTGGACAAGTGGGGGATGAATGATCTAGGTGCAGACTATATTTATACAGGATCAAATCCGATCCAGTTCATGCTTCCGAATGGTCTGAAAGAGGTCATGAATTATGATGTTTGGAAATCTTGTAGTGATCAAGTCAATAGGTATCCATTACTAACTGATTTGAAGGAAGTTAATGGAGTTCATGATAAGTTAAACTTCATATCAATAAATACAGATAACTACGACCAAACAATCTTTGGTTTTCTGGAAAAAACAGCCAATACAGTCCTTATACTACATTCTGAGCAATCTCATTCCACTGCAAGCATCCGAAGGTTTGTAGTAGAGCTAATGAACCAAAATATTGAGGTACCTGTGGTCTTGCAACAATCATATCCTGATCTTTCGGAAGATGAATTAATGATCCATGCGTCAACAGATGCTGGTGCTTTATACATTGATGGTATTGGTGATGGTCTGATGCTGTCGCCAAAATTTGTTCCTTCTGTTGCGACCTTGAAGCTGTACAATAACACCGCCTTTGGGATACTTCAGGCAGCTCGCACCCGGATTACAAAAACGGAGTACATCTCCTGTCCATCTTGCGGTCGAACACTCTTTGATTTGCAGGAAACGACTGCAATGATTCGTAAGCGAACTGACCATTTGAAAGGGGTGAAGATCGGCATCATGGGTTGCATTGTAAATGGTCCCGGGGAGATGGCTGATGCCGACTTTGGATATGTCGGTTCCGGCAAAGGAAAGATCACTTTGTATAAAGGGCAGGAAGTAGTGAAGCGTAGCGTGCCATCAGAACGAGCATTGGACGAACTCATTGACTTGATCAAAGAGCATGGACGATGGGTGGAGCCGGAGGGAGTGGAGGTTTAGTAATTCCCTCTTTGAGGACGGTCCGACGTTTCCCGAGTTGTTTCGTTTAAAGTGTCTGTTATTTGTTGGTGTTATTCGAAACTGAAGGGTTTAACACGTCTGACGACTCTTAAGCTTGATCTTTTTAGCTAGAACGTCACCCTGAACTTGTTTCAGGGTCTATGATCTCAGGTTTGTGCTTCATTAACCTATTTCTTACGATTCGTGAGGACACGAACCGAGGCAATAGATCAAGAAGCATGGCAAATGGATCGAACCGGAAGGCGTAGAGGTTTAGTTGATGTAATCGTTTAAAGTATGGCTTCTTAAAAAAGTGTGATTCTTAGTATCTTACTTGATACACTTAATCACATGAAGTCTTACTTGTTATTCGCCTTTTTAGTGCCATTTCTAATTTCTGCTCAGATGAAAGAGAGTGGGGTAGCGCCCGGAATCAGTACCGTTGTTGGAGATCACACAGGGGTCAACTTACGGTTTCATTATTTTCCCAGTCATAAAATGTGTTTCGGTTTGGAGAGTAATCTGTTTCCTCAAAATGATCATGCACTTTCAGAGGGAATGGAAGTTACTTTTAATGGTCACTTTATTTTTGAATTGTCACATCACTGGGGAGTGTATCCTTTAGTTGGTGCCGGATGGAAAAATCTAAAACATGAATCAGGATTTAGAGCTTTAACCGGAGGCGGGTTTCATGGAATGTATGGGAGATTTGCGCCATACTTTGAGTACATCTACAGTAGTGGTTTTGAACCTGAAGGGATTGTTATAATAGGTACTTTTTTCACTTTTGAATTAAGTAAAAAATAGGTCCTTGAATCAAATACCTTTCACAAATTCAGTAAATACTTCTTTATGTCTTTCCAGATCCAACTCAGGAGAAACAGATACCCGTGCAATGTAATCCTTGTCTGATTCCTTGGTTGTACCTTGAGTAGAAGTAGCAGGAATGGTCCAATAGCACCCTTTTAATTGTCCATAACTCACGCAGTATTTGCTGTCGTTTGGAAGCTCGCTGATCATCATGGTGATCAACTTGTTATTCAGTCCTCGTTTATAGGCTTCTCTCTCCTCTTCGGCCTCACCTTTGGTTGGCAGATCCAACGAAAACACCGACGGTGTAAATCCTTCCTTTGCAAGTTCTTCAGATACAAAGTTGATCTTTGCGGTAGGCAATGTTTGCTTAATGAAGTTCACAAATTCCCGTGTATTTAAATATGCTTCGGCAATCCGTTGAATCATGGAAGGCATCTGCTCTGCAAGAATCGCTATCTGAAGATCAGTAGCTTCATTGTCACAAAGGATCAGATGCTTTTCAATGGCATCCACTAATCCCTCTGCCTCTTTATTGGCCACACAGTATCCGGCGGTGCATTTTCCTCCACTTGGAAACTTAGATCCACTTACATATGAGATGGCTTTTATGGATTCAAAGTATCCTTCTTCTTTTAAAAATTGGATATTAGGACAGAAGGTCTGATCCAAAATAAATACCGGATCTACTGCGGTATGATTATCCGCTGTGGTTCGAGTCTGGCTCAATACTTTTTTCAATTCATCCATATTCGGGACCTCTACACGTGGATTGGTAGGTATCTCTGCGATGATGAAAGGAATGGCATCTGCTTTGGCCACTTGATCAAGAATATGATTCAGGCTTTGCACCATATCGGAATCACCATCAACACGCCAATCCAGAACCTCTACTTGATCGATGCATGCTGCAACACGTCTGGCTTGATCGTTGGTGCCTCCATAGCAATTGGTTGGGACTATGAATTTAATAGCTTTACCGGAATGAGACTTGAATGAGTTATCAATCAATCCCATCATAATGGCATATTGAATAGATAAACCACTTGATCCAATGATTGCTTTTGATTGTGTGCCAGTAATCGATCGAATGGTCTCAACAACTAGCGCTTGATCTTTCGCTGAATCAAATTGTTTTGTATCGGATACTTGAGAACCACTTAAATGTTGAAGGGCGGTCATGCAGTTGGCAGGTGTCATAGCGATGGTTTCTCTTCTCCTGACGTGCTGAATAGCCGCAACATATTCTTGATTGCGATCGCCGTTTATAAGTAAAACACTTCCCCAATCCGTGTGATTATTGATGTAAAAGTCAACGTTATCATTCAGATCAAAGGAATCTGGATTTTGACTATTTGAAACAAATAGGGTACTCCCATCAAAAGCTTCGAGCTCTCTTAGATCATTCGCTTTTTCCAACTTAAAAGAATAGCCATACACTCGTTTAATTTCCTCAGGATCAAATGATGAAGGCAACTGATCAATGTAAACGATACGTGTATTCTTATTATCAAGTTGATTTTTTCTCAAAACAGCCATTATTGGAATCGTCCGAGATGAAAAGCTGATGACTCGTTCAGCATTTGTGTGGTTCAGCTTAGCAATGAACCATTCTAAAACGGTAGATAGTGGATGACCCAATCGAATGTAATCATATGCTGTTGGGAGTTTTTGGAGGGCTTCAGGCGATGAGTGATTTGAGGAATACAAGTTTTCGAATGCTTCCAGAAATTCAGTTTTGGCCAGTTCTTCGTTGTAAATATCCAGACGATGGGTTGTAAGGTTAAGCCAATCGGACGGAACGTTATTCAGAAGTTCTTTGAGGTAGTTCAGTAGCTTATCTTTATTCATCGTCAAGGAGAAGTCTTTTTTCTGTATTTATTTAATCAATGCTATAACCCAAGCAGCCCACAGAATAATTCCATAAAAGCCGCATTTAGCGGCCGCAAAGATATAGTTCTCGATTAAACACACATTGATAAATTCATGCGCTTTTAGTTGTGCCCTCTATCATGGATTGCTCATTGTCAGTAGTTTGATTAATTTAAATTTCTAACCAATCACCATATGCAATACTACGATCCTAAAACCCTTTCTTTTATTCTGAAAGAAGTTCATAATCTGGAAGACTTGTTAAAAGCTGAACGCTTTGCTGCCTATGACATGCAATCCATTGACATTTTACTTGATGCGGTAAAAGATTTTAGCGACAAGGCTCTATATCCATTCGTAAAGGAAATGGACGAGAAACCTTCTTTTTTTAAGAATGGTCGGGTCTCTATTCACAAGCAATTTGGTACCATTTTTCAAAAATCCGGTGAAATGGGATTGGTAGGAGCATTTATGGATGAGAAAGATGGTGGAATGCAATTGCCCCTGGTAGTTTTTAATGCACTTTATTTTATTACTGAAGCTGCCAACAATCATGTTTCAGGCTACATGGGGTTGACAGCCGGTGCTGCTAACTTGATCATTAATTTTGGGACTGAGGAGCTAAATCAAAAGTTCGTACCCAAGATGCAAGAAATGAAGTGGGGCGGGACCATGTGCTTGACTGAGCCACAAGCGGGGAGTTCCTTGTCAGACATTACTACATCTGCAAAACCAAAGAAAGATGGGACCTATTCCATAAAAGGACAAAAAATATTCATTTCCGGAAGTGACCATCAGTTTGCAGAAAATTTCGTTCATCTGGTATTAGCCAGAAAAGAAGGATCACCTGCCGGGACCAAGGGCGTTTCTCTATTTGTGGTCCCGCAATATTTGGTGAATGATAATGGAGATATTGGTGATTATAACCATGTGGACATTGTAGGTGAACATGAGAAACTTGGGCAAAGAGGATATTGTACCAATCACCTGGCATTTGGAGATAGCGGGGAAAGTGTGGGGTACTTGGTAGGTCAGGAAAACAAAGGATTATCCTATATGTTTCAGATGATGAATGAGGCACGCATAGCCGTAGGTCGTGTGGGTACCGGCATAGCATCAGCTGCTTATTATACTTCGCTACAGTATGCCAAAGAACGGCCCCAAGGACGAAAGCTACAAGGTACCGGAAAGAAGGATCCTAGTCAGGAGCAAACCCTCATCATCAATCATCCGGATGTGAAACGTATGCTGCTACATCAAAAAGCAATCATGGAAGGTTGCCTGAGTTTAGTGCTTCAATGTGCGTGGTATGTAGATAAGCAGATGACCACAACTGGAGATGAGAGCAGTAATTATCATTTACTTGCAGAGTTGCTTACACCAATAGCCAAAACCTATCCGTCTGAGAAAGGCAAAGAGGCTGTCGATACCGGACTTCAGGTACTAGGAGGATATGGGTTCACTATGGATTTCATACTGCAACAATATTTACGAGACATTCGCATTTGCTCGATCTATGAAGGGACCACAGGTATTCAGTCACTCGATCTGTTGGGTCGCAAAGTGACGATGATGGAAGGGGCTGCATTAAAACTTTTGGCTCAAGAAATTGAATCAACAATAAATTCTGCAAGTAACAAAGATCAGCTTAAAAACTATGCCATTACATTGGGTGAGGGTGCTAAATTGATCGAAACATGCCTCGCCCACCTGATGAAGTATGCAATGGAAGGGGATCATGAACGGTATTTGGCAGACGCAACCATATTTATGGACTTATTTAGCACAGTGGTGATTGGATGGCAATGGTTGAAAATGGGAGTCGCTGCATTCGATAAGGATGAAACATTTAAGCAAAGTAAATTTCATACGATGGACTATTTCTATAAGTATGAGATGTCTCGATGCAAAGGCCTGCAAAAAACAATTTGCCACGACTCAGATGTGACGGTTAAGGTATCAGCAGAGCTGTTTTAGAGATAGGTTGGATCTGTAATTTTTTTGAATAAGATGGTATCTGTCATTAACTGATACTGCTCACCATCTGAAATGGTAATGTTTGCCTCAAAAAGTGCAGATAATGGAATTAGTGTATCCGGTTCCAACTTTATACTAAAGGATGATACAACTTGTCCGTTAAGAAATTCACTCAAGGTTGTTGGTTCATGGGAATAGGCGTAATCGATAAAAAAATAGGGAATCGCATCGATTCTTTTATTTGTCACTGTGTTGATGACATCCAACTGGAAATCTACAATTTCCTCTCCTTCTATATACTCATACCCACAACAACGTTGTTCCGGGTGTTTAATGACAAAAGTTGTTTTGTATAAAGTCATCTCTATTCCAAATTTGACCATATCAATACTGTCATTTATTTGGTATGATTTAGAATCATTGGTACGCTCATAAGGAGTCATATCAGCATTATAAATATAATACTCCTGGATGCCGTGACTTGTGCTTGTACAATTAGTAATACACTTTGTATAATCTTCTTGACAAGAGAAAAGAAATGAGATCGTCAGAAAAAGGAAAAAAGTAATGAGTGATCTAAGAATGGGTAATTGGGTAGTGAGATTCATGGTGATTAACAGTAAACGGATTAGTAGTTTTGGTTAGACAAAAAATCAGTGATTAACCCCCAATTTCAAAATGATAGATCTAAAGATGTGGTAGTTCTAGTCAATAAATGATTTGTTTGGAAATCAATGAACGTGTCTAAATAATCCAACACATGTAAGCAGTTTATTTTAGAGACTTTGCTTATTGTAAACCCAATTTTATGCCTTAACTTTTCATTCATACCCTACATTCTAAACCCAGACCCTTAAACACCATTCTTATGAACCTAACCAAATCACTTCTCGCATTATTTATCATAAGTTGCACGGTATTCATTAGCCATGCTCAAAAGCTAGACAAAGAATCATTTCAGCCGCTGAAATTTCGTCACATAGGACCCGTGGGAAATCGATTGATCTCTGCCGTAGGTATCCCAGGAGATGAGCTGACGTATTATGTGGGTGCTGCATCCGGGGGAATATGGAAGACAACAGATGGAGGTCTGAACTGGACCCCAATATTCGATGAACAACCCGTTCATGCAATTGGAGCATTAGCTTTAGCTCCATCCAATACAGAAATTGTTTATGCCGGTACCGGAGAGAGTTTCATTCGTTCTAATGTCTCCATTGGAAATGGAGTATGGAAATCGGTAGACGGAGGAGATAGCTGGAAACAAATGGGGCTGGAAAAAACCGGAAGGATTGGAAGAATAGTGGTTCATCCATCAAACCCTGACATTGTGTATGTCGCAGCGCTGGGACATGCCTATGCTCCCCAAGCCGAACGAGGAATTTTTAAGAGCATGGATGGAGGTAAAACTTGGCAACATGTATTGAAAGTGGATCAAAACACAGGAGCTTCTGAAATTGTCATGGATCCATCGAATCCTTTGATACTATTCGCGGGAATGTGGCAATTGTCTTTGAAAACATGGAACCGAACAAGTGGAGGGCCTGGAAGTGCTATTTATATGTCAAAGGACGGAGGAGAAACATGGAATAAACTGGGAGGAAATGGTTTGCCAGAAGGTCCTGTTGGAAAGATTTCTATGGCTATGACACCTGCAGACCCTAATCGTGTATATGCACTTATAGAAACAGGAGATGGGGTTGAATCGATCAATGGTAAAAAAGAAAATGGAGAGTTATGGAGGTCTGAAAACAAAGGAAAAAGCTGGAGTTTGATCAATTCAAACAGAGATCTTGGAGGCAGACAGGCATATTACACCAGAGTAGAAGCTTCACCTGACAATGCCAATGAGGCATATTTCATCGCAGCTAATTTTTATACCAGTATTGACGGTGGCAAGTCCACCGATGACGTATCAATGACCCAACCAAACTGGGATCACCATCACATGTGGATTGATCCAACAGATGGTAATCGGATGATTGTAGTGGGTGATGGAGGCTTGTCAATATCAAAAAATAGAGGTAAAACCTGGTATCGGGTACAACTTCCAGTAGCTCAGCTGTACCATGTGACCACAGATAATGCGATTCCATATAATGTGCTAACCAATCGGCAAGACGGTCCCAGTATGAGAGGACCAAGTCGAACCAATGAATTCGGGCTGTTTGGACCGGGCATGATACCAACAGGCGCGTGGAGAGATGTAGGTGGAGGTGAAAGTGGGTTTGCTACCGCTGATCCAACTGATCCTAATATTGTGTGGTCTACAGCATCCGGCTATGGTGCTTTAGGTGGCGTGGTTACAAGATATGATGTGAGAACTGGGCAGTATAGACAGACAGAAATTTGGCCAGAATTAACCGCAGGTCACACGGGTGAAATGGTTAAGTATCGTTTTCAGTGGACGTTTCCGTTGCTCATATCACCGCATAACAACAAAAATGTATACGTCGCGAGCCAATTCATTCACCGAACCATGGATGATGGTCAATCCTGGGAAGTTATAAGTCCGGATTTGACACTAAACGATAAGTCAAAACAGCAAAAGTCCGGCGGTCTTACTCCGGATAATATAGGTGTGGAATATGCCAATGTTATTTATGCTTTCGAAGAGTCACCACTTAAAGAAGGTCTCTTTTGGGTGGGTACCAATGATGGGCTGGTCCAAATAAGTCAGGACGGAAGCCAAACCTGGACCAACGTCACGAGTAACATCAAAAATCTACCTCCTTTAGGTACGGTTAGGAATATAGAAGCCTCCCGATGGAAAGAAGGCAAAGCTTACATAACTGTGGATTTGCATGAGGTTGGGAATTTTGATCCGCATGTCTATAAGACAGAGGACTATGGGAAAAGCTGGAAAAAGATCACCAATGGAATTGAGGTTGGAAACTTGAGCTATGCAAGAAATATCAAAGAAGATCCGAAGCGTGAGGGGATGTTGTATCTCGGAACAGAAAACAAACTCTATGTCTCTTTTGATGATGGAGAAAATTGGCAGCCATTTATGAATGGTCTTCCTGCTACTCCAATGTATTGGATCGATGTGCAGGAGCATTTCAATGATTTGGTTATCGGTACTTATGGACGTGGAATATGGATATTAGATGACCTGTCTGCTCTGCAGCAGCTTCCATCTGATATTGCTCAAAGAGAAGCGGTTTTATTCAAGCAAAAAGATACCTATCGTTTCCAGCCACTCACTGCAAACATGCAATTTTTTCCGGAACCTTCATGGGGTGAAAACCCTCCATTTGGTACCTCAATTGATTATTGGCTAAAAGAGAAAAACGATTCCATCAAAATCCACATCATAAACACAACGGGTGATACCATACGCACAATAGAACAAAGTGGAACAGCAGGCCTTAACAGGGTGTGGTGGGATTTTTCTGTTGATCCGGTTACACCACTGGCATTGCGCACCAAAGCTGAAGGCGCAGAGTGGATGCAATTGGATTCGAAGCGCACACGATTTTCTCCTTATTCTTTTGGGAACTCAGCCTATTGGACAGCTCCTGGAAAATATACAGTGAACCTTGTGGTCGGAGAAGAGAGTTTTACTGAGGGCCTTACGATTATTAAAGATCCCAGCTCGGAGGGATCGTTAGCTGATATTCAGGCTCAAGATGCTCTTATGCGTAAGATTCACAACGATTTGGATATATCTCATAAGATGGTCAATGAACTTGAGATTTTAAGAAGGCAGCTCTATGACATGCAAGCCATCCTTAAGGTACAGCGGAAAGATGAGAAAGAGCTATTGGCTGAAGTATCGAAACTGGATTCCATGTTAACTGGACTTGAAGGGAAACTTGTCCAGCTTAAAACATCTGGTACAGGTCAGGACATAGTTCGATGGCCGGCAATGCTCGTACAAAAGCTCAGTTATTTGGCTGCCACTACCCAAATTTCAGACTTCAAACCTGCTGATCAGTATGTAGAGGTTTACAATAAGCTTCATGAAGAACTAGAAGAATTCAGTAGTCAACTGAGATCAATCAAGAGTGTTACATTGCCAGCCTTTTATCAGTTGCTTCGTGAGAAAGAGATTGGATATTTGATTACCGAGGAGGATTGACATTAATAAAGAATTTAATGTTGGCGGAGAATCAATAATCACTGAGAGGTGACATGCTGATTTTTATTAAAATATTAGTCATTTTACAAGACTGATCTTTTAAAATAAATGTAGTGCTGCTAGATTATACAGATTTATTGGTAATGGCCGGACTCTTCCTGGCGGTGATCATGGCTGTGGGAATTGGGATTAAAGCCAAAAAGAATGTTGCCAATTTATGGTTGGTCTGTTTTTTACTGAGTAGTGGCGGAGTGCTCATTGTAAAGTTTCTGTATAGTACCGGCTATATCATTTATTATCCTCATTGGTTCAAAATAAACTACCCTGCAGGAATCTTGCGGCCTGTGTTTATTTATCTATACATTCATTACCTCATCAAAGGAATCAATAAAGTTCAGATTAAGCATTTCATCCACTTTTTGCCTTTTGTGCTTTTAATGATCTACCTCTTTCCATTTTTAACACAGAGTGCCGAATACAAATTAGCAGTTCTTAATCGGGAGGTAATAAATACATATGGACTGATCCCATCCTGGTTTGTGTACTTTCAGATTTCATATTCAATGCTCTACATAATCGCGATATTTTTTGATCTAAGAGCATTCAGCAGGCAATATTCCCGACCCAGTAAACAACAACGAGTGCTGGTAAAATGGATACGATTCATTCTATGGGGTGGTTTGATTTATATAGGTGCTGCGTTGATGCTTAAACTGCTGGGAATGACACAAGATTACAATTATTACTTATACGAAATATTCTCACTAGGATTGATTTTACTATGCATCAAATTACTTACTCTACCTGAACTTGTGAACAGTTTTCCGGAGAAGAAGTATGCCAAATCTTGGCTGACTGATCAGAAAATTGATAAGTACTATGCTTCAATCATTGAGTTGATGGTAGGGAAAGCTATTTATAAACGTGAGGATTTAAAACTTAATGACATTGCTCAAGAATTGAATTTACCTGAATACTTGATTTCCCAAATTATAAATCAGAAAACAAGTGAATCGTTTAGGAATTTTGTCAATGCTTACAGAGTTGAGCAAGCAAAACAAATGCTTGCATCATCTCACAAACAATATTCCATTGAAGGTATAGCAAAAGATGTTGGTTTTAATTCACGCGCGTCTTTTTACAACGCATTTAAAAGAGAGACTAATCTTACACCTACCGAGTACCTAAGCTCAATCAAGTAGGTTGTCCAGCTTTGCTTAGTTAGACAACTACTTTTTGATATTAAAGATTATGGGGTACACTTTTGACTCGTTCAAAATGTGTCACTCTTAAACAACAATGTCATGGGAAAAAGTTATAGCATCTGTATCGTTTTGTTTTTAATCAGTTGTTCATTTAGTGGAAATACTCAAACCAATCCAGATCTTTCGAAGGTTTTTCCTGAAAAAGAATGGCAGAAAATTACACCCGAAGAAGTTGGATACTCATCCAAAAAGCTGGATCGCGCTAAAACCAAATTTGAAGAAATCGGAGGGGTGGCAGCTCTTATCGTAGTAAAGGGATATGTCATTGCAGATTGGGGAATGACCGAGAAAAACTTTGACTGCCGATCTTTTCGTAAAAGTTTCCTTAGTTCTCTTTATGGAATCTATCAGGAGGAGGGAGCCATCGATATAAATAAAACTTTGGGAGAATTACAGATAAATGACGGAGGCAAATTGAATGCCAATGAGCTTCAGACACAAGTCAAATACTTAATGTCTTCATCTTCTGGAATTTACCTGCCAGCAGCTTTTGAAGAAGCAAGCAATCGAGCTAAGCCTGAAAGAGGTTTACATCAGCCTGGTGAGCATTTTCAGTATAACAACTGGGATTTTAATGCCCTATCAAACATCTTCAATGATCAGACAGGCAAAGATTTATTCTTAGAATTTCAGAATCGTATTGCTTCTCCGATTGGTATGGAGCATTTTGATGCAAGCTACAATACTGGCTATTTCTATCAGCCGGCATTATCGGAATACCCTGCGTATATTTTTCAAATTTCAACGAAGGATATGGCCCGATTTGGGTTGCTTTATCTCAATGAAGGAAACTGGAATGGCAATCAAATTGTGCCAAAAGAATGGGTGATTGAAAGCACAAAAGCGCAAATCGAAACGGGAGATAAATATTATTACAATTATGGATACTTATGGTGGGTAACTAAAAGCGAAAGCAATACCGGAAGGGCACCATTTTTGGCACGTGGCGCACAATCGCAATACATGTACATTGATCCGGCTAATGAATTAATTGTCATTTTCAGAGACAATCCTGATGGTACGCTCAGGGTGAAGAAATCAGATGCTTATCCATTAATTGGTTCGGTTTACGGTGCGATGTTAAGGTAAGAATGGGTACAACAATAGTCCCTAGTATCCCACTGCTGCACCTTCTGGTCGTGATGAATCACATGCTCCAATTATAATACCATTTGCTTGATCTACTTGTATTCCCAAGAGTGCTCCTAAGTTATTTCGTGGTTCAGGGGTGTGATTCATTGCTTCAAGGGCCTTATCTACTTGCATATTGTACTTGTGCAAAAAGGGATTTAAATGATAGGCAGCAAATGATGACAACTATAAAAAGTTGGACGATGGAATTCATAGATTACTCAATTTTGGTGTTGATCAGGTATTAAACCATTCACTTTAAATCAGGTGATAGCAGTGACTCAGTTGAATTCTAAGGTAATTAGTAATCAAGAAATGGAGATTGATCAATTCATTTCTAGCTTCAAGTTGAGTAGATTTAATTATGAATTTGAAAGTCACCAAGCTTCGATTGATGATTTTTCTGTTCCCCGTACTAAGTTTTTCACAAGCGGATACACTTCAGCAACAATTTAAAAGTAGGGAACAAACTCGTGAGACTGTAGATTGGATACACAAAGAGCTAATTAAAATTCAAAGTAAGGCTCCACAGGATGCAGAGATATTATCACGTCTTTCCTTAGACCTGGCAGAGAAACTTAATTATCGCGAGGGAATTGCCCAGGCTTACTTCAATCTAGGCTTATCATATTGGTACAGAGACCTTCATGATATGGCAATGGAGAATTACCTGGAAGCACTCAAAAGATTTGAAGCATTGGAAATGAAAAGTGAGGCAGCCCGTACACGGATGAATATAGGGAATACATATGACGAACTGGGCCAAACGAATAAGGCTAAAACTTTCATCAAGCAATCGTTGAAAAGTTTTGAAGAGTTAGGTGATTCATCAAGAGTACTTTCCGGATATCTGAATTTAGGTGTCATTTTCTTTTACGAAAGCAATTACGATTCAGCATTGGAAAATTTTGAGATAGTACTAGCTCATCATGTGGCAAGAAAGGATACAGCTAAAATGGCATTACTGCATTTAAACATTGCGAATGTGTATGAGTATATGGAAAACCTTCCGAAAGCCATCGAGCATTATCAATATGCGAGGAGCTATGTTGATCCAACCATTCTATTGGCTATTAATGTAGATATGGGATTGGGAAACGCATTATTGCTAAATAAGAATCCCGATGGTATAGATCTGATTCAGGAGGGATTACAAAAGGCCATTCAGTTAGAGCAGCAGAAGATGGAACAGTTTGCTTATGAATCTTTGAAAGAATACTATGTGCAACTTAGCGATTATCAAAAAGCATATGAATACTTGACCAAAGAAATCGAGATAGAACGAGAATGGAGGGGTAAAGATGTTCAGGAGCAAATTGAAGTATTGCAATTGAAATATGAAGACGAAAAAAAAGCCCGACAGCTATCATTACTAGAAGCAGAGCAAGCAGAAGATAAATTTCGCTTAGCTATTGCATTAAGTATTGGTTCAATTGTTTTGGTTGGTGCCATTTTACTATTTGTCATTTTGAAGTTACGAATAAAAAATGCCAGACTTAGAGAGATTGAACTCAAACAAAAAGTTGAACATAAGAGCAAAGAAGTTACTTCTTACGCTCTGAATTTTATTCAAAAGAATGAATTGCTGAATGAATTAGCTGAGAAGGTGAAGCAAATCAAACAAAATGCTTCAGAGAAGACCTCAAAGGAATTGAATCAACTCAACAATGTCATCAGGAGTAACATGAAAATTGATCAGGATTGGGAGAACTTTAAGGTCATGTTTGAAGAAGTTCATGAAGGATTTTTTATGCGGTTAAAAGACCAATTTCCTGATTTGGGTAATTCAGAATTGAAACTTTGTGCTTTACTGAAATTAAATATGAACCTTAAAGAATCTTCTCAAATTCTTGGAATTTCCTCTGATAGCGTTAAGACAGCACGGAGTAGATTACGAAAGAAACTAGGTCTTAAAAGTGATGAAAACCTGGTTGACTTTATGATAATGTTTGACAGCCCTTCTAATTGACTATTAAATCTATTTAACTGATTATCAGTGATATAACGTCTTTTGTTTACCTCATGTAAACATGATAATTGCTTGTGTACACCTTTTGTTTACCTACAAAATCACATGTCATCTATCAGTGTCCGTTGATTTGCGAAACAATGATTTCAAAAATTATGGACAAAACTTCATCACTAGAAAAAAGCTATGGATTTGGAAACTTGATGACCGCCATTCACTCGGTATCCAACAAGTTTTCAGACACACTATTTTATAACACTGGTACCTATAGTGTTAAAAAATTGTCACCAAAAGACAATGCAGATGCTAAACTATTTATTCAAAAAGAATTGGTAAAAAGAGGAGGTATAGGCCTTGATCATCTATACTATGACGAAGAGCTATTGGACCTTCATTCCTCATATGGCGCCAAAGGAAAATTCTTTTGGATATTAAAATTTGAGGGAGAGATTGTGGGAACCCTAGGGTTAGTAATTCACTCCGATAAGCGTGAAGCAGTCATTAATAAGTTCTATGTCAAAAATGATATTAAAGACCATGCACAAAGCTTAATTAAAATAGCACTAAGCATGGCCAAAAAATCAGGCTGTAGAGCCTGCAATATTTCTCTTTCTCAGCGAGAGGAACAACTTCAGAAATTATTTGAGAAAGCATCATTTAAGATTTCTGATCGCAGTTTGATGATGGCGATGACATTTTTCTTTTAGGTTACTAATCTGGACCTCACCGTAGTGTGGGGTCTAGTTCTTTCTTTACTATCAGTTATTTCCTTCTTTCCTTCTTCATTTTTCGTATCCATTGAATACCAACATGTGAACCAATGGCGCATGCGGAAACAAATCCATTAAAGACAATATCATTGATATCAAACACTCGGTGTGGTAAGAAAAGCTGGATACTTTCGTCAATGACTCCAACGCTAAAGGTGCAGAGAAAGGCAAATAGTGCGAGCTTCCCATGTTGCTTTTCCAATCCCATTCGTTCGATTAGGGCATTGTGGATGAAAATGGCTAAAACACTGTATTCAATAAGATGACTTCTTTCCGGAATGCCTAGCCGAAGGAAAAGCATCATGTAAACAGCCGCTAATCCAATCCAAATAAGCCACTCATACGTATTGGGTTTGTTTCGTATGCCATTAACGAGCATCAACACACCAACCAGGATCATTCCTGAAACGAATATCATGGCCTGAATATCCTGATCGCCTAATAGGTTTTGTAATGGTCTGCCAATGAATAAAGTCGAGAAAATCGTTAAGGTGACAATCAATGACCAAAACCAGAATCTTTTTTCCTTGGCAGTTTTAAATTGAATCATTTGATCAGTAATACCTTCGGATTGATAGGGTACAACCACTCAATGCCTCTTGAAGTAATTACGGCATCATCTTCAAGCGGTACACGAAGCTTTTTACCTCCCCATTCCGGCACTTTGGTATAGGCAAAGAACTCAATCGATATCAAATTAGAAGGTTGTAAAGTGTAGCCCATACGGACCGGATTCCAATATGCAATGGAGGGACCAATGCCATGCCCCCAATTACCAACTGAGTGACATCCAACAATCACGTCAGTCATATCGAGATCGGTTGATTGATTAAACCCCTTCATTCGGTTGAATCCAGCAGCTGTTAGTTTCTCATAAATCGCATCTTCTGCTTGCTGGGCGGTTACACCGGGTTTAATGGTCCGCTGAATGACGTCTCTGACCTTGATTGCTTGGTTAAATGCATTTTGAATGCCAGGCGGAACAGCTGTTTCGCCTTCTTTGAGTACATAGGCCATTCGCTTCATGTCGGTAAACATGTTCATTAAACTTACTCCCCAGTCGATCATGAGGACATCACCTCTCTGAATAATCCTGTCGGTAGAGGTGGCAATGATTCCCTCCGGGCCAGTTAGGTAGACGGAAGGCATGCCAAAAGAAGAGCCGAGGTTGTTTTTGAATTGTTGCTCTTTCATCCACCAGGCCACATCTTCAAGGGTAGTGACTCCCGGTGTAATCACCTCATTTGAGAAAGCTCGCTCTGCTATCTGATACGATAATTCACCTGCTTCACCATATACCGCAATTTCACTAGCTACTCGTCGAGACCTAAAATCGGAGACAAGCTTCTCTGCAGAGACAAATCGAGCTTCGTATTTCTCACCCAGAATTTCTGCTAGTTCCAGATAGCCGGAGTAGGAGAGGCCATCTGCACCACCGATGGCCCGTGAGTAGTTCAAACCGATACGCTTAGGATCTCGTGTCTCAACAAACTCTTTCAACTCATCTACCGATCCAAAATAGTCATAAGCTCCTCCTTCTTTGAGTAGGTATCCATCATTGCCAAGGGATACGCGCTCGATTCGGTCACCACCACGATCAGTGAAAATGTAGTAGCTGCCGAATGATCCGACATATCCTTCTCCCATATCTGAATAAAGGGGATCAAGGTGCCCCTCTCGATTCATAATGATCCACATGTCGATGTTGTTTTCCCGCATGACCTCAGGTAGTACCAAATTAAATTTGTCTCTTCTGATTTGATTCATTTTACGCCAACGACGTTTGGCTTCCTGAGAAAAAGTAGCGAAAGAAAGTATTAGAATAAGGAGGGTAGATATTAATCGCATCGGTTAGTCTATTTAGGTTTGACTAAGCTACTGAAAAATGCATTCAGATGGATTGAAATAGGTACCAGCCACACTAAAATTGCACATTGTATTTCACCTCAAATTGTGCAGGGATATCCTCCTTGTTTTCACCAAGGTTTTGTCTCAGGTCGATCTCAATGCCTCTAGCAATGGTTGATATTGGTACATCATTAGACGTTCCTTCAAACGGATTATCTCCTGTTCGTCCTATTCGTTCCATGGTATGAAAGACCCAGCCTACAGCTGTGTAAACCGGGATCGAAAACCATATGAAAACCTTTCCAATCACAGGGTATGAATCAGAGAGATTGGCACCTATTTCCATAAACTGTGGGACTAGAGCAACCGGAAGAAAGAACAATAAGATCCACATGAACCAATGGTTGAGTGTTGCAAATTGGCGTGGATAGGGGAAATTCTTGATACGTTCACTTTTGCCTTGAAGGTCAAACATCTCTTTAACTACTCCTTCTAATTCCAGAAAGGCAAATTCCCAAATCAGCCCTGATTCTTTGAGTCGCCTCAAATGATGAGATTGCTGATATAACAATGCTGTCTGCTTATTGTCTTTACTCAATACGTCTTCCATATCTTCTTTGCTTAGATATGGTTTCAGATCATCTTCAAGCGTAGAAAGTCTTTCTGGCGGACGAATGCCCCATTCTTGGTTGGTTCTTTGATTTACAGTGGTTTCCCATTGCTTTTGTTGTCGCATGGCATGTCGAAGAGCAGTCATCCAGGCTATGTTTCTATAGGTGAGGGATTTCACTTCTTTTGCAAGCGCCTCATCACTTTGCTTTTCTTTCGCATGCTCATTGGTAATCATATCCTGCAGAAACATTCCGAATGAACGTGAGGTGTTAACAATTCCACCCCAAATTTTGCGTGCTTCCCAGATTCGATCATATGTAACATTATTCTGAAACCCAATGATGAAGGCTACTGCGGTACCAATTAGTGCAATGGGCGTCCATGGAATTTGTAACCAGGCAATGTCAAGAAAAGAATAGGCAAAGACCCAAATTACAATGATTAATAGTATTCTCAGTGTGTCAAAACGAGTCCATATAGCGAGTTCAGAGAATTTGTATGTCCGTCGGGTGTACATGGTTGGTTGTAATTAGACCTTTCAACAGGTAGCAATATCTCAATGGTTCAACCATACTAAAATAGTGAGGAATTCATTGATGCTCTTATCAAATGGTAAGAAATGAATATCTTAGTTTAAACTAATTAACCACCGAATAACATGCAGACTTTTAACACCCCGCTAGAAGCAATAGACTACTGGCTAAAGGAAAACCCAAATAAAACATTCCTTAAACAACCCATTAATAGAAAGTACATTGACTATAGTAGAGTTGATGCTTATGACCAAGCTTGCAAGGTAGCAGCCTCCCTTCAGGAATTGGGCTTAAAGAAGGGTGATCATGTGGCCATTCTCTCCAAGAATTGTGCTCATTGGTTTATGGCAGATTTAGCCATTATGTTGGGAGGATTTATCTCCATTCCCATCTACCCAACCTTAGATGCAGATAGCATTAATGAAATTTTGGTTCATAGTGAAAGCAAAGCAATCATAATTGGCAAATTGGATGATTATAGCACTCAGCAGTCAGGTATTCCGGATATTATAAGAATAGGAGTGGAACTTTATGGCATTACAGAGCAGCATGCTTGGGAGGGATTGATAGAGAAGGATGTTCCAGATTTTGAACCGGCTAAACAAAACCCGGAAGATTTAATCACGATCATGTACACCTCAGGTACTACAGGCAACCCTAAGGGTGTAATGCACAAAGTGAAGTCCTTTAATATCATTGCATCTACCGGACTTGATTCACTCGAAATCCCCATGAACAGCAAATTCTTTTCTTATTTGCCATTGTCTCACATTGCGGAACGAATAGGTATTGAGATGGGGGCGATTTATAAAGGTGGTACTGTTAGCTTTCCGGAGACGCTTGACACTTTTGCAGAAGATTTGGCAAACACCGGTCCTGATGTTTTCCTGGCAGTACCACGAATCTGGCAAAAATTTCAGGAAAAGATTCTGGAGAAAATGCCACAAAAAAAGCTGGATAAGCTATTGTCACTACCGATTATCGGAAATATTGTTAAGAAGAAGATTCGCACAAAGCTTGGCTTAAACAACGCAACCTGCTTTTCTGGTGCGGCTCCCTTAGCCCTCAGCCTCCAGGAGTGGTATGCAAAACTGGGAGTGGAGATCAAGCAATGCTATGGGATGACAGAGGATTGCATCCTTTCACATTTCAGTTTACCTAATGCCAATAAATTTGGTAAAGTAGGTAAACCACTTCCAGGTGTAGATTCCAAACTATCAGCCGAAGGAGAGATATTGATTAAAAATGACTGCCTCATGGTTGGTTATTATAAGGAGCCGGAAAAAACAGCAGAGATGTTTGCGGATGATGGCTACTTGAGAACCGGAGACATTGGAGAGTTTGATCATGATGGCTACCTATCAATCACCGGACGAATTAAAGATCAGTTCAAAACGGACAAAGGAAAATACGTAGATCCATCAGGAATTGAGTTACAGATTTCAAAAAACACCGATGTAGAGCAAATTTGTCTGGTAGGAATGGGTATAGCTCAACCCATGGCATTGATCGTACCTACGGAAGCGGCAAAAGAAAAAACCAGGGAAGAACTAAATCAGTCGTTAATTGAGACCATTGAAAAGCTCAATCCAACACTTAAGGCATATGAAAAAGTGGAGAAAGCTGTAATTATGAAGGAGCAGTGGACGGTGGAAAATGGATTGATGACGCCTTCGCTTAAAATCAGAAGAAATAGGGTAGAAGCCATTCATCAGGAATACTATCCGGTTTGGTTTGAAAGAGAAGAGCGCGTGGTGTATGAGGAAGATCTTGAAGCATAAAAAAGGAGCCGTAAAGCTCCTTAGTACCAAATTATGAGAAAATTAATAATGCTTTATTCAGAGATATTAATCGTCCATGTGATATCGATATCAGTCTCTCCATCATTAGATGTTGAAGTTGCTGATTTGACATCCGGCTGATGCTTTAGCAAGATTCTAAATTCACCATCTCCAGGTGACGCCCCTGCAGTGAACCAAGTGGTAGAAAGACCAACAGGATTATCATTAGTATCGTAATCATCATAATTCACAGTTCCTTCACGATCGGCTATATTACCATTACCTGAAGGGTCGCTGAAAATGCCATCAGTGAATGAAAAGAAGAACATATGCTCTTCGGCTTCTGCTTCAATCTCTTCTGTAATATTCTCACCTTCTTGAGTGTTTTCTATTGATATAGCCAGATCATATGAGGTATTGATCGCAAGGTTGATTGTTTGAGTTTCAAAGTTTTCAACACCCTCACCATCTGGGTCTGTTGCGGTAGCTACTACTGTGGTTCCACCATCGTCTGGTGTGAATGTAAGTGTTACACGATCAATAACCTCTTCCTCGTTTTCTTCAGGAGGTAGATCATCGTCTCCACAGCTGCTCAGGACCAAAGTGAATACGAGCCCGAGTATCCAAAACTTTCTAATTTCTTTCATGATGTTTTTGTTTATGCAATACTATTGCAAGTATATACCTTCATTTTTATAAATGCAACAATGTTGTAATAATTAGAAAGAATAGCTTAAAAAGACCTTGATATTGATACCTAAATCATCAGCGAAGTAGCGGGATTGATCGGTGTATCGACGATAGGAGGTATTGAAGAGGTTCTCTCCTGAAAGCTTTGCAGTGAAGCGGTTCTTCTGATATTTGACAGAAGAATTCATCAAGAAGAACGCATCTGGAGCGGGGAGGAAATCAAATGTACCAGAACGATCAAATTGTATTTGTTCGGACTCAGCAATGGTACCTGCTGATATTACTGGTGGCTGGTGGGTTTGCCTTGCCGTCCAGGATGGATTAAGCAGAATAGTGAAATTACCAAGGGTTCGAACAAGTTCAATCTGAAGGTTGAGTGGTGGGATTCCCACAAATGACTGATTGTTGGATACATCTCTTGCATAAACATAGGACAGCTTAAATTCACCAGTTAGATCTTCACCCCAGGTTTTACTTATATCAATATCTAATCCGGTGTAAAAAGCATTTGTTTGGTCATGGATAAAGTAGGGGAAGGTGCCTCTTACGGTATTGGTCAGACCATAAGGCCGAATGAAGAAATAGTTCTCAATCCAATTGATGTATGGAGTAAATTCAGCGCTTACTGCATCCCCTTGAATCCTCAGTGTGTTTATCCATTTGATGCCTCGCTCACTTTTAACTTCTTTTAAATCTTGTGTTAGCACCCCTGATGTTGAAATGCTATCATTAGCAGGAAACAATTCGTATCTCCAAAGCCCATATTCAATGATGTTCTGGTGCTTTCCAAAGCTGTACAGTTCATTGATATTTGGTGCTCTCCAGGCCGTCCCAATATTTGATCTTAAGGAAACACGATCACTAAATTTATGGATGAATCCTGTCGTGAAAGTGAAATTCTGATAGTTAAGGTCATCCCTATAAACGTCGTTACTCGAATCTCTTCCACGGACATTCATGTTAAGAAAATCGAAACGAATGCCAGCTTCATAGGTGGTTTTGTTGGTTGAGTAGGATTCTACTGCGAACATTCCAATGTTCGTGTTATTGTAATTAGGTACAAATGGGATGGTATTTGTTCCCGGAAGATTATCATTGTTTTGCGAAAAGAACTGAAGTCCTACAGTACCCGCCCAATTGCCAGAGCTAGGGTGATCCCAGTCAAAATCTATTGTGTGCGTATTTAAACTCAGATTAATGGCTGGACGATCATTATTTGTTCCTCTTCTAATATCAAACTCGCGGCGTTTATTTTGTTGAAAGGCATATTGAAGATCAAACTGCTGATCTCCAAGAAATATGGCCGTTTTAATCTTAAATAGATCGTGTATCGTTTCTTGTCGTGGTGTTCGAATTTCATAAGAGAACGGTCTTGTTTCATTGGGTACTTCCGCTCCAATTGCATTGGCAAAGTCATCGAGATTCCCATTTACAGATCCTCTTAAAATGCCAAGTTCTTGCTCAAAATGGCTGAAGTATAAATCGATATCAATCCATGAAAAATGATGACGTGTCGCTGCTGAATAGCCTATTTCTCTCTTTCCTGTATTTGTCAGTTGATAGTTGGGTGCATGCAGGTCTCCTTGCTTTGTTCCGTTCACGCTAATCATCCAGGCGTTACGCTCATAGCCAGCTTGAGTCGTGAATTCTGCACTATATGCCCGACCATTCGTCTGAAAACCGGTACTGATATCTCCACCAAATTTGGTGTTGTAAGAAGGTGTTGGTGCATTAAAAAGAATAACACCTCCCAGCGCGTCGGGTCCATATCGAACGGTGGATGCCCCTTTGATCAGCTGGATTCTTTCAATTTGCGAAGGGTCTATTTCAGGTGCATGTTCAGATCCCCAGGCTTGATAGGAGTGACGTACTCCGTTATTAATGATTAGCACACGGTTTGAGTGTAGTCCATGAACAACAGGCTTTACCACATTTTGTCCGGTTCTTAAGGTGTATACTCCGGAAGCTTTGGAGAGCAGTTCTCCTGCCGTCGTTCCCAAACTTTCAGATACATCGATATCAATATCTTTAGGATCTAAAGTTTTTAGTTCGTGAGCATTAAGCTCTTCTTCTACAACCACGCTTTCAAGTAGCGTCTCCTCAGAGGCCATATAAATCACTGGAGAGGGGTGATGGAAATCGTGATGGTGAACCACTTTCTTATACCCAAGAAAGCGTACTTCCAGATCGATTTCATCCTCGCAAATTCCAGTTATTTCGAAAAATCCTGAATCATCAGCAATGGCGCCTATATCTGAATTTTGAATTTTAACTGTTGCATATGAGAGTGGCTCGTTGGTGTCGATATCAAGAATCCGCCCGGTAACAGAACGGTCGCAAGGTTTTTGACTAAAAGAACACCATGCATTTAAAGACAATAACGCGAATATCAGATATTTCATATCAGGCACAATTGGCACACTTGCCGTCTACAATGAGGTTGATTCCTTCTGTTTGATAACCTTCCGGTAAGGATACTTTCGGCATGGGTTGTTGTTGGTTCAGGCATTCAATCTGTCCGCAGGTGTTGCACTTAAAGTGAATGTGATTGTGATCGTGATGATCGGGTGAGCAGGTATCGTGACACAATCCGTAAGTAGCACTGCCAGTCTCATTGGGGATTTTATGAAGGATACCAGAGTCAAGAAAGCTATTTAATGTTCTATAAAGTGTGACACGATCATATTTTGTTAACCTGTTTTCCAGATCTCCTTGCGAGAGCGCATTCTTTTCATCCAGAAAATATTGCATCACGTCCAGCCGGCAATCCGTTATCCTTAGGCTGTGATTCTTTAGTATTTGTTTCAGGTTTTCCTGCATGACACAAATATACTTTATGCAACTTAATTGCATTAAGAATTGGTAAACACTTTTCTTATGTTTGTAGTTTATTGAAATATGGAAAACCGAGAGCAGCATAACAACAATGAGAAAGTCAACTATTTTGACTTCAGTGAGGTATTGACTTATTTTTTCCGAAAGAAAGACCCCAATCGCCCAAAAAGCTTCAATCTTAAAGCGATGCATACCATTAATAAGATATCTATTTTGATGTTTTTGGGAGCAGTGATCGTGATGATTGTACGAGCCATCTCCAGGGCGTAAATTTTCAAATACAGATGTTATTGCGATCAAAGGAAATTTGAGTTTTTGATTGCGCATTTTCCCGTATAGTCTAAAATAAAAATGAAGAAGTTATTCTTCACTTCTTCTAATAATTCACTGTTAAATTAGCTACATGAAAAATGTATTAACCTTCCTTTTTGTGTTGGGTACTATGGTATCTATGGCGCAAGATTCTGATCCAATGGTAACAGACAGACCCACGCAATCAGCTGCTTCTATGGTGGTGCCAAAAGGAAATGCCATTATTGAATATGGATTTATCCATGAATCAGCAGGCGATCTTAATAATTTAACGTTTGCTAATCTACATGCACGTATCGGCCTTTTTCAAGGCGTAGAATTTCGAGTTACCCAGAACATTCAACAAACAAAAAATACGGTAACAGATGTGAAAGTAAGTGGATTATCGCCGCTGACTTTAGGTACTAAAATTCACGTGATAGGGGAGCAGGGAGCGGTTCCACAGACCAGTGTAATTGCACAAGTCACTTTGGATAATGGCGATGATGCGTTCCGTCCAGGAGAGGCCATTCCAGAAGTACGTTTTAACTTTTCCAATACACTCTCGGAGTTTTTATCATTAGGCTACAACATTGGATTTGCATTTCCAGAGGATAACACAACCACCATTTATACGGCCGTATTGGGATATTCATTCCAGCCTGGATGGACCGTCTTTGCTGAACCATATGGATTTATCTATGATGGTGGATCAGATCATCGATTCAATGCAGGGTTTATCTATTTAGTAAAGAACAACTTTCAAGTTGATCTGACAGGAGGAATTGGACTTTCAGATATATCACCTGATTCCTTTTTTGGATTTGGTGCCGCGATTGGTTTTTAGTTTCTAGCAAGACTCCAACTGATTCCAAGGTAAATCTCGCGTCCATGGATAGGAGAGTATGCATATGCCGTATCGAAACTATCGCTAAAGCCAAGATTCGCATTTGGATCATTGGTGCCGGTCAGTGGTGACCATGGTTGGACATAATCAAAGATGTTTTGAACACCACCATAAATCGACCACCCTGATTTCAATGTTTTAGCTATTTGAAGGTTGTGAATGGCAAATGTCGCAGATGAAGTGGGCCTGGGATCCGGTAGCGGGTCACCATTTTCATCCAGATCAAAAACGACAGGCAAAGCCATTGGACCGGTCAAACGCGCAGTATAGCCAATTTGTGTGTTCCATGCTTTGAGGTTGTAATTAGCCGTCAATATTCCTGTCCATTCAGGCGCAAACTCAATTTGTCTTGATTCATTATTTTCTATTTCTGTTACATCCTGAATATTAAAGCCCAGGTTGAAGGCTAAAGGAAACTCGAATTCTTGCTGCAGGTTCATCCCAATGCCTTTACTAACAGCAAATCCATCTGTGTTTGCATACCGAATTTGACCATCGGTTTCATAATCCGGAGTGATCTTATTGGTGAAGTAGGTGTAGTAAGCATCAATGTCTAACATTCCCTGGCTTGTGCCGATGGTATAAATGTGATTGAGATTCAGTGAGAAGTTATAAGATTCTTCGGGCTGAAGCTCTTCTTCTATGATTACTTCACGTTGACCCGTAACAAATGCATGATCCTCTGTAAATAAATTCACGATTCGAAAACCCGTACCAAAGTTAGATCTAAGGGTGGTCCATTGACCAGGCTTGTATTTGAGGTTTAATCGTGGAGCAGCAATCAGTCCGTGATCTTGGTAATGATCAAGTCTGGCTCCCGCTAAAGCTGTAAAAGAATCAGACATTTTCCATTCATCTTGCATGAATAGGCCAGGAATGAATTGATTATCCGGATGGTTGGATCCATTATTCTCTGTGGCAATCGTATTGTCATCATACGTTTGGTAACGAGAAGTAATACCTGTCGTTACCTGATGGCCTCCTCTGCTCTTGTCCCAAATTAAGTTGGCAAACAAAATGTCTTGCGATGCTTGATAATAATCAGCACCGTAATATGAATCTTGCTCGTGGGTACTTAAGGAATAATCGACTCTTATCTTTTCTGAGAACGGGAGTTCATAAGTGCCAAATATTTCCAATCGATTGGTGTAGATACTTTCTCCATAAATTTGATCGCTTCCTCTGAGCTCTCGATAATTTCTGTCTTCTAGAAATTCTTTCACTCCGTTTCTTCGATCTTCATAGTAGTATTTGCCAGATAATGAGAATTTTTTACCGGAAGGTCTGTGGATATCCCATTTTGAAAACAGTGATATTCTGTCCAGATTGATATTGTCCCCAAAACCATCCCCATTTCTATCATCAAAGTCATTGATGTAAGCATAATTTAATCCTATAAAACCATTGCTATTACCAATTTTTGGTGCGTATGAAAAATTACCGAATGACTCGTAGTGTGACGTGCCCATCACATCGGCAGATAGGAGGGGTTGGGTTGAAGGGTCTTTGGTGATGATGTTGATTACACCAGCAACGGCCTCTGACCCATAAAGTGTGGAGCTCGGTCCTTTGATCACCTCAAACCGATCGATGATCATACTGGGGATTCCGTTTAATCCATAAACAGAAGCTAAGTTTCCATAAATAGGAGAGCCATCCATGAGTACTGCGGTGTAAGGTCCCGGAAGACCATTGATAGAGATGCTATTAGTAAAGCAAACACCACAGGCCACTACTTCCTGTACACCATTAACAAGAGATATCCCTTCCACAACACTTGTTGCTGCCGCAGGGATGTAGGTATTTAAGTGCTTTGAAGTGATTACTTCTACCTTAACAGGGGATTGTGATACGAAAGTGGGCTGCATAGTCCCAGTAACAACCACTTCGTCCATTGTAAGTGTGCTTTCTTGTAATTCAATTTGTAAATTCTGCGTGGTAGGAACAGCTACTTCTTGCTTTTCCATTTTAAAACCAACAGATCGTATTTCTAGTGTGTAGGTCCCTTCCGGCAAATCCGTAATTGTAAAGTCTCCAGCCGCATCGGTAACAGCACCATAATCTGTTTCTAGTAGGCGTACAGTCGCACCGGGAAATCCTTCACCGTGAAAGCTAACATTCCCTTTTATGGTATGTTGGCCGATTGTCATGACTGGTAATAGAAGACAAATGATTATTCCAAATTGCATTGACTCGCTTTATATATTACGATTATGCAAAACTATAAATTAGTTAAAACAAAACAAAAATTTAGATTAGTCTAAAAATATGAGATCCCTTTAAATTTCAATTTGATCTGATGATGTAATATTCATAATTTGCTGATGTGCGGCGAATTACTTGCTTTCTTATCCTTCAGCTATTGCTAGACAGTTTGGTCTTTGGTCAATTATCATTATCTAATGCGGTTAATTACACCATTAAAGACGGATTACCTTCTAATACAGTCTATGCCGTCATTCAAGATGACCAGGGATTTATTTGGTTTGGGACAGATGCAGGACTTAGTCGATTTGATGGACTGGAATTTAAAAATTATGGATTAAAAGAAGGATTACCCGATATGGACATCCTTAACTTTTTTAAGGATTCTCAGGGTCGTATTTGGATGTATACGTTTAATGGTAAAGTCTGCTATTTGAAGGATGGTCGAATTCTCAACTCATCCAATGATCCATTTTTAGCTGGTGCCGATTTAGAATCAAGACTTACAAGCATTGTAGAAGATGAAAATGAAATTTTTATAAGCTCATTATGGGAAGGAGTTAAAATATTAAATCCCAATAAACGAATAAAAACTTTAAGTTCTGAAAATGATAAAAATTATTTAGTCATAATTAATAATAAATGTTACTGGCTGCTTATCAACAGTACTTCAATTAAATATTATTTAGTATCTGATCTTATTTCTAACTTGGATTCTGATTCAATTGAATTTCAAGAATTAAGTAACAGGAAAGGTTTCGCCAATTTTTCATATGTTAATGTTTTTAAAGACGAAATTTTTGGTGTCTCGAGAGGTACAAATTCAACACATCAATTTTTCAAGATTAATTTAGATCAACAGCTCTTTCATATTCAGAGTGTACATGATTATGTGGTCTATAATATTGAGGCGATTAGAGATCGAGTTTTTCTCTATACTAGTGATGGAATAAAACTAATCGATCCAGAAAATTTGACGACTTCCGACTTTATTGATTTAGAAGAGGTTACGAAATTTATTTATGACTTTGATGATAATATCTGGTTCTCAACCCTAAAATCGGGAGCATTTTTCATACCAAACCAGCCTGTAAAAAAGAAGTATCCTGTTCAGATTAGAAATGTTGAAAAATTATATTCAACACCTAATTATTTATATATCGCATACAGAAATAGATTGATCGCCAGAACGAACCAATTTTTAAAGGATGAATTAGAAAATATAAGCACGCTCGAATTATCATATATTAAATCATTCTATGTTGACCCATTGCAAAACATGTGGGTTTTAAGCAGCTCAAGTCTATTAAAAAATGAAAAACCTAGCACTAGTGGATTTACTGTAGACCTTTTTTATAGTCTGTTAAAAGACAGTGAGTTTATTTATCATTCATTTGATGAACTAATTTATACCAATTTAAAAAACGACGAATTATACAATTTTGATTATGAAAACGTTGGTAAAATTTGGGATTTTATATTGTTTGATCACTCGATTTTATTGGCTGGTTCAAATGGGTTGTTCTCACTGAACCTTTCTGATTTGACCGTCAAAAGATTTCCTGAATTTGATCAAATAAGAGTGACAAGCATTGCTCTTGATAAATTTGATAAATTATGGCTGGTAACCAATGGAAACGGGTTATTAAGACTTCCTAAACAATTAATTTTCACCATTCCATCTAATGAAATCTCTGGCTATCGCATTGAAAATTATTCAGATGTTTTTAACAAAGTCTTACTAATTGATTCTACTCTTTATTCATCCACCCCAAAAGGGATTAGTAAATTCATTTTTAACAAGGAAGAGGTTGTCGAAACTACCCACATTACAGAATCACATGGATTGGAGCCAGCACGCGTGGTTGACGTTGTTTATTACTCAGGTGATGTTTACATGGGACAAGATAACGGATTGTTTTCGTTTAAACATTCGGAAAATTTTAATGATACAATCAGGTTTCCTGTCATCGTAGATGAGCTTCGAACCTCAGATACTGTAATCAATACACTTGATAAAGACATTACATTTCCTTATGACGTTGGCATTATTCAAGTCAATACCAAAACAATTTATTTCAAGGATCACAACAATTTATCATATCAATTCAAATTATATAACCAAAATGAATCAGCAGAGAGCTGGACAACTAGTCCGAACAATGAGTTTCTGTTCTCGAACTTAGAACCCGGCAATTACACATTTGAAGTAAGAGTCAAATCATTAAATAGTGACTGGACCGAACCATCATCGATTTCATTTTCCATAGAAAATGTTTTTTGGAGAACCCTTTGGTTTAAAATACTTATCGCTTCGATTTTACTCTTTTCGATCACTTTAGCAACTAACAGTATTAGCAGGTCTAGAAAAAGAAAGCAATTGCTGAGCAGGCAAAAAATCGAATCTGATTTGAAAGCCTTAAAAGCGCAAATAAATCCACATTTTCTTTTCAATTCTCTTAATTCAATACATTCATATATCCTGGAAAAGGAGAATGATCTTGCAGAAGATTACTTATTGAAATATGGCAAATTGATGCGAAACATTCTAAATCATTCAAATGAATTGTCGATTAGAATGGATGATGAACTTGAGGCTATTAAACTTTATATAGAACTAGAGAAAATAAGAATTAATAAGCCAATTGATTTTCAGGTTGATACTAGCAAGATTGATGTAACTGAACACAAAGTTCCATCCATGATTATTCAGCCATTATTAGAAAATGCAATTTGGCATGGAATACAGCCTTCGGCTAAAGAAGGCAAAATCCTATTGAAATTCGAACAAAAAGATGATGTTGTAAAGGTCGAAATTCATGATAATGGAACTGGATTCCAAGATCAAAATTTTGATGATAGACCCTCAGGTCTTCAGCTGGTGAAAGAGCGAATAGAATTGATTAATCAGCTCAAGGGAAGAAAGAGTAGTTTTAAGATTGATTCTGATGAGACAGGTACTAAAATCATATTCGATTACCCAAATGAATTAACTTAACAAGAATATGATAAGGTCATTGATTGTAGACGATGAACCAAGAGCTGTTCGTGCACTTGA
This sequence comes from Ekhidna sp., assembly GCF_965212185.1. GTDB lineage: Bacteria > Bacteroidota > Bacteroidia > Cytophagales > Cyclobacteriaceae > Ekhidna. The sequence continues at coordinate 2,040,496 of NZ_OZ243102.1, read as the reverse complement.
GATTACTTTAGAAAGGCATTGTCCTGAGATAGAGCTAGTTGGGATAGCGAATAATATAGAAGAAGCATTCCAGCTTATTGTTGCTCAAAATCCCGACCTAATATTTCTAGATATAAACATGCCGAAGGGCACTGGACTGGATCTTCTGGAACGGATTAAAGATACTGAATCAGCTAAAGTCATATTCACAACTGCACATGAAGAATACGCGATAAAGGCTTTCAGATTATCAGCCATTGACTATCTATTGAAGCCTGTCGGTAAAGAAGAATTAATTATTGCAATCAATCGGTTTAAAGAAACCTCAACAGGAAAGGAACGCATGGAGCTTTTAAGCGAACTTCTGGAAAAGAAAAACCCTCAACGAATGGCGATCAGCACGCTTGATGGTTTTCACATAATCGATTTGGATAAACTGCTATATCTATCCTCTGAAAAGAACTATTCAAATTTCCATACCACTGAAGGAATCGTATTAGCGTCCAAATCAATAGGCGAGTTTGAAAAATACATGGATCCAGATCGATTCATCAGGGTACACCGATCGTATATCGTGAACATTGACAAAGTACGTTCATACGATAAAAAGAAGGGTGTATTAATTTTACACAACCAACAAACCATCGAAGTTTCCAGGAATAGGAAAGAGGTTTTGTTGCAGAAATTGAAAGTCCTTTGAATGTCATTCGTTCAGCCAACCCTACCACTTATCCAAAAAAATGGGGTCTTCGTTCATTGGATGTGATTTTCCTTTATCCTTATTCACGCATTAGTTTTCTTTGGAGGATGGATAGATTCCAACTGGCTTTAAAAACTCACTTAATAACTCCTAATGCTAGACTCATTTTGAAGGCCGTACTGGTCATCAATTTGTTGTGGCTTTTATCCAATTAGCATAGAATTTTCTGAATCTTAATGAAACAAACTACCCAATGAAAATATTCACAACCAATCCCGCAAACGTTTTAACTCATCTCATTAATAGCAAATGATGATGATATTTTTCATTGAATATTTGCTCATAGTAAATGGTCGTATAACCAATTGAAATAAAGGCATTTACAGTGAATATTTGAATTAGCAATTGATAATAAAATTAATAATTAGCTCATGTCGCTATTTGCAAAACCTAACAAAAAGTGATTATTCTTGCAGATATTTTAAGAACCTAGCCAACTCACAATGAAGATACTCACCACCCTCTGTGCACTCATTGCACCGTACGAAATGACCCTTTTATTACTCAGCATTTCCTATAAAAAATTTATAATTCAGATTTGTTAAAGCACCCTAAATCATCATTATGAAAACCTACTCGAAATATTTTAAGATTCTATTCTTAACATTGATATTCAACCTTAATTCTGCCTTAGGTCAAGATATTCATACAGATCTTCAGGCTTATTTAAAGGCAGAGAATAATTTGACAGATGAATCTTCCAATGGTCATACTGCAAGTGGAGCAAATATCAGCTATGACGATGGAAAGTTCGGAACATCTTCATTTAGTTTTAATGGCTCCAATTCAAAGATTGACATAAATGGTTTGATTAGTAACACATCTACCTCGACGGGGACATTTTCATTATGGGTAAAGCTGTCAGATGTAACACCATCAAGTAATTCAACATTATTAGCAGCAGGAGATGCTAGCTCGAGGTATTGGGTTGGAGCATATCTTACCACTTCAGGAAAGTTAAGGTTAGCAGGTGTAAATAACGGAAGTACACAGTTCTTAATTGAATCACAAAATACTGAGTTGTTAAATAACACTTGGCATCACCTTTCTTTTGTGCAAGATGGTGTACAACCAAAAATATATGTCGATGGAAATTTAATATTTACCAATAATTTGACAGGAACTAATCTTGCATATTGGATCAATGGTTCATCCACCTATGATGTTTTTGGATTAGGCTACTTAAATCAAAATAATATCACTCAATGGTGGCTTAATGGACAAATGGATGAAGTGAGGGTTTATTCTAGGGCGTTAACGAGTAGTGACGTGCAAGCGCTGGCTCAGTTTAATCCAGACAACTCCGGAGGGGGTGGGGGTGCCACTTCCTTGTGGACTCAAAATGGATCGGATGTCTATTATAATGATGGAAATGTAGGTATTGGAACTGCCGATCCTGAAGAAAAACTGCACATCGAAAAAAGTGGCAACACTTTTATTAAGCTAGTTAATACTGCGACAAATGGTTCTACTGTAAGATTTGGTCCCGTGAGTACAAACGGAAAAGTAGAAACACAACTTCAATTTGAAAAAGAATTAGGGTTTTATGATCATTCACAAAGTGCCTGGCGATTTAATATTAAATCTGATGGAAATGTTGGAATCGGTATTTATGATCCTAACGCTACACTTCATATAAAAGGTGCAGCAAGAGAATCATTTAGAGTAACTGGTGTAGGCAGCACTTCAAAATACCTAAGTGTTTGGCAAGGGACTGGATCTCCAGTAATAGATGCAATTGGTTCCCCCAGTCTTTACTTGGGTTATGATTATGAATCAGATGTAATTATCAATAGAAATGGTTCAAAAGGAGTAGCTATAGGAACATCTTCTGTTCCATCCGGCTACAAACTTGCTGTTGATGGTAAAGCCATCATGGAAGAGGTTAAAGTTGAATTGTCTGGTACCTGGCCAGACTATGTCTTCGAACCCACCTACAACCTCCGCTCTCTCGAAGAAACAGAAGCCTACATCCAATCAAATAAGCACCTCCCTGAGATTCCTTCCGCTAAGGAAATGGAAGCCAATGGCGTACAACTAGGAGAAATGAATATGCTGCTGCTAAAGAAGATTGAGGAATTGACGTTGCATACCATAGCCCAGCAAAAAGAAATCGAACAACTCAAAGCAAATCAATTCCCCTCCTCGGAGCGGTCAGACGCATCTGGGCTAGGGGTGGGTTCAGATATCCAAACGAATGAAAAGAGAGGGGAAGAGACTGAAGATCAAAGGGGTGAGTTAGAGAAGAAGATCGAGGAGCTGCTTAAACGAATTGAAAAATTGGAAAAAACTAAATAATGAAAAGTCTCTTAAAAGTTTGTATTGCCTTGGTATTTTCAATATCACTAAAAGCTCAATCTCAATGGTCGAATAGCGGCAATAATTATACGGTAGGAAATCTGGGGATAGGCATTCAAAATACCTATTCCCAATTTCATGTGGCTACCAGTGGCGATGGATTATTGTGGCCAGCAGTGATTAATAATACGCGTAATTCTTCATCGGTTACCGGCTATGGAGTGGGACTAATGCTGAAACATTCCCACAATGGAGAAGGGTATAAATGGGGTGGAATAGCCTCTGTTCAAGAAGGATCTTGGGCAAATAATTCAGGTCTCGCACTATTCGCAAATGAGACTGAGTACATGCGAATCAAGTACAATGGTAATGTAGGCATAGGCACCAATAATCCCGATTCTAAGCTGAAAATTCTAAGCTCCCAGGTGAATGACCTTACAATAGAAAAATCAAATACTTCTGACTGGGCGCGACTAATCTTGAAAAGGTCAACTGATCCCAATTATGCATTTTTCCAGTATTATGGAAATACAACGTCTGGTATGACATTAGGTGTGACTGGTGATAATCCAATAAGGTTTTATAGTTCAGACAATGAAAGAATGCGAATTGCAGGAAATGGTAATGTTGGGATCGGTACAGTTAATCCATCAAGCTTGTTAGAAATAGAATCAAATGATCAACCATCTATAACCATAAATAACAAAAAAAATGGAAATTGGCAGGTTGATGAGTCTTATGGGCAACTTCTTTTTAATTCAAATGATGGTTCTGGGCTTGGGTCTGGTACTCGGGGATTTATAAAAGTTGTTTCACATAATGCCTATGGTGCACACGGCACAATGGTATTTGGAACGCGAGATGCTACAAGTTTGGATGAAAGAATGCGAATTGACCGTTTAGGCAATGTCGGCATAGGCACAACTTCTCCGTCTCATAAACTCGAAGTAAATGGCACCATCCGCTCAAAAGAAGTAAAAGTAGAGGCTGCCAACTGGCCTGATTATGTCTTCGAGCAAGATTATAATCTTCGCACACTCGAAGAAACAGAAGCCTACATCCAATCGCACAAACACCTCCCTGAAATTCCATCCGCCAAGGAAATGGAAGCCAATGGTGTGCAGCTTGGAGAGATGAATATACTGCTTCTGAAGAAGATTGAGGAGCTGACGCTGCATACGATTGAGCAGCAAAAATTGATCGAACAGCAAGGCACAATGCTTGAAGAACAGCAAAAGGAAATTGATCGCTTAAAGAACTCACCCCGTCAGCCACAGGCTGCCACCCCTCTCTTTGAAAAGAGAGGGGAAGAGACCGAAGGTCGAAGGGGTGAGTTAGAAAAGAAGGTTGAGGAGCTGCTTAAACGAATTGAAAAATTGGAAAAAACTAAAAAATGAAAAGTCTCTTAAAAGTTTGTATTGCCTTGGCATTTTCAATAACACTAAAAGCTCAAGGGCAATGGTCCGAAAGTGGGAATAATTATACGGTAGGTAATCTCGGTATAGGTATTCAAAATACCTATTCTCAATTTCATGTGGCTACTAATGGAGATGGGCTACTATGGCCCGTAACCATTAACAATACTCGTAATTCATCTTCTACAACAGGTTATGGTGTTGGAGTCATGTTGAAGCATTCCCATAATGGAGAAGGGTATAAATGGGGAGGGATTGCATCAGTGCAGGAAGGCTCATGGGCAAATAATTCAGGGCTCGCACTATTCGCAAATGAGACTGAATACATGAGAATAAAATACAATGGAAACGTTGGTATAGGTACATCAAATCCGAATTCGAAATTCGAAATTTTAAGCTCTGAAGTAAATGACCTCACAATAGAAAAATCAAATACTTCTGACTGGGCACGACTAATCTTGAAAAGGTCAACTGATCCCAATTATGCATTTTTCCAATACTACGGTAATACAACCTCTGGTATGACTTTAGGAGTAACCGGTGATAATCCTATAAGACTTTATAGTTCAGGAGCTGAGAGAATGCGCATTGCTGGAAATGGAAATGTCGGAATTGGAACAACAAATACTGGTAATGGTAAGCTGACTATAAATGGATCTAATAATAACTTATTGAGGCTCGAAAATGAGGGTTATGGAAATGAATCAACTTTAAGATTTAGAGCTAAGAGTAGTACAGGAGCAACTTTGCATGCAGATATTTCTGTGCTATCAACAGGTAACGATAAGGGCTATCTAGGCTTTAAAGTCCCTCATAACAATTCAACTAACACTGGGTATGATATGATCATCAATGATGCTGGAAACGTGGGCATTGCCACAACTTCTCCAGATGAAAAACTCACCGTAAAGGGGACAGTTCACGCTCAAGAAGTAAGGGTAGACCTCTCAGTTCCAGGTCCAGACTATGTCTTCGAACCTACCTACAACCTGCGCACCCTCGAAGAAACAGAAGCCTATATCCAATCAAACAAACACCTCCCTGAAATACCTTCTGCTAAAGAAATGGAAGCCAATGGCGTACAGCTAGGAGAGATGAATATGTTGCTGCTGAAGAAGATTGAGGAATTGACCTTGCATTTAATAGAGGCGAACAAAACCAGCCAACAGCAAATAGCCAAAGCTAAAAGCCAAGATAAAAAAATTGAGGAATTGACACTGCATACCATAGCCCAGCAAAAAGAAATTGATCGCTTAAAGAACTCACCCCGTCAGCCACAGGCTGCCACCCCTCTCTTTGAAAAGAGAGGGGAAGAGACCGAAGGTCGAAGGGGTGAGTTAGAAAAGAAGATTGAGGAGCTAACGCTGCATACGATTGAGCAGGAGAAGAAAATTAAATCCCAAAAGTTGTTCAATGAGGAGCTTCTTAGAAGATTAGAGAAACTAGAAAAGAAATGAAGAATCTATTATTAATTGGTTTATTGGTATACACATTGAACGGATATTCTCAATGGGACACCACAGGAGCCAACATCCATTTTAATGGAGGAAATGTTGGGATTGGAACGACAAGCCCATCCGAAGCGCTTGAAGTAATTGGAAAGATCAAGGCAGATTATTTAAAACTTGACGCACTCTCAGGTTCAGAGGGGGGTGAGCTTCAATTAGCAGGTCCCTCCGGATACAATGCTTGGATGGTTGACAATAGACTTGGACATTTTAGACTGCATCACTCTGGCAAGCTTTATTTTCAAGTTAATTCGAATGGTCATGTTGGCGTTGGAACAGCCACGCCGGCCTCCAAGCTTCACGTTTCATCTTTAACAAACGGGGATGCAGTTCTTCGTATTGAATCAGATACTGACAACAGTAATGAAGCTGATAATGCGCGAATCGAGTTGCTTCAAGATGGTGGTTCTCTAGGCGCTTATATTGGATTTAGTCAAGAGTGGAATGGAGGGTCTGGAACACCTGGCCAACAAGCTGACAATCTTTTCCGAATAGGTAGTAGGTATTCAAACGTAGATTATTATGATCGGCTAGTAATTAATACCAATAATGGAAATATTGGAATAGGAACCTCTACTCCCGTAGCTAAATTGGATGTTAAAACACCATCTGGTAGCATTAGAATTGCAGAGCTTGGGTCAGCAAGTGCTAAAATATCTTCAACAGCAGCATTAGGATTGGAAGCGACTTCAGGAAGTTTTATTCAATTTCTAGCATCTGGAAATGAAATTGGCAGGTTTACAAGCGATGGAAAATTCAGTATTGACAATGCTAATCCCAAAACCATTCTATCAATAGGAAATCACAGCAATAAGACACTATCCACAACAGGAATAACATTGGGTTCCAATCACAAATCAATTGAATTGCTCCATTCCGGATCTGTGAATGGATATGGTTCAAAATTATATGGGGTTGATGAGGGAAATGGGATTACCAGCTTGAGATTTGCAGTAAGGGGTAATTCTACAACTTGGACTGATGCAATATATGTTAAGGCATCAAACAATTCTTCTGTAGGCAATGTAGGCATAGGCACCACCACACCATCTCACAAACTAGAAGTTAATGGCACCATACGTTCCCAAGAAGTAAAAGTAGAAGCTACCAACTGGCCAGACTATGTTTTCGAACCAGACTATAATCTTCGTACCCTCGAAGAAACAGAAGCCTACATCCAATCAAACAAGCACCTCCCGGAGATCCCTTCCGCCAAAGAAATGGAAGCCAATGGCGTTCAGCTCGGAGAGATGAATATGTTGCTGCTGAAAAAGATAGAGGAGCTGACGCTGCATACGATTGAGCAGGAGAAAAGGCTTTCTGCCCAGCAAAAAGAAATTGATCGCTTAAAGAACTCACCCCGTCAGCCACAGGCTGCCACCCCTCTCTTTGAAAAGAGAGGGGAAGAGACCGAAGGTCGAAGAGTTGAGTTTGAGAAAGATGCGAAATATAGTGAGTTAGAAAAACAACTTGCTACTTACCAGAAAAATCAAAATGAAATGATGGAGATCATCACTTCGCTTAAAAAAGAAATTGAAGCACTGAAAACCACAAACGATCATGAATAAAAAACTGATTATATCACTTCTATTTATCTGGATTGGGCATTTTTCAATGTCTCAATATACAGACGAATTTTTTATGACAGAAGTGACACCACCATCCCCGGAAGCAGCTTCTCTCGGAAAATATGCAGAGCAACCGGTAGATTTATTTTCAGGACGTGTTAAAGTTGAAATACCAATGTTTACCGTTGAAACAGGAAGGATTAAACTACCAATTTCACTTAGCTATCATGGGTCAGGAGTAAAGGTTGAAGAAATTGCATCTCGAGTGGGTTTGGGGTGGACGTTAAACGCAGGAGGTGTTGTCACAAAATCTGTTGTTGGATTCGCCGATCATGTATATGCATTTGAATCTTGCCCAGATGGCGATTATTCGCAAGATAGGTGTGAAGTTGTGGGATATTTAAGAGATGATCAAGGAGAACGAATTACTTATTTAGATCAAGGCCCTGATAAATACTATTACAATTTCCCCGGAGGTTCTGGTGGATTTTATTTTGAAAAAGGTTTTAATATGAAAAAAACTAATTTTGATAACCTTCTCATTTCTCCCACGATATCTAATTATTCCCCAACAAAATTTAAAATCATTGATGATAATGGTATAGAATATTATTTTGAAGAAGAAGAAGAATCTTTCGTTTTATCAATGGACTTACCAATCATTGATTGGTACAGATTTAGTTCATCTTGGTATCTGACTAAAATTTATGATCCGGTCACCAATAGAACAGTAACACTCAACTACAAAGATCTAGGCACTTATTCTCTGGATGAACACCGTTCAGAGATGTTTATTCCTGGCCCTACTACTTGTAATTCTATTTTAGGTGTTCCATATGGAAATTATACACCAACAAGAATCCAAAATTCAATTACGGCTAAAGTCATTGAAAGCATTGTTTATGATCAGGGAAAAGTTGTTTTTACATCAGACCTGGCCAGACAAGATGTGGTCGGTGACTATGCGATTACCCGTATTGAGCAATTCGATAAGGATAATAATAAGACGGGTCGATTTGATTTAAGTCTAAGTCATGTAGGTGGAAGTACATCAAAGGAAAAAAGACTTGTACTTAATCAAGTAAGACAAAAAGGTATTGGTGGACAATTGGATATACCACCCTACATATTTTCTTACGAAAATATGAGTCTGCTTCCGAGTAGAGAGTCAGTTGAAAAAGATATTTGGGGATATTTTAACAACAACAATGCAACTACTTATAATCCTCAGATTTGGATTTATGAAGGTGCTGGAAAAGCCACCTATTTACCAATAAGAAGGGATGAAGGAACAGCAAGTGCAACTGTATCGGGAAGCGATCGTAATTGTGTACCACAATATGTAACATACGGTAGTCTCAAGAAAATAGAATTTCCAACTGGAGGCTATGTAAAGTATGAATATGAACCTCATGAATTTTACCATCGTGAAAATGGAGTCTTTCAAACCAATCAAAAATTTACGGGTGGTGGAATTCGTATTGCTTCAGTTAAGCATTATTCGTCAACAGGAGAATTGGCTAAACATGCTGAATATTCCTATGGTAATGGATTCACAACAGGCTCTATCCCTCAGGCTGGAATACCTATTGAAGTAGTGAGCAATAGCAATTACAACAACAAGATACTTAGATACGACAAAAACCAATCGGCATTAGGCTCTAATGATGGTATTTTCATTGGTTATGAGAAGGTTATTGTTAAAAAAAGAGATCAATCTGGAAATTCGATTGGAAGTACGGAGCTCACATACAATACTGTTCAAAATGATTTGCCATCTTATACACTTAGCTTGGGAGGTTCGTGTGGTACTCTAGCTAGTCATTTGTTAACTACTACATATTGGCCATTTCATGATCCGGTGGATAGGTCACCACTGAGGGGTAAACTGCTTTCTGAAGTGATTAAGAATGTGAATAGCCAAAAATTAAGAGAAATAACATATGTCTATCAGGATAATTATAAAAATCCAAATACTCGAATAAGACCTCTAGGTACCACTGTGCAGGATGGTGCATCCTATTATGTAGAGTCCTCTATTACAACCACAGAGCAGATATCTCTATTGGATAGCAAAACTGCTCATATGGAGGGTTCTAATACTATTTTTAGCAGATCGGATTACACATATGATAATATAACCTATTATCTCACCGAAGAGCTTACTACTTCTAGCGAAGGTCAGGTGAAATTAAAATATTTCTATCCAAATAATTTTAGTTCAAACTCTACCTGTTCCAAAATGATTTCCATGAATTACATTTCACCTATACTAGCAATTCATAAATATCGTGTAATCAATGGTGCGGATTTTTTAGTAGGGTCTAAAGTCTTTGAATACAAAAACTTCAATGGAATAAAAAAGATATTGCCATTTAGACTTTTTAATGCCAAAGTAGCTACTCCACAATCATCTACTCCAACATTAAGTTATGGCACGAATCCTCCAGCGAGTATTTACGATCTAGATCATGAGTTTACAAGCTATACCACGCACTCAAAGATTTCTAGTGAAACAGATGGTAGTGGGATCACGACTTCATATTTATGGACATATGATTACACGTATCCATCAGTAATAGGGGTAAATATATCAGCAAGTACACTTCAGTCTCATCACAGTACGGCCACAGCTAATACGTCTACCGTAGATGCATATGAGGATTATTTTAGAGGTCTACTGACAAGTGATCAGCACGTTCAATTTTATAACTTCTCACCTTTGATTGGAATCAATAGAATGGTTGATCCCGGCGGGATAGATAGTGAATACTATTACGACCCCTTCAATCGCTTAATTAAAACCACCGATTCTGATGGTCATATTGTTAACCAGTTCTTCTACAACTTCCGATAATCACCTAACAAATGAAAGTATTACTTAATATTTCACTATTCGTTTGTGTAATAAGTGTTTATTCACAAACATCCACTCAAAACTACATTAAGGTTCAAACCTTAAGACAGCCTAAACTAAACGGAAGTTTATTTCAGGTAAATAAAGATGCTACATCTCAGTCAATCCAATATTTTGATGGATTAGGTAGGCCAAATCAATCAATCATTAGGTGGGGATCGGCTTCTGGATATGATTTGATTTCAATGATTGACTATGATGCATATGGAAGGGAAGAGAAAAGTTATTTACCCTATCAAAAATCCCAGACAAACGGATACTATGATACAAATTCAATTAATAACCAAAATAGCTTCTATGACAACAAGTTTGGTGGTATAAATGGAAATTTTGCTTTTTCGCAGAATAGATATGATGAGTCACCATTAGGTAGAGTGATTGAGCAAGGAGCGCCAGGTCAAGATTGGCAACTAGGGGCCAATACAGTCAATACTTCATACGATGTAAATCAAGCATTTGAAGTTATTCATTGGGATCACACTGATCTTGTAAATATGTCAGGAGTATTTTACAATGCTGGGGAATTGACTAAAACAACCACTACAGATGAAGATGGCAATATTACCGTGATATTTCAGAATGCCGGAGGTCAGACTGTACTTAAAAGAGTGAAAGCTGGCACCAACGAATGGGCCGACACTTATTATGTTCATGATGATTTTGACCAACTCGTTGTTATTCTGCAACCTGAAGCAATAAAAAGAATAAATGATGATCTAGAGATTGTAGATTTAAATAACTACACATTAAAGTATCAGGATTATACGGCTGATAATAATGACGATGGCACCAAAATAGCGTACATCAATTCCATGGTTACAATTCCTGCTGGTGTCACATTAGGCCCTGGATCAGAAATCACCGGAGTAGATGTGACACTCTCTGCCCAAACAATTAACGATTTTGCTTTCAAGTATACCTATGACGATAGAGGTCGTCTAGTTGAAAAGAAAGTTCCGGGAGCTGATCCTATATATATGATCTATGATAAATGGGATCGACTCGCTTTAACTCAAGATGGTAACCAACGTCAGCAAAATGAGTGGTTGTTCACCTCATATGACTATCTAAACCGACCAGTAATAACAGGGATTTTGACTCAAAATAAAACAAGGAGTCAGATGCAAGCACTAGTTGGTCCCGTTGGTTCTGGTAACACGAATCGATATTTAAAATTTATAAGTTCAGGTTCAAATCATGGATATAATCAAAACTCCTATCCTTTTAGTAATGCATCTGGAGCTGTGATTGATGAAATTCTCACGATTACCTACTACGATAGCTATGACTTTGTGAGCACTTCAGAATTGTCAGGTACATCATTTCAGGAAGTATTTACCACTTCTGATGATTGGCACATATTACCTGATGACATTGTTAAACCAAGAGGACAAATCACTGGTACGAAAATAAGAGAAGAAGGAAATGACTTTATTACCTCAATCACCTATTATGACAATAAGTATCGTCCGATTCAAATTGTATCGGAAAATCACCTAGATGGCACGGATATAACAAGTTTCCAATATGATTTTGGAGGGAATATCCGAAAGTCGCAAACCGAGCACTCGGTAACTGGCTACTCTTCAACTGTAAAACGCCGTTTTACTTATGACCACTTAGATAGATTGGAATACGTATTTCATGAAGTTGATGACAATGGGGAGGTACTACTTGCACACCATGAGTATAGTGATATTGGTGAGTTAGAAAAGAAGAACCTATTTGAAAAGGCAAGCCCACTATATCAAGGTAATTACGAGCAGACGTTGGATTATGAATACAACATGAGGGGATGGCTAACACGTATTAATGATGCCAGTCTTTCGGATACACAAGATTTGTTTGGCTTAGAGCTTTTTTATAATGAGTCTTCAGGATTGTCAGGACAAATCAACAGATATAATGGAAATATTGTTGCCATGAAGTGGAGTAATCAGGATATCGGTGGTGATGAAATTGATAGCAGAGCTTATACATTCGGATATGATAAAATGAACAGACTATCTGCTGCTAATCATTTTCAGAATAATATTTCTACTAACAAATTTGGAGTGTCAGGTTTAAGTTATGACCTTAATGGTAATATCATTGGTCTCAAACGAAGAGGCGAAAGTAATTCAGCATATATGGATAATCTTTCATATGCATACTCAGGGAACCAATTGACAAAAGTAGATGATTCTGGCGATGACAGTGAAGGATTTACTGAGTCAGGATCAGGCACAGACTACACTTATGATGCCAGTGGCAACATGAAATCAGACGCTAATAAAGGCATCACGAACATTGACTACAACCACCTGAACTTACCCACTACGGTAACCATGAGTGGGTCAGGCAACCAAATCGAATACCTCTACGATGCAGCAGGCATCAAACTGCAGCAAAAAGTATACGAAGGAGGAAGTCTTATGAAGACCACCGACTATGTAGGCGAATTCATATATGAGGATGGAGAACTACAACTGATCCAGCACGAAGAAGGAAGATTAACTCCCCACACTGAAGGTTCAGGTGGTGAGTTCGACTATCAATACCACCTCAAGGATCACTTGGGTAATGTCAGGGTGACGTTTAGTACCACACCAGTGAACTATACCAGAGTTGCAACTTTTGAAGATTCGAATTTGGCCACCGAGAGTGTGGAATTTGGCAATGTAGACACGCCAAACAGGGTCTCACATCCGTCACTTTCTAATTCAGGAAAGGCCGCACGACTCAATAATGGTAGCCCGGCAGGACCATTCGCCGTGATAAGTATAAACAAGGGAGATACACTCAACCTGAGTGCAAAGGGTTACTATGCTGGTGGGTCAGGTTATAGCAATGCAATAAACCCAGCTACATTTGAAACAGCCTTAGGAGATGCATTTAAAACCTCTCAGTCACTCGTTGAAGGAGGAGTGTTACCAACCCAAATTGAAAGTGGAGTGGCAGCTGCCATAGCTGCATTAGGAGTAGGAGGCAGTAACAATGATAACATTCCAGGAGCATATCTCAATTACCTGGTATTTGATAGAGACATGAACTATCAAAACATAGCAGGATTTGTTCAGATTGGATCTGCAGCCAATGGAAGTGAACAAACAATCGCTCTTAATAACATCGTTGCAGACCGTGAGGGCTATATCATTGTGTATCTAAGTAATGAGAGTAACACCTCCAATTATGTATACTTTGATGATCTAACGATATACCATGGTAAGACCAACATTGTTTCGACGCAGGATTACTATCCGTTTGGGCTCACCTTTAATGAATCGGTTAGAACTGCTTCAACAGCTCAAGGATTTAAATTCAATAGTAAGGAGAGACAAACAGACTTCAATTTAAATTGGGACTTTTTTGGTGCTAGAGTACATATGCCAGAGATAGGAAGATTTATGAGTATTGATCCTAAAGCCGAACAGTATGGTGCACAATCACCATATGTGTATGCCGCTAATAATCCTATACGATACAGTGAATTTAATGGCATGAACCCTGAGGATGAGGTCAAGAAACAATCTGCAATAAGCTCAATGGACGCTAATGGTGGAACTTATGTATCACAAACTACAATGACTACATCTACTTCACATAATGAGGATACAGGTGAAACTACAACAACTACAACAACCTCAGTAACAACAAACTTTGTAACAACAAATGAGGATGGTGAGGTTGAGACTACTCATTTTGAAACCCTTTCTGCAACAAATACTAGTGTAACTGATTCTGAAGGAAATGTTACTACTACGAATGGTGAATGGAAAGGTACAGGTAGTACTTCAAAAGGTAATAGTGAATTTGGTGCACTTAATAAATGGACCAGTCATATTGGTAATTTCAATGCCAATAATGAATCTACATTCAATCAGACACTTAAATCAGAAGGTCACTTTGGTGCTTTATCCTCTTTGAGCGGTCCTTTAGTAACTGGAATCGCTGCAGGATTGACTACATTGTATGCTGCTGGAGAATCATTTACTATGCCATCATCTTATGGGTTAAGTGCTTCAGGAGGGACCATAGGAGCAGCAAGTGCTAGTACGGTAGGTCAGATTAATAATCCTAGTAATGTTTACGTACACGGAATAAGCCAGAGTAAAAATGGTGTTCCACTTAAAATTATGAAAACACCTGATTCAAAAGGAAATAGATACGTCGGACCTAGTAGCTTTGGAGAGCTGAAAGATTCAATTATTAATTTTTTTGGAGGTAATTAAGTATTAGATATGAACCACAATTTGAAGAGATTTCTTCTACTAATTTTGGTTATTTTGGTCATTTACGGAGGTAATTATTTAGCATTTAACTGGTATTATCTACCTCCATTCTACGAGGGTTATGATCGAAATTTCAACGCTGAGAGAGTAAGGATTGAACAACCAATAATTGAAGACTATTTTGTTCCTAAGTTTAAAGATGCTAAACGAAGACAAATTTGGCTTACTCCAGATTCACTGAAAGACAAGAAGTTGCACAGGTCAAAAAACTATGATACAGAAAAGGGAAAGATTGTATTTGAAGCTGACTTTTTTGTTTTGGGTAAAGATTCAATTGATTACATAATCAAAAGGAGCTACTACTATAATGATGAATACTTGAAGTTTGAACTTACCAAAGAGTTAAATAATGAGGTATTGAGCAGAGATGAAATTGATTCCTTTACATATGATAGCTTGATAACAAGTTGGGAGAAGAATTTTTGATGAATCCTTATCAGCCAGCATCCTATCCATTTTGGTGAAACACAAGACTCGAAGTAATCACTTACGAATGTAAATACAGCATACAGCCCAGAGGAGACAATTTTCTGGGCTTTTTTTACGAATAAGCTTTACGGGTTTTAGCATCACGGAGCATAGCATCAATCGTAAATAGGATGTGATCCTTGTCTTTATCATTGAGGCTGAGAATATCATTGATCCTTTTTAGCATGTTTTGATCCTTCACATAGTCCTGTGAGTTGCCAATCAGATAATCCAGAGAAACTTCCAATACAGCAGCAATCTTGGCAGCCATCTCAATCGAAGGCTTTACCTCATCACGCTCATATCTACCCACAGTTGTAGGTGTTGCCTCAAGGGCTTTAGCCAATGCATCTTGAGATAGGTTTTTATCCTTCCTGGCTTGGATCATCCTGCTTCCAAAACTCATATATGTACTATTATGATACAAAAAAGGCTCATTAGAGCTAAATAATGACTCAAATATATGTTATGAAACACATATCAGCCTTGGAATTGATAACCCCCCGCTACCGCAAGTTTGCAACTTGCGGAATACCTTAAGAAGTACTTAAATAAATCGTGAAGTGTCGTTTTGCATAGGCTTGTTAATCAATAATGATCGTAAGTTTTTAACTTACTGGTGTGAGTCGGAATTACAAGATTCAAAATAAAGAAGGTGTCTATTTCATAACATTTTCGACAGTTGAGTGGGTAGATGTTTTTACACGGAAATCTTACAGAGATATTTTAATTGAAAGTATCAAGCATTGTCAGAGAGAAAAGGGTTTGGTTGTGTATAGCTGGTGCTTAATGAGCAACCATGTACATATGATCGTCAGGTCATCAAACGGTGACTTGTCAGGAACTATTCGTGATCTGAAAAAATTTACCTCGAAGCAGATCTTAAATGAAATACAACATAGCAATCAGGAAAGTAGAAAAGACTGGATGCTAGAAATTTTTAAGAAAGCGGGAGTAAATAATAGTAATAATCAAAACTATCAGTTTTGGAGGCAAGATAACCGGCCGATTGAAATATTCAGCAATGACGTGATTGATCAGAAAATGAATTATGTACATCAAAATCCAGTAGAAGCTGGGTTGGTAGAAAATGCCGAAGATTACTTGTATTCAAGCGCAAGGGACTATGCAGGTATCAAAGGACTTATAGATATTGAGTTCTTGGATTGAAAGAGCCACAAGTTGCAAACTTGCGACAGCATGGGCAAGGGACTATGCAGGTATCAAAGGGATAATAGATATTGAGTTCTTGGATTGAAAGGCCACAAGTTGCAAACTTGCGGCAGCATGGGGCATTATCTATTTAGCTCAGCAACGGATTATGCTGGAGGTAAAGGTTTGATTGATATCAAATTCATAGAATAAGCACGGAAGTAACTTCCGCGCTAGGTAAGGGGATTCAAGATTAGCTTACATTCATTCCAATCCTGTAGAGGCCGAAATTGTAGACAATTCAGCAGATTACTTATACAGCTCTGCAAGAGATTATTGTGGCATTAAAGGATTGATTGATGTTGAATTGTTGGATTGAGGCACTTAGTTGGATTGAGGCACGCGTTGCAAACGCGCGCCAGCATTGATTATGCTGGAGGTAAAGGTCTAGTTAAGATTAGCTATTTGAGTTAAAACTCAACGAAAAAGAATCCTCGTTACAAACGAGGACTAAAAAGGGTTTACCTCCCCTCTGGCGCGGAAGTTACTTCCGTGACATGATAGGTAGTGAGT
The DNA here is from genome assembly GCF_965212185.1 of Ekhidna sp. Taxonomy (GTDB): domain Bacteria; phylum Bacteroidota; class Bacteroidia; order Cytophagales; family Cyclobacteriaceae; genus Ekhidna. Next base: position 2,023,587 of record NZ_OZ243102.1, on the reverse strand, counting down.
TGTGAAACTTCCGTGTCAATTAAACATTGAGATTCCTATTTTTGGTATGTGACCGAAAAATACAAAATCAGAGATCAAGACAAAATCTACTTTGTGACATTCAGCGTGGTACAGTGGATCGACGTTTTTACTCGTCCTGACTACAAAAACATTCTTATTGAAAATCTCAATTATTGCCAGAAAAATAAAGGACTAGAGATCTATGGTTGGTGTTTGATGTCCAATCATATGCATTTAATAGTAGGTAGGAATGGTCAAGAAAAGATTCAGGATATTATTCGTGATTTTAAGAAGTATACTTCAGTTAAAATAACGAATGCAATAGAAGAGAATCCCAAGGAGAGTCGCAGAGAGTGGCTGCTATGGATGTTTAGAAAACTGGCAGAAAAGAGCAATAAGCATCAGAAATATTGTTTCTGGCAAAATGAATATCATCCAATTGAGCTTTCTGACTCGATGATAATGCAGCAAAAATTAGATTACATACATAATAATCCGCTGGAAGAGCAAATTGTAAACAATCCAGAGGATTATCGGTACAGTAGTGCTGTCGACTATGCTGGTGGTAAAGGTTTGATTGATATTAAATTCATAGAATAAACACGGAAGTAACTTCCGCGCTAGGTAAGTTTGGTTTTTTAGGGGGTGGGATTAGTTTTCTATAATCTCAGAGAAGTTCAATACTTAGCAGGTCATCGAGACATTAGCAACACAGAAAGCTATTTAGAAAACGAAATGGAAGGGTTGATCGAAGAACTTCAACAATTTCATCCTTTGGGATAATCTATCAAGAATGTTTTACGTTAAATCAATAGTATTTATCTTTATGATAATGGAAGGAGTAAACATCAAATCGGAATTAAGGACATTGATCGATCAAGAGACTGATCTCAATGTTTTAGAAGCTATTAAGACTTTATTGCAAAAGACTGGATTGGATTCTAACCTAAGAGAAAAATTGACTTCCAGAGCTCTGAAAGCAGAACAAGACATTGTAGAAGGTAGAGTGATGAATAGGCAAGAGCTTGAACAAAAATTGAATGCTCGTTTGGGTATATGAAAGTAATCTATACCGATCAATCCTATGACAGTCTGGATGATCTTACACAGTTTTTGATAAATGAACTTGAATGGAATTTAGAAAAGGTACTAGAGCTAAGAATCAAAGTACTGGATAAAGCTGATAGTCTTGAATCCAACTACAACCACTATCAAGAAGAAGAATATCTTGATCATTTAGAAAAAGGTCATAGAAGAGCCATTGAAGGATCTGTTAAAATAATTTATCGGGTTGATGGGGATGATTTATATCACAGACTTCTTTGACACCCGACAAGATCCATCTAAGATGAAAGACTAAAACCCACCCTTCGTTCCTCGCTGTGCTCGTCACCCATTCCACCGTAGCTACACTATGTTGGAATCAGATAAAATGGTGTGCTGGGCTATAGCTTGGGGCGCTGTTCCCTTACTAAGCGTAGTTTATAAAAATAGGAACACTAAACATAGCTTGTAGCTATGCTTTTTATATTTTGGTTGCTTACATAGCAATATAACGTAACCAACCACATAACATCTCGCGCTAATGAATAATCTATTGGAGATAGAAATAATATGATAGCGTAGGTACAACCTACGCTTAGAAACGATTGATGTTGAATTGTTGGATTGAGGTACGCGGGAACTAAAATACGCCCTCTTCGTGTACACCATAAAAGTATAAATTGTTAATTTGTAGAAAAGAATGCCGATGGACTTACAAGCTGCAAAACTAGATGTTATGCAAAAAATCATGAATGTTTCAACTGAATCTTTGATTGCAAAGGTTGACAAACTGCTAGAGGAAGAAATGATAGTTGGCTACACTGTTAAAGGAGAGCCCTTGACAAAGAAGGAATACAATCTTCGTCTTGAAAAAGCTGAACAACAAATAGCTTCAGGGGATTTCATTACTCAGGAAGACTTGGAAAAAGAAGTTGAGGGTTGGTAATGTCTAAACCCAGAATTGTTTGGTCGATAGAGGCTAAAAACACACTCAAAGAAATTTACGATTACTATAAAGACAAATCACTTCAAGGTGCTAAGAATGTTCGATATGATCTTTTAAAAGCTCCAAAGAAAATCGTCTTTGCGAAACAGTACCAAGAAGATGAAATCAATCCTAAGTACAGAAGGATTGTCGTAAGACATTACAAGCTCCTTTACTTAGAAAAAGACAATAGGGTTGAGGTTATCGATATTGTCAGCAGTTTACAATCCCCAGATGTATTAAAAGAGAAGTAGTTGGTTTCCAATCTACGCAAAGATGATGTCTAGATAAGGTTAGCTGTTTGAGTTAAAAACTCTACGAAAAAAAATCCTTGTTACAAACGAGGACTAGAAAGGGGTGACTCTGAGCGTGATTATATCCCAATCATCCTTCCCTGTCATTTCGACGCAGGAGAAATCTTTCTTCTTAATTTTGATAGATTCTTAGCTTAACATTCATAAGAAATGCCTTTTCCCCTTTGAGGGGGCTAGGGGGTGACTGGGAAATCTTCACGTTAGGTCAGCTCAGCTAATTCATTATAAAAAGATTCCTTCACCATCGTACCTCAGGTTCGGAATGACGATTAAAATGGATCTCTTTCCCCTTTAGGGGTTAGGGGTCTCATACCTTTTTAGTAATCTATTGTCATTTCGATGCAGGAGAAATCTTTTCTTCAGATTAAAACAAATCCCTCTCCGCAAGCCCACAATTCTTAAAGACGTTCTGAATTCTCTCTTTTTGGTGATCATTTAATCTCCCTTAATTCATACTAAAAACACCCTTAATTCACTCTTTTTCAAACAATTATAGCTACTTTTGCAGTTGTAATTTAGCTATGCGTTCACTACTCATTATTCTATTTATTTTCTGCATTTCACCAGCCATCTCTCAGGTAAAAGTAGATGCCAAACCGACTGGGAAACATGCTCGAGCAATCAATCAAGCCAAAAGTGCTAAGCAAACCGCCAAACAGCGTAAAGCACAACTTGAACGTCTGCAGGAACAAGCCAAAGCTCGCGAAGTTTATAAGGAAAAATATGACAGCATCAAGCAATTAAGGCTGGATTCAATTCATCTGGATTCAATTAAAATCAAACCCTTCTCAAAAGAAGATTCGCTAGCTATTTCAGAGGAAGTCTTTGAGCAAACAAACATTCCAGCAGAGTACAGAAAACTGATTCTGGAACCAATAATCATCCAGCCTGAAATCAGCAAAGAAGATGCCGATAGTATTGCCCTAGCTGAAGCTACGGCTGTACTCGAAGAACAGGCGAAGAAATTTATGCCCGATGAGCTCGGTGGAGTAGAGGACCCATTGTCACAATTCAAAAATCCGGCAGCAGGATTGGACCCGACGAGCACACCAACAAGGCCTAACCCAAATATTGTGAATCCTGAGGAAGCACAAGAGCTATTTAAGCAAATAGACCCTGAGCAATTTCAGGAGGTGCAGGCAGATCTTCAAAAACTCAAACAGAAATACAGCAAACTCCCAGACACGCGCTTCCCGGAGAAAGGAGTCAAGCGTAATTCATTGGAGCAAGTGCCATTTAAAAAGCGGCTGTATTTCGGTGGTAATTTTTCCATTCAATCAACAGACCCATTCATCATAGACAGCAATCTGCAACTCGGGTATTGGATCAATAAGAAGTGGGTAGGAGGTGTTGGTATTATCTTACGTGAGCAATTCAATGATCAGGACACTACTTCTACGTTGACAGGTGATGGTTATGGGTACAGTTTATTCACCAGGTATGATATTCCCAAAGGATTTTTTGGTTGGGCTGAAGTAGAACGACAGATCAATCAATCGTTTTTTAATAGCGAAAACACAATTACTGCAAGGTGGCAATCTGCGTATCTTTTAGGCATTGGCAGGGAGTTCAAAGTAGGTTTTGTTCAGATGACATCCATGATTCTCTATGACTTTAACTACCAAAACAATGACCTCAATGCCCGTCCATTGGTGTTCAAGTTTGGGGTAAGATTTGATAAGAAAGACAAGTCAATTCCTTCAAATTCAAAATAGAGAGTTCCTTCCTGAATACCCCAAATACTTCTTCCGCTACATCTCCAATCCATCAGATACTTCAAAGATGCATCATAGACAAAATCGTCTTTGTCATTTCGACGTAGGAGAAATCTTTATCCTATGTTCTATTCCCCCTTGAGGGGGTTAGGGGGTGACAGGGAAATCTTCACGTTAGGTCAGTTCAGCTAATTCATTATAAAAAGATTCCTTCACCATCGTACCTCAGGTTCGGAAAGACGATTAAAATGGAAGACCATTCCCCCTTCAGGGGGCTAGGGGGTGACTGGGAAATCTTCACGTTAGGTCAGCTCAGCTAATTCATTATAAAAAGATTCCTTCACCATCGTACCTCAGGTTCGGAATGACGATTAAAAAGGAAGACCATTCCCCCTTTTTAGGGGCTAGGGGGTGTCGGGAGTTTTACTACTCTTTTGTCATTTCGACGTAGGAGAAATCTTTATCCTATGTTCCATTCCCCCTTGAGGGGGCTAGGGGGTGATAGGAGAAATCTTCACACTATGTCAGCTCAGCTAATTCATTATAAAAAGATTCCTTCACCACCAACCTCAGATTCGGAATGACGATTAAAAAGGAATTTCATTTTCCCTTCAAGTGTTAAAACATCTTGTTATTTGTAACTATATTTAGTTACTTTGAGTTTATGTCTAAAAAAGATAAACTGATTAGACGCTTTCTGAGTATGCCCTCAGATTTTCATTTTGATGAGATGGTCAAACTCTTAGGATATTTCGAATTTAATGAAGTAGCGAAAGGTAAGACCTCCGGATCAAGAGTGAAGTTTGAAAATTCAGAAGGTGTTCCAATCATGCTTCATAAGCCACATCCAAGTGGAATAATGAAGCGATATCAAATGAAACAAGTAAAGGAAATATTGGACTTATGAAAAATCTAGAATACAAAGGATACACTGGAAGTATTGAGTACAGTCCAGAGGATAGTTTGCTTTATGGTAAGGTGCTCGGAATACAAGGACTGATTTCTTATGAAGGAGAAACAGGAAGAGATTTAGAGAAAGATTTTCATGAAGCGATTGACACTTACTTAGCTGATTGTGAAGCGAACGGAGTTAAGCCTGAAAAACCCTTTAAAGGAAGTTTTAACGTCAGGGTTTCACCATCACTTCATCAGAAAGCTGCTTTATTGGCTAAAGAGGCAAAAGTGTCATTAAACAATTTTGTTGCAGAAGCTATCCGATTAAGGGTTCAGAAATCATGAAGAAGTTTAGACTTCCTAGGAAGGAAAAGAAATCATTTATGAGGAAATTTTTATTGTATCCGGCAGATGAGAAAGGAAATTCTGTTATGGCTCAGCCTACTAGGTTGCAAGAGGACTATGATGCTTGGAAAGAAGGAGTTCTTAGAGATTTAATGGATAGAAAAGAATCAAATGAGCATAGCATAGAAAAGCTTGATACCGAAGTTGCAGTTTCTGATGAACAATTGAAGGAATATGTTGATGATCTTTTTAGAGAGGATTTACGATCTTTTGCTTACCGAACCTTCATAAGAGCAAAAAATAGCCAAACAGCTACAAAAGCTTATTACAATTTCGTGAATGCTTATAAACTTTTTGAAAGTGGTGATCATTCCTATAGGAATATTTGCTGTCTAGCTCTTGACCATGCAGAAGAATTACTTCGAAAAGAAAATTCGATTGGTAAAAATCGAAAATAATCCATAACCTTCGCTCTGGCGCGGAAGTTACTCCCTAATGGCGCGGAAGTTACTTCCGTGACAAGAAAGAGAACTGAAACACATATTATTTTGATATGTAAGTGAAAAATTACAGAATCAGAGATCAAGACAAAATCTACCTCGAACAATGATCTCAGAGTCCTCTTCGAGTACGTGTTGTAAACGTGTTCCAGCACTTTTTTTGCAACATTGAATAATTTATCGTAGGAACAACCTGCTCATAGAGAACGGTAAAAGAATTATTACAAAAATTTGAATGTTATAATCTCCAATAAATCGTTAATTTGTAGAAAAGCAGTCAAAATGGATAGTGTAGCTGAATTACAATTACAACTTCATCAAGTCATTGATACAATCAAAGACGAAGAAAAGCTTTCGGCTGTTTATACAATCCTGAAAGGCTCTACAGGTCCATTTTCGCCTATGAGTTTGGATGAATATGTCAGTGCAATAGATGAATCCAGACAACAAATTAAAGATGGAAAATCTACTGATGTTGAAGATCTCGAAAAGGAATCTGAAAATTGGTGAAGAAAAAAGTCATTTGGTCTGATAGAGCCAAAGAATCCCTAAAGTATCATCACGATTTCATTAAGAAGGATTCTGTTGCTGCTGCTAGGCAAGTGAGAAAGGAAATTATTCAGGCTTCCAAATCTCCAAATCACTAAACCTGAACCCAGAGAAGTATCAACTTGATGAGTACTATTCGAATAATCCGGGAAATATTCGCAGATATTTTAGATGGAGCTACAGAATTGTGTATCAGGTAAATGAAAAGACCATTGACATTCTCAATGTAATTCATACTAGCCAAGAGCCTAATACCACTTAATCCACTCTTCGTTCCTCGATGAACTCATCACTCTTTTCTCCTGCTCGTCCGCAATGGCCCCAACAGGCGCCCAAGTTATTTCGTGACAAATTGTTGGATCCTATTTTTCAACCTTCAGCCCTCGTGAGTACGCGTCTGAAATGAAGCTTTCAAATATTCCATGGATTAAGGAGTGAAAAGTAATTCCCGCCACCTCTCCACCAATCCATCCGAAGCATCAAATAGAGGTGGCTTCACAGTCCGTTTACAAATACCAATCGCTTCCAGTCCGGCTTTGAGTGAACTGGGATTGCCTTCTTCAGAAAGCATGCTATAAGCAGATCGAAGATCTTCGTTAAGCTTACCTGCCGTTTCATAATCACCGTTTAGAGCATGGTTCACCATTGTAGTAAACGCTTCAGGCATCAAATTTCCGATCACGGAGATGACTCCTTCTCCACCCATTTTGATAATGTCACAAGCCAGTCCATCATCACCCGAGAGCAGCATAAATCCTTCCGGTCGGTTGTCAGCGATCTCTTTGCATTGATCCAGATCACCTGATGCCTCCTTCATGGCGATGATATTTGGATGTTTAGCCAGTTCGAGAGTAGTTGCAGCTTTCATATTGGATGCTGTTCTCGAAGGAACATTATAAAGAATGATCGGGTGGGGGAATGCATTAGCAAGTAGTTGATAATGTCTGATTATACCCGCTTGTGAAGGTTTGTTATAATAAGGACTTGCAGAAAGAATGGCAGCTAAATCGAATGATTTGAGATCATTCGATTTCTCAATCAAATCGAAGGTATTGTTACCACCAAGACCAAATACAACTGGTTTGTTACCCTTGAGGTGATCAATTACAAATTGCAGAATATCAAGCTTCTGCTCCCAAGAGAAAACTGGTGATTCTCCGGTAGTTCCTTGCACGACTATATAATCAGCGTTACCATCAACGATATGATCCAAGAGCTTACCCAATGACGGGTAGTCAATTGAATAATCTGCATTCATTGGTGTCGCCAGTGCCACACCTGTTCCTTTCAATTCCGCTTTCATTTGTTACAAAGGTATGAATCGTTAGAGATAGTTTTATATCTGAATTTGGATTATAAATTTTCTTCAACCATTCTCCTTTACTACCATTTTATACATTTATTGATGCCAAAATAGTAGGCATTAAATCATGAGTGTTAAGAAAATTTGAATAGGTAAAACCAACTGCAAAACCACTGTTTGATCCGCCACGGCGGTGAGTTTGGTTTTGCATGCACAGCACATTCCAATTTTTAGCGAAGGATTTATGTCCCGGCGAGGAACCGCTTGATCTTTTTGGCGGAACGTCGCTCCGATTCGTTTTTGCATCAAGGCAAAAATGAAGTGTTACCTCCTCTGGCCGGATAGGCCCCTCAATTACTGAAGCATTCTCTTAAATAGCCAAGGCTGAACGAAATCTGAAATAAAGAAGGTGGTGTGATGGGAGTGAAACCTCGGCGGGCCAGCGTCAGGCTTTGAGGGATGATAGCTTTCGAGGTTTCTAGATTTTTGATTCCTTTTCATCAATGGAAAAGGAATGGCTTTTCGGTCTTAGGAGTAAAAAGCTAAATCATAGACCTAATTTCAAGTAGCATATTATAAAAGTATATTTTATACGAATCGCTGATTTGTTTTTAAAGTCTCTGGAATTAATGGAACCGTCGCAAGCGCATCGAAAAAGCTTAAATTAGTAAGTAGAAAGCTTTACTCAAATCATTTTAAGATACCTCACCATATTCGTAATAGCCTTCGGCTTACTCTCATCCATCTTAAGTGAAAGCTGAAGTAAATCATAATACTGATCAGCTTCAAAACCAACCTTGCATATCGCCTTGCTGAGAGCCAGAACATATTTGTAATTCATATTTTCAGACGTATCGAGCGAGATTAAAAAATCGAATGGCTGTTTGATGAAAAACTCAAGATTGTCCTTTTTAATGGTGCCTGTTCCGGAGATGTCTTTTTTACTAAAAATGAGTTTTTCTATTGATTGTTGCTCGGTAAAGCCCATTTTAGCAACATCCTTCCCATCATTTTTTAATAGCTCTTCCAGCTTACTGACAGACTCAGCATTGAAATCATCTGCATTATATAGCACCCCGATACTGGTTGCAGCAGCATATGTGCAGTGTTCCTTATCGGCAATGGTTGGCTTGCCTTTATGCTTAAGGAATAGGTTCTTAATCATTTTGTAACAGTTCTCTAAATGAAGATTCGTCCAAAATAGTAATTCCTAACGAATCTGCTTTTTCTTTTTTAGCTGGTCCCATGTTTGCACCGGCTACCAGGTAATTGGTTTTAGATGAAATACCGCTTGCAACTTTACCTCCATGTTGCTTGATGACGTTCTTTAGCTCATCTCTTCCAAAATCTTCAAATACACCTGAGACCACAAAAGTGAGACCTTTTAATTGATCGTCAGTACCTTCTTTTTTCACCACTTCAAAAGAAAGTCCTGCTTCTTTTAAAGCTTCAATCATGTGTTGATTCTCTTCATTTTCAAAATAAGAAACCACACTTTCAGCAATACGATCTCCAATTTCATGAACGGATACAATTTCATCAAATGTCGCATTCATTAGACGTTCTATCGTGGCAAAATGTTGAGCCAATTTTTCAGCTACCGTCTTACCAACATATCGAATACCCAATCCAAATAGGACTCGTTCAAAGGGAATTTCCTTTGACTTTTCTATGGATGAAATAATGTTTTTAGCTGATTTCTCTTTGATCGAACGTTTGGTTACTTCTCCGGATAATTCATCTACTTCTTCAAATTGAAGATTATTGATGTCATCAAAGGTCAATGTGTAAAGGCCAGCCAAATTTTTAATCAAGCCTTTACTCAGAAATCCTGCAATGGTTCGTGGGCCAAGGGATTCAATGTTCATCGCATTTCTGCTTATGAAATGCTCAATCCTGCCCTGAACTTGGGGTGGACAGGTTTCTTGATTAGGGCAGTAATGCTGAGCTTCTCCTTCTTTTCGTATGAGCGCGGTATTACACTCGGGGCATGCTTCAATGTATTGGACTTCCTTTGAATCTGAAGGCCTTTCTTTCAGATTCACTCCAGTGATCTTAGGAATAATTTCACCACCTTTTTCCACATTTACACTATCCCCAATTCTTACACCAAGTCGTTCAATTTCATTCGCATTATGGAGGGATGCACGTTTGACTGTTGTTCCTGCAAGAAGTACTGGTTCAAGTTCGGCTACCGGCGTGATCGCTCCGGTTCTGCCCACCTGGTAGGAGATATCATTGAGCGTTGTGATTGCAGATTCTGATTTAAACTTATATGAGATCGCCCAGCGTGGATTTTTAGCTGTAAATCCTAGCTCCGATTGTTGAGCAATGCTGTTGACCTTTAGAACGATTCCATCTGTTTCTACGCTGAGGTTATGACGCTCCTGATCCCAATGATTGATGAATTCTATTACCTCATCTATTGATTTACACTTCCGATAGGTTTGAGATACATTGAAGCCAACCTTTTCGAGAAATTTCAATGATTGCTCATGTGTTTCAAAGGTATTGGAATCATCGAGGTACGAATACAGAAAACAATCCAGCTTACGACCTGCAACGATGCTGGAATCTTGCATCTTTAGTGTTCCGGAAGTAGTATTCCTGGCGTTCGCATAAAGTGTTAGTGGCGTCTTTCCCTCATTTTCACGCTGCTTATTTTCCTCAATAACCTGTTCATTCAATTTAATAAACTGCGCTTTAGGCATGAAAACTTCCCCTCGTACTTCAAAATTTGCGGGGTACTCTGAGCCTTGCAATTTGAGCGGGATGGAACGTATCGTCTTTACGTTTGTAGTAATGTCATCACCTTTTGTTCCATCTCCACGAGTTATACCTCTGGTCAGAATTCCATTCTCATATTTTAAGCTGATCGCTACACCATCGAATTTTAATTCACAGATGTATTCATAATCATCGGTACCTAGTCCTTTTTTTACTCGCGAGTCAAAGTCAGTGAGTTCTTCCTTTGAATAGGTATTCCCTAGAGAAAGCATCGGATACTTATGAGGGATGGTCTCAAAGTCCTTGGTAATATCTCCACCTACTCGAGTAGTAGGAGAGTGGGAGAGTTTTAAATCGGGAAAGTCTGCTTCTAGCTGTTCCAATTCTTTTAGCAAAGAATCAAATTCATAGTCGGTTATAGTTGGTTGACTTTTTTGATAGTAGAGGTAATTATGATGATTTAACTCCTCGGTAAGTGATTGAATTCGTTTTTTGGCTTCTTCGTTTTCCATCAAAAACAAATCTATTTCATTCACCGGATTTCTCTTTCTAATTTTTTGTCAAGTCTTCACACTCCCTCTATTTTCGTGCATTCGAAAAGACTACCGTGTATAAAAAAGATATCATTCTCTCACATGCGTTTAACAGATTTATGTCTGATAGCATAAAAACCACCACTATTGACAGTATCGCGAATGACCTTCATATGAGCAAAAAGACCATTTATTTGCTCTTTCGTACCAAAGAAAACCTGATAGTAGAAGCATTTAGATGGAAGTTGGACAAAATGGCAAATTACGGGTCCAGAGTGGTGAAAATGGAGATTTCAGTGATCGATAAATTTCTTAAACTCTTGCGAATCATTCAAATAGAATTAAAAGAAATGACCATTGAAGGGTTAAAAGGCACGTACAGATATAAAGATCAAATGAATGATTTTTTGGAGGCCTATTTAAAGGGAGCTGTTTTTGATAGGTTTAGGGTGTTGATAAAGTGTTGTGAACAGGAGGGGTTCTTGAAAAGTAAAATGGACATAAATTCAATGATGCTGATGTATTGGGAGACGCTTAGTTCATTTATAAATGCACGGCCATCAGGACAATTAATGGAGACTACTTTATCTCGTCCATTCAGCGAGTTTTTGAATGTTCAGCTTATCAATTTTTTCAGAGGATTTCTCAATGAGGCCGGTATTCGACAATTCGACCAGGCTTTATCAAAAGACCCGATCCTTCAGGAGTATTATGCTTGATCGAAATCCTATCTTTGCTGCATGAGCACTTTCAAAGACCATTTGAAGTCATTGCCCATTTTTTCAACAGTGTCTTCAGCTGCAAGAGAGCTGGGATACGAAACATATGTTGTTGGTGGCTATGTTCGAGATCTGATTTTAGAAAGACCTTCAAAGGATATTGATTTTGTATGTGTTGGTAGTGGAATAGAACTGGCTAAAGAAGTAGCCAAAGGATTAGGAGAAAACGCAAAACTTTCCACCTTCAAAAACTTTGGTACTGCAGCCATTCATTATGAAGGCTTTGAGTATGAATTTGTCGGCGCAAGGAAGGAATCTTACAGGAAAGATTCAAGAAATCCGATTGTTGAAGATGGCACTCTTGAGGACGATCAAAAACGTAGAGACTTCACGGTAAATGCAATGGCCATTAGCTTAAATGAGGCCAATTATGGCGAATTGATTGATCCTTTTGATGGCATGAAAGATCTTGGAGAGAGGCTTATGCGCACTCCTTTAGATCCGGGAGTTACCTTTTCCGATGACCCACTTCGAATGATGCGTGCCATTCGCTTTTCAAGCCAACTCCAATTTGATATTGAACCAGATACCTTTCAGGGCATTATCGATCATGTGGAGCGGATTGAAATTATTTCTCAGGAAAGGATCAGTGATGAGCTTAATAAAATCATTCTTTCAGATAAACCTTCATACGGGTTTCAGCTACTCTTTCATAGCGGATTGCTCAAACTCATTTTTCCTGAAATGACTGATCTGCAAGGAGTGCAGAAGATCAACGGGAAAGGTCATAAAGACAACTTCTATCACACGCTACAGGTGCTGGATAACATTTCTCTTATGACGGATGATCTTTGGTTGAGGTGGGCTGCAATCCTCCATGATATAGCCAAACCAGCAACTCAGCGATTCAATGAAAAGGCAGGATGGACGTTTCATGGTCACGAGGATTTGGGTGCTAAATGGGTGCCCAAGATCTTTAAGCGGATGAAATTGCCAATGGATGAGCGTATGAAGTATGTGCAAAAGCTTGTTCGACTGCATTTAAGGCCGATTGCTTTAGTAAATGATAAAGTGACAGATTCAGCCATACGTCGGATGGTTTATGAAGCTGGTGAAGACGTTAACGATTTGATGACTTTGTGTAAAGCTGATGTAACTTCCAAAAATCCAGAGCGTGTCAAAAAATATCAAGCAAACTTTAAAAAGGTTGAAAAAAAGATACAAGAGGTAGAAGAACGCGACAGAGTCATGAACTTTAATCCACCAATATCGGGGGAACTGATCATTGAAGTGTTTGAAATAAAACCATCAAAAATAATTGGGGATATCAAGAATCAAATCAAAGATGCAATTCTTGATGGATCAATTAAAAACGATGAAAAGGAGGCATTTCAGTTGATGCTTAAGCTCGGTAGAAAACATGGTTTAAAACCATCAGAAAAATACCTTTCTACCTCTAACAACGATTAACTATGTTTGCAGCCCTAAAAGCGAATAAGAATACTATGAAAAAAATATTTTTTGTACTGATGATTATATCTGCGGGATTTTTAAATGCGCAGAGTTCCGAAATAGCACCTGGAGATTCCATTCCTTGGGAGCTTAGAAAGCAGTCATTCATTTACAACTCGGCTAAAATTTTTAATGACCCGGTGGTGGCAAGAACAGCACTCTATAGCCTACTTGCGGAGAATCCAGGCAATGTTGCACTTTATGATTCGCTGGCTTTGATTTATTTCCAGTATAATCAGAATGCTTCAGCAGCTCTTGTGGCTCAGCAGGCATTACAAATAAACCCTGATGATCAATTTGCACTTGAAATAGCAGCTACAAGCCTAGATAAATTAGGAGCGAAAGACCGATCATTAAACTTCTATGAAAAACTCTACCTGGCAAGCGGAAATGTTAATACACTCTACAAGGTGTCGTTTTTGCAGTTTGAACTTAAGCGATACAATGAGGCAAATACGTCACTCGACTTAATTATTGAAGACCCACAGTCTGAAGGTATCGCCATCGGATTTCCTACAGAAGATGGTCAAGGTCAAAGTGTTAACTTAAAAATTGCTGCGCATCGAGTAAAAGCAATGATCCTTGAAGATAAAGGTGACATTGAAGGAGCTAAAGCGAAATACTTAGAGGTTTTAGAAATGAAACCTGGTTTCCAGATTGTACAACAACAGCTTAGAGAAATGACAAAACCTAAAACAGGAGAGTAGTTTACTCTTCTGCTTTTTGTTTGAGGAGTTCTAACCAGTTTAAAAGCTCATTGTAGACTTTCTGATGGTTTTGAGCAAGAATGACCAGGACTCCTTGAAACGAAGCACTTACTGTAGCAATGGTTTGTCCTTCGTCAGACTCGAGAGCCCATACATAAATCCGCTTGACCCTCTTGGCTTTACTTGTCCAGGCTAAAAGATTTGGTTTCTTAACCGATTGAATTTCTGAGACGCCATGAGTGCGTCCCTGAGTCCAGGTAAAAACGGTTCCTTCAGCAATATCTCCGTTAATTGTTACTTTTTTTACTTCAGGATTCCATGAAGGCCATTCTTCCATATTGGAAAGAATGTCCCAAACTTTATCAATGCCAGCATTAATTATGGTTGAATGCGAATCACGGATGCTCGCATTCTCATTAATCATTCCTTTTTTGGCAAGCTCATTAAGTTTTTTCATTGGATCTTAGGTAACCTGTGTGTAGCTAAGTTATTCAACTTCCGAAATTTCTTCCTCATTTTTTACATCCTTCTTCACAAGACCGGAGGTCATTACCAGGCTAGTAACGATTATTATGAACAATAAAATGCCTGATTTGAAACCTTCAAACTGAAATTCCTCTGGGATCGAATAAAATAGAAGTAATGTGATTAAACCACGTGGCGCTATCGTAATGGCCCTTTTCAGGTTTTCGTGCTTATAAGGTAAAAATGAAATATAGCGCACCGCATAAATAGCAATTAGTATTAATGCACTTACGATAGCTACTTTTAAATCCACCAACGCAGAAAGTGCAATTGAAAAACCAAAAATCACAAAAAAGAAGGTTCTTACGACAAATGCAGATTCGATTGTAATCATCAGGAATGTTTCCTTAATGTTTTCAATGGCCATTGGTCTCAAATATTTTTTCAGTTTGCCAACGAAGAATAATTTGTAATTATTTAGAATAAGACCAAAAACTAGAATGATCAATAGTGAGGATAAATGCATCAGTTTTCCAACACTAAAAAGGAGAAACAACACACTAATCATAAGAAACAATTTGACCTTCGTCTCCAGGTTTTGAAATACATAAATCAAAATGTAGGACAGAAGAATAGATGTAACGATTGTTACAACTAATCCGAACGTAAAATCACCCAGTGCCATTACACTACTTGAAGCAGTCCCAAGCTGCAATAAAAAGTAGAAGACCATGATTCCGAGAATGTCAGAAAAGGTACTCTCATAGATGTGGAATTCTTCATCCTTCTCACCTAAGTTGACGACAGAAGGAATAACGATTGCACTACTTAAAATGGAAAGGGGTGTAGCATATATTAGAGCTGTGAACCAGTCGAGATTCTCGAGTGAGAAAACCAAAATTCCAGCAATTGAAAACATACAAAGCAGTAATCCAATAATGGCTATTACAAAAGACTTTCTGATCAATTTAAGTTTTTCTTTTGCAATCTTTAGCTCAAGTGCAGCTTCTAAAACAATCAATATCAGCCCTAAAGTACCAAGTACTTCTAGAATTCTTATTCTGGAAAATATTTCCAGAATCCTTTCTTTTTCGATACCGAATAGACCAATCACTTCTCTGCCTATAATACCTAAAAATATGAGTAACAAAACTGATGGAATGCTTGATTTGTCAGAAATGTGATTAAACAAATATGACAGCACTATTATGACTGATGCTGCAATGATTATATAATATTCCATTATGAATGGTTGGCTGTGAAAATTATAACTCAAACCTAGTACAGTTAGTGGAACTAATTGAATCAATTAGAAGTTAGATTTGCTTCATTATTTAGAAGTTTATGCAAAAAGCTACATTCGGATCTGGATGTTTTTGGTGTACTGAAGCGATGTTTCAGCGACTAAAAGGTGTTTTTAATGTCAAGTCAGGGTATTCAGGAGGAAAGACCAAAAATCCTACCTATAGAGAGGTCTGTTATGGAAAGTCAGGACATGCTGAAGTCATTCAGTTTGAATATGATCCGTCAATTATATCATATGACGAACTCCTTGAGGTTTTTTGGAAGACACATGATCCAACAACACTTAATCGGCAAGGTAATGATGTAGGTACGCAGTATCGCTCTGTTGTATTTTATCATGATGAGGAGCAGAGAAAACTGGCCGAAGAATATAAGGCAAAGCTCGATGAAGCTAAGGTTTGGCCTAATCCGATAGTAACAGAAATTTCTCCATTAACTGAGTTTTACCCAGCTGAGATTGAGCATGATGATTACTACAATCAAAACAAAAATCAACCTTATTGTAGCTTTGTGGTAGCTCCAAAGGTCAAAAAATTAAAGGAGATATTTTCAGATAAGTTAAACTAGTTGTAGTGCTTGCTTAGATGATGTACGTGTATCCGTATCTTGTCCACTCTTGCTGTTACATGCTTCACATACTTGTAAAGTTCAGTTTCCAGAACATATACTTGGCCTGAGTAAGAGTTTATACCCACGTCATTCGCTGTTTTTTCCGAGTTTTTCTCAATTTCCTTCATCGCACGACACTCTTCATTCATAAAATGAACGAAACTTCGTGTATTGTACTCTTCTTCAAATTTTCGAATATCACTAAGTGTTTTCTTCACTTCTCTGTCTTTGGTAGACTTTGAAATCTTAATCAATACACCATATAGGACCGTATCGTAGTGGTGAATATCATCTAAAAGTTGGAGAATCTTTGATCTATAAGCTTCATCGCTACACAAAAGCTGCAAGCCTGCATACGTGGATAGCTTATCTGCTTCTAAATCCCAATCATATGTGATTTCATCAATTTTCTCATCCAAGCGTTCATCTTGCGAGAAAGCAGAAATTACAATGAACATTAATAATATGCTGAATACTGATTTCATTGTTTTAATTGTAACTGAATTGATCAAATTTCGTTCCAAACTTGTTTTTTTAACTTTTTTATAACAATTGCTAAGTTAGTGGATAAATAAACTCATTTTTCTACGTATAAAACCTGATTTTTTACTCACTTTTATTGCCATAATTACCTAATATGATGATCCGAACCATCTATCTAACCCTCTTATTTGTAAGTTGTGCACCTTCAAATCAGTCTTCAATTGAACAGATAGATTCTAAAAAAGTTGTTCAATTAATCGAACAAGGTGTTACCGTTATCGATATCAGAACCCCCGATGAATATGCTAGCGGACATATTCCTGATGTTATTCATATTGATTTTTACGATGATTCTTTTCTGGAAAAAATGAAAGCAAATGATATTGATAAACCCATTGTCATACATTGTGCAAGCGGAGGTAGAAGCGCAAAAGCCGCAAAAATGCTCAATGAAGCGGGATTTAGTAAGATTTATGATTACACGGGCGGTTTCTCTGATTGGTCTTCAAAAGGTCTTAAAATAGAGAAATAGTGGACTGTGTGTCAAGGAAAAGAGTTTTTGAGAATGAGAGTTTAGCAATTGAGGCTCTTGTTCAAAATCATATAAGAAACGAGTATAAACCGGGGGAAGGACCCAGAAACATATATCAGTGTACTGAGTGTGGGTATTGGCATTTTACATCAAAAGGTGCTGATCATGAGCTATTTAGAGATTCGGAAATCATCAGCAGAATCAAAAACGAACGAAGAAGTTATATGTGGGAACACAGATTGAGGTAAAAAAAGAACCGCTTCGTTGGGCCGAAGCGGTTCGGATTCAATGTATTTATTATGAGAAGATTAATAATTAGTCTTGAATCCTAATGCAAATAGAACGAATTTTATTGAAATAGTTATATATTTTACATTAACGGTTGTTAAATAATTTATGAATATGAATCAAGAGCAAGTATTACAACGATTAAAAGAAGGTAATGAAAGATTTGTAGCAAGTAACCTCAACGGAGAGCTACAAGATGATGGTAGAAGATCAGAATTAACCACCGGCCAAGCACCCTGGGCCATTGTTTTGAGCTGTGCTGATAGTAGAGTAGTGCCTGAATTAGCATTCGATACAGGATTAGGAGAGCTATTTGTACTTAGAGTAGCTGGTAATATTGCGAATACTGACACTATTGCAAGCATTGAATATGCTGTTGCGCATTTGGGTACCGGTGTGATTGTTGTTATGGGACATGAAAGTTGTGGTGCTGTAGGAGCAGCATTGGCAGGAGGTGATAATGGATATAACCTTAACCACTTGCTCGCACAAATTGAGCCTGCAAAAGCTCAAGCCGGAAGCTCTGATGTAAATGTTGTTGTTAAGAAAAATGCAGAACTTTCAGCAAAAGACCTTTATGATCGATCAATCATTATAAAAGGTGCGGTCGATGGAGGTAAACTACAAATCGTTACAGCATTTTATAACCTTGGAAGTGGAAAAGTAGATTTTCTATAGAAATAATCCCTTTTTAAAGTGTAGTAAAAGGCCTGTGGAAATACAGGCCTTTTTATTTGGTTAAGGATTTTCTTGAATTGAGATCTTGCACAATGAAATTTACTCTTTGCATATCGTTAATAAGTTCGTTCATATGCGTTTTCTCAAAGTCAATCATCTCTTTTGTAGTAAAGCTTTTTGTGATTTCCTGCTCTACCAATATTAAGGTTTCTATAGACTTAGATAATTGATTAACCAGATTTTTTGTTCGAAAAAGTCGTTGATAAAATTCTGTCAACATTCTATTGTGCATGGTGTAGTATTCCAATGGAGGTGTGCTTGAATTAATGCTTGCAAGCAGTATTTCGAAATCATTGATGGACTTCTTGTCTATTTCATTAAGCTTAGGAAGATACACGGTATTGATGTAGTTTTTCAGTATTCGAAGGGATTGAATAAGCGAAGTTTCGCTGCTGAGTATATGAGCCTGAATTTTCCTTTTTTTAGTTGGATTCAACCCGTTTATATTATTAGGAAGTACACTGCTTACTACACTTCCAAGACCAAAAAGACCACCTATTGTCTCTGTAGTACCCTTTAATGCACGATAGAGGTTAAAACCATTTGGAATAAGTAGGTAGTAATTCTGAATGTATTTTTCAATCACCTTTGTATGTGCCAAGATGCTATCAGGAATCTGCATTGCTGACTCATACTCATTGATTGATTTGATAATTGTTGCAATCCTGATAGAGTCTGATTCATGCAATGAGCTTTCCAGATTTTGAGCTTCCAGGTTTAGGTCAGCTACTCTCATATTAAGCTCCCTATAATAATGGGGATAATTAGTTATTGTCTGAAAATAAGTATGAGACATCTTGAGTTGACTTTTACTTAGAGGAGCGCAACTGGAAAGCAGAGCAACGGATATCAAAAAAGTGAAAACATATTTCATGGTTTAAATCTCAATATAATTGGGATAACAAACTGATAATGGTTGCAAAACTTTTATGCGAGAGCTCGTTGTTTTACCTTTGTAATTCCATTAAACCAAAAGCATCGAGAAGTTATCTTCTTAAACAAAGACCAAAAAAACTCAATACATCAAATTGAACGTCTCCTTAAAGAAAGGAGTGGTCTGTGATTCTTGATATAGCAATTTTTGCTATTTATGTTGTTTTGGTTTTCCTCGTAGGACTTTACTTCTACAGAAAAAATAAAACCAGCGACGACTATTATGTCGCAGGTCGTAATGTTTCCTCGTGGCATATTGGACTGTCTGTTGTTGCCACAGACGTTGGCGGAGGATTTTCCATTGGTCTTGGAGGTCTTGGTTTTACTATGGGTTTATCAGGATCATGGTTACTCTTTACTGGCTTAATTGGTGCTTGGATGGCTGCAGTGCTATTGATTCCAAAAGTTTTTCAGCTTCCAGGCATACAAAAGCTGACAACACTCCCACAGATATTTGAATTTTTCTATGGCAAGCGAGTTGCGGTTTTAGCTGGAATTATTACTACTATAGGATATCTAGGTTTTACCAGTTCGCAGATCATTGCAGGAGCAAAATTAGCATCTGGGACCTTCGAAGGGTTCTCTGTTAATCATGCTGTTCTTTTGATGGGTATTGTAGCGGTTGGTTATACCATTCTGGGAGGTTTGAAGGCTGTTATTTATACTGATACATTTCAGTGGATCATTTTAATGGCTGGTTTACTGTTTGCAGGCGTTCCGTTTGCATTTGATGCCATAGGTGGATGGGAGGCAGTCAATTCCATTGTTAATCAAGACTACCTTACCCTTACAAATCTTACATGGAAAGATTTGGTTAATTGGGCAATCACGATCATTCCAATCTGGTTCGTGGGGATGACACTTTATCAGCGAATATTTGCGAGTCGAGGAGAAGCACAGGCAAAAAAAGCCTGGTTTATAGCAGGACTATTTGAATGGCCAATGATGGCGTTTTTAGGTGTAATTCTGGGCTTATTTGGTCGAGTTGCTTACGAACAGGGCATGTTTGAGTCTATTGGATACGCAGCAAGTATGGAAATGGACCCTGAACTAGGATTACCAGTTTTACTCAGAACAGTACTACCACATGGGCTGATGGGATTAGTGCTTGCTGCCTATTTCTCAGCAGTAATGTCAACCGCAGATAGCTGTTTGATGGCTTCATCCGGATCATTGCTTACTGACATTTTGGGCTATAAGGGTGGGGGATCTGATGAGATGGATAAGAAATCGCTTAAAGCTTCTCAATTAATTACTTTGAGTTTAGGTATTATAGCCCTTGTCATAGCATTATTCCTAGAAAACGTTCTTGACGCAATGCTTTTTTCCTATGCATTTATGGTATCCGGACTATTCATACCTATCGTAGGCGCATTTTATTGGAAAAGAGCATCTAAGGAAGGAGCTTTTGTTGCAATGATTGTTGGAGGATTAGTAACCACATGTCTTACACTCCTGAATATCAAATGGTTTGGGCTTGATCCTAACCTTTATGGAATTATATGCGCATCGATTGTATTTATAACCTTTGGATTATTTAACACTAGATAAAATGAAGATATCTATTAAAAAATATGCTCCAGCACAAACTGTGGGCCTTTATGAAAAAGAAGAGATTGTAAGTTTTCTACATCGGTTTTTGGATGAATTTGGAGATCCAAAGGATGATATCAGAAAATGTATAGAATACGCCTTGAATGCAGGAAAACATCCAGGAGGTTTAATCCTCTCTGCATGGGATGGAGATACCATAGTAGGGGCAACTATCATTAACAAGACTGGAATGGAGGGTTATATCCCTGAGAATATCCTGGTTTACATTGCCACTCATTCAGAATATAGAGGAAAGGGAATCGGGAGGCAGCTCATGGAAAGAGCTTTTAAAGAAACAGAAGGGGACATTGCCTTACATGTTGAGCCAGATAATCCTGCCAAGAAGCTTTACGAAAAGCTTGGATTTACAAATAAATACCTCGAAATGAGATGGAAGAGATCATGATCAATGATTTAATTGAATTTAGACACGAGTTACATAAGCATCCCGAAGTATCAGGTAATGAGTCTCAGACTCAGCGTAGAATAATAGAATTTTTGAAGGAGCTGGGAGTGGAAGGGAAGAAGATTGGTGGGACAGGTGTCTTTGTTGTATTCGATTCTGGCAAGCAAGGGAAAACCATTATGTTGAGATCTGATCATGATGCACTTCCAATTCAGGAAATCAATTCATTTGAATATAAATCAATCAATGAAGGAGTTTCTCACAAATGTGGGCATGATGGCCATACCGCAATTATGTGTGGAGTGGCGAGATATTTTAAAGAAAATCCAATTGATCAGGGAAAGGTCATTTTGGTATTCCAGCCTGCTGAAGAAAATGGAGAGGGAGCGAAAGCGATTCTGGCGGACAGTCAATTTGATTTTCAACCGGATCTAGTATTTGCATTGCATAACATACCGGGTTATTCACTTAATAAGGTTGTTTTTAAAGAAGGAAACTTCACTCCAGCGGTGAAGAGCATTATTGTCAAGTTGGATGGTAAAACATCTCATGCAGCTGAGCCTGAACTGGGAATCAACCCTGCTGCTGCCATCTCCGAACTCATTGCAATGTTTGATGAGGAAAGCCAACCGAATCTTGATAAGGATGATTTTGCCCTTACGACTCCCATTTATATAAAAATGGGCGAATTATCGTACGGTGTTTCTGCTGGACATGGCGAAGTTCACTATACGTTAAGAACCTGGAGTAGTGAAGTAATGACTGATTTCTGTGATAGAATATTAAAGAGAATTGATGAGATCGCAGAAAAATATCAACTTTCACCAGTCATAAGTTGGACGGAAGAATTTGATTCCAATAAAAATGATGCAAAGGCGGTGAATTACGTCAAACAGGCTATTTCAATGAATGCATTTGAATCAGAAATTCGAGAGTGGCCTTTCAAATGGGGTGAAGACTTTGGGTTATTTACACAAAAATATCCGGGAGCAATGTTTGGCATTGGTTCCGGTGTAGATTGTCCAGCCCTTCATAATCCAGACTATGATTTCCCAGATAAGATCATTGACACAGGAATCAAAATGTTTACGACAATAGTAGAGAAAGCAATAGATGAATAGTCCTTCTTATATAGAATTAAGCAAACAGGCATATGAAAATAATCTACATTTCCTTAGGTCTTATATAAAGGCAGGGACCAGGATTTCGTCTGTTGTAAAAGGGAATGCCTACGGTCATGGGATTATTGATTTTGTGCCAATGGCAGAATCCCTTGGTATTGACCATTTTTCTGTCCATAGTGCAGATGAGGCTATGGAGGTGCTAAAAGCCAAGAAAAACAAGTCGACAGACATTATGATTATGGGGTATATCTCTAATGAAGATATTGAGTGGGCCATAAAAAATGACATTTCCTTTTTTGTTTTTGAATTTGATCGACTGCAAACAGCTGCTAAGACAGCTCAAATGATTGGGAAAAAAGCTCAGATCCACATTGAACTTGAGACTGGAATGAACAGAACCGGATTTGATGAGGAAGAGCTTAAAAGACTTATTCCATTATTAAAAGAATACCAGGAATATTTGATAATTGAGGGTGTATGTACACATTATGCCGGAGCGGAGAGTATTGCTAATTATCTGCGTGTTGAAGAACAGAAAAAGAACTATCAAAAAATGGTTCAATTGTTAGTCGATGATGGGATTGAACCCAAAATGCAACATTCTTGTTGTTCTGCAGCTACAATCAGACTTCCTGATATGCATGGTGATATGGTAAGAATCGGTATCCTTCAATATGGATTTTGGCCTAGCCGAGAGATCTTTATCGAGTTTCTAAAAGGACGAGAGGATAAGACAGAACCACTCAATAGATTGATCACATGGAAAAGCAGTGTCATGAGTGTGAAAAATGTTGTTATGGGTGAGTTTATTGGGTATGGAACCACATTTCTTGCCCAGAAAGACATGAAGATCGCCATTGTTCCAATAGGTTATTCTCATGGGTTTAGCCGTTCGCTTAGCAATACCGGAAGGGTCTTAATAAACGGTATTAGAACATCTGTTGTTGGAATGGTTAATATGAACAACCTTGCCATAGATGTTTCTGAACTTGATGAAGTTAAAAAAGGAGATGAGGTAACATTGATTGGAACGAATGGCGAAATTGAAATTAGTGTTTCGTCCTTCAGTGAGTTAAGTGACCAATTGAATTATGAACTCCTGACAAGATTACCTTTGAAAATACCTCGTATAATAAAACAGTAATGGCATTTATAGAATTATATAAAGACAAGCTGAAAAAGAACTATCATTTTCTTGATAATCTGTTTAAAGAGAATAACATAGAGTGGGCGGTAGTGTCAAAACTATTGTGCGGCAATGAAAAGTACCTAAAGGAGGTAATTGATCTTGGTACTAAGGAAATTTGTGATTCAAGGATCAGCAATCTGGAAGTAGTCAAGAAGCTTGATCCAAGTGTTCAAACGGTTTACATCAAACCCCCTGCTAAGCGAAGCATTCATCGCTTGGTAAAATACGCAGATGCCAGTTTTAATACAGAATTCAAAACCATCAAATGGATTTCAGATGAAGCTGTCAAGCAAAAAAAGAAACATAAAGTGATCATTATGATCGAGTTAGGTGATCTCAGAGAAGGTGTCATGGGCGATCATTTAATGGACTTTTATGAATCTGTTTTCAACTTGCCTAATATCGAGGTAACTGGAATTGGCTCTAATTTGAACTGTT
Source organism: Ekhidna sp. (assembly GCF_965212185.1). Lineage (GTDB taxonomy): Bacteria > Bacteroidota > Bacteroidia > Cytophagales > Cyclobacteriaceae > Ekhidna. The sequence goes on along the minus strand of NZ_OZ243102.1, from coordinate 1,999,637 downwards.
TATATGGGGTGATGCCTTCAGAAGATAAGTTAATACAACTATCTCTATATGAGCAACTTATAGAGGCTAAGTTCAATAGAAAAATCCCGTGGGTTACCGGAGGCACATCAGTTGTAGTTCCATTAATATTCAAAAAACAAATCCCGGATGGAATTAACCATTTTCGTATTGGTGAGATGTTGTTTTTCGGGTTAGATCTGTTTACTCAAAAGACGGTTCAAGGTATGGAAAGTGATGTTTTTAGGTTGTACTCTGAAATTATAGAGATTACTGAAAAACCACGAGTACCTATAGGTTATATGGAAACCAACCCATCAGGAGAATCCTTTGAAATAAATGAAGAAGATTATGGAAAAATGTCCTATCGAGCGATTCTCGATATAGGTCTGTTAGATGTTTCAGAGGATTTTCTAATCCCGGATGATGAATCAATCAAGATAACCGGAGCAAGCTCAGATATGCTGATTGTAGATATTGGAGAGTCTAGCGAAAAATATAAGGTAGGGGATCTCGTTTCATTCAAGCTAAAGTACATGGGTGCACTAGGAATTTTCAATTCAGATTATATTGAAAAACGAGTAGTGTAGAATTAGTGATAGAGTGCATACTTTTGCAGCATAACCTAATCGATAATGTCTGCAGATTTTCAAAAGAAAAAGCTTGGATACTTTTTCAAAATTCTTGATCTAAATAGTAACGGGACCCTTCAAATGGATGACTTCACCGAATTGGTGGAGAAAGTGCGTGTTACGATGGCTTATGAACCTGAAGGGACAGGACACAAACGTATTACTGGCAAAGCAGTCAAACTATTCAACTCTCTGGTTGATGACATTAAACCCTCATCTTTTAATGAAATTTCAGAAGAAGAATGGATCAATTTCTTTTTAGAGAAGGTGATTCTTTCCCGTGATGAAGAAACACTTGATGACTACAAAGAGCTGATCTTTAATTTCATGTTTGATTTCTTTGATCAAAACCGCGATGGATATATCTCAAAAAAGGAATATGAAGACTTCTATGATATTTTCGGGATCGATCGAGCGTACTGTGATAAGGCTTTTTATCTGCTGGATAATACCCAGAGTCATCGCTTGTCAAGATATGATCTAATGAATGCCGTTGAAGAATTCTTCTCAACTAGTGACCCAACACTTCCTGGAAATTGGATTTTTGGAAATTGGGATTCTAATCCTCATGCAGTTCTGTAATCTTTAGATGTTAACCTAAGATCGACGTTAGGGATTTGAAAGTACCACTCTTAAATCATTGATGGACGCATTTCGGGCTGATTCCTCCCATTAGGGAGGTTAGGAAGGTGTTTCTTGACAGGATTTTGTTGAAATCTAATAAAACACCCCTTTAATCTCCTAAAGGGGATAATTCGCCCTTAACTTATATCAAATTCAGGTTAGGTCATTTAACAACTCATCATCTACCAGATTTGGTAGAGTCACTTTCAGTTCAGGCGTACGGTCCATTTCTCTTTTAATTGCAAAAAGAGCTTCTTCATTTCGTGCCCAGCTTCTTCGCGCAATGCCATTGTTCACATCATAAAAAAGCATGGCCTTGAGTCTTCTGTCTGCTTCAGCAGACCCATCCAACAGCATTCCAAAACCGCCATTGATCACTTCTCCCCAGCCAACACCTCCACCATTGTGAATCGATACCCAGGTTGCGCCTCTAAAACTATCTCCAATAACATTTTGTATGGCCATATCAGCAGTATATCTGCTGCCATCATAGATGTTACTTGTCTCACGGTATGGAGAGTCTGTTCCACTCACATCGTGATGATCTCTTCCCAATACAATAGGTGCCGAAATCTCACTAGCCTTAATTGCCTTATTGAATGCTTCAGCAATTTTTGATCTGCCTTCGGCATCAGCATATAGAATCCTAGCTTGGGAGCCCACTACCAATTTGTTGTTTTCTGCTTCCTCAATCCATCGGATGTTGTCTTGCATTTGCTGCTGTATCTCAGAAGGGGAGTTGGATTTGATTTCTCTCATTACATCCAAAGCTATCTGGTCTGATTTGTTGAGATCTTCTGGCTTTCCTGACGTACAAACCCATCTGAAAGGCCCGAATCCATAGTCAAAACACATCGGTCCGAGGATGTCCTGAACGTATGACGGATACCTGAAATCGATCCCATTTTCTGCCATAACTTCACCACCAGCCCGCGAAGCTTCCAATAGAAATGCATTCCCATAATCAAAGAAATAGGTACCCCGCTCAGCGTGCTTATTCACAGCAGAAGCATGTCTTCTAAGTGTTTCTTGAACATGCTCCTTGAATTTTGCAGGGTTGTTACGGATTAAATCATTCGATTCATCAAAACTCAACCCAACAGGATAATACCCGCCGGACCATGGATTGTGCAATGATGTTTGATCGGATCCAAGTTCAATAAGAATTTCTTCTTCAAAGAATCGCTCCCACACATCCACCACATTACCAACGTAAGCAATGGATATAACCTCTGAATTTTCTTTGGCTTTTTTGACTCGTGAGACTAACTCACTAATGTTCTCAATAATTTCATCTACCCAGCCTTGTTCGTGACGTTTATATGCCGCATTTGGATTTACTTCCGCACATACTGTAATACACCCTGCAATGTTTCCGGCTTTAGGCTGAGCACCACTCATTCCTCCAAGCCCTGCTGTTAAGAAAATCTTTCCTGCAGGAGAAACACCAGCTCCCAACTTTTTACGAAAAGCATTCATGACGGTGATGGTAGTACCATGCACAATTCCCTGCGGGCCAATGTACATGTAAGATCCGGCCGTCATTTGACCATATTGGGAGACCCCCAAAGCGTTAAATTTTTCCCAATCATCAGGTTGAGAATAGTTGGGTATCATCATGCCATTGGTAACAACCACTCGTGGAGCTTCTTTATGTGAAGGGAATAACCCCATCGGATGACCTGAATACATATGAAGCGTTTGATCATCTGTCATTGTTGCCAAATACTGCATGGTAAGCAGGTATTGAGCCCAGTTTTGAAAAACAGCCCCATTTCCACCATATGTAATGAGTTCTTCTGGATGCTGCGCTACTGCCGGATCCAAATTGTTTTGGATCATCAACATAATAGCAGCGGCTTGCTTTGACTGAGCAGGATATTCATCAATGGGTCTAGCATACATGTCGTATTCAGGCATGAATCGGTACATATATATTCGCCCAAACTGATTCAACTCATCTGAAAATTCTGGAGCTAATTCCTTGTGCCAGTTTTTAGGGAAGTATCGTAATGCATTACGTATGGCTAATTTCTTCTCTTCAGGAGTCAGAATGTCCTTTCTCTTAGGAGCACGATTGACACCCTCTTTTAACGTTTTCTTGTTTGGTAGGGTATCCGGAATGCCTTGAAGTATTTGTTCTTGAAATGTCATTTTTATTAGCCTTCTCGGTGAACTTTGTGGTTAAAAAACTTAGTATCTATCAAATTCGTCACTAAATGATGTTTCCAGGGTAACACCTTCCTTTTTAGCTGTCTCAGAAGCCACAGTTATCAATTCCTTATTTTTCACCATTTCAATGGCTGTTTCCATTGTTTCATTCATCACTCCATCTTTAGTAATGTGCTCAATTTTCGATCGAACATGATTATGAATGGCTGCCATGATCTTGCTGGATTTTAGTGGTCGATGAAAATCAAGTGCCTGAGCAGCGCAGAAAATTTCCACACCAATAATCTTTTCAACATTCTCAATTACTCGAAGTGCTTTCCTTCCCCCAATAGAACCCATACTCACATGATCTTCTTGCCCCAGGGAAGTAGGAATACTGTCTGCGCTTGCCGGGAAACAAAGTCCTTTATTTTCGCTCGCCAATGCTGCTGTAGTATATTGAGGAATCATAAATCCGGAGTTAGTTCCAGTTTCCTTCAAAAGAAGCTTTGGAACTCCTGGCGTGTCACCTTCCAGTGATAGGTAAATTCTTCTATCCGAAATATTTCCAACTTCTGCTGCTGCAAGGCATGCATAGTCAATGGGCAGTGCCATCGGCTGACCGTGAAAATTACCGCCACTTATTGTATGATCTTTGCTAAATACGATTGGATTATCTGTAACCGAATTGATTTCTATTTCCAGCATTTCCTTCACATGTAACCACGCATTTCGAGAAGCACCATGTACTTGTGGCATACACCGGAGAGAGTAGGGGTCTTGAACTCTGGCACAATTAGCATGCGAGTGCACCACCTCAGATCCATTGAGCAGGTGATTGATAAAGGCGGCCACATGTCTATTGCCTTTGTAAGGCCGTACTTCATGGAGTTCAGGAGAAAATGGTTTTACGGAAGCAAGAAGACCTTCCACCATCATTGCCCCGGAGATATCTGCATGAGTTAGCACATTCTGTAGCTTTTCCACTATAAGCACAGCATGAGCAGCAATGAATTGAGTGCCATTGATCAATCCCAAACCCTCTTTGGCTCCTAATTCAATCGGTAAGATATTCTCTTTCTTCATCCATTCCTTTGTGTCCAGGAAATGGCCATTTACCCGTACTTTACCTAATCCTAGTAATGGAAGAAAAAGGTGGGACAATGGTGCCAGGTCTCCAGATGCACCTACAGAACCTTGCTCTGGAACCAATGGAATTATATCATTATCAATGTGATGAATAATTCGGTTGATCGTTTCCTCTCTGACACCAGAAAATCCTTTCGCCAACGCATGAACTTTGAGAATCATCATCAGCTTTGCCAAAACATCTCTGATTGGATCTCCTAGCCCTACAGCATGGCTCATTAATAAGTTTTTCTGGAGTGTGCTTGTTTCCTCTTTTGATATCTGTGTTGTACACAGTGGACCAAAACCAGTATTTATTCCATATACAGCCTTGTCTCCATCTGCAATCGCTTTAACCTCGCTTGCACTTCTATTTATTTCTTTCCTTACTTTATCGGTAAGGATACCTTTAGTATTCCCGTGAGCTATTGAAAGTGCAATTCCTGCGGTCAAATGGTCTTCACCATAATGAAATACCTCTGGAGTCTGTGTCATAGTGAAAGGTTGTTATAGCAACAAAGTTAAATACAGTCTTCATCAATTTTGATTTTGAATCAGATTAATAATTTCTCCAGGTTCTGGAAGGTTAAATGAGCTTATAACGACATCAGAGTTGATGTGCAGCGAAGACATAAAAAAACCGGGTGATCCTTTGATCACCCGGCATGTAACTTAATTTTTCCTCCGTAAAGTATGAAGAGGAAGTACATATTATAACTACTAACCCTTCATTAGGTTCTGTGTATTCTTACAATTGGTGAAATAAATCGACCAACGGTAATTAATAATAGATTTCTTGTGCCAAACGATAGGTATTTGAGTGAGCTTCTAAGATATCTTTGATGTCTTCGGAATATCCACCGCCCATAGAAGCCACTATTGGGAGGTCGTTTTTCTTTGCTTCCTCTATAACTAATCGATCCCTTGACTTGCAGCCATCTGTAGTTAAGGCTAGACGTCCGAGCTTATCAGTTGCAAGTACATCCACCCCAGATTGGAAGAAAATAAAGTCGGGTTCTAGATCATTAATGAGACGCTTCACAGTTCTGTCAAGAATTGAAAGGTATGTTTTGTCGTCTGTCCCATCTTTTAGTGGGATATCCAAATCCGATGCTTCTTTTTGCAATGGATAATTATGCTCTCCATGCATGCTAAAAGTAAATACCCGATCTTCTTTCTTGAAGATTTCAGCAGTACCATTACCCTGATGAACATCCAGATCTACGACCAATATTTTGCTGGCTTTGTCATGATCGAGCAAGTATTGAGCTGCGATTGCGATATCGTTTAAGAGACAAAAGCCTTCAGCTCTATTGGTGAAAGCATGATGGGTACCACCTGCAATATTCATTGCAATTCCATATTCCAACGCATAATCTACACATTGTATGGTTCCAGCATTGATAGTAATTTCTCTTTGGACAAGTTCTTTTGAAATTGGAAAACCACTCATCCGTTCTTCTTGTCTTGTGAAATTAAGAGTTTGAAGTTTCCTCCAGTATTCCTGAGTGTGAACAGATAGAATCTCTGATTCAGTCAGTATACGGGGTTTGAAAATGTTCTCTTCATGAATTGTACCTTCATAAAGCAGTTGTTTTGGTAGCAGGTCATACTTTTCCATTGGGAACCTGTGTCCATGTGGAAGTGGATGATTATAAATCGGTGACCATGCTATTTTCAACATTTCAATTCAAACAACATTTGTTCATTAATGTTAGCATATTATCTTGTATTGATAAATCATTAAATACTAAGCATGCCAAGACTTCAGGTAGAACGTTCGATCAAAATTAATGCGCCTATTCAAGTCGTATATCCTGCAATTAATGATTTTAATAAATGGGTAAAATGGTCACCTTGGCTTATCATGGATCCGGATGCGAAAGTTACTATTGCTGAAGATGGGAGATCTTATGAATGGGAAGGCAAAAGAGTGGGTGCTGGAAAGATGAAAATCCGACAAGAGCGAGAAGACGAATACATCCACTTTGATTTACATTTTCTAAAGCCTTGGAAGTCGATTAGTAGTACATCCATGCATCTCAAAAGTATCGATGAAGGAACAGAAGTTACCTGGACTATGGATTCATCACTTCCATTTTTTATGTTTTGGATGAAGAAGATGATGAGTGCATATATTGAAGCTGATTATGAGAGAGGATTAGATATGTTGAAATCTTTTGTTGAGCAAGGTGAGATTCACTCAAAACTGGAATTTGAAGGATCTTCAGATTTCATTGGTTGTAATTGGATTGGAATTAAAACGGACTGCTCATTGGAGGTTGTTGGTACCAGCATGGAAGCAGACTATGGCATGCTTAAAGCATATTCTGAAGAAAATGATGGTTTGGTCAATGGCCCATTTTTCACGATTTACCATCGGTGGGATATTGTAAGGCAAGGTGTATCTTATGTTGCAGCTATGCCTGTGAATAGTATTCCAAATGACTTACCACAGAACTTTACATCTGGTACAATTGCCAAAACTGAAACCTATAAATTAAAACATGTAGGAGCATACAAACATCTTGGAAATGCATGGAGCACACTCTACGCGATGCATAGAAATAAAGAGCTTAAGCCGCGAAAAGGATTAATGCCGTTTGAGGTCTATCAAAACGATCCGCAAAGCACCCCTGAAAAGGATTTAATAACTGAAATTCATTTTCCAGTTAAATAGCTAATCTAAGCCTACAACCTCTGGCTTACCTACATTCAGATTCTTGAAGAATTGAGGTGCTGAAAGGGTTACTTTAAAGTAAAATAATTGCCCTTCTGTTGGTGCATTTGGAAACATCGAAAGGCGAAATTCGAATGTGTCAAACACTAAACTTTCATTTCTAATACGAACCCCTCCTCCAAATGAATAGTAGGTATTCGAATAAGGATTCTGAATCCTGTTCTCTTCTACATATCCAATTCCTGCATGTGCATAAGTGGCGAAGCGAAAGCCATAAAAATACCACGGCTGGAATACAACATATTCTGTCGTAAACGATAACAATTTGTTGCCTTTAATTCTAACACCTTCAATATTTCGAATTCTGTTTTCTCCAGCTAAAGATTGAGAAATGGGTATGGATAATTGCTCTCCATTAAAATAATGGATGCGGTTAAATATCCTTGAAGATGCGACTCCTAGATTGATTAGAGGCGTAAAGTGTCGGGCGTCTATCTCGATGATATTATCCGTTTTTTTAGATTGAGAGATGAAATATCCTGACTCTAAGCTTGCAACAAAATATCCCAGACTTTTATTATAAGTTGAAAAACTTGTTTGAAATCCACGATAGTCTCTGTCTCCAAATTCTGTCCAGTCTTTACCAATCAAAATAGAATAAACGAATCCAATCGGAACATCCTCAGTAATATTGAATGAAAGGATATTTTTCGTTTTCAAAAATTTGATTTTGGTATATGACAATCCACTAATTAAGAAGTGATGATTGTGATAGATGGTGTTGCTATCAGGCTGTACTTCAGGTCTTTGATCGAAGTAATCGTGTTGTAACCGTATTGCAACACTGATATTTTTTCTGTCATCCAGTATGAAGGATCTGGCTCCCCATATATCATAGCTTTTTCTATCAATCGAAGCATTTTCTTCATATACAGAGTCAGCGAATGTAAGATCACTGATGGGCTCCTCGTGTTCAAAAATTGCTTCGCCGTAGTACCTGAATTCAGGTGAAATGAATTTTCGTTGGAATTTGATGCCTTTGCTTTTGCCAAGGTAATTGTCAGAAAGGAATACGGTACCGTCAATGAATGAATCCTTGATATTTCTGATGGTATAGTGTGAATCAAAACCATGCATTGGCGATTCATTTCGACTATGCAGATATCCAATCCCAAATTCATTCCCTGTACCCAAGATGTTTTTATTGGCGAACCCAAGTCTATATGCGCTATTTTCATTCAGTGAGACCTCAACTGTCCATGGAAAACGATCTTTCACTACCACAATAGCTTGTGCTCCATTTGAGTTTCCAGCATCATTCTTAAGAATAATTCTAGCATCTTCAATATAAGGTAGTGATCGGATAATTCTTTCTGAATCGGCAATCTGGAAGGGGTCAACTACATCGCCATTGTGGAAAAGCAGTTGTTTATAAATGACAGATTTGGAAGTATTCTTATGTAGTTCATTGGTCAACCGTCCGATATTTGATTGAGCTTTTTGAGTGGTGTCATTCACAGATCCTCCAAATAAGTCAACAGAAACGTATTTGACCGACGTAATTGTTTTTCCCTCGAATGGTTCAAAGTAGGATTCACTTCTTACAGGTTCTTTTTTATCTAATCCATTTTCTTTTGGTTTATTGGTAATAAGGAGGTTATAAAGTTCTTTGGTGACTTTACTTTTTTGTGCTACTGAATAAACAGAATCATAAAATCCATCAGAGAGCACATACTTATTATCATACACTTCATATTCAGCGTTTTTTGGTATTGCAATGGTGGTGTCATTTTTTGCAATAATGAGTGAATCTGCAATTACCAAAACATGATTTTTTTTGAGGATAATGCTCTTTGTTTGAGCAAAACTCAAAAAGGACAAAGCCAATAAAAAGATAAAGAATATGCCTCTTTGTGTTCCGATCAATCTGATTTTAATGATTATATAAAACAAGTATAGTTAATAACTGACTAGGGTTTTTCTATGAATGAATTCGAAGGTTAAAAGGGCCTAATAAAATTGAAATCTAATGAAAAAGGCTATTCAATTTATTATGCAGATTTGGTAAACCATGCTGTTTTTGTGGCGCATTGATTAATAAAAATGAATAGCGGAAAGATTAATTGTGTCAAACATTCTTTAGAATCATGACTATACCACTTAGAACCATCATTACGATTACAAAAGTCTAAATCGCGAAGTTTTCAGTTTCTTTAAATAGCCCTTTACCAATGATAGCACCGTTATTCGCACCTAAGAGATATCCATTTCTGTTACGTAAAATCTTATTCGAAATCCGCTTTAGAAATTAGTCCATGCTCAAAAAATGCAGCGACCACCAGTTCAGTCATCTCACTTTTGAACGTAAACTCCTCGCGAATATCAGTGACATAAGCGGATAATTTCATTTTCAAATAGGATTTACGATCCTTCACTTCATTGAAGAACAACACTTTTATGGGTTTTTTCAAATACACCAATTTCGATACTTGCGCCGCTTGTATTGCAAGTGATCTGGCTTTCAATGTATCTATATGCATTGGTAAAAGAATTTCTGCGATAACCTGACAATAAGCACTCCCACTATTGGTGTTTGATACGGATCCATTCATAATCTCACTATTTGGAATGGAGACCAATGAATCACCTGGTGTAACAACTCGGGTGGACCTTAAGCCAATGTTTACAACCTCCCCGTAATAATCTCCAACTTCAATTTTATCACCGACTACAAAGGGACGATCAAAAAGGATGACGATACCGCCAAAAATGTTTTTTAGAATGTCTTGAGCAGCAAAGCCTACAGCTACACCTATAGATGCACTTAAAGCCAAAATAGTAGCTGCCGGAGGTCTGAAAATTCCAGCTATAATGATGGTTAGTAACAGCACCCAGGATAAAATTCGAACAACAGGTACAAAGCCTTTTAAAGTAATTCGATAAGTTGTGCTACGCTCTGCGATCAGCTCAAGTACTTTAGTTAGTATTCGGATGATGAAATAGCCGGCGATTAGAAATATGATTGACCAAATGATTTTAGAAATGGAGAAGATTTCTGAAAGATTAGGAGCTTCCTCGGCAACTTTTTTTAAATCATTGTCTGATTGAGTGTCTAATACCTGAGAGTGACTGTATCCTATAATCAATAACCCCCATAAAAAAAGTGAGATCTTTTTCATTAGAGTAGATTTTTTGAATTTAGAAGTGATATTACGCTTCGATAGATGAGCGGATTGACCATGAAATAGTCATTCTTCTTGAGTAGGATTCCATCTTCATGCATACTTGATAGAAGTATCTGGCTATGATGAATCTGCACTCGTGCAAGTGAAGCGTGTTGCTCAATTGTTAAGCCATCATGCAGAATCAGCAAATGAAGCGTTGAAATCTTATCATCGGGTAGGGTGGTTATGAAATTGAAATCGGGTTTTTTAAATTGTCCAATGACGATGGAGTCATTCGTTACTTCCTCGGTAGAGAGGAGCCAGAACATTAAGGCCATGCTAATGTTACTGGAGGAAAAGTCAATTAAATTTTGAAAGAACGCTTTCTTCAAGTGGTTTTGTTTTTCTGACTCTGAAAGTTTATTAAATCTCTTGGAATCTAGATCAGATTCAGATGGCTTGAAAAAGAGCTTATACCCGCTGATTCGATTCCTTTTTTGAATGATATCCTCAATTTCAGTTTCTGTAGGCTCATTCATTTTAATTTCAAACCTGAATACATCTTCTAATTGAATCGTCTTTTGAAAATATTGCCAGCAATATAGGTTGCAAGTTACGACCCATAGCACTTTCCGGGAGGTGTTTTGAATCAATCGTGAGAGTTCGATTATCATTTCAAATCCACCAATTTTTCGGAAATACATTCGCTGCAGGTCCTCAATGATGATTACCTTCTTTACACCTGAATTAATTTTTTCAGCTACCTCCCCCCAGGAAGTTTCGTCATTGATAGATTCGTCAATGGTTTTAGCAAAAAATTGAAATAAGGCCTTTTTACTGTTTGAAGTAGCAGCAAACCGATTACAGCGATATTTAAAAACACCTTTTTCTTCAACGAAGTTGACAAAAGAGGTAAGTCCGCTCCATTTTTCGCCAATGATGGCTATTGAGGCTTGCTTATCACTAACCCAATAGCTGTAAGCCTGCTCCAACAGAGCTAGCTCTTTCGATCGACCTACATAAAGTTCCTGATCTGTAATGGGAGTAATTTGGTAAAGGTTACGATAGATCAGAGGTAATGATTCTATTACTTTATCTGTATCGATCAGAAAGTTAGAAACCTCAATATCTACGTCTTCTTCTGTATCAATAGAAAGCGATCTGGTAAGTTTATCTTTCCAGTGTATCAGGATATCGAATTTGCTTTTCGTGTAAGAACGTAATTGGTTGTACCTCTGAAGTACCCGTTCTTTCATTTGTGCTTTGTATTCTTCAGTAGACTGAAGCGCTTTTGCACGCATGATTCGAATACGAATTTCTCGTACGTTTTCTGTTTTGGTTAAATCCTCCAGAGAATCAGTATACTCCTCAATAGTGTTAGAGACCTTCTCGTTAGCAAATTGCATTTCCTGCTTTAAAGCCTTCTTTATGTCATCCAACCTTGCTGCAGATCGGTTTAAACTGGCTATTGCTATACTTTTTGCTTCTTCAATATCCTGACTATTATCAAGTTCTTCTAAGGCTGTTGTGAAACCATAAATAATCATATGATCCAGATCTTGAGCGATCAGTAGGTTTTCATTTAGCTTTCCTACTAATTCAGCTTTAATGGCATCACACTTTTCACTGAATGAAGGGGCGGTCTCAAAAACGATAAGGTCGTATGGTGATATTGTTGTTATTTCATCCTCACTTATAGGCGCAAGGTAATCGGTAGGCACTTTTGGTGTTCTTCTTTCAGTGGTGAGTTTTTCTATATGATTGATGGTGTTAGCCTCTATTCTTGCAACTCCATTTATCAATTTATTGTTGCTGAGCTTCTGTAATAGCGAAGGAATTAACTCTTTATCCAGAGTTTTTTGAGAGTGATAAATCTGTTTTTTTAGAACAGAAGAAAGATCATCATCTGTTTGCTGAATTTGCTTCAGGGATTCACCAATGAAATTATTAATGGCATCTAATTCTTCTCCAATGTACTTGCTTAGGAGATCCTTTTGATTTTCATGAAAGAGCTCAAGATCTTTATTTGCCTGAAATACCAAGGCATGAAGTGCTAAATCAGAGCGCCAGGACTCAAGAAACAAATCAAACGTATTGACCCAACCCTGATCGGTTTCCAGCCAGACATCATCAAACTCTTTGAACTTCTTTTCTATCCTCTTTAATGAATATTTACGGTTGGACAATTCAATGGTACCGGCTCGCTCGATCGTCTCATTCATATCCTCGAGAGCGGAAGCTAATTGCAGTTTCAGCTCCTTTTTATATAATCTTTTTAAAGAGGAAAGCTCTTTTTTTAGAGATTCTGTTCGATCAAAGTCAAAATCAATTTTCCCAGGAGTCTTTTGTTTGGTTTCCCATTGATACAGATCAATGTATGCTTTCATTATCACCTTGTTGTAAGACTCAGTGAAGGGTTTGAAATGTTGAGCAAACTGATTGATGAGGCAATGCCTAATGATACTCCTTAAAGATACTTTATGCTTCCAGTAGGTTTTTTTACGGCCTATGATTCGTCGTGGTAATTGTGATAAGATCCATATCAACCATTTGAAAGGCTTCACTATTTTGATAAACAAAGGATCATCCTTCACTATTTTAAACCGTTCGGGAGATTGCCCGAGGCTTATTGAAACAGGAAGCTGCTCCAGCTGTTCATAAAATGCGGATAGAAAGTTATCAGCTAATGAGCTAAAGCTTTCGGGCTCATAAGTATTGCCAATATCTTCGGTGTACTTTAATAGTTCATGCTTACAGGTTATCAGATCGTTCCAATCTCTTTTTGAAGACTGGTAGGTTTTTGAAATGACTTTCTCTAACTCTTCGAATTCTTTTAACTCGCTTTTGATGTTACTGTCAAATGCAGAGAAAAGCTTATTTAATACCAGGTGCTCAAAATCACTTTTAAATTGCTCCAGTTTTTTGCTCATAGTGATTAGGTGATCACAGTTTTTATGAAGATAAGTGATTTACTTCATTGCAGAAAATTGAATGATTAAAACCTGCCAAAAGTCGATTAGCTAACTTCAGAGTAGCGGTTAAAAGCACTCAGACATTGATGATTAATACCTGTGAAATTGTTATCACCTAAAACATACCGGCTTTCAATGTGTTTAATCTGTCCCAACAAACAATGGTATTATGTATTATCTGGAAGTCGTTTTAAAACTAATCATAGGTTTAAGTATCCTTAATGTATGGTTAGTAAGAGCTAAGAATTCAACACCCTTCAGAGGTGGATCGGCTTCTAACATTAAAGAAGAATTTGAGGTTTATGGTTTACCATCATGGTTTATGGTTGTAATTGGATCAGTTAAAGTTCTTTTATCGATCGGACTAATTGCATCTATTTGGTATCCGAGCTTAGAGATGATCACATCTCTTGGAATTGCTGCTTTAATGACGGGAGCTGTGTCTATGCACTTTAAAATAGGAGACCCAATTAAAAAGGTATTTCCTGCTGCATTATTCTTATTGCTATCAGTTATCGTTTATTTGATATAAGCACTGAGAAATAAGTTGTAGAATAGATGTGCATTTATAAGCATAAATGCAAATGATGGAATTGATTGCTTTGCACTATCACCCATCCTCACACGAATGATAAATCCTAGGAGCATTAAAAAGGATAGACCCATTGTTGCAATCAAACCAGCAAAAGGAAACTGTATCCCAACGATAATACCTATCGCACCTAGTAATTGAAAAATGCTTGTCATAATTCTTTTTTGATCAGTAAGGCCGAATCGTAAAAATTCTGCCACCATTAGATCAGAAAAAAGACACATAATTCCATAGTAGAAGAAAGCTAATGCTGTAACCACAGCTATCCAGATATTGATCGTCATATAGGACATTAACCAGTCTTTCATGCAATAGTTTAGTTTGTGGCTTGTTGGATATTACTATTTCTCATTAGTTTTATCTGTGATGGATACACCTAACCAATCACCGATTCCAAAGTGGCTTACAAAACTTCAGCAAAATAGCTGGGAGCCGGAAATTCTTCTTTCAGGTATTGTTTTGTATGGAATGTTTAAAGTGCCAGATATTTTGGATGAATTTCTTGTGTTTTTTAAACTGAATGTATTTGGAAATTCTCAGGATGTTGATAATCTGGTAGCCCTTTTTAAAATGGGAATCTACTGGTTGATCACCGGGCTTATTATGCATTTAATATGTCGGGGTGTATGGATTGGAATGGTTGGTTTGAGCTACACATTCCCCAATGGAATTCAACTTGATAAAACAAGGTACAAATCAAAGTTTCAGGACAAGGTTTCCAGAACTCCTTCTTTTGAGCAAATTGTAATCAAGTTGGAAAAGATTAGCAGCTCGTTGTTTAGTATTTCATTCATGCTTTTTATGAGTGTCATCGGTGGATACATGTTTTTCCTGGTGTTGATTGTGCTGCCATTCACTATTTTGTATGTGTACTTTGATTTAGGATTCACAGGGCTGGCTTTTGAAATTTTTCAGGTATACGTAATAGCAATTGTAGCAATCGCCTTGATTGGTTTATTAGATTTTGTAAGTCTAGGATACCTCAGAAGGTTTAAATGGTTTGTAAAAATCTTTTGGCCCTTTCATAAAGTAATCAGCATTCTTACTCTTTCCAGATTCTACAGACCCATCTACTATGGGGTGGTTACTAACTTCAACAAGTGGGTGTTTTTTCTATTTTTAATGGTATTCACATTTATCAGTATTGCAGGTGCTGGGTCTATGACAGGCGCCACTTATCCAGGCGATCCTTATTCACGTCTGGACTTTTGGGGAAATGCAAGAGGATATACCGCTTATAGTGGATATTATGATGATCAAAATCAAGATGAGTTTTCCATGAGAGCTCATATACCTTCGGATGTAATCAACGGAAATGTTTTAAGATTATTTGTGGTTGCCAATATCACCTCTGAGGAACCAATGATGGAATTCATGCCTCTTGATTCATTAAGAGAGGTGTATCCAGACACAGCCAGAGCTGCATTGAACTTAATGATAGTTAAAGGATTTTATACTGCTAAAATTGATGATAAAGAGGTGAATATCGATAGGTGGTACTATCATTATAAAACTCAAACTAAGCAAAGAGGATATTTAACTTACATAGATATAAGTACCTTATCTGAAGGTATGCATGCCTTGGAAGTGAGAGGGCCAATAGAGCGGTATTCTTCACCTTTTGCTGTTATTCCATTTTACCGAGATATTACATTGAAGCAAAACCAACCTGTGTCTCAAGAAAAATCCGAAAAGAAGGATGCAGATTTTCAGCCTAAACCTTTTGGAATAAGGGAATAAAAAATCAAAACTTATAAAGTCTTGATTTTTCTTGAAGTACATTTCTAATTTCTTAAGCCTTGGATGCTTTCGTTAGCGGCACTATTTCATCCGATTTAAGCCATTGCATACTTATGTAAGAAAAAAGGAATCCTGAGGCCATTGCTTCAACAAAAATCACACCCGCGATAGTGAACTGATTTAAGAATAGTTTTTGATTCTGACTTTCAATGATTGATTGCATGAAAGCACCGTCAATGAATAAGTAGACCAAAATGAAAGCCGAAAATATTGCTGCTGTCATTAAACCAACGGCAAATCCAGTTCCTATTCCCGACAGGTAGTTGTATTCCAGATTCGATTTGTTGTTTTTAAATTTCTTAATCGCTGCGAATGTACCTGCAAACATTATTAATGCATTGAAAGCTCTCAACTCTGTAATGTAAATGAGTCCAAACAGCTTCATTATAAAAAAGAAGGCGATAAGCCCAAGAGTGGTGTAAATACCGTAACGTAAAATATGTTTTTCCAGCGTTTCCATATTGATGGAACAAAAAAAACGGATGACTGTTTTAAAAAATTAAAATAGTGGTTTATTGACGGTTAATGTAACTAACCATTGTTTTGATTGTCTCCACTGAGTAAATCATTGATCTCCCGCAGCGCATTGTCTAATTCTATTGCTGAAGCATGCAGATTTTTGTTGATGAACGTTAAATTATCAGATTGTTTAGGTTCGTATAAATCCACCAACCCAAGTATACGAGCTAGAGGTGCGCGCACAATGTGTGAATTCGATGAAAGATACTCTTGAAGTTGCTTGTTTTTCTTTTCGACTTCCATGGTTCTCTGTTCTACCAACTCCTCCAGATTGCTATTCATCTTTCTTATCTCATCATTTGCCTTTCGAAGTTCTAACGCCTGTGATTCTATTTGACGGTTAAGTTTTTGAAGTGCTTCATTAGCTTTTCGCTTACGACTGTAATTGATGTAGAGAAGATAAGAGATGATTATCATTCCAACCAATCCAGCTAGTAGGGTATTCCTTACCCAAACCGCATTAGCTAACGCTTTTTCATTTTCAATTTCGATTTTACGTCGTTCTATTTCCTCCTGCATTCGCTGCTGTTTAAAAGCATCTTCTGCTTCTTTGAATGCCGTACGTCGAGTCAAATCTATATTGATGAGCGAGTCATTCAGTGCTTTATATATCTGTAAATAACTGTATGCTTCTTTAAAATTTTGAGACTGACCGTATAGTTCTGCAAGATTCTTAGCGGCCTCTCTCGTTTCCGCACGTAATCCAGCTTTCTTTGCAAGATTATAGGCCTTTTTGAAATACAATTCTGCCTTTATGGGTTGATCCAGTTTGTAGTGCATCATCCCTAGGTCAATGTAGGTTAGACTTAATACATATTGATCTCGATATTGCTCTGCTAATTCTGCTGTGAAGTTCAGGTATTTGAATGCTGAGTCAGGTTCATTCAAGTACATGAATGTACTTCCAATGTTATAGGTTGCATAAAAGGCATTATCAATAATGTTTAATGAATTTGCTCTATGAAGCGATTTTCTCAGATACTCTAACGCAAGATCATAGTTCTTCTTCTGTTTGTGGATATGACCTATGTTGTTTAGAAGCACTCCTTGTCTGGCCTTATTATTTAATTCATCATATAATTTTGCAGCCTGCTCATAGTAGTTCAGTGCCAGCTTGGTATCTCCAATAAAATTATACGCCCGACCGATGTTGTTTAAAATTTTAGCCTGACTATTTTTATTATTCAGGTCTTCATACATCTTCAATGCCACCATAAATTCCTGTAGTGCTGGATAATATTCACCTAAAGAAGTATGGCCAATGCCTCGATTCATGATAGCGTCAGCTTCTCCCAGTGGATAATTCATGGAACGGGCTAGTTGCTCAGCCTGAACAGAAAGCAGGATACTACTGTCTGGATTACTGTTTCTAATGATGTAGCTTAATTCGTTCATTGCCTCCACCTTACGGATTAAATCCGAGGAATTTTCAATGACATCAATAAGCTCTTCAATATTATCCTGAGCAATGAGGCCACTCGAACAAAGACATAAGATGGTTAATATGTATGCGCTACTTTTCGGCAAGTAAAAAGACGATTAAATCAAAAATTACAATAAAAAAAAATACCGGAACAACACCAAATTATTTAATAAAGCACGAAAAAATGTATTGTAAATAACTTTATTAGGTGTCATTCAATTACATTAAACTTCAATCCCATTACAGTTTTTAACCTCTTATTCAAGTTTTGATTGGAGACCTCCCATTAATTCTTAGAGTTGTTAATCGGTATTTGAACACTTCGTAATAGAAATTGTTTATAAATCATGATTCATCTGATACTTGTTTTCATTATTCCAATTTCTAGCGCACTCATGATCAATTTTACATCCGCTGACAATGATTGGTATATCATAAATGATGGTGTAATGGGAGGGTTATCTAAAGGCAATATGGTAGAAACGGATGATGGCGTACTTTTCTACGGTGAAGTTTCACTTAAGAATAATGGTGGCTTCTCTTCTTTCAGAAGTCCATGGGAGTCATATGATTTAACCAATTATAGTAAGGTATCCATCAGATACAAAAGTGAAGGAATCAAAAAGGCGTTTGTGATGGAGACGGACAAGAGATTTTACATACCCAATTTTAAGGTGTCATTACCTTCAAGTAGTGAATGGGTCACCAAAGAGTTCAAGCTGGTTGATTTTAAGCAGTATAGGTTAGGAAATCCTACAGGTGAATCTTTGCAGAAAGATCAAAAAGAGGACATCATTCGTATTGGATTTATTACTGATGAAAAGAGGGCAGGAGATTTCAGATTTGAAGTGGACTACATCGAATTTGAGTAGCTAAGAATTCGTCTCCTTCGGCGCTTTTGAAGGAAAGGTAAGTGTAATAGATGTGCCCTTGCCTTCTTCACTTTCGACTTTTATTTCACCATTATTCAGGGATACAAAACCTTTAACTACTGGTAATCCAAGACCAATTCCTTGTTCTCCATTTGTACCAGGCTTTACTCTTTCTTTGTTTGCCTCAAATATCTGATCCATATTATCTGATGGAATTCCCGTACCGGAATCTTTTATTTCAATGATAGCAGAATCATTTTCTTCTGTTGCTGAAAGACTGATTATTCCTCCTGCTTCACTGTATTTAATGGAGTTATCCAATAAATTCTTGATAATTACATTGAAAGTTGTGGCATCCCCAAAGCAAGTAAGATCCTCATCACCACTTACTTCAACGGTGATTTCCTTCTTTGTTGCATTAGGTTCAAGTTCAGTTTTTAGCGCTTCCAACGTTTTAATAATCTTGATCTCAGTAGCTCTATATGGGACTGATCCGTTTTCTATCTTTACCCAGTTAACCAGATTCTCTAGAAGTGTAAGAATCTTATTCTTGCCATCGTTTAGGTACCCTTTGATTTGAGCGAGTTGCTGATCATCTTTCGTATCGTATGTATCATCTACATGCCTCATCAACACATCCGCAAACCCAACAAGAATGCCTAAGGGCGACTTGATGTCATGAGAGACAATGGAGAATAATCTGCTTTTCATCTTATCTAAACGGACTTTCTCGTCTTTCAACAGCTGTATTTCTTCCCTTAGAACATCTATTTCGTTAGATTCTTGCATTGGTCTTTTGAATTGGTTAGTAGGTTCACTCAGTGAACTAGGTGGTATAAATTCAAACCTAAAACATGTTTGCAATTAACAGCTATTTTATCTTGCTGTTTTCGTTGAAATTGGTATTTCAGCAGATATGAGAAATTTTTGGCTAGTTATCAAGTGTTCATCCAACGCCACCATTTACCTAACCACGTTTTAGGCTCAGGCCGACTATCGTTTGCTGTCTCGATTTTAGCTTCGGTTTGCTTAGTCTTTGGAGTTGATTTCTTTTTCTTATTTACTTGCTCATTTTTAAGTTTCTGTTCGTAGTGTTTGGCTTTTAATTCTTTTAATCGCTGCGTTTCCTGTTCTTTTCTTCTTTTTTCTTGGCGAGCCTCATAAGCTTCTTTCTTGCGTTTGGCTTTCAGTCGTCTTTGTTCACGTTCTTCATCAGTAAGAGGAGACCTTTTGTTTCGTCTGTTACGATCCGAGGCGGGAGCTTCTTCCTCTTCGTTCACTATTTTCTTTTTAGGCTCAGGTAAGTCCACTTTACCTAAGACCTTAAGACCTGACAGCTCTTTTTTTGGAGCCTTGATAAGTTTGATTTTTTCCAGATCCACTGGTGTTTCTTCAGATTCCAAAAGTTCAAGCAGCCTATCAGTTTGGATTACCTCATCTTCACTTGGTCTAGGTTTAATGTCTTCAGTCGATGTTTCTTGAACGGGTAATTCTTCAATCGTTGTTTCAGCTCCGGAGATTTCTAGCTCACCATCTACTGATGCTATATCATCAGCAGCCGATGTGGGTTCATCATTAATTTGCTCCTCTTCAACAACCTTATTCAAGGTATCAACTGCCTCACTTTCTGCATCAGTTGGATCTATTGCATCCGTTTGATCCTGGGGCTCAACAACAGGCGTCTCTTTAATTAGATTGAAATGCTTGAAAATCTTTTCTTCAATGGCATCAAATAGCTTTGCATTTGCATGGAATTTCTCGCCTGTTTCTTCATTCAGATAGGTTAGGATTTCCTGAACAGGGATGTCATGTTTTCGTGCTAACTGTCCGAGTCTCATTGAGCTATTGGTTTCTAATGCAAAACTAAAATTATTACCCATCAGCAGCACCTCTAAAATCAATTAATTGTTGTACTTTAAAAACATGAAGCCACTATCATGTATTTCCATAGATGACAATCCACTTTTCACTCGAAAGTTAGAGGCCTTCACCGAAGGGCTAGATTGGATTTCCATTATTGATTCTTATGATAATCCTATTCAAGGTGCCACCGCCGTTGTAAATTCAAATCCGGATGTATTATTTCTGGATATCGAAATGCCGTACATTGATGGGGAATATCTTGTTGATTGGATTAAACCTCGACTCCAATCAATGGAAAAGCAACCTCGAATCATTGTGATATCATCAGTTTCGGAACCACCAGAAGAATTGCTTGCTAACTCCGACGGATTCATCAATAAATCAGATGTTACTGATCCGGAATCATTTGAAAAGAAGCTGAGAGAAATTCTAGGATGATTTTATGGGTAAGCTTACGTTGAAAGTGGTACCTTGACCTTCCGTACTAGTGACCTTTATCTGACCTTTATTTAGCTTAGTAAATTCATTGACCAATTGTAAACCTAGACCTATTCCCTTTTCACCTTTAGTACCGTAAGTACTGGACTTTTCAGTAAGAGTGAAGAGATTATCAATTCGTTCATCATTCATTCCAATCCCAGAATCATTTACTGAAACATCAACAAAATGGCCATTTTTTGATGATTTAATAGCCACTTTACCGCCTTCTGGAGTGAATTTTAACGCATTGTGAATCAGATTTCGGAAAATGGTCACAGTGCTGTTTAAATCTACAAATACCTCTGCAGTGGTGTCCATGTGCGATTCAATCGAGATATTTTTGCTTTTAGCTGCTAGCTCAAAACTATCAATCACTTCTGTAAGCATTGAAGTAACCTTAATTTTTTCAGGATTATAGGGGATCTGACTCAATTCTGTAGTCGCCCAATTCAGTAGGTTGTCGAGCAATTTGGATAAATGATCGGTTGCCTTATCAACTTCTACCATCATCTTCTCCAGGTCTTCATATTTTGCCTGTTTCAGATATAGGGAAATAACCTGGCTGATTCCACTAAAAGCACTAACAGGTCCTCTGAGGTCGTGTGAGATAATGGCGAAAAAGCGATCCTTTAAACGTTTCTGTGCTTTTATTTCTCTCAGATAAATTTTCAATGTATCATTCTCACGGAGTGTCTCGGCATTCTTCCGCAGCTGGAGAATGTGTTTGATGGTTTTAACCATAGTTATCTCCAAATCTTTGAAATCGATGGGTTTGGTGATGAAATCAAAAGCACCCAAATTCATTGCTGTACGGATGTTTTCCATGTCACCATACGCTGAAACAATGACAGTTTTTAGAAAATAATTTTGCTCATTCAGTTTTGATAATAGCGTCAGACCATCCATTTCTGGCATATTGATATCTGTCAGCACCAGGTCTACTTCCGTTTCTGCAATCAAATCCAATGCTTTTTGACCATTTTCTGCAAAGTAGAACTGGTATTCGCCTAATCGTATATTCTTTCTAAATTTTTGTCTGACTAGTGCTTCTAAATCCGGCTCATCATCGACTACTAGAATTTTGGTCATACGTTCAGGGATTTAATTTTTTCTTTCAGCAGACTGAAGTCTAGCGGTTTGGTAAGAAAATCATTTGCACCTAGTTTTTGTGCGGTGTTTTTATTTTCCTCATCACCGTATGCAGAAATCATCATAACCACAGGAGGAGGGGGGGTGGACGATTTTTGAATCTTGTCTAGCAACTCCAAACCACTCATGCCAGGCATATTGATATCGGATAAAATGAGCTTGTCACGATAGCCGTCTGATTCCAGATATTCAATGGCCTCTTCACCTGAATGAACAAATTTCATTTCAAGTTCATTGGATTTTATTTCTCTACGGAATCGCTGTTGAAATAGTGGTTCAACATCTAATTCATCGTCTACAATTAAAATCTTCATGGTGTGGCGGTTAGTTGGTTGAGCAAATTAAATATAATAGAGGATTATCAGTTTTTTTTAATTTTTAGGTATTTCCTTTAATGGGAAGCTTAATTTCAAAGAAGGTACCGTACCCTTGGTTACTTTCTACCTCAATGGTTCCTCTGTGACCTTGAGTAATGATCTCATGGCTCATTGATAATCCCAAACCGGTTCCTTCTCCAGCAGCTTTAGTTGTAAAGAAAGGTTGAAATATTTTGTCCTTTATCTCATCAGGAATGCCAATCCCATTGTCTTTGATTATGATGATTATTTCGTTCTTGCTTGACTGTGTAATCACTTTAATCTGAGGGTTATATTCTCCTTCGGCCACTTTCGATTTTTCTGCTACAGCATAAAACGCGTTATTAATCAGGTTTAAAAGGACACGACCAATGTCCTGTCTTACCACATGTGTTTTAGGTAAATGTGGGTCTGAATTCAATACAAAATGTGCCCTAAACTGATTGTTTTTTGCTCGAATACCATGGTAGGAGAGACTTAGACATTCATCAGCGAGGGCATTGATGTCTGTTTCCTCTTTTTCGGATGTACCAGTGCGTGAGTGCAGCAGCATGCTCTTCACGATCTCTTCAGCACGTTTACCGTGATGTGTGATCTTCTTCTCATTTTCCTTTAGGTCCTCAATCAGTTGATTTATTTCGCTCTGATCACCTTTATTGATTGTTTCTTCAATCTCATCCAATAACTCTCTGTTCAGGTCTGAGAAATTATTCACGAAGTTCAGTGGGTTCTGGATTTCATGGGCAATTCCAGCAGTGATTTCACCTAAAGAAGCCATTTTCTCTGCGTGGATAAGCTTTTGCTGAGCAGTCTTTAGTTTATCATAGGCCTTTTCTACTCGCTTTTTTCCCCGTTGCTTGATGCGGTTGTTTCTCCAAAGTGCAAATGCTATAACTAACAGTGTGAAGGTGCTTCCAATAAAGGTATTCTGTCTGATTTTAGCACGTAATTCATTTCTGCTTTGCTGAATTTCAAGTTCCTTTAATTTTTGGTCAAAGTCATTGAAACTCTTGATGGATTGTTCTTGAAGAATGAATTTAAGACTGTCTCTGGCTGCATTACTTTCATTTGCATAAGCCAAAGCTTTTCTCAGATCAATTGCTGTATAAAGATTAGCCAGGTATTCACTTACTTCAATGATGAGAACAATACTTCTTGATTTTTTCGAATTTAATAAAGCTAAATCTGCATAATAAAAGGTGGAATCAGTCAAGCCATTTTGATGGTATAGCCTGGAAATGTCCAGATATGCTTTGGTTAAACTGACATCATCATCCTTGTTGAACGATGATTTCACCGACTGTTTATAGAATGATAAAGCCAGATTTTTAGCACCTAATCTACGATGCATATTCGCTACAATTCGTAGCGGGTAGGGTGGATTCAGTATGTCTGGATTGATCTCATTAAAAGTCTTTTTCCCAAAATAATTAGCTGAGTCAGCCATGTTCAATCTTGCATAACAATCAGATAGCTGTGCATAATTTGCCATCAGTTGTAATGGATCCTTGCTTTTGAAGGTTAATGCTTTTTTAATAGCTCGGATGCTTTCTCTGTATTTCCCCGAGGAAGAGAGCGCCTGGCCGAATGCAGAGTAAGATTTACTGAGTAGGTGTTCATTTTTCAACGCTACGGATAGCTTGATGGCCATTGATGAGTATTCATAACCCTTTACCACATCTCCAATGACAGAGCTAACCAGTGAGAGCGTGAGTAAAGAATTTACTTCGCCTGCTTGATAGTTACTTTTTCGGGCTATAAGAAGACCATTTCTTGCATAGAAAATACTCGAATCGTATTCCGACATCCAATAAGATTCTGCCAATGAATTTAAGATTTGTACTAGCGTGCTGTCATTATCCGCTACAAATAATTGAGATTTTAAACTGTCACGATAGGCTCTGTCCGTGTTGATATTTTGTCCTATGCTATTCACAAGAAAGACTGTCAGTATTAGCAGTATCAGAAGTGATCTTTTCATGTGAGTGGGAGAGTAAGGATGAATGTTGTCTCTTGGCCTTCTTTACTTTCTACTTCAATCGTCCCTCCATGCCCTTTGGTCACAATGTCATAGCTCATACTCAAACCTAATCCGGTTCCTTCTCCAGCAGCTTTGGTGGTGAAGAATGGTTGGAAGATCTTGTCTTTGATATCGTCTGGGATGCCCGGACCATTGTCGGAAACGGTGATTTGGATACTCTCGGCTGTCTTTTTTGTTGATACAATAACTAAAGGTTTGTAATCTGCTTTCATGGTGCTGACGCTGCGGTCACCACCTGCGCCTATAGCGCAGGCCTGAAAAGCATTATTGATCAAATTCAACAAGACTCTTCCAATATCCTGCGGAACGACATTGATTTTGGGCAGGGAAGGGTCTAGCTCAGTTTTAAAATCAGCGTTAAAGGACTTGTCCTTAGCTCTTAAACCATGATAAGCGAGACGCAGGTACTCATCTGCTAACTGGTTGATATCAGTAAGCTCCTTTTCGTCATTGCCACTACGAGAATGCTGGAGCATGCTTTTTACAATTTCTTCAGCACGTTTGCCGTGATGAGCAATCTTCGTTTCATTCTCGAGTAGGTCTTTCAGAATGGCCTTGACTTCTTCCTGATCATTTTTAGCCACTGCATCCTTCAGCTCCTCAATAAGCTCTTTATTGAGCTCAGAAAAATTATTCACGAAGTTGAGTGGGTTCTGAATCTCGTGAGCGATTCCTGCAGTTAGCTCACCAAGAGAGGCCATTTTTTCCGAGTGGATGAGTTGGTTCTGAGTTGATTGGAGTTTTGAAATAGACTCTTTTAGTGCTCGATTTGCTTTCTGCTTTTGGCGATTATTCCTAAAGAGAATTAATCCAATAAGTACAAGAATTAAGGATCCTGTAAGTAGTGCTAATTGTCGATTTCTACTTTGATTGGCAATTCGCTGAATATTATCCTCCTTATTTCTTTCTTGCTCGTCTAGTATTATTTGCTGCAATTCCTGCAATTTTTTTGTCCCGGCTATATCTTCTTGTACTTTGTTTGCCATTATGAGATAACTATAAGCATCTTCATAGTTCTTTCTCTCTTTGAATACGCTACTAATCAGTAAAGCAGACTCACGAATAATCTTCTTGAATGAAATTTTTTCAGCCGTTTGAATTGCATTTTGGGCGTAGTTAAGAGCTGAGTCTGTAATTTGAAGTTCAAGATAAAGTTCCGCTATTGAAAAATAGCTCATAGCAAGATTTCTTAAATCGTTATCAAATTGAGCCTCTTGAATGGCCCTCTGATAGTAAAAAAGAGCACTGTCCAAGCTTTTCTTAAGCTTAAATGCATTTCCATACCTAAACATGATTTCTGCAAATGTGTAATCATATCTATCAGTTGCACTTAATGATGCCTGATAAACAATTTTTTGATAATACAATGCTGAATCTGGCTGATTCATTAAGGAATAAATGTTTCCAATATTTGAAATTTCATTGTGATACATTCCAGTATCGCCTATCGCCCAAAACTGAGCTTTTGATAATTCATAATATTCTATAGCTCTATGGTAGTCTGCTAACTCCATGTATACATTTCCAATTCTGTTAAGCGCATTACTAGTTACAACTGTATCTCTTAATTCTTCGCCAATTCTTAATGCTTCGAATTGATAAGCCAGTGACTCAGGCAGTTTGCCATTCTCTAAAAAAACTGCCCCAATTAAAGAAAGTAGATACGCCTTCTGATTTGTTAAATTCAATCTATCAGCTATTCCTAATGATATATTGTAGTAGTGTAGTGATGAATCAATATTTGAAAATCGATATCCAGTTGCTATGGCGGTGCTAAGCCGAAGTTTAGTTGAATCATGTTTCGATTCGGAAAATTTCTTTTTGATTACGGACAGTTGATCAGCGGGTACTTGGGCGCTGTTTGAAAAGCTGCAGGAAAACAGAATAATGATAAGTACTACTCTTATCATATGGTAATCAAGTATATGTTTTAGTATGGCACACATATTAATTCAATTATGTGTTTCCCTTTACAGGTATTTTAATGACAAATGAAGTTCCACTCATTGGTATTGATTCAAACAGAATTTCTCCATCATGACCCTTGGTCACAATGTCATAGCTCATACTCAACCCTAACCCAGTTCCTTCACCAGTTGCTTTGGTAGTAAAGAACGGTTGGAAGATTTTATCCCGGATGTTGTCTGGGATGCCTGGTCCATTGTCGGAAACGGTGATTTGGATACTCTCGGCTGTCTTTTTTGTTGATACAATAACTAAAGGTTTGTAATCTGCTTTCATGGTGCTGACGCTGCGGTCACCACCTGCGCCTATAGCGCAGGCCTGAAAAGCATTATTGATCAGGTTAAGCAATACACGCCCGATATCCTGTGGCACAACTTTGATCTTGGGTAGGGAAGGGTCTAGCTCAGTTTTAAAATCAGCGTTAAAGGACTTGTCCTTAGCTCTTAAACCATGATAAGCGAGACGCAGGTACTCATCTGCTAACTGGTTGATATCAGTAAGCTCCTTTTCGTCATTGCCACTACGAGAATGCTGGAGCATGCTTTTTACAATTTCTTCAGCACGTTTGCCGTGATGAGCAATCTTCGTTTCATTCTCGAGTAGGTCTTTCAGAATGGCCTTGACTTCTTCCTGATCATTTTTAGCCACTGCATCCTTCAGCTCCTCAATAAGCTCTTTATTGAGCTCAGAGAAATTATTAACGAAGTTGAGTGGATTCTGAATCTCGTGAGCGATTCCTGCAGTTAGCTCTCCCAGGGAAGCCATCTTTTCAGAGTGGATTAGCTGGTTTTGCGTGGCTTTTAGATCTTCAATTGACTGGTTCAGTGCAGCAGTTCGTTCATTTACTTGCTGTTCAAGTAGTACATTTTGATTGGCCAGTAATTCCCTTTTTTCTTCGTTGACTTTTAGCACCTTCCGGCTTTCTTCATACACTTCCTTTAAGCTTTCATTCAATCGTGCAGAAACATAACCGAGTAGGAATAACGGGGTAATCAGATTAGCCAAGGAAATAATTGGCTTATCATACTCATTGTAAAAATCGAGCAAATACTTGTGTATACTGATGTATTGTAGGGTAGCAAGTGTTGAAGCAATTACTCCAATAACAACCGCCCATTGAGCTCCTTTAATCGATTTCCAATGTTTATATAACAAACTTCCATAATATCCCAGCATGAAAGTAAATGCGATTCCAAAAGGCAATGAAATGGAAAAAAGATGCGCAGGAGTATTTGTTATTAACAAAGCACAGAAGATCACTTTAGACCAAAGTGAATTCTTTTGAGTGAGCATCCATTCCAAAATGAACAATCCAAGAATGGTTGTTATTGCTTGCAGGTTGATCAGAAACAGGAATCGAATCTTCTCTACAACGTAAGAAATCTCAAAAAACGAATTGTAAAAAATTGCGATGGAAGTGAGTAAAACAAATGTGATCAACCAGGCAATGAGTTTGAAAAGTGTTTGATTCTTATTTAGAAAGTAGAGAAACCAAAACAAAAAGAATAAAAGGGCACTTAACCCGATGCTTAATGAGCCAAAGATGTATGATGATTTGGAGTTTCGATCCACATAATCGATATATGCCGGCCCTGTGATAGCAATGAGACTCTTGAGATTATCGGGTTTCAACCTGAGCTCTCGCTGCTGGAAGGTGCTCTCATAATCAACAAAATGAATGGCTAAAAGATACGCTTTCCCAACCTCCAGATTGATGGGTTGGGGATGTTTTAGTATTGGATTGTAAGGTTCGTATGGATTGCACGTATCACCGAACGAATGAATCAACTCGCCATCGATGTAGATGTCTGTAGCTGCCCATAGATCTCTGCTGATCGCCAGTGGCATGCCATCAAATGACTCATTTAATTTGATTTTAATTCGAAACCACCCTTCCAATCTTCCTGAAGCATCTTCCATCTCGGCATTGAGTTGGTTAGGTCTGAATGATTGCCAGTCGGATACATCCAGATCAGTTTGAGCCCACTCAGGATCATGTCCTTGTTTATATAGCCATCCATCTAAAGGTGTTAAAAACAAGCGTTGATGGGAGTGAAACATGGTGGCATCAAGTACGACTACTTTGTTCTGACTGAAAGCCGATTGACAAATGCCAAAAAGGAGAATGAAGAATATGAAAAAGGATCTATGACGCATGGATTGGCAGTCGAATGGTAAACGTGGTTCCCTTTCCTATTTCACTCTCCAACTCTATGGTGCCACCATGTCCTTTGGAAATGATGTCATGGCTGAGAGATAAGCCAAGTCCAGTACCTGTTCCGGTTGCTTTGGTAGTGAAAAATGGTTGGAATATTTTGTCTTTAATTTTGTCAGGGATGCCGGCACCATTGTCTTTTACCTGAATTTTGATGTGGTCCTCTTCCTTTTGGGTGACAACTTCTACTGTGGGCTTGTACGATGCATCTTTCTTACTTTGTTCGGCAGTTGCATGAAAGGCATTATTGATCAGATTTAGGAAAACCCTTCCAATGTCCTGAGAGAGCACTTCAATTTTAGGAAGGTTCTCATCAAGAGTGCACTTAAATTTGGCATTGAACGACTTGTCCTTTGCTCTTAAACCGTGGTAGGAGAGGCGAAGAAATTCATCTGCCAATGTATTGATGTCTGTCAGCTCCTTCTTGCCATCACCCCCTCTGGAGTGCTGAAGCATCCCTTTTACAATGCCCTCTGCTCTTCTCCCATGATGGATGATTTTTTCTTCGTTCGATTTTAAGTCATTAAGAATTGCTTTTGCCTCTTCTGTGTCACCAGAATCAAGTGCTTCTCTCAATTCTTCTACTAACTCAGTATTCAGGTCGGAGAAGTTATTGACAAAGTTTAGTGGGTTCTGAATTTCATGCGCAATTCCGGCGGTTAACTCTCCAAGAGACGCCATCTTTTCTGCGTGAACCAATTGGCTTTGCGTTGAACGTAATTCTCCAAGAGCATCTTCAGCCATACGCTTGGCCTTTTCAAGTTGCACAAAATCCTCGTACCGAGTATAGGCAATAGAAAATGCATCCGCTACATCCTGAACAAGATCCAGATCATTTTCGATTAGAAAATCTTGTGTGCCAACATAGAGCATCCCTTGCTTGAAGGGCACAAACTGTAAGCAAAGCTGTTCAGGAGGAGTTTCAGAATGTTGATAGCTCTCAGAGCTAATAACTAATCCCTGATCTTCTAATCCCTTAGACCACTCGATAAATTGGTCCTTGTCCCACTTCTCTCTAAATATATGTTGATTCTTCCAATGTTGACTGGCGGCAAGTGTAATGTCACTATTATCAAAGTCAAGCGTGACAGTGGCTATTGACTCTCCCTTTGGAGTTGAGAGGTACATGTTTATTTTTTTTGACTGTTCATTCATTATAAAAATTCCACATCTAAAAAATGAAATACCCAGTGAGCTGAGTTCTGTCCAAATAAATGGTGTCAGTTTCTCCAAATCAGTTTGGTTTCTCATTGAAGCTATTTCAGCTCGTATTCTATCCAAAGAGGCTTGTTTTCGTGCTTCTGTTGCTTGCTCTGCAGCTTTTTGCAGATCGTCAAATCGCTGATAGGCCAGATCAAACGTTCGGGCCATTTTGATGACGATTAACTCCGTGTCCTCATCAGGTTCTGTCAACATATCCAGAGTTAGTAAACCGCTGGAAAAGCTACCAAAAGGATTCCATTGTGTTTTTAGTTTGTTATTTTCAATGGCACGTTTGAGATTCAAATAATTCTCTTCATCTACCAATTTCCATTCTTCCAACTCCTTTTTGTTTTTCTCTAGGTCGTATTCAATGACAAAGTACTCTTGACCATTTTTCCACTTACGCCAGAATTCACCCAGCATATTAAATTCTTTTGGATCATAGGTAGACTTATGGTCTCGGGTATAGCCCATATTGCCGGGATCGGAGATATCCCACATGGTCACAATGTCATTTTCATCTATGAGAATAAATGCTGCCCCCGTAATGCCTTCTATGCCAAGGTTGGTGATCTCCATGATCAAAGTTTGAGTCACTTTGACTAGATCACTTGGCAGATGCATGGCCATAGCTTCTGCTCTTACACGTTCTACTGCAGCTTCAATCTGAGCTTCTCTTGCCTGAGCTTCTGCCTTTTTTAAATCAAGAAAGCGAGTGTAAGCTCTTTCGAATTCTATAGAAAACCTTTTAAGTATAGCCTTTTCATCAGCAGAAAGCTTGCGCCGGATATTTATCCCAAAGCAACCATATCTCATATAGGCCTCCGAATAGTAAAGTCCATCTGGAAAATAATTCGACTTTAAATTTTGAGCACCATCCAATAGTTCGTGCCAAACGTCAAAAAAACCCACGACATCTGAAGGTTTGATGAATTCTTCTAGAATTACATCCGGATTAGCCCAGGCTTTAAAACAGGCAGCCGTGTAAGGTTCCGATTTGTCTAACGGATAGGTAATTTGTTTGCTTTCAAGGGCTCTTTTCTTCCCTTTTTCTTCATGCCAACTTGCCCAGAATTGATGAGATTGATTCTCTTCATCTGGAAGCCATACATAGGAAAATTCTGAGGGTATATCCAGGAAGGTGATTTGCTCATGAAATACATTTGAAACATTATCTATTTCATCAGAGTGCTGCATCATCATGCTTTGAGCACGAGCTCGCTCTAACGCAGCTTCAACTTTCACCTCTCGTGCCTGCTGCTCTGCTTGTTTTAAATCTTCGAATCTCTTGTACGCCAAATCAAAGGCGCTAGCAAATCGTCGGAGTGTCTCAATTCCTTCTTTTGGTGGCTCATGGATGTTGCCCGGCAAACTGTAACCAATTTCACCATGAGTGGTTCGGGCCATGATGAAGGTCAATCCACCAAGATTTCGTACGTCTTCCAGACTAGGCGCATTGGGATCCAGCTGTTCGAAATCTCCAAGGGAGATCATTTTGTCTACATAGGTTACTGCTGTTTCAGCATCCATTGGAAAAACCAGCGTAGGATCCTTCTTTTTTTCCCATTTGGCCACCAGAGGAACATCACCATGGATATGCCGAGGCAGTTTCATTACCATGCCGATGCGTGCGCCATCACCGGCGGTCATTGCTTTTTCATATCGATCCGGTAGCCATCTCATATGCCAGAAATAATTCGCTTCGTATCCCAGGTTTACAAACTCTTTTCGCATGGCCACCACAATGTCTTGCAGGTCGCTCGACTCTTTCATGGCAGTTGCCTGTGCTCTTATCCGTTCCAATGCCAGTTCTATTTGGGCTTCTCTGGCTTGTTCTTCAGCTTTCTTAAGGTCCAGGAAACGGGTATAGGTTTGTTCAAATACTTTCGCAAACCGCATGAAAATGTTATGTGACTCAAGTACTGATTCGATCGTGATAAACAGGAGGTATCCGTATTTAAAATAGACGACATGGTCGATCTGATATTCGGGAAAAGAGCCGTTTGATTCTTTTAGTTTCTTGAGCACATCTCCAATGACGGGCAGTGTGCTCATGTATTCATAATGCTCGATGCACTTTTGGCCTTTAAATTCCTGTACGTGTATAGAACTTCCCTTTTGTCCCAGGTCATAGTATTTTTTAAAGATGCCTTTTCTCGGGATCGTGTAGGTTGGCAGGACGCCTTTTTCATTTCCGAACCATTCGATGGAGTCTTTCTCACGATAAATGTTGAATGCACATCCCCACGTCTTAATGCCCAGGTTTCTAACTTCCTGATCTAACAGAAATGAAGCCTCCGATAGCTCATCACTGCTTTGCATAGCCATCGTTCTGGTACGCACCCGTTCGAGTGCCGCTTCGATATTTGCTTTTCTGGCTTGTTCTTCAGCTTTTTGAAGGTCTAAAAAACGCTGGTATGCAAGACCAAATGCATTGGCCATTTTAATCGTAATAACCCTGATTTCATCATCGGGAGGATTGAGTAAATCCAGCGTTAGGAGTCCGCTAGAGAATTTACCAAAAGCATTCCACTGAGTATCAATTAAACCTTTATCGAAGGGGCCCTTAAGGGCTTTGTATACATCAGAATTGATTTGCTTCCATTCCTCAAGGCCCTTTTTCACCTTTTCAGAATCATATTCAATGGTGAAGTATTCTTTTTTTTCCTTCCATTTTTTCCATGTTTCACCTAGTTGGGGATATTTCTTAGGCTCCCAGGTCGCAACTTTATGATCCGGTTTGCCCATATTTCCTGGATCTGAAAAGTCCCACATGGTAGTGGTTCCATTCTCCTCAAATAAAAGAAGGGACACACCTGAATACCCCCGAATCTTTAGTTTTGAAAACTCATCGTTCAGAACTTTTGCAACTTTGCTCAATTCACTCGAGTCATGCATCGCCATGGAAGCTGCTCTAACCCGCTCTAATGCTGCTTCTAATTCCTGCTTTCTTTCAAGTACTTCTATTTTGGTCAATAGAGCTTTATCCTTTTTCGAGGAACTTTTAGATGTTGGTGCTTTTGGTGAAGGCATATAGTTGACGGAACCGAAGTTCTCATTTTGAAATTAACTAGGCAGTGTAAACCCTTAATTTACCTGAGTTTAAGGAATGAAACAAGTGCATGATCTGAAGTATCTGATGAATAACCCACCCCTTACCCCTCCAAGGAGGGGAATTTTCTTCCTGAGTCCAGTCTTCCCACCTCGTTCCGACGATCGGGGATGACTGTATAGTCGTAACTAATAACCTAAGATGTTTTCGGTAGCGGGTGTCATCCTGAATTTATTTCAGGATCTGGGCTAAGCAGAGGGTTGTTACCAACTCACCCCGGCCCCTCTCTAATATTAGAGAGGGGAGTGGTTCGTCGTTCCGGCGATTAACTTTGGTCATTTCTTTGCCTAAGGCATTGGGTGATCGAAAAAAAGGCCTTAAATCATTAGCGATAATAAAAATTGAACACCGGTAATTGAAATTCAAAATCACTGTTAGAGCGTAGCGAGTTTGATTTTGAATACGTAAACGATTCAATTTTTTAGCGAAGGATTTACAGCCTTGATCTTTTTGCTTCGTTTTTGCATCAAGGCAAAAATGAAGAGCCATAGCAGTTTGAGCGAAAATGGTAGGTTTATTTTAGACATCCAGTCTTTCATGATACCTGTCAGCCTTAGGACTTTGAATACCGTATAATCAAACCTTATCTACAACCCCAAACCTCCACTTATCACAAAATCCATTACACCTTCTAGGCAGATGAGTATATTTATGATCTTGATTTAAATCTAACCCTTATACTAATGAAGAGATTACTACTTATTCCAGTGTTGCTATTCGCATTTGTTTCGTACGCTCAGGAAAACATTGATGCAGTAGCCATCGAAAAAATCAAAAAGGAAGGTCTTGAAAACTCACAAGTAGAGCAAATCGCCTTTGAACTGATTGATAAAGCCGGACCAAGGCTGTCTAATTCAGCAGGATATGAAAGAGCTGCACAATACGCCATAAATCAGCTAACTGAGTGGGGTTTGGAAAATGCACAGAAGGAGGCCTGGGGTGAATTTGGTCGCGGATGGGAAGTAAACAAAAGCTACATCGCAATGACCAAACCATATTATATGCCATTCATAGCTGTACCGGAAGCATGGACAGAAAGTACAGATGGTGAAGTTTCTGGTGAAGTACTTTTCGTAGAGATTAATAATGAAGAAGATTTTGAGAAGTACAGGGGAAAGTTAAAAGGGGCGATTGTCGCATTCAAACCAAGAGGGGACCAGTCGCCTACTTTTGAGGCAGATGCGTTACGATATACTGAAGAAGACCTGGATGAAATGAATGAACCACGTACAGAAAGAAGGCAATGGACAGAAGATGAAATTGCTGCCTTTCGTAAGCGAAGGGCTTTTGGCACTACATTGAATACATTTCTTAAAGATGAAGGGGTTGCTTTGATTATCAAAGGAGTGAGGGGGCGACACGGCACACTTTTTACCAGCAG
Organism: Ekhidna sp.; assembly: GCF_965212185.1. Taxonomy (GTDB): domain Bacteria; phylum Bacteroidota; class Bacteroidia; order Cytophagales; family Cyclobacteriaceae; genus Ekhidna. Next base: position 1,965,318 of record NZ_OZ243102.1, on the reverse strand, counting down.
CCCGAGAAGCTACGATAAAGATACACCAGCGGGTGTTTGTGAATTGGAGACAGCCCCGGAGCACGTCAATCTTATGGCGCGCCTTGTTGAGAACGGAGTATCAGTGGAAGTGGAAGCTGAAGTGAAAACCACGTTTAAAACGGACGATCTTACAGGATATAATGTAGTAGCAGAGATACCCGGTTCTGATCCTGATTTAAAGGATGAAATAGTAATGTTAGGTGGACATTTAGATTCCTGGCATGGAGGGACTGGTGCAACCGATAATGGAGCAGGATGCATCGTGATGATGGAAGCAGTTCGTATTCTTCAAGAAGCTGGTCTTCAACCTAAACGCACAGTACGCATTGCCTTATGGGGTGGGGAAGAACAAGGAATTTTTGGGTCTCGCAACTATGTGAAAAACCATTTTGGTGATGCTGAAACGATGGCTTTAAAGCCAGAGCATAGCAAAATATCCGCTTACTACAACATCGACAATGGTACAGGAAGAATCCGAGGCATCTATTTGCAAGGCAATGAGGAAGTAGGTCCCATTTTCAAGGATTGGTTTGGCTCATATGATGACATCATGGAGAATACTACCATTACCGTAAGAAATACGGGAGGAACAGATCATTTAGGTTTTGATGCAATCGGCATCCCGGGATTCCAGTTTATTCAGGATCCGGTCGAGTATTGGTCTCGGACGCACCATACCAACATGGATACCTACGAGCGTTTGGTTATTGACGATCTCCAGCAGATTGCTACTATCGTTGCAGGATTTGTTTACAACACTGCAATGCGCGATGAGATGTTACCAAGGGAAGAGATAGAGGCCTCAGAAACCGACTGAGATAAATACCATTGTTTTGCTTTTATAAAGGAGGATTAATAGCTTTAGTTGGTATTGATTTAAATCAATACTTCCTCCATCTAATCTCATTGTGACCTTCAGTTTATTGGTGCAATTTGTTTTCCATTAATCAAACTTTAGATCATGAAAAAGTCAATATCTTCCCTTATTTTTTGCACGACATTGTTTTGTGCATTCATATTATGTCAGTCTACACTTATGGCTCAAACGTCCAGTCAAGTAGTGCCTTGGATAGCAGCTCCTGAGGCAGATAAGTTAGTCAACCCTATAAAAGATAAAGAAGCTGCCCTGAAACTTGGAAAAGAGATATATACCGACGAATGTGTCGTTTGCCACGGCACATATGGCAATGCAGAAACAAACATTGCGAAGACCTTAGAACAGAAACCCAAAAATTTCACGAAAAAGGATTTTATGCAACAATCTGATGGTGCGATATTCTGGAAACTTTCCGAGGGACGTGGCTTGATGCAACCCTTTAAGACGATGCTCACAGAAGAGGAGATTTGGAGCGTAGTAGTGTATGTAAAAGAATTGGCTCAAAATGAAAACTAACTATGATTGGTAATCTCCATTTTTAAGCTTGGGTTTAGATTAAGCAATTGAATTTTGTGCAACAGATACTTACTCACGAAAGGTACTGGTGCAGGCTTGTATTGTAGTAAAGGAAACATTATCACCTAAGGTATAGGCAGGTAGGGTACATTTCTGACCATCTTTTTCATCCAAAATTTTTATCAGGAATTGAAGTATGAATAAGATGGCATTCCTTTATTGAAGAAGTTTTACTGATTTAAAAGCTTAGGAGGATTCGTTAAATAAACCAAAACAAATACTGCTATTGCTCCCCCAGCTTTTACAATACCGGATATTTCCACACTTATCAAACCAGAAATGGTAACGGCAACTCCGGCTGCAGCTATTGAAATCACCACTCGCAAGAGCCATTGTGAAAACGGATTTAAATTGATATTAATGAGTGCTATGATAATCATGGCAATCAAAGTTAATATCCCGAAGGTTATAGCGATAACGTCATAAATAGGCATACAGATATTAAAAATATTAAGTTTACTTCCTGAACAAGATTCGTCCTCTTTACAATTAAACAAGGCTTCCAATTCTGCTCTTTTCGAGTTGATTTCATCCCGCTTTTCTATCATACCATTGCGGATGCCACGCTCGATGCGGGTGATTCTCGCTAAATGATCACCGGACAACAATGTGTCACCATACTGATGATTTAAGTTAATCAAACGTTCAATAGATCTTATCATAAACTCAGAACTCTTTAATTGCTGCGCTATTTTAAAAGCCGAGTCATAATAGGAAACGGCAAGATTGACTGCCGGAGAAGAAACAGAATCGCCTTTAAGGAGAAAATGCATGTAGCGTAAGTTGTCTTGCTGAATCACATCTTCGTATGAAACTGTGAGATCATTTGTGATGATTGGCTGAGTGGTTTTCTCAGATTCATATTTCAATATTTGATAAACCATCCGGCTTTCAAGGAGACTCACTTCATCTTTCGCACGCTTAAATGCCTGAATTGCCTTTATAAAAGCCTCCTCAGTTTTTTCGTTGAACGATTTATCGAATTTATGAAAGTAAATGATTCCTTCATTTAAAAAGTGATTCCCTAATTGACTTTGTTTGTATGCATCATTCGGATCTGAAAATACAATATCCATATCATTTTCCGCACATTCGATCAACTCCATTGCATCATCAAACAAAAACTGATTCCTGTAAAGCTGTGCAACGTCCATTTGTGTACTGTATTTTCCAGTTACATCTTGCGTTTCAATATAAATTGAAAAAGCTTCCAAGTAATTCTCAAGTGCTGAAATAGTATTCCCTTGACTGTAACTCAACCAGGCTAAACTTCTATATATATCACCAAATTCTTTCTCAACTTCAAATGAAGAAGACTCTATTAGTGAGATTCCCCCCAAATATGCTTCACGTGCTTTTCTAAGATCATTCGTTTCTTCAAAAAGAACGCCTTTTAAATTATACAAACTAATTACTCGGGAATCATTTTGCTCAATCAAATCAGGAATGACAAAATCAACACAATGAAAGGCTGAATCTATTTCATTCTCGTAATAATAATTGTAGCAATCGTCGATGGTTGGTTGTGAGTAGCTCTTTACACTTAATAAACTAAAGATTAAAAAAAAATAGATAATTTTATAGAGCATCACCTTGAGCTTTATGCGAAAATATACTCAATCCTCATCAGTAATTTTAGCAATTGTCTTTTTAATTCTGGCTGGAAGTTTTTCTTCACTAATCAGTTGTAATGGAGATATCGATGATTGCCTCTCGTGCAATGATCAATGTACCAATTGCGAGTGCACAACATGTATTCCAATTGACAATTTGAAAATATTTTTTGAAGAGCTGCAGGGAGAATGGGAATTGGAAGAGGCCTTTAAGTGTGATTCAATTGATATACTAGATTACTATGCTGGATTCAACTTGGACCTCTACGACGATGAGGAAACAGAATCAACATATATAGTATTTTTTGCAACAGAATTCGCTTCTCCCGCTTTTCCTGATTCAGGTTTCATTTCTTTTTCAAAGAATCAAAGCATAACAAATATTAACTATAATGCTACGAGAAGCGACGATGTTGACATGGTTTTTCTTGACGTAATAGAAAATGCCCAGATAGATCGGCTGGTGTTTGAAATGCTTGAAGTGGTTGAAGATTGTGATGCTGATGAAGGAAGAATTAGAGACAATACTTTTGGCAAGCGCTCATTTAAGGTTCGAAAACCTAGATAAGAATCTCACTTTTTGTTTAAGGAATAAATTGTTTACAGTGCGTGTACCGTGCGTGTAAATAGATTGTTAGACTAGGCACATTATCGTTTGGTGGGTGTTTGTTAGATTTAAGAATGCCCAGCACGAAAGAAGACCATCTTTACTATTTGCATGAGAAAGGTACATACGTGATTGACAGCAAAATCAAGAACCTACCAGCCTTTTCTGATGAAATGATTGCCATTCTGGAAAAATACGGTCATTGGTTTGAAGCATTGTTAGAAGGAAAGTTGGAGCCGATCAGTGAAAAACAAAAGATGTTTATTAAGGCAGTAAAAAACGAACATCCTTTTTCAATAGAAGAACAAGCATGGGTGCTTTATCAAAAAAGAAAGAGCCTGGAAAAAGGACTCAGTGAGGCATTGAAACGAAGACCTAAAATTTCAAACGATACATTCTATGCTCGGGAAGATGTTACTGATGTAAAAGAATCTCAAGAATAGATAACATGTAGATTCAAAACTCAAGTATTTTGATGCTAATTAAAACATTTATTAAAATCACTATCTAGTATGATTACAGAACTACTCATTTTAATCCTATTCGGAGCTGTCGTCTTATTTATCTTTTTCTACTTAGTTCCTTTCAATCTTTGGCTCACTACGGTTTTTGCAGGAGTGCGTATTAGGCTCTTAGAACTAGTCTTTATGCGCATCAGAAAGTCCCCGGTAAAGGATATTGTTTTTGCACTTATCACCAGTACAAAAGCAGGACTGAGACTTACAAGTGTGGATTTAGAGTCACATGCACTTGCAGGAGGGAATGTCGCTGAGGTGGTAAAGACGATGATCAAGGCAAAGAATAAGAATCTAGCAGTGACTTATAAGGAAGTATCAAGCGCAGACCTGGCAGGAGAGGACTTAGATAAGTTTTTGGAGTTAAAGACGAAACAATCTTCACCAGGATACAAGGAGAAGAGGGAAGCATTAGCAAACAAGATAAGCCATAAGCTTACAGATGATCAAATTGATGACGTGGAGCGATTTCTAGAAAGAATGGCTTAGTCATTTTCCTACTTCCCGATACAAAACTTCGAAAAGATATTCTCCAGCAAATCATCGGTAGTCACCTCGCCAGTAATTTCGCCTAAGTGGAAGAGAGCAGACCGGATGTCCTGAGCTACCAGGTCGTTGCTCATCTGCATGTTGATGCCCTCGATTACACGGTTGAGTGCCTCGTCGGTTAGCTGTAGGCTTTGAAGGTGTCGGGCGTTGGTAACTATCACATCGCTGGAACTTTTAGTTTCCTGAACAAAGACCTTGAGTCGATTCTTCAATTCATCCAGGTGTGTTTTACTTTTAGCAGAGATGAAAACAGGTGATTCTTCTTGAATAGCTTCTTTCAATTCCTTTCTTGCTTCATCTTCTTTATTACCAACTATAAGGTAGGGGACGTTCGATTGCTTTAATCCTTTTATCTGTTCAATAATATCGTGGACATTATCGTTCGCCAGATCAATCATATAGATCACAAGGCTGGCTTGTTTCATCTTCTCCAGCGTACGTTTCACACCGATGCTTTCCACCTTATCTTCCGTTTCACGAATACCCGCTGTGTCTATAAACCGGAACGCAATCCCATCCAGGTAGATGGAGTCCTCAATGAAGTCACGAGTGGTGCCAGCCACATCCGAGACAATGGCTTTTTCTTCATTTAGCAGTGCGTTAAGTAGGGTAGACTTGCCTGCATTGGGTTTACCAGCTATCACGGTAGGGATGCCATTTTTAATCGCATTACCATATTCAAAACTTGAAATAAGCGATTGAATCAATGTCTGGATCTTATTAATCAGATCAGTCAGTCCCTGCCGGTCAGCAAACTCTACATCTTCCTCTGCAAAGTCCAATTCAAGCTCAATCATGGAGGCAAAGTGTACCAGCTGCTCTCTCAGGTTTTTGATTTCATCAGAGAACCCACCTCGCATTTGCTTCATAGCTGTTTGTTGCATGCTGGCATTCTCTGAGGCGATCAGGTCTGCTACTGCCTCAGCTTGTGCCAGATCAAATCGACCGTTCAGAAATGCTTTTTGGGTAAACTCTCCGGGCTTAGCCAGCCGAGCTCCTTTGCGAACTAAAAGCCCAAGGATTTTCTGCAGGATGTATTGCGAACCATGGCTGGAAATCTCGATGACATCTTCTTTGGTGTAGGAGTGCGGCCCTTTGAATAGGGTTACTAAAACCTCATCAATGATCGTGTTTTCATCGTCCCGAATAGTCCCCAGGTGTACGGTATGCGAGTTTACTTTGGTCAAGTCCTTTCCTCGAAATAGCCCGTTCACAATAGGTATCGTTTCAGAACCGGAAACACGGATAATGCCCAAGGCACCCTGCCCGGGAGGAGTGGCTAGCGCTGTGATCGTGTCGTTGATGTGAGACATGGGTGCAAAAGTATAGGAGAAATGGAGATGTTTTTCTTTACTTTCTTCCTTAATGAAGAAAGTGTCTATCACTATCGCTGCATCGCAGCGAATTACTAAAATATCGTGTAGGCTAGCGGGTTAACTTGATTAATGTTGTCGGGTATCGCTGTACCGTCGAATAGGGGGCGTGTATTCCAATATTTCCGCAAATCTACCCGTCTCTAAGCTAGAGAGGGGCTGGGGTGAGTTTGTAATTCAGGAGGCTCTTCATTTTTCTTTAGATGAAACAAGTATCGCAGAGGGAAAAAAATCAAGGCAAAATCAAATCCCGGCCCTTGCACGGGCCTTCCCCGTGATTTTGCCGTGTTTCGTCGTTCCGACGATTAGGATAAGGAAGTATTTCTTATCCTTAGGGTTGTGTAATTATAATAGTTTAAGGTGCGGAGGAAATGAAACCTCTGCGGGCAAGCGACCGGCAATGCGGGCTGATAGCTTTAGAGGTTTCTAGATTTTTCATTTCTTTTCATCAATGGAAAAGGAATGGCCTCCCGGCCTGAGGGAAAGCCGTCAACGTTTCTCGCGGTTGATCCTATGCTGGATAATAGATTTCTAGCTTTTTAGACTTTAAGAATGCTTATGGGTCTGGATAAGTAAAATCAAATCCCGGTCCCTACACAAGTCATCCCCCGTGATTTAGCCGCTTTTCTCCGTACTGGCAATAATGAAGTGTGTTTTCTATAGTTACCGCAAATGCTCTCCTCTCTAAGCTCGAGTGGTCCGATGGATCAGGGGCTGGAGATGAGTTTATCTTTAGTTCTATAAGATTCCCAAGTCTCGCTTTGTTCCTCACTCGCAAGGGAATAGCGGGTAGTTCATGGTTTAGAAGTAGAAAGAGCCCTAGAAGACGACATTGCAGTTCTTAACTCTTATGTGTATTCTGTATCCTTCGATTCTACGATTATGCTAGTTTTTACTCATTTCATTTGCAAATAGGAAATAAATAAGTTTATATTTGTTTTGTAAATAGGAAATAAATAGGACTAAAATGAAACTCGGAGCTTTTGAAGAATTGGTATTGCTGGCAGTAGGGGTGCTGGGTGAAGATGCTTATGGCGTCACCATCAAGGAGATCCTTAAGGAGAAAACCAAGAAGAACCCAAGCATTGGCGCATTGCATTCAGCATTGTATCGCCTAGAGGAAAAAGGTTATTTAGAGGCTTCTGAAGGAGGAGCTACCAGTGAAAGAGGAGGAAGACGGAAGAAATACTATCGTCTTACTACTCACGGCATCAAAGTATTGGAAGAAGCAAATGAGCTACGGATGGCCTTCTCAAGAGAAGTGCCAGGACTAAATCTGAAACCAAGCTCATGAAAAACCAATCCAATCCACCAAAGCTTGCTCGAAAACTCCTTCACTGGTTTTGCTCAGAAAATGTGCTGGAGTTTCTACAGGGTGACCTGGAGGAGCTGTATCATCTTCGGATGGAGCGAAACGGAAGATTCAAAGCAGCCCTTCATTATTTCCTGGATGTATTCAGTGCAATACGTCCCTTCGCATTCAAACAATCAAGGTCAAACTCAAATATTGCTATGTTTAAAAACTTCTACTTCACTTCAGTCAGGAATTTCGCAAGGAATAAGCGCTATTTCCTCACCAATCTCACAGGACTAACAATCGGTCTAACCAGTTTTGTGCTGATTGCCTTCTATATTATAAATGAGCTCAGTTACGATCGTTTTCATACAAAGTATGAACAGATCTATCGGGTGAGTAACGTCGCGGTGATCAATGGCAAGCAGAACAGGGAAGCACCTGCAAGTGCACCACTAGCTGCAGTGGCGGTGAATGATTATGCCGCTGTTAAAAGTGCGGTGAGAATCGTGCAAAGTGATCCAGTCTTGCTAGAAGAAGGTGATCGTAAATTCATAGAAGATGGTCTTTTTTATGTAGACCCTTCCTTTTTTGAGTTTTTCGATTTCAACTTAATCGAAGGAAAGTCGAAGGAGGTCTTTAAGCATCCTCGATCACTTGTTCTTACTACATCTTATGCGGAAAAATTCTTTGGAGACCAGCGAGCGGTAGGCAAGCAAATCCAGCTTGATACCGATTCGTCATTCTATATCATTACAGGAATAGTCGCAGACCCACCACCCAATTCACACATTCAGTTTGATATGCTGGCTTCCCTTAATTCACTTCCGGATGTTGACAAAGGCAATAACTGGATTGGAAATGGAGCACACACGTACTTATTGCTTAGTGAAGGGACAGATATCAAAGATTTGGAAGAAAGCATGCGTGACATCTTTTACAATCACATGGCACCTCAGATTGAATACTATACAGGGCAAACCATCGGTGAGTGGGAGGCTTCCGGAAACTGGGTAGGGTATGAGCTCATGTCGATGAAAGACATTCATCTTAAATCCGATTTCACAAAGGAGCTAACACCAATTGGGAACCTGTCCTACATATACATTTATGCCGTCATTGGTTTCATCATTCTCTTTATTGCCATCTTCAACTATGTAAACATGGCTACTGCTCAATCAGCTACTCGAGCAAGAGAGGTCGGTATTCGAAAGGTAATGGGGTCCAGCTGGTCGCTGTTAGTAAAGCAGTTTATCTTTGAATCTGTTCTATTAGCACTTTCAGCCGGTATATTAGCAGCCTTCCTATCCTATACATTACAGCCATCATTTGAATGGATGTTACAAAAAGAATTGGCATTCGGCATCCTCTCCAGTTTTTGGGGACCTATAGCGCTTATCATCTTTGCCACACTTGTTGGAATTCTGTCTGGTAGCTATCCAGCATTTGTACTTTCCAGATTTCATCCGATTTGGGCAATGAAGAACACCTTGTCACCAGTAGGTACCTCAGGTTGGCTTAGAAATGGGCTCGTGGTTATCCAGTTTGCCGCTTCCATTGTGATTATTATCGTAACACTGGTTGTCTACAATCAGATCGATTACATGCTTACCAAGAATTTGGGTTTTGATAAAGAGCAGGTAATGGTGATTAGACGTCCGGATGCCCTTCAGAATCATCTGGAGACGTTTGAAAACGAATTGATTGCAATGAGCAATGTCAAACAGGTGTCACACACCAAAACCCTGCCCGGAAAGGGGTATGATATTCGATCATATCGTCCTAAGGATAAAGGTGAAACGTTTTTGTTTCCAAATAATCTGGTAGATCAGAACTATCATCAGGTGATGAACATTGAGCTGGTATCTGGTCGTTTTTTCACGGATGAACATAAGCAAACAGATATTCATTCGGTAGTCATAAATGAAACTGCAGCACAAGCTTTAGGATATGATGACCCTATTGGTCAAAAATTGACATCACCCTGGCACATGGATGACTTGGTTACGATCATCGGAGTTGTAAAAGACTATCATGTCGAATCGCTTCATCAGCCGGTATTACCCGTATCGATGGAACTGCTAATGGATGAATCACCACAGTATATCAGTATTCGGCTTACAAGTGATCAGGACGTTAGAAAGACCATTGAGCGTATTGATGAATTATGGGCAGGCTATACCAATGATCATCCGTTTCAGTACTTCTTTATGGATGAGGAATATGAAAAGTTATACCAGAATGAAGCAGCTACTGCAAAGATATTTCTGGTTTTGGCGTCATTGTCCATCTTAATCGCTTGTTTAGGATTGGTTGGACTTATTTCATTCAATATCTCTACACGTAGACAGGAAGTAGGCATTCGTAAAGTACTAGGAGCAAGCACTGCAACACTTGTTTGGTTATTGTCAAATAGTATGGTGCGTACCACGCTTATAGGAACATTGGTTTCATGGCCTGTTGCATACGTTGCTACGGATTATTGGCTTCAGAACTTCGCTGAACGAACCACTATTAATGCATGGATTTTCATTCTTGCCACCGGGATTGTTTTGTTAATAGGTGCATTAGCCATCAGCTTTCAGACAATTAAAGCATCACTTACTAATCCTGTAGAGAGTTTGAGACAGGAGTGATTATCAGTCACTAATGTCATGCTCTTTGATACAGGCTTTTAGAATATATTTTTAATTTAAATGTAACCAATTGGTTTCTTTTTAGTATACTTGTAACCGAAAGGTTTCATATTATGCGAAGAGATGTATTTCAAGCGGTAGCAGATCCAACAAGGAGGGGAATATTAGATATATTATCTGATCAACCACAAAATGTAAACGAGTTGGCAGACAATTTTCAAATGAGTAGACCAGCTGTTTCCAAACATCTGAGAATACTTAAAGAATGTGGATTAGTGTCGACAAAGAAGAAAGGCAGGGAGCGCTATTGTCATGCCAATTTGGATAAACTAGGAGAAATAGCTCTTTGGGTACATCAATATCGCAGATTCTGGAATACACGTCTGGATAAGCTTGAAGCCTTGCTGAAAGAAGAAAACAAATAATTAATTACTACCATGGAGAAATACGGAAAACTTATAGAGGATCACACTTTACAGTTTGAACGCATCCTGCCAGGCCCAATAGAAAGGGTTTGGGAATACCTAACCGATGGAGATAAACGAGCCTTGTGGTTTGCAGGGGGACCTATGGATACAGTTCCTGGTGGAAAAGTCGAGTATCAATTTGATCACAATCGACTCTCGCCAGAAAAAGAAGTAATACCAGAAAAGTACAAAGACCTGGAAGGAGGCATGACCTCCTTGGCAGATGTTCTGACCTACAATGAACCTCATTTGTTAGTTATTGGCTGGGAAGGAGGTGAGGTGACTTTTAAGCTGGAAGAGCAAGGTGATGATGTAAAGCTAACACTAACACATTCTAACCTTAACAGAGATCGGGATGCCCGCATTGGAACTTTCGCGGGGTGGCACACGCATTTAGATATACTGACAGATCGTCTAAATGCAATTGATCCTAAGGCATTTTGGAAAGCGCATAATCGGATGGAAGAAGAGTATGAGAAGAGGGTAGGTTGATAATTATTTTTTAATTCTGACAATCAGTTTATTGGATATTACCTTGAGGTTATCGAAGGATCTAGGCTAAATCAAATCCCGGCCATTGTTTCAGCCAACCCCGTGATTTTGCCGGGTATCGCCGTACCGTCGATTGGGTGGTGTGCATTTCAGGAGTTTTCCCCCTTGAGGGGGTTAGGGGGTGACTTACCGTTAACTCTACGAGATTCCCAAGTCTCACTCGTCCCTCGTTCGCAAGGGAATTAGGATCTATTCCCCCTCGCGACAGTCCGACGTTTCGGGCGGTCCGACGTTTCGGGCGGTCCGACGATTCGGTAGGGGGTGACTTCTATATGGTATTTTCACTTGACAAGGTACCTACTCTGTCCTTCGAGAAGCAGAGTAAAACCAGAAGCCAAACAGCAATAAAAATGCCCCTGCAATGCCATAAGAAAGCGTTCCGCCAATCATAAATACGATCAGCACTCCTGATGCTATCAATCGTACGTATTCGATTGGAATCCAACTTTTGCGATTCTCCATCAAAATACCCAGCTGAGCGATTGACCACATAATGAACCCGGCCATGGTTAACTTGACAGTGAGTGCATAATTGGAATGAGTAAAGAGAAATAACGATGTAAATCCTATTGCAAGGATAAACTGCATAAATACGTACCGAATCATCGGTATATGCGGATGCACATCAAATTTCTGATAGGTTTTCTTATTTACCTCTGGTGCCATTTGATATCCTCCCAATTCAACAGGTTGCCAACCAGGCTTATAGAAAAGCACTTTCAATTTGTTCCAAAAGCCAGGGGTAGCTTTGAACTGATTCGTCATATCCACAATGGGTAAAACATTGGCCCAAACCGGATTCCAGGTGTTTGTTGGCTTAGTGACACCATAGGTCGGTTTTTCTTCTTCTGCCTGAAAAGAACCAAACATCCGATCCCAGATCATCAGCGTTCCAGCATGATTCTTATCGATGTATTTTGGATTCCTACCATGGTGTACCCGATGGTGGGAGGGTGTGTTAAACACATACTCAAACCACCTGGGAAGCTTATCAATTGCTTCGGTGTGTATCCAGAACTGATAAATTAGATTCAACCCTTTTACTATTAGAAAGGCATAAGTATTAAAACCCATCAAAGCCAGGGGTAGATAAAAGACCATAGCAAATGCCCCGCCAAATGAAGCCTGTCGAAGTGCGACAGACAAGTTGTAATCCTCACTTTGATGATGGACTACATGAGCGGTATTCCAAAGAAAATTAATCTCATGACTGGAACGGTGAAACCAATAGTACATCAGGTCCACCAGTAAGAATAAGAGTATATAACTCCACCATGCATTAGGAATGGTGGTAAACGACCAATGCTCATAAACATATTGATACATGGCTATGGAAAGCACACCCCATAAAGCATTCGTCACCTGGGAAGAAATACCACAGCTAATGTTAGATATCGCATCATTGGTTCGATACACTTTCACCTTCTTTACGAGCTGGTAAATGAGCTCAAATCCAATGAGGGTGAAGTAGAGGGGGATGGAAAGTATAACTGGGTTGAAATCCATATTCAAAATTAATGATATGGTCTAACAATTTCTTTCATCGGCTGGTTAGTTTTGCAGTCATGGTAAAAGCGATCAAAGTTCTCAATCGAATTTCTGTACTTCTATTTTCGGCAATCTTTCTCTTGGTGTATGCCTACCTTCCTATAGCAGTTGACTTAGCTATCGATGGAGTAACTCAGGTACATAAACAGAATTTCTTTTATTACTTTTTTGGAGCTTTTGTTGTGATCAATATTCTTCTTCGCATAACAACCAGTCAAGGTACTAAGAACATGAATGAAGAGCTATCAGCTTGGATCAGATCAATAGTATTTATTGTCAATTTCTACTTAACTACGATTGTAGGATTCATCGGAGTACTAAACAATACAAACCATATCAACCCGGAGAGCTATGCATATCTCTCTTATCTTGGGCCCACACTTATTGGAATATGGATTATTGGCTTGATTTTTTTGATAATAAAAAATAAGTAGCAAAGCGCTCAATATCAGCTTATTAAATTGACTTATTTCAAGTAAAACTACCTGATTGCCTTAAGTTGTTACGTGTAAGTATTGGATTTTTATCATTACTTTGGATTCTGAAGATTACTAAATTTATTAGTTAATCTTAATTTCTTAAATAACTGATTTAAAATCAATACTGCCTGAAAATTAGAGGGCATAATAAATTAAAGATAGACATCTGTATGGCTGAAGCGATTTATACCGAGGATAGTATCAAGTCACTTGATTGGAAGGAGCATATTCGTCTACGTCCAGGTATGTACATAGGTAAGTTGGGTGATGGTAGTTCACCCGACGATGGCATCTACGTGTTGGTAAAGGAGATCATAGACAACAGTATCGATGAGCACATGATGGGACATGGCAGAACCATCGATGTGAAGGTGACTGATCATCGGGTCACAGTACGTGATTATGGCCGAGGGATTCCACTTGGTAAAGTGGTTGACTGTGTGAGTAAAATCAACACCGGTGGTAAGTATGATTCAGGAGCATTCCAAAAATCCGTAGGCTTAAATGGGGTAGGAACCAAGGCCGTAAATGCGCTATCCAATTACTTCAAAGTGCAGAGCTATCGGGATGGAGAAACGAAGGTTGCAGAGTTCGAAAGAGGAGAAGTCACCAACGATGCAAAGGTTCAAAAAGCAGAAGGGCGTAATGGAACTCAAATCATTTTTGAACCGGATGATACCGTCTTCAAAAACTATCATTTCATTCCGGAGTACCTCGACAATTTAATGTGGAATTATGCCTACTTAAACTCAGGCTTAACTATCGTTTTAAATGGTAAAAAATACCATTCTGAAAATGGCCTTAAAGATCTACTGACTCGAAAGGCAGATGTCGAAAATCTTCGCTATCCAATCATTCATTTAAAAGGAGATGATATCGAGGTGGCATTGACGCATGCCAACCAATATGGTGAAGAATATTACTCTTTTGTAAACGGTCAATACACCACACAGGGTGGAACGCATCTGGCTGCATTTCGGGAGGCGGTAGTTAAAACTGTTCGGGAATTTTACGGAAAAACATTTGATGCAGCAGATGTACGATCTGCGATCATTGGTGCGGTTGCCGTCAGGGTTCAGGAACCGGTTTTTGAGAGTCAGACCAAAACAAAGTTAGGCTCACAAAACGTAGGACCGGATGGCCCTACCATGCGAACGTTTGTAAATGATTTTGTAAAGAAAGAATTAGACAACTTTTTGCATCGAAACTCAGATACTGCTGATGCTTTACTAAAACGAATCCAGCAATCTGAACGTGAACGTAAGGAGATTGCAGGAATTAAGAAGTTGGCCAATGAACGTGCCAAGAAAGCAAACCTTCACAATAAGAAACTACGAGATTGCCGCATCCATTTCAACGATAAGAAAGGCGATGAAGACAAGAAGAACGAAACGATGATCTTCATCACTGAAGGAGATTCTGCCAGTGGTTCAATTACTAAATCAAGAAATGTGCAGACTCAGGCGGTTTTCTCACTGCGTGGTAAACCTTTTAACTGTTTTGGTCATACAAAGAAGGTAGTGTATGAAAATGAGGAGTTTAATCTACTTCAGCATGCTCTGAATATCGAAGATGGATTAGAAGGATTGCGCTATCGTAAGATTGTCATAGCTACAGATGCTGATGTGGATGGTATGCACATTCGCTTGTTGCTATTGACCTACTTCCTACAGTTTTTCCCTGAACTGGTTAGAAACAATCATATTTTCATTCTTGATACACCGCTTTTTAGAGTGAGGAATAAGAAAGAGACCATCTATTGCTATTCTGAAGAGGAGCGAAGGAATGCGATCGCTAAGCTGGGGAGTAAGCCAGAGATTACAAGGTTTAAAGGGCTTGGAGAAATCAGTCCTGGAGAGTTTGCGGCTTTTATTGGTGATGATATTCGTTTGGATCCTGTTATTCTTCAAAAGGATACCAGTATTCATGACTTGCTCACCTTTTACATGGGCAAAAACACACCGGACAGACAGCAATTCATCATTGATAAGCTAAGGGTAGAAAAAGACCTGATAGCAGAAGTGGAGAAAGAAGTTGAAGTTGCCTAATGGAACGATCTAAATCTCTGACAACACGTGCTTTCCTGATCTACAAGATTACAATAATCGGTTTCCTATGCTTGTTCGTTGGGTTTTATGTATTCACTCATATTCAAAGAGGAGGATGGTTTGGGTATATAATTGGTTTTGGATATCCGATTTTTCTATTGGCTTATTGGTACCCGTCCTTCCTGAAGCGTATGAGATCAATGAAAGAGGTTGCTTATGATTCAGAGAATCTATACGTGAAGGAGAGGGATTATGAGATTCAAATCCCATATCATAATGTAAAGGATGTTGAAATAGTAAGTCTGGACGGACTATACAAATTTAAGCTTTACCAGCATGATCAGTTTGGAGACGAAGTAGTCTGCAAACCATCGATTTGGTACCCTTTAAACTTTAAACGTATAGACGCTGAGTTAAACCGAATTAGATCGTATGTACGAAAAGCACATCACGAGTATAAGGAAGAAATAGACTCTAATAGATCATTGCCAAGTAATTAATTGTATAAATAATGCAAAAAATGATATTTTGTAAAAAATATGCAATAAATTAGATCTTGCATTATGGAAGCAAAAAAGAAATTCATATTAATGGCAGATGTAGTAGATAGTCATGACAAAGATGGCCAGTCACTCATGTCTGACTTTCAGGTGCTTGTTAGCTACACCAATAAGATTTATAGTGAGTCCATTGAGTCACCACTAACCATAACACTTGGCGATGAGTTTCAGGGGATTGTTTCTTCTGCTTCGATCGGAATTGATATCATTTTAGCAATGGAGGAATACATTTTGGAGGAAGAATTTGACTTCAAATTGCGATATGTGCTTTATGAAGGCGTAGTAGAGACCCCAGTGAATCCGGATAAAGCGTATGAAATGCTAGGGTCTGGCTTAACAAATGCGCGAAAGCGGCTAAATGAGATGAAGAAGGATACAGGTCGTTTTTATGTTTCAACCAAATCTTCAACAGTAATCAATAAAATGATGAAGGTTACTCAACATTTCATTGATAGCTGGCATCCTAAAGATCGAAGCACAGTCTCTGGATTTCTCCAAGGACATGATTATAAAGCTCTGGCAAAAATTCACCAAAAAGATGAGTCTACGCTATGGAGAAGAAGAAGAAGCCTGGCGATAGATGAGTATCTAACATGCAAGGATTTAATTCATCACCTGATAAATGGATAAATACCTAATCCATATCACCATTTTCGTTGTTGGAGAGCTTGGATCATTGCTGGCCTTCTACATCATTACGAAGATGTTTAAGCGTGACCTAACTCTCAGTAGTGTGTTAAGAGGTGCATTAGAACGAGGATTTTTATTCATCATTCTGTTGGTGGATTTACCTCAGGGTTTGGCCTTTTTTGGAGCACTGAAAATTGCCACTCGTCTGAATGATGACGACAAGATTTCAAATGACTATTTCCTGACAGGAAATTTAGTCTCTGTATTAATAGTAATTGGATATTACCTAACAAGTCAATATTGTTTTTAAATGGGAGAAGAACACGAAAACGAGCGAGAGATACATGATGTAATTCCTATATCAGGGATGTATGAAAACTGGTT
Organism: Ekhidna sp.; assembly: GCF_965212185.1. Taxonomy (GTDB): domain Bacteria; phylum Bacteroidota; class Bacteroidia; order Cytophagales; family Cyclobacteriaceae; genus Ekhidna. The sequence goes on along the minus strand of NZ_OZ243102.1, from coordinate 1,948,589 downwards.
TTTGGATTATGCTTCATATGTAATCCTGGAACGAGCGGTACCGGCAATCAATGATGGCCTGAAACCAGTACAGCGTCGGATTTTGCACGCAATGAAGGAGATGGATGATGGGCGTTACAATAAAGTGGCTAACATCATTGGTAGCGCAATGCAATACCACCCCCATGGAGATGCATCAATTGGGGACGCAATCGTGAACCTGGGACAAAAAGACCTATTGATTGATACACAGGGTAACTGGGGAGACGTTCGTACAGGCGACTCTGCAGCTGCACCAAGGTATATTGAAGCCAGACTGTCTAAGTTTGCATTAGAGGTAATTTTCAACCCACAAACAACTGAATGGCAGTTATCATACGATGGGCGTAAAAAGGAACCTGTTACTTTCCCCGTAAAGTTTCCGTTACTTCTTGCTCAAGGCGTAGAAGGAATCGCTGTAGGGCTTTCTACGAAGATGATGCCTCACAACTTCTGTGAGATCCTGGAAGGATGTATAGCGACGCTAAAGGGCAAGAAAGTCAAGCTGCTACCGGATTTCCTGACAGGAGGAAAGATTGATGCTACAGACTACAACGATGGAAAGCGTGGCGGTAAAATCCGTGTCAGAGCGACGATCGAAGAGTTGGATAGCAAGACCTTGGTGATCAAAGACATTCCATACGGAACCACAACAACTTCTTTGATAGAATCGATCGTCAAAGCCAATGATAAAGGTAAGATTAAGGTAAAGCAGGTAATTGATAACACTGCGAAAGACATTGAGATCCTGGTAAATCTGGCCCCAGGCACATCACCTGATATCACCATAGATGCTCTTTTTGCATTCACCGATTGTGAGGTTTCTATTTCGCCCAATGCATGTGTGATCATTGAGGATAAACCTCATTTTATAGGGGTAAGTGAGATTCTGAAGCAATCAGTAGATCAGACAGTTGACTTGTTAAGACAAGAATTGGAGATAGAGAATGCTGAATTGAAAGAAAAGATTTTCTTCAGTGATTTACTTCGGATTTTCATCAATGAAGGGATGTATAAAAATCCTGAATATGAGAATTCCGGTGATCTTCAGAAGTGTTATCAAGTGCTTGATACCTTATTCAGTCCATTCTTTGATCAATTCTATCGTGAGATCACGAATGAAGACTACAAACGCCTTATAGACAAACCTCTAAGTAGTATTACCAGGTTTGATACCAGCAAAGTTGATGCACAGATTAAGGAATTACAGGAGAAAATCGAAAAGGTTGATTTTAATCTGGATAATCTCACGGAATTTGCCATTGACTATTACAAAAATCTGTTAGACAAATACGGTAAGGGACGTGAACGTAAAACGGAGATCACCAATTTTGATACCATCAATGTAAACATTGTGGCAGCAAATAATGCCAAGCTATATGTAAATAGGCAAGATGGTTTCGTAGGTTTTGGCTTGAAAAAGGATGAATTTGTTTCTGAATGCTCGGATATTGATGACATCATTGCTTTTACTAAAGATGGGAAATGTGTGGTAACCAGGATTCAAGATAAAACCTTTGTAGGCAAGGATATACTCCATGTAGGTGTGTTCAAAAAGAACGATGAGCGAATGGTCTACAACATGGCATATGTAGACGCAAAGTCAGGAAACTCTTACGTGAAACGTTTCCAAGTGCTATCGGTAACAAGGGATCGTGAATATGACCTTACCAAAGGGGGTAAAGGAAAAGTGCATTACTTCACCGCAAATCCGAATGGAGAAGCAGAGATCGTAACAGTTTCTTTAACTCAGGCGAGTAAAGCCCGCAAGAAGGTGTTTGACTTTGACTTTGCTGAACTGGAAATAAAAGGACGTGGTGCCGGTGGTAATATTCTAACTAAATACCCTGTTCGTAAAGTAGTGCTGAAAGAAGAAGGTCGATCAACGCTGGGAGGAGTAGATATCTGGTATGACCCAACCGTCGGTCGATTAAACAGAGAGGACCGAGGTGATCTTTTAGGTAACTTCATGTCAGACGATCAGGTGGTTGCATTCTATAAAGATGGAACCTATGAAACAACCTCTTTCGAGCTAACCAATCATTACGATTTCAATAGCCTAATGGGAATCTACAAGCTTGAGCAGGATACTTCATTTAATGTCATCCATTATGATGGTGATTCTAAGACGTATTACGTCAAGCGATTCATTATTGAGACCAATACACCAAACAAGAAGTTTTCTTTTGTTACAGAGGCTAGGAGCTCGAAACTGATCTTTGTCTCCAAGGGGATTGAGACGGATGTTGAGGTCGTATTTAAAGATGGACGCAAGCATGAGAAAAAGAAGCTTGATTTAATGAACCTGATAGACATCAAAGGATGGAAAGCAATAGGTAATAAGCTTCCTGTACAAAATGTGATTTCTGCAAGCTTAATCAAAGAGGAAAAACCAAAACAAGCAGCGATAGATTTGGATGAGATAAAGAATACGATAAAAAGTGAGGTGGAAGAGGAAGAGAATCAGCTGGGATTATTTGGTGAAAAGAAGGAGTAATGGATCATCAGCGAGCCATTGATATTCTGGAGGAGTTTGTCTCTGAAAACAAGCAGGCACATGTTGGAAGGGTACTCTCGCAGCGTACAAGACATGTTACGCTCGTCTTCGAGGATATTGATAAGTCGCATAATGTGAGTGCAGTCCTGAGAACGGCTGAATGTATGGGTATTCAGGACTTACATTTCATTCAAAACAAGAACAGCTACAACGTCAATCCGGGTATTACCCAAGGGGCAGCAAAATGGGTTTCTATGCTTCATCACAATAAATATGGCAATAATATTGATGCTTGTTATGATGAGCTTAGAAATAATGGATACAAGATTTTTGCTACATCATTGAACCATACATCCCGATCTATTCATGAATTAAATCCTTCAGATAAAACTGCCTTTGTCTTTGGGACTGAATCTGATGGAATAAGTGAAGAAGCTGGGGAAAAGGCAGATGGGTTTGTTCATATTCCGATGCAAGGATTTACTGAAAGCTTTAATCTTTCTGTTAGCGCAGCAATATGTCTAACTATATTTAAGTTAAAATTGAAAGAATGGCCACCACTTACTGATCAGGAAAAGCTGGTTCTTAGATCTGAATGGTACCGAAAAATTGTACGAGAGGCAGACTTGATACTGAAAACGAAAGGACTGACTGTATGAAGATAACACCGCTGAAATTTCTTCGCCTGGGATTTTGGATTTTACTTACACTTACAATGTTCGTAACTGGATCGAATATTTGGGTAGTGATGTCAACCAAAGACTTAATATTTGATCCAGAATCAGCTCCTATAAATGATGTTGCTTTAGTACTTGGCACCAGTAAGAGAACGTCGGAAGGTAAACCTAATCGCTTCTTCGCTGAGAGAATGCAAACAGCAGCTACTTTACATTTTGACCAAAAGATCCAACACATTTTAGTAAGCGGTGATAACAGGACAAAATATTACAATGAACCACGTGATATGCTTCAAGCACTTGGAGATCTTAATATACCTGAAGATCATATATCCCTTGATTTTGCCGGTTTAAGGACATTGGATTCAGTAGTAAGATGTAAGGAGGTCTTCGGACAGAATGATGTAACCATTGTGACCCAGGAGTTTCATTGTTACAGGTCATTATTCATCGCCCAATATTTTGAAATGAATGCGGTGGCAGTATCTGCTGATGATGGTGGTCCTATTGGAAATATGCTAGCCTTGCGGGAGATACTCGCACGCTCGATTGCCGTACTTGATCTTTATGTTTTGCAGCGAAAACCCAAATTTCTTGGAGAGAAAGTATCCTTGCCGTTGGCATCAGAATAACTATTTACCCGCCCACTCTTTAAGCTGTGCAAGTGCATTCTCACATTGCATATTAATATCTGCGATCAGTTCCTCAGAGGCTTTCTCCGGATGATACTGAAGGTCTTCCAGCGTATCTGAACAGGGTAATGCAATCATTTTAGTAGATGGTTTAAGCTGATGAGCAGATTTGGATAATTTGTCCATTTCACCATTTGCCAGCTCATCTCTCATTTTTTTTATTAATGACACATAAGTTGTTTCAAATGTCACGATAAACTCGTCTTTGAAGTCATCGTCATCTTCGCTAAGTACCTCTAGGTAGGTAAAATCAATCTTTTCCATAATTTGTGGAATCGTAGATATAAATCTAACATCTAATCCTTTCATCTAGGTAATAATCATAGCCAAAATTTAGGGTTGCTGTCAGCTTTATAGCAGGAAATATTTTAGTATTTTCGAGCCGAAATTTGAATAACAAAAAAGGATGATCCCAGAATTTGAACCACTAAGAGAAGATGAGATTGAGGTTTTAACCAAAGCCCCGGTTTATGTTGCAATCTTAATTGCAGGTGCTGATGGTAAAATCGATAAATCTGAAAGAAGAGAAGCGATTGATGTTGCTCGAACCAAGCAGAGTAGGTCACGAGAACAACTCTCAGATTATTACAAACATGTAGGAGAGAAATTTGAAGAAAACTTTAATACTTTGGTGGATACCCTACCATCTGGAACTGATGCAAGAATCTCAGCGATAACCACTGAATTAAGGAAATTGAATTTCATTCTAAAAAAAGTAGACAAGAACTTTGCCATTAAACTTGTTGCAAGTTTAAAAGATCTGGCTAAGAAAATTGCTGAAGCTTCAGGAGGAGTACTTGGTTACTTATCTGTAAGTTATGAAGAGGCTCGCTTGATGGATCTGAAAATGATTAAGGATATCGAATAAGCTTAAAAGACTATCATTGAGACCCTGATCAGCCAAATGGCAGGTCAGGGTTTTTTATTTACTTTACTTAATGCACAAGTCAGGAATCGTACCCCCATTGAGATTATGTTTTTTCATGTGGCTTGCATTCTCCATTGAGCATTACTTAAACATGGACTTGGGCTATTTAGGAATCTATCCAAGAGATTTAACCGGTTTGATTGGAATTTTATTTGCACCTATGCTACATGGAAATTTCAATCATTTAGCATCTAATACTATTCCATTGTTGGTGTTAGGCGGAAGTCTGTTTTTCTTTTATCCGGCAATAGCTTCTCGAGTATTTCTACATGCCTATTTTTTTACCAATATACTGGTTTGGGTATTTGCGAGACCCTTTTATCACATTGGAGCGAGCGGATTAGTCTACGCTTTGGCATCCTTTCTGGTATTTTATGGATTATTCAAAAGAAATTTTAAATCGGTCTTTATAAGTGCGATTATCATTTTTCTGTATGGAGGAATGGCTTATGGATTACTATCGCTAGATGATAGAGTTTCATGGGAATCTCATCTGATGGGAGCGGTGGTTGGACTGGCAAGCGCATTTACTTTTTCAAAAGTTAATACAAGGCATTATTCTTCCTGACAATCAATTTCATCATATCTCTTTTTGAGATCTTCCAGATCAAACGCCTTCATATTAGAAGATTGTGCTTTTTCATAGACCATTTTTACATGTTTGAGAAGTGACTGTTTCTGATCGTCATTATCAAAACGATAAACAAAGGCATCTCCACGATTCATAATACTAAAAATATTAGTAATTTTAAATTATGGATTATTTTAAAGGTAAGGGTGCACAAATAAATGTTGAGAATAAATTTTCTGCTTTACATGTAAGTACAGAATCAGTTGATGGGATTGATGAAGAACTGTTACATGAAAAACCAAAAACGGAGGTATTCAAGGAAACACCTAAAAAGATAATTTCAACCAATAAAAGTCCGGATATAGGACTTTCAGCATCGATTAATCCTTACCAGGGATGTGAACATGGGTGTGTGTATTGCTATGCTAGGAATTCACATGAGTATTGGGGATTTAGCGCTGGTTTGGATTTTGAAACGAAGATCATTGTTAAACCCGAAGCACCACAACTTCTTGAAAAAGAGTTTCTAAAACCAACTTATCAGCCGAAAACTATCATGTTAAGTGGCAACACGGATTGTTATCAGCCTTTAGAGAAAAAATATGAGTTGACACGTCAGCTTCTATCGGTATTTAATAAATACCAGCATCCTGTCGGTATTATCACAAAGAATGCATTAGTTACCAGGGATCTTGCTATTCTTAAAGAGTTGGCAGCCAACAACCTTGTTCACGTAATTTTTTCAATTACTTCATTGGATGAATCATTAAGAAGAAAATTGGAACCTCGAACTGCAAGTGCTATGAAAAAGCTAAATGCAATGGAGCTATTAGCTAAAGAAGGGGTGCCTGTTGGTGTGATGAATGCACCTATCATCCCAGGACTCAATCATCATGAGATACCCGATATTTTGAGAGCCGCTTCTGAATCAGGAGCTTCATTTGCTAGTTATACGGTTGTAAGACTTAATGGTCAGGTGGGGAAGATATTCAAAGATTGGCTCGAGAAGAATTTTCCTGACAGGGTTCAAAAAGTGTGGAATCAAATTCAAGAGCTTCATGGCGGCAATGTAAATGATACTGAATTTGGGAGGCGAATAAAGGGAGAGGGTAAGATCTCAAAAATTATTCGAAACCTCTTTGATGTGAGTAAGAGAAAATATTTTGATGGTAAACAAATGCCTTCTTTAGAAACATCACATTTTAGAAAGGGAGGTGCGTACAGTTTGTTTTAATAAAAAATCCCCAACCGCCTACTTGCGGATCAGGGATTCTCTTCATACTTATCTGGGATGCTAGGTTAATTTTAATCATTCAGATGAGCACTCATAAACCAGGCCGAGCCTGCCAGAGCTATATCTTTTAAGAACATAGATGAACTTATCGGGTCCTGGCTTAAAAATCCTGGTAAGTGTATCAATACGGCAAATAATGCCAGCATTAAACCTAATAACTGAGTGGCTAATTTGGCCTTTTTACCAATTATAACAGCGACAGCTGCAAGTATCAATGCAATGCCGGTTAAATAGACAAAAATCACCGGAGCAGGAAGAAAGTCAGGTACCATACCTGTCATATCATTTGCTCCCATAAGGTGAAAAATGCCAAACATAGCCATTGGCCCAGCGAACATGAGTTTTCCAAGAAATCCTAAGCTTTTCATTTAGTTGAATTATAAGGTTGAAAATGTTTATCAATCTCTTTCAAGATAGCTTTTTTCAGATACTCAAAAAAATTCAACTTCCTAAATGAAGTATTACTATAGTAATTGATTTAATTTTTTTACTACCGATTTACTCAAAGGATACCAAAGATCTCCATCACTGCTAAAGCAATCACCTTTGGCCTTTTTTAATGGGTTTTGTGTTTCAAAATCAATAGAATAGATTGTTTTCATTAGTTCTCTGCCTGTTTCCCATTCAAGAGACTCTGGATTGCTATCATCATTTTGCGCGCTAAAAGTTCTTTCAGAAAAGACCCATTTAAGTAAATATTTAGTTCCATTTTTTTGAAGAGAGATTTCCAATGGCGCCTCTAAATTGTCCTTTTCCAAAATGGCTTGCAAAAGCTCATGGAATAGCGCATCTGCACGATTGATCTCAACTGGAAATCCACTGATAGTATCTCTTGAGATATGAAGGTAGATTTCATTATCAGAATCAAGGGCTAACTTCATCTCAAAAAATGATAAAATATCCTCCTTCCAATTTTCATCAATGATGCCTTTCCAAGAATAATCATCATTTTCAGTGAAACCTAGATCTTTTAACGCTTGAATGCTCATTGAATCTCTGCCAACATACTCTACCTCCAATTGTATTAAAACACCTTCATCTTTAAGTTCGATATCCATCACAGCTGCGTACGCATATGGAGCGGATAGATCTAGTGGTTGATATGAAATCTTAGCTTTCATCGTTTCTCTTCAAAGCATTTTTTTGTTCTTAATCTATCAATCTTATCAGAATCTGTTTTAAGGATCGTTTGATTAAAATGGATTTCTTTCGGTGCTGAATATTTAGGTAACCTGGAAAAATCTATTGTTTTTTCGTCATCGCTACTTAAGAGAATGATCTTTTCACCTAATGTATCATCCGGCAAAGAGCTGATCATAAAGTCTCCACTCAGTTGTTCTTTTAGCAGTTCTTCAATTGTTTCTGGATTCACTTTTATACCACCAGAATTGATGACAAAATCTTTTCTGCCATGCCATTCAAAAGTAGTTGAATCATGAAGTGTAACTAAATCATTCGTGTTTAGCCACTTGTTATCGGTTATCGTTCCTCTAATCTTCAGTGTTCCATCTGCATTAGTACCTGCAATAGCATCTCCTGTTGTGGTGAACAATACTTCATTTAGTTTCCTTAAAGCAATATGAGAGACTGTCTCAGTCATTCCGAAGGTAGAATAGATATTCGCAGTACAAGTGATGTCTAACCTGGGCATAGGTCCACCACCGATAAGTATGGTGTTGAATTTGTTTAATGCGGCCGTGTCAAACTTTTTGAACTGAATAGGAGCAACCGAAATAAGATCGAATGAATCATTTGCTTCAATTGATTCCATTAAATCCATGGATGGACCAATAATCGTCAGGTCATGATCATATATCAATGCTCGATACACCACCATGGCTCCACCAATAAAATCAGTATTCAAGCAAAGTAATGAGCTCTTGAAACTTGCTTCAGGGTCAATCTCCTTCATGGTAGCCTGAGCACTATAAATGATCTTATCCCTACTAATTTTGATTTTCTTGGGTCTACCAGTAGAGCCGGAAGTTTGATGAACAAAGTGGGATTGATCAGAATGCCAGCTTCTGATGATTCTCAACACATTAATTTCTTGCTCGTTAAATCTTTTCGTTGGAAGTTTATCTTTTAGAATTTCTTCTAACTTTAAAACGAAATTTTTAGATTTTATAATCACTGCACTTGGAAAACGAAGGGGTAATAGTCAACCGATTAATTAACAAAGATAAACGGGCTTTTGAACTCGTTTTCAATCAGTACTACAATATTATGGTTCTTTATGCTTCCCGCTTCATGGATACCAGGGAAGAGGCTGAGGAAATCGCTCAGGATGTATTTGTTAAATTCTGGGAAAAATGTGAATCACTGTCAGAGGATTCTTCAATAAAAAGCTACTTGTATAGATCCGTGCATAATTCTTGCTTAAATGCCATCAAACACGATAAAGTAAAAGACGGCTATCGGCAGCATGTCATAAATGTTATGGAATCATCCTATCAAACTGAGATTGAAGTAAATGATCCAGATGAACTTAGAAATCGCATTCATCAGGAAATTGATAAGCTTCCACCAAGATGTGCTGAGATCTTCAAACTTAGTCGGTTCGAAGGGTTGAAATATCAGGAAATTGCCGATCATTTAGATATCTCTGTAAAAACAGTGGAAGTCCAAATGGGCAAGGCGTTGAGGGTTTTAAGAGAAAGCCTTCAAGATTTGAAAAACCTTAGAGATGCGAGCTAATTTACTGTTCGTATTACTTGCTTACAGTTTAATATCGCTGGGACAATCCAGAAGAGATGATGAAGTTAATCTTGCATTCAACAATGAACCACTTGAAGTAATATTGGACTCATTGAGTGCTCAAACCAATTACTTTTTCAGTTATAATTCTGACTTATTACCAAAAGGTAGCTTATATACAATAAAAGCTGAAAATGAACCAATCGATCAATTCCTATCAAGATTGCTTGTAGGGACAGGATTAAAATATTCATTCTTCAAAGATCAAATCATCCTTAACTATGAACCACCACAGCAAATAATAAAGAAGAAAAACTTATTTACTATTTCAGGAAATGTTAGCGATGAAAATGGAAAACCACTAAGCGGAACCAACATATTTCTGGATGGAACAACTATTGGAGTAGCTAGTGATATTGATGGAAATTATAAACTTGAATCCATACCACCTGGGTTTTATAACCTGGTATTCTCTTACGTGGGATATGAAAATGGAGTCTATCAAATATCGGAATCAAATGGTGGATCTAGAATCCAAAATCATCAAATGACGCCAGATTTGGGTCAACTGGAAGAAGTTGAGGTTATCTCAACTCGAATAAGAAGAGCTCAAGATAGCTGGCTTTCCCATTACATGGTTTTCAAACGTGAATTGATTGGACTTTCAGAAAATGCAGAGGCATGCGTCATTGAGAATCCGGAAGTGTTAAGCTTTAATTACGATAAACCCTCCAACTCATTGCGTGCATATGCAAAAGAACCTCTCCAGATACGAAATGATGCACTTGGCTATAGAGTTAGCTATTTCCTGGAATCTTTCTTAAAAGAGGGGGATGACTTACGATTTCGGGGAAAGATGCGATTTAGAAACCTGGATCCTATTAATGGTACTGAGAGAAGGGAATGGAAGAAAAATAGAAAAGAAAGCTACAATGGTTCATTGAATCACTTTAAAAAGTCACTCCTTGAAGGAAATTTAAAAAAACAGGGGTTTAGAATTTATTCACTCAGAAGTTTAGATGATTTTGAAATCGATAGGGATAACCAAATGTCTGAATCAGACATATTAATTTTTAAAAGGGATCATTATGCGTTGGACTTTAGGAATTATTTGATTGTGGAGTACCGAAAAGAGAAAGAAAGTGTAGGTTTTTTACTTCATAGTGGATTCACTCAACTATTGCATGCAAAACACCTAACGAATGAAGGAGTTTTATTGAAAGATCCAGGCTATCAAATATCAATTATTCAATTACTTAGAGGATCTGTAAGGATAGATTTGTCAGGGGAAGTGATGGATCGATTTGGTCTTACTACTTTTGGGTATTGGTCCTGGGAAAGGACGGCTGATTTGGTGCCTATAAATTATGATCCAAAATATGATAATTTGTAAAAAAGACTTAGGGGGATTGGCACTGTAAGTTGTTAATAACCAGACGATAAGAAGAAAATGGAAGAAGTACTAGCAAAATATTTTTCTGGTGAAGCAACCAATGACGAAATTAGATTGGTTGAAAGTTGGAGAACGGAATCGAAAACAAATGCAAATGAATTTTTTGAGGCTAAAAACGTTTGGTTAGTCTCACAGCCTGAAAGCACACCACCGCAACATGTTTTAGATGAAATTTTACGTGAACCACAAGCAAAACAAGTTCCTTTTATTATGAGGAACTGGGTGAAATACGCAAGCGCCGCAATTCTTGTTCTTGCGATTTCCTTGCTTTTTGTTTTAAATAATGGCAATAACACCGATGGTGTTTATACAAGCCAAGAACTGAGTGATGGTAGTGAGATAGCTCTTCACGGATCATCTGCTATTGAAGTTTTACGAATAGATGAATCCGTCAGGGAAATAAGCGTTAATGGAAAAGCTTATTTTGATATTGAGAGAGATGAATCCCGGCCTTTCATCATTTATACTGAAAATGCCAAAATCGAAGTTTTGGGGACCTCATTCCTCGTAAAAAGTACGGATGGAGCTACGGAAGTTTGTGTAGAATCAGGATTGGTTGAATTCTCTAAAAGTATAAATGGATCTGATGCGGTTTCAGTAAAACTTACGAAAGGAGAAATGGGAATGATCTCTGACCACAATGTGGGAATAGTAAAGCGAAATAACAATGACATCAATTATTTAGCCTGGAAAACCAAGGTGATCACCTTTGAAGGCAATACAATGGCTGAAGTGGAGAAAATCATTGAGGATGTTTATGGGATTGATATGCAGTTTGAAAATCCAGCATTCAAAAACTGTAAACTCACAGCCAAATTCAACAAAAAGAAGCCTAAAGATGCCATTGAGATTATTGCAAGAACATTCAATGTTCAATATGAGTACTCAAATGGAAAAGTGATATTGAAAGGAAAAGGGTGCTAAACAATCTCAATCCTTAAAAAAATTGAAGCCCAACAATTTATTGCTGGGCTTTTTTTATGGTATCCACTTTATGTCATTGAAGTTAGGCTTTCGCTTCTCCAGAAATGCATTTCTTCCTTCCTTAGCTTCATCCGTCATGTAAGCCAGTCGGGTAGCCTCACCAGCAAACACCTGCTGCCCAACCATGCCATCATCGGTCAGGTTAAAGGCAAATTTGAGCATCTTAATAGAGGTTGGAGATTTAGCCAATATTTCTTGTGCCCATTGATAAGCTTCGTCTTCTAGCTGATCATGCGGAATGACCGCATTGACCATTCCCATTTCAAAAGCTTCCTGTGCAGAATAGTTTCTACCTAGAAAGAAAATCTCCCTGGCTCGTTTCTGACCAACCATTTTAGCCAGATAAGCAGAGCCGTATCCACCATCAAAACTCGTAACATCAGCGTCGGTTTGCTTGAAAATTGCGTGCTCTTTACTTGCCAGCGTTAGATCGCAGACCGTGTGCAAGCTGTGTCCACCACCAACAGCCCATCCGGGAACAACAGCGATAACCACTTTAGGCATAAACCGAATAAGCCGCTGAACTTCTAAAATATTCAAGCGAGGCATTCCGTCTTCATCCACATATCCCTGATGTCCTCTGGCATTTTGATCACCACCGCTACAAAATGCCCAGCCACCATCTTTAGATGACGGACCTTCACCACTTAAAAGCACCACGCCAATATTCACATCTTCCCGTGCATCATGAAACGCCTTGTACAATTCAGCGACTGTTTTGGGGCGAAACGCATTTCTAACTTCGGGCCTGTTAAATGCGATTCGGGCAACTTTGCCACTTTTTTTATAGGTGATATCTTCAAAGCCTTCTGCTATTTTCCAATCAATTGTTGATTCGCTCATGTATATGTTTTTTTAACTCTTTATAGACTTTCTGATTGATCTCTGGACTAGTGAATATTTCTAAAACTTTGGCTGATTTAGAGTTATTAAAGAATGTTTCTAAATGCTTTAATAATGAAGGTTCATCTTTTGCCGTGAAATACTCAAATCCATTTTCAGCACAAATATATTCTGCTGTTCGATTATGTCTGGTCTCAAAGTATTCTTCTAACTCAGGAAGTCTTGACGGGCCATCAATTAATCGGAAAATACCGCCACCTTGATTATTCAAAACAATGATTCGAAGATTTGGCAAATCATAGTTATGAAAGAATGCATTACGATCATACTGAAAGGCTAAGTCTCCCGTAATCAAAACGTTCATTTGGTCTGAAACCAGACTGGTACCAACGGCTGTTGAAGTGCATCCATCTATTCCGCTTGTGCCTCTGTTACTGAAGCAGTTTATTCCATTTTTCACTCCAAATAAATCCGCATAACGAACTGGCATTGAGTTACTTAAATGCAGGTTGATGTTGGCGGGAATAGCCTCTAGAACTTTCCTGGTCGCTGCTGTTTCACTGAAAGATCCAGCTGGAAAAGCATCAATGACAAGCTTGGTCTCAGATTCAAATGATTTCCATTTTTGGATGTATCTATCATCAACATGATCAAAACTAAGGTTCTCCAGAAATCTACTCAGGGGTTGTTTGATGTATTCCGGATGTGTCAGATAGGTATCAACTTCAACACCAGCAGGATCTAAGTGAAGATGCTTTTCAGGCGTATGTTTTCGTAGGTAGTTTTTAAGTTTCTTGGATAAAACAGATAAACCACTGGTGATTAATAAGTCTGGTTTTAACTCATCTTGATCATTGATAAATCCATCTACATGTTCAATACCAACAGTCAGGTTATTCAATGGCGATTTAATAATAGGAACCTTATCAGCTAGTTTTTCTAAGACTTGATCTAGTTCAGTATCAGGATCTTGCTGACCGACTAGTATGAGAATTCTTTTATATAGCGAAATGTCTTTGTCAATGGAAGCTCCAACAAACCCGGGTGCATATTTTTCAATATCTATGGGACTGTATTCTAACTTCTGATCAGTAGTGGGATAGAAGGGTTCTTGAAAGGGAATGTTTATATGAATTGGTCCAGAAGGCAGTTGCATGGATTGCTTAATACCATTGACCAGCTGATTTTGATAATCTGAAGCTGCTGCTTCATTAAGAACTACAGGAAGATTATAGGAAGCTTTCACATGGTTTTTTAGTGCCTCATATTGCCTGATTGTTTGTCCGTCACGTTGATCAATAAGTTCAGGAGGCCTGTCTGCGGAAAGTATAATCAAAGGAATTTCACGATAATAGGCTTCTGCTATGGCTGGAGCATAGTTGAGTAACGCAGAGCCACTCGTGCAGCACAATACAACTGGTGACTTGGTTGTCTGAGCAATGCCTACAGCAACAAATCCGGCTGATCGTTCGTCAGGAATGACCCATTTTTTAATATTATCATGCCTTGCGAATGAAATGGTTAAAGGGGCATTTCTGGATCCGGGAGACATGACCGCATGCTTTACTCCCAATTGAAAGCAAACCTGCGCAGTGTTGAAAACGGTGGGATGAAGCACTAACGTTGATTAAACTTTGGGTCGAAAGTACGCTTGTTATCCTTCATGCGTTTTTTACCAATCTGAAAGAATAAGATGGAGCCAAGTATTGGGAACAAAATGATCAGCAATAACCATGGAGCAGGACTTTCAGTGCTTTTTCTGCTCAAACGGAAAATGTCAATCAAAGCCCATATCCAAAGAACGACAGCTACCCAAAAGAGACCACCTAAAATCATCATGGTACGATTACTCAATTCAAATAATTCCATATTAATGTAAGTTAGATTTAAGAACATCGATCTTCATCTCAGTCTCCTCGTATTCCTTATGTGGATCAGAATCTTCTGTAATGCCAGCACCGGCAAAGAACCTGACCATTCCATCACTGACCTTCATGCATCTGAGATTTACATACAAATCCGAAGAGTTATCAACATTTACAGGGCCCAAAAAGCCTGAATAGAACTCTCTATCGTACTGTTCCTCCTTTTCAATCCAAGGTTTGGTTTGATCTATTGGCATCCCGCAAACTGCCGAAGTAGGATGGAGGAGTTCCAACATTTGATCAGCTAATTCCTCAAAGTTCACCTCATTGTAATTGACAATAAACTCAGTTTTTAGGTGAGCAAGATTTCCGGCTTTGATGGTTTTCGGTCCATGCTCATGAAATTCTCGTAGACGAATCTTTTTAAAGCAGTTGATCACATACCTACTGACCATTGCTTGTTCTTCAATTTCTTTCTGGGTCCACGCTATTTCATTCAAAGGTTGGCCATTGCTTAAAGATTTAGTGCCAGCTAAGGAAACTGTCTTAAATTGATCTTGGTTATTGGATATCAATAGTTCTGGAGTTGCTCCAATCCAGATCCCTTTACCAGGAATATGAGCAATGCTGCAAAAAGCGTTGACATATTTATCACAAATTGTCTGGAAGAATGACCAAATTGAAAAACTCTCAGGGAGTGTTGCATCACGGTATCTTGATAATACCACTTTTTCAAAAGTACCGTTCTCAATTTCTGTCAATGCTTTGCTAACAGAACTCTCAAACCTATTGGAAGCATCATTGCTTTCAATAATTTTATTCGGCCTGTCATTTTTAGTCGACTTGATACGTTCCTTAAATTCATCGATCTGTGAATCACTTACACCAGGAGCAATAGAAATTTCATTTGACTTTATGATCAAATCAGCATTTATGTAAAAGGGCCTGATTGGGTGATTATCGCTGTAAGTATTAAATAAAAATCCTGTATCAAGATCATTAAGTCGTGGGCTATCTATTTGTTTGGACTCCCGCAATGAGATAAATGTGTGTATTTCATCTTCATCAGGTTTTTTCCAAACGGCGAATGAGTATTCAGCTTCTTTAAGCTGGTTAATTAGAATGTCTGGTGTTTCAAGTTTCAGTATGGTCTTTAACTCTTTCACTTATTCTTTTCTATCTAAAATAGCCATTGTAATCCTACTGATTGAAACTAATTGTCCCTCCTCATTGTGAATTTCTATTGACCATACCTGAGTTCCACGGCCTAAATGAATTGGTTTTGCCGTACCTGTCACTAAACCGCCTTGGGCAGATTTGATATGATTGGTGTTGATTTCTAACCCTACAGGATATTGTTTAGCTAAGTCAATACACAATGTTGCACCTACGCTTCCCATCGTTTCTGCAAGAGCTACTGAAGCTCCTCCATGTAACAACCCCATGGGTTGCTTTGTTCGATGATCTACAGGCATTGTAGCTTTCAAATAATCAGGGCCTATTTCGGAAAATATGATGCCCAGATGTTCTACCATACAGCCCTTCGACATACTATTTAACGCATCCAGCTCGAGGTAGTCAGGAAAAATTCTTTCTTTTGCCATCTATTAAGCAAACCAACGCAAACAGAGTTTGAAAAGCAAGACGATTTACATACTAAGACACGGAGAGACAGATTTTAATAGAAAGGGCATGGTACAGGGCCGTGGTGTCAACGCTTCACTTAATGAAACTGGTAAAACCCAGGCACAAATGGCTGGACGTTCATTTGAGGATATCCATTTCGATCATGTGTTTACTTCAGCCTTGGTACGTACCAAAGAGACCGTAGGACAGTTTATCCACAATGGAACACCCGTAACAGCTCTTGAAGGATTTGATGAGATCAGTTGGGGCAATCAGGAAGGAAAAGAAGCGTCTTACGATGCGAAAAACCTGTATGCAGATACCGTAAACGGCTGGCGTAGGGGAGAGCTTCACCTGAATGTAGGAGGTGGAGAAAACCCAATCGAAGTGATGGAGCGACAGCAAACAGCAATGCAACAGGTATTGGAGACCGATGGTGAAGATATCCTTATTTGTATGCACGGAAGAGCCATGCGCGTATTATTAAGCTGGACACTCAACTATCCGCTAAATTTCATGGATGGCTTCCCACATGCCAATTGTTCTTATTACGTGCTGGGATACCGTGGTAGCTCGTTTTACCTGAAGGATTTTAACCGGGTGGGGCATTTGAGTTGAATAGACTAAATCCTGACAGGTTTTCAAAACCTGTCAGGGCTAGCGTTGTATCAATACAAGTCATCCGGGTCCTGATCATGAGGACCCACTCCGGGAGGGTTAAACAACCCCCATCTGTCTATGATATAATTCCAGGGATCAAACGTTTCAATCCAGTCGATAAATAATAATCGATATTCTTCTACAGCATCTCGTAAGAGTTGGAAATACTGTGTTTCTTCAAAACCATGCATTTCCAGACTGTGCGTCTGAACCAATAGCTCACGAGCAGATCTTCTAATGATCGAAGCGCATTCCATTTTTATGTCATAAAGGTCACCGGCCTCAGCCCCTGAAATTTTCACTGCTAGATTGTGAGCGTCATTCATCATCCAAATTCCTACCTCTTTTAGTATTTCATTGTCTTCAGGAATCAAGTCCACCAATGCGCGAACCAACTCAGCGATTTCCATTCCTTTCTTGAAAATGGGTAGGTTTCTGCTGTCTGGTATGTCATCTTCTTCTTCAAACATTGCTTTTCTTTTAAGTAGGTTCAAAAATCTAAACTCACGGCCTAAAGAATATGAAAACCTGTCAGGATTCCTTCGACTTTGCATGCGCAATCCCCATCTTTATTTCCCTCACTAGTCCAAGTGTCCGCTTGAACCTTTTTATTAGAATCGAATATAATTGATGAGATTGCTTCTTCGTTCCTCATCGCAATGATGGTTTTAAATTGAGAACGTCATCGCGAGTACACCGAAGCGATCTCATTATCTTTTACCTGACTCAGTTTTTGACATTGCATGCGCAATCCCCATTCTAATCTCACCCCAGGTGTAGCTGTCGGGGAGAGCTCCTTTGATCTCACCTGATTTGGTTAAGCCTTCATCGTAGCACTTTAGGATCGCTTTTAGCCTGGTTGGTTTTACAAACTGAGTAGCATCCAGATCGCCACTCTCAACGTACTTCGCTAAATGAGACTCGATGGTTCCCTCCACCAAACCACGCTCTTCGGCAATGACCTTAATCGATTTTCCTTCTTTGTACATCTCATAGGTGATCTCGGCTGTGGGCGTTTTGTCTTTGGAAGCAGCCTCATTGACTTGCTTTGTCGATGAATGTTTTTGCAAGGCTTCCTTTGTTAGTGGCTTGCCTTCGTTGATGTGCTGGATCAGCAGGTTGAGTTTCACAATCTGTCTCAGTTGATTGCTAAAAAGATCTTTTAGCTCCACCAACTCAGCCCGATAGGTCTTGGCCTGTGATTGGGTTTTCAATGTTCGATGTTGTTGGGTCACCCGATCAATTTTATCTGTGAGGTGCTCTGTGAAGTAATCAGATGCTTTTGTCATCCGCTCCGCAAGCTGGTGCCATTCTCCTTTGGATAGCAGTGAATTGACTTGTCGTATGAAGGTTTCTCCGACCTCTTTCAATGGAAAGGTATCGTTGATAAGCTCATCTGTCCAGGGGAGCTGCTTCTGCTTCAATGATCGGTTCTCATCTTTATTGAACGTCTTTTTATGGTTAACCAATTCCCTCAATAACGAATCAAAGAGGAAGGCACGTTCCGCAAACATCCGAATGAATCCAATCCGATCGTTTTCGAATTGCTTCTCCAGCTTCTGCGTATCCTCAAAACTCTCAATGAAGTACTTGAGTTGATCATCGATGGAAGGCGATCGCATGGGTAGCGGACTTGAAAGTATTAAGCCGTCTAAAGAAGTGAGCCTGGAAAGTGCCACATATAATTGACCTGCAGCAAACGTATTTTCCAGATCAAGTATGGCTTTCTCGAAGGTGAGACCCTGGCTTTTATGGATGGTCACCGCCCACGCCAGCTTTATTGGATATTGTTTGAAGGTACCTAGCACCTTCTGTTCTACTTCTTTTGTTTGTTTATCCAATACATAGCGAATGTTTTCCCATTCATATTGCTCCACCTGCACTTCTGTTCCATCTTCAAACTTCACTTTGATGCCATCATCAAGATTGGAAACCCTTCCGATTTTCCCATTGAAGAACTGTCCTTTACCGCTTGGGTCATTTTTAATGAACATCACCTGAGCATCTTCTTTGAGCCTTAGATTTACTTCATTGGGGTATCCATTTTCAGGAAATTCACGATCAATATCAGCGGTAAAAAGTTGATCAGTACCATCCAGATCAGCGAGTCTGGTAGCATTGATTTTATCTGCCTTTTGATTGTGTGTAGTCAGGTGAATGTATCCTTCCAGGTTCTTACTTGCTACCTCAGCATCATAATGCTCATTCAGCAGTTCCACATCATCCTCCAGTAGCTCATTGTGCCTCAGTCGGTTGAGTAGCTTAATAAATGTCTCATCCGTTTGACGGTAAACCTTATTCAGCTCAACCCGAATGGGAGGGTTGTCTTTAAGCACTCGCGCATCAAAGAAATAGGGAGACGCATAAAACTGCTGCAAAAGTCCCTGCTCTTCTCGCTTGACCACCGGGGGAAGCTGCATCAGGTCGCCAATGAATAAGACCTGCAGCCCACCAAAGGGATCAAACCTTCTTTTTCTTAAATGTCGCAAAGTAGCATCAATGCAATCAAGGAGATCTGCCCTTAGCATACTCACTTCATCTATGATCAGGAGTTCAAGTTCATTGATGAGCTTGCGTTTTTGCGCTCCAAACTTAGCTTCACGGAAAAGCGAAGAGGGGGTATTTACCTGGATGTTTCGCTCCGCAAACGGAATCTCTTCCGGTACAAATGCACCGAATGGTAACTGTAGTAATGAGTGAAGCGTAACTCCTTCCGCATTGATGGCTGCAATGCCGGTAGGAGCTGCTACGACAGCATTTTTATACGTGTTTTTAACAATGTTTCGGAGAAAAGTCGTCTTGCCGGTACCGGCTTTTCCTGTGAGGAAAATGTGACGATTGGTGCTGTTTACGTAATTGGCAGCTAGCTCTGCAGCATCACTGAATTGGTTCATTGGACGAAGATAATTCATCCCGCACTTGTTGCGGGATCTTCCGATTGATTCTATTTCGAATATCCCGGATTAAACCCGGGATATGAATTGCAATGGACATATTGTTGCAATGAAGTAATAAAAAGAAAGTGCTAATATTACTTATGGCCAAACAGAAGATCCATGCGGAGGTAGGGAAGCGTGTCATCGAGCTTTCTAATCTGGATAAAGTCCTTTATCCGGAGGATGAGATCGTAAAGGCCGAAATCATTGAATATTACCTGAAGCTGGCACCCACCATCCTGAATCACATCAGGGGTAGGGCTTTGTCGCTCGTAAGATATCCGGATGGAATTTATGGCGAGCAGTTTTTTCAAAAACATCGCCCGGACTGGACGCCTGATTGGATTGACTACAAACGACTTGGGCAGGAGCGAAAGAAAGAATATGTAGTGGCTAAAGAAGAAGCCACTTTGGTTTGGCTGGCTAACCTTGCCTGCCTGGAGATTCATCAGATACATAGTTTCTCAGAACACAGTGACAAGCCGGATTATATCGTGTATGATCTGGATCCTCCTGAGGATGGGTCGTTTCCATTGGAGGATTTAAAACAAATCGCTTTTGCCCTAAAAGAACATCTTGAGCGATACAACTATCATGTGTTTGTAAAGACTACAGGAGGTAAAGGATTGCATTTAGTGACTCCAATAGAAGCCAAGTATTCGTTTGAAGAATGTTTTCAGGCAGCCAAGAAAGTGGCATCAGATTTCATCCAAAAGCATGATCAAACCACACTGCATATTAAAAAAGAGGCCCGAAAGGGTCGAGTATTGGTTGATATTTATCGTAATCGTCCTTCTCAGACAATAGTGTGTCCTTACAGCCTAAGAGGTAAAGTGGGTGCAACAGCTTCGACACCCATAGAATGGGAGGATTTAGTGCAACTGAAAGACTTAAATCAGTGGAACATCAAAACTACTCTTGCACGCGTAATGGAAGAAGGAGATGCCTGGGAGCAAATCCGAGGTTGGGCAGTTCCATTACATACAGATAAACGGGCAGTTGTAGCTAAAGAATTACCACCGAATAAGCGTCATAAAACACCGGAGCAGTTATCCGATTACGAAAAGAAGCGGGATTTCAATAAAACTCCTGAACCATTACTTTCAGAAAACGAAGCTCCCGGAAGTAGATTTTGTATTCAGCGACATCACGCTTCGCATCTTCATTATGATTTGAGGTTGGAGCAAGATGGAGTCTTAAAATCATGGGCCATCCCGAGAGGTATGCCTCCGGTTCCCGGAGTAAAACGACTGGCAGTCCAAACAGAAGATCATCCCTTGAAGTACTTGACCTTTGAAGGAGAGATTCCAAAAGCAGAATATGGAGGTGGTATGATGTGGGTCTATGCAACCGGACGCTATGAAATTACGAAGGAGAAAAAGACCGGCTTTTACTTTAGACTTTCAGGAAAGCAGCTAAGTGCTGAGTATCGCATGCACTTAATGAAAGACAAAGAATGGTTATTGGAAAGAGTAGATGCTCCACAACAAAACCTACTGGATCAGGTGATGAAGCCGATGCTGGCAGATGCTGCTAAAAGGGTTCCAATAGGAGATTATTATTATGAACTGAAGTGGGATGGGATTAGGGCCCTGATATATCTGAATGAAGGACAATTAAAGATCTATAGTCGAAATGGCAATGACATAACCGAACAGTTCCCTGAACTTGATGTGCCTGAGCAGGCATTCCGAATCAATAATGCCATTTTTGATAGTGAAATCGTTTGCCTGGATCAGGAAGGAAAAGCCAATTTCAAAAAGGTCATCAAACGCTTGATGAGCAAAAAAAACTTTGACTATGAGTCGAAGCGATCACCTGCCTATTGCTATTTATTTGACTGCCTGTATTTAGATGGGCGCTCATTAATGAATGATCCACAGGATCGGCGAAGGTGGTGGATGATTGATTCTACACGGGTAGGAGAGACCAACTACCGCATCAGTCAATCTGAGGAAGATGGCCGAGCACTCTTCACTGCAGCTAAAGCACACGGTATTGAAGGAATTGTGGCCAAACGGATAGATGCTCGCTACACACCCGGAAAACGAAGTGATGCCTGGATCAAGGTCAAGGTAAAAGAGACAATGGATTGCTTCATCATTGGATTCACTCAGGGAGAAGGCAAACGAGAGCGTTCATTTGGCTCGCTTCAATTGGCTGAACAGGATGGAGATGGGCTTATTTATCGAGGCAGGGTAGGAACAGGTTTTGACGATGCACTACTTAAATCTCTCACCAAGCAGTTCGTTGAACTAGTATCAGCAGATAAGCCTGTAGAAGGAGAGGTGCATGAAGAAAAGAAGACCGTCTGGTTGACCCCTGAATTGGTTTGTGAAGTAGAGTATTCGATGATCACCGATAATGGAACCTTCAGAGATCCTGTTTTTAAGAAGTTGATTGATTAGCATAAAAAAAGAAGCTGTCTCAAAAGTGTCATTCTGAACGTATGTGAAGAATCTTTAAATTTTAAATAACTGAATTTAAAATATTTGAGATTCTTCGTCCCTCAGAATGACAAGCCAATTAGGGCTTTTGAGACAGCTTCTTATCGGTTTAAATCAATTTAACCTATTCCTTGATAAACTCATCAAATGATTTAAAATCAATACTGCTGATTTCCTTGCCTTCCATGTATTTTTCCATTTTTGGAACGCGTTTACTTTGGATGTAGCTAAAGTCATTCTTCGCTTTTTCAAATCGTTCTTCAAGCAGTTTCATATTAGCAAGTTCTGAGGATGATGGAGCTTCAAAACTGGATGCTATTTTAGCATACAGTGTTGCAATTTTACCTCGTAATTGTGGCTCAGCTGAATCTACATAGTTATCACCAGTGGTTACTACCAATGTCTCTTTCAAATCATTCAAATCCTTAAGAACCGCATCTGCTGCTTTACTTCCACCAGCTTCTTTGACCTCTTCAGCTTTAGCGATGATTTCATCCATTTGATAAACCATATAAGCAAGCTGTTCAGACATGTCATAAAGCTTAATTACCGTCTCCTGATTTGCTTTTCTTTCAGCATCATTAATGACCGACTTAGGATCATTCACCAATGTAACAGTGGTTGTGTATGTGTCTTTACCTTTGGTCATCACCACATTATAGTCTCCTGCAGGCATTCTTGGTGAAGTAAACCCTCCGAAAGCAAAGGATTTTCCTTTTGCAAGTTTTGGAGGTCTGATCAAACCATTCCAAGTGACCACATTGATTCCTTTGGATTTTCCAGGAGCTATTTCCGTCAGTTTTCTTCCGTTCTGATCCTGAACTTCCATATTCATCTTGCCGAAAATGTGCTTCTTTCTTAAGTAATAAGTGATCTTCACATCATTGGATCCATTGGCACCAACGAACTCCATCTCTTTTGCTGTTCCACCAAAGGGACTTGTTTCTTCAATGATTGCAGGTTTACTTTCAAAGAAATGAACATCCTTTGCCAGCACTTCCTGATTAATTTCTCGTAAAGGACTTATATCATCAATGATGATCACTCCACGACCATGTGTACCTAATACGATATCATTGGTTTGTTTCTGAAGTTCAATGAAATGAACAGCCGTTGGTGGCATGTTATTGGTAAACTGACTCCAATTTTTACCTCCATTCACCGTAACGAACAATCCGAACTCAGTACCCAGAAACAAAAGATCTTCATTGACATAATCTTCCTGGATATTTCTTGCGAAACCATAGATATCATCTGTGACTATGGAATTCCAGGTTTGGCCATAATCTGTTGTTTTGAAAACATACGGATCCATATTTCCCATCGTATGACCTTCAAGTACTGCATAAGCAGTTCCTTCGCCGTGAACACTGGCTTCAATGTGATACACCCACAAATTATCAGGTACATTTCCCGGAAGATTTGAAGTGGTATTGGTCCAGTTCTTTCCTCCGTCTTTGGTTACCTGAATATTACCGTCATCCGAACCTACCCAGATAACATTTTCATTTACAGGAGATTCAGCTATGGTAAAAATGGTGCAGTGATTTTCAGCTCCTGAATTATCCTTGGAAATACCACCTGAATCTTCTTGATTCTGTTTTGCAGGATCATTCGTCGTTAAATCAGGAGAGATAACGGACCAGGTATTTCCCATGTCCTCAGATCGATGAAGGTATTGGCTACCCATATAAAATCTATCCGGCTGATTTTCACTAATAGCCATTGGAGCGTTCCAGTTAAAGCGTAATTTATCTTCACCTTTAGTTTGAAGAGGCTGGACCGTTTTCGTTGACATTGTTTCCATGTTGTATCTCCAAACATTGTCAGCACCTTGCATTTCAGAGTAGAGTATTTTCTTTGACGGATGCCTCAATACTCTGAAACCATCTCCGAATCCAACCACATTCCAATCTCTTGCTTCCACTCCGCCAGGAGAAGAAGAAGGACCGTACCATGAGCCATTGTCCTGGAGACCACCATACACATTGTATGGTTCCTCATTGTCAACGCTGATGTGATAGAATTGAGAAAGTGGAAGATTGGCCACAATTTCCATGGTATTGGAACCATCCCAAGTTCGGTAAACACCACCATCAGTTCCTACATACATTCTGTCTGAATTATTGATGTCAAAAAGGATGTCATGGATATCAGCATGCATGTTGCCCATGCCTTTAAAAGTCTTGCCTCCGTCTCGACTAATGGAACCAAATAGACCAGCTTTCACTACAACATCTGGATCTTTAGGATCAATGACTATTCGTGAGAAATAAAATGGTCGAACAACCAGGCCAAAATCACTATTTAAGTGTTCCCAGCTTGCACCTGCATCTGTAGATTTATAAAGCCCCCTTTTGTTTTCGTCTTCCGTTTCAAGTACGGAGTATAGAATATTACTGTCGGATGGAGCAACGGCTATTGCTATTCTACCAAGTTTTCCAGAAGGAAATCCATTGTGAATTTTGTTCCAGGTTTCACCGCCATCTGTTGATTTATATAGAGCACTTTTATCTCCACCAGAATTAAATGACCAACCTGTTCTTCTAAACTCCCACATGGAAGCGTATAGGGTATTCGGATCTTTTGGATCCATAATCACATCACCACATCCAGTCGTTTGATCGATGTATAAGATTTTATCCCATGTCACACCGCCATCAACTGATTTATATACTCCACGCTCCTCATTGTCGCCCCATAGCTCACCTAAGACGCCAACATACATGATGTCTGTATTTTCGGGATGGATTTCTATACTAGAGATCCGTTCTGAGTTTTCAAAACCGACCTTGGTCCAGTTAACACCACCATCAATTGATTTGTAAAGTCCATCTCCGATTGATACACTGTTTCTGGTCCAGATTTCTCCTGTACCAACCCATATTTTGTTGTCAGGATCTTTGGGGTCAAGTTTTACTTTACCAATAGATTGTGCATGATCATCAAAAATGGGCTGAAATGATGCTCCACCATTGGCAGATTTCCAAACGCCACCACCGGCAGAACCAACGTAAATAATACGATCATTTGTAGGATGCCCTTCCAAATCGATAACACGTCCACTCATCAGTGCAGGTCCTATGTGACGTGCACGCAGGTCACCAAAAAGTTGTTTGCCTTTTAAAACGATTTCCTCCTGAGAAAATCCAATTAACGTTCCAGCAGTTATTAAAAGTGATAGGTAAATTCTTTTCATCTTCAGATAAATTTATTCACCACTCTCAGTCTGCTCTGGAAATGCAAATACAGCATCCTCTACCTCAGGATTCACTTCAATCGATTCAATCATTAGAGGCTGAGTAGGTCCATCTTTAATGCCTTGTGTCATGGCAAATGGAAAGTAAAGACCTTCTACTTCCTGATAATCACTCATAGTAGATCTACCAATAGATCCTGCCTGTGGCCCCATTTTGATTTCTTGATCTACGGCTAAGGGTACAAAGGATTCAGTCTCGAAATAATAAAAGGAAACATCTTCTACTTCTTGTCCATCCATCATTCTAGGTTCTTTGGTAAGCTTTAATTTGTATGTTTCCGCACCGTCAATCGTTTCAGTACCCATTACTTCGACTGAATAGCCTTTTTCTTTATAATCAATGAATGAATCAGGGAAATCGTTTACATCCAACTTCATATTCTGAGTGGTTTCTGAATCAGCTTTTTCAGCTTTCATGGATTGAAAATTGGTATTCCAAAGTGTTTCTCCATCATAAACACCTTGCATGATAGTCATACCCTGAAAAGTAATTTTAGTGTATTGGCGTCCATCTGAAAGCTGTACTATTTCAAGTGGAATTTCCATTCCTCCTTGATTGACTTTAGCTATAATTTTTGTCCCTTTCAAGGTTTTCCAGGTGTCTTTTCCACCTGTGTTTTCCAGGTATCCTTCAATGATTTCATCTGCAGTGACATCTTGTGCTATTGCTGATAATGTAAATACTGCCACGCAGGCAACTAGTAGTGTTAATTTTCTCATGATATTAGAATTAATAAGGATGTAATTTAAGTGTATGAATTGATGTACCTGTTTTAAAAAATGCTAAATGGTTTTTAAGACAATTAAATGGGCTTTTGCATTATATGCCAATTATTATATTTATTAATTTTCAAAATTGAATAATATTGTGTTGTAATTTTTCTTACTAGCAAATGGAAGATCGGATGAAAAGAATTGTGTTGATTGATGATGATGAAACAACCAACTATCTGAACAAACTGATTATTGAAAGAGCTGCGTTGGTTGATGAAGTGGTTTCTTTTGATTCTGCGCAGGATGCATTGAATTTCTTCTCAAATAATCAAGATGAAGAAGATGAATCTTTGGTGTTATTAGATATCAATATGCCGATAATGAATGGTTGGCAGTTTTTGGACAGATATCAAATGTTACAAAAACAAAATGGAAACAAATTTGTGATCTTAACTTCTTCAATTAATCCTGCTGATAAAGAAATGGCAGAGGAAAAAAATAGCATTATTGAATATATGGCCAAACCACTTTCTATTGAGATGATCAATGAATTGGTATCAAACTACCTTAACTAAGGTATCTTCTAGCGGAAATTCCATGGTTACTGCTGTGCCTAATCCCTCTTCACTTTCAATTCTAACCCAACCGTTAAGAGTATTAACTCTTGACTTCACAATAAACAAACCCATACCTCTGCCATCAACATCCAAATGAAATCGTTGATACATTTTAAATAAGTGGTCGTTCACTTTATCCAAATCCATGCCCCTTCCATTATCCGAAATGACCACATATTTATGCAGCTCATCCTGATATGTTTTGATATCGATCTTGAGTCGTTTAGAAGGGTCTGAGAATTTCAAAGAATTGCTTAAAATATGATAAAATACATCAACAAGGAAAGGTCTAAACGACTTGATTTTCTTAACATCCAAATGCTGTTCGATAGTAACATTTTTAGATTTTAGTTCTGGTTTTAAAAGATCAAGAACTTCTTTAATAATTCGTTCAAAAGAAATTTCTCGATAATCAGAAGGTTCTGGATCTCTTACATTCAGAACAGTGCTAAGCTCTTTTATTACTTTATCTATCCTGTTAGAAGCAATGCCTATTCTGTCAACAATATCATCAGACACTTTCACTTCCTTTTCATTTTTCAGTAAATCAGAAAAACCAATGATTTGGGTAAGCGGTTCTCTTAGATTGTGACTTATGACACTATTGAATTCTTGCAAACTTTTATTTCTACTCTTTAGCTTTTGAATGAGTTCTACCTTTTCAAATTCAAGAGTATTACTCCTGTTCTTAGCAATTGCCGCAATAATAAGGTCTGTCAATGAGGCGATATATCGTTCCTCATTCACACTCCACTCTCGAACAACATTCCTAACCATTGAATAAGAAATCATACCAGCAAACTCACCGTCTATTATTATTGGGGCATTGAGTATAGATTCAATCTCTGCTTCTTTAAAGTATCTTGAATAAATGTCAACCAATCGCTCATCTTTACTTATTTGGTTAACAGCCAATGTTCGGCTTTTAATAAAATCATTAAAAAAAACAGGAAATTCACTGAATGAAATCTCAGTTCTGGGAATTCTAGGAATTCTATTTCTTGCACTTATTCCATTTAGGACCATTGATTGCTTTGCATTATCCATAATCCAATAGGTTGCTCGATCACACTTAATCGCTAGTCTGGAAACATGTAAAAGTTCATCAATAAATAATTTCAGATTGAGGTCATCCTTATGAATATTTTTTGAAAGCTGTAATAGCGTATTGGTAAACTGAGATTCAATCGTTGCGTCTTTTATCCTCTTTTGTCTCTTTTGGTACTGATAAGTAGAGTATGCAAGTCCCCCTACAATGATGATGACCAAGATTATAACCATGAGGCGAGCCTCCTCTTCGACTTTAAGTTGTTGTTGCTGTTGTTTTAGAAGTCTGTTTTCTGTGGCTATGAGCTCAGATTGAAGCGCAGCTTTCATTTTTTCCACATTAGAAATAAACTCAGCATTACGAATGCTATCTCCTAAGTTTTTGTGTTTTTCTAAATAATAGGCTGCTTCACTGATTTTGTTCTGTTCAAGGAGAAAGGAATACAATTTCTCATATGCTTCATTGAGTAGGTCATTTGCCTCAAAGGATTTAGCAAGCGATTCCCCATTTTTCCAATAAAACACTGCACTATCGGGGTAGCTTCGGTAATGATTAAAATAATCTCCCATTTTGAGGTATGACTGAATCAACCCTCGTTTATGATCGGCAATTTTTCTATTAATGATGGATTTTCTCATTAAGTCAATCGCATCTAATTGTAACTCTTTAATGAATGCACACTCTGCAAGTCCATAATATCCATAACCGATCCCTCGGAAATGATCCGAACTTACTGCATTATCCAAACACAGCCTGAAATATCGTTCAGCCATCTCTACCTCATTTTTCATAAGGCTTACCTCACCTAAATTACTATATATAATTACCGGCTGATATTGAGGTAGTTTGGTTTGAGCGAGTGTTAAGGCACGATTAAAATATGCAAGACTAGAATCAAAAACACCTTTGCGTCGATATACCTCACCGATGTTATTATTCAACCGTACATGATCTAGTGGGAATTTCTCCACATTATACGTTAAAGCTTCGAGGTAATAGGAGAGCGCCTGATCAGGAAGACCTACAACTAAAAAGCTACTTCCTTTTATTGTTGTTGCTCGTATCAGGCCTTGTTCATATCCTATATTCTTAGAAATACTTATCGCTTGATTAATATAATAAATAGACTGTTGTTGATCAGTCATACTTAATTCAAAAGCTACTTCATTAATCGCATTTACATAGGAGGAATCTCTAATTTCAAAGCTTTCAAGCAAGGAAATGAGGCTGTCCATTCGGTCGCTTTGGGCTTCAGAGAAATGAACTGACAGTGTAATTAAGAATAGAAATATATATTTCCTCATTCCAATATCTATGGTAGCCTTTACCTTTGGAATATGGCATCAGACTATTTGCAAATTTTAAAGGATATTAATAGCGGTTCCTTCGCACCAGTCTATTTCCTACAAGGTGAAGAAACATTCTTTATTGACAATATTATTGAAAATATTGAAAATAACGCTCTTGATGAAAGTCAAAAAAGTTTCAATCTACTTGTTCTTTACGGCAAAGATACGACACTTACAGATGTAATTGGTGCTGCTCGTCGATATCCGATGATGGGTGATCGTCAGGTGGTTATCGTAAAGGAAGCACAAGAAATGCGAGATTGGAAAAATGAGGATAAACAAAGTTTGGTTATCAACTATCTCGAAAACCCTTTAACCAGCACAATCCTTGTCTTCGGTTATAAGTATAAATCGCTTGACAAAAGGACCAAATTTGGAAAGGTCGTAGAGAAAAATTCAGTCTTTGTTCATGCCAAAAAACTTTACGATAATCAAGTGCCTGATTGGATTAAGAGACATTGCGTTACACAGGGGGTTGAAATAGAGGATGCTGCAATAATGATGCTTTCTGAAAACATTGGAAACAATCTTCAGCGACTCGCGAATGAAATCGAAAAACTTTTACTGAATGTAAAGAAGGGAGAAAAGATTAATTCAGCAATGGTACAGCGGTATGTAGGGATCAGTAAAGACTATAACATTTTTGAGCTTCAAAAAGCGCTTAGTGCCCTTAACAGACAAAAAGCACACAAAATAGCTGGTTACTTTGCTTCTAATCCGGGGAATAACCCATTAGTGCTTACGATCTACAGTTTATTTTCTTATTTCAGCAAACTGCTCTTAGTACATCACTCACCAGATAAAAATGAAAAATCAATTGCTTCGGTAATTGGTGTTAACCCATTTTTCGTGAAAGAATACTTGCAGGCAGCCCATAATTATCCATTAGGTAAGGTCGTTCAAAACATTAAATATTTACATGAAGCAGATTTACAATCAAAGGGGATTGGATATGCAACAAAAAAAGAAGGTCCTGTTTTAACAGAATTGGTATATAAATTGATGAACTGACACAATTTGCTTCAAAAATTTCGTTGGATTGATGGTCAAAAACAGAATGGTGTTAAAAAAGATTTTCTGCCTCCTTTTAGGATTCACAACTTATGTACTCACAGCCCAAAATGCTACCTCAAGTGAAAAATATGAGGGATTGAAAGCGTTCCAAGAATTTCAAACGCAGAAGTACAAAAATGTAGTAAGTAATCTAAGCACCAAAAAAAGCCTGAGTGATAGTGAAGAGATTCTACTTCTACTAAGTGAGTTAAAAACAGGAAATGGGGATGTTTCAAAAATAGAGCGATGGTACAACAATCATTTAAATCATCCTATTGCTCCTTTAGTCTCTTTCAATTTAGGTGAATACTTTTTTTATCAGCAGGACACGGTCAGAAGTAGATCATATTTAGCTGCTATTGCATCATCTGAATTATCAACCACTGATCGAGCATCATATGGATACATATATGGCCTCATTCAATTGGATCAAGAGAATTATAAAAATGCAATTAGTCTATTTCAATTTAGCCGCAAACATGGTTATCCAGATCAAAAGGCACTGGATTATTATGAAGCTTTTGCTGCTTATCACTTAAGTGATCTTGCTGCAGCTCTTAGGGGATTTAAAAAATCTGCAGAAGCTTCTGAATTTGAAACTTCTTCAAAATTTTTCATTGCAAAGATCCAATTAGAAAAAGGTGAGATTGATGAAGTGATTAACATGTCTCAAAGTGAACTTTCGGATGATCGTACATTAACAAATTCTGGTTTCCATCAAATCATTGGTGAAGCATATGGACAAAAACAAGTTGTGCAAAAAGCTGATGCTTATTTCCAACGAGCGATCGAATTACATCCATCGCGTCCTACTGCAGCATTATACTATCAGGCAGGCGTAGCAAAGTTTAAAATTGGTAATGAAGAAAAAGCGATAGAATACCTGAAAGAAGCGGGCATTCAAGGTGGAGAATACGCTCAGTTGAGTGCCTTCCAATTAGGGAGGCTTTACCTTAAAAAGGGTGAATTTGAAAACGCACTATTTGCTTATATGGAGGCGTCCAGTTCAACCATAGATGCAATGAAAGAAGAGGCTTACTTTCAAGTAGCCAGAATTAACGCAAAACTTGGAAATTTCACTGATGCAATTCACTACTCAACCGACTACCTGAAATATTTCAAGGAAGGTCAGTGGAAAGTGGAAATTCAAAATTTAATAGCCCAGTCGTACCTTAAAACATCAAATTATGATTTAGCTATTGAGCATTTAAAATCTATTGGTGTAAATACTGCCACACAAAGGGAAGTTTACCAGGCGGTTTCATTTCAAAAGGCACTATTACTTTTCAATGATGGAAAATTTGATGCTGCGGAAGGCTGGTTCAATGAAAGCTTGAAATACACACCAGACATCATACTAAAAAACCAAGCCTTTTACCATTTAGGTGAAATTGCTTCAAGAAAAGGTGATTTTGATGAAGCATTGGGTTTATATCAACAGCAGACACTCATAGATCCACTTTCACATTATGGCATTGGTTATGCATATTTCAATCAAAGGAAATATGATGACGCTCTCAATCATTTTAGGAATGCAAGAAATGCCAGCGAATCAGAAATTAATCAAGATGCAAGCATACGTCTCGCTGATTGTCTGTTCGCCACAAAATCATATGATGAAGCATATTCGATTTATCGGAGAATCAATAATCAATTGAACTCCGCATATATCACCTTTCAGATGGGCAAAACATTAAAAGATTTGAATAGGAGTCAAGAGGCTATTGATGCTTTCACCAAGGTATTTAGCTCTTCGCGTTTTGGAGGTGCTGCACGCTTTGAATGTGGGATGATAAAATTTGAAGCAGCCCAGTTTCCAGAAGCCATTGGCTACTTTAAACAGGTAAGGAGTAGGTTTCAGGATTCTCCTTATGTTCCCGAAGCAATTTTGAATATGGGAATTTCTCATAAGAATATTGGGGAACTTGAAAATGCGAAAGATGATTATGAGACAATACTGAAAAAATACCCAACAGATGAAATTGCTTTCAATGCAATATTAGGTTTACAGGAATTACAGCAATTAGGTGTAGCAGTCGATGATCTTGAGGGGTATATCAATCAATACAAGCAAGCTAACCCTAACAATGACAACCTTGAAGTAATTGAGTTTGAAGCCGCAAAGCGTCAATATTTTGATTTTGCTTACGAAGAAGCCACTCAATCACTCCAAAAGTTTTTAAATAACTATCCTGGCAGTACAAATAAGATTGAGGCTAAGTATTACTTAGGTGATTCGTATTATCGTTTGAATAAACTCAAAGAGTCTGAGAAGGAATTGAGTGACCTTAAGTTTATCAGAAACATGTATACAGGACGAATCCTGAATCGGTTAGGAGAGATCAATCTGCTACTAAAAGACAATAAGGAATCAGAAGAAGCTTATAAACTGCTTCTTGACTTGGATTTATCTCTAAAAGACACTTACAATGCGAAATATGGTTTAATGAAATTATACTTCGAAAATGAACAATACACTGAAGCAATCAATCAGGCAGCAAGCATTTTGCAAAGTGATTGGAAACCATTGAATGGAGAACAGGAGGCAATTTTAACAAAAGCTAAAAGTCTGAAAAATACAGGAAACACAGAAGAAGCAATTGTTCAATACGAACTACTCAAGGAAGGTAAAGATGTGTATGCTGTTGAAGCAAGTTATTCCATTGGCTTGATTCAATATAATCGCGGCGAATATGAAGAATCACTAAATACATTATTCGACCTGAATGCGCGTTTTGGGAGTTATCAGGACTGGATTGATAAATCTTATTTGCTAATCGCTCAGAATTACATTGCAAGTGGTGAATTATTTCAGGCAAAAGCGACTTTAAGATCAATTACTCAACATGCTAAAAATGAGAATGTTAAATCTCAATCGAAGCGACTGTTGGATCAAATCGAACAAAACGTTATTGAAGCAGATAGCACGGTCCAAAATGATAAGTAACATGAGGTGTATTACTTTATTATTTCTATTAATACTTGTTACTCCAACAATAGCGCAGAGTGATTCCACAAAAACCAGTGGTGAGATTCTAACAGGAGAGGTTATCATAGAGAAGGAAAAGAAGATCATTCTACCTCTAGCTGATAAGATCTTCTTGAGAAGTCAATTGAAATCATTTGATAATTCACCATTAAACCTATCGTTTGACGTTTCAGAACCAGATTTTGAATGGCCAGACTATAAATCGGATGTTCCATTTCAAGTAAACAACTCCACCTATCCAGAGGCATCCTATCAAAATTATGTAAAGCTCGGATATGGTAATTTCAATTCACCCTTGATTGAGGCTGGACTATTTAAGTCAATAAGAAATTGGGACAACCGGGCAATACTATTTTATGAGCGTTTTAAAACAGGGCCTGTGAATGGTGAAAACAGTGGGAATGCAGACGGTGGAATAGACGTATCATCAACCTATAAGAAAGAAAATTGGGTCGTAATTCCTTCAATATCATATATAGGGAGTAGTTATAATTTTTATGGAAATGCAAATCGAGTTAATACCGGATTTGATTCATCAGAACCGGATGAGGGCAACATCAATAATTTCAAAACGAACATTAAAATTGGATGGAATAATGATGATGTAGAAGCTTATATAACCCCAATATTCACAAACACAGCTCAAACAGCCTCTCTTTCTGCATCTGATAACTCTGAATCTGTTATTGGGGTAGATGCTGGGCTTGAATTTAAGATTGATGATTCTTTTACTGCTGGTCTTAACATTAACGGACGAACATCTACCTATAAAGGAGGGCTAACCTATGATCGATCGCTCTTAAATATCAATCCTAACCTGGTCTATAAGAAAGATGCACTTCGTCTTGATATAGGCTTTATGGTATCAAGCAGCAATGTGAATGAGGTTTCAAACACATCTATATATCCTAGATTAAAGGGAGATTATAAACTTTCAGAATCTTGGTCAATCTTTGGCAAAGTTGAAGGAGGAATTACCTGGAATAGTTTAAATCGCATCATCACTGAAAACAATTTTCTTGATGATTCATTGCTTATCGTAAATACTGAAAGCAAATTGGTCATTGGAGGTGGATTAGAAGGTAATCCAATTGAAAATATGTTTTTAAGCATTTCCATAACCAATTCTTCACTTAATGGGCTTCCATTCTTTATTTCTTCAGCACAAGATTCAAGTAAATATTCATTGACATATGATTCAGAGTCTGTAAACCTATTTTCGCTGAATTCAAGCATTTCATTCATGCCTAATGCTGTGAGTAACTATGGAGCCAGTTTGATGATAAATAGCTTTGGATTAACTAATCTAGATAGACCCTGGCATAAGCCAGCCTATATTTTGAAAGCTTACACAAGCCATAATATCAAGGAAAAACTTATTGTATCAGCATATTTCACTAGTATGGGAGGTATAAGAGGTCCGGCCAATGTGAATTTTGGTTATGTTAAGCTAGCTCCGTTTATAGATGCTGGTTTAGGGGCAAAATATCTATTAACACCACGTTCTTCGGTATTCATTGATGTAAATAATTTGCTTAATGATGAATACGAGCGATATTTGGGGTACCCGATCCGAGGACTCGCATTCAAAATTGGTGGTCAGTACCGATTCTGATACTAATATTTCCTAATAATGAATTTTATTTTATCTTGGTTCGGTCAATAAAACAAACCTATGGCTACAGACGATAAGAACAAGAACACAGATGATGACGATTTCTTCGGTGATGATGAGGATTTCGGTCTTCCAGAACTAGATTATGAAGCGCTGGATGATGATGATAGCGCTGATCAGGAAGAAAAAGTAGAAGAACCTTCAGCAGAAGTTCCGGAAGAGACTCCAGAGCCAGAAGAAGAAACTACCAATGATTCTGTTTTTGAGGATGAATCCATGGATGATTCAGATATGACTGATGACTTGGATCTCGGTGATGGCGATGACTTGGACATGGGTGATGATTTAGACTTAGGTGATGAACTGGATTTGGGAGATGACCTTGACACGGATGATTTAGATATGGGTGATTTGGGTATGGATGATGAAGAGATTCCAGATCAAATATCAAAGGAAGAGCTTGAAGCTTCAATGGAAGATGATGATATGCCGGATGTCTCTGATGAAGATTTAGCATCTGATGATTCTTCAGATGATCCATCCGAAGAAGAAATGGAAGATTTCTATGAAGAAGAGTCTTTTGATGATTTTGAGTCATCTGATATGGGTGACGATGGAGATGATATCTCCGATTCGGTATTCGATAGTGATGTTTTAGATGAAGATGAATTTGCTCAGTTTGAGAAAGAATTGAGTGATACGGAAGATGATGATTCAGGTGATATGTCTTCATTTGAAGATGCAAGCGCACCTGCTGAAAGTAAATCTAAGTTCATAAAAGTAGTAGTCTTTGGAATCCTTATTTTCGCCTCTCTAGGTGCGGTATTCCTATTTTGGTATCAATCAAGTGATGGAGAAGAGGAACAACCAGTCACTGAAAAAGTAGAAAGACCAGTTGCGAAACAGCCGGAAGAGGAGAAACCTGCTGAAGAAACAGCAACTCCAGCTGAAACTGAAGATTCAGGATCTAATGAGTCAGAAGATGCAAGCGAAGCGAGTGCACAGCCTAATAATCAACCAAGAAATAATACTCCTGCAAATACACAACCTGCACGCCAGCAGACGCAACAAGTGCAACAAAACCCAGGTACTGTAAATGCATTAAGTGATCGTACTGGCAATTACTATATTGTCATAGGAAGCTTTTTGGATGGTGATATGGCAATGGACTATGCAAATAAGCTTTCCAATGCAGGGAAAAGTCCTTCAGTGATTCCTCCATTTGGGAATGCAATTACTCATAGGGTAGCAATTTCTGGTTATGGTACGCTTTCTGAAGCACAAGGTGCGGTTGGCGGACTTAAAGGAGAATACGGAGATGATATTTGGATTC
Organism: Ekhidna sp.; assembly: GCF_965212185.1. Lineage (GTDB taxonomy): Bacteria > Bacteroidota > Bacteroidia > Cytophagales > Cyclobacteriaceae > Ekhidna. The sequence continues at coordinate 1,912,424 of NZ_OZ243102.1, read as the reverse complement.
TGAGGTACTAGTGTACTAACCTTTCAAGTTTTACGTTCAATCTGATTGAATGGGAATATCCATTCATTAAACTCAAGATAAAAGAACAATATGCTTATTAGTGTTATGCAAGATCCTTTGATTGAGGGATTGGAGTCAGAAGAGACCATTTCTCTTCTGGAACTTGTTATGAATGGTGGCTACATGATGCTACCCATTCTTCTGCTTTGGATGGTGGCAATCTACATTTTCGTAGAACGTACCCGTACCTTAAATGCTGCCTCTAAAACACCCGAATCTTTTAAAGATCAGATCAGGTCTATGGTGGTAGCCGGAGATATAAATGGTGCATTGGTGCACTGTGGTAAAACAGATACCCCCGTAGCGAGAATGATTGAGAAAGGAATTTCCAGGATTGGAAATCCACTCAAAAACATCGAAGTAAGCATTGAGAATGTTGGCAAACTTGAAATTTACAGATTAGAGAAAAATCTGAATTTGCTAGCTACCATTTCGGGTGCTGCTCCCATGATAGGATTTCTAGGTACGGTTACCGGAATGATTCAAGCATTCATTGCAATTGCACAAGAGGAAGGTGCAGTCAGTCCTAAATTACTTTCATCTGGAATTTACGAAGCAATGATAACTACGGCAGCTGGACTCTTTGTGGGTATTTTGGCTTATCTCGGATACAATTACCTGGTTTCTAAAGTAGGTAAAGTCATCCATACGATGGAGTACAACGTTATAGACTTCATAGATCTACTACAAGAACCTAAAAAATAGATCTGATGGATTTGAAATCTAAACATAAGGTGAATGCGAGTTTTAGCATGTCATCAATGACAGATATCATCTTTCTGTTATTGATCTTTTTTATGCTAACTGCTTCATTTATTACCCCTTCAGGATTACCGGTCAATTTACCTTCTTCAAAATCATCAGAGATTGTGATGCAAAAGGTGAGTGTAACAATCACAAAAGACCTTAGCTACTTTGTAAATAATAAGCGAGTGAATCGTTCTGGTTTAGAATCTGTTTTAAGATCAAACCTTAGTGGAAATGAAGGAATTGTAGTATTACACTGTGATGCTTCAGTACCTGTAGAACGATTAGTTGAGGTGGCTGGAATAGCTACTTCTTTAAAAGCCAAAGTTTCGATTGCAACGAAACCAGAGTGATGGAAGAAAGAGAAAAACAAGAGGAAAAGAATAAACGGATCGGCTGGTTGACTTCAGTAGGAGTTCAGCTAGTACTTTTGATTTTATTCTATTTCATTGTTGCGTGGAAAGAGCCATTTCCTCCGATACCGGAGTATGGCATAGAGCTCGGATTTACTACTTCTGCTGGAGCTTCAAGTACGTCTGCTCCATCAGAAATAACCCCAGAAGAAGAAAATGCTGAAATTGTTGAGGAAACCACGCCGGTTGAAGAAACGCAATCTGAACAGCAAACATCTTCAGAAGTCGTAGATCAACAACCGGAAACCGTTTCTGAAGTAGAGTCACCAATTAAGGTTGAAGAGTCAAAAGTTGAAGAAAAAGAGGTTGTAGAAGAAGAGGAGAATGTTGTGGATTCAAGAGCTGTAATGACTCCTTCGGAAACTGAATCTGAGAAGAAAAGCGACAATCCTTCAGAGGGAGAAGAAGAAAAAGAAATAGACAGCCGTGCCATTTATGGAAGTCAGGGGACTAATTCAGGAGATTCAGAAGGAGCTAATCTTACCATGTCCGGATGGATATGGGATTTCAAGCCAAAACCTGATGATCAATCCGACGATTCTGGTAAAATCGTTTACAAAATCACTGTTGATCAGGATGGATACCTTGTCAAGATTCAAACCATTACTTCCACAGTATCCCCAACAGTTGAAAGAAAATATCGAGCAGCTGTTGAGAAATTAACATTTAGCAAAACTGCCGATTACAAAACGGCCCCTGTCTCAACAGGTACCATCACATTCATTATAAAATCCAAATGACCTACGAAGAGACACTCGAGTATTTATATACTCGATTGCCAATGTATCAACGGATAGGTAAGAAAGCTTATAAAGCAGACCTTACTAACACCATCAAATTGATGGAACAACTTAATAATCCTCACAAAAAATTTAAAAGTATTCACATTGCAGGTACTAATGGGAAGGGGACTAGTGCGCACGGGATAGCTGCTATTTTGCAAACTGCCGGATATAAGGTGGGGCTTTATACTTCTCCTCATTTGAAGAATTTCACTGAGAGAATCAAAATAAACGGTATAGAAGTTTTTGAGGATTTTGTGATCGATTTTGTAGACCGAATCAGATCACAAATAGAAGATATTCAGCCATCCTTTTTTGAGATTACTGTGGCTATGGCCTTTGATTATTTTCAAAGAGAGCAAGTGGATATAGCTGTAATTGAAACCGGATTGGGGGGTCGGCTCGACAGCACGAATGTAATCACTCCAGAGGTCTGTCTGATCACCAATATTGGTTATGATCACATGGATATGTTGGGAGACACACTGGATAAGATTGCCGCTGAAAAGGCTGGAATTATAAAGAAACATGTTCCGGTGGTGATAGGAGAGACGCTACCTGAAACGGAACCAGTATTTAAACAAATCGCAGAAAATAATCAGGCTACTTTGATAAAAGCAGGTAACTCAACACTCAAACCACAGGGAATGGTGGCTGATTACTTTTTGAAAAATTTAGGTGGGATTGAATCCGTTACTAAAGAGCTGGTAAGGTTAGGCTGGAATGTGACTTCAAATCATATAACAGCAGGAATTGAGAATGTCAATGATTTAACAGGATTGAAGGGCAGACTTCAGATCCTAGAAAAAGATCCATTAGTCATTGCAGATGTCAGTCATAATGTGGATGGTTTAAAACTGCTATTCACTCAAGTCAAGGAAATCTGCAACGGCAAATTGCATCTGGTATTTGGTACAGTAAAGGACAAAGACCTAAAATCAATCTTCACAATCATTCCAAAAGGTGCCGAAATCTATTGGACACAATCTGCTGTTCCCAGAGCACTTCCTGTAGAAGAATTGGCCATTCAGGGCGTGATGCATGGAATCGAAGGAGACTGTTTCAAGCAAGTAAATGATGCCATCAGGAATGCAAAAGAAAAGGTGCAGCCTGACGATATGATACTTGTTACGGGTAGCACCTTCGTGGTGGCAGAGGTTGATGGACTTTAATCTTCTCCCAAATGCAGATGGTGCACATGTTCATCAATTAGATCTATTTGCTTGGTGATTTCAACCACATACCTTTTGAGTTCATCTTCCAGCGCTTTCACTTCTTTTTCGTATTCTGGACCTTTAGCTCTTCCAAGATTCTTTTCAATGTCATTATAGGTATTACACTCCTGATGAATGAAATCTCTGAATGATCTGGTAGTGTAGTAGCTTTCAAGGGTTTGGATATCATCAAGGGTTGCTTTTGCTTCCTGATCCTGATTGGCTTCAAATTTTCTAGTTACAATGCCATAAAGTAGCGTGTCATAGTGATGAATTTCATCAAGCATTGCAATAATTTTCTTACGATAAACAGATTCACCGCAAAAACTGCCTAAGCCTTCATAAGTTTGCAGCTTCTCAGCTTCATTGTCCCAGTTGATGGTGAGTTCATCTACTGCTTTCACAACCGTTGCTTCGTCTTCCTGAGCGAAGATGTAGAGTGAAAAAATCATTAAGATGGAGGTGAGTATTTGAGATTTCATAGTTGGAGATTTTTTAATTGAACTGGTTATACATTGAGTAAGATAAATAAGTTAGAAAAGTTTGCCCAAAATAAAGCAAGTGAAAATGTCATAGAACCAGGCAAAGAATCGTATGATCAAATTAAAGGCCAGTGGAATAGCTTTTTTAAAAATGATAATGATATCGTTATTGAGCTGGCCTGCGGGTGGGGAGAATACACCATATCATTAGCAGAAAAATTTCCTAATCGCAATTTCATTGGAATTGATATAAAAGGGGATCGTGTATGGCGTGGTAGCCAGTATGCACAAAAGAATGAGCTTACAAATGTCGCTTTTCTACGGACTCATATAATTGAAATTCTTAGTTTATTTGGAGATAGTGAAGTGGATGAAATTTGGCTGACCTTTCCGGATCCCCGACCCAAGGATCGAGACGAAAAACATCGTTTATCAAATAAATCTTTTCTTGAGAAATACCGAACGATTCTAAAACCTGATGGCTGGTTTAAGTTTAAAACAGATAATACGGAGTTATTTGAATATACACTTCAGGTATTGGCAGACTTCAAGATTAAAGACCATGAGTTCACCTTCGATCTGTACAACTCGCCACTACTGGAAGATCACCACGACATTAAAACCAAATATGAGCGTATCTGGACTGAAAAAGGTGAAAAGATCAAGTACATGAAGTTTAGGTTTTTAATTGATTGATTTCTCCTTAATATCTTTTTTCATTAAACACCAATTTATTATGAAAGGGATCTGTAACCTCCATACAGAGATCTTTCCATGGAGCTTTGCTGATACCAGGATTGTTGTATTTGTAGTTCTTCTTTTTGAGGCCTTTATGGAATTCCTTTAAGCCACTGCAGTTTATAAAGACTTTCGCTCCTGGAGAACAGTCGCCATGATGCTCTGTCAAGTGCAGTATCATATTACCATTTGAAACTTGTATGTAGATCGGTGCATCATCATGAAAGCGATGTTCCCAATCAATTTTAAATCCCAACCAATGGACGTAGAATTCAATGGTTTTTTTATAGTCAAATATTCTTAGAACAGGGATTATCTCTGACGCTTCCATGTTGACTTGATTAGTTCATTTTCCTTTCACACCAATCGATGGGAGAGAAAAGAAGGCATGCTAAATGCGTATGCTTACCTGAAAAGATAGCTGGTATTGTCATCACTTCACAGCCCGGGTCTGCTCGGATACCTGCGAGTATTAAGGAAGCGGATAGAAAGGTTAAAGCTCCAGTAGCTGCTGGCCCTCCATACCCAAGTAAGAAAACGGCAAGGAATGGACCGAAAGCCAAAATAGCTCCAAGCACCCGATCCATTTTTGGTGTAAATCGAACAATAGCGAAATGAAGAAGGGCATAAAAAGCAAGTAGGCCGATAGCCCATGAAAGTCTTATAAAGACTCCCTCCCAACTAACATCACGATATACTGGCCAAACTTCCGTAACAAAGAATAGCCCAAGGCTGAATCTAAAAATTCGCCCTATCATGCGCGCCTTGTAAACCGGTTTTTGACCTGTATCCATAATCAGCAATTACAGGTTCCATTTTGTATCGGTGGACACTTCTTAGTACCATAACTGCAGTACACACAGCAATCACCTGATTTGGGCTTCAACACCTGGTGGCAATTTTCACATTCATAGAAGTACTGGCATGCATCTGTAGGCATGGTTTCTTCTTTCTGATGTCCACAGTTCGGACAGGTGATGGTGGATTGTAAAACTGCTTCTTTCTCCATCTTATTCATCTTTTGGCTTCTCAATTACTGTGTATCCCGTTTTATTGATTGCTTCTATGATTGTTTTTTCTTCGAGCTTTGATGGTACATACTCTATGGTGGCAGAACCTTCCGCATAGATGGCATCTACAGACTTCACACCCTGAAGCATTCCAACCTTATGTTCGATGGAAGCTTCGCATCCTGCACAGGTCATTCCCTTTACATCTAAGACAATCTTATTTGTTTTGGTTGTGTCTTGTTCAATTAATGTGGTAGGTGTCTGATTTCCACCATTGGAATAGAATATATGTGCGTAGCTGGGAAACGAGAGCATTAAACCTGCAAAGACGGTAATGATTCCCAGGAATTTTTTCGATTGCCAGATAGAAGGTTTTACATCGTCATCACATGCACAGGCAATTTCCTCTGCGGTTCTAGGTCTAAGTTTCTGATACCAGGCAAAACCTAAAATACCAATAGTCAAGACTATCAGATACGGCCTGAATGGCTCCATCCAGGAGAAAGTGGCTGCAATGCCACCAATACCAGCCAGCAAGGAAAACACAGGTGTGATGCAGCACAGTGAAGCTACGATTGCTGCAAACAATCCCGCACTGGCACTTTTTGAAGATAGATTTGTCGCACTCATGAGATTACTTCTTTTTGATTCTGCTGTAGCAAGCCATCCAACACTGGTTTGATAATCTGAATATTGGTTCCAACCAGAGAATAAAATACCGTTTGGCCTACTTTCTTGTCTTTGACAAGCTTCCCGTCCTTTAGCTTACGCAAATGCTGGGAAACTCCGCCTACAGATATATCCAGTATATCGCTTAGGTCACAAGGACACATTTTGCCTTCTTTGTGCAATAGAAAGAGAATTTTTAATCTCATAGGATTCCCGGAAAGATTGAATATCTGTGTAGCTTGGTTTAGTTGCTCGTCAAGCTGGTTAAGGGATTCCTTGCATTCCTTAATTTGGACGGGATCCGCCAATACTCTAATACAGGTCTTGCTCATCTTTTTATGTTTTAGCGATTACTAAAACGTAAAGATACAACTATAGATTCAGTATTTAAGAAAATTCTAAAATAAGCTATTTATCTATACTCCGGATTCTCAAAATTCCATCGAGTTCCATCGTCCCAGTCTTTCCTGCTATTACCATAAGTTGGGTACCCATCATTCTCTTTCAGCATCTTTGCAAGGTGCATGAGGTTATAGGTCATGAATGTGGTGTTTCTGTTCGTAAAAGCATTTTCATACGCTTTTGCTTCTTTATCCATGTAACTAGGTCCTGGACCTGCCTCTCCAATCCATCCACAATCAGCCTGAGGTGGTATGGAGTATCCTAGATGCTGTAGGGCATATAGCATGCTCATGGCACAGTGCTTGATCCCATCTTCATTGCCGGTAATCACGCAACCGCCCACTTTGCCATAATAGATGTATTGGCCCTTATCATTTTGTTTGCCGCTCATTCCGTAGAGTCGTTCGATAAGTTTCGTTGCAACAGATGATTTTTCTCCCAACCATATGGGTGTTCCGATAATCAGAATGTCTGCCTTCATCACTTTCTTGAATACCACAGGAAATTCATCTGAATTGTACCCATGCTCTTTCATGTCGGGATAGACACCATAAGGAATGTCATGATCTACGAAACGGGTGTATTCAATCGATACACCTTCTTTCTCCATGATGTCCATTGATACTTGCATTAACCCCTGAGTATGACTTTGTCGTGGAGATTTTTTGAGCGTACAGTTGATATAAAGTGCAGAAAGATCAGAAAAGTCAGGTTTGCTCATATGAATAGAATTATGTTGAGACATCTTTGCATGATAATGAATAAACTGAATGATCCATTTAGTGTTATAATATCATGTCTTTCCTAAAGTTACGAAATATAAAAAAGAGCTATTCTGATCAAGCCGCATTTGCATGCACTGAATTGGATATAGTTAAAGGTCAAAAGATCGGAATAGCTGGTGAGACCGGGTCCGGAAAGTCCACCTTTTTGAAAATCGTAAGTGGGTTAGAAAAACCTGAAGAAGGAGAGGTGTTAATCGATGGAGTGAACGTTTATCCAAAACTCGATCGATTGATTCCGGGACATCCCGATATGGCGTACTTATCTCAATCCTTCGAATTACCCAAATTCATTAAGGTCATTGAGTTTCTGAATGCAAGCATGATTGCAGCGGAAAGATTGAATGAAATAGCTCGCTTATGTCGTATTACAGATTTACTGAAAAAGGATACTCGAGCTTTGTCTGGAGGAGAACGTCAAAGAGTTGCTCTTGCAAAGGTTATTCTGAAAGAACCCAATGTTCTATTGTTGGATGAACCATTTACAAATTTAGATCGGCATCACGAACAAGTGATCAAAGAAGTGATAAATGATATAGGTGAGGAGATGGGAACAACCATTCTTATGGTTTCACATGACCCGACTGATTTGCTTCCATGGTCCGATAAAATTCTTGTCCTAAAAAACGGCAGTATCTGCCAGATTGGAATTCCACAAGAAATATATAAACATCCAAAGAATACGTATGTAGCTGGTTTATTTGGGACCTACCAGGAAATAGATGGGGCCAAATGGATGGATAATGAAAAACAGCAAATGATTATCAGACCTGAGCAATTTTCACTCAATAATCATGGTAAAGTTGGAGTGATAAAGGAGATTTTATATCATGGCAGCTTTGAGCTATTGGTGGTAGAAGTTGATGAAAAACGGATACAGGCTCAATCATTGCCGGGTGTATATCAAGTTGGAGATAGGGTAGGCGTATCCTTGATTAAGCCTTCATAATGGCATTTAAAGCCTTCTCTCGATAAGTCCGGCTAATGGGTAACTTATTGCCTTCCAAAACAATTTGATTTCCTTCAATCGCAGCGATATGTCTCTTGTTGATAATGTACTGTTTGTGGATCTGAATAAAGTTTTCTGGAAGATTTTCTGTCATGGACTTCAGCGTCGTGTGTGTTATTAGTTTCTCGTTGTTAACGTTTACAATGACATAATTCTGCATTGATTCGATGTATAAGATATCATCAAATCGCACTTTCTCCATTCGCTTATCAGTCTTCACAAAAAACGAATCCCTGGTGTCCTTGAGTAACAATTTGGCCTTTTCTGTTGCTTTCAAAAATCGATCAAATGAAATTGGTTTCATTAAGTAATCAATCACATCCAATTCAAATCCTTCCAATGCGTACTGATCATAGGCGGTTGTAAATATTACTTTAGGTGGATTTTTCAGACTTTTAACAAAATCAAGACCGGTTAAATGCGGCATTTGAATATCGAGAAAAAGCAGCTCAGGATTAAGAATTTCTAATTCACTAAGCAAATCAATTGCTGAACTAAAAGTCCCACTGCAGTTCAGATATGGAATTTTCTCTACATACCCTTCAATACCTGAACGGGCCAACGGCTCATCATCAACAATACAGCACTTAATGGTCATTTAATGGGCAATTTAAGTGTCACTTCAAATGTTTGTTCACCGTCCAAAATCTCTAAATCGTAATTTTGATGATAGAGAAGCTCCAATCTACGTCGAAGGTTATTCAATCCAATTCCAGTTCGTTCTCCATCCTTACGTTTGAGTGCACGCTTTGAATTAAAAATGGTGAAGACTGCATATTCCTTTTTTGCATTGAGCTTCATATTAATGACGGGTTTTTTACCTTCCACGTATTTGAAAGCATTTTCAACCAATGGAATCAATAAATGAGGATAAATCTTGCCTTCGTCGGTGTTAAAATCCATTTGTAGGTCTAAATTATCATCTTTTCGAACTCTGTGAACCTCTGCATAGAGCTTGATAAATTCAACCTCTTTGGAAATGTCCACCAATTTTTGCTGATCTTGATATAAACTGTAGCGCAATAACTCGGATAGTTTTTCTACGCTCTTCTTTGCTTCAGGAACACTTTTGTCCATCTGGAAGTAAATGTTATTTAATCCATTGAAAAGGAAGTGTGGGCTAAATTGCTCTTTCAGGAAATTCAATTCAGAATTGAGTCTGTCATTCTCTATTTGCTGAAGTTTCAACTTGCTTTGTATGAAAGCTTTAATATAGAAATTACCTCTTCGTATCGCGAAATAGAGCACAATGTATAGCGTAGGAATGATAGTTATTTGTACCAAGTCACTTAGGGATAACCCATCGTCTGTGACAGCTGCCATAGGAATAATCGTACAATACACCACAAGAAGTGCTACACCAATGACACTCAGTAGTTCTTTTCCGGCACGATTCAGTGTTAGCTCGCTTGCGTCATCATTAAAGTACTTTCTCTCCTGAACTCGAATAATGTATGTGAAGATGTAGCCAACAAGAATCACGGTAGCAAATTCTATGACATTGATATAGAGTGGTCGTTCCCAAAATTTAAAGCCCTTGCCCATGGTATCATTTACCACGCGCAAGGTTCCATAAATTATGAATCCGTAGATCGCTGGAAATATCTTAGTCCACACGTTTCTCAATGATATTAATTTCTTGTATTCAATAAACTAAAACCTGTCTTTTCGACGATAGGAGAAATCTTTGTATTTATAGGCCGTCTTACATAGAACATAGATATCTCATTGCATTCGATATGACAGGTTTATTAAAATAAATAGTCTAGGCAGCTTTAAACTCTGCTCGCTCTTCCAATTTAGTAAAGTCTTTTTGCTTCTCCTTTTTCGGAAGCTCTTTTACTCCAAATAAGAAGCGCATCAATCGGAATGGACGAATGAGATATTCATAGCCTGCGACAGAAAGTATGAAACTGGCTGTGCTTACAAAGAGATATTTGGCAAGAATTCCCTCATCGACCAAGGTCACAATGTAATATCCAATGATGATGATTATGGTTTGATGAAGAATATAAAACGGATAGATGGCGCGATTGGCATATGCTAAAAGTGGGTGTGGCCTGTTCAGGTATCTTTTACCAAGAGATAACATGGATAATAACCATAACCACCCGGATAATGCAAGAAGAATTAGATAAAATGTTTCACTGACTCCCTCTAATTCGATTCTATTCCATCTGAAGTAATTCAGAATAATGGTGCTAAGAAATGCCAATCCTAACAGGTTTCGGGTGTCAGCTTCAATCCGTTTCCACATGGCAGGTATGATACCAGCAAAATATCCAGCTAAGAAAAAACTACTCCAATAAGTCACCCATCCCCAATCATCAATTAGGGCGTTGGTGCGGTTTGTATACACAGTGAAAGTCACATAAATAAGAACCGTTGGGACAATGAGCAGAACGTATGAAATCCAGGTGTGCTTTTCAATGAGTTGATTAAGGGTTTTCTTGACCTTGTCTTTCCTAAGCCAGAGAAAAAACGGAAGCAAAACAGCTGAATAGATAAACAAGTACAAAACAAACCACATATGATGCCAGGATAGATTGCCTTCAGGGTAGGGCTTCATTTCAAAAATGGTGGGCCAGAATGAGGCATAGCTCATAGTCTCCCCATCAAATAATCGCTCGAAGAACACCTGAGGTGGCACAATAAATATCATCGCAAAAATTAGTGGAACCAGGAGTCTGTTGCTTCTCTCCTTCAAATACCTCCAAGGTGATCTTTTTCTTAATGCTAAAAATGTTCCATATCCGGAAATGAAGAATAGGAGAGGCATTCGGAATCTACTCAGCCAGAAGTTGAATTCTAACCACAGATAGCTGAGTTCATCATTTTTAATGTGCCAATCCCACTCTGCAGTGAAGATCATGGCAGTGTGAAAATAAAGTACCAGAATAATTGCAATCACCCTTAACCAGTCAATGTCGTGTCGTCTTTCCATAATGTTTTGAGTTTATGGAATCGAATTTGATTGCTTTATGTGTTTAGTTCAAAAATACTTGACGACCAACACAAAAATGGTGATGAGTAGCAAATGTCAGCGTGCTTTAGTTCCGTGAACCTTTTAAAAATTATAATAGTTTGGGATCATGGATATATAATAAGTTTATAGCTTTAATAAGGTCATTAATTTAACTTATGAATCTTCAACAATTAGAATATGCGCTCACTCTGGAGCGACTTGGTTCATTTACCCATGCTGCAAAATCTCTTGGAATGACTCAACCTGCATTAAGTCTGCAGATCAAAAATCTAGAGAATGAAATTGGCGTATCTCTATTTGACCGCTCTAAATCAAAGATTGAGCCTACGGAGCAAGGTTTGAAGTTTTTATTGAAAGCGGGAGAAATTGTATCTGCAAGCAAACAATTGAAAGCGTATGCAATGAGTTTAGGTAATGAGTTTGAAGGGGTGTTAAGACTTGGCGTAATACCCACACTTTCTCCATTTTTAGTGCCATTGTTTATTGATGCGTTCACAAATTCATATCCTTCAATATTCATTGAAGTTCATGAGCAGCTAACCGAACAAATCCTCCAACAAATCAGGCTTGGAGAACTGGATGGTGGAATCATATCAACACCCATTGAAAGGCAAGGAATAGCAGTTACTCCGTTATTCTACGAGTCATTCTTTTTATATAAAAACGATCAGCTTTTCGACACATCTGAGAGCTATAATATATCCAACATCGAAATTGAAAACTTGTGGCTTTTGGAGGAAGGTAATTGTTTTAGAGATCAAGTAAATGATATCTGCTCCTACAAAAACATTAAATCAGCTACAAAACTCAAGTATTTATGTAGCAGTATAGATTCACTCATACGTATGGTCGATCACTATGGAGGTGCAACGATTCTTCCTGAATTGACCACTTTAAGTTTGGCTTCTGATCAGGAGAAACATTTAGCCATATTAGATGATAAAATTCGTCAGATAGGCTTTGTTAGTCGGAAACTTAGTGGCAAAGAGCATCTTTTTAAAGCCCTTACTGAAACTATTAAAGACAATATACCGGTTAGGATGAAAGAACAAGGTGGAAGAGAAGTTGTAGATCCGGGAATTACTACCAATTGGTAATCAAAACAAACTTCCTGTTTTAGGTAACGCTTCTCTTTGAAGGTGTTTTAAATAAAGTAGAGCACACGCATGAGCGTCACTATATGCATCATGATGATTTAACGGTATTCTGTACTTCTTACTTAGATAGGCTAATCCTCTTCTATAAATCACTCGTGTGCACCTAACTTCAAATTCCGGTTGAGCAATATCGTAATATGCCAGGCTGTTTCTTAAACAGTTTACATCAAATGTGGCATTATGAGCAACCACTACCTGATCTTCAATTAAATGCCTAAAATCGAACCATACTTCTTCAAATAATGGTGCATCTGCTGTATCCTCAGGTTGAATTCCATGTACCTCTATATTCTTGTAGAAATACTCATTTTTTGGTGGTTGGATGAGGCGATTAACCTTTTCTACTATCTCACCATTTTCCATTCTCACTATCCCCACCTGACATACACTGGCAGGATTCCAGGTAGCCGTTTCAAAGTCCAGCGCTGAAAATGATTCAAGACTCATAATGCTAAAATAGATACATAATCGATACCAGAAGGACACACATGATTAATGAACCGGATCTATAAATATGAGGATGATGCTATTATATAAGGACTAAAGAGCGTATCTTAAGTAGCATAAGTAATTGTTTAGTTCTTATGCCAGAACTTAGTAAAGAACGGATTAAAGCATTCAGAGATGAAATAATCAACAGGACACTTTTGGTCGGTTGTATTATTGCAGTCTTCACATACCTTATTAGCTTAATTCAGTTCACAGCTAATGGTTTCGAACTTTCATTTGTGACAGATTTATTGGTAGTTATCACCATTTGCATAGTCACTTACTATAGAAAATCGCTTGATATCAAATTAAAAAGTACGATTATTTTAATTGGTATTTATGCTGTCGTAATGGTGGATATGTTTGAAATCGGAGTTCTTTCAGCGAATAAAGTTCTTCTGATTTTAATTCCATTTTTTGCCTTCATTTCTCTTTCTACCACTCGATCTTTCGTTTACGTTTTTATCACCTCTGCAAGTGTTTTGGTACTCGCTTTTCTTCACATCGATGGAATTTTAGAACCTATACCCTATGAGGAGTTGGGGCTTATTGCCTGGAGCATCCATTTGTTGTTAATTCTGCTTGTAGCGTATTTCATCGTTTACATTGTAATAAAATTCAATAAGGAATATGAGGCGCTGATTTCTGACCTCTCCATGAGGAATAATATTCTGAAAGAAAATGAAATAGAATTAGCCCAATATAGAGATGAACTTGAGGATATCGTAAAGCAGCGAACAGAAGAATTAAATAAGAGTAACAAGAAATTAAGAAAACAAAAGGAGAGACTTGCAGAAACCGTTCAAAATCTGGAAGAAGCTAAGGAAGAGCTGGTACAGACTGAAAAGAATGCTGCCCTTAGTAGCCTTTCTTCAGGACTAGCTCATGAATTAAATAATCCACTTAATTTCATCAAAGGAGGTGTAGATGTACTTGAAATATTTCTAAATAAAAACTTAGATGAAAATCAGAAAGAGGATGTTGAAAGATTAGTGGAGAGCATCAAGGAAGGTGTAGATAGATCTACCAAAATTGTTGAAGGACTAAATCAATACAGTACGGTGCTTGACAATGTGCAAGACTGTGACATAAACGAAATTATTAGCAACTCAGTAGAAATGTTGCACAATCAATTGGATGGTAAAATCAATATATTTCAAGAATTGGATGATGCCGCTCCTAAGATCAAAGGAGATAAATATCAATTTTATCAACTCTTCTTAAATCTAATCCAAAATGCAATTGATGCAATTGACAAAACTGGAAGTATTTATATCTCAAGTAAAATAAATACAAACACAATCGATCTAAGGATTCATGACACAGGAGCAGGTGTTTCAAAGAAAAAGCTAAAACGGCTTTTTGATCCATTTTATACAACAAAAGAAATTGGTAAGGGGACGGGACTGGGATTATTTATCTGTTCTTCTATAGTTAAAAACCACAACGGTAAGCTTGAGTTTGAGTCAGAGCTCAATAAGGGCACGAGTGTTAATATTATACTACCACACGCTTCATAGATTCAAACGAAATGCTGAAAAATCATTACTCTTCAAAAAGCTGAATCTTATTCCCATCCGGATCTTTAATGATTAACATCTTCTTACCATTAGCATCTTTTACAACTGATCCATGAAATTCCACCTCACTTTGCTGAAGTGATTTTACCAATGAATCAAAGTCAGAAACAAAATAACCAATTTTAAAAAAGCCTCTGAGTCTTTGTTTTGGCTCTATCAATTCATTAGGGTTAATGGCATTTTTTAATTGTATCAGCTCTAGAGAGGTTGTGGAATTTGAAAGGTTGGCTTGTTTGAAACCTCGATCCTGATAAAGGTCAGTTTCATTGATAAGCTTAAAACCTAAATTATCTGAATACCATGATACTGATGATTCTAAATCTTCAACGATTATCGCTGAGAAGTAAGGCTTTAACTCTTGTGCTTGGCTAAGTAAATAAAAGCAAACAAATATTGATGTAAATAGAGATTTCATTTCAGATTCAACGAATTTTCATCATATGAGATATCATTTTACAAAATCAATCATATGATCACGAAAGTTCATCTAACTATTTGACCCTTTCGTAGTTTATTCAGTGTAACAACATCAACCGATAGTCTTTCTTTGAATCCGCAGACCTATTTTTGATCGTATATCATCCATATTTCGATGCTATATAGATACTTTATAATATTAGTCTTTCTTTTCACGACAGCTTCTCAAGTTTCTGCAAATGGAGATTCTTGGAAGGATATTCTGAAAGAAAGAAAAGGTACCGTTAAGTTCTATTGGTATCCTAATAATGTCATCATCGCGAATTCACGAGACATCATAGACGGCATTGAACACGACCTGGCCGTGTCCTTTGTTCAGTACCTGGAAAAGCAACATAATGTTTCAATAGATCTTGAATGGATCGAAACCAATAGTTTCGAAGAGGTAATAAAGTTGGTAAGGAATGGTAAAGGAGGAACTTTTGGAGCATCATCCATTTCAATAACAGAAAAGAGAAATGAATACTTAAACTTCACAGCACCTTATATGGCTGATGTGGCTGTATTAATCTCTAATGAAAAATTAAACGTTGCTCTAAGCCTGGAGGAATTAAAGGAAGTTTTTAATAATAAAACAGCCGTTTCAATTACAAATACCACGCTTGTTGAATCATTGGATAAGCTAAAAGAAAAACTCAGAATTGATTTTACTATTGAGTATGTAAAAAATAGTGGAGATATTATATCGAAAGTAAGTGAGCTTGACAACAGCTTTGGATATGTCGACATAGCGAATTTTCTGGTAGCCGTAGATAATAACTCTAACATTAAAAGACAGTTTTTTCTGCCGGTCAAGTTAGAAGGTTTGGCAATGATTTATCCTAAACAAAGCGATTGGGTAGAGCCGGTTGCTGACTATTTCAACAGTGCTCAATTTGAAGTTGATCGAATAAAGATTATCACCAAATACCTGGGTGCCAATGCATCCGAAATAATTGATCGTATCTCAAAATCTGCGGATTTCGGACCACTGGAAGAAATTATCATTTCTAACAGGGAAAAAGAGGCGCAATATGAGCGGTTACTCGAGGCAACCAAAAATGATCAGGCCTCAGCCAAACTTACAATTACCTTAATTTCAATTCTTATTGTCGTTCTGGTAATTCTAATTCTACTCTATGCACTCTACAGGATAAAATCTCAGAATAACCAACGACTATTAGAACAGCAAAAGTTAGTGGAGCAGGCGAATGATCAATTGCGTTCCTTAAACGAGGAGAAAAATAATCTTATAAAGGTATTAGCTCATGATTTACGTTCTCCGCTATCCAATATCTTAAATGGATCCCAGATTATTGAATCCAGTGAAAAACTAAGCGCACAAGGCGAAAAACTTGTTGGTTTTATAATGGAATCTTCAAAAAAAATGAGCTCTCTAATAGATAAAATATTAGATGTTGATGCTATAGAAACAGGCCGGCATAATTTAACAATTGAATCATGTGCTGTCAATGAACTGCTTACTCATGTTGTTCAGGCAAATAAATCTAAGGCTGAAAAAAAATCAATTCTACTTTCGATTTCTAAATCTGAGAACTTTGTTGTTGAAGCCGATAAAATCTATCTGTCTCAGGTGATTGATAATCTAGTCTCCAATGCGATAAAATACAGCAAGGAAAAATCTAATGTACAAATTTCATGTACCGAGGTAGGAAACATGATTAGAATTAGCGTATCAGACGAAGGTCCTGGCTTAACGGAAGGAGACAAGAAGAAATTATTCAAAAAATATCAACAATTGAGCGCGCGACCAACCAAAGGAGAGATGTCCATTGGACTTGGTTTATCAATTGTTAAGCTATTTACTGAGTTAATGGGAGGACATGTGAGTTATGATACCAAACTTGGAAAGGGAACAACCTTTCATGTTTTTCTTAAAGCAGCAAATTAATTTTCTATTATTTCTATTTGATCGCAAGTCCCGACAAATGGAACACCTGCTGTGTAAAATGCATAGGTAATTAAACCTACATACACATCTGATTCAAAAGTAGGAGCTTGGCCGGGTAACTCTCCGGTCCCATTGTACAAAATCCAATGATCAGTCTCGGCATTCAGATTTGGTTGTTGCCAGTAGATTGTAATGGTTCTATCTTCATTACCGCTGATTCGAATATCTGCTCGTCCATCCGGAACAGCATTAGTACCTATATCATTGACAGAAGAAGATCCGTTCAATGTATTCTTCCCCTCAATTGTAAAGCCGGTATTGCCTCTATGTCCAACCACAACATGTGCTGAATTTGGATCATCTAATTCTAATACATGCACTTGAACACCTGCAAAATTGTATTGCTCGCTTTCATGAGATGGCGCTATCTGCGAATCACCAATAGTCCCGATCCCAATGTTTCTGGCGATAAATTCAAATGGGAAACTCACGCGTTTAGCGTCAAGTCTACCTTGTTCTTCATTGAAGTGTAATGTTTGATTCTGTGAGTTTTCAGTTAATTCAGCTCTGTATCTACCATTTACTTGAATAACATTAGGGAGTGCAGCTTCATTATTGGTTGTATAATCTACCAGATCTCCAGATCCATCGAAGGAATCAACAAAAGTACCATCAACGACGATTGGATCATCAATTGCAACAGTGCCTTCATCCTCTTTGGAGCATGCGATTATGAATGAGGAAAAAACAAGGTAGGTTAGAAGTGATTTCTTCATGTTATAGTAATAGCGGTAGTGTCAGTCTTCTTCAATCATTTCAAGGACATCCATTATTTGACCATAATCTTTATACCCTGGACGCTCTTCTTCTGTGGCTTCCAATGCAAGACCAGGAAAATTGCCTAAACTTTTGTCCTCAGAAATACCATAACCTTTGAGTAGTTTCAGATTTCCATTGTAGTAACCAATTTCATGATCGATTTCATCAAATAGTTTTTGATTATTCGAAGTGATAATCACCATTTTAACCAGCTCGTCAAGGTAGGAGAGGTTAGATTTAAATCCTTCGAGATCAGACTTAGCATTTATTTCAAGTCTGAAAAGTATTGGTTTACCCAGAAGACCTACTTTTTCAACAATATCCAATTTACCAATCTCCAAATAATCGACAGGGTAGCTCTTCAGACTTTCCTTTATTTGATCTATTGAAGCATCATAAAACTCTCCCGCAAATTGAACCCCAGCCACCCATTCAGTTATTTCATTAAAGTCACTTTCACTGACTTTTGATTCTGAACTGGGATCGATATTAAAACCCAAAATATCCACCATCATTCCAGCACAATACCTGGCGTCTGAAAGGTTACTTACATTGCTAATCTTAACAAAGGTTCTTAAGGCCATAGATCATAAAAATTTCCTTCACAAAGAAACGTAACCAATCGAAACAATTTAAATTAATTTGCGGTTTTGCAGAAAAAAATATTCACATGGCAGTAGAATTAAAAACAGATACAGACTTCAAAAACTCGATTAATCAAAACCAAAAAGTTGTCGTCAAATACTTTGCTGATTGGTGTGGGAGCTGTCGCTTATTTGCTCCAAAATTCAGAAGACTATCCGAAGATGATCGTTTTAATGGAGTTACTTTTCTAGACGTTAATGCTGAAAAAAGTCCTGAAGCCAGAAAAATGGCTGGTGTGACCAGTCTACCTTATTTTGCCATTTTTAAGAACGGTGAATTAGTTAAAGGTGTTGCAACCAGTAAAGAAGATGCCGTTGTAGAAATGATAAATGAGTTATGAAAATACCTGTAATTAAGCAATTGATTGAAAAGTATTCCAAAGAAGAGTTGGAAGCGGCTGAAGCAGCCATTGCAGAAGAACAAAAGCCTGCGATAGAAATTCCTGGAGATGATGAAGGCGAACAGTTAACGCATGCCTATGCTGCTATCCAGGTGATCCAATCAATGGAAGAGAATAACGTTGACTTCAAAACTGCTTTAAGAGAATACACCGGAAGAGTTAGAAATTCGATTTCATAATCGGAATCGTTTGCGTGGAAATACATTTGATTGAATGGTAACGGAAGCGCTGTTCGTTAATTTTGAATGATGCGCACACCTTTCATTCTTTTCTTTGTTTTATGCTGTTTTTCATTATCAGCTCAAACTGTGACAATCACTTTTAAAGTGAATATGTCCTATCAAATTCAACAAGGAAATTTTGACCCAGATAACGAATTTGTAGACATTGCCGGAACATTTAATGGATGGGGATCAACATTAAATAAACTCACCGATTCAGATGGCGATAGCATTTGGTCAACAACCCTGCATGGATTTAATATCGGACAAGACCTTGAGTTCAAATTTCGCTATAATGGTGAATGGAATGATAGAGAAGAATTTCCCGGAGCAGGCAATAATCGTGTGCATACTGTAGGTTCCGAGGATGAAATTTTATCATATTGGTACAACGATGAAGTACCTCCTTCAGGTCCTGCGGAAGCTGTCATCAAATCATCTTCAACTTTCACATATGCTGGTGGGTCTATTTTATTTACTGACAATTCTAATGGTATAATCGAAAACATAGAATGGATTTTCGAAGGGGGTAATCCAGCAACTTCAACAGAGAGTAATGTTTCAGTAGTATATGAAACTCCAGGAACTTATGATGTTTCTTTAAGAGTATCCAACAGCTTTTCAGAAGACGAACTAATACTAACGGATTACATCAAAGTAGAAGAGCGTACAACAGAAGATTTATCCTGGTGGAATGAAGTAACATTTTATGAAATATTCGTCCGAAGCTTCTATGATAGTGATGGAGATGGAGTAGGGGATTTCAATGGAATCATTGAAAAACTCGATTATCTAAACGATGGAGATCCTTCTACCACTTCAGATTTAGGGGTCGAAGGAATTTGGTTAATGCCCATCCATGATTCTCCAAGTTATCACGGATATGATGTGAATGATTATCGATCTATCAATCCAGATTATGGGACCATGGATGATTTTAAAAACTTCCTTGAAGAAGCACACAATAGAGGCATCAAGGTAATCATTGATTTAGTTCTCAATCATAGCTCAACTGAAATCAGCTGGTTTAAAGAAGCCCAATCATCTGAATCTTCAAGCAAAAGAAATTGGTATCGATGGAATGATTCGAAACCATCTTATTCTGGCCCATGGGGACAAAATGTGTGGCACGGCAATGGACCATATTATTATGGCTTATTCTGGGGAGGAATGCCAGACCTAAATTATGAAGAGCCTGATCTGAAAAATGAAATGTTTGATGTCACCAGATTTTGGTTAGAAGACGTAGGTATAGATGGATTTCGTTTGGATGCAGTCAAATACATTTATGAGGATGGGAGTGAGCTAGAGGACCTTCCGGAGACTCATGATTTTTGGAGGGAATGGGTAGCGGTAACAAAAGCCTCTAAGGCAGATGCATTATCAGTTGGAGAAGCTTGGACAAGTACAGAAAAAGTGGTTCCTTATGTTGTAAACAATGGTCTAGATTTTTGTTTTGAGTTTGATCTGGGCTCTGCAATGCTTAATAGCGTAAAAACTGGTGAAGCATTTCACATAAGAGAGCAAATCAGTAAGGTAATAAACAGTTATCCCTACTATCAGTTCGGATCTTTTGCTACCAACCATGACCAAAATAGGATCATGGATGAACTAAATGAAGACGAATCTAAAGTGAAGTTGATGGCTGCCACTTACTTAACCCTGCCAGGAATACCATTTGTTTACTACGGAGAAGAAGTAGGCATGAAAGGAACCAAACCAGATGAGAATATTAGAAGACCCATGTCTTGGAGTAACTCATCAAATGCAGGCTTTTCAGCAAGTAATCCGTGGAATTCACCCTCCAGTAATTACACTACGCACAATGTAGAAGTAGGATCACAAGATACCAATTCACTTTTCAATTGGTATAGAAAATTGATTCAGCTTAGAAAAGAAGAAGTAGCACTACAAAAGGGAGATTTTGGTGAGATAGATGTCCAAAAAGAGTCAGTCTTTGCATTCATTAGAACATTTGAAAATGAGCAATTATTGATATTGATCAATAATGGAGATGCAGAAGTAACTGAATCTATTTCAACATCTGATCTGATTCAACTGGACGAAGGAATAGCGTGGGTGGATTATTTGGATGCCTCTGCTCGTATTGATGTTTCCAATGTTTCGAGTTTTGAAGTAAATCTTTCTGCTAATCAAGTTCGAATATTCAGACCCGGGTCACTGACTTTAAATGCGGGATCGCTTAAAGAAATATCCTTATACCCAAATCCAACATCTGATCTTATCCATTTAGGAGACATTCAAACACCATTTGATTATCAAATTACAGATCTTAATGGTAGGATTATCAAAGCAGAAACTAACTTCATTCTTAACAGTATTAACGTGGGTGATTTAAGGTCAGCGACATATTTGCTAAAGCTGATTACTATTGACGGAGAGAAAACGTTGAAGCTTCAAATCGATTGATTTGACCAATGGCCGACATTGATTTAATATTCCCATCAAAAATCCAATATGAGCCATTCTTTCGCATGCTTAATGAGCTACTTTTAGCCCTTGAATGAATCATTCTAATAATTCAGAAAGATTGGTTTGGTTTAGTAAATCTCAAATAGGAAATGGAAGCATACTTAGATACAACAAAGGACATATACAAAAGAGCAGCAGAAACACCAGATGTGGGACTATGCTGCACGACAACACCTATTTGGGCATTCCCGGGTTTGGACATACCAAAGATCATGCAGCAAATGAATTATGGATGTGGCAGCACTGTTCATCCAAGAGACCTCATCAATAACCCTAAAATACTGTATGTAGGAGTAGGAGGAGGGATGGAACTTCTGCAATTCTCATACTTCAGTCGACAAAAAGAAGGAGTAGTAGGTGTAGATGTGGTGGATGAAATGCTGGAAGCATGTGAGAATAATTTCAAAGAAGCCGAGCAATCAAATAATTGGTTTCAGTCAGATTTTGTAAGTCTTCGAAAAGGAGATGCATTGAATTTGCCAGTTGAAGATTCTTCAATAGATGTTGCTGCCCAAAATTGCTTATTTAATATTTTCCATGAGGAAGATTTAAAGAAGGCACTTCATGAAATGTACCGTGTATTGAAGCCGCATGGTAGATTGGTACTCTCTGATCCTGTTAGTGAAGATGCAATGCCTGAAAACCTTAAAAATGATCCCGAATTAAGAGGCTTATGCCTTAGTGGAGCTTTGCCCCTAAAGCAATACATCGATATGATTACTGAAGTTGGATTTGGGACTGTTGAGATTCGTGCGAAACGTCCATATAGAATCTTAGATACAAAACATTATGACACTGTCAGCCCCATCCACATTGAAAGTGTAGAAGTGTGCGCTATTAAAGATCCTATGCCAACTGACGGGCCATGTGTCTTTACTGGTAGAACAGCGATATATACAGGTGACAAAGAGTATTTTGATGATCATGCGGGTCATGTTTTGATGTACAATCAACCGCTTTCTGTGTGTGATAAAACTGCAGGAAATCTACAAGGGCTAAACAATGAGGATATCTATGTCAGTGAGAGTACGTTCTTTTACGATGGAGGTGGATGTTGCTAAAATCTATAGAAAAATTTCAGTGAAGCTGCAGGAAAGACATTGTCAAATACTGTGATCAAGTTAAATGAGTTGCTTCCATCTTTGTTAATGATATTTTCTCCTACTTTAAAGGCTAATCCACCTTCCAGATTAAGGCCTATATGTTCAGAAAAGAAATATTTTCTTCCAGCTCTAACTGCCAGGTAGCTATAATTAAAAATTCGAGAATTGGTTTCTTCCCGATAATGAGTGAAAACAAGTCTTCCGACACTTTTTCTTGCTTCGGCATTCTTTGCCGGCTTACCATAAAAAACACCAAAATCTACGTTTATTGTCCTTAAATCATTACCAGGGACAAAACCATACCCGGCTCCTAAGGTGACATCATTACCATATAATCTTCCGCTTACATTTGGAACTTCGGGTAATCCTATGCCAGCAGATACTTCCCATTCTTGTCCGGATGTGATAAGAATTAAACCAAAATAGGTCAACAAACAGACAAATATTCTATGAATCCTTGCCTTCATCTTATTAAAGATAGCGCATTTATCCCTATTCCATTTACCTTTGCACAACAATGTATCAACCGTGGCTGTGAACCCGGCAGAAGTACGAAACAATGAGTAAAAAAGGACGAATTTTAGTCGCTATGAGCGGCGGCATAGATAGCTCACTAGCTGCAGTGATGCTACATGAAGAAGGGTACGAGGTGATAGGGATGACCATGAAAACATGGGATTATCAATCTTCGGGAAGTAGTAATAAAGAAACAGGCTGCTGTAGTCTGGACTCCATCAATGATGCTCGAAACATTGCGGTCAACTTGGGCTTCCCTCATTTCATAGTTGATATACGTGAAGAGTTTGGCGATGCTGTCATCGATTACTTTACCGATGAATACATTGCAGGTAGAACACCTAATCCATGTGTCATGTGCAATACCCATATCAAATGGGATTCACTTCTCAGAAGAGCAGACAAACTTGATTGTGAATACATTGCAACCGGTCATTATGCCAATATCAGGCAGGAGAATGATCGATTTGTGGTGTCAAGAGGTGCAGATGGGTATAAAGATCAATCCTATGCGCTATGGGGTATTTCTCAAGAAAGTCTAAGCCGAACGAAGTATCCTTTAGGCCATCTTAAGAAGTCAGAGATATACGATATGGCGCGAGAAAGGGAATTTTATGAGCTCGTTTCTAAGTCTGAATCGTATGAAATATGCTTCGTTCCAGATAATGATTATCGAGGTTTTCTAAAAAGACGTGTTCCTGAACTGGAAAAAGAGGTAGCTGGAGGTAAATTCGTTTTAGAATCTGGTGAAGTTGTTGGAGAACACGAGGGTTATCCATTCTACACCGTTGGTCAGCGAAAAGGCTTAGGAATAGCTTTAGGTTATCCAGTATATGTTACTGAAATTCAGAAAGATACGAATAGAGTTGTATTGGGAACATTCGATGAGCTGAGTAGGGATGGAATGTATGTTAAGCAACTTAATATGCAGAAGTACGCAAGCATAGAAGGAGAACGAAAAGATACGATTACCAAGGTGAGGTACAATGACAGTGGCAATCCTGCCGTTATTGAGCAGGTTGGTGATACCATGAAGGTTTATTTTGGTAATGGTGTTAGTGCCATTGCTCCGGGACAAGCCGCAGTGTTTTATGAAGGAGATGATGTGATAGGAGGCGGATGGATTACTTCAAGCTTCCATCAAAACAGACAAAATTGATAGAATTAATTCATACAACCCTCTGGGCACCTACAAAGGGGGATTATCCCCTTAAGGGGATTATAGGGATGTTTTTAGCAATCCTATTGACTTTCATAAGTTCCTGCAACGAAACCAAAGAAATTGGTCCATCTGCACTTGGTTACGATTACTATCCTATTGAAATTGGACAGTACAGAATTTACGACGTTGAAGAAATTCAATTTAACATTACTGGATTTGACACATCGGTATACCAGTTGAAAGAGACAATTTTTGATTCGATTCAGTCTAATGATCAAATCACTTACCTGCTTCGAAGAGATATTAGAATGAATGAAAATGCAGAGTGGGAAAGCGATTCAGTTTGGACAGTAGCGCGTACAACAAACTATCTTTCAATCACAGAAAATAACATTCCTTATATCAAATTAACCTTTCCTGTAACTGCAGGCAGAGAATGGGATGGAAATAGTTTAAATAGTAGAAGTACGCTCACATATTATTACCAAAACCTGGAAATTCCATTGATTGATTCCATAAGCACTGAAGACCATATTCGACTAGTAATAGAGGATATTGAAGAAAATGTCACTGGTGTAGACCTTAGAAGTGAGGTTTATGTGAAAGGGGTAGGATTGATTGAAAAGAACTATTTAACTCAAACAAAATGTACAGCTAGTGATTGTGGACCTGACTTGGGTGAGGTAATCGCTGGACGTTCACTAAAGCAAATATTAATTGAAGCTGGATATGAAGAATAAGTTGTTATCCACACTATTTCTGATGGTAATTGGATTTAGTGCCATATCACAAGAGCAAATAAACCGATACTTTATCTACTATACTGACAAGGCAGGGGATAACTATCCATATACCCTTTCTAGTCCGGAAGATTTTTTAACGCAGAAAGCGATTGAGAGACGTGCTAAACAAAACATTCAAATCGAGGAATCAGATTTACCTGTAGACCCTGAGTACGTTCAAGGCTTGAAGGATGCTGGCGCTGATGTTTTTTTTCATTCACGATGGTTGAATGGAAGTCTTGTAAATCTAGATACCACATTGCTTGAAGATATAGCTTCATTACCATTTGTAGATAGTATAGCTTGGATAGCCGCTGGAACGCGGTTGACCTACAACCAAACCGTGCCTGACACACCTACGGAATTTGATCCTCCAACTTCAATTGGGGGAGACTCAGACATTCAACTCATGATGGTAGGTGCTGACCATATGCATGCTGACAACAATAAAGGACAGGGAATGCTCATTGCAGTTCTTGATAATGGTTTTAAAGGGGTAAATCAATACTCCCCATTTCAACACATATGGGAGAATAATAGAATTATTGCAACCAAAGATTTTGTATCCAATTCTGGCAATGTTTATCAGTTCGGAGATCATGGAACATCTGTATTTTCTATTATAAGTGCTAAACATGAGTCATCTGAAGGTGATTTTTTTGGAATTGCATATGAAGCCAATTTCATCCTGTGTATCACAGAAGATAATGCAGCAGAGAATCGGGTTGAGGAGTATAACTGGCTACTTGGCGCTGAATATGCAGATAGCTTGGGTGCTGATATAATTAATGGATCATTGGGTTATCGCAATTTTGATATTGAAGAACATAATTATGATTTCAGTGATTTTGACGGGGAAACCACCGTTGTATCAAAGGCAGCAACCATCGCAGCACAAAAAGGAATAATAGTAGCTGTAAGTGCTGGTAATGAAGGGAATAAAAGCTGGAAACGAATAACACCACCTGCTGACGGGAAAGGTATTCTCACAGTCGGTAGTGTAGATGCCGATTTTTCTTACTCCAGTTTCAGCTCTGTCGGAAATACCCTTGACGGTAGAATAAAGCCAGAAGTATCAGCTTTTGGAGGAGCAACCACAGTCATGAGAAGTTCCGGAGCTATCCAAAGAGGGAGCGGAACCAGCTTTGCTTCTCCATTAATTGCAGGCTTTGCTGCTGGCATCTGGCAAGCAAATCCAGACTGGACGAGTACTGAGGTCATTGCAGCAATTAAAAATTCTGCTCATCAAAACCAGAACCCGGATTCCTTAAAAGGTTGGGGTGTGCCAAACTACGGCTATGCTGTTAAAGGAGAAATAGCCTTAAACATTACAGATATCCTTGATGATAAAGTGACGATTTACCCAAACCCATTTATTGGAGATACTTTATATCTTCTAACAGAGGGGAAATTTGCAAAAGGTATGACCATCAAGGTATTAGATCCAAAAGGAAGCTTGGTATTTAATCAGGAATTCAAGAAAAGAGACATTAAGGAAAATATGGAATTGAGGATCGACAGTAGTCAACAAGGAGTTTATTTCTTATTCTTGCAAATAGGAAATAATCAGAAGATCGTCAAACTCATCAATTTCTAATGTACAAATACATTTTAGGCCTGTGTATTTACTTGCTTGCCTATGTAGCTCAATGCAACACCGTCATCAAAGGGAATATCACCAATTTCACAGGTACGCTTGATCTTCTCTTGGAAGAAAATCCATTCAATGATAATTCCGTTCAAATAGGGTCTTTATTGCTTAATGAAAATGGCGATTTTTATTTTGATGTTGAATTGTCTAATCAAGCTCAAATTCTCATTAAAGTTGATAATAGCAAGTATCGCACCATAATAGCCCCTGGTGATACCTTGTCACTTACACTAAACTATGTGCTTTTAGAAAAACCAGACTACTTTGGAAATGCTGGTAGGATAGAGATGATCAACTATCACATATCAAATGAAGTTACGCAGCAAGTGCACCAAGTCGAATTAGATGTTAGAGCTATTAAAGAAAAGCATCGCAAGCCAAATGGCAGGTTATCAAAAAAATATTACGATGAAGCGGGAGCCTTTTTGGTAGAACAATTTGAGCAAACCGAAATTCAGAATGAACTTGCATCAAGTACATTTTTTGCTTTTGAATTACGAAATTTTATTCTAAATAGTAGTTCAGAGACACCAACCCTGGAATCGCTTTTTCAACAATATTTAGTTCTTAATTTTTCAGGTATTAAAGCCGTTGAATTGGCATATGGTATGCCAACAAGAATAAAATATATATCCAAAGAGCTTAATAAGATTTCTTATACATCTTTTGTCGAGCGTGAAACAAAAGAAATTGAGTCAAAAAAGATCAGTCAAGCATTACAGGCATGTTTGCTTTCAAGTGCAATAGGTATGAAATGGGCAAGACAGGAGTCTGTAATCGCAAGTTTTGAAGATCTCACTGAAAACTGTAAAGACTCTTCATTAAAAGCATATTGCTTAAGTTTTTTAGAAGATCAAAGATCTGATCTGATAGGGCAGAAACTCAAGAATTTTCAGTTAGTAAATAACAAGGGTGAATCATTGAGCTTCAGTGATTATGAGGGAAAATATTTGTTGATAGATTTTTGGGCTACTTGGTGCGGCCCTTGTATTAAGTCAATGAAGAAATTGCCTGATCTTAAAAATAGCCTAGATGGAAGGTTAGAAATTATTTGTGTTACTACAGAAATTGATGAGGACCGTGTTAGAAAATTCATTGATAAAAGTGGATTGGAAAACACGCTTGATTTTGCATTAGCCTCAATGCAAGATGATGAAATAGAAGCCTATTTTAATAAAAGAGCAATACCGCTTTATTATTTAATCAGTCCCGATGGAATTGTTCTTGGCAAATCCCTTGCAGACCCTTTCCCTCTAATTAAACAACACCTGAATTAATCATCATGTCCCAAAAACTAATCGCTCCCTCGTTTCTTGCAGCAGATTTTGCTAACGTGCAGCAAGAGGTAGAAATGCTAAACAACTCAGAGGCAGACTACATCCACATAGATATCATGGATGGTGTATTTGTACCGAACATCTCGTTTGGCTTTCCTGTATGTAAGGCCATACATAAGCATGCGAAAAAACCAATGGATTTTCATCTAATGATTGAGCACGCAGATCCATATTTAGAGGATTGCATGAAAGCTGGGGCTGAAATCATCACTGTTCATGAGGAAGCTTGTAGGCACCTTCACCGAACAGTAACCGAAATAAGAAACCTAGGTGCAAAAGCAGGTGTGGTTATTAATCCACATAGGCCAGTAAGTGCTCTGGAAGAAATTTTACCCCATGTTGACCTTGTCCTTTTAATGTCTGTAAATCCGGGGTTCGGAGGCCAAAAATTCATTGAGACCACTTATGATAAGGTTCAAAAACTTAAAAAAATGGTCGATGAAGTAAACCCGGAGATAATCATTGAAATTGATGGAGGAGTTAATGATAAGAACGCAGGCAAACTTTTTAATGCAGGAGCGGATATGCTAGTGGCAGGAAGTTTCGTTTTTAAGTCTGATGATCCGGTTCAAACCATCGCTAATCTTAAAAAAGCATAGTCCAGTGAGACTGCTGGTTAGTTGTTACTTACTATTATTCTCATTTTCTCTATTTGCTCAGCAGAAGGGTTTAATCAGTGGAAAAATCGTTGATGAAAAAGGTGAAGCAATACCTGCTGTTAACATCATTATTAAATCAGATAGAACAAGAGGCTCAGTTTCTGATATCAATGGTCAGTTTCGTATTGAGATTGACGAAGGTGTCTATGACCTCATTTTCTCTCATGTCCAATACGGAACCTATGAACTGAACAATATACCAACAGGTGTAGATGATTTTAAAGTGACCTTAAGACCAGGCACAACCCAACTGGATGATGTTCAAATTGAAGGAGAAAGAGAAAGAGATGCAATTGATCCTGCAGCCAGAATAGATCCAAAATCAGCTAGAAACTTACCTTCCGCTTTTGGGGATTTCAATAAAGTACTTTTAACCTTACCTGGTGTGGCTGGTAATAATGAGCTATCATCCGCATATAGTGTACGAGGTGGAAACTTTGATGAAAACCTTGTATACGTAAATGATATCCCCGTTTATCGACCCTTCTTAGCCAATGCAGGCCGTCAGGAAGGTCTTAGTTTCATTAATCCGGATTTAGTTGGTGATATTAATTTTTATGCCGGAGGGTGGGAGGCCAAATATGGTGATAAGCTCTCATCGTCTTTGAATATCGACTATAAGGAGCCTGAAGACATGGAGGGACAACTAAGCTTTGGCTTACTGGGTGGATCTGCTTATATAGGAAATAGGATTAGTGAAAACGTTCATTACCTGTTTGGAGCCAGGCACAGAGATTCAAGATACTTATTGAATACATTGGAGACTGACGGCCAATACCTTCCATCATACACTGATGCTCAGGCATTTTTCACATTTGACCTTTCTGGTAAAAGGAGCACGCAGATTAACCGCACGAAACTGAATTGGTTATTAGCTTATGGAAGAAATAGGTACTTAACACTTCCTGTTTCACAAACCACTGAATTTGGTTCTGTTTCTCAAAACCTCAGAATAGAAACTGCTTTTGAAGGAAGAGAACAATTGGATTATGACACCTATCAAAGCGGTATAAATCTATCTCACAGATGGTCTGATAAATTCTTGAGTAGATGGATCATTTCCGGGGTGTATACATCTGAGCGAGAAAACTATAACGTGGAAGGGTCATATCGTATTTGTGATGTCGACAACAATCCAGGATCTAATAGTTTTAATGATTGCGTGGTTGTCAGGGGCATAGGGAGGAATTTTGAATACGGTAGAAATAGACTGGAAGCCACAATCTACAACGCCGAGTGGCGCAATGAATACCTACTTTCAGACTGGTCAATTATTGAAGCTGGCCTTGGTTTAAATCACAATAAGATTGATGATGAGTTAAATGAATATTCATTTTTGGATTCTGCTGGATTTATAAATCTCAATGGAAGTACATTCAATAACCTAAATCTTTCTACTAACGTTATCACCGGATATGCTCAATCCACCTTTTTCACAAAAGATTCACTTCATGCGATAAATTTAGGTTTTAGGATAAACCACATGGACTATACGAATGAAACATTGTTCAGTCCTCGGTTCATTTATCGAATCAAACCAAGATGGGAAAATGAAACCTCATTTAGATTTTCTATTGGAAAATATAGTCAGCCTCCATTTTATCGTGAGCTAAGAGACCTGGAAGGCAACATTCAATCTGACATTAAGGCTCAGCAGTCATTACACATAATAGGTGCAATGGAACGAGTGTTTTCATGGTGGCAAAGACCATTTCTATTTACCACAGAAGTTTATTACAAAAGCATGTCTAATGTCATTCCATATGACATTGATAACGTTCGCCTTCGATATTTTGCTAACAATGATGCAGATGCATTCGCTTATGGATTTGATTTTAGAATTAATGGAGAGTTTATTCCAGGTACACAATCCTGGTTTAGTCTCGGTATTCTTAAAACAAGTGAAGACATTGCAGAGGATGAAAAAGGTTATATACGCAGGCCCACAGATCAGCGAATAAATCTTGCATTCTATTTCGAAGATCACCTGCCAAATGATCCAACCATGCGTGTTTATGTAAATTCAGTTTTTGGTTCGGGATATCCTTTAGGACCTCCAAATGAAATAAATGCAAGAAATATTTTTTCAGGTGATGAGTACTATAGAGTGGATATTGGATTGTCAAAGTCATTTGAATTAAGAAATCATAAATACCTGAAAACCTTATGGTTAAGGGCTGAAATGCTCAATGTTCTTGGAGCTGACAACACGTTATCGTACTCGTGGATACAAGACATTACTGGAGCACAGTTAGCCATACCCAATTCATTATCGGCAAGGTTTTTGAATTTTAAAATATCAGCTGATTTTTAGGTGAAGGTTCACCTATCTTTGTAATACCATAATACAGAACAAATGAAAAAACTTACTCAATTATCCATGGTGGTTTTCGCAATGATATTGCTTTCCTCATGCAATAGACAAGTAACCAGAATTAATCCAGATCAACAGGTCGATTTAAGTGGCAGATGGAATGACACTGACTCGAAGTTAGTTGCAGAAGAAATGATTCAGGATGTAACAGGAAGGCCATGGCACAATGACTTTAGAATTGAAAATAATCGAAAACCTGTCGTAATTGTTGGCTATGTACAAAACAAAAGTGCGGAACATATAGAATCCGAACCATTCATAAAGGATATTGAAAGAGAATTTATCAATTCCGGATTTGTTAGAGTGGTATCTAATTCGGAATTCAGAGAGAAGCTGCGTGAAGAACGTGCTGAGCAAGGGGAATTTGCATCACCTGAGACACAAGCAAAATGGGGCAAAGAGCTGGGTGCAGACTTCATGATGTTCGGAGTTATTACAGCTGTAACAGATAGTTATAAAAAGGAAAAGGTTGTCAATTACAAGGTCAACCTAGAATTGGTAGATATCGAAACAAATGAAAAAGTATGGCTTGGAGATAAAGAAATCAAGAAATATATTAAAAACTAATAGCCTATATAAAAGCTGTATGACCACCCTCATGCAGCTTTTATTGACCACATCACCACGAAAATAAATGGTATCACGAAAGACTACTTTAGCAATCTTAGTACTGATTGCTTTATCAGGTTGCGCATCTTTTTACCAGCTGAACTACGAATTCAATAAAAGTTTCGAGGCGGGCAATATTGAAGGAGCAGCAAACATTCTGAATCAGAACAAAAAAGCTGCACGTAGTAAAACACGATTTCTATATTATGCCAATCAAGGGGTAGTAGAACACCTTTTAGGAAACTATGAAGAAAGCAATGACTGGCTCGAAAAGGCCTATTTATTTGGTGAAGATTATCAAAAAAACTATGTCAATTTCGCAGCGTCCTATTTTTTAAACCCCAACCTTATCGTTTATCCGGGAGAGGATCATGAACATTTGATGCTACTATACTACAAAGCATTAAACTTCTTAAAAATGAAGGATTATGAGTCAGCTTTGGTTGAGTGCAGACGGCTAAATCAACGCCTTTACGAATTAGGTGATAAATACATCTCAGAGAGCAAATACAAGGAGGATGCATTTATCCATAATTTGATGGGTATCATATATGATGCCGCGGGTGATTATAATAATGCATTCATTGCTTACAGAAATGCAATTGAAATTTATCAGGGTTCTTTTAGCAAGATGTTTGGTCTGAATGCTCCGGAGCAGCTTAAGAAAGATCTATTGAGGGCGGCTTCTTTGGCTGGATTTTCCGAAGAATTAGATTTTTACAGCGATAGCTTACATATGGACTATAAACCATTACAACCCTCAGAAGGAGGGGAGTTGGTATTTTTCTGGCATAATGGCTTAGCACCTGTAAAAGAAGAGTGGTCATTGAATTTTGTCGCAATGAAAGGTTCCGGAGGACAAGTAATATTTGTAAATGATGAACTAGGATTGAGCTTCCCATTTTATTACAATGTTGGACAAGATGACAATGCAAGCTTGACAGATTTAACAGGCACGAGGATTGCATTCCCAAAATATGCTGAGAGAGAGCCTTTCTTTGAATATGCTAGCCTGGAAATAGAAAACTATTTTTACCCCCTTGAAAAAGCCGAAGACATCAACGCTATTGCCATCAAAACATTAAATGAACGAATGTTGGAAGAGCTAGGAAAAGGTTTATTAAGAGTAGCACTGAAAAAGACCGTTGAGAAACAAGTTCGGAAGGAGGATGAAACCCTTGGATTCCTGGTTGGTGTAATCAATTTTGCCTCTGAGCAAGCAGATACGCGAAATTGGCAGACGATTCCACATTCAATACACTACACGAGAGTTCCTTTAAATGAGGGTGAAAACATCGTTAACCTGCACACTGAAGGTACCAGAGGGGAAAGTCAACAATCATTTAAATTCATTGGTGAAAAAGGAGAAACACAGTTTCAAACCTACCAATCTCTAGAGAGTAAAATTGCATTTTAGCGATCAAGCCTTTTTTCTTCCATTGTAACATCATCATTCGTACGAATATGCATCTTTATATTCACTAAAAACTCCTTGCAACCTCCATCAATAAGTGCTTGTTGTGCTTCTCTGACCACTTCCTGCAGTTTTTCATAAGGGCCTTGCATGACCGTTTCCATAGGAGTAATCATGTATTTCACACCAGAACGCTGTATTATATCAATGGCTAAATCAATTTTTTTATAAACCTGTTCATCAAGATCTAATGGCACTACCTGAATTGCTAGTTGAATTTCTTTGTCTGTCATATCTATACTTTCAGCTAAAATAATTCTTTGAATTATACCCTGAGTATTCCCTATTTAGTTAAAAGGCTTTATTTTGAGGTTTCATAATATTAACCAATCCATCGCATGTTCACCGAATACGAGATAGAGTCAATGATAGAATATCCTGAAGTTAAAGAGGCTACAAAAACTCTTAAAAAGGATTTTCTTAAGACCGAAGCACCATATTTAGAAATTAGTGATGAAGATTTTTTCTCTCTAATAGTAATGACGCCAACGATAGGCATTGCCATGGCAGATGGTAAAATCAGCTTATTCGAGGAGATGGCTTTAAACAAAAAAGCACGAAAACTTTCCAAAGGTGGCTACTTCATGAAGAAAGATCCAGTTGTTTACGCGATGAAATTTTTGATTAAGAATTACTACAACTGGTCGGATAAATTTCTTGATGTTTTAAAAGACACCATTAAAATTACTTGTCCACTAGACGAATTGTCTTTGAAACCCATAGATAAGAATGCTGATATCGATTATAATGAATACAGAGAGGCGGTTTTACACTCACCCTATTTATTAATAAGATTTATTGCTAGTTTCTTCTTGGAAAATGATGAGGACATCATCAATCAAAATCATAAAGTAGGGAAGGAAGAGTTTCAACGTATGATATTAATTGGTGAGAAGCTTGAGCTTGATAAGATTCCAGTTTTCCAGATGTTTTGTAAAACGTTCCAATAATCTATAACTAGATATTTCGTTGTTGGTGTTAATGAATAAATACCCATTCATAATCATACTTATCGTTGGGTTAATCATATCTTCTTGTGGTGGAGATGATAGCCCCGTTACTAGTATCGATCAGGAAGTGCAGGTTTGGTTAGACTCGGCTGGAATTAGTGCTACGAGAGACGACAATACAGGAATATACTATTATTCGGATTTAACTAACACTTCTGGCACAGCTGCATCAGCGGGCTCTGTCGCTTCCATCTACTATACATTATCGGACCTGGATGGAAACGTAATTGCCTCTCACCAGCGATCAGATGGGGATTCACTAACTTTCAAAGTAGGAGCCTCTGCTGTTTATCCTGTGGGTGTTGATTTTGCGGTAGGATTGATGAGGGCGGGTGAAGTATTCAATTTCATTTTACCTCCCGCTCAAGCTTATCAAGAACTAACGTCTGGAGCAATTAGTCCAAATACCATTGTTCACTTACAGGTTGAGTTGGTCGATGTAAATACAGAGGCAAATATCTTCGCTCAAGATAGAGTAGATATTCGTCAATATATCGCAACGAACTTTTTAGACAGCTTGGCCATAAATCCTACCGATTCTACTGAAGAATATCCAACAGGTATCGTTTATAAAAGAAGAAGAATTGGGACTGGCTCGGTACCCATGCTTTCAGACACCATAATAGTCGATTATACCGGAAGGTTTTTAGATGATTCTGGATTTGATAGTGGATCAGGGTTTCAATGGATTTATGGGTCTGACACCCCTAGAGAGCTACTGGGTGCGTTTGAGTTTGGTGTGTCCTTAATGCAAACAAACGAGCAAGCTTTGATCATGATACCTTCCGATCACGGCTATAGAGAAAGTGCGCTGATAGTTCCTGCTTCTATTACTGATGATTTAATTGTAGACGAAATTATCCCAGATTACGTTGCAAGTGTGCCACCATATAGGGTTCTTCTTTTTGAAATAACCCGTGTTGATTAATGCATTAATTTTGAGATGATTTGCTCGCTGCTTTTAAACGATATGGAATTTGCTTAATTCTAGGCCTGATAAGTGTTCAGGTTCTTTCTCAGGATATATATCAGAAGTACGATATTTATAGAGATCCAATCAAGGTAATGCTTAATAAAATTAGCATTACGGTAACTAGTGGAATGGCGTTCACCAATTACTCTCATCAACTTGAGGGTGTCTATTTCTACCAGGATGCACAAAGTCAATTCATATTCTCAAACGGTATTGAAAATTTGGGCAGCTCTTTCTCCGGATATACAGATTGGCTGAACGATCCGCAGTTGGGATTCAATACTTCATTAGAAAATCCTTTTGATGTCCCATTTGGTTATCTTGAAAATCCAGTAAATAATCCATTGTTAGGTGATCAGACCTTCTTAGTTGATACTGACACTACTGATTTTGGATTTCAGGGATCCTCCAGAGGCATACCTATAAATTTATCAGTTCATTATGAATTCGATGAGATACGGGTAGGTGCTGGCTATTCTTATGAAATTCATTTCTTGCGACCACTTGACCCAACAGCTTATACTGATCAGGTTAGATCGTATCAGCCTAATACTGTTCGGACAAGATATTCTCGTCTCTATGGAATGGTTGGTTATAAATTCCATAGCTTCTGGAGTTATGATTTTGTTGCCGAACTGCAGGTTGGTAGAATCAGAGCAGGAAAACAATTCAATAGTGGAGCAATATCCAGAGGTATGTATACCAATTTAGGTATAAGCATAGAAAATAACTGGTCTGAATATTTCAGAGTGATCATCAGACCAAGTGTTGAATTTAAATCATACTCACTCACAATACCTGATGGCTCATCTGTAAAACACAAATATCCGACGTTTGCAATTCAAGCGGGTATTAGCATAAATATTCCGGATATTCCCCGATCTCCGATGAATAGTGATCACGTCCAATTGAAGCATGTTTATACAAATCCTGTTACGGGTCAACGGATGGAAGTTAGAGGCCAGCCCATTCATAAAAGACAAAATCCTAAAGTAGGTGAAAATCATCGAAGACTATGGAGGTATAAGCGAAAGAACAGGCGTAAGATAAATCCTTATTAAAGGATTTTTTTTCGGCATTTTTAATGTCAATTCTCTTTGGATAAAACCGATGTTTTCAGATGGATTTTGACTAAATTGCGGGTTGATTTTTGGATAACCCAAATAAGCATAAATGGCAGACGGAGATATTGATAACCTACCCTCATCTCAGGAGAATATAATCCCAATAAATATTGAAGAAGAAATGCGTGGCGCATACATCGATTATTCGATGAGCGTTATCATTTCAAGGGCACTTCCGGACGTAAGAGACGGGTTAAAACCGGTTCACAGAAGAATTCTTTACGGGATGGATGAACTAGGTGTTAACTATAACAAATCTTATAAGAAGTGTGCCAGAATAGTAGGGGATGTCTTGGGTAAGTATCACCCCCATGGTGACACTGCTGTATATGACACCATGGTTCGTATGGCCCAGGATTGGTCTATGAGATATCCACTTGTGGATGGTCAGGGAAACTTTGGTTCAGTGGATGGAGATTCTCCTGCAGCAATGCGATATACGGAGGCTCGTTTAAGAAGAATTTCAGAGGAACTGTTAGGGGATATTCGCAAGAATACAGTAGACTATGTTCCGAACTATGACGACAGTACAGAAGAGCCAAGTGTATTACCAGCAAAGTTTCCTAACCTTCTCGTAAATGGAGCCAGTGGTATAGCAGTAGGAATGGCCACCAACATGGCCCCTCACAACCTTTCGGAAGTTGTGGATGGAACGGTCGCATACATTGACAATAACGATATTACAATAGAGGAGCTGATGCAGTTTGTAACTGCTCCAGATTTTCCAACAGGAGCGACAATCTACGGCTATCAGGGAGTTCGTGCTGCTTTTGAAACTGGACGAGGAAGAGTTGTCCTAAGAGCTAAGGCTGATTTTGATACCACAAGTACCGGTAGAGAGCAAATCATTGTAACCGAAATTCCATATCAGGTCAATAAGGCAAATATGATCGAAAAGACTGCCGCATTGATTAATGATAAGAAAATTGAAGGGATCGCTGACATCAGAGATGAATCTGATAAAGCTGGTATGCGAGTAGTGTACGACCTCAAAAAGGATGCTATTCCTAACATTGTTTTAAATAACCTTTACAAACAAACAGCTTTACAATCATCCTTTAGTGTTAATAATGTAGCACTTGTAAAGGGTAGACCTAAAACATTAAACCTCAAGGACTTAATCGTTCATTTTGTTGATCACAGACATGAAGTGGTTGTAAGAAGAACGCAGTATGAACTGGACGAAGCTGAACGAAGAGCTCACATACTTGAAGGTTATCTGATTGCGCTTGATAATCTGGATGAGGTTATTAATCTGATTAGATCTTCTAAAGATCCGGATGAGGCAAGAATTGGATTGATTGAAAAGTTCGAATTGTCTGAAATTCAGGCGAAGGCAATTCTGGACATGAGATTACAGCGTCTAACAGGTCTTGAAAGAGATAAAATCCAGAAAGAGTATGAAGAAATTCAAGCCCTAATTAAGGAGTTGAAAGACATTTTGGGGAATGAAGAACGTAGGATGCAAATCATCAAAGATGAGTTGCTGGAAATGAAGGAGCGCTACGGAGATGAGAGAAGATCTGATATTGAACATAGTGCAGACGAGTTTACCGCAGAAGACATGATTCCTGATGAGGACATGGTAATAACCATTTCTCATCAAGGTTACATCAAACGAACTCCGCTCGTAGAGTATCGAACACAAGGTAGAGGTGGGATAGGAAGTCGTGCTGCAAAATCAAAGGACGATGATTTTACAGAACATCTCTTTATTGCCTCCGCACACAACTATTTACTCATTTTCACAGAGTTTGGTAAAGTATTCTGGATTAAAGTATGGGAGCTTCCTGAGGGCAGTAAAACATCTAAAGGTAGACCAATACAAAACCTTGTAAATATTGAGTCAGAAGATAAGGTCCGCTCAGTCATTAATGTTAGAACATTAGAGGATCCGGATTACATTAACAATAATTTCCTGATAATGTGTACTAAAAGGGGTGTAATTAAGAAAACATCTCTTGAAGCTTATAGTAGACCGAGAAGAAATGGTATCAATGCAATTACCATTCGAGAAAACGACAAGCTTCTTAATGTAGCTCTAACCGATGGAGATAATCACATTGTCATTGCCTGTAATTCTGGAAGAGCGATTAACTTCCATGAATCTGACGTTAGATCTATGGGTAGAAACGCTTCCGGTGTTCGAGGAATGAACATTTCGGAAAAAGAATTTATAGTTGGTATGGTTTGTGTAGACTACAAGAACCCACCAAATCTATTAGTAGTATCTGAAAAAGGATACGGCAAAAGATCTGATCTAGAAGATTACCGAATTACCAAAAGAGGCGGTAAAGGAGTAAAAACATTAAATGTTACTGATAAAACTGGCGAGTTAGTTGCCATCAAAGGTGTCATAGACGGAGATGAATTAATGATTATTAATAAATCAGGAATTGCTATTCGTATGTCTGTAGACAATCTTAGGGTAATGGGAAGAGCTACTCAAGGTGTCCGATTAATTAAATTGAATGATGACGATGAAATTTCGGCAGTAGAAAAGATTTCCAATATAGGAAGTGATGAGGAAGAAGGTGTAGATCCTGAAACCTCGAATGAAAATGAAAACCAAAAGGATAACGAATAAACAAAGAAGTAATGAGAACATTTTTAACCATTCTTTTAGCGGCTATTTGCGTGGTAGGATACTCGCAGAAAAAGCCTAAAATCAATCAGGCACTCTCTGCGTTGGAAAGCGGAGAGTTGAGTGAAGCAAAGGCTATTATTGATGCAGCTATCGAGCATGAAAAGACAAAGGATGATGCCAAGACATGGTATTACAGAGGTCAGATTTATGCCGCATTAGATACAGCTAACAATGAACCTGGAGCTCTTGAGGAATCTCTTAAGGCGTTTGATAAAGCACTTGAACTTGATCCGGAGCAAAAAAGTATCACAACATTTGGTACCACCGGTATTGAAAATATAGATTCAAAACGACAGGGTTATTATGCTTATTACTACAATGAAGCAATCAACAGATATAACGAGGAAGCTTTTGAGGCTGCTGCAGAAAATTTCGAGACAGCATATTACATCAACCCGGCTGATACGAATGCCATTCTTAACGCAGCATATGCAGCATCTTCAGCTGGTTTAGATAAAAAAGCTGAAGAGAACTTTAAAAAATCCTATGAAGCAGGAGTTCGTGATAAAAGCTTATTCCTTCAACTATATAACTACGCAGTGAAAGAAGAAAGATTTGAGGATGCACTTGCAATTATGCAGCAAGGAAAAGAAGCGATCCCTAATGACCCAGACTTTGCGAAGTATGAAATAAGTCTCTTAATCGAACTTGACAGAACTGAAGAAGCTAAATCAGAGCTTTTAACTGCCATCGAGAATGATCCTCAAAATGCTGACCTACACTTTAGCCTTGGTGTTCTTAAGGATGAGCTTGGAGATAAGAAAGGAGCGATAGAGAGTTATGACAATGCCATAGCAATTGACTCGGAACATTATAATTCGAATTTCAATAAAGGCGTATACATTTTTAATCAAGCGAATGAATTGATTAAAGAAAGAAATGCTCTTAGCTATAAAGAAGATAAGAAAATAAAAGAATTGACGGCTAAGATTGAAGTGAAGCTGAAGGATGCTCTACCAACTTGGGAAAAGCTATATTCACTCAATAGCACAGATCAAACAGTGTTAGAGACACTTTCTTATATTTATCTTAGCCTTAAAATGAACGATAAGGCAGATAAAATTCAAGATGAATTAGATGCGATTAAAAACTAACTCATTTTGACACTTGATTAAAGCCGATCATTTGATCGGCTTTTTTGTTAATAGAGCTCCATGGCAGAATTGATGCAACAACTTGCAAATTCGCTTTCAAAACTTTCACTTGAAGTAGAGCTGATCCAGGAGATTTATGAAATAGGATTTTCAAAATCTTACGAAAGCGGTCAAGTCATATTGGATCAAACTTCCATGGATGGATACATCCCATTTGTTATGGAAGGTCTCCTAAAAGTGTATCGAAAAGAATCTGATGACAGGGAAGTACTTCTATACTACTTAGAGCAGGGAGAAACCTGTGCCATGTCCATAACATGCTGTCTTGAAAAAAGAAATGCTTCTATTAAAGTTATAGCAGAAGAGAATTCTAAAATTTGGTTTGTTCCAAATGAATTATTGAATAGTTGGATCACTAAATATCCTTCTTTTAGAGCATTTGTCTTCAGGTCCTATCAAACACGATTTGATGAGTTACTAGATACAATCGATAGCATGGTATTTTTCAATATGGAGGAACGTCTTTTCAAATACCTTTTAGACACTAAACAAGCGACTGGTAATTTTGAAATACAAAAAACTCATAAGGAAATAGCAAATGAGTTGGGAACGTCGCGAGTCGTTGTTTCCAGATTGCTCAAAAAACTTGAACAAGAGGAAAAAATCAAGCAATACAGGAATAGAATAGACATTCTGTAACAATGGTTACATCGTGCTATCTTGATATCTGATACTTTTGGCAAATGAATAAAACGATTCAACGATTCGTTCCCATACTCTCCTGGTTGCCCGCCTATAAAAAGGCTGATTTAAACGGAGATATTTTTGCAGGAATTACCGTTGGTATTATGCTCATCCCTCAAGGGATGGCCTATGCATTAATCGCTGGTTTACCACCCGTTTATGGTCTCTATGCATCGATTGTTCCCCAGATTATATATGCACTTTTAGGTACTTCCAGGCAGTTGTCTGTAGCACCTGTTGCGATGGACTCTTTGTTAGTTGCCGCTGGAGTATCTGTGCTCGCGGTTGAAGGAACTGATACGTACATAGCTTTTGCGATACTTCTCGCATTTTTTATGGGACTCTTCCAGTTTCTTCTTGGGATAGCAAGACTTGGGTTCATCACAAATCTTCTATCTAAGCCAGTAATTAGTGGATTTACATCGGCTGCAGCGCTCATTATTGCATTTAATCAGTTGAAATATTTGTTGGGAACAGAAATTCCAAAAAGCAATCGATTCTATGAGGTAATTATTAATGCTACAGAAAAACTGGATCAGACACATTTTATTACCCTAATAATAGGAATTGCGGGAATAATTATGATTAAATCATTAAAACAAATCCATCAAAATATTCCAAGTGCATTAGTGGCGGTGATAGCTGGAACGACAATCGTTTATTTATTCAATCTTGATCAGCAGGGAGTGAGTATTGTGCAAAGCATCCCAAACGGCTTACCTGCATTTCAAATGCCTGACTTTTCTTTAGGTAAATTTAATGAAGTGCTCCCTCTTGCTTTTACTATTTCTGTGGTAGCTTTTATGGAAGCATTTTCTGTAGCTAAGGCCATGGAAGCCAAAAAGAGAGATCATAGAGTCATTCCAAATCAAGAACTGATAGGCCTTGGAGCTGCTAATATTGTGGGGTCATTTTTTCAAGCGTATCCTGTAACAGGTGGATTCTCCAGAACTGCTGTTAATCAACAGGCAGGAGCAAATACACCACTAGCTTCAATAGTCAGTGCTGGTTTGGTAGCACTTACATTATTATTTCTTACTCCGCTATTTTATTACTTACCTCATGCCATTCTTGCTTCAATTATTATGGTGGCAGTTAGCAAACTATTCGATTTCCAATATGCTAAAAAGTTATTTCTGGAAAGTCCTAAAGAATTTGTAGTCTTGACTGTTACATTCCTCATTACCCTTAATATTGGAATGGTTATTGGCATTGTAAGTGGCATTATTCTTTCCATTCTGTTATTTCTATATCGATCTGCATATCCTCACATCGCTCGGCTAGGAAGGATTAGGGGGCATCATGAGTTTAGAAACATAACTCGATTTGAAGATTTAGAAACATGGGCTGAATTGGCTATAATTAGAATTGATGCACCTCTGAGCTTTATAAACATTCAAGAGATTAATGATTATATAAGTAAATTGATACGAGAGGAAGATCATATCAAAGAAATTATTATAGATGCAGGGCCTGTCAGTCATATGGATGCAACCGCCGCAGAGGGACTTCATGATATTCTTAATGCATTGAATGAAAAAGGGGTAAGGCTTGTTATTTGTGACATTATAGGTCCTGTAAGAGATACGATGAAGCAAACAGGCCTTACAAAAATCATTGGTAAAAAGAATCTCTTTCTAAGTCTTAACGAAGCACTAGAGAATGCACTTACCAATGCAAAAGATCCTTATAAGAAGGTAACGCTTCAATCGAATATTAAAACGTAACAATTGTTACAAAACAGACCATCATTGCATTGTACTTTTGTAAAAAAATACTGAACAAGAATGAACATAGAACAGATATATACAGGTTGCTTGGCTCAAGGGGCGTATTTTATTGAGAGTGAAGGCGAAGCTGCCATTATCGATCCTTTGAGAGAATCAGCACCCTACTTAAGGAAGGCTGAAAAAGAAGGAGCTAACATCAAATACATATTTGAAACGCATTTCCATGCGGACTTTGTATCTGGACACGTCGATCTTGCAAATAAATCTGGTGGAACAATTGTCTATGGTCCTGGAGCCACAGCCAATTATAATTTTCATGAAGCAAAGGATGGAGAGATTTTTGAACTGGGTAAAATCAAAATCAAGGTGCTTCATACGCCCGGACATACCCTTGAGAGTACCACCTACCTTTTAATTGATGAGTCAGGAAACGAACATGCAATCTTTAGCGGAGACACGCTATTTATTGGTGACGTAGGTAGACCTGATCTCGCTCAAAAAGGTGATCTGACACAAGATGATTTAGCCGGTATGCTTTACGAAAGCCTAAGAAATAAAATAATGACCTTACCAGACAGTGTCATCGTATACCCGGCACATGGTGCAGGATCAGCATGTGGTAAAAATATGAGTAAGGAAACTTTTGACCTGTTGGGTAATCAAAAGAAAACTAATTATGCGCTCAGGTCTGATATGACAAAGGAGGAATTTATTAAGGAAGTTACGGACGGACTACTACCACCACCTCAGTACTTTGCACAAAATGTTGCCATGAATAAATCCGGTGCAGTAGGATTGGACAAAGTATTAGCTAAAGGAAATGTTCCCTTGGATGTCGAGACATTTGAAGCAATGGCCAA
The DNA here is from genome assembly GCF_965212185.1 of Ekhidna sp. GTDB lineage: Bacteria > Bacteroidota > Bacteroidia > Cytophagales > Cyclobacteriaceae > Ekhidna. The sequence continues at coordinate 1,869,109 of NZ_OZ243102.1, read as the reverse complement.
TCATGAAGGCGCGCTAGTTTTAGACACAAGACATCAAGAAAAATTCATAAAAGGACACATACCAAATTCAATATTCATTGGAATAGATGGAAGTTTTGCACCTTGGGTTGGTGCTTTGATTCCTGATTTACAGCAACCAATTATTTTTCTTGCCGATGAGGGCAGGGAAGAAGAGGTGGTGACTCGACTATCCCGTGTTGGCTATGACAATACATTAGGGTATTTAAAAGGAGGAATGCAAGCTTGGATTGCAGAGAATAAAGAAACTCAAACACTTGAATCTATTTCAGCTGCAGAATTTGAGAGCAGGTACAATAGCGGAGAAATTCACGTAATGGATGTGAGAAAACCAAGTGAGTTCGAAGCTGAGCATATCGAAGATGCCGAAAATATTCCGCTTGATTATATCAGTGAGCAAATGGATCAAATCGATATTGATAAGAAATATCATATTCATTGTGCGGGCGGTTATCGATCCGTCATTGCATCATCAATATTAAAATCCAGAGGCTATCACAACCTTGTGGATGTGGCTGGTGGATATAAAGATATCAAAGAAACAAGTATTCCTACTAGTAACTTTGTTTGTCCAACAACACTGAAATAATTCAATAAAACTTTAAATCTATTAATGGATGGAATTTTTAAGCCAACCATGGCCCTGGTATGTGGCAGGACCACTCATTGCATTTATCATGTTTAGTCTCCTGCTTAGCGGGAAGAGATTTGGTCTGAGTAGCAACCTTAGAAGCATGTGTGCAATAATGGGAGCAGGGAAACATTGTGAGTTTTTTGACTTTAACTGGAGAGCTCAGATGTGGAATTTAATTTTTGTCCTGGGTCTAATTATTGGAGGAGCAATTTCTGTTCTCTTTCTTGACACTGAACAAGTCAATATCTCAAAAGAAACAGTATTAGAATTACAACAACTCGGCATTCAAAATCCAGGATCTACACTTTTACCTGCTGAAGTATTCAGCTGGAATAACTTACTGACATTCAGAGGTTTAATTATGATTGTTTTAGGTGGATTTTTTGTCGGATTTGGAGCACGTTATGCAGGTGGTTGCACATCCGGACATGCTATCAGCGGTCTGAGCGACTTACAAAAGCCATCACTTATTGCTGTTGTAGGATTCTTCATAGGAGGACTGTTTGTGACCTATTTAATAACACCCTTTCTTTTTACTTTTTAACCAATAAAGAATGATACTCTTAAGATTTATAAAATTCCTTATGTTGGGAATCGTATTTGGAATTACACTAACAAAATCTGAAGTGATTTCCTGGTATCGTATCTATGAGATGTTCCGTTTTCAATCTTTTCATATGTATGGGATCATTGGTTCGGCCATTCTTTTTGGGATATTTATCATTCAGCTAATAAAACGCAACCAAATCAAAAGTATTGATGGAACTCCAATTGAGATCGAGCCAAAGGCAAGAGGTGTTAATAGATATTTAATAGGAGGAATAATTTTTGGGATTGGATGGGCACTTACAGGCGCATGTCCAGGTCCATTGTTCATCCTCTTTGGTAACGGGATAACCGTAATTATTATAAGTATTTTAGCTGCAATACTTGGAACGTATACGTACGGTATAATAAAACATAAACTACCTCACTAATATGGGTAATGTTTAGTGAATGGAGGAATTACACACTATTTAAACAGACTAAATTGGGCATAAAAACTTGTCCCTGCACCAAGGGAACTCTTACACCAAATTTTTCCATTCATCGCATCCACAAACTTTTTCACAACTGACAAGCCCACACCACTACTATGCTCATTACCTGTTGGTTTTGCACTTAATTTTTGATACATCTGAAACAAATGCTTCTGTTCTTTTTCTGAAATACCAGGACCCTCATCTTTAACTTCAATTCTAGCAAATTTTTCATCAGATCTCAGGTTAACATAAATACTTCTTTCTGGAGGCGAAAACTTAATGGCATTAGACATTAAATTCTCCATGACTTGATATAAATACGTTTCCTCGGCTATTGCAAAAACTCCGCTATCAATGCTGCAGTTAATATAGATCTTTTTATCCTTCGCTTGATTTTGAAAATCTGTGCATAATTTGCTTACTAGTTCTGTCAGATTGACTGGCTTTAGTTTTAGATTTGATAAGCCCTTCTCGATTGACTCCACGTCTAATATTTTAGTGATCATATCAGAGAGTCTTCTAGCACTACCATCTATTATTTCATGTGCCGTATCTCTGCTATTCGCAGAGTCCTCTCGAGCCATTTCCACAGCACTGATGATGTTTGAAAGTGGATTTTTAAGGTCATGAGCAACAATCTGAATCAGATCATTTTTTTCATTGTTTAGCGCCTTTAACTCGGTATTTTTCTTATCAATCAACTCATTTTGAGTGCTTACTTGTTGATTGATTTGCTTCAAATAATTCCCTAGTCGTTTCTGCTTACTATATAGTCGAAGAAAAAAAACTGCGAATATTAAAGTAATCACCGCTAGCGCTATCAGAAAATTTGTTTGAAGTGTCTTTTGTTCCAATGCCAATGTTTGGACTGCAAGTCGACTTTTCATCTCTTCATCCCTGATTTTTGCAAGCATACCTTGAATGCTGTTTAAATTATTGATCTTACGAATATTTTCGTCTTTCTTTTGATAGAGTTTTAGATAATGCTGAAGGCTATCAATGCTATTATTTTGAGCAAATAACTCAATCAGATTATTGTAATTATTCAATATGATATCACGCAATTCTAGTTTTTCAGCTAAGACTATACTTCTATGCGCATAATAAAATGAGGAATCTGGATCATTTTCAATCATTAACTGACTTAAATCACTATATATCTCTGAGATGTAGCTGTTATCATCCAACTCCTGAAAAAGTTTCAGCGCTTTAAATAATTGCTTTTTAGCAGGATAAATACTTTTATTTTGCACATACATCTTACCAAGCCCTTGATTAGCGTAGGCTGCATACCGTTTCTCTCCAATGATTTCACTTATATCTAAAATTTTTTCATACAAACTCCTCGCATTTTGGTAGTTGCCTTTAGCCAGTTCAGCCCTTGCAAGGGCATTGAGTATTAGCAGATGTCTTGAAGAATTTAAATTAGTCTGGTTGAGGTCGATTGCATTTCGCGCATAATAGATTGCACTATCATATTCTTGTAGATCATAATAAACTTCTGAAATATTAGCCATGACTATTGGTAAACCAGCGAATTCAGGTATTTCCTTGCCTGTGTTATAAGCCAAATAATAATAACTTAAGGCTTCAACATAGTTTCCAATTGTCTGAGCAGTGACTCCAAGATTGTTAAATGAAGAGGCAACCAACAGTGAGTCACCTAGCTCAATGGCCATTTCCAATGCTTTGGACTTATAATAACGCCCAGAGTCAATCAAGCTCATATAGTTGTAAACTCCTCCTAACAATCGATAGGAGGTAGATAAAGACTTAAGATTCTCATTGGCAATTGAGAGATCAATGGCCATTCGCCCATACTTTAAAGCGGTATCAGGTGCTGACGTCCACGAAGCTTTTATAACATCATGGAGTAGTGGAATATGCTCTTCATTAATGGTTTTAGGCAGATTGGAAAGTAAACTATCCAAATTTTCTGTCTGGCTAAAGCCAATCAACGGAAAGAGTAGACATACTATCCTAAGGTATTGATTCATCCAGAGCACTCACTCCTTACTAATTTAAGGTAAAAGAGGGAGTAAGAGTAATAAGAGATAACTGATCAAGATGATCATTCGACAACCATAAGTGATAAATCAACCATATCATTGATATTTCTCATAATTAATCAAAAGTGTGACTTGTAGCTTCGTTGGAGACGATAGCAAATACAAGCATATGGATTCTAAAATTAATGCCACATTAGAAATTGCGGATAGTCATCTAAATAATGCACAAAATGGACTTTGCAAACCGGAAGAGGATGTTGTTCCTTACAGTGTTTGCAAAAACTCCCACAGCGCTATTATTAATTACTTGAGTGCCTATCTGATGCGCAATGGAAGGGAGATACCCAAGTCACATACGGTAGAAGAGCTTCTATCATTCTGTAGAGAAGTTAACCCCGTATTCGAAGAATTGCACCTCGCTCCATTCTATCATCCAACTGACACAGAAGATGTCTGGATGAATATGGATACTGCTAATGACTTCTTCAAGATGGCTGAGAAAACCAAAGAACTGGTGACAAAAATCACCAATTAAAATTACAACCATGGGTACTAAAAAATCAACTCCTAAATATCCGGGAATACGAGCTGCTTTAGATGGAAACACTGCTGCGATCATGTGTGAGCGTGAATCCTCGGATGCAGCAGGTGCATATCCAATCACTCCCTCCACACAAATGGGAGAATATTGGGCTGAGGCTGCAGCAAGCGGTCACCTCAATATTTCTGACCGACCACTAATCTTCATTGAACCGGAAGGCGAACATGCTGCTGCCGCTGTTACAGCAGGTTTATCTATGACGGGTCAGCGAGCGGCAAATTTTAGTTCGGGTCAAGGGATCGCTTACATGCATGAAAGTTTATATGCTGCTGTAGGAAAACGATTGACCTATGTGCTAAACATTGGTGCACGAGCCATGACCAAATCAACCTTAAATGTTCATGCAGGACATGATGATTATCATGCAGTAGACGATACCGGTTTTTTTCAATTATTTGCCAAAAATGCTCAGCATGTAGCGGACTTAAACATACTAGCGCATAAAATAGCTGAACTCGCACTAACACCCGGAATCGTTGCTCAAGATGGTTTTTTAACCACACATTTAATTGAAAGCTTGAAAATACCAGGGCGTGAATTAATCAAAGAATTTTTGGGTAGACCAGATGATATCATCAAAACGCCTACTCCATCTCAGCAAATGATTTATGGAGATACACGGAGAAGAATCCCGGAAATATGGGATGTTGATAATCCGGTAATGGCTGGAATCGTTCAAAATCAAGACTCTTACATGCAGAGTGTGGCTGCACAACGACCCTTCTTTTTTGACCACATTCAGGAGCTAACAGATCAAGCCTTTAAAGAGTATGCTGAGCTTACCGGTAGAACGTATGAGCGGGTGATGACATATAAGGCAGATGATGCTGATTACCTCATATTAGGACAAGGCAGTGTCATTCCAAGTGCTGAAGTAGTTGCCGATTACCTGAGATCAACACGGAAACTAAAAGTGGGGGTGGTAAATCTGGTCATGTTCAGACCGTTCCCTTCTGACTTACTTTCAAAAATCATTAAAGGGAAAAAAGGAGTAGTTGTACTTGAGCGTTTGGATCAGCCATTAGCAGAAGATCTTCCATTGGCGCGTGAGTTAAGAGCTACGGTTGCTAAGTGTCTTGAAAACGGTCAACATAAAAAAAACCATCCATATCCAGAGATTGAAAGTTATCAGCATAAAGAAGCACCCGCGATTTATTCTGGATCTTTTGGTCTGGGTAGCCGCGATTTACAAGCTGAAGGAATTATCGGGGCGGTAGAAAACATGCTACCTGATGGAAAACACAAAAAGCAGTTTTATCTCTCGATTGATTTCATACGTGAGAATCCATTTACCCCAAAACAGAGGGCACATCAAGAAGAAATTTTGGATGCCTATCCTAAGGTAAAGGAGCTTGCTGTTAGAGGTTCTGAGAATCCGAACCTGATGCCCAAGGGGGCTACAACGGTGCGTTTTCATTCCATTGGAGGATGGGGAGCCATTACCACTGGCAAAAACCTGGCAATGACACTATTTGACTTGCTTGGATATGACATCAAGGCCAATCCTAAATATGGCTCAGAGAAAAAGGGTCAACCCACGACTTATTATCTCTCTGCTGCACCAGAACCTATACGAATCAACTGTGAATACTTTTTCGTAGATGTGGTTTTATCACCTGATCCAAATGTTTTCAAGCACACGAATGCACTGGCAGGCTTGAAAAAAGGTGGCTGCTTTATTATTCAAAGCGATAAAAACAGTCCGGAAGAAGTATGGGAAGAAATTCCTAAACGATATCAAAAAATCATCATCGATGATGACATCCATATTCATTACATCGATGGATTCAAAATAGCGAGAGAGGAAGCAACGGATACTGAATTACAACTCCGAATGCAAGGCATTGCTTTTCAAGGAGCCTTCTTTGCTGCGTCTCCCTTAATGAAAACAGCTGGATTGAATGATAAACAGCTTCTTAAGGCCATAGAAGATCAGCTCCAGCACAAGTTTGGTTCTAAAGGCCAACGGGTAGTAGACGACAATATGAGAGTGGTCAAAAGGGGATTTACGGAGGTAACAGAGATCACCGAAAAAGTTCTGAAACAGGCCGATCACAAGTCAAACGGACAAACGGAGTTACCACTTCCGGTCATGATGAATAACATTCCACAGAGCAAATCCAAGCTGAGTGATATCCATCGTTTCTGGGAGCAAACGGGTAATTTTTATGCCAGAGGAATGGGGAATGATAACATCACCGACCCTTTTATAGGATTGAGTGTGATGCCAGCAGCATCTGCAGTCTTCAGAGATATGACTGGTATCCGTTTTGAGCATCCGGAATGGATACCTAATAATTGTACGGCGTGTGGAAATTGCTATACCATATGTCCGGATACAGCGATTCCGGGACTAGTGAATGAACTTTCGGAAGTTCTGGATACGATTGTAAAAAGAGTTAAAAAAACCAATGGTAAACTACAGGAGCTGCCTAGGGCTGTAAGGAAACTCGAAGGAGAAGTTCGTTCACGTTTCAATGCAACTAAAAATGGTGCCACTGTCAATAATATTATCAAGGACGTCATTGCTCAAACCATTGATTCAAGCGAGGATGATACCCTTAAACAAGAGCTGAGTTGGTTCAAAGATGAGCTGGGGGATTTTCAGTTTGCACTGTCTCGTCCTTACTATGATCTACATGAGAAAAAGACTCCAAATAGTGGTGGACTACTAAGCATCACAGTGAATCCGAATACCTGTAAAGGCTGCATGGAATGTGTCGCCGTTTGTGATGATGATGCTTTAAGACCTGTTATTCAAACGGAAGGATCTATCGCAAAACTGAGGAAGGATTGGGACCTATGGATGGACCTTCCAACCACACCGGAAAAATACAAACGCATTGATGATCTGGAAGAAAAAATAGGCGCACTTGAAACCATTTTGCTCAATAAAGATGCCTACCTCAGTTTTACGAGCGGCGATGGAGCTTGTCTGGGTTGCTCTGAAAAATCAGTCGTCCACTTGTTCATGGCAACAGTAGAATCGTTGATGCAGCCACGCGTTAAAAAACATGTAGCTCACTTAGAGGATTTAATACAAAAGCTTGAAAAGCACATTCAGGATAAGCTTATTGGTACGGTCAATATTGGTGACACGGATGCATTATCCAAAATTTTAAAGGAATCACATGACTCAGACCTGACAATCTCAGGGATCACTAAAAAATTGGAAGCGGAGAAAGGTAGCGAGCCGATTGATCAGGACTGGCTGGAAGATGTCACACAGTTACTTTCCGAGCTTAAACGATTAAAGTGGAAATACACGGAAGGAACGACTGGAAAAGGGCGGACCTCTATGGGTATGACAAACGCGACAGGATGTACCTCCGTATGGGGTAGCACCTACCCATTTAATCCCTATCCTTTCCCATGGGCTAATCACTTATTCCAGGATTCAGCTTCTCTAGCCATGGGCATTTTTGAAGGTCACATGGTTAAAATGGCTGATGGATTCAAAGCCATTCGAAAAGCAGAATTGGAGCTTGAAGGTAATTACCGTCCAAGTGAGCACAATGAGTTCTTTACTTACTTTAACTGGAACCAATTTACAGAAGAGGAATGGCAACTCTGCCCACCAGTGGTTGTGCTGGGTGGTGATGGTGCTATGTATGATATCGGGTTTCAAAACCTGTCCAGAATGATGGCATCCGGAACGCCTATAAAGGTAATTATCGTGGATACGCAGGTTTATTCCAACACAGGAGGTCAAGCATGTACTTCTGGATTCATCGGGCAGGTTTCGGATATGGCGCAATATGGCAAAGTCTGGAAAGGTAAGTCAGAGCCAAGAAAAGAAATTGGATTGATTGCCATGGCGCATCGAAGTACCTACGTCATGCAAGGCACTTTGGCCAACACCAGCCACATGATCGAGGGATTCATTGATGGTCTGATGACAAAGCGACCTGCAGTATTCAACCTATATACTACGTGTCAACCTGAACATGGAGTAGGTGATGATATGGGAATGAATCAGGCAAAACTGGCGGTAGAATCACGGGCCTATCCGGTGTTCAAGTACAACCCGGGTGAGGGGGTCAAAGCGCATGAAGCGTTTGACCTGGCAGGCAATCCTGCCATTGACGACTTGTGGCCCACCTATCAGTTGAGCTACCTGGAAAACGGCATTCAAAAGAAAATGGAAATTCCGATGACCTTTGCTGACTTTGCGATCACAGAGGCACGTTTTAGAAAGCATTTCCGAAATGCACCAAGAGAAACCTGGAATGAACATATGGTTTTGCTCAGCGAGTTTCTTGAAATGAATGATGAAGAACGAGAAGGTAAGTTCCCATTTATCTGGGCTGTTGATAAGAAGCAGCATCTAACCAGGGTGTTAGTAGCTAAACCTATCGTAGAATCCTGCGAAGAGCGTCGCGATTTCTGGATCATGCTTCGTGATCTGGCTCGAGTGGACAAGCAGCCGGACAAGCAGGTTGATCTAGAAAGCAAGATTCGAGCTGAGGTCGTGCAAAAGATGGCACAAAAGCTAATGAAAATAGCCAGTGGAGAAAATGGTGATATCAGCATTGATCTTACGCCATTACCAAGTACTTCAGAAGCAGAGCCAAAAGAGTCCAAACATGAAGAAGCTGTAGAAGGAGAAACCTCTAAGGCTATTACAAGTGATGGGTATATGGCTCCCTGGATCGAAACGGAAGATTGTTCCTCCTGTGATGAATGCATCAATATTAACGCTCAAATATTTGCTTACAATGAAGACAAAAAGGCATACATAAAAGACCCTTCAGCAGGGGCCTATTCAGATATTGTTAAAGCCGCAGAAAAATGCACCACACAGGTCATACATCCAGGATTACCCACTGATAAAAGTGAAAAAGACATTGATAAATGGATAAAAAGAGGAGAAAAATATAACTGAACCAGTGCTAGCATTACAGCGACATACCTTTAAACATGGGGTTCATCCTCCAGAAAACAAGGAGCAGACCAACAAATTACCTATTCGGCAGTTTGCGTTTTCGCCTTTGCTGATCATTCCTGTAATCCAAAATATTGGAAACCCTTCAAAGTTGATTGTAAGAGAGGGGCAAGAGGTAGTAAGAGGTCAGCTGCTGGCAGAGGCCGATGGATATTTATCTGTACCACTACACGCACCTGAGACAGGAAGAATCCGAAAAATCGCAAATGTTCCAACCATCAGCGGTAAAATGGTTCCAGGCATATACCTTGAAGCAGCCCCATCTTCCACACAGGAAGTGATGGAAGGTGAACCGGTAGGACTGGATGCTACCCCTGCAGAAATATTGGTAGGTATTCAAAATGCCGGAATAGTAGGCTTAGGAGGAGCGGCCTTTCCAACACACGCGAAGCTTAAAATTCCAGAAGGCAAACACTGTGATACATTGATTATCAATGGGATAGAGTGTGAGCCCTACCTGACCACAGATCATCGGGTAATGTTGGAACAGCCAGATGACATCTTCTTGGGCATTAGATACTTATTAAAGGCTACCGGAGCAAAGCGTGCAATCATCGGAATTGAGGCCAACAAAAAGGACGCTGCTGAATTCCTTTCAAACTATTTAACTCCTGATTTGCCTATAACCATTGATGTCGTCCCTGTCAAATATCCCCAGGGAGCTGAAAAGATGCTTATTACCTCACTTCTAGGTAAGGAAGTTCCATCCGGTGGCCTTCCAATTGATGTGCATGCAGTGGTTGTGAATGTGGCCACTACTGCAGAAATTGGACGATTACTTCCACATGGTCGGGGAATCCAGGAGCGTGTAATCACAATCACCGGGCCCGGAGTAAAGAAAAAAGGAAACTATCTCATCCCCATCGGAACACCCTTACGGTATGTATTGGAGCAGGTGGGTGTGGAAGAACCCATCAGCGAGGTATATATGGGAGGACCTATGATGGGAGTGGCCGTATCCAACTTGGATATTTCCATTGTAAAAGGAACTTCTGGAATTGTTGTTTTTACAAACAAAGAGGTAACACAATCAGAAAAGATTTATCCATGCATCAAATGTGGAGCGTGCGTGGATGCATGTCCATTATCGCTCAATCCCTCCAAGCTAGGCATCTTGGCCAAGTTTGAAGCTTATGAAAAAATGGCAGCAGAATATAACCTGATGGATTGCTTTGAGTGTGGTTCTTGCTCCTATGTATGCCCGTCGCATATTCCATTGGTACAATATTTCAGACTTTCAAAGTCGATTGTTAGGAAACGAAAAGCAAGCGCATGAAAGCACAAACACTGGATATCAGTACTTCTCCCCATCTAAGTAAAGGTTTAGGCACAGAGACCATCATGTTTCATGTGGTTCTTGCCATGATGCCAATGGTCTTATTCGCTGTGTATTCCTTTGGGTTCAATGCAGCACTGGTGATTCTAACGGCAGTAACCTCCTGTGTACTTACTGAGCATGTGCTATGTAGGCTAACCAATAAAGAATCTACCATTTCCGACTGGTCCGCGGCGATTACAGGTATTCTATTGGGATTGGTTTTACCACCAATCTTCCCATTATGGATGACTTTTTTAGGAGGCGTCATTGCCATAGGCATGGGAAAATTCCTCTTTGGCGGACTGGGGTACAATGTATTTAACCCAGCGCTGGTTGGACGTGCAGTACTACAAGCAGCCTTTCCAGTGGCAATTACTACCTGGTATGGTACTTTACAAGCAGATCGTTTCAGTTCGATAAGTGGCTCAGTTCTTACGTTTCCATTTATGGAACCCGTTGTGGATGGAATGTCGGGGGCCACACCCTTATCGGCTTTTAAGTTTGATGGAATTACAACCGATGCTTCCAACCTGGCCTTTGGTCTGGTCAGTGGCTCGATAGGTGAGACCTCATCTGTGCTTATCCTCTTAGGCGGACTATATCTGGTGATTCGAAAGTTTATGAATTGGCGCATTCCGGTTGCCATTCTTGCAACAGTTTTCGTTTTCAGTGGGGCCTTGTACCTCTCAGACCCGCAGGTATATCCTTCTCCAGTCTTTATGCTGTTCTCCGGCGGGTTGATGTTAGGAGCCGTTTTCATGGCTACAGATATGGTAGCTTCTCCGATCACCTCGTTGGGGGTTGTGCTTTACGGGGTGATAATTGGTACACTGGTGGTAGTCATCCGTATTTGGGGTGGACTACCTGAAGGAGTGATGTACGCGATTTTATTGGGCAATGCAATTTCGCCTCACATTGATCGGCTGATACAGTACAGAGTGTATGGAACTTCAAAAAAATCGATCACATGAGCGAATCCCAAGCCATACCGACAACCAATAGTTTTACCATGCTTCGAGCCATGGTAGGCATAGGCATACTATGCGGAATACTGATTGTCTTCACATATGAAGGCACATTACCCCGAATTGAGCGGTTACGTGCGGAAGCGCTCGAGCAAGCAATCTTTAATGTGGTGCCGGGGATTGAGTCCACCAAAGCTTTTGCATGGGAGGATGGACAGTTTAGTGAAGCAGGTGAGGGTAACACTCAGATCGTTTACGCAGGATATGATACTAACGGAGAATTTAAAGGGGTCGCCATTGAAGCAAGCGGTCAGGGATATGCCGATATCATTCGCATCCTTTATGGATATGATCCAGCTACACAAAAGGTTGTTGGCTTTTACGTTCTTGAGAGTAAAGAAACTCCTGGATTGGGTGATAAAATAGAGAAAGATCAGGTCTTCCTGGAAAACTTTCAAGCACTGGACGTTACTTTAACTAAGACCTCAGAAAAACTTGTATATCAAGTAGTTCTGGTAAAAAAAGGAACAAAATCGGAACCATGGCAAGTCGATGGAATAACAGGAGCTACCATTTCTTCCCGAGCAATTGGTAACATCATTGGTGAAAGCACAACCATCTGGGTGCCACGGATCTATCAGCATCAGCAATATTTTCAAAATGAAGTCAATGAGTAATGTTGTGACAAATACCGAGTCAAAATCTACAGATGAGTTCATCAAAGGGCTATGGAAGGATAACCCGGTGTTTGTTCAAGTTCTTGGAATGTGCCCGGTATTAGCTGTATCCAACACTGCTGAAAATGCCCTGGCCATGGGCATAGCCACCGCATTCGTTCTACTCATGTCCAACTCATTGGTTTCATTACTCAGGAATTTCATTCCCAAGGAGGTGCGAATTGCTTCTTATATCTTAATCATTGCCACTTTTGTTACCATTACTGATTACACCATTCAGGCCATCAGTGTAGATCTACATAAGAGTCTGGGAGCATTCATTTCATTGATAGTAGTCAACTGCCTGATTTTAAGTCGAGCAGAAGCCTTTGCTTCTAAAAATACCTTAGGGAAGTCTGTCATGGACGCTCTGGGAATGGGCTTAGGTTTTCTGTTTGCTCTATTTTGTCTAGGTGCAGTACGGGAAGTACTTGGAAGTGGAACACTCTTTGGTTTCTCGCTATTTCCCGATGGCTTTCAGGAGTGGGTCGTGATGATCTTACCGGCTGGCGGGTTTTTTACACTGGCAGCATGGCTACTCATTTTTAACCTTATTAAAGAAAGAAAGGAGGCATCCAAATGAATCAGGAATCATTGGGACAAATTTTCATCAGTGCGAGCCTCGTAAACAATTTCGTTCTGGCATACTTTCTGGGCATCTGTCCATTTCTGGGAGTATCAGGTAAGCTTGGCACAGCAACTAAAATGGGAGGTGCAGTGATGTTTGTGATGTTGATCAGTTCCATGTGTGCTTATGCGATACATGCATTACTGGTAGCGATTGATGCAGAGTTTTTGCAACTGATCAGCTACATCGTAGTGATCGCCTCTACAGTTCAATTGGTAGAGATGTTCATCAAAAAAATGAGTCCAACGCTCTTCAGATCGTTAGGTATTTTCTTACCATTAATCACGACGAACTGTGCAATTCTAGGATTAGCACTTTTTCAGACCAATAAGGGATATGATTTTGTTCAAAGCATTTTGTATGCGTTAGGAGCAGGTGCTGGATTTACATTGGCTTTGGTGCTTATTGCAGGCTTTAGAGAGCAGTTGGAATTTGCAGAAGTACCAAAGGTGATTAAAGGTACAGTTTTGACCTTGATCATCGCAGGAATTTTGTCTTTGACATTTATGGGTTTTTCAGGATTAGGTACACAATAGCGTAGAAAATAATGGAAAATTATTTGATCGGAATCGCAATAATAACAAGCATCATGGTAGCATGGATTGCTGTTCAGCGATTGTGGAGTCTTGTCTTTTCCGATGAAATAACAGATCCTGATGTACTGGCCGGAAGGTCGGATTGTGGGAGTTGCGGATGTAAAACTCCTTGTTCAACAAAGCAATTACAAACGAATAAAAAAATTAACTGATGGCACATTTATCTGATTATGATACTAAAAATCAATTCTTTGCAGAAGTAAAGAAGAACAAAAGACTCACTCCAGCAGACGCTGAAGAAGTTCGCGAACTTATTCTGGAGGTGAAAGACCCTTCTTTCACCTGCAAAGTGGATCAAAGTTTCGGTGTGCTGATAGACCATAAAGATGAGTTTGGAAACAAGCAACATCATCGGTTATACAGTGTGGCTGACCTTCCATCAAAAAGCAAAGGCAAAACTAAGATCACCATGCTGGTAAAGAGGATCACATTTGTGGATGAGTTTAGTGGTGAAAAGCAAGAGGGAGTTGCTTCTCATTATCTCTGCGATCGAAAGGTTGGAGACCAGATCACCATTACAGGACCTTATGATATTGCTTTCGATGTGCCGGAAGAAAAAGATGCCAATATCATTTTGATTGGAATGGGTACAGGAATAGCACCGTTCAGAGCATTCATTAAGCATATTTATAAAGATGTTAAAGACTTCCATGGGAGAATACTGCTCTTTTATGGAGCAAAAAGTGGACTCGAACTACTTTATCTAAACGATAAAGACGGAGATCTGACCAACTACTATGATGAAGAAACTTTTGAAGCAGTACATGCTTTCAGTCCACGACCATTGTGGAATGATCCGGTTGTATTAGATCAAGCCATTGAGGATCGTGCCGATGAAATTGTGGACATGCTTTCAATGCTTAACACTTACATATATGTAGCTGGATATGAGAAGGTTAAGGAAGTGCTGGAAAAAACGCTGATAGACATCATGGGCTCAGAAGAAAAGTGGAAGAAGCGTAAAGCAGAATTAGTAGCTGGCAACAAGTGGGCTGAAATTATTTACTAGATGTCAATCCTTATAGCCATAGCAGCACTGGGAGGCCTGACCCTTATTCTGGCAATCATGTTAGTGGTAGCCAATAGGAAACTGTATGTCTATGAGGATCCACGCATAGATGTGGTGGAAGAAATGCTCCCGGCAGCAAATTGCGGGGCGTGTGGTTATCCGGGTTGTCGACCGTTTGCTGAATCTCTGGTGGAAGGGGAAAGCTTGCCAGCAAAGTGTACCGTTAGTTCGGAGGAAGGAAAAGAAGCCATCGCTACTTACCTTGGCGTAGGCTTGGGTTCTCAAGAAAAGCAAGTTGCCAGACTTGCCTGTGCAGGAGGAACCAATGTTGCTCGGAATAAAGCAAATTATGAGGGCCTTGAAACGTGCAGAGCTGCTTCATTGGTTTCGGGTGGGGGCAAGGGATGTTTTTGGGGATGTCTGGGCTTTGGTGACTGTGAGGTTGTTTGTGATTTTGATGCCATTCACATGGACGAACATGGGCTGCCAGTGGTAGATATAGAAAAATGTACCGCCTGTGGTGATTGCGTTGAGATATGCCCGAAAGATTTGTTTTCCATTCAACCAGTGAGCAATCAATTGTGGGTGGCCTGCAAAAACCTGGAGTCTGGCGATGATATAATTGAAGAGTGTCAGGTTGCATGCACGGCCTGTGGAAAGTGTGCCATGGATGCTCCCGGCGATCTGATAGTCATGGAAAATAACCTTCCTAAGGTCAATTACTCGTTAAGTCAGCAACTCAAAGAACCCATTGAAAGATGTCCCACAGGTGCCATTATCTGGTGGGATCAAAAGCTAGGGGCTATTAAAGGACGCGAAAGCAAAACCATAGTGCGAAAAGGCACCAGAGAACTGGGTTCATCATAAGCTAGTCGCCATGATTGATAATTTCCGGATTATGCGTTCGTGGGTGATACAACTCTCATTATATGCTGATATTTATCACAGATTAAGTCCTTCATAGCTACTTACTTAGCTCAACAGCATTGAATGTTTATGAGCAGCTCCACAAAAGAAATCATTCCAGGAACCACTTCAATAACCTCACTTAAAGAAGCGATCGTTGAAATCGTTAGTGACTCTGGAGAAGGTGCGCAGAAGTGCGGCCAAAGTTTAGGGGCGATCTCAGCTAAAATGGGCAATGGGGTGTGGACGGTAGAGATTATACCGGCTGAAATTCAACCCCCGGCACGGTCCAGAGCAGGTGCTTCTGGTATTCGTGTAAGAATGGGGCAGGAGAAAGTCACCAATATGGGTGATCAGGCTGACTTGGTAGTAGCCTTGAATGAGCAGGTCCTGTTCGGACGAATTGACCAAAATGCTTACAAAGGAGGCACACACGTCCTGATTGAAAACAAGTGGGCCAATCATGCATCTCCAGACATAGTAACCGCATACTCAGAAGCGCTGGATAAATTCCAATCACTCGGTTATATCATTCATGAAATCCCAATGGAGGAAGAATGCCTGAAAGTAGTAAGCGATGCAAGAAAAGGAAAGAATATGTGGGTCTTAGGACTCCTTTGCAATATTTATGATCGCGACATGAAGCTGGCAGAGGATCAGATCAGGTCAATATTCAGAAAAAAGAACAATGAAATAATTCAGAACAACCTGGACCTCCTACATGCAGGCTACCAATGGGCTCAACTTAACCTGGATTTACATTATTGTATCACTCCGAAACCGAGCAGTGATGACATGGTGGTAATGAATGGCAATGAGGCGATTAGTTTGGGTGTAATGGCGGCTGGCATAGATGTCTGTTCCATGTATCCGATTACTCCTGCAACCTCCGCTACTCACGCGATGGCTGAAACGATGCAGTCTGCAGGAGGAGTCATTCACCAGGCCGAGGATGAATTGGCAGCAATTGGATTTGCCATAGGAGCCTCTTATGCCGGAAAAACGGCTGTCACAATCACATCTGGACCTGGTATTGCTTTAAAAACTGAATTTATTGGCCTGGCTATAATGGCTGAAGTGCCTTTAGTTATCATAGACATCCAACGCGGTGGACCATCTACGGGCTTACCTACGAAAGTAGAACAAGGAGACCTGCTGTCTGTGCTTTATGGCACACCTGGCGATGCTCCAAAAATCATCATTGCTCCCGCTACAATCGAGGAGTGTTTTCATTACGTCATACTGGCTAGAAAACTGGCCGAATCATTTCGATCGCCAGTTTTCGTATTATCTGATGCCAACCTAGCCACAGGTGTACAACCATTTAAGCGCCCCGAGCTGAAAGAAGAATGGTTTGCCTCACCCATTGATCAAAGTAAATGGCAAGAAGGCGTAAGGCCTTATGAATGGGATGCAAATACAGGTATAAGTGAGCGACCCATCCCCGGTCAAAAAGGAGGCGTATACACACTAACAGGACTTGCGCATGATGAAGAGAGTCATGTAGCTTATGATCCATCCATTAATCAGCGAGCAGCGGAGAACAGAAGCAGAAAAATCGCAGCATTACATGAAACCTTAAAGCCACCTCAGGTATTCGGTGATCCTGAAGGTGACCTATTGCTGGTAGGATGGGGTTCTACCAAAGGCGCCATAGAAGAGGCAGTTGAGCGGGCAAGGGCACAGGGTGCATCTGTTAGTAGCGTCCATCTTCATTTCTTAAGTCCCTTAGAACCAGGATTGAAAGAAATCTTTCAAAAATTCAAGAAAGTGATGACGGTAGAAATCAATTACAGTGACACGGTAGGTAAACCATACATCACTGAAGAAAACAGGAGGTACGCTCAACTTGCCTGGTATCTGCGTGCCCAAACATTGGTTGACATAGACTGCTTTAGCAATGTCTACGGCCAGCCTATGAGTCCATACAGGATATTGAAGATGATGGAAGAAAATCTTAAAATGAAATTAATCGAATAATCATGATAGCTGTAAACCCTGAAGCATGTGATTTAGTATTACCAGATGCACAGTTTAGTATCGAGGACTACACGAGTAGTCAGGCGCGTTGGTGCTCTGGCTGTGGCGCCCATACGATACTTACCTCAGTCAAGAAATTGTGTGCAGAAGAACAGCTTGAGCCTGAAAAGACTGTATTTGTCTCCGGAATTGGCTGTAGTAGTCGTTTTCCACATTATATGAATACTTATGGGTTCCATGGACTGCATGGGCGTGCTTTTCCAGTGGCCTGTGGAGTGAAGTTTCGAAGACCGGACTTGCATGTATTTGTAATCACCGGCGATGGCGATTGCTGCTCCATTGGAGCTGGACATTGGGTGCATGCCATTCGTTACAATATGAAAATGGTAGCCTTATTGTTTGATAATGCGATCTATGGGTTAACGAAGAAGCAGACATCACCAACCAGTCCTCTTGGCACCAGCTCTAATACCCATCCGGACGGGTCCTTCCTTCCTCCAATTAATCCGATTCAAGCCACTCTGGGTCTTCCCAATGTATCTTTCGTGGCACAAACTGCCGATTGGAAACCAGCACACTTACATGCAACCATTAGAAAGGCTTATGAGCATCCGGGATTAGCATTCGTGCGAATCATTCAAAGATGCCCCATTTGGATGAAGGATAGCTATGAGCCAACGGTGAAAGATCCGGAAGCCATCACTCTTCTCAACCATGAAAATGGTATCGTCTTGGATGAGCATCAACTTAGCAAGTTCAGACATATCCAAACGCATGATCCTGGTGACATTGTGGCTGCCAGGGAAGTAGCACAGATTGTACAGGATACCGTTCCAATAGGTCTTTTTTATCAGAACAAAGATGCTTACCGATTCGATCAGTACGGAGCACATAACCTGGATACCTCGACTGAGGATCGAATAAATGTAATTAATCACTTAATGGATCGCTATGCAATCTGAAATAAAAGAAGAAAAGTCATCTCCATTAAATCGGAAAGACGTACCTCCAGCGAATGAAGATGATCAACAGAAGTTTTGGAAAGAACTTCGCCACTTCTATCGGACAGGAGAGAAGCCAGACAATTCTTCCATTAATGGCCTATCATCTATATTTTGTGATAAGCTAGCGATCCAATCAAATCCTTATCCCATATCCTTTGAAAAAGAGAAAATAGATTTTTCATCATTCACAACGAATCACATTATTGATACATATCTATCTGTATATCAATCTAATATAATCAGTCAATTCAAGTATAAATTAAAAACCGTTATTACCTCACTCTCTAGAATACTGGATATCGAAACAGCAGATGCATCTTCCTCAGAGGGGTACGATTTTGCCTCTGAAATTATTGCGTTTGATAAGTTATCCAAGTTGGTACCTAAACACAGTGGTCCAGCCTTATCAGCGAGTCGTAAAAATCGGCTGCAGGAGGTGTTAGACCTTCTAAATGATGGATTGCATCAATATCAAACAGCACAAGCTGTACTGCTGACTACTCCAAAATATGGGGATCAGCAAGGATTCAAGCGGTTTCAGCAGATTAATGTAAAGGAAAATACGGCAGTAAAGGAGACTAAGAAACTGCTAGAAAAGCAGTTGACAACCTTCGTTGAGCTAATGAAAGCCTTTAGAATTGCTTCACTAGAAGTTGAGGATGATTATGATGAAAAAATACATGATGATTATTTCACTCATTTCACCTGGTATCGTCTTTCAAATGTAGAAAAGGTCATTTTCAGGCCCATTATTTTACAAATCGATCATCAGCTGATCATGCAACAACTCGATGATTTATCTGAGCTCCTAAGTACTAACTGGCCCATCAAATTACTGGTGATGAATCACCTATTGGTATCAGAACCTGTAGCTACTATCAGTTGGGAAGAGGCTTCTCATAGATACCGACCAGAGCTGGCAGCACTAACTGTAGCCCATCGTAATGTTGCCACCTATCAACTGACAACAACAGACCCAGGAGCACTTATTGAAACCATTCAGAATTGGATTCAAATGACTCAGCCTGCCATGATGCATCTTTTAGTTCCTAATGATGAGAATGAGTTTATAAATGTGAAAGCAGCGGTCTATGGAAGGTATTTTCCAACAATGACCTACAACTTGTCAGGAGAGCAATCTGCACCATCCAAGTGGAAGATTGATCAGAATCCTGATCCAGTTAAAAAATGGCCACTCATAACCTTTGAAATAGCGGTAAACGATAAAATTATACAACAGCCAATTGCGTTTACTTATGCAGACTATAAAGCCTTTTTTAATTCAAAATTGAATGAGCTAATGTTGGTACCACCAGCATATGATAGTGACTATTTAGTATCGCTCTCCTCATATATGGAGCTTTCACAGGAGGAACTTATTGGTAAAATCCCATATATCTGGTTAGTGGATGAGGGGCATAATCTTCACCGTGCAGCTGTTCCTAATGTGTGGGTCGTATCATGCCAGGAACGGCTAGATAACTGGAATTTTCTACAGGAAATGGCTGGAAGTTCTTCTACGGTGGTTCTTAAATCTGATGATCAGGTAGAACCTGAAATTAGTGAAGACCAACTCAAAGTGATAAAGGAAGAGGCTACACGAACAGCCGCCACTCGTTTGATTAATGAGTTGCTAAGCGAAGCTTAAATCCCTATTTAAGATACTTAAAAAGGGAGGCATAAACCTCCCTTGATTCAATATGCGCTTGTTTGCTAATTGATTTCCTCCATTATTCGTTCACTGGTTGTTAATCGTGCCTGGGCAGCAGCGAGTCTCGCTACTGGAACGCGATAAGGAGAACAAGAAACATAATTGAGTCCTTGCTGATAGCAAAATTCAACACTGGAAGGGTCTCCACCATGTTCACCACAGATACCCACTTTCAGCTTCTTATTTACTTTTCGACCACTTTCAGTAGCCATGGCTACCAAGCTTCCGACACCTTCCCGGTCCAGTGTTTGGAATGGGTCATCCATAAGAATTCCCTCTTTTAGGTATACCTCAAGAAACTTACCCGCATCATCCCGGCTGTAGCCATAAGTCAGCTGAGTTAGGTCGTTAGTGCCGAAAGAAAAGAATTCTGCTTCCTCAGCTATTTTTCCAGCGATAAGTGCTGCACGTGGAATTTCTATCATTGTACCCACTTTATATTCGATGGTTTCTTTCATCTCATCGAACACCTCTTGGGCAGTATGGTCAATCAGCTCGTGCTGATGGATAAACTCTTCTGATGTACCCACCAAAGGAATCATCAACTCAGGATATACCTGAAAACCTTCTCTCTTGAGTTCAATTGCAGCCTCCATGATGGCTCGTGTTTGCATTTCTGTAATTTCCGGATAGGTGATACCCAGCCTACAACCTCTATGACCAAGCATGGGGTTATACTCTTTTAGAGAACGTATTTTTTGGTTCAATGCTTGGGTACTGATTCCTAATTCCTGAGCAACCATTCGGATTTCTTCAGGTTCGGAAGGTAGAAATTCATGCAATGGCGGATCCAACAATCGAATGGTAACTGGAAGGCCCTCCATGGCCTCCAAAATACCCTTAAAATCTGCCCTTTGGTAGGGAAGCAAATTTTCCAGGGCTGCTTTTCTATCCCATTCATTATCCGCAATAATCATTTTACGCATGGCGTTTATTCGACCTTCACCAAAAAACATGTGCTCTGTGCGACAAAGCCCAATTCCTTCCGCCCCAAATTCCCTTGCTTGTATAGCATCCTCTGGTGTGTCAGCATTTGTTCGAACCTTCATATCGATGCATTCATTTACCCAGTCCATGAAACTGTAATAGTTTCTATCCATGACCGGGTTAACGACAGATTTCTTGCCATTAATGATCAAACCTTTCGCTCCGTCCATCGAAATCCAATCACCTTTTTTGACCACTAAATCACCAGAAGTAAATGATTGACTAGAATAATTGATAACAATGTCTTCACAGCCAGCTACACATGGTTTACCCCAACCTCTGGCTACCACTGCTGCATGAGAGGTCATACCGCCGCGAGAAGTGATAATACCTTCTGCTGCAGCCATTCCGCCCACATCTTCCGGACTTGTCTCAATTCGGACAAGTATCACAGGCTTACCTTCTAAATGAGCAAGCTCAGCATCTTCGGAGTTAAACACAACCTGACCTACAGCTGCACCAGGGGAGGCTGGAAGTCCATGCCCAATCAAGTCGACCTTATCAATTTCGGACTGACTCAATTGTGGGTGTAGTAATTGATCTATATGCGTCGGCTCTACGAGCTTCTTAACCGCTTCTTTATGAGAAATTAATCCCTCACTGACGAGATCAACTGCAACTTTCACTGCAGCGGCACCTGTCCGCTTGCCACTGCGGGTCTGCAAAATGTAAAGTTTACCTTGCTGGATGGTAAATTCGATATCCTGCACATCCTGATAATGCCTTTCCAGTTGATTCGTCAACCGCAAAAGCTCATCGTAGCTGAGAGGCATCAGGTCTTTTAGCTCTTCGATATTTCGTGGAGTACGAATACCCGCTACCACGTCTTCACCTTGAGCATTTATTAAAAATTCTCCAAACAATTCTTTTTCTCCGGTGGATGGATTTCTTGTAAAGCAGACACCAGTGGCGCAATCAGTTCCCATGTTTCCATAGACCATGGCCTGAACGTTAACTGCTGTTCCTAAAAGACCGGTAATTCGATTGATTTTACGGTAGGTTCTTGCCCGCTTACTACTCCATGAACCAAAGACCGCATTGATCGCAAAATGGAGTTGTTCCCAGGGATCTTGTGGAAACATAAAGCCGGTTTCTTTACGATAAACCGCTTTATATCGATCTATTAATTCATATAAGTCCTCTACAGTGAAGTCCGTGTCTTCTTTGATCCCACGTTGATCTTTCAGCTGCTGCAATACTTGTTCGAATAGGTCATGAGAAACACCCATCACCACATCTCCAAACATATCGATAAACCTGCGGTAGCAATCAAAGGCAAACCGCGGGTTCTCTGTCATCTCTGCCAGGCCCTTAACCGATTGATCGTTTAGTCCAAGATCCAACACCGTGTCCATCATCCCGGGCATAGAGATTGCGGCACCAGAACGAACAGATACTAAAAGTGGTTTTTGTGGATCACCAAAATTGAGATCCATTAAGTCTTCAAGAAAAAAAATGCTTTTTCTAAGCTCTTCTTCAACTCCTTTCGGCCAACGATTTTCATTTTCATTGTAATACTTACAAACCTCCGTAGAGATTGTAAACCCGGGTGGAATAGGTAATCCGATGTTACTCATTTCAGCAAGATTTGCTCCTTTGCCACCCAACAGTTCTTTCATTGATTTATCACCATCGGCGTGACCTCCGCCAAAGGTGAAAACGTATTTTGAAGTCTTCATTATGATGTGGGTTTGATTGGCAGAGAATAAAAAAAGAAACCACCATCTTTCCTATGATGATTATCATACCTGAGGCTGTGATTAATTAGATAACCAACATTTAAATCATCAAATAATGAAGGACTTTAAGAAAATAAAATTTCGATGCGGGAAATAGACTATTTACTCAATCGATTGGCAATATGCTCAATGATATAGTCATTACTATCAAAATAAAATATGATATCCTGGGTACCACCTGAGTTGATCAATTTGTAACCCATCACATTATTGCTAATAGCAGATGTAAATCCACTACCAAGCTTTGTGTTGATCGATTCGGTACCCATTTGCATCATGACGTCTTGAGGAATCGCTTTATTTAATGGTAGTTTTTCTAGTCTCCACTGATTCTGATTTCGTGAGAAGATTTTAAACTTTTGAATGTCACCCATTACGGCACCTGGCTGAGGGTAGAGCAGAATTACACGAACATAATCACCTTCAAAGGTAAACTCTAGTCCATAATCAGGATAGAATAGAGAAGTTAGGGTAATACTTTTTTCTGTAATCTGAGAAACCAGGGATGTTTTGCCTAGTCGAGCTTCAACATCCGCTAGCTTGTCTCCAATCTTTAATCCATTAAAATAACAAACACCATCTTTGACCTCAATATTATAGGTGTTTCCAGTAACAGTTGGTTCAAATTGTGCATTTGCAAAGCTTCCGCAAAGCAGAAATAGGATAGCTGATAGAATATTTTTCATGATTGATAAAATAGGTAGGTTAGGATCTTTCTACTAAAATAATAGCTATCGGATTAAAAAGGTAACTTCAGTAGCTAAAGAGAGGCATTGATTATGATTTTATGGTGAGTAACAATTGTTACATTTAATCAAGCAAGTTTCAAGTAGTTTTAAGATTTAACACCAAGATTTTGAGTTCCAGCAGACGAGAATTTATCAAAAAAAGTGCCTTGACAACCATTTCAGGCTTAATAGGAGCACCTATTGTCTTCGGTAAGTGGATGCCCAAAGACTACATACCTGTTATATTCGATCAGGAAGATTTCCATGCAAAATTTGATAAAGATCCTGGATTGGTTGTGCTAAATGACAAGCCATGGAATGCTGAAGCTCAGGCACATATATTGGATGATAAAGTAACACCAGCTTCTCGGATGTTTGTAAGAAACAATGGCCTTATTCCGCAAAATATTGATGTGAATGAGTGGACGCTTAAAATAGATGGTGAATCTGCTGAATCAACCAAAACATATTCATTGGATGATTTAAAAAAATTCCCCAAGTATACCTATCAGCTGACTCTTGAATGTGGCGGGAATGGTCGGAGCGAGTTCAATCCACCTGCCAAAGGAAACCAGTGGACTATTGGGGCAGTTTCATGCGCTAGCTGGACAGGTGTCCGTCTGAAAGACATTCTGCAAAATGTAGGTGTAAAGGAGGATGCTGTCTATGTAGGATACTATGGAAAAGATACCCATCTCAGTGGTGATCCAAATAAGGATCCCATTTCAAGAGGAATTCCGATCTCAAAGGCAATGATGGAAGAAACGCTCATCGCCTATCAAATGAATGGAGAGGACATTCCATTGATCCATGGATATCCTTTAAGATTAGTGGTCGGTGGCTGGCCAGCTTCAGCTTCAGGTAAATGGATTCATCGATTAAGTATCAGGAATAAAGTGCATGATGGGGCCAAAATGGAAGGAAGTTCGTACCGGGTACCGTGCGAGTCGGTTGCTCCCGGAGAAAAGGTGGAAGATGAAAACATGTGCATCATCGAATCCATGCCGGTTAAATCGCTGATCACTTACCCAAAAACAGGAGCAATTGTAAAGTCACCAACGCTGGACATTCGGGGGCATGCATGGGCAGGGGAGATGTCAGTGACCAACGCTCATTATTCCATTGATTTTGGAGCTACCTGGCAACCCTGTGAGCTTGAAAAACCAGTAAACCGACTGGCGTGGCAACATTGGAAGGGAACTGTTTCTTTTCCAAAGAAAGGATATTATGAAGTCTGGGTTAGAGCAACAGATTCCAGTGGTCAGCAGCAGCCCATGGTTATTCCTGGATGGAATCCGAAGGGATATTTAAACAATGCATGCCACAGAATTGCAGTTAAAGTAGTTTGAACCAGTGGATAACAGGCAGTATATATCGATCTTAAAAAGGGTAGTAGGTGTACTAAATGCAGTCATATTTTCATTGCTAATAATTTTTGGGATGGTTTTGTATATGGGGTATGATTATCTGTATACCAATAATGTTCAGCAGGTTACAGTGAAAACCTCATCAGAATTCGAAATAGAAAATGGTGTTCATGTTCAAACAGGTTTATTAGATGGTGAAGGATTGGAACAAGTCGTCATCAATTGCACTTCTTGCCATTCTTCTAAACTAATTACACAGAATCGCATGACCAAGGCAGGCTGGACAGCTACCATTAAGTGGATGCAGGAAACGCAGAATTTATGGGACCTAGGAGGAAATGAAGACCTGATTGTGAATTACCTGGCTAAATATTATGCTCCGGAGGAGAAAGGGAGAAGGGCGCAACTTACAAATATTGAATGGTATGAATTGGATTAAGTTTTCAATATCAGTTAGCCTGTTGCTTTGCCTGATTTCCTGTACGGAAAAGGATCAGCAGACGTCTGATAATAAAATAGAAGAATCCCAATCAAAGTACCTGATCGAGGCAGAGGATTTGCTATCAATCATTGATCAAGACAGCATTGTTCTACTCGATTTGCAACGGCCTGAAGACTTCCAAAAAGGCCACTTGCCATATGCCATAAATATCTGGCGCTCAGAACTTAATAATGCATCATTTAAATATGATGGTATGTTACCGGAGAAAGATTTCTTAGAAAATATATTAGGAAAAAAAGGCATAACGGATGATTCTCATTTGGTTCTTTACGACAATCGGGGATCATGTGAAGCCACTCGACTATGGTGGGTGCTAAAACAGTACGGATATGACCGGATGGCCATTCTGAATGGGGGAACACAAGCTTGGCAGCAACTTGATAGTCTGACTAAGATTGTTACCAAACGAACACCTGGTGATTTCAGGTTTCCTGAGGGGACAACAACACAAACTTCCGATAACATATTGATGGAAAAACTCTCAGAATTGATCAATCAGGAGTCACTTCTTGTACTGGATACACGCTCCAAAGATGAATATGAAGGATTAAGCCTGAAAAAAGGAGCATTGTGGGCAGGTAAAATTCCCGGTAGTATACATATTGATTGGATGGAGGCGGTGGATCAATCCAATTACAGATTTAAAGAAATTTCAGAATTGCAAAATATTTACAAAGAAGTGCTAAATAATGAACGTTTAGCTATTACATATTGTCATTCAGGTGTTCGATCTACACATACTTTTTTTGTGTTAACAGAATTATTAGGAAGGGAAAATGTTAAGAATTATGATGGTTCATGGGTAGAATGGACCCATCATTTGCAGCCAGATTTAGTTAATTAGGAAAACAAGCCATGGAAGAGTACATCAACATCATTGTAGAAAGCTATCAGGGGTATGCCAACTACCTGTGGAACGAAATCAAAAATCCCAGTTGGCACAATTACTTTTATTGGCTGATAGGGGTTTCAGGCTTTTTTTACGCCCTGGAACTTGTACGACCATGGCGGGAGAATCAGCCAAGGTTCCGGAAAGACTTCTGGCTGGACTTTTTCTATATGTTTTTCAACTTCTTTTTGTTTTCTCTAATAATCTACAACGCCGCGTCCAATGTCGTTGTGAATTTTTTCAATGAACTGCTAGCGGCTGTAGGAATTACGAATTTGCTTGCCTTTGAGGTGATGAGCTGGCCCATGTGGTCACACTTGCTGATAGGTTTTGTCGTCCGTGATTTCGTGCAGTGGTGGACGCACAGATTACTCCATAGGTTCGATTTTTTGTGGGAATTTCATAAGGTGCATCACTCGGTAGAGCAAATGGGCTTTGCAGCACATCTAAGGTATCATTGGATGGAGAATGTGGTGTATCGAACCATTGAATACATTCCTTTAGCACTGATAGGTATTGGATTGAGAGATTTCTTCATTATTCACATCTTCACACTTGCAGTCGGTCATTTCAATCACAGCAACTTCAAGTTGAATCTAGGACCGCTTAAATACATCTTCAATAACCCTCAGATGCACATCTGGCATCATTCTTACCATTTACCTAAAGAAAGAAGGTATGGGGTCAATTTTGGGCTAACACTAAGCATCTGGGACTATCTATTTAAAACCAATTACATCCCTCATGATGGTAAAGATATCAAGCTGGGTTTTCCGGGTGTGGAAGAATTTCCTAAAGGTTTTGCAGATCAGAATTTACACGGTTTTGCTAAAAAGAAATCAGGATAGGCTAGTAAAGACCTAGTGATCCTTAACTTGCAGGTATGACACTCACCATTCTTTTATTGGCAGGCCTCATTGGAATCATTTGGTTTGTTTGGTACATCTTCAAAGATGAAGGACCTCATTATCAGTAGTTAAGAAATACAGGCTTAGCATATATAATCTTTTCTAAAAGCAGGGATTCGGTACTTTTGCGAAAAATCCTTTCCATGAGCACCTTTGAGCACCTAGACCTTTCCAATTCACTTATCCATGCATTGGAAGACCTGGGCTTTCAAGCGCCAACACCCATTCAGGATCAAGCCTATGCACCCATACGATCAGGAAAAGACCTGGTAGGCATCTCTCAAACAGGAACAGGGAAAACCTTTGCATATTTATTGCCACTCTTAAGAGACTTACAATACTCAAAAGAAATACCTCCAAGAGTGCTTATAATCGTCCCAACCAGAGAGCTGGTAGGTCAGGTAGTCAATCAAGTGGAATCATTAACCAATTACACGAATATCCGTGTTTTGGGCGTTCATGGAGGAAAAAACATCAATACACAGAAACCAGGTGTGGTGGCTGGAATGGACGTATTAGTTGGTACACCTAGACGGGTGTATGACCTGGTGCTCCATAAATCGCTTTCACTTAAAAGTGTTAAGAAAGTGGTGATCGACGAAGTAGATGTGATGCTGGACTTAGGTTTCCGTTTTCAGCTGACCAACATTTTTGATATGCTGCCTAAGAAACGTCAGCATATTATGTTCTCCGCCACTATGACAGAAGAAGTGGATGAGCTGATCGATGATTATTTCAATCAGCCAGAGAAAATCACCATTGCACTGAGTGGAACGCCACTGGAGAATATCAAACAGATTGCATATAAAGCACCCAATTTCTACACGAAAGTGGAGCTACTCAAGCATTTGTTAAGTTCCGCCAATGCTTACCCAAAGGTTCTGGTTTTTGTTTCCAGTAAGCGAAATGCAGACCGATTGTATGAAGAAATGGAGGAAGGGTACGAAAAGGACCTGTGCATCATTCATAGCAACAAGAGTCAGAATTACCGATTACGATCGCTGGAGGCGTTCAACAGTGGCAAGAAACGAATCCTGGTTGCTACAGACGTAATTGCAAGAGGATTAGATATTGAAGATGTAAGCCATGTGGTGAGTATGGATGTGCCCATTTATCCGGAGAACTACATGCACCGCATCGGGCGGACAGGTCGTGCAGAGAAGGAAGGCACAGCTATATTACTGTATACACCAAAAGAAGAAGAACATAAAGCAGCGATTGAGCAACTGATGAAACTCGGAATTGCTGAAGAAGCATTTCCAGCAGAGGTCGAACGATCTAACGAGTTGCTACCTGAAGAACGGCCAAAGGATAAGCAGAAAGAACTATCACACAAGCTTGGTTCGAAAGCGCCAAAGGGAGAATCCACCCACGAAAAGAAAGACAAAAACAAGAAGGTCAATCTTGGAGGATCATACCGGCGTAAATTGGCTAAGAAGTATAAAAAACCACTGACACGTGGTGATAAGAATCAGAATCGGAGAAAGAAATAGTGCCAGCCACTCAGGATACTAATATTTTAGCAGAAACATATAAAGTGGTATGAGACTGGTATTCATTCATGGATTTGGTGAGACCAAAGCAGTATTCGATCATATAGCTGATCAATTGCCTGGAGAGCATGTTTTTGTGGATTTATGGCAATCATTAGGCGAGGGTAAACGCCCTAACCTGAATGTGATCGATTTCTGTAAAGAGCTCATTAAAAGGCATGATATTCGAGAGAGTGATATCGTTATCGGTCATTCATTGGGAGGGAAGATTTCACATCATATCAAGCACCTCCAGAACAACAGGATAATTCAGATAGCCAGCTGGACAGACCAACAGAAAGTCAATTTTCCTGTAAAGAGTGAAAAACTATTGCTATGGCTGGCACGAAATGGATTCT
This sequence comes from Ekhidna sp., assembly GCF_965212185.1. Lineage (GTDB taxonomy): Bacteria > Bacteroidota > Bacteroidia > Cytophagales > Cyclobacteriaceae > Ekhidna. Next base: position 1,840,036 of record NZ_OZ243102.1, on the reverse strand, counting down.
TATTCAATAAAGCATCAAAGAAGTTTTTGCTTAAGAGCTATAATCGACCAGAAACACTGCCTTATTATGAAGAAGCGTTTGATCGACTGATTGAAGCACATAAACACTGTTCTGTGAATCAGTTAAGACTTTTACTAGCGCCCATTTCCAAAGAAATAGTGTTGAAGCCTGACCTTCGTATTCATGCCAAAAGAGACAACATTATCCGATATCCGAACGAATCTTTCGTTGAAGTTCCGGGGGATCATTTCTGTTTGCTTACACATCCTGAGGAAGTGAGCGACGCAATCAAGAGCATTTTATAATGCTTTGACATAATATGTTAATACGTGACCTTTAATTGGTCCAAATCCTTTAAAATTTCATCTCGAAGTTGAATAATCTCTTGTAGGGAATCCTTAGGGACATGAAAAGTGAATCGAATCAATCGAATGAAGCGGTTCATACTTCTCCAAAAATAAAGGGTAACAAAACCTGAAATTGCAAGCAGCAATAGGAATCCGATGCTATGCAGCCAATAATCACTAATAAAATGCTGAAAAAGCAGCAGATAAACGGTATAAAACAAAGGAAAGAGGACAATTCCACCTACTAATAAAACGGACGATCGATATTCGATATCGACGTTTAAGGCCTTATAAATCTTGCCAGGAAGCACGTATGGGAGGTAATTGGTCAATAGACCAAGTAAGTAGAAGGGAAGCAATAGAGTAAAAAGTAGGAGGTAACCAGGGTAGATTAACGGAATGACTTTTCTCTGGAATTTTTCAGCGACGAACCCAGCGGTAATGCTGTATTGGTCCAGTGTTGCGTAGAATTTCTGTAGTTTATGTTTAAGGTCATTATACAGTTCCTGTTTTTGTTCGTGGAGATGCTGCAGCGACCTGGAAAGTGCGCTTCGAAGTTTTAGCGACAAAGATGGATTGGCATACAAATGAGCATCCGGCTTCAGATACGTGGTATAAAATTGATGGGCCTGAATGAGAAATCCTTCCTGATCTTTATCTGTGGTAGTGGGAATCTTTGAAGCCAGCGAATCACTGATTACCTGGGTAAGTGCTACAATGCCATCTTTTTCTTCTTTTTCATATGCTGACTTAAAATCCGCTACAGAAATAGGATTACCCACGTGAACAGAGACCACCGTGCGGAATTGCAGCGAATCGGCATAATCAAGGCTGATGGGTATGATTCTTAAGTTACCCTGATACTGTTTGGCTTGCTCATAGCTCAGTGCAATTCTGGCAGTACCTGTTTTGATTTCTCTCAGTTTCAGCTCATAGAAACTCGTACCTTCAGGAAACACCATGAGTGTTCCGCCCGATTCCAGGTACTGATGGCATTCTGCGAATGCGGCACGGTTGTCGGATTTTTGTCCCGGTTTGAGGTCTTGCTGGCGGTAGATAGGGATCACATGAAAATATCGAAAGATGGCGTTGACCCATTTGTTAATAAATATGCTGGCGTTACCCAGAAATCCTACACGTTGCTTGGTGAATCTGGCGATGATCAGAGGATCGATGAGGGTGTTGGGATGATTCACTGCAATCATGAGCGGACCATCTGTTGGGATTTTGTCCCGACCTGTAACAATGATTTTCTTGTAGAACAAGAAGAATGAAAACTTAAGGATCAATTTTACCAGGCGATAGATCACAGACTGATGATTGTTTTTACGCAAAAGAACATCCGTAAATTAAAACTGTTTTGGTTAGCAAATGATCACGAAATAAGAAGAGCTATTGACTGATCCGTTTACCAAAAATGTACGATCCGGCAAGTATTACCAAGGCTACAGCTGCAGCAGGCCATTGACTGTCGCCAACCATTAAATGACTGATAAGTGCGATGGCAAATTCAACTGCCAATCCTAAATAGGCCAGCTGCTTGAGCAACGCGGATTTGTTACTTACGATAGCAATGACAGCCAAAATTTTAGCAACTCCTAAAGGTGCAATCAGCCAAAGAGGAAAACCCAAACTTTCGAAGACGGGGACAATGGTATCCTGCATGAATACAAAAAGCACACCTTGCAGGAGCATCCATAAACTGATCAATATGGTGAACGTCCAGTATAATATCTTGTTGGTTTTCATGACTTAGGAGGTTAGGGTTAATTATCTAATGTACGGTCATTCAATCAAATTTAAGACAAGAGAATCAGCTTTTATGATCTCTTGCTCATAATATGCCATGTCTTCCATGACTGAAATGATTCCAGATTCACCTTTGTAGATCATTTCAATGGCTTTGTTACTGGTCTCTAAATATTGATTGTTAAGGTTATAACATTTATTGAGGACATCTACCAGTTCGAGATCCATTTCAACCAACATACCGGTGGCCTGTGCAATCTCCCATGAACGATTGCTAACATCGGCCGTGCGAAGCTGTAAGTTTGAAACCCCGAACAGCTTAATTGTATCATTCTCAACCAGCAGTCTCAGATTCTGATCATTGAGGGTGAGAATGCGTTCGTTACCGTTTCGTAAGAGCTCCAGTCGGGTCACGGCTGTGGATTGCATGAATGGGACTGTTTCTTTTAGAAATTGCTCGAAAGCTGTATCATCATTAACATCAACGGGAAATTCTGAAGCAGGTATAGCCATAATCAGGTGACGACCTTCATACAGTTCTTTGATCAATGCCTTATGATAGGCGAGTGCATCAGAAACTTCTTTCGTATTACTATTCATTTCTGTACGAATGGTTTGCTTAACGCGATCCAATGTCCGGGAGGTAGCCACATTTTCACGCCAGCTGTTTAGCATCAAAGCAATCAGAACACCCGTCACTACGGATAAGAATTCCAGGAAGAGTTGCTGTTTGTTAATTGTGGATTTAGCCATAAACCCAAAAATAGGGCACTTTTTTAAATTAGTAACTTAACATAATATAAATTATATAACAAAGCTGTTATTATTACTGCTGCGCTGTTTGGCGAAAATCTGTCAGCTTAGATTATATAATGATATTATGTTAACCAGCAAAGCTGGACGTTCACGTGTACGTTTTTGATTGACGATTTTTTTTGGTGCAGTGCTTCTAGCAAGGTTGTTATATAATTAGACGTTATATTAAATAGCCGCTCGGCCAGCGCACATTCCATCGCTCGGCCGTTCCCTGACCAAACGGCCATTAATAGTTTTTCCCACCCGCTTTCAGGCTCTGGCCTGATAACCAACCCAAATGCAAGAGAATCTCAGGCAAAGCTTGTCGTTCAAAATTTCACTATTCGGGTAATTGTTCAGATTGTTTTCAAATACGCCATTCTCAGCCATTAGGATTTTGCATGTGATACACTTGCAGGCCAACGCTTTGTTTTGGCACAGCTTGCCATGCGTCTGTCATCCTGAGTTTATCGAAGGATCTCGCAGACGCTTATAGCAGAATTACAATAGCTCACAGGTCATCTTCCTTCATCTGTGTTCGCTTAATCGCTCAAGCCGCTGGGCTCATACTTTTTCATTGATAAAAAGTATGCAAAAATCTAGGCAAAATAATCACTCCCAACACACGACCAACCGCACCCTCGGTATTTTGCCCTGCCCACCCGCCTTTATGAATAATTCTTAGATAATTTATCGCTAAATAATGTTGACTTTAAGTAACATTTTTCTCATCTTTGAAAAGACTTATGGAGAATATTAATGAGTTAAGAAATGAGTTGTTACCAGAGATCAAACTTAAGTTTGAAAACAAAATCAAGAGCAAATCTGAGCTACTAGCCGAAATTAAAAACTCCTTGTTTTATTCATATTATGAGACAAGTGATATTGATCAAGATCAGTTAATACAATTTGCTTTTAATTCATTTTATACTAAGGAAGTTCTTAATAAAACAGAAACTAATGTTGATACATTAGAGCGATATACTCAAATCTCCAAGGTAGTTGAAGATTGTTACTATAAATTTCCAACCAAGGACAACCTTCTAAAAACTAAAAATTGGTTATCTGTTTCTAAGGAGTTTGGCACTTTCTTTACGCCAATCTCAATTTCAAGGGTCATGGCGAAAAAGGTCGTTGACGATTCTATATCAAAGATCATTTTAGACCCATGTTGTGGAACTGGTAATTTACTTGCAGCCTGTCTTGAATATTCGTATGTCAATAATATCAGACTCAATAAGATTATTGGGATTGATATTGATCCATTATCAGCAAATACCTGTCAGAATTTGCTCAAATCGTTTGCTAAGCAACTGAATTTAGATTTGGAAATCGAAATTATTGTTGGAGATGCTGTTCAGATACTCAGTAAGCAAAATAGCCTCTTCAAAGAACATCCTCTTCCAGAGACATATTCAATTATCATTAATCCTCCTTACGGTAAAATAAAATTTGATTCTGACAAATTAAATAACTCTGAGACCGCAACCAATTACGGAAATCAGCATAAGTCTAAAAAAGATGAGTACAATAGGCAGTTAAGATACAAAATTCAAAAAGCACTAAATGGAAGCTTTAAAAGCAAGGGAAATATGGAGTGGTCATCCGTATTCTTAAATCTTTGTATTTCATCTTACAAGCAAAAAGAAAATATCGTTTTTATTGGTCCTTGCAGTTGGCTCAATAGCAAGACACAATCAGAAATCCGTAAATATGTAATTAAGAATAGGCTTTTAAGCTATTGTCATTTTATAAGTGAAACGCAGACAAAATTTGAAACAGTTAATCAACCACTGGCAATTTCACAGTTAAAGGGCAGTTCAAATCAAATAGTTATCGAAAACGACTTTAACGACAATTATATATTAGAGTACGCCAATTTGAAACTGCTTTCAGATTACGATTATGCCATCCCTAGATCAAAGCTAAGTGACATGGGATTATTCTTAAGAATTCAGAGTTTTGAAAAAATAAAGTCAAGTCAAATACAAAACTATCGAGGTGAATTGGATCAAAGCCTAAACAAATCAATACTTACAAATGAAGTTACAAAGCTAAAGGTTATTCGTGGTGAAAACGTTGGTAGATTCAAGGAACTAGATGTGCCTCAAGAGAGAAATTTTTATGCTGATCTTAATGAATATGAAAATCAAATTGCTAAAAAGCCAAAAGGAAAGCATAGCCAGCTTGAAAGATTAATTGGTAGACAATGTTCTTATATGAATCAAAGAAGGCGTCTAGTATTTAATATATTTCCTAAGGACATTGTAGTTGGAAACTCATGCAATTATTTAATAGTGCCTGCAGCTGAAAAATTCTACATCTTGGGACTTCTAAATAGCACATTCATGGATTGGTATTTCAGAGTTATGAATGGCAATAATCATGTTGCTAACTATGAAATTGATGATTTTCCACTTCCTAATTGCGATGAGGAACTTAAAAAGAAAATTTCCAAAGAAGTTAAATCACTAATAAAGAAGTTTAGACAATTGGAACCTACAGTTATAAATAATGAAAAATTTGAAGCATACCTTGATTTCTTAGTATTCAAAGCATACGATCTTTCTCCAAATGATATTGATTTGATTCTTAGCAATTATGATTCAGATTATGGAGTCTTGATTTCCAAATTTTTTGAAAGATGATATTGAATCACGACATACCTAAACTATCTGATTTAGATAAGGAAATAATATCTCATGTTCCTCCGGGAGGCAATTGGCAAGATATACCTGAAGATGTCCCCTCAAAGAGGCTTGAGCAAATTAGAGAAATGACTAAGGAAAGAGGTGTAGTAAGAACCACATACTACGGTAGATTATTAAAGACTCAACCTTCATATACAATATCAACTTATTACAATAGACCAGGAAATGGAACTCATATCCATCCTGATCACGATAGAACTTTAACCTCTCGGGAAGCCGCTAGATTACAATCCTTTCCTGATTCTTATAAATTTTATGGGAATGAGGGGAAGGTTAGAAAGCAGATTGGAAATGCAGTCCCACCGCTTTTATCACATGCTATTGGCAAAAAGCTTAAGGAAATTGAGGGGAATTCGACTATGGTTGATGTTTTCTGTGGAGCGGGTGGTTTAAGTCTAGGTCTAGAATGGTCAGGTTGGAATTCTTTAGTAGCAATTGATAACGATAAAGAGGCCCTTGAGACTTATAAGAATAATAGAAAAAATTCACCAGTCATACTGAATTCAGACCTTCAAATTAATTCAACCCTGGAGGCATGTGTTGAGGAAATTAGGAATCAGTTAAATGGAAGACAACTACATTTAATGGCGGGAGGTCCCCCATGCCAAGGATTCTCGCATGCAGGATTTAGGAAATCTGATGATATGCGAAATGACCTTGCTGTTAACTATTTAAGGTTTGCTGAATTACTAAAACCGAAAATATTTCTTCTTGAAAATGTAGAAGGATTATTAACTATGAAGAAAGGTGAAGTCATAAGAGATTTGTCAAAGTCGCTTGAAGAAATTGGATATCGGGTAAACTCGCCTGTTTGGAAATTGCACGCAGAACAATACGGTGTTCCACAGATGAGAAGAAGAGTTTTCCTAATTGGTATTCTTAATGACGAAAAAAAAATCACTCAACCTCCCCCACTTCTTAATCCCTGTTTAGGTAGAAGAAAAAAATCCAACCAACTAGTATTTAGTGAGAATCTAATGTCTCCAATTACCGTGGGTGAAGCGTTTCATAATTTGAGCACATCGTCTAATGGTCAGGAATGTTCTTCTGATTATTCAGAGTGGGTTTCTGGTAGAAAAGGATTATCTGACTTTCTAAATTCTAAAAGAATAACTGACAGACATAAGTTATAATTCTACTTCAAGATCTCCGATTTTATCCATTAATTCAATGAGTAACTCATACCTTAAACCATCTAATTCATTCATTTCAATTTCAGAAAATTCTGTTAATCTTCCTAAAGTTTCTTCTAACCCATTAAGATCCCCATCATGTTTAATTAGTTCACTCCAGTGAACTTCATTCTCAATATGATCAAAGCTTTCAATCGTGCTGATATAATTCTCAATTAAAGAATGATTGTTTTCATAATCTTTTCGTAACAATTTTCTGGAATCAACGCTTTTGGAATTGTATTCTTTGAGGGACTCTAAGGCAATCCTTAAACTTCTAGTAAATAGACTTTTTCTATTTGGAGTAATTTTTTTTCTGATTTCAAAACTTGAAAAGTTGAAATTACTATTATCCAAATCGGTAAAATGCACATCATGGTACGCAAATTGAGGTTTTATCAATGTACATAGAAATCTAATATTTCCTGTCTCCCAAAGTCTATACAGAATCCTAAAATAACAATCCTGTAGTGACCTCATTGAATTACTTAATTGCTTGGTATGGTCATCATTCATAACCCTAACCTTATTTTTATCCCAATGATTCCTAACTTGAAATGATGCCACAGAATCATTATTCGATTTTTCCCAATCTAAAAGCAATTCTGTATCATAGAAGGTGAATCTTCGGTTTTTAGCACTGTTATGTGTAGAACATAATGGCTTAAACAAAGCTAATTGTTTGAACCCACAAGAAAGTGGACCTATATGGTCAGGGCTTACTTGAATCTTTTCACTTCCATCAGGGCAGTCAAGACAATATCCTTCTCCAGCAGAATTATAGAGTGTGTCCGCAACCATCCAATTGCCTTCTGACCAAAATTCAAAAGTCCTTCTATCATGGTTATAAGATTTCATGTTATCATCAAATCTTCCTGGATCACTACTCTTTCTGCATTCAAAATGATAGTCGTGAAACCCATCTAACCTGTCAGGAGGATTTCCCATGTACCCAGGTGTCAACCAAGCCTTTGCATTGATGTGATTTGATTTTTCAAAAGCCTCCTTAGTCACCCCAAACTTGTTGAAATACTCATGTCTTTCAGGAAATTTTTTATAAATCAACTCTTCTATCACTTCTTGTGATAGGTGTTTTTTCATCTCTACGAGAGCCGCATCTATTGGCTGCCATTTAAAGAAATCACCCTCAGGACAAAGCTTAGCAATTGCATTATAAAACCTTGAGTTGAGATAAAAATATCCTACATTCCAATCCTCACCACATAACCTACATGCTCTATATCCTGTAGGGTTAATTTTACGGGCTGTTATTGTAAATCTTTCATTTTCATTACCTTTTCCAGGCAGACCTAACGAGTCTGCCTTAGCGGCCCACCATTTCCATCGAGCCTTATAATATTCGTAAAATGAAGTTGACTTACCACTACTGACCTGCCAATTGATTCGGCCATTGGATATTGCATTTGGCATATCTTTGAATGAGTCACTTTTTACAACCGACTCCATATATGCTATATAATTCGGATGAGCTTCAAACTTACCCCTACCATACTTTGCCATTACAGAAACTTTTCATTATTAAAAAAATCTTTCAAACTCATTTCAAGGGCTTTAGAAATTTTCTCAATATTTACAATAGAAATGTTCCTTTGACCATTTTCTACACTAGCGATATAGCTTCTATCTAAGTCAGATTTAAAAGAAAAGTCTTTTTGAGATATACTTTTCGTTTCTCTCAGTTCTCTTATTCTTTGACCTATTTTATACTGAATTTCCATGATCATAAAGATCAGGTTATGTAGACTATAAGACAAAGACTATAAGTAACACTTCTGTAGAATCGCACACATTTGCCATTCGCACCACCCTCTCTCCTACCAAAAATGTCAAAAGAGTGCTCGTTACTGCTAAGAAATGAAGTGATTGCCTTTTATTGACGAATTGGCCTTTGCCCTAAACTATTAATGCTAACCCTGCACCGAAGCTATATTAACATAACGCAGTACATTATATAACAAAACTACGTATTACTGTAATACGAGCTATTGGCGAGTATTTATACATAAGATCAGATATATAACTGTGTTCTGGCTGTGTGTGTTGGTTCAAGTTATATATCGGCAAAGATCTTATGTTAAAGCAATTCGTAGAGTTCTCAGAAATGTTTTGTTAGATATAATTCATATTATATTAACCAGCAAAGCTGGGAATTTGTGCGTGTACGAATCTGAGGTTCAAAGAACTCTCTTAGCCACTATCGAAGCTTGTTACATAATTTGCCGTTATTTTAAATAGCCGCTCGGCCAGCGCGCGATCCAACCGCGCACCCGTGCCCTGGCCGATCGCCTATTAATAGTTTTTCCCACCCGCTTGTGAGCTAAGGCTCACTGACCAGCCCTAAGCAAGAGAATCTCAGGAAAAGCATGTCGTTCAAAATTTCGTTATTCGAGGAATTGTTCAATTCGTTTTCAAACCTGCCTGCCGGCAGGCAGGTACGCCACTCACAGCGATTAGGATTTTGCCTGTGATACACTTGCAGGCCAACGCTCTGTTTGGCTCACCGCACAAGCCATCAAGTAGCACGTCATTGCGAGGAACCTTTCCCGAATCTTCGGGATTGGTGACGTGGCAATCTTCTTGATACTGGTGTGTAGCTCACGGGAAATCAATCTTTTATCTGTGTTCGCTTTGTCGCTCAAGCCGCTGGGCTTTTACTTTTTTCATTGATAAAAAAGTAAACAAAAAATCTAGGCAAAATAATCACTCCCAACACACAGCCAACCACACCCTCGGTATTTTGCCTTGCCCCCCGCCAGGACGTAGACAAGGTCTTATTTAACATAATGAGGTTGATATTTAGTGAAATGTTGGTTGTATTGCTATTTAATTAAATCTTCTAAAGTAATAAAACCTTAGACAGACATTACTTTGTCAAAGCGTGTTTAACAAATCCATAAATTTTCCCTTCATTTCGTTTGGATTTATTCATATTTTGGATGAATTCTACTTTTGCGTTGATTGAGTTTTTATAACCCGCAGCAAATTTAAAGGTGGCATTGTAATTGATAGAATCGAGGGAATTGTTTACGATGTTGAAGTTAACAGCCGGCTCAAATGATAAAACATCGATTTCACTACCAACGACTTTGGCTTTGTTATATTTAAAAGAAAATCCAATGGAGTTCAATGTTTCCTGAGTAGGCCCTTTTCCATATTTATATTGACTGCTTACTTCTGTATTTCCCGAAACTTTGTAGGTTGCCTTGGCTGTCGCTGCATTTATTTTCTTCATTCCATAGTTGTAGTTGATACTACCGTCTGCACTGAAGTCTCCTTTTTGTATAGAAACTTCAAGGCCCGCATCAGCCATGTTTTTCTTTTTCAGATTGTAATCTGCCTTTAATTTGGCTGAGTAAAGAAACTCATTCGGATTTGGCTTTTTATTTTTTGGGTTTTGGTTAATGGACAGTCCTGTAGAAATTTTCAAGTCAGATTTGCTTTTTATGAGCTGTTTGGTCTCTTTGGAAAAAGTACTGACTGTTTCATGTACCAATTTACCATCGAGTGCTGCGTTGAGCGACTTGGATTCATTAAGGTTTTTCGTATAGTTTAATCCCAATTTATTGGTAGTGACTTTGTCTATTGTTTTGGCGTCTTCCAGCTTTTTTGCTTCGTGTGTAGCGTTAGGATCTGGAGGCTTATTCATATCGGCACTCGATTGGTAGAAATTGAAGGCATCGGTGGCGCTTTTAATTTCCTTTCCTTCAAGGTCCAGTCCAGCCCCCTGATTGAGTTCATAAGTAAGTCCCGTCTTATCATTTTCAAATACTTTGAAGCTCTTGGAGTAGGAAACGTCCGCTTTTATATTCGCCAATCTCCATTTGGAAGGTTCGTTATCTTCAAAGTCAAAAATTACTTTGCCTTTAAAATGATTGTCTTCCAGTTTGGTCTTTTCTTTGTCCCCTACTTTATCATTTTTTTTCTTTTCCTCAGCAGGGAGCCATTTAATAATATGTCTAAGTAAGGTTAGATCAAGTTCTATGCGGGAAAACAGTTTGCCAGTCAATTCATTTCTTAATCGCTCTATACTAAAACCCAGTTTGTCTAGCTTAACCTTAGAGAATTGTTTAATCTCCAGTAATTCTGGTTTCGTTCCAACAATTACAAATAATGAATATAATGCCAAAACAGTACTCACTCCCAAAGTCGTATCTATCCAGTCATTCCCTTTTTTATACCATCCACTTTCCCATCTAGACTTAAATTCTTTGCCATGATCCTTCGCTTTATCTGTCAGATACGTAATGATAAATTCGATAATTTCATTCTCGGCTTTTAGGAAATCTATAGCGTTTTTCCCTGTATAAATACCACTACCATCAATTTTTTTTTGTGAAAAAACATGTTCCAAAAATTTTAGCCCATCGACGAGTCCAACAGAAGGTTTTTCTACAGTAAATTCAGATTCTTTTAAGGTAGTTTTCAATTTCTCACGTAATTTGGGATCATTACAATTGACAACAGCATAGTGAGAGCTGAGAACGGACTCATCAAATTTTGTCTTGATTGGTTCCTTTCCGTCCTCGATTGGAAACGTTTCATTTGTGATCAGTGAAATGAAGTTCTTTTCCCTAGGCAATTCAGGTATTTTTTCTCTAAACTCAGCAATTTTTTCTTTAAGAGCCGTCAACTTTGCTGCTTTTCCCTCTTCGTCCTCCGGTAGTTTGATATAAATTTTATTATTCACTTCCATATCAATCAACCGATCTCTTTCGGTCATTGCATCTTTAAATACACGCTTGAAAAACAGCGATTGAAAATTGAAATTTGCACGAGGGTCAGCATGCCGGAATTTATAGTCTGACTCATCCATTTCCTTATTAAACCTTTTAGTAAATTCTAGAAAATCTCTATCTGCGGTACTTTTTTCAACTGCCTCTTCGTCTTTTAATCTAGCTCCCCCATCCAGTACCCAAAGTCCGTTTCTTTTAAGGTTTAATTTACTGGCTTCAAGATCTACGTAATATTGATCCCCAACTTTGTTGTATATAAATCCGTCATTAAACTGGTAGGTTTCTAAGCTCTTGGAACTTTTCAAGCTTTTTTCCAAGGATTGAATTTTTTTTGGAGTTTCAATTAGTAGCTTATTTCTATTATCCTCCCATTTTTTGTATTCATCATTCGATGAATCTGTAGGTTCATCGGGAATCCCCGTCTTTTTGCTTTTATTCGTGTTGTCCAAAGTATCTACCACATTGTAGCCATCCAGCTTGCCTTTTGGCTTTATCAGCTGTTGTTTACCTTCCTTGGCGTAGTAATATTTTTTTTCAGCCATGAATAAATTGTATAGAGATCAACCTTTTATGACAACATTATCAACCAGTCAAATTCTAATTTTCATCAGTCGATCCTTCAGCTTGTTTCTCAAGATCCTTCAAGGAGTCTGCGCTTTGTCCCAGCGATAAGGTGCTTACATTAGACAAATTCGGAAAATAAATACCGGCTTTGGTTTGCTCTTGCAAATGCTCCAAACCGGCTTTTTGAGAGGCAGTTTCCAGATCTCTTCTTTCTTCCAGATATTGTTCTGTACTCGGTCTTTCACCGATTTCAGATTCAAGATAATGTGCTCCGATGTTTACCGTTTTATAACTTTTCTCACTTAACTCGACATTGTCGAATACGAATGGAGCTTTTTGTAATTGTTTTAATGCTGAAGACAATCGATCTAACAATGTGTCCAAGAATTCCTTACTATCTACTTCTCCTGAAAAATTCAGATCATCCAAAATTCCCGGATCCAATGTGTAGTGCGACTTCAATTTGACCGCACCATTTCCATTAGCTACTTCACCTTGCCATTGGGCATATCGCTTAAATACCTGTCTTGCGACCATAGCTGCCAGCAATGTAGAATGTTTATTATCTGGATCCAGATTAGGATAAATTTTACCGAATTCTTCTAATTCAAACACCCGGATATCCGACATTTCAGATCCATCTATGATTTCAATTCCGGGATCAAGTATAATTTTTACGTCCACCAATTTGGTAGTTATCTCATATATATTTTGCAGCTGGAAGAAATTGTAGTTAATGGTTCTGCCAACGTTAGGATTTTCAATTTTTATTACCTCCTTTCGGGAGCTGGTTTCTTCCAATTCGTAGGAAGTAGAGCTGGTTATTTCCAATTTGTTTTCCTGCGATGTTTCTGAAGCAACTTTATCAATTATGTTGGTGATATTTTTCTTAAGTACTTCGGAACTTTGATTGGTGGCTTTTTGAGTCTCGGTATTTTGGCTTTTTTCAAATACGCTACTTCTGGTATTCGTGTCTTTATCTCTATTGTCGTAGCCTGCACCACCACCTAATATTTTTAATCCAGGCAATGAAGAAAGACCGAGGTTGAATCCACTGTCCTCGATTTCTGTTTCATTGCTTGTGTTGGAGTTTTTCGTTATATCCTTCTTTTTAGTTTCATCTATTGTAGATTCCTTTTGTGTATCGGAAAATTCATCTTTAATATTTTCTTCGAATGAAGAAGAAGATTTACTAGCCGAGACTGAAGATGTAGTTGTTGATTCATCTGTTTTAATATTCTTTTTAGTGCTTTTTTCAATAATCAGTTCCTTTGACTCCCCTGGGAAAAGATTGAAAGAATGACTCAACTCACCCATTCCATAACCGTTCCAGGTAATTTCTATTTGGTAGGTCTCTGCAAATTTGATGATAGGTAATGTAATATGAGTAGAAGCGGAAGGTTTAGGGTTCGTAATAGCACTAACAATCTCTTTTGAAATATTTCCGCTTTTATCAAAATCAGGAACAACTGCTAGTATTTCTCTTGAATCATAAGCTGATGATTCAGTAAATTCTTTTAGACTTTGTCCTTCCTGGTTATAAAATCCATCACTTTGAAAATCAAAAAAGTATGTTTTATAGTCGATAGCATTATTTTCATCGCCTGATAAATTGATCAACAAATCTGCCAACGGGTCTACGTCAGGGTTGATAATATTGGTGGTCACATTCTTGACGTTCAGGGCTTCAGGATTATTCCAATAGGAAAGGAAAGTTTTTCGCTCTGATTGCAGACCCAACTCATTCAATGCGCTTTTCGCACTTTCTTTTACCTGGATTTCGTTGTTTAGCTTCCCAGTTTCACTTACAATATGTGCTATTTGCTGGCTTTTAGAAGCCATATAATAATTACAGACCTCAACTGCATCTCTAAAGAAATTTCCGATATTTCTATCTCCTCCCCAACCGTAAGTAAATATTGTATACGGTCCTTCTCCTTGCCTGTTAATACGACCAGATATGGGATCTACTTGCCATTTATTTTGTGATGTTGACGTAAAATATCTATGATAAAAGACCTCCGCATCGGGATAATAAAGTCCTGCAAAATAGGTCAACCCATTGTTAGCTCGTCCGACTATTATTTGCAGCTGGCTTAATTTTTTAGTGTATTTATTCGGGCTCCATCTGAGATCATTATAATTAACATAAGCTGGATGCTCAACACCTGTTTTTGTGGCATTCAGATTTAACCAATTAACAAATTTCATAGAATCTGCTATTCCTTTTATATTTCCTGGATAGGTATGACCATTCAATTGGTCAGGAAAATCATTTGCATAATAATCGGTTGGATGTTTTAGCATTTCATCGATCAAAAGAGTTTTGTCAGCCTGCCATGCATTTTTCTCTGTTTGTAAGGAAGTTGTAGAGCCCAGCGCACTAATTTGCCCACGAAGTGAACCAAGTTCTGAAGTTATCGCGGTAATCTTACTTTGAATTCTCAAATTGCCGGCAAAGTCTTTCAGCTGATTGATTTGTTCTTCAAACTTTATCTTCTGGTTGTTGGTGAGCACACTGCTGTCCAGTAATTTTTTCCTCAACTTGGTTTCGAGCTTGCCCCATTCCTGATCATTGGTATAGTCCATCTCGTAAGGCACCGGAACGGGCGTGAAACTTTTGACCGTGGGTTGACCTCCTATAATATGGAAACTATAACCTTTATTCAGTATTGATTCTGGTGTTTTATCTTCAATAATAGTAAATCCATTGGTACGGATCTCTCTCAATAATAAGACCTTATGTTCCCTTACTTCATTGAGCCGTTGTAGTGCAGACAAATATTTTTCCCTTGATTCATTGATTAGCCCTGTAATGGCTAAAAATTCCGTCTCTTCTGAAATTTGGCTGAGTTGATTTTCCAGTTCACCAATTTTATTGCTAAAGACGTTTACATCTACCTCAAGAAATTTTTCAACATCTGTGATTTTTTTGTAATCCCTGTACCAACGCCTTGGCCTAAAATCCAGTTTGTAAACATTACTCTCTACGTTGGAAAGTAATCCTGTAATACTTGGCGTATTGAGTTGTTCGTTTTTATAAAGTCGCTCGTAAAATGAATCTAAAGGCACCGTATAAATTTCTGAAAAGTCTACAAGTGTTTTAGATTTGGGTGGTTTAAGTTTTAGATATGGAAGTATCCTGTAGTCTTCGATATTGGTTGGATCGGTAGAGATTTTTTCGATTGGACTAGCTATGGGCTTATTCAATCCCTGACCATTCGTTGACTGGGTGAGAGCTTTAATATCAAAATGACCTTCATGAAGATTTTGGTAGATAGCATTGGTCTTGCCCTGCGAGTACAAGCCAAATTTTAGACCATCTCCCAACAATAGTTTGTCGTTTTGATAAACATCCTGATTATCCATTAGAAAACGAGTGTGCTTTCCCACCTCTCCAACTATTCTCAAATTTGAATTAGGTTTTGCTTCAAAGTCAAATCGATCCCTATTAATGACACGAGCCCGTCCATTAGTAATATGAGATATCACTAGCTCAAATCCCCTGTAACTCGAGGTGTGCTGATCGATATAGAACAGATCAAAGTTGGCTTTGTCTATAAAATTAAACACTAGTCCAAACTGACCTGTAGATCCGACAAGTCCTATAAGATTGAGGGAATTACTTTTCAGCCCCTTATTGTAAAGAAACATCGTGCCGGATCCAATTTTACGCGAACCTGTCTCATTTACCTGTCGGATAACATTCTTCTTAGTTTTGATCCATCTTCCTTTAACATCAGAGAGATCAATTTTTTTCCAATTTTTTATACCATTTGAAACAATTAAATCCACAGAAGGTGAAACTAATTTTTGAGTGAGTTTTGGTGAGTCCATAATGTGAGTAGTTTGCTGGTAAGTAATTTACGAATTAAATAGCTGACATTACTGTATACTAATTCATAGTTGAGAATTTCATTTTAATTGTTTTTCTCTCGAAATACAGAAAAGATTTGTATGCTTAATTTAGTTGAGAAATTACAGCGATTTTTATGATTCGCACACATTTTCAGCCACTCTTCCCTTACTTAACCAAAGCTTCAAAATAGTGCTCCGCTCCCACAATAAATTGACATGTCTACATCTTAGAACGAAAGCCTTCCCTAACTATTAATGCCTACCCAGAACCAAAGCTATATTAACATAACGCAGGCCATTATATAACAAAGCTGTTATTTATTACTGCTGTAGCTTTTGACGATTATTGTACCGCTTGATTATATAATAATGTTATGCTAAATAGCTATGAACGATTGAGCATCGTATCATATTGCTATTTAGTATTTTTTAATAGTTTCAAAAGCTTTTTAGGATCTTGTCGATTATCCCAGAAAGCTGTGATGATTATTTCACTAGCATTGTACTTATAGAAAATGCTAAAGTGTCCCATGGAAGCGATTCGAGTTTCTGGAAAATCAGCTTCTCTGAAAATTTTGGGGTTCTTGGCAATTAATTCAGTTTTCGAATTACTGGCCTTAAGGAGTTTTAGTGAATAAGAATTTGATTTGTTGTGTTCGACCCAATATTCCAAAACATTTCTTCTTTGCCTGGCAGCAGTTTGAGTCCAGATTACTTTTCTTTTAGCCATTTAAGCTCTTGCTTATTGAGTGAATCCTGATCAATCATTCTTCCATTTTGAATGTCATCCTCACTCATGGCCAACATGATCTTTTGCTCTTCGGTCAATGGTATTTTATCATGCTCGACATTAGAAGATTTGATCATTTTCTCAAGAGCTTGAAGATATTGCGAGTTGTCAATTGACATTAAACTATCAATAACCCGATTTCTTATTTCGTTCAATGTGGCCATATGTAAAGATATTTAATTTCTTTCGTTTTAGTTCCGCACACATTCACCTTTTACTCTCTACCCTATCCAGCCCTAAAAAGCTGAAAGAGTGCTCGTGAGTACCAAGAAATGAAGTGACTACTTTTGAGGACGAAAGACACCTTCCCTAAACTATTAATCCCACCCTGAACCGAAGCTATATTAACCTCGAAGCAGGCCATTACCGATACGTCGGACCGATAACAATACTAGTGATTTGCTGTTTGTGATCCGCCAACTGCCGAAGAAACAATTAACATTAAAATGCAACCCGCACACATTTGACATTCTCCTTCCCTCCCTCAACTTAATCATTACATAAGAAGTTGATTATCCTTACTTACTAATAATCTATGACATATTCTCCCTGAGTATTTGCAATAATGACAATGGTACCATCCCAACCGGTCGCATAAATGGACTTATTTATCACTTGTTCTTCAAATCTGTCAAAAGGAACATTTGGAGCACCTCTGCTTTCTCCTTTTAACCCAACCCATTCTCGCGTTACTCTATCTCGATCTTCAGATATTCCATTGGTTAGTGCTTCAATTGCAAGTGTATGGGGATGTCCATATTGACTAGCTGTCCATTTTTCTACGTTGGTCCATTGGCCCATTGAGATTACCGCATGCTTAGGTGTCATGGAATTAATCAACTCCTTATTTGTTCCATTTTTAGCACCATGGTGCCCTACCTGATATACATCAATATCCAAGATATTTCCGACAGCTGGATTGGTGAATGCTCCATAATGTCTTAGCATCGTCTCAATGCCTTCAAAGTCCAAATCTCCTGTAAATAAAAAAGAAGACTCTCCGTATTCTACTTTGACTACAAGGCTATGATTATTCCCATTCTTAACGAAATCATCATTTGACCAGCCTGAGGGCTTATTCTCAAAAGTTCCAGAGAGAAGTGTAATGATTGGGTCAATATCATTGCAATTAATTGGATCGATCTTGTTGTTTGTTAATCCATCTACATTTCCATTTTTGGTAATATCTTCAAAACTGTAAGTGTTGTAAATACTTGGGAAGTTATTTTTCATCCACACCTGGTTCTTTTTACCAGATCCCTTCTTCTTACCATTGTCAATGTAGTTTTCGATTGTGTACCGATTTGCAACCTTATCTAGCGCACGGTTATGATCTACATGGCAATGGGTTATGAGTACTAAATTCAGGGTATTATTTAGATCTCCACGCCTTTGAAAGAAGCTATCTAAATACGCGATAAGTTGTTGTGTACGATCATCATTTCCAACGCCTGCGTCTATCAAGATAGCTCCACATGGAAATTCCAGTAGAGTAGCGTCAGCCTGGCCTACATCTATGAAATGAACGGCCATTTCATCGTTAGCAGGCAAAACTTGACTTGTTGCTGGCAAAGAAAGCAATGCCAATAGAAAGGAGATTGATACTAGTGTTTTCATTAGTGATTGATTAATTGATTTCAACATCATTTTAATTTAGTAAATCCCCCCTTGTTTTTGAATGATTTACATATATTTTCAAATGACGGTAGTACGTATTTAAGAACTAATTGAATTGTAGTAAGAAACCGCACACATTTGCCATTCACTCTAGCTTCCCTCCTTCCAAAAATGCCAAATCGAGTTTGCGAGATTCACGAGAGACTGTGCGCATGCCTTAAGCGTATGAGTAAAAGAGTGCCTGCCTGTCGTCATAGGCACCCTGCAGCCTGTCTTCTCGCTAAATCTATCCACTGGATAGATCTGAACGCTCGATCCCCCTTAACTATTAATCCTCCAGATATCTATCGGGACTGAACCCAAGCTATATTAACCCCGACGCTACGGTCGGGCCAGGAATAACGCAGGCCATTACCGATACGACGGACCTATAACAATACTAGTGATTTGCTGTTTGTGAGCTTTAGCTAACAATCCTCGGTATTTTGCCATGCCAGCCCGCCGAGATGGAGTTCCCCAGTGCGGAAATAAGAAAAAGACTACCCTTGCCCCAGCAGAATATCTGTATTTCAAGTACATAACAAATGTAACCAGTTACATAAATATGCTTATGAGAGAAGATTTTTTGGTATCCATGGGTTATCCCGGTCTTACAGCCAGACTGAAAAGATTGAGTGACCAGCTTATTTATCAAACCAGAGAGATATATAAAGATCATCAGATTGATATTGAGCCTAACTGGCAGAATCTATTTCTACTGTTCAAAAAGCATGAGACGCTGACTGTAACTCAAATCACGTTGGTCACAGACCTGTCCCACCCTGCTGTAATCAAAATAGTTAACCGAATGATTGATAAAGGATACCTGTCTACTGAATCGGATTCATCAGATGCTCGTAAAAAAATACTACAATTGACAGATAAAGCTCACAAGAACCTACCTGTGTTTGAGAGCTTTTGGCAAGCAGGTCATGAAGCCATTGAAGAATTACTTAATCATGAAACAAAATTGTTAGATGATCTCACGATCATTGAAAATAACATTCGAAAGTCAAACTTTAGAGATCGGGTAAATAAACGATTAAGCAACAAAAACACGAATTAAGGATGCCAACAGCAATTGTAATCAAAGAATATGGCGAACCTTCCGTTCTCAAGGAGAAGAATGTTGAAGTTCATGCTCCTGCACATAAAGAGATTCGTATTAAACAAACGGCTGTAGGAGTCAATTTTCATGATATCTATGTTAGATCTGGCTTATACAAAACTTTGTCTTTGCCTGGGATTCCTGGCATTGAAGGTGTTGGAGTTGTAAAAGAATTGGGTTCTGGAGTAATAGACTTGGTCGAGGGAGATCGGATCGCCTACATAACACCTAACTATGGTGGATATGCAAGCGAACGAATCATACCTGCATCTATAGCGATTCCAATACCTAATGAAATATCAGATGAAATAGTTGCTGCAACAATCCTTAAAGGACTCACTGTCCAAATGCTCACCAGGAATGTCACTCGTCTACATGCCAACGATTGGGTTTTAATACATGCTGCTGCCGGTGGTGTAGGGCAACTCCTTACACAAGAAGCAACCAGGATGGGTTGCAGAATTATCGGAACGGTTGGTTCCTCTCAAAAGGCTGAAGTCGCTAAAAGAATTGGATGTGAAGAGATTATTCTATACAAGGAGGAAGACGTGGTTGATAAAGTGATGAAAATAACTGATAACAAAGGCGTTAAGGTAGTTTATGATAGTGTGGGCAAAGACACCTTTCATGATTCACTCGCTTCGTTGACTTACAATGGGCACCTGATAAACTTTGGGCAGTCCTCAGGTCCGGTAGAAGGATTTGAAATACCAATGCTGGCTAAAAAATCCTCTACACTTTCCAGACCTATGATCTTTCACTATACTCAGGAAAGAAAACAATTACTTGATATGAGTGAGAAGTTTTTTGATTCCATCCTCAATGGACATATTACACCGGCCAAACCTTTGGTGCTTCCTTTAAGTGATGCCGACAAAGCTCATGAAATATTAGCTTCTCGTAAACTAACCCAACCTGTCATTTTAATCCCCTAATGCTATGGCTGTATTCGAACAAGTAGATTTTGCCGAACACGAACAAGTTCTTTTTTGTCATGATGCTTCTGTAGGCCTGCATGGAATCATTGCAATTCATAGCACGGTCCTTGGTCCTGCAGCTGGTGGCTGCCGCATGTATCCGTATGAATCATCAACTGAGGCGCTTAAAGATGTATTACGTCTTTCGAAAGGCATGAGCTATAAAAATGCACTTGCAGGCCTTCCCTTGGGTGGCGGCAAGTCTGTGATCATCGCAGATCCAAATAGTGACAATAAAGACGAATTACTCAAGGCATTTTCCAGACATGTACAGGGACTGGCTGGTAAGTATTGGACAGCAATTGATGTTGGTGTAGGCCCAAAAGACGCGGATATTCTTGCAGAAAATTGTGATTATATCTTCGCCAGAGCCAGTCAGTACCCAGAAGGTTTCAACCCTTCATTATTTACGGCTCTTGGTGGTTTTACGGGGATACGAGCTACTGCTAAGCACGTATGGAATAGGGATCATTTGAGCGGACTAAAAGTCTCTGTGCAAGGACTGGGAGCTACCGGTCGTGAACTCTGCAGACAGTTGTTTGAAGCAGGTGCTGAGCTATATGTTTCGGATATAAACAAAGAGGCAACCGATTATGCGGTGGATAATTATGGTGCAACCCAACTTCCGGTGGATCAAATTCACGCTGCTGAGGTTGACCTGTTTGCTCCTTGTGCCATGGGAGGTATTATTAATGATGAAACCATCTCAGATATAAAAGCCAAAGCGATCTGTGGTTTAGCCAACAACCAGCTAGTCTCCGAAAAACACGGAGTTGAACTAAAGAAAAGAGGTATTACCTACGTTCCGGATTATGTTGTCAATGCTGGAGGAATGATGGGAGCCGGAACTCGTATTTTTTCAAAACCAACCATGGAGGATTCAAGAAATCGAGTCCTTGGACTTTATGATACAATAATTGAGCTATTGAGCCTGGCTGAAAAAGAAGATAGACCCACTTCAGAAGTGGCTGATAAAATGGCTAAAGGACTATTAATGAAAACCATTTAACGCAACAACTATGCCCGCATATGTTATATCCATGATGTCAATTCACGATCAAGAAACCTATAAGAAATACACTGATCGCACACCCGACATTGTCAAAAAGTACGGTGGTAAATTTTTAACTCGTGGAGAAGAAGTGATTACCGTAGAAGGAACACCCTATACGGATCGTATGGTGATATTAGAATTTCCTAATAAAGCATGTGTTGAAGACTGGTTTGAGGACCCAGACTATCAGAAAGCAATGAAATTCAGACATGCGTCATCTTCTATGCATATGCTATTAATTCAAGAGGGAGGAAAAAACACAACAGATCCAGATCCTAAGTTGTAAATTAATCACCTCACACATTTGCCATTCGCTATACCCTCCCTGCTTCCAAAAATGTCAAAAGAGTGCTCGTCAGTACAAGAAATGAAGTGACTGCTACTAAGGACGAAAAAGGCCTTTACGCTAAACTATTAATCCTCCCGATATCTATCGGGACTGAACCGAAGCTATATTAACCTCGACGCTACGGTCGGGCCAGGCATAACGCAGGGACATTATCGAACACATTCTGTGTTCGCGATAATAAACATTATTTCGGTCCGCGTAGGATAAATAGCTATGAACGATTGAAAATTCAAAATTATTGTAATTGATGTTACTGATGTTTTCAAAATGAAAACATTTAGATTAATTTTACGTTCAATGAAAAACATTGTCTCGCGAAAGTTGATAAGGGAGTTCTGGGAGAAATACCCTGATAGTGAGGAGACGCTAAAAACATGGTACAAAGTAGCTATGAAAGCTGACTGGAAAAATAGCAACGAAGTAAAAGCTCAGTACAAAAATGCGAGTGTTGTGGGTGATAACAGAATAGTTTTTAACATCTGTGGAAACAAATACCGATTAATTGTCAAATTCAACTACGAAATGCAATGGGGTTGGATACGTTTCATAGGCACTCATTCGCAATATGATAGAATTAATGCTTTAACTATATAATTATGAACATAAAGCCAATTAGGACAGAAAGTGATTATAAGCGTGCTTTAGTAGATCTTGAAAAGATTTTTGATGCTCCAAAGGGTACACCAAAAAATGATTTAGCTGAGATACTAATTACATTAATTGATAAGTACGAATCTGAACATTACCCGATTGAGGCACCAGATCCGATAGAAGCAATTAAAATTAGAATGGCAGAAATGGATTTACATCAAAAAGACTTAATGGGTTTTATTGGAACGAAAAGTCGAGGGACTATTTCAAATATTTTAAATAGGCGAAGGCCACTGACACTTCCTGTGATAAGAGCTATTGGCCCTAAGTTAGGTTTGTCATTTGATGTCTTAGTAAAGGAATATAAAATGGGATAATACCTATTTAATCACATACATTTGCCATTCACACTACCTTCCCTCCTGCCAAAAAAGTCAAAAGAGTGCTCATGTGTACTAAGAAATGAAGTGACTTATTCTAAGGACAAAAAAGGTCAACCCACACTATTAATCCTCCCGATAACTATCGGGACTCGAACCGAACCTGTCTGCCGTCAGACAGGCGCAGCGTAGGACATTATAACATCTATTGATTGCTCTGCACAAACAAACTATCCATCATTATATTATCTTGCGAAAGTTTTCAAAAACAAGGTCATTGATTATGAGGCGGAAAATTCCTGAATCAACACTTCCAAAAATCATCCGCTCGCAAATGATTACTCCCGAAGGCATGCAAAAATTAAGGGAAGAACATGATCACTTGTGGCGTGTTGAGCGTCCGGACATTACCGCGAAGGTTGCATGGGCCGCAAGTTTGGGAGATCGTTCAGAAAATGCCGATTACCATTACAACAAAAAACGTCTTCGAGAAATTGATAATCGCATTCGCTACCTATGTGACTGTATTGACAACTTAAAAGTTGTTGACTACCACCCAAATCAAGAAGGAAAAGTGATGTTTGGAGCATGGGTAGAAATTAAAAACGAAGCAAAAGGTTTTCAAAATCGATTTCGAATTGTAGGTTACGAAGAGCTCATCGGTAATAAAAATTACATATCTATGGACTCCCCAATGGCTAAAGCGCTGCTTAATAAAACGGTTGGAGATGAGGTTGTAGTTAAAACCAAAATGGGTGATTTTGTATGGAAAATTCTTAAAATAGAGTATCAGAAGTAGTATATATAACCAAAATAGGTCTCAGACTATAACACGATCATTTTTTAACTACTTTCTAGCTTAGACGAGTAATTATTTTGTTTAAGAAGTCAAGTTTTTGACAACTTTAATTCAGGCACTTGAATAACATCATTTCTCAAACCTGAAGTAGAATCCTGGCTCGTACACTTTTTCAGCCTACCAATACCCTTTTCTAGGTATTTTTCACTTAATGATATAATGATTCTTTAAAAAGAATTGTCTTCACCCTATATAAATCCAATACATTATTTGCAAAATGAAATTATAACGTCCTTGAAATTCTACCGTTACTTTAAAAGGAATTATCTTAACATAACGACATTCACAATCTAGTGGGAGCCGTTGGTTTCATAAATGCAATCCACTAATTTCTAATTTCACTTTTCAACCATTGTGCATCTTTAATTACTTCAATATCATCTGGATTATGTACTTTAAGCTCGGTTATAAATTCATCCAATTTTTTAGCAAGCTCTCGGTCGCTTCTGACAAATGCGCTTTTATGGAAATGCAATTCAGATTTAATAGCTTTCATAGGCGCGAAAGACCTAATAGAACTACTCGCATTTTTAGCAATTCCTAGTCTAGTTCTCTCCTTTTCAATCTTCTCTTTCAGTTCCTCTAGTTGTTGCTGAATGAAGCTTTTTTGACTTATGTAATCTTGCATCGAAATCTGGCCATCTTTGAACTGCTTGATTCTTTCAGTAAGAATCTCTTGCCATATATCATAATTCAGCGCGTGTGTGTAATACATGGAATATTCTGTGTCGGAATCAAACTTTTTCTGACTGTGGTAGACAGCATAAAAAATTGTGGTGGCGGTTACAGCCTCTTTTCCGAAAGTGTCTTTATCTGTAATATTTCTGGATGCTGAAGAAAGAAAAGCATACGTTCCTTTTGCGATTTTTGTCATGCTAAAGGTGGAGCTAAAAGAAATAGAGGATGAGCTTTTTGCCGCCTCTGCAATGGCATTTACGAACCCCTTATAAGATTCAACATAGTCATTACTTGTCAGAACTGTTAACAAACTTCCACCTTGAATGCTCTTGCCTACCACATTTAATGTTTTAACTATTACCTCAACCATAGCTTCAAGACTAAATTCACTACTGTATTCAACCTTCATGTCGTAACTCAGTACCTCCTTCTTAAAATCATCTATATCAAGGCTCTTAGCAGTTTCATCAATTTGATCTGAAAATTCACGCTTGTAAGAACCAGAGATGGCTTTCATTTCTTCTTCAAGCTTCTCTAGCGCATCTCGTGCCTTTCCAGACTTTTGAGCTGCTTCGTTTATATTACCACTTTTACACGCCATAGCTATTAATTTAAATTTTGGTTAGTACTAAACTGGTTTCTAAGACCTTATCCGTACCTGATGATACAAATTAGTTGTCTTATGATTTTTCTTGAAGAAACTTGCTTCTTCAGTATTTAATTTTTTCCGTTCATCTTGTATTCTTTCCTTTAAGGGCTTTTTCCCATGGAAATCGTAGTAAAGCCCTTCTTCATTCATGATAATTAACTTTCCTTTGGTCTTAATAAGCAAATCTTTTAGGATTCCCCTATTGGGCATAGTACTCTTCCAATTATGGCTAATAACACGATAATCTAAAGTAGCCATAGCAGTTAGATCTTTGGACTTCATCATTCTTAGCCCTTTGTTTTTGGCAGTTCCGTTATGACTGAGATGGTGAGCTACTTTATAAAATACGGTACGATTGAGAAGATCTTCAGTAAGCGGCTTTGTTCCCCTTTGATTCTCTTCCCAATTAATCTGATGCCAACTCTCCCAGCTACCAAATTCAGCGTCACCTGGAAAAAGCATCACTCGTCCAGAATCTTCAAATTCAATTGCCATAGCTAAGCTTAAGTTATTAATCCCGGTATTTAGCCTGAGGGCCAAATTCCCAGCGCCAGCCAATAACCAATCATTGTCAATTCTTCGCCATGAGTGATCTTCGCTACTATAATTATCTCTGGTTTTTGTAGAATGATCCGTGTAACCTTTAAATGGTGAGATAGAGAGTGTAGAAGCTTGTGAGCTCACAGCTGCCGAAAAAGAATCACTTCTACTCAAAACCTTATTGTGATCGTAGGTATCCCCTTCATGTTTTCCGTGCTCTTTTTTTACTGCTTTTATGGATTTCGGAGGTCCCAAAATATAAAATTTGACTCCTGGCAATCCGTTGATGGTTTCAACATTTCCAGGTTCAAAAAAACGCATCTTATCCTTTCCTATCTTATTTTTAACGACTTCCATACCCCTTAGCCCTCCCTTGTATTTTCCACGAGCGTCAAGTTCAAAGTGCAGCTCGGCAAATCCATTCAAGCTATCTCTGTAATTGTTGTAATAGGCACTGAGTCTTTTATGCTCATAATTGGCATTGAAAGTGTTTTTAAAATCATCACTAGAAAGTGTATCATTGACCTTTGCTACAGCTTCAGCAAAAGAACGCTTCTTTTGACCGTACTTCTCTTTCCATTGTTTTACAAACTCATCCTCATCATTCTCACTCCAAGCCATCCAGACCTCATCAACAACAAAATTATTTGTAAACAATGTCTCGCAAGCATTGAATAGGTAAACATGGTCTTTATGCTCATGAGTGATGACTAAGAGATCTAATTTATTATTTACATATTTTTTAAGATCGTTTACATGTTTTCTTAATTCACTTTTCGTAATTCCAGAACCCCAAGTACCTCCATCTATCATCATAGTGAAAATACAATTTCGCCCCGCAAAGAATTTTAGCACGAAACAATCACCAGTTCCAGTTCTATACATGCGAATATCTGTATGAGTAGGTTTAGCCATGGTTCAATTAGGTTTGTTGATGTAAAAGCGAAAAGGGCTCCATTGGCTGTACACCAAAACCTATTCCAAAATACTGTTGAAACTCATTTATATAATTTCCATATGATTCAAGCATATAATCCCATTGCTTTTCAATCATTTCCTTGTTTAATATAAATTGTTGAGTCTCCCCTTCCCATATAAGCACTTTTTTGGCAATTGTATATTTCAACTCCTTGGTATCCAGGTCGAATATCAATGTTGCTCCTGCTTTGAAAATGTACCCGTTATCCCGGTAAGCCTCTGGAACCTCATCATCACTTGATGGAGAAAAGTAGCCTTTATAAGTACTGCCATCCATAATCACTCCACATCTTTGAATAATTGAAAAGACCACTTGATTCGTTTTGTTGTTTTCTGGGCCGACTCTGGACAGTAATCTTAGATTTTGCACCTGGAAGCTTGGACGGTTCCTTGAAGTTCTGATGCCATATTGTTGCCAACTTCCGTTGAAAACTAGACCAGTAATTTGTACGAATTCGTTATTGTCAACAAATTTCACTTGTAGCCTCCTATGTAAACCAGAAATAAAAGAACTCTCACCCATACCCATCTTTTTGCGCATTTCATCATTTACATTACCTCCTGCTATCACGGCCTTAGTAATATCATATATATCTTTTCTATCTACTGTATATGCGATCTTATTACTATAGTCTCTCAAAAAATCTGCGATAATGCTGACAAGGCCTGCATTTCTAATATTGACATCCATCTCGGGATACCGAAGACTTTCTATACTTAATGATTGTACATTCTCGGGATAAATACCTCTCTTTTTGAATGCTTCAATGAACGCTAAGCGGTAGCCATATTTATCTTCTTTTACCAAATCATAATCAGCGGTAACAATAGCACGCAGGTACTCTCCAAATGTAATATCTGTTGGGGGGCAGTAATCAATTGCTCTGATACACATATTAAGTATCTGTCCAGAAACCTTCGCCGCTTCATCCGATAATCTATTTACCAAATCAGGATGAAGATCAGTACTTGACATTGACTTGTCGATTGAGGCAATCCTATACAAATCGGATACTCTTCGATTATAAATTGCTAGAAAAGCCTCAAAGACGGCACCCAGCAGAATGCTACCTCTGGCATGAGGTTCCAATGTTTGGTGATATTCTCTGGGATCCGGCTCCTTTGGTTCCCATTCCTTTGTGTTTGGGTTGATTTCACCAATTGCGCTCCTAAGGCTACCGTAGCTCCCAATCGAAATACCAAACTCTTGTGCTAATTCACCTAAAAGGTTTTGAGTGGCCAGATCTCCCTTTGTTGCTGATATCTGGTGTCGCAATACTTCTGGAAATGTAAAATGTTGAAAAAGGGCAACAATGTCAGCAAAAGCTTCATGAAAAGCTAAAACGTCCGGATTTGTCGGTTCGTTGTAATGACGTTTCATACCATCAAGGATCGCATGCGTAACCTCATGGGCGATAATATCATGGCTCAAACAAGTAAAAATGAGAGATCCTGGCATTTGATCTGACTGATCAATCGGATTTGAATGAAAGTAACCAAATAACAGTGCCTTTTTTTGAGGGCTGTAATATGCGTTTGGCTCCCGAAGCGAATGCGGGTATATCCGAAGTTTATCTACATATTCTTCATATTTATGACCCTCATCCTCCAAATCTTTATTTAGTCTTCGGGAAGACCACAATACTTTCCGACCTAAAGCCTTCTCAAAGTTCTTTATGGTAGTCATTGCAACTGCATAGACCATTTGTTGATGAAATTGAGGATTGCTTTCACTTGGATCTAATCCTTGCTGCGATAAAATTCCTGTATCATTTAGATCTACAATTTGAATGAATTCATCCGTGGTGGGGTCATAGTCAATAATTTCTAAGTATTCGCCAATTAGTGATCCTTTAGAAACATCTAAATCTTCCCAGGGAACTTCATATACAACTTCATTAATGTAATAGGTATCCAGCTGAGAAGATAGTGATGGGTCGAAAGCGTATCCTCTTAATTTACGGTGGGATGGCAGCATATTCAGTTCAGTTACACTTTAAATTTCATTAATATTCTAATAATATCATATACCCCATAAGAATTATTTTATACAACTGTATTAATAAAATTGGATCCTTTTGTACACTTAGGTCATTCAATTCAATCCATTATTTGTAAAATGACATTTTTATCTAACACATTCACTACACTCCATACCCCCTGTCTATATTCCTCACTATTATATGGTGATTCCTCTGTCAAGGTGGCATTAATCGTACCGAGTGGTAAAAAAGTCCTCGTTTCTGCTAAGAAATAAAGAGAAGTTCTTAATTGATTAAATAGACCAAACGCTAAACCATTAATCCCGCCCCTGACCTAAGCTATCATTTGATATAACCCCTGAAAATGTTTATCTTGAAGTATCCTAATCCGTTATGCATGTCTTCACCAGCATATCGAAGCATGGACCATTTATCATTGGCCTGGTCCTGTTACTCATGGGTTTTGCGACCTATACCATAAGAGAAATACAGCTCGTTCCTCACTATTTGCTCGAAAGTATCCCTTCATTTTTACATACCGCAGCTTTTTCTTTGATCACCTACAACTTCGCGCGGCATCTTAAGGTAACAGCGATCCAGTCTTGTTCCCTATGGGTAGTGATCAACACCGTCTGTGAGCAGTTGCAGCAGACGAACATGCTGGGTGGCATCTACGATGCAAATGACATCATCTTTAGCATTTTAGGGGGAGCGCTTTCCTATTCCATCATTAAAGTCTATAAGCTATGAAATCATCTACTCGTATCACCTACACGCTCTTAACCCTGATCTCTATATTCATGGGTGTCTTTTTCATTGTAGCATCAGACCAAGACGATAAGGAAAAAGTGAGTGACATCCTCAAACCCATTGGCACCATCCTCGCTGCTGCCTGGCGTGAGGAAGGCAATGCAATCTTGTACCTCACCAGTGATCAGGTCACAAACCAGATGATCACGATCCCTTTGACAGGAATCACAAACTATCCCTTTGGTCCGGATGGTGACGAGGCTTTTATAAACAGGGAGCGACTCATTGAATTAGTAAAATCAACCAACCTCACTGAATTCAAACTTCAGTGTGGGCTGAATCCGGATGATGACGGCCCAATGGTGACTGCCATTGTATTCTGGTCAGAAGATGGATGGGAAGGTGTCAAGCAGGAATTTTTTTGTGGTGCGGGGTTCTCGGCTTACGAAATCGAACAGATGATTTCCAGTGCTCAGTCTTTTTGTATTTACACCGAAATGTCAGGTGCTGATCGCATCCAGCGTTGTTCCTTAGGACCTGCTTGTGATGACGCGATCCTCAATGGTAACGAATCAGATATCGACTGTGGGGGCTCTTGTGACGGCTGCCGCGACGGTAGCAGCTGCAATGACAACAGCGACTGCCAGGGCGACTGTCTTAACGGCCAATGCTACACTCCTACCTGCTATGATGGCATCCAGAACCAAGATGAAACAGATGTCGACTGTGGCGGATGGTTTTGCTCTAGGTGCCAGCTGGGTGGTGGCTGCACCACCAATGAAGATTGTCTTTCTTCCAACTGCGAGGAAGGCACCTGCGTGCCATTGCGAACATGTGGGGGCCAGTTCGCAAATGCGAACTTTAGAAATAGAAGGATCACAGTGAAGCTCTCCTCTGGATGTGTAGGAAGGGTATGGTACCTCTCCAATGACAGAGACGAAGCAAAGGTATGTGCTGCAGCAGATGGCTATGAGGTCGTGGAAGCTACATGTTTATATTCCTTTTACAGGACAGAGAGTAGTTCCCCAATCACTGTAGAAGCCCCAACCTTAGAAGATGCCAGGAATTGTGCCAACTGCTATGTTTGTGATTACGAAACGGGTTGGTGTGGTGGTTGGTAATACACTTAGAATTTTCATCCTTCTACATATCTGTTATCTCTGGCAAGCCCCTGATAAGTAAGCACTAGTACATTGAACTTGTCTTATAGTTCAATTGAAATATTACTCAGATTTTTAATGCACTGTTTCTTTTTTTGAGTATCAATCTAACCTCAACGACTTGTTAAAAGGTGAATAAGTTTCGAAGGAATCCAATGTTAGTACGGTTTCTGTTCTAGGAAATGTATTGACCTTATCATTGTTGAACCCTCACAGGAAATTCCTCTTGATCGCCGTATAGCTTTAGCTCCTGAATATTGGCAGGTAAGTTGAATCCCTCTTTGACGAGCGCATTCTTCACTGCCGTGACCACCTTTCCTTTAATCATCAGGGCTTCTTTCCCATACTCGAATGTTTTCACCCAAAAAGACACCTTGAAATTAACCGTATTAACGGCCAGCTCTTCCGTGATGATGAAGTTATGATGCATTTCATCTTCATATACACCTGAGGTGTTGTTGACTACCTTCATGATCAATTCTTGTGCAATATCTATATCGTCTTCATAGGCGATTCCGACCAGGAAATCGAAGCGGAAATACCCATCTTCTGTATAGTTGTACACCGGTTTTTTTATGACATCACTGTTAGGGATGTATACATCCCGTCCATCGAAAGTTTTCAATTTGGTGTAACGAAACTCTATGTTCTTCACTTTACCAAAGATGTCCCCTATGCTTACGGTTTCATCGACATTAAACGGACGATTAAAAGACAGAATAATACCTGAAATGAAGTTTTCACCTATATCTCTAAAAGCAAATCCAATAATTACCGCAGATGCGCCTGCTGCTGTAAGGATGCCGGTAGCTATCCCATCCAGACCTGCCACCTGGAGGGCATACATAATGAAAAGACCTAAAAGAAGAATTTTTATGGCCTTACCAAGAAAATTGATCATGATGGTGTCTTCTACCTTTTGCGCTATGGCTTTACGCAAAAGGGCCGATACCTTGCTGGATATCAACATTCCAATTGCTACTATTAATATAGCTAAACCAATGCTTGGTACATGGTCGATAAAAAGCATCCAATGCTCCTCGAGGGTTATGGCCAAGTTTTGTGCGACTGATTGAACTTCATTATCCATGGAATTAAGTGTTTAAGTTATTGAACATTGTGCCTAGCAATTTGATTAAAAGTAGCCTATAAGAGACTATTTGTTTCTGAAAGAGAACTACTTCAGTAAATATACCCTGCCAATGGTCTTGATGATCCTATTTAGGTTTTGGTTTGTTTTTTAGGTTTTTAAATGCAGTCTCTCTGATCCCTGTTTTGGTTAAATTGAAAATACTCTAATTGATTAGCGTTATATTTCTTTTGCTAAACAACAAGTATCAAAGAAACATGAGTATTCTTAGAATCATTTTTGCCATTATCCTCCCTCCTTTAGGAGTTTTCTTCACCGTAGGTATCAAAGGTGCCTTTTGGCTGAACATTTTGCTGACCATACTAGGCTTTATTCCGGGTATTGTGCATGCCATCTGGATCATTGCCAAAAATGATAAGTAGCATTAGATGGAATGGTTTCTGATTACGCTCACCTCGCTCCTCTCGCTTGCAAGTATAGCCTCCGTTCTTCGACGTGATGAATGGTGGATTCGGGTGTTTGATTTTCCGCGTTTGCAGTTAAGCGTAGGTGTAATCTGTGGTCTTTTTCTAAGTTTTTGGGTATTATCATTCGACCTGTGGTGGCATTATCTCCTTTTGGCAGCCCTTCTGGCCAATTTGGCTTTTCAAGGAATACGGATTTACCCATACACCATCTTCGCCCCAATTCAGGTAAAAAAGTTTCGAAAGGAACCGAATGATCACTCAATATCCATCCTGGTTAGTAATGTATTAACGCCTAATCGTAAGGTTCATCTATTGCTAAAACACATTGATACCTATGACCCGGATATCGTGCTCACTTTGGAATCGGACCAATGGTGGCAGGATCAGCTGGCGGGTCTAAAAGATCGGTATCCGTTTCAGGTAAATGTTCCCAAGGACAATCTCTATGGGATGCACCTGTTCTCCAAATTGGAGCTTATTGAACATCAGGTTTTAAACCAGGTGAAAGCAGATATACCTTCCATAGAGGCGCTTGTAAAGTTACGCTCAGGTAAGAAGGTGAAAATCTTTTGTCTCCATCCGGAACCTCCAAGTCCCACAGAAAGTGATACCTCAACAGATCGTGATGCTGAGATACTGTTAACCGGAAGGAAGGTGGTCAATCAGTCTTATCCCTGCCTGGTATTTGGTGACCTCAACGATGTAGCCTGGTCCAAAACCACCCGTCTCTTTCAGAAAATCAGCCAGCTCCTGGATCCCCGACGTGGGCGTGGTTTTTTTAGTACTTTTCATGCGAAGTATCCATTATTGCGTTGGCCATTGGACCATCTTTTTCACTCTGCAGATTTTCAGTTGATTAAAATCAAACGATTGTCGAGTGTAGGCTCAGATCACTTCCCTTTGTATTCCAAATTGCAACTTACAGACAACTATCAGGAAACCCCGGTGGCTGCTCCTCAAGAAAAAAAGCGAGCGAAAGCCAAGATTAAGAAAGCAGATCCGATACGTAAAAAAATCAAATAAGCCTGATATTCAATGAGTTATTGCTTAAAAAGTAATGCAAAGACCAGATCCAATTTCTGAAATAGATTATCGATAGGAACAATAATCAGCCCACCTTAGGTGGAGACGGCTTAAAGGCGTATCTGAAGCTATTGATTAATAAGCTGTAGGTTTGCTATACACATTCGTAATGAAAAAATTACTTTTTCTATTGTTATTCATTACCATGTTTTCTTGTTTGGAAAACGACATAAAGCTTCCAAGCCAGTATGCACAGGAAGAAATTGCAACAGATGCAAGTGGAAAGCAATATCCTGGTTTGGATCCTTTTAAGATATACTGTGGTCCGGGTTGGGGAAGAAAGTTTTGCCGATTCTTAGCTAAATATGATGAGACAACCTGGGCAGATGCAGAAAATTATTACAGCGACTTTTCAGATATAAAATTTTCAAACTTTTCAGGCGATCCATATTTTTTATCTTTCTTAAATCTTGATAGTATTTCTTCATATTGTCAAGGATGGAAATTAGGTGAAACAACTTACGATGGAATAAAATGGAATATTGAACTCAAAAAAGATGAGGTGGATGCTTTGTGGTTTAAATATGAGTATTATGGGTTTAGTGAAGAAATTGAATATGCTACTACTTATAAATATGAAGTAATTGATGGTTTACTTCATTTTTCAGGTACTGGAGATCAAACATTCATTTTCCACCCTTCTGAAAAAAATTATTCAAAAGATTCTGTTGACACAGGCGAAATAACTTTATTAGAAGGATGTCTGTTTTACTAATTTGTCCATTGTGTGGCTCATCATCTCTCAGCCAAGCTATTTATACACCTGTCCCAAAGCCATCAATATAGAACGTTACGAATGGCGGTAACACTAAAGGTGCAAATCCTTTCTTCCAACGCTTTATTCTAAGTGTCATTCTGAGGAATCAATAATCCGCTAACCAGCGGATGCTGATGACGTGAGAATCTCATTATTCTTAAAGATTGAATGTTGCTTTAAGTGATATCAATAAAAGGAAAAGAGTTAACAGCGTGAGAATTACGTATTCCTTAGGTTCAATCTTAGTGCTTGGTTTACCAATGGTTGCAGTAGCGTTCATTCTGATTAGATATACTTTTCTTACAATGAAGTAGACCATAACGCTTGCAATAGCAATTAATATGAATTGTATGGATGATATCATGATTTTCTAATTACGCTCGAGTCATGACAGTCTCAGGAAATTATAGGTCCGACGTTTCGAATAAATACCTAGCATTTAAAGACATATCTATCTTATTTTCAAAACATTGCGTCTCGTTACTTCACTTTTATAGTTGGTCAATAAAAGTACATATATTCCAGTTTTGAGATTTTGAACATTAATAATCTGATCTTGTCCAAACTCACCGCTAAGTATCTTTGAACCACCAATATCCAGCATTTCATATTTACTATATGCAGGACCCAAAATCTTAATGTATCTCTCGGTTGGATTAGGGTAAAGTATCGTTCTGGTTTTATTTTCAATGTTGGATTCAAGTGGTGCTACTTCGCTTACTTCGAACCAATTCAAGTTGAATCCGGACTTGAGCACTTTCATTCGTAAAATGTGAATGCCTACAGGTATTTCAAGACCCTCGCCCGTGACTGTTTCCCAAGTCTGCCACCCTCCAGTTCTGGGAGTTCCAACTTCTATTAATTTCGTTTCTGTTCCACTTCCATCTACCAAATAAAACCCGATTCGACCGGTACTATTCTGAGCGGCCACTCTTAGCGAAACAGAGAACATTCCTTCCTCTCTGACTAAGATTTTATAATCGGCAAAATCTCCTACGTCTGTGTAACCAATATTCTGGCCACCTCCTGTGTCGGTGGTTTCTTCCAGGCCAAATCCAACCTGTACTTCATAGTCTTCAGCTTGGATTTTTCCAGGCAAAAGGAAACGTTTATCCAGATTATTTAGTACATCAATGTTGGTGAATGGTCTGAGTGGATCATCTGACATTGAAACTATCGAAGATCCTGAATACGTCATTTTCACTTGATCTGTAAATAAAATTGGATCTTTCAATGCGATCACAATGGTTCGACTTTGTCCGAGAATCACCTCCGTGATTTCCTGTGGAGTCCCATTCACACTGACTTCAAAAGCTCCAGTTGTGTTAGCTAATGATGATTCTTTTAATTCTTGATTGATAAATAGGTTAATTGAATGTTCGTCACTTCCAACATCAGCCGTCATAAACTCAACATCAATCTCAGCGTCCACTTCTTTGACGAATTCAATGCTGCCGACATTGACTGCACTTTGATCAAAATGTATTCGCAATTCCTGAGTCCCAGCTTCTAATAAAATATCATCAACGCTCATGGTTGTGAATGCTTCCCAGCCACCAGTATAAGGAACGGGTAGCGACGTGGTGATACTTTGATTGTCAATGGACAAATGAAATTTACTATTGCTTACATCAGTTGCATGACGAACATCAGCCCTGTAAACTCCCTGTTCCAGAACATTAACCGTATACTTGATCCATTCGCCTTTATCTGTAAATCCAATATGAAACCCATTACTATTAACCTCGTCTTCATTTGATTGAATATCAACGCCATCGTTCCGGTAAGACCATCCCGAATTCCATGCCTGAAATTCCCCCGTAGAAAGATGGTAATCGGCAACATCTTTATCGAAATAGGCAAAACCATTTTTTCCAAGATCATAATCAGATAGGTAGACGATTCCCGGAATTTGGTGATCCGAATATGGAATGGTTTCATCCGTATGCAGCTGCCTAAAAAGAGCATCTGGCACATCCTTACGATAGCGACTGTTTTCCACTAACAGGTTCTCTGCGAGCTGCATCATCCCGTCAAATGTTTCTTGTTCGGTTGGTTGAGGTCCTTCACCTTTCCAATAATCGATCACTTTTTGGTAACCTGGATTAATGTCTACAGCATAGGGACTATCAATATCGCCTACCTTCCGAATTGTCCACCATGCCCACCCAATGTTATTTTCTTCAAATAACTTGACGGCATCAGTAAACCAAGTGTTGGAATTCTCGCCGGACTCTCCCATCCATAATGGGACGTTGTATTGATCTCTCATAGGCAACACCCAATCAAGATCATTTTCGTTATTGAAGCTCCAATACTTATGAAAACTGTACACCATATTATCATCCCATGGTGGGGTCAATCCAGTGTAGTCATTTGCGTACCAGTTTCCTTCAATGTAAATGATGTGATCCGTGTCCACACTTCGTATTCCGTCAGTAATGTCTTCATATAATTCCCGTAATTCAGTGCCTCCGGGAAGATCAAAGTGAGGTTCATTGATTAAATCATACCCTCCTATCCATTCTTCATCTTTGTATCTTTCGGCTATTCGTGTCCATAGCGCTACTAATTTTTCTTTGTTTCGTTGGCTTCCTCCCGGATCATTTGGATGATCTTCCCATAGAGATGATTTATCTGGATCATAATCGTTTATTTCAGCGCTCGCAGTACCTTGACCGCCTGGACAAGCGTGCATATCCAGAATCACATAAATATCATGTGGCGCACTCCATTTAAGTACGCTATCAATGAGTTGAAATCCAGTTTCGATCCAGGTGTGTTCGCCTTGCACTGGCTCATCTTCTATAGGTAGTGTGAACAGGTTATAATGTAGTGGTATTCTAATGCTATTGAATCCCCAAGCTGCCAATGAGTCCACATCTCTTTGAGTGAAGTGGTTTTCTCTCCATTTTCGGAAGAACGTTTCCGTATTCTCCTCTCCCATCAGCACGACTAACTTTTCTCTGATCTCGTGCTGTGTGCCGGCTATTCCGGAAGTCTGCATCATGTACCCCTCCATGATTTGCCAACCACCCGGGCCAAGGCCTCTAAGTAAAACTTCCGCTCCTTGATTATCTACAATTACTTTTCCATTTGCCTTCAGCCCCTGACCGAAAGAGGGTAGAGAAATGACAAGAAAAACGACTACTAAAATGACTTTCATTAATTGGAATGATGAAATTACGTCATCTAGCCAAAAAATAAGATATGGAACAGTGTTTTTATCCCTTCTACAGCAAAGAGAGTATCTGAATTATATATAAATCATGATTTCAAATAAAAAGGAGCCTCAGCTCCCTTTTATTATTTCTTATTAGAGAAGCTAGCTTAAAGCATCGTAAATGAATGGGTCGTTGCATTACGTGTATGTCCCGAGCTTACACTCTGCAGCTTCACTGTCACCGATAGATTCTGATAACCCGGCATCTGTAAACGATAGAATGTCAATGGCACTGTCTCGATTGGGTTTTCTTCACAGCCTGAATTGACCGGTATGGTGAAGTCCCTGTACTGGTTCGCCTGAACACCGTACGATTGACCTTCATAAACCACATTAATCGGCCAGTTATTGGCAGTCACACGGATCTTTGCTGTATTCGCATTGATGTAGTCTTTGTTTGAAGTGACCTCTTTGATTTTATATTTGACTGTATCTCCATTGGAGACGTTGGATCCAGGCAGCCCGGTGAGCTTCCAGTGCGAATATTCACAGCATGATGGGTCCGGGGTTACTTCTATTGCATTGGCCAGCTTTGGTTCATAATCCATGTACCATTTCATAGTGTCTACCTGTGCTTCCAGAAAATAATCAAGGCAACTAAGTGATCGAATTGAAGACTGCATGATGTTACCACAAACCTGCAGATGATTTAACCCAAGTGCATGGCCCATTTCATGTGCCATGATCTTTGTATTGACTGCCTTCACACTTTCGAACTTTCCGCCTACAGAGATTGCAGTACCAAAATCCCATTTGGAAGCTCCTGGTATTGTCAACTCATTTAATGGTGGAAACAGGAGTATATCGATCCGTGTATCATCATTAAAGTCATTGTTCATAATGTCATTCCACTGGAGAAAGGATTCTTCATAATAGTAGAGATCGTCTTTGATGACCTCTGTTGAGAACGTAAAATCTATGTTCCACTGGTTGAAATTGTCCCTAAGAATATCTTTAGCAGTGTTGATATCAGCAGTGGAATAGCCGCCACTGCCATTGTCACGGGTAATGTTATGGATCACGCAATTGACCATGTACGAATTACATGCATTCGACTCGGTGCGCACATGCAATCGGGCCGTGGTTTCATGATCATGTTCAGCAGCGCAAAACGATTCCGACTGTTGTTCTTCAAGTGGTGCCGGTTCAGACTGTTCACAGCTGGCGATGACTATCACCGCCAGGATAAAAAGTAGTGAGTACTTCATAGTTGAATTATTATAGAGTTAAATTATTAAGATATTCAGTGAGATTTCGAATATAACGCATTCTATTAAGTAGTATTATCTTGACAGTGGTTTCAGAACTACGGAAGAGGATCCGACCATGTACAACCTCAGAGTCCTCGTTGAGTGGCTCTGAGTATGGGTAGCCTGTTATTTAATGAACAATTGTCCTTGTGTTATCTTAAAAAGTAATGCTGAGACCCAGGTCCAATTTCTGAAATAGATTATCGATAGGAACAATAGGTGCCGGATCATAGATCAGCTGGTGTGTGAGTGCCAGTCCAAGGTGGGAGGTAAAGTTGTAACGTATCCTTGCACTTGATGCCAGCCGAGGTTCATTAACCAGCTCATCAAATCGTGCCTGATGATAGAGACTAATGTCCGTAGATAATTGATCAATTGGATTGTATTTTAAACTGATATAACTCCCCAATTTGACGTTTTCCTGTTCCCTTGGATCATCGTTAGCGGGTATTTTATCGGTATCAGATATTCCATCATAATTCCACTTTTCGTACTCATAGAAAGGACCGATACCTACAAAAAGTCCAAAATCCTTTGATTTATGTAGTCGCCATCGGGCATTGACACCTGCTGCGTATTTTCGTTCCATACCTCGGGCTTCTGCCCAGTGTACCTGGGCATAATATTCCGTCGTGAAGGCTTTATCGTAAAAATGTCTAAACTCGCTGTAGACATAACCTCCACTAAGAATCGTTTCACTTCCAAATCGAGAGATGGCAATTTGGTTGGCAAAGGTGATGGCATTGTCCTTAATGCGTACTGATAGGTCTGCTTGATTTTCGATCTCAATAAGGGTCTCTCGCTGATTTTGATACTTAAAGCCTGGCAGTATACTCCCTTTTACAGTAGATGTGGAATCCAATATTACAGAGTAACTCTCAGTAAAAAGTATTTGTGCGTTGAGTGCAGTTGCAAATAAAAGACATATGCATACGGCGATGATTGATTGAATCTTCATATGGGAATAAGATTTAATTATAAATTAAATGACTTTTCTGAAATGATTAGAGGTTTAAATTACTCCCATAATCATAACCCAACTGAAAAAACTCGTTTACATGAGCTGTGTATAAGATATGGTAGTTTTACAGCCCTACTGGTTTAATACAAAGGTGACTTTGCCCGTTAACCCGATCAAGCCGTGAGATTACTCTTAATTGGTTCTTTCAATTAATTCAGTTTTCGAATTTCTAGCCTGAAGTAGCGTCAAAAAAGAGCGGAAAAATCACTCAATAAAATCAAAAAAATAGTTTCTTAATTTGCCCCCAATCACAATTATTCTTAACTAGCGGAGCTCGAACCTAACCTTTCTCCGATATTGCTATTTAGATTTTTTAATCCAAAAAATCCTAATTGATGATTAATTTCTGCACATAGCTATTCTCCCTGATTGATACTCTTATTGTATACACACCATTCACTAATTCGTCCAATCGAATTTTCGTCGAGCTGGCGCCATCAGACACTTCTACAACCTTCAATTTGGCCCCACTAATGTCATAAATGGTGACAATAATTGGTGAATTTGTAGGTAACCCATCTTTAAACCTTAGAGTCACGAACTGGTCGATTACCGGGTTAGGATAAATATCAAATGGAATGGTTCCTACTTGTTCTTCCATAACTACATGTATGGTTTGAAATGTTTCTGTTTGCCCATCAAAATCAACTTGTTTCAATCGGTAAAATGTAGAACCATAGAATAGAGCCGGATCAGTCACCTGGTAAGATTTCTTAGAGTCAGAATCACCAGAACCAGTTATTTTTTCAAACATTGTGAACGACTCACCATCTGTAGATTTTTCAAGGATAAAATAATCATTATTATGTTCTGTGGCTGTTGTCCATGAGATGATCGCTTGCTGCTCTTCATTAATTCGAGCCTTAAATGACAGCAATGTAACAGGTAGTGCATTGTTCTCAGAGCTACTCGCTAACGCAAATTCACTGAACGAGGTAAAATTGTTTGTTGATAGAATTGATCCGGACGGAGATCCGGTTCCGGTCCCACCCAGGTTGATCCAATTTCCAGCGCCATCATCTTTGACTATGCGCAAATCAGACGGCACCTCTACCTGATCAGATGCCAGGTAGTAAAGTCTTACAGACCCGCTGGTAATATTAGCACCCGCACCTTTCTCAACAGTCCAATGTCCAAGTGAAGTCACCCTCACTACTCCTGAAGGTAGCGTGAAAGAAGATGGGGCAGTAGTGTTATAATCCACCGTGTAAGCTGTTTCAGTAGCCGCATCTTGTGTGATATTTAGCTCCAGGGTGTGTGGTTCACCGCTAGCTCCTACCGGGAAATCTAAAGTTGAAGGAGTAGTTGTTGCCACACGCTGTATCATAGGACCGATTATGATCGCTCCCGGATTGAAAGTGAAAGTGGCATTGACACCTACATCTGCAAGGTTGGTTGCGTCGGTCAGTAAGGTGCCGTCCAATAACGTAAGACTATTTGAGATATTGATTGGGCTCATCAGAGTCACGCCATTACCCGTATTGGAGTTGTTGATCGTGAGGTCATAAAAAGTCTCTGACCCTGTCAGGGATTGACTGCCTGTACCATTTAAGGTGACTGAGCCACTCTGTTGTAGGAATGGGTCAGCAGCACCGCTTGTATTCGACCAATCCCCCCCCACAGTCAAAGTATAGTTATTGACGGTTACATCCAATACAGCAGTACCGGAAATGGTCAGATCGCCATTTACAACCGTATTGGCCTGCATTGACTTGGTACTCCCTACCGTCGCTTGAAGGTGATGATAATCGGTTAATGGGATAGTGATATTTTGCGCAACATTTCCATTATAATTTACGGTATTAGGGCTTGCTGAAACCTCGATCTGATTATCAGCCATAAATAAACCAGAAACGCTTACCGAAGAGCCTGAAGCATTGGTCCAGATGTTGCCAGCATTTCGATTTGTAATATCTCCTGTTACCGTAATGGTTCCATTGTTCGTTATGTCAATATCATTGACATCAATGGCAAATTCATCGGATATTGTCAGGTCGCTACCACTCTCAATAATAGTTCCATCCGTTTTAACCTTAAATTTTTTACCTGTAAGAGTAATTGTGCCGCTTCCAGATATTGATGAGCCAAAATAATTAATATCGCCCGTGGAGGTATAAGATCCATCTACCACCAGGTCACCATTGATGGCTAAATTATGTCCTGCCCCACTGACTGAATTACCTGATTTTATCTCTAAATCATTGATATCGGTAGCACCTGTCAGACTTATGGTGGCCGAACCTTCAATGATGGCATTTTGCGTACTGGTTGGGACCGATGCTCCTGCTGTACCACCCGATTCAAATGCCCAGGTTGATGCATCTGACCAGTTACCACTTGCCACGACCGTATATCGGTCATTACTCAAAGGATTGTTGTTAGTTGAAGAAGCAAGCACAAAATTCTTTGTTGTGAATGAGGATACCGCATTGGCCTTTACGGTTCCTGCGGTAGTGGTGCCTGTAGTTGCATCATTCCCGTTATCAATCCAGTTGGAACC
The DNA here is from genome assembly GCF_965212185.1 of Ekhidna sp. GTDB lineage: Bacteria > Bacteroidota > Bacteroidia > Cytophagales > Cyclobacteriaceae > Ekhidna. The sequence goes on along the minus strand of NZ_OZ243102.1, from coordinate 1,798,194 downwards.
GTCAAATTGTGCCACACGCAGGTCCGTCAAATTATCTACCTGACTATTGGCATCCCATGTCAATGTTACATCAGCATTAGCTGGAGTTGCTCCGGATCGTTCCAGTTCCCAGTATTCCCAGGAGCTAATGTGGTCGATTCCGGTTCCAAGACCGGTTCCCAAAGCTTGATTTGCCCGATAATATCGAGCAGTAAAGGTGGTTGCGTTGGTAGAGGTTGGCGTAATTTCTATGTTGCGGTAAGAGTTATTATCACCAACAGGGAACGTGAATGTTGCGGTAGTATTTGTGTTCTTCGCGACGGGTCCTTGAATAAAGCTTGCGTCTGAGGTCCCCGATACCGAGGCGCTTGTTCCTAAGGTGATTAAATTAGAAGCACTGGAGACAAGATGACCATCGGTCAATGTCAATACACCATCAACAGTGATTCCGTTGTTTAATGTAACTGCATCAGTTGCTGTTATATTGTTAATGGTGAGGTTATTGAAATTGCCAGAGCCCGTATTTGAAATACTGGAAGCCGTGGTGCCATTAAAAGTAACCGTTCCATTATTGTGGGTGAAGGTCCCTCCTGCGTTATTCCAATCACCCGCCACATTAAAATTTCCTGAAGACACACCTGTCAGACTGCCAGAAATAGTGATGTCATGGAATGAAGAAGTGGAAGAACCGCTCAAAGTACTGGTTCCAATAAAGGTGACCATTCCACCATTATTGGTGAAAGTTCCATTATTCGACCAGTCGGATGCAACATTCATATTGGTAGGATGGCCTGTCAAACTACTACTGATAACAACTTCGTTGAAGCTGGTAATAGCACTCCCTCCCATTGTTGTGGTACCCATAAAGGTCACTGTGCCACTGTTGGCTGTGTAAGTACCATCGTTGGTCCAATTGCCTTCTATATTTAAATTGGTAGGATGACCAGTCAATGTCCCTGATATAATGACATTGGGTAATGTTGTGATGCTACTACCCGTAATGCTTGTTGTGCCGTCGAAGGTCACTGTTCCTGAACCCTGAGTAAAAGTCCCGTTATTTATCCAATTTCCAGCAATGGTAATATTATCATTTCCATCATTCAGCGTGGATGAAATTGTGAGATCGCCATTAATATCAAGATTTCCTTGCAATGATTTTATTAACCCACCACCAATTAGCAGGTGATGATAGCTGGACACAGGTGTATATACATTTTGATTTCCGGAACCATTAAAATTAATGGTGTTCGGATTGGCAGACGCCTCTATCTGATTATTAGCCATGAATACGCCGGTAACATTTACAACCGATCCGGCAGCATTCGTCCAGATATTTCCAGCATTGCGTCTGCTTATGTCTCCATTTACCGTAAGCGTACCATTGTTGATAAGGTCAATATCATTGACATCAAAGGCTATCTCATCGGATATCGTCAGGTCAGTTCCGGATTCGATGATCGTTCCATCCGTTTTTATTTTGAGTTTTTTACCGGTTAGGGTGATGGTACCACCGCCGGAAATGGAGGTTCCAAAAAAATCGATATCAGCAGTGGATGTATAGGTTCCATCTACTTGAAGGGTGCCATTGGCTATCAGTTTGTTCGTTGCTCCATTTACTGCATTGCCTGATTTAATCTCAAGGTCATTAATGGTCGTTTCCGCAGTAAGCGTAATTGTGGCTCCTCCTTCGATGATGGCATTTTGCGTACTGGTGGGTACCGATGCTCCTGCAGTACCGCCAGATTCATAAGCCCACGTTGATGCATCTGTCCAGTTACCAGATGCTACAACGGTATACCTATTGTTGCTTAGTGGATTATTATTAGTAGCAGATCCTAAAACAAAATTTTTGGTAGTAAACGAACTGACTGTGGTAGAGGTGATGGTTCCTGCCGTTGTAGTTCCAGTGGTAGCACCATTGCCCTGATCAATCCAGTTCGATCCATCAAATTGTGATACCCTCAAATCAGTAAGGTTGTTCACCTGGCTGGTGGCTTCCCATGAAAGTGTGACGGTGGCATCAGCTGGAGTTCCTCCGGCACGTTCCATTTCCCAGTATTCATAGGTGCTTATATGATCAATGCCTGCGCCAACTCCACTCCCAAGGCTTTGGTTGCTCTGATAGTACCTTGCGGTAAATGTAGTGCTGTTGGTAGAAGTAGGCGTGACTTCAATGGAACGATACAGCCCCTGGTCTCCTACCGGGAAAACAAATGTTGAAATACTGTTGGTGTTTTTTGCAAACGGTCCCTGGACAAAACTGGCATCAGAAACTCCGGATACTGTGCCTGAAGTTCCAAGTGTGATCAAACTGCCGGCAGAAGTGACCACATGTCCATCAGTCAATGTCAAAACCCCGTCTACTTCAATAGTGTTATTGATCGTGACTGCATCAGTAGCTGTTGTATTGTTAATGGTGAGGTTATTGAAATTGCCTGAGCCTGTATTTGAAATACTGGAAGCTGTGGTGCCATTAAAAGTAACTGTCCCACTGTTGTGTGTGTATGTCCCACCACTGTTGTTCCAATCGCCTTCGACATTGAAATTACCTGATGATACCCCGGTTAATGTTCCGGTTATGGTAACATCTTGGAATGAAGTGGTGGCAGATCCACTTAAGGTAGTATTGCCTGTAAAAGTGACTGCTCCGCTGTTGCTATTAAATGTGCCGTTATTCACCCAGTTTCCTGCAACATTGACATTCGTGGGATTTCCTGTTAAAATGCTGCTAATTGTGATGTCATTAAATGTAGTGGTATTACTACCCCCTAGAACTGTCGTACCGGTAAACGTTACTGATCCGCTATTGTGGGTATAAGTGCCATTATCTGTCCAGTTACCCTGAACGTTCATGTTTGTTGGATGGCCGGTTAAACTACCTGATATAACCACATTGGGAAAAGTGGTCGTTGTACTGCCGGATACAGCGCTCGTTCCATCAAAAGTAACCGTTCCTGTTCCCTGAGTGAACGTGCCGTTATTTAACCAGTTACCGGCAATGGTAATGTTGTCATTATTATCATTGAGTGTTGCCGTAGTGATGGTCAGATCACCATTGATATCGATATCTCCTTGAAGGGTTTTTATACCTCCTACTGTTAGCTGGAGGTGGTGATAGCTACTGACAGGAGTAAATATATTTTGATTACCGGTGCTTAAGTTAATGGTGTTAGGGTTTGCAGAGGCTTCAATTTGATTATTTGCCATGAAATCCCCTTCTACATTTACAACACTATTGGCCGCATTGGTCCAAATGTTTCCTACATTTTTCACAGTTACATCTCCCGTGACTGTAATGGTGCCATTATTGGTGAGATCAATGTCATTTACATCTATCTTAAAATTACAGGCAAACGTGATATTTGCAGTGCTCTCAATAACGGTGGCGTCCGTTTTTAATTTGAAGGTTTTCCCTGTCAGTGTGACCGTGCCACTACCATCAATTGAAGTTCCAAAATAATCAATGTCAGCGGTGCTTGTGATCGAACCATCAATATCAAAGTTGCCATTGATAGTTATTTTACTACTACCTGTCGCTAGAATTCCTGTGGAAGCAATTTGGAGGTTATTTATTGTTCTGGGAGCTGTTAAAGAAACCGTATGACCTGAAGCAATAACCACATCGTCTGTGGCAGATGGCCAATCTGTTCCCTCCACTCCGGGTGAAGCATTTCCCCATGTTCCACCATCGTTCCAGTTACCAGAAGTTGAAGAAGTAAATGTGGTTGCGTTGGCAGAAGTGTAGAGGAAGAAGATAAGGAGCATAAAACAATACCGAAGCATTGACTTATGTTCGTGGTTAGATTTTTTTGACATAGCTGGTATTAATAAATTCTGAAAATTTATTCTGTCTAATAAAATAAGGAAAAAATTCCAATTAACTAATTGTTAACCTAAATAGTTTGAAATGGTTAGATTTTTAATCAACACCCAAGCATTTTACAAGCAGGAATTAATGCTAGTTATTAATAGAAGTGGGAAGAAAAAGGTAACCACGCAGGCCGTGTTGCAATCAAAGCATTACACAATTCTGTGTATTTTTCAATTAATTAAATCCGTTTTCTCGAATGATTTTAATGGTACGTCTATTTTAACAGTAGTATCATCGAGCTAAAAACTCAACTCAAGAACGAAAAATCCCGTCCATGAAGGGGTTTGGAGTGGGTTATTCGTTACCTCCAATCAACCCAGATTCTGAAATCAATTCAGGATGACACGCAAATTTATCACCCCCTAGCCCCGAAACGTCGGACCGCTGAATGGGGAATTTGATTACTACAGTAGAAGAGAGCTCCAGGTATGGGGCATTTTTAAGTATGAGATCGCTTCACTACCCCTGCCTTCCGCAGGCTAGTGATGACGGTAATCAAGTTTGGTTGTGTCATTGCACATGAGGTACAACTGAAGCAATCTCATATCCAGAAAACATCTGCTCCCTCCTTATCTCCACTACATCTTTTAAACGTCGGACCGCCTCAAGGGGTAACTTTATTCTTTCAAAAGTTAAAATCCAGAATAAAATTTTTATAGGCCCTTGTGGCCTATTTTGGTTTATGTGCTTCTTACGCTCAAGCCGCTATGGCTCTTCATTTTTGCCTTGATGCAAAAACGAAGCAAAAGATCAAGTCCTTCGGCAATCTAAGCGCAGACTTAATCATCGAGCTAAAAACCCAACTCAAGAACGAAAAATCCCCTCCCTGGAGGGGTTAGGTGTGTCGTCCTAAAATAAGTTTACAATTAAACATAGTTAATCCTGACATATGTTGACAGTTTGATTATAGTCCTGTTTTACGTTGACAGTTGCACTTTTCCAATAATTCTTCCAAAGAGATTCCGGCTTAATATTCGTTAAGTGAACCTGGTTGGGTGTCATCATCCCACAGCTTAGATGAGGTCTTTCTTGATTGTAGCGTTTTACTACTTCACTTAAGAGGTCTCTGGCCTGTGAGAGACTTTTCACCTCATAATGCTGAAGATATTCTTCTTTGATTATCCCATTGACTCGTTCAGCAATAGCGTTTTCTAATGGATCCCCATTTTCAGTCATACTGATAAGCACACCTCTAGCGGATAACATTTCCACATATTCATGGCTGCAATACTGGATGCCTCGATCTGAATGGTGGATCAATCCCTTTAAAGATCCAGGTTGGCTTTCGATTGCCATGTGTAATGCTCGTTGGTTATTGATGGCTTCCAGATTATCAGATAACTCATAACCTACTATTTTTCGACTGTAAGCATCGGTGATTAGGCAGATGTAATGAAAGCGATCTCTCCACTTCCAATATGTAATATCACTCACCCAAACTTGATTCACATTTTGAATAGCCAGATCCTTAATCAAGTTGGGGTACTTCCTAAACCAGTGCCTGGAGTTTGTCGTCGATACCCGTCGTTTTCTTCGCTTTATCAGCAAATGATGGCTGGAAAGCAGATCAAAAAATGCATCTCTGCCTATACGGATACCTAAACGATCAAAATCCGACTGAAGCAGATGAAAGAGCTTCCTGCCTCCTAAATATGGATGAGATGCTCTTTGATCCAGAACCAATTGCAGTATCTGTTGATGAGTGGACTCCAATGATCTGTTTCTCGCCTGATACTGATAGTAGGATTGCCTGCTTATACCAAACAGCCCACAAATACGGCTCAGCCCTACTGATGGATAAATGTGCTTCATGGCTTTGACTGTTTGGTGGACAACTTTTTTCTGATCTTCAATGAAAACTTCTCCTCGGCTATGTCAATCATCTTTGAATAAGCTTCTGACTTTAGCTCAGCTAACTTCAGCGCTTCTTCTAGTTCCTTAATTCTTGCAGTTAAATCTTCAGGATTCTCCTGTTCCTTATTTGATTTAGACATATAAACACTGCCTTTTAATGGCTCTCTTATACCAAAACTACGCATCCAGTTGGTGATGGCACTATGGCCTTTGATTCCATACTTGCGCTGAGCTGCATCTTTACTAAGTTTACCTGATAGTACTTCTTGTATTATTCGTAGTTTCTCCGAATCACTTCGATAAATACGGCTTCCTGTTTTAATTCTCATTTCACACTTAAATTGTGTAAACCTATTTCAGGACAAGACAAGGGGTGGGTTATCCGTTTCCACCGCTTACCCCAGATCCTTCGACCCTTCGATAAACTCAGGATGACACGCACATTGTGAGGCGTAATCGACTCCCCTCTCTTTTGAAAGAGAGGGGTTGGGGGTGAGTTAGTAACAATCCTCCGCTCAACCCAGATCCTAAAATAAATTCAGGATGACACGCGCATTTGTCACTCCTCAACCGAATCGTCAGACCGCCTCCCGGAGGGCAGGCACAATACCAGGAATGTTTACAGTCCCTTAATGAACAGCTTATACTTGTCGAGTTTCATTATGCCCCTGAGCTTATTCCACAAGACGCGATTCTGTATCCTTTTTGGTAAGAACCGGCTAGCCAGCCAGATTTGACGGGATTGATTGCCATAAATAATTCGAGGTTCCCCTTTTTGTATGCCACGGATAATTCTTTTGGCCAGCTTTTCCGGAGGCGTGGTAAGAAAGGCATCATCAAAATCACGATCTGGATCATCATTCAATGCTGAGTCGGTTATGTTTGTTTTGATCCCGCCAGGATGTACGGTATGAATGCTGATAGGTGATTGATGGAATTCCACTGAAAGTGCCTCCGTAAACCCTCTGACGGCAAATTTACTAGCACAGTAATCGGTAGCTCCGGGATAACCTATCATACCAAAGACGCTGGAGATATTAACCACGGCTCCTTCGTTGTTTTCAACCAAATGAGGCAGAAAAGCTTTCGTTCCATAGAGCACCCCAAAGAAGTTGATATCCATTACTTTCTTATAAGCAGAAACTGGTGTGGTATAAAGCGGCTCTGTGAAACCTGAAATACCGGCATTGTTAATGATGACATGTGCATTGCCCCATCGGTTTTTGATGGTTGCAGCAAAGTCAAACATGGCTTGTTCATCTGAGACATCAAACACCTGACTGTATATCGTTTCTTCGCTATCGTTTTGAAGTAAGGAACATGTTTCGGTCAGGCCATCTTCATTGTAATCATTTAATGCCAGCCTTGCGCCATGTTTCTCAAACTCCAGCGCTAAGGCCCTTCCTATCCCGGATCCGGCCCCAGTAATCACGACGATCTTATCCTTAAAGCTTTTCATCCATCACCTCCTTTACCGGTTCATGTTTACGGAATTTCAACACATTATCAGCTACGGAACCAAACCTGGTGGCCAGCATGTCTACCAGGTAGCTCTGATAGACACGCCATGGACGCTTACGTCCCTGCTTAGGTAAAACATCTTTGGCTCGTTGGATATAACCGGAATTAAGATTCAGTACACTTTCATCAGATTCCATATCTTCTTTTTCAGGGACAACAACACCATACCCTTTGCTGTCCATATAGTTTAGCAGTTTGCATAGGTAGTTTGCTGTCAGGTCCACTTTCAACGTCCACGAAGCATTCGTATAGCCAAAGGAATAGATAAGGTTCGGTACATCACTGACCATCATGCCTTTATAGATCATGGTTTCATGTACCTTGACAGGCTGATTATTGATGCTAAAAGAAGCGCCACCCAGCAACTTGATCTTTAACCCCGTGGCTAGCACAATGATATCTGCATCGATGGATTCTCCTGAGTTTAATGTCACCCCTTTCTCCGTAAAATGCGAGATCTTATCGGTGGCAACAGAAGCCTTCCCGTCTTTTATTACACTGAAAAGATCACCATCGGGCACCACACATAAGCGTTGATCCCATGGGTTGTATGTTGGATTAAAATGTTTATCCACCGGATACCCTTTAGGCAACTGTTTGGCAGCTTCCTTCATCAGCGTCTTCTTCATCCATTTTGGAAAAAGCTTAGAAAGGTTAAAGGAGAGCATCTGCAAAAGGATATTCGTCACCCTGGTGACCCGGTAGGCCCACCGTAATGGTAACAAGCTCTTCAGTCGGATAAATAGCTGATTCCTATTGGGAAGGTTCATCACATAGGTGGGTGATCGCTGCACCATGGTTACATGTTTAGCACCACCTTCCACCAGGGCAGGTACCAGAGTCACAGCTGTAGCACCACTACCTATAATCACGACTTTTTTATTTCGATAATCCAGGTCTTCAGGCCAGAATTGCGGAATGACCACTTTTCCCTTAAAATGTTCCTCCCCTTCAAATCGTGGACGATAGGCCTCCTTGTAATCATAATACCCAGTACAAATGCTAAGAAACTTGCAATAAAGCTGCTGATTCCCATTGGCTGTCTCGACCTCCAGTATCCAGTGGCCAGATGCATCAGACCAGTTGGCGCTCAGCATTTTATGATTAAATAAAATATGCTCGTCTATATCATTTTCCCTTATCGTTTCCTTCAGATAATTAAGAATCTTATCTCCACTGGACAGTGATTGTGGATCTTCCCATGGCTTGAAACGATAACCAAAGGTGAACATATCAGAATCGGATCGAATGCCCGGATACTTGAATAAGGACCAGGTACCACCGATCGCAATTCTGGATTCAAGCATTACAAATGTTTTTGAGGGGCACTTTTTTTTCAGCCAGTATGCCGTACCGATACCTGAAATACCTGCTCCTATGATAATGACATCATGAACCTTATGCATGTGGGAGTATTAGTAGCTAATTAGAAAGTCGCGTTAATAATGTAAAGGTTTAAGTTATAGATAAACCAGCTAATGATTATCATTACCCTCATCGCTTTATAGCTTGTTTGATTGAATCTTGATTAATCATAATGTGATAGACCAAGACTAACCTTCAGCCCCTAAACTATTAGTCCTCCTGATAATTAACGGAACTCTTGGCCTTATCAGGGTGTAGATGAGATTCTACTTAACATCTTATATTATGGCCATACTAAAGGTGTTGCTATTTCCTTTTAAAATCTTAAGGATCGGTTTTTTTCGCCAAATACGCAGCTTCATGTTGTGCAATATGTTGCTTTAATTGAGTCATTTCTCGGCTAAGGAAGAAATCTAGCAAAGTTCGTATGATGACGATCAGGCCTAGCATATACAATTGCTCCAGGGTAGTGTGCAAAACTGTCTCTATGATGTCCTGCCCAACCATGAATTCCAAACCTATCAATATATAGGTCCCTAATGTCAGTCGAACATGGTCGATGGTATACTTATTAGCAAATCGGCTAATGAGGTATTGTCCGATAGCGAGAATTACCCCTAAAACAATAAAACTGATCCCCACATAGCCAATGACTGTAGCAACAATTTCAACAAAATGTTCAAGATTATTCATACATCTGTATCCTTATTTGATCAAAGCTTCATCAATGCCTCAAAAAATCCCATATTCTCTCCCCTGCTTTTCACCACGAGAATCGGGATATCTGAGTCAAGTTGTAGTACTTTCTCCACGATAGAGCCTATGAGCAAAGCGGAGCTTTTGGTACGTCCGCGAGAACCGATAAGAATCAAATCCATACCGGACTCATGTGCATGATTATTGATGAGATGTGCTTTTGGCTGGTCATCTGCTAAAATATATTCACACGGATATGTTTCCTCTACTTTATTTTCCCACAAAAACTGCTTCATATCATTCATCGCATGTCCTTTCATAATTTCTGCAAACTCTTTGTGTGACTTTCCGGTCTTGTAAAAACCTATGGGAACATTATACAAGTGCGCAAAATGAATGGCTACACCGGCCTCCTGAAGTTTTCTGGCCAAATGAAGGGAGAGCACCGAATGCTTGGAAAAATCAACAGGAACCAGCACTCGTTTCATGGAGGGATTAAATGTCTCTGTTACAAATAAGATGGACGCTGGGCTTTTTCGTACAATCTGATTTGATAGAATACCTGATCCTTTTAAGCTTTTCTTCCGACCTAAAACGATCAGATCAGCATTTTTAATCTTTGACAATCGAAGAAAAGTTTCAATGGATGGTCCTTCCTGGACAATGACATCATAGGCAATGTCTTTTCCCTCAAAAAGAGGTGCTACTTTGCTATCAATACCATGAGCGATGTTTTCATCCATGGGTGCCAACAAATCCGGATACTTATCCGTGAGCTCCGCCGGTAGTTCAAGTTTCTCGGCGATATGAACAAATATGACCCGTTGAAGCGGGAGCACATTCATCAGTATATCCATGTACGCAATGACCTTATCATCCATTTCCGTAAGGTCAAGACCTATCATCGCTACTTCATAATTCACTTTTTTTTCTTTCTCCATACTGATTATCCTAAAAGTCCTCTGATTAAAAATAAGGAAGCAAATGCAATTATGGCATACAATTCAGGAAATACTGCCATAATCAGTGCTCTGCCAAAGATATCATTTCCTGACCCTATACTGTCAATGCTGCTGGCACATACCCTCCCCTGGTACATTCCGGAAAAAAGTCCGGCTAACCCCAGCGCCAGTCCACCCCCAAGTACACCTGCACCTTGTAGAAGGGTCATTTCTGCACTTATAAGATCCTGGAGAATGAAGAACCCTGCGAAACCGTACAGTCCCTGTGTTCCGGGCAGAGCACTTAATACAATAAAGGATCCAAAAGAATCCGGGCGTTTTTTCAGTGCACCCACCGATGACATGGCAGCTACAGCAGTGCCGATAGCGCTACCACATCCGGACAAGCCTACCAAAAGACCGATTCCAATAAATGCTAAAGTAAGTGGAGTTGCGTCCATAGTAATTAATTGTTTAATGAATGATTTGATTTTTTAAATGGCTGATATGGCATTCCTTTTCCATGAAAATCAGCGTTTCCGTAAAATTCCACAAAAGTCAATCGTAGCGGATGAACAAAAGAGCCTAAGGCTGCAATGCCAAAATTGAGGGTATGTCCAAACAAAAGAAATAGAACGCCAATGATTAGACTAAAGATCCCTCCTTCCATGATCTGCATACCAATTTGATTAACCACTAAGCCTAATACGGATGAAGCCAGACCCAATGCGAAAAGACGTACGTAGGAAAGCACATCCCCAAGAATACCGGTAAAGATGAAAAATAAAGGCATAAATGCTCCTCCAATGCGCTTTGGAATGGAAACGTCTAATTGATGGAAGAACGTCACTAGCAATACACCCACTATCAATAGGTATTTTCGAGTTTCTCCCAAAACACTCAATTGGGATACCTCTTGCATGTCGACCAAAAAGATCCAGATTAAGCCGGTTACGATTAAGAGTTTACCAAAAGGTTTAATGGCTTGCATGACCCCCTCGTAGTAGATTTTATTATATATGGAAACGATTATGCCTGTCAGTATCTGAATGACGCCAATCATCAATGCGACATTGAAGGCGTTGAAAATGACCGTGGAGTCATCCGGAATGATGACCCATGACGCCAACTGTCGTATCCATGCGACTGGATGATCAGGCAAAAGCATAATGCCAAAAAGACTTCCGGACTTGATAAGGCCCATCCCCATAGTCACAAACCCAAGGATGAATCCTAAAACTGCTGACCTTCTACTATCCTTTAAAAAACTAAAGTACCCCATTCCCATAGCTAGTGTTAATACAAATCCATACCCGGCATCACCCAGGCAGTAAGCGAAAAGAATCGGATAAAACACCGCTAAAAATGGAGTTAAATCTGTTTCATAGTAATTCGGGAGCTCAAATACTTTTGTGATGGGTTCAAATAATTTAGGGTAACGACGATTTTTTAGCAGTACAGGTACCTGATCATTAGGCTCAGGATCTTTGATTTCCCAGGCCAATTGTTCCCTTTCGAGAAATTGCTTTACGTCGGATTCTTTTGCAATCGGAAACCAGCCAGTAATAGAGATTAGTTTGCCTTCAAAATGCTCTGAAAAGCCCGCTCCTACTTCGGTCAAACGAATGACATCCTGAACATGAATGAAGTACTCATTTAATGCACCAAGGTAAGGTTGATATGAGGCAAGGGTACGTTCCAGGGAAACGAGTTCATCATTATACCGATGAATTTCATTCTTTAGCGCTACTGGGGGTAGCTCCGGAAGACGGAAAGATTCAAGGTTCGGATCATCGATGGACTCATCCCTGGTAATGATCACCAAGTAAAGAAAAGCACCTACCTGATTGATGACCTGCACATGCGCACCAGACGATTCCAATGTTGGGTACTTCTTCTTGTGAATGCGTCCAAGCAAAATGTGATAACCTCCTTCGATGAGTGGCACAAACTTTTGATAATCATAATTACCCCAAGGCTCAAGTCGAACAGCCTTCTTCTGAAGCTTCTCGATTTTACGCTTCGTATCATCTATTCTTTCCTCGATCTTTTCCAGGGATTTCATGACCTGTTCCAATGATTGATTCCCAACAGTCGGTGCGTCTGAAACAGTAGCATCGCGGGCTTGCGTGGATGAGGACAGTAGGTTAATGAATCGCTTGGTTAGGTTTTGGGTATGTAACAGCGACTCCATCTTCTCTGGTATCTCAATAGGCTTTGCATCGATATGCAGGAGCCCAAAGTCTTGCATTGATTGAAGCAACGAATCCCGCCTTCCTTCATGCGTCAAGAGCAATAACTTTTTGAACCTTGTCTTCATACCTCCTGCACTTTACGATTCTTAATGATTTTCTGACCTGCCTTTGAAATATTCTCTTTGTCTTCTAAAAACCGCTTGATTTTAATGGTCGCCTGCTCCATTTCTGGTATTTGTACTTTTTCGTACAGGTTGACTTTCTGCGTGGTTTTTTTACGTGCATCGTCCAATAACTTTAATTGTTTTTCCAGAATATCAATGGTAAAGTCCAGCTTTGTGGCTTCTTTTAGAAATGCCACACCGGCAGGAACCCATGCCGGATAATTCCACCAACTAAAATCGGCGATTCTGAACCGTATATCTTGAATTTTTGGAACCTTGACTCCCACGATGGTCTCTTTGGCAACATCCACTTGTTCAATAAAGAAGACCTTGGGCATCTCGATCCAGAACCCGGCATGCTTTACCACTTCCAGCAACAGTTTCTCACGTTCTTCAATGGCTTTTTCATGCAATTTTTGGCGCTTCTTTACTTCAAGTCTCAAGGCCGTTTCCTTATTTTTAAGAATAGGGAGTGCCTTCTGCCGTATGGCCAGTTGCTTCTTTAGCGACTGAATAGTGGTCTTGTTATATTGAAACTTGAGCGCCATAATTTTAGGTGACTGCTTTTTCTTTCTTCCAATACTGGTTCAAAAATTCATCCTTTATCCCTACCTCATACGCTTCGAAATGAGTTTGAAGAAGATCCCATCCGGTATCCAGCATTTCATCAATGGGAATATTGATATCTACCGCCAGCAACTGCAGTGCATAATCCTTTGCAAATGCCAGGCACCTGATATCGTAATCATTCAGATCGAATCCGTTTTCCTTTTTCGTTCGTGCATCCATCGCATCTGCGTACAATCGGATGAGCGCATTCATCACTTGTGGATGGTCTTCCCTTGTCTTCTTACCGATTACATTCTGTTTGAGTCGTGATAAGCTTCGGAATGGGTCGACGATGACCTTCCCGATTTCCGTGTCGTGTTTAAGGTACAATTGCCCCTCCGTGATGTAGCCTGTGTTATCCGGAATAGCATGCGTAATATCACCGTCATTTAGTGTGGTCACAGCGATCATGGTGATGGAACCACCATGCTCAAACTGGACGGCTTTTTCATAGATACTTGCCAGGTCACTGTAAAGAGATCCAGGCATACTGTCTTTTGATGGTATTTGGTCCATCTTGTTAGCAACTGTTGCTAAGGCATCTGCGTAAAGGGTCATGTCTGTGAGCAGCAAGAGGACTTTCTCCTGCTTATCATTGGCAAAATACTCTGCCGCAGTACAGGCCATGTCAGGAATCAATAGTCGCTCCAGCGATGGATCCTCTGATGTGTTAATGAAACAAACAATCTTGTCCAATACGCCAGCAGACTCAAACGTGTTTTTGAAAAACAGGTAGTCATCATTGGACAAGCCCATGCCCCCCAGAATGATCTTGTCAGCTTCTGCACGCAAGGCTACATCTGCCATCACTTGATTGTAGGGCTGATCAGGATCAGCAAAAAATGGGATCTTCTGGCCGGTAACCAGGGTATTATTTAAATCGATACCAGCTATACCTGTCGCTAACAATACATCGGGTTTAGCACGGCTGACCGGGTTGACGGTTGCACCTTTGATGATGCGCTCCTCCCCTTTGATCGGTGAGCCGTTATCAATGGGCTGACCTAGAGCGTTCAGAAAACGGCCTGCCAGCAAGTCACTCACCGGAAGGGTGGGTGGTTTTCCAGTGAACACAACGTGGGAATGAGTAGATAACCCTTCTGTGCCTCCAAATACCTGTAATGTCACCTGATCATTTACCACACTAATGGCTTGCGAAGGACGATCGTTGACCCATGCCAACTCACCGAACCTCACTTCATTCGCTTTCACCACGCAAGTTGCTTTGGTGATGCGCTCGATGCGCGTGTAGGTCTTATGAAACGCTTTCGCCTTCATGATCTTTCGTCTTTTCTTTCAGGGATTGATGGATTTGATTTTCATACGAACGAAATGCCCTTGTCTCGAATTCAGAGAAATTCATTTGCGTGACCAGGTTGATGATGTTTTTAAACACATCTCTTACCTCTTCGAAACTTTCAAACTCAAACGATAGATCACAGATTCGAAGAATGAAATTGAGCATGTATCGCTGACGTTCCATTTCTGTGCGCATATCAATCGGGTCAAAAGAGTTCTGTTGGATGATACCAAAATCGATCAGTTCGCTTTTCCAAAAACTGACATGGTAGTCAATGGGTACTGCATCATCTCCCAGAATGTTGATTTGATCTCTAGCTTCCAACCCGATTCGGAGGATGTCTTTTACTCGCTTAATCGTTTCTACCCACCCTTCTTGTATGTTCTTGTCGCTATATTGCTTAAACTCCTGATAATCCATATACTTTGAATAAGAGGCCAGCGGATCGATCGCCGGGTACCTCTTGGAGTCAGCCCGCTTTTGCGATAAGGCATAAAAGCACCTGGCCACCTTACTGGTCGATTCGGTCACCGGTTCTTTAAAATTTCCACCCGCAGGGGAAATGGTACCTATGAAAGTAACCGACCCAAAGTCTCCACTTTGCAATCGTACCATTCCGGATCTACTGTAGAAGTTGGCAATGGTAGCAGGCAGTTCCACAGGAAAGGCATCCTGTCCCGGAAGCTCTTCCATTCGATTGGACATTTCACGTAAGGCCTGTGCCCATCGTGAGGTAGAGTCCGCAAGTAAGAGCACCTTCAATCCCATACAGCGATAGTACTCTGCCAGTGTCATCCCTACATAGACAGAAGCTTCACGTGCGGCTACTGGCATATTGGAGGTGTTGCAGATAATCGTCGTTTTTGCATCGAGCTTATGGCTGGTCATCGGATCTGTCAGATTAGGGAATTCAGAGAATATCTCAACTACTTCATTGGCTCGTTCGCCACAAGCCACAATGATCAAAATATCCGCCTCACTGTTTTTTGCAATGGCTTGCTGTAAAACCGTTTTTCCTGTCCCAAAAGGACCCGGAATATAGCCCGTTCCACCTTCCAACATCGGGTTAAGTGTATCGATGACTCTCAGTCCTGTCTGAAACAGTTTCCCGGGTCTCAATTTTTCCTCAAAACCCTTCAGGGGAATTTTAACCGGCCATTTCTGAACCATGGTGATTTCATGAGTCTTCCCTTCATCATCCGTTACTTTCGCAATGACATCCCCTATGTGATAATCTCCTTCTTTTGCTATCCAGCTCACCTTGAATGATCCTTTCCATGAAAGCGGAACCATCACCTTGTGATCGATATTCTTTTCTTTGACATTCCCCAACCAGGTGCCGGCTTTTACAATAGCTGATTCGCTTACTAACGGTTTAAATGCAAACAAATGATCATCATCGAGTGGCGCTGTACTGTCCCCAATTTCAATGAACGTACCTGACATCTTTTCAAGGTCACTTTGTAGTCCGTCGTATTTTTTGGATAAAATCCCAGGGCCAAGCTCTACTTCCAGCATGTTGCTCGTAAACTGTACCTCTGCTCCTATCTGGATGGCCGCACCCGTTTCAAAAAGTTGAGCGGACGCAATATTCTCCTGTATCCGAATCACTTCGGCTTTAAGCCATACACCAGCATCCACCAGACAAATTTCATTTTGTGTTGCAGCTCCATCTACTTCAATAAGCAATAAATTGGCAATGATGCCTTTTACTTTACCCTTGGTCATATTAGCGGCATTTTTGGTGAGGATTCTTTTATTTTCAAATCGTGGATGAGCATTTCAAATTTTTCTTTTGCGCCTACTCCTCTTGAAACAAACCCTTTCCATCGATGCATCCGGATGATTTTTATAAGATTCGCAAATACCTGATCAGATGAAAAGGGCTCCTGCCAACAGGATGCAAACTCCCAATAAAAAGTATTCACTTTTGCTTCTATCGTTTCTAAATCATTCGATTCAATAAGCGGCAACATTTGATTGGCAACATCTTCGAAATCAGTTACACCATGCAGTGTTCGGGAATGGGGAAAAGCTTTTTCAGTTGCTTCGTTTTGTTTTTTTAAAAACCCATAAGATCGCGCATTCAAATCTGCGATGATTCCTTTCAGCCGTATGCGCCAATCATAATAGGTGCTTAGAAACGGTATGTTTAATTTTATGACATGCTCATGGAAGTAATCGTCCAGGTTTTGCTCCATCTCTCGGAGAGACAGAGAGGCAAATGATCCGGAAAAGTCGTTCAGGTAGTTAATCATATAATCAGGAAGAAAAGCATAATTATGCCTATAATTCTCCAGGATTTCCGGTGCGATGGCATAAGGTCGTTTAAAGCGTGCTATTTCAAAATCATGGTATTCGCGAAACAATACGTAAAGCAAGTTTTGATTATCTCCTGATGCTAATAACGCCTGATACACGGGTCTATCTTCCTCATCTAAATTACGCCCGATCAATGCTATGAGCTCATCAAGATATTCCTGAGTTAAACTTCGATCTTCGATCCGTATTTCTGGCAAGGATGATATGAGGTAGAAATACTTCATGCATCCGAATCAAAAATGATCGTATTTATAGATTTAGAGAGGTGTGGTTCAAACAAAGCTTTGAAGGCCTGGTCAGTAAAAGAAAGGATATATCCCTTTTCCTTATGCTGAATTATGAAGCCATCTTTGTCCTGTGGGTTTACGGAAATGGTAAGCCCTGGCAGCATACGATGGATTCGGTGTTCCAGGTCATTTTTCTCTTTCATCAACTGTTCAGAGATGACCAATTCCACCTCCCTTCCTTCTTTCCATTGTTCAAGTGTCGATAAAATAAGCTGTCTAACGAACGCTTGATCAGTCATCGAAGATTGAATGGGTTCATCCAGCAGTTTGGCACTTATCAATCTCTCAATTTGCTGCTTTAAGTCCTGAACGACTTGTCTGGCTTTCTGGTGAATCTGACTATCTACTACCGCACGATATTTTTCAGCTTCTTTTTTTGCACGAGAGATAATAGCTTTTGCTTCCACCTGTGCCTGCCCAATGAGTTCTTCACTTTTTGCACGCGCATCACTCAGAAGTTTTTTTGCTTCTTTCTCAGACTTGGAGATACCTTCTTTGAAAAGCTGCTCAGCTAATGCGTCCAGATTATTCAGCTCTGCCATCCTTGTCGCTTATTTAAGAACCAGTACCGGAACCGGACTATGGAAGGCCATTTCCTGGGTTAAACTTTCATGGAAAATACGTTCAATAAAATTGTAACTTTTAGGAATGACCACAACCATGTTCAGGTCATTTGATCTTGCATATTTAATAAGTCCCCATTCCACATTTCCAGACGTTACAAAATGAGAGGTATGAGCGATGTTTCCGAGAGATTTTTTCAGTGAATCACGGTTGTTATTCTCCCGAACGGTCATCGTCTTTTCATCTCTATTTAAAGTGATCAGAT
The DNA here is from genome assembly GCF_965212185.1 of Ekhidna sp. Lineage (GTDB taxonomy): Bacteria > Bacteroidota > Bacteroidia > Cytophagales > Cyclobacteriaceae > Ekhidna. The sequence continues at coordinate 1,780,261 of NZ_OZ243102.1, read as the reverse complement.
CTAATTCGAATTTTAATGTTTCAGCCAACTTTGTTAAGAGATCCAGTTTCTTGAGTGAAGTTTCTTCACTGTAATCACAGGCTAAACCTACTTTATTAACAGGCATTAGTGTCGCATCCTTTGGAACCACCATGACCGGAATATTGACACTCTTGATGATCTTGGCTGTTTTAGTGCCAAAAAGTTCACCTATCCCAACCGCGCCTTTGGTACTCATGACAATAAGCCCAATTGATTCATGCTCTACATAATAGATTACTGAATCTAGCACATCTCCGAGCACCTTTTTAAAAGTGTGTTTCTGATTACTTAATTGCGGAATCTCTTTGGTGAGACTATTAAAATGCTTCTCAACATTTTTCTCGTTTTGATCCAACTTCCCTCCTTGATCGAAACCTTCAGCATGCGGACGGCTGTACGCATGAAGTATAATTAACTCATAATTCAACTTTTGATTTAAACTGACGATCTCCTTCAGCACGTGAATGGACTGTTCAGTAAAATCGGTTGGAAAAAGTATTTTCATTTTTTTTGATCTTTATTAATGATTGATTTATTCTAACAAGAAATGAAATCAGCACTGATTCAATGTGATGTCATCTACTTTTTCAAAGCTCATCTACAAAAAGCCTTATGATTATGATGAATAGAAGGATTCAACCTGATTTTAGTCATTAGTAAGTTGAACGGTGATCAGATTGTGGTTGATACTAAATGGATTTTAGCTTAGAAAACCGCACACCTTTGCCCTTCTCCTTACCACACTCCTTCATCCCTCACTACGGTATGATAATTCCTCTTTCATGATGATTGGCAAATCGAAGATTAACGAAGGGATGCATACCTTGTGTATGAATAAAGAGTGCCTGCCTGCAGGCTAAGGCAGGCTCGTTACTACTAAGAAATGATGTGTTTACTTTGATTGATGTGAGGCTAAGACTGGCCGTCCGCCCCTAAAATATTAATCCTCCCGATAACTATGTAGACAAGAAACCAATCTTTATTATCCGCATGAAGTGATAACTCATAGTTTCGCTGCTGTAGCTATTTTAGACTTTTTAGTTGCTTTTCATAATCTTTTCGCTGTTCATCATTATTGTTTGCTTTGGCTAGCTTGATGGCCTGTTTGTAATGAACTCTGGCCTTAGATGTATTACTGACCAAAGCATAAGCATTCCCAAGACCTGCATGCATGACAGTCAGATACTCTGGATCGGGGTATTGTTTGATTCCATTGTTGAAATACTCAATGGCGTTTGCTGCATCATTGTTTTTCAGATAGTATTGACCAAACCGATTTTGCCAGTAGGCTGACGCATACCTTGGAGTAGATAGCACATCTTTAAATTTGGTCATGAAGAGCTGAAAAGATGAAAAATCATCTTGCTTCCAGGCCAGCCAAATCAAGCTGTTTTTAGTCGATGCATCAATTTCCGGCTCCATCCCAAACCGCTCACTTCGTGCTTTAAAGTATGCCTGTAGCCCGGGTAATCCACCCTCATCATAAAACTCCTTTGTACCGCTAAATACTTTAGAACTATAATTATGATAATAGAACCTAAGTCCCTGATAGAGTGAAGTATATGCAAGGGACTCATGTGTTTCCTCATTAAATAATTCATAGGTCCATTCCAGGTTTTTTACCGATTGAGCAGTTAGTGTCTCTTCCAGTTCACCCGAAGATTCAATCGTGTAAATGTCCTTTTTTGAATTGGCTATGTAGAGGTAAAGTCGCTTTCCTTCATACCTATTGAATTGTTCCAGCATTTCCTGAGTAACATAACCGCCATTCGATAGGATAAATCCTGTAAATACTGGATCTTTCTTGAAAAGAAACTCACTTACCATGAATGAAGGATTTTCCCAACCAAAGACAACACGCTCAAAAGTTGTCCTGTAAGTCTGATCAACATAAGCGGTAAGTTCTTCCTGTATATACGTACTCAAGGCATCCCAATGATTAAAATGTAGACTATCATGATAACTCCTTGATTTGAAGTCTAACCCAACAACAATCATTTCCGAAAGCAAACCATCTCCGCGTAATGTCTCCTGAATGGCTACTCCGTTTAAGAAAAACCACTGCCCGTCTAAAATGTACAATACTGGATACTTCCTGTTTCCTTCATGGTATGACTGTGGTAAGTAAACCTGAATATTTTCCTGACTTTTTAAGGATTGGGATGGAACACTCACAGCATAGTCAATGTCAGGTTGTGCATGAAGCATGTAAGCGCCGCATAAAAATAAAATAGCACTAATTAGTTTGAACATAGGGATTTTGAACATAAGGATTTTGAAGACTAAACCCTTAATACGGCTAACAAGAATTACTGTTTACTTTTTTATCATAGCCCTTTCTAATCGCTCAGTCCCCCTCTCACCCAAGCTGTATTATCAGGGCGCCTAGTTGACGCGAATGATAACGCAGGATTCAAAGTTCAGACTAACATCCCGTATTTTTCCTTAGGATCTTCTTTTCCGACCAGGCTAACCTGAGTCTAGATTCAGTAAACAAAAAATTGTTTCGTAAACTCCACCCACCAATCAGCCTTACCTAATGGGATAATGGCAAAAGACAACAGGTTGACAATGCCTGCAGCGATTAAGGCTATATGAGCTTTTTTTAGCTTTATCATGACAATAATTATTGCCAATAATATGGGAGGAGTAGTGATCATGGCCAGGTTGGCAAAATGAGTTACTTGATTCAGCATGAACATCGGAATCAAGGCCATCCGTGCGAAGGCAGGCATTAGCGACCAGAAAACAGTAGAAATCATCCAAATTGCATGATCGTCAATTTGCTTTGACTTGATCATCGCGATAATCACACTTGCACCAAATCCAATAATAGCAACTAGATCAAACAAAGAGACTCCATACAAGAAAAAAGGTGGAGCAATGGATGAAATCTGTCCACTTGCCTGTTGTGCCACAGCCCCAGATATATTGCCTGGGATCATCGCTAAGCCAGAGGCAACCACCATACCCGCCAGAAAAATCCCTAGCAGTCCATACTTTTTATGCTTTGAAATTGACTTTTTCGAAATGAGGTAAGGCTGATAAATCACAAATGCATACCATATCAAGGCAGATAAACCATGAATGTGATGTCCAAACTTAGCACTGGTGAATTTTGAAAAATAGGAAGGAAAGAATCCTATTAAAGCGATGGCTAGAGGAATCAATAGCCACTTATGTGCGTTTTTATACTTCTCCATATTGGGTGTTAATCTTTCTAATATAGCAGAAATAATGTGAGTGTTTTTAGTTGATACAAGTAAGTAATCAATAAAACAACACTTAACGAGTCAATTCCTCTTAGCCAGTGCCAAAATGAGAAAAAGCAGTGAAAAGCATTCCAGGCCTACCCTTCCCCAGTGCCACTGACTCCAGGTAATCAATTCGCTTTTTAACTCAGTCGGAGAAAGTGCAGATTGGTAAAACAACTCATTGGTGCCATTAAAGTAGATATAAAAGCAGGCAACAAATAGCACGGCCAATACTGCAGATGTGACAGCAAGTCGAAAACCAGGGGCTTTGGAACGGGCCAAATAAACAGTCAAGCCAATAGGAATCACCGCAGCTGTAATGGTCAGAATGGTATAAAATCGACCGATTGTGGGTCCGAACGATTGATAGTAGCTATAAAAGTCCGCCTCTGACAGTGATTGCCAGTACGGAACCAAAAGAACGGCTTCAGTAAGCTGGCTGCCTAAAAAAATGGAAAACATGGCTACCAAAAAGTACTTGAACTGTTTCTTCATAAACGTGGAAATATGTTGGGTAAATCGACTGTGAATTTAACTCAAAGTATTTCAGTGATGCTTTTCAGTCAAGCTATCGTATTATTCCGAGACACATTTGCAGCACGCTCTTCCCAATACTAGGGTTCCTGAGACCTGAGCTTCTCAATAATTTGCGCATCCACCCAATAGATATCTATATTATCACCATCATCAATGACTCTATTGAATAGGATGTACTTTCCATCAGGAGCTACACTCGCAAAGAAGTCGTCCTTGGCTGAATTGACTTTATCACCCATATTGATAGCTGGACTCCATGAACCATCCTTTTGTTTGAAACTGATATAAAGATCAGAATCACCGAAACCTCCTTCCCGCTCACTATCCCAAATGAGGTAACTTTCATCTGGTGCAATGAACGGGTGAGCAGTTTTTTTACCTGAGTTAACTACAGTGCTCATTTTGACAGGTTCTTGACGAATACCATTTTTTACTATTGAAATACGGATTGCATCATTGTTTTTATAATCATCAAATACATAGGTGCCATTTGCTGAGGCTGATAACCGCATAATACCCCAGTCCTCTCTGTCAAACATGGGTCCAAGGCTCTTACGCTCCGACCAGCTATCTCCTATTCGTTCTTTGTATCCTTTCGCCATGTGCATGCGTGAGCCATCGGGTGAAAAGGTGATTTCGCCACGACGGGGAAATTCCATATATTTTATCCAGACATTATTTTCTTGCCTGAAACCAACAACAGTAGGATGGAAATTGTCAGGATTATAGCTTGTGTATTCGCCACGATCAATGGTGAAATAAAACTCCTTCATGCCAGGTGCAAAGACCCCTTCCAGCTCCCAACCTTCTCTGGAGATAATCCCCGGCGCAAAGGGTTCTGCCACCATGCCTGGAGGCTTTTGCCCCATATAAGGACCTTCTAAGATCGGGAAGGTGAAATTTTCGTCCGTGTTTTCTTGAGCAAAGAGGCTATGAAGCGACATTGTCAATATCAGTATGAAGCATTTTGTTGTTTTCATGTTCTTTTCTTTGGTCATCCCATGCGCAAAAAGTAACATTGGATGAAAGGTCGTTTCATTCGCTCTTTTGCAATTCGGTGAGGTGATGCCTCGCACCATTGTTTTGAGGATTCAGCTGAAGTGATTTAGTGTAGTTTGCAATGGCCAGATCAGTCTTTCCGGCTTTCATACAGGCTTCTGCATAACTATCATATACCTTGTAGCTATCGGGGTAGAGCGCCATATTCACTTTGAACGTGTTTAGTGATAATGTCATCCGATCGGAATGGTAAAAGTCAAAACCAATATCATTTATATAGTATTCAGAAGCCATCGGATGAGTAGGATCAAGCTCCTTCAAATTCTTAAAGGCGATGAGCGCGTTTTCAAAATCGCCTTCAAGAAGAAATTCCACCGGACTTTTTTCATCACTAGCTACCTTAATTAATGCTGAAATCAGTGCCCCATCGTTTCGGTTCAGATACTGTAAATTGATTCCTCCATTTTCAGCATCCGGTTTAAACTGAATTAATCGACTGGAATTTCTTCGAACGAAAAGGCTGTCTGACACTTTAACAAGCTCCACTCCTTCTTCACTAAGGATGTTTTTATAAAACAACTGATTGTCCTTTTGATAGACTTCCACAATCACCTCGTCGGATTGGTACCTCCCGGTAATTTCATCTGCATACGACTGTTCAATTTCCATCTTTTGGTGTACCGGAACATAATTACTCCAATCATACGCCAGGGCTACAGCGCGCATCACTTCAGCATTAAATGCCGGAAAAGTGGAGTTTGTAAGCACCACCACCCCATAACCTTTGTCTCTATGGGCCGCTATCTCAGCATAAAACCCTCTATTCCATCCATGATGCCTGAAGTATATTTCACCGTTTCTATTCAAAAGATGAAAGCCCAACCCGAGCGTAAATGACCATCCGGAATCATTCACTCCATAGGGCTTACCCATGGATGCTGTCAGATCTTTTGATTGCTGTATGTGGGTTATAAATTTTGCATAGTCCCCGGCAGTGGTCCATAATCCATTTGAAGCCATGGCAGGATAGATATGTCTTCCGCCTTTTACCATAGAGCCATCTTGCAAATAACCTGTGGCTACCTTCTCCAATTGCTCTGCCGTAAGCGTTTGATTAAACGCGCTGCTGTTCATTTTTAAAGGTCGCAAAACGTGTTCTTGCATAATTTCCGGGAATGTTTTTCCCGCTACATCCTGCATCATTTGCTGAATGGGTACATAGCTGGCGTATGCAAAACGAACACTTTCGCCAGGCGCTTTATTTACAGTAATGGGCTCGTTTGAAGCAGGAGGAGTTCCGTTCAGTATCTCTACAAGGGTTGGTGTTTTAGCATCAGTGGTATATGACCCTGTTCCCCGAGGATGTATTCCAGCAGAGTGATTTAAAAGATTTCGTATGGTGACTTTCTCTTTTTTGGTAAATTCAATTTCCGGGACTTTCCAGGACGTTAAGTAACGGTTAATGTTCTCATCTAGGTCTAAATCATTTGCTTCTGCAAGCCTTAATGCGCCGTAGGCGGTTACCGGCATGCTGGTTGCTGCTGCCTGAAAAAGTGTTTGGGTCGTTACCGGAGTTCGACTTTCCTTATCCATCACACCGTAGGCTTTTGTCCACGCGACTTCATAGTTATCTATCACTGCGATACTCACGCCTGGAATTCCGTAGTGCTCCATGCGTTCTTCTATGGACCATGTGGAGTCACCTGCTATATGAACCCAAGTTGTGAGACCTGTTTCCACATTTTTTATTCGTTCTGCTGTAGTATCCTCATTCGATTTTTCTGTACAGGATTGGAAAAGAATGAGGAAGAAGAATATCGATATACTGTTTTTCATAAGTTATTCTTTGATTAGTAAAAGCTAGATTTTATTGCTCGAGTCTTTGTAGCCACCTTTTAGCAAGTGAATAATCAGGGTCAATGGTCAGTGCTTTTTCAAACATGACCTTAGCACCGTCAAGCTGACCTTGAGCTCTGCGTAAAAGCCCCATTCCGAGATAAGATTCCTTTCCTTCAGGATACACCTCTAAGGCATATTGAAAGATTTCTTCTGCGGCTATTAGATTCTTGCTTCGTATCGTGTGAAAACCAAGGTCAAATAGGAACGAGATAGGTGGCTGGATTTTATACCCGTACCGTTCCGATAGCGCATCGAAATGCTGTGTTACTTTATCTAACGATTCCAGGTTTTCACGTGGGTTGAAGGGTTTGAAGTCAGGATATAATACCAAAAGAAACTGTGTGAAATCCATCGCTGGTACATGACCCTGGTTTACCAATTCATCCACTGTATAGGTAAGATGCTCCGGTTTATGATCTGTTAAAACACGAGTGAATTCAGACACGTGATTTGTTAATCCTTCATTGTCGCTGTAAATGATGTGTAGAAATCTGTTTTCCGCAAGTGTTTGTAATGGACCTGTTTTTATCTTTTGTTGAAGCGCTGACGGTATGTTACTAAGGGATGGACTGCTTGCGAAATAGCCATTAAACAGAAGAGGATTGTTGACCAGTGTGTAAACAGTGAAAAAACCACTGTTAGAGCCTCCAAAAAGCACTCGAAATGGAGCCGTCTGGTAAGTGTTTTCCACGTGCGGTATCAGCTCTGTCTCAAAGAAGTTGATATAACCATCCGGGATGGTTGTGTCTTGATCCCTTGTTGGTAACAACATACGATTACCTTCGGGCAAGTCTATGCCAACGAGGATCATCTCAGGAATTTGTCCCTCGCCCATGTAGTCTAATGTAGAAGCCAACATAGCGAACCGGGCCCGGTAATCTGAACCCAACATATACAGCACGGGATAGGTCTTTTTGGAACCATTATAGTTGGCTGGTAAATGGATGGAAAGTGGAACAGTTTTGTTCAACACTTTCGAATGAAGTGTAGCTATTTTGCCCAACGTAACCGCTGGTTCACCAGGGTCGCTTTCTGCCTTTTCCTGAGCATAGACCGTATGCATGGTCATCAAACTCACTACTAGTAGCATTATCGCGATCGTAACTCCTCGATAGTTGTTGTTCACTTCCTCGAGGCGTTCAGCTAAAGAACTATTCATATTGTTTGGTTTTTTTTGATGGTTGTACTCCAAACTTCCAGGGTAAGTTGTGATTAACCACCGCTGAACTTGCCAACTGCTCTATGTATGAATGAACTGCTCCTATTCCTCCCTAAAAACCATTTTTATGCGGTTACTTTACCTAAGTAAAATCACTCCGTAAATGAACAGGCGGTCTCTCCCATCCTTACTTTTGATAGGTACTTTATTGCTGGTCACTTCCTGTGGGCAAAAGCCTGCCATATTCGAAGAACATGAGACGGTATTCCAGATTGGTGATCACTCAACGTGGGCGAAGAAGGTCTTTAATGATAGCAATTGGGAAAAATGGATAAAACGCATTCCTGAAGGCAAGATTTTCTGGTCCCGAACCCGGATTGATATTCTAAAAGCTCCTGAAGAATCTCGACCCTATGGTCTTCAAATAGATGCGTATGGGGAATATGAAATTTTTTGGGATGGGGTTTTCATTGGAAAAAATGGAAATCCGGGACAAGAAGCCGAGCTTCCTCCAGAGGGTAAATTATGGGTTACCTATAGTATACCAACGCATCTAGCTACGGAAGGTGAACATGTGATGGCTTTGCGATTGAGTAATTACTATTTTCCTGATCATGTAGGGTACTATGAATTGGAGATCGCTGATTATGAGGATCTGTTTACCGATATGCTCATTAAAACTTCTTACATGCATGTCTTTGCTGGAACATTTCTTATCGTATCCATCTATTTTCTCTTTCTCTTTCTAAATAACAAAAAAGAATATCCTACACTTATTTTTAGTGTTTGCTGCTTTTTCATTTTTGCTTTAGTAATAACCGTATTTAGTCAAGATTATATCTCCATACATTACCGTGTCCACGTCATTAGATTGCATATTATTAACTCGTTTTTGTTGGGTATTTCGTTTTTGATTCCCTACTACTTCTCCATACAATTTCCCTATTCCAAACGAAGATTGTCATTGATTGTATACGTAGTAGGACTCATTTTCTTATGGATTATTAGTGATCATGCTTTTAATTATAAAACCGTAGGCATGGTACTGAGTATGTGGATTTTCTCCTTTGGCATAGTAGCATACGGAGCTTATAAAAATGCAAGGGGAGCACGTCTTGTTTTAGTGACTTTACTTTTGTCGGTTGTGGTGTTTCTTGCCTCTGGATTTGTCATTAGTATGTACACTGGGTTGGGACTTATTCTGCTAGGTATGTTGTATCTACTAGCCCTTAACATCAAAGACCAGCGATTGGCCTATGAAAACACATTGGTTCAATCCACACGCCTACGATTGGAACTCTTAAAGAAGAACATTCAGCCTCATTTCCTTATGAATACCCTAACCTCTTTGATCGACTGGGTGGAAGAATCACCGAAAAAAGGTGTTCAATTCATTGAGGCATTAGCTAAAGAGTTTGATCTTTTTAATAAGATTGAAAATGAAACATTGATCCCTATTACTCAAGAAATAGCCCTTTGCCGTACACATCTGGAGATCATGGAATATCGAAAGGAAATAGACTATTCGTTGGAAGAAGAAGGGATTGATCCAGAGGAAAAAATACCCCCTGCTATTCTTCATACGCTTTTAGAAAACGGGATTACTCACAGCCTACCCTTGGAAGCCAACAGCATCCAATTTAAACTGATTTTTGAATCGAACGATGAATACAAGAGCTACACTTTTCTGACATTTGCTGCACGCATGGAGCAAGGAACAAAGACCAAGGAGGAAGGTACTGGCTTGAAATACATAAAGGCTCGGTTGACTGAAAGCTATGGTTCGAAATGGGATCTTACGTCGGAGCAGGCGGATCACGGTTGGAGAAACATTATTAAGATTTTCTTATGAAAATGAGCAGCACCCCTAAATCCCCTAAAGGGGACTTTATTAGCTCCCCTTTAGGAGTTGGGGGTCGATTAATGAACAAAATCCTCCAACGTAGATGAACATCTTAATCGTGGAAGATGAGGCGAGAATTGCCAAGCGTATCGAGCGAATGACGCGTGATATCATTGGTAATACGTTACAATCTCTCACCCACATTAACACACTCAATGAGGCATTGTTGTTCATTGAAAACAACACCCTTGATCTCGTTCTGCTTGACCTGAATCTTAACGGAGATGATGGTTTTGACCTGCTCAGCACGGCGGTTGCTGAATCATTTCACACCATTATCATTTCTGCTAACAAAGACCAGGCACTGGATGCCTTCGAATATGGCGTTTTAGATTTTGTGCCAAAGCCTTTCAACCAAGACCGGTTGCAACAGGCTTTTAATCGCGTGTTTACTAAAGAAAAATCAGAAAACGATCAGACGAAGCTTTTGGCCATTAAGAAAAGAGGCAGGATACAGCTTATACCTATTGCAGATCTACGCTATGTAAAGGGTGCCGGTTCTTATACCGAACTCTTCTTGACTGACGGGACAAAAGAGCTACATGATAAATCCATGGAGAAATTAGAGCAGTTATTGTCTCATTCGTTTGAGCGCATTCATAAATCCTATTTGGTGAAGATGTCTGAGGTAAAAGAGATTATTGTGAAGTCTGGGAGCAAATACATGGCCGAATTAAAGAATGGGGAATTGATTCCTGTTGGCAGAACAAGGTATAAGGAGTTGAAGGGGAAGTGGGTTTGAATGCTTTGATGGTATGAAGAAAAGTGTGCCTCATGACAAACTGTAGAAGTACTAATTGGGTATACTTCCATAATTGTCATAGATTAACGTTGTGTCTAGTTTGTTAATCTCTGAAGCAGCTCTGAGCCATTGGATTGAGAACTTTTATGGCTATGGATCCTGGGAAGCTCCCATATGGTTTATCAACCATGAAGAGCCAAGTGGTGATATGCCGGAAGAAGTTGCTGACAAACTAAATTATTTCATAGAAACTCACGCTGAAGTAAACAGTCCGACGCTCTGTGATCCACGGGCGCTCTACAAACAAGTACGATTTACCCCACAACGTTCCAGAGCTGATATTTTCTCCAACTTGTATGATTATCGGTTTGGTCCCAATGCTGTGCAACGAGGTGAATGGAAAGGAATCATCTCATTGGTACATGGATACAATAATCAACCAATTAGCGATGCTGAGACTTGTCTGGAGTATCAGTGCAATTCGTTGGCTACCGGGGTAAATAATGAGGCTTTGCTCCGGTTATACCCCTTGCCAGCCCACAGTCATGCCTGGTATTATAGCTGGCTGAATTTGAAGGATATGGATTTCCTTAAAAGTCGTACAGCATACCAGGAACACGTCTACGAGGTTCGTATGCAGGCAATTCTTGAACAGATTCGCATCTATCATCCAAAACTGGTCATAATGTATGATATGAAAAGTGTAAATACACTTAAGGAGTCCATTCAACGTCATTTTTCAGGTGTTAAATTCACAACAGTGAAGGCCATTCCTCACAAAATACCCCCACATCATGTTTCAAGGTTGACGGAAACAGATACAACCATTGTCATCACCACACAAAGCACAGGTTTGAGGCATAATCGTCCGGAAACCGGCTTTGATTGGGAGACTTTTGGTAGAGCGTTGAGCGTAAAATGATGATCACTTCTCTCCAACGTATATGCTACTCTAATTCCTTTAAATCACTTTTCGAATAGTTGATTATACTTTCTCTTTCACTAGATGTAAGGTCTGGATCATTCTCAACCAGGGAAAGTGTAGTCTTGTAATGTCGAATCGCCTTTGCTTTTTCACCTACCATCATGGAGTAGTAAGCGAGGTAATAATTCATCCGGGCCGATTCAGGATAGCTATCGTACCCAAGTTCATAAAGTCGCTGACGGTATATGTACTCTTCATCCTTTTGCCAGGCAAGCCAACTCCGGTAATCCTTGTAGAAGGATTTCGAATATGGTTGAAGATTCCCTTTCTCTTTTAACACTGCATAAATGCGCTCGATCTCATCGAACCCGTCTTTCATGAATCGATCTTTCAACACTGCAATGTTAGGTGGAGATGGAATTCCTTCCAAAACAAAAGTGCTATCAAGCTCCGTCAGTGCGTTCAAAAAGGTTGCTTCAAAAAGCACATCAGTTTTCCCTTTGATTTCCTGATCCAGGAATCTCAATACGAGTTGATGTGCTTCCTTGAATCCTTTTTGAGTGTTCCCCTTATGCTCACCAAGAATATTCGGAACAAAAGCATCGAACATGCCATAATTCAGCATGGTCCATTCTGACATATTCGCAAATTGAGCATAGTACCTATCAGCGTATTTGAGATGAAAAGTGTATTCCGGATCAATGGAGGGATGAGATGAATAAATGATTAAGATCGGAGCTGTAATGTTCTCTGGTGTGTAAAAAACCGATTCATTCAAAAGGCCTTGCTCAAAAGCGCTTGGAAGTCCTCCTTCCAGGCTGACTAGCGCTTTCAACTTGTCGTTTCTTGAAATAGCAGCAGCACCAACAGAAGATGAGATCGCATTGGCTACAATAGCTACTTTGTCCATATTAACATTGGATTGTTCACTCACTTTTCCCAATACGAATTCAAAATCATCAACTGCCACTTCTAACCCGATCGTTGATATTTCCATTCCAGAAGAAAATCGACCTTTTGTTGTAAACGCAACCACTACATAACCATGACTTGCCAGGTATTCACACGTGATGCTTTGAAATGCAGGACTACCACCGTTTGGGTAGATAACTACTGGAAATTTACCCTTGAGAGGAGTTGCATTGAGTCGTCCAAATACCTCCAACTCAAGCAACTGATTAAGATGCTCACTTGTAAAATCTTCCTTAGTACTCCCCAGCACTCCGACAGTAACATTTCCAAGGCCCTGAGTCTGCTCAATAAACATCTGCTTAGCAGACTCCTTCTGCTCTTCTGACTCTCCAAAATCTGTTTGTCTACCCCTTAGATAAACATAGTGTGAATAGTTGATTTGGTCCCCCGAGCCACTCTCTGCCGGGTACCAAACATTAATCTGGAACTGACGACCCAATTCAGGCCTGTGGTTATTGGTTAGATTCCCATCCCAATCGGCATAGGGCACACCATTTCTTGTTTGATCGTAGGTGAAGATAGTTTTATAGCCGACCGCATAGTCTCCCAAAACAAGATCTCTCATCATGGCTGGGCGCTCATTGATTGCTTGTTCCGTCTGACACCCATTCAAAACGATAAGTATCGACAATACAATTGGGAATCTTATCTTCTTGTAGCTATACATACTATTGAGTACGTTTTTGTTGTATAATGTGAGTTTCAAGCTAATTAGTTGTTCGCTACTAGCTTAAAGTCTCACTCATGGATAAAAACACAAACGGTTGTGAGATGAATAGGTTAAGCCTCAGAAGCATCTTAACAATCGTCCGGAGATTCACGAGAGACTGAGCGCATACCTGGTATGTACGATTCAATAATCACTCTCAACATACAGCCAACAGCTCCCCCAGTATCATCGATCAATGACAAATGCATTTTATTAGCGCTGCAAGCACTAGGAAAATAATGCCACCAGACATTGCTACCAGCTCTGTAAACTAAAATGGATATTGGAGGGAAATGATTACTTTACCAGCATTCATTTACATAAAAACATTTTGGAAAGCTGAATGTGCAAACAATTAACCTAGCCATATTGCAAGCTGATCATTTTTTAAATCGCACAATTTGTTGACCTCTCTAATAGGTGATATAGATTGGTTATGAATTTTATACCAAACGTCTATGCAAACCAGAAGAAACGCGCTCGGTACTTTTCTTATGTTCACAATCTTGGCTGCTTATTTAATAGCTTGCTCAAATGATGATACTTTATCGACACCCGACGATAACTCCACTGAAGAGGATGAAAATCCCGATAACCTAGCTGCCAATGGTAATTTTGAAGCCGGAACGACCGGATGGATTTTTTTTAGCAATGGAGGTAGTGCCGGAATTGATAATACAGAAAGCAACGGAAGTGGCAGCAACTCGGCAATCATAGTCGCAAATGGTGCTGGTAACCCTGGAATCAAGCAGGAACGTATTGGTATCGATACCGTTCAGGCAGGAGATGTAGTTCAAATTCAGTTTGACGTCAAAGGGTCCACTGAAGGTGAAGGAGGTATTTTTAATCTACTGCTTTTCATCGAGCGCGCGGAAGGCGAATCAGGTGATCCAATTACACATATTTTTGAACCTAGACCGGTATTATCTGGTGAATGGACCACATTTACTGGATTGTATACCATCCCGGATAATGCAGTCGTTACTGGTGGCATATCCTTTCTCATCGAGTCTGTATGTGGCGGAGTTGCAGGATGCAAAGTCACAGCAAATGTGGATAATGTGCTTGTTTTATTAAATCCATAAATCATCCAGTCCATATCAACCAGTCGTGCGTAAGATGCAGTGAACATATAAAAGGTGAGCCTTTTAGAAAATGTTGCTAGGAACATTACAATGAGAAATGCATCCTTTTTTGATTCACCTATCAGTCGAAAATACCTTGGCAAATCCACATATCCTTAAATAGGTATCCGGTTACTGCTGTGGAGTACTGACTAATTATCTTTTGTACATTTTAATGGTAAAAAAATGAAAATTTATCTATTCTTTTTCCTCCTATCCTTTGCAGTATCTGAAAGCCTTTTCTCAAGCAAATAACAATGATCAAGGCCTCACCAATGTTTATCATTATCGGGGAATTCAGCCACATTATATAATCCAGATGGTACTCAATCGGTAATTGAACTGTGTGGAAGTACTGCAACACTAATTACGATTGATGGTAATGTTTTGTCGGTTATTTATAGTGGATTATCATCGTCAGTACATGATGTAGATGGAACGATAATAATGATAAATCACAGAAGGAAATCATCTATATGCTCTACTGCCTATGGAAACCATACCATCATGCATACTTTTGGAAGTATTGAGGAATGGCCCTATAAGAATCTAATTGATGTGTTGATTCATATGAATTGCAAAAGTTATATTAACCCGAAAGTCCGACATTTCGGTAGCCATTCAGTTAAGTATTGGAAAACAAACTTCAATTGTCTCGTGATTAAGATTTGAGGCATACACTGTGCGCGAATTAGAAAGCATGATACAAGAGAAAGTGATCTTTGCTTGGCTCAAACAAATTAGACATCTGCCACTATTTAAATCTCCCGAAAACTTTGTAACTTATTAGTTCTAAACCATTTAGCTGTATTCACTAAACCTTAATACTATGAAAAGCCTCATTATACTCTTATTCTGTATCGCATCTATCCACATTAAAGCGAATAATCTGTCCATTTCAAATATCTCATTAACTGGACAAAATACAAGCAGTGATTTCACATTAGTTCAATTTGATATCAGTTGGGACAACTCCTGGAGACTTAACAACAGACGGGATGCTGTCTGGGTTTTTGTAAAATACAGAACAGCTACAGCATGGAATCATGCTACCCTCAACTATGTAGATGGTACGGCTGCCAATGATGGTCATACAGAAGCTACAGGAAGTACAATTACAACTTCTTCGGATGGAATCGGTGTTTTCATTTATCGTGATTCAGATGGAAATGGGTCTAACAATTTCACAACTGTTCAGATTCGTTGGAATTATGGAACAGACGGTCTGGGAGATGACGATATTGTTGACGTACAAGTATTTGCCATAGAGATGGTCTATGTACCTACTGGAACTTTTGCTGCAGGTGACGGTACGAACGGATTTACACTTACAACGATAAATACTGGACTTGCCACTACTCTTCCATCTGGAAGCGGAAGTCTCGGAGGTGAAGCAGGAGGCTATCCTACAGGCGAGACAGCACCAGATAATGACTCTTGGCCAAACGGATACAACGCATTTTACTGTATGAAATATGAAGCAAGCCAAGACCAGTATGTTTCTTTCTTAAATACTTTGAATGGAACCCAACAAGCAGCGCGAGTTTCGGCAGTTACTGTTGGAAATTTTATGGAAGATGATGACCTTCAAGCAGCACCAGTTAACAGAAATGGTATTAAATGCCAGGTAGCCCCATCTGGTTCGGTCGCAGGAATCTACGCAATGGATTTAGATGATGATGATATATATGATGAATCAAACGATGGTGAAAACATTCCTGTAAATTGGGTATTCTGGGGAGATCATGCAGCCTATCTGGACTGGGCAGGATTACGTCCGATGACAGACATGGAGTTTGAAAAAGCTTGCAGAGGCACTGCCCTGCCTGTTGCCGAGGAATTTGCCTGGGGAACAACCAATATTTATGCTACCGATTTTACGTTTACCAATTTTGGAACAGCTTCGGAAGGCATTTCCAATATGGGTAGTAACACCGGAAATGCCCTATATAATGACACCAGGTTTAACACTACAGGTCCAATAAGAGGTGGGATCTTCGCGGCAAATGCCACCAATAAAACCCGTGAAGAAACCGGAGCTACCTACTATGGTATTATGGAAATGAGCGGCAATAACTTAGAGCTTCTGGTTCTCGAGACTCATGCTACAGGTAGATCATTCACTGGGCTACATGGTGATGGAGAATTGAATGCTAGTGGAGATGCCGATGTAACCAACTGGCCCACAAGCTCAGGAACGGGAGCAGGTTATGGAGGTGGTTCCAGAAACCAGAATGCAGGCTTCCTTGAAGTCTCACTCATCAACTCGACCTCACCTGCTTCACGAGCACTTAATTATGGCATTCGTGGAGTACGATCAGAATAGTACCTGAATCATGAGATTCTTCTCTTATAGTCTCAATCTATGTCTGCTCCTATCCATTTTTTGTGTGCAAGCTCAGTATAATGGTGGGGTTGGTGGTGGACACAATTCAATCGTATTGTCAATAGTTGCACTTAATGGTGATGATGCCTCCGGGATCTACAACGGAGGGAGTGGAGATG
Source organism: Ekhidna sp. (assembly GCF_965212185.1). Taxonomy (GTDB): domain Bacteria; phylum Bacteroidota; class Bacteroidia; order Cytophagales; family Cyclobacteriaceae; genus Ekhidna. The sequence goes on along the minus strand of NZ_OZ243102.1, from coordinate 1,763,512 downwards.
GTTTTGCTGGTATTTTCGGTACATCTGTTCTGTTAGATGGTAATGCTCAAATCCTTTTTAATGGTGGGAATGGTGATGGGTTTAGTGTCTTGAATAGATTGAATCTTTTAATGAATGGATCTTCTAGTATTGTTTTTGCCGGAGGTAATGAAGACGGATTTGGTCAATCGATTAATTTAAATGTATTTTTATCTGGTTCAGATCCTTCCCTTGCTTTTAATGGTGGGAATGGTGATGGTTTTACAAGGCTGACTTTGGTTAATTCACTTCTTGGCACAACAAATCCGTCTTTTTTGTTTAATGGTGGAAACAGTGATGGATTTGATAATGCTTCTGCACAGAATATTTTACTTAACCCAAATGGAGCTTCCTTTCTTTTTTCAGGTGGTAATGAAGACGGTCATAGCCAAAATATCAACACCAATCAGTTTTTAGGAGGAAATTCAGGCAGTTTGATCTTTACAGGAAATGCGGGCGATGGATTTGACGACCAAAAACTCTTGAATTCTTTACTGGATGTGGACAATATCACATTTTTATTTTCCGGTGGGAATGCTGATGGGTTTGATGACATAAGTGCTGAGAACATTTTGCTAACCGGAAATGATCCGGCATTAATTTATAATGGAGGAAATGCAGATGGAGCAGACGCAACATCAATCTCAAATCTATTCTTCGGTGGCACTAGTTCAAGTATAGTATTTAGTGGAGGGGAGGCTGATGGATATGGTTTGATATTGGAAAATATAAGAACCTTAAATGGTAGTCATCGTGTTGGTTCAGGAACTAACCTTGCTTATAATGGCACAAATCAATATATAAGTATTGGGGATGACTCCAGCTTAGATATCACCGATGGAACGATTGAGTTTTGGTTTAAACCGGATTGGGTGCCTGGTTCATTAGGAGGTACCAATCCTATGGTAGTTGGAAAACGTACAACAGGCACTACCCAGTACAGTATTCATGTGACAGACAACCTAGATGCTATCGGATTACATGATGGAACTACTTTTGGTTCGATTTCAACCACATTTGAACAAGGAGAATGGTACCATATAGCTTTTGTAGATGGAGGATCAGATACTGATGTGATTGTCAATGGAATCAATCTCGGTACAACCGGAAATGGCTTTACCAGTAATACAGGCGCTCCATTCAATATTGGTTCTAATGATGGCAACTCCGAATTTTTTACTGGTGAAATCGACGAAGTTCGAGTATGGGACACCAACTTATCCCTAACAAGGATACGTGACTGGATGAATGTGAAATTAACAAGCTCACATCCTAACTATGCTAATTTGGTAGGTTATTGGAGATTTGATGAAGGGAGTGGTTCTACAACCAAAAACTGGGCTGAAGGCTCAAACGGAATCCTAAACAACACCCCAACCTGGACTAATTCAGGAGCTATGATAGGTGACCAATCAACACACAGCTATATTTCTCCTACAACACTTTCTTTAAATGTTTTAGGTGCGGGTCAGCTAACAGTAGATATTGTTGGAGGTACTGCAGATGGAATACAAATCTATTATATTGGTGAATCTCCATCTGATGCATCTCCTCCTGCCAATTTCAATAACCTTGACAACAAATACTTTGGGGTTTTTATGACAGGGGCTAATCCCTTTTATGTGATAACGTATGATTACTCAGGTAATACGCAGGTTAGTAGCGAATCAAATATTCAATTGGCATATCGAGCGAATAATTCAGAATCCTGGGTAAATCTTGGTGGTATTGTGGATCAAAGTGCCAATACAATAACTCAAGGAGGATTACAGGGCACAGAGTTTATTTTAGGGGGTACTACTGACCCCCTTCCCATCCAATTAATAAGTTTTAATGCTGATGTTAAACCAAATGGTGTCATTCTTAATTGGAAAACAGCTAGTGAGCTCAATAACTATTACTTCATACTAGCCAGGTCATTGAATGGTACAAACTTCGAAGACATCACATTAGTCGAAGGAAACGGAAATAGCAACAAAGAAATATCTTACCAGTTTATTGATTCAAATGCTGCATTTGGAATTAATTTTTATCGGCTTACACAAGTTGATTTTGACGGTACTGAGACCATAGTTGGTACGATTGCTATTGATTTCAAATATCTTAAAAACCAAATAGATATTTACCCCAATCCAGCCCCAGATCAATTATTCATTGCTATGCCTGATCGCAAGCCTTCTGTTTTAACATTTGAACTAAGAGACTTACAAGGTAAAGTATATCTTTTCAAGCCAAATCATAAAATTGGATCTCTGTATTCCTTTTCTGTAAATCATCTTAAAAATGGCATATATCTTCTTACTATAACAACCAGCAAGGAAGTTTACCATCACAAACTGTTGATTGAAAATCGTTAAAATGAAGGAGAAATTTCACTTATAAAAGACTTACAAGTAACTCAAGACCAGGCTGCTTGATTTACTTTTCTTCCTTTGCATTATTGAACAGTACATGTACCCAGACATAGGCTGGATCATGAAGTGATAGTAAAGTAAGTAAGGTTCAACTAATTTCATCTCGCAATCTTAAAAAATGCTATTTGATTTTGACGTATATTTTATTAGGTGCTTATTACTGACATAGCTATCAGATCCATTTTAGCTTTTTTAACTCTCGAAACTATATTATGATAATATGCTATACCGCCACCTGGCATGAAATTTGCATTTATGAGTGTGCTGAGTTTGATATTAGCATACTGTGGCGGAGTACTGACTAATTGTTTTTGTACATTTTAAATGATAAAAAAATGAAAATTCATCTATTCTTATTCCTACTCACCTTTGCAGTAACTGAAAGCTTTTCTCAAGCAAATAATAATGATCAGGGTCTCACCAATGTTTATCATTACCGGAACAATATCTTTCTAAGAAATTATGATGGTACACGTTCTCGAATTGATGTGAATTGGAATTCAGCCACGTTATACAATCCAGATGGAACTCAATCAGTAATTGAACTTTGTGGAAGTACTGCAACACTAATTACGATTGATGGTAATGTTTTGTCAGTTATTTATAGTGGATTATCATCGTCAGTACATGATGTGGATGGAACAATAATAATGATAAATCACAGAAGGAAATCATCAATATGCTCTACTGCATACGGAAACCATACCATCATGCATACGTTTGGAAGTACTGAGGAATGGCCATATAAGAACCTAATTGATGTGTTGATTCATATGAATTGGTACATGCAAAAGAAGATTCTACATATATCGGATGAATCCGAAGTAAAAGTGACTATGAACTAATGGAATTAGGAATACAAAGATGGAGCCCAGTAGCAGGTTTTCATCTGAACAAAAAAATGGTGATGTTCCTAAGTCCAATTATATTTTGAATGAGTCTCAATTAATTCGTCTTACTAGATCTAGTCTAATAAGCATCTATATATCTAAATCAAACTCCACCACTTTTGGAGGTGTACACGTAAGCTTACTACAACTCATAAACTTTATAGTTGCTCTCATTCTTGCTGGAGTTTTAATAAGCACTTTTTGATTAATGACTAAACTATCTGAATATTTGACTACTTGCATACCAAAAAATGGATCTATTTCCTCAATCCTAGTTGTAAGTCCCTCATTTGCTAAACCAATCAATTCAAAGGTTGTTTCGCTTTCCAAATTCAACTTAGTTGGAATTGGTCCATTGTCATCATTGAGGTACTGAGAATATACATACCATCCCTCTTCTATTTTTGCTGTAAATTGAAGTTCCACTGTATCTCCAGATAAATACGCTACATCATTTTGCCAGTTAACATTAAGGCTTTGCTTTTCAGGAATAAAGAAGTAGAGTGACAATGTCAAAATGAAGATTGATTGCATATTCAATTAAGGTTTATAACATAACTTAGTTTCGTATTTGATATATCTATGCCATGAATTCGGATCTGATCTTTAGACTCCATGGATCTAAGTAAAAACTTTACATACTTAACTGATTCCGCCGGGAAAATATCAATTTTTTCAATGATGAAGCCTTTGTTTATCTCTGTTTGATCTTGTATAAAGCCAGCACTAACCTTGCTTACTCCAACTCCATCATTAATACCTTTACGTATTTTTTGAGCAGCTGATAAATCTACGATTTCAATGCCCAATGAAAGAAATAAGTCTTTATTGATATGTGAATCGACTTTAGATGGAATATCTATCATATTCAAATTATTTCTGATTATGTCCGTCCTTTCTTTAAAGTTTTCCATTTGACTTCCATTTTCATATTTGGTTATTTCATCAATAAGTTCTTCAATTCTAGCTGAATTCTTCCCTAAAGAATCTTTAACTATTTCATTGATTTTTCTTTCAAAATTTAATGCAACTTTTAAGCTATCAAGTTGCCTCTCCTTTATTGCATTTTCGAGAGAAAGTTGAATTTCTTTTGCTTGCTGCATTGGCTGCCCAAACTCTTTATAATACCACCATATGGCAGGAATCATTACTGCAATACCAGCAATGACTTCAATAACTCGGATGGAAAACATTCGTTTTTTACTCTGCCTCTTGATTTGCTCAGACTCCAGTTTAATCTTTTCCTGCTCTAGCTCAATTTTTTTAGTTTCCGCAGTTATTTTATTGAGTTGAGCTTGATGGATTTTTTTCGAATCATTGGGATTTTTTTCTTCCATCAATCTTCATTTACAAAAAACATGAATTCTCCAGTGGCGCCTTGTCCAAAATTGGTTGCCTCTAAAAATGGTTCTTGAAGATGGCCATGTCCACGAGCCTCTTTTGATGTATTTCTGCTTACATAAAGATCTAGTTCTTTTATTGTTAAAACATAATCATTGTTTGTATCAGCTTCTTTTGTTGTCAAAGCCTTTATGAAAGCATTTGTAAAGAAATTTGATTTTAGTTGATTAGTACCATAAAATTGTTGCTCTTGTCTACCGGCTTTAAATAGGTGTGAACCGTCTTGTTTTGATCGATTAAAAATCGTCTGAACTGATTCATCTTGTTCTTGGTATATATTTCCTACATCATAAGGTTGCGTACCATTGCTACCAATATTATCGTGATTATATCTGGTTCCGTCACTTTGGTAACAAGCATCTATTGCAATAAGTAAATGCTTAGCATTTACAAATTTATCAGGACTTTTCAGTCTCCTAATTGGAATTTTTAATGAAGGATTAACTAACCTTTCAACATCGTATGGCAATAAATATCCAAGGTTAACGTCTCCCCTACCATTAATAGTTGTTGCAACTCCTAAAAAATATATCAATAGACGGTCATTAGGTCTAAGGAAATCATTTTTACTATATTCATCAATGACTTCAGAGATATTATCATAAGTAGCCTGTTCATTCCAAAGGGTTCGCACTAAAAATCCTTTTTCCTCCAGTATTTGTTGGAGTTTGATACCATCTAATCTTGAATAAGGTAACTCAACATCCAGTTTCTCATATTTATCGATTCCGATTATAATAGCGTGACTTACACTATATGGATTAAATAACTTAGCTCCAGTTTCATTACGGTAAATCCAAAAATTACATTTTTCATCGACCTGCAAATAGTTAAATGCATTCATTCTCCATTTATCATTGTATGATTTACTAACTATGTTTCCAGAATTAATAACTCCATTTACACTATGCTGATTGTTTAATTTCACAGTTACTTGATCGCCTTCATCAAACAGATTAAGTGCTTTTTCAGGTAATGGAATCAATAGGTTATTTTGAGCAAATGCCCCTCCTTGTTCGCAGAGTAACTTGAATGCGGGATCGTCAAAATGGTTTGAAAGCTTACACCATATCTCAGTAGCTTCATCTGCCATTCCCTCTTCATTGTAAAGAGTGGCCAGATACTCATAATCTTGGCGAGAATTTTCTTCTGGTTTTGGATGGGCTTGTGCCATAAATTCAAACATTTGAATGGCCTCTTCATTATTTTTCATTCTCCAATGGCAAAGTCCTATTTGACGATTTAATTCATCATCATAAGAATAAAATTCTCGACCCTGCAAAAGAACATCGATTGCTTTTTTATATTGACCGCTCTCAAAATGCAACTTCCCTTTATGCCAAAACATATGAGCGATGGTACTCTTTCCTATGTCCTCTAATTCTTCAGCCTTTAGTGTATCCAGTACACTTAAATAATTGTCATAATGAAGCATAGATTTTTCAAAATCATCATTTGCTTCATGAATTTTACCAAGAACATGATAAATTCTTAAGATTTTGTCTTTAGAGAGAATGCCGTTATTATTATCTAACGCCTTTTGGAAATAAGTGCTGGCTTTTTCAATATCGTCCTCAACTCTGATTTCATAATAATAAAGATATCCTGTATGATAATTAAGATTAGGATCGTCAGGATGGTACATTAAACCATCTTCATAGAATTCTAAAGCAAATAAAATAAGCTCGTAATCATCATCACTATTACTAAATATTATATCACCAATTTCATGAAATGGATCTGGGCTTGACTTATCCATTTCGATTACTTTTAAGTAGTTTTCTATCGCTATAGAAGGATTGTAAGCCTCCCTCGCTCGCCTTAAATAAATTTCAGGTCCTAGTTGCTTAGATAGTGGATAAGTATTTTCTAAATCTGATAATTTAATAAGTAAATCATCAGGAATTTCGTCTGGAATACCTGCAAACCTTATTATAGAATTTTCATCAATAATGATCGCATATGGCAATTCATCAACCTCTCCCATAAACTCAAGCACATTATTACTCCTATCAAAAAAAGCAGGATAATCAATATTTGCATTGGTAAGAATGATGTCAGTTTTAGGCCTTCGATTGCCAAAATGAATCGCTATTCTATTGAACTTTTCCTTATTGATTTTCTTAAGAATATCTTCACATTCATTACACCAATAAGACCAAAAAATCAAGATTGTTGGAGCATTGATTTTGTCTCGTACGGTTAATGAATTGCCATCAATATCTTCGAGATCAAAATCTGGTAAAACTTCTCCAATTTCATGTTGTGCAAGAATATTTACGTTGAAGAGTAATAGGCACAATACTATTGACAAAGGTTTCATATTTACAACAATTGGTTACTTATTGTTTTTCTATTCGTTGATTCATCGATTGAATGACGTCTTTGGCCTTTTCAATATGATATGAGTATTTCATATTTTCAGGATTTATTTGATTGGCGAATTGAAAGTACTCGAGAGCCTCATTAAAGTATTGATTGTTAAATAATACGGCTCCAATTAAATCATATGATTCTGGTCGCTCTATGTCAATATCTTTAGCAATTGAATAAAACTGAACTTAGTTATCATCAAGTGAAGTTCCTTTACGAATCCAAAAATCATACGCTTCTTGTGTATGTTCATTAGTAAGAGTAACATTAAATAACTCTGCAATTGTTTCTTCAGGAATATCTAGTGGATGACCTTGAAATAATATGCGCTGTTCTTTATCTATCAAAACTGCATTTGGAATACCTTGAATTTGATACTTCCTAGCTGTCGGACTCTCAAAATCGCCTTTATCAAATAGGAAAAGGAATTTCATGTCATTGTCTTCAATGAATGACCTAGCTTTAATATTTTTTCCTTCGATATTCACACCAATAACCTCCAGCCCAAGTGGGCCATATCTTTCGTGTAACCTTTGAATTTCAGGAGAATAAACTTTGCATGGACCACACCATGATGCCCAGAAATCGATCAAAACATACTTTCCTTTGAAATCAGAAAGATTATAACTCTTACCGCTTAAATCCTCAAGTGTAAATGATGGTGCCATTGAACCTTCAGATAATTGAGCTGTAGAATTAAACTGTAAAAATGATATGCATAGAAAAACACATACTCTTAATATTATATTTAAATACATAGCGATTTGATTTAATTGAGGGATTATTTCACATAATTAGCAAACGTTATAATCACCTTATAATCAGATAGTTAATTAAATTTAGAAATAATTATTTTTAAATTCAATACCCTTATTAGGGTATTTTTAAATGACGGTAGGATGTATCTGGGATTAAATTGTGACAATTCAAGAAAGTTTGAATGTTAATGTTTAAAAATTAATCCGACCTGAACGAAAAAGTTTTACTCAATCCTTATTAACTATATCAATGATCATTCAGACTCTGAAAGCATCTTAATTTTCTCCAAGGCGATCGGCAACTTTCTTTGCATGAAGTCAAGGTGCTCATCCATGACATCTATTTCAATGGTAAGTGTATTGATACCTGATATTGGTTCTAGTTTGTAGACTTCAGTAGCTCCAGACCACTTCTTGGCTTCATCATCCACAGGCTGTTTTTTTCCATTTAGCACATTCCCTATATGCCTGAATTTCATGATGTTATTAGGGATGTGTTGTTCGATAATACTATATATACCACTTTGATCTGGGGCTAGAAACAAGACGGTACTCCCCTCTTTCCAATGATCTGTAACAGCATATGAGCCGTCAAAAAATACTTCTGCCCAGTCACCATATGAATCCCACAAAACACTCCAAATTTGAGATTTACTCGCTTCGATTTCAACAGAGTAGTGTAATCTGTGTGATTTCATAAAGGGAATTTAGAAAAAACAGTGAAATTTTTTGTCCTAATCCATAATCTTCTTGGTCCGCTCCTTCATGATTTCAATGGCCTCATTGGTTGAGTTAAATTCCTCATTGATATTAACAAGATGTTTGCTCAATTTGCCATAATCTCTCCGCATCAGGCACCACCACACACCTAGATATTCAATATTCTCAAATACCAATGCCTGGTTATTGGCGAATTTTAGAATGTCTCTTTGAAAAATAATTGGATATTCCGTAAAATGCTTGCCAGGCATAAGGTGATGGTTGGTATGATAACCATCATTCCAGCATTTCTTGTTATAACGGGTATTGATACATGTAATACTGTTTTTGTAGTGATTTGCAGGATCATTAGCATCTATGAATGAATGTTGTGTCCAGTTCCCAAGGATCATAAAAATTCTGGAAAGGAAAAATGGAATGATGAAAACAACAACTGTTGCTGCTGGATTCAGAAAGTAGAGGACCATACAGAAAATGTAAAAAATAACTTCTCCCAAAAGAATCTTATTTCTAAGTCTATTTTGCCTGTTTTTCATGAAGTACTTAGCTGTACTGATAACACCGAGAAAGAAAAATTGAACGAAATATCTGCTGAACTCCTTAAGGCTATCACGTTGGTACATCATGGTGCTGCTCAGGTCATTTTTTAGGTTGTTTTCAACATGATGCATACCGATGTGATGACTATAGTAGGTTCCTGGAGTTTGGCCAAAAAACGGACCAATAACCCAAACAATGTAATGATTGAGCAATGCATACTTTTTCTTGAATAGCTTCCTATGGCTGGTGCAGTGAAGCATCAACCCAAAAGGTCCTTTAAATACCAGATTATTAATAACAAAATATACGATTGCCAAAATCCACCACTGCCATTCTTCCATCTTTGCGAACAGTAGAACCGCCAGTGGCAACATCATTACCGTAAGCCTAATCAGCAGATAAACAAAGGGTAGGTCACGATGATCCCTGATAAGAGATTTTAGAAAAGCTTCAACTTTTAGGGGTACAAAGGTTGGCTGAGACTCTATCGGATCGTTGATTGAGGTAAATGGTCTCACAGCCTAGGCTTTATCAGTGAGTGGTTCTGATTTTAAACCAAATGATGCTCTCCATTTCCTTCTGAATGAATGATGGGTATCTAGCGTACGAACAATTCGTTTGCTTGGTCCCATGTTACGACTAAAGATAAACTCAAGCACCACCATCGTCCAGGAATTGTGCGACTTACAGTCTTTGTAGTATTCTGGAGCTATTTTATGCATCTGTGGGAGTTTAGAACCTGGTATTTCCATGAAATCATGATGCTCAAAATGATAGCCGACGTTAAAGCAGATCTTATTAAATGGCCCATAGTAAGAATACGTTTCTTGTGGATGATCGTAAATGTAGTGCTCGTGAATAAAATGGGCAGCTACAGGATGAATGCCGTGTCCAAACCAGGTGGACAGAAAGAGGTACCCAAATCCAGTCCAGCCAAACATGTACACAATGGCTACATTGACGGACATTTGTAAAACAAGATTAAAGATTTCCCAAATGTCTGGCTTTTTCATGTGATGACTAAAAAGGTACCTTCCAACATAAAATAGCGGATATAAAAGCAGCCAGATGAACTTAAGAAATGCATTGTTTCTTATCAATCGCACTTCAAATTGAGACGGAAGATCCCTATCCATGTCCTCTACTCCTAGCCAGGCATGATGTTTCAAATGATACCTCCTGAAGGACATGGCCAGAGGATTGATAATAGGAAAATTTGCGAAGAGCGCCATTAACTTATTAGCCAGGGGTGTACGTGCACATAAGTCATGTGCCGCTTCGTGAATAAACATTGCGCACCAGTGATTAAGAAGTGAACCGATGAAAAAAGAAGCAGGAAGTAAAACTAGTAGTTGTTTTCCGAAGGTCCAGTCACTAATTTGATTCTGAAATAACCACGCAATCCCAAACTGAGTAACAACCACCAAAACGATAATAAAGAATGAGCGTGAATCGTACCCAAACAATTGGTTGATCTCAGGATGATCTTTCAACATTTGCATCCTTCTACGAAAATGAGGCTCATCTTCCATAGATCGCTCAAACTTGAACTTTGATGTGGTCTGTTTCATGGGACAACAATTAGGTGACACGTTATGGACTTGTATCTCCAAGATGATGATCCAACCTCATTGGTTGCTTCACGTCAAAGAATAATTTAGATATATATCCTGCTATGCCGGTAAAGACATGACCATGAACTAAAGAACTGAGGTGTGAAATTACTTTTTATGGAATCATTTTTTCAGATGGTCCTTACTAGGAATAATAAATGTTTTTCTAAGTTGAAATAGGCCATAACAATACGTTTGGAAGTTCTACTTGATCTCTTTCTCCTCTTGTGCATTGACAAAAAGCACATTGGAAAGGCCATTGAATCCATTGAAGATCTTTTCACCATATTGCTTTAAGGCTTCATTCCGGAAGCCAGTCACAATGAGGTCTGCGGACTTGGAGTGCTGTGAGATAATCTCTCGCCTCTTAGTGTCTTCCTTTTTTATAACAATTCGAATGTTATTGGCAGAGATCGGAAGCCTGCCTTCCTGAGCTAAATCCATAAGCTGTTGTCGCTGTTGATCTGCTTCTCCCTCAGGGAAAATTGAATAGATTTTCAAACCTGCCTTTTTCCAGTCGGGATGCCCCATGGTGATGTAACCCATCAGGATCATCAGGTTGGCGTTTTCATAATCACTCTCGGTGATCCAAATGTGAATCTCGCGTTTAAAACCAAAACCTTTCTCAGAAGTGCTCAAGACACACAGGTCATAATCTGCAGCTCTCACTAACGGTATGTTTTCGACGATTTCTTTCAGGTCTTCCGGATGCTGCCTAGCAAACTCGAAGAGAAAAAGGTTTCCTTCCTTGCCGGAAATACTCGGAAGCTGCAAGGCCTGGGCAATAGCCGTAGTATAGCTGGGAGATATCATCGTATCCAGATAAACATTGCTCTCCACCTCACTAGCAATATGGATGAGTTGCTTCAAATCTTCTTCTGCCTTGGCGTGCGTCTCCCTTGAAAGGTACCCGTTGATATAATGAAGGTAAGTACCGAAACCATACCGGTGACACATCCACCGTATCAAATCGAAATCAGCGGTACGTTCAAAGGCATGCCTGGCAATGCAGATCACAGAAGGCCTCCAATCCTGTTCCTCAGTTTCTGCTTTTTGAATAAACACCTGTAGCTTTCTGGATAGCTGAAAGATAACCCCCTGAAATATTTTAGCTAGTCCTCTATTGTCTTCGTTCACCCGATTGATGATGATATAAATCACCACCATGAGAACCAAAGATCCAATCGCATACCCTGCATTCATGGAAAACATAAGGTAAAAGCACATAATTGCTCCCACCAATGAGAAATACCATTTGGATCTAAAGGACGGCCGATAAGAAGGATCAGCTGCAAAATGGTGTAAAAATGAGATCAAACAAATGGCACCATACGTTACCATAAAAAACATGGAGATGATCTCCGCTACGAAATTGACATTACCAATGGCCACAAACACTAACGCCAGAATACTGGTAAAGTAGATCCCATTTATTGGTTCATTCTTTTTTTCCTTTCCTACCCAGTTGTTAATCCACGGAAGTCCAAACACTTTGTCACTCGCCAGAGCTTGTAGAGTTCTTGGAGCCACCATGATCGAGCCCAGGGCTGAGGATAACGTGGCACAAATCAAGCCTATGGGAATGATCGGTCCCCATACTGCAATCTGGGTCATAATCAACTGATCATTCGCTAAATCTTCCGGACTAGCCGCTAAGTTGAGCTTGAATGCAGCAGCAACATAAATAAGCATACCTGCGATGGTCGCAAGTAAGGTTCCTGATGGAATGGATTTCTTAGGATTTTTTAAATCACCTGAAAGCCCTACTCCTGCCGCCATTCCGGTAAAAGCGGGAAAAATGATAGCAAATACGTAGAAAAAGCTATCACCTTCAGGAATTGCTGAGGTCCAATCAAGGGAGCTTGTCTGCTGATATTCAGGCGTTCCTGCAAAAAACATTATAATGGCTGCAAATAAAATGGTCACCACAACATAAAGGGCTTTTATACCCAAACTTGCCCCTTTGGTTAACATTAAAAGGCAGATAATAAAGGTAAGGGGTATGCTTACAATGCGTTTATCAGCAAGTTCCAATCCATAAGTAAGGTTGACCCATTCAAACACTGGAGTAAAAGCCTCGGCACAGGCGATGATGTAAAAAGCTACACTGATGGCCTGAGAAAGGTAAAGAGCAACACCAATGGCAGCACCAATATTGATTCCGAAGGACCGGGAAATAATGTAGTATACACCCCCTCCCTCTACCTTTTGGTTGGTTGCAATTTCTGCAACTGCCATAGCAGTCGGAATGGTTACTAAGTGACCCAACGCGACAATCGCTAAGGTCCCTAATAGACCTACATGCCCGACTGCATAGCCAAATCGTAAGAATAGAATGGCACCCAGAATGGTACTCAGAGTTGTCATGAAGACAGGCAGTGTCCCAAAGGTAGCTTTCGTAGCGTTTTCTGACATAGGCTAGTTCAAGAAGTGAAAGTAAGGGAAGATTTCACCAATAACATATTAGACAGCTAAAAAAGATAGATGTAATGCGTTACATAGCTACCTACATCACCTTATAACATAAATGACTTTTGAGTTACAATCTAACTTAGCTTTGTCATTAATTAATTTGGTAACTTACTATAGACCAGAGATTCGACTTCAAGGAAAGATAAATTGTGCGACCTTCCATGGATTTGGTGAGGATAATATGGTGGATTTTGAAACGCTAATCCAGGTCTAAGTTCAATTAATTAACATTCAATACTCATGAAAGAAGATATCGCTGTGTTTCTCAAAGATATTTTTGAGGATTTCATGCAAGTTTTGCCAAGATTGATCCTTGCGCTTCTCATTTTATTTATTGGTTATCTAATCGCCAGATTAATAAAAAAATCAGTCAATCGTTTCATTCTTTACCTCAATGAAAAGATGAATCAACAGCTGCAAATCAATACATTGAATGTTGACCTGAAAACGTCCGCCAGATTCATTTCTTCAGCGTTCTTTTGGATCTTAATCCTATTGACATTACTCATCTGTATCAGAATTCTAAAATTAGAATTTCTAGCTGCCTGGTTTGATCAAATTATCAAATACCTCCCGAACATTCTAGCAGCCGTAATCATTGTATTTATTGGAGTTATCTCAGGAAAACTCCTAAGTGATTTAATTCAATCCGCAGCTATACGCACGGGTATTGCCAATGGGAAATTCATAGGCAAGCTCGTAAAGTATTTGATCCTTTTCATTACAATCGTCATAGCGGTAGATCAGGTTGGAGTAGATATTGCATTTCTAAGCAATCTCTTCATTGTCATTCTTGCCTCTCTTTTGTTTGGTGCCGCATTGGCATTTGCATTGGGAGCACAAACATCTGTAGGTAATATTTTGAGCTCGCATTATTTGCGCAAATCATATCAGCCAGGAATGAAAATACAGATTGGAGATATCAAAGGAACGATTGTCAAAATTTCCGATCATTCAATCGCAATTGAAACAAAATCAGGTTTAATGAATATCCCAGCTAAAGACTTCAGTGAATCCAGAGTGATTATTCTTAAAGATCAGTTGAAATGAAAAATGACCAACTCTTACTGGATCAATTCCTTTTAAGCCATCCAGAAATAGCACTTAGTTCCATCGAAGAATTTCCAACAGAAGAAATTTCACAATTAATTGAGACTCTTACACCCGAACAAGGTCAAACTATTATATCACAAATGATCCCCTTTACATCAGCCAAGGTTCTGGAAAAGATTCCTCCCGAACATGCCATTCGTGTGGTTGATCTTATGCCGCTTCCAAGAGCAGAATCTGTACTTAGAGTATGTGAAAAAGCTTTCTGTGAAAGTGTCCTAAGTGGGCTGCAGATAGAGAAAGTTAAATACCTAAGTAAAGCACTAAGTTTTGAAAAAGATCAGGTTGGCGCCCATTTAGAACCAGATGTTTTGACTTTACAAGAACATCTCACCGCAGAGAAGGCACTAACTCTTATTAAAGAGAGTAATGCAATAATCAAATCACATATTTTCATTACTAAAAATAATAATAAGCTCGTTGGCTATTTAGAGCTAACTCAACTCATCCAGGGAAATCCTGATGAGAATATCAAATCATTTGTTAAGCCTATTCCACGCACAGTATTAGCCGAAATGAATGCAAAAGAGCTTCTTGATCATTGGGATGATGCATTTGTTGACCTGCCAGTAGTCAATACAGATGAGATATTTTTAGGAACGGTATCCCGGACATCCCTTTCTGGTTTTGTAGAAATTCAAACTGGATATGACAAATCTATTTTGAGAACAGGAAATGCTCTTGGAGAACTTTATGCCATTGGTCTTACAGGAATGCTTGGTGGTGCAGAATCAAAATCCTAAATCATAAATCGCTACAACTATGGAATTATCAGCAATTAAGGTCAAACTGGTTAATGAATATATTCAGCGATTTCCTGGTGAAGCAGCAGCCATATTAAACACCTACAAGGCAGAGGAAATAATAGAATATCTGATGGTGCAGCCTGTAGATATTGCAGAAGAAATTATGCACAACCTAAGCCCTGATGTGGTGGGAATGGTAATCGAGGAAATGAATGAAAGTACATTCTCATCATTATTTGAAGCAATTGATCCGTATGCTGGTGCAAAACTACTTTCCAGATCAAACACTACTGTTATAGAAAAAAAACTTGAACTTCTTTCAAAGAATAAGGCCAAGAATATCCGAGAGATGCTCTCCTATCCTCCACAAGCAGCCGGCTATCTAATGGATACCCGCATCATTACCTTTCAACCACAAAACACAGTGGATCATGTATTGAATAAGTTACGAACGATTGGTGATAAGAAAATATTAAACATTCATGTTACAGATAATGGAGGGAAGCTATTAGGAAAAGTATTCATTCAAAACATTGCCATTTCTACACCAGAGACCAAACTTGAGGAAATCCTCGTACCGAGCGAAAGTATACAAGTGATGTCACCTGCTGAAGAGGCTGTAGAGCTTTTTGAGGAAGGGAAAATCATCAACTTGCCAGTAGTTGATATGGAAAATCATATTTTAGGGATTATCAGAAGCGAAACATTAATTGCAGCAACACAAAAAGATGCTTCTGAAGATGTACTTGCAATGTTTGGTGCGGGCAGAGAAGAAAGAGCCTTGTCAAGTCCATGGTTTGCAGTTAAAAAAAGATTGCCCTGGTTAGAGATTAATCTTGCCACGGCATTTCTTGCAGCTTCCATCGTAGGTGTCTTTGAAGAAACCATTGCCCAGGTGACGGTGCTTGCTGTATTTCTTCCAGTAGTAGCAGGCCAATCTGGAAATACCGGTTCCCAGGCGTTGGCGGTGACTATGCGTGGACTGGCGCTTCGTGAAATACAAACAAACCATTGGTGGAAAGTAGCACGTAAGGAAGTCGCTGTGGGATTCATTAATGGTATTGCGGTAGCACTTACAACGTCTGTCATTGCGTATTTCTGGGCTTCATCATTTGGTATTGCGCTCGTGATAGGTACATCTATGATTTTATCCATGGTCATCGCAGGATTTTCAGGAGCAGTTGTACCTATCATTCTAAAAGCAGCCGGTCAGGATCCTGCACAGTCATCTTCCATAGTATTAACTACAGTTACAGACATCATGGGTTTCTTAAGTTTCCTTGGGTTGGCCACAGTACTAGGGTCTGCCTTAGGTATATTTTAAAATAGACATCACATGAAATAAAAGTCTTTTTGGACTTCTTTTTAAATACCTTCACCTGGTTTAAATAAAATCAAAAAATGGAAGCGGAACCAAGCTATACAATGGATGGTATCAAAATTGGATTGACTGTCATCTTTATTATTCTCAATGGATTTTTTGTAGCAGCAGAATTTGCTCTTGTCAAATTAACGAAAAGCAAGATCAAGAAAATGATGCGTGAAAAACAACCTTTTGCAAGTACAGCCATGTGGCTTTACAAAAGACAAAACCTGGCCCTCTCTGCTTGCCAACTAGGTATTACCATGGCTTCTCTTGCTTTGGGATGGATTGGCGAACCAGCTATCGCTCATTTAATCACTCCCCTAATTCATGATCTGGGTGTCAATTCCGAGAATCTCATTCATGGAATTGCGTTTACCATTGCTTTTACCACTATTACTGCTTTCCATATTGTGATTGGCGAGCAAGTCCCTAAAATTTATGCAATTAGAAAACCAGAACCTGTTTTCCTTGGCTCAGCACTCCTATTGAAAGGATTCTATATGGTTTTGTATCCGTTCATGTATGTACTAAACAGCATCACAAATGTCATTCTAAAATGGCTTGGAATAGACGAATCTGATGAACATGATACTCCTCTTTCCGAAGAAGAAATTCGAGCTTCATTGAGTATTGCCTATGCCAAAGGCGAGTTATCCAAGAATGAGCATCGCTTACTGAATGCAGTCTTTCGATTTGACGATACAGTGGCTAAACAAATCATGAAACCACGAAATGAAGTAGAGTTTCTTGATGCCAATGATTCCTTTATCAAAAACCTGGAATTTTCAAGAGCTTCAAGACACACTCGGTTCCCGCTTTGTGATGACTCCTTGGATAAAGTACTTGGAGTAGTACATATCAAAGACATTGTAGGATATAGTCAAAATGACAATGTAAATCTAAAAGCAGTAGCTAGATCCCCTATGATGGTTCCTGAAAATATCCTTCTAAGTAAATTATTACAGGAATTTAGAAATGCGCGGCAGCACCTTTCTTTTGTTCAGGATGAGTATGGAACCGTTTTAGGTATTGTGACATTAGAAGATTTGTTAGAAGAACTAGTTGGTAGTATGCAGGATGAATTTGATGTTGAAGAGTCTGAGATTGTTGAGCAGAAAGATGGAAAGATCATTGTGAATGGAGATGTTCAAATTGATGAACTAAATGATCGGTTTAAGCTAAACCTTAGTGCTGATGATGCTGATACGATATCCGGATTAATCGTAGAAAAAGTAGGCCATAAATTAGAAATTAATAAAGCCCTTGAGTTGGATGAGGGAGTAACTGCGGAGATTCTAGCAATAGATGGTATTAGAGCTATCAAAGTGCGGCTTGAAATTCAAAATGAACCAAAAGATACAAACTAGTTTGCCATTTGCGTCGTAACATTTAAGAGTCTAGTCGATTTACGGGTCTGATTCCGCAGGATAAATAGTATTTTCAAAGTAGGAACGGGATATCAATTTGATGCGTGTACTAGTAAATTTATTTATTCTTATTACTGCCACCTTTATGGCTTTCGCCTCTTACGCTCAACCAAATAAGCGTCAGGCCATACTCATTTCAAGAGTTGGAGACAATTATTTTGCCTATGGCGAATACGAGCATGCCATTCGCTATTATAAGGTCGCATTTAATGAATATCCGGAATACGTTGAAGCACAGTTTCAAATGGCTCAGTGCTTCCGACTAATGGAGCAATATGATAGTGCAGCACATCATTACAATTTGATCATTTCAAATGGTCAAGATTTCCGATACCCCCTTTCACGATACCACATGGCAATGCTTCAGCTTCAAAATGGTCAAAAAGCTGCTGCACTGGATAATTTGAAAGCGTTTCGAAATTTACTTGTTGAAAACGAACAACATGAACTGGCGAGATTCAGCGATTACTATGAACAAGCTAAGGTTGAAATAGATAAGATCAATTGATGTATTCTTAGTAAAAGGAGTACGAACTGATAACGCAATCTTTTTCTTTATATATCTCATGGTTTAAGTAAGAATTAGATGTAGCTTCCGCCATCAATTCAATAACTATCCCGACTTACTATGGAGGTACAAATGCTTATTATTTCGGGCTTGGTTATCGTAGGCCTTTGGCTGATACTTTACATCTTCCCTATCAATCTCTGGATTACGGCCGTTTTCTCAGGAGTTTATGTAAAGCTTTTGGATCTTGTATTTATGAGATTCAGAAAGGTACCCCCTACTTTAATTGTTAATTCTTTAATTCTTGCTACTAAGGCAGGAATCCAAAACATCACTTCGCAGTTACTTGAAACTCATTATTTAGCTGGTGGTAACCTCACCAATGTCATCAAAGCATTGATCGTTGCTGATAAGGCCAATTTGCAAATGACATTCAAGCAAGCCACCGCCATTGATCTTGCAGGAAGAAATGTCCTGGAAGCAGTGCAGATCTCTGTAACCCCATATATGATCAGTGTGCCATCTATTACAGGTGTCTCGGTTGATGGTATTCAGTTAATAGCAGAAGCTAGAGTGACGGTGCGTACCAATATTCAGCAACTTGTTGGTGGTGCAGGTGAAGAAACGATCAAAGCACGTGTCGGCCAAGGCATCATTTCAAGTATGGGTGAAGCAACCACCTATAAAATTGTACTAGAGAAGCCTGAAGATATTTCTAAGCGAGTGCTGGCTGACGGACTGGATGCAGGAACAGCTTATGAAATACTCTCTATTGATATTGCCGATATTAATATTGGAAAAAACATTGGTGCCAAACTCCAAATTGACCAGGCAGCTGCTGATCTGGAAATAGCCAATGCTAAAGCAGAGGAGCGGAGAGCAATGGCAGTTGCTGAAGAGCAGGAAATGCTAGCTGAGATTCAGAAAGCAAAAGCAGCTGTAATTGAGGCAGAAGCAGAGATACCTGCAGCACTTTCTATGTCATTTAGAAGAGGTCAATTATTAACAAGTGCAAGAGCCCGGCAATCAAATTAAGTTCATAAAAAAGGTGATTCTGTTACCAAAATCACCTTTCAATTATAAGCTCGTATAGAGCTTATGCCAATGATTAGTCTATAACTTCAACATTGACAGCATTCAAACCTTTTTTTCCTTGTTCAGTCTCAAACTGAACACGGTCGTTTTCTTTGATTTCATCAATCAATCCGTTAACGTGAACGAATATGTCATTACCAGAATCAGGAGTTATGAAACCATAACCTTTTCCGTGATTGAAGAATTTTACTTTACCTTCTTGCATTATTTTGTTATTTGTGGATAGTTATCCTTAGTCGATTCGCTCAACATTCACGGCGTTCAAGCCTCTCTTACCTTCTTCAACTTCGAATGATACTTTGTCATTTTCCATGATCTCATGGATAAGTCCACTCATGTGAACAAAAACATCTTTTTTAGAATTGTCTGGAGTAATAAATCCAAAACCTTTTTCGCTGTTGAAAAACTTTACTGTTCCTTCTTGCATTTTTTTAATCTAATTGTATTGTTATTAATTTTTTGATAGATCATAATTTGTTCATGATCGATCGATTACTTCAATAATGAAGAAAAGACGTTTGATTCTGACATTAAGTCAAATCAACTCAGTGGAAACGACAGGAAGGAATTCTTTATGGGAAATTTCAACTTGAACGGTACTACCTACTGCGTGGCACAGCGTATTAACTAAATTATTGTACTCAAAACATTTATGAGTGCTGCAAAACTAATTCTTTTATTTCATATGTCAGCTAAAATCTTTTAATGACACAATCATGGGTTGAAAGAGTGATGGTTAGTTAGTACCTTAAAGGTCTAACCTCTACATACCATGAAGAACATTGACCGACGGCAGTGGCTAAAATCTGTAAGTTTAGCTGGTACTGCTGCATTCCTTATTCCAAATCAAACCTTTTCTATGGAGGTTCCCATTCATAGATTGGGTGATGATAAAATAAGACTGACTTCCAATGAAAACCCCTATGGGCCCTCTAAAAAAGTCAGAACTGCCATCACTGATGCGTTTGATATCGCCTGCCGATATCCATCTATCAATTTAAGACCGTTAGTAGATGCAATTGCAGAAAAAGAAGGAGTTTCAAAGGACCATATTGTGGTTACTGGTGGCTCTACTGAAGGACTCAAGGCTGCAGGAATGACGTATGGATTAGAAGGAAATGAAATTGTGGCTGCTGACCCTACTTTCCAGGCAATGCTACGATATGCAGAGAATATTGGCTCATATGTACATCGAGTGCCACTCAATGAGAACATGGAACATGACCTTGATGCCATGGCAGCACGAGTAACCTCCAAAACTGGTTTGATTTTTATTTGTAATCCCAACAACCCTACAGGTACCCTTCTGGATAAAAACAAGCTGCGAGATTTCTGTAATTCTTTCGAAAAACGAACCGTGGTGTTTAGTGATGAAGCATACTATGACTATATCACGGATCCAGACTATCCGTCCATGGTAGAGTTGGTGAAAGAAGGAAAAAACGTGATTGTGTCTAAAACGTTTTCAAAAGTTTATGGTCTTGCTGGTATTAGAATTGGTTATTTAATCGCACGCCCTGATATTGCGGTTCGATTAAAAAAGAGTATCATGGCGATGACCAATGTTTTGGCTATTGCAGCTGCTGAGGAGGCATTGAAGGATGATGAATTCTATAAATTCAGTATTGCCAAAAATGCAGAGGGAAAAGAGAATATGTATAAAACCTTGGATGATATAGGCTTAGACTACATTAAATCCCATACCAACTTTGTATTCTTTCAGTCAGGCAGACATATTAATGACCTTTCGGAAGCCATGGCCAAAAAAGGGGTTTTGATTGGGAGACCTTTTCCCCCACTCTACAATTGGGCAAGAATAAGTACCGGCACTACGGAAGAAGTGAATGCTTTTTGTAACGCTTTGAAAAGCGTTTATAGCTAGGACCTAGTACTTCAATACCCAAACTTTACCATAATTAGTGAATGATGAGGCAGCACTCTGTGCTTGATCCCAGGTATCATAATCACCAACAGAAACACCATGAAATGGCAGCTCGTTGTAATTATGCTGCACAAGCTTCACGCTAGTTCCTTCTTTTGCAAGTTTAGTTGCATAGTCTCTGGCTAAATCATCGTCAATACTACTGGATACAATTATGTAAAACCGTCCATTAGGCTCTGAAACGGTTTCGACAACTCCAGCTTCTTTTCTAGCTTCTAAAGCTGCAATTTCATCCAATTTAGCATTCACAATTGCTAATTGATCTTTTGGATATTGTTCATTGGAATAAAGTGAAGTCGCTTCTGAGTAAAGTGATTGAGCTGTTCCCCAGTTTTCTTGTTCAAATGCAGCATCTGCATCAACAATAAGTTGATCATATCGTGCTTTTCTACGAGCTGCTTCTTCTTGTCTTTTTTTCTCAGCTTCCTGCTTAGCAATTTGTTCTAGTCTTGCTTGTTCTTTGGCCTCTTGCTCAGGCTTATACTTCCCAAAATACCATCCTCCGGTCAGTCCGCCTAGAACTACAATGACTATGATTATGATTACAACCGCCTTATTACTATTCGTTTCACTCATTAGCTTAATCTTAACTTCTAAGATTAAAGGTAATTAAATGGATGAGATATAATAGCACATTGAGTTTGGGTTAGATAATTCATTGGCAAACAATGGTAGATGCTAAAATGGGAAACCTACGACGATATTGACGCTCATTCGCTCTAAGAAATTGAGCTTAGAATCTGTTATATCAAATAAATCCTCGAAATGTACTTGAAGTGCACCAACTACTTCTGTAGGAGATTGATTTTTTGCAAAAGCTACACCTAAACCAGTATTAAATTCCCACAAATGATCCTCATCATCATCATATAATTCATCCTCCTTGTCAAAATATTTGAGTCTGTTATACCACAAGAAGGCAATCCTATTATCAAGTGCATCAGGATAGTATAGAAAGTCTGTGTTTATGTTGAAGAAAAATACTTGATCATCATATTTAGATAATGGAGTACGAACATTTTCACTTCCTGATTGAATCAATTTCGTACTATCTTCATTATATACAACTGAAGTTATTGATGAATTAGTGAGGTCTTTAATGTTAGTTGTATGACCAAATTTCGCAGAAATACCAAAAATAGATGTGTTATACTGATCAGGATTTTTACGATACCAACCACCTAACTTATTGTATCCAATTGTTACATTAAAGCCATTATCGGTGATCGTATTAAGGGTATCTTGTCCATTCAGTAGCTCATACAATTGAACTGATGAGGATTCTCTTTTTAGAGACAAATAAAATGTTTTACTCATTGATACAGAAGTTGCAGAAGCAACCGCTCGATTAGCCGTTCGCGTACTTAACCCCCTCAATGCAACTAATCCACCATATTCTCCGACTGGGTTTAGTTCTGCCTCACTTATTAGGGATGCCACACCATCACTTGCAGTTAATCCCCCATCAAATCCATAAATCAATTCATCTGCATTAAAAATATATTGATTCGTGCTGGACCTATACCTGCCATATGAGAATCCTACTTTACTAGCTTCAAAATTCAATGAAACGGTCCCAATATTAGATAGAAGCAAAGACGTTTCACCATCAGAACTTTCAACTGCTGAGGTTTGACTAAAGCCAAAAAACAGTATGAAAAAAACTAAAATGAATAGTTTAAATCGGCGTAGTATTGATTGTAACATGTGATCCATTATTTTCTGTTTCTCCTGACGAATTGAATACCACATTTCCCTGATTAGTTATTTTTACTGTCCAACCAGTACCTGATGCGGCTGTAATTAAGATTGTTCCTGTCAGATTACCATTAAAGGAAAGATTAACTGGAGTATCTGCTGGTTTCCATTTTTTTCCATTGTTGCTAACCATTGGAATGGGCTGATTTGCAAGCGTCACTTGCACACTTATTGGACCAACACCAATAATCTCAAGTTTGTAACTGTAAGTAGGCATAATGCATTTGATTAATAATTTAAAGTTGCCTGTAAAACATACGAATTCCAATACCCTTTTGGGGGTATTTTCATAAAACGGTTGTACTATAACAAGAAGTTATTTGATAAATAATTGGCATAAGGACAAATAGGCTTTACATAATACCAAGACAGAGACAATCGTAATTCTTAGATAATTAGTATAGTACACTTGCGAATAGCTGTACTTCTTTGCTATCCATTTCACGATTCATTACTTTTTCTTCATGAAACGAACCCTATTTCATCTTATCACCATGATTCTTTTCTTAACTGCTTGTCAGCAATCGAAAAATGAAAATAAAGAAGAAAAACCGTCAGCAAAGCGAGCAACCATTGAGGATGTAGATCGAGGTATTCGAGCGCACATTGAGAAAGAAATAGCTGCTAGCGACGGTTACTTTCACTATGAAGGAGATACCTCTGTTTTGGATCTTAAATTGGTACGTGTACATACCGAATATTTATCAGTACTTGGACCAAATAAGTTCTTTGCCTGTGTAGATCTTGCGACCACAGAAGGCGATGTTTATGATGTGGATTTCTTTTTAAACGGTACTGCAGATAATATGGAAGTGACAAGTACCAATCTGCATAAACTGAATGGTAAGCCTTATTATACCTGGAAGCAAAGCAAAGACAAAACATGGTTCACGGTTCCAGTCAAAAATGCCTCAAACGACTTACTTGGCGTTATCGAAGGACAGGATCGGTTTACCTTCACTTATGAAGTAGTATTACCACAGATTACTACTGATGCCAGATTATGGTTACCAATAGCTCAGAGCGATCGCTTTCAGCAAATAACATCGCAAAATATAGTTGCGCGAGTAGATTATACAGTGATCAAAGAAGCCACCTTTGGAAATCAAATTCTGTTTATGGAATTATCTCCGGAACAGAGTGAACAAAAAATAACAATCAGTTACGAGGTTATCAGAGAAGAAAAAACTGCTTACCGAGACGAAGAAGCTGAAGTTGATCGATACCTCGAAGGTACTCCGCTCATTCCCTTAACTGATCGATTTTCAACCATTGCTAATGAAGTGTTAGCTGAAAGTAATGCGAGTACTCCTTTAACTGAAGCTCGAGCCTTGTACGATTATATCATAGATAATATGAGATACGCCAAACAAGGAAAATATGGCACAGGAGATGCCAATTATGCATGTGACAGTAAATCAGGCAATTGCACTGAGTTTCACTCATTTTTTATTGCCCTAGCTAGATCAGTAGGTATTCCTGCAAGGTTTGCTGTTGGGGCATCCATACCTTCGGAGAGAAATGAAGGCGGTGTAAATGGCTATCACTGCTGGGCAGAGTTTTACGCGGAAGGTAAGTGGTGGCCGATCGATATCAGCGAGGGTAACAAGTACACTCCCCTGGCGACTTATTATTTTGGTCACCATCCAGCTAATCGAATTGAATTGAGTAAGGGACGAAACCTTGAATTTAGTCCCGGACCATCTACTGGTAAAGTCCCATTCCTGGCCTACCCCATCATGGAAATCGATGGGGAATCAGCTCAGGTAAAAACTATATTTTCATTCGAGCGTAAGCCAAAAGCTTCCAGTTAGAATTAACTGTCTGTAGATGTGCTATCTGCTTCATCTTCACTTGGGTGTTCGCCATCACTTGGATGCTCACCGCCATCAGAAGGGTGTTCGCCACTTGGA
Organism: Ekhidna sp.; assembly: GCF_965212185.1. Lineage (GTDB taxonomy): Bacteria > Bacteroidota > Bacteroidia > Cytophagales > Cyclobacteriaceae > Ekhidna. Next base: position 1,738,448 of record NZ_OZ243102.1, on the reverse strand, counting down.
TGCTCATCCGATTCAGCTGCCTCTTCAGTCTCTGTTGCTTCTGAAGCTTCCTCTGTCTCATCTTCATTTCCTTCTGCTTGCTTTTTCACATCACACGATACGATAGCACTTGCAGTAAACAAGAAAACCAGGACCATAGCTAATATGGACTTTAAGGTTTTGGTAAGATTTTTCATGGTATAATCGTTCAAAGGTTTAAACAAGATAGAAAGCTAATCGTATTTTTATCCAAATTGAAATGAATTCATAGATTATGATGATTAATAGAAAATTGAAGTGGTTTACATTAATTGCATTTATAATACTTTTTTTAGGATACATTCTATTGAAAATTTTATTCCAGATAGGCATTAATAATGGTGTCAAGGTTGTTGATCTGCCTAGCCAAAGCAAAATTTCACAGCTCATTGAAAATGCAGATTATGTAGACGCGTATGAAATAGGCTTAAACGAACCGATTGATCAAAATAAAATAAATGCTTTCGCCGCTAGTTTAGGTGACGAATATTTCAAAAATGAAAATGAAATGATTGTCAAAGGGACCGCTCCTGGACTTACTTTTTTTGCCTCATTTTATAAAAATTCAGAGAATAGATTAACCTTAAGCACTGTTGTTTTCTATGAAAACCTGATGGGAATGATATATTTCACACCCGTCAAAATCGTTCACAAAAACGGATTACCTTATTTCCTTTATAAGGAGTTTAGCAAAAGTGAACCGTAAGCGATTTTCTAAGCAATTGATATTCCTATTCAATTCCTTCTTCTTTCCATCCAGGACCTTTAACAAATCGACCAGGTGTAGCACCTGTATGTTCACCATTTTTTAATACATGCCCCCCATTAACAAAAACATGCTTCACTCCTACTGCATACTGATGGGGATCCTCAAAGGTGGCTTTATCATCAACTTCTTTAGGATCAAAAATTACAACATCAGCAAAATACCCTGCATTAAGGAGTCCACGATCTTTAAGTTTTAGGTTGGTAGCAGGTAGTGAGGTCAATTTCCTGATTGCTTCTTCCATTGACATGATCTGATCCTCTCTTACAAACTTCCCTATCACCCGAATGAATGATCCGTAAGCTCGAGGATGTGTACTCTGCTTAATGAAAACGCCTTCATTCGTATATGATCCTGCATCAGAACAAAAGCTCACCCAAGGTATGGCTGCCTTCTTAAGGATGTTCTCCTCACTCATGGAAAAATAAACCACCTGAATTCTGCTATCATCTTCGATAATGATATCGACAACTGTTTCGGCTGGGGTTTTACCTAGCTCCTCAGCTAACTCATTTAGATACTTACCAATGTGAATTCTCATTGCCTCGTTTTTGAAACCTACAAGAAGTATGGTATTCGGCGGATTTCTGAATTCAATTTCACCGATTACCTTCTGTCGAATTTCCGGGTCTTTTAGGCGTTCAATCATTTGATCGATACCGCCCTCACGCACCCAGTTGGGTAACTGAACATGCAAGCCCGTACTGCTTGCATTGTATGTATAGATGTCAGCTGTCACTGGCTGGCCGGCATTTCTAGCTGAGTCTATCTTTTGAATGGCAACATCCATTTTACCCCAGTTTTGCTGACCAGATGCCTTCAGGTGATACACCTCAGCATGTAATCCGGCTTTTGCTCCAATTTCTATGAGCTCATCGATAGCCTCAAGCAGATAATCTCCTTCATTTCTAATATGAGAAACGTACATTCCATCATAATCCGCAACAACTGAAGCAAGTTCGATTAACTCTTCAGTATCTGCATGCATACTTGGCGTATAAAGTAGAGAAGAAGAGATACCAACAGCTCCCTCTTCCATCGCTTGCCTCGTAAGTTCTTTCATTATTTCCATTTCATCAGGGGTAGCATCACGCCCTTCATAACCGATGACATGCTTTCGCAAGGTCCCATTTCCAACAAAAGAAGCAACATTGGTAGAAACACCTTTATCTTCAAGGTATTGAAGGTATTCCCCTAAAGTGGTCCAAGGAATATCATATTTGATATCCACTTGATTGGCGATCATTTCTTCTTTCATCTCTTGAGTTAACGGTCCCATAGAAGAACCTTCACCCATGACTTCTAAAGTCACCCCTTGTCTGATATCACTTTGTGATCGACCGTCCTCTATTAAGCTTACATTGGCCCAACTTAGCATATTAATAAACCCTGGTGACACTGCCATTCCAGCAGCATCTATTTCAGTTGTTCCCTTGCCTTCAACTTCACCTACTTTGATGATTCGATCATCTTTTATGGCCACATCACCAACATATGATGGATTTCCAGAGCCATCGTAAATGGTTCCATTCCGGATGACGACATCAAACTCGGGCGTGCTTTGATTACATGATAGAATGCAAAATGCTATTAGTGTTATTAAATAGGTTCTCATTGTTATTTTGGTTGGTTGGTCTGAAGTTAAACATTAATCAATAAATCCTGAATGGTATGATATGTAGACTTAAACCTTAAATTAAAACGACAGCATTGCCTTTGTTATAGTTAAATCTTAGCCTTTAAGCTAAAAAGAGTGTTAAGTCTCACTACACTTTAATAGATTAGACCTCTAGACTTCAATACATCCATCCTTGCAAGTAACAGATACCATACGTAAATGGATACTCTTTTTCTACCTAATGGACACCAATAAAGATGGTGTGCTGGAGCCGAGTGATTTTGATGAACTACTGGAAAGACTCTATAGTACTCGAAAAGGATTATTCAATGAGACTGAAAAGAATTACCTCAAATACATAACCGTAAAAAACTTTGATCGACTTCTGATGGAGTCCGATGGCAAAGGACGAAAGATTACGGTTCATGAATGGGTGCGAATCATCCAAAGATCAAACGAAAGTGAAGAAAAATCCTATTTTATTCGATGGTTTTCGGCATCAGTCGTCCGATTTCTCTTCGATCTTTGTGATCATAATAAAGACGGATTCATCGATTTTGATGAATTCGAAACCTTGTATCGAATACTTGGATTGAAAAGAGGGACTATCATTTTTGCTTTTAAAGAGTTAGACATCAATAGAGATGGTCGCCTAAGCAAATCTGAAATGTATGATGCGATCAACGAATACTTCTCCTCAAGTAATGCGACAATCAATAATCACATTTTCGGTCAACTAGAAAATATCAATGATGAGTATTTTTCTAAACTCATAATCGGCTAAATTATTATTATAAGCAGTAACTTTTAATAACGACTCGTCAACTGGAATCCTTCCGTTCATCGAAAAAATTAATGTATTTCTTAATATAGTTATATATTAAACAGAATTAACCGTCATTTACATGCTACGTTTTAACATGCTAATCAAGTTAACACTTGGTGGATTGCTTATATTGATGTTATCTCCAATTTTTGGTCAAACATGGCTTTCAGGCTATGAATACCGAAAAGAAATCACACTGGATGGTACTCAAATAAGTGGAACTCATTCTGATTTTCCTCTCCTATATGAACTTGCATCTGATGCTCAATTAGCCGCTAATGCCCGTTCTGATGGGTATGATATTGTTTTCACCGATGATGATGGTATTACCCAGCTGGACCATGAGCTTCTTTCCTACACTAGCGGAACTGGGGCTTATCGGGCCTATGTAAAGACTGATCTTACCAATGCCACAAATAAGACCATTTACATGTATTATGGCAAAAGTGATGCTTCTACGGACCCTTCTTCTACAGGTACATGGAGTAATGATTTTCAAGCGGTGCTTCATCTTCAGGAATCTGGAAATGGTACCACCGACGAGTTTGTAGACTCATCTCCTAATTCTGTTCATGGAACGGGCGGTGGCTTGCCAAATAGTGGTAATAGTGGCTCTACTCCTACCCAGACAACTGGAAAATTTGGATCTGCACAGGATTTTGATGGAACAGATGATCGTATTCGGCTACAAGCCATCAATGACGACTCCTGGACAGCCTTCACTGTACAAGTTTGGCTCAATCCGGATGATACCGGGGATGATCGAATATTTGGTAAATGCTGGGGTACCGGAGCGGATGATGAAACCTGGCTGTTGCGCCAATCAGGGGGAGTCATTGGTAGTCGTACAAATGTAAATAATGGAGGTACAGATGCAGATACTACAGTCGACGATGATGATAATCCAATTGCCTACAATACTGGAACGTGGTATTTGGCAACTTATAGCTGGGATGCAGCAGATAATACTGTGCGAGTGTATTTAAATGGTACCGAGGTTGCCACTGGAGCACTTACCGGATCCAATCTAACTCTTAGTGGAGAACCTTCTGAAACGGATTTTGCTACCATCGGAAATATTCCCGGGGGAGGAAGAGATTTCAATGGTCAGCTACAGAGCGCTCAGGTTTCTAATGTTGCAAGATCTGCTAACTGGATCCTAACTCAGTATAATATTGAGGATAATCCTACAGGATTTGTTACGACTGTAGGTACTGAAGAACAATGTGGGAGTCCTGTACCGGAAGGCGGAACAGCAACAGCAAATGAGAGTACCATTCGATCAGGGGAATCAACCACTATTACGCTCAGTGGTCAAAATACAACACCATTACAGTGGCAATCATCCACAGATAATGTAAGCTTCTCGGATATCGGAGGTGAAACAGGTACTACGCTCAATACGGGTGTTCTTACTGCCACAACCTATTATCGGGTTAAAGTTGGGTCGGCCTCTTGTCAGGTATTGTCAACAACCGCTTCTGTAACCGTACTTCCTCCTTTTGCAAGTGGCTATTGTTACAGAAAGAAAGTCACGATCGATAGTGATCAAGTAAGCGGAAGTGCCGATTTAACCAATTTTCCTGTTCTAATCAGTGTGACGGATTCAGACCTTCGTACAGTAGCCAATAATGGCAATGTTGAGAACGCGAATGGATACGACATCACGTTTACCACTTCCGATGGTACAACAGGTCTAAATCATGAAATAAGCTCCTACACAGCAACTACCGGAGCATTTGAAGCCTGGGTGAATGTACCTACAGTCTCTTATAATTCTGATACAGAAATTTACATGTATTATGGGAATACTGCAGTTTCAGGTGATCCATCCACAACTGCAACCTGGAATAGCGACTATGTAGCGGTTTGGCACCTCGAAGAAGATCCAAATGGGGATGTAGCCGGATCTATTCTGGATGCTACCAGCAATAACAATGACGGTCAACCTCAAGGAACTATGACCACTGCTGATTTGGTTTCAGGCCAAATCGGAAATGCGATTGATCTAGATGGAACGGATGATTATATCACGGTACCTGACGCAGCGAGCTTACGAGTAACTGACAATACAATTACACTCAGTGCCTGGGTGGATACTGAAGGAGACCTTGACAATGATGAAGGCTTTATTCTAAAAGGCGCTAACAACGATGAAAGTTATATGCTTGGTACAAATGATGCAGGAGCCAGCAACGAACAACTGCGAGGGAGAATTAACAACAGTACAAATAATTTCCAGGGAGGTACGGTTCCTACCACTTCATGGTCATATGCTGTTGTCGTTTATGATGGCACTGATGTCATTGGATACGTCAATGGTGTACAACAATTCAGTTCTCCATTCTCAACAAATATTGATAATAGTATTGGAGAAGCCGTGCTGTTGGGAACACGTGCTGACTTGATAGGAACACGGTTTTTTGAAGGGATACTGGATGAGCTAAGAATCTCAGAAGCTGCTCATACTGCCGGTTGGGTTACTACAGAATACAATAATCAAAGCAGCCCAGCTACCTTTTACGCCTTTGGGGTTGAAGAATATCCTCATGATGGTGGAACTGCAACTGCCACATCAAGTGAAATCGACTACAATACAAGTACTACCATCACCTTAACAGATCAAGAAAGCGGAGGCACCATTCAATGGCAGTCTTCTACGGACAATGTCACATTTAGTGATGTAGGAGGTGAAACCTCAACAACATTAAATACCGGCAATCTGACTGCAACTACCTACTATAGAGCAGAAGTCACGGATAGTGGATGCGAAGCATTCTCTACAACTGCAACGGTCACTGTTCAACCAGACTATATCAGTGGTTATTGTTATCGAAAAAAAGTCACCATTAATGCAAGCCAGGTGAATGGAAGTTCGGATCTCAGCAACTTCCCTATGCTATTCAATTCTACTGACCCAGATTTGCGAACAACAGCCAATAATGGACAAGTAACCAGTGCTAGCGGTTATGATATAAAATTCACCGATGCAAGTGGTACGGAGTTGGATCATGAAATTGAAAGTTACACAGCAGGAACAGGAAACTTTATAGCATGGGTGCGAGTACCTACTGTATCTGCTTCAGAAAATACGGTGTTATACATGCACTATGGAAATTCCGCAGTGGTGACCGATCCATCGGTGACAACCACCTGGGACAGCAACTACAAAGCTATTTGGCATTTTGAAGACGATCTATTAGATGCTACATCCAACAACAACGATGGAACAGAAGGGTCTGCCGGAAGTACAGATGATGAAATTGGAATTATTTCCCATGGTAGAGGATTCACAGGAGTAGACAATGGCGATAGCTGGATCAGTGTTACAAATAGTGCCAGTATCGACACAGACATTACCAATCAGGTGACATTGGAAGCATGGGCCAGATATTTCCTCCCGGTTCCACAAGATGCTCCATTCATTATGAAATCTCCTGCGGTAAATCAGGAACGTTATATGTTGGGAACGGATGGCGGCACCAATCCAGCAGCACTTAACCAGCGAGTGACCACCGGTTCAGGACACTTTAGGTATGACAATGGCTCTGTAGATGCAGACTGGCATCATTTTGTATTAACATATGACGCAGATCTCGCAGCTAATCCACGTATGAAGTTATACGTTGATGGAATATTGACAGCTTCTAACAACGCGGACGGAAATATTTTAAGTGATAATACGAACCCGCTCTACATTGGTAGAAGATTAGATAATAGAAGGTATCGTGGTGCACTGGATGAATTAAGAATTTCAAACAGTGCTCGTGCTGAAGGGTGGATCATTACTGAATATAACAATCAAAATGATCCGGGTAGTTTCTATACTCTTGGTACAGAGGATTATAACGGAAATGGTGGTACAGCAACTGCTGATAATACCACAATCGATTATAATTCGAGTACTACAATTACATTAACAGGAGAATCCGGAACGATTCAATGGCAAAGTTCCACCGACAATTCTTCGTTTTCAGACATTGGTGGGGAAACCTCAGCTAGTTTGAACACTGGTAACCTTACGGCTACCACATACTTCAGAGCTGAAGTTGACAATGGAACCTGCATCGTCTATTCCAATACGGTTCAAGTGAGTGTACGCCCTGACTTCATCGCCGATTATTCATTTAGAAAGAAGATCACGATAGACAATAGCCAAGTATCAGGTAGCACAAATCACACAGACTTTCCAATTCTATTTAGTACCATAGATACGGATTTAGCTCAAGCAACAGGTAAAGTGCAGGATGCAAACGGGTATGATATACTTTTCACCTTGGCAGATGGTACAACCTTAGATTTTGATATTGAGAAGTACGATGGCACCACCGGCGAGTATATCGCCTGGATCCGCATCCCTACGCTTTTTGTGAATGCGGATACTGAGATTTTCATGTATTATGGCAATTGCAGCTTTGCTGGCGGTGACCCTTCTGTAACTGCAACATATAACGCTAACTACTTAGGAGTCTATCACTTCAATGACGATTTGGGCGCTACATCTGTCGTAGATGACCGCACAGGTAATACCAACGATGGTACAGCAAATGGAACAATGAATGGAGCCGATGTTATTACGGGTCAGGTGGGTGAAGGTTTTGACTTTGATGGCACGGATGATTACATCGATTTGGGTACCGCACCACAAACGACTGCTGCAGGAACACGGACGATTGAGTTGTGGGCTCAGGCAGATGCTTTTGATGACGGAGGCCTATTTCAGGGAGGCACCATAGCCAATGACTTTTCATTGCATACAGATAATGGAACAAACGGCAATTGGGACATTGAGTATAATGGCAACAATGATGAATTTACGTTGAATGGTAGTGCAACCAACTGGCATCATTATGCCTTATCGTATGATGGCACTATTGTGCAGCTGTATTATGATGGCGTATTATTTGACAATACAACTGCAGCACTTACCACTGCTGCCAATAACCTGGAGGTCGCTCGTTGGAATGCAGTTGAATTCGATGGACAAATCGATGAGGTAAAAGTCTCAGATGTGGCCAGGTCTTCCGGATGGATTCAAACAGAATATAATAACCAAAGTGATCCCGACAACTTTTATAGTATTGAAGCAGAAACAGCTGAAAACCAATGGACTGGAGGTAATGGTAACAGCAATTGGAATGAGGCCGGTAATTGGAGTTTCTGTAGTGTCCCAACTGTAAGTAATGACATTGTAATTCCATCAGGATTAATAGACTATCCGGTGTTAGATCAATCCAGAACAATTGGAGTTCTCAATATTGAATCTGGCGCAACATTAGATTTGGCAGGCTTTACATTAACACTCGAAGGCGATTTTATAAATGATGGGACCCTCACTACTAATGGCGGCACCATTGAATTTTCAGGTAGTGCTGAACAAGATATCACAGGATCGTCTACTACCACTTTTCACAATGTGGTGGTCAATAAAATCGGATCGACTGCAGAATTAAGATTGGCTGCTAATGTTGGAAATCAGCTGACGTTGACCTCAGGTAACCTTTCTTTAAATGACAATACACTTACGATAGAAAGTACGGCAACAATCTCTGGTGGAAGTAGTGCTGCATTCCTTGTAACAGATGGAACAGGTGAACTTTGCCAGAATGATCTGGGAAGCGGAGATGGTACACGAGTGTTTCCAATCGGACCAACGACCTCCAGCTATAATCCAATCAGTGTAAACAATGTAGGAACCTCTGATGATTTCTGTGCGAGAGTAGCCGAAACAGTTTATTCTGAGGGTCAAATTGGATCAGGAACTCAACAAACAGCAGACGCCATCGATCGTACATGGTTTGTCGACGAAGGAACGGTTGGCGGATCAGATGTTACGTTAACTATCGAATGGGATGGATCACATGAATTGACCAATTTTGATCGAACGGATATGTTTATAAGTCACTATAATGGGGCAGATTGGGAAGTTTATGGCAGTGGCATAAGTGCTACAGGATCAGATCCGTATGCTGCATCCGTTTCAGGAGTGTCTTCTTTCAGTCCGGTAGGTGGTGGATCCTCTCCTAGCCCTTTACCAGTAGAACTCAAGAGTTTTAATGCAACGCATACCGGGAACACAGTTGTCATAAACTGGATAACACTTACCGAGCTCAATAATGATTACTTCACCGTTGAAAGATCAATCAATGGAATCGACTTTGAATCCATCGCTAAAGTGCAAGGTGCTGGCAATAGCAATGAAGAGATTCAATATCGAATAATCGATAACAATCCTTTCTTTGAAACTTCCTATTACAGGTTGGGACAAACTGATTTTGACGGCACATCCTCCTACTCCAATGTTCAGGCGGTTTCATGGGAATTGTCACAGAATTTAGTGGTATATCCAAATCCAAACATTGGTACATTTAAAATAAACCTGACAGGCCTTAGTAAGAATGAATCAGTTCTGGTTTCTTTATTTGAAATTGATGGAAGAAACATATGGTATACAATACTTGAGGCTGATAATACAGGTAGCTTGAATCAAACTATTGATTTAGAACAGCCACTTAAATCAGGGACTTATTTCATGATTTTAGAACATTCGGGATCTATCAATCGGGTCAAAGTTTTAGTGGAATAAGTTTCAATGACTTCCGATGAAGTTAGATTCAATGTATGATTGATCCGTATTTCTACTGATCCTCCCTAGTACTTATTAAAGATATCTTTACGAAATGAGAGGTCTTAATAAAATCGGCAACAAGCTGGCGTTAATAATGATAGGCCTGGCAATGGTTGTCACAACTTTTCTGGCTACTCTCTTTTACTACCAGTTTGATCAGGCATTAAAGGAACGAGTCTTATTGCAACTGTCTTCAGTAAAGCAACTCAAACAAGTAAAAATCAAAGCTGAGATTACAGAGCGGATTTCTCTTTTTGATTCTCTCAGGGCAGAAGATCTGAATGGAGAGAAGCCGGTAGGAATTTTCGAATTTTCGGTTTCAAAAGTAAAACCAACTAAGATTAAACATTACCAAATCCCTCCCTTTGCGGAATGGACTGAGACTAGTTATTTAATAGACTTAACAAATCAGCACACAACGGATGAAATCACAATTGGATTAGTAAAAAAAAGGGATAATACTTATTATGTAGCTATTGCTCAGATACCCGAAATCCAAGAAATACTTCTGGAACGTACGGGGCTTGGTGAAACGGGTGAGTCCTACTTGGTCGGTGATGATTATCGCTTGAAATCAAAATCAAGATTTAAACTGCCACAAGGAAATGAAACGATAGTAAATACTAAAGGTGTAAGAAGTGCATTAGCTGGTAAGGCAGGTGAAGATAGTTTTTTAGATTATCGAGGGATTCATGTTTATAGCTCCTATGATAGAATAACCTTTAATGGCTTAACCTGGGTAATGCTAAGCGAAATCAATTATGATGAGGCCATGGCACCTATCATTCAGCTAAGAGAAAATCTATTAATAATTCTTGCGGTTATTATAGCTTTTATTCTCATTGTATCCTATTACATCTCAAGTATGATTGTAAGCCCAATCATCAATATGGAAGAAAAACTGATTCGAATGGCAGAAGGGATTCAGGAAAGTGAATTCCCGGATAAAAACAGAAAAGATGAAATTGGTCTCATGTTTAAGGCATTGAATAATCTTATTCAAGCACTTGGTAACACCATAAAATTTGCTGATGAAATCGGATCAGGAAATTTCACTGCTGACTTCAAGCCACTTGGCCCGCACGATAAACTGGGCGCTTCTCTGGTGGAAATGAAAGAAAGATTGAAACAGTACCAGGAGAATGAGCTGATGCACCAGAAAGAAAATCAACAGTCCATCATTAGTGGAGAGGAAAATGAAAGATCTCGTTTAGCTAAAGAATTACATGATGGACTAGGACCACTCTTGACAACACTAAGACTTGACATTCAATCAACGTCACTTGATAAATCTCTAAAGTCCCAATTACTAGAAAAGCTTGATTATACAATTCAGGAAGTTAGAAACATGTCTAATAACCTCATGCCAAGTGTTCTTAAAGATTTTGGTGTAGGCGAGGCAATTACCAACATGGTTGATGAGATCAATAACAGCTCTCCAGTTGAAATTCGCTATAAACATGACATTTCGCCTACTATCAACCTGGATGACCAAATTCAAATTTCCATTTATCGCATCATACAAGAAGCGGTGAACAACGCTTTAAGACACGCTAAAGCAACTGAAATTAAACTCTCTCTAACTTGCTTTGAAGACCATATCGATTTATTTATTTCTGACAATGGACAAGGTTTTGATTTGAATAATTTAAGAGGTGGCAATGGAATAAGAAATATGAAGGAGCGTGTAAAGCTTTCTTCTGGTAACATCCAATTCTCCAGTGATGATAGTGGAACCACAATTGAAATAGAAATCCCTATATAAATGAGTACAGTAAAGCTAGCCGTAGTTGATGATCACAAGTTATTTAGAGAAGGTATGATTTCTTTACTTTCAAGAAATGAAGATCTGGAAGTAGTTGGAAACGCCTCATCAGTTGATGAACTTTTTGAGCTTTTGGGTAAAACAAAAATTGATATCGTGTTAATGGATATATCAATGCCTGGAAGAGATGGTCTTGAGGCTATTGAAAGTGCTCGTGAAAAATTTCCATCCGTAAAGTTTATCGTCTTGACCATGCATGCTGAAGGTCAATATGTAGTAAAAGCTGTTAGGAATGGTGCTTATGGCTACTTAATAAAAAATGCTGATGAAATCGAGTTGCTCAAGGCAATTAAACAAGTTTCACTCGGTCATAAGTACTTCAATAAAGAGATATCAAACCTCATGATTGGAAATATGGCCATCGAAGGTGAGTCTCATAAAAAATTATCCGACCGTGAAACAGAAGTTTTGCAATTGGTTTCCAATGGAAAAACTACTAAAGAAATTGCCGAAGAGTTATTTGTCAGTACTCGTACAGTCGAAACCCACAGGGTGAATATGATGAAGAAACTCAATGTTCAAAACACGGCTGAATTAATTAAAAAAGCGGCACATCTGCAGTTAATTTAATTCCACTCTACGTATTTATACTGAATGATTTTTACAGAAAAATTGCCACCTCGATGAAGTTAAGTTAAGTCTAATTTAGTATCCGACAATCAACACGTATACTCATGCAGATATTTGACATCATAAGCCTTCTGATATTTTGCTCAGGGCTTTTCATTTTTATCAACACTTTTTTCCTGAAACTTCCATCTTCTATTGGGCTGATGGTGATGGCCTTAATTCTTTCCTTGGGTGTACTAGCTTTTAGCTTTGCCTTTCCTGAATACCACTTAGCACAGCACGTGAAACAATATGATTTTACTGATGTAATGTATCGTTTTGTTTTAAGCGTGATGCTCTTTGCAACGGCTTTAAAAATTGATTTTCGAAAACTGGGCAATCAGTTGATCCCCGTTTTAATGCTATCCTTTTTTGGTGTTTTGATTTCAACGTTTGCAATAGGAAGTTTGATGTATTTGCTGCTTGATATAACGGGTATCGAAATAAGCTTTATTAGTTGCCTTGTTTTTGGAGCCTTGATTTCTTCTACTGATCCCATCGCGATTACCAAAACGATCAGACAGTATGATATTTCTAAGAAATTGGAGACAAAGATTTCTGGTGAGTCACTTCTCAATGGAGGTATTGCTATTGTTCTTGCCTATACACTTGTGAATGTTCAGCAAGAAACAGTTTTCCAAGGGGTTCTCAACACCTGGGATATAACACTGATTTTCCTTCGAGATATAATCGGAGGACTTGTGGTGGGGGTACTTTTTGGATGGCTTGGCTTCAAGTTGTTGAAATTGGTTGATAATCATGTAGTAGAAGCAGAAGTACTTATCACCTTGGCTCTTGTAATGATGGGGTCATATTTGGGAGATTCATTATCGGTTTCTTCTATGATGGTCGCTGTACTCACAGGCCTCATCATTGGCAACTACGGTAGAAGTGAATCAGGAGAAAGTGCAGTAGGAGAATATGTCTATAAATTTTGGATTTTAATTGAGGAGACTTTAGCAGCTATGCTATTTGTTCTTATTGGATTTGAAATGTTAGTGATCCCTCTACGACTTGATTATTTTGCCCTTGGCTTTTTCGCTGTGGTGATTGTGATTTTTGCACGGTGGTTGAGTGTTTTTATTCCAATAAAATTGATGTCAAAAAACTGGAAATTTGATCAGGGAACGATCTCCGTACTATCATGGGGTGCTATTAGAGGTGGTCTTCCTGTTGCATTCACACTATCACTTTCTAACGGATTTGACGGAAAAGAAATTATTGTAACACTAACCTACGTAGTGGTTGTATGTTCAATTCTATACCAAGGACTAAGTACAGCTACTTTAATGAAGCGATACGAATCAAATAACTCAAGAAACAGTAAGTTGTCCTCTACATAAAGCGGTTTTATAGTAGTTGAGTGAGTAAGTGGCCCCATCATTATGATGGGGTTTCTGTTTTACTAAGTTGATTGAATTTTCAAAAAATTTTCACTGGTGCGGATTGAAAACCCTAGTTATTATTCCGCTTAATGCCTATTGAGAAACCTCTGACCTTATTTCTTTGATTGTGTCAACCAGTGATTTATCGGTTGCATAAATTATTCCACTTTCATTCATAAATGTTGATTTGGTATTATTAAGAGAGAGTATCTCCCCATCGGCAGTCGAGACGTTTAATCCAAGTTCTTCAAAAAATAATCGTGTGGCTGCATAATCCCAGATGCTTCCACACCCCCTATTTTGTTTAGGAAACTTGAAATAGCAGCCAGTTCCTGCATTCATTACAGAGATCGCATTTCTTACCCCTCCAAAGGTGTCATGATAAACCAAATCGCTATTTATACGATTAGCATAACTGGAGAGATGATCAATCACCTGTTTAAAATATGATTCCTGAGTGAAGCTACGATCCATATATACAGAAATCGAACCATGAATGGTATCCCTCAAAAATGGCTGACCGTTGATTTTTACGCCCATTCCTTTAATTGCTGAATAGCATGTTTTCTCATCCGGAATACAGACGATACCGATGAAAGGATCACCAGACTTAGAAACCAAAGCAATGGATACTGAGTAACCAGTTTTACCTTCCGCGTAAGGAAGCGTTCCATCCATGGGATCAATGCACCAAAAATATTCCTTATGTAGCCTCGATTGATTATCTAAAGATTCTTCAGTTAACAAACCCAAATCAAACTGATCAATGGATGCTTCCAAATGGGAGAGGATAATTTCTTGAGCCTTTATATCCACCTCCGTTACCACTTGTGAAGCAAGGGTATCACCCCCCTCCTTGTTGCTCATGATAACATGAGTATCAAATTGAGACTGAATGTAATTCCCGGCCTCTTCTGCTGCAACAGTGGCGAGTTTACATAATTTCATTAGTTCATTCACTCCAAGCATCATTGCGTCTTCATTTCTTGGATTACTTGATTAGTCAATTTCAAACTATAATCATGCATTTTCCAATGATTAGGACTCCAGCCATCTAGAAAACGGTAGAAGTCAGCCCATGCGTACTTATAGAGATCGTACCACTCCTCTTTAAGTAATCTGAAATTAACAGAGTCATCCAATCCTCTCTCAAGAACAGAAAAATAATGATTAAGCAATTCCACTTCATATTTCTCACACTGATCTTCTTTAAAACAGCTGCTTATAAAATATGCAACATCTTTCATCCCACATCCTTTTCCTACATATTGAAAATCAACAGCTGCAACACGCTCATTTTTACTAAAACAAAAGTTGGCCAACTTGGCATCTCCATGAACAATGGTCTGATATGATGCAGTATTGAGTTTGTCATCAATGCTATCGGCCACATTTTTCAAAGGGATATTCTGCATACGGCTTAATTCATCAGGTCTTGTTTTTAAATGCCAATAGGTTCCCGTTTCCCAAAGTCCATTTGGCTCTATTCCTAAGAATCTCGCGTGAAAATTAGCAAGCCAACTGAGGCAAGATTTTGCGTGGTTTAAAGTGATCGAATCTGGGGTTATTCTTAAAACAAAACCACTTGCGTTTAGGTCCTCCAAAATTATTAGTACTCCCCCGTCAATGCTAGCAGCATAGTGACAGTGAGGTATTTTACAGTGATTATCAGAAATGCTTATGTACTCATTATACCAGATCCTTTCTACCTCGTATGATTTTAGTTTCCGTTGATGTGATAATGAAGTATTCCAGCCTTTAGGGTGATTTGAATGACCAGGAAATTGTATATGTTTAATGATCACACTCGAACTCTGCCCTTCTTCTAAATGGCATCTTTTTATTTCGCCATATCCGCTCCACAAGGTTTGAATAGTCTCAATTTTTGTTATAAATGAGGCATTCATTTTTTCACAAACAATATCTGCAAGTTTTTCTTCCATTAAAGACAAAGCTGATTTAAGTAGACCATAAATGAAGGTATATACTTGTTTGATGAAAATTATTCATCGAAATCGCACACTAGATATATAGTTTTCGATACAATATTTTTAAATTGAAAAATAACCAACTGCACCCAAGTAATGAAAAAACTACTAACTCTATTCTTAGTTTCAATCCTAACCATGCATTGTTATGCTCAAGATGAAGACATTGTTAAAATAGTTGATAACCTTACTAAGAAATGGGATAAACAAGCAGTTGCACTTAGTAAATATTCAGGAATAAAATATTACTGCACATCAGAGCAATATAGAGAAAATACCATTGGACTTCTTGATAAGATACATCATTATGATACGGTGCTTTATACGATTGTGTCAGAGAAGTATGAAAATAAAAAAGACAAAGAGGCTCATGCAACTTTAAAGGAAATATTGACAGTAGAAACAAACTACACTACCCCTAATTTTAAGACATTTTTACAAGAAGAATGCGAGAAATTCATTGCTCTAGGACAAGACTATGATGCCAGCGATGATTCTAAATACTATAAGGAAATTGAAAAAATTGAAAAGGAGCTATCCAAATATATAAGTCATATTACTAAAAGAATTGACCTGATCGATGAGCACATACATCATCTAAAGTTGGACTGAATTTTACTCCTTGATTTAAATATACCTGCAGGTTAACCTGTTAATTGAGTTGACCTTTATTTATCTTTAATAAGATCTCTCGCTTAATGGATTCGCACTTAGACATAGATAATTTGCAAGCTGCATATGACAAAGGTGTTGATGCTTTTCATTCCTTGGTGGATGACCTTGAAATAGGTGTAGGAGTATATAATGCTAACGCAACTCCTATTTCATGCAATAAAGCTGCCTACACGCTATTAGGTCTATCTCTGGAACAATTTATGGGTAATTCAGCGATGGATCCATATTGGAAGGTGACTCATAAAGATGGGAGTAAATTTGAAACGTATGATTTTCCGATTATTGATGTAATAACAAACTATAAACCTAAGTTGGGAGTAATCATGGGAGTCTCAAGACCGCTTCTCAACGATAAGGTATGGTTGGAAGTTAATACTCATCCAATCATGAATGCTGACATGACAATTAAGCATGTCTTCTGTACGTATAAAAATATCACTGATCAAATGGATAAATAAAACAAATTCAATTTTATACGCTTTATACTAGAAGAAATTGGATAAATCAAAGTCGGCGAGAATCTAATCGAGCAATTTATACCTCTCACCTAAAATTCTATGGAACTAACAAACTTTTTTATTCTTTTTAACATGGAATAAGATATCAATGGAGCCAATCAAAATACAACCAACAAGAAATACCCCAGCAGTTTTGTTAGATCCCAATAGAGGAATTTTCAAAATGTATGGTAGATCAAGTCCTGAAAATTCAATTCAATTCTACGAGCCCATCAGGGATGCATTGGCAAATAAGATGGCCACACCTAAAGTTGATATCCGTATTAAAATGGAGTACTTCAATACCAGTTCTTCCAAATGTATTTATGATCTCATGAAAGAGGTTAAAGCCTTAGAGATGAAAGGTAAAGAGGTCATTGTCCGCTGGTATTATGATGAGGACGATGAAGACATGTTGGAAGCCGGTGAAGACTATAGCGATCTCCTTGACATTCCGTTTAAGTTCATTGAATATCATCCAAAAGATAAATACGAGAAGAGCGCTTAACTACAAAATCTCTTTTACTCGATCTATATTTCCTTTTACTTCTTCCAGATAGCTTGGTAGATCCTTCCAAAAATGTGCATCCTTATAATTAGGAACCCTTGAGGAAATCTCTTGAAGATCAAGGTGTGCCAAATGTGACTTTATTTTATGAAGGTGATCATGTGCTTTATCACGATCTTGTAGTTGGCTAGCCTCAAGACTCCCTTTAACATCCTCTTCAATAGACAGCACTGTCATATTAGCTATTTCCTTTATTTTCTCCTCATCGTCTCCAAGAATTTCGCTTAGGAATTTAAACTGCAATTTTTCATACTTGTCACCCTTTTGATCAATTGTTATTGCCTTGTTACAAAGGCGATTGACTTTTTCAAAAAGATCTGAGGGATCAAATGGTTTGGAAACAATTTCATTCATTCCACATTCTTGCATTTTCGCACGAGATTCTGTTAATGTACTAGCTGTAAGAGCGATAATAGGAAGTTTATGAAAGTATTCATCTTGCATGTTGCGTATAGCATTTGTAGCCTCATAGCCATTCATTACCGGCATTCTTACATCTATTAGCATCAAATCATATCCTTTTGATTGGATCATTTCAACGGCTTCTTCACCATTGTTAGCCACAGCTACTTTTGCTCCCCATCGAGAAAGAAAGCTTTTAGCAATCTCCTGGTTGGCAAGGTTATCCTCTACTAGCAGTACGTTAATTGATAAGTTGGCTTCATCCGGTATCGCCTTTTCAGAAACAGGGATGTAATCTTTCAAGGCTTGCAATGGAAGATCAAAGAAAAAAGTTGTACCCTTATTCAGCTGAGATTTTACACTGAGCTCTCCTCCCATCATTTCCACTAGTTTTTTTGAAATCGATAGTCCTAAGCCGGTACCCCCTTTTCGTAATGATTCCTGGTTATTAATTTGTTTAAAGCTTTCAAATATTGTCGCAACCTTATCCGCTGGAATACCAATACCAGTATCTTTTACTTCGAAATGAATCGAACCACCTTTTGTTGGTGATACCATTAATTCTACCCGTCCCTCATATGTAAATTTGAGTGCATTACTGAGTAAATTATTCAGTACTTGAACGAGCCTTATCTCATCACACGTGTAATAATCACCGAGCTTTTGAGAAAAAGCCAACGATAAATCCACTTTATTTGCACTTGGAACTGTCTTCCATGTTTCAATGATGTTGTCGCATAGCTCATGAAGATTTACCTCTGTCTCAACTATATCTAAATTGCCTGATTCAATTTTCTGGAAATCGAGAATGTCATTAATCAACGTCAGAAGGTTGTTACTTCCAAACTTGAGCATTTTCAGCCGGCTGCTTTCTGCCAACTCCGGATGTTCCATTTCTAACAAATTGGTCGTTCCAATAATTGCATTTAAAGGTGTTCTAATCTCATGACTCATTGTTGAAAGAAACTGCGCTTTAATTTTGCCTGCTGCCTCTGCTTCTTCTTTGGCTTTACGAAGTTCAACCTCCTGTCTCTTTATTTCTGTCAAATCATTTATGAAGATAATGATCCCTCCAACTTTCTCTTTGCTTGTATACCAGGGATGTATTTCCCCTTTAAGCCATTGGACGCTACCATCTGCTCTTTCAAATTTTTCAATACCAGGTTTTATTACCTCGCCTTCCAATGCACGCTTATGCAGACGTTTCCATTTTTGAGGAATTTCAGGGAATACTTTGTAATGTGATTTGCCAATAACATTCCCTTCAATGTTTTGATCTTTTAACCATTTCTCACTGGCTGAGATATAAGTCATGTGTTTATCAAACATCGCCATTGCAGCTGGTGCACTGGCTACAAATGTTTTTAATAAGTTTTGTTCCTCAATAAGTTTGGTTTGATTTTCTTGAAGTTCCATTAAAGAACCTACCCATTTAGCTACAAGAGATATGAAATCAATTTCATAGTCAGTAAAAGGTTCTGGTCTCTTTTTTGAACTAGTAAAGTTCACTGTCCCAGTCACTTTCCCATCTATTCTATAAGCTGAACCAATATAAGTTTCAAGCTGAAATTTTTCAAAACAAGGATGTCCTTTATGGTTGGATCTGCTCATTTCATCAATGCCCAAAACTTTTCCTTTTTGATTGAGTGTAATATCACAGTAAGTATCACCCAACTTAAACTTTTGATTAATGGACAATCCGCAATCACCTGGATAGTAGGCAATCACCTGATATTCATCCATCCAAATTTTACTAATGATTCCTACTTCAAGGCATAAATAATCACAGCATAATTTGAGTCCATCCTCAAGCCTTTCCTGAATGGTGAGATTTGATTTTGAGTTTAATTCGTTTAATAATCTTAAACCTTCTTTGTATTGATTTTGCTTTATTGATGAAAAGTATTCATCAGTGATATCCCTGACAATGTTATATATTCTTGAAAGATTTCCTTCATCATCATATTTGAAATCAGTACTTTGAGCTATCCATCGCTCTTCTCCTGAAGAGATAGTAATTGGAAATTCCTTGTAGCAAGAGGTCTCCCTATTTTTTATCAATTGTGTATACAGTTCCAGGACCTCCTTGCGATTACTTTTTGGAATATGATCAATCCAGGCACGTTGGTTTGCAGATTCTAGAGAATAGCCCGTAAGTTTAGTGAATGCAGGATTTACATATTTGTACTTTCCATCAGCATCCAGCTCATAAATAATCTCGTGTGTAGAGTTAATTAATCTTTCATATCTATCCTTCTCCCTAAACTGAGCTTCAAATGATTTTCTATTCTTTTTAATTCTATCTCGAACGACCTGTGAGGTGAAGAGAAAGACCAATGAGGCAGCAACTATCACAGACAGTCCCAACATCCAATACTGATCAATCACAGTAGCTTCTAGCCGCTCGTTGACCGATTTTATCTTCTCTTGATATTCCCCACGTAAAGTGGTCATCAATGGAAGAAAGGATTTTTCGTGTAGAAGAATTTTGGCTTTGAAGTTTTCAATGTTTTCTGCCTCTTGAATTCCATAACTACTTCTCACTAATGCGGCTAGAATTGGTGTGATTTCATTGAATAAACTATCAGCAGAAAAGACATCTAAATCATGCCTGGCATTTAATCTTTCATTCAGATGCGATAAATAACTATGATTATCATTAAAAAGTAATAATGCTGAATCAAGCCTTTTGACGGCTAATTCTTGATCTCTCTCCTGATCTTCTAAAAGCAAAGCATTCTTCGTAAGATATTGACTTAATGTCCGTTGCTTTTCACAAATCTCAAGTAAATGGTAAAGTTGTGTATTTAAAAATGCAAGATCCTCTGCCTTTCTATTGGAATATCCAATAGTTAACAATACAGATAATACACCAACAATGAATGCAATTAATATGCTAAGAAATAGCTTATCTAATTTGAGTTCACTAATTGCTTTGCTCCTCTTTCTCTTATCCATCCTTTTGATCAGTAACTGGTGAGTACTCAAATTCCCTAGCTGATGGATTAAGATGTAAAATACCGTTTTTGGTCAATCTTTCACTTTGTCATTCGACAGAGCAAAAAGATATAGCGATATAGGCCAGATCTTCTTAGAAATAGAAAGATTAAGTTAATACATATTTCTAAATGATTCAATTAACCATGTACCCCTTTACAATGGTGTATATTATATCTAACTTCGCGGCTTAATTAGATCATGAGATGATATCTACTGAAAATATTTCCCTACAATACGGCAAAAGAGTACTCTTTGATGAAGTAAATATCAATTTCACCCCAGGTAATTGCTACGGTGTAATTGGTGCGAACGGAGCTGGTAAATCAACATTTCTTAAAATTTTGTCTGGTGAAATCAATGCTAATTCCGGGTCTGTAAAAATAGAGCCCGGCAAAAGGATGGCTGTATTGAAACAAAATCATCATGAATATGATGATACTCCTGTTTTAGATACTGTAATGATAGGATATAAGGAGCTATGGGATATCATGAAGGAGAAGGATGCCATCTATGCAAAGCCAGACTTCAATGAAGAAGATGGAAACAGAGCTTCGGAGCTTGAAGCAAAATTTGCTGATATGGATGGTTGGAATGCAGAATCTGATGCTGCAGCTCTACTCAGCGGGCTTGGTATTTCAGAATCTGATCATTACAAATTGTTAAAAGAATTAAATGGATCTGAAAAGGTACGGGTACTATTAGCTCAGGCACTTTTTGGAAACCCGGATATTCTCATACTGGATGAGCCAACCAATGATCTTGATATTCAAACTATCTCATGGCTTGAAGATCATTTACTTGAATTCAATAACACGCTGATTGTAGTGTCTCACGATCGGCACTTTCTTGATACCGTGTGTACGCATATAGCCGATATTGATTTTGGTCAAATCAAGCTTTATACAGGGAATTACACTTTTTGGTATGAATCTAGCCAGCTGGCTCTCAGCCAAAGGTCATCAGCCAATAAAAAAGCAGAAGAAAAGAAAAAGGAGCTTCAGGAGTTTATTGCAAGATTTAGTGCCAATGCTGCTAAATCTAAACAGGCCACAAGTAGAAAGAAGCTTTTGGAAAAAATCAATGTTGAAGATATACAGCCTTCAAACAGGAAATATCCTGCAATAATTTTTAATCAAAACAGACCTGCTGGCGATCAAATTTTGGAGACAAAAGGTCTGACAATGGAAATTGATGGAGAGCCTTTGTTCAAATCATTGGACCTTTTTGTGAATAAGGGAGATAAAATTGCTGTGATAAGTGATGACAGTTTGGCTGTCACCACTTTCTTTCAAATCTTAATGGGTGAAAAACATGCTACTTCCGGTTCTTTCAAATTCGGACAGACAATCACTCATGCCTACTTGCCAAATGACAATTCACAATACTTCCAGAGTGACGACAACCTGATCGACTGGCTCAGACAATATTCAAAAGAGGAAGAAAAGGATGAGGTTTATATTAGAGGATTTTTAGGCAAAATGCTTTTCTCAGGACAAGAAACTCTCAAAAAATGCAGTGTACTCTCCGGGGGTGAAAAGGTGAGGTGTATGCTATCAAGAATGATGCTTCAAGGCGCTAATTTGCTCATTTTGGATGAGCCAACGAACCATTTGGACCTTGAATCGATCACGGCACTAAACAACTCATTAAAGGATTTTCCAGGAACCATATTATTTACATCACATGACCACACTTTCACACAAACTGTTGCTAACAGGGTGTTGGAATTAAGACCTGATGGATACACTGATACCTTGAATACTTATGATGAGTTTCTGGAGAAAAAGAAATTGGTTGAAACGAAGGCTTAGGGTTTAAAACCAATTACCATAACATCATCATTTTGCTGATTAGCTCCAGTCCAGCTAGTCAAATATTGCATGATCAATTCTTTTTGATCCTGTAAAAACTCTTTGCGTTGTTTACGAAGGAAATCACCAAATTGATTAATACTTAGCTTTTTAATTTCAGGACCCATAAGATTATAAACCCCGGAACTACATAGGTAGAAATTTGATTCTTGCGTATTGTCAAGTGAAATCGATGTATAGTTTATTCGATGCTCTCCAGTAATCTCTCCAACCTGATTTTTTTCGCCTTCAATGACTTTTATGCCTTGCCTGCTCACCTGCAACAGGTCCATATTAGCACCTGCAAACTCCATCTCTTTAGTTTTCTTATTGAGTTTTACAATTCCAACATTGGCATTCGTGTTTAGCAAAATGTTGTTTTTGTCTTTAAACCGGGCAATTACCTCTCGGTGCAAGAATTGAAGAATGGACCCAGTGAAATCAATGGAATATCCATCAACCATTTTCTTGAGTGCATTCATATAAATACGGATCATCATGCTTGCCAAATGACCTTCTCCTACACAAGTAAAAAGTGCTAAATAAACATCGTCCGCATTATTATGGAGCCAAAAACCATCTCCTCCGACACGACCTTTTGGTTTATTAATGACAAAGGCCTCTGAAAAGTGTTCCATCAACCTTTTTTCCTCTGGTAAAACTGAAAAATAATTTCTTCGGGTACTATCCTCTATTTGATCAATATTTATGATCCAACTAGATTCTTTATCATTTTTACCTGAATTTATCATTTCATCAATCTAAACCTAATACGACAAACGCTTCATGGTTATTCCATTTAATTGGAATAACATACATTGAAACGTTTTCTGGAATGTGTAGTTCCTCAGGCATACCTTCAAATACGGTAGGCACTGAAATCATAAAATTGGCACCAAGATTTGCCCTGACATTACCCGCTACTACATTAGAAATCTCACCTGCCATGTCTAAAATAT
The DNA here is from genome assembly GCF_965212185.1 of Ekhidna sp. GTDB lineage: Bacteria > Bacteroidota > Bacteroidia > Cytophagales > Cyclobacteriaceae > Ekhidna. The sequence goes on along the minus strand of NZ_OZ243102.1, from coordinate 1,714,834 downwards.
CCTCTTCACTAGGATCTTCTATTCCAATAAACATATTTATAAGATCAGCAAACATTTCGCGATTTGCAGAGATATAAACAAAACCTTGCCGACTACCAGAAATTCCAATCATTCCAGTAAAATCTTTTAATACAAGACCTTCAGATTCTTTCAGGTAAGGTACCTTCATATCAGAATCTATCTCAGTAAGATGCTTAAAATAGTTGCTTACCGAATTGATAAACAGGTTACAGGTAGCTTCAAATTCTTCTTTCCTACTCTCCATCCTTTCTTAATAGTTTATCAAATGCCTTTGATAAATCATCAGCATTTACCGGTTTATACATAAATCCACGCGCACCCCGATCTAAAGCTATTAAACCAGTTAATTTATCTGCAAGAGCGGTTATAATCATAACCTTCGTTTCAGGATTAATCTTCATGATCTCTTCCAGACAAGCTATACCATCCATTTCAGGCATGGTGATATCTAAAGTTACAACGTCTGGCTTCTTATCCATTACCATTTGGACAGCTTCTACCCCATTTGCAGCTTGTCCTATAATCTCTAAATCATAGTTTTCAAGGTTTTTCTCTATGGTCCTTCTCATCACTGAAGAATCATCAACTATTAGTAATTTCTTCTTCATTCCTCTACTTCTTTATCTTGATTTAGGATTGGAAACTTAATGATCATCTCAAATGATTTGCCTGGAGTAGAGTTAATCTCAAAAGCTCCTTTATTTTCATCGATGATCGATTTCACCAAATGCATCCCCTGGCCTCTTCCCGCATGCGCATCTGAACCTTCAGCTGTTGAAAATCCTTCATGGAAAATCAAATTTCTAATTTCAAAATCCTCCATATCATTGAGCTCAGATTCGGTAGCAATTCCATGCTCCACTGCTTTGATTTTAATTTGTTCAAGATCAAGCCCTCTTCCGTCATCATGATATCTTATGAATAATTCATTGTCTTGCTTGGATAGCTCAATTAATAATTCTCCCATCAGCTCTTTTCCATCATTCATTCGGACACTTGGCGCCTCAATGCCATGAACAACAGAGTTTCTAATCAGCTGTATCATCATATCCTTGAATGGGTTAATGTAGGCCTCAGGTAAGACAACATTTTCTAAATTGTCAAAAGTCAAATTAACCGACTTACCCAGCTCTTTCGCTATTAACTCAGCACCTCTCTCAAGTGAATCAATTACCATTATATTGGAAACAGAGTCACCTTCAGTTGGAAACTTCTTATAGATATTGATAATCTTATAAAGCATTTCAGAGATCTCTGCTATCATCCGATCTGCTTCATCTACTTCATATAAAATCGCCAAGAAATCTTTCCCTCTTACATCTTTGGACTGAAGTGCTGTTATGGCATCTTCAATCTCATGAAACTTATTGGCCATCAGTTCCATTCCAATTACTACCGCATTCCCTTTTAGATTGTGAATGATATCAAATGTAAAGCTCAATAATTCGGTGTAATCATCATTTTCATTCTTTTCATATCTCTCAGAGATGCTCTTGAGCATTTTACGAGAGTTGTGTAAAAATCCTCTAAGAATGGATGGATCAATTTTAAGAATGCTAAGCACTCTTTCTGTTTCTTGCTGTTTCTTCTTCTCAGCTTCACTTAAGTGCTGCTGTAGTAGTACTGATTCTGTTTCATCGGAAACAGTTACCATGATATTTTGAATCTTATTCTTACGGAAAATTCGGGTAAACTCCACCCGTATGTATTTAGTTGCCACAATACCATTCTGTTCCGTGTGAATTTTTACTTGATCAATGGGATTTAGCTGATTGACAACTTCCTCATCCATATCTTCATTAAAAAGGTGACGCATAAACATCTCCAAGGCTTCCAATTCTCGTGGAAGAATAAGTGGCCGCATGAAGTTTGTGAAATTTTCACCAGCAATTCTGTCATTATTGAAGATTTCATTCATTGCTTTTGAATGAAATTTCGAAATCTTAAAATCTTTATCCAGGAGGAATATACCTTGTTCAATATTCTGGAATACAACCATGGATACCCCATAAATATTCTTATAAAGAAATTTTGCTTTATCCCGCTGCTTACGAAGTTCGAAATGAGATTTCTTAATTTCGTAGACCATTTTATTGAAGGTCTTGGCGTATTGCCCAAGTTCGTCATGGGTAGGTATTACTACCTTTTTAGACATGTCTCCTGCTGATATCCTTCGCGTATATCCTTCAAGAATACTTACGTTTTTTAGAAGGTTTGTAACTATGGTAGTCATTAACCAGAGGGCAATCACACCTATTGTGACATCCAAAATGAGGAACGTCCAAAAATTACGTACGGATTTACTTGCTATTACCTCTGTCCGCTTCTGGATATTATCAGACATATAATCCTCCACACGTTTTAGCAAATTAATTTTAGCGGTGCTTGCTTCATACCATTGATTTGGATCTTCAGAAAGTGTATCATTCTTAAAAACCACCTGGCGCATTCGGTTTACTTCATTCACTTCATCACCAGCCACTATCTGATCGTAATAAGCAACAGACTCATCATTTGCAATAATGATGTATGCATCAAGGTATGATTCCTGCCTTGAAACCAATGTTGTAAACCTATTGTATAAGTCAAACCCTATATGATTATGAGAAAATGCCTGTGTTCCGATCGCACGTTCGATACTTGCATACTCTTTGGACTTTAGGAAATATATAATGGCATGTATTTGTTGAGCAATTTCCTTGTCACGAGTTTCATCAATTAACTTAATCACGGTATTTAATGCCATGTTGTTAATCTCAGAAAATCGATCAATTGATTCTTCTGAACTGATATTATGCTGATCAATGTTTTTCCTTAGTGCCGTGAGCTTATCAAAGAAAGAGTTTAGTTGGTCAAGATCAGTTCGATGCAACTCCATGAGTTCCTCTAATTCACCACTACTCAGCTCTTGATAGTATTGCTGTAGCGTGCTATCTGTTTTGTCTCTTTGCTTATTAAGCTTTATTCCAAAGTTTTCTCCATCATTGGCAAGAAAACCAGAAGAGATACTCCTTTCTTTCTGTATCTCGTGAACTACATGATTTATTTCTACTCCGACGGTAATGGCTTTATTAAGCCGAACACTATCTGAATAGTCAAGGTAGTGGTATCTAACTTGTAAATAATCAAAGGCCAGAATTATTACTATAAGCGGTATAATAATTACCGCAAACTTCTGACGAATAGGTAAATTGGTTAATCTCTTTATCATGTAAAGTGAAGATCCTTAAGCAAGTACTTTTTCTACTACTTTAAGTAAGTCCTCTTCGGTAAATGGTTTAACAATGTATTCAGAAGCTCCGAGTGACAGTCCTTTATTCACCACAGTTTGTTGACCAACTGCACTTACCATGATCACTTTTGAAGGCACTTCTTCATCTTTTAAAACTTTTAGAATTTCAAATCCCATCATGTCAGGTAAGATATTATCAAGTGTTATTAGGTCTGGTTGTAATTGTACCGCCAAATCAATTGCACTTTCGCCGTTTTGGGCTTCTCCTACTACTTCAAATCCGGCACCTTCCATTGCGGACTTGATTAATGATCTCATGTAGATTGAATCATCTACTATTAATACTGTTTTGCTCATTTTATTTGTTGTTTTATCACTTTAAAATTCGATTAGGAAACGATTATAGGTGATAATGAATATTAAACCAGGCCCTTAATTTTATCTACAAACTTATTATGAAAGACCCAAATAAAGTCTGGACAAATGTCTAGTTCCTTTCCATGAAATACTGCTTTAAAATGTATTATAGATTCAAATTCGCTAGAATCTTTAACAATAAAATCATTTAACTCACTAGCTTTTAATATTTTCAATGATGGTACATTGCCATATATCTCCATGTCAAGAGAATTAGAAAATTCTGTTATTACAGCGGCAGAGACCATGTTATCGATTTCAGTAAGAAATCCGAGTTTCATGATTGTACTTTCTTTGGAGTTGTCTTTTGCTACACTTTCCGGTAAACAAGAATCATAAAGTTTTGATACTTCCGCTTCTGAAAAAATTAAATGACTGGTGCCTTTTAATTCTCCCATTAATTCTGTTTTGATCAAATGGACATCCTTTTCAGGTCCACCAAAACGTTGTGTATCTAGTTCGGCATTCACATAATCTATTTGCTCAATACTTAGTGGACTTTGGAGTATCTGCTCCATTGAGGATTTTGCCATAGACAATCCATCGAAAATTAATTTCGTGGCTATCTTCATTTCTGATTCATTCAAGTCTGCTATCATCTTTTAGAAATTATCTTAAGTTGGGGCTACAAAATACTGTTTTATTACATCATATATCCATTTTTTAGGCGAACGATCAGGATTCTTCATCGAGTCCCTTCAAAATACCGACTAATTCTGAATCATCAAACGGTTTTACTAGATAATGTTTAGCTCCACGTTCCATTGCTTCAACAATTGCTGATTGTTGACCCACTGCGCTAATCATAATTACATAGGAGTTAAAATCATCAGTATTGATTGTTTTAAGAACATCCAAACCTGTCATATCGGGGAGGATATTATCTAAAGTAATCACGTCTGGTTTAAGTTCCAGAGTCATGTCAATGGCCATTTCACCATTTTTAGCCTCTCCTACTACCTCAAATCCATTTTCGCTCAATAGTGTTCGTAAGCTGGACCGAATGTAAGTGGAGTCATCTACTATAAGTACTCGCATAGCCTTTTAGTTTGATTGTGAAATTTTTTTATAAATACGGGTACGCACATCATATATTCCAAACATGGCTTTCCCGAAATCTGGCATAATATCGTAATATCCAATGATTAAATATCCATCATCTTTTAGACAGCTATAAAGCAAATCCAATACCCTTTTCTTCAATGTATCATCAAAATAGATCATAACGTTACGACAAAATATTATATCATATTTTTCATTCATTTGATCCATGACCAAATTGTGACGTTGAAAGGTCACATTGTTGCTATACTTTGACTTTATGGCTGCATGTTTGTCATGAAAATCAAAGTAGTCGCTCATTTCCCGATTAGGGAAAAACTTTAAAAACGGTACCAGGTATTGTTTTAATGTCACTAAAGAATATTCTCCTTTTTTGGCTTTAGCTAGTGCTGTTTTACTTAGATCAGTAGCAACAAGTTTTGATTTATGTAGAAGGTTTAGTGTTTCTAATACAATATTCATTGTATATACTTCTTCTCCTGTAGAACATCCTGCATGCCATATTTTTAAAAAGCTATTTGGTATCTCAGGAATTACAGTTTCTCTGAGCTTTATCCATACATCAGGATTCCTGAATAATTCGGTTAGGTTAACCAGGAGATCGTCTATTGCGCCTTGAAAAAACACATTATCTTTCAAAACCAAAGACCATAACTCAATGATCGACTCTAAGTTGTTTTTTAGCATTAGCCGTACAATCCCTCGTTTTAGTGATGTACGTTCATAATTAGTGAAATCAAGGCCATACCGATTATTGATTGCTTGCATCAACGCAGTAAGCTCCTCATCACTGATCATATCGGTGGTTATCGTTCCTATGACTCTACGGTTTTGTTAGTTGATTGAAATAAAATATCCATGATGGAAGCTACGTCTAATACAGGACATACATTTCCTGACCCCAATATGGTAGTACCACTTAATAAGCGGCTGTTATCCAATGGTTTAGGGAGATTTTTTTCAATTATTTCTTTTTGTCTCTGAAGTTTATCTACGACTAAACCTAAGTACCTTCCAGAATGGGTCGTGATTATCACGTTTAGTTGATCTTCATGGCTTATCAAGTCCAATCTAGCGGAACCCAAATCCTCTTGATCAATATCTTCTGAATTTTGAGAATCTAAAAGTCCCTTCAGAAAGATTATAGGCACTGATTTATTCTGATAATCCACCATAAGGCTATCGCCCACTTGATGGATTTCATCTTTAGTTAAGTACGTTACGGAATCAATGTATGCTAAAGGAATGGCATAGTCCTGCTTTTCTACTTCAAATAAAAGTGCACCTTTCAATGCCAAAGAAGAAGGTAACACCAAATGAATGGATGTACCCATTCCAACTTCGGTATCAACCAGTACTTGACCTCCTATAGATTCAACAGCTTTCTTAACCACATCCATTCCTACTCCTCTACCAGATATTTCTGTGACTTTGTCAGCACTGGAAAATCCAGGTTCAAAAATATACCTGATAATGTCTACATCACTTAGCCCATCTGCAACCTCTTGAGTCACCATTTTCTGACGGACTATCTTCTCTTTTATCTTATCCTTATCTATACCCTTGCCATCATCCGAAATAGTGATAACTACGCTATCCTTCTCTAGTCGTGCATCCAACGTTACAGAAGCTACGGGCGGTTTGCCAGAATCTCTTCTTTCCTCTGCTGATTCAATTCCATGCCCTACGGCATTTCTTACAAGATGAACCATTGAATCACTGATAATCTTAAGAATATTTCTATCTATTTCAACCTCAGTGCCTTTCAGGATTAATTCTACTGACTTCTTTTCAGTAGCAGCTGCATCACGTAAGATTCTATGAAACTTATTGAATAAGAACCCCATTTGAACCATTCTTACATTCATGATCCCATAATGAAGGTTGGACGAAATTCGCTTAATGCGTTCAAGTTCCAGTGTGCTTTTTCCTTCATCTGCAAAAAGAGCAATGAGCCTATCTCTTTCTATAACTAACTCTCCGACCATGTTCAGGAGGTCATCCATCTTTTTGACTGGTATCTGCACTACATCTGCAAACTGAATATTTGCTTCACTAGCACCAGTGTCTTCTTCTTCCTCCGAAACTTGTTCAGATGCTGATTCATCTTTCGTGGCTTCTGGTGTTTTTCCCTCATTTTCCTCCCGTGCATTCTTAAGATACACTGAGAGTTTAGTTTTAATGCCGAGGTAACTGACTCGTTCACCAGAAGTAATGGCATTGATAAGTCCTCCTAATTTATCATTGGCTCTAAAAAGGCCATTTACAAGCTCAGTATCAAGTGGGATCTCACCATTCTTAATTGAACCAAACACGTCTTCCATAGTATGAGCAAGATCAGCGATCTTTTCATAGCCCATACCCATTGAATTACCCTTCAGAGTATGAACAATTCGGAAGATATTGGTTATTGCTTTTTTACTTGAAAGATCTTTCTCAAGCTCTACAAAAAGTCTGTTTAGCTCTTCGAAATTTTCAAGTGCTTCCGTTAAAAATAATTGACGATATTCTTCCTCTTTAGATGCCACTACAAGTTGTTAACTAAATAATTCCCAATATCTTTAATATGAAGTATTGCCTCTATTGCGCCAGCTTCTGACGCGGCTTTTGGCATTCCATAAATCACACTACTTTCCCTGTTTTGAGCAATGGTCTTCCCTCCTGCCTCATTTATTGCTCTCATACCATTTACACCATCTTTGCCCATACCGGTTAATATAACACCTACCACCTTGCTACCAAATACTTCAGCTGCACTTAACATCATTGCATTGATAGAGGGATTGTTATATTCAGGATATACATCAGAAGTAAAATCAACCACTGCCTTTTTTCCTTTTTTCTTTAGAATGAGGTTGGCATGACCTGGGCAAAACATGACCACACCTGGAGTTGGTGTCATTCCCTTGGTTGCTGAAACTACCTCCAAAGAGGTTAAAGAACCCAACCGTTGGACAAATTGGGGTATAAATACTTTGGGCATATGCTGACAAACCAATATTGGAATATCAAAATCTTCGGGTAACGAACACAATACGCGCTCAATAGCTGTAGGGCCTCCGGTTGAAGCTCCTATCGCGATTAAATCATAATCTGTTTTTCGTGATTTTCTTCGTGTTACTTTACTAATTGTAGTCTTTCCAGTTAAAACTTGTTTTGGCTTAGCTCTGGAGGTACTTTTAATTTTCTGTACAAGCTCCTCCTTGATTTCACGCATCTTAGATTTATTTCTATCTGGCTTGTTAATGTAATCAACTGCTCCGCTTTTTAAGGCATCAAAAACGGGCGCCAGATCAGAATTACCAACTGAACTAATGATTAATATGGGCGTTGGCTTATCATTCATTATGCCCTTTACTGCATATAAGCCATCATAATCTGCCATGTTTAAATCTAATAATACTACATCAGGAGATAGTTTTTTAACCTGATTGATTGCTTCCAATCCATTTGTGGCAGTACCAACTACTTCTATTTGCTTATCATCTGAAAGCAGATCTGTAATGAGCAGCCGCATAAATGCTGAATCATCGACAACTAATATTTTAAGTTTTGTAGCCATCTATTTCTTCAATTCATCTGGTATTACAACAGCTTTATCATTTTTCAGCATTTCAATAATATCCAGATAATAAATCAAGGCATCATTATGATTGACAATTCCTTTGATATAAGATAAGTCAAGTGTGGCATCTTCTATCATTTGAATATCTGCAGATATACTTTTTCCTTCTACTTTGAATGTCGTTGGAAGTGCCTCTAATATTAGACTTGCCTTAACTTGGTTGTGATTGAAGATCATCAAATATTGAGGCTCAACAATTTCCGCTAATCCAAACCTAGAGGCAAGATCGAAAACCGTATATGAAACCCCTCTAACATTTGCTAGTCCCTTAATATGCTTTGGAGTATTTGGTGTTTTTGATAACTGTGGGAGTTTAACTATCTCTTTAATAATATGAATATCTACAGCATAGAGTTCATCATTCAATTTGAAATTAACCAGTTGAATATTTGTTTCTTTTAATGCATTTATCTCTTCTGCATACTGTTTTCTAAGCTTCAATTTTCTTTCTCTCAGTTCATTTGCAATGTAGTTTGAGAGAACAGGATCTATTTGATATCCTACTTCTTTAGGTGCTTGTCTGGTTTCAAGCACTGATTCTTTCAACTCAGTCTTTTTGGTAGGTTTTTTAGACTGGACTTTAGTCTTTGGCTTTAGTGGTGCTTTTGCTTTCTTCGAAGAACTCTTTGTATTGGAGGATTGAACTGACTTCTTGGATTTTGTTGTCGTTTTCTCGCTTTTTATCAAAGCTTTTCTCTTAACTTTTTTCGGTTTTTTCTTCTCTGAATCATCAGAGATTAATTTGGTACGCTTTAAGTTTTTACCTAGTGCCATTACTTATGCGTTTAGTTCCAAAATTTCATCTCCGAATCGCATATAGTCAACAGCGCTATTTGAAGTTGGCTTATAGTTAATGACACTCCTACCAAAAGATGGTGCCTCGGATGCTTTCACATTGGTTCGTATCATCGAATCAAAGATTCTTAAATCATAATTCTCCAAAATATAATCTCGTACTTCCTGGCTTAATTTTCTTCGCTGATCGACCATAACTGGTAAAACTCCCTCAATTGATAAATCTACCGAAAAAGTTGTTGATACTTTATTTATTGTATTCATTATTTGATCTAACCCCTGAATGCTTAAAACTTCCATCTGCATTGGAATTATAACCTTATGAGAAGTTAATAAAGCGTTGACTGTCAATGTGGAAAGAGACGGAGGACAATCGATAAGAACATAATCATAATCAGAAATATCCGCTAGTGCAGTTTTAAGTGCTCTTTCTTGGCCTCCACTTACTGCCAAAGACAGCTCAGCATCGGCCAGACTATTATCAGATGGTGCAATATCTAGACCTTCATTTGAATGTAAAATTTGTGAAATTTTACATTCCCCAAGGAGTACTTCAGCCATAGAATTTTGAAATTCATTGATTCCAAGAGAATAGCTAAGGTTACCCTGTGGATCCAGATCTATTAATAAAACTTTTTTGGCACGCCTATTCAATGCTGCGCCAAGATTAATTGCGGTGGTCGTCTTGCCAGTTCCTCCTTTTTGATTGATTATGGAATATATCAACATATTCTAAAATTTCTTAAGAAAGCTTGAACTTAGTCAATCCTTCTTTCAATTTTAGTGAAATATCGTTGAGTGATTTAGATTTTTTGATGTAATTCGTCATTCCGGAAGATAACTCCTCGGCAGAAGACGCTATCTCTTCTGTTCCAGCCGATGTTTGCTCAGCAATCACTACAATTGATTCAGTATTATTTACAACTTCTTTAATTTTCGCTGATTGCTCTTTACTGAATCTTAAAATGTCCTCTGAGTAGTCAAGAGTTTGACTTGAAGAAGTAGCCATATCTTCAAACACAGAAGAGGCCTCTTGCGATGCATTAACTCCTTTTGATACACTCTGTCTCATCGCATCCATCATTTTGGCTGCTTTTTCAGTATCTGAGCTAACAGCAGTAATTAATTTTTCAATTTCCTTTGCAGAATTTCTTGAGTCTTCTGCTAATTTTCGAATTTCTTCAGCAACAACAGCAAACCCTCTTCCAGCATCACCAGCCTGAGCCGCTTCAATCGCAGCGTTTAATGCCAGAAGGTTGGTTTGAGAAGCTATGTCAGTGATAACACCTAACACTCGTTCTATTTCCGTAGATCGTTGTAATAAAACCTGCATAGACTCATTCGTTGAAGATGAGACTCCCATTATTTCATTAATGCTGTTTGTTACATTAAAGACCATTTGTCCTCCTTTTTCACTATCAAGAACTCCTTTTTTTGCAGCCGCATTAATTGCTTCCGATCGTGATGCCATATCCTTAGAACTGGTTAAAATGTTTTCAACAAGCTGAGAGCTCTCATCAACTTTCTGAACTTGCGATTGTGCACCATGACTCATTTGAGCGATCGCACTTGCTATTTCTCCTGTACTTGTTGACATTTCCTCACCAGATGCAACCATTTCACTCGAGGATTGATCTATTACACTTGCATTACCTGAAATTTCAGTTAATAATTTACTTAGATTTTCCATCGCATAATTAAGACTATTAGCCAATCTCAAAACTTCTCCTTTGGCAACACTTTCATCATATCGTACAGATAAGTTTCCATCTGCCATAGCTGCCATTATCGACTGTACTTCCTTCATTGGCATGGAAATTGACTCAAACAAACTATTTATGGATTGACAAAGATCCGACCATGCCCCTGATTTATCGTTTAGTTCTAATCGTTTATCCATTTGTCCCTCATTTGAAACAAGTTGAACAATGGAATTAGTCTCTTCAATAACGTTTTTTAAATTATCTCTCATTAAGATCAACGCCTTACCAAGAACATCATTTGGACCTAATAAACTATGTTCAATATCGAGGTTACCTTTTTTAATTTCATCTGCAAACTGAGCTGTTTTTACTAACCCTTCTCTCAATACTTTCATAGATGAAATCATATCACCTATCTCGTCACTTTTCTCATTAACATTAACCTCTGGTAATTCTCCTTTGCTCATTTTATTAATTAGGGAATTCATTTTATAAATAGGCCTTATAATGCTACGTGTAGTTAGAATAGTTGTAATTGTACCAATAATCATTGCCATAAGTGTCATTAGGATAATTACAGCCTCTACATTGTCGAAGGAGTTAAACTTTGAGTCAATTATTGTGATAGATAACTTTCTAACGTCTTGTGTCAAAGCGTTAATATCTACTTTTAACTCTTTTAGAGGAATTGTGATCTCATCGTCGAGTAAGGGGATTAATTCAAAAAGTAAGAAGTCATCCTCATATGCTTCATTGGAATTCAAGCTCGATTTAAGTTGAGCTATTTTGGGTACAATCTTATCATACCTTTGGACAACTCCTCTTAATCGATTTTGAAGACTATCATCTACAGATTCAAGTTGAGATATTAAGAGCTTTCTTAATGCTGGATACTCTTTAGTTTCAATTTCATTTAATGCCGATTTATCTTCTGGATTGGGCAAATACATCCAGTTTGTGGCTAAACTATTGGTCTTATCAACAAGGTCTTCATAATCTTTCAAATGAGAAATTAAAGGATAAATATTTTCGGTTAATTCAGAATCAATGGCTCTACTTGAGCGAAGGGTTATAAAACTGTAAACCCCACTAAAAGTAGCCAATGTAATTACTACCACGCTACTTAAAGCAACCTTTTTGGCAATATTGAACCTTGAAATAAAAAGTTTTAGACGATCGATCATGATTAGGTAAGTTGAACAGAAAAGGTATTTAACAGGTAATAATCCAGGCAATCAGAATTTGATTGTCTTGACCTTTGATTTAACAGGTTTGTATTTTAGTTAACAATCTTTGCTACGCTTAAAAGTTTTTCGCTTGCTGAAATTCCTGAATCATCTAATGCTGATTTATTAATTACGAACTTTAGTTTATTACCTTCCATATAAAATCCAATTTCTGCGCCTTCAGAAACTAAAGATCTATCTTCCGCAACCAGTACGATTGGTAAAGAACCAATCTTACTTTGAATTAATGAAATATTCCTACTTTGTGCGGTAGGTAAAAAAATTAATTGGCAGTCTCTAATTGACTCACTACCAGAAATTTTCTTTATGGAAATATTGGGATACTTTGAAACTAAGCTTTCTAGCTCAATCAAAGCTTTAGAATTTCCGACTACCCCTATAGTGACATTTTCTCCTGGCCAATCTAAATTTTTCGTAAAATTAACTAGGTATAGCGCTTGGAATTTCCCGACCTGAGCCGAGGCGTTCATGCCTAGTGAAGAAACCAGCAAAACACCAATAAAAATTAGTATGCTTCGCATGATGATATATTTAAAATCCTATAGATAACTGAACTCCAAATACATTGTCATCACCGTCAGCGCCATCATCACTTACTAATTCGTAATTGACTTTTACAACTGCAGTTTCTGCCAAGTAATAGTTAGCACCTAAAGTGATTCTGCTTCTGTCATCTTCAGGTGCCCCATCTAATGATATTGCATCATATCGAACAATTGGCTCTAGTTTATCAGTGAACATATATCCACCTTGCACATAAAATCCATTTTTCTTCAAAGTAACTGAACCAAGTGATGGGTCTGTAAAGTCATTGTAGGCCTCTTGATCAGCCATGTGATATTCTCCCCAAAGGCTGTACTTTTCTTTATTCATGTAAAATGAAGCTCCAATAATTGAAAGATTCAATTCGTTATCGGGAGTGTACTTTCCTGAATAGTAATTGGCTGAAACTGTAATATCATCTCCAACATCTACTCCAAATGCACCTCCGAAGGCCTTATTGTCGTTACCCCCTCTTGTGTCCCTGTCATTACCTCTTAGACTTCTTATGCTGGAAGTCTCTCCGTTTAGGCCATTCACAACATAAACAGAATAGAAAGGTGTTGCGCCATCTCCTGAACCAAGTCTACCTCGAACTTGCACACCTACTTCACCCCATGCAGATGGTGAAATTTCACGATTTACATAGGCTCTACTAACTGTCTTGTTTAAATATTCAGGATATAAATACTCGTTGAATTGACCTGCCGGAACTAGAAACTTACCCGACCTTATTACGAATGCTTCAGAAACTTTATAGTCAGCATATGCATATCGAACATCAATATCTTTTCCTCCATGTTCATATTCTAATTGACCTTCAATAAAAATCCTTTCGGTCAGTTGGGATGAGATGAAAATGTTAAAATAGTGATTGTCAAATGTGGTATTTGATCCTTGCACGGAGAAAAACTCATTAGTAATATATCCGTTAAAATTTACGAAACTCACATTTTTTGCAAGATCTGCTCCAAAGCCACCAGTTGCTGTTTTCTTTTTATCATCATCTACGGTAGCATCAAAATCATCATCTTGACTGTAACCAAAAGATACAATCAATATGAGATAAAGGAAGCTCATTAGCCTCCATGATAAATAATTACTCTTCATACTTATTAGGTTTATATGGTTAAATCATTTGCCATCGCTTAAATATTAGCAAATGATAATTTGTTTAAACATATAACTTATAAGTTTTGTTTTAGTATTTGAATCGATCAATGATTAATTTTTAAAGATCAATTTTGTAAATACTTATTTTAATTACATTATATCTCGATATTGTATAGTTAGCATAAATATTCTTCTATTTGAATAAACGATTATTATGATTAAAATGAATCAATATATTTATTATCAAATGATAATATGAAGAGATTTTGAATCTATTACGTGCTCTTAATATAGAATCAGAAGCAATGTGTTAGTATTGATTCTTCTAAGTTTATTGATTTATAGAAAGAGACTTATTTGCAGATGATTATAACTAATCTCTATTTGAAAGTTTGAACATACCAACCTTCTCTTTAAGGTTCCTTGCTATTTCTGTTACCTCTTCTGATTTCTGTGTATAGCTTTCCATTCCAGCTGAGAGTTCAGTGGCAGAACTTGCAACTTGTTCAGTACCTGCAGCAGTCTCCTCGGCTATGACTACAATACCTTCAGTGATGGTAACGACATTTTTAATGCTGTCCATCTGCTCTTTAGTGGCTTCCAGGATTTGTTTAGAAATTTCAAGGTTTTGATTGGAGGACGAGGCAATTTCTCTAAAGGCATCTGATGCATCATCTGATGCGCTCTCACCTCCAAGAATGCTTTCATTCATTACTTCGATGACTTTAGCAGCCGATGCTGTGTCATTTTGAACATCCGTTATAAGCTTTTCAATTTCACGAGCTGAGTTTCTGGAATCTTCAGCAAGTTTTCTGATTTCTTCTGCCACAACTGCAAAACCTCTTCCAGCATCTCCAGCTTGTGCAGCTTCTATTGCAGCATTCAACGCTAATAAATTGGTTTGGGCTGCAATATCAGTTATGATTCCTAAGACTCTGGTAATTTCTTTAGAGCGTTCTGTCAGTACTTGAATAGACTGATTCGTATCATTCGCAAAAGCCTTAATGTCTTTCATACTAAAGCCAACTTTGTTAACCATCTTAAGACCAGCATCAGAACTTTCAGATACTTTGTGAGCTGCTACATTAATTTCCTCTGCCTGATTACTCATGATAGAAGCTGCTCTTTGAATATTTTCAACCAAATTAGAAGATTCGTCTACTTTACTTACCTGAGTCTGAGCTCCGCTGCTCATTTCCGCAATAGCAGAGGCTATCTCTCCAGTATTTGTATTCATCTCTTCACTTGCAGAAAGCATTTCCAAAGAAGAATCACCAATAACATTTGCGTTTTTAACAATTCCATCAAGCAACTCCTCAAGGTTATCGAGTGCTTTATTCAGATTCTTAGCCAAATTCAAAATATCTCCTTTTGCCTCTTCAGTATATCTAACTGATAAATCACCCTCCGCCATCTTATTCGCTATTTCATTTAGAACTATGAAAGGTTTAGATACAGATTCAAGAAGGTCATTAATTGACTGACTTAATTCTCTCCAGGCTCCAGATTTATTATCAGAATTGACTCTTGATTCCAAATCTCCCTCACCTTCCGCATGTTGTACAACTTCATTCGTTTCATCAATCACAGCTCTGAGATTGTTCCTCATCATGATTAATGAAGCCCCTAGCACATCATTTTCACCTGATATTTCGAAATCAGCATTCAGATTTCCTTCCCCAATTTGTCTGGAGAATTCCGCTTTTTTCCGTAATTCATCAAGAAGAGTATTCACTGATTTTCCAATCTGCCCTAATTCATCATTTGAGGTTCCTTCAATTTTAAATGAATTGTCTAATACGCCTTTTGCTAGGTTTTTCAGTAAAGTATTTGACTGATCGAGAGAATCGGTTATGTTATTCGCAAGTTTCCAGATCGTGTACGATAGCAGAATCAAACCAACTATTCCAATGATGAGGGTAAGTTTAAATGTTGTATTAAATGAAGCGGTTATTTCTGAAACAGGCACCACAAAAACAGCCCACCAGGACTCTCCGGATCTTCCTATGGGTATACTAGCAAATGAAACGTAAACGTCATCATCCAATGACTCATCATGAGCTCTAAATGAAAAGGGTTCATTTAATTTCATGTTTTCATAAACATCTTCTTTGCTGTTTCCTATGATACTTAAGTTATCAATAGGCTTATTGAAATACTCTGGATCTTTATGGGCTGTTATTATTCCACCACTTGAAACCAAAAGAGCATATGCCTCTTCATAAAAATCCACATCAGAAATTCCTTGGAAATCATCAACAGACATATCAGTACCGATAACTCCCGCAAATTGGCCATCTACTTCCATCCTTACAGTAGGTGAAATGCCCAATAATGAATCTCTTGTTTCAGATGAATAGTCATAATCTAAGTACCAGTATGGTTCACTTAACAATTCATGAAGATCTGACTCAGCCTTAAACCTTTCGTAAAGAGTACTTGCTTTACTTCCATCTAATTCTGCCATTTCAATCGAGGACTTCACCTCTCCTCCATCCATGTAAGAGTTAAACCTTTCCCGGCCATAACTTTCATTCCACTCCGGATCTATCAGCTCAAGTTGCCAACTCATCCAGGTAGCATCATATTTTGGATAGAGAAGTAAAACTTTATCGAGAAAGATTTTTCGTAGGTCGTCTCGTTGTTGATCTGGCAAGTATGTGTATTCCTCCACGGCTTCTGCCATGATCCTGGCAACAGCTAAATCTTCATCAATGATCACTTTGATTTCATTGGCCTTTTGTTTCGCGTAGGAATCTGCAAGCTTTTCAGCTGATGAGATAGCATTAGATCTCAGATTATAGCTTATATAGCCAATGGTTATTACATACCCTATTACTGTCAACCCGAGGATAAACAGCATCATCTTTCTTCGTATGGTAAAGTTCTTGAACATTTTGGTAATGGTTATCTCGTCTGAAATCTAATCATTTAAGTCACGGCGGTGAATTTATCACTAGAAATCACACCTAATATATCGAATAGGATGATCATACGACCATCTTTTTTTATAATTCCTTTTAAGTATTTCTGCCCTATTGTAGACTTGAGTCTGGCGGATGCTAATTTTTCAATCATTTCATTAGATACCATAAGCGTATTAGGCACTTCTGGTATCGCAATCCCCATTTGAAAATTATCATCATCTAATACAAGTAAATACTTGTATTCGTCTTTTTCTTTTGTTTTTACCTTAAAAAAGATATTTAAATCTAGTATTCCGTAAATATTACCTCTAACATTGGCCATCCCGGTTATATAAGATGGCAAATGGGGCACAAATGAAACGGAAGGGTATGGAACAACTTCTCTTACAAGGTTAATTGGAAAAGCATACTCTTCTCCCCCAGCACTAAAGACACAATATTGATCGAAGGAAAGATTTTTGCTGTTTTCCTCATCAGTCTCAGAATCTTGTTCAATTCCGGTTTCAACGGATTCGTTTTGATCCGTTGGTTCCTTTTCAGATGTTTCAGATGTTTTAGGCAATGTATCGGTGGTTTCTTGCTTTGACAGGTTTTTTCCTAGGGCCATGCTATAATAAAGTAAAAATGGTTGTTCTAAGAAACATAATTCAAATGACTTTTACCTAAATCTATCTCGGTAAAATGACCAGATGAAAGTAAGCATTACCAGAATTTGCTAAGGTTATCCAAAAATAAACTTTGTTGAGACTTAACAAAAAGATACCATTTCAAACATATTTTTGCCGACCTTAATATGAGCAGTAAAAAAAGACATATAGCCAAAACAATTACATGGCGAATAATTGCAACAAGCACAACTTTTTTACTTACCATATTCTTCTTTCGAGAAGATCCCGATGCAACTTCAAAAGCTTCATGGGTGGCACTCATTGAGACAATCCTGAAAATGGTTTTTTATTATTACCATGAAAGACTATGGTTTGCTACCAAGGTGAATATCACAAGCTCAATGAGGCACTTATTAAAAACTATAACTTGGAGGATAATTGCATCGTTGACAACCTTTATTATTGCATTCTGGATTTTTAAAGAAGATCCATTAGCAGCTGAAAAGGCAACAGGAATTGCTTTAATTGAAAGCATACTAAAGATGCTTTTCTATTTTTTACATGAACGAGCTTGGCATACCAGTAAATTTGGTCTTAAATAAGCTTTATTAAGGTAATTTGGCATCATAAGTGTTTGATGAATGTAATTAAAAGTTTAATCTTGAATTTGAATAGTCGATAAATAAACCAATCTCATGAAAAAGAATCTAATACACCTATTTCTATTCTCTACCACTTTCTTCTTATTCTCTTGTGGGGGAGGGAATAAAGCTTCCGAAGAAGCAAGCGCTGAAAAAAAGGAGGAAATTGAAAGCTTTGTAGAAAAGGAGTTTACATACCCATTACCAACAGCGTTTGAGGTTTCTCAAATGCTTGGAAATGCTAATACTTCCTATTCACCGGATGTTGTGAGCGATCCATCACGTGTGGATGAATATGTGGCTACCTGGCAAAAAGCTGCCAATCTTGGAGTATACGGTGCAGATTTAAGTTACGCTGCAACCTTTGATAAAACTCAGGAAACAATTGACTTCCTTGATGTATCAAAAAAATTGATAGATGATTTAAACATTACGTCTGCATTCAATGAATCTATGGCTCAAAGAATTGAGAATAACATGGATAATATTGATTCATTAATTTTCATAGTAACTGAGTCTTTTTACGATACATATAATTATCTAAACGCAAACGGTGAAGAGAAGACTTCCATTCTTGTGATTGCCGGAAGTGTGATTGAAGGTCTTCACATAACCTGTGAACTTGTAAAAATGAGTGAAAACAAAGGGGAGCTGATGGCCGTATTAGCTAATCAGAAGGCTCAAGTTGTAAAACTTGTAGAGTTGATGGAAAATCATCAGGATGATGAGAACGTCAGCAAAGTTCTTCCTAACCTTAGATATATCAATCTTGTATATGATCAGCTTGGTGAGTCAACAGAGATGACAGATGGTCAATTCAACGATATAGCCAACAGTGTAAAGGAGATGAGAGACCACATCGTTGGATAATGACCAATGAAACTATATTTTTAGAGCCTCGACCTACGGTTGAGGCTTTTTTTATACTTAACTAAAACTATGACCGAATCCATTATTAATGCTTTAGTTCATCTCTTTGCTATCATTGAAAGTGCTAAAGAAGATACTGGATTAGTTGATTCTGGTGAAATAGTCATACGCCCATATCTCCAAAAAAACTTAAACAATGAAACACTTACGGCAGAATACATCAAACTATTCTATGACTATCTAAACTTTTACAAAGAACAGCCTACTGCAAAAGATGCAGAGGGTATTACAATCGATAGCACGAGTATTCTTCAGATTGCAAAAATTTGTAATCAGCTTAATAAAGAACTGCTACGCTCTGAGAGATTAATTGTATTCATGCAATTGATGGAATTAATCCGTGCTGATGATAAGGTAACGGCTAAAGAGGAAGAATTCGCGGCATTAGTTGCCCTTAATTTCAATCTTGATCAAGAAGACGTCCTAAATCTCAAGAGTTTTATTTTGAAACCAGATGATCAGGAAATCAATAAGGATAAAATTCTGATTATTGACAATAAACAAACGGAATGGCCAGAAGAAATGGCCTGGATCATTCGCAAGAAAAAATCCACCAATGAAATAAGGCACCTATTTGTTCAGAATCTTTTTGGAAAGATTACGGTCCTTTACCTCAAAAGTGTAGATACGTTTGTTTTTAGATACGATGGACCTCTCAATTTATTCCTTGAAGGAATAAAAATCATCCCGGCAAAATCGTACATTCTTAAACCAGGGTCTATTATAAAAGGACCCAATATTTCTTCCATATATGAATCTGAAATCACCAAAAAATTCATTCAAGATGAAACAAGCATCCGTGTAGTTCTTGCTGGTGATAACATTGAATTCAAATTCAAGAACAGTAGCAATGGACTTAAGCCATTCTCCTTTTCTGAAGACTCTGGAAGACTTATTGGAATCATGGGTGGAAGTGGAACAGGAAAAACTACTCTGATCAATATTCTCAATGGCAAAATACCACATGAAAAAGGTCGACTTCATATAAATGGATTTTCATTAGAGCAGGCCACTAATGAAGGAGTAATTGGATACGTTCCACAGGATGATCTCCTATTTGAAGAACTTACGGTTTATCAAAATTTATACTTCAATGCAAAGACTTGTTTCAGTGATTTCTCTGAAGAACTGATCGATGAGACCGTTCATAAAGTCCTGGAGGATCTTGAACTAGATGATATTAAAGATCTTAAAGTCGGAGATCCTTTAAATAAAACCATTTCAGGTGGTCAAAGAAAGAGGCTTAATATCGCTCTTGAGTTGATGAGAGAACCCTCCGTTTTGTTTGTTGACGAACCTACTTCAGGTTTATCTTCAATGGATTCGGCAAAAATGATGCTGCTTCTAAAAGACCTTACCAGAAAAGGCAAACTAGTAGTAGCTATTATTCACCAACCATCATCGGAAATATTCAAACTATTTGATCGCCTTTGGATTTTAGATAAGGGTGGCTACCCGGTGTATAATGGTAATCCTATAGATGCCGTAGTGTATTTCAAAACCATGAATACACAAGTAAATGCTGCTGAAAGCGAGTGTCCAAGGTGTGGTAATGTCATTCCAGAACAGATACTTCAGATAATAGAAGCACGAGAAATAGATGAGCGCGGCAGGAGTACAAAGAAACGAAGGGTAAATCCTTCCGTATGGTACTCCAAATACAAAGAAAACATCTTACCTAAGTTGGTTCGATTGAAGTATGAATCTGTCCTGCCCCCTACCAACTTTCGTATTCCTGATGGGTGGGATCAGTTTAAAATATTTAGTAAGAGAAACTTACTTTCAAAAATATCCAACAGACAATATGTACTTATCAATCTATTGGAAGCACCCCTACTTGCTTTTATACTAGGCTATTTCTCTAAATTTTCTCCTGAAAATTCCTATGCTTTTTCAGAGAATATAAATCTGCCAGTTTATCTTTTTATGTCTATAGTGGTGTCGCTCTTTATGGGACTCACTGTAAGTGCACAAGAAATTTATAAAGACCGGCAAATCCTGGAACGTGAATCATTTTTGAATTTATCTCGCTTGAGCTACATCAATTCGAAAGTGATCTATCTTTTTATGCTCTCAGCAATTCAAACACTTTCATTTGTTCTAATCGGTAATTTTATATTAGAGATTCATGGCATGACTCTTTACTATTGGGCAATTCTATTTACCATTTCTTGTTTTGCTAATATGATAGGATTAAATATCTCTTCTGCTCTGAATTCAGTGATTAACATCTATATCCTTATTCCATTCATTTTAGTCCCTCAACTTCTTCTTGGTGGCGCCATGATAAAATTCGATGAATTGCATCACTCAATAAACAATCAGAAAAATGTCCCAATTATAGGTGATATGATGGCATCTAGATGGGCATATGAAGCACTGGCGGTCGCTCAGTTTAGGTATAATGAATATGAGAAACATTTCTTTGAGGTGAACATGGAGATTAGTAAAAACTCGTCATACAGATCATACATGGTTCCTGAAATGAAAAGTCTCAACATGGGAATACTTCGAGACAGTGCTGATTGGAGTGATCAAACAAGAGAATTTAGAATACTTAAACATGAAATCAAGCAACTTTCAGAAATTCATGGCTTGAGATCGTTTCCTTATACCGATCAAATAACTCCTGATTTTTATTCGACTTCTATAGCAAAGCGACTAAACACCTATCTGGCATATGCAAAACAATATTTTGCCGATGCATACCTGGAATCTCAGAAAAAACGCGATAAGATTATTGAAGAACTAATGGATGAGATAGGCAAAGAAGGATTTATTGAGTTAGAAGAGAAATACCATAATGAGTTTTTAGCAGGACTATTGATGAACAGGACTAATTTTAATAAAGTATACGTTGGTGATGATCAATTAATCCAAAAGAAAGATCCGATTTACATGCGCCCTTATTCAACAATCGGTCGCGCTCATTTCTATGCTCCTTTCAAGGTATTTGGGAGCTGGGAAATTCCGACTTTCTATTTCAATATGGCTTTTATATGGTTCATGAGTATACTATTATATCTGACCTTATTAGATAATTCACTTAAGAAAACCATTAAGTTTTTTGAATCCAGAGAGAAAGATGAGAGTAGGCCAAGCAACTGGGTGAAGTTTTGGGACACTTTTATGATCATAATCAATTCACCTAAAGTTTACAGAAGAGCACTAAAAATTAAGAAAACCACTGATACCGAATGATTTACAGCAACATTGCATCCTTACTATTAAGAATAGGTTTCGGCGGAATGATGATTACCCATGGATGGGGGAAGTTTAACCGTATGATTTCTGGTAATTTTTCATTTGCTGACCCTGTCGGACTTGGTGAAGCTCCAAGCTTGATATTGGCAGTTATTGGTGAATTTATTTGTCCAATATTATTGATAATAGGATTCAAGACCAGGTTAAATGCAATACCTCCGGCCATAACCATGTTGGTAGCAGCTTTTATAGTTCATGCGGATGACCCATGGGGGAAGAAAGAATTTCCTTTACTCTACGTTGTGGGATTTATGACAATCTACTTATTGGGTAGTGGTAAATACTCACTCGATTGGAAACTAAAGAAGGTTTAACTTCTTATAAATTACTTTTTCACTTATCTGAGTAATTTCCCCCGATTTGAGGGGTTGAAGTTTTAATTGCTCTATTGCAACGCGAACCAACCTTAGGGTTGGATGGCCAGCCTTTGCTGTCATGCGTCTTACCTGTCTGTTTTTCCCCTCAGTGAGTTCTATTTGAAGCCAAGTTCTATGTGGATGTTTTTTGTAGTTGACTGGTGGTAGACGCTCAGCAATATTAGGAGTAATTACCTCTACTTTTGCTGATTTTGTATGATGGGCCTTGCCATTTACATTGATTTCAACTCCACTTCGTAGCATTTCCAAAGACTCATTATCAGGGGCACCATCCACTTCAACCCAGTAGGTTCTTTTGTGATTAAATTTTGGGTTTAATAATCTGTTATTTAATGACTTATCATTTGTTAGTATTAGCAACCCTTCACTATCTAGATCCAGCCTTCCAACCGGATAAACATCACGCGGTAGGTCAGAATAAATTTCCTTCAACCCCACGTTATCGCCTTCATTTGAAAACTGGCTTAAAACCTTGAATGGTTTATGAATAATATAATAGAGGTTTTGTCTAGCCAATCTTTAAAATTTTAAATATTGCAAACCCGATCAATACTCCTAAGACATTGGCTGCAGCATCAACCCATTCAAAAAATCTATTTGGAAATAAGGAGAACTGTACTGCCTCCAAGAGTAAGCCATATAGGCATGCAAATAATACTAAGAGGTAGAGCCTCCTATTGGTCAGTTTTCCTGCTTTCTTATAAGCAATAAGAAAACTTAATATGAGAACAAAATATGCAAAACAGTGCTCAATCTTATCAAAGTAACTTATCTCCTTAACCTGTACTGGAAATGACAAAAATGTAGACAATAGGAATATGCCAACAGCCACAACTATTGCAGGAACAAACCAAATATTCTTATTATTTAAATTCAAAAATTAATTATTTGTCCGTCAGCTAATCTATTCAATGAAAAATTCTCGGCATTTATCACCTCATCAGCCATATGTGTAAGCCACATCTGCTTGGTATTGAAAAGGCTCTCTTTCTCTAAAAGTTCAGTATACCCTAAATGACCAAAATCAACTTGATCCATAAAATTGCACTCACAAATAAAGATGTCAGAATTGTCTGAAAGTGGAATTAAATGATCAGTCCATGAGGTGTCCCCGCTGAAAGCAACAACCTTACCCTTCCATTCTACTCTCACACAATGAGGGATTGAAGGTGGACTATGATCAGCTTGCCATGCGTTGATAGTCAGCTCGTCTATTTTGAGTGGTTTCTCCTGTTCGTATTCAAAGTACACTAAATCCATTTCAAGTGTCTTAGCAGCTGAACCTGCATACATTGCTTCCTGAAGATCATAAACCCTTTTAGCAACACCTTTAGGCCCAATAATCCGAAGAGGATTTTTCCTTGGATTCTCAAACATGCTACTTATCAGAAAAAAAGGAATACCTCCGTAATGATCCCCATGAAAGTGAGATATTATAATCGTAGAGATCGATTCAAGGTCGATACCCTCATGTTTTAATCGGATCAAGGTGCTAGCCCCACAGTCTAAAAGGATACGCTCCTCCCCTTCAGAGATTAAGAATGAGGTATTATTGCGACCTCCATTTCCAAAAGCATCGCCACAACCCAAAACAGTCAATTCCATTAAAATTCGATTCTTTTTTATGCTCCGTGTAAATTTACCTAATGGAGCTATTCTTAAATGACAAACTAGGAAAAATCACAGTAGAAGTTGATGAAGCTTCTAATGCAAGTTCGATTCTGATAATTGCACATGGAGCTGGCGCTGGCATGCATCATCCGTTTATGAATAAGTTGTCAAAAGGTATTTCTGAAAATGGAGTAACAGCAATTCGGTTCAATTTTCCTTACATGGAACAAGGACGCAAATCTCCTGGCTCACCAAAATCCAATATAGAGACCTGGGGATTACTGGTCGAACATATCGCCTCTATTTACCCAGGAATGTCCATTTTTATATCTGGCAAATCATATGGAGGTAGAATGGCCTCCCATTTAATGGCTGAGTCTGCAACCGAAAAAGTTAAGGGAATTATCTATTATGGATTTCCTTTACATGCTCCTGGGAGAGATTCTAAAGATCGTGCAGATCATCTACCCAGAGTATCTGTTCCACAATTATTCCTTCAAGGGTCAAATGACAAATTGGCGAATATCACTTTGATGAAAGAGGTAATTGATAATCTAAGAAATGTAGAGCTTGAAGTCATTGATCATGCTGATCATTCATTCAATGTGCCTAAAAAGAGCGGGAAGACGAAAGATGAGATATTACAATTTCTTATCAATCGCTCTGTCGAATGGATTAGCACTATAGGAAGCTAGTTGGGATTATACCAAAAAGGTACACTTACAAAGGGTGTCACTTGATTGGCACCTGTAGAATCAATTCTCACCTTTTTGACATCCAGTTTGTTCTCTCCTATCGTAAAATTATCAGTGGGAATAGTCGCTAATATTCCTTTCTGTTGTTTAGCTGGATGAATATAAAAATGATAGCTTGGAGCGTTGTGTACTGAATCATTGATGCTGATTTGATAGATGGACTTCTGGCAGTCGAGTAGTCTCTCAAAATCTTCAGATGAATAATCCTGCCCTGTAATTACAAAATTTCCTCCGGTTCGTTCAATTCTCAACTTCCAGTTTAATCCATCATCTTTAATCGGTTCAAAATCGGGACAATTATTCCTCAGTAATTCATTGTCCGCAGTGTTGTATCTTATGAAAATCTGAAAATGAGGTTTATCAATGAAGTTGGATGGAATGCTTATGGTATTAATATTCTCGCCGATTGGACGTTTATCATCATATGCATTAGTAGGTGCGAAATATTCGTTTTTTTCATCTTCCGGAAAAAATTGATATTGATCAAATGAAAATAGAATTGTACCAAGAATAATAATCCCCACCAGGGAATATACAATCCTAATTCGCTTTTTGGAGAACTTACTTATCAAATAATAATAGATACTTCTACTCAGGCCGGAAAGCGTGATGACATTGTAAAACCGATAAAATGGATAATAGACTTTTGAAAACCATTTGATCTTTTTGAAAAAACCCAGGGTGAAATAATCGATCATGTAGATTAAGCCAGAGATTACAAGAACAAAGAATATAATCGCCGCGAAAATCACCATTATCGTAACCCAGGTACCTGACAGGACTTTGATTACAGCACTTAGCCCCACCCCTGTTACTCCAAGTACAATCAAATACATTCCGAAAGCGATGAGGATCGAAATAACCAAAAAGGAGAAGGCGAAGATGACACTGCAAATTTCATCAAGTCGGATAACCAGTTTGTCCAAACTTACTACCCGTTTTTTGAGCTTTTCAGTAAAAAAAGAGCTGTAATTAAGCTTTGCAAAATCAATGGTTGATTGTACTGATCTTAAACCTATGGTTCCAATCCAAAAGCCCCTGAGCGTCAGGTGAATAATGAGACTGATTGTAAGTGCCATTATTGACCGCTGTATAAGCACAAGAAAGACATAAATGATAGAAATTGCAGAGTTGTTGAAATTGTACTGGTACAACAAATCCTTCAAGAAAATTTTGAATTCAGCATTAGCACCGATCAACAAAAAAATCGTAAAAGCAGAAACAAGCAATTCCAATTGCCAGCTTTCTCGCTCAAGTTTCTTAAGCCAGCCTTCTACTTGATCTTCCGGAATGTCACTCATGAGGTTTTAGGTTTCCTAAAAATAAGTGATCCTCTTTATACTTCCCATCAAGACTTTGACAATAAAACTTTCTAATTTCTGATGGATCAGTACCATGCTTATACATTTTCATTGCTTTTAGATTGGTGAGTTGCACTTTCATATAGGAATTATCGTCATATTTTCTCGAGGATACCTTCACACTTTTAGGAATAACCTTAAAAGGTATTTGATGTGCATCAATTCGATCAAGAATATCATAATCCTCCATAATTACATATTTCTCATCAAAACCATCTATACTTTCGAAGACCCCCTTATCGATAAATAATGTTTGATCTCCTCCTCTACACCACTTGAATGGGAATCGAGTAAAAAAACCATTGATATGTAATAGTGGATTTTGTGGCTGATGAAATTTGAACCTATAGCAACCACTTTTAAATCCGTTTTGATGTGCCACATGAATGTCTTGAACAAACGAATCTACCAGTTGCGTATCTGCATGTACAAAGTATAGGATAGTTCCATTGGCTTGTTTGGCCCCTTCATTCATCTGATGCGCCCTTGAAGCTATTTTAGTTTCAATTAAAGTACCTTCATGAAGTCCTGCGATACTTAAGGTTTTGTCTTGGCTGCCTCCATCCACTACAATGATTTCAATGGAATCTTTCTGAGGATGATTATTCAAATATCCAAGTAACTGACCAATATAGGTCTCCTCGTTGAGTGTAGGTATGATTATGCTGATTAACACTCTTTGTGTTTTCAGCTATTTACGAAAAAAAGACGGAGCTGTATTTTAATGATCAAAGAAAATTACATTGCCTGACGATCCTGCTTATCATTCTTTTTACTCCCAGCTTTCTCCATAGGCTTCTTAGCTTTCATGATCATGAATTTAGCAGCCATGTTCATCAGCTCTGGTTGACCAGAGTAGCTATAACCTAGGTCTTTCAATTCATCTATAATTTTACTGTATTCTTCCGCTTTTGACAATGAGAAGTTGTCGTTATTCTGAAGATATACTGCTTCAATTACACCCAAAGAATGTTTTAACATCCGAAAAAGTTTTTGGTTCTTTGTTTCTCTCTCTTCTCTGAAGTGCTTAGCATATACTTCCGGCATGAGCTCTTTCAACCTTTCAAAATGCTCACTGAGTACTGGGTGTTTGTCTTTGGTCATTTGGCTATTGCGTTTAAGGTCTTAATTAGCTCATTGGCTACCCGATGTTCAGAGCTTGGAGCTAGTTCAACGAATTTATTGATGCTATGGATAGCTTCTTTATACTTTTTCAATGAAATTAGGACTAATCCGAGATTATAGTAACTATTTGGATAATCTGGTTCTATCTGAGTTGAAAGTTCATAATGAACTTTCGCTAATTCAATATTGCCTAAATCAGAATATACATTCCCAAGGTTATAATGTGCCTCAAAGTGTCTCGGATTCTTTTTCAAGCATTGGGTGAGGTAATCAATGGCTTTACTCAGATCGCCTTGTCCTGACTTCATAATGCCTAGATTACAATAGGAATCTTCAACCGACTGATTGTTCTCGATTGCAAGCAAATAGTATCGTTCTGCTTCTTCCTTACCTGATTCGTCGAGCTCGAGTGCTTCTTCAAAAAATGAACCTGCTTTAGGCAATGAAACAATGGGTGCATCAGGTAGCTGATCAAAAATGTTTAGTTGCCCATAGTCTTCCAGGTTAGGTCTTCTCCTTCTGCGAGCCTTTTTAGGCCCCAGCTTCTGTGGAGGATTAACCGGAAATTGTACAACTTTTGTCACAGCTTAACTTGCTTTCCTTTTTACTTCTTTCTCTTCTTCTTTTTTATCTGCCTTTTTCATAGGCTTTTTGGTATCCTTAGCCTGCTCAATGCTGGCTTTTAAAGCAGTCATTATGTCAACTACTTCTGGTTCTTCTTCTATATAAGAGACAATTTCATTGCCCTTGATCTTATTATCGATCATTTCACGAAGGGCCTCATTATACTTATCCTCAAGTTCAATTTTTTTAAACTTCTTGGTCATGGACTTAATCAGCATATTGGCAAGCTTCAATTGTTCTTCATCCGCTTCCTCCTCTATTCTGACATTTGGTACATCTTTTATACTTCTGACTTCATTTGGATATCGAAGCTTATGGATCATAATCCCGCGATCATGGGGCGTCAATAACACAGCACTTTCCCTGTCTCTTAAAACAACCTTTCCAACGCCTACTTTTCCTGACTCCCGAAGTGCTTGACTGAGTAGTGCGTAGGTTTTACTGGCAACATCACCATCAGGACCGGCAAAATACGGTGAATCAAAAAGTGTTTCATGTACTTCACTCGCATCGACAAAACCCTCAATCTCAATCACCTTAGTACTCTTAAGCTTTACCTTCTCAAAATCTTCAGGCTCGATAATCACAAACTGACCAGGTTCATATTGATAACCTTTTACAATGTCCTCTTGACGAAGCACATCACCTGTGACTTTATCACGCTTTTCGTACTTAACAGGATTATTTGTTTCCTTAGAAAGAAGGTTAAACTGTACTTTCTGAGCTGTGTCAATGGCATTGTAAATCCTTATCGGAATGGTTACCATTGAAAATCGAATATGTCCTTTCCAGATTGCCCGCATTGTATGAATTTACTGATTTAGGCAGAAAATTAAAAATCTTTAACTTTTAATCAAAGTAAAGCACTATAACTTATTGATAATTAGATTTTTATGATTGATAAATCAATTGAATTTAATATGATCTGACATTATATAAAACCCTCTAAATCAATATGTTACCTATCAATCTTCATAATCAGCATTCCGTTCGATATATTTAATGATCTCGCCTGCAATGTCCTTTTCAGTAGCTGCCTCAATACCTTCGAGACCTGGAGAGGAGTTGACTTCCAGAATCAAAGGGCCTCTACTGGATTGCAGCATATCCACTCCAGCGACTCCTAATCCCATGGCTTTTGCCGCCTTTAAAGCAGCACGTTCTTCAGCATCAGTAAGCTTGATAATCTCAGCTGACCCTCCTCGATGTAGGTTAGATCTAAACTCCCCTTCTTTACCTTGACGTTTCATGGCTCCTACTACCTGATCCCCAATGACAAATACACGAATATCTGCTCCACCAGCTTCTTTAATGAATTCCTGAACTATTACTCGAGCTTGCAAGCCATTAAAAGCTTCCAAAACAGACTCAGCTGCTTTCTGTGTTTCAGCAAGCACCACCCCAAGTCCCTGCGTACCTTCAAGTAATTTTATAACACATGGAGCTCCACCTACTGCATTTATTGGCGTACTTACATCTTTGGAATAATTTGTGAAAACAGTTTTTGGTAATCCTAAGCCAGCCCTTGATAAAATCTGAAGACTTCTTAGCTTATCTCTTGATCTAACGAGTGCCACAGATTCTGTAGTTGAAAAAACTCCCATCATTTCAAATTGACGCACCACTGCGGTCCCAAAAAACGTCACAGAGGCACCAATTCGTGGAATGATGGCGTGCACATCTTGTATGTGTTCTCCCTTGAAATATATCTTGGGTTTTTTCTTTTCAATCTCAATATTGCATCTGGAATGATCAATTACCAGCATTTCATGGCCTTTTTGTTCTCCTGCCTCTACAAGTCTCTTTGTGGAGTATAGATTAGGATTTCGAGATAATACTGCAATTCGCATTCTGTCGTTTTTAAGGGTTCTTAATTTGGTTAATGACAAATATATGGGGTCATGCAAATCAAAACCCTATGATTGATATCAACTTTAAATTAAAACATTTAAAAATGGATATAAAGGAGCATTTAGTTGATGCAAACAAACAACCCTCCTATTTTTGCGACCTTATTTAAACCAATTCAATGGAGGATTTTGTAGAAGAGCTAAAATGGAGAGGTATGGTACATGATATCATGCCGGGTACACAGGAAGAACTTAATAAAGGCATGACTGCCGCTTATATTGGATTCGACCCTACTGCCGATTCGCTTCATATTGGCAATATGGTTCAAATCATGACATTGGTTCATTTTCAAAAATGCGGACATAAGCCAATTGCACTGGTCGGTGGTGCTACAGGCATGGTCGGTGATCCATCTGGTAAATCTTCTGAAAGAAATCTACTTGATGAAAATACCTTAAATCATAACCTCTCATGCGTTAAAAAGCAGCTTGAAAACTTTCTGGATTTCGATGGAGATAATGCAGCAGAAGTAGTCAATAACTATGATTGGTTCAAGGAGTTTAGCTTTCTTGACTTCATCAGAGATGTAGGTAAACACATTACGGTCAACTATATGATGGCCAAAGATTCTGTGAAGTCCAGATTAGAAACTGGCCTGTCATTCACCGAGTTTTCATACCAACTTGTTCAGGGATACGATTTCTACTATTTATGGAAGCATAAAAATGCTAAACTTCAGCTAGGTGGATCAGACCAATGGGGCAATATTGTAACAGGGACTGAGCTAATAAGAAGGAAAGAGCAGGGTGAAGCATTTGCTATGACTACTCCTTTGATTACCAAAGCTGATGGATCAAAATTTGGCAAGTCAGAAGGTGGTAATATCTGGTTAGATGCTGAAAAAACTTCTCCATATAAATTCTACCAATACTGGATCAATTCTTCTGATGAAGATGTAGAGAAATACATAAAAATCTTCAGTCTTAAGGAACGAGAAGAAATTGAAAATCAAATTTCAGAGCACAAAGAAGCCCCTCATCAGCGTTTATTGCAGCGTTCATTAGCTGAAGAACTCACAGAAAGAGTTCATTCAAAAAAAGATTTGGAAACAGCTATTAAGGCGAGCACTATTCTATTTGGAAAATCAACTACAGAAGATCTTGTAAGCCTTGACGAAAAGACTTTACTGCAAGTATTTGAAGGTGTGCCTCAAAGTGAGATTAAAAAAGATCAGCTAGAAGGACAAGACGTAACTACTTTCTTAAGTGAGACTACTAACAACATCATCTTCAAGTCCAAAGGTGAAGCTAGAAAAATGATTCAGGGAGGCGGTGTTAGCATTAATAAAACCAAAATAAATGCTCCCGATCAACTAATGGAATTTGATCTTCTTCAGGATAAATATTTGTTAGCTCAGAGAGGTAAAAAGAATTACTATTTAATACGAGTCGTGTAACTCAATCAACTAACTGCTTCTTCTCCATCAATCTTACAAGTACTCCGGCATCTGACATATTTTCAAGGATTACTTTAAAAAGGAATGTCAATGGTACGGCCAAAAGCATCCCTGCGGTCCCCCACAAAAAGGCCCAGAAAACAAATCCAAAAAGTACAGAGACAGTATTCATTGAGAAAGAGTTTCCCATAAGTCGAGGTTCTATAATATTTCCCATTATCAGCTGCACTCCCTCTAGGCAAACAAAAATTACCAGGACTTGCGAAACTGAACTCGAATCAATGATTCCTAGCACAAGTGGTGGGATAATAGCGATAAGTGAACCTATATATGGTATGTAGTTCAGAACAAAAGCAAGAAATCCCCAAAGTAAAGAATACTCTATTCCGAATAGCCAGCAAACCAATCCAGTTGCGACTCCTGTCATCATACTCACAAGTGTTTTTACTTTGATATATGATCCCACTGAATCTTTAATCCGGTTGAATATTTTAAGTGATTTAACCTTATCACGACTGTCATCACCGACGATGTATGAAATGGTTTTGTCGTACTGAGTTATTGCTCCAAGGAGTCCCGCGAAATAAAGAATCGTCATTAAAAGTTCAGCAGCCATTCCACTGATCGCATTTATGAATGATTCCGATGCTGACCAGAAGTGGCCAGTTTGTATCATTTCAACTATTAGGTCCCTTAACTCTCCTTTCTCAAACGTAATTCCCAGATAAACAGTGTAATCATTAATGAACGGTCTGAGGTCATTTGAAATACTATTCAATATTGACTCGCTGTTATCGATTAAGGCTTGAATCACATTATAAATGCCAAATCCTATAAAGAAAAAGATGGTCATAGTGAATAACGTGGTGAGTCCTATACTCAAAGAGGTTGGAAGAAATCTTTCCAACAAGTGAACTATTGGTTGAAAAAGGATTGCAAAGAACAGTGCGAAAAAAAGTGGAACTAGTAGATTAGAGAGCTCTCTCATTAAGTAGAGAGTAGCAACTCCCAAAAAGATCATTAAAATGACTTTGATGTGCCTAAGTGAACGTTCCATTTCAAATTGTGAACTCATGCTCGCAAAATAATTGAATTCATACAGGAAACAGTTATATTTATTGAGTTTCAAAAATAATTATGATGAAAAATCTCACTTCACTCTCTACACTTTTGTTTTTACTTCTTAGTTGCACAGGTCAGGAAATTCCGAACAAAGACTATCAGCTAAAAACAGCGGTTTTGGCTGCACCAGAACATCAGCGAGAAGCAGCCACTGTCATGGGATATGATAGCAATGGTGAACTAACTGTCATTAAAGAAGGAACAAATGATTTTGTTTGTATTGCTGATGATCCAAATAAGGAAGGTTTCAGTGTAGCTGCCTACCATAAAAGCCTTGAACCATTTATGACCAGAGGTAGAGAATTAAAAGCACAGGGATTGAGCTTTAAGGAAGTATTTGATAAGCGCGAAGAAGAAGTAAATGCAGGAACTCTGGAAATGCCAGATAAAGCCACTCTTTATGTGTCTACAGGTGAACCAAATGAAGAAACCGGAGAAATCGATAATCTGTACACAAGATATGTGATTTACATACCTTATGCGACTGAGGAAAGTACGGGAATGCCATTAAGCCCACCGGCACCAGGAGCACCATGGATCATGGACCCAGGCACGCATAGAGCGCATATCATGATCAATCCTCCAAAGCAGTAGGATTCATCGTTTGAGGTAATTTACCATAGTGCGGAAGCACCATATGCATATTGCGAAAGTCATTATGCCAGTTATTTCAAATATCAAATCATTGGGTAATTCATATTTTGGCGGTGGATACATCTGAGACAGAATTTCTATGCTAAAACCTGAAAAGTATAAGATGTTCTTAAGAAGGTGATTATAAAAACCTTCATACACACCTATTGCCAATACAAAGAAGAATCCCGAAACGATAACAAAAACCCATTTGATCCAATATCTCCTCCATTTATGATGGATAATTAGAATTGCATATGAGATAAGTAACCAAGTAAAGCCCTGATAAGCGATGTGATTACGCCATGGAGTATCGTAAAGCCATGCCCCATAAATATGGTGAAGAGATGTCATGAGGTATACAGCTAATATTGATACTGCCACCTTTGAAGTTGGTGTCTTAAACATATTCATTGCAACATTTTTTTTATTTATCCAATCAAACCTAATTGACAAGTCAGTTTTATTGACAATAATCAACATTGAGAAAACATTGAGATTGAATAACATGAAAATCACCAAAGAGCTTACTCTGCAATCAGACAAAAATCAAATACTCAATAAAAAAACAGGAACAATCATTACACTCGAACCTAGACTTAGTCATATACTTTACATTCTACTTTCAAATCGTGGGGAGGTAGTGACTAGAGAGTCTATTGTGAATGATATATGGGGGAATTATAGCAGTGGACCTGACTTACTAACACACTCGATTTCGTTACTAAGAAAAAGCATCGGGAAAGATATCATCGTTACCATTCCCAAACGAGGTTACATCATTCATACCGAATACCAGTCTGTATTCGATAACCACTCTTTCTTCAAAAAATACTATTGGGCGTTGATACTAGGAGTGATTGGCATTAAAATATTCTTACCATTTCATCATTAAACTACATCACCACCGGCCAGAATATGATATCTACCCGCCGGTTTTTACGCCTACCTTCCCATGTATTGTTATCAAATACCGGATTAAATTGACCAAAGTCTCTTTTCTCAATTTGGTTTGACTTAAAATCAAGAAATAATAGTTTCTCAATGACTGCATCACCTCTCATTTCCGATAACCATTCGTTATAGGCTGCACCGCCAATATTATCTGTATGACTATGTATCGTAATGGTGTAGTCTCTGATGTCCTTAACCGAATCAACCAGTTGTTTCAATTCTTCGTACTGATATCCTTCCACATAATAGCTCCCACCTCCAAAGTATATGCTCTTAAGAATATAGGCCTGAGGCTGATCTTGAGAAAATGAAAGCAAGGATATACCTGCTAATAGTATGGTAAGTAGAAAGCGCACGCTTCAAAAGTAAACGAAGACCTTGGCAGCTTGTTTCGTGATTTTATATCATCAATCTGCCATTCATCAATTTCATCATGCTTCGTCTCCCCTATCCTTTTTAAATTACTGGCTGTCGTTAAAACGAAACCTAAAAAGATATGAAGTACAAATTACTCACTATGCTTTTAGCATTAAGCTTTGGAGCATTTGCTCAAAAGCTTGACATGGAAGCATTTAAAAACATGGCTCCAAGAAATATTGGTCCAGCTGGAATGTCTGGTAGAGTCACAGCAATCGATGTTGTTACTGATGAACCGGATGTAATGTATGTTGGCTCAGCTTCCGGTGGTGTTTGGAAATCAACCAGTGGCGGAATTGACTGGAAACCAGTCTTCAATGATCAAACCACTGCATCCATTGGAGCGGTGGCTATTCAACAATCAAACCCGTCTGTCGTTTGGGTTGGCACAGGTGAAGGCAACCCACGAAACTCGTTAAATGGAGGAGATGGAGTATACCGAACATTGGATGGTGGAAAGACCTGGAAGAAAATGGGCCTTGAAAAAACAAGGCATATTCACAGAATCATCATTCATCCCAATGATCCAAATACGGTATACGTAGGTGCAATTGGATCTCCATGGGGTGAACACGAAGAGCGTGGTGTTTTTAAAACCACTGATGGCGGAAAAACATGGAATAAGATTTTATTTACCAATATCCGGTCAGGAGTGGCAGAGCTTATCATGGATCCTTCCAATCCAAATAAACTAATTGCCGCCATGTGGGAGCATAAAAGAGACCCATGGTTCTTTAAATCAGGTGGTCCTGGATCTGGACTGTATGTGACTCATGATGGTGGGGAAACATGGGAACAACGAACAGATGAAGATGGCCTGCCTAAAGGGGAACTTGGAAGAATCGGTTTAGCTATCGCTCCCTCCCGACCTAATGTGGTTTACGCATTGATCGAATCAAAGAAAAATGCATTGTATCGATCAGATGATGGTGGCTTCAAATGGCGTAAAATCAATGACAATAGTGACATTGGAAACAGGCCGTTTTACTATCATGAGATTTATGTAGATCCTATTAATGAAAATCGTGTCTACAGCATTTTCACCTATGTAAACGTGTCAGTGGATGGTGGTAAATCATTCACACAGTTAATGGGAGCGTACGGGGTTGATAATGGGGTTCACCCGGATCACCATGCTTGGTATATTCATCCAAAGGATCCCAACTTCATGATGGATGGTAATGACGGTGGATTAAATATCACCAGAGACAGAGGTGAAACATGGAGGTTTGTAGCCAACCTACCGGTTGGGCAATTCTATCATATTGCTGTAGATAATGAAACGCCTTACAATGTGTATGGAGGAATGCAGGATAATGGATCATGGGCAGGACCTGCATACGTTTGGAAAGCACAAGGTATAAGAAATCACTATTGGCAGGAGGTTTCTTTTGGAGATGGTTTTGATGTATTACCAGATCCCAGAGACAGCAGATATGGAATCTCAACGGCACAGCAGGGTTTCGCTTCAATCTATGATCGAAAAACGGGTTATAATGAAACGGTAAGGCCTACCTATCCAGATGGCGATGTGGAGTTGCGCTTCAATTGGAATGTCGGGATGGCTAGAGATCCTCAAAACCCATCCATTGTATACTTCGGAAGTCAATTTGTACATAAGAGTACTGATAATGGGCAAAACTGGGAGATCATCTCTCCTGACCTTTCAACCAATGATCCTGAAAAGCAGAAGCAAGGAGAAAGTGGTGGCTTAACCATGGATGCAACAGGTGCCGAAAACTATTGTACAATCATAGTTATAGAACCATCACCACTAAACTCAGATGTATTGTGGGTTGGTACAGACGATGGTAATGTACAAATCTCCAGAAACGGAGGAGATACCTGGAACAATGTTGGAAACAGTCTTCCTGGCCTGCCAGCCGGAACCTGGATTACACAGATTAAAGCTTCAAACAAAAATGAAGGTGAGGCATTATTAGTTGCAAATGATTACAGAAGGTTCAATTACGAACCATATGCGTATCGCACAAGAGATTACGGTCAAACCTGGGAACGCATTGTTGATGGTAATGATGTAGTAGGTTATTCGCTTTCCATCATTGAAGATCCGGAAGAGTCAAGACTGCTATTCTTAGGAACAGATGACGGTCTTTATGTTTCAATTGATGCTGGATCAAACTGGACAAAATGGACGGAGGGATTTCCTACAACCAATGCTTACGATCTGGTCATTCATCCTGAAGAGCATGACTTGGTAATTGGAACATTTGGAAGAGCTATTTGGGTGATGGATGACATCCGCCCCTTGAGAGCTATTGCGAAGAATGGGAAAGGCACATTGGATAAAACATTGGCAGTATATGATCCACCTGTAGCTTATGTGGCGTCAAATCAACAACCAAAAGGATCAAGATTTGGTGGAGATGCACTATTCAATGGTGAAAATCGACCGTATGGCGCAATGCTTAGTTATTCCATTAACCGACTGGAAATGAAAAAGGAGGAAGCTTCAGAAGATAAGAAAGGAAAGAAAAATAAAAAGAAAGAAGAACCTGCCGAAGAAAAAAAGGAAGAAGAAAAAGTAAGCTATGATTCACTCACAATCGAAATTATTAATGGAGATGAGGTAATCAGAACATTGAAGTCAAAAGCTCCAGAAGAAAATGGCATTCATCGTACATACTGGTACATGGATGAGAAAGGAACCAACTTCATGAGTCGTAGAGATCGTAGAGGCGACAGAGAGCCAGGAGGTGTAACCGTGCTTCCAGGGTCTTATAAAGTGAGATTCACTTTTGGTGATCAAAAGGATTCCACGAACATTGAGGTGCGTTACGATCCAAGAATTGAAATGTCTAATGCTGCGATAAGGGCTCAGTATAATGCAATGAAGGACTTAGAGTCTAAATATGGCATGGGAGTCAAAGCGGTAGATCGTCTGAAGGAGAGCCTTGATATTGTGAAAGGAATTCAGGGTGACCTTAAAGAAAAAGACAAAGAAGGATTTAAAGATCAAATCGAGCTTTGCAAGAATACCATAGATACGCTCAATAGTATGCTGGATGTATTCCTTGGTGAAGAAGATGACAGACAGGGAATTACCAGAGGAACTCCAAATAGTGTAAATAACTCTTACTTCTCAGCAAGGAGATATACAGCCAACGCATTGCATGCTCCTGGAGCCACAGAGCAAAAGTTGATAGACAAATTTGAAAAAGACCTTGCAGAAGCAATGGAGATGGTCAACAATTACTATAGTAATAAATGGCCTGAATTCAGATCTGAGGTTGAGGATCTGGACACCTCCCCATTTAAAGACTATGAAGAAATAAAAGAATAGTAATCTGAAAGCCGTCTCTATTAGAGACGGCTTTTTTATTTTGCCTCAAATTACAATCAATGAAGATTATAAAAGTTTTCGGTTTACTCATCTTGATGCTATTAGTAGGTGTTGCTGGATACATTTTTTACATCAAAATCACCCTTTCCCCTTCTTATTCAGGAGACATATCTATCGGTGGTATTCAGAATGAAGTAGAAGTTTACTTTACAGCTTACGGTGTACCACACATATATGCTCAGTCCGATGAGGATGCCTATCGTTCTTTAGGTTATGTGCATGCCAAAGAAAGACTTTGGCAAATGGACCTCCTTAGGCATGTAGGAAGTGGAAGACTTTCAGAGCTATTTGGACCTGATATGATTAAGAATGATAAGTTCCTGAGAACCATGGGCTTAAATAGTTATGCAGCAGAGTCAGCAAAAGATTATATCTCCAGAAATCATTCAACTCTTCCACTCGTCAGGGCATATATTGATGGAATCAATTCTTATATATTGAATAATCCCAAGCCTTTAGAACATCGAATTCTTGGAATAGATGTTGAGCCATTTGAAATTCAAAATGTTTTTGAAACACTCACTTACATGTCCTTTAGTTTTTCAAATGCACATATTACTGATCCTGTTTTAACTGAGCTTTCTCAAAAACTTGATTCTACCTATTTACAAGACTTGAACATCTATCACTATAAAGGTGAGTCTACTTTACAATCCTTTGACGATCGTTACAGATTACAAGCTAAGAACACCATCTCCGTACTCGAATCTATTGGAGTGCCAGAATTCATTGGAAGTAACAGCTGGGTCATATCGCCTGGAAAGTCAGCAACTGGTAAAGTGATTCTATCCAATGATCCTCACATAGCCTTTGGTCAACCATCCGTATGGTATGAATCTCATTTAAATACTCCCACATCAGAATATTATGGGTATCATATTCCGGGAGCTCCATTTCCCCTACTCATGCATTCCACTCGTCATGCCACAGGCATTACAATGTTCGAAAATGATGACATGGATTTTTATGTCGAAGAAATACACCCTGAGGATTCATCAAAATATATGCATAAAGGTGAATGGAAAGAAATCTTATCTGTAAAGGAAGTAATAAAAGTAAAAGGCGAAGGACCCGTCTCTTTTACCATTCGAAAAACGACTCATGGACCAATCGTATCGGACATTTTGAGAGACGATCCAATGAATGATATTGTAAGCATGTTTTGGGCAACAACTAATTTTCCCAATCACATGATTGAAGCCGTTCATGGTCTTACTCATGGACGTGACCTTGCAGAGATTGAAAAAGCCGCTTCAATCATTCACGGTCCCGGCCTTAATATCATGTATGGTGACTCATCCGGCAATGTCGCCTGGTGGGCGGTTGGGAAATTGATTAAGCGAAGAGATGAGCGTACAAGTAAGACCTTTTATGATGGAGCATCCGGATTAGATGACGCAGACAGTGTCTATTCGTTCAGTGATAATCCACATGCCATTAATCCTCCGTGGAATTATGTTCATAGTGCCAACAATCAACCAGATACGGTCAAAGGCGTTCTGTACTCAGGTTATTATCTACCGGATGATCGTGGAGAGCGTATTAAGCAACTGCTAGACCCAGATTCATCAGTTTCAATTGACGATGTAAAATCAATGCTACTTGACAATCGATCAATGATGATGGTGGAGGTAAAAGGGATCTTACTGCAGGCGATTAAAGACACAGATAGAGGAGATTTACTTCGAGAATTACTCAAATGGAATGGTAATTTTAACCAAGATGACTTTAGGCCGTTGATTTTCCAGAAATGGGTGAATGAGGTTCTGAAGGCAGCACAGTACGATGAAATTGGTGAAGAATTGTGGCCAATATATAAGAGAACGCATACTTACAAGGTTGCCGCAGAGCATCTCATAAAGAACGAAAAATCCAAATGGTGGGATAATGATACAACTGATGTAATTGAATCCAGAAGTGACATTATCCGGAATGCATTTGAAGTTACAGTTGCAGATTTAACGAATCAATGGGGTCAAGATTATACGAAGTGGCAATGGGGAAATGCTCATTCACTACGTCACAACCATGCCATGGGAGAAGTACTTGGATTTTTAAACATCGGTGACTTTCCCGTTTCAGGAGGAAATGAAGTTTTGAATAACATGGGATATACCTATGATGAAGGCAAATACCAGACTATTCTATTTGGACCGTCCACTCGGAGGATTGTTGATTTTTCTGATGTGAGAAACAACAGTTATAGCATTCTTCCAACAGGTCAGTCTGGCAACTATTTCAGTCCCCATTATTCAGATCAAGCAGAAATGTTTGCTAATGGTGAGTTTAGAAAAATGATAATGAATCACAGCATCATTAAACAATCTGAAAATAAAATGGTAATGATCCCGGCGAATTGAACTGAGGGCAGTATTACCACGTTACCTTTGTGTCTTTAGTATACGACAACCTTAATCTTAAAATATGGACAATAGAAAGTATTTACCGTTTTTAATAATCGGAATCATTGCGATTATTATTCTTTTTTCTGCAGCCAATAGGGTATTCTTCCGAATTGAGGCTTCTGAGCGAGCGGTCCTTTTCAGATCATTGAGTGGTACATTAGAAAAAGATGATATCATTGGTCCCGGATGGAATGTAAAAGCACCTTGGAACGAGGTTTACATCTATGAAGTTTCTGAAAATAAAATTGAAGAAACAATGGATGTTTTAGACAAAAATGGATTGAGCATCAGTGTAGATGTTACCATTCGTTTTCATCCCAAGTATGATGCCATCGGAACGATTCAGGAAAATTTTAGAGGAGACTACATTCAGCGATTGGTAATTCCTGAAGCTCGCTCTACCGTGCGTCAAGTAATGGGTCGATATACAGCAGAAGAAATTTATTCTACCAAAAGACCTGAAGTAGAAGCTTCAATTAAAGAGGAAACCAGGCTGGTTTTAGGAGCTGAAGGCAATGAAGTGGAAATGAAAAGTCTGCTCATCCGCTCAATTAAATTACCTGATCAAATAAAAACAGCTATCGAAAATAAGCTTAAGCAAGAACAGGAAGCACTTGCTTATGAGTTTAGACTTGATAGAGAAAAAAGTGAGGCAGAGCGAAAACGAATTGCAGCAGAAGGAGAAGCAGCAGCTAACAAAATTATAAATAGCAGTTTAACAGATGAGCTGTTAAAAATGAGGGGTATTGAGGCCACTATGAACATTGCAAACTCACCTAATTCTAAAGTGATTGTAATTGGAGGTGGTGACGGTGGTCTACCGTTAATCCTGAACGGGAACTAACCCTTCAAAATCTGAAATATAATCGTTAATTTCGTGGAAATTTTTAAGTCAGCAAAGAAGAATAAATAACATGTCAAAAACCGCCCAAATAACCATTGATGGTCAAACATTTGAACTACCGGTAACTGTTGGTACTGAAGACGAAAGAGCCATTGACATTAGCTCATTCAGAGGACAATCAGGAGTAATCACCCTAGACAGGGGATTCAAAAATACCGGTTCATGTGAAAGCGCAATTACTTTTCTTGATGGTGAAAAGGGAATCTTACGTTATAGAGGTTACCCTATTGAGCAATTGGCTGACCATTCTACTTTCTTGGAAGTCGCCTACCTGTTGATTCATGGTGAGCTTCCAAACAAGCAGACTTTTGAAAAATTTGCTGGTGACATCACTCACCACACGTTGGTTAATGAGGATATTAAGAAGATTCTAGACGGATTTCCATCTGTCGCACATCCGATGGGTGTGCTTTCATCTTTGATTACTGCTCAAACTGCCTTCTACCCTAGCAGCTTAG
Source organism: Ekhidna sp. (assembly GCF_965212185.1). GTDB lineage: Bacteria > Bacteroidota > Bacteroidia > Cytophagales > Cyclobacteriaceae > Ekhidna. Next base: position 1,673,292 of record NZ_OZ243102.1, on the reverse strand, counting down.
ATCCAAACAGATCGAAAGAAGAAACTGATCTGAGTATTATTAGATTGCTTGCAAAGATGCCAACTTTCGCTGCATGGGCATACAAGAAGAAAATAGGTCATCCAGTAATCTACCCTCATAACAAGATGGATTACTGTGGAAATTTCCTAAACATGATGTTTGCCCTTCCTGCAGAAGAGTATGAGGTTGACCCGGTTGTTGCCAAAGCGCTTGATAAACTCTTAATTCTTCACGCAGATCATGAGCAAAATTGTTCCGCTTCAACAGTACGTATCGTAGGATCATCTCAAGCAAGTTTGTGGGCATCCATTTCAGCTGGAATAAACGCACTTTGGGGGCCACTTCATGGGGGTGCAAATCAGGCTGTAATCGAAATGCTTGAGAACATTAAGGCTGATGGCGGTGACACCAAGAAATGGATGGCAAAAGCGAAAGATAAAGATGATCCTTTCAGATTGATGGGCTTTGGTCACAGAGTTTACAAAAACTTTGATCCGAGAGCCAAAATCATTAAGAAAGCTGCAGATGATGTGTTGGAGAAATTAGGTGTTCATGATCCTGTTCTGGACATTGCAAAGGGATTAGAAGAAGAAGCACTTAGAGATGAGTATTTCGTTGAAAGAAAGCTTTATCCTAATGTTGACTTCTATTCAGGCATCATCTACAGAGCTTTAGGTATTCCTACTGATATGTTCACTGTGATGTTTGCATTAGGTAGACTACCTGGATGGATTGCACAATGGAAAGAGATGAGAGAAAATGGTGAGCCGATTGGTCGTCCAAGACAGGTATATACTGGCCAAAATGAAAGAAAATATGTAGATATGGCTGGTAGGTAATACAAGCTAAATTCTTTAAAAATTTAAACCCTGACTTGATTATTCAAGTCAGGGTTTTTTCATTCGTTCAGCCAAACCTACCACTTATCCAAAAAACCATACCCTTCATTCATTGGATCTGCATTTGTTAAGATTAGAGCATTATTGATTTTAGCTTTGAAGCTGCTATTAAAAGGATTTAGGTTAATCACCTAATCACCTAATATTCTCATAATCAATCCTTATACTAGCCCGCTTTGCCTTGACTTTGATTAGTCAAGGCATTTTTTACTCTTCAGGGGCCATCGGAAACCTCTCCTCTTTTACGCCGCTTACATGACTGCTAATTGCCTTCCACTGACCATTTTGCTTAACCAGAACATTACTCGATTTATAGGTTGTAATGTAAGCTTCAGCTCCTTCCACTCCCTTCATGGTTCCTGTTCCGGATACTACAGCAGTTCCATTATCAAACAAATCAAGCCTGGTGATTTCATAGTTAAACTCATCGTGACTTGGAGCGTAATCACTGATATACTCTATTTCATCAGTTTTAGAAAAGCTATCGCCATTATCATCCATCATCTGGAATTTATCGTGTAGCAAACGATTCAATAATGCTGTATCCTGCTCATTATAAGCCTTCGGCCAAAGCACCGTTTTGAACTCTCTAAGAATATCCTCATCCTGGTCAGTTATCACAGCTTGATTGGTGCCAGGTGAACTGCATGCTCCGATCAATAATAAAAAGGAAAATATTGGTAAGTATTTCATATTGTATAGTTTGAAGTTGTAATGCAAACTACAAAATTTAACGCGCGATCTGATAAGTAGGTAAAATATTTAAGATTTCATTAACATTGAGTATGTCGGATAATGAATTGAATTTAAAGGCAAAGGAAGCTGCTTCAAGGGCATATGCTCCTTACAGTAATTTTAGAGTAGGGTGTGCACTTATTACTACATCAGGTAATATTTATACGGGCTGTAACGTAGAAAATGCATCATATGGATTAACCATCTGTGCTGAAAGAAACGCGATCGCAAATGCGATAAATGAAGAAGGAATAATTGAAATAGCTAAACTGGTTGTTTATACGCCTACTCCGAACCCAACGCCACCATGCGGAGCTTGCAGACAAGTTATTCATGAATTTGGCGATCCGGAAATTATGAGCTATTGTGATGGCAGCCAATCCAAAAAGCATAGTTCATCTGAACTACTGCCACATGCATTTAAGTTGAAAAACTCCTAATTCAATATTTTCGAGAAAGGATTTCACTATAAATAACTGCTTTTTTAGCCTCATTAGTGTTGAGGCCATCACGAATTTCATCAGCTATTGTCCACTCTTCCTCTTCCTCAATCTTTTTAGCACCTTTAAACAAGCTCGGGCTGTGGAAATTTTCGTCAGGCTTAAATTCTAAATCAGCTCCCTCTGCCATTTTAATAGACTCTTCATATACTCTCCTGCTTTCATCATCGGCAAAAGATCTTCTTTCTCCTTCAAGTCTAATATTTTCCTTTTCAGAATCATCCTGCTTTATAACGACAGGTTCCTGACGCGGAGTAGGTTCTTCTTCGGTACGACCTTCTGTAATTTCTTTGAGTAGTTCTTCAAAAGATTTGGGCTGGCTCTGTTGCGGAGGTTTATTCTCAGAACCCGGACGAGAAGGTGATTGATCTTTCTTTTTCTTACCTCTAGTGAGAAAGTAAATAACTGCAGCTATGATATACCACCAAAAATTAAAATCGTCCATGATGCTAATTTATGGCATCACATTTTAACTCTATTAAAATTAGCAGTGTTTATTCGTTGATAGTGGACTTCAACGTGGTAATAATGTTTTCCTTGTCAAAAGGTTTGCTGAAATAACCAACAATTAGATTTTGATCGATAGCATCTACGACTTCCTGTGCACCACCGTAACCAGTCAGTAAAAAACAAGGTAAGCTTTCCTTCGTTTCTTTGACTTTTGTGATAAACTCTATACCGTCCATCTCAGGCATTCTTACATCACTGACAATTGCTTTAATTTCATCATGATTCTGAATCAAATCCAAAGCTTCAGGCCCTGAAGTAGCATTAAGGATTTCAAACTCATTCTTAAAGTTGAATTCAAACAACGTGATATTGAATTGATCATCGTCTACGTAAAGAATGGTTGGTTTCTCCATATTTTCGTGCTCGCTATCTACTATTTTAAAAATAAAGGACTTTACTCAAAAAACTTGGGCTTATCCTATAATTGGATTTGGCATGTTACAATAATGCAACTAAGATTTCAAATTCCCTTAAGTCATTCGATTAATCTTCCAAATAATTACATGAAAACCCAAACTTTGAATTTATAATGCAAAAGTGGGGATAAAAGGTGGAAAAATCGTTAACACAAATTAGAAAGTAGAAGTCACAGTTGCCACTTAATCCTATATTTTTGTCGGCTTCACCATAAAAGGCCGTTTGATAATCATTTGATCTTAAATGCAGTTAACAAAGTTAGAGATAAAGGGTTTTAAAAGTTTTGCTGACCGTGTAGTTATCAACTTTGACGATGGCATTACTGGAATTGTTGGTCCTAATGGATGCGGTAAGTCCAATGTTGTTGATTCTATTCGTTGGGTACTAGGCGAACAGAAGTCTCGTGTACTACGGTCAGACAAAATGGAAAATGTCATTTTTAATGGCACAAAAGCAAGAAAACCCACACAGTTAGCAGAAGTTTCACTAACATTTGATAATACCAAAAATTTAATTCCTACAGAATACTCTCAAGTAACCATTACGCGTAGGTATTACCGATCTGGTGAGAGTGAGTATTTATTGAATGGAGTCACTTGTAGACTAAAAGATATCACAAACCTATTTCTGGACACAGGTATCGCCTCCAATAGCTATGCTATCATTGAACTTAAAATGGTGGATGATATTCTGAATGATAAGGATAACTCACGAAGAGCATTATTTGAAGAGGCAGCTGGAATATCAAAATTCAAAATACGAAAAAAGGAGACTCTTAAAAAATTAGGAGATACGGATGCTGATCTTGAAAGGGTTGCAGATCTGCTGTTTGAAATTGAGAAAAATCTCAAATCGTTGGAGCGCCAGGCTAATCAAGCGAAAAAGTATTATGAGTTTAAGGATGAATACAAAAACTCCAGCATTGCACTTGCCAAAAAGGTAATGGATAATCAGCAGGAGCACTTTGATGCAATTCAGGCTCAGATAAAGGATGAAAACGACAAAAGGCTAGCTCTAAATGCACTGGTAAATGAAAAGGAGGCAGCAATTGAAAAAGCAAAAGCTGACCTTATCTCAAAAGAAAAATTACTTTCATCAAGACAAAAATCTCTCAACGATCATGTGAGTAAAATACGGCAATATGAAAGTGATAAGAAGATCAAGAACGAAAGACAAAAATTTCTTCATGACAAAATTGATTCACTTAAGGAGCAGATAAGTTTGGACAAACAAAGCAGTGAGCGTGCAGCTGTTTCATTAGAAGGACTTAGAATTGAAGCAAGAGAAATTGAAAAGGAAGTGACCTCCATCCTATCCAAGGTTGAGAAACTTAAAGCCGACTATGAATCGCAGAAGAACTTAACAACCGAAGCTCAGGAAAAGCTCAACTCGTTAAACACCTATTTTTCTGAGAAGAAAGATCAAAAATTTCAATTAAGTAAAGAGATTGAAATTAAGGATATTCAGCTCAAATCCATGCTCCATGAGCTGAGTAAGACAAGCGAGGATACCAGTGAAAAAAGTGCCAACCTCGAAGAATTCAAAAACAGACTCGAGGAAATTGAAAAGGAGAAAAGCCAAAAGCAGACACAATTTGATACACTAAAGCAAAGTGAAGAATCTTTAAAAGATCAAATCTCTCAAACTGAGGAGCAATATGCTTTGACACGGGAGGAACTTACCATACTTAATAGATCACTTGACGCACGTCAAAATGAATACAACCTCACAAAATCACTAGTTGATAATCTGGAAGGATTTCCGGAGGCTATTAAGTTCTTGAAAAAGAATCCACAATGGAAAGATGCCCCATTGTTGTCTGATATTCTAAGCTGTCCGGAGGAATATCGAATAACTATCGAAAACTTCCTTGAGCCTTTTATGAACTATTATATAGTTGATACCAAGGAAGACGCAATGACTGCAGTGAATCTTCTGAGTGAATCAACCAGGGGAAAAGCAAATTTCTTTATACTGGAAAACTTAAAAGCATTTCAAGCAGTAGATGTTAATGGTCCAGATAATTCCAAGCACGCATTAGAGGTAATAGAATTTGATTCAAAGTATGAGAATCTACTTAAACACCTTCTTGGAAACGTATATGTGACATCAAGCCCCAAAGATGCGCCTGGTCAGGATATTATACTTTTAGACAAGGAAGGAAAAATAACATTCAGGAAGTATAGCATCTCTGGAGGATCAATAGGGCTGTTTGAGGGTAAACGGATTGGGCGTGCAAAGAATCTTGAAAAATTAGATAAAGAGATTAAGGATCTTCGAAAGAAACAAGGTGAAGTTGAAAGCACAATCACCAAGCTGCAGGCCACTCTGGAAGAACTTAAGCAATCATCTAAAGCCTCTCAATTGGAGGAGATGAAAGAAGAACTTGCACGAATTAAAGAGATGGAAGTCTCAGTTTCGACAAAGCAAGAGCAATTTCTTGATTTGCTAACTTCTAATAAGAATCGAAGGGAAGATATTCAGCAGCAAATCAAAGAGCTGGAAGAATCACTACAATCATTAAGACCTCAGGCGGAAAAAGAATTAGATGAGTTAAGCGAACTTGAAAATAGTGTTGAATCTAAAAAGGAAGAAACGCTTGCTCTTCAAGAGGCTTTGGATCATAAATCATCTGCATACAATGAGGAAAATGTAATCTTCCATCAAAGACAAAATAAGCTTAATAGTATCCTTCAGGAGATTTCCTTTAAAGAAGAATCATACGAGACTTCCTTAGAGAGAATAGAAAAAAATCGCGAAGAACTTGAAAATGCTAGCGCCAACCTTAACGAACTGGTAAAAAAGAGCACAGCTAGTGATGATGAGCTTGTTTCGATGTATGAGGAAAAGGAATCTTTAGAAGGGGGCGTAAATGAAGCAGAAAAAGAATATTACGAAGCACGAGGAAATATAGATGAAGAAGAAAAAAATCTAAGAGAAACGCAGCGTAAACGGGAAGGCATAGACCATGCATTGATGGAATGGCAGAATAAGCTCAATGATGCCAAAATGGGTCTAAATTCAGTCAAAGATCGTCTTTCGGTGGAATTCAATATCAATTTGGAAAACATCAAAGATCAGGATGTAGAGGAATACAAGAAATTTACGGAAGAAGATCTACGTAATAAGGTGGATAAGCTCAGAAATCGACTGGACAATATTGGGCCAATTAACCCAATGGCAATGGAAGCTTTCGAAGAAATCCAGGAGCGTCATACTTTCATTACAGATCAAAAAGAAGACTTACTAAACGCTAAAGAATCTCTTTTAACCACTATTAGTGAGATTGATGAGGTAGCCAAAGAAACCTTTATGACCGCTTTTCAGGAAATCAAGGACAATTTCATTAAAGTATTTAGAACATTATTTACCGAGGAGGATGATTGTGATCTTATTCTAACTAATCCAGATCAACCACTAGAAAGTTCCATAGATATTATTGCAAAACCGAAAGGTAAACGTCCGCTTACGATCAATCAATTATCCGGTGGTGAGAAAACATTGACAGCTACATCTCTCCTATTCTCTATTTACTTACTTAAACCGGCACCATTCTGTATTTTTGATGAGGTAGACGCCCCGCTGGATGATGCCAATATTGATAAGTTCAATGAAATTATTAGAAAATTTTCTCAGGAATCTCAGTTCATCATTGTAACACATAATAAGCGTACCATGGCTAGTACTGATGTTATTTACGGAGTTACCATGCAAGAACAGGGTGTATCTAAAGTAGTTCCTGTAGATTTACGTGAACTTGCATAAAACCAAAGAGGATTAACAATGAAAATCATCTTCAAAGTTGTCATTCTTTTACTTGTGATGTCAACCGCTTGTGACTCACCGAAAACAAGAGATAGAACCAATCGTCCTATTTCTCCCCCAGAAACCTCAAAAGAAAGAGTATTTGATTACCAGCCTCAAAAACCTGTAAATGGTAAACTCAATGCCGTGATAGAGCTAGGCTCATTGGGTTTAAATTATTTCATCATTGAAATAGATGAAGAAGCTCGATGGGTGCTCAAAGACCAAGAATTTGGAAGAAGTAACATCATTTATGGTGCCAACTCAGCGGATGAGATTACTTCAAATATTATTGAGTATAAGAACGCGATTACTGAATTTGGAGTAAGTCCTGATGACATTTACATGGTGGTAAGCTCCAGTGTAATTGAGGATAATATTGAAGATCTCCGCAATAGAGTACAATATTTAAATATACCCGTCATTTCTGTGACTCCTGAAAATGAAGCCAGATATGCCATGATAGCCACTATACCTAAAGAATTTATTGATGAATCATTCATGGTTGATGTGGGTTCTGGAAATACAAAACTGGCTTGGGTTAATGACGCAGATACCTCAACTATCGAAATTCATGGATCAAAATATTTCCTAGGAGATGTTCGCGATACTACTGTATTTAGAGAGGTTCGTGATGCTTTACTAGATGTTCCATTTGAGAATCGAAATCTATGTTTCATGCTTGGTGGAATTATCTATGAATTCGTTAAAGCAGAAATAGATAATGAACAGAATAGATATTATGTACTGAAACCTCCAAGCACCTACCCTACGAATAATGAGAAATTAAAAGCCGGGAATGTTATCTATAGTGCTCTATATGTTGAGCCTACTTACTCCTACATTTTCGATAGAGAATCCAATTTCTCCATTGGTTATCTGGTGAGTCTTAAATTTTAATTTTCTGGTCTGTCCATATTGTATTTTGTTTTTCGTCTAGATGAAAAACAGAATTATGAAAAGAATTACACTTCAACTTTTTTGCCTTTTATGGACTGTGATAAGTATTGCACAAAACAGCCTCAGTTCTGAAGATCAGGAAAAAGCCATTAAACATCTTAAAGCAACACAGAAAGAGTTGCTTGCGGTAGTGGATGGTTTAAATGATGAGCAAATCAATTACAAACCAAACGATGACAGCTGGTCTGTAGCAGAGTGCATGGAACACATTGCTATCTCTGAGAAAAATCTTATTGAAATGATCAAAATGAGCCTTCAGGAAGAAGCTGATCCAGACAAAAGGTCTGAAGTAGCGATGACTGACGATCAGATATTAGGATTAATTACAAGTAGAGAACAGAAAGTCAAAACCAGGGAAGAATTTGAGCCTACCAACAGTTTTGGAGGTTTTGATGAAACGATCGAAACCTTTCAAAAGCGTAGGAAAGCCAATATCAAGTTTGTAAAATCAGCTGATAAAAATCTTAGAAACTACTATTTGCAATTTCCTTTTGGACTCATTGATTCGTATCAAGGAATTTTATTTATGTCAGGTCATACAGAAAGACATATTGATCAAATAAGAGAAATCTTAGCAAGCGAAGGATTTCCAGGATAAAAAATGATGAAGGTCAGGAGAATTCCTGGCCTTTATTACTTCTCAATCTTTGCTCGTAATTTTTCAATTCCTTCTTTAGAAATGAGTTGATTTGAGTCTGATGAATTTAAATGAAATTCAGCCAATTCTAGAAGAACCCGGGCAATCTTCATCCTATCGAATGATTTTGACTGGTTTCCATCACATGTTGAAATAGTAGTAGCATCCATAGCAAAATGATTATATGGCTAATCTCAATGCTTTGTCACTAAATATCAATACCAGATTTTTGGTATTTTAACTACCCTAATTTATTCGGATATGGTAAATCTAGATTCTAATTTTGTTGAAGATGTGCTTTCAGATCCTATAGAATATATCACTCTATAGTGTCCAGGGGACGCCTTTGATCTATTGGTGATCCTTCCCTGATCGCCTTGAACACACTCTTCTTCAATACCATTCCATGAAAAAACAAAATAGCCACCTTTCCCAATAGATCTTTCCTGTGGAGGTGCTGGACATGGCGATTCACAATCACAATAGAGTACACTAACTCTTTCCCAGTTCTCACCGGTCCACCTTTCTATCATTGGCTCAAGAGGACGAACTACCAACACATCATTTTCACTGACGTTCTTAAAAGTGATTGAAATTTCGTTGTTGGCACTTTCTCTACGGTCTTCTATAAAAAGACTTTGATTTTCAATCTCTGGGAAATTATTTGCAGGGGAGCTCGCTTTACAGCCTATGACAAAAACGATAATTATAAATGTAAATCTCATTGTTTTATGATTGTCTTGGTAATCTTATTCGCTCCGTCCTGAAGTTTTAAAAAGTAAATTCCCTCCCCTAAAGAGGATATATCAACTTGAATGGTATTACCACTTTTTGATTGATTGTATGGCACTTTCTGCCCCATCATATTAAATAAGCTTAATGATGATGACTCACTAACTCCTTGGATTGAAAATTCCTTATTTGCAGGATTAGGGAAGATGATTATCTCACTTTTATCTACTGAAAGCGGATCGAGGACAACCATTTCTGTCTCAGTATAAGCTGAATTACCTTTTGTATTTCTTGAGGCTAATCTGAAATAATACGTTCCACTTGGTCTCTCAGAAATTGTAATATTCGTTCCAACTACAATTCTTGACTGGAAACCACCAAGAAACGTTGAAAATTCACTATCCTCAGATACATCGATTACAAACTGATTTACTTCATCAGTCACAGACCAGTTTAGTGTAAATTCACTGGAAGTAATATTCGTTGTTTCCTCAATAGTAGGGACTTCCGGTAGAGTTAAGATGTTTGCCTCAATAACTCTTGAGTCTCCTCTAAGCAGTGAAGTAGCGTATATTTTATAATAAACCATAGTATTGGTGGCGGGTACACTCTCTTCAAATGAAACGGTATTAGGATCAAGAGTAGCGAGCAACTCAAATGATTGATCGTCTCCGATAGACCTCTCTACCACATAATTTTCTTCGGAGGAGGCATTATCCACCCAATTTAGACTTATTGAATCATCAATCTGTTCAATACTCAAATCAGAAGGTGTGGCCAAGACATCAAAAACATTCGTAGTAAAAACACCTCTTCCATGAGTAGCTACCACCACTCTATTATCACTTGATCTCACCTGAAGCATGTCACATCTTACATTGGCAAGGTTAGTTGATGCCGAGCCCCAAACGGGGTTGGATTCATATAAATTACTAGTAGACCAAACGCCTAGTTCAGTCGCAAGAAGAACTTCTTGTGGACTTTTTGGATTAAATAGTGCCCACCTAACAGGTATATCTGGTAATGTGGAGTTGTCTTTGTTTTCCCAGGTAGATCCACCATCATTGGTATACCAAACTGAGTTAACTCCATAATTTGAGAATGTAACTAAAATCTCATCATCAGTTTGACCTAACGCAATTGAAGATACATACCCTTCGGTTGAAATATCATCAGAAATAGGCGTTACACTTGGAGTGTCAGCGGCATCATCAACGCGATAGACACCACCACTTCCAGTCCCAATAAATACCCTATTGTCTTGAAGTGCATCAGCATTTATTGCCGATATTAGTTCCATATTAATAGTGAGAGGCAAAGTCTCCTGACCTGATGGAGTATCACTAATTCCTGATATTCTCAACAATTCTCCTTGGTTTCCTGCTGAATACAAGATGTCCGCTGAATTATCATAATCTGCAGGATTGATAAATCTGCCTGCATCACTACTTGCCAATGTTGTAACAAAGCCGCCACTTGAATTCAGTAAATAGTAGTTATTGTACACATAAGAAGAGATTTGAAAAGCAGGATTGTCTTGATCGATGAAACAAAAAGCACCGTCTCCACCGGTTACTTCTGATGTTGACAAACCATCAGAGTCTCTAAATCGCTGCGTACCATTGTCTTGAGAGCCAGCTAAATAGTAATTTACATCCGCAGTATTCTGTGCAGCCACCGCATAAAATTGAGTGACATTATAATCCTTGTTTCTATCAGCAAAGGTTGGACTAGTTGCTGTTCCCAGATTAGCTGAAAAACTCACTCCCCCATCACTGCTGATAACAGCCTGTTCAGGTTTACCGGGTCTAAAAACGATATTATGAATGTCAGCATGAACGTACGGATCACAGGAATTTCCAGGGAAGGTCCAATAAGAAACCTCATTCATTGATACCCCTCCATCTCCCGATCGTACAACATTAATCCCACCGGCCACTACTACATTTTCATCCGCAGGACCTACAGCTATTGCTAAATCATACCATGCCTGGCTTCTAGTAAAGTCATTCTCACTTTCTGAACAATCTTGTGCCCTGTATTTAGGAATGGTCAAATCAGTCCAAGTTGATCCGCCATCCTCAGATTTTCTAAACCATGCAATATCAGAATTTCTCGAAGCAACTGCATAAATAACAGTAGTAGATGCATCACTACTCGCGGATGGAGCAACCGCAAGTTCAATGCGCTCCTGATTGGTACCGGATGTTGTTATCGATTCCCATGTTAATCCATCATCAGAAGATCTATGGATACTTCCTATTGAGAAAATCCCAAGAGTAGCATATATATCTCCATTGGCGGCAATTTCTAAATCATTACCATCTGAATTAAACGCTCCTTCAGAATTCGAATCAAGGACACCTGTCCATGTCTCCCCTCCATCTGTTGATCTTTGAACGCCTCCTCCTCTACTAGATGCCAAAATTGTCCCACTATCCGTAACAACAATTCTCTGTACGTAATTGAATGTTGAGTTAGCAGTAGAATTCAATTGAGACCAAGTATTTCCACCATCTGTCGACTTAAAAATACCTGCTCCACGAACAGCATCACCATTGAAATAGCCTTCTCCTGTTCCCGCATAGAATTCTTGGGTGTTCGTAGGGTCAAATGCTAATGTAGATACCGCAAGATTTGCCATGAAATCATCAACATTCTGCCATGAAGAATTAGCATCTGTGATATTGGGATTAAACCATATTCCACCTGCAACTCCTGCGGCCCACAGCTTTTGAGTATTCACATCATTCGGATCCCACATCAGCGCTCTGGTTCGCCCGCCAACATTGTTAGGGCCTCTCTCAGTCCACGTAATCCCTGGTATTGAAGCGCTTGATCTACCAGATAGATAAGTTTTTTTTTCTTTGAATGCTTTAACCAATCGCTCAACAGGAACCGTCCGTGTTTCTGGATCTACAGTCATCAAGAAGTTTTGCTGCATGGCTAAATCAGGGCGGTCTTTTTTTGGAATCTGCTCCCACTCTCCTAAATCTGATGACAGATTATATGGATGGTTTTTTAAGAAGTCAGCAAATGAATCATTAGGTGTCTGGATCTTTACAATTACACCGATAGCTACAACGGTAGCCAGAATAGGAAAAATTTTTCTCATAATAAAAAAATAATGTAGCAAGATACTCAACTCTATTTATTGCAATTCCAATTTTTCGATACTTGCCTTTAATTCATGGAGTAGTTGATTCTCAAACCATTGATTCTTTTTCATCCAGATTCGGTTTCGTGGCGATGGGTGTGGAAGTGGAAAGTATTTTGGAAGGTATTTTTGATAGGATTCAACAGTTTTGGTAAGGTTTTTCTCCATCTTTTGTCCTAAATAATATCTCTGTGCATATTGCCCAATTAGTAAGATAAGCTTTAGGGAATCACATTTTGACAATAGTTTTTCGTGCCAGAGAGGTGCGCATTCTGGTCGTGGAGGAAGGTCTCCAGATTTTCCAGAGCCTGGGTAACAAAAACCCATGGGAACCAATGCTACCTTATCGGGATTATAAAAGACTTCTTCAGAAAGGCCTAACCATGATCTCAAATTCTTTCCGCTGGCATCATCCCATGGTATTCCAGACTCGTGCACTTTTCTGCCTGGAGCCTGACCAATAATTAACAATTTAGCAGAAGGTGAAGCACTCACTACTGGCTTAGGATCATGCAAAAAAAAAGAGCTACACACTGTGCAACTCTTAATCTCTCTAAGCAAGGCTTTCATCTTATCTTCCGAGTGAATGTAACATTTTGCCGTGTGACACAAGTGCCGACATGAATGTTGGATAAGATCGATATGGAATATTGTATTCCTCTGCTGTTTTTCTTACAATCTTTGAAATCTTTCTATAGTGAACATGGCAAATATTTGGAAATAAATGATGTTCTATCTGATAGTTCAAACCACCAACGAACCATGAAAGAATCTTATTCTTTGCAGCAAAATTACAAGTCGTCTTAAGCTGATGAACTGCCCAATTTTCTTCTACAACATCGGTATTCTCAACGTTTTCAAATGTATGGTCTTCCATCACATGTGCAGGCTGAAAAATGATCGCTAATGTGAATCCAGCGACATAATGCATAAGGGTAAATCCAAGCAATATATGATACCACGGTAAAGAAGTAAATAGAATAGGTAATGCGAGGATGTATGAGTAGTAAACTACTTTAGTCAGAATCAACCAGATCCAAGCTTTCGTTACACTCTTAGTCTGCTTTCTAAGCATTCCATCCTTCGTATATTCAACTAGCTGAATGATATCCTTTACGATAATCCAACTCATGGTCATAAGTCCATAAAGGAACCAAGCATATATATGCTGCCATTTATGATGTTTTTTCACAGGCGTATTTGGATCAAATCGCAGAATGCCTCCCTTAGGCGAAATATCTTCGTCCATACCAGTAACATTTGTGTAGGTATGGTGCTTTACATTATGCTGAATTTTCCAATTCGTTGCATTTCCACCAACAACATTTAAAGAATAACCCACCAATTTATTGATCCATTTCTTCTTGGAATAGGCTCCATGATTGGCATCATGCATAACAGACAGCCCAATTCCAGCTTTTCCTAAGCCCATTAAAAAGGCCATTAGATAGAATACCCATATGTTTTGCACGATTCCGAGCAAAAACATGAAATATGGGACAAAGTATAAAGCAAACATGAAAATGGATTTTGTAACCATTTCGCTATTTGCATAGCGGCCGTACTTTGAATTTTTGAAATACTGATTCACACGCTGATTTAAAGTCTTATTAAAATCCTCGTGCAAATTGTTTTTAAATCGAACCACTTTTTGGCTCATAGCTTTCATTGACATAAATAAAAAATTAATACCCTTCAAAGATAGGTAAGAAACCATTGATATCAGGGATTATTTTGACCAATGGTAGCTTTTATCTGTCGAGCCAGGATTTGAAATCAGTTACTCGCTCTCTTGCGACTATTATTTGATCATCATCAAAATGATCGATTACAATCTCAAGACGAGAATTAGTAAAGGCTATAATGTCCTTTATCGAGCTTAAACTAACTATAAATTTTCTTGAAATCCGGAAAAACTGCTGTGGATTTAATAGCTCTTCTACCCTATCCAAAGTGAAATCCACTAAAAAACGCTTTCCTTCTTTTGTAAATAAGTAGGTGCCTTTATCTTGACTATAAACAAGCTGTAAATTATCAGTTTCGACAGTTTTTAAGTGTTCTCCAACTTTGACAACAAAACGCTCCTTCCCCCCAGGTTGAAGCGATTTCATTAGCTTATCAAGATCATTACCAACTGATGCGGACGAGGACTTAGGTTTATTAAAGTTCTTTTCAAATTTTTTGATAGCGTTAGTGAGTTCTTCTTCAGCTAATGGCTTTAACAAGTAATCTACACTGTTGGTTTTGAAAGCCTTAAGGGCAAATTCATCATAAGCAGTTGTGAAAATGATGGGTTTGTTTATCTCTATTTGATCAAAAATATCAAAGGACAAACCATCTGCAAGCTGAATATCCATGAATATAAGATCATAACTAAGCACTGGTAATGAAATAGACGCAGACTCAACAGAATCAAATTTTGCTACAAAATCATAATCTGCTCGGATATCCTCGATCAGTGATCTCAGTCTTTTGGCAGCCAATTGTTCATCTTCTATGATTATGTATCTCATTTATCAATCGTTAGTAATGGTAATTTCACTATGAAAAAGTCTTTTCCTTTTTCTACCTCAACCTGCTTATCTGACAGATATTTATACCTTTCAATGATGTTATTCAATCCTATCCCAGTAGAATCCTTTACTTTTTTCTCCTTCAAATTATTCTGGATAATACAAACATCTTCTTCAAATTCGATTTTGATTGTAAGTGGATCTTTTTCACTTACTACATTATGCTTAATTGCATTTTCTACAAGAATCTGTATGGCTAATGGTGGCACATATTTATCACTTTGATTAGTCCCTATTTCTAATTGCAGATTATCCCCGAATCTGATCTTTTGCAAGAATGAAAAATTCCTAACAAATTCCATCTCTTCATGAATCGGTACTACCTCTTCATCCTTTCTATCTAGGACATATCGATAAACCTGCGAAAGTTTACGGATAAACTCAACCGCTTTGTCTTGGTTGTCATATACCAAAGTGCTTAGGACGTTCAGAGAATTGAATAAAAAATGAGGATTGACTTGATTTTTTAGACTGTTATATTGAGAGGCTACTTGCTCGGTTTTTAAGCGTTCATTGTCAATGGCAGCTTGGCGCCAGGCAATAAGAAACCCTCTCCCATGCATGAAAACATTTATTCCTAAAGTGACCCACAAAGTAGTCCAATAAGGAGCACCTGTCTCTTTAATTGTTTCGCTCCAGGATCTTTTCAGTACAATCAAATCAAAAAACAAATCAAGAGCCCAGACAACAATAAATACAAAAACGAAGATGGATACCACACTAACCAGAAAGCGTTTAATGGGTGAAATAACCCACGGAATATGGATATCCCAGAAGTCCACAAGTAATTCACTACCCTTCCAAAAACAAATCCAGGCCAAGCCACTATAAGAAAAACTCAACCAAAAATTAAAGGAGAATATATATGGTTCATTTAGGCAGTTATCACAAAAAACTACCATATTCAATGTACCACCTACAGGGAATATTAGGATGGCACCAATTAAGTGATTTCTCCAGTACTTACTCACAGTGAGATGATTATTTTCTGAGCTCCTCCTTTTACCTCAAACTTGCAGTCCTCAAAACTTGGAGGACCAAACATTCCTTTTGCATTATTAGAAAACGCATAGGGCTCAGATGGAATACCCATGAAATTTGAATCCAACTTACCATTGTCATTTTCATCTTGATAAATTGAAACCGCATACTTTTCCTGACCAAGCAACTCAAAAGAAAATTCAATGATAGTCGAATCTATTGATTTGCTGGCACTGATCATTTCCTTCGTAAGAAAATGATCCTCATGATTGTAAATGGCTATCATCAAAGAGCCTTTGATCTCTTTTATATTTTCAACCCTTACAATAAGTTCACATTTATCTTGTGTAAAAGCTGCTTTAGAAGCTGTGCAGATCACAAATAACAATAAAAGTCTTTTCATTTTTTCGATTTTCTTCAAATCTGATTCTGCCACCAGATCTTTTCAACTTAGTGATGCTCAACTGTCGAATATTAAGGTTGAACTGTATGCAATGTTAAAATCACAATATTAATTAATTGAAAGGCAAAAATATTTTTTAAAATGTTATGCATGCAGAGTAATTTAGTTTATATTTGTTATGCATGCAGAGTATATTAACCTTTAAAACCAGAAAATAGATAGATAATCAATGGAAGCAGTATCAGAAAAGACAGCATTAAAAGGCGGTGAATTTTTAATCAAAGAGACTTTAGCAGAAGATGTATTTATCCCTGAAGAATTTTCAGAGGAACAAAAAATGATGGCGGCCGCCACTCAAGACTTCATTAACATGGAAATTGATCCACATACTGACCGGATTGAGAGTATGGAAGAGGGAATGATGTCTGGTCTCATGGATAAAGCCGGAGAGCTTGGTTTACTAGGCGTTAATGTACCAGAAGAATACGGAGGGTTAGGAATGAGCTTTAATACTGGTATGCTCATTGCAGATATCATGGCATCTGCTGGATCTTTCTCTACTGCCTATGGAGCTCACACCGGGATCGGTACACTACCAATTCTTTACTATGGTACTGAGGAACAAAAATCTAAATATTTACCGAAGTTGGCCAGTGGGGAATGGAAAGCATGTTACTGTCTAACAGAACCTGATGCTGGATCAGATGCTAACTCTGGCAAAACAAAAGCCGTATTGTCAGATGACGGTAAGCACTATGTCATCAATGGACAGAAGATGTGGATATCTAATGCTGGATTTGCGGATCTACTTATTGTATTTGCTAAAATTGATGATGATAAAAAACTTTCTGCTTTCATAGCAGAGCGAACCTGGGAAGGCATCACCATGAATGATGAGGAGAAAAAGCTGGGAATTAAAGGTTCTTCAACTCGTCAGGTATTCTTCAATGATTTGAAAGTACCTGTAGAAAATCTACTTTCTGAGCGAGAGAATGGATTCAAGATAGCTGTCAATGTCCTTAACGTAGGACGAATTAAACTGGGAGCTGGTTGTATTAACGGCTGTAAAGATGTAGCATCCAAGTCTACTCAGTATGCCAATGAAAGAAAGCAATTTGGAGTTTCTATTTCAAGTTTCGGTGCGATCAAATTGAAGTTGGCAAACATGGCCACTAAAACATACGCTACTGAATCAGCAGCATATCGTGCAGGCCAAAACATCGAAGATTTAATTGCAAAGCTTCAAAACGACGGCCTCTCTCCTTCTGACGCTAAACTTAAAGGTGTTGAGCAGTATTCCATCGAATGCGCAATGATTAAGATTCATGGCTCTGAAGTTTTGGATTATTGTGTGGATGAAGGTGTTCAGGTTTACGGTGGAATGGGATTCTCTGAAGAAGCCCCTATGGCTAGAGCTTATAGAGACGCAAGGATTACCAGAATTTATGAGGGTACCAACGAAATTAACCGAATGCTCATCGTTGGAATGATGCTTAAGAAAGCAATGAAAGGTGAAATTGATTTGTTAGGACCGGCGATGGAAGTTGGTAAAGAGCTAACTGGTGTACCTTCATTTGATACACCGGATTTATCCGCCCCTCTTGCTAAAGAAAAAGAAGTAATAAAAAATTTAAAGAAAGCAGTATTGATGGCTGCAGGTAAAGCAGCAGAAAAATTTGGGCCGAAGCTAGATCAGGAGCAAGAAGTACTAATGAATCTTGCGGATATGCTGATTGAACTCTACGTAGCAGAGTCTACTGTACTCAGAACTGAGAAGTTGATTCAAAAATATGGAGAAGAGGGAAGTTCACTGTATCAAAATATGGCAAAGCTTTATTTAAATGAAGCTGTCATTAAGATAAAAAATGTTGGAGATGAGGCAGTAGCGTGCTTTGCGGAGGGTGATGAACTTCGAGTAATGCTTATGGGAATGAAACGATTCACTAAGATGGATCCTGTAAATACCAAGGTATTAAGACACGCAATTGCAGATGTGATGATTAAGGAGAATAAGTTCCCATATTCGTTGTATAACTAAAAAGACTCATATACGTAACTATAAAAACCGGCCATTGGTCGGTTTTTTTGTATAAAGTTTGTTTTCGGGACAATTCAAAATAGCTTTGTATGGGAGGCAAGAGCATCCATCAAAATGGAAGAATTCGATAAGAAGTTAACCACAAAAGAGAAAGCATTACAGCTTAATCTCGACACCCGAGTATATGGCACAGTTGCCGAGATAGGTGGAGGACAAGAAGTAGCGGCATATTTTTTTAAAGCAGGAGCAGCATCAGGTACAATTGCTAAAACCATGTCAGCCTATGACATGACCTTCAGTGATGCCATCTATGGTAAATGTGATAGGTATGTTTCGCAAGAAAAGTTATTGCGAATGCTTGATAGAGAATACTCACTTCTTGATCAGCGGCTAACACAAAGAGCCAAGAAAAGTACATTTTTTGCTTTTGCTAATACGGTCGAAACAATCAACTATAATAGAAGCAATGTGGGTCATGGTTGGATGGGAATCCGATTCCAAAAGCATAGCATGACCAAACCAAATGAGTGCATCATTCACGTTACTTTAAAGGACAGAGATGCGGAATGGCAACAGCAAGTGTTAGGAATTGTTGGAGTCAATCTTGTCCACTCTTGCTATACATTAAACACGCCTGAGGAGATCATAGATTCATTAGTTGATAATGTGCGAAAGGATCGACTGGAGATTGATATGTTTAGCATATCCGGCCCGGACTTTCATCATGTCGATAATCGTTTGATGACATTGAAGTTAGTTAAGAATGGATTGACAAAGGTGGCCATGTTTGGACCAGATAAAAATGTCATCCTACCTTCTGATATCATATATAGAAAAAATGCTTTGGTCTTAAGAGGACGATTCCGTCCAGTGACTCACGTCAATGTTGACATGATGATTACGGGAATGCGATCATTCAAAAAAGAGTTGGGGCATGCGAAAGATATTGTTTCTGTAGTTGAAATAACGCTGAAAGATCTAACATTAGCAGGTGAGCTTGATGAACAGGATTATTTGGATCGTGTAGATCTTTTGTGCTCACTGGGACAAAACGTAATGATCTCAAATTATCAGGAGCACTACAAACTTGCTGGATACCTATCTCAATTTATAAAAGATAAGACCCTAGGTATCATCATTGGTATGAATAACCTCACGCAAATTTTTGATGAAAAATACTATCAAAACTTAGACGGTGGAATCCTCGAATCTTTCGCTAGGTTATTTGGAAGTAATGTGAAATTATTTGTCTATCCTATTATCGATTCTAAGTCCGGAGAAATTAAAACTGGAAATGACTTTGAGCCTGAGCGACATCTACAAAGTTTATTTTACTATTTCATTGAGAACCATAAAATTCTAAGCATCCCTGATGCAAAAACTGATAACCTTCATATCATTTCGGATCAGGTCTTGGATATGATTGAAAATGACGAAAGTGGTTGGGAAGATTTGGTACCGAATAGGGTTGCTGAATCAATCAAAGCAAATCACTTATTTAACTATCCGTATCAGATAGAAGTGGACGAAGAAGATTTCCAATAACCTATCATATAAATGCCCTTTGTGGGTACCTTCCTTTTGCTATATTTGGCGCTTTAACCCAACCTAAGACTTTTAATATATGAGCGCACGAGGAAAATTTTCCAGCAAACTTGGTTTTATTCTAGCAGCAGCAGGATCAGCTGTTGGCTTGGGAAATATTTGGGGTTTCCCGTACGAGGTTGGTGAAGGTGGTGGAGCTGCATTCGTAGTTATCTATCTCATTTTTTGCTTCATGCTCTGCTACCCTGTGATGGTCACGGAAATTGCTATCGGTAGAAAAACACAAAAGAACCCAGTAGGCGCATTCAATGCATTAGGCTACAAAAAATGGAATTTTGTTGGTAAACTAGGACTCTTTAGTGGAGTCCTGATCCTTTCTTTTTACAACGTCATTGCCGGATGGGCATTTGGTTACATCTTTGAAATGATCGCCGGAAACTTTGGTATTGCAGATCAGTTTGGTGAGTATATAACCAATGTAATCAAAGTAGGATCTTACGGTCTGGTATTTATGCTGTCAACAGCATATGTTGTTTCTAAAGGAGTTTCCGGAGGAATTGAAAAAGCTGCCAGGATATTGATGCCCACTCTAATTATTATGATTTTATTGATTGTAGGCTATGGGCTCACTTTGCCAAATGCAATCGATGGTTTGAAATTCTATCTGATCCCAGATTTTTCCAAACTAACACCTTCTGTGATTTACAACGCTATGGGCCAGGCATTTTTCTCCTTGTCACTTGGAATGGGTGCACTTATAACCTACGGTAGTTATGTTAATAAGTCAGACAACATCGTTACATCAGCTGCTTTTATTACGTTAACAGATGTTGGTATTGCATTTCTTGCAGGACTTATGATCTTTCCATTGATAGGGTTTATGAGTGAAGGTACAATGGAAGGAGCTGGAAGAGGTCCGGCACTAATATTCGTTACACTTCCTCAAATTTTCGGAACCATTGGTGGCGGATTGGGTGTAGCTACTGGAACATTATTCTTCGTTCTTCTTTGTTTTGCAGCACTAACCTCTACTGTCTCACTTCTTGAAGTTCCTATATCCTATGTGGTAGATGAGTGGAATATTAAGAGAAGTAAAGGCGCCTGGATGGTGGCAATATTCATTTTCATTATTGGAATTCCTTCGCTCGTTGGCAATGGTTATTCTGATTTTTTCAGTACCAGCTTTATCACATATAAAGACGGAGGACAGGACACAGATTTTCTGTCATTTGTAGCTGCTTTAGCTAACGATACCATCCTACCTCTAGGCGGATGTTTAATTGCATTTTTCGCTGCTCATGTCTGGAAGAAGCATAATTTAGATGAAGAGCTAGCTCAAGGTTCTCCTAACTATAAAGGATCATTCATTCAAAAATATCTAAACTTCGCTATTGGCTATTTTGCACCAATCGTTTTAGCATCGTTATTTATATTAACAGTGCTATTTAAGTTTTTTGGAATTCAGATTATTTAAGATTACTCCTTAATAAAAGTACCTGGATCTTTGCCATCGAAATAGATCACGTAAGTTCCTGCACGAAGAACAGTTACGTCGATCTCTATGCCTTGTCCTTCATGAACTAGTCTACGGGCCTGATCATAAATTTCATAATGAGTGGATCGTGAAAGATACAGTCTCGTTTTGGCTGATTTTGGTTTGAACTCTACAGGTTCGGGATAAAAATCGAAATCAACCTCTAACGAATACAAGTGTTTCAACCTGCTTCCTCGCGGGAAGTGATATTTTATTCGATACTTGTTCGCTCCCTCTTCCATATTAGGAAAGTAGGTATACTCCGCTCCCTCGTACCTGCCAATGGCTGGTTGTCTATCTTGCTCAATCCATATTCCATTATCTAATTTTTCAATAGCAAACTCCCCCGTCCCGGTTTCACCTTTGGTACTCCAAACCAGTGCTGAATCTGATAAAGAAATTTCAGAAAAACGGAAAATGGTATGAAAGAGAACTGCCTCTGGATTTATTATAACTGGTGCGCATAGGGTGTCTTTATGAACCAACCTAATCTTCACTGGAGTATATAAATCAAAATCTTGGAAATCAATCTTTAAAGCACTCAAGCGATAATTAAGATCCAGACGTTTTTCATTGATGTATATTGATTCGACACAAAACAAATTATCATTTCGGTCAAAAGGATTTTGAATGAAAAGCGTCTTACCCTGATAGACTCCAGCTAATTTTGTTTCAACTTTAATCGGAGTTTGCCCAATTGCAAATCCACATACAAATAAGGTAAGTGTAAAAAACCAATATTTTCTTGTCATGACAGGCATTTGCCGTATGTACTTCAAACTTGATGCTATTGTTTGAAATGTATTAATTATTTCGATGAGTATACGTAATAACCTCTTTAAAAATTTATATTATAGAACAAAACATATATTTTCTATTGATATTTCTATGTGATGAGCAAATAGAGATTAGCAGCTGTTTAAGTTATTTTCAAGTCAATCTTAATTGATAATTTAGCTTTCAATGAAAAATTGGACAACCATAATAGTTCTTCTTGTTCTTTCCGGATGTGCTCCTAAAGTAATATCATACCTAAACGAAAATTCAAAATTTGAAACTTTTGAATCTTATAGGATTGTGAGTGCAAAGGCAGAATCTAAGAATGTCAATGCGATGAATACTCAGATTTTTGACCTTATTAAAGAGAATATTACTAAGGAAATGGAAAAAAGGTCTTTCATTAATTCAAATGTTTCTCCAGACCTTATCCTTAGGTACGAAGTGACTTCCAGCGCACGAACAGAAAGCAATTCGACACGTGATCCATTCTATCCAGTCTATCGCATAAATTCACGCACCATCTACGAGTCAATTATTCTTTTAGAATTGTTGGATAAAAATAAAAAGCTGGTTTGGCAAGGTAGTTTTGATTTAAGGCAAGAAAGAAAAGAAAAGAAAGCTTCAAAAGCGATTGAAAAGGCAATAGGTTATATATTCACATCTTTCCCTTATCGGGCTTTATCAGACCAGCCAGATGAATCATTAAAAAATTGAAAAGTAAATAACAATAGATGACAGACTATGGATTTTGGTCTTTGATACCACCCATCTTAGCTATTGGATTGGCTATTCGTACAAAGCAAGTAGTATTCTCACTTTCTCTCGGAATATTTATTGGATATTTAATCATTCAAAAAGGCAATCTTTTCGAAGGACTCCTCTCCACCATTACAGCTTTTGTGGATGTATTTCAAAGCAAAGGCAATACACGCACCATCATACTTACTTTAATTATAGGTGCTCTTATTCAATTGATTAAATATTCGGGCGGCATCAATGGATTTATTGGATGGGTTCAAAAACGTCTGGCTGGCAAAAGTAATTTCAAAGGTAAAATACAAGCGACTTCAGCTTTAACAGGCTTTTTGATTTTTGTGGAGTCAAACATTTCGATCCTTACTGTCGGAACCATTTTTCGTCCTCTTTTTGACAAACACAAAATACCAAGAGAAAAGCTGGCGTATCTGGCTGATTCCAGTTCTGCTCCATCCTGTGTTCTTTTTCCCCTAAATGCATGGGGTGCGTATGTAATGGGTCTTCTGGTGGCTTTCCCAGAAGTAGATCCTTTCAAAACCTTGATTTACTCGATCCCATTCAACTTCTATGCGATACTTACGCTTGTATTTGTTTTTTGGCTCTCATTATCTGGAAAAGAATATGGAGAAATGAAACGCATATCAACTAAATCACAAAATCTAGATCATGAGGAATCCAGTACAGATAATGATAAAACTTCGTCTCCATTAAACATGGTTATCCCGATAGCAATGATGGTTTTATCAATGCCATTCTTCCTGATCTATGGTGGCTGGGATGCAACTTCAGCAGGTTCATTTTCTGAAAAAGTATGGTATAGTATCAGCAATGGATCCGGTTCTGAAGCTGTATTAAATGCTTGTTTTGCTGGATTTCTTACTGCAGCTATTATGTATGGCTTTCAAAAAATGATAACCATTAAAAGCTTTATAGAAGAGTCATTCAAAGGCATGAACGACATGGTGGTGATGGCTGTCTTAATGGTTTTAGCGTTTGCTATCGGGAATCTATGTAATGAGCTTGGAACAGGTATTTACGTGTCAAGAGTGACTTCATCCTGGCTGATACCAGAAGTAGCGCCAGCTTTGATATTCATAATCAGTAGTTTCATTGCTTTCGCAACGGGTACTTCCTGGGGAACATTTGCAATTATGATTTCGATTGGAGTCCCGCTTAGCTTCGCGGTTGATGCCAACCTTTATCTAGTAATAGCTGCAGTTCTTGGTGGAGGAGTATTTGGAGATCACTGCTCTCCTATTTCAGACACCACTTTGATTGCTTCAGTAGCATCTGGCTGTGATCACATAGATCACGTAAGAACACAACTCCCCTATGCGCTATTCACAGGGGGATTGGCTATAATTTGTTACTTAATATTTGGTTTTATCTTGTAAGACTTAGACTATTTACAATAATCTTTGATCGCTCCATTTGCCTCAGGAACATCCAATGATTTAGCAAACTTGAAATCTTCACATGCAGAACTGATTCGGTCTTTGCCAACCTTAACTGCACCTCTGTATAGGTAAGCTTCACCAAAATCACGATTGATGCTTATGGCATTATTGTAAGATTCCAACGCCTGATCTAAATAGCCAAGCTGATGTTCAGCCCTACCTGCCAGGAAATGAGCTTGAGCTAAATTTTCATTTAAGTCAATAACATCTCCTGTGTAAATCAATACTTTGTTGAAATCCTGGTTATTATAAGCAATCTTGGCAAGACTCAAATATGAAGAAATATGCTTTGGATCAAGTTCAAGTATTTTTTCAAAGTCTTTGATTGCTTTATTGGTCTCTCCAATTTCCTCATAAGATCGTCCCCGGTTATAAAGGCTCTTCACATGATCCGGATGCGTTGATAAATATGATGTATACGCCTCTGCGGCTTGATTGAATTCACCGTCATCAAAATAATCATCACCGCTAATCGAATCCTGACTATTGCACCCTACTAATAGAGCGACTAATAATGTTTGTAATAGATATTTCATGAATTTTTCTAAAGTCGGCAAAAGTAGACCTATTATTCAAAATCAATACCGCTTTTTACGTTTTTGTATGCGGTAAGTTCACAATGCGCAGTGCCAAACTTCATATTTGCTGATACTTTTAGAGGTAAGCGATTAGCATCTGCAGATACCCAAAAGGTGACTGCATCTTCACCAACAAAAACACTGTTTTTTTCCATGATCGGAACCACTTTGTGGCAATAAATCTTTCCAACTTTCGATTTAATCATTTCTATTCCATGATAAACCATTTGAAAATGGTAGAATTTCTTATCAAAAAATGCGTCAATCGATACTCTATCACCTTTTTCTAATTTTCGATAATCAATGCTTCTAGCATGCATCAATCCTCCCATCATGTCAAATACTCCATCTTTTTCAATGTCGAAGTATTTGGTTGGCCGTGGAGATTCTTCTTTAGCCGAAGCTTGTTCGAATTGAATCCGCATTGAGTCATAATCGAAAAACACTTCTTCCTCTAGATCATAGTCACCCTCAGAAAGGTCCCTAAAAGAGTAATAAGGTTTGAATGATTCTTTATCAATTACAGCTCCCCATTTATCATCCACCTTTGAGAAAACGCCGGCAAGTCCTGCAGTTCTACCCTCAATATCTATTTTTAAACATTCTCTTCCATCCCTGTAAATAACTTCATCCGAAATAGAAAATGAGCCACGACCGACCGTAAACCAGCCATATGTTAATTTGAATTGTAAAACTTCACCAGTGCTAACAGGTCTCTCCTTCATCATGGGTTGAGCCTGAGTCAGCATTCCTATGAGCATCATCAACGTAAATTTCATTATTCTAATTGTTGGTATGCTCATAGTTCTACAACTAAAATGCCATGAATTACACCGAAACGTTATTTTGTCGTAAAGCTTCGTTTAACGATGTTTTTTTATCGGTACTTGCCTTTCTTTTCCCGATTATCAGAGCACATGGCACATTGAATTCTCCAGCCGGAAATTTTTTAGGAATGGAACCTGGAATGACTACAGATCTGGAAGGGACAATTCCCTTGTACTCTACTGGTTCTGAGCCAGTGACATCAATGATTTTGGAACTAGCAGTGAGAACTACATTTGCTCCCAATACTGCCTCTTTACCAATTCTGACACCTTCAACGACAATGCATCTGGATCCAATGAAAGCATTATCTTCTATGATTACGGGAGCAGCTTGTATTGGCTCAAGAACGCCTCCTATACCTACACCCCCACTCAAATGTACATTTTTGCCAATTTGAGCACAGCTACCAACTGTCGCCCATGTATCAACCATTGTGCCTTCATCTACATATGCCCCAATATTCACATAGCTAGGCATTAAAACCGTATTTTTTTGAATAAATGCCCCGTATCTTGCAATAGCATGAGGAACAACCCTTACACCAAGCTGGTCATAATTGGACTTAAGTTTTATTTTATCATGAAACTGGAATGGGCCAACCTCAATTAGTTGCATTTTCATTAATGGAAAATAAAGTATGACTGCTTTTTTAAGCCATTCATTAACAATCCAATCATCACCAGAAGGCTCGGCAATCCTTCTTTTTCCATTATCAAGTTCCTCTATCACTGTTTTAATAGCAACAGCAACGTCTTTTTTGTTTACTAGAGAGCGATCCTCCCATGCCTCTTCAATGAGGTTTTTTAATTCCATGTAATATTCAATATTTACAGTGATATGAAGAAAAAGATTGTGATTGCCTCTGTATTAAAACCTGTAGATGATGTACGGGCATATTGGAAGCTTTCCCAATCAATAGCGAAAACAAATAAATATGAAGTTAATATCATAGGAAATGCCTCTAAAAAAGAGATATCGCACAAGAATATTAAGGTGCATAGTTATCACATTTACCGAGATCAATGGCTTAAAAGGTTAATAATTCGAGAAAAAATTCTTTTTAAAGTTCTTAAAATTAAGCCCGCACTTTTGATAGTAACAACACATGAACTATTGAATGTATCCTTTATTTGCAAAATATTGACAGGATGTAAGGTTATTTATGATGTGCAGGAAAACTATCACCTCAACATTAAGGCCATTCGACCTTCCATCACCAAATCACTCATTGCAGCAATAGTAAGACTTAAAGAATGGCTCAGTAAACTATATGTCAATGAATATTGGCTGGCTGAAAATTGCTACGTCGATCAGCTTCCATTTACCACAAATAGATCATTAGTAATTGAAAACAAGGCATATAAAGTCTCTTTAGAAAATGACCCATTTGAATCGAAAATCAAACTGTTATTTTCAGGAACAATTTCAAGTTATGCTGGAATAGAAAATGCAATTGAAATTTTCAAGCAGATAGTCAAAGATCATGAGGAATGTGAACTGAAAATCATCGGGCAAGTTCATGATGATTCGCTTTTGGAATACCTCAAACAAGAGTCAAAAAATCACCCCTGTATCAAACTCAATATTTCTAAATCACCTATTCCACACGAAGAAATATTAAACGCAATTTCTGAATCAAATCTTGGGATCATAGCCTATTCTCCTAATGTCATCAACAAGGAAAAAATCCCCACTAAACTTTATGAGTATGCGAGACATAAGCTTCCTTATTTAGTTATGGAAAATACATCTTGGAGTAAGAAAGGTAAAGAGTTAGGAGGAGCAATATCAATTGATTTCAAGAAAATTGACACCAATAATTTGGTTGATATATTAGGAAAATGGGATGAATTGTTCCCAACAAAATTTCCAACTTCAGAAACATGGGAATTTGAATCTAATAAAATTACCTCTTCACTTGATAAATTAATTAGATAACAATAAATCTACTGATTTATAATTAGTTATACATTCAATAAAATGTTATTCTAAATTTATTTTTAGATTAATCTAAAAATATTTTAACTTCGCATGATGATATCAGAGTTAAGTTTTACTGAAGAAAACTATTTAAAAGCCATCTACCATTTATCTGAGGAGGGAAACTCAAGTGTCAACACAAACTCCTTAGCAGACAGCATGAACACCACTCCTGCTTCCGCAAATGATATGGTGAAAAGGCTATCACAAAAAAACCTGATCGGTTACCAAAAATACAAGGGAGCGACCCTCCTAACAAAGGGAAAAAAAGTGGCTTTAACCATCATTCGAAAACATCGACTTTGGGAAGTTTTTCTTGTAGAGAAGCTTGGATTCAAATGGGATGAAGTTCATGAAATAGCAGAGCAGCTTGAACACATAAAATCTCCTAAACTTATAAGGCAATTAGATAAGTTCTTGGGCTTCCCAACAATAGATCCGCATGGTGATCCAATTCCTAATGAAGATGGAGAAATGAAAGAAACGGTCAGGGCATCTATTTCAGATGTTGATGTTGATGCCATGGGAATTGTTGTGGCAGTCAATAATGATGACACTCTGCTTCTACAACATTTAGATGCTTTAAAAATAAAACTTGGGTCGAAAATTAGGATTATCGAACGGATGGATTTTGACGGATCGGTATCAATCACCATTGATGATGGTGCCAAACAATTTATTTCAAAATCTGTAGCAGAAAATTTGATGATAACATTAGTATAATAAGAATGAGATTAACATTAATAGCAGTTACAATAGTTTTATTACTCCTAGGTTGTCAGCAGCAAAAAAAAACTAACGAAAAACCTCATGTTGTTGCTACAACGGGAATGTTATACGATGCTGTAATCAATATTGCCGGAGACAAAATGACAGCAGAGGCCATTATGGGTCCGGGAGTTGATCCACATTTATATAAAGCAACCCAAGGTGATCTGTCTAAATTCAATAAAGCAGACCTGATTGTCTATAATGGCATCCTACTTGAAGGCAAAATGAGTGATATACTCAAAAAATTAGGCCGACAAAAACCAGTAGTTGCGGCAGCAGAATCGGTTCCAAGAGAAATGCTGAAATCTGCAATAGGCTATCAAGATGCATATGATCCACACATTTGGTTTGATGTACGAAGATGGAGGTATGCAGTTAAAGCCATTTCTCATGCACTAATCAAATTAGACTCAGCTAATCAGGAGTTTTATGAAGCCAATACCAAAACATACGTTCAAAGATTGGATAGTCTTGATAGCTATGTGAGAAAAAGAATTAGTGAGATACCAGAGAATCAGCGAATATTGGTAACCGCGCATGATGCATTTGTCTATTTTGGTGATGCGTACGGCATTCGAGTGGAAGCATTACAGGGCATATCTACTGTTGCTGATTTTGGTCTTAAAGATATCGCTGATATCATCGACTTAATCATCGAGAATGACATCAAAGCCATCTTCGTGGAAACTAGTGTTTCAGAAAAATCTATCAATGCAGTGGTTACTGGATGTAAAGAGAAAGGACATATTGTGAAAATTGGAGGGTATTTGTACTCTGATGCAATGGGTGAGTTTGGAACTGAAGAAGGGACCTACATTGGAATGTTTAAAAGTAATATTGAAACAATTGTAAATGCCTTAAAATGATACAGCAGGTTGATAATCCGGTTTTAGAGATCCACGACTTAACAGTAAGCTACGACAAGAAGCCCGTGTTGTGGGGAATTGACCTTTCCCTTCCTAAAGGAGCTTTATGTGGCATTATCGGACCAAATGGTGCGGGTAAGTCTACTCTTATCAAGGCAATTATGGATTTGGTGGAGATGAACTCAGGATATGTCAAACTTTTTGATCAGCAACTCGATGAAGTAAGGAAGCGCGTAAGCTATGTTCCTCAAAGGGAGTCGGTGGACTGGGATTTTCCGGCCTCAGTACTGGATGTAGTTTTGATGGGTCGATATGCCAGTCTAGGGTTATTCAAGAACCCTCGAAAAGCAGATAAAGAAGCTGCGATGAAAGCGTTGGAAATGGTAGGAATGGAAAAGTATTCCAAAAGGCAAATTTCACAGCTTTCTGGCGGCCAACAGCAACGAGTATTCCTTGCACGAGCACTGACACAAAATGCTGATATCTATTTTCTGGATGAACCATTTGCTGGCGTAGATGCAGCGACTGAAAAAGCAATATTCAAAATTCTTCAGAATCTTTCAAAAGAAGACAAAACCATAATCGTAGTACATCATGACTTACAATCCGTTGAAAATTACTTTGAATGGGTGATTCTCCTAAACCTGCGATTGGTAGCTTCTGGTCCAACCAATCAAGTTTTTACCCCACAGCTACTAGAAGAAACATATGGTGGGAAACTCACACTTCTTACTGAAGTTGGTGAGCTAGTGAAAAAAGGGGAATTTAAAGCAAGAGAAAAGCAATAATGGAAACGTTGATTGAATTCTTTTCTTTCAAATATCCAAACATCAAATACGTCGTATTTGGAACCATACTCCTATCCATTAGCTCAGCTGTAGTTGGATGTTTTACATTCATTAAAAAGAAATCCCTTGTAGGAGATGTGATTTCACATGCGGTGCTTCCTGGTATTTGCATTGCATTTATGGCCTCCGGTAGCAAAGACCCCTTCCTACTAATCATTGGAGCCTTTATTTCTGGTTGGATTTCAATAATGGTGATGGACGCCATCATACAAAACACGAAGATCAAAGAAGATGCAGCAACCGGCTTATCACTATCCGTCTTTTTTGGAGTTGGAATCTTATTGATGACATATATCCAACATTCAGGTAATGCATCCCAAAGTGGACTAGACACCTTTCTTTTCGGGAAAGCAGCAGCACTGGTAGGTAAAGATTTAATGGCATTTAGTATAATAGCTATTATCGTTTTAGTGACCGTATTCCTGTTTTACAAGGAATTTAAACTGATTAGTTTCGATCCTCAATTTGCAAAGGTTATTGGCTTACCTATAAGGCGTCTTGAGATGATTCTAACGTCTATCACTGTTCTCGCAGTAGTAACCGGCATTCAAGCTGTTGGGGTTGTTCTTATGGCCGCTATGCTAATCACACCTGCTGCCGCCGCACGTTTCTGGACCAATAGGCTTTCAAGAATGGTCATGTTAGCTTCAATATTTGGTGCGTTTTCTGGTATCAGTGGTGCATTTATCTCTTATAGCGCCCCTTCAATGCCCACAGGACCATGGATGGTAATGATCTTATCAATCATTGCACTTCTATCTTTCTTCTTTGCTCCTGGCAAAGGAATTCTGATTAGGCAATGGCGAAGGTTTTCAATTAGAAAACAACTGCTTGAAGAAAACTTACTGAAAGCCTTCTACAGGATTGGTGAAAATAGTGGTGACCATTTCGATGAAGTGGCTGTTGACGATATTCAGCTCATAAGAAACTTTTCTCAGGCGCAATTAGCTAAAGGTCTCAGAAAACTTAAAATCAATGGATATGTTGAACGAAGTAATGGCTCCTGGTTTTTGACTAATGAGGGCTTTGAAAAAGGGAAACGTATAACAAGGTTGCATCGGCTTTGGGAGCTCTACTTAACCAAGTATTTAAGGATTGCGCCTGATCACGTACATGAAGACGCAGACACCATAGAGCACGTAATAACACCAGAATTAGAGGCTAGATTAGAAAAACTACTCGAGTATCCTACCTCAGATCCTCATGAATCAAAGATTCCACAATAATGGATGCATTTTGGATCATATTGACCGGTTCATTGGTAGCAGTTAGTTGTGCGATACTTGGATCATTTCTGGTCTTAAGGAAAATGTCAATGGTTGGTGATGCCATCTCACATTCGGTATTGCCTGGAATTGTCATTGCATTCATTATTGCAGGAAGTATGCAATCAATCTGGATGTTGGTTGGTGCTGGCATTTTAGGTGTACTTACCACTTTTCTGATTGAGTTTTTTCATCAAAAAGGAAAACTACAAACCGACGCATCAATAGGTGTAACGTTCACATGGCTATTTGCATTAGGAGTAATTCTTGTTACCTATTATGCAGGTAATGCACACATTGATCAAGATTGTATTCTGCATGGTGAGATAGCTTATGTACCTATTGACCTGTTATATGATTCCTCTGGTAATCCAATTGGGCCTAAGGCAGTAATCATTCTGTCTATTGTTTTAGCTTTGATATTACTTTTTGTGACCCTATTCTATAAGGAGCTATTTATCACCACTTTTGACGGATCATTTGCAAAGGCCATTGGCATGTCTACATCTAAATGGCATTATGCTTTGATGGGGTTAGTTTCTCTAACTACCGTAGCATCCTTTGAGTCAGTGGGTGCTATTCTTGTTGTTGCGCTTCTTATAGCACCTGCCGCATCTGCATATCTTATAACCAACCAGCTAAAAATGATGTTAATACTAAGTTCATTATTTGGAGTAATCAGTTCATTTGCAGGGTATTGGCTAAGCTATGCTTTGGACGGATCAATCGCAGGTGCGATGGTGACTGTTTCTGGGTTTATATTCGCCATCTGTTATTTCATTGTAAGATTTAAGAAATGAAAAAACTATATTTTTCCGCATTGATTATCATCATGAGTTCATGCTACAAAGACTTGTCTATGGATGGGTTTGATAAAGATCAGTGGAATAATGCATTAGAAAATTGCAGTAGTTATCGCATGGAAATCGCTGATCTCATAATAGAAAATCAGGATGTGCTTTTACAAAGCACTCAAAACGAAATAGAAAGCCTTTTGGGACGCGCGAAAGAGCACGAACTTTACGATCGAAACCAAAAATATTTTCATTACCGACTTACACCACCAAACACTTGTGAAGATTCGGAAACAACAAAATTCCTTTCCATCAGATTCAACGCCATTGGCAGGGCCAATCTTGTCCAGGTTATGTTAAGAGAACCTCAGTAGCTTACTAACGAGTGAATGTTATTACTATAATTTTTTAAGAATTTTACTCCGTCAAGAAAACTTAATTCCACTAAAAACGAAAAACCAGCTATTTCACCCCCTGCTAATTTTATCAATTCAGCGGCAGCAACTGCGGTACCACCTGTTGCAAGTAGATCGTCATGAATAAGTACCTTATGCCCTTTAATGATTGCATCTTTGTGCAATTCTACCTCAGCACTGCCATATTCCAGATCATACTCATAAGAAAATGTGTCTGCTGGAAGTTTACCTTTCTTTCTAACGGGAACAAATGGCAAGCCCATTTTCTGTGCCAATGAGTTGCCCCAGATAAATCCCCGAGATTCAATTCCAACGATAACATCAATATTCTGACTCAGCCATTGCTTTGCAAATGCATCGGTAATTTCTGCACTGAGATGAACATCTTTTAAAAGAGGTGTAATGTCTTTAAATACTATTCCAGGTTTTGGAAAATCCGGAATATCTCTGATGCTATCTATAATTCGTTTTTCAAGATTCATATCAGTATTTAGCATATGGTTTAAAAAGAGGCACAGTATTTGAAATTGATGCTAAAGAACTCAATGCTAACGAAACGAGCAAGATTATAACTAGACAATGGTCTTTGCTTGGATCAATAAACAATAATTGATATGAAAAAGCTGATTACATATTTCCTCATAGTAGGTATTTCGATTTCTCTCCATGCTCAAAAACCATCTAAAATAGAACGTATTCTAAACATTAAGCAAAAATGGACGGTCTTAGATGTAAAAAGTAAACGACCCTATTTCGAATTAGGTGAAACATTTACGATCCGGGTAGATAGAACCTTTTACCATGATAGGAATAATTATGCAAAACTGGGTGGGAACTGGGCTTTAGACGGTAAGAAAATGATACTCACTTATGATTCATTTACTGAAGAAAGACGTAGAATACCATATGTTTATAAAATAAAGAAATGGGGAAAAGATGGATTTCGATTGACTTATCGCAATAAGTTCAATAAAAAAGAGAATGTTTATTTCAAATAAATCAGGCCCCTTTTAGGGGTTTTTATTTTTCAAGTGACTATATGATATAGGTACTTATAAACCATTATGAACTTAAGATCGGCTATTCTCTTACTGATGCTTGTTTCAGCATCAGCTATTCAATCGTATGCTCAAGAAAAATCAGAGGAATATTCAGACTACTCCTATCTCTGGGAAGAAGACAATAAGAAAAAGAAGAAAAAAAAAAAGAAGAGAAAATCAAAAGACATCTCCGCTGACACAACCCTTATTGCAGCAGATTCCCTGATTGTTAATCCCGACAGTATAAATCAGGAGGTATTAATTCTCTCTGATACGCTAAGACCCGATTCCTTAAATCAGTCCATAGCAATCGACTCTTTAGAAACAGAGCCTGTAAAGAAAGAAAAGAAGCAAAGAGAGCGGGTAGAACGGCCTCCAATAAGTGACTTCAGGGAGCCTATGGTTCTACCAAATGATGATGGCAGTATCAATGGAGGTATGACTTATACTCAAATTGATGGGAAGGACTATGTAGGCCTAGTTCTTTCACCTGAATTCAAATTAGGAAAAGTCGGTGTAGGATTAAACGTACCAATTTTATACGGGTTGGATGATCAATCCATCCGAACAGAAATCTTTGAAGATGGAGTAGGTGTAGCCAGGCTTATTCGATATGTAAGGTACGGCGTGCAACGAAAGGATCCATTCTATATAAAGGCTGGTGAGATGTCAGGAATGATGCTTGGGTATGGTAGCTTGATTAATAACTACACCAACTCAACAAGCTATGAAAAAAGGAAAGTAGGTATACATACAGACTTCAATTATGATCGATTTATTGGTCTGGAGATGTTCTATAGTGACTTGAATCCACAATCACTGAATTTATTTGCAGCAAGACCATATATAAGACCATTATCAGCTTTTCCACTAAAAATCATTAATACACTAGAGGTAGGTGCGTCTTATATTACTGATAAAGATCAAACAGATATAATAACGAGCGATTCAACCAGTACAACTTATACTTTTACAAAATCTGGTGCAAAAGCGTTTGGAATAGATATGGGTGTTACTCTTTTAAGCTCGCCCTTCATTCAAATTGATATGTTTGCTTCCTATTCAAAGCTGAATATTGCTAGTGATACTCTTTCTCAGCTCGCTACAGCCTTTGGGGAAAATGAGTTTGAGAGTGGGTCCGGAACATCAGTTGGGATGAATTTCAGAATGCATTTTATTGCAGATGTATTTAGCACCGATATTAGAATAGAGCGGCTAAATAATTCAGATCACTATATTCCTCAGTTTTTTAATGCTACATATGAAATCAATAAAGACGCACGAATTGCATCATTAATAAGAACTGAAGGAAAAAGTGGTATTTATGGATCACTTAGAGGACATGTCCTTCAAAAGGTTTCATTAGGAGGTAGCTTAATGATTCCGGACGATATATCTGCCTCCTCTCCGGCTTTTGTCGAATTGACTGCTGAGATGGAACGATTGGCTAATAAGTTTTCATTTTATGGAAACTATATAAAAGGAGATCTGGATGATCTGGGAGATGCATTTAAGTTTGATGAACGATCTCTGGCCAAAATGCGATTTATCTATCACATGAATAAGTTTTTGGCAACTGGTTTAGATTACTATTGGCTATTCACCCCTACAGCTGATGGAGGTTATGAAGCCACCAAATATGTGATGCCCTACTTTGGAGTAAGTATTTCATTATAGAATACGAAAAGCAGGCCCCTTTCGGGGCTTTCTTTAGTTTATGGCTTCATAGGCTCCAGTAACTACAATTTCCTTGTTCAGCAGCTTGCCAGGCATCATTACCTCTATCCAATTGCCCGTTTTTAAACCCGTTTCCACACTCACTTTCTCAAAGAAATCACCTTCTGTTGTTGTGGATTTTACGGCAATAAATTGAGCTCCATCCAAATCAACAATTGCATCTACTGGTACAGCGTAATTCTTTTTTATTCCTGTCTCAATCATCGCGTCGATATAGGCACCTACAACTAATTGAGGGTATGTAGCGGGTAAATGCCCATGCACCTGAACGGATCGTTTCTCGAGATCAATTGATTTTTCAATTAAATGCACCTCTCCTATCATCAGTGAGTCACTGTCATCTGTCCTGAACATAATTTTCTGACCCTTTTTAACCGCCACAATATCTTTTTCATATACTGTGAGTTCCAGATGTACATGGTCAGTATTTACAATCTGCATTGCCACATCTTGTGGTGCTAAAAATGATCCCTTGTTTATTACAAGATCACTGACAAAACCTGAGATCGGTGCATATACAGCCACGGTGCTTATTACCTTACCGTTTTCAAGTTCATCCAAATTTATGTTGATGAGTTTAAGTTGCTCTTTTAGACTTTCCAGTTTTGCCTTAGCAACTAAGTAATCACTTTCTGCTTGCTTATATTTCTTCTCAGATGAAATGGCTTCAGAGGCTAAGGTTTTTTGACGTTCATAGTCAGCTTTCAAAAATTCAATTCGCTCCTTAACCTCCAGGTAGGCTTGTTGCATATCAATATAAGCAGGATTTTGAAGCGTAAACAGCAAATCACCTTTATTGACCGCCTTACCCGGAAGCAGATCAAGATCGCTTACGTACCCTCCGTGAAAAACACTAATTGATGCCCTATGCGAGGGTGGCACATCTACCACACCACGTACCGAAATGTATTGTGGAATATCCACCATTTTCAATTTAGCAGTTGTGATTCCGGCCTTTGCTTGCTGTTCTTTAGTTAGCAAGAGGCCATCTGATGTCATGTCATCGCTGGCTACATCTGCACCTTGCTTGCATGATGCGACAAAAAGGATTAAAATGATAATTATATACTTTTTCATGATTTCTGATATTAAAGGGTTAAGTGGTTGATTTTTAGTGCTACTTGATTGTAATTCCACAGAGCCCTGAGGTATTCGATCTTAATATTTGTTGCCCTATCGAGAAGTTGAGCATATTGTAAAAAGTCTATTTCTCCATTGCTAAAGGATCTTTCAGCCGCTTTCATTAGCTCATTGCTTAATCGTCGACCAGACATTTCAAATGACTGAAGAGCTGCGTCGTACTTTTCCAATTCACTCGATAAACTGTTGAGTTTTGCATGAAGTTGATACTCATAGTCTTCTGCATCAAGCATAGATTGCTCCCATGCTATACGAGAAGCACTGATCTTGGCTTTCTCACCGGGAAAAAGAATCGGAATGCTAAGTCCAACCTGAAAGCCTCGGTAAGTTTGAGCGTTCATAGAACCATCATTCCCTTGAAAATACTCTAATTGAAGACCAGGAAGCAATTGACTTTTCTGTAAAGAAAGGTTGGATTTGCTCAGCTCTATTGAAGATTCGGACTTGAGTATACCTGGATGATTGGTCAATTCTGTCACCTTAACTGGAACCTTTGAAAGTGTATCATTCGCAACGACAACAGAACTCTCATACTGAAGCCATCGGTTAAGGTTCGCATAAGCCAGATCCAGGTCTTTTCTGGCTTGCGTTAGCTTTTTATTGATATCCACAGACAGGCTTTGAGCAGTCAGTTGCTCCAGGTAGTCAGATTCACCCAATTCAAAACGTCTGGCTGCAGCTAAATTAAATTTGGAATAAATACTGTCCAGATAATTATACCATTTCACAACATTGGAAGAGTAGACTACCTGGTAATAAGCTTCAGATACATTTCTTATTAACAGTCGCTCATTATGTTTAAAATGATATTCGGCCATTTGTGCCCTATTCTCAAGTACCTGTTTTTTCTTGGAGTACACGGTGGGGAAATCAAATCCTTGCTGAATTCCCCACAGATTCAGAGGCAAGTTTCCGGGTGTTAGGTTGTTCTGATCCTCATTATAGTAGATCGTGGCACTCTCAAAAGAAAAAGCAGACCCAACCAATTCTTTGGTTCGTTTCACTTCTAAAGTGGCAGAGCTAAATCCCGCATTGTTTGCTTTGGCTATTCTAATTGCATCTTCCAGCGAAACTGCTTCCTGAGCATTGCCTAATGCAGGTAAAGCCATAAAGCCAAAGAGAACCAGAGTCCTGGCTGACTTGCTTAATGAAAAAGATCGCTCATCAAAAATGGAGTAAAGAATAGGTAGAACCACCAAAGTCAGCAGAGTAGCCGTAATTAGTCCACCCACAACTACAGTTGCTAGTGGTCGTTGTACCTCTGCACCCGCAGAAGTTGACACTGCCATTGGAAGAAATCCCAGTGCTGCGGCAGATGCAGTTAATAAAACGGGACGCAATCGTTGGGTAGCTCCTTTTATTACTCGTTCCCTCACATCTGATATCCCTTCAGCTTTAAGCTCTTTGAAATGTTCAATCAGGACAATTCCATTCAAAACCGCAATACCAAACAAGGCGATAAACCCCACCCCAGCTGATATACTAAAAGGCATATCCCTTATCCATAGTAATAGCAATCCTCCTACAGCAGCAAGTGGGATTGCACTATAAATCATCAATGCATCTTTCACTGACTTGAAGGCAAAATGAAGCAGAACGAAAATCAGCACCAATGAAATGGGAACCGCTACTGCTAATCTCTCTCTTGCACTTCTTAAGTTTTCAAACTGACCACCATAGGTCACATAATATCCCGAAGGAAGATCAACGTTTTCATCAATCAAGGCACTGACATCA
The DNA here is from genome assembly GCF_965212185.1 of Ekhidna sp. Taxonomy (GTDB): domain Bacteria; phylum Bacteroidota; class Bacteroidia; order Cytophagales; family Cyclobacteriaceae; genus Ekhidna. The sequence goes on along the minus strand of NZ_OZ243102.1, from coordinate 1,634,874 downwards.
TCTACTACCGATTCCAAATCACGATTTCGCACATTGATACTCACGACAATTCGACGATGGGTATCATCTCGGGATATCTTAGCAGGACCATGTGTGTATGTAATATCAGCCAAAGAACTTAATGGCACTTTTCCGCCTCCTGGTAGTGTTACAAATATCTGCTCCAGATTTTCAATGCCCTTTCTCTGATCTCCGGTAAAGCGAACTGAGAGATCAAATCTCCTTTCTCCTTCGTAAATACTGCCGGCCACTTCACCTGCAAAACCTAAAGACACCAATCGGTTGACGTCAGCGATATTCAGTCCATAACGAGCCATTTTATTTCGATCATATTTCACCTGCAATTGTGGAAGACCCACTACCTTTTCTACAGTAATATCTGCTGCGCCATCTACATTGGCGATCACCTGCTCAATCTCTCTGGCCTTGTCATAAAGAACTTCCAAATCTTCTCCGAAAATCTTGATAGCGAGATCTGACCTTACCCCTGTAATCAGCTCGTTGAAGCGCATCTCAATGGGCTGGGTAAATTCAAAATCTATGGTCGGCAATTCATTCACAAGTTCCGCTTTTATATTATTTGCCAATTCATCTTTGCTATTAGCAGAAACCCACTCTTTTTTGTCCTTTAGGGTAATAATCACATCTGTCTCTTCCATTGACATGGGATCTGTGGGAACCTCAGCAGCTCCAATGCGCGTCACCACCTGATTGACCTCCGGAAATCGTTTGACAATCTGCTCGATCTCTGTTGTGGTTTCTATTGTTTTTGAAAGAGATGTTCCAGTCTTAAGTACGGGCTGAATAACAAAGTCTCCCTCATCCAAAGTGGGTACGAACTCTCCTCCCATTCTTGAAAATAGAAAAACTGCTCCGGCAAGAAGCAATGTGGCCATACTTAGCACTGTTTTCTTTCGGGATAGTGACCATGTTAATACAGGCACATACATCCGCTCCAGAAATGAAATCAACTGAATAGATATTTTACTCTGTTTTTGCTCAGGCCTGATGAATAGACTTGAAGCAACAGGAACATAGGTGAATCCCAAAATCATCGCTCCAATGAGGGCAAAACAAAAGGTAAGTGCCATAGGGATAAACATCTTGCCTTCCACATTGGTAAGTGACAGAATTGGAATAAATACAATGATGATGATAAGCTGACCAAATACTGCTGATCGCATCATTTTGGAAGTACTTTCCAATGTGATTAGATCTATTTGCTTCTTCCTCTCTGATTTATTCAGTCCCAACAAGTCTGACTTGCTGGAGGCGATTTTAAAGGCAATGAACTCAACTATAATTACCGCTCCATCAATAATTATCCCAAAATCTATTGCTCCAAGGCTCATGAGATTAGCATCTATTCCGAAGATGTACATCATTGAAATAGCAAAAAGCAGGGCAAGCGGAATAACAGAAGCTACAACCAGACCTGATCGGAGATTGCCTAATAGCAGAACCACTACAAACACGACGATTAGACAACCGAGTATTAGATTTTCAGTAATGGTGAATGTTGTTCTACCAATCAATTCACTTCGCTCCAAAAATGGATTGATTGAAATGCCAGGAGGCAGTGTTGGTTGTATCTCAGCTACACGAGCCTTTACCGCATCTATTACAGCTTTAGAATTAGCGTCCTTTAGCATCATTACCTGCCCCAAAACTTTTTCACCCTCACCATTTCCAGTAACTGCACCAAATCTGGTGGCGTGACCAAAACCAACGGTAGCAACATCCATTATATAAATTGGATTTCCATCTCTAACCTCAACCACAATGTTCTCTATATCTGTTAAAGATTTAATCAACCCCTCACCCCGAATGAAATAGCTTTGATTGGATCTTTCGATGTAACCTCCACCAGAAACATCATTGTTTTTCTCAATCGCATTCAATAGTTGGATAGGTGATAGATTCATAGCATTAAGATGCTCAGGATCCACTGCCACTTCATACCTCTTAAGGTATCCACCCCAGGTATTTACTTCCACCACTCCTGGTATTCCTGATAATTGCCTTTTCACTATCCAATCCTGGATTGTGCGTAAATCCATTGTTGAATACTTCCCCTTATTCTCCTCGTCTACTTCCAGGACATATTGATAAATTTCTCCTAACCCAGTAGAGATTGGTCCCATTTCCGGCGTTCCAAATCCATCCGGTATTTTCTCGGAAGCACTTTTAATTTTTTCAGCTATAAGTTGACGAGGAAGGTAAGTACCCAATTGATCCTCAAATACTATCGTCACAACAGACAAGCCGAATTTGGAAATAGATCTGATCTCTTTGACCCCCGGTAAGTTTGCCATTTCCAACTCTATTGGAAAAGTAATGAATTGCTCAATATCCTGCGTAGAGAGGTTTCGGGAAGTGGTGATGACCTGTACCTGATTATTGGTTACATCAGGTACAGCACCTATTGGTATTTGCGTTAGTGAATAAACACCAAAAGCAAATAAACTAATGGTAAAGAATATAACGATCAGCTTGTTCTTCAAGCTAAATCGAACAATATGTTCTAACATGAAATGGAAGTTTTAGAATTACAATTGGATTAGGATCAAAAGATCCCTGTTGGAATTACGCCAATTGCGGAGGGCCTCTAAAACTTAGCGATAAAGAGGTGAATTGATGATCAATTGCTACATCCTGGGCTTTAGTAAAAGAAGGCGTAGCAATATCTATAACTTGATAGGGAATCTCTATCCTAAGGAAGTCAGCAACTGGAAAGTGAAGTGTTACACCTGTATTTTGTTCAAATTCCTCCAGGTGATTCTCCCCTGGATTTAAATGAAATGCCAGGCGTATAAAATCAATAAGTGAATCTGCTTCAGAATGTTCTATGAAATGTTGCTCTTCTGAGATTTGATCCAAGTGATGATGAGGCATAAATGTATGCAGCATCAGAAAACTGACAGCTACAAATAGTGCTATTTTACCAAGTGACCTCATCTTAACTCAATTTACGAATTTTCATGCGGTCAAGTTCATTATACACGTAATTCAGAATCGATCTTAACTAGTTAAAAACATCAATATATTGATTTTAGTTGCATTAACAACTAAATTTACAAAAATTTAAGTTTATGTACTGGGAATCATACAATCATTCAAAGATCAAGAAAGTAATTTTCAATGCATTGGAACAAAATCTGGATTATAGGCATAAGCCAGTTCTTGGTTTACCTGCATCCTATCTTGATACAGAAGTGTTCTATCATGATGCACCTTTTTTAAAAGATGCTCCTTTTCTCTCTGCAATGATTGCAAACCCAAATCATATTGGCTGTCATACATTGAATGAATCTGAAACTGCTTTTGAAGGAACTCAAAAAATAGAAGCTGAATTAATAGATCTCTGTGCCAAAGAAATCTTCAAAGGAGATGAAAATCATTATGACGGATATGTAGCTTCAGGAGGTACAGAAGCTAACATTCAGGCGATTTGGATATTAAAAAGATACTATGAGCAAGAGTATAATGCTAAAGCTGATGAAATAGCTCTTATCTACACGGAAGATGCTCACTATTCAATGCCAAAAGCCGGTTCATTGTTGAGCCTTGAAAGAATTGTATTGCCTGTTGATAAAGAGACCCGAGCCATATCTACTCAATCAATTGAAGTGGTTGAGCAAGCCAAAAAAGCAGGTAAAAAGTATTTCATTGTTGTATTAAATATGGGCACCACCATGTTTGGTTCGGTTGATGATGTTGAAGAAGTTACTAATTGGCTGGATAACCTTACGCTTAACTATAAAATCCACATTGATGGAGCATTTGGCGGGTACATATATCCATTTGCTAACCCTGATTCTAAGATGACCTTCCAGCATCCAAAAATCAACTCTTTCACCCTGGATGGACATAAAATGCTACAATCTCCATACGGAACTGGTATTTATATTACTCGCGAAGGATACATGGATTATGCATTGACTGAAGAGGCGAATTATGTCAAAGGCAAAGACTATACACTTATAGGTAGTCGATCTGGTGCTAATGCTATTGCCGTTTGGATGATCATGCGGACATATGGTTCCGAAGGTTGGAAAATGAAAATCAATCGACTGCTCGATAAAACTCAGCGGCTATGTGATCAACTCAATGAAATGGGGATTGAATTTTATCATCATCCTTATATGAATATTGTTACCATAAAGTCAAACTACATAGACCCGAGAGTAGCAAAAGATTTTATGTTGGTGCCAGACACACATGATGCTCATCCAAAATGGTACAAAATTGTTGTTATGGATCACGTGACCCAAGGACTACTTGATAGATTCATTTCTGAATTAAGGTCTCAGGTTGTGGCCTGACCTATTCGAATCTTAAAGATTCTATAGGGTCCAGCTTAGATGCTTTGTAGGCTGGGATATACCCTGAAATAAGCCCAACTACAATTCCGATGATAACAGCAATTATCATCCATAACCAAGGGACAACAAAACCTGAATTGAATATCAATTGTGAGGTGAGATTACCAATGGTCATTCCTAAGATAATTCCACCAATACCCCCCATCTGGCATATTACGATCGCTTCTATCAAGAACTGCTGACGAATTTTTAAGGGTGTTGCTCCAAGTGCTTTTCTTACACCAATTTCTCGTGTGCGCTCCGTTACGGAAACAAGCATGATATTCATCAATCCAATGGAAGCTCCAATTAAAGTGACAAATCCAATAGTAAAACCTCCAGCACGTAGGTAGCCTGTAATTTCGCCCATTCTTTCAGCTAAAGATTTACTTGCCGATAACTCAAATGAGTCTTCTTCTCCCGGTCGATCTCCTCTGATAGCCCTCATGAGACCTCTGGCAATCCCCATGGCATTGTCCATTTGAGTAGGATCAGGAACCGCCACAGCGATTTCATATCCAAAGTTTCTTTCAGGAGCTATGATCCGTGCAGTTTGCATTGGGATGATAATTGTTCGGTCAATGTTTGAATTTCCACTCGCTCCCCCCTGCTCTGCTATCGTCCCTACAATTCGGAATTTTGAACCCATCAAACTTATCTTCTTTCCTACCGGACTTTCATTTTCATCAAAAAGATCTTTGATTACATCATTGCCAACCAGAGCAACATAGCTACCATTTAAACTCTCATTTGCAGAAAATGGACGTCCTTTATCTACATCATATCCATCTACAGTCAAGTAATTTTCATCACCGCCACGGACAATTTGATTAGGGTTTGTGACTTTTGATCCGTACTTCACTTCAGCTTGGCCAGTTATGACTGTATAAATAGATACCACACCTGGTCCTTCATATTTTTCTTTGAACATTAAAAGTTCATGATAAGTCACCTTTGGGTAAGTTTTAGCTTTCTTGCCATCCGATGAGCCTCTGTCTCTTCGCTTATCTTCAATATCAAATGTATTGGCTCCTAAACTTGAGAAACTGGTGTTAATTGAATTTTGAATACCATCAATCGCAGTAAGGATTCCAACAAGTGAAGTGATCCCTATGGATATAATAGCAGCGGTAAGAAAAGTTCTAAGCTTATTGGCTTTAATAGACTTGATACCCTCTTTTATGTTTTCTCGAATGTTCATCGAATAGCTTTAGTAAAACACACGGTTTTGATTAACGTTGTATATACAAAAGTGATGCATATGAGGGGAATATTGTTACTAATTTTCTTAAATGTCTGCATAGCCAGTCAGGCGGCATATATCCTTATCCCAATGGATGAAACACAATCTAATCACCTGAAGGCTTATGGTATCGCATATTGGATACTTACCAAGGAAGTCGAGGTAGACTGGATGTTAAATTATCGCGGGGGAAGTTTCATGGTAAAGCACTTGCAAGTATTTGAAAATGAATGCATTATCCGTGGTGTTTCTTATCAGGTAATTTCTGATGCAGAGGCAAATGATATCTTAAACACCATTGCCAGTCCTTCATCCAACATGGATGTAATGAAATTGGAGAAGTTTCCCAAAATAGCTGTTTATACTCCAAAAAGTAAGCAACCCTGGGATGATGCAGTAACCTTAGTGCTGACGTATGCAGAAATTCCTTACGATGTAATATTTGATGATGAAATTATGGGGGATGAACTTCCAAAATATGATTGGCTTCACTTGCATCACGAAGATTTCACCGGTCAATACGGCAAATTTTATCGGGCGTATCATCACTTTCCATGGTATCAGCAGCAGCAACGTGAATATGAAGAATCTGCACGGAAACATGGATTCAATAAAGTTTCTCAACTCAAACTAGCTACGGTACAAAAAATAAAATCTTATGTAGCCAGTGGTGGATTTCTCTTTGCCATGTGTTCCGCAACAGACACATATGACATAGCCTTAGCTGCTGAGGGTTTAGATATTGTGGAGGGCATTTATGATGGAGATCCGGCTGACCCGAGAGCTCAATCTAAACTTGATTTTTCAAAAACAATGGCTTTCGAAAACTTCACCATCGAAAGAGATCCGATGCGTTACGAGTATTCAAATATTGATAATCAAGCCAACGAAAGAGGCTTAGTTGAAAAAAATGATTATTTCACTTTATTCGAGTTCTCAGCTAAATGGGATCCGATCCCGACCATGCTGACCCAAAACCATCAGGAAATCATTCATGGTTTTATGGGGCAAACCACTGGATTCAAAAAGCAGTTGGTTAAAGGAGATGTGATTGTCATGGGGCAAACTCCTAGTATCAATGAAGCAAAATATATTCATGGAATATTAGGCAGAGGTTTTTGGACATTCTATGGAGGTCATGATCCCGAAGATTATCAGCATTTTGTCAATGAACCACCTACAGACCTCAATCTACACCCAAATTCTCCTGGCTATCGCTTGATCCTAAATAATATCTTATTCCCTGCTGCTAAGAAGAAAAAGCAGAAAACGTGATCCACTCATACCCTATTGTGGTTACATAATTTACCCCCATATTGGTATTGCATCTTTTGATGAAATAGAATCTATTTACAGAAAAAATCTATCACTATGAAAAAACTACTTTTAATTCCACTTTTAGCATTACTTATTGTAATGGTTAGCTGTGGTGATGATGATGGAGATTCTGTTTCTACAAATGGCCAATTATCATTTGATGGGGAAACAGCAACGCTTACTCATGCATACATCGAGGACTATGGTGAAAACGGTAATGGTTCATTTGATGTAGATATTACGCTGACATCCAAGGCGGTTGACTTCAATGCTGACAATATCAGCAATGTGAGTGTTGTTTATCTCGATTTAAACACTTCACAGCAAAACGTCTTGGAAGCTGGGACCTATACATATTCTGACGGAGAGCGTGATGAGTTTGTAATGGTTGATGGTTTTGTCGCAATTAATGCCTCGTTCGACAGTGAGGGCAACCTAACTCAAGGAAAGGCATTTGATGTAGCTGGCGGAACGGTTACTGTTTCTGTTTCCTCTGGCGTTTATAGCATCTCATTTACACTTACCGGTGATAATGATGAGAGAGCAACTGGTTCATTCACTGGTACACTTACACCTGTTGAGGATAACTAAGAACTGATATGCATTGATTGAGTAATCCTCAATCAATGCATTCTATCAGCTCTGGGTGTGAGATCCTTCATAATGTCTGCCTCCGCTTTTAAAAACTCACGCCATCTTGATTCAACCCGATCTTCTGGCAAATACTCTTTTGCTAAATCGATGAAGTTATGATAATGACCTGCCTCAGAAACCATCAACTCATAATAGAATCGCTGTAGCTCCTCGTCCTCTAAATTTTTCCAGAGTAGTTTGAATCTTTCACAGCTTCTTGCTTCGATCAATGCATTCATTAGCAGTCTTTCAACCAGCTGTTCATCTCTGGTTCCACCCTTTTTCATAATGCCATTCAATCTTGAAACATATTCATCCTTTCTAGCCTTGCCGAGTTTATAACCTCTCTTTTTCAGGTGTTCAATGACTAGTTCAAAATGAGACCATTCTTCAGCCACTACAGGAGTCAAAACATCAATCACCTTCTCACGCTCCGGAAACATGATGATTAATGAAATACATGAAGAAGCTGCCTTTTGCTCGCAGTATGCATGATCTACCAAAATATCTTCGATATTCTTTTCTGCAATATTTACCCAACGTGGGTCCGTGGGCAATTCTAGTCCAAGTGTTGTTTTATTTGCTTCCATCAATCGAAAAACATCCATCTAACAATCAAGTCAATAACCTTAGGTTGCCCGGGATAGTTTGGACTAGCAAAATATCCATCATTACGAGGTTGATTTAAATGGGTCCACTTTACTGATAGAAAAAATTTGTCAATCTTCATATTGACGAACAAATCAGCGACTAAATATCCAAAGATTTTCTGATCATTCTGAATATAAAATTGCTGAATTTCAGGTGCAAAAGCATTGGCAAAATAGGATGAGCGTGCGTGTGCATCAATACCGAATTCAACAGGTACTAGATCATCGAACCAATTGCCACGCCAGAAATATCTGCCATTGTACCATACATCAGGAATCCTAACAAAATTGGAAGCATTGCCGGAGACATTGGTGGCCAAAACCTCATTTTCCAAATGCCAACCTTCCTTCTTTTCATTTAAAAATCTTAGATTGAAATCACCACCTATTGAAGAAATAAATGCATCTGATACCTGAATTGGATTAATATTTTCATCAAAGTATAAAAAATTCGTATAGGCTGTAATACTAGCTTTAGGCCTTATCTGAAATGCCTTCAAATCTATGTTCAACCCTCCTTCTATCTTATTTACAAATACTGATTCAAAATCATTGTGCCATTCATGATGGTTACCAAAATAATCCTGATAAATGAAAGGCACTCTGTATTTCATCGATTGATAACTGACATTTAAAAGGTCACTAGATAGAATCCCACCAACCTTATACTCACCTCCTACCATAAATTCAGCATTGGCCGAAACAGCAAATTTTTCACGCCAATTGAATCGTGCGTACCCTCCCAGATATTTCTCAAAAACCTCTTCATTTGGATCATATAATAGGTATTGCCAATCTACCGATCTCACTCTTGCATAAAATCGATAAAATACATTAGATAGATCTCCTTTCAAGCCTACCTCATTTGTGATGGTCGTCAGTTTGGATTGCTCATGAGTGGAATCCGGGTCTATTAAAAAATCATTGTAAAAATCCGTGTAGGGATTATAGCTTCCGATAGAACCATCAGTGTAGTCCTCATACACATTGGATTCTTTTTTGAAATCGAATCGGTGATACAATTGAAACTGATCAGCAATTTGTAAATCCTGATACAAATTCCAGTGTAGGTTCTTCGTTTTACTTTGAGCATCTTGAAGTCTTACCAGTGCATTATCAAACTGAAAAAAGTCCGTTCTCAAAGAATCACTTGTTGGCCGGGCTCCTCCTAGTTCAGCAACCTGATGATTCATAAATGAATAATTAGCTAAAAGCTGATACGGAAGTTTCGCATGCTTGTAGTGAGTGTATCCAACAAATGATGAGCCGAGTACTTGTCTGTCTGTTTGATTCAAAGGAGCCAGTTGCTTGTTGGCTGTAATCTTCCTGATATCAAATCCAATATTCCAATTTTCATTGACATTACGTGAAAATCCCAGATCCACAATATTACGATTACCCCCTCCCAGATATACAAAAAGTTCAATGTATGGAGATTTAGTGTCGTAGTATTTTACCTCATCCGGTTGGAATGCATAAGGTTGATAACTATTAAAACCTGAAGATCTGCCAATACTGGATGGAGGATTATAAAAAATTGGGAAAAGAGCGGTACCAAAATTTCCAAGATTCTGATATTTTCTTCCAGAAGCATCTACAAAGGATTGTCTCTCAAATAAATAAATCGAAGTATCTACTTGCTGATAATTCTTAATGTTATTAAGAATGTTATCTCTCGTTGTAAACTTAGTGGTGGTCGGTCCATATACTAATTTGGTTGAATCATCTACAATTTGAGCTTCAACGAGTAAAGTTAATAGAACCGCTATAAGAAATAAATAATTCCGCACGGGCAAATTTAATGATAGATACGTAGGATAATTAACACAAGTGTGCGTTTTGCAAAAAGTGTTCCGAATATTTGATTTTTTTATCAAAATGAATGCTTTCAAAGAGGCTAATCATTCTATTATTGTATAAATAGTCCTAATGTCAAATGAGAATAAGTGAATTAACAACCTATTTAGAATCGTGGGCACCACTTCAGTTGCAGGAATCGTACGATAACTCAGGACTATTAATTGGTGATAAAGAGGATGAAATCTCACAAGCCCTAATTACGCTCGATATTACAGAAGGAGTTTTAGATGAAGCGATAGAAACCAATTGCGATTTAATCATTGCTCACCATCCGTTTATATTTAAAGGGATCAAACGTATTGGCAATTCTCATTGGATTGATCGGTGCATTCGGAAGGCCATCAAGAACAACATTGCTATTTATGCCATTCACACAAATCTTGATAATATCCATACCGGCGTGAATAAAAAGATCGCTGAGAAAATTGGGTTGACAAATGCTTCAGTTCTACAGCCCAAAAGAGAAACACTGTCTAAACTAACTGTTTTTGTACCTGTCACTAACAAAGATGAAGTGCTCCTGGCAATGTACCAGTCTGGAGCTGGTAATATTGGAAACTACGACAATTGTAGTTTCCAGGTAGAAGGAACAGGAACTTTTAGAGGCAATGAAAATAGTAATCCCACTATTGGATCAAGTGGTAAAAATGAAGAGGTAAAAGAAGCTCGATGTGAGGTTATTGTACCAAATCATCTTATATCCAAGGTAATCTCTTCAATGAATAAGGCACATCCGTATGAAGAGGTTGCGCATTACATTTCACCACTCTCTAACATCAATCAAGAGGTAGGTTCGGGAATGATTGGAGAATTAAACGAATCAATGAAAAGCATTGATTTCTTAAACCATTTGAAGAAGTCCATGAATCTTCAAATAATCAGGCATACTGAATTAGTTAAAGATGAGATAAGATCCGTTGCTTTATGTGGTGGTTCCGGGAGCTTTTTGCTTAATAATGCTATTAGTAATAAAGCTGATGTTTTTATTACTGGCGATTTCAAATATCATGACTTTTTTGAGGCCAATAATGAGATCATTATCGCTGATATCGGACATTATGAAAGTGAAGTATTCACTAAAGAATTATTACTAGATGCATTAACTAAAAATTTCACTAAGTTTGCGTTCCGTTTGTCGAAGGTAGACACGAATCCGATCATATATCTATAGAAAACTGAATGGAAAATACAGTAGCTAAAAAGCTGGAAGCTTTAGAAAAACTACAAGCACTAGACTCAAAAATAGACGAGATAAAAAAGATCAGAGGGGCACTCCCTGAAGAGGTTCAAGACCTTGAAGATGAGATCGCCGGATACCAAACCCGAATTGAAAAACAGGGTGAAGATTTAAAAGAGCTCGAAGAATCAATCTCCTCCAATAAAGTTGCAATCAAGGATGCTGAAAAGCTGATCAAGAAGTACGAAGAGCAACAAATGAACGTACGAAACAACCGTGAGTACGATGCTATTACGAAAGAGATGGAATTACAGCAATTAGAAATTCAAATCCTTGAAAAAAGGATTAAAGAATCTCATGAAAAGATTGATGTAAAGAAGGAAGAAATCGGAGAGACTAAAGGTATTCTGACAGAAAGAGAAAAGGACCTTAAAAGCAAGAAGGAAGAATTAGCCAATATTGTTAAGGAATCTGAGTCTGATGAACAGAAGATCGAAAAAGACCGTACTAAAGCAACAAAAGGTGTAGAGGATCGCTTGTTAAAATCTTATGAAAAAGTAAGGAAGAACATGAGAAATGGTCTTGCTGTAGTTCCTGTAAAAAGAGGAGCATGCGGTGGATGTTTCAATGTGGTTCCTCCACAAAAACAGGCCGAGATTAGAGAGAAGAAGAAAATCATTGTTTGCGAACACTGCGGCAGAATTCTTTCAGACGTTGAAGATGTTATTGAAGAAGAAAAGCCAAAAAGAAGAACTACGAGAAAGAAAGCAACTACTAAGAAGTAGTTGATATTTAGCATATTAAAAAGGCTTCCAAATGGGAGCCTTTTTTATTTTACCCCATCTTCCGGATTCTTTCCTTTAAATTGTCTGAAGTAATCCTTAAATTTTTCAATTTCTGCATCCATATCCATATCTGAAGAAAGGTAATACGGTTCATCTACAAATACAGTCTTCGTTGCATAGTCAAACCCTATCTTAACAATCGGTACTTCAGCTTTCAGTGCGATCCTATAAAAGCCGGTCTTCCATTTAGGGGAGTAGCTTCTCGTTCCTTCTGGAGTAATGGTCATGATGAATTCATCTCGCGTCTTATATAGATCTATCACTTGATCTACGATTTGAGTACTCTTTCGCTTATTTTTTCTATCTACAGCAACGCCACCAATGGACTTAAAAAAGAAGCCAACCAATGGTATTTTGAACAATTCTTTCTTGGCTAGAAAATTTGGTCGAAAGCCAATTACATTTCTTGCCCCCCACCCGACAAAGAAATCCCAATTGCTTGTATGGGGAGCGACTATAATTACATACTTTTTAAGATCTGGTTTTTTACCGTCTACTTTCCAGCCAAAAAGTTGATATAATCTACTTAATAACCAACCAATCATTGGAGTTCCATTTTTAGCGAATCTAATTTTTGTTCAATCTTTAATGATGCATCAACTAACTTTTCATACTGTCTGACTTTATTGCTAATTAGAAACTTATAAAGAATTAGCATATTAACAAACTCCTGTGATATTTCAGGGGTATAGTTTGGATCGTTTAATTTAGAATTTTTTAAAAGCCAAGGTATTATTTGGCTGTTATAAAAATCGACCTGTCCTTCACCTCGGTATTTCGCTTCAGGCACGTATATGGAATGGTATTGCGAAATACTTTTTCTAAGATTAAAATCATCTATTAAGTCCAATTTTCCAGATGATGTCACCGAATTAAATGTTACATTCTGAGGTGTATAACTGGTGAACCCTAAACCCTTTCTGACATAAAAAGACATGCTATCAGCATCTGTTTCTGAAGCTATGATTGCTTTATCCAGAGATGAAATCCTATTCTTGTTATTAGGTATCTGATAGTCTGTATAGACAGCTCTATCATTTCTCAACTCTTCAAGAAAAGAATTAACAATCAACGATCGTTCATTATTTAGCCTTTTTTCTTCTGAATATTCGTTGATATAAAATGCCATTGAGACACCTAATATCACTGCAACGAAATTGAGAATATGGTCAGGCCAATTAATGTTCTTCATGCTTACTTATAAGCGCCCATCGAAGAGAATTTTTCAATTCTATCATTTATTCGCTCCTGAGGCTTTTTAGCAGATAGTGCTTTTATTTCTTTTAATATCACTTTCTTCAACTCACCAGAAGCTTTTGACAAATCTGTGTGTGCACCACCTAGCGGCTCGTTAATTATACCATCAATAAGCTTATTCTTCAGCATATCATCTGCCGTAAGTTTTAAAGCCTCAGCTGCCTGTTCTTTATAGTCCCAGCTTCTCCAAAGGATAGAAGAACAGGATTCAGGAGAAATTACCGAGTACCATGTATTCTCCATCATAAATACTTTATCACCAATTGCAATTCCAAGAGCTCCCCCTGATGCTCCCTCACCGATAATTATACAGATTACAGGAACCTTAAGCATCGTCATCTCCTTCAGATTTCTAGCAATAGCTTCTCCCTGTCCTCTCTCCTCTGCCTCTAAGCCTGGAAATGCTCCTGGAGTATCTATTAATGTAACAATTGGCTTATTGAATTTCTCAGCCAACTTCATTAACCTCAGTGCTTTTCTATATCCTTCAGGATTTGCCATCCCAAAATTTCTCATTTGTCGCTGTTTTGTTGATCTTCCTTTCTGCTGACCAATAAACATGATGGACTGTCCACCAACGGTACCGAACCCACCTACCATGGCTTTATCATCTTTTACGGTTCTATCGCCATGTAATTCAATGAAATCATCTGTGATCTCATAAATGTAGTCAAGGGTATAGGGACGTTCCGGATGACGTGATAATTGCACCTTTTGCCATCTGGTAAGGTTGCCAAACGTCTCCTTTTTCAATTTTACTATTTTCTTTTCAAGTTGAGTTACCGCATCTGAAACATCAACGTCGCTTGATTTGGCCAATTCTTTCATGTCGGCAAGCTTATTTTCTAGTTCAGATATCGGTTTTTCAAAGTCTAATAACATAGGATTGAATTTGTACAACAAACATACTGTGAAAGGACTAAACAGATTAAAAATATTCTCAAGAAAAATTATCAATCGGTATTGTATAGGAAAAGATAAGCTCTTACTTTTGCAACGCTTTAATGCACGGTCCGGTAGTTCAGCTGGTTAGAATGCCTGCCTGTCACGCAGGAGGTCGCGGGTTCGAGTCCCGTCCGGACCGCTAAAAAGCTCAAACCCATCTCTTATTGAGTTGGGTTTTTCTATTTCATGGGTTCTGGAGGTCGCGGGTTCGACACTACGCGTGCCGGTACCCGTACGGACCGCTAAAAAGCACAAACCCATCTCTTATTGAGTTGGGTTTTTTTATTTCATGGGTTCTGGAGGTCGCGGGTTCGACACTACGCGTGCCGGTACCCATCCGGACCGCTAAAAAGCACAAACCCATCTCTTACTGAGTTGGGTTTTTTTATTTCATGGGTTCTGGAGGTCGCGGGTTCGACACTACGCGTGCCGGTACCCATCCGGACCGCTAAAAAGCACAAACCCATCTCTTACTGAGTTGGGCTTTTTTATTTCATGGGTTCTGGAGGTCGCGGGTTCGACACTACGCGTGCCGGTACCCATCCGGACCGCTAAAAAGCACAAACCCATCTCTTATTGAGTTGGGTTTTTTTATTTCATGGGTTCTGGAGGTCGCGGGTTCGACACTACGCGTGCCGGTACCCATCTGGACTGCTAAAAAGCACAAACCCATCTCTTATTGAGTTGGGTTTTTTTATTTCATGGGTTCTGGAGGTCGCGGGTTCGACACTACGCGTGCTATACTATGCGTGTCGGTCCCATTCGGACCACATTGAAAATCAAGTACTAGCGAATATGTTTTGAAGCTAATCGAACAATATTCTAAAGAAAGTATGCAGGATTTGTAAATCGTGAGGGGCGAAGTTTGTATCAGAACTTTAAAATTAAAAAACTATGAATCGAGTATACACCAAAGTGAAGGAAGTTGAGACCACCAACATGATAGTGACTGCATCTGTTATTGCCTATTACGCTATTGTGACCTACGGCCTTCATACCTTGATTCAATCAGCAATAAACGGATAAGCCTAAGAAATCAATCAAGAGACGATTAGTGAGTGAAAAGAGCTGTTTGAACGCAGTGATCCCGGCAAAACTTGTCGGGATTTTTTTTCATATATCTAATGATAATAATTTGAATCAAGATCGGCCTTCTCTGTGACGGCCATCTTTTATCCTCACAAGTTCCGTTATGATGGCACATTCTCTAGGAATTCCAAGTCACAAACAAGCAGTTTCCTGACTGCCAATACATCCAAATTATTTATCAATTAAACCGTATCACTTGTGAATGAACTAAGTATGATATTAAAGATTAATGAAATGGGTGAGCTCTGTATGCTTGACTTAACCAAAGAAGATGGTGAAATAATTATTCCTAGAAAAACATGGGAAGATGCTATCATTTATTCTCGGATGTTAGAGAAAATCAATACTGCATATTTACAAGCACTCAAGGACTTCCATAAAAAACATGAGGGGTAGGCCCTTTTTTGTTAACTCTGTAGTTTCGTTTAATCAGACTCTTTACACTCAAATGACAGACATGGTTCTTTTAAGGTTCCAAGTAAAATCTGGAAACAATATTCGGAAAGCGTTCAGCAACATAGAGGTAACCATCGTGGATGACCATACCCATCGGACCATCAACCTGATCGGTTAAAACAGTGGCTTCATAGCTTCCACTACCTATTTCTACTGCAATGATACGGTTGCCGACATCATCACTGATTAAGAGATAGTCCCCATACAACACCATCCCCAGGGGCTGATAAAAACCTTCCACCAATACAGTTTTATTATCCGGATTTGAGACATCAAAACTATACAAGTACCCATTCCATGAATTGGTTACGTACATCGTAGTACCGACCAAAATCATTGCATTCTGAGAATATTCATTATTAGAAAAAATATTATCAGTATTCGTATTGTTAGCGAGATCTATTGTTCCTATCGCATCAAAAGTACTATAGTAGAGCAGATCACCAGCTAACAAAAGATGATCATAATTTTGACCATTTAGGACGACCTCAGGAGCCATCGAAAAGTTATCCCGTGGAACTTTACGCACTTCCAGACTCGCTTGATCAGCATAGTAAAAATGGTCGTTATGGATCACCATTCCAAGCGGAATAAAGTCAGGCCAATCCAACCCCGCAATCAATGTTTCTACTGAACCGAATGTGTTGATGTCGGTGCGTAGAATGCGTGAGGAAAGCGAGAAAGAAGGTGTATAATACGTTTCACTTATGTACAGATCGGTATCAACTAAAAGCAAGTGATTTGGCTGCCCTATGTCTTCCAGCATCACTTCATAATTGCTCACCATTAATGGAGAGTTCGTTGGAAAATCTTTGATGATCTGCAATAACCAGGTACTACTGGTCTCCCTGCCCAGCTGATCTTCTAAAGTAAATATGAATTCTGCTCTTCCGTAATCTATTTCTGTATTCAGCATGATAGATAAGTTCTGAGACGTATCGCCTTCATTGACTTCCTCAATTTCTTCTCCATTCATCTGCAATGACTTAAATCCATGTGTCGCCCTGATCTCAATCGAAACCGAAGTTGGTTCCCCACGATAAGCGCCCGGGTGCCCACCTAAATTAATAAAGAGGTTCCCTCCGTTCTTGTCGCCGTTGGAATCATCCGGGTCATCGTCGTTGGCCACATAACCTTCAGGCTGCTCACAGGAATCTTGGCTCACATTTGGGTTACCTAAGCCGTCAGAGTCATTGTCTTCATACCAGGTTACCTCAGAACACGGTGGATCATCTTCGGTACATGAAGAACATAAAATGATACATGATAATATAACCAAAAGTGAGTTTGTACCAATATAAAATGGATAGTGAGTAAGTTTCATGATAAGTAATTACGGCGGTGTATTATAATTACAAGGTACGCAATATTTTTGTTTTATGAGGCTATTTTAGTCCAAGAGAACTTTAAGGAATCCATAGATGAGCTTAAAGCTTATGGATATCACAAACGAACCTAAAAAAAATACTTATTGTTTAATTCTGAACTATCCGGTATAATAATTATTCTTCCCAAGCAAATTTCTACTTATCCGTCTTTCTGAGGTGATTTTTTTGTTGATGATAGTCTCCTCATTAAAAGAATAAAGCCCATTTCACTATTGAAATGGGCTTTGCTTCTTTTATGTGTTGGTGTTTAAAAAACTACTTCACTATTTCTTGATCACTTTATGGCTGTAGGTTCTATTCCCAACTTCCATCTGTAGCAAATAGATGCCTTTAGGATATTCAGCTAAATCTACTTCAATCGTATTGTTATCAGCAGCTATCTTCCATGAAGCAACCTTCTGCCCTTTTAAGTCAACCAGGTGGATCTCCGGACTTCCTACGTTAAAATCACTTGCAAAAGATACAAATAGTTTATTCCTGGTCGGGTTTGGATAAACATTGATAACTAATTGTGATTGTCCCTCAAAGACTACCATTACCACCTCCGAATAGGTTTCTGTTCCATCAAAGTCTGTTTGTCTCAGACGATAATAATTCACTCCTAAAAGTGGCTGACGATCTTCGAATCGATAATCAAGTCTTTCGTTACTATTACCTGCACCATCTATTTCTTTAAGTGCCTCAAAGTTTTCACCATCACTACTCTTCTCAATGGTGAAGTAATCGTTATTAAGCTCTGAAGCGGTAGCCCAATCCAGAACAATATACTGATCCTGAATGGAGGCTTGAAACGACATCAATTCTACAGGTAGTGGGTCTTCTATACCACTTGGTGTCGTGTGTGGTGCAAATGACGAGAAGGATGTGATTCCAATTGTCAATGACTTTCCATTGGTCGAGTAATCCTGAACCTCAGGATCTAAATTAACTCGTGTTCCTCCTGCTATGAATGGATCCAGGCTATTAGAGATGCCTGTGATTTTAGTAATTCTCAGGTGAGCTTCTTCATCAAATGTGAAAGACTCAGCAGCAAGCAGCTCATCCCCCAAATCAGTATGCTCTTCAGCAAGTGCATAGAATCGAATGTAAACACCATTTGAATTAGATGGTTGTGTAGTTGGTGTTATGTACCAGTTTCGGTCAAGCACATAATCTACGGTATTATCTCTTACGTCGTTATCATTAGGATCAACAATACGTACCCCCCAGCATGTACTTCCCAGGTTATTACCTGCCGGATTGATTGAAAATACGATATTTCCCAGATTATCTGTAACATCAATCCACTGATAACCACTTATGCTTATACATGAACCTCCGGTAACTACGTAATCAGCTAATAAAGACCTAACCCCTGGCGTGCTTGCTGGTGCTGGGCTTGCTGCATTGAAAGGGTCAGAAAATGTCTGTGCTTCAATGTAATCAGGAATTCCGTCACCATCGGTATCAGTATCTACTCCAATTGGAGCTGTAGCACTTCCTGAAATCAATTGTGCTTCGAGTGCATCGGATATACCGTCAGCATCACCATCAGAACCCCCACTAGCCGTAGGGCTATTGACATCATTTGGATCTGAACCATTCATCACTTCATAATAGTCTGGAATACCATCTGCATCGGTATCTGTATCCAAAGCTGGATCAGCAGCACCACCTTCGCTGGTAATCAATGCCTCAAGTGCATCAGGAATTCCGTCGCTATCAGAATCAGAATTTCCATTCGTCGTGGGAGACCCTGCAGCAAAAGGATTGGTTCCATTGTCTACTTCAATATGATCAGGTATTCCGTCTCCGTCAGTATCTGTAAATATGGTTACTGGTGCTGTCGCCCCATTTGTTACTAAAATGCTTTCTAATGCATCACTAATTCCATCACCTAAAACACCGTTAGTTGTACTGGCATCAGTGTTGGGGGACCCACCAGCTACAGGGCTATCACCGTTTGCACCATCTGTACCATAAGCTGTCTCGAAATAGTCAGGTATACCATCTGTGTCTGTATCTAATGTTGTATTTAAGGCTGTCCCAAGACCAAAATTCGTAGCAGTAGTAAAATCTACACCTGTGAATGTCACCACATCTGAAGCATATGATGCAGCACTGTAAGTTCCCAAAATACCGTCCGTGAAATCATTATTAGTATCAACAATCAACGAGAAGTCATCAATTGAGCTTGCTCCGAAACCTAATCCTGTCAGATCAAATGCTACGGTCACTGTTCCAGGATCTCCAGTTTCAGTTACTCCCCAAATTCGTGTCATTCGTTCAGTAATTCCTGTACCTGTCGGAACACCAGCAGTAGTCGTTGCGGTTGATCCATTATCATTACCCCAAACCACAAAGTCACCATCTGACTGTGCAGTGGCTGCACTCATCGTAATGATGGCATCTGTGTTATTACTCGTGCTAGATGTTTGAGCTAATCCTAACCCATTATCAGAACCGATTCCTGCGATATCATTCGCATAAGTGGTTTGACTATATACTGCACTTCCACCTACCGTATAATTTTCAGTGGAAATATCCAATGTAATGCCATATTTGATGGCCAGATACGTCTCAATATCTCTTCTATCTGCATTCGTTTGTCGTGAGCTAAAGCTCAGAATCTCAGCTATCTTACCATTGAAGGCATCATCTCTGTTAATGTTGTCACCTATCGAATAATTACCTGAGAAGTTGGCAAATGTTCCTGTGGTATTAACGGTAAGTGTAGCACCGTTTAAATAAATATCCTGATCCGTTCCTCCTGCATTATTTCTTGCATTTATTACAATCAAGTCGCTATACGTAGCGGCTACATCTTCCTGGCCACTTGCATACCCACCACTGGTCGAGTGAGTTATTACCTCATTTGTTAACGTTCCGTCATGAGCTCCAAACGCAAGTCCTGCTGATGATCCTGTATCGAATCCTAAAGGCATTTCATCATTGGATGCACTTGTTAAGCTATTATCCGGATCCAACACAATAAAATAGTCTTGTGTATTAAATCCAGCAGCACCTGTCAGAGATTCAGATGTGAAATCAAATGCAGGGTTGGTATTGAATTGACTAGTAATTCTTGTTGGACCAGTTGTTACTGGTGCTGCATCATTGCCATTACCACTTTGATCTGCCCAAGCAGTGACTTCACTTCCAGACACAGTCACTCCTGCATCAGCTCTTAGCCACAGAGTATTGCCTGTGCCACCTGGATTCACCACTGGCGGTACTGCTAACGTAAAATATGTTGTTCCACTCAATGATACGTTTTGGAATGTTAGCGTGTCTCCGCTAATACTAGAAGCAGCTACTGAAGAGGTAATGGTTGAGAAATTAGCCGTGCTATTTAAAAGTAAGTTATATAGTCCTGCAGTTTGCCCCCTTGTAGCATAATTTGATATATCTGCCACATAAATTCTAATATCCACTGTTCCAGGACTACCAGTTACCACACTCACCCATTCTGTAGATAGTCTTTCATCAAATGTTGCTGGAAGCTCGGTAGCTTGAACAGTGGTTTTATCCGTTCCTTCATTCCCCCATATAATGTATTCACCGTTATCAAGATCAGAAGCATTAGTCATGCTTACAATAGCCCCAGTATTGGTACTTCCACTGGTTGTTTGTTGTAATGCATTGTCTAGATTCTGCCCAATTCCAGCAATGTCATTACTATAGGTCGTTTCATTATAAATGGTAACTCCACTTTCTGTATATCCTGTTGTACTTATATCGAGTGTCAAACCATACCTGAGTGCTAAGTAAGATGCCACGTCTCTCCTATCAGCGTCAGATAGTCTGGAGCTAAAACTAATTATCTCAGCAATAGATCCATCAAAATCATTGGTCTGAACAGAATTTTGCCCAATTGTATAAGAAGCATCCGTATTATTGGCAAAATTGACTGTATTGGCTTCAGTTACAGCGGTATTAGAACCATCTATGTAGAGTTCCTGACCCGTTGCTCCTACATTATTTCGAGGGTTGAATAAAGTTGGTGTACCATAAGTAACCGTGGTGCTCAATTGTCCACTGGCATATTCATTGGCCGCTCCATCTGTTACAATGTGAGTAACAACTTCATCGGCAAGGTTTGCTGTTACAGTACCAAGTGCTAAACCATTTCCATCAACATTGGTATAGGAGACGATGTATCCATGATTCGTTAAATTATCAGCCGCCACGTCCGGAACAGCAACAACAAAATAATCCTGGCTATTAAACCCTGCAATTCCGCCTAGATTGTCATTACTAAAATTGATGACATCATGTGTATTTAGGTCAGTTGAAACAAGGGCAGGTTGACTTGCAGTATTGCCTTGGAAAGCATTATTTGTGTTGCCACTTTTATCTGACCAATTAGAGACTAGTCCTCCGCTGGAAGTAACACCATCGTCTGCTCTGAGCCAGAGAGTAAGGCCACTTGAAACTCCACCCGGTGCAGATGTTTGTACATCTCCTCCAATTGTAAAGTATTCACCATTGCTGAAGTCAACATTGGTGAATGTCACAATATCTCTTCCATTGACATTACTTACAGTACCGCCAGTAATAAGTGTTGACGTAGTTAAATCAGTTGGCATAGTTGCCGTATTGACTGCTTTAATGAGGTTGATGGTGGAATTATCTATATCAATCCCTAACGTGGTAATATCAAAGGCAATAGTTACCGTTCCTACATCACCTGTTTCGGCTATTCTCCAAATTTTGGTTAAGCGCTCAGTTGCTCCTGATGGCACATTACTTGTCGTAAAAGTGTTTGCACCTCCGTCATGGCCCCAGACCAGATATTCACCATTGTCAAGATCCGCAGCTGAATATACTTCTACAATTGCCCCTTCATTCACACTCATAGACACGGTTTGATTCAGGGCCTGCGTGATTTCGTTTTTACCAATACCGGCAATATCGTTTGCATATGTCGTGTAATTGTAAATAGATGATCCCCCTACTGTGTAAGCCAAAGTGGAAATATCTAATGTAATGCCGTACTTAATTGCAAGATAGGTTGCCACATCTCTTCGTTGCGCTTGCGTCAACGTTGAGCTATAGCTTATTACCTCAGTCATTGCACCATTGAAAGGTGCTGAAACAGCAGCATTATACGACTCTCCTAATTGGAATGCTTGATCTGCACGTGTATTAAAACTACCTGCATTTAATTCTGTGTCAACGATTTGGGTACCGTTTCGATAAATATCTTCACCTGTTACACCAGCATTATGCCTTGGGTTAATGATACTTGGATCTCCAAAGTTCGAAGTTGTACTTACCTGCATTGCACGATAACCCCCACCATCCAAGGCGTAGGTGATAATTTCATCATCTTGAAGAACTGTAGTTGGTCCCAATGCAATACTTGTGAAATCACCCTGCTCAAATCCAATAATTCGTCCTACTGCATTCACATTGTTGTAAATCTCATTTGGATCTATTACGATAAAAGATTCAGCTGAATTGAATCCTCCAGAAGCTGTCATGGTATTGGAACCATCAAAATTCACCCCTGGGTTATGATTCAATGATTCGCTTACTAAGTCAGGTTGGGATGCCGTCTCACTTTGAGAGGCATTGTTGACATTCCCACTTTGATCAATCCATTCGGTAATATTGGAACCACTTGTAGCAACTCCTTTATCTGCTCTTAACCATAAAGAAAGACCGGTGCTTACACCTCCAGGAGCAGGCTTATTCAAATTACCGGCCAGTGTAAAATACTCTCCATCTGCAAAGTCAACTCCACTAAAAGTAACGACCTCACTACCATTTACCGTAGATACAGTCCCTGAGCTATTCACAGTAGCAGTTGATAATCCTGTTGGCATTGTAGCACCACTAGCGGCTATTAAGAGTTCCAAAGTGGATGTAGACCCGTCAATGCCTAATGCAGTAAGATCAAATGATAAATCAACGGTTCCTACATCACCAGTTTCATCCAATCTCCATATTCTGGTTAATCTGTTTGTTGTTCCTCCCGGAACATCACTTGTGGTAACAGCTACTGATCCTCCATCATGACCCCAAATGAAAGATTCACCATCTGCCAATCCGGAAGCATTGGAAACAGTGACAACTCCACCGGAAGTACTCTGAACAGACGTTTCAGACAGTCCCTGTGAGTTATCAATAATGATTCCAGCTATGTCGTTACTGTAAGTAGTATGATTATAAATTGAAGTACCACCAACCGTGTAGTTCTCAGTGCTAATGTCCAGTGTAAGGGCATACTTCAATGCCAGGTAAGTTTCAACATCTCTTCTTTGTGAGACAGTCAACTCCGCATCAAACATGAGTATTTCTGCTATATCTCCACCATATATGTATCCAGCTCCTCCTGTACGCGCACCAATCAATACATTCGTTGTTTCACTCGCAATACCCACACCACCGTTGTTAATTTCTATTGCACCATTCAGATATGTATCCAAATTCGCTGTATTAATCATAGTTCCGACAATTGTCCACGCATCGTCAACTACTGGAGTTGTGCCTGTACTTTGAGTGCCTCCAATGATTTGACTGTAATCACCACCTGTTGTAATGAATTGATACTGTCTGTTAGCAGCTGTACCATCATTTGCTCGGGAAAGAATGGTGCCGTTATCAAGTGTATTAAAAATGGCGAAAAAAGAAAATGCATCTGTTCCGGGAACAAAATCTAGTACATCTCCTAGATCAAGATAGTCGTCCGTTCCATCAAACTCAAGAACAGCATGTGAGTTAATTGCACTGGTCTTATAGGTAGGCTGGTCATTGGATGTAGCCTGTGCTGCATTGATTCCACTATCACTTTGATCGGCCCAGTCTGTTACGTTGGTTCCTGAAGTAGTAACTCCCTTGTCGGGATCTAACCACAGAACCAAGTTAGCTGCTAAGTCTCCGGGTCCAACCTCTGGCTGAGTAGCCAATGTGAAAAAATCACCATCTGCGATGGCCACATCTTCGAAGGTAACTATGTCATCACCAGTTGCATCTTGAGATATCGCTCCATTCAATGCAACTGATCCTGTCGCAAGATCCGTTGGCATGGTGGCTCCACTAGCAGCAGTAATCAATGCAAAATCTTGACCTGTTAACGCCAAACCTAAGGTTGTCAGATTGAATGAGATATCGATGGTACCTACGTCTCCTGTTTCTTCGACACTCCAAATACGTGTCAGCCTATTTGTAACTCCGCTTGGGATATTTGCAGTGGTTGTGGTGGTAGCACCGCCATCATGTCCCCAAATCAAAAATTCTCCGTCAGCTAAATCACTGGCACCATCCATAGAGACTATATCTCCGGATGTGCTAATAGAAGAGGTTTGAAGTAATCCCTGAGAATCATCTTGTCCGATTCCAGCAATATCATTTGAATAGCTACTCCCAACAGAATAAATCGGTGAACCTCCAACCGTATAGGCCAGAGATGTGATATCTAAGGTCAATCCATACTTAATTGCTAGGTAAGTCTCGACATCTCTTCTTGCAGAATTCGAAAGTGCTGCATCAAAAAAGATGATTTCAGATATTTGACCCCCAAAATTATTTGCAGAGCCCCCATTTCTTGCACCAATAAGTAAATTGGTTGAGACGGTACCAGTTCCAATAGTTCCTGCGGCTACATCAGATGTTCCATTAACATAACTGTCAAAGTCCACAGTATTAACAACAGAGCTAACTTGAGTAAATGAATTCAGAATATTAGCTGTTCCAGCAGTATTATTGGTCCCTCCAATAATATGACGATACTCATCTCCTCCCACATAAAAGGCATAATTTCCGCTTAAGCCTGTAGTTGACCTACCAAAGATCACATCACCATTAGCAGTTGGATTTAGTACCGCTAAGAATGAAAATTCATCTGTTTGTGGAGTATAATTAAAAATATCTCCTAAATCCAGAAAACTATTGGTTCCATCAAAAGTCAAAGATGGATATCCATTGATCGCATTAGAGGTATATGATGGTTGATCTGCTGGTACGGCCTGAGAGGCAGTTAAACCATTTCCTGCAGCATCTTGCCAAGCTAGGACATTTGTGCCTGAAACACTCACTCCTTTATCTGGCTTTAACCAAAGCACCACATTCGAAGCATCTCCCGGTGATGCTGTAGGGATTTCGACCGTTATTTGAATACTAGCTCCAATAATACATAGTGGATCATTTACTCCTGTCTCAGTCGCTCTGATTGTCCAAGTACCTTCCGGATCTATACCGTCAAAACCAGACAAAGCACTTTCGGGAATATACGTTCCATCAGCTGGTACACCACCAGGTATCGCAGTACTAGACTCATCATCAAACGTCTGTGTTACTCCAGGAGAAATATCAGTTGCACCTGCAAAAGTTCCAGTAGAAAAAATAGTAACGATACCTCCATCAGGAGATTCTAATTCAAAACCATGTTCATCATGGAATGATCCACCTGTACCTGGTGCAGCACAGGTTCCATCTGTTTTATCGTAGTGTAGTGTGACGTTTATATCTGTTACCACTGCCCCAAAACCGAAAGAGGAAGTTGGAACATTGATGGTTAAGGTACCAGTACCTCCATCCACAGTGACAGGTGATGCTCCGGAGTAGGTAAAGGTCGTTTGAGAGAGCAAAGCGTTAGATGAGACATATATTAGAATCATCAAAAATGCTTTAAGCGCTGATTGCAACATGTTAATTTTGTTGGTTAATTTCATCGGCTAAATTAATATTTTACAACTCATTCTCCGATTAATTCTATATCCCATTAGATTAAATACGCGAAAATATCTATAAGTAACCGGATTTTGACAAAAATATTCAACTAACCCACTTCGTTTAAAGAATACTTTGGGATGAATGATGTATTTCAAAACAAAAAACCCTGTTCTCATCGGTATGAGAACAGGGTTTAATCTTGGAATTTTACAATTCTTATTTAACCTTATCAACTACGGCTTTAAAGGCTTTCGGCTCATTCATAGCAAGATCTGCTAGTGCCTTTCTGTTGATTTCGATTCCTGCTGCACTCAATTTACCCATGAATACAGAGTAAGACATCCCGTGCTCCCTTGCGCCAGCATTGATTCGCTGAATCCAAAGCGCTCTAAATTCTCTTTTCTTTGCTTTTCTGTCGCGATATGCGTACTGCCATCCTTTTTCAATGGCATTTTTGGATACGGTCCAAACGTTTTTTCTTCTACCAAAGTATCCTTTGGCGTGCTTCATCATCTTCTTTCGACGTGCTCTTGAAGCTACATGATTTACTGATCTCATTTTGTTTTGTTTTTGGCGATTGGTGCGTTGACTTTTTTATCAGCGTCTTTCAACCAATAACCGGGTTTTACATTTAACCATCCACCACCTGGTGGATCTAGCTATTAAAAAAATTACAGATTCAAAAGGCGTTTGATGTTTGGTTCATCCGCCTTGTCCACTACTGACATATATCGAAGATTTCGCTTCTGCTTCGTCTCCTTCTTAGTCAGAATGTGATTTTTGAATGCATGCTTTCTTTTAATCTTTCCAGTACCTGTTAGCTTAAATCGCTTCTTTGCACTGGAGTTTGTTTTAAGTTTCGGCATTTCTAACTCTATTCTATTTTACTTAATTATTTCTTTGCTTGCTTAGGTGCTACGAACAAAATCATTCGTTTTCCCTCCATTTTTGGTAGCTGTTCTACTTTACCATACTCTTCAAGTGCCTGAGCAAACTTCAAAAGCAGTATTTCCCCTCTATCCTTGAAAACAATGGTTCTTCCGTAGAAGTGCACATATGCTTTCACCTTAGCTCCATCTTTCAAAAATTTGATGGCATGATTTAACTTAAAATTGAAATCATGGTCATCGGTATTAGGACCAAACCGAATTTCCTTAATCACGGTTTTTTGCGCTTTGGCCTTAATTTCTTTTTGCTTTTTCTTCTGCTCGTACTTGAACTTGGAGTAGTCAATCACTTTACAAACAGGCGGGTCAGCATTCGGTGAAATTTCCACCAAATCCAAATTTTGCTCTTGAGCTATTTTAATGGCCTGCTCAATTGGGTAAACATCAACCTTCACATTGTCTCCAACCACTCTTACCTTACGTGCAGTGATTTTCTCATTTACCTTGTAGGGCTCTTCTTTTCTGATTCTGGAAGGGCCTCTTCTTCTTAGTTTAGCGATTGTACTCCTTTATTTTAAGTTGAACATTAAAAACAAAACGCAAATATCGTGATTATTTAGTCTTAACAAAACTCATTTAATAAGTTCGGCCACTTTATTATGGAAAAAATGAACAAATTCATCTTTTTTCATGGATCCAATGTCTCCTTCACCATGCTGTCTAACTGAAACAGCCTGATCTGCAGCTTCTTTTTCACCCACAATTAACATGTAAGGAATTTTCTTGACTTCAGCATCTCTAATCTTCTTACCAATTTTCTCATCTCTTTCATCCACAAAACCACGAATATCATTCTCCTGCATTTGAAGGTGAACATCCTGTGCATAGTCGTGGTATTTCTCAGAAATTGGAAGAATAGCTATTTGTTCAGGAGCCAACCATAACGGAAAATCCCCTGCACAGTTTTCAATCAAAATCGCAATGAAACGTTCCATCGATCCAAATGGTGCGCGGTGGATCATCACTGGTCTGTGCTTTTGATTGTCACTTCCTACATACTCAAGTTCAAATCTGTCTGGCAAGCTATAATCTACCTGAATGGTTCCGAGTTGCCATTTTCTTCCTAAGGCATCTTTCACCATAAAGTCTAGCTTAGGTCCATAAAATGCTGCTTCCCCGTATTCTACGACAGTTTGCAAGCCTTTTTCATCTGCTACTTCCTGAATCTCTCTTTCTGCGCGATCCCAATCTTCGTCTTTTCCGATGTACTTCTCCGGATTGTCAGGATCTCTTAGGGAAACCTGAGCAGTAAAGTGACCAAATCCAAGTGCACCAAAAACATGAAGCACCAGGTCGATTACTTTGGCGAACTCTTCTTTTACCTGGTCCTGACGACAGAAAATGTGAGCATCATCTTGAGTAAAGCCACGAACACGAGTGAGGCCATGAAGTTCTCCGCTTTGTTCGTATCGATAAACTGTTCCAAACTCAGCATATCGTATCGGTAAGTCTTTGTATGATCTGGGTCTTGATTTGTAGATCTCACAATGATGAGGACAATTCATTGGCTTCAACAAAAATTCTTCATCTTCTGAGGGTGTTTTTATTGGTTGAAATGAATCCTCACCATATTTCGCATAGTGACCAGAAGTAACATACAATTCCTTACTACCTATATGCGGTGAAACCACCTGATCGTACCCAGCCTTTAATTGAGCTTTCCTCATAAAATTTTCCAATCGCTCACGCAGAACCGCACCTTTAGGAAGCCATAAAGGAAGCCCCTTCCCGACTTTTTCTGAGAAAGTGAATAACTCAAGCTCCTTCCCAATCTTCCTGTGATCCCTAAGTTTCGCCTGCTCTAAAAGCTCCAGATACTCCTTGAGTTCTTTTTGTTTAGGGAATGAAATAGCATATAATCTGGTTAGCTGCTTTCTATTCTCATCTCCTCTCCAATACGCTCCTGCTACATTGAGAATTTTTACAGCTTTGATATAACCGGTATGAGGAATGTGAGGTCCCCTACATAAATCAGTGAAGTTTCCCTGGGTATAGAAAGTGATGCTTCCATCTTCAAGTCCATCAATTAGCTCAAGTTTGTATTCATCACCTTTATCCTGGTAGTATTTGATTGCGTCTGCTTTTGATACCTCTTTCCTATGATACTCATTTTTCTCACGGGCCAACTCAAGCATCTTATTTTCAATCGCCTCTAAATTATCCGCATCAAACTCAATATCACCAAAATCTATATCGTAGTAGAACCCATTTTCAATGGGTGGACCAATACCTAATTTAATACCCGGATATAGCGCCTCGAGTGCTTCCGCCAAAAGGTGTGCCGAAGAGTGCCACATGGTGGATTTTCCTTCATCATCATTCCATGTCAATAACTGAAGATTAGCATCCTCCTCAATTGGTCTGAAAGAATCTCTAACTTCTCCGTTTACTTTTGCTGCTAATACATTCCTAGCCAGGCCTTCACTGATGCTCATTGCGACATCCAATGCAGTACTTCCTTTACTATACTGCCGCTGAGATCCGTCTGGTAGTGTAATGGTGATTTGATCACTCATTAATTTTCAATTTTTTTTGGTTGTAATTCTAATCCGGGAGTTTTACTCTCCTCAAATTTTAAACGCTGCAAATATGCAATTTTTCGCTGTATAAGGTCAATTCTTTGGCTAGCTAATGTGTCATTTGGGTTTAAATCTTCTAGATATTCGAAATATCTAATCGCGTATAATAACCAACCTCTATCTTCATAAAGTCTGCCTGCCTTCCACAGTGCCATTCGGTTGGTTGAATCTCTTTTGATTAATGATTCTAAAATGTAGGCTGCAGAATCCCATTTTGCATCATTTTTATATGATTCAGTGATAAAATAAGCAGCTGTATCTTTATCCAGATCCTGGAATAATAGGTTTCTACTTTGCTCTCCTCTATCCAAACGCTCCAAAAGGGAGGCGTAAGTAAGTTTTTGATCAAATCGTAATGTGCTTTCTGTGAAGTATTTATTCATCACATCTATACCCATGTCTTCATATCCGAACTCAATCAACATTTGACCATAATTCCACATTAAATCATTTTGAGGACTTTGCTTGTATAGTTTGCCTAAATTATAAACCGCCATTACAGAATCACCTAGCTCCAAATATTTAGATGAGGCAAATTCAATGTTTTGGGAGTTTTGATTGTTTTTCAAAAATTTACGTAATTCATACCGGGCTCTCAGGTAATTGTTCGTTTTTATAAGGCTCTCAATGTAGGCTTCAACATAATCCTTTTTAAGACCATATTCCTCGTCCCACTTATCAATGAGTCTTAATAGATCTTTTTGAAGGTCATGCTTCTGATAATAATCTATATACTGTTTTACCAATTGGTTGCTCATCCCAAATTTTTCTTTTTGGGCATTGAGTGCTGAAATGCACGTCGTTGGCCAGTCCAACTGTTCACAATAAAAAAGTTTTTGACCAACTAAGTGATCATTATCAGGATCTGATTCCAGCTTATCATTGATTTCATTTAAAGCATCTGAGTAGAAACCAGCATGTAACTTGGGAACAATGATTTTGTCATTTTTCGGACCCGAACAGGCGAATAGTGCGATAGATAAGATGTAAAACGATCCCTTCATAATGAAGGATCAAAGTTAAGCTGATTGCTATTCAAATGTGGCTAGTCTGTGCTCTTCTTTAACCGTTCCACATCATTTCTTAGATTACCAATCATACCCATTAGCTGATCCATTGATAAATCATTGGATGAATTTGGATCAGGGAATTCAACAGAGATGTAGGCTTTCGCTTCCCATATCTCCATTATTTCAGCAGGATCTAGCTCATAAGCACTAAATGACTTATTATCAGAGACCAAAAACAGCTTTCCTTTTTCTTCAATGTAATTGAAGACTCTTTTATATACTACCCCTTCAGATTGAGTGACTAAAACATAGGTATTACCATTTCTTATATGACTCAACTGTTCTACATATTTTCCAACAATGATGCTACCAGAAACTATTGGTAACATGGAATCGCCCGCAATTTCAAATGCTCGATATGTACCTCCTTTTGGCAATACAGGTAAATGAAATCTTGGAAGATCAGTCAGGTATTCCGGATCAGAATAACCATTGGTATAACCTGCTGCTGCTTTGGTTGGTACTAATTGAATAAACTCTTCATCTGCATTATCATCAACCGTAACCGCCAACACCTTAACATTTTGTTTTGGTACACGATTTTCTTTGGTGAGGTCTTCATTGATCAATTCATCAACAGTCACTTCAAACAATTCAGCCATTTTTGAAAGTGTGGTCAATCTTGGATCCGCCCTACCTTCTTCATATGCCCCAACCGATGGTCGGTTAATACCCAAAGCCTGAGCAAACGTCTCTTGCGTGAATCCCTTTTTCTTTCTTAAATATTTAATATTATTTGGTATCCGTGCCATTATTCAAAGATCATTAGGTTATTTGGTTGTGTTTCTTGTCCTACATTAAACAAATGAAAATGCTTATACTCAATGCTCCTATCCAGCTCTTTTAATCTTTTTCGTATTCTGGTGATTACTGATTTTAGCGTTTCATCAGCCTCCACCAAAACATATCCATAGAGTTCTTTACTTCCTCTGATAGTGGCAAAGAATTTAACTTGATAACGACCTGACTGAAGCTTTTTAGAAGTTATTCTAAGCTTATAATAGTCATCCAATATCAAATCTTTTGCCAACTGCATATATTCTATTTGATCTTAAATTTAGTAAATTATTTGAAATACTAAAATTTTTAGATTTTTATTAGGATGCTAGTATGAAATTGGCTTCCTCGATATATCCTTTCTTATTAAGATAATCTCTTATTTCATTCCTAGCGCCTCGATTTGCGACATACGATACAATGAATGCCTCCTCCTTGGATGGTGTATTTGTGTAATGAAGTACTTCATCTTTCTTTTTTACATCGATGTACTTCATAACCTCAACGCCTTCAGCTAGCAATAACTCACTTCTTCGTCTCGAAAGCCTACCTGCACCCCACAGGTATATATTAGGATGAAATGGATTATTTTTTTTGAGCCACTGCGCCAGATACTGAGCTTTGATTTTGAAGAACGCCTCTTGAGAGTATCGGTCATCTGTTCGTGTAAGACGACCCGATAAATCCCGCCATTTTAAAATCGTGTGCTCAACTTTTCTCATAGTCACACTTTTGGACATCAGACGTAAGAAAAATTCATAATCTTCGGGGAAATCACCTGCTTGATAGGATCCGTATTTATCAAAAACCTTCCTTCTAAACATTAATGAAGGATTTGCTAGTGGAAATTCAACAAATTGATTGAAACGGATTTGATCTGTTGATCGAATTGAATTTAACCAATCAACATAGTGAATGAATCCTATGTTTTCATCAGGGCCCAAATACTCCACCAATCCAGACACCACTTCTAAGCTTGAGTCACTTTCTAATAAATCAACCTGACGCACTAATCGATCTTCCGTAGCAATATCATCTGCATCCATTCTCGCGATGTATGGTCCATTTGCAAACTTCAATCCTGTATTAAATGCGTAAACTACGCCTCTATTGGTCTCACTTACCAATTTTACCTTCGGGTGGGAATGATAGGACTTTGCAATAAATTCAGATTCATCATTGCTTCCATTGTCAACTAAAATCAACTCAAAGTTTTCGTAGGACTGATTAAGAATGCTTTGAATAGCATTCTCCAGGAAAGGTGCATTGTAAAACGGTAGAATGACAGAAACAAGTGGTGGGTTTTTACCCGTTCCCATTTTCTCCTTCAGGTTCTTGGCCTTCTTCTTCGGTATTTTCTTCAGCAGGTGGATCAGTACTTTCTTCAGTGTCAGTTTCTGACTTCTTGCGCCTTTTGAACAGCCCTTTTCTTTCTTTCACTTGAACGGAATCAGGTGCAGCGACTGCAGAAGTGTCAGTTGGTGCTGGTTTGGGTTTAGGACGGTTATCAATGAATTTGTAGGAGTAATATTTATTGTAATACTCTTGCTCTACATTAAAGTTATCATCCGGCTGATATCCATATAAATACTTTGGTTTCTCTTCCTCCTCAACAGCAATGGCAGTTGTCGCCAAAGAATCTAGTCCTAAAGAATCTGAGGCAATCGATAATGAATCAATACCAAAATCAGAGGCTACAAAATCGTTTGAAACCGGATCTGGTGCAAGCACATTTTCCATTGGAGCTGTTCGCAAACGATATTTCTTGATTGGATAAGGTGTGTTTTTAACAATACCGTATTTTGTCTGTTTTTGAATCCTCCAGGGAACTACCTTCTCACCAGCATAGGCATAGTAATCTGTTTTTGGCTGCTGAACTACACCAAGTGTATCATCAGGGTCCTGGCCATTTTGTTGTGCTAAGTATTGCGTCCGTGTATTTTCATCTAACTGCCAGACATAAGAAAAGTAGGCATATCGGGTAGAATCATCTAGAATATAGGTACTCTGAAATGCAGGGCATATCACCTTATCTTGACATGAGATCAAGGACACATAACACAAAAGGATGATCAGCCTCTTCATAGAGATGAATGTGACAAAGCAGTGATTTGGATCAAAAATAGGTGTATTTTCCTTTATACCTAAAAAACAACGACGAAATTGAACTTTTAGTAGATTTATCTGGATGATAGGTTGTTAAACACGTGATCATACATCTGATCTACCCACATTTTATACATTTTGCCCGATGGATGAAGACCATCTGAAGCAATAAGTGAAGGATTATCTGCAGCTTTTCGTGAGCCTTGAGTGATGTTGATAAATTTCACATCTCTCAGTTTGGAAATTTTTTCAGCGATTGCATTATAATTATCCAGCTCCTTCGCAATTTTCTCAGGATCCAGCATCTTCTTTTTAGCAAATGGAGTCACTCCGTAATCCGGAATGGAAACAACCATCACATTATATGGGTTGCCGTCAGCAAACTGAATGGCCTGGTCGAGAAGCTCTTTAAACTCCTTTTCATACTGATCGATAGGATAGCCTCTATATTGATTATTAACACCAATAAGCAGTGAGACAAAATCATAAGGACCTTCCACATCGGCTTTTACAATTCCTGACATCAGTTCATCTGTTGTCCATCCTGTGGTAGCAACAATCACTGGATCTATTTTGATGGAATCTTTTCTTAGTCGGTGAGCCAGTTGTACCGGCCATCTCTCATCGACATTAACCGCTTCACCTATGGTATATGAATCACCCAGGGCCAAATGGACGAATCCTTTATCGCTCATAGGTTCGGATCTTTGAGTGGCACAAGAAAATAAAACAATACTGCATAAAATAACCGTAAAACGCATGATTAGGGATTTTATGCAAAGTAAGAATTTTTGAAGATTAATCCCTCGTATCTCAAGGATTCGTACCAGCGATTATAAATTTTACCGGAATTATCTTTTTCACTCGCACTGGAACACCCCTTTGCTTACCTGGTATCCATTTTGGTGCATTTTGAATGACTCGAATGGCTTCCTCATCGCATCCAGCTCCAATTCCTTTCACTACCTGAACCTGTGTAATACTTCCATCTTTTTCAATAACAAATTGTACAAAGACAGAACCCATGATTCCTAGTCTCATGGCTTGAGATGGATATTTAAGTTCTTTAGCGAGATATGAATAGAATGCTTCCAAGCCACCTTCGGGTAAGGGCTCTTGCTCTACGATCACAAATATTTCTTCAATTTCTTCTTCCTCATCGATAGGTACATTAACCTCCACTACCTCTAGCGCTTCATTTTCAGTTACTTCTACATCCAAATTCAGATTAATGTCTTCTATTATTTCAGTGTCCTTGACTTCTGCTATTTTAAAGACCTCTTGTTTAGGAGGTGGCGGAGGTGGTGGTTGGGTACTGACTGGTATTTCTATGATCTCATTTAAATCCGCCTCTACTTCACCAAGATCGACCAAGTTTCCATCATCGTAAGATTTCCAATTAATGGCAATAATTGCAAGTAATATGCTGACCGCCATTCCAATATTTAGAAGTAATGGTCTTAGAGCCACATCTTTAGCCTTATGTTCCTCTTTAATTGCCAGAAGATCTTCATAAATAGCCAATTCCTTATGACTTTTAGTCAGTCTTGTATTGACGTTAGTTAACTCCTGAATAGTCTCTTCAGTAAGACTTTTTGGAGTGCTTATGATTTTTGGAGTTTTCATAATTCCAAGGTTTAAATGGATGATTAGTAAACCTATTGATTATGAGCAGCTTTCCCGATGATGTAGGTTAATGGTTAGAATGACTTAAATCAGTGTGGAAAAACCTAAAGTACATCCTTTAAATCTTCATTTTTATTGAAAACTGACCGTGCAAACGGGCACAGTGGAACAATGCTAATACCTTTCTTTCTCGCATCATCTACTGCCCTTAATACCAGTTTTTCTCCTAGTCCCATGCCTCTGTATGCATCATTCACTTCAGTATGATCGATGATTATTCTATCCGTTCCAGCTATGGAATAGGTCATTTCTGCAGCTTTGGTTCCTTCAATTTCAATGAAATACGTCCCGTTAGTTTCAAATTCCTTATTCTGAATATTATCATTCATCAACTCATCTGTTTTAGTTCTTCTTTTAGCTTCTTTGCTAAGTTACTGACGACTAATTCATAGCTATGGTTAATTAAATGTTTGATTTTATCATCCGGAACACCTCCGTCAGTATATACAGAGTTCCACTGTTTCTTATTCATGTGATATCCAGGTCGAATCGATCCATCGAACTTTTCTCGAAGCTCAATGGCATATTCAGGATCGCATTTGAGGTTGATAAATTCAAAATTATTGATGCTGGTCAACGCATACATCTTATCCATCACTTTGAATACCAGTGTATCCGGTCCAAAAGGGGTATGTTCTGTAGTGCCCGGCTTGGCCATGCAGTAATCACGGAATGCTTCAATGTGCATGATGGAAAGTTAGTCAGGATCATGGATGGTTCAAAGGGTACGGATTGAGAAGGGTCTACGTAAGTAAGAAGGAAGATTTTTAGTCACCCCCTAGCCCCCTGAAGGGGGATGGTTGTGTCGTCCTAAAATAAGTTTACAATTAAACATAGTTAATCCTGACATATGTTGACAGTTTGATTATAGTCCTGTTTTACGTTGACAGTTGCACTTTTCCAATAATTCTTCCAAAGAGATTCCGGCTTAATATTCGTTAAGTGAACCTGGTTGGGTGTCATCATCCCACAGCTTAGATGAGGTCTTTCTTGATTGTAGCGTTTTACTACTTCACTTAAGAGGTCTCTGGCCTGTGAGAGACTTTTCACCTCATAATGCTGAAGATATTCTTCTTTGATTATCCCATTGACTCGTTCAGCAATAGCGTTTTCTAATGGATCCCCATTTTCAGTCATACTGATAAGCACACCTCTAGCGGATAACATTTCCACATATTCATGGCTGCAATACTGGATGCCTCGATCTGAATGGTGGATCAATCCCTTTAAAGATCCAGGTTGGCTTTCGATTGCCATGTGTAATGCTCGTTGGTTATTGATGGCTTCCAGATTATCAGATAACTCATAACCTACTATTTTTCGACTGTAAGCATCGGTGATTAGGCAGATGTAATGAAAGCGATCTCTCCACTTCCAATATGTAATATCACTCACCCAAACTTGATTCACATTTTGAATAGCCAGATCCTTAATCAAGTTGGGGTACTTCCTAAACCAGTGCCTGGAGTTTGTCGTCGATACCCGTCGTTTTCTTCGCTTTATCAGCAAATGATGGCTGGAAAGCAGATCAAAAAATGCATCTCTGCCTATACGGATACCTAAACGATCAAAATCCGACTGAAGCAGATGAAAGAGCTTCCTGCCTCCTAAATATGGATGAGATGCTCTTTGATCCAGAACCAATTGCAGTATCTGTTGATGAGTGGACTCCAATGATCTGTTTCTCGCCTGATACTGATAGTAGGATTGCCTGCTTATACCAAACAGCCCACAAATACGGCTCAGCCCTACTGATGGATAAATGTGCTTCATGGCTTTGACTGTTTGGTGGACAACTTTTTTCTGATCTTCAATGAAAACTTCTCCTCGGCTATGTCAATCATCTTTGAATAAGCTTCTGACTTTAGCTCAGCTAACTTCAGCGCTTCTTCTAGTTCCTTAATTCTTGCAGTTAAATCTTCAGGATTCTCCTGTTCCTTATTTGATTTAGACATATAAACACTGCCTTTTAATGGCTCTCTTATACCAAAACTACGCATCCAGTTGGTGATGGCACTATGGCCTTTGATTCCATACTTGCGCTGAGCTGCATCTTTACTAAGTTTACCTGATAGTACTTCTTGTATTATTCGTAGTTTCTCCGAATCACTTCGATAAATACGGCTTCCTGTTTTAATTCTCATTTCACACTTAAATTGTGTAAACCTATTTCAGGACAAGACAGGTCTTCCATTTAATCGTCATTCCGAACCTGAGGTACGACGGTGAAGGAATCTTTTTATAATGAATTAGCTGAGCTGACCTAGTGTTCTTTATTTCTCAGAGTCCTTTCCTTATCTCCTCCCAACACTAAGTGACTCTGAGGGGGTGTAGCGCTTCTTCTAGTTCCTTAATTCTTGCAGTTAAATCTTCAGGATTCTCCTGTTCCTTATTTGATTTAGACATATAAACACTGCCTTTTAATGGCTCCCTTATACCAAAACTACGCATCCAGTTGGTGATGGCACTATGGCCTTTGATTCCATACTTGCGCTGAGCTGCATCTTTACTAAGTTTACCTGATAGTACTTCTTGTATTATTCGTAGTTTCTCCGAATCACTTCGATAAATACGGTTTCCTGTTTTAATTCTCATTTCACACTTAAATTGTGCAAACCTATTTCAGGACAAGACAGGTAATCCATTTTAATCGTCATTCCGAACCTGAGGTACGACGGTGAAGGAATCTTTTTATAATGAATTAGCTGATCTGACCTAGTGTGAAGATTTCCCTGTCACCCCCTAACCCCCTCAAGGGGGAAAAGTAACCATCATAAAGATTTCTCCTACCTCGAAATGACAATAGAATAGTATAGGACCTGTCACCCCTAACCCCCTGAAGGGGGATAGATCATCTGCTAAAATCCAATGGTATACCCGATTCGTGGGGTGAGTGGACGTTGATTGAGGGTGTTGTTTTTGTAGTTGAAGTCGTAGAGCAGGGCGATACTGAGGCTAATCTTTTCCGTGATGTTGAACTTTCTGCCGGCACCAAGTAAAGTAGAGTATTGCCAGCTTAACGGTTGCGAAGTTTCAGCAAATAACGCTTTGTTTTTTACCAACTGGTATTCTCCATAAATGAAAAATCCTTGGAAAATATCGTAGTTTGCAAATGCACTGAACCCATGAGCATCACCGGTTATAGCAGTAGAGTCTCTGTCACTGAACTGCTCTCGAAACAATAGGCCTACCCCAGTAGAAAACTTTTGAGTCCACTGATAGCCTAGCTGAAAATTAGCATCTAGTACGAATGGATCAGTGGACTGAATGGTGACATTGCCATTTAGAAAAAATCGCTTTTTCAACGGAGTTCCCTTCAGTGAATTTCGCTTAATCCCTTCCTCCTCTTTGCTCAGGTTAGGCAATTCCAGATATTTTTCCTTGGCTTCTTTGATCGAGATTTGAGATTTGGCAAACTCCTCCGGTGATATATTCTCAAAGAACTCCTTCACCCCCGACCGATCGATTTGCTGTAGCTGACCGTATTGGTTCAGCGTGCCGTTCATCATCTGTTGCTCGATCTTCAAATCGCTTTGCTGTGCAAGCTCAGGAGGCAGGTAACTTTCCAGCCGCTCATTCATATTAAAGCGCTCCAACAAAGTGGCACTATCCAGCTTGATAGAGTCGAGGTTAAATTGTTCCAGGTAAGTAGAGTCATACTGCCCATAGGCCTCATACACCTTCCGGACTTGCCTGAAATCACCTCTTTTGGATAACTCCTGAAGTGCCCAATCCATGGAATCCTTGGGTGGCTTGAAGCCGGTATAATCCATGACATACTTCTTCGGCTTCTTAATCTTATACTCACCCAAAAGAATCTCCTGTTGATGCAGTTTAGCTTCTTTCCATCGACCAATGGATTTTAAGCTGTCTTTATGCTGAACCTTATACTCCTTCCAGGCCCTCTTGGCAGCTTTCAGGCTATCCTTGGAATAAACCTTCTTATACTTCTCTAGCTTTTTTCTCGGCTCTTTAACCTGATCTACTTTCTTCAGGTGCTTATCTGAGACATTTACATCGAACTTGATTTGGGAAAAGGCCGAAAAAGAAAGCCACGATAATAATAGATAAATGATACATCTCAGCCGAAAACACATATCATAGTTGAATGTTTACAGTCTTATAAATTTTATCGCCACATTCTGTCAGATAGCATTCAACCTTGATCGCGTAAGGGACATTAAACGCAGTGGTCGCAAAGTACTCTTCTTTTAAAGTTGCTTTCAAGCTATTTTCTCCGAATGAATACCACTCAGTCCAACTGCCCCCGGATGTTTGCTGAATCTGATACCTCCATTCATTTTTGACTGAAGCATCTGCATCGTTTAATTCAAAGGTAATCTCTGGATTACCGTTATTATTGTTACATGAATTACCACTCTCTGTATTACTGCTAACATCATACATATATGGACCACAAATACTATTAGGTGCACTATCGATTGTGATTTGCTTGGTTACTTCATTTATCATTGAATACTCTCTATTCCTGATGCTTAAAGTCACTGTATAGGTCCCATTACTGGTGTATGTATTCGATGCTTCGCCATTGGTAGTTGAGGTGTAGGTATTACCATCTCCAAAATCCCACTCATAAGTTGTATTTCCATAAAATCCCCTCCACCCAAAAGCATCAAAATTAATAGCTCTGTTCCTATATAAGCAACTCTCAACTTCAATCTCGGACGAAAGATCATCAGATTCAGATACGGTATATGATCGGTATTTATTAATTATATTGTTATTGTGATCTCTCACAACAGCTAATTGATTCTTATTATCATATTCATAACTGGTGGAGCGTCCATCTGTAGGCGTAACTGTACTTACACCAATGAGCGGCTCGTATGTGTAGCTAGTTGATCTTTGATTTGTACCGTAACCGGCATCAATTGATTCGGTGATCAAATACCCATTCACATCATAGGTATAGTCAGTTTCTACTTGCGCAAGTTCATCCCTAACGGTACTTATTAAGCCATTTGCACCATAGGTATATGTATTGGTAAGTGTGAGATCACTTTTACTCCATGAAGACAATGGTTCACTAGTTTCTCTCAAAGAGAAGGTCTGATATGGCAGATCAAATGATTCTTGCTCACTATATGTTGTAAGGCTTATACCTGAGTATTTATATGTTCCAGAACTATAAGATGGCAGATTAATCTGATCTAAGACTAATACAGGAACACTTTTTACCCACGAGGTGCTTAATGAAGCAAGAATAAGTCTCTCACCATAACTATATTCAGTATCAATTGGAGGTATGGAGGTGTCAAATGGATAGTAAAACGTCTTTTTAGAGTTATATTTTAGTGTGGTCGGAAAGTTTTGAACACTTTCTATTTCTCGAGCAATAGTCTTATAAGAAGAAATGTATGTATAATTCGTTTGAATCTCCCTTTTTCTAATGCCACCTTCGTATTCTATAGATACAGTATTGTCTAACCTGTAGTATTTCGGATATATTTGATAACGTCCTATTAAGTACCAAAAAACATCATCATCCGGATCTGTTTCACTATTATCATCGTCATAAGCCCAAAAGTTCACAGAGTTGTTTGTAATAGGAAGACCATCAGAAACCTCCGAATATGAATAACTAACCTGACTTGTTTTTACATTATCTGTCCCATAATTCTCTGTTCTATATAATTCACCTCGCCTGAAACTATTCAAAGTGTGGGCAGTAAAAGGAGGCTTGTTATCATAATTACTTGTATAATAATCATCATACACCTGTCCATTTCCTGATTCAATCATATAGCAATACTTATAGGAAGGACTGGCTGGATAATTAGTAGCTGTTTTATAATAGTTGATGCTGTACAATCCTGTCATCATATCCTCAACACGAACCTGTCCATATCCACCAAGTGAGCCATTTAAATCTAGATGCAAGGACAAGGCATGCGAATTAGCGAAAGGATGAAGATTATCATCGTTTGTATATTCTTTGGTCACGGAGTTTCTATCACCTATGCCATCATCACCCACCCCTTGCTTTGATATGTATTGAATAAGTTCCCTTGCTGAAGGGATAGAATAGGTATATTGAATATCTGAAACTTTCGTGTTATCCGGATTTTTAACGGTAACGCGTTCGATTCGTACCCCTCCATTTTCACTATTATATCCATATGCAAACTCTGTAAACCCTCCGGTTGGATATGTAACTTTTGTTAAAATATTAGCCTGGCTATATTCATTGGGTTCGCGATCCATTCCAGAAAGGCCTGGAGAAGTACTCGATGCGTGTCTTACATAGGTAGAGCCCATGGCTGCATTTGCATTATTGTATCCCCAGTGATCGTAGTAATAGCAATGACGTGGCGGTAGTTCGTAATTGTCATATCCGCCGGTAAAGTCTTTATCGTTTCGGTAATCAAAAGATCGAACTTGTATATCATTTATATACACAGCATCTAGCTTGAGCCTGTAAAAATATTCGTTTGGATTAGCCACACTATTTGTCTCTTTGAAATAAGAGTCAGATGAATCAAAGTAGCTTTGATCGAAACGAATCTCATTCACAATCGTCCCATTGTGATCATTAATGGATATTTGGTCAAGTCTTCGACCTCTTTTAAAGTCTTGTCTGTCATTCTCGTACTTAAATGAAACTGAACCTTTTGGAAAGGTGATTGAAGTGAGATACTTAGTAAAATTTGAACTCAATGACTCATAGGTATTTACATCCCCATGCAAGCTGTAATTTGGGCTAGGACCATTTAATCTCGAAGCGCTGGTAAAGCTTTCCATTTGAGTGAGAAAGCCGGTGAATTCTGAGCCAGGTAACTCATCATAGGTATACTCAATTCCCTTAGTTGTGGGCTGATTTACAAACTCAATTTTTGTCAATAACCATGTACCAGTATATTGTTTATCACCAAATGCAGTAAATCCTATTCCTTCGTCTACGTTCATTCCGGTGACAGAAGTAGATTTTTCTCTTGAGGCATCTGAGGTACCAAAATAATACTTTGTGCCTTGAGTGTCGGTGATTGTAAAAGAGTTTGAACTGAATGAAATCGATAAGTCGGAGCTTGGCAAGGTTTTAAATTCATTGGTGCCTGTTTTGATGAATTTACCAGAACCACCAGGGAAATTGAAGAAGAACAAATCCTTTTCAAAATCGATGGTTTCATCATCGTCAACCATTGCACCTCTAATATTGCTTTCATTGATGCTGGTTGTGTAGTTTGCTGTAAGATCATCATTGTGGCGGATGACCCTGGTAATAGCCCCTCCACCATACAGATTCCAACCAAGACCAACCGGACCAGAAACATCGTTTACCTTGATGCCCTGGGTGGTATATAGGAGGTAAATGGGCACTTTAGCCCCGTTATTAGCCTCTACAGTATAAAGTGGCACTTGAACAGATGCTACCCCATTGTAGAGATTAACAGGTACATTCACATCCTGAACCATGTGCTGAGACTCTGGTGAGGAAATAATTTGTGCTTTAGTGTATATGGCAAAAGTTGCCAAAACAATGGTGAGTAGTTTTTTCATTTCTTTGAATCTTGTTGTTTCCTTCTCTTTCACTCTCTCAAAGTCACTCCAAGGACTTGAGATTTGGTTTGTCTTATTTTGCGTTTTATTTCTTTCTTTTATTGCACGAGCTACAAGCTCGCGCTAGCCGAGGGGTTAACTCTTTTCTCCCTCAGAGTTACTCGCAGAGAACTCTGAGGCTTTTGTGCTTGCTATGTGTTTTTCTATTATCAATTCTCTTTTCTTTATTTCTCAGAGTCCTTTCCTCCCTTCTTCCAAACCCCAAGTGACACTGAGGGGGGGTAACTCAGAGTCCTTTCCCTTCCTTCTTTTCAAACCCCAAGTGACTCT
Organism: Ekhidna sp.; assembly: GCF_965212185.1. Taxonomy (GTDB): domain Bacteria; phylum Bacteroidota; class Bacteroidia; order Cytophagales; family Cyclobacteriaceae; genus Ekhidna. The sequence continues at coordinate 1,591,979 of NZ_OZ243102.1, read as the reverse complement.
GAGGGGGGTTATTCTGTTAGTTGTAAATATTGTTGGGGCTAATCAAAATATTTGTTCCTAAAAAATAATTACCAATACATTCTCTTGACCGTGGATGCTCCAATGCATCATTCAGCCTTGCCCCAATAGATACCAAACTATCAACCGCTTCTATTTCAGCCGAATTGCAATCTTCAACATTAAGTGATTCAATCAATGATTTATTCGCTTGGTAAGATGAGTCTAAAGGAAGCAGCGCATCATAATAATAACTCTCATAAAGCAAGAATTTATTGTTTTTGTCAATCAAATAATTCTTTCCAGAGAATATTATTGTATCTCCCTTTTGGCTCCATGAACCTACATTGTAGGGCTTTATTCCACTGTGAGTATGTCTGAATTTAAGTTTTTTATTTGCCCTAAGTACAAATACAAAAGAGCCTTCCTCTTTAGCTGAATAAAAATATTTATCATCCTTCTGAGGGGGAACGAGATAAATACAAAGTAAGAATTGAAATATTATTGATTTAACCATCTGTCTGTTATTGGGTGCGCTCCATAATTTCCCCATTCCCACGGATAAACTGAATACCCACCAATTCTATCATAATATTTGTGAAGACCTTTATCAAATAGTGATCTAAAGAATGCATTTCCAGAGAATCGAGTTTGCTGAACATGGACTCCTTCATGGAATCTCGTTTTTGCCCATTCGCCAGCATCAGCAAATTTTCCAAACCTTGCTTTATCTCCAAATGATCCACCCCATACACTTTTATCCCCATTCAAAATACTTACGCCTGATGGTGTAGTGATCCCCAATGTATGTTTATTATCCACCATTCTCCTTAACTCTTTATTCCAAAATGTTTTACCAATTTTACCATTCTTCCTGTATCGTTCAAAGATGCTTTTTTCTTGAAAGTAAGGATTCATATTATCTACATCAAACTTTAGACTTGCATCTCCTTGAATAACATCATACAATCCCTTACCAAAATCTATTCCATAAGCGATGTTATTCACATGATCTAAGGGGTTAGTTGAAAATTCACCATTCCTAAAAGGAAGTGTTAATGGTCCTACTCCTACATTAAGATGTGCATTCCAGTCATCACCAACTGCCAAGTTTCCAATAGCAGAAACTGCTGTTGTTGAAAGTGCCTCATAACCTAACTTAGCTACTCCGCCCCCAAACCCTTTTAGATCCCCAAGAGCCCCAGCTCCTGCAATCGAACTTAATTCTCCAAGTCCAGCTGTTACAGCTCCTCTTATTGCTCCCTTGCCGACTGCTGTTCCAAAATCCCCCAGATTCCAATTGTTCAGTCCCCCTGGACTCATTGCTACATTAACCGTGTACATAGCTCCCTGAATTGCAGCCGTTGTGGCCGCAGCTTTTGCAAGGAATGCTACGAAAGGAAGGAAAGCAAGCTCACCATTAGGGTCAACATGCATATGTGGGCTGTTGCCCATAGCCATGTAAGGGCTAGAATATTGCCTCGCAGGATCCATTGCAAAAAACCTGCCCAGCACTGGATCGTAGCTTCTGCTCAGGAAGTCGTAATATCCAGTTATACTATCCAGCTCACTAAATGAACTCTGATACAATAATCCGGGATCGATGTAGCCTGGTGCTCTCCATGAGTTGGATGTTGGAAGGCCAAACGGGTAGTAATCGTTTACCTGGGTTACTTTAAAGGATGATGTGGCTGAAGCATGCGTGATTTTGAGATCATCAAAGAATACATCCTTGTTCTGATTACTTTCATTCACGATATACACAAACAGGTAGCCAGACTCATTGGAACCAAACTCGATGGTTGGTGCTTCTAGTTTAGCAAACTTGCCATTGGAGGCATTGCTTACCGCTATGAATCCGGATCTGTTAGCGACATAGTTGTAGTTGTTATCAAAGAACAAATACTGTAGGTATGCTTCCGGCTGCCCGGAGGTATTTCCACTATACACACCCGGTGATCCTGCGCTCAGCGCGTTGTTTAGGCTACTGGAAGCGCTTTCAGCACCTGTACCGGCACTGGCTCCCCCAAACGCCGAACTAATCACAGAAACAATATCTGTAATGGAACTATTATTCCATCCGCCATCGGTGTATTTGGCCCATGCCTCCAGGTCAACTTCGTCTCCAGGAGCTATAGCTAATACCCTTGCTGGGCCAACTTCCCGACCCGATAGGGTCCCATTAAGGGCTACACTCTCGTTCCCCAGTGGCGTATGATTCTGCGCAGTGGATCGGATGTTTGATGGGAAAGCAAACTCACTTTCTTCGTAGCTGGATTTTTCATTTTCCATGGTTGCCACGTAAACGTTACGCTCCGGCAAGTTTCCAAACGCCACCCGATTGTTAGCCTGGTGATCCGTAATGAAATATTCATAATGGAATTCTCCATTTTGTTGGTAAGCACGACCTTCATCCGTAAATACCTGATTGATTTCGTTATCTAAGTATTCAACGAGACCGACATAGTCAACTTTGGCAACCGTATTATCATCCGAATCAATCAAAGATTTTGAAAGTCTATTTCCCAACACATCGTAGGAATAAACCATTTTCTCTCCATTATAGAATTCGATTTCAGTTATAAGTTGATCATCGTTGTAAATGATGTTGATTATTTCTTTGTTTAGGTCTTCATACATCTGACCTTCTTCATTGTACTTGTATTCAATACTGGATTCAATGCCATCCTTAAAACCTCGATCATCGTTGGTGAGGTCATTTACACTTTTAAGCTGATTTGAATTTGCGTAGTAATCATAATCCAGGTTATCGATCAAACTTCCATCTTCCTTACGGGTGAGTACATCAAGGTTGCCATTTTCATCATAGGTAGCAGTAGCCGCAAAGTGATTGGCACTTGAACTATATGAAGATCCATTATGAGTTCCGAAGGTGGTATTGGATAACCAATTTCTGTTATTGTAATTATAGCCTGATGCAGTTCGCTGTATGGAATTATCAACATTGTTGGTTGCGTTCCACTCGAAAGCAGTCAGCAGGCCATCGTATCTTCCAGTTGTATTCTGTCCAGCGATGCTGACTGGAGAAGTATACCTGAGATTTGCACCGAATAAGTCATTGGTATCGTCGTTGGTGGTGCCATCATTGGTTAAGGTCACATTGTTGATACTTTCCATCCATCCACGGATGTTGTACCGGTAATCCACTGATTGAAGAAATGTATTTCCACCATCTGTTGAATGAAGGTTCTTTTCTACTAATTGACCTAGCAGGTTATATTGATAATCTGCTACGAGTGTTCTGGTTCCACCATTAATGGTTTGATAGGTTCTATTCAATGCTCCATTGTGTTCGTATTCGTATTCACTTAATAAAGTCAGATTTTCATAACCCGAATGATCCAGATGAGTCTTTTGAAGCTCGCCTTCCCAATCTAACTGGTTACTCAAAATATCTAGACCACCTACGTGGTTCTCTGATTTTACCTGGATGACTCGACTGTAGTCGTCGTAGTATACGATGGAATTGAGCCATTGATTGGTGCCAGAAATTCTGACTTTACTTCCTGTTTTAAGGTCAAGGACATTATTGGTTTTTGATCCACTAATTTCAGTAGGCAAAGAAAAACTGAAGTTATGTCCATCTGTATCCCACCAAGCACTGCCTTCGAAAGAATAATCGTCATAATAGTAGACCGCTTCAATATAATTAGTTGAAGTTTCACCTGTCATAATTGGAAAAGTGTAATACCCAGAATATCCTGTATTCAAATTGCCTGGGCTCGACCTTTCTTCATAATATTTACTACCGCTATAAGATGATTGTGATTCTAATTCAGCTATGGAAAGAGTAGATACGTACTTTCCAGCCATTATGACACGATTTAAGACATCATATTTATAAAACGTCCACGGAGTTGTGTCAGAAATCTTATTTCTTTTAAGCCTTAGGCGTCCACCAATATCGTAAACGTACTCTGTCCAAACAGAACCGGGGGCTTTCTCACGGATTAAATCTCCTCTATCGTTGTACTGGTATTGAAAACACAAGCCATTAATTTGATCATTAGTTAATACTCCTAATGTGCTGCCAGCAGTTATGGCTGATGTAATAGTTGGTGGAATTACATAAATCAGACGTCCGAAATCATCATAGACGTTATATGAACCTATCCATTTCCCACTCCCCTGGTCATAAACTTGAGACGTAATTTGAAGTCCTCTAAGGTCTGTTACAATTCTTGTTTTTTGGTTCTGTGAGTTTGTTACCTCAACAATTGTAAGCTCATTTATAGCATAATTATTCGAGTTGGTTGTGCCATCAAACTCTGCTATGGGTCCATCGGTAGTTGGATTATAGTACTTAAAAGCAAAAGATTGACTTTTGGAATTTGCATGCCACTCATTCCCGGGACCAGTAGAAGTAGCTACTCTGCCACGCTCATCATAAGTTTGAGTACTATAATACTTCGTGTCATTTGGTAATTTATTCGTACCATCATAAAAATCATCTAATTGATTGATCGAATTAGCAACGTAAGTACCTCCTATACCATTATTATATGCATAGGGTAAGTATGATTCGTCTTTTCGTCCAGTTGCAATATCATATGCATGATGATTGACTATGTCCTCATAGTCATTCCCAGCTCTAACAATGACATCCTGTAAAGGTCTTCCAGTACCATCTACATATGAATAACTAGTGTTTTTACTGTCTATGTCCGAAGTAACAAACGAATCGTACGATGTAACTGGATTTCTTGCAGATTGAGCTTGTGCAAAATTTTCGTCTGTTGAGGGAGGAGCCTCGGTGTTATATGGCTTGATTACAATCGTACCATTGGAACTGCTTATGGTGGTACTACCGCCTCCTGATGGTGGAGAAATAGTAACTGTACCCGTAAAGTAATAGTTGTTGGTTGTGCTACCAGAAATATCTGCACTTACTGTAGCATTGTGAACATATTTGTTCGATTGACTTGATGCAAAAAGTGCAATCAGTGAAAACAATCCAAAGATTGACAACCTCACGGTTGTGGTGAGTGAGTGATTCATATGGTTAGGTTCTTTGAATGGATACAGCGACACACGCTATTTACCATTCATCATTTGCTAAAATATATTTATTACTAAAAAATCCACTTAGTTATCTTTCATTTTTTTCATCAATGCCTCTATCATCTTTCCCTGCTCAATCAGCTGTTGGCTGTTGGCCGTTAGCTGTTGGCGTAGAGCTGTATTCTCTTTATTTACTTCAATAAGGTGCAACGTCAGCTCTTCAATTTTCTTCAGTAATAACATGTTCATCTCCCCTAGCTGCACGCCATTCGCTTCCATTTCTTTGGCAGAAGGGATTTCTGGAAGATGTTTGTTTGATTGGATGTAGGCTTCTGTTTCTTCGAGCGTGCGAAGGTTGTAGGTGGGTTCGAATACATAGTCTGGCCAATTAGTAGCTTCTACTTTCACTTCTTTGGAACGGATGGTGCCTGCAACTTCTAGTTTGTGAGAGGGTGAGGTTGTGCCTATGCCGACAGAACCCTCAACATAAACATCCAATGAATTGAATCGTACTTTTGTGGTTTCTCCTACCGGTAAAAAGTAAAATTCTGAAGGGTTTGGAGCAAATGATAGGCCATTTCCATTGCGGTCGACTTGAAGTTGATTGTTCCATGAACCATCAGAAATATGAAGGCTCTTTAAAGGATTTGTAATACCAATCCCGACATTGCCAGCAAACCATCCATTACCATATCGATCAGATAGCATCGCAACCTGCCCACTATTGTACCCATTAAAGAACACAGCATCTTTTGTTGGGTCGTAATCGAACCCTCGCGCTTCAGAAAAACGAATTTGATTTCCTTTTATAGTAGTAGTACCCTTAAGTGATACATTGCCTCCCGCATCGACGGAAATATCCGCTTGAGAAAGCCCGCTACTTATTGGAAGCTGACCACTATTTGTGCCCGCTCCAAATCCATATTCATAAGTTTCAGGATCAAAAAAGAAATCAACAAACCTCGTGTCTGATCCATCATTAGTTTTTCCTTGAACTCTAAGTCCACTTAGTCCGCCATGAGCAGTCGAAGCAAAACGTGTAATTACACCGGAAGAGGAACTATAAACATTGAGTTGTTCAGAAGGACTATTAGTCCCAATTCCTACATTGCCACCATTGAAATAAGTATCTCCATTTGAATGAAACTGAGCCTTTACAGATTGATCATCATGAAATAATTGAAAATATTGACCTGATCCCCCACCGTATAAGTACGCAATTTTTTTATCAGTTCCACCATTACTTTCTCTAGACCAAGTATATCCTGCTCCCCACCTTCTTCCATGAAATTTTAGATATGTAGACCCACCAGGATCAGAGCTTAGTATTTTAAAACTAGAACCTGATCCATTTTTACCTAATGTAAGATCGATGCTTTCTGTACCGTCAGTTGATCCATAAAAATCACCAACTTCTTGACCCAAAACGATAGTGGATATAATAGAGAATAATGTAAATAATGCAGCCTTATTCATGATTTAGCAATTTTTTTAACTTCTTATTTTCCTCTTCTAGCTTTGCTTGCCCCTTCTTCAACTCAATAACATAGAGCGTCAGCTCCTCTATCTTTTTCAGAAGCAGCATATTCATCTCACCTAGCTGTACGCCACTGGCTTCCATTTCTTTGGCAGAAGGAATCTCAGGGAGGTGTTTGTTTGATTGAATGTAGGCTTCTGTTTCCTCGAGGGTACGGAGGTTGTAGGTGGGTTCGAAGACATAGTCTGGGCCGGGAACGGAGAGGTCAACTTTCACTTCTTCAGCATGGACGGTCCCTTTGACGGTAAGTTTTTCGTCTGGGTTTGTGGTGCCTATGCCTACATTGCCATTATCTCGAATTACCATCTTTTCAGTGGGGGTTGATGATCCTGAAGTAGTAGTAAAAAAAGATAAATCTGTCGCAGATTGCCCAGTAGACCAATTTCCAGCTGAGACACCCCTTATTTCAGCCCCCACTTGTTCTCCGCCATCCGCTCCACTAAATAAAACAGCTCCTAATTTATTTCCCGAGGATATTGTAACATCATCGCGATGTAGATATAAAATACCGGGTGCAGTACCAGCACCATGAGACATGATGCCAATACTTGATAAATAAGGTGTTGATTGATATGTATTATTTAAGTTGGCTCCAACCGTGAAATTAAAAGATGGCATGGTTGTTCCAACGCCTACATTACCGTCAGAGTTAGAAATACTGATCGCTTGTCTATAGGCTGTGGTGCCCAAGGTTAAATTCACGTTTCCGCCAGCTCTTACTCGAGCCTCCTTGGCATCAACACCATCTCCGACATATCCAAGATAAACACCGCCACCATTGGCATTATGATTAAAGGCTCCTAATAAGTACTCTGTATTATTCAATGCATCACCTCTTTCAACTTCTAAGCGATAATTCGGAGAGGTAGTACCTATTCCCAAATTACCACTAGTGTAAGTTATTTGACCAGAGGTATTTAAATTCCATTCTTCCTGAGAATGTGCCTTTAAACTGCCTAAAACCAGAATGATTATCAAGAATTTTTTCATTGTTTTTCTAGTTTTTCGATTCGTTTAGCCAATTCAGTAATTGCGCTAGAATGAGACTCTTTCAACCCTCTAATTTCTTTTTCTTTTTCAATGAGATGCAGCGTTAGCTCCTCAATTTTCTTCTCTAACTCACCCTGCTTCGCTTCCCTCTCTTTCAAAAGAGAGGGATATGGCTCAAGCTGAGAGATTCGTTTCTCCTGAGCGATTGCATGTAAGGTTAACTCCTCAATCTTCTTTAGCAGCAGCATATTCATCTCTCCAAGCTGCACGCCATTGGCTTCCATTTCCTTGGCAGAAGGGATCTCCGGAAGGTGTTTGTTGGTTTGGATGTAGGCTTCTGTTTCCTCGAGGGTACGGAGGTTGTAGGTGGGTTCGAAGACATAGTCTGGGCCAGTGCCCGCAGCTACTTCGACTTTTACTTCTCTTGAATATATGGTTCCTGCTACTTCTAGCTTTTCAGTGGGGTTGGTGGTGCCTATGCCGAGATTGCCGTTTGCAGTTAAGGTCATTTTTCGATTCCCATAAGAATCCCAAGCAAACAACGGTCTATTATTAGCTGGGCCATTGGCGATCCTTGAATCAAAGACAGTGATAGGTTGCGAACCTGCATCATTAGAAGCACTTATCGCCCCAGTTAAGTGGAGTGCCTGTCTATTATCAGTATCATGGTAGCCGTAAATGCTGGGTATAAATTGACCACTTGCATTTGTGGCATTAATTATTTTTAAATAGTCACTATTTGAATCACTGATTTTCCATCTTTGAATATCTTCCGATCCACTTATTGATTCTTCTAGTAGATCTAATTTAAAGATTGGTGTAGTTGTGCCTATACCAACTTTTCCTGAATTAGAATTTAGTATCACATCACTATCGCGTTGGACAACTAAAGGCATTTTACCAACCGTTTGAGTATAAACATAAAAATCGCCCTCACTTATGTCATAATTAGAATTGTCTGCATGAGCTACTCCAACCCTAATTTGTTCATTACTAGAGGGTGTTTCGAAACGTATCTCAGGCCATTCAGCGGATGATATTTTCAAATATTTACGTGATGAGAGGCTTCCAATTCTTGCATCACCATTTACATCAAGTAGTTTAGTGGGTGAAGAAGTACCAATGCCGACCTTTCCATCTCTCTTTATTCTCATTTTTGGAGTTCCCCAAACTATATTGTCACCAGCACCAGTAGAATTTGGAGATATTAAAAAATCCATTGTACCTCCGTTTCCATAAAACATTATTGCACCTGCTCCTGAAGTGTTAGAACCAACATTGTTTGCATATTTCGTATTTCCAGTTGCTCCTAAACTTCCATTAACCATATTTTGACTTGCATGGGAATTGAATAATATTGCATGACTCCCACTCCAAGTACGTGTTGTGAATTGAATATTTGTGTTATACTGAAATCCTAGATTCACTCCATAAGAAGAACTGCCTACAGGTCTAGCACCATCAAAATCTTGAGCTGCAATGAAATAACCAATGAAAAGAAGTAGCAAAGTAAGAGTTGGTTTCATTTTATTTATCTTTTTCTAATTTTTCAATACGCTGAATTAAATTGTCAATTATCAATTCGTAATTGTCAATTTTCTTCTCCTGCTCAATCGTATGCAGCGTCAGCTCTTCAATTTTCTTAAGCAAAAGCATATTCATCTCGCCTAGCTGCACGCCATTGGCTTCCATTTCCTTGGCAGAAGGGATCTCCGGAAGGTGTTTGTTAGATTTGATGTAGGCTTCTGTTTCTTCGAGGGAGCGAAGGTTGTAAGTGGGTTCGAAGACATAGTCTGGCCATGTTCCAGATAATTCAACTTTTACTTCTTCCATGATTGCTTTTCCGTCTACCGAAAATTGGTATCCTGCCGGAACGTCCGTTCCACTAACAGCAAGCTTACCTTGGATATAACTTTGACCTGAGTTCTTAACTTGTAAATAATTAGTTGTAGAAAGAGCTCCTGAATGTTCTACTCTAAGGCGTTCAGAATTACCAGATGACTCAACAGAAAACAAAGCCTCGCCATTGCCTGGGTTAGTTGTTGTTCTTAACACTATTCCATTTAATCCTCCATTATCCTGGTCACCTAATATATATTTAGTTCCACTTCCATCATAAATTAAAATATCTCCTCCCGCTGACCCTAGGTCAATATCTAAACCAGATGAGGAGCGATTCATGAGCTTGTCAGTAAAAAGATCTCCATACGAGTTAGCGATTGTGTTACCTGTTCCACCAAATGCACCCTTATGGTTATTTGGATTAGAAACTCGGATTGTATTGTCTGTAGCATCAACAATTAAAGCAATTCCATAAATTACCGGATTTCCAGGTACTCCCTTTTTGGCTGCATTAAGACTCAAATAACCATCTAGGTTATGTGCCCCAAAGAGCAATTCTGCTGCGCCATCATTATTTGTTAGATAATTTCCTACCCCATCATTCCCTAGTTTAATGGCCATATTCCCAATACCATCATTCATCGTCCAAAATCCTGTGTAATCTCCACCAGAATCTTGAAGTTTTATCATAACCTCATTGGCTCGATTGAGAATTAATGGACTGTTCGTTTGAGCTCGAAGAAAAAACGGGCTCATTAGGATTATTGCGAATAGTTTTTTCATATCAGTGTTTTGCTTCAACCTTCTCAAGTCGTTTTATTAATTTTTCATTGCCGCTCTTTTGAGCTTCAATCAGTTTCTGCTGCTCAATGGTATGTAGCGTCAGCTCCTCGATCTTCTTTTCTAACTCACCCTGCTTCGCTTCACTTTGTTTCTGGCTATGACCATTTGCTTTTAGCTGTTGAATTAAATTGTCAATTTTTTTGGCTTGGGATGAGAGCTTTTTCTCATGCTCAATAGTATGTAGCGTCAGCTCCTCAATCTTCTTCAGCAGCAACATGTTCATCTCTCCTAGCTGCACGCCATTTGCTTCCATTTGCTTTGCGGAAGGAATCTCCGGGAGGTGTTTGTTTGATCGGATGTATGCTTCAGTTTCTTCGAGTGTGCGGAGGTTGTAGTCTGGTTCGAAGACATAGTCCGGCCAATTAATAGCTTCTACTTTAACTTCTTTGGATCGAATGGTGCCATTTACACTTAACTTATTATCAGGGCTGTCAGTATCTATTCCTATATTTCCATTTGTGCTAACATAAATTCCCTTATCAAGTCCTCCTTTTGCAGTAATTCTTAAACTATGGTAATTATTAGTAGAACGATCATAGGCCATCATATATCCGATATTACTAGAAATTCCAACATCCAAACCGAGCCCAGTGAGGTTGTCTGTCTTCCATCCTTTAAAATGACCCATATTACTAACCTGAAGGTCACCTCCATTTACTGTAAACTTTGCCTCAGGTGTTGAATCATCAATTCCAATATTCCCATTGGGGTGTAATGTTAGGCCATTCCCACCTCCTGAGGCAGTGAGTCTAAGTTTGTGATATTTACTATTGGTACGATCGTATGCCATAACATATCCCATATTATTAGAAATCCCAACGTTAAGTCCTAAACCAGTCAGTGTTCCTTCTTGCCAGCCTTTAAAATGGCCCATATTACTTACCTGTAAATCTCCACCTACTACATCTAGTTTAGATGTTGGGGAAGTTGTTCCTATTCCAACATTGCCCTTATTATCAATCATCATTCGGGTTTTAGATCCCGTAGCATAGGAGTCTGTTGTAGAGAAGTACATTTTGGTTCCCTAGGATCCATCACTTCTTGTGTAAATACCTGCCTGAGCTGTTTCACCATTGCCAGAATCTGATGCACCGAACGTTATACCACTGCCTGCATTATCAGATGAATTCTCAGGATCTAAGTGAATGATTCCTTTACTTAATCCCTGTGTGGCTTTGCTCCATACTCTACCCCCTCTTGCAAGAATGAAGGAGCGATGAATCTCAAAAACGTCATGATCACCGTAACTATAGTGATAGTTTCTAAACACGGTATAGTCAGCATCACCATCATTACCTGTCTTAATTACTAATCGATTTAAATTACTACCGTAGTTTTCAGAAAATAGATAGCTGTAGTCGCCAGACTCAGATTTTAAGTAAAGTTTAGAGGAGGTTGTTCCAATTTTAGAAAAATATAAATTAGCACCGTCCCACTTTAAGTAAGGACTAGCTCCAAATACACCAGAATTATTAAATTGAATTTCCTGATTGTTACCTGCTGGAGATTGAGCAGATGCACTAAATGTTCCAAGTAGTGCAATTACTGCACTGAGGGTGGTGAGTATCTTCATAGTGAGTGGGCTAGGTTCTTAAAATATCTGCAAGAATAACAATTTTTATTACTTAATTACAAATAGCGACATGAGCTAAACATTAATTTTATTATCAATTGACAATTAACAAATTGACTGTAAGTGCTTTCATTTCAATTAGTTATACGGCCATTAACTATGAGCAAATATTCAATGAAAAATATCATCATCATTTGCTATTAATGGGATGAGTTAAAACGATTACGGGATTGGTAGTGAATATTTTCATTGGGTAGTTTGTTTCATTAAGATTTAGAAAATTCTATGCTTATTGGATAAAAGCCACAACCAATTGATAACAAATACCTCCTTTAAAATAAGGCTAAGATTAGGAGTTATAAAGTGAGTTTTTAAAGCCAGTTGGAATCTATCCATCCTCCAAAGAAAACTAATGCGTGAATAAGGATAAAGGAAAATCTCATCCAATGAACGAAGACCCCATTTTTTTGGATAAGTGGTAGGATCTACTGAACGAATAGAACTTTAAGCATAAAAAAAGGGAGTCAAATGACTCCCTAATTTCTTTATCGGTTCGATTAGTTTAATCGATTATCCTTTGTTCTTGATGTCTTGAACTTCAAGTCTGATTTCCTGCGCAAGGTTTTTCATCTCCTGCATACCTTTTCTTACTCGAGTACCAGCGGCATTGTTTCCTTTATCATAGAACTTTTCGAAATCAGACTCCATTGATTCTACCATAGACTTTAGTTGTTCAAATCTTTTCATTGTTATAAGGTAATTAAGGTTATCGATAAATTTTAAAGTTGTGGGCAATATAGCCTAAAATCGTTAATATACAGTTTAAATAGCAGAAATATTAAGATTTTGCCACCATGGCACCCTCGACTCCTGCTTCTTTATATACTCCACTATCCAGTTTTTCTTTGATCTCTTCAAATGCATTTAATGTTTCTTCTACATCTTCCAATGTATGCATGGCTGTTGGAATGATACGTAAAATCACCATTCCCTTAGGAATCACCGGATAAACGACCATAGAGCAGAAAATCTTATAATTCTCTCTCAAATCCACTACCATGTTACATGCTTCAAATACATCACCATTCATTATTACTGGCGTAACAGGTGAATTGGTAGATCCGATATTAAATCCTCTCTCTTTAAAGCCATTTTGAATAGCATTTACAATTGTCCATAACTTCTCTCGAAGTTCTGGCATTGTTCGTAACATCTCCAAACGCTTCAGTCCTCCAACTACCAGTGGCATTGGAAGTGATTTAGCAAAAATCTGAGAACGAACCTTATATCTTAAATGATTAACAATATCAGATGGTCCAGCTATGAATGCTCCAATACTGGCCATTGATTTGGCAAAGGTAGAAAAATAGATATCTACACCGTCCTGAACGCCATAATACTCTGCAGTTCCAGCACCAGAATCGCCCATCGTTCCAAACCCATGTGCATCATCTACTAAAAGTCTGAAATCAAACTTTTCTTTAAGCTTTACTATCTCATCCAGTTTCCCAGTATTTCCAGTCATCCCGAATACACCTTCGGTAATTAACAAAACACCACCTCCTTGCTCTTTCGCTAGCTTATTTGCTCGCTTTAGCTGTTTTGCACAGTTTTCAATGTCATTATGAGGAAATACAAAACGTTTACCAATATGCATACGCAAAGCATCAATGATACATGCATGACACTCAGCGTCATAAACAATAACGTCTTTTCTGTCAACAAGCGCGTCAATCACAGACATGATCCCCTGGTAACCATAGTTTAGAAGCATACCAGTTGGTTTACCAACAAAATCAGCTAGCTCCTGCTCCAATTGGTCATGGTAATCAGAGTTTCCTGTCATCATACGAGCGCCCATTGGGTACCCTAGTCCCCATTCTGCAGTTGCGTCGGTATCAGCCTTACGTATATCCGGATGGTTTGCTAATCCCAGGTAGTTATTTAAGCTCCAAGCCAATACCTCATTTCCTTTAAAAGTCATTCGAGGTTTTATTTGACCTTCTAACTTTGGAAAGAAATAATAATTCAGATCCTGATCTAAGTACGAATATTGACCTAAAGCCCCTTTATCGCTGAGTAATTTCTCAAATAAATCCATTTACTTGTGTTCACTTTTTCAAACAAGTTGCAAATTTAGCAGAATGCACATACAATGAATGTAGGCTTTTAGATAAACTTGCGCTAACGATTGAAATTATGTCAATAAAGAAAATATTAGTCGCCAACAGAGGCGAAATAGCCATCCGCGTAATGAGATCAGCTAAAGAGCTGGGGATCAAAACAGTAGCTGTTTACAGCGAGGCAGATAAGCTGCTTCCACATGCCTCCTATGCTGATGAAGCTGTAAATATCGGGCCAGCTGCTGCATCTGAGTCTTATTTGGTTCATGATAAAATCATTGATGCCTGTAAGCAAACGGGTGCAGATGCCATCCACCCCGGGTATGGTTTTCTTTCAGAGAATGCTGCTTTTGCTGAGCGAGTAGAAAAAGAAGGGTTGATTTTCATAGGACCATCCCCTGAAGCCATCCGCATCATGGGTGATAAGCTTACTTCTAAGCAGACGGTTCAAAAGTTTAATGTCCCTCTTGTTCCCGGTATGGATGAGCCGATTAATGATGTGGAGAAGGCTAAGAAAGTGGCTAATGAAATCGGATACCCGGTCATGATCAAAGCAAGTGCCGGCGGTGGTGGCAAAGGCATGCGTATCGTCAATGATCCCAAAGATTTTGAAGAACAGATGGATCGTGCGATGAGTGAAGCACGTAATTCGTTTGGTAATGATGAAGTTTTTATAGAAAAATTCATCTCCTCCCCTAAGCACATAGAGGTTCAGATCTTAGGCGATCAGCACGGTAACATCGTCCATCTATTTGAACGAGAATGCAGCATTCAACGTAGGCATCAAAAAGTTGTAGAAGAAGCGCCTTCTGCCCTACTCACACCAGAAAGAAGAAAACAAATAGGAGAAGCGGCAGTAAACGTTGCTAAATCCTGCAGCTACTATGGTGCTGGAACGGTAGAATTCATCGCTGATGAAAATCTTGATTTCTATTTTCTTGAGATGAATACTCGCCTCCAGGTAGAGCATCCGGTTACAGAATTGATTACAGGAGTTGATCTTGTTAAAGAGCAAATTGCAATAGCTAACGGCGAAAAAATAAGCTTTAGTCAAGATGATCTTACCATTAAAGGTCATAGTTTGGAAGTGCGGGTATACGCAGAAGATCCGGAAAATAACTTTTTACCAGATACCGGTAAATTAAAAACATACATCAGACCGCAGGGAGCTGGGGTTCGAGTGGATGATGGGTATGAACAAGGTCAGGAAGTATCCATTTATTATGACCCAATGATTGCCAAACTGATAACTTATGGTAAGGATCGAACAGAAGCCATTGACCGAATGAGACGTGCCATTGCTGAATACCAAATTACAGGTGTAAAAACCACACTTACTTTCTGTGATTATGTTTTAGGACATGAAGAGTTTATAGATGGGTCATTCACAACCAAATTTGTTGAGTCTCATTATAGTCCCGAAGTACTTAAGAAAGAGGTTTCTAAAGAATCAGCTGAAATAGCAGCCTTGATAGCAAATGAATTGGTAAATAAACAAGTCAAAAAGGTTTCAACAGAGGAAAGAAAAGTAGTCCAAAGCAAGTGGAAAGAACGCTTGAAGTAATATTCTAATGGCAGAAATAAAACCACTACGGGCCTGGCGGTACAATAAGGACTTGGTAAAGGACATTGACAAGTTGGTTTCTCCTCTTTTCGACGTTGTATCAGAGAGTCAACGTGAAGCGCTTTATGAGGAAGAATATAACAGTATTCATCTTTCTGTGCCCAGAGGAGATGACTCGGCTGATGGAGCCTCTACCAGATTGTCTTCATGGAAAAAGGACGGTATCATTAACCAAGATGAACTTCCATCCATCTATGTGTACTATCAATACTTTACCCTGCCTGGCTCTGATCGGGAGCGAATACGAAAAGGCTTCATTGCCAATCTCAGAGTCTACGACTGGGAAGAAAAAGTGCTTTTACGTCATGAGAATACCATGCCTTATTCTGTCAATGATAGAATGGAGATTTTGGATAAAACCCAACTAAATGTAAGTCCTACTCACGGCCTCTATACCGACCCTACCCATGAGATCGAAAAGTACCTGGATGAGGCTATGATGGATCCACTTTACGAAACTGAAGATTATCAAGGCGTTCGTGACGTTTTCAGTATCATCCATGATGTAAAGATTATTAAACGTATCATTGAAATTATTGAGGACAAACAGATTATCCTTGCTGATGGGCACCACCGGTATGAAGGTTCTCTATTGTATCAAAAAGAACGCGAAAAGAACAATCCAGATCATACGGGAAACGAAGGATACAATTATCACCTCATGTATTTCACTAATACTGAATCTGATGATTTGAGGATCCTTCCCACTCACAGAATTGTCAAGGATTTGCCTGATTTTTCAAGAGAGGAGCTGCTTTCTCGATTAGAAAAGTACTTTTTCATTAAAACGATACAAGAAGCAACGGATGTCAATGAAGTCATTTTAGGTAAGCAATGGGCCTTTGGTCTTTTAATTGGCGATGAAGCTTATAAAATCCGTTTGAAGCCTGAAATGATAGATACCATCACCTGGGATTTCCCGAGAACAATCAAAGAACTTGACCTGACAGTGATGCATTACTTTGTGTTTGAAAAATGTTTGGGAATCAAGGGGAAAGATCAACGAGGAAGTCAAAATCTCACGTTTGAACGGAACTTTGTAAAATGCTTACAATCCGTAGTAAAAAGTGAAGCTCAATGCGCAATTATCACGAAGGACATTTCAATAGAGACTGTAAAAGAGGTTTGCTATAGCGGATACACGCTTCCTCAAAAGAGTACCTATTTCTACCCAAAAGTGATTTGCGGGTTTCTGTTTGGTTCGATAAAAGAAGACGAATTCAATTCATTTTTTGATGAAGCATTTCAATAATCTCATCTTGGCATCCAATTCTCCGCGAAGAAAGCAATTGCTAGAGGATGCTGGGTTTGAATTTAGCGTTAATACCATTGATTTTGATGAAGTGTTTCCTGAAGATTTGGAAGTTCATAAGGTTGCTGAATACCTGGCCATTGAGAAAAACAAGGCTCACAGAGAGGCTTTTAACAGCGGATTGATATTAACAGCTGATACGGTTGTGATCTTTACGGATAAAATTTTGGGTAAGCCTTCTAGCTCAGAGGAAGCCAGAAAAGTCTTGAAGATACTATCAGGTAAAATCCATGAAGTTATGACTGGCGTTTGCATCAGTAGTGAAGAAAAGCAGGTTGCTTTCTCCAATCTAACTGAGGTGAAATTTCATGAGCTTTCTGAGGATGAAATCGATCACTATGTAAACACTGCAAAACCGATTGATAAGGCCGGAAGTTATGGAATTCAGGAATGGATTGGACTTATTGGTGTGGAGTGGATTAAAGGATCTTACTTTAATGTTGTGGGCTTGCCGGTTGACCAGGTCTATCAGGTACTTAAGCAAGAGTTTTAAGTTTTATGAAACTCATTTGATCCTGGCTTGTTCCAATTATATGGCAACAGTAGTATTCCAAAATGTAGCGCACGAACATATTCGAAAAGCTTTTTTAAACGTCCTCCATCAATATGACAGTTTAAATGATTACAAACTCATTTTAAAACAACGAAAAGTGAAAGGCACAACGATGCAGGCGCAACCTGTCATTAACCTTACAAAACTCCTTGGAGGACCTGATAGATATAAAATCAAATTAGCAAAGTATGTCAGAGACAGTAATTCTCTACTGGTTTCAGAGCTACCAGAAGATGTGTTATGCGGATGGTTTGCGCATGAACTTGGACATGTGGTGGATTATGCTCCTCACTCCACCTTTGGCATGATTAAATACGGTATTAAATATCTTGTCTCAAAGAGTTTCAGAAAAGAAGTAGAGCACAGAGCAGATGAAATAGCCATTGAAGCTGGTTTTCATGAGGAAATACTAGCCACCAAGCGTTATGTTTTTAGCCATGATCTCATTGATGATACTTACAAAGATCAAATGAGAAAATATTATATGTCAATAGAAGATGTTGAGATGTGCATAAACAAAAAAATGCCATTGCAACCTACACCTTAAGAAATATAATCTAAGAAATCTTGCATCTTCTCCTCTCCCATTACTTTCGGAGTTTTCACCTGCCCACCCTTCTTTTTACTGGAATCTAAAAAGTCGAAATACTCATCTTTGCTGATTGCAGAAACTCTGATTCCCGTTAGCGCTTTACCTCGTGCAACTCCATAGTTTTTATTTGCTTCCTTTAGTGCCTCGTCTAATTTTTTGCTGAATAATGTTTTATCGATCTTATTTTCAGAAACAACCACCCATTGATGGATATATTCATCATTTTCATTTTTAACTGCTGCCACACTGTATTCATTCACTGTAACCCCAAGTTCTTCGGAAACTGATAGAAGTGCTTCATCCATTTTTTCCTCAGAAAGCTGCGATCCAACGACATTCAAAAAGAATTTTGTACGCCCTGTGATCTTAATATCATGGGGATCAAGTCTGGTAAATTTGATTGTATCGCCAATCATATATCGCCACGCTCCAGCACACGTACTGATGATCAACACATAATCCTGGTCTGTTTCTACTTCATCTATGGTAAGAGTTAAAGGATTGTCAATCAACTGACCAAAGTCATCTACTCCACGCTCATCAAATGGTACAAACTCATAGAAATAGCCATGTGAAAGTGCCAGTCGCATGTCCATAGAATCAGGATTTGTGCTATAGGAGAAGAAGCCTTCTGAAGCCAGATATGTATCCATAATGGTAAGTGGTTTTTTACAAATTTTTTCAAAATCCGTACGATATGTCTCAAAAGCTACCCCGCCACTTGCATACACAGTGAGATTTGGCCAGATGTCATGAATCGTTTCAAGATTATGACCGCTTATTACTTCTTGGAGCAACAACAATACCCATGATG
Organism: Ekhidna sp.; assembly: GCF_965212185.1. Lineage (GTDB taxonomy): Bacteria > Bacteroidota > Bacteroidia > Cytophagales > Cyclobacteriaceae > Ekhidna. The sequence continues at coordinate 1,573,157 of NZ_OZ243102.1, read as the reverse complement.
GAATACCTGCTATTGCACCAATGTTCCAATTAGGGGCCTCTTCTACAATTTTAGCTACACGATTGTCCCAGTCGGAAATACTTGCTATGTCTTTTCCTGGTCGATAAAAGAAATCGTACCAGTCTGGAAAGTTGCTAACATTGATACCACTGATTTCTCCTTCCATATGACCTTTTTCATTCTTGCTGAGATTGGCACTGCTGCTAAGCATCAATATCTCGCTTTCAAACAATTCTTCAGGAAAATCATAATTAGGAAGCTCACGTATCATGGATGTACCAACATCCCTCATGCTTTGAAGAAAGTCTTCAGTGATTGGAATACGCTTGCTAGACTTACCAGTCGTGCCACTACTAAGCGCAAAAAATGATGGTTTTCCTGGCCATGTAATGTCTTCTACCGATTGCTGCTGATGCCACCATCGCTCATGAATATCTCTGTAACTGTGAATAGGTATTTTCGATTGAAACTCTTTGATTGGGTCATTTGAATTTAGGATTTCATCAAATCCATAAAATTTTCCAAATGAAGTACTTTTAGCTTTAGCGAGTAAAGAAATCAGTTGCTCACTTTGTTGCTGTGAACTACTCTTTAGATCAAAGCTTAGCTTCTGATTTAACTCAATTCCTTTTTTTATCAGGTTGCCAAGTAAGGCCATATTGATTAGGTTTAGTTAAGTAACTTAATCCCTTAGCAAAGTGTTCTTTGAAAGTGAAATTTATTATAGATGAAAACATATCCCCTCAGGTGGCAGACATTTTCCGATCACATGGATTGCAGGCTTTTCATATCAATGAGATGAAATCTCACAAAAATCAACGAGTTGTTGATGATCAATTGAGACGACTAACCATTCAAAAAGGATACATCATCGTGACAAAAGATGATGATTTTGTCAAGAGTTACGTAAGCAGAAAGGTGCCTGAAAAATTGGTGTTTATTTACGGAATTAATGAAAAAGAACCACTCCTTGCCCGAATGCAAGAAGTGGTTCCTCAGCTCAGTGCTTTACTAGAGACTCATGATTTCATTGAGATTAAACCCAATGAAATACGACTTCCTTTTTCAAACTAAAACTCGACGATCACAAATTCTGTTCTTCTATTTTTTGCCCTTCCTTCTTTGGTGCTGTTGTCTGCAATCGGGACACTTTCTCCATACCCTTTGGCAATCAATCGTTCACGATCTATTCCAGCAAGCACCATGTATTCTACCACTGATTGTGCTCTTTTTTGTGATAAGCTTTGATTGGTAGCTTCAGCTCCCACATTGTCAGTATGCCCGCCCACTTCTATCTTCATCGTTTTATTATTCTTCATAAGTGTCACCGCCTTATTTAATTCCACATAGGAAATTGGCTTTAACTCCGCCTTTCCAACTTCAAAGAAGATATTATTCAATACCACTTTTGTTCCCTTTTTAATTGGCTCTAAGGGAATGTCATTCATTATTTCAGCGTACGTGGTGTCTTTTGGCAACTCAAAGCTTTGTGAGTAGAAAAAGAACCCTTTAGCATTCGCAGAAACACTGTAATCGCGACCAGCAGGTAATACCACAAGATATTCTCCTGTTGATTCATTGCTCTTATTCGTAGCAATCAGTTCACCTGTATTTAAGTCTTCAACCAACACTAAAGCACTGAGGGGCTGCTGATCTTCAGAGTTGGAGACGATACCTTGTACAATGATGGTTGGCTTTGGTTTTAACTCATCTGGTAATTCTGCCTTGAAAATATCAAAGTTATTTTCATCCATTCTGGAAGATGCCAGATATGCATTTCCGGAAGCCGAGATACTGAAGTTGGTATCATTCCCTTCTGAGTTTATTGGCTTCCCTAAATTCTGAGGAGTGGACCATTTCCCATTCTCAAAAACTGTGTAAAAAACATCAGCTCCTCCCATTCCAGGGTGTCCGGTTGAAGAAAAATAAAGTGTTTTACCATCTGCCGCTAGGAATGGACTGTTTTCTGTGAGTGGAGTATTAACAATGCTTCCAAGGTTTTGAGGAATACCCCAAAGCCCAAGGTGATTCTTCTCAACCATGTAAAGGTCTGAATTACCATAACCCCCAGGTCTACGTGAGGTAAATATGATTCGATTACCATCTGCATTAATGGTTGGCTGACTATCCCATTCTTTATGATTCACCACATTTCCCATGTTCTCAGGATTGCTCCAGGTATTTCCATTGAGTTGCGTGATATAGAGATCACAACTACCAATGGCACCATTTTCATCGCAACGAACAAAAACCATATTCTGACCATCACCGGTAAAGGCTGAACCAAAATCATTGGCCATCGAGTTAATTGGTTTTGGCAACAATTCCGGAGCACTCCATTGATCACCTTCCAGTTTTGAATAATAGATATCTTCTCCAAAATCAAGTTCTGCGCTATTTTCATCCTTGAAATCAAAACCACCTTTTCGCACACTTGTAAAATACAAACGCGTGCCTGTTGGGTTTACAGATGGCATGTAGTCACCCGAAACACTATTCACAGAGGCAATTGGCACAGGTTCTGAAGTGTTTGGAGGCATGGCTCTCAGTTCCTGACTGATATCTATGTAATTCAATCTGTTCATTGCCAGATGAATAAGCTTTGCAGCTTTTGGGCTCTTAGGTGCCTTTTCAAGGTATCGTTTAATGTATATACGCGCACTTCTTAAATTATCAAGTTCGATGTAAGATCTTGCGATATCATAGTAGATGCTTATGTTATAATCTGCATCTACCTTTTCAAGATTTCTATAAGCATTGATTGTTTCTTCTGTTCTATTCAAGAAATCATACGTTTTTCCTAAGTAAAACCAAGCGTCTGCATACTGAGGATTGAGCTTTATAGCCTCCTGAAACTTATCGATGGCTGTTTCATATTTTTGAAACTTGATTGCTTGCATGCCTTGGTTGTATGCTTCCCTATGGGCTTGAGAAAAACTCATAAGTGCTGCAAGCATAAAAATGACTGAATAGCTGATTCTTTTAAATTGCATGGTTGTTATCGTTAAAAATTGGACGAAATTTAGAAAAATAATGATAGAAATAAGATTCTTTCGTTATTCAACCCTATTCTATGTATAAAAATTATGCTCATGAAAAGATCAATTTTAGCCCTGGCACTTATCATCACTGGCTCAATAGCTGCATTCAGTCAAATAGGAGAACAATTTCCTGCTATGGAGGCAGAAACTTTGACCAATGAGTTTGTTGACCTTCCAAAAGATATTTTGGGTAAGTATACACTTGTTGGTATGGCCTACTCTAAAAAGGCTGAAGAATATTTAAAAGGATGGTTTGAGCCAGTTTACAATCAGTTTATTTATAAAAATCCCAACCCGGGTCCATTTGACTTCTCTTTTGATATCAATACATATTTTATTCCAATGTTCACAGGAGCAAAAAGGCCAGCCTATCAAAATGTGATGAAGAAAATGAAAAAAACCATTGACCTTAGGTTGCAACCAAACGTATTGTTTTACAAAGGAACCATCAAAGGATATAAAGAGGCACTTAATTTCGATGGTAAAGAGATTCCATACTTCTATGTTTTGGACCCAAAAGGAAAAGTGGTTTACACAACGTCCGGGAGATTTACAAAACAAAAGATGCAGGAAATTACTGATGCTGTTGAAAGTGCAATGGAGATGGAATGATATTTTTTAACATGGATTAAGAATAGAATTCAATTATGGATGCTAAAAAAATGCTTTCAAAATTTCTTATTGGGTCGTTAATCCTTATCTCATTTGCGTCATATTCTCAAGAAAATTACCTCAGAGTAGATAAAATTGAAGGAGCCACGATGATGAGTCCTTTTATCCAAAATCCCGATCAAAAAATTGAGGGTGACGCATACCTACACAATGAGTGGAAAGAAATAAAAATTGAACGAGTAGATGGTAAAAAATTGCTTGCTCCAAAAGCAAAATATCATATTGAGCAAGAGGAATTAATTGTTGAAGTAGAAGATGTTCTATATCGAATCAACAATAAAACTCAAATCAGGCACTTTCAGATCGATGATCAAACGTTCAGAGCTCTCTTTTACGAGCAGGATAACTTCGGTTTTTTTCAAGAATTGGTAGTCACTTCGAAAATAATTCTTTTGAAGAAACACATTTGTAATGTCATTAAAGGACAAGATACCAATGGTATTATGGCAGCAACCAGCGATAAGTATTCACAGCATAAGACTGAATATTATGTTCAGAAAGTTGTGGAGAACAGCGAGCCTTTACTTCTAAAGGTGAGCAGCAAAAAAATCTCTATTAAATCAGACCAATACCCGGAATTATCAGAATTTCTTGATGGAATAAAAGGAAAGTTTAAAAGTGATGCAAGTCTGGTTCAAGTCTTTCAAGACTTTTAAATGAAACAAGTGGAGCTTTTACCCCACTTGTTTTAAGTTAGATTATTGATTTAACGTATTTCCCTGAATATCTAAAAGAATTGGATCGCCCATTCCAAGTTTTCTGACTTCTTCGAGTTGAGTGGCACCATCGCCTACCACCAGATAGACCATGTTTGATTCATTCATGTAATTGGAGATGAGGCTTTTATAATCCTCCAGAGTCATAGCTGTCAATTCAGCCTGCTCTTTTTCCATGAAGTTTGCATTTTTACCGAATTTGCTGATCTCATGTAGCATTTCAAGCTTAGCGCCAAGACTTTCAAATGCTCTGGTATTGGCTTTAAGAATTTTATTCTTTGTTACTTCTACATCTTCAGCAGTGAAATTCTCAGCATAGTCTGCTAACATACTTTTCATAATTTCCAAGGATGGTAAAGTAGCATTTGCTCTCACACTCGTTCTTGCTGCAAAGGGAGATACAGCAATTCTTTGTGGTATACCGGAAGATGCTCCGTAAGTATATCCTTTTTCTATACGTAAAGTCTGAAACAATTGACCACTGGAACCTCCGCCAATCTTTTCGTTGGCATAAGTGAGTTCATTGTATTGATCATTCATACCAGACATGGCCAATTGTCCAATGTAAATGACTGATTGCTTAGCACCAGGAAAATCAATGAAATACAAATCACCAGCATTGCTAACAGAAGGCTCAGGATAGTTAACAATCTCAACGTCTACAGATTTCCATTCTAAATTAGTAAGCTCACTCACTACTTCATCTTTACTTATACTTCCAGCAACGTGAAAACTGGCAACAGAAGGAGAAAAATTGGTCACATAATAATCCTTTAAATCCTGTAGAGTGATTTTTTCAACTGATTCAAGGGTACCAAATGTTGAATAGCCCATGATGTGATTTTCACCGTATATCAATTTATTGAAGACTGTAGAGGCAACTGCCGTTGGGCTGGCTTCTCTTCCTTTTAATCTAGTTAGCATTGATTGTTTTAGTCGATCAAATTCTTTTTCATCCCATCGGGGCTCTAAAAGAACCTCTCTAACCAGGTCAAAGGTTTCGCTAAAATTTCTTGTAAGGCATGAAGCAGAAATTGTCAATTCCTCACTTCCTGCATAGACATTGATCGAAGCACCCAGAAGTCCAATAGCCTCTTCTAACTCAGCTGGGGTTTTGGTCATTGTTCCTTCGGTCATCAAGTCCGCTAATAATGCAGCAGTGCCCGACTTATCTAATGGATCATGGTAATGCCCTCCTTTAAGCACAATATCGAAATAAACGAGTGGAAGTTCGTTGTTCTCTATTCCGAAAACTTGCATACCGTTATCAAGGTATTCATCCCAAACTTCAGGAGATTTTAATAAAGGAAGCTCACCAAAATCAGGCTCTGATCGATCAAATTTAGAAGGAGTTTTTTCGTACTCTGCCACCTCACCTCGAGTAACATTTTCTGCAGCAACATTGGCTTTAATTTCTTCTACATATACTTCTGCCTTAGTTGAACCTTCAACAGCAAGGCCTAATTGCCCTGCAGGTACCACACTGGTCATAACATAGTTTTGATCTTTTATGTATTTGTTATAAACACGCATTACATCTTCCGCAGTAACTGCCTGAGTGAGCTTGGCTGTTTTTGTGATGTAGCTTGGATCCCCGCCAAATTCATTATCTGTGACCAATTGAAAGGCCTTGTTCAATACGGTGCTTATACCCTGATAAAGATTTGTTTCTAATTCAGCTTTGATGCGCTTTAAATCCTTTTCGTTAATCCCATTCTTTTCGAAACGTTGCAATCCTTCTTCTATAGCAAGTTTCACACTATCAAGGTCAGTTCCAGCATTGGCTCTCACCCGGAAGACAAATTCTCCGGCCACTTCATTGGAACTTTGATAAGTAGATACATTAGGAGCCAGTTTACTTTCATCAACGATCACCTCATATAAGGGAGCCTTTTTACTTCCAGATAATAATTGTCCCAAAACATTAAGCGCATGCATGTCGCTGTTGTAATCTTCTACCGATGGGTATACCATTCTTAGTTCTGGTAGCTTCGCAAATTCATCTTCGAAATAAAGTGATTTAGTTTCGGTTAGTGTGACTGGTTGTGGCTGAGGCTTATCTACCTCCGGTCCCTTTCTAATTTCTCCAAACCATTGTTCTACTTTTCTTTTAGTGTCTTCTGGATCAATATCTCCGGCAATTACTAATGTTGCATTGCCCGCCCCATACCATTGTTCATAAAATTCCTTTACATCGTCTAGTGTTGCGGCCTGAAGATCAGGTAACGATCCAATCACGGTCCAACTATATGGGTGACCCTGCGGATATAGATTTTTTCTAATTATTTCATCAGTATAACCATATGGTGCATTATCTACTCGCTGACGCTTTTCATTTTTCACGACCTGCTTCTCTGCTTCAAGAGCGTCCTCAGTCACAGTATTTATCATATAACCGAATCGGTCTGAGTCGATCCACAAGATTTTGTCAAATGCATCTTTAGGAACCACTTCGTAATAAATAGTACCGTCAGACCATGTGCCGCCATTTCTACTTCCTCCCCACTCAGGAATCAATTTTCTATTTGCCCCTCTTGGAACATTCTCTGAGTCATTAAATGACATGTGCTCAAAAAAGTGAGCGAAACCGGTTCTACCAGGTTTCTCACGATTTGAACCTACGTGCATAAGTGTTGCGACAGCTACGATTGGATCTGAATGATCTTCATGAAGAACTACTTCAAGTCCATTATCCAGCGTAAATTTTTCATAAGTGATTTTAAATTCCTTTTCTTCCATGGTTTCGGTTTCATCGCATCCGAGCAATATGAGAGCGATCAGTATTGAGAATAAGTGTGTGAGTTTCATGTTTTCCAAATTTTTTACCAAGATGTGATAATGCTTTTAAAATGAAAAATAAGTTTTGATGATCGGTTATAAAATAAAAACCCTGACCTGGTATTATCTAGGTCAGGGTTTGAAGTTAATTCTACTAACAACTACTCTTCAGACTCGTTCGACTCTTCCTTTTCATCAGGCTTAGGCTCTACATCATCTCCATCCTTCAGTCTTTTAGACACTGCTAAGAATGGACCGCTAATAACCTGAGTGCCCTCTTCTAGTCCAGACACAATTTCAATTCTATCGAAATCACTAATTCCTGTTTCTACCTCTGTTTTCACAGCTTTTCCTTCCGCAAATACGAAGACCACCTCTTTTACATCCTCATCGTCTGATAACTGTTGTGTAGTACTGCTATCGTTATCATCATCATTGTTTTTCTTATCTTTTTCTGACCGAGTTGTAACTGATGCAAGTGGTACGGTCAATATATCATTCTTCACCTCTGTGATTATGTCAACACTTGCTGTCATACCCGGACGGAATGGATATTTAATACCTTCTTGTTTAACAAGGTCTTGGTACGAGCTGTTAAGTATTTGAATCCGTACCTCAAATTCCGTTACAGCATCAGCTGAAATTTTATCATTAGCGGTATTTGCAATATGTGTAACAACTCCTTTGAAGGTCTTATCCATGTATGAGTAGGAATCAACGTCTATGATGGTAGTATCTCCAACGCTGATTCTAATGATATCATTCTCATTTACATCAACTTGAACCTCCATTTTAGATAGATCAGCAATGCGCATCACTTCAGTACCCTGGAATTGGGAAGTACCCAAAACCGTTTCACCAAGCTCTACCGGTAGTTTAGATACAATTCCACTCATCGGAGCAGTCAAGCTGGTCAAGCGTAGGTTTTCTCGTGCATCTGCTACCCTAGCTGCGGCACTGCTCAAAATGTATTCTGCCGCATTTACACTTTCTTTTGCTGACTCATAATCTTGCTCGGCGATTTGATAGTTAGCCTCTGCAAGCTGAAAATCTGCCTCTGAAATCACTTTCTCTTCAAACAACTTTTGCTGGCGTTTATAATCTTGTTCAGCTCTTTTAAAGTTGGCAGCAGCCCTTGCCCTAGCAGCTTTTGCTTGTGCCAAGGCCGCTTTCTGCTGATTCAATCCTGCAACCGCCTGATCTAGTGCAGACTTAAAATTGTCAGGTCGTATTCTTAGTAAAAAATCTCCTTTACTCACTGAGTCACCTTCTTCTATTTCTAGCTCGATAATTTCACCAGAAACCTCAGGACTCAATTGCACTTCCACAACTGGCTGTACCTGACCAGATGCACTGACCTTCTCGATGATGGTATTCTTCTCAGCAGTAGCTACCTCTACCTCAATTTTCTTTTTCTGACCTACCCAACCTTGAGATTTTCCAACGACAGCAAATAGTATTAATAGGACTACTACACCGCCGAGGATATATAAAACTTTATTATTCGATTTTTTCTTCTTTGCCATGATTTTCTATGTAAAAATTGGTGATCAGTTTTTAAAATGTTAAAGGAATGCCTTGGTAGAATTCAAGAACCTTCTTTCTAAATATGTAATCAAATTTTGCTCTTGAAAGATCTGTTCTTGCCTGATAAAGGTTATTTAATGCGACTTGATAATCTGTGAAGTTTGCAGCTCCATTATTGTATTGGTTTTCTACTGCCCGATACGTTTCTTCTAAAGCAGCTACTTGTCTCTGAGATGCAGTGTATGTCTTTGATGCCGCTAAAGCATTTCTATACGCAGTTTCAATGTTTTGATAAAGAATGTTCTGTTGTTCAGTCTTGTTGATCTCTGCCTGTTGCAAAGTAATCTTAGATCTTTGAATATCGGATCGAGTTCTAAATCCATTGAAAATCGGAACATTTAAACTCAATGTTAATCGCTTGCTTAAGTTGTTATCATACTGGGTAGATAATGGAACTGTAGAGCTTTCTAGGTCAACATCAAATTCTCTTTCAAAAACAGGATCTCCATTATTATCTACAAATAAAGTAGGGCTAAGTTCACCAGTTGGAGTGGCTGATACCACATTTACATTCTGAAATGCATCTGAGTAGTTAGTACTAAAGCTACCACCTAGAGAAAGAGTCGGATACATCGATCCTTTAGAAACATCAAGTCCAACTTTAGCACTTTGTACTCTAAGATCTGCACTTTTCATTTCTGGTTGATTTTCTAATGCAACATTGTAAACATCTATAATAGAACTGGTTTCAATCTCGGTCTGATCTACTTCAATATCTGGAATTACAATTTCAATTTCCTGACCTGGAGGAAGTAACATTGCTTGTTTAAGGCTAAGTAGGGACAGGTCTAAGTTATTTTGTGCATTGATTAATGCAACTTCATTTGATGCCACTTGGCTTACTAATTGCAATTCATTGGCCAATGGAAGGGATCCAGATTCAACCAATATCTTCGTTCTCTCAAGCTGCTGCTGGCTAGACTCTAACTGAAAATTAGCATTATCCAGCAACTCCTTGTTAAGAATTACATTTAAGTAAAAAAGTGAAATATTAAGAGAAATATCATTAACAGATCTTGCGAGATCATATTTTGAAGCCTCTCGATCCAATTTACTTTGCTTGATGGAATTAGTTGTCTGTAAACCATTTAGAACTGGAAGGCTTGTGCTGCCACTCACTCCATTAAAATTAATCCTTTGATCAATGAATTGGTTGGTCGTGGGGTCAATACCTCTACCCCAGTTATAACCGTAATTACCATTCAAATTAGCCGATGGATAACGTTGAGCTTGAGCCTGAAGCAAATTGATTTCTGCTCCTTCAAGATTTAACTCACTCCGTTGAACGGTTAAGTTATTTTCAACTGCGATTTCAATACATTCTTCTAAGGATAGAATACGTTTCTGCTGACTGAATACTGTTATAGTCAGCAAAGTCAGTGTTAAGATTAGTCCTGTTTTTTTCATGTTATTTATCAATGTCCGGTATATAGATGACCTTATGCACCCATTTTCTCTTCTTTAAGTATTGTAATGTTATATCGTCAATGCCTGAATCTGTCTCCAGAATCAAACATGCTAAATCATTTTTTGCTTTCCTTGAAACAGTCATCGTCGCAATGTTGCATTCATCTTGAGAGAGTACCTCCGCAAAAAATGCGATGCTGCCTTTCACATCATCTGCCTCAATTATCATGGTATGCAAGCTCGCAGTAATATTTGAATCAAATCCATTTACTTCTTTGATTCGAATGACACCACCACCCCTACTTTCTCCCAGTATCTCCACATGAGTATCGCCCCTCTTTGCCTTTACTCTCACAGAGTTGGGATGAAATGTTGATGCACTTCCAATGGACCTGAATTTATAGGATAAACCTGCCTCTTCTGTTAAGTCAAGAGCGTTCTTGATACGCTTATCATCCGTATGAAAATCCATTAGTCCTGCGATTATCGCACGATTGCTTCCATGTCCCTCATATGTTCGTGCGAATGAATTATAAAATATGATATCAGCATGATCAGGCATGCCACCAAGTATTTTATTCGTAACACGACCTATTCTCACCACGCCAGCGGTATGAGAGCTTGATGGCCCAATCATCACTGGTCCAATCATATCGAATATGCCACTACTTTCAGCCATTGAATATTATACTTATTTGACTATTTGATCCATCAAAATGTTACACTGCAACCGCTCCTTTTATATGGGGGTGCGGATCATAGTTTACTAATTCAAAATCTTCAAACTTGAAACTGAAAATATCCTTAACCTCAGGATTGATCTTCATAGTCGGCAGTGAGCGAGGTGAGCGACTCAACTGCAAATGAGCCTGCTCCATATGATTGTTATATAAATGTGCGTCACCAAAAGTGTGAACAAAGTCGCCTGGCTTCAAGTCACAAACCTGAGCGACCATCATAGTGAAAAGTGCATAAGAGGCAATATTGAAAGGCACACCAAGGAAAACATCTGCACTTCTCTGATACAACTGACAGCTCAATTTTCCATCGGCCACATAAAACTGGAATAATGTATGGCATGGCGGTAAAGCCATTTCATCTACATCTGCAACGTTCCATGCGCTTACAATATGCCTTCTACTGTTAGGGTTGGTTTTGATACCCTCTATTAGCTTTTTTATTTGATCGATTTTACGACCATCAGGCGTTTCCCAATTTCTCCATTGAACTCCATAAACAGGTCCAAGATTTCCCTCTTCATCTGCCCATTCATCCCAAATGGAAACCCCATTTTCCTTTAGATACTTTATGTTTTGATCCCCTTGAAGGAACCAAAGCAACTCATGAATTATTGATCTCAGGTGCAGTTTTTTAGTTGTTACGCATGGAAAACCCTCGCTAAGATCAAATCTCATTTGATAACCAAACACACTTTTAGTCCCGGTCCCGGTTCTGTCTCCTTTTTCAGTACCATTGTCCAGGATATGTTGCATTAGGTTCAGGTATTGTTGCATTCTGTTCGTAGTTTGGTAACAAAATTAACTTTTAAACGAACAAACACTGAACCCACGATTAGATAAATATGTCGAGCGGTTAATAACCCCAAAGGGAAAGGTGATTATGAGCAGCTTACTGGTAGCTATAACGCTAATATTGGGCTGGAATCTTCAATATGTCACATTCGACTTTGAGTTTGAAAAATTTTTCCCAAAAAATCATCCGGACAGCAGAGCATATACCAAACATGTAGGGCAATTTGGATATGACAATGACTACCTGCACATCATCATTGAAAATGACGGGTGGATATTTAATGAAGATTTCCTAAAGAAGGCACATACATTTGAAAAATCGCTCAACACAATTCCAGATGTACGAAATGTTTACTCTCCTCTTTCCTTACAGCATGTTGTAAAATCCCCAACCGGGCTTGTCATTTTTCCCCTCATGCATTCGGAGAGTCCAACCAATTATCAATTGAAACAAGATAGTCTTCGGATTTTCGGAAATCCATTTTATCGAGCGGCTTTTAGTGAGAATGGTAAGTCACTAAGTATCTATTTAAATCATGCACATTTCAATGATCAAAAAAGAAGTGAACGGTTGCTTGAATCCATAAGGCTTAAAGCTCAGATCTATGAAATCCCTAAAATCAGATTGGTTGGAAAGCTGAGTGCAGCAGGGGTTTTCATCTCATATATTCAAAACGATTTCGGGAAGTTCCTGATAGGCTCGCTTATCCTAAGTTTTTTACTGCTTTTGCTAATTTTCAAAAACCTAAAGTCAGCACTACTTCCTTTTCTTATCAGTCTTCTATCAATCGTATGGCTTTTTGGGCTGGTTGGTTTGTTAGGTTATAAAATCAACTTACTCAGTTCCTTACTACCGCCTATCCTGTTCTTTGTGTCCATGTCTGATGCTGTGCACCTTATGAATGCACTAAAAAAGACCAAAGAAAATGAGGTAAGAGAAAAACTAAAACAGGCCTTGGGAATTGTTTGGACCCCCACTCTATTAACTTCTGTGACCACCTCCATTGGTTTTTTAAGCCTTATTTGGATAAACACCGAGCCCGTTCAGTATCTCGGGTTATTTGCAGCTATTGGCATTTTAATTGCATTCATAATCACCTTCACTTTTGGAATATTGGTAGCATCCGTCACCACCTATTCTGATGACAAAAGAATGATAGAAGTACCATCCCGGTGGCTTCATACTTTGGTAGTCAAGCGAAAAATAATATGGATTGTGGCCATTATCCTTTTAGCCGTATTAATTCCAGGGATTAATCAGCTGAAAATAAACTCATTTCTATTAGATGATCTTCCAAAAGATTCTGAAGTTAGACAAGACTTTGAATACGCTGACGAGCAGCTGGGTGGTTCCAAACCCTATGAGGTGAGAGTGACTGTTTTGGATTCCAGCTATTCTATCTGGGATAAAGAGGTGATGGATCAGATTGTAGTTATCGAAGAGTATCTGCTAAATGAATATCCTATTGCAAAGGTACAATCTCCCGCAACCATCATTAAGTACTTAAATATGGTGAATCAAGGCGGCTTAAATGAAAACTTTCAATACCCAGTAAAAGTATCGCGCTACAAACAAACACTCCAATTAAAGAATCGAATTGATCCTAAACGATTAGACAAATTAGTGACTGAAGATAGTAAGGTAGGAAGGCTCATCGGTTTCTTTCCTGAATTGGGATCGTATGAAACGGACCTTCGCAATCAGAAATTATTGAAGTATTTGGATCAAAATATTGATAAAGAAATTCTCGATTATCGAATTACCGGAACCACCTATTTAATTGATAAAAGCCATGAACTTCTCTCGATAAACCTATTTAAAGGTCTTTTGACAGCCATTGGTGTGATCGGGCTGATTTTGGGGATTTATTTCAAATCCTGGAAGCTGTTGATCATTAGTCTAATTCCAAACATTATTCCACTCATTATAGTTGCTGGTATAATAGGGTGGTTAGGTATTTCATTAAAAATGACTACATCCATCATTTTTACAATGGCTTTTGGGATTGCAGTAGATGATACCATTCATATGATGAGTTATTATTTGAAGAACAAAGAAGAGGACCCTTTAAAACGAATGGAAAGTACTTTTAAACATGCCGGAAGTGCCATGCTGATAACCTCTATAATTATGAGTGCAGGATTTTCTCTCTATTTGTTTTCAAATTTTGGTGCCACGTTTTATTTAGGTTTGTTCGTAAGCCTTTCACTGTTGATTGCTCTTGTCATTGATTTAACAATACTCCCTCTCCTTTTAATAAAATTCAGGAAATATGCTTCATAAAGGAGATCCAATTCCAGATATCAAACTTCAGGATCAGGATGGTAAAGTGGTTTCACTTAACCATTTGAAAGGCACACCATTGGTGATATATTTTTATCCCAAAGACAACACAAAAGTATGCACTGCACAAGCTTGTGGATTCAGAGACAATTATGAACAATTTCAAGGGGCAGGTGCCGAAGTAATTGGGATCAGTCGAGACAGTTCTGGCTCACATAAAAAAGTACAGAATAAAAGAAAGTTACCCTTTATGCTTCTCAGTGATCCTAAAAAGAAGGCTCTTAAGGCTTTTGGAGTTCCCTCTTCCTTGTTTGGACTGATACCTGGCAGGGTCACGTTCGTAATCGATAAAGATGGAAAGATTGCCCATACTTTTAGAGCTGATTTCAATGCAGATAGCCACATCAAAGAAGCTCTAAAGGTACTCAAGGAGCTTTAACAATTATTCATCTTTCAGTACCTCTGAAGGATTCATAAGTGAAGCCTTAGTTGTTTGAAAAATAGCAATTGCAAGAGAAATGAATAACAAAATACCTAGCGATAAAATATAAATATCAATCCCCATACTGATATGATATTCAAAGTCTGATAGCCAGTTATTCATAAAGTAATAAGCTGCAGGTACTGCAATAGCAAATCCAATCAAGAGCAATTTGATATAGTTTTTTGAGAAGAGTAAAACAATGCTTGAAATAGAAGCGCCAAGTACTTTCCTGACACCAATTTCTTTGAGCTTCTGTTCTACTGAAAAAACAACGATTCCAAAGAGTCCTAAAGAGGCAATAATTATGGTTAGTACAGCGAAAAAAGACAGGACGCTACCAAACTGTTTTTCATTCCTGTAAATGCTCTCAAAATGATCCTCCAATAAGAGGTACTCAAATGGTCTGCCGCTCGCAAATTCATCCCACTTGGCATTTACTTCTGCAATTAGATCATTTAGTTCATCCTGAGAAGCATCACTTTTAAGTACCACCCTATATAGTGGTCTTTTTCCTTGCGCATTTGATTCAGAATGAAAGATTGCAAAGGGTTCAATTGGAGAATGAAGCGATAGAAAATTAAAATCCTTTGCAACCCCTATGATGTGATATGTTCCACTCCAATTAGTAATTTTTTGATTCAAGATTTCCTTGTCTATAGACCACCCGATTGTCCTGGCTGCTGTTTCATTTATGATAATACCATTCTTATCATCGGAATATGACGAATTGAACTTTCGCCCCACAACCATCTCAATCTCCAATAAGTCCATGTAATTATCATCTCCCAAAACATAATTGAGCGGCAATGATCCTGCTTCAGGTTTATCCGGAATAAATTGATCTCCATTGTAAACCATGAAAGGAAGAGCGTCACAAACTGTGGTATTTTTTACTCCATCAATTTTAGCTAGCTCGTCAGCAAATTCATCTTGAGATCCCGTCCAATGCGTATTTTCAATAACGATCAAGTTATCTTTCGAAAAACCTAAATCTGCATTTGTTATATGGTTTAATTGCTTATAAATCGTAATGGTGCAGATGATTAATAGAAATGACAGCACATACTGAGTAACAAGCATGCCATTTCGAATGCCCAGACCTTTTTTACCCGAACGGAGCTCGCCTTTCAAGGCAGATATTGGGCCAAAAGAATTAAAGAAGAGGAAAGGATAGAATCCTGCAATCGCACTTACTATAAGGATTAGTATAGAAATAAAAAGAACAATCAATGGCTGCTCCAGAATTGATAGGGATAATTCCGTTCCTGTAAATTGATTAATCAACGGTAACAAGTTCAATATCAAGAATATAGACACAACACATGCTACAATGCAATAGGCCAATGATTCTCCGAAGAATCTTTGTAGAAACACACGACGATCCCCTCCAAGTATCTTTCGAACAGCAACATTTTGAGCCTTATTTGTAAACTGTGAGGTACTGAGATTAATGAAGTTGATGCATGATAAGATCAATAGAAAAATAGCTGATCCAATAAGTGCGGCAACTATCTTAATATTTCCCACATCATTGAGTCGATTATAAATATTACTTGAATGCAAATAGATATCCTCAAATGGTTGTAAGAATAAATTCCATTCTTTTCCTGCAGCTATATACTCTTCATAAGTGTATCCCATTACCTTAAGTGTTTTTATAGCATGCTTTTCAGGTAATTGATTAAGCTTAGACCGTACAACTTCAGGATTTGCTTGTTCATCAAGTAAGATGAAAGTTTCGAAGGTCGTCCACATCCAACTCCAATCACTTCTTGCCACACGATCGATCGTATTCATGGAAATCATCATGTCATAGTCTATGTATGAATGATTATCGATTTTTTTAGCCACTCCTGTCACTCTAAAGGTTTCTCTAAGTGGTCCTCCACCTAAATCAATCAATTGACCAACCGGATTTTCATTTCCGAAATATTTGATTGCTAGGTCTTCGGAAAGAACGATAGAGTTTGGTTTATCAAGAACCGTTGAAGAATCTCCGTACAAAAGTGGAAAACTAAATACTTCATAGAAATTGGTATCAGCCGCTAAGATGTACTCATCATTAAAGAATTTTTCTTCATCATTCAGTTTGAATCGGACAGGATTTAGTTCCGGTGTATGAACGCGAACTACCTGCTCAGCTTCAGGAATTTCCTGAGAAATAGAATAACCAACACCAGGTCCAGTGCTTGCGAATGGGTTTGGATTATCTTCTCCCCAAATGAAGGTTTGATTGATTCGGTAGATTCGATCACCATTCTCATGAAAATCATCATAGCTCATTTCATTTTGAACATACATGTAAATAAGTATGGAGGAAAAAAATCCGACCGTTAGTCCAAGAATGTTTATGAAGCTAAAAAGCTTGTTCCTTTTTATTGCGCGGAAGAATAATTTGAATGATGTAAGCATTGGTATAAAATTAGGATTTCACTCAGCATAGTGTCACAAAGAATGCCAGAAATAATAAATCACTATATGTCAAGCACTTACACAAATGGAATTCGTTCAAGTTGTTCGTAATTGAACAATCTTGTGTTCATCGAAAAAAATTGTCTTCACACTATTTTTTTAGTTAATTGAAACTTTGTTTGAATACAAAATTGAAAGATTTACCTAATCGTTACTAAAAAGCCCCAACAATTTCTTGAAGGGGCTTTTTCTATCTCATAGAGTTTTGTATTTAGAATCCACCAATCTTTAAGGTGATGAAGTAGTTCAATTTATCAAAGGCACCAGGGCGAGTATTGATAAGTTCAAGGTCTTGCGTAAATCGTTTACTTACTCCCATTGCCAATCTGAAATTTCTACTAATGTTGAATTCTAAATCTGCACCTGGCTCTACATACCAAAATACATCTGCGTCAACCTCATTGTCAATCGGCCCAGGCATGGTGTTATCTTCATTGATCCTATGATATCCTAGCCAACCTGCTCCTCCTGAAACTGGAAATGTGACATGAACCACTTCATTGGAAAAGAAAATCAATTCCAGAAACATTCCACCGTATCCTCCCAGGATATTTACTTCCTGCCCAACCTCAATGTCATCAAACTTCGCTGTAGGGATTATCCCATGCCCCTCCACACCTATTCCAAGCGTACGATTAATAATCCATCCGCCTCTTAAACCAGCTAACACTAAAGACTCATCTCTGAATTCTGTGCTTCTAAAGGAAAGTGCTCCAAATCCGCCACTATGACTCATAGAACCGCTGAGTGTTTTTATATCCTGCCTCCTATCTCTTCTTTTTTCAGGCTCAGTGCTTTGATAATAAATAATCTTTGGAGTATCGTCACTTGTATCCTCTACTTTTTGTGAAGGCTTTGGTATTGTATCAGCCGGAACTGGTTTTGGTTCTGTTTTGGTAGAATCACTTTCTTGTGCTTGAGTTACACTAGCGGCGTTAAATATTGCGATGATTACTAAGATATTCTTCATTCCTTTCTATTTGAGTATGTTTTGAAATAAGGACAGCAAATTCATTGAAGGGTTTCCTATTTTGTAAACCAATTTCTACTTTTCATCTTTTACCTTTGCGACCTTCAAAATTAATCTGAATTAAATGGCGGACTACAGTTTTCGTGTAATCGAAAAAAAATGGCAACAGTATTGGAAGGATGAAAAGGTATATGAAGTACCTAACACATCGGATAAGCCTAAGTACTATGTCCTTGACATGTTTCCTTATCCTTCAGGTGCCGGACTTCATGTTGGCCACCCGCTCGGTTACATTGCCTCAGATATTGTGGCTCGCTATAAGCGTTTAAATGGTTTTAATGTACTCCACCCGATGGGCTTTGATAGCTTCGGTCTCCCTGCAGAACAGCATGCCATAAAAACTGGTCAACACCCCGCCATAAGCACAGACACCAATATTAAACGCTTCATTGAACAACTTTCTAATCTTGGTTTCAGTTACGACTGGTCAAGAGAAATCCGAACGAGTGATCCCTCCTTCTACAAGTGGACACAATGGATTTTTCTAAAATTATTTGAAAAGGGTCTTGCATATGAGGAGGATTCCTTAATTAACTGGTGTCCAAATGATAAGGCAGTTTTAGCGAATGAAGAAGTAAAAAATGGCCGATGTGATCGATGTAATACACCTGTCGTAAGAAGAAAACTTAGGCAATGGGTTTTGAAAATTACCGAGTATGCCGATAGGCTGCTTGACGATCTCGATGGTCTGGACTGGCCAGAATCTGTAAAACTTTCTCAAACCAACTGGATAGGCAAAAGCTACGGAGCTGAAATAGATTTTCAAATAAAGGATTTTGATCAAAAGCTTAAGGTTTATACCACAAGACCTGACACCATCTTTGGGGCCACCTATATGGTGATAGCACCGGAACATGACTTAGTTGATAAAATCACTTCACCATCTCAAAAGCAAGCCGTAACAGCCTACGTTGAGGAGGCGAGCAGAAAGAGTGACCTGGAGCGAACCGAGTTGGACAAATCAAAAACAGGCGTATTTACGGGAGCGTATGCAATCAATCCCATTTCAGGTGAAGAAGTCCAGATATGGATTTCTGATTATGTACTTATTTCTTATGGTACGGGAGCAATAATGGCCGTTCCAGGAGGCGATCAACGAGATTTTGAATTTGCCACAAAATTTGATTTACCAATCCTTCAGGTAGTCACACCAGATGGCAAACCATTGGAAGACCAAGGGGAAGCTTATCCCGGAAATGGTATTATGCTTAATTCCGGAGAATACAATGGAATGGATAGTGTGGAATGTAAAGAGAAGATCATTGAAAGGCTGGAAAAAGAAGGAAACGGAAAAGGGGCAGTTAATTACAAGCTGAGAGACTGGATATTCACCCGCCAGAGATACTGGGGTGAGCCAATTCCAATCATCCATTGTGAAAAATGTGGAACTGTACCAGTTCCTGAAGATCAACTACCCGTAGAACTCCCTCAGGTGGTTTCATACCAACCTACTGAAGATGGGCAGTCTCCTCTTGCACATGCGACCGACTGGGTGACTACAACCTGTCCAAAATGTGATGGGCAAGCAAAACGAGAAACGAATACAATGCCCCAATGGGGCGGCAGTTGCTGGTATTATTTACGGTACCTAGATCCTACCAATGACAAAGCACTTGTCGCTCAAGAACTGGAAAAATATTGGATGAATGTAGATTTCTACATTGGTGGTGCAGAGCATGCGGTACTACATTTATTATACGCACGCTTTTGGCACAAAGTCCTGTTTGATTTAGGGTATGTATCTACTTCAGAACCATTCCAAAAACTGATCAATCAGGGGATGATTCAAGGTAGATCAAATTTTGTCTACCGAATTGATGGAGAGAATACCTACGTATCCAAAGGATTGAAAGATGAATATAAAACAGCAGCCATACACGTTGATGTCAATATTGTCAAAGATGATGTGCTGGATGTAGAAGCATTTAAGCAATCCAGAGCAGACGCGAATGATGCAGAATTCATCCTTGAAGACGGAAAATACCATTGTGGTTGGGAAGTGGAGAAAATGTCTAAATCCAAGTATAACGTTGTAAATCCGGATGATCTTGTTGATAAGTATGGTGCAGACACCTTGCGAATGTACGAGATGTTCCTGGGCCCTATTGAACAAAGTAAACCATGGAATACCAATGGTATCGAAGGTGTTTATAAGTTCTTAAGAAAATTCTGGATGCTATTTCATGAAGGAGACAGCTTTAAAGTTTCCGATGAGGCGCCAACTAAAGATGAATTGAAGGTATTGCATGGAACCATCAAGAAGGTAGCCGAGGATGTAGAACGACTTTCTTTGAATACTTCTGTCAGCACATTCATGATTGCGGTCAATGAATTGTCCGCATTGAAATGTAACAAACGAGCCATCCTCGAGCCAATGACTATCATCCTGTCTCCTTTCGCTCCTCATATTGCTGAAGAGCTATGGCACTTACTAGGAAATGAAGGAACGGTAGTGGATGCTCAGTTTCCTACCTACGAGGAAAAGTATCTGGTTGAAGATTCCATAGAATACCCGGTATCAGTTAATGGAAAGATGCGAGCGAAGATCAGCTTCCCTGCTGATGCAAGCAAAGAAGAAGTTGAATCAGGAGCCTTATCAAACGATACCATACAGAAATGGATGGATGGAAAGGATCCTAAGAAGGTGATTGTGGTGCCTAAGAAGATTGTGAATATTGTGGTTTAGATTTCAACAGTAGTTCACTTTTTGAAAAAGCCCTCAATGAAATTCATTGAGGGCTTTCTATTTTTAATCTACCAAAATGAGTTTTACAACCCACTTCTTCCCCTCTCAGGAAGGGATTATATTCCTAGTGCAATACTATCACACGTTTCGATTGTCGTTTACGATCTTCTCCGTATAGATGGATGAAGTAAAGTCCGGAAGGCATTTCGGTTGTCTCCACGGTGAGCTTCTTGGTTCCTTTGCTCATCTCACCTTCTTGTACTTCTCTGCCAGCCTGATCATATATTATCCATTCGGTTTTATCTGAAAGTGGAAAAGCAAACTCTAATATCACCTCTTTATCGGCAGGGTTTGGATATAAGGATACATCAGACAATTCATTTTCTGTACCTAAGATGATAGCACCACCAGTAACAATGGTTGATTCTGCCTGATAAACCTTCTTGCTATTAAGATCCTGTGCATAAACAATCACTTTGAAGCTGGTTGGATCAAACATGTTATTGATTTGCCACTTCTGGTCGGTAATCGATAACACATCATCATCATTTATTGGACCCTGTACATACTGACCGGCAGCATTTGGCAAAAGCTTTCTTAGAACATTGTTAATTCGATCCCCCGCATTATATCCACCCATATCTTGAGAAAGGATTACTTGAGGCTCTACAACTGCCACAAAAAGACCAATTTCTGCATCATTAGGTAAATCCGCTGTGGCGGTAAAGGTCGCATCGACATCCAAAGTATTATCAGCTTCCACACTGGCAGTTACCAGAATATCAAAAATAGGTTCTTCTAACTTCGCATTATTCAATCGAGCCTCTAGTTCATTCAGCTGTGATGCAATATCCTCAACAAGGAACGCATCTCCACTAATCGCTATGCTTGGTACATCTGAAATACCGTAGAATGAGCTCTTAGCTCCAGGGTCTCTGGTATTTCTCAAGTTGATCTGATCAATTCCTGCACCTCCCCCATTTGCAAAATCTGTAAAATAGTTGATGGTCAAGATATCAGTACCGTTATAATTCGGGTCATTATCAATCGCATCGTTAAAGGCGATACTCAGATCATTTAAAGTCGATGAGAATAATTCAACCAACACGATCTGATCTCGATCATAGATTCTAAAATCATCGAAAGCAAAGCCTTCAGCATCTTCTTTTCCTCCTGCTTGCCCAGAGAGTGCAAATCTGAACCTGACATACCTATCATCAGTGACTCCCAAAGGCGAAATAGCTAGCTGCCAATCACTCCCTGGATCACCTTTTACAGTAGCCCATCCAATGCCCGGATTATTTTGACCATTTTCTCCCGCAGGTGCTTGAGTTCCAGGAGCGGCTGTAATCGCTTCACGATCATACCAACCCGGAGTTGAGGCCAGTTCTTCCGGCAAGTTTGAATTATAGGAACCAACATTTATCCATGTCCGCCCATCATCTTCAGTATACTGCAATACAGCACCATCTCTAAACGAAACAAAGCCCGCGTATCGCTGGATACTAATGGTTGGCGAACTAAATCCTGAAATATCAAAGGATGGAGAATAGACAAAAGATATCTCTCGATTAGCTTCTGGATTTGGAATAGAATTGTAGCTAGTATAAACTGATCCAGTACCATTTCCAGATCCTGGAGGTGTTGTGCCCCAAGCCCATGTAGTAATTAAGTCATCCGTTTTACCATCTAAGCTTCTGGTCTCCACAAGCCATCCACCGTTTGGAGATGTTAAGTCAAATGATTCTGAGCTAACAAAATCTTCACTGTAAGTATTGTTTGAATTAAAGCTGGTAAAATGAGGAATAATATCAATCGTTCTACTAATTGTTACATCACAACCGGCAATAGTGGTAATTCTGAGATCTACTCCATATGAGCCACTAGCTGTGAAGACATAATTATAATCCAATGGAAAGACTAGAGGATTTGTTGGATCACCATTCCAAGTATTCACCACAGTTCCATCAATGGACAAATAAACAGAATCAATGTCTGCATCACCCAGCTCTGAATTATCCTCATAAATCGTGAAATCTGTGCCATTTGGATGAATGGCTGTTAAGCCAACCCACGAGATGGCAGGAATTGGTTCCTGGCCTACAGTTACAGATTTACTTAAAGATACTGCCTCACAAACTGTAGTAAATGATGCTCCGGGAGCTGTTGGATCATAGGTTGCCGTAACCGAGAAGTTAGCTGTCGTCTCACCTTGACTAAGAGCATATACCAATGTATCTCCACCAGCAGCACCACTTTGTGTTTGCTCCACATTACCATTTACAGACCATTCATAAATGTACAAGTCACTATCATCTGTCATCTCTACAAATACTCTGATAGAATCAGAGGCACATGAATTAGCCACCTGTATTCCATCAATGTCATCATTGATGTTTGTTCCAACAAATTCAGGTCTAGGATTCACAAAGAATGTTTTCAAAACTGTATTCTCGCAACCATTAGCATCTTGATAGGTGTATTCAACTGAATGAGTACTTCTTGGTGCATAAGGATCTGCACCATGAGCATCAGCTGCAGTGAATACAGCTTCTCCGTTATTGGTTGACAAAGCAATTCCCGGTATATCAAACACACCATCACCTAGTGGTGCTCTTGTCACGTTATTAACACCAATTAGCTGAATGCCTGTATCATCATAACACAGCTCTATGTTATCCATATCCACTCCTTCAAGCGTAAACGAGATATCCGGATTAGGATTTATGATAATTGTTTCAACATAGGTTGTCTCACATAGAGTACTTAAACCCTGATAAGATCTGCTTGGATCTATGTACGTTACATAGATGGAGTGGACAGTTGAATTTCCACCAATACTTTTCCCTCCAGAGAAAGTAGCACCTCCAGCACCTTCGTGCCAGGTTTGTAAATTGATTTGAGGAATAGATGCACCATCAGCATCCTGATCTACAGTAGCATCTGCCCAAAGAGCATTAACTGCATTCTCAATTGTATCTTTTCTATTGGTCTGGTATGAAAGAACTTGCCAGGAAACCACATCTGACTCATCTACTACCGTACTTCCTCCAATAAAATCTACAAGTGTCAGCGTTGGCACTGCATCATCTGAGCAGAACTCCTGGAAATTAAAAATTTCATCAAAATCAAGATCAGGCAAATCTTGTTTAGAATGGAATTCTGAATAATTTACTGTGCAACCATTCAAATCCGTAACATCTACCTCAACTACAAAATCCCTATCGCTAACTGAAATGACATTGGTATTCAACTCTCCATTTGATGGTACGGTTGTAATAATCTGGCCATCTAAAGACCAAGTAAATGTGTATCCGGAATAATCATCCTCTTCAGTTGTTCCAGCAGGGTCCGCTGGGTCAATAAACCTTACTTCTGCAGTTATCTGATTACTATTATCATTACAAATATCCGTAATGAAGAAAATGTTACCATCTTGAGGGCTTCCATTATTAACTGAAATCTCTTCAGGAACCGGATCTACAAATAATGTTGTCTCCACAAAATTGAAGCATCCATTTTCATCGGTGTATTCGAACTGGATTAGTGAACTTGATTGAGTTTCATATGGATATTCTACACCGGTAGTGCCATTAATTATGTTCCAGTACTCATCATGAAGATCAAAAGCATTTACAAATGCTGTATTGTTACTGGTCGGAATATTGAGGTCATTAGTTTCAGTCGAGAAATCATCATCCAGTCCAACAACCAAAACAAATTGGCCTACACTAGTAAACAGCGAACTTGAATCGGGTGCAGAAACACCTGCCAGTTCAATTGTGTTTTCATCATAACAGAATTGGTCTTGTCCGGTCAGGAATCCATTAATATCATTGTTATCAACCAAAATAGTTATGTCAGGGTTTGGATTGATTATGATTGTTTCAGAATATGTGACTGAACAATTTGTAGCGATACCCTGATATTCGCGATTTAAATCTTGATAGGTAATGTAAATGGTATGAACAGTAGAATTACCACCTACACTCCTTCCGTTGACATATGAAACCCCACCTGCTCCTTGATGCCAATTTTGAATATCTACGGTAGGAAATGAACCACCACCTAAATCTTGATCAACAGTTGCTGTTGACCAACCTGCTTCAACAGGGTTATTAACAGTATCTGTTCTATTGGTATTAAATGATAATACTTCCCAACTAATAACTCCAGCAATAGATGCAGCTGTTTGTCCTCCAATGTAATCATCTAAGCTTAGTGAAACATTAGCATCGTCTGCACAAAACTCTTCAAAATTGAATATCTCAGGGAAATCTAAATCTGGTAAGGCTTGTAATTGATGCACCTCAGTAAAGGTCTCCGTACATAAATTAGGATCTGTCACGTCAACTCTCACATTAACGTTAGTAGAGCTTGGTGTAAATGTTAATGTGTTTGTACCAACCTGAATGACTGGATTTCCAAAACCATCATCAGGTACCGGATCCCCGTTAATTGTCCATTCAAAACCATAATTGGTGTAATCTGTAAGAACATCATCCTCACCACCAGTTGGATCCACTAATACAACAGTAACCTGCGCATCACTTCCATCATTACAGAAATCTTGAATACGAATGATATTTGAAAGTCGATCAGAAGCAAGGTCAGCCGGATCTAAATCAGTGACTCGCTCTACGTCATATACTTCTGGTTCTGGCTCTATATATAGGTTCTCAGCTACAGATATTTGACATCCATTGTCATCCGTGAAATTAAAAGTAATAACACTACCATTGGCAGTCCTATTTAAATACTTAGCTCCCTGCCCCGTTTCACCGTAGGCAGCATTATGCTCTGCTCTTGGATTAAATGTTCCCTCTCCAATATTTGATCCAAGTGCTCCTAATTGGTCGCTTGAGAATTGTCCAGAAGTTAAATTGATTGTGTCTGTAATGCCTGTATTATCGTAGATATACTGAACTCCTCTGAGTGTTACATTCCCCTGCTCGTAACAGAAATTATTAAACCCAGAAGTAAAGTTTGCCTCGTTAATGTCTACTCCAAAAACTTCAAAACTAATATGAGGATCTGGATTAATAGTTATCACTTTTGTGACAGAACCCGTACAAAAAGAAGCGGGATCTGTATAATACATGATCAACTCATGCACTGTAGACTCACCACCAATATCCATCGCACCTGGTAATGCATCATGTAAAGCCACCAGATCCAGTACTGGGAAGCTTCCATTAATAAGTGGACCATCAATATCTGCGGGATCATTCGCATCATATGTGCTTTGTAAATAAGAGTTAATTTCATACCCAACATCAGTTGGATCTGTTAGCAATGTTGTGCCAACTCTTATAAATACATCAATATCTCCATCACCCTCTGGATCATCATCTCTGCAGTAAGAGTTACTAATTTCAGCATCTAGAGCATCTACAACTGTTAGTTCCGCCGGATCTGCAATCGTAATCTGAATAGTCGCAATATCACTGTTACAACCATCAAAGAAGTTACCAAATGAATCTGTCAAAGTATCCGTTACCTGAATAACCTCATATGTTACGATTTGAGCACCTAGCCCTACTAGAAATAAGTCAGCGAAGGTTGGTCTCTCTCCGGTAAATAGTAGGTTACCGGTAGAAGCGTTATACCATTCCACGCGCTCATCACCCGCATAAAGATTTTGTGCTTCAAATGCCAGATCAGCAAAGAGTTGATCAGAACAGACTGCAAATTCAAAAAAGTCATCATCATCTGGATCAATATTAGGAAAATCCAGAGGTACAGAAGGGTTTGCTGAATTATCAGATACGATTGTAACAGCATCTTGAATTCCGTGTACAGTAATTGATACAGGTATCGCTTCTGATTCACATCCATCAAAATCTCTTGAGTCTACTACATCATTGTTTCGTGAAACATACACGGTGTATACGCCTGGAACATCAACAAAATTACTTGGGATGGTAGAGGCACTACCTAAGATGGCTTCTGTCATAGGATCACCAACTCCAAGGACATCTCCAATCCTTGTTACTCCGTTGCTACCACCGTCAATGCTTTCATACCAGGTATACTCATCTGTACCAGCTATAAATGTGTGACTGATGTTACCCAATGGATCACCCTCACATATATGAAATTCAGTGGTACCAGCAACAAAATCTGATTCAGTTGGAATTCCAGCTTCCTCATGCGCAAGAATTCGAATAGTTATTGCGTCAGTGCTTGTACATCCAGGGAAGTCAGAAAAAACGTTATCCGGAGCTATGCTTATGTTCTCGGTTTTTGTAATTGTGAAGATTATAGAATCACCAGCAAAAATGTCAGGAACTGGTATACTTTCATCGCTTGTATCGGTATTGCCATCAATCTCTGTAATGGTAGTCATATCGATGATAACTGATCCAGCAGAAAAATCACGAAACTCTCTTGTAACGTTATACCGATCATCATCTAACAGATCATCTAAAATCAATGCATCAGGTGTGGTTGATGCTCCACCATCTTCAACACAATAATCAAAAGTGTAAATATTGCCATTCTGTGCTGCAGGTGGGAATGCGCTGGCATCAATTACTGGTGCATCAGGGATGTCAAAAATATTTACCGTTACCTTTCTTAAATCCGATTCACAACCACTTGAGCCTGTTGTACTAAAGTAAAATTCTGCCTGATCAGCTCCGGTAGTACTTAATCCAACAGCTGCTATATTAACTGTTGGATTAAAATTAACGGCTGCTGGAAGTGGATTTTGATTTTGGTCGTACCATGTGATATCCGTAGGATTGGAGGATACAACTATTGTTTTCATTGTTCCACTTGTTGCACCCGTGATCGTCTGACCTGCAGAAAATGTTCCCACCAGATTATCTAATCCAAGTACATTCCCTTTGTCTGAAACAATCTGTGCAGATCCAGTGAAACTTGTAATGGTTTCTCCAACTCTAAAATTGGTAGTTGTTTCATTAAACGCTGAAATGGCAGAATTAAATAAGGTGGTTTGCCCCTTAATTATTTCCCCCACTTCAAAATTCCCGTTAATATCCCCAATGGTCATTGTTGTGCCATTATCTGTAATTACTTGGGCTGTAGCACCACTAGTGGCTCCTTTTATCGTTTCCCCTACAGTGTAAGTAGGGCTATTTGGGTGAGTAAGAGTTGCTGTTCTTGATGAAGAATAAATCAACTGGCCATCCTCAAAGTTTATAGCCGTAAAACCTGCTGGTGTAGCTCCAACGCAATACTCAAGTTGATACTCATCTGTATTTACAAAGCCAATTGACCTTCCGGCGGCAAGTGTCGCAGCACCTAATTCAAGCATAGCCGGTCTTGGATTTACATAAAAATCAAATGATGTAGAACCGACACAAGATTCAGGACCTAGAGCCTCTGTGTCATAAATAATTCTGAAATAGCCAATATCGTCTGTATCACCATCATCGGCAAACGTATTCCCATCCTGATCAGGATCATTTGGATTAAATACATTACTTAGAGTCCCTCCTGAAGTAAAATCGGCTATTTGTGAATAGCTAATCCCATCTATTGACCGATAGAGATAGTACCCATTTGCAATTACTTCTTCCAGAGTTACATAGGAAGGCTCCCATTGTGCATATTGGTCATTTGGATTGGTTGACTCAAAATCATTTACGTATTTGACACTTCGATTGATTGTGACAAGGTCAGTGTCAGAGTCACAGTATTGTGTGTTTAATCCACTTATTTGAACATATGGGCGACCATAAACTTCTAAGAAATCAAATTCTATCGTTGACTGTGAAGTCATATTATCGAATCTGTTTCTTTCAACATAGAATATACTTCCCTCTCCAGGTGCCATGATAAAGTCATCTCCAAATCCATTTCCACCAAACGCTAAACCAGACCAGGTTTGAGGATCAAACGGAAACTCGAACGTAACTCCTGACCCATATGCTGCTTGGAAGCTGAATAATGCATTATTATAGAAATACATATAGGAATTGTCTAGTGTCTTATCCAGGCCTTGAGCATTCGCACTAATGAAGTTGTCAAAATATATCTGAAAGAAATTGGAAGGGTTACTTGTATAAAAAGTTGCCTCTTCAATGGTAAGATTTCCTGCAAGAGGAAATTCTGAAATACAATAAGCATCGTCTAATGCCGGAGTAAAAAATTCTGTTTCAGGTACCACCTCAAAATCAGCTTGAACGATAAGATTTTCTCCTGTATTGTCATTGGTTACACTGTAAGTGATGGTATGAGTTTCACCTACACCACCATTATCTCCAGCGACAGCTGGGTCAAAGTATGCTACCAATGGATCTGCCCCACCACCAACAACCGAAATACCATTTCCTGTTAATGATACTGTATGATTGGCTGGATTACTTAAGTAGATGGTATCAATTGATCCATTTACTGAAAGCACTTGATCAACAAAGGTTCGACTATCGTTATCAGGATGAACATCATTGTAAACCAATACATTAAACAAAAGAGGTGCGCTTTCACAAGTGGCATCATCGTCAGTAATGGCATAGGTAAATAGGCCAGGCGTTGTAGCAAGTAATGCTGCATTGCTGTTAATTGAAGTAGTCAAATCAGGTGTTGGGTCAACTACTCCATCAAAATACCAATTACTAGTTACAGTAGGACTTGCTTCTAATGAAAAAGGTAATAGATCGCGAGTTAAACCAACTGCATTCGCCGTAGTTGTTGCAGTAAACCCTGAACTAACTTCTGTAATGGTTTCTGCATTCGCCACAGTTCCTGATGTCAAATTAACCTGCATTTGATTCAGTCCATTGTCTGTATTTATAATGCCAGAAGCTCCTCCAGAAAAGTTCACTACTTCTCCAGGAGTAAACATTTGTATAGGATTACCAAGTGTATAATCCACACGTACCCGTGGAAGATATTTAGTTATATATTCGGTAATTGGTGTCCCGGGATCAGCGGTATCCTCTAGATCGGTTAATGCATCTGGTGATAATAAACTGCTTAAATCACCAAAACTTGTTTGATTGGTAAGAATACCAACATCACCACTAACAGTGATTACACTATTTGTGCGTGCAGTACTCCCTGTTCCCTCGACAATCAATCCATCTATGGTAATAACGTCAACAACATCAGCGTCACCGTCATCTATAAGTTCAATACTTAAAGAAGATGTTCCAATATATTCAACAGTTCCTATTGAAATGTTATTACCAACACTTGTACTAAGTATACTTAAAGTTGCTCCGGTATCAAACACAAACCCAGCAGGGAGATTAAGGATATACGTTCCCGTCGAGCTGAAATCTGTTGGGTTAGTTTCTGCCACTCGAATTGTTGGCAATGAAACTTGATCTCCGATACAAACAGTAACAGCTTCTGCGCCTGTAAGGGCTTCAAAACTTGCTGTAGCATCTTCGACAAGCACTCCTCCTTGAACCTCTATTACATTGGGAACTGTAGCGGTTCTAATATTTATTGGACTAGCTAAATCAAAGGTGGTATATGATACAGAATAGGTCTGCAACCCCAGAGGGTTAGTTAATAAACCTCCTGAAAGTGTCCATCCACCTATTCCATCATTCGTAGCAGAAAGTGCTGAATTTGCACCAATACTTATGAGAACTGTTGCATTAGGATCATCAATTGTCCCGGATAAATCTGGAGTTGGATCAGTAGTGACTGTTGGACTAGACGTAGTGATGGTAAAATATGGAGCAGCACCGTCATCGGTATTCGTAAATGTATGAATTGGATTGCTGGCAGTTGCTGCACTCAAATCACGCAAAATATCTGCGACATCAACACTTACATCTGGAGTTATGTACGTATCAGATGAACCACTTTCATTAAGCGTCAATGTTACATCAGGGGACGAAACTGAGAATCCAGCAACTGGAATAGTATACCCACCTGATAAACTAAAGTCTGTGTCATCGATTCCATTATCAGAGAATGGCTCAGAGAAGGTGACCGTGATTTCATCTATCTGACCATTAAGGTCATTATCTGCCGTAATAGCGCTTTGAATAACAGGTCCTGCCGCATCTGTTGGAGTTACGGATCCAGCTAAAATTAAATTACCCGCATCATCTGCAAACGTCAATGTCCCTGCGAAATCCAATGTTCCGTCCACATTTGTGCCAGTGTAGCTTGTAAAAGCTAATGTGAAAATATTGTCATTCGCAACATTAGGATCCACGCCATTCAGCGGAGTTGCGACTACTGAACTTGGAGATATTCCATTATTAGTACCCCCATTAATCGTAAAGTCTGATAAACTGGCAGCCAATGATGCATCATCAATGTCATCAAGGAAAGTGACAACTATTTCATCAATGTTTCCATCAGCATCAGTATCATGGGCTTCTACGTCCGCCGTTACCAGATCATCGAAATCTTCAGCAAACACATCGGGTAAATTAAAGTCGAAAAAATAATCCCCTGGATTTGGCATGTAGGCATCTGTGGTTCTACCCCTGATTTGCGTGTTGCTTCTAGCAGCAAATCGGTAAGTCTCTACTCCCCTAAATTGTCCATTTGGTAAATCAAAGAAGTAAATTCGGTAAGTATCAGATGAATAATCTACATTGTTAGCTAAACTAGCACCAGTATCCCTTCGCCAATCAATATCTGAATTATTATTGTCATTTATAGTTGCTCCACCATTTTGTGTATAAGTAATACAAAGTTCATCTTCATCACATAAAGATGTCCCATTTGTATAGTCACCATTCTTTATAGTGCCGTCGTTGTTAGTGTTTGCAAGCATGGGACTCCTGTTGGTACTTGCATCTCTGTAAAGTCCTTCACTAAAAACCAGCTCGATATATCCTGAATTAGCACCCGTGACGGTGTAGGAAGCAGTAAGAATTTGAGGGAAATTGATCAAGTCCTGAATCGTATATGGCCCAGCTGTTTCAGTCCCTGATAAGGAAATACCCACTGCATCTTCGATGGTAGTTCCATCTGTACTTATACTTACATCATCATCGTTTTCATAAGTACCAAATCCTGGGTCAATATTTATAACAAAAAGAATCGTGTCTTCAACCGCTCCTAGAGGATCACCACCAAGTGTTGTAGCATCATTAAAATTCAAGGTAGTTGGATTTGGTCCGGAATTGAGCGTTATAGACTGATCGAAATCACCAAGAACGATTGACCCTCCGGCAGAACGATAAATTTCCTCAGAGAATACTACCTGCAAATAACTATTTGAACCTTGAAGGAACGAAGAATATATCACCGGAGCTGCTCCATCAGTAACAGCAGCGGAGTACCCCAAAGTCGTATTTACACTTGGTGTAGCCAAATCATCTAATGTACCAGAGGTGAAAGTAAGTGTAGGTGTGGCATCCGTATCTGGATTCGTACTCTCCACCAAAACGATTTCAATTATGTCATCATTTGCAGCACCCCCAACCTGGGTGTCGATACTTGAAATTTGATATCCTCCACCAAGTGCAAACTGTGAAGTTGTACCACCGCCAACCGTCTGATCCAAAGTGGATCCATCTATCGGCTCTGATAAAACAACTGTGATTAGATCAATTTCACCTGAAGTACCTCCTACATCATCCGTAGTAGCACTAAGAATTACTGGAGCAGCACCATCACTCACAGCACCTGATGAAGCGGCATTGGTATTCGGTACGGTGGCAAGATCGCCTAATTCTCCAACTGTAATCGTCAGGTTAGGAGTAGCATCTGTGTCAGGTGATCCACTCTCAGCAAGGGTTATGACAATTTCATCATCATCTGTAGAGCCCCCGGCAAGTGTTGCTGCTGTTATAATATCATACCCGGTTACAACAAAATCATCTGTAAAATCATCCGCTCCCGCAGTAGGAGTGGCATCAATATCATCGAACTCCATCGTCTCGGAAAAAGTAACGATGACCCTATCTATTTGACCATTGGTATCATTATCACCTGTTACGGCTGATATTAGCACTGGATCGGCTCCATCATCGGCTGCTGTAGCACCAATATCTGCCAGTACTTCTCCATTATCTAAATCATTAATGTCATCTCCGCCACCTCCATCATTCGTGTAGGCATAATTCATCACGCCCGTACCACTCACTCCTGCACTGATCGTCAATGCAATAAACTCATCATCCGCATCTGCATCCGCTCCACCACTCACTACATTGGTCGTCGTGTTGAAAGCATCAAAAGAAGCTGCTCCTCCTCCATCATCCAACGTCCAATCAGCAATCGCATTTGCAGTGAAGTCTGAATCGTCGATGGGCTCACTCAGCTCTAACTCCATCGTCTCTACCGTGCCATCTCCACCTACATCTAAAGTGATCGCCTGTATGACCACAATGTCTGCCCCGTCTGTAGCTCCTGTAGTACCAATATCCGCCAGCACATTCGTGCCATCTGTAATATCATCTGCTCCTCCTCCATCATTCGTGTAGGCATAATTCATCGCATCTGTGCCACTGACGCCCGCACTGATCGTTAAGGTCACATACTCATCATTCGCATCTGTATCCGCGCCACCACTCACTACATTGGTCGTTGTGCTGAAACCATCAAAAGAAGCTGCGCCTCCTCCATCGTCTAACGTCCAGTCCGCAATCGCATTTGCTGTAAAGTCCGCATCTACCATCGACTCTGAAAATTGAAGCTCTAAGCCCTCAACAATACCATTACCTCCAGCGTCTACTGTCGTAGCTGCTAATAAAATTGGAGTTGCTCCATCAGCTGCTGCTGTAGCACCAATATCTGCCAGTACTTCTCCATTATCTAAATCATTAATGTCATCTCCGCCACCTCCATCATTCGTGTAGGCATAATTCATCACGCCCGTACCACTCACTCCTGCACTGATCGTCAATGCAATAAACTCATCATCCGCATCTGCATCCGCTCCACCACTCACTACATTGGTCGTCGTGTTGAAAGCATCAAAAGAAGCTGCTCCTCCTCCATCATCCAACGTCCAATCAGCAATCGCATTTGCAGTGAAGTCTGAATCGTCGATGGGCTCACTCAGCTCTAACTCCATCGTCTCTACCGTGCCATCGCCTCCTACATCTAAAGTGATCGCCTGTATGACCACTATGTCTGCCCCGTCTGTAGCTCCTGTAGTACCAATATCCGCCAGCACATTCGTGCCATCTGTAATATCATCTGCTCCTCCTCCATCATTCGTGTAGGCATAATTCATCGCATCTGTGCCACTGACGCCCGCACTGATCGTTAAGGTCACATACTCATCATTCGCATCTGTATCCGCTCCACCACTCACTACATTGGTCGTTGTGCTGAAACCATCAAAAGAAGCTGCGCCTCCTCCATCGTCTAACGTCCAGTCTGCAATCGCATTTGCTGTAAAGTCCGCATCTACCATCGACTCTGAAAATTGAAGCTCTAAGCCCTCAACAATACCATTACCTCCAGCGTCTACTGTCGTAGCTGCTAATAAAATTGGAGTTGCTCCATCAGCTGCTGCTGTAGCACCAATATCTGCCAGTACTTCTCCATTATCTAAATCATTAATGTCATCTCCGCCACCTCCATCATTCGTGTAGGCATAATTCATCACGCCCGTACCACTCACTCCTGCACTGATCGTCAATACAATAAACTCATCATCCGCATCTGCATCCGCTCCACCACTCACTACATTGGTCGTCGTGTTGAAAGCATCAAAAGAAGCTGCTCCTCCTCCATCATCCAACGTCCAATCAGCAATCGCATTTGCAGTGAAGTCTGAATCGTCGATGGGCTCACTCAGCTCTAACTCCATCGTCTCTACCGTGCCATCGCCTCCTACATCTAAAGTGATCGCCTGTATGACCACAATGTCTGCCCCGTCTGTAGCTCCTGTAGTACCAATATCCGCCAGCACATTCGTGCCATCTGTAATATCATCTGCTCCTCCTCCATCATTCGTGTAGGCATAATTCATCGCATCTGTGCCACTGACGCCCGCACTGATCGTTAAGGTCACATACTCATCATTCGCATCTGTATCCGCTCCACCACTCACTACATTGGTCGTTGTGCTGAAACCATCAAAAGAAGCTGCGCCTCCTCCATCGTCTAACGTCCAGTCCGCAATCGCATTTGCTGTAAAGTCCGCATCTACCATCGACTCTGAAAATTGAAGCTCTAAGCCCTCAACAATACCATTACCTCCAGCGTCTACTGTCGTAGCTGCTAATAAAATTGGAGTTGCTCCATCAGCTGCTGCTGTAGCACCAATATCTGCCAGTACTTCTCCATTATCTAAATCATTAATGTCATCTCCGCCACCTCCATCATTCGTGTAGGCATAATTCATCACGCCCGTACCACTCACTCCTGCACTGATCGTCAATGCAATAAACTCATCATCCGCATCTGCATCCGCTCCACCACTCACTACATTGGTCGTCGTGTTGAAAGCATCAAAAGAAGCTGCTCCTCCTCCATCATCCAACGTCCAATCAGCAATCGCATTTGCAGTGAAGTCTGAATCGTCGATGGGCTCACTCAGCTCTAACTCCATCGTCTCTACCGTGCCATCTCCACCTACATCTAAAGTGATCGCCTGTATGACCACAATGTCTGCCCCGTCTGTAGCTCCTGTAGTACCAATATCCGCCAGCACATTCGTGCCATCTGTAATATCATCTGCTCCTCCTCCATCATTCGTGTAGGCATAATTCATCGCATCTGTGCCACTGACGCCCGCACTGATCGTTAAGGTCACATACTCATCATTCGCATCTGTATCCGCTCCACCACTCACTACATTGGTCGTTGTGCTGAAACCATCAAAAGAAGCTGCGCCTCCTCCATCGTCTAACGTCCAGTCTGCAATCGCATTTGCTGTAAAGTCCGCATCTACCATCGACTCTGAAAATTGAAGCTCTAAGCCCTCAACAATACCATTACCTCCAGCGTCTACTGTCGTAGCTGCTAATAAAATTGGAGTTGCTCCATCAGCTGCTGCTGTAGCACCAATATCTGCCAGTACTTCTCCATTATCTAAATCATTAATGTCATCTCCGCCACCTCCATCATTCGTGTAGGCATAATTCATCACGCCCGTACCACTCACTCCTGCACTGATCGTCAATACAATAAACTCATCATCCGCATCTGCATCCGCTCCACCACTCACTACATTGGTCGTCGTGTTGAAAGCATCAAAAGAAGCTGCGCCTCCTCCATCATCCAACGTCCAATCAGCAATCGCATTTGCAGTGAAGTCTGAATCGTCGATGGGCTCACTCAGCTCTAACTCCATCGTCTCTACCGTGCCATCTCCACCTACATCTAAAGTGATCGCCTGTATGACCACAATGTCTGCCCCGTCTGTAGCTCCTGTAGTACCAATATCCGCCAGCACATTCGTGCCATCTGTAATATCATCTGCTCCTCCTCCATCATTCGTGTAGGCATAATTCATCGCATCTGTGCCACTGACGCCCGCACTGATCGTTAAGGTCACATACTCATCATTCGCATCTGTATCCGCGCCACCACTCACTACATTGGTCGTTGTGCTGAAACCATCAAAAGAAGCTGCGCCTCCTCCATCGTCTAACGTCCAGTCCGCAATCGCATTTGCTGTAAAGTCCGCATCTACCATCGACTCTGAAAATTGAAGCTCTAAGCCCTCAACAATACCATTACCTCCAGCGTCTACTGTCGTAGCTGCTAATAAAATTGGAGTTGCTCCATCAGCTGCTGCTGTAGCACCAATATCTGCCAGTACTTCTCCATTATCTAAATCATTAATGTCATCTCCGCCACCTCCATCATTCGTGTAGGCATAATTCATCACGCCCGTACCACTCACTCCTGCACTGATCGTCAATGCAATAAACTCATCATCCGCATCTGCATCCGCTCCACCACTCACTACATTGGTCGTCGTGTTGAAAGCATCAAAAGAAGCTGCGCCTCCTCCATCATCCAACGTCCAATCAGCAATCGCATTTGCAGTGAAGTCTGAATCGTCGATGGGCTCACTCAGCTCTAACTCCATCGTCTCTACCGTGCCATCGCCTCCTACATCTAAAGTGATCGCCTGTATAACCACAATGTCTGCCCCGTCTGTAGCAGCGACCGTTGTGATGTCCGCAAGAATGCCGGTCTCTCCAACATTTGAAATATCATCTGCTCCTCCTCCATCATTCGTGTAGGCATAATTCATCGCATCTGTGCCACTGACGCCCGCACTAATGGTTAAGGTCACATACTCATCATCTGCATCTGTATCCGCTCCAACAGTAGTATTGAATCCGTCAAAAGATACAGCCCCGCTTCCATCATCCAGCGTCCAATCTGCAATCGCATTCACAGTAAAATCGCTATCATCAATAGGCTCAGAAAATTGGATCTCTAATCTGTCAACAATACCATTACCATCTGAATCGACTGTTGTGGCTGATATAACAGTTGGTTGAGCGTAACTCGAAAAAGAAAATAGAAGAATGAAAAACGTATATAGTAGAGATGGGCCGATCTTTCTCATGAGTAGTAGTTTAGACGCAAATAAAGGTGACAATAGCAATGGTATAAGTTACTCCAAAACTAATTATTAGTGAAGTTTATTAAAGGTTATATCATATCAAAGAACCCACTTCTTTTTTCGATATAGGCTCTATTTGGGTAGATAAGATAAAAATGTGTTAAAATTGAACTATTCTAAGATTAATCCAATGATCCGTCATCATTCAACTTAATGATGGAAATGAGTTTTACTCCACCCCCAAAATCTACATTGGCAACAGCCACAATTTTACCATCTGGTAAGGTTACTGCATCCACAACGGTATCATTACCGTCAGCTAAGCCAAAAAATGATTCTGCTCCAGCAACCGGAGCACTTCCTTGACTGAACTTCACAAACATTCCTTCACCACCTCTGGATAAATTACCGGAGTTAAATGACAAGTATTGACCAAGCATAATCAGCTTATTATCAATTGATTGGGTGATTCCTTTCCCAAGCGTTTCCAGAGTATTAGATTCATCATTGTAGGCTGAAAAATGATGGTTGCTTCCATTCAGATAAACCCCATTGTTGCTAAGATTCATAATAAAAGCAAATTCTTCATTTCCGGAAGTGCTTGAAGTTCCAACAATACTAAAACCAGAAGAAGATTTTATAACATCACTTACAGTCTCATTATATACCGTTGCATCTGTAGGATCACGACTGTCATCAATTCCATATGCTGCTGAATTAAAGGGAGTTCCATTTTCATCCGTCTCAAGATAGAAAACATTGGTACCATTCGATCCAAAATTTTCACCTCTTAAGCTTGGTGTATTTGAATGACCAATCATCACAAGATTTCCATTTGACTTCTCAAAAGCTCTCATTGCAATGTCTTCTTCATCATCACCAGCAATTCCCTGAGTTTCTTCAAAA
This sequence comes from Ekhidna sp., assembly GCF_965212185.1. Taxonomy (GTDB): domain Bacteria; phylum Bacteroidota; class Bacteroidia; order Cytophagales; family Cyclobacteriaceae; genus Ekhidna. Next base: position 1,535,133 of record NZ_OZ243102.1, on the reverse strand, counting down.
ACAATTCTTTCTAGCACAGGATTTACCTTAAGAAAATAGTTATCGAAATCACTATCCCCTCCTCCCCGATCAATCTCTCGAGCCCCTACCAATAGAAAACTACCATCATTGAGTTGAATGATATCATTCCCTAAAAAATCTAAAAATTCATCTTCTGTTGCATCAGCAAAAGCTATTAATGAATCTCCATCAAATGTCACTGGATTCAGGTCTGCATCCAAAAACCCGAAACTGAACTGTTTCCAATCTGAAATACCTAGGGCATTTATCGTAATGGAAGAAGTACCTATGATTGCAAAACCAGGCCGCCCATTTCTAAAATCATTGATTACATGAATCTGTCCAGCTGTTTCTTCCGCCCTAAACCGATCAGCTACACCATCACCTGTCCAGTCATCAGCCAATGTATCTCCTCCTGGAACAAACTCTCCTTCTTCATCGAAGATAGCAAGTGTATCAGACACCCCCAGTGAAACAGAATCTATCAGATTGCCATCAAGATCAGTTCTCAACACGAAAAAGTCAGTATCACCATTTTCAGATACTTGCGTACCAAAAACAACCAAACCAATCGGATTCACTCCGATAACGTCATAAACAATTTCAATGTCTTTTGCTTCATAGCTTGTCAGCTCACCAAAATATTTGATGAATGCCTCATCCGGAGACGGTGCATTTTCATCTTCAATTTGACAGGCAGATAGAAGAAAGCCAATGGCTATATATAAGTAATATTTATACTTCATGATTTAACGATACTGCTTACGCTTTCTTGGAATGTATAATGAACGAGTATATCCTACAGAGAAAGAAAGAACATTTAAGGTGAGATCATCTTCCACATGACCAATGCCAAAATTCAAATCTTTATTAACCCATCGATTATCCGGATTGATGTAATTTAAAAGTGCATTATCGTACCTCAATTCTAATGAGAAGAAATCCACTTTAGCTCTTCCTATTCTTGACCTAAAACCTACACCTGCTATAATAGATAAATTAGAAGTAGCCACCTGATCTGATCCTTTGAGATCATCACTTCCCGGAGGCAATGTATAAGCTGTACCTCCTGTTCTCTGAGCGTCCACATATTTGGCACTAAGTAATAGATCATATGATCCACCTAAGAAAACATAAGGTAAGAATCCGACGCGATTCCCATCATTATCTTTTTTATCGTAGTTTAAGCTATACCTAACCAAAAGAGGTGTTCTCAGCATATTGCTGGTATTTTTGGCCACATAATTAAGGCTTCCCTCTATTAAATCTCCTTCTATTTCATAGGTAGCTATACGATACTGTAATCCTCCAGCCACTTCAATTCCCTTTGATATATGACGCTCAGCAAGTACTTCTATCCAGAACCCAATTCCTACTCCTGTATTATTCCCATTTTCATTGTAGCGCTTTTGACTACTCTGAAATGTATTGAAACTCTGTATAACTGTAGGTAAACTTTTATTTACTCCACCTCTTGCGGCCACTCTTAATATCGGCTCAGTTTTAAACTTATCTTTTAATAAATAAAGCTCAGCTGGATCTTCTGCAGCTAGTTGGTGTTCTTTATCAACCTTCAGGAGCTTCACAAACATGTCTTCAGCCTGCTCTTCATTGTCCTGAAAAAGGTAGGCTTTTGTTAGAAGCTTGTATGCTCTAATCTTTTCATCAATCGAGAATACATCCCCATCCAGACATCTTGTAAATCCACTATTATCATCTGTATAGATATTGATGATATCAGAAAGTCTGCCTTGTTCAAACGCCAGCTCTGCCTGTGATAAGGCTCGTGCACATTGTGAAGAAGATTGAGAATACGCCCAGAAGGTGCAAGTCAATAAACAAAAAATGATTAGGTGTTTCTTCATATAGGCAGATTAGAGTTCATTTGGTCGTTGTGGCTGGCCTGCACAGGTTTCAACAGGAACAATGCCTTCTCCCACATATTGTCTCCATTCATTGTCAGACATGTTGCCAAGGGTAATATGAGAACATATCTCTTTGGCCAAGACTCCAACATTTGTCGGATAGATTCTTATGTTTCCATCATTCGCAGCAGTCACGAAATACTGACCATCAGGACTAAAGTCAGCGTCATTTACCCATCCCTGGCTATCTCCACTTGTACCTCCGGAACCTTTATAATCCTGCAGAATGATTGGAAGATCAAATGGATTTTCCAAATCCCACATTCTTACCTGTTTGTTTCTGGAAGTAGCTAACAGCAGTCTGTCATCGGGACTGAATTCGATATCGGTGATCGGAGCTCTGAAACCTGTCAGTGTTGGAGGAATTTGTTTCTCCTCTTCCATATCCCAAACTTTGATACGACCATCATCCGTACCAAAAGCCAACAACTTACCATCATTACTGAATTTAACTGACTTTATTGGACTTACCTTGCTTGAGCTTGATGAAACACCGGTTGAATCTGTCGTTGTTGATTTATTTACCAAAGTGGTAGCACCTGCACCCATATTAGTAAGATCCCAGATATATACATTCCCATCATTCCCTGCTCCAACAAGCATTTTGGCATCCGGAGACAATGTAATTTTGTTTATTCGGACATTCGATTTTACGAGTTCGCTACTACTTCTAAAATCACTTCTCAAAATACGGTTGTCTGCGCCTACTGAAATGAAACCTGAATTATCAGGCAAGAAAATCAAATCATAAACGGTACCACCTAAGTGGCCGTCTATTCGAGTAGGTTGAGTATCCATGTTCTTCACATCAAAAAGCATGATGTTGTTTTGATCCGTTCCCAAGGCCAGGTATTGCTCATTTGGACTAATGTTAACCACTCTCGCTACATCCTCATTTTGGAATATTTGCTCCCAATCACGTGTTTCAACGTTCCATTTGATCACTTCACCATCACCATTAGCCGTATAGAAATAGTCACCATCATTTGAGTAAACCACAGATTTTACTGAGATAACCGTATTCTGCGCATCCACATCAATCGGTTTGTGATACTGATTAAATACTGAATCACCAGTTATCGGATCCCCATATTCTACTTCGTATAAACCCTGAAGGGCATTATACACGCCGGCATAAATATCACCGTTGTAATTTTTTCCTTGGTCTTTATATTGTTGATGGAAAAAATAAGCTTGGAGTGCCACAAGGCCTTTCAATTCAGCCAGAGGACGATCATCCGGCACAATCGTTTTCGCTTTGATCGCCATGGATTGGGCGATAGCCTGGTAACGTAAGCGTTCAGCCCTTTTTTGTTCTTCTAAGGCTTGTGCTTGTGCTTTTTTTGCTGCTTGTTCTTGCTCTTGAGCTATTCTTGCTTGATCCTGTGCTTCTTCCTTTGCTTCATCTGCTTCTAGTTTGGCATCTTCAGCCTCTCTTTGTCTTTGAGTAGCAATATCGGCCTGTCTCTGCGCTTCAAGAGATGCTTTTCGTGCATTTTCAGCCTCTCTATCAGCATTCGCTTTTTCCTTTATTGCTTCTGCTGCGGATTCCTGTGCTTGGTTTTGTAATAATACCGCCTCGTCTCTTAATTTCTCAGCTTCTCTTTGTTGCTCTTCCGCAAAGTTCTTTTGTTTCTCAGCCTCATCCGCTTTAATAAATGAGAAAATCAAGAAACTTAAGGATACCAAAACAGCTATGGCCAATACCACCGCCGTAGTACGCATCCTTTTAACTTGTCGTTTCTGGAGGATCTCTTTGTTTCGCTGCTCGGTCAGGTAGGCTTTCTCTGAAGTCTCCAGAAATACCATGGTCCGCTCAAAGGCCGGATTGTAACGCTGACCCCAAACCAATGTCGGTCGGTTTTCTTCTCTCCAGTTCAAGGCAAGTTGCAAATCTGGCATCTGCCACAGACCGGCTTTACCTTCCTGATAGCGTTCTGCCGCTTCAGAAAGCTTCAGGTACATTTCAGCGGCCTTGGATTCTTCATCCAACCATCGCTTCAATCGTACCCAGATACGCATCAAACTTTCATGGGAAATGTCCACTACCGTCTCAGATTCTAATCTAACTCCGAAAGGAGGCATCAATAAGGATCTGCCTGGTTCTCTGAATCGCTCAACCACTCTTGCGGCCTCTTCTTCATTCACCCCCGCAATAGCTGCGATTGTAGCCAGCTTAGTAGGCCGTCTAATGCCCTGATTTTCAGAGCCACGCTCTGTGAGGGCTTTAAACATCACCTCACAAATCTCTTTTTCACGCTTGCTTAATGAGTCATATGCTTCATTGGCATGCATAGACAATGCCTCGCGAAGAGTACCGATGGAATTATAATGCCTTAAATCGATTGGTTCGCCGATCTTTCGGTTGTCTGTCCAGTATGACCAGGTACGCATCAGGGCGTGCTGAAGAATCGGTAATTGATCAGGGTTGTCTCCTACATCATTTAATAGCTGCTGAGTTAAACGTGGTGCAATTTTACCACCTCCCACTGCCACCGGACCTTCAATCGCCGTACGCTTTTGATCCCGTGTCATCTGCGGAATCAGGTAGTGAGAGTCGTTGATCATTTGTGTCAGATCTGGGAATTGTGCACACTCTCCTATAAAATCCGAGCGCATGGTTAATGCGATATACACAGGCTCATCATACTGATGTATCGCTTCTAGTAAAAGATTTACAAATGCAGAAGACTCATCTAAATCAGAGGTGGCTGACTCTAATTTTCTATATCGGAAAAGTTCTTCAAATTGGTCAACAAGGATGAGAACATTCTGAAAATCATCTGTTTTAAGCTGACGGACAACTTCAACAAGTCCAAGCGAACTACTTCGAAGTACTGTACTAATAATGGTTTTTCTTATCAGCTTATCCTCATCGCCAAGGTTGGAATACTCTTTGTCTTTAATTAGAAGAGATTCAGCCAAATTATCAATTGGACCTCCACCGGGCCTTGTTACTACAATCCGCCAGTTGGAACCAGCCTCAGTCATAAACCCTCCATAGAGAGTCGGAATTAGGCCGCAATACATCAAAGAGGATTTACCACTTCCTGATGCACCAAGTATGGCTACAAATTTATTTTCTGATAGTTTGACAAGTACCTCATCACTTTGTCCTTCTCTTCCAAAGAAGAGGTGACTTTCCTCAATCCCAAATGGTCTTAAACCGGGAAAGGGATTGATTAATTGGGTAATGTCAACAATGTCTTGAACCTCTTCATGGCCCTGAACATCAATTTCTTTATCGCTCATCAGCTTTCTATTTTAGTTAGAAAAGGCTTGAGGTGATCCGGACTAAATGTCCCTCCATTATTCCCCAAAACCATGGCGTTGTTTTTCTTATAGTGCTCCATATCCACATCCTTCTGCCCTCTAAAGTAAACCGCTTTAGCTGTTAAAGGCTTTTCACGGCCAAATCCAGGAGCTTTTAATAAGTCCTGTAATTTCGTCTTGATCCAATCTTCAGAAGACTGACCAAAGTATATGATTGATGCATCGCATCTTCTTAAATTTTCCTGATGAATGTACCTTAAGTCCACTAAATCTCCCTCGTAGCTTGGCGACACTACATTGAAACCTTGATCCTTAAGGTAGGATTGTATGTCATCGATATCACTGATGTCTCGTTTATCCGCGATGAGGTAGATCATCTTAGTTTTCTCTCCAGGTTTTTCCTGATCTAACCCTTTAAGATCACGTCTCACATTAAATCGACCTCCGGTAACCAATTCCTCTCTAATGATGGTTTTCAGCTCTTGAAGCGGGATTTGAAGTACTTCTGCTTCTTCTAATGCAGCAGCATCACTTTTAAGGTCTTCTATGAATATTTTTTGTCGTTCAGTGACGTTTTTTAGATCAGGAGATACCCAGATAAGTCTGCTGAATGGCTTTTTCTCATCTTCTTTCGCTTCCTTATTCTTATCAACCATTTGATAGGTATGGTCTGAGGCTGTTCTATTTTGAATGTCAACCACAGAAAGCTCTGAACCTCTTGGTTTATATCCATAATCCTCCCCAACCAAATGAATAGAAAGTCTGCATCTGTCAAGGTCATCCCTAACCATACGTTCTAAAGCTTTGGCCTCTTTTGGAAGACTGTGATCCGGAAGTATTTTATAACCGTGTCTCATGAGCTCCCGCTTTATGATATCCCGCTGTATTACCATATCCACACCGGTACTTGCAAGATAGACGGTTTTTTCACGTGGTGCAGCTTCATATTCATCACCTTCGCTTCCTACTTCTTTGGCATGTAGGACATGATTGATATCATAGGCCATGTCCACCAGCTTCATCCAATAACTACGTTCCGCATCAGATCCAAAAAACCTTGTAAACTCCTGAGGATCACCTGTTAACGGATCAACCAGATAAAAATCGTAGGTCAATAAATCTTCAAACTCTGGTAATGCATCATCCGGATCATATGGACGTTTAAGTACTTTGAAAACCCTAGCCACACCATCAGCTGTGAGTTTCTTCTGCTCTTTTAATTTTTTACCATGAGAATTAAGTGCCTGCATGATCACTTTTTCCTTCGCAAGATTGGATGTTGCCACAACAAGTATAACGCTGTATTCATCTAATTCTACAGGAGAAAAATTGGATTCCGTTATAAGCTCTATTTCAGGATTTTCCCTGGTGATCTGATACATCAAAGTGGACAAAAACTTATGAAAGTTTGTAACCCAGCCTTTGACGCCACCCTCGATCATCGCATCGTCTTTTTCAGAGTAGATTAGTGCTATGGTGCGATTAGTGCTCATTGTACGCGATTAGGGGTTTATATGTGAAATAACTTAATTTTTTATACTATGCAAAGTGCTTCATCGAAATCTCATCCAAACAGTGCATCCACAATTTCTGGCTCTTCTTGGTTAACTACGCCATTCATTATATCAATCCAGCAATCTAAAATCTCAATGTGTTTCGACATAAGATTCAATAACTCCTCCTTGCGCATAAGCAGTAAGGTACATTCATTTCTTGCTAAAGCGGTGAAACCGTAAGTATCTGTCTCTGTAAGGTTTTTCTCTCCAAACACCCCACCTTTTTCACGTTCTGCTACCTTGTGATCTCCCTCGTAAATATCAACAGACCCATCTAAAACGATATACATAGGTTCCATTCCACTATCGCCTTCTCTTATAATGGTTGATCCTAATTTTATTCTTACCTCTTCCATTGATTCAGCCATATAGGTGATTAGCTCTCCAGGAATTGGTTTAAACATTTCAATTTTTTTCAATTCAATTACACGTTCTATAAGCATCAGTTTTTGATGATACTCTTCGTCTTCGTGCCTAAAGACCGGTGGCAATATGGCTTTATCTAATTCCTTCTTAGTAACTGGTCTGAGTCTCTTTGTATGCTCGTGATAGCTTTCCTCGCTGATTTTATACATGACAAACGCTGCAGTTTGTAGTAAGAATGGATCAGGATTGAAGAGGTTAGCGATGAGATCTGCTGTGACATGACTACTTAGTTCTCCAAAACGATACATTGCCAAAGATTTCGTGTATCTATTAATTCTATTATAATCTCTGTTAATTATTTGAAGCAGTAAGTCCTCATACGAATCAAAATCTTCTGGTGGATAGTTACTTTGTAGTTTAGCTAAACGTTCCGAAATTTTAAGCTCGTCCATAACAGGAATTAGCTTAGGCTTAAGTTCTTCTTCCACGAAGATGTCCATCATTTCAACCGCAAATGTGATACTCTCGGTCGTTCCATTTTGAATGTTTTCTTTGACAAGCAATACACTTTGAGGATCATAAATCATCCCCAGTAGCATGAATATATTGTCATAGTTTTTGACATCCTCTTCCAGCATTGCCTCTTTAATCAGATGATCCAATGCACCCTCTTCTGGAATCTCCAAAGCAGATTTTATATTCCAGGCGATATCGCCAATTTCGCCTTCAACCGCTATTTTGATTCGGGCGGCTTGAAAATCACGAGCCACAAAACCGATGTAGCTTAAACTTAAAAGAAGCTGTGAAACAATTTTTCTATCCGGGTAGTCAATCTTCTTCCAAAGAAGTTCTGTAGCTCCTCTGCCACCTATACGTCCCAAGACCTGAATAATCCGTATCATGGTTCCATGATACTGGCCTGTTTTATAAAAGGCTGTATCAACTGTATGAAAGGCGGCTTCACCAGCGGCTTTCAATGCTGACATTGCCACATTTCCGTAGGTTGACAAATGAAGGTTCTCAACTAATATCGGCCATAGCTCAGGCCGTTTCACTTTACCTGCAGAAATCATCGCCGCTGACCGTACATTGGGATTAATGTCTCTAAGTAGCTCTACAATAAAAGCAATGTGTCTGTCTTCTGATGCATTAGCTAACAAGCGCGCACCTCTTTCACGATCTCTCCACTCAGTGGAACGAACCAGTTCCTTAATTGAAACGTCCGTTAATTTAAACTCAGAAGCCTCTTTTAGTTTTCTGAAAGATTCTTTGGCCACCGTAAGTACATCTTCATTCCCCTCCGTATTCAAATCCTTTTCAATGATCTCAACCGCCTCCCAACAAAGCCTATCTCCTAATTTTTGATATGCAAAGCTTCGTAGAACGGGTGATCTGTGATTAAGAAGATCAAGCAATACAAACTCAAATTCAATTGGCTCCAGCTTTTCCAATAACTTCAAAGCATTTAATACTCTTTCCACATCTTTTGAAGCTGCTTCTTCTTTCAGGATGAATAAAGTATTGTTTTTATTGCGCTTACCCTCACCTTGAAGTCCGGCCTTTTGTTTTTCAAGAGTCTTTTTCAGCGTCTTCTTGTATTCTTCGAATAGTTTTCCTGCCATATATATCACTCCTGCAGCAAGCGCTAGAATGAAATATGAATAGTGAATAAGTTTGAAAAATACTAGAAGGCCCAAGGCCATTTGTGCAGCTCCAGCCAGGAATGTTGCAATTTCATTAACCACCCCCTCAATTCTTGTTTGAATGTCAAATCTGATTTTAATATCCAGTGGAAGGAAGAATAGCTTGAATGCCGGACTCTCTAGTGCATCTTTAAGTGCCGCAGTAAAAAGTTTACCAACTGATATCAAAACGAAGAACATGATGTATTCTGCACTCTTTACTTCATAGCCGAAAATGTGCCCAACGATAATTGCTCCTACGGTAAAAAGGATCAGGATCAACGGCATGGTCAGTAATGCCACTTTTAAGCCAAATTTTCCAATGATGATATCATTGATAAAACTTTGAATTAAAAATGATACTACGATTACTGTTCCTGAGAAAAAGGACAAGAAATTGGCAAGATCCTTTTCATCCGGGTACATTGTTTCTGTTGCACTGAGGAAGGTGTAATCCATGAATACAGCCGATCCCATAGAGAAAATTAGAAATATCGAGAGCAACCTCAAGTATCGATCTTTCATCAAGCTTAAAAAGTTCACCTTCTCAACCTGTTCACCAGCCAATACTTTCGTCGCTTTGTTCAAATTGTAGTTGATGGCTAACAGCAACGTAAATACAAATACTCCAAAAGCAGCAATTCCAGATACAAACAATAAGTCATAGGTTGCATTAATAATATATGTTGTCAATACTGGAATACTAAAGAAAGCAATCATGGTCGCCATGAGTTGTCCGGTATCAATTCCTCCAATAATTCTTTTACTGGCCCGTAGATCAAATACACGCCCAAAAACTCCCCAAAATCCTAAAAGAGTGATGGAGGTCACTGGGCCGATCATCACGAAAAGAATAAATGGCAACAGTTGAAATTGACCGGAGATTGTTTCATCATAACCGATGAATTCAAAGGCAGCACGAATTCCGCCGATAAATAAGAGAATAATAAAAGTTGCAGAAATTACTAATGTGGAGAAATTGATTTTACGCTGGAGATAAACAAATAAAGCGGTAGCTACTATACCAGCAGCTCCTGCAGCAAAAAATGCATTATCTAACCACTCATCCCCTAAAACACTCAGAAACAGAGTCTCAGCACCAATCTGGTAAGTAGCCAGGAGAATACCCATGAAAAAGCCCTTTCCGAGCAGAAGCAACATTTGCTTCTCTTCTCCTTGTTCTCCTCCGAGGAATCTTAAGAATGCTTTTACCACAACTAGATGAAAATTTTACAGGCCTATGTGTAAGTTAGATATTTACCTGTAATTGTAGGAAAAATTCAATGAAAGAGCACTTTTAACCCTCCTTAAACTTGGATAAGTTATATTATTTCTTCTTTTTATTACTTTCTCTGCTAGTACTCTTACCTTTTCGCTTTAAATCGCTGTTATATCCAAATAAATAAGCAATTCCGACAGTGCCAATATTGTGGTAATACTCCATATTTTCACGATAGAAATCTAAATCCCCACTTGATCCCCTAATTAAATTTGTATCCTCCCCACTATTGGTAGCCATGCTACTATGAACCCATGTATATCTGAAATCAACCATAAGTCTTCCTCCGGTCGCTAAATCAAAATACATACCTCCACCTAACGTCAGACCAAATTGGAGGCGGTTAGGTTTTTTAACGAAAGCTGTACTAAAATCATCTGGAGAAGACTTATCTGAATTAAATGTGATCTTATATTCAACCGGCAAAGGATTGCCATCTTCATCAGCAACCGGTGGGAATTCGTCGAATGCTGCTAAATCGTGAACACCTTTACCTCCTACCCAATAACTTAATCGAGGACCTCCATTGACAAAGTAATGAAATGGAACTCTTCCAAGAGTTACCCTTAACATAATAGGAGCTGATATAAAATGGTTAGTCATCTCTGAAAAAGCTAAATCACCATCTGTGGGTTTATCTCTGAGGGTTTTTTCTATTTTTTCATAGATCAACTCCCCATAAACGGAATACATATCTGTTGCAGAATAGCTAAATGCGAAACCAGCCTGCCAGTTTATATCACTATCTACATTAAAAGAATCCGTCTTATAAGTTGATTCTTGATACACATGATCGATGTAGCTAATGCCTATTTTAGGCCCAAACCAATACTGGCCTGAGACGCTGTATACTACAATAAGTAGGACAAGTGAGATTAAATACTTCATTTAGTCAATGCACATTATTCATGTAATTATACGAAATCAATTGGAGTCCTATTATGCAATGGTTTGTTTTCTTTTAATTAATAGATGGAACTAAGCATTATTCGGATGTAAATGTTAGGATTAACCCCTGATATTTGTTACGGGTGATGTTAAATACAATAATTTCTCTAATTTAGGGTTTGGATCAAAGTAATTTCCTCTTCTTGAAAAGAACAATAAGCTACAAGATGGTCTGTGCGAAAAAAATTTTCCAATTTTTCCTAATAGGTATTCTTGTCTTTTCTTCCTACAGAATAAGCGCACAACAACCTCAGGTTTACAATCAATTCTTCATGAATCCTTATATGTACAATCCCGCATATGCGGGTGTTGAAGGACACGCTGCTTTTTTTGTCATGTACAGGGATCAATGGACAAACGTTGAGGGTGCACCTCAAATTTCTCATGCGAGCTTTCATGTTCCTTTAGAGGGAGGGATAGGTTTAGGTGGAGCTGCGTTTAATATTTCTCAAGGACTTTTAACAACATCAGCTGCAAAGGCCTCTGCCTCCTACCTTTTAAATATCGATAGAACACATTTCCTAAGATTTGGAATGTCATTAGGGGCTGGAATTAATTCTGTAAATATTACAGAGTTTGATTCGCCAGGAGATCCTGCATTCAATAATTTTTTGGACCAATCCAGTTTTTTTATTGGAGATGTTGGTGTGGCATACCACTTCGGACACTTTAATGTTGGTGTTGCTTTACCAAATTTGTTTAGTTATAATCCCATTACTCAAAAAGAAGTAGCGGATATTAAATTTTCTCCCACCGATAATGTTTTATTTAAAATGAACTATCGGGGACATGTTAGTGACGACTTTGCCTTTGAGCCTCATATTATATATAGGTATAGTAATGTGATCCCTCATCAATTTGAAGCTATCATGATTGCTCACCTTTACCACATAGTATGGGTTGGAACATCCTACCGCCAGGATGCGGGCATCATTGGACTTGCGGGGGCAAAAATTAAAGAGAAGTTCGCAGTTGGATTTGCTTATGAATTGGGTAACTCTAACATCTCTTCTCAATTAGGACCGACTCTGGAAATAAATATTGGTTATCACTTAGGAACTAAGAAGGATCATGCGGAGCATGTTTCCTCATTCATTAAGAGTCACAGACTTTCCGCTGAAGAAAGAGCTAGAAAAGCTGAACTGGAGAGACAAAAGCAATTGGCTGCTTTGCAAGAAAGTAGAGCCTCTGAGACTCAGCAAAATGACGAGGATGCGCTAAGCATTGCTACTCCTACTGTACTTGATGATCCGGAACCTGAAGCTGACATTCCAACAGAACAAGTAGATGATTGGGATCATCAAGAAGAACATGAAGAGATCACACGAGTCAATCAGTTCGGAGAAGAGGAAAGAGGCATCAGATTAGAAAAACCAACTGAAGATGGCGAGAAAAATGTAGTCATAAGTTGGGTTCCTGCTGCTGAAGCTTCGAATCTTGTTGTTGCAGATGATGGTCATCTCGAACGAACGCTTCCGGACGGTTCTAAAGAAGTTGGCATTAAATACGAAAAAATCAATGATGATGGTACCGTTGAAAATGTAATAAAATGGGATAAAGCTATAACAGAATCTCAGGCATCAACCATTGTCGAGAACCCTGAATTGACTGAAGAACACCATGAGGAAGTGGCTAAAGGAGATCCCGAGCTTACTCAGGATTTCCGAACCCATGAGGAGTTAAGTGAATCGAATGAACCAGTTGTAACTAAACGAGGAAATCATTTATTGGAATTACCCGCTGGAAATTATGTCATTGGAGGAGCCTTTAATGAATTTGAAAATGCTCAAGGATATAGTGATCGATTATTTCAAATGGGATTTCATGACACCTTGGTTGGCTTCAACAGTGGAAGAGGATACTATTATGTAGTAGTCTATAAGTCAGGTAACTTAAGACAAACGAGAAACAAGCGAGATGAATTTAAGAATATCCCAGAGCTCTCTAAAGCGTGGGTACTTCAAGTGACTGAATGATGAGGAATTTATTGAACATATTATTGGTTTGCCCGCTGATTCTACTCGCTCAGCAAAAACCTTTTATCAACAACATTACTCCTACCACAATAGAAGCTGGTGAAAAAATATCGATATCTGGAACAAATCTGACAAATGTAAATCTGGTCTCTTTTGGAGGAGTTTCTGTATCAGGTGCAAGTATTAATGTAATCTCTGACAATCTCGTTGAAGCAACCGTGCCAGCCGGAGCAACTCACGGTTCAGTTATCGTTCGAACATCTAATAACTTGGTAGCTGAATCTAGCAAACAATTTTTTGTGAGCTTTTCCAGTACACTCACTAGCTCATGGAAGGCAGAATTTTTGGAGAGCATTTCTCCTAATTCAGATGTTTATGATATCTGTTTATGCGATTTGAATGGCGATGGTCTGAATGATGTTATTTTAACGCATAACATTCAAGACAATCAAGATAACGATCCTCAAACAACCATTTTTCAAAACAATAGTACGGTTACTGCTGAAGCCTTCAATGATATTGGAATATCTAATATTTCTGATACGGAAGGTTTTATAAGCACAACCTGCGCCGATATTGATGGTGACGGAAAACCCGATGCGATTTTTACTTCAAATACCAATAGTAGCAATCAAATTTTTATATATCAAAACGTTAGCTCAGGAACCGTTTCACTAAACACCAATACGTTAAGCTTATCATTACCCACAGATCAAAATAATGAAATTAGAGTTACTCGTAGAGTGAAGGCATCTGATATAGATGGAGATGGAAAACTTGACTTGATTGTTGGGAATGAAAAAGACAATACGCTACATGTGTTCCCCAATACAAGTTCTCCAGGAAGTTTTTCTTTTGGTTCTGCAGTCGAAATTACTGTTGGAAATGCAACAACTACTGGCGCTATTGATGTTGGCGATCTTGATGGTGATGGTAAACCCGATATTGTAGTAATTCCTGCACTGCAGTCCAACGAGGAAATTTACGTGTTACGAAATGAAAGTATTCCAGGAAGCATTTCAATGAACCTACAGGAAGGTATATCAACGTTAGATCGTAGAAGAAACATTGTTATCGCAGATTTTAATAATGATGGATTAAATGACCTGGCAGCCACTGCAGATTTAACAGCTTCAAGTGTTGGCGATGAAAGTATTGAAATTTATGAAAATACAACTACCGGATCCAGTATAACTTTTTCAACTGCAAGTCCTGTTACTATACCTAGCAATCTCCCATGGGGATTGCAAGTTGGCGATTTAAATGGTGATGGATTGGTTGATATTGCCGTTGCTACCATTGGTGGCTCTGGAACCAACGGTTCAATCTATTTAATAGAAAATAGTTCTAATGGCACTATAAGTTTTAATGCTGCAACAGCGTTATCTGTAAATATCGATGCACGTAACATAGCCATTGGAGATTTGAGTGGTGACTCGAAACCTGATATTGCATATTCTCATAATATAACAACTGGAGCTCAAGGCGATATGGGAATCAGAATTAACCAAACATGTATTGAGCCTGATATAAGCCCTGAGTCATTCTCATTTTGTACGAATGAGAATTTTACGCTAACTGCCACGAATGTAACAAATGGCACATATTCTTGGAGTTTGGGTGGAGGCACTACAGGTACACTTGTTTCTCAGTCTGGAAATCAAGCAACATTCAATATTACTTCAGCTTCAAACGCAACTATAAATCTTCAGATAACTGGCCAAGCAGGATGCGCCTCCCCTCCTACAACCGTATATACAGCTACATATGAGCCAGGGTCTGTGACATCAACGCCCACAATTACAGTTAATGATTCAAATGGTGGATCTATATGTGCTGGAGAAACGGTAACTCTAACAACTGGTGCATTTGATTCATATCTATGGACACTACCTGATGGCTCCACTGTCGTCACTCCAACTGTCACAATAAGTTCAGCCAGCTCTGATGATGCAGGAGAATATCAATTGATGGTTCGAAATGATGGCGCCTGCTCAAGCGTGGCTGTTACACAAAACATAAGCGTAAGTGAGCCCCCAATACTTGAAATAACAAACAGCAACCTTGATAACTTTTGTTCAAATACCAGTGTAACCCTTCAAGTACCTGATTACTCGAGTGATTTCAATTATCAATGGTATCGAGACGGGTCTTCATTAGCTGGTGAAACCGGAACTACTTATGTTGCAAGCCTATCAGGTAATTATCGGGTGGATGTAATTGACAATTCTGATGGTTGTATTTCTGAAACAGCAACTTACACAGTTACGGCAGTTTCTGCACCAACATCAGTAGCTGATGGTCCATCAGAAATTTGTACCAATTCAACTGCTTCATTTACTTCATCTTCTGCTGGACAAGGATCATTTACTCTAGAATATGAATGGACTGTCGAAGATGCTTCTGATAATGTCATTCATACAGCAAACACAACAGATTTAGATTTCACATTTACCACAGCTGGAACTTACGAGGTTATACTCAACACAACATATGATAATACGGAGGTATTCAATGGTGATAATTGTGAAGGTTCTACCTCACTTAATATTACTGTTTCAGATCCACCATCAATTACATTAGATCAAACTGATTTAACTGCAAAGTGTCAGGCAGATATCGTTGAGTTGGGATTATCCAGCCCTGCGGCAAGTAGTATTGCAAGCTATAGTTGGATCATAAGAGATGCCTCTAACAACAGTGTGATCAGAAGTGGCACAAGTGATACTTTACAAGTTGGAACTCCTGTTGGCGTTGATACCGTCTGGGCTGTAGTTGATATCACAACTACAATTGGCTGCCAGGTGAAAGACAGTATTAGAATTAGGAATTTTCAATCAAATTTAGATATAAGCTCTTCAGATTTTACTAGTGTCGTTGAGTTTGATTCTGCTCTTTTAGAAGATGCGACATCAATTAATTTAACAGCTGATAACGCTGCGTCCAATATTTCTTGGTCACCAGCAGAAAACTTCAGTGACCCATCTGGAACTAATACAATTTTCTTTCCACAAAATCCGGTTACCACAGTGACTCTTAATGCTACGGATAATGATGGGTGTAACGTTTCTACTGAAGTACGAATTGTTCTTGACAATATTAGACCTAAAAGAACCTTCTCTCCCAACGGAGATAATATTAATGATTGTTGGGAAATATTGAATATTGGAGACCTTGGTAACAGTAACGGCTGTAAAGTATTCGTATTCGATTCAAGAGGTAGAAATATCACAGTTAAAGACAATTTCGAAATCGGAGATAATTGCGTTTGGGACGGTAATTTCAACAACTCACCTGTACCAGAAGGTGTATATTATTTCGTTTTAAAGTGCGATGCTTCTGAATTTACCAAATCTGGTAGTATATTGTTAGCTCGCTAGCCAACCTAATCAAGAAGTTTTACCTATAAAAATCAGGGATTGATCTAATATTCATCCTTTGAATAGTACTATTTTATATTGGTATAGTTCTGCTTTGTAATTAAGCGGTAACTTTATCATGACTTGATGTACCTTTTGAAATTCAGGGGGTTTATCTACCTTGCTAAAGGGTTACATTATGCCTTAAAAGTGTATTTATGACCGTATCCATTTCAACTAATACCATGAATAGCCATCGGAATCCGATTTTAACATTCCTTTTACTTTTCACTTCTATCATTCTACATGCTCAAACTGAGGATTGTGGCAATGGAACAGACGATGATGGCGATGGCCTAATCGACTGTTATGACGGTGATTGTTCAACCAGTCCTGCATGTGACGACTTCTTTTTTGGAAATGAGGTAATCTGTGCTGATGAAATTGATGTTACAACTTTTGCAATTAGACAGCAGTGGACATCTGCTGATGAAACAGCAACCAGTCACGTTACTCCTGCTATTGGAGATTTAGATGGAAATGGAATACCAGAAGTAGTTACGGTCAATAATTATGGTGCACTTGATCTTTTCGTTTTGAATGGAGCAACAGGAGCTACTCTGGCCTCTGCCGATATTGGTTTTACTCCAGAAAACGCTCCAATTATTGCAGAGATTGATGGTGATGAAATTGGTGACATTATCGTTTCCCAAAACAAGGGTGACGATTTAGCCATGTATAATTTTGATCCTACCCTTGGAACGCTTACTAAGAAATGGGGAGCAAAGGCATCTGTCAATCAAACCATTGGTCTTCCAGGTGTAGCCGATTTTGATGAAGATGGTGACGTTGAAATCTATTACCGAAATGAAATAATGGATGCCGCAACCGGTAATGTAATTATTGCAGGTTCTGGTAATTGGGAACAAGACTTTCTCCACGGTACAATTGCGGTCGATATTTTTCCGGATAGTTTCTGCGGAGATTGTGCTGGTTTAGAATTGGTTTCCGGAAATGAGATTTACTCCATTAATGAGGCTACTGCAACAAGAACATTAATCGCAGATATGGATGATGACATCCATACCGATATTGATCCGAATTTAAATTACTACCCTAAATATTACCCGAGTTGGGATGATCAGTGGTCAACAGTCTCTGCTGCTGACTATAACCTTGACGGTAGCATAGATTTAATCCTTACAGGTGCGCTGGGAACAAATGCACAAAAATATAATGGAGAAACCACTATATTTTTCTGGGATCCGGTTAATGGAAATGTAATTACGTATCATGACCCTACAAATAACTTCGTTAGAGGTCCAGGTCGAGTAAACATTGGAGATGTTGACGGTGATGGTCAACTCAATGCCAACTTTGTAATGGACCAAAAACTCTACTCATTGGATGAGAACTTCAACATCCATTGGATACACCCAATTAAAGAAGGATCATCAGGATTTACAGGGTGTTCTCTTTTTGATTTTGATGGAGATGGTGCTGTAGAAGTTGTCTACAGAAGTGAGGAATCATTATTGATTGTTGACGGAGTAGGAAATGGAGACAACACAACCTCGGAGAGAAGAGAAATTGCCTGTGTTTCAAGAACTCAAGAAGAATATCCCGTCATAGCAGACGTTGATGGAGATGGTAGTAGTGAGATTTGCGTCTCTTGTTACTATAATAATTCCACACCATTTAGTCCATACAGTAACACTAGGTACTCGGCAATAAGAGTATATGAATCAGATGGTGAAGCATGGATGCCTGCCCGAGGTGTTTGGAATCAGCATGGTTATTATAATGTCAATATCAATGATGACCTTACTGTTCCAGCAGAAGTGCAAGATCACTCTGTAGTTTTCTCGTCAGGATTATGCGAATATGCTGATGGTTCCCCTGTTCCATTTCCAAGCAGACCTTTAAATACTTTTCTTAATCAAGCACCAATTCTAAACGAAGATGGCTGTGTAGAATTTGCATCTCCAGACATTGACTTTGTAGGAATTCTTTCAGCCACAGATGCTGCATGTCCCGATGCACTGATTACAGTTGAATTTGAAATTACAAACATTGGTGATGTCGATATTTCAGGTAATCTACCGGTATCCTATTATGCCAATGACCCAAGAACATCCGATGGAATATTATTAGATACTGAGGTTACCTTGTTAGTCGGATTTGACGTTGGTGAAACCTTAACAATAACCCAGACAATTAGTGGGGTTGGTGGTGATTTTGAATTATTTGTTGTTATTAATGATAATGGAGGTACACCACCATTGGCAGTTCCTTTACCTACAGCGACCATTCCAGAATGCGAGACAGGAAATAATATTCAAAGCACATTAGTAGGTTTTCAAACATTTGATCTTACGGTAGAAAAACTTAGTGATAACGAAAAATGCGATCCAAGTAAACCAGATAATGGAAGTGCTCGCGCATATTATTTTGGTCCTACTCCAGGTGGCAACCTGACATTCTGGACAGAAAACTTTGAAGATAGAGCTGGTGGTGATCAGTCTGATACCGATGAGACAGCATGGACTTCAGATGGAGGAACTCAGACACCAGATTTTTATGGTGTAACATCTTACAACGGATCTAATATGTTTAGTGCTACTAAAACGGGTACCAAGAATGATGTAGGTATTGTTACATGGACTTCACAAGACATTGATATATCAAATTATACTGATATCAATATCACTTTAGACATTTTTGAAAATGGTAATCAAGAAGGATCAGGTCAATGGAGAGATTTTGCAATTGCTTATTATGAATTACGAGATGAGTCGAACACAGTTACTGAATCAGGCGTACTTAATAACGGTTCGCAGTTCGACGATTTTACATATGAACAAGCATTTATTTCGAATCTGAATTCAGACGGGGTTGATTCGTTACTTATTTTAAGAGTTGAAATTCACAATACCAGCTCATCCGAATCTCACTACATCGACAATATTTCAGTAAATGGTACTGGACCGAATATTATTAAAGAATTTACAGAACCAGATGGGTTTGTTTTCAGATGGTACAATGACGATGATTATTCTTCCATCCTCTATGAAGGAAGTCAATACCCTCAGATGGCGACCGGAACTTATGATGTAGTTGGTTACTATGGTTTGACTGAATGTTATTCTGATACGGTCGAATTAACGATCGACTTGATAAGTTCACCACAATTCAATGTTCACATCTATGAAATCAGTCCATTGACAGATTGTAGTACACCAGATGGCTCATTAGGAGCGTTTGCATTTACTACTGAAAGTGGTGGTATTCCTCAGGATACCTTAACATCTGCAGATGGGTTTGCTCTTACCTGGTTTATCCAATCTGAAGGAGTTACACCAATTGGTACTGGTAATACCATTTCTAATTTGGATGCGATTGGGTACACAGTTGAAGTAATCGAAGATCAGTCAGGTTGTACCGTTTCTGAAAGTAGAACGGTTTCTACTACGGTCTCTAACCCACCTAACCCTAACGTCTCTATTACTAACATCACCACTTGCGGTGGCACGGGTGAATTATCAGCTGATGTAGGAGGTAACACCTCAGACTATACATTTGAATGGTATGATGGACCATCAATCAAACCATCGGTCGATTTCACTGGCGTAACCTACACTGTATCGGATCCTGGTGAATATACGGTACGAGCAATTCTAAATTCCTCAGGTTGTATTTCGGATCCTGTAACCTCTACTTTAACTGACAATTCGACTGCACCTAATCCAGCAACAACACTTGTGTCAAACAACACATCTTGTGAAGATGGTAATGGTGAGGTAAGAGCTGATGGAGATGGCGCTGGTACTACGTCCGGTTTTACATTCGAATGGTTTTTAGGAGCAAATACATTGCCTGCAAATGTCCTACCTGGAACAGCAGATGCAAATGCCTTCTTAGTTAATGGTAACGCGTTTGAATTAGGAGGTCTTTCTGAAGCTACCTATACAGTTAGAGTGACAGATGATGCAACATCATGTTTCGAAACCAGAACAATTGAAGTTAGTGATGTTCCATTCTCACCTTCCATCACGGTTGGGGATACAGCACTAACGCATATAAATAGTTGTGATTTAGCTGTTACTACTGGAGTCATTGATGCAAGTGGAACAATTACTGGGGGAAGATTTGAACTTTACTTTGGAACAACTGCATCTGGATCACCCGATCAAACAAACACCTCAGGAGTTTTTAACTCTTTGGATGATGGAGATTATGTAGTCAAAATATTTGATGATGCAACTGGATGTGGAGGGACAGAAATTCCAACAGAAATAATCAGAATACAAACACAGCCATCCATAGTAACAACAGTCACTGATGATGATAATTGTGATAGTAATACTGGAAGTGTAGCCGTCACTTCATCCATGCCTGGATCCGAACCAGCCTCATATACTTATGAAATATTTGACGGTCATTCATTCACTACCCAAATAGGTGCTGATGAAACAATCGCAGATGGTTCAGTGCCATTCTCATTCTCAAATCTGGCCCCTGGTGATTACCGAATTCGTGTGACTAACGATGATACACAATGTACAGATTTTAGTGATGTCGTAGTTGATGATGTAACAGTTACACCTACTTTTACCGCTTCTCAAACCATAAATGACAACACCTCATGTGGAGCTCCTAATGGATTCTTGTCTGTGAGTATTCAAGGTGATGTTGTTGGAAACTACAACTTCACATGGTATGATGGTAATGATTCTGGTGATCCAATTTTGGCTGGACCAAGTATTGGGACTAATTCAATCAGTAACTTAAGTGCTGGAGACTATACGGTAGTAGCAGAGCATGTAAGCACAGGTTGTGAGACCGTAGAGTTGACGCTAAACATTGCGGATGATTTGTACTCTCCAACGGTTGTAATAGTTGAAGTAGCACCACAAACTGATTGTATAAATGGAAATGGATCTTTAAGAGCTTACGTCGATGATCCTAGCCAACCATGTGTAGAATGTACGGAAAGCGATGGATTTACCTTCCAGTGGCTTGAGAAAAATAATGATCCTTTAGTAGAAAATACAGATCCTGGAAATGGATCTCTTCCAACCGGAGTATCCACGAGTACTGTTTCAGGACTTGTTAAAGACCAATATAAAGTTGAAGTAACTCATACAAGTACGAGTTGCTCAAGTGTTCAATCGTTTAACCTTACTGAAGATAAAGTGACACCAGTAGTCACCTTAAATAGTTCTTCGGACAATTCATTTTGCGATGATGCTTATGGCACATACACAGGAGCAATTTCAGTAAACGTCACAATGGATGGAGTACCCGTCAGTAATCCATCGGCGAACGGGTATACGTTTACTTGGTATGAAGGTCATGGTACAGGAGGTCAGAACATTACCACAAGTGGCGCCTCTAATGGTTCTACTCCAAGTGGAGAAGCTACAGAGTCAATCTCAGGATTAGTGGGTGATAAGTATACCTTGATTGTTACTTCTCCTAATAACTGTTCATCCAATCAGTTCAGATATGAAATAGACGATGTTGATGACCTTCCTATTATCTCAATAACAGCAACCGATAACACTACCTGTTGGGAAAATACGGATTCAACAAATCCAGAGTATAATCCAAATGGGACCCTTAGCGTATCTATTACAAGCACCACCCCTCCTTCCACCAGTGGCTATACCGTAGAACTATATCGAGGCATAGATGAAGTTAACCCTACATTTCTCGACAATACTGTGGTCATTACAGATGATGGTGCCGGTAATTATACTGGCGTAGTAGGCAATGATCTGGACAAAGATGATTATTACATTAGAGTTATCAATAACGAAACCGGTTGTGAAGATGGAGAAAAGCCTGCCGGACCAAATAAAGTAAATGATGATCCAACACTACCAACTACTGCATCAACTTCGATTGTTGATAATACCAGTTGTGATCCTGCAAATGGAAATGGGTCGATTAGTGTTACCATGAACGGTGGAAATGCTAAAAAACGATTTAACTGGTATACTGGCAATAATGACAATCCTGCAAATCTAATTTCTGGTGAAACTGCCTCAACAATCAATGGTGTATATACAGGAGATTTCACATATACTGTATATGACAGTTTAACCAACTGTACAAGTGATAAAGAAACTGTGATTGTAGGTGATGACCCAGCATCCATTGCGTCAAATGAAACAATTGACCACTTGACTGTTTGCGTTCCTAGCACCGTAGACCCTAATGGTCAAATAACTCTAACCCCATCAACATCAGCAGGTGGTGAGCCTGTAGGTGGATATGATATTCAATGGTATTTTGGTTCCGGCACATCCGATGTGCTTGATATGACAGACCTGGTAGATGGTGACGCATTATCTGGCGAATCCGGCACTGGAGTAACTTCATTGACAGTTCAAGGCCTTGAAGCTGGGACATACACCGTACAGATTACGAATACAGATACTCAGTGTGATCTAATTGAAGAGTTTACAATCAATGATAATTCCACCACTCCTACTTTCGCAGCTCCTGCTACGGATGTATTAGCGGTCGATATGACTGATTGCTCAGGTGGTGACAACTATCCTAATGGAGGTGTCACTGTGGACCTTTCTGCGATCACTGGTTCTGGTTCATACTCTGTCAACTACTACTATGGTAATTCAGTTCTTGTCGCTAACTTATTGGATGTTTCTGGAGCAACGGACATCTTCACTGAAAAAGGAACGGCTGGAACGGCTAACATCAACATCTCTGAAACTACCGATAATACCACTTCGGCTTCAATCACCGGACTTGATCCAGGCGATTATACCATCGAAGTAATCGACAGTGGTACCGGATGTACGACCGCTGAGGTGACCGTTACAGTAAACGCTGTGCCTGCAGTGATCTCTGTCAATGGAACCATCGATGCTCATCAAACTTCATGTGTGCCAAGTACTGTAGATCCTAACGGACAAATCACCGTCACTCCTACCACTGCTGGCGGTGAGCCAACAGGCGGTTACGACATTCAATGGTACTTCGGATCAGGAACCACAAACACCCTCGATGCTACGGACCTAACCGATGGTGATGCCCTCGCTGGTACTTCTGCAACAGGTGCTACTACTCTTACGCTACAAGGACTCGAAGCAGGTACTTACACCGTACAGATTACCAATGATGATACACAGTGCCCGATCACTGAAGAATTTACAATCAATGATAATTCCACCACTCCTACTTTCGCAGCTCCTGCTACGGATGTATTAGCGGTCGATATGACTGATTGCTCAGGTGGTGACAACTATCCTAATGGAGGTATAACGATAGATCTTTCTGCGATCACTGGTTCTGGCACATACTCTGTCAACTACTACTATGGTGGTGCGGCGCTACCTGCCAACCAACTGACTGTAGATGGAACTACAGACATCTTTACCGAAAAAGGTGCTGGTGGACCAGCCGTAATTAATATCCAGGAAACTACCAATAACACCACTTCTGCTTCCGTAACCGGACTCGATCCAGGCGATTATACCATCGAAGTAATCGACAGTGGTACCGGATGTGCGACTGCAGAAGTGACCGTGACTGTCAATGCAGTCCCTGCTGTCATCTCTGCCAATGGTACCATCGATTCACATCAAACGACTTGTGTGCCAAGTACTGTAGATCCTAACGGACAAATCACTGTCACTCCTACCACTGCTGGCGGTGAGCCAACAGGCGGTTACGACATTCAGTGGTACTTCGGATCAGGAACCACAAACACCCTCGATGCTACGGACCTAGCCGATGGTGATGCCCTCGCTGGTACTTCTGCAACAGGTGCTACTACTCTTACGCTACAAGGACTCGAAGCAGGTACTTACACCGTACAGATTACCAATGATGATACACAGTGCCCTATCACTGAAGAGTTTACAATCAATGACAACTCTACCACTCCTACTTTCGCAGCTCCTGCTACGGATGTATTAGCGGTCGATATGACTGATTGCTCAGGTGGTGACAACTATCCTAATGGAGGTGTCACTGTGGACCTTTCTGCGATCACTGGTTCTGGCACATACTCTGTCAACTACTACTATGGTGGTGCGGCGCTACCTGCCAACCAACTGACTGTAGATGGAACTACAGACATCTTTACCGAAAAAGGTGCTGGTGGACCAGCCATAATTAATATCCAGGAAACTACCAATAACACCACTTCTGCTTCCGTAACCGGACTCGATCCGGGCGATTATACCATCGAAGTAATCGACAGTGGTACCGGATGTGCGACTGCAGAAGTGACCGTGACTGTCAATGCAGTCCCTGCTGTCATCTCTGCCAATGGTACCATCGATTCACATCAAACGACTTGTGTGCCAAGTACTGTAGATCCTAACGGACAAATCACTGTCACTCCTACCACTGCTGGCGGTGAGCCAACAGGCGGTTACGACATTCAGTGGTACTTCGGATCAGGAACTACAAACACCCTCGATGCTACGGACCTAACCGATGGTGATGCCCTCGCTGGTACTTCTGCAACAGGTGCTACTACTCTTACGCTACAAGGACTCGAAGCAGGTACTTACACCGTACAGATTACCAATGATGATACACAGTGCCCGATCACTGAAGAATTTACAATCAATGACAACTCTACCACTCCTACTTTCGCAGCTCCTGCTACGGATGTATTAGCGGTCGATATGACTGATTGCTCAGGTGGTGACAACTATCCTAATGGAGGTGTCACTGTGGACCTTTCTGCGATCACTGGTTCTGGCACATACTCTGTCAACTACTACTATGGTGGTGCGGCGCTACCTGCCAACCAACTGACTGTAGATGGAACTACAGACATCTTTACCGAAAAAGGTGCTGGTGGACCAGCCGTAATTAATATCCAGGAAACTACCAATAACACCACTTCTGCTTCCGTAACCGGACTCGATCCGGGCGATTATACCATCGAAGTAATCGACAGTGGTACCGGATGTGCGACTGCAGAAGTGACCGTGACTGTCAATGCAGTCCCTGCTGTCATCTCTGCCAATGGTACCATCGATTCACATCAAACGACTTGTGTGCCAAGTACTGTAGATCCTAACGGACAAATCACTGTCACTCCTACCACTGCTGGCGGTGAGCCAACAGGCGGTTACGACATTCAATGGTACTTCGGATCAGGAACCACAAACACCCTCGATGCTACGGACCTAACCGATGGTGATGCCCTCGCTGGTACTTCTGCAACAGGTGCTACTACTCTTACGCTACAAGGACTCGAAGCAGGTACTTACACCGTACAGATTACCAATGATGATACACAGTGCCCGATCACTGAAGAATTTACAATCAATGACAACTCTACCACTCCTACTTTCGCAGCTCCTGCTACGGATGTATTAGCGGTCGATATGACTGATTGCTCAGGTGGTGACAACTATCCTAATGGAGGTGTCACTGTGGACCTTTCTGCGATCACTGGTTCTGGCACATACTCTGTCAACTACTACTATGGTGGTGCGGCGCTACCTGCCAACCAACTGACTGTAGATGGAACTACAGACATCTTTACCGAAAAAGGTGCTGGTGGACCAGCCGTAATTAATATCCAGGAAACTACCAATAACACCACTTCTGCTTCCGTAACCGGACTCGATCCGGGCGATTATACCATCGAAGTAATCGACAGTGGTACCGGATGTGCGACTGCAGAAGTGACCGTGACTGTCAATGCAGTCCCTGCTGTCATCTCTGCCAATGGTACCATCGATTCACATCAAACGACTTGTGTGCCAAGTACTGTAGATCCTAACGGACAAATCACTGTCACTCCTACCACTGCTGGCGGTGAGCCAACAGGCGGTTACGACATTCAGTGGTACTTCGGATCAGGAACTACAAACACCCTCGATGCTACGGACCTAACCGATGGTGATGCCCTCGCTGGTACTTCTGCAACAGGTGCTACTACTCTTACGCTTCAAGGACTCGAAGCAGGTACTTACACCGTACAGATTACCAATGATGATACACAGTGCCCGATCACTGAAGAATTTACAATCAATGACAACTCTACCACTCCTACTTTCGCAGCTCCTGCTACGGATGTATTAGCGGTCGATATGACTGATTGCTCAGGTGGTGACAACTATCCTAATGGAGGTGTCACTGTGGACCTTTCTGCAATCACAGGATCAGGAACATACTCTGTCAACTACTACTATGGTGGTGCGGCGCTACCTGCCAACCAACTGACTGTAGATGGAACTACAGACATCTTTACCGAAAAAGGTGCTGGTGGACCAGCCGTAATTAATATCCAGGAAACTACCAATAACACCACTTCTGCTTCCGTAACCGGACTCGATCCAGGCGATTATACCATCGAAGTAATCGACAGTGGTACCGGATGTGCGACTGCAGAAGTGACCGTGACTGTCAATGCAGTCCCTGCTGTCATCTCTGCCAATGGTACCATCGATTCACATCAAACGACTTGTGTGCCAAGTACTGTAGATCCTAACGGACAAATCACTGTCACTCCTACCACTGCTGGCGGTGAGCCAACAGGCGGTTACGACATTCAGTGGTACTTCGGATCAGGAACTACAAACACCCTCGATGCTACGGACCTAACCGATGGTGATGCCCTCGCTGGTACTTCTGCAACAGGTGCTACTACTCTTACGCTACAAGGACTCGAAGCAGGTACTTACACCGTACAGATTACCAATGATGATACACAGTGCCCTATCACTGAAGAGTTTACAATCAATGACAACTCTACCACTCCTACTTTCGCAGCTCCTGCTACGGATGTATTAGCGGTCGATATGACTGATTGCTCAGGTGGTGACAACTATCCTAATGGAGGTATAACGATAAATCTTTCTGCAATCACAGGATCAGGAACATACTCTGTCAACTACTACTATGGTGGTGCGGCGCTACCTGCCAACCAACTGACTGTAGATGGAACTACAGACATCTTTACCGAAAAAGGTGCTGGTGGACCAGCCATAATTAATATCCAGGAAACTACCAATAACACCACTTCTGCTTCCGTAACCGGACTCGATCCAGGCGATTATACCATCGAAGTAATCGACAGTGGTACCGGATGTGCGACCGCTGAGGTGACCGTGACTGTCAATGCAGTCCCTGCTGTCATCTCTGCCAATGGTACCATCGATTCACATCAAACGACTTGTGTGCCAAGTACTGTAGATCCTAACGGACAAATCACTGTCACTCCTACCACTGCTGGCGGTGAGCCAACAGGCGGTTACGACATTCAGTGGTACTTCGGATCAGGAACTACAAACACCCTCGATGCTACGGACCTAACCGATGGTGATGCCCTCGCTGGTACTTCTGCAACAGGTGCTACTACTCTTACGCTACAAGGACTCGAAGCAGGTACTTACACCGTACAGATTACCAATGATGATACACAGTGCCCTATCACTGAAGAGTTTACAATCAATGACAACTCTACCACTCCTACTTTCGCAGCTCCTGCTACGGATGTATTAGCGGTCGATATGACTGATTGCTCAGGTGGTGACAACTATCCTAATGGAGGTGTCACTGTGGACCTTTCTGCGATCACTGGTTCTGGCACATACTCTGTCAACTACTACTATGGTGGTGCGGCGCTACCTGCCAACCAACTGACTGTAGATGGAACTACAGACATCTTTACCGAAAAAGGTGCTGGTGGACCAGCAGTAATTAATATCCAGGAAACTACCAATAACACCACTTCTGCTTCCGTAACCGGACTCGATCCGGGCGATTATACCATCGAAGTAATCGACAGTGGTACCGGATGTGCGACTGCAGAAGTGACCGTGACTGTCAATGCAGTCCCTGCTGTCATCTCTGCCAATGGTACCATCGATTCACATCAAACGACTTGTGTGCCAAGTACTGTAGATCCTAACGGACAAATCACTGTCACTCCTACCACTGCTGGCGGTGAGCCAACAGGCGGTTACGACATTCAGTGGTACTTCGGATCAGGAACCACAAACACCCTCGATGCTACGGACCTAGCCGATGGTGATGCCCTCGCTGGTACTTCTGCAACAGGTGCTACTACTCTTACGCTACAAGGACTCGAAGCAGGTACTTACACCGTACAGATTACCAATGATGATACACAGTGCCCGATCACTGAAGAGTTTACAATCAATGACAACTCTACCACTCCTACTTTCGCAGCTCCTGCTACGGATGTATTAGCGGTCGATATGACTGATTGCTCAGGTGGTGACAACTATCCTAATGGAGGTGTCACTGTGGACCTTTCTGCGATCACTGGTTCTGGCACATACTCTGTCAACTACTACTATGGTGGTGCGGCGCTACCTGCCAACCAACTGACTGTAGATGGAACTACAGACATCTTTACCGAAAAAGGTGCTGGTGGACCAGCCATAATTAATATCCAGGAAACTACCAATAACACCACTTCTGCTTCCGTAACCGGACTCGATCCGGGCGATTATACCATCGAAGTAATCGACAGTGGTACCGGATGTGCGACTGCAGAAGTGACCGTGACTGTCAATGCAGTCCCTGCTGTCATCTCTGCCAATGGTACCATCGATTCACATCAAACGACTTGTGTGCCAAGTACTGTAGATCCTAACGGACAAATCACTGTCACTCCTACCACTGCTGGCGGTGAGCCAACAGGCGGTTACGACATTCAATGGTACTTCGGATCAGGAACCACAAACACCCTCGATGCTACGGACCTAACCGATGGTGATGCCCTCGCTGGTACTTCTGCAACAGGTGCTACTACTCTTACGCTACAAGGACTCGAAGCAGGTACTTACACCGTTCAGATTACCAATGATGATACACAGTGCCCGATCACTGAAGAATTTACAATCAATGACAACTCTACCACTCCTACTTTCAATGATCCGGCCGTTGATGTTGCTGCTGTTGATATGACAGATTGCGTTGGAGGAACAAACTATC
Organism: Ekhidna sp.; assembly: GCF_965212185.1. GTDB lineage: Bacteria > Bacteroidota > Bacteroidia > Cytophagales > Cyclobacteriaceae > Ekhidna. The sequence goes on along the minus strand of NZ_OZ243102.1, from coordinate 1,505,803 downwards.
CGAACGGTGGAGTGACTGTAGATCTTTCCATGATTACTGGTACCGGTAATTATACTGTAAACTACTATTACGGAAGTTCCGCAAATCCAGCAAATCTATTAGATGTTTCAGGAGCAACTGACATCTTCTCTGAAAAAGGAACGGCTGGTACCGCTAATCAATTATTAACGGAAACAACCGACAATACCAGCACTGCTTCTATTACCGGTGTGGATCCTGGTAATTATACCATAGAAGTAATTGATAATGGAACTGGATGTATTACTGCGGAAGTGACTGTTGCAGTGGTAGCGAATCCAACTGATTTCTCTGCGGATATTAATTCCAGTTTAACTAATGAACAATCATCATGTGATTCCGGAAATCCAATTGGACAAATTCAAACGGATGTACTTGGTGCGACAGCTGGATACACTTTCCAGTTATATCCGGGTCAACAAATTAGTTCTGGTGAGATCACAACAAATAAAACAACAACCGGCACTGAAGTGACATTTGATAATCTTGCCGCAGGTACTTATACCATAAAAGTCACAAATACTGCTTCCAATTGCTTCTATACTGAAGAATTGACAATTATTACCTCAACTACAAACCCTGCGATTGTTTCTGCTACAGAAACATCTTCTAATACGAGTTGTGATAATCCAACAGGCCAGTTAACAATAGTTGCAAATGACAATGGCAGTACTCAACCATTAGATGGTGCAAATGGATACACATTTGAATTATATCCTGGTACAACCATTGATGCGGGTGAAACTCCAACAACCATTAATGAAAATGATGCGGATGCCGTGTTTAATAATCTTTCTGATGGAAATTATGTAGTAAGAGTAATTGACAATAATACAAGTTGTTTCGTTGAAACTGGAGCATTAGTAGTTACATATACTGGTCCAACAGCCACGTTTGATCAATCATTGTTTACCAAAGTCAATATTTCCAATTGCTTCACTGAAGATGGTGAAATAAATGTAAATACTGGAACCACTCTTGGCGGGGTTCACCCAGGAGATATTGTGATTACCTGGTATGCAGGAACAGATACAACAGCGGCCAGTGGACAATTAGTTGAAGACTTATTTGATGATGGGTTTACTTCTGCTGAGGTCCAGTTTTTTGATGAGACTGTGAGTGGTACAATAATTAGAAACGCACGTATGACTGGGCTTCCGGCTATCAGTTATACTGGAGTAGCTGAACTTGCAAACGGATGTATTGAATTGATTACAACCAGTTTAACGTTTGGTACTGCACCTGATATCTCATTAGCAATTGATTCTCAACCTACAAGATGTGCCGCAACATATGATGGTGAAATCTCAATTACTCTAGATGCGGATGCAGGAAATAATCCAGCTCAATATCGTTATTTCGTATTTGAAGGAAATAGAACAATTACACCAGATTCAGACGGTGTAACTCCGTTTGATCCGAACCTATCGGATGCTTCTTATGCTCCTGTTCTGACTTCTGGAAGCTTTACAGATGCAACTGCAGGAGCTGTTGAAACAATCGATATGACTGATAATGCAGCTCTTGGCCAGCTTGACGCAGGGTTATACACAGTTGGTGTTGAATTTTTCAACTCTGGAGCAGGTGACAGATGTATTGTTTTTGTTGGTACCGTAACATTAGACGATCCACCAGTTTCTACGATTACATTAGATGTTGCTAATACCACTAACAACACCATTTGTGATGTTTCTGGTGCCCTCGATTATAATGGCGTAATTGAAGTTGATGCCAGCAACCCTGCTGGTGGAACTTTCGATTTTACTTGGTACTATGACTCTGATGGAGATGGGGATTTCTCAGTTGGCCAAACATTGATAGATGCAGATGGTGCTGATGAAGCAGGTGTAGGATCTAATGTTGCTGGTTTTGAAACATTAGATGCAAATACTGCAATTATTTCTGGAGTTGGTGCAGGCTGGTATCGAGTGATTGCTATCAACGACAATTCAGGTGCAGGTACAGACTGTCCTGATACTCTTGATATTCAGATATTCGATGAGCTTACGACATATTCTGTAGGCAATAGCTCGGGTACGGATTGGAATAAGACTGAACAAGTAGATTGCAATGGCGCTGGATCATTTAGTCTGGAGCGTATTTTGCAAAATGGAGCTGTTGATGCAGCCTCCGATACACAGGCGGAAATAATAGCAGACTTTACCTTAAGTTGGACAAATGTGACAACCTCAAGTGTCTACAATCCAAATTTAAATGAAGCGTCTGGTAATGATCTGACTGCTGGTGATTATGAAATTGAAATAGTTCATGATGCAACTGGTTGTTCAACCACATACAATTTCACTATTCAGGATAATACGGTTGATCCAATAGTTAGCCTTTCCACGAAAGCTGCAGATACCTATTGTGACGGTACTAACAATACCGGTGACGGATCAATCACCATTGAAATTGATGATGAAGGAGTTACAACGAACCTTGCGGATTTCTCTGTCGAATGGTACAGAGGTACATATACCACTGCTCCTGGGACTGCTGATAACGACTTCATCGCTGATGATGCTGATGCAGACAATACCAACTCAGGTAATGCCAATGCAGGGTCTGCACTTGTGAACGGTGACATCCTTTCACTTGATGGATTGGAGAATGGTACATACTCCGTATTCATTACTAAGGACAATGGCAATACAAGTGCAACCGATAACCAAGGATGTACAACATTCGCTACTTTCACCATCAACAGTGATCAGCCTACACTTACAGTAAGCCCTACTACGGGTATCACCGTAGTAGATAACGATAACTGTACGCCGGAAAATGGTTCGATTACCATTGATGAAATTATCATAGATGGTGTCGCTACTCCGCTAAACAATGCAAGCCCATACACCATTAACTGGACCGCTACAGGTACAGGCAGTGTGGTCACTTCTGGTGCTGGGGCAATCGCGAACGACAGACTCGAAGATGTGGGTGCTGGAACCTACTCATTCAATATCTCTCATAACACTACGGGTTGTGCTACTGGCACCATCGATGTGATCGTTGAGGATATACAGGTAGATCCGGTTATCAGCTTAAATACCAAAGCAGCAGATGCATTCTGTGACGGTACAAACAACACCGGTGATGGTTCAATAACCATCAACCTTACCGAAGATGGTGGTGCAGCGATTACACTCGCTGACTACTCCATCGAATGGTACAGAGGTACACTTACTGTAGCTCCGGGTACCGGTGATGCAAACTTCATCGCGGATGATAGCGATGCGGATGATACCAACTCAGGTAATGCCAATGCAGGGTCTGCACTAGTCAACGGCAACATCCTCTCACTTGATGGATTGGAGAATGGTACCTACACCGTGTTTGCTACTAAAGACAATGGAAACGCTTCCGGTAATGGAAATGAAGGTTGTGATGCGTTCGCTACTTTCACCATCGATAGTGATCAACCTACACTTACAGTAAGCCCTACTACTGGTATCTCCGTAGTAGATAACGATAACTGTACGCCGGAAAATGGTTCGATTACCATTGATGAAATTATCATAGATGGTGTCGCTACTCCGCTAAACAATGCAAGCCCATACACCATTAACTGGACCGCTACAGGTACAGGCAGTGTGGTCACTTCTGGTGCTGGGGCAATCGCGAACGACAGACTCGAAGATGTGGGTGCTGGAACCTACTCATTCAATATCTCTCATAACACTACGGGTTGTGCTACTGGCACCATCGATGTGATCGTTGAGGATATACAGGTAGATCCGGTTATCAGCTTGAATACAAAAGCTGCCGATACCTACTGTGACGGCACAAACAACACCGGTGATGGTTCAATAACCATCAACCTTACCGAAGATGGTGGTGCAGCGATTACACTCGCTGACTACTCCATCGAATGGTACAGAGGTACACTTACTGTAGCTCCGGGTACCGGTGATGCAAACTTCATCGCGGATGATAGCGATGCGGATGATACCAACTCAGGTAATGCCAATGCAGGGTCTGCACTAGTCAATGGCAACATCCTCTCACTTGATGGATTGGAGAATGGTACCTACACCGTGTTTGCTACTAAAGACAATGGAAACGCTTCCGGTAATGGAAATGAAGGTTGTGATGCGTTCGCTACTTTCACCATCGATAGTGATCAACCTACACTTACAGTAAGCCCTACTACTGGTATCTCCGTAGTAGATAACGATAACTGTACGCCGGAAAATGGTTCGATTACCATTGATGAAATTATCATAGATGGTGTCGCTACTCCGCTAAACAATGCAAGCCCATACACCATTAACTGGACCGCTACAGGTACAGGCAGTGTGGTCACTTCTGGTGCTGGGGCAATCGCGAACGACAGACTCGAAGATGTGGGTGCTGGAACCTACTCATTCAATATCTCTCATAACACTACGGGTTGTGCTACTGGCACCATCGATGTGATCGTTGAGGATATACAGGTAGATCCGGTTATCAGCTTAAATACCAAAACAGCAGATGCATTCTGTGACGGCACAAACAACACCGGTGATGGTTCAATAACCATCAACCTTACCGAAGATGGTGGTGCAGCGATTACACTCGCTGACTACTCCATCGAATGGTACAGAGGTACACTTACTGTAGCTCCGGGTACCGGTGATGCAAACTTCATCGCGGATGATAGCGATGCGGATGATACCAACTCAGGTAATGCCAATGCAGGGTCTGCACTAGTCAACGGCAACATCCTTTCCCTTGATGGATTGGAGAATGGTACCTACACCGTGTTTGCTACTAAAGACAATGGAAACGCTTCCGGTAATGGAAATGAAGGTTGTGATGCGTTCGCTACTTTCACCATCGATAGTGATCAACCTACACTTACAGTAAGCCCTACTACTGGTATCTCCGTAGTAGATAACGATAACTGTACGCCGGAAAATGGTTCGATTACCATTGATGAAATTATCATAGATGGTGTCGCTACTCCGCTAAACAATGCAAGCCCATACACCATTAACTGGACCGCTACAGGTACAGGCAGTGTGGTCACTTCTGGTGCTGGGGCAATCGCGAACGACAGACTCGAAGATGTGGGTGCTGGAACCTACTCATTCAATATCTCTCATAACACTACGGGTTGTGCTACTGGCACCATCGATGTGATCGTTGAGGATATACAGGTAGATCCGGTTATCAGCTTAAATACCAAAGCTGCCGATACCTACTGTGACGGCACAAACAACACCGGTGATGGTTCAATAACCATCAACCTTACCGAAGATGGTGGTGCAGCGATTACACTCGCTGACTACTCCATCGAATGGTACAGAGGTACACTTACTGTAGCTCCGGGTACCGGTGATGCAAACTTCATCGCGGATGATAGCGATGCGGATGATACCAACTCAGGTAATGCCAATGCAGGGTCTGCACTAGTCAACGGCAACATCCTTTCCCTTGATGGATTGGAGAATGGTACCTACACCGTGTTTGCTACTAAAGACAATGGAAACGCTTCCGGTAATGGAAATGAAGGTTGTGATGCGTTCGCTACTTTCACCATCGATAGTGATCAACCTACACTTACAGTAAGCCCTACTACTGGTATCACCGTAGTAGATAACGATAACTGTACGCCGGAAAATGGTTCGATTACCATTGATGAAATTATCATAGATGGTGTCGCTACTCCGCTAAACAATGCAAGCCCATACACCATTAACTGGACCGCTACAGGTACAGGCAGTGTGGTCACTTCTGGTGCTGGGGCAATCGCGAACGACAGACTCGAAGATGTGGGTGCTGGAACCTACTCATTCAATATCTCTCATAACACTACGGGTTGTGCTACTGGCACCATCGATGTGATCGTTGAGGATATACAGGTAGATCCGGTTATCAGCTTAAATACCAAAACAGCAGATGCATTCTGTGACGGCACAAACAACACCGGTGATGGTTCAATAACCATCAACCTTACCGAAGATGGTGGTGCAGCGATTACACTCGCTGACTACTCCATCGAATGGTACAGAGGTACACTTACTGTAGCTCCGGGTACCGGTGATGCAAACTTCATCGCGGATGATAGCGATGCGGATGATACCAACTCAGGTAATGCCAATGCAGGGTCTGCACTAGTCAACGGCAACATCCTTTCCCTTGATGGATTGGAGAATGGTACCTACACCGTGTTTGCTACTAAAGACAATGGAAACGCTTCCGGTAATGGAAATGAAGGTTGTGATGCGTTCGCTACTTTCACCATCGATAGTGATCAACCTACACTTACAGTAAGCCCTACTACGGGTATCACCGTAGTAGATAACGATAACTGTACGCCGGAAAATGGTTCGATTACCATTGATGAAATTATCATAGATGGTGTCGCTACTCCGCTAAACAATGCAAGCCCATACACCATTAACTGGACCGCTACAGGTACAGGCAGTGTGGTCACTTCTGGTGCTGGGGCAATCGCGAACGACAGACTCGAAGATGTGGGTGCTGGAACCTACTCATTCAATATCTCTCATAACACTACGGGTTGTGCTACTGGCACCATCGATGTGATCGTTGAGGATATACAGGTAGATCCGGTTATCAGCTTAAATACCAAAGCAGCAGATGCATTCTGTGACGGTACAAACAACACCGGTGATGGTTCAATAACCATCAACCTTACCGAAGATGGTGGTGCAGCGATTACACTCGCTGACTACTCCATCGAATGGTACAGAGGTACACTTACTGTAGCTCCGGGTACCGGTGATGCAAACTTCATCGCGGATGATAGCGATGCGGATGATACCAACTCAGGTAATGCCAATGCAGGGTCTGCACTAGTCAACGGCAACATCCTTTCCCTTGATGGATTGGAGAATGGTACCTACACCGTGTTTGCTACTAAAGACAATGGAAACGCTTCCGGTAATGGAAATGAAGGTTGTGATGCGTTCGCTACTTTCACCATCGATAGTGATCAACCTACACTTACAGTAAGCCCTACTACGGGTATCACCGTAGTAGATAACGATAACTGTACGCCGGAAAATGGTTCGATTACCATTGATGAAATTATCATAGATGGTGTCGCTACTCCGCTAAACAATGCAAGCCCATACACCATTAACTGGACCGCTACAGGTACAGGCAGTGTGGTCACTTCTGGTGCTGGGGCAATCGCGAACGACAGACTCGAAGATGTGGGTGCTGGAACCTACTCATTCAATATCTCTCATAACACTACGGGTTGTGCTACTGGCACCATCGATGTGATCGTTGAGGATATACAGGTAGATCCGGTTATCAGCTTAAATACCAAAACAGCAGATGCATTCTGTGACGGCACAAACAACACCGGTGATGGTTCAATAACCATCAACCTTACCGAAGATGGTGGTGCAGCGATTACACTCGCTGACTACTCCATCGAATGGTACAGAGGTACACTTACTGTAGCTCCGGGTACCGGTGATGCAAACTTCATCGCGGATGATAGCGATGCGGATGATACCAACTCAGGTAATGCCAATGCAGGGTCTGCACTAGTCAACGGCAACATCCTTTCCCTTGATGGATTGGAGAATGGTACCTACACCGTGTTTGCTACTAAAGACAATGGAAACGCTTCCGGTAATGGAAATGAAGGTTGTGATGCGTTCGCTACTTTCACCATCGATAGTGATCAACCTACACTTACAGTAAGCCCTACTACTGGTATCACCGTAGTAGATAACGATAACTGTACGCCGGAAAATGGTTCGATTACCATTGATGAAATTATCATAGATGGTGTCGCTACTCCGCTAAACAATGCAAGCCCATACACCATTAACTGGACCGCTACAGGTACAGGCAGTGTGGTCACTTCTGGTGCTGGGGCAATCGCGAACGACAGACTCGAAGATGTGGGTGCTGGAACCTACTCATTCAATATCTCTCATAACACTACGGGTTGTGCTACTGGCACCATCGATGTGATCGTTGAGGATATACAGGTAGATCCGGTTATCAGCTTAAATACCAAAACAGCAGATGCATTCTGTGACGGCACAAACAACACCGGTGATGGTTCAATAACCATCAACCTTACCGAAGATGGTGGTGCAGCGATTACACTCGCTGACTACTCCATCGAATGGTACAGAGGTACACTTACTGTAGCTCCGGGTACCGGTGATGCAAACTTCATCGCGGATGATAGCGATGCGGATGATACCAACTCAGGTAATGCCAATGCAGGGTCTGCACTAGTCAACGGCAACATCCTTTCCCTTGATGGATTGGAGAATGGTACCTACACCGTGTTTGCTACTAAAGACAATGGAAACGCTTCCGGTAATGGAAATGAAGGTTGTGATGCGTTCGCTACTTTCACCATCGATAGTGATCAACCTACACTTACAGTAAGCCCTACTACGGGTATCACCGTAGTAGATAACGATAACTGTACGCCGGAAAATGGTTCGATTACCATTGATGAAATTATCATAGATGGTGTCGCTACTCCGCTAAACAATGCAAGCCCATACACCATTAACTGGACCGCTACAGGTACAGGCAGTGTGGTCACTTCTGGTGCTGGGGCAATCGCGAACGACAGACTCGAAGATGTGGGTGCTGGAACCTACTCATTCAATATCTCTCATAACACTACGGGTTGTGCTACTGGCACCATCGATGTGATCGTTGAGGATATACAGGTAGATCCGGTTATCAGCTTAAATACCAAAGCAGCAGATGCATTCTGTGACGGTACAAACAACACCGGTGATGGTTCAATAACCATCAACCTTACCGAAGATGGTGGTGCAGCGATTACACTCGCTGACTACTCCATCGAATGGTACAGAGGTACACTTACTGTAGCTCCGGGTACCGGTGATGCAAACTTCATCGCGGATGATAGCGATGCGGATGATACCAACTCAGGTAATGCCAATGCAGGGTCTGCACTAGTCAACGGCAACATCCTTTCCCTTGATGGATTGGAGAATGGTACCTACACCGTGTTTGCTACTAAAGACAATGGAAACGCTTCCGGTAATGGAAATGAAGGTTGTGATGCGTTCGCTACTTTCACCATCGATAGTGATCAACCTACACTTACAGTAAGCCCTACTACGGGTATCTCCGTAGTAGATAACGATAACTGTACGCCGGAAAATGGTTCGATTACCATTGATGAAATTATCATAGATGGTGTCGCTACTCCGCTAAACAATGCAAGCCCATACACCATTAACTGGACCGCTACAGGTACAGGCAGTGTGGTCACTTCTGGTGCTGGGGCAATCGCGAACGACAGACTCGAAGATGTGGGTGCTGGAACCTACTCATTCAATATCTCTCATAACACTACGGGTTGTGCTACTGGCACCATCGATGTGGTCGTTGAGGATATACAGGTAGATCCGGTTATCAGCTTGAATACAAAAGCTGCCGATACCTACTGTGACGGCACAAACAATACCGGTGACGGATCCATTACTATCAACATCACCGAAGATGGTGGTGCAGCGATTACGCTCGCTGACTACTCCATCGAATGGTACAGAGGTACGTATACCACTGCGCCTGGGACTGCTGATAATGACTTCATCGCTGATGATGCTGATGCAGACAATACCAACTCTGGTAATGCCAATGCAGGGTCTGCACTAGTCAACGGCAACATCCTCTCACTTGATGGATTGGAGAATGGTACCTACACCGTGTTTGCTACTAAAGACAATGGAAACGCTTCCGGTAATGGAAATGAAGGTTGTGATGCGTTCGCTACCTTCACCATTAATTCGTTTCCGGTTGATGTATCCGTAGGAATCACAAGCTCAGATATTTCAATTCAGCATAATGAAAATTGTTCACCTTCAAACGGGGCATTTGAAATACTGCGAGTTACTGAAACGAGACCGACGGGAACAATTACGAACACAACCATGTCTGATTATCAATTTGACTGGTTTGAAAGTGATGAAACTACTCCTATTGCCGTAGCAAGTTTCCCAGATGTAACATTCCCGAATGGTGTCAACGGAACGAATGGAGCAAGTGAAATCAATGGTCTTCCAGCAGGAACATATTACGTTCAGGTAACAAATACAGCAACGAACGGATGTACACAGAGTACTGGAGATTTTGTAGAATTCATAATTGAAGAAAACGCTGGAGCAATTGCATTGAGTACGTCAACTACTGATGATACCTACTGTGGACCAAATAATTCTGGTGACGGAACGTTGACATTGACTGTCGATGATGGAAGCTCTTCTCCTGTTACAGACTTTACTATAGTATGGTATAGAGGAGCATCTGTTTTGGCAGCAAATGAAATATTCCCTAATGATCCTTCCGGAATAAGAGGAACTGCTAGTGCTAATGCGACAAATACATCCCTCACAGACCTTTCAAATGGAGATTATACGGTGAGCGTTACAAAAAATGGCACAACACCAAATGCAGGATGTACTGAGACTGCAACATACTCTGTAGGAAGTGATGAAAATATTCCTACATTAGACCAGGTAACAATTCAATCCAGAACCCTTCCTGACACACTTTGTACTGGAAATAGCGGAACTCTGACTATCAATGATGCAGACATCTCAACAGGAGATTTGACTGATTTTGAGATTGAGATACGTCAGGGATCTGAAACAGGGGCTCATTTAACTGGTTCACCTTTTATTAATACTGCTTCAACATCTATATCGTTTACCAATCTAGCTGCTGATGATTATTTCATTCTTGCTCAGAATAGTACGACTGGATGTTCAATTGCAACAGCTCAAGTCATTATATCGGATTCGGTTAGAAACCCACAAGTTGCACTTGTGAGCATGACGCCTGATCAGGATTGTGGAACCAGCGCGTCTGTAGGAGGATTGGAAGTATTGATTGATGAGAAGTACAATGATGCGAATCCAGGCCCAATAACTTTCCTATGGGAAGTTGCTGGCGGTGGAGCTATCGGTGGTGGAGTCACAACGAATCAGGCATCATTGACTGGAGTTACTGCAGGAAGTTACCAAGTTACTGTTACTAACACGAATACAGATTGCTCACGAATAAGGACGTTTACTATAACTTCTGAGCAGATATTACCAAGTATTTCGCAAATCAATGTAGTAGACAATACTATTTGTGACGATGATAACGATGGCAATCCTATAGATGCAGGATCATTCGTCGTTACCGAAGTGACGTTTGATGGAAATACGTTCGATACTGTAGCGATGGGAAGTGATTATCAATTAGAACTATTCGCGCTTCCAGGTTCAACACCTGTGGCTGATAATGATGCATCCACCCCTTATTTGTTTGAAGAACTAGCTAGTGGTGATTACCGCGCGGTGGTTACACGACTAAACTCTGACTGTGATTCAGAGGGGCTTGAATTTACAATAGATGATGTTGTATTACGACCAATAGTAAGAATTGAACTTCAAGTGGCAGATTCCACGTGCAGTAACGGGGCTTCTCCTAATGGTACATTAAGGGCAACTGCCACTGTAGGATCAACAAGCGGTATAGATGATTCGAATGCAGATTATACCTTCCAGTGGTACATAGGTTCAGGTACTGGCTCTCCACTAGTAAATGGCGTTGATCCAGGTAATGGATCTACTCCTAGTGGTGTAACAACTTCTGATTTGTCAGGAATGGCTGCAGACACCTACACTGTGGAAGTCACAAGACTATCAACTGGTTGTGTGACAACAGAAGAATTCGAGTTACCTAATGTTCCAACAAACGTTGAAATATTAATAGCTACAGCTTCTGATGCTACCACATGTACCCCAGGAGATGGTGTGATAACGGTCACTTCAGTGAGTAGAGATAATGTGTCGGATTATACATTCAACTATTACAATGTAGATCCAACAATCGGAACCCCAACAGCAATTTTTACAGGAACAGCTGGTGCACCATTTACAACAGCAACTGTAGGAACGTATTGGATCATCGGTACAAACACTTTGACCAATTGTTCAACTTCTGCGTTCGAAATTGAGGTTGGTGATGCGATAATATTACCAACACTTACACTTGATGAATTTGATTTCCAATCAAATTGTACACTTGACAATCCTAATGGACGTCTGCTTGTATTAGCCGATGGACAACCAGAAAACGCCACCTACGACTTTGAGTGGTACTATGGAACAGGAACTACGAATCCACTTACATCGGATGATTATACAGGTGGTGCAAACTTGACCGGTGCTAATACAAATGAAGTTTCTGGATTAGCAGCAGGATTCTACACGGTAGAAGTTACAAACAGCACAACGGGTTGTAGCATTACTGAGACGTATGAAATGACGGATAATATTCCTAATCCTGTGGCAATTTCAACTACATCCTCAGCTAATACCAATTGTGTGAATCCAAATGGTAAGGTTGCAGCTTCTGTGATCACTCCATCTCCGGGGCGATCGGTGACTGATTATCAATTCTACTGGTTTACAGGTAGCTTGGCGGCTGTTGGATCAAATCCGCTTCCTTCCAATGCAGATTATAATGGATCGTTGATAGAAGATCTCCCTGATGGTGATTATGTGGTGCTTGTAATAGATCAAGTTGATACACAATGTCAATCATTAGCTACCCAGGTAACTATTGAAGATGGAACAGAAAGTCCAGAATTTACACTCACAACAACTAATGTAACTATCTGTTTTGAAGATAAAAATGGATTCGCAAGTGTAAGTGTTCCTTCATTATCATCTGTAGATATCGCTTGGTTCGATGATTCAAATATTGAAATAGGAAATAGATTCTTTATTGATTCGCTTGACGCAGGTACTTACTCAGTTCAATTGACAGATGTAATTACCGGATGTGTGGCAATGGAAAATTTCGATATCCTTAATGAGGCTATTACACCAAATGCCCCTACTGTGATATTGAACAATGGTAGAAATAACTGTTCGTTTGCGAATGGTAGCGCCATCGCCAATGTAGACGGTATTACCAATAACTATCTGTTCGAGTGGTTTGATCCAAATGATATGATCACTCCTTATGCTACGGGCTCAGAGGTGTTTAATCTGGATACCACTACCTATCTCGTAAGAGCAACGAATATTTCAACAGGTTGTGAATCTCCATTCACCTCAATAGAAGTAGGTTATGAAGTAGTAGACCCAACATTTGAGATTTCTGCTAAGAGCTCCATATGTTTACGAACTGAGGATGGATCCACAAATCAGTTTACAGGAACTGCGATCGTAAGATTTGATGAATTCCAGCTTCCGTCTAATTATGAATGGAGAGATGCAAATGGAAACATCGTTGGAACAGATTCGAGATTGATAGATGCATATCCAGGAGATTACACAGTGACATTTACTGCAGAAAACGGCTGTACGTATGATGCAGCGTTTACAATTGAAACATCGCTGACCATTTACAATGGTATCTCGGCTAATGCGGATGGTAAGAATGATTTCTTCCTAATTGATTGTATAGATTATTTCCCTGCAAACAATGTGAAAATCTTTAACCGCGCAGGACAAAGAGTTTGGGAGGTTGATGGATATAACAATACTTCTACCAGATTTGAAGGACTCAGTAATGTTGGAGGCGGAGGTCTCAAATTACCAGCTGGAACATATTACTACCTGGTTGATTTAGGTACTGGAGAGGATCCTATTCAAGGATTTATTGAATTAGTTCGGTAATTTTATCAAGAATGAAGAAATACTTAGTATCAATAACATTGATGATCTTAGCTGTCTGTGCACAAGCACAGCAGCGTCCGGTCATGTCCACATACATGTTTAACGGACTTGCTTTGAACCCAGCTTATGCCGGAAGTCTGAACATACTCAGCGCAGGCTTCATCCATAGGAAACAATGGATCAATGTAGATGGAGCCCCTACTTCTAACATATTATCCGTCCATAGCTCATTTTATGGCAATCAGATTGGGCTAGGATTACAAGCTTCCAGAGATGTGATAGGTGTACATGAAGAGTCAGCCATGTATGTGAGTGGAGCTTATAAGATTAAAACTGGAGTAGGAATTCTTGCCATGGGTTTATCAGGTGGATTTGATAATCGTCGATCTGACTTTAGCCAGCTTAACGTGATTAATGAAGATGATGAACTACTCACCGGAACACCAACACGATTCACACCTAATTTCGGTACAGGTATTTATTTCGCAAATCCTAAAATGTATGTCGGTCTTTCTGTTCCGTACATTTTAGAGAATAGCCTATATCAAGTTCAAGCCGATGGTACTACTTCTGAAGCAAGAGAAAGCAGGTATTATTATGCTACAGGTGGTGTTGTTTTAGACATTAATAGAAATATAAAATTCAGTCCTTCTGCCCTATTTAGATACCAAGAGCAGAGCAGAGTTGGTTGGGATCTCAATGCAACCATCATTTTTGATGGGATCGCATATGCAGGAGTCTCATACCGAAGTGGAGATGCTTTGGTTTTCCTAACTCAGCTTATTCTAAATGAGAATTTTAGATTGGGGTATGCTTATGACGCAACAGTTAATGCATTGAATAGCGAATCACGTGGTACACACGAAATACTACTTAATTATCGAATTAAACTTAGAAACTACAAGAAGGACCCTCAATGTCCGGTTTATTTCTGATTGTCTTTACTTAAATCTGTAAGTAACGCATTAATTAAAGAAAGTAACAAGCTGAATATTAATGCCCACCAAAAGCCATCCACCTGAAAACCAGGTACGATAGAACTTGTAATAAGAATAATCAGCGCATTTATAACTAACAAAAACAATCCAAACGTCACGACCGTAATTGGAATGGTGAGTATCACCAAAAGAGGTTTTACAGTAGCATTAAGTAATGATAAAAGAACCGCAATGATCACGGCTGTTATAAAATCATCGATATAAACTCCCGGAAGTAGATAGGAAGCAATAATTACTGCCACAGAGGATAAAAGAATTTTTACTAATACATTCATAAATTATTGATTTTTAAACCAGCTAGCATACATCGTGTAATTACCAGCAATTCTACCCAACATTTCCTTATTCTCCTCATCCATACTTTTCAATTTTTTTCCTGGCACACCACCAAACACTGAATTCTCTTCCACCACAGTATTTGCTAGTACGACAGTCCCAGCGCCTATGATTGATCCTGATTTGATCACTGCATTGTCTAGAACGATGGCTCCAATTCCAATCAAT
Organism: Ekhidna sp.; assembly: GCF_965212185.1. Lineage (GTDB taxonomy): Bacteria > Bacteroidota > Bacteroidia > Cytophagales > Cyclobacteriaceae > Ekhidna. The sequence goes on along the minus strand of NZ_OZ243102.1, from coordinate 1,490,637 downwards.
ACATTGTCCTCAATCGTGCATCCATGCACAACGGCATTGTGCCCGATAGAAACATTATTACCAATAGTAGTGCCCGCTTTTTCATAGGTTCCGTGAATCGTTACATTGTCCTGTATATTGGTATTATTTCCAATCCTGATGTAATTGACATCTCCTCTAAGAACTGCACTAAACCATATAGTACAATTATTGCCCATTTCTACTTCTCCTACAATGGTACTGTTTGGAGCAAACCAGCAATCATTACCAAATTTTGGAGCAAATCCCCTCACCTCTTGAATATGAGCCATATTTTTTCGGTTAAAGCTAAAAAAAATCATTACTAAATGTGCTGACAAAATGTCACAGCTTGTCATATCTTTGCGGAATGCAAGGACTGATAGCAGACATAGATTTACTAGAGGTAGAGAAAGATCAACCTGAATCATGTGAATTCAAGGTAACAGAGGAAAATGCTACTCAAACTCAGCGAAAACTTTACATAGAGAGTTACGGTTGCCAGATGAATTTCTCTGATAGCGAGATTGTAACTTCTATTCTTAAAAAGGAAGGTTTTGGCACCACCTCTTCCCCAGAGCATGCAGATGTAATTTTAATAAACACTTGCTCCATTCGTGAAAAAGCTGAGCAAACAGTTAGAAATAGACTGAACTACTTCAGGGGAATAAAGAAGCACAACAGGGAAGTTACCGTTGGTGTACTTGGCTGTATGGCCGAGCGATTAAAATCAAAACTTCTTGAAGAAGAAAAAATTGTAGACCTGGTATTGGGTCCGGATGCATACAGGGATTTACCGAAACTTGTCAAACAAGCAGAAGATGGAACAAAAGGGATTAACACCTTTTTGTCACGGGAAGAAACGTATGCTGATATCTCACCAGTCAGACTGAATAGTAATGGCGTATCAGCATTTATCTCCATCATGCGTGGATGTGACAACATGTGCTCTTTCTGTGTGGTGCCTTTTACCAGAGGTCGTGAGAGGAGTCGTGACCCCCACTCTATTGTACTAGAAGCACAAGATTTATTCGATAAAGGCTATAGAGAAGTTACCTTATTGGGTCAAAATGTAGATTCATATAAGTGGTCCGCTGAGGAGAATAACAAAGCCCGCCTGAACAAAAAGGATGATGTTTCAGAAGTGGTCAACTTTGCCAATCTCATTGAGATGGTCGCTAAAGTCCACCCTGATCTTAGAGTAAGATTCTCAACATCACACCCGAAGGATATTACAGATGAAGTACTTTATACCATGAAAAAGTATGAGAACATCTGCAATTACATCCACCTTCCGGCTCAAAGCGGAAATTCACGCGTATTAGAATTAATGAATCGCACCTATGACCGTGAGTGGTACATAAATCGTGTAGATGCAATTCGTAACATCCTTGGCCATGAATGTGGCATCAGTTCCGATATGATCGCTGGTTTTTGCTCAGAAACAGAGGAAGAACATAAGGACACTTTGTCTTTGATGGATTATGTGAAGTATGATTTCTCTTACATGTTCTTCTATTCGGAAAGACCTGGCACTTTAGCTGCCAAGAAGTATGAGGATGACATCCCACTCGAAGTGAAGAAAAGAAGACTTCAGGAAATCATTGATAAGCAAAGTGAAATTTCTCTGGAGCGTAATAAGCTGGACATTGGTAAACAATTTACAGTGCTGGTTGAGGGGACAAGCAAGAAATCAGATGACAAAATGAAAGGAAGGAACTCAGCAAATAAGGTCATTATTTTTGAAGGGGATGTTCCCAAAGGGTCTTACGTGACAGTAAAAGTTACTGATTGTACACCTGCAACATTATTTGGTGAATTAGTATGACATTTAAGATCGATTCAGAAGTTCAGTCTATAAAACAGCGATTCGAGATTGTTGGTAATTCCGACAAACTCAATAATGCCATACGTGTGGCCATGCAAGTGGCGCCTACTGACATGAGCGTTTTAATTACCGGTGAAAGTGGAGCTGGAAAAGAATCCTTTTCTAAAATAATTCATAGCTTATCTCATCGCAAGCATGGGCAATTTATTGCCATAAACTGTGGCGCAATACCTGAAGGAACCATTGATTCAGAACTATTCGGACATGAAAAAGGTGCTTTTACTGGCGCTACCGGCGATCGGAAAGGATACTTTGAGGTAACTAATAGTGGGACCATTTTCTTGGATGAAATTGGTGAAATGCCACAAAGCACTCAGGCCCGGCTTTTAAGAGTATTAGAGAATGGAGAATTTATAAAAGTAGGCTCATCAAAGGTTCAAAAAACCGATGTTCGGGTGATTGCTGCTACGAATGTCGATCTATTAACCGCTGTAAGCAAAGGAAAATTCAGAGAAGATTTATACTATCGACTGAGCACCGTGCCAATCTATGTTCCTGCCCTCAGAGAACGTGGTGACGATGTGGTGTTGCTATTCAAAAAGTTTGCATACGATTTTTCTGAAAATTACAAGACTGATCCGATCAAACTATCTGTTGATGCACAGGAATACCTTAAGTCACACAGGTTTCCAGGAAACATCCGACAGCTTAAAAATCTAGTTGAGCAGATAAGTGTTCTGAGTGTTGAACGGGAAATAAACCTCGATCAACTTCAGAAATATTTGCCCAGAACAGGAAGCAGTTTACCTGCATTGGTCAGCAAAGAAGAGACAAAAGATAATTTTTCAGAGCGAGACATCCTCTATAAGGTGTTGTTCGACATGAAATCCGACATGGCAGAATTGAAGAAATTGGTTTTCAAAATGTTGGATGGAAGCAACAATGATGAAGAAATCTTAAAAGATCATAAATCCTTATTCAAAAACATTGACTCTTCACATGCACAATTGGAGGAGTATAAAGAGGAAAAAGAAGATTCAAATGTTAAAGAGCCTACATTAGTAATTGCTTCAAATCAAGATGATTATGATTCTGAGGTTGAGGACATTACTCATGAAATGGAATTCGAAGACTCTCTTTCACTTGAGAAAAAGGAAAAAGAGTTGATTATCAAAGCTTTACGAAAAAACAATAATAAACGTAAATACGCCGCTGAAGACCTGGGTATTTCGGAACGAACTTTGTATAGGAAGATAAAACAATATGAACTTGAGGATCTTTAGCCTTCTTATACTCATTATTTCACTGGGCTTTGCAAGTGGATGTGGTGTGTACTCTTTTACCGGAGCTTCCATATCTCCCGATGTAAAGACCATCTCTATAGGTACATTTTACAACAATGCACCGTTAGGACCTTCCAATATGAGCGTGCTCTTTACTGAGAATATCAAAGACTATTTTCAACAAAACACCAGTCTGGATTTAGTAGATAACAATGGCGATCTTCAAATAGAAGGCTATATATCCAACTACACGATCACTCCTGTGGCTGCCACTGTAGGTGCCCAGGGTCAGGCTGATTTTTCCGCTTTATCTCGGATTACAATTACAATTTCAGCTTCTTATACCAACGTCAATGATCCAACTTTTGACTTTGATAGATCCTTTTCATTTTTCAAAGACTTTGACAACTCTGCAAATCTTGCTGCGCAGGAAGAAGCATTTGTTGAAGAGATATTTGACCAAATAGTGCTAGATATCTTCAATGCTTCCGTTGCAAATTGGTGATTTTGCTTAATTTTAGCTTGAACACCGTGATCATAACCTGTGAACAAAGCTGAATTAATAACTTGTCTAAGAGATCCGAGCAATCTATCTAGCTCACAATTGGACAAATTGGAGGAGATAGTCCAAGAGCACCCCTATTTCTTGAGTGGAAGGTTATTACTAGCCAAGGCCAGCAAGGAGCAGAATCACCCGGAAACAAAGAAAAGGATAGCTTCTGCAGCTATCTATTCTACCGACCGAATTTTGCTTAAAAAGTATCTCAGTGATAATCTGTTTTTCTTAAGTAAACCTTCAGAAACGGTAGCAGAACCAGCAAGCGAGGCAACTCCTACCAAAGAGCAACCTCAATCACAAATTGAAAAACCGGTACTTAAGGACAAACAACCACTAAAACCTGAAGACAAACCTTCAAAACCGGAGAAAGCAGATGCTCCAACTCTAAAGGAGGCAAAACAAGAAGAAAAAGCTCCAGATAGCACTAAAAATAAGCCCCTACCAAGAAAAGAATCAGCTCCTGCTCTCAAGAAAAAAGAAACAAAGCCTCAACCTGAGGTTCCCAATGTACCAAGTGGCGAGTTAGATTCAATTCTGGAAGAATTACAGCGTGACCTTGAAAACCTCAAGTCTTCAAGAGAGAAATTCACTAAAGTCCAGGAGCAGATTGAAGAAGATGACGCAGTTTCGGCTGCTTTGGAGAAAGCCACAGTTCCGGCTTCTAAAAAAGAAGAAAGTAAAAAAGAAGAAAGTAACCAGGAAGGAAGTAAACAGGAAGGAATAAAAGAGCCTGAGAAATCTATAGAACCACCAGAAGCTGAAGCGGCAGATGAAAGTAAACCTGAAACGGCTGATGAAAGTAAACCTGAAATGGTTGAAAGCAAAGAGGAAGCACCTCCATCAGGTGCCGATCTTGACACTAAACAACTTATTGCAGAAGCACAAAAGTCTGCAGATGAGGCAAGACGCGCAGCAGCTGAAATCACTAAGCAGGCATTAGAGGCAGCTAAAAAAGCCAAAGAAGAGGTAGCCCTTGAGGAAGAAACTGAGCTATCTGAGAAGGTGAAAGCTGAGAAACCATCAAAAGATAAAGCAGAAGATTCTAAGAAAGAAGATAAAACTGATGAGGCAGAGCCTCCAAAAGCCAAGGAAGAACCGACACAACCTAAAGAACCAGTAGAGGCTAAAAAAGAGGAGAAAGAGCCTGAAGATAAATCGAAAGAAAAGGCTCCTGCCAAGTCTGAGGATAAAAAGCCTGATGATGAAAAAGCAGACGATGATGCAAGAGCTGAGCGTGTCATTAAAGAACCCCGGTTTTCAAGATTTGAATTGAGAAGTTCATTTAAACCGCCTGAGGACTTTGATACCAGTTTTCTTGATGAGGATGATGATGTAAAAGAGACAAAGCCTGAGAAAAAAGAAGAAAAGCCAGCAGCGAAGGTGAAAGAAGAACAGCCTCCGCAAATTGAAGAGACTAAAGAAGAGAAATCATCAGAACCTGAAAAGGCAAAAGAAGAGAAACCGTCAGAAACTGCCAAAATCAAAGAAGAGGAAAAGCCTTCTTCAAAAGAAGTAGAGGAAAAACCCAAAGAAGAACCAGTAGAGTCTGTTAAAGAAGATTCTAAAGAATCAAAAGAGGAAAAGAAAACCGAAGATCAAGCTGAGGATAAAAAAGATTCTGGCGAAGAATCTGATGAAGAAAAAATCAGACTTCCTGATCTATCAAAAGCAAAAGAGGTAAAAAGGAAGAACCCACGACGGGTAAAGTCAATTAAAGAACCAGTTAGAAAAGAAACCAAAGCTCCTAAAGCTGACAAGAAAGAGGATAGCAAGGAAGACACTGAAGTTAAGAAGGAAGTAAAGAAAGAGCTGAAAAAGGAAGCTAAAGCCAAAACCACACAAACTAAATCGGAGAAAACGACCCCAGCGAAAAAGACGTCTGCGAAAAAAGAAAAGACAAAGAAAACGGCTAAAGAGAAAAGTACTGCAAAATCCAAGTCAACCAAAAAAGAAGAAAAAAAAGACGATGATAAGTCTGATCAAAAGGACCCACAAGAGATCATAGAAAAGTTTATCAAAGAGTCCCCTACCATTAAATACCAAAGAAAAGAGGATACTAAAACGGAGGACTTGGCAGAGAAAAGTGCCGCCTGGGATCCAAACTTAGCTTCAGAATACCTTGCTGAAATTTACCTTAACCAGGGAAATAAAAAACGTGCTATTGAAATCTATGAGGCATTAAGCTTGAAATATCCGGAAAAAAAATCTTACTTTGCGGACTTAATTTCAAAGATTGAATAGATGTACGGAATAATTGTAACTCTAATAGTAATTGTAGCTGTTTTATTGATCCTCGTAGTGTTAGCACAAAACCCTAAAGGTGGTGGGCTTTCAAGTCAATTTGGCGGATCAGGAACAACTCAGCTGATGGGTGTGAAAAAGACAGGAGATTTGTTGGAAAAGCTTACTTGGGGGTTTGCAATTGCTCTTTTAATTCTATCAGTTTCCACAAATTTCATTCAGCCGGATGTAAATCAGGATGTATTGAGCAGTCCAAACATTGACAATGCCCAGACTACTCAGCCTGTTATTCCTCAAGGTATTCAGCCTACAGATGCTGATGCATCAGGTTTGGAAGATCTAACTCAGGGAAGCGCAGCTAGCGAAACAGATACCACGGGAAATTAAGAAATTTCCCGTACCAGCATCCTTTTAGCCACTGGCAACACTGTCTCATTTAAAGGGAACCTTAATTTAGAAACCGCTAGATAAGTAGCAGGATTCGGTAGCTCTGTGAATTTCTTCGTAAGCCCTACCTTAATATTTTCATAAGTCTTCGTGAGATTCCTGATTTCATTCATGATGAACTTAGTCGTCATGCTACGATATTTTTCATCCGCATGCTCAAAAAATGTCATCTGATAACGATAGATGGAAACATCTTTTGATGAATCTTGATTGATAAACAAGTACCCCTCATCGGAATAAATAGGAGAAACCCCAACAGGCTCCAGATTGATTTGCTGCTCTACAAACTCATACAGCTCCTTCCCTTCCTCCAGCATGTCTTTCATTTTTGGAATAGCAAATGAAATAACCTCTTCGATTTGCTGCATGACTTCATCGTCATTGACAATCTTGTCATAGGTAAGTCTCAGCTTATTGAAATCAGCTTTAGACAAAGTCTCCGGGAAGTTATCATACATCAACTGCTTACTCTCCCTCACTTTGATCAAATTCCGGTAATGAAAGATTAAATCAGTCATGAAAGGATATAATTCAGATTGATTGAATCTTCTTCCCACATCCTTCAAATAAGCAAGTAAAACATACTTTTTGTACTCATAATCAATCAGGCCTTCAGTGAGCCAATCATGTCTTAAACTATCCATAGAATTTTCATTTAAATAAAGAAAAATTACTCCCGAAATGTCAGTTTGTCAAGAGAAAAACGTGCATTTAGAGGAAATTGTCATATCAGACTGTAAAATTGTCAGAATAAGCTACGAACGGGACTGACAAATCAGTATTGGCACATAAAATGTTATAACTGAATTCAAATCTGAAACAACTAAACATAAACGTTTAAAAACATGTCTAAAGTAAATTTCAAACCACTAGCTGACAGAGTTCTTGTAGAACCTGCTGCGGCCGAAGAAAAAACAGCATCTGGAATAATCATTCCTGATACTGCAAAAGAAAAACCTCAGAGAGGACAAATTGTCGCTATCGGTACTGGTAAGAAAGACGAACCAATCAACGTGAAAGTCGGAGACCAGGTATTGTATGGAAAGTATTCAGGAACTGAAATCACAATCGATGGTACAGAGTTCTTGATTATGAAAGAAGCTGACATTTACGGAATAGTATAATTAATCTAAAAACAGAAAATCAATAATAATCATGGCAAAAGATATATTCTTTAATACTGACGCAAGAGACAGCATTAAGAGAGGTGTTGACGTACTTGCTGACGCGGTTAAAGTAACACTTGGACCAAAAGGAAGAAACGTCATCCTGGACAAGAAATTCGGTGCACCTACTGTAACAAAAGACGGTGTTTCTGTAGCAAAAGAAATCGAGCTTAAGGAGCCAATCGAAAACATGGGCGCTCAGCTTGTGAAAGAAGTAGCTTCTAAAACTGCTGATGACGCTGGAGACGGTACTACTACAGCTACTGTATTGACTCAGTCAATATTTGGTCACGGAATCAAAAACGTAGCAGCTGGTGCTAACCCAATGGATCTTAAGAGAGGAATCGACAAAGCAGTAACTGTTGTTGTAGAAAACCTTAGATCACAGTCTAAAGACATCAAAACTTCTGAAGAGATCGCTCAGGTAGCTTCAGTATCTGCTAACAACGATCCAGAAATCGGTAAGATGATTGCTGACGCGATGGACAAAGTAGGTAAAGACGGTGTAATCACTGTAGAAGAAGCAAAAGGTACTGAAACTGAAGTGAAAACTGTAGAAGGTATGCAGTTTGACAGAGGATACCTTTCTCCTTACTTCGTGACTAACACTGACAAGATGGAAACTGAGTTGGAAAACCCATACATCTTGATCTACGACAAGAAAGTTTCTAACATGAAGGAACTTCTTCCTATCCTTGAAGCAACAGCTCAAACTGGCAAGCCATTGTTGATCATTGCTGAGGATGTAGAAGGTGAGGCACTTGCTACACTAGTAGTAAACAAAATCAGAGGGTCACTAAAAATTGCTGCTGTAAAAGCACCAGGTTTTGGAGACAGAAGAAAAGCAATGCTAGAGGATATCGCTATCCTTACTGGTGGTACAGTAATCTCTGAAGAAAGAGGCTACAAACTCGAGAACGCAACACTTGATTATTTAGGTACTGCTGATAAAATCAATATCGACAAGGACAACACGACCATCGTAAACGGTGCTGGTAAGAAAGAAGATATTGAGGCTAGAGTAAACCAAATCAAGCAGCAAATCGAGAACACGACTTCAGATTACGACAAAGAAAAGCTACAAGAAAGACTTGCTAAGCTTTCTGGCGGAGTTGCAATCCTATACATCGGTGCAGCTACTGAAGTAGAAATGAAAGAGAAGAAAGATCGAGTAGATGATGCCCTACACGCAACAAGAGCTGCTGTACAGGAAGGTATCGTAGCTGGTGGTGGTGTTGCATTGATCAGAGCAATGAAGGCTCTAGACGGTCTAACACTTGAAAACGAAGATCAGAATACAGGCGTAACGATCGTAAAAAATGCGATTCAGTCTCCGCTAAGAACGATTGTTGAAAACGCGGGTGGCGAAGCTTCTGTTGTAGTAAATGATGTATTGGCTGGTAAAGCTGATTACGGATTCAATGCTGCTACAGGCGAGTATGTGAACATGTTCAAAGCTGGTATCATCGATCCAACTAAAGTGACAAGATTAGCGCTTGAGAACGCTTCTTCTATCGCTTCTCTCCTATTGACTACCGAATGTGTAGTAGCTGAGGAGCCGGAGAAAGAAGGCGCAGCTGCAATGCCTCCAATGCCAGGTGGTGGTATGGGCGGCATGATGTAAGCACATCTAAGCTTATATAGATATAGAAAGCCTTTCCAATTTTGGAAGGGTTTTTTTTTGCGACCGTATCACTTACAATTTCCTGTATATCTGTTTAATTTATTTGGGCGCTCACCCCACAAGCCTTGGGCCCAGACCGGCGCTAAGCGGGCCGGGCCCTGAGTTATGAAATTCAGAAATCAAGACTGAGCCAGATACTCCCAGGGATCAAATGATTTCATATAGTCTTGCTCCACTACACCTTTGTGTATCAAGTGAGAATTATCAACCTCTACAAACAGTTTTAATTATATCAAACAGGTATATTTGAAAGACAGAGTCTGTCTAGCTTTAATTAATCTCTGAGAATAAATTCTATGAAAATATCAACTGATTTTCTGAAAACAATATGCCTTGTAATCATTGTTTCATCCTGCATTGAGAAACCTAACTTATCAGCTACTATTGAAGGTTTAAACAGCAACGATACAATCTACATTGATTACGCTCCTGTATCAACAATTCATGAAATAGATGAACCATTACGAGACACTATTTATTCAAAAGAAAATAGTTTTCAATTCAACAATCCATTAGACGAACCAATATTAGCATATTTCTTTCCTGAAAAGGGTGCATTTAAAAGAGCAGATGGATCACCATATCGTCCAACAGAAAAACACATATTCCTATTAGTCAGGCCAGAAGATAAAGTAACTGTTAGTGGATCGCTTAATAAATTCTACTTAGCGTACAGTGCCACAGGCTCACAATTTAATGAAGAGTATTCCAAACTAAGAGATAAGTATGTAACTCGAACTGCAGAGGCGGTGAAAATCGAATTAGAAATAGACTCATCATATGCTGCAAAAGTAGATTTTCAATCAATTAACGCACTTTTTAAGAAGAGAAATGAAATTTTTGAAATCCGTAGAAAATCTCAAGTTCAATACATCAAAGAGAATTTGAAAAGTGATTTATCAGCTTATTTGTTAGGAAGACAAAAACTTGACACTTTAGGCAAGTACTATGACAACCTGGATGAAGAAATTAAAAATGGGCTATTTAAAAATGCATTGGAAAAACAATTCAATCAGTATCAAAAATTTGTTAAAGCCAGGGAGGCAGAAATAAATATCGTTGAAGGTAAACCAGCTCCAGATTTTAGTTTGAAATCTACTGATGGAACAGATGTTAAATTAAGTTCAATCAATAAAAAATATACAATTATCGATTTTTGGGGAAGCTGGTGTCAACCATGCCTTGCAGGATTTCCAACAATGAAGAGTTATTACAGCAAATACAAAGACCAAATAGAGATTTTAGGAATTGCGTGCAATGACTCGGAAACAAAATGGAAAAAAGCTATTGAAGAACATCAGTTAGATTGGGAACATGTCATAAATAACGATGAACTAAGTAAGGATGTATCCGTCATGTACGGGATACAGAGTTATCCTACGAAAATAATACTGGATCAAAATCATATTATCATTGCAAAATTTGTTGGTGAGGGTGAAGATTTTTATCAAAAACTAGATGAGTTGCTTACTAACTAAGCCCCAGTATTCTTCATAGCACCATACGGTCACTTAGGTTGACAATTACTTACAAAAACAATTCTTTAGGTTTGAGCGAGATGCTCCCAGGTATCAAACGACATCATATAAAATGAAGCACTGGAATAAAAATAGACATGGGTTAAAGATTTGAGAGTAGCCTCCCGATCAACATTTTCTACTATTCTTCGTAACTTTGATATATGGATTGGCGAAAACATGTAACATCCGACAATAAAGTGCTTTTAGGCAAGCCAACAGTCAAAGGAACCAGAATTTCCGTTGAACACCTTATTGGTCTGCTTGCTCAAGGATGGACTGAACAGCAGATTCTTGAGAACTATCCTCGCTTAACAAATGAATCTTTACAAGCCGTATTCTCTTACATTCAGGACTGCATGAAAGACGGGCTTCTATATTCCAACGCCTAACTGACTAAACCATTGAAATTTCTTGCGAACGAGAATGTTCCAATTGCGAGTGTTAAATATTTAAAATCAAAAGGATTTGACATCACTTCAATAGGGGTTGATGATTTAGGCACATCGGACGAACATATTACGGCGAACTTATTTTCAAACATGGATTCAAACCGAGAGCTGGTGTCATTTTTATTAGACAACAACCAACTGAGCCACTTGAAACGGGTAAGATTATTAACAGATTGGCTTCTAAACCCGACTTAACATTCGAACGAACGTTGACTGTATATTCGTCTAGCTCGTTGAGACAGAAGAAATACTAACGCTATCAATCAACTGCTAGCACGATTGCGACTGAGTGCTATTATCATTTTTCGTCTGAGCTTTAAATACCAGCCATCAAGTCTGAGCCAAATACTCCCAGGGATCAAATGACTTCATAAAATCTTGTTGCTGAACGATCAATACTTTTTGAATCATCGTGCCATGCTCCTGAGATCGTTCGTTGATGGGCATAAATGCATAATCATAACACAGATAATACAGTTTTGAAGATGCACCATAGGCACTTGTAAAGTGCCTGAACGAAAATCCCAATTCAGCTAATACTTCCCTACGAACGGTGGCTTTACCTGTAGGGCAAAGCGTTTTTAAGATCGTTCGGTTTTTTCTAAGTTGGGCGTTGAGCTTCTTAATAGCCTCTTCATGAGGCTTTTTGTTTTGGTTGTTATAAGTAGATCTACACTGATCGCTACAGAATTTCTTATCTGCTCGTCCCTGGATCGGCTCTTTGCAACTCAAACATGTATGCGCTTGAAACATAGTCGTATTATTATCCGGATATATTCGTTTATAAACGGATATATCCGGATATGAATCTACTTAATTCACAGAAACCGACAAGTTTTATAGCTCAAATGGATTTGACTATAGATAAAACGGCTGATGCCTATCAGGCGGCTCTTGGAATGCTGGAGACCAAGATGAAAATGATGCGATACAGTGAATCTACTCATCGCACGTATCGATACATGTTCAGGGAATTTTTGAGGTACACCTATCCCAAAAAGCTGCATCAGATCACGGAAACAGACATTTTACTCTTTCAGCGAAAGCTGGTAGTAGAAAAGAAGTGTTCTCGGGCGTATCAAAACCAATCCATCAATGCCATTAAGTTTTACCTGGAGCATGTACTGGGTTGGGACCGTCAGGTGTACGCGTTGCAGCGTCCAAAAAAACAGGTGCGTCTCCCCCTTGTGCTTTCAGTAGAAGAAATACAGCGGTTGTTCGAATGCACTCCCAACATTAAACATCGCACCATTCTTATGACAATATACAGTGCCGGGTTAAGGGTATCAGAAGCATTGAACCTGCGAGTTGGTGATATTGACTCTGACAGGATGCAGATTCGTATTTCCAATGGAAAGGGAGACAAAGATCGTAATACCGTCCTGTCTGCGCGTTTACTGGTAATGCTTCGGATGTATTACCTGGAGTATGCACCAAAACATTATTTGTTTGAAAGCTATGACGGCTCGCAATACTCTACGAGCAGTGTACGCAAGTTTTTACGGAGATCGGTGGAACGTGCCGGCATTGACAAACCAGTGAAAGTACATACGTTACGACACAGTTTTGCCACACATTTATTGGAGAATGGCACGAACCTACGCTATATACAGGATCTGCTTGGACACACCAGTGCCAAGACTACCGAGATCTATACGCACGTTAGCAGTAAAAAACTGAGCGATGTGGTTAGTCCATTGGACACAATGGGGGTATATTTGAAAGGTTAATAACAGGAATGCTCCTGTTATTATGTTGTTGGGCTTCATGCCTGTGAACGCAGAGTTCCCCGCTTCTGAACTTTTCTAACTTGGAATAAGTTACCTAATTAGCTAACTTTGTGCGCATGAACAAAAGTGGTGATGTCAGAAAAGTTATAATCTTTGGCGAACATTTTTGGGAGTTCTACAACAAGCAAACTCCTAAGATAAAAGAGCGAATAAACTGGACAATCAAATTGATTAAGACGGTTGAACGAGTTCCAACGAAATATCTCAAAAACATCACAGGGACTAACTTGTATGAGATGCGGATGATCTCGGGGACTAACATCTATCGAATATTCTGCTTTTTTGACAAGGGTAAATTAGTTGTAGTGTTGAACGGGTTTCAAAAGAAAACTCAGAAGACACCCAAGAACGAAATAAAACTGGCTGAAAAGCTGCAAAAACAATATTATGATGAGCAAGACTAAAATTATAGATTTTGACGATCACTTGAACGCAGAGTACGGTGAACGTGGAACTGAATCCAGAGAAGCCTTTGAAGAAGGATTTGAAGCTTTCAGATTGGGAGTGATGCTTCAAGAAATGCGCAAGAATCAAGGCATGACCCAGGAACAACTGGCGAAGAAATGTGGAACAACTAAAACCTACATTTCACGAATTGAAAATAACGCAAGTGATATCCGACTATCAACACTAATGCGAATTATCAGAGAAGGACTTGGCGGCCATTTGAAACTTAACGTAGAAGTATAACACGAAAGCCCAACAAGCGATATAGACGCATGGCTTACTTAGTTCTTCGCCAACTGGCATGCTATCCGCCCGCTCTATCTGCGCCGGAGCTCTCGCTCTAGGAATTTGCCACGGGCAAATCCCGAAGGGATTGACTTGTGCTGCGTGTCTGAACATGCCAATTGTGTGCTTCCGCAGATTTCACTAATTTCATCGCTTAAAACTGGATATAGCCACACGCTATATCTTGACGTTATACTCCATTTCCCCAAAGAATTAATGAAATCATTTATCTCCTTTTTACTCCTAACCTTAACAATTCAACTTTCCGCACAAACTAAAATCATCAAATTCGAAGCAGGTCATCTAACTGTTGAAGTCGCTAATAAGTGGATCGGTGTGGAGACGAGAAGAAGTTTAGCTCTGAACCAAAAATCAAAACCTGAGAATTTGCAGATAACTTATGGATTCTCGGATAATTCAAGTTTAGATGAATTCTATAAAGAAAACGTAGTTGAGTCTTTCCCTAATGAGTTTGAAAACTTCAAAATAATTGAAGAAAAAGAGCATTTGATTAATGACCGAAAATTCAAGTCTGTCCTCTTTAACTCAACCGGTAAGGGAATAACTTTTCAAACAATTGTATATATGACCATGAACAATGGAAATGGTTATGTATTCATAGGAACATCAACTCCATCCAGAATGAGCGAAAATTCTCAGGAGTTTTATGATATTGTGTCGTCAACTAAGTTTCTGTCACCAAACAATGAACCAATAGTTAAGAACGAAAAACTTGAACTTGTTTACGGTAAAAGATGGATTTTGAAGAGTCAAGATTTAGGTTTTGGTAACTTTCCTGTTTCTTCCGATTCCAAATTCTATTTTGAGCTAACTGATAACAAAATCTCTCAAGCAAAAACTGATAACTCACAAAAATGTGAAGTTGTGTTTTCTTATGATAATTCAAGTAACACAATTACATTTTTCTGTCGAGGAAGAAATCTAACTCGCCAAATACTGAAAGTAACGGCTAACACCCTAACAACTAAGGAAATTGATGAGGTGGGTGACACTCTTGAACGTACATATCAAGCTTCAAAGTAAAGGAGTATAACAGTTGCTAGCACGAATGCGCCAGAGCATCTTTCTGCTAGTTTCATCTGATCTTCACCGCTCCGCTACCCATTCTGAAATCGCATCTCTCCTAGCAACTGTGGTGCTTCTGGATTTTGTCTTTCTAAACTCAGTTCTTTGTAGAAGCCGTTGTGGGTGTTGGGCAGCTGCGCTATATTAGCTTCTTTCTGCCAAGTTCGGGGCGCACTCCTGCTAGCTTGGCGTTGTGAGGCATACCCTTCAGAAATGAAAATTCTTCTAGTTTCCATCTTAGTTTCTATTACTTCAATATCATTTGGTCAAGACTTATCTAGCCCTGAAGGATTATATCAAGCCAACTATCAATACTATGGTAACTGGTTTAAAATCCTAATCATCTATCCAAACGGGAATTATGAATTTGTTATTCGTACAGATTCTGGTGAACGACCAATTGAACCTGATTCTGGTGAACGACCGAAGTGGACTTTGGATTCGGTTAACTCAGAGATACACCTTCATAAAACAAAAGAATATGAACCTGAAATAACTTCCTTAACAATCGACAAGACGGGTAACTTAATAGAAAATAACAATAAGGCTTGGGAAAAATTTGTCCATTTTTATCCAAACGGTGTAATCTGGAAATTTATGGACAATGGCTACTTGACAACATATAATCAAGAAGGCTTCCCGTTGACAAAACAAAGCGTTGAAAAGGAAAGCGGTTCAGAAACAATAACCTTCTTTTCATTTAGTGAACAAGAAAAAAAGGAAGCTAAAGAATTTATTGACCAAGAAAAGACTGGAGGTGCTTATCACTACTATTATTTATATCACATTGCAATGACCGATATTTTTGGAAAGGTAAGAAGCATCTCATCAACGGTGAATGAAAAAAAAACAACCAAATACTTTAAAAGAAATGGCAAAAAATACCGAAAACCTGTAGAGTAACGCCTCACAACATGCGCTAGCGATGCAGATGTCAGACTGCTACTAGCAAGTATTGCAGGAACTCACCGCTCCCCTTCCCTTCTGTGACTTTCAGTGTGTTGAAGAACTGCCTGCAGTTCTGGCGGATGTCTGAGTTAACGCAGCTTTTTATAGACCGTTTTGTGCGTGTGGTTCAGGTTCGCTAGTTTTATCAGAAATTGCCCAGCTCGGAACATCCGCCCGCTAGCTGAGCGTTATATTCAACTTTCGGTTGGACTTAGGCTAGATTTTCAGGACTGTGAACGTTTATCTTCCATAGCTTTCTTGCATCGCACGGTCAATTAGCTCATCAAACTACTTCTGGCGCACTACGTACCTGACAGCACCTAACCGCTTGAGTTTTCGTGCATCAGTCCTCCTTCTCTCCCATTCCATAAGATCCTTTGCCTGATACCTCTTATTTCATCTCGTCATTATCCAGCTCATTCAGTAGCCCGTCAGACGGAGCGCCCGCGTGAATGCTGCTTTCCATCAGAAAAAGGTTAGTTATCTACCGAGTGTCTGCTATCGCGGATTCAGGATGCAAAGGGTTTTTCTAGCCTGATCCGTAATTGCAAGAATTGAAACAATGCAGAATATAACAGGCGATAAAGCACATGGCTTTACATAGTTCTTCGCAAATGGAATCAGGAGACGCCCGTTCATCTGCCGGCTAAAAGCTCACTTCGTAGAAGTGAAAGTGTGCTGGCCAGGACAGCATGCCGAGCCAGCGGGTGCCTGTGGGCGGAAGGTTTCATGCTGTCTTGATTTTTGCTTCTTTTCATCTAAGGAAAAGAAGAGGAAAAAACTGTCGGCAGATTTCACTAATTTCATCACTTTAATTAAAAGGTAAAGCCACATGCTTTATCTAGTCGTTATATTCAACTTTCGGTTGGACTTAGGCTAGATTTTCAGGACTGTGAACGTTTATCTTCCATAGCTTTCTTGCATCGCACGGTCAATTAGCTCATCAAACTACTTCTGGCGCACTACGTACCTGACAGCACCTAACCGCTTGAGTTTTCGTGCATCAGTCCTCCTTCTCTCCCATTCCATAAGATCCTTTGCCTGATACCTCTTATTTCATCTCGTCATTATCCAGCTCATTCAGTAGCCCGTCAGACGGAGCGCCCGCGTGAATGCTGCTTTCCATCAGAAAAAGGTTAGTTATCTACCGAGTGTCTGCTATCGCGGATTCAGGATGCAAAGGGTTTTTCTAGCCTGATCCGTAATTGCAAGAATTGAAACAATGCAGAATATAACAGGCGATAAAGCACATGGCTTTACATAGTTCTTCGCAAATGGAATCAGGAGACGCCCGTTCATCTGCCGGCTAAAAGCTCACTTCGTAGAAGTGAAAGTGTGCTGGCCAGGACAGCATGCCGAGCCAGCGGGTGCCTGTGGGCGGAAGGTTTCATGCTGTCTTGATTTTTGCTTCTTTTCATCTAAGGAAAAGAAGAGGAAAAAACTGTCGGCAGATTTCACTAATTTCATCACTTTAATTAAAAGGTAAAGCCACATGCTTTATCTAGTCGTTACTTGCCATAGATGACCCGCAACTTTCTCCTCATACTTCTAATATTTACTTTTGGCTGCAATCAACTTAGAACAGTGAACGAACAAGATTTATCAAAACCTGAAGCAACCGATGCATTTCGAGACTACCTAACAACTGCTCACAACTATTTAACTGAGCAACAGGACATTTGCAGAAACGACTATGGACTGAACAACTGGGAACGCTGGTATTATGATGACGAAACTGGTATCCTTGAGTTTTTGAACGGGGACACGGTGAAACTTCGGATTAAATATCAACAGGTGGGAACTGTTTCTGAAATTTCGAACACTTGGCTCTGGGCGTGGGCGAACCCTAACCTTGAGGATAATATCAAAATCGAATCGAAAAAAGTAAGTGAACTCGGTGAACAGAAGGACTTTGAACGACTTACAAAACGAAAGTGGAACGCTGACGAAGTAGACGGTTGGGAGATGACTTCCATCATGGCGTATCTAACAAACTCTAAGGGAGCTTATCGAATTCCAGGTGACAGTGTAATTAAATTTATAGTCTTCAAAGAACTGGAACTAGTAAACTGACAAGACGGCAAGTAACAGTTGCTAGCACGAATGCGCCAGAGTGCTTTCTACTAGTTTCAACTGATCTTCACCGCTCCGCTACCCATTCTGAAAGTGTCTTCTCTCCTAGCAACTGTCTTGCTTCTGGATTTTATCTTTCTAAACTCAGTTCTTTGTAGAAGCCGTTGTAGGTGTTGGGTAGCTGCGCTATCTTAGTATCTTTCTGCTAGCTCGGGGCGCACTCCTGCTAGCTTAGCGTTAGTCACAATCCATGCACAGATTCTATTTTCTGCCTTTTATCCTTAGTTTATTCTGCTCTTGCTCTGGTGAACGAACAAGTAAAAATCAGGTATCTGAACTAGATACTGTTTATGCTGACATCCACTATTTGAATAACAAAGACACTTTCAAAACTAAGTTGCCAATTATAGCATTTTCTAACGCTAGTATGGGAACTGCTCATTTCAAAATTGGCAGAACTGACACCATCAGATTAACAGTCAAGAACTTCAGTAACTATGAAACTGAACTTAGAAACGAAACCAATGTCTTAACTCAAGATCTTGGATTGAACAAATATCTTATAACACCTACTGACTCAAACTTTCGCTTCGAAATCTGGCAAAACTATGATTCTGGCAAAGTCATCCTAACAAGATTTGACCAAAATCAACAAGCGAATTACTCAAATTATGATGGTTGGAGAACTGTGGGATTTCTAAAACTGACGGCTGAAAAAGAAAGTGACTAACAGTTGCTAGCACGAATGCGCCAGAGTGCTATTCACAAGTTTCATCTGATCTTCACCGCTCCGCTACCCATTCTGAAATCGCATCTATCCTAACAACTGTCTTGCTTCTGGATTTTGTCTTTCTAATTGCAGACTTTCATAGATGCCGTTGTAGGTGTTGGGCAGCTGCGCTATCTTAGTGTTTTTCTGCCATGCTCGGGGCGCACTCCTGCTAGCGTGGCGTTGTAGTGCATTTAAAAAAATTCTAAATAAATCGTAACCTTTATTCAAAGGAACATGTTCTTTAAAGCACTTGTCGGTATAATATTGAAATTTTGTTTCTGTTAATTACACCACTTCATAGTCTATCTATTTAGATCAAATTAGGGAACTCTAAATTCAATAAATGTTAACAAATGGTCTCATACTAATACTGGCATCTCTCGGCCTGGCGCAAGGTCTTTTTTTAAGCTTCTATCTATTCACACTCAAAAAAGCAAACAAGAAATCCAATATTCTGTTAGCTCTGTTTTTATTAGGCCTAACCATTAGGATTGGTAAATCTGTACTAAACCATTATGTTCCTTTGGCGAATTGGCAGAACAACATTGGCATTTCAGGAATTCTGTTTGCTGCCCCTTCTTTGTGGCTTTATGGATTATCGCTCTTTGAGAAAAACAAATCATTCACATTAAGAGATTACATCCATTTCGTACCTTTCATTTTGTTTCTGTTTTTAATTCCATTTGTGCCAAGGCATGGAAATTTTGAATCCTTTTGGAATTATGGAGTTGTCGTTTTTCATTTACTATTTTACCTGATACTCTCCTGGTCTTATCTGTATAAAAATCGATTACACGTATCACTAAGTATCGCACGGTGGTATCGAAATATCTTAATTGGTGCGACACTAATTTGGTTTCATTATGTTGGAAATCTTTTCGATTTTACCTTATACTACATTACGGGCCCTATATTTTACTCGATGTTGATTTATGGTTTGAGTTATCTTTTTTTAAATCGTCAAAAGTTTACTGTTCAGAAGTATGATAGCTCTAACCTAAATAAAAAGAGTTCTGGAATCCTTTTTCAAAAAGTAAAAAAACTCTTTGAAACCGAGTACACCTATTTGGATGAAGGTCTTACACTGAATGTAGTCTCTGAAAAATTACGTGTAAAATCCCGCGAAATCTCGCAGGTCATAAATGAAAATACGGATCAGAATTTTTACGAATTTGTAAATCAGTACCGCATCGAAAAAGCCGAAATTCTATTAAAGGATTCGAAGTATGACAATGAGAAAATAGCCACCATCGCGTACGAGTCTGGTTTTGCAAACGTCACCTCGTTTAATGTTGCGTTTAAGAAAAAAACCGGATTAACACCTTCCGTCTATAGAAAAGGATAAACCGTTTATTTTCCATTCAAAGAAACACGTTGCTTATAGTTTTCAATTTTTTTATGGCTGATTATTGTCCCATACAATTTTGTTATGCACTGCTAATGTATGATAGTAGAAAGGTTCAATAATTATGAATAGAAAAAAATTTATCTATGGGTCAATCGTGGGAGTCGGAGCAGCCATAGCTGTTCCATCCGCCATACTGATGAAATCGAAAGAAAAAGAAGCTGGTCAATTAGATGAAAAATTGGTTAAGAGTTTTGTGATTGCCGGGCATTCCAAATTGGAACTGGTCAAAGAAATGCTCAGCGAGCATCCCAACTTAATTTATGCATCTTATGATTGGGGTGATGGTGACTTTGAAGAAGCTATTGAAGGCGCAGCACATTTGGGCAATAAGGAAATTGTAAATTATCTACTTTCTCTAGGCGCTAGAGCCAACCTTTTTACACTAACCATGCTAGGGAAAACAGATTTGGTGAAACCAACGCTGGAAGCTTACCCTGAGCTATTATTCGCAAAAGGACCTCATGGTCTCACTTTATTACATCATGCGCAAATTGGCGAATCTGCTGAGATGGTCAACTATCTCATGGAGAAGGGTGTAACTCAAAGAATGATAAAAATTAAATAGTTTCTAACCCAATAACAATGACCAGAATTTCAACAATAATTTTCATAGTCGTTCTAATCTTATTCGAACAATGTTCTACAACTTCCGGGACTGAACTAACAAAGGAAGAGCGGGATTTTGCTATTAACGAGTTAGTAAGTTCCAGAGATAACCTACTCAGTACAATTAATGGCCTAAGTGAGGAGCAACTCAATTTTAAAAATAACGAATCGTCATGGTCAATTGCCCAGTGCATGGAGCATATTACTCTTTTCGAAAATGTGATGTTTGAAGTACTCGAGGAGTCCTTAGAGCTCCCAGCCGATCCGGAAAGACGGAAGGACCTACGATTTACCGATAGTGAATTGATAGCACATGTATCTGATCGCACCAATAGTGCGAAAACGACAGAAGAATTTGAGCCAACCGGAAAGTATGGCAATCATAGTTTAACTGTAATAGAATTTATAGATAAACGCGAAAAACATATTAAGTATATCACAACAACCACAGACGACTTAAGAAACCATTTTGTGAGTTTTGGTTCTGCAGATGCCTATCAGCTTTTGCTCTATATGTCTTCACATTCAGAACGCCATTTACAACAGATCAAGCAGATTCTAAATAATAAAGATTTCCCAAATAACTAAACACAGGACAATGAGAAAAAATAAAATTATGGGTTTAATGATGCTACTTATAATGGCGTGCAATGAAAAATCTGATACAAACGGAAATAGTGCCTCAGCTCCATCAGCAGAGAAATCTAATTTGACTGCCCTGGAAGTGGTTAACAAAAGAATGGCCCTTTTCAATGCGAACAATTACGATGAGTTTATAAAATTGTATCATGCAGATTTGAAAGTGTACACATACCCTGATAAGCTAATGGGAAAAGGGTCGGATAGATTAGCCTCCATTTTTAAATCAGATTTCGATAATAAATTGGTGGCTGTTGAAATTGTTAATCAAATGGAAAATGGCCCTTATGTAATCAATCACGAGCTGGTTATAAATGATGGCAAAAAGACCAAATATATTTCTATTTATAAAGTTGAAAACGGTTTGATTACCAATGTGAGTTTTGTAAGAGAATTTTGATAGTAAAAAAGTAGAATATAATAGTTGGTTAAAAAAAGCCCTACAACAAGTTGCTAGCACGAATGCGCCAGAGTGCGATTCACAAATTTCATCTGATCTTCACCGCTCCGCTACCCATTCTGAAAGTGTCTCCTCTCCTAGCAACTGTCTTGCTTCTGGATTTTGTCTTTCTAATTGCAGTCTTTCATAGAAGCCGTTGTGGGTGTTGGGCAGCTGCGCTATATTAGTGTTTTTCTGCCAAGCTCGGGGCGCACTCCTGCTAGCGCGGCGTTACTTGCCATAAATGAGAAGATTACGGAACATATCAATTTACCTGACTCTATTGCTTCTTGTTGGTATTGCTGGATGGCTATTGACACAGACTGATAAGGAAATGGAAGGTGTTGCGCTTCTAATTTCGGTGCTATCATTAACAACTGCGTCAATAACACTTAACCAAGTGCTTGATTCGAAGCTACCAGAAATCATAGTTGAAGTAACGGATGGTAAACGATATAACCTGCTAACCTTAGTTGTTAAGAATGTTGGTAAGATGACTGCCTACAATATCAAAATAAAATTTCCCGAAAAACCACTGGTTAGATATTACAATGAGAATGACAATGAGGAGTTTAACATACTCACTTATGCAGCATTGGCTCAAAATAACGAATTGGTAATTGCACTTGGAGGACCTATGTATTTCGACAAACTAAAAGATGAAGATTTGATACATGAGGTAATTGTATCCTTCCACACTTCAAGAAATGGCTGGTTTATAAATAAGTATAAAACCAATTCGACAATAGATGTGTCGGCTTATCGAAAAACTCTAATAAGCCCTAGCGAGGAAATTTCTGCATACAAAAAAGTTCCTGACGAATTGAATATCATAGGAAAAAATCTCTCAACAATTGCAGAAGAACTAACGAGACCTAGAAGGGAAGAAGAACACAAGCGAAGGATGAAACAAAAGTCTAGCGACAAATAAATTATTAAGGATGGAAGATATATTGAAACTCCTAGGAATTTTTTCCGCTAGCTCCATTCTTGTATTTGCTGTAATCAAATACGCTTCTCAACAAATTTTTGAGTCCTACCTTAAGAAAAGTATTGAAACTCATAAAAGTGAACTTGAACGCATCAACTTTTCGCACCAAATACAATTTGCCTCCTTACACAAGGAACGAGCAACAGTAATAAAGGAACTCTACTATCGTCTTTATGATTACCAAACAACTGTTCTACACTTTTTCCTTGTAGAACTTTCAGATGAAGACCCAGAAGGGGATTTCAGAAACAGGCTGAAAGAATGGAAAGTGGCTGTACTCAATTTTAGTCCATATTTTCATAAGCATAGAATATACTTCGACAAAGACCTTTGCTTGACTCTTGACAATCTCAATAACGAACTTGAGAGAGTAAATGAGGAAACACAAAATTTCCTCCATAGCTTCGATAAGATCGATGATCAAATTGCTTCAATCCAGAGTAATTCGGAAACCTTTGTCCACCTCCGTGAACGATCACAGAAACTATTCGAGGAAACCATTATGCCAGTCTCTGACCGACTTGAAGAGGACTTTCGCAAAATATTAGGAGTATAACGGTAAAACGGCAAGTAACAAACGATATGGACGCATGGCCCGACTTAACATTCTGCCTATTGTACCGTAAAACATCCCGCTCATCTGCCGCCAAGAAACTGATGTGCTTTCTACTTTCCTCTTCTCGCGGGAGTTTTTTATCTGTATTGCGCAGTGCCCCTTTGATACTTTGAATGCATCGGCAGATTCGCTAATTTCATCGCAATTAATTAAGCTCGGAGGCCACAGCGCCATATCTGGGTCGTTATGTGGAATTAAAGAACTTGCTAATAGTACCAATTTTTGGTAACTTTAAGAGTGAAGAAAATAAACTATGAGCAAGAATACTTCTATATCACTAGGTAACTACTTTGAGAGTTTTGTTCAAAATAGCGTTTCTGAAGGTAGATTTAAGAACGCTAGTGAAGTGATTCGGGCTGGACTAAGACTGCTTGAAGAAGAAGAAAATAAAGCCATTGCACTTAAAAAGGCTATACACGATGGTATTAATAGTGGTATAGCCCAAGACTTTAACCCATCAACTCATTTAGAAAAGTTAAAGTCTGCTAGATTTAATGGCTAATTATCAACTCACCAACCTTGCTGTACAAGATTTAACTGACATCTGGAATTACACTTTTGATAATTGGTCTGAACAACAGGCAGATGTTTATTACTAACAACTTGTTAAGGGGTTTGAGAATATAACTACGAACCAAGATATAGGCCGTAATTATGACGGAATAAAAAAAGATCTATACGGATTCAAAGTGAATCGGCATATCATCTTTTACCGAATCATAACAAAAGAACTTGTAGAGGTGACAAGGATTTTGCATGAACGGATGGAATTAAAAAGCAAACAAGAATAAATCCACATAACAAACGATATAGCGCATGGCCTTACTTAGCCATCTGCTAAGTGTCTGCAAAACATCCCGCTCATCTGCCGTCAAGAACCTGAAGTACTTTCTACTTTCTTCTGCTTGTGGGAGATTTTATCCTTCATGGCGCAGTGCCTTCCCAGACGCTTCGGTCTAGACAGGTCTGATATTTTTAATGCACCGGCAGATTCGCTAATTTCATTGCTATTAATTAAGCTCGGGCCACACAGCATTTTATCTGAGCGTTAGCAATAATCTCTACTTTTGCAGCTCTAACCGTAACTTCTTGTATTTTGGTGTAAATTTGCACCAAACTAAAAAACATGGGACGACAAAGTATATCATTCACAGATCCTAACGATGAATGGCTTAGGGCTCAAGTTGAAAGCAAAGAATATTCAAGTAAAAGCGAACTCGTAAACGATTTGATACGTCAGGCAAGAAATCAGCAACAGAGAATTGATTATATCCGAATGAAATTAGAAAAAGCAGAACAATCTGGATTTACCAACGATTCTCAGGCTGACATTCTAAAACAAGCTAAATCTTAATGGCAAAATATAGAATCAGTAACATTGCCAAAGCTGACTTGATTCGAATTCATCAATATGGAACCTCCACATATGGTATGGACCAGGCTGATAAATATTTTAACGCATTCTTTGACAAGTTTGAACTGATTGCTGAAAGACCTTTTGCTTTTGAATCTGTTGACTTCATAAAAGAAGGGTACAGAAAATGTGTGTGCGGAGTTGACACAATATTTTACCGCATTAACAACGAGGTTGTAGAGAATATGACAATTATTGGTCGACAAGACCGACTGGAAAAACTTACATAATCTAGATTGATCTAACTACTCAGGCACATTCGTGCGAGAGCGGTGAAAATCAGATGAAACGAGTAGAAATCTCCCACCAAGAGACTGAAGTGATTTCTGCACCTATCATGGGAATTTTTTATCTGTATGGCGCAGTGCATTCTACAAACTTTGGAAGATCAATTGCTTATTTTTAATAATCACTTCAACGGTATCACATAGGCCAATGCTCCGCCAATGAAAAACATCATCATTCAGGGAATCCAATTTGATGAAAAGTCATCCTATCAACGAGGGCCTGCTCTGGCTCCTCCATTGATTAGGGAAGCATTGCATTGCGGTTCTGCTAATTACTTTACGGAAAACCTGGTTTCAATCGAAGACTCGCGGATCATTGACAAAGGTGATTTCGATATAAAGGACTACCTCGATATAGAGCGCATTACTGAGAATCATCTAAATTCAGACACAAAGATTTTAACGCTGGGCGGAGACCATTCCATCACTTATCCCATCATTAAAGCGCATAGTAAGCAATATCCTAAACTGGATATTCTTCAGATCGATGCACATGGAGATTTGTACGACTCCTTTGAAGGGGATAAATACTCACACGCCTGCCCATTTGCCCGAATTATGGAAAGTGGATTGGCCACAAGACTGGTGCAAGTTGGAATCAGAGCGATAAATACCCATCAGGCGGAGCAAGCGGAAAAATTCAATGTTGAGGTACATCACATGAAGGACTTAGATCTAACTACTGCTCCTAAATTTGAAAATCCACTCTATATATCTCTGGATATGGATGGTTTTGATCCTGCATTCGCACCAGGTGTTTCCCACCATGAGCCAGGAGGCCTGACTTCACGACAAGTGCTTGATCTTATTCACAGCATTGACGCTGAAATTATTGGAGCTGATATCGTTGAATACAATCCGGAAAGAGACTTTCAAAAAATGACTGCCTTCCTGGCATCTAAGATGATGAGAGAATTGTTGGGTAAGATGCTATGACTTCTGAGACAGCCTAGAGAGTAAATCTATCAATCGTGTAGTTGTATTTCATCTAATACATGATTTAGAAAAATCCTCCTATTCGGAGGGTTTTCTATTTCTAACAATCATTCCTTAAAAACAAATCTTCTATTACAAACAAAACCATTATTTTAAAAAAATAATCAAAATACCTCTTTACGTTTTGTATAATTAAATCATTGGAGTAAATTAGATTTCACCTAACCGAAAAATCAATGATTAAAAAAACGTATTGCTTGATAGCTGCAATAGTAGCATTGAGCGCCTGCACCGAGCAGTCACCTAAATCAGAAAAGCCAATTGAGGCTATAGAGATTGTCGAAGTGAATGAACTCTACTATGCAGATCCACCACCTGTCCGTTCATATCCGTCGAGTATGGAGGAAATCAATGAATGGATCTACACTCTTGATAATGAAAAAATCCGAGCACATGCCTGGGATATGTGGGAATCAATTACCACTCCTACTGATGTGGGACTCCCCGTTTGGGAAACATGGTATTCTGGTCATGAAATTTTTGAACTAGATAATCAACAAGAGCGTAAAATTGTGAGAAACTTTCATTTCCCGACACAATTTTTCCACACTTCTGTTCTGACCAATATCCCGGAAAATCCATTCGAAAGACCCACCTCTTTCAATCGATTTACTAAAAGTGTTGCGGATGTTATCTGGGATCGTGGATTTAATAAAAAATCTGTACTAACCTCTATCAATGATGCTTTTAATGCAAATGGTACAGCTGTTGTTGACCGTCAAATTCAAACATCCATCGACAAAGTGGATCAGCTATCCATTGTATTGAAACCGGTATTCCAATTCATAAGCAAGGATTCCATTGTTGCCATCCCTTACTGGGCAGGGGTGTCCCCTCAATCAACCAGTGATCTGACAAACCCGGAACCTCATACCTGGAAACAATTTGTGGTTGTGGATCCAAGCGGGCAATTACCGGTAGGATCTTTATACACTATAAATGGTCAGGAATGGCCCGTTGTGGCGATCGATGATTTTTATGCCATAAAACTTACTGAGGAAGATTCGATCAACTTCAGCAAGTTTGCCGCAGAGTCAGGTGATAATGTAGGTAGGAATAATCAAACAGATACAACCGCCATTTATTCAATGGTACGACCCGGTAATTATGCATTACTAGTGGCTATGCATGTCACAGGAAAGGAAATACCTAATTGGACCTGGCAAACTTTCTGGTGGTCACCAGACAATGAAAATCCGGTGTTTGGAGCAGACAGACCAGCTACTATCGGCACTCCCTGGTCCAACTATAATATGCGCACTGCTTACTATATGGTTGCCCCTGCTGGTACTGAACAGGGAGGAGAACCTTTGATCAGCTTCAATCCTTATTTGGAAACGAACCTTAGTGGTAAGACACCCACTGTATTGGGCGATTCGGTCCAATGGTATGGAGTATTCTCAAACTGCATGAGTTGTCACAGAATGGCGGCATATCCAAAAAGTTTCTATACACCGAATGGGTTTATAAATCCAGCGGATCCATTTCGATTTTCAAAAAACACTAAGACTGATTTTCTATGGTCTATCCCTACACGAGCTAATTAATAATTAAAACTAACGAACATGTCAATCACTAAACTCACTATCACGGGCATCCTGGCAATGCTCTTATTCTACTCATGTAAGCAATCATCCAATCCGGAAGAGCTTATAGAAACTGAGGAACTCACATTTGAAGTAAACTTTAATCCGATTCCTCCATTTGACGTCCCTCCCAATGCAGACAGCATTGATTTGATAAAATTTGCTTGGGAAGAATTCATTGCTTTGAATTGGAAATCTTCGTACAGCATCAATGGCCTGCGAGACAATCCAGACACTTCATGGAATTGGGGATCATCATCAGATCCATTTCCAGACCTTGCTGTTTGGGAAACGTATGCACACAGAACAGAGCTTCGTCCATATTCTAATGTAATGGAGCCTTTTAATAACCCTCCACATTATAGCTTCGGAGCAACCCTAACTCCAGCTACCTTTCCAGATGGAAGCCTGGCCAGTTTCACCTTATTCAATAACCTGGATGAAAACAACGAAATCGGCTCTTGCAACTTGTATGCGCATACCAATATCTATGATCAGGAAAACATGGTGCTTTATCAAGCTAAAGTCAATCGTGATGAGTATGAATACATCTACAATAACTACAATACAAAGGA
The DNA here is from genome assembly GCF_965212185.1 of Ekhidna sp. Classification (GTDB taxonomy): domain Bacteria; phylum Bacteroidota; class Bacteroidia; order Cytophagales; family Cyclobacteriaceae; genus Ekhidna. The sequence goes on along the minus strand of NZ_OZ243102.1, from coordinate 1,462,505 downwards.
GCTTCTAGATACAGCAACCTCCAGAACTAAAACCAACATTGATAAATATAATGCCTACTATGAGGGCGCGACCAATTCCTGTGACTGTCCAAAAGAAGAAGGAGTGTTATGCTTACCCTGCGGAGATGTTGAAACTAAGACCGTAGGTTCTATTGAGATTAAAACGGCCTGGAGACTGCTTGTTCCTGAGGACACTCCAAGCAAATATTTCACAAGAAATGCGATTTTCTATGAAAAGGACAATTCCGGTGGAATTACTTATTCAAACAAAGAATTCGCACTCATTGGAATGCACATCATCCACAAAACGAGAAATAATGAAGAGTTTGTATTTGCAACCTGGGAACATGTGGATGTCACCGAAAACAACATGGGTTATGTGCTACTGGATAACAGTGGAAAAGAAACTGGTCCACTTTACTCCAACTATTCACGGTATCAGGAAATTCCGGAAATTGTAAAGCAATCAACACAGCAAGTTCATTCTCAAATAAGTGCCATGAATTCCAATTCAATCTGGTTGAATTATCAGCTCGTTGGTGTACAGGGAAAGCCAACCAACGATTCCACTTCATTTAGTTTTTTCCTTGCGAATTATGTAATAGAATCAGATACCACATTGAATGATTTTCATGGAAGTAGTATTGGAACTCCTCATGATCTAAAAACCAATACATTGAGCAATGGTCAGCGATTTAGTATGGGTGGCTGCCAGGGATGTCATGGAGTTGCACAAACCACTCTTGGTGCGGATTTTTCATTCTTGATGGATAACAATGGGAAGCCGGTGAATATGCCAGATTTGTTAGATAGCATTCCACCATCAGAAGTAGCCAAACTTGAAAAATTTATTCGAGCTACTGCCAAAGAATAGTTGTTCGTATTTCAGTCAGGTTAAGCCCTTCCATATGGGAGGGTTTTTTTATTACTAGCTAGTCAAATACTCTTTAAACTCCTTATAATCCACTTTCATCTCAAATGATCGTTTTTTACGCGCCATTAGGCTTTTAGCAAAGTCAGGAATGGGCATCTCTTGTCCTAAAGCCTCCTTCATGGTTGGTAGGAATTTGCAATAGTGAGCCGTCCCCAGGAATACACCCTCTTCATCCGAATTATGCAGTGCCCCATAAGCGATCGCGCTATGAGGGTCCAATAAGTAATCGTTTTCCTTATGGCAAGTCCGAATGGTGCGTTTGATGCCGTCATCATCCATGGTGAAAGGAATCAGTTGGCTTTTGATTTCTTTATCACTTCCCTGAAACAAAGAAAGAAGTCGCTTAAAATTGCTGGGATCAGAAACATCCATGGCATTAGCAATGGTATGAATGGTATCTTTTGGTTCATAATTCCCGGTCCGCAAATACCTTGGCACCACATCATTTGCATTGCTCGCCGCAAAAAATTGCTTAATCGGTACACCCATTTTCATTGCCAGTATACCGGAGGTTAGGTTACCGTAGTTGCCACTAGGCACAGCAATCGTCACATCACGCAATCCTTGTTGAAGTGGCACATAATAAAATAGTGATTGAGGCAACCATCTGGCAATGTTGATGGAATTGGCCGAAGATAGATGCATCTCTTTATTCAATTGTTCGTCTGCAAATGCTTGCTTGACCAGGTTTTGGCAATCATCAAAAGTACCTGCAACCTCAAGCGCTATAATGTTTTGACCCAGAGTGGTCAACTGTTTTTCCTGAAGCGCACTTACTTTCCCTTTTGGGTAGAGAATAATCACCCTCACCCCTTCCACACCTAGAAATCCATTCGCAACAGCTCCACCTGTATCTCCGGAAGTAGCCACCAATACAGTGGTTTCCTTGCTCTCGTTTGCATTGAAGTGAGCCAGGCACTCTGCAAGAAACTTTGCCCCTATGTCCTTAAAAGCAAATGTAGGTCCGTGGAACAGTTCCAGGCACTGCAACTTATCATTGACCTGCACCAGAGGCATTGGAAAATCAAAAACCCTTTCAGTAATCTTAGCTAATTCATTAGAATCAATGTCTTCTTTGCAGAACTTACCAAGCACTTCCAATGCGACCATCGATAACTCCATCTCAGGGATCTCTTTGATAAAATCTTGGCCTAGTTTGGGGATTTCCGTTGGGAAATAGAGTCCTCCATCGTTAGGGAGATTACTCAAAACAGCTTCTTTGAATGAAACTTCAGGTCCTTGTCTGGTTGTACTTATAAATTTCATTATCGATCAATTTGACAGCCGACATCACTCATTTTACTTGTGAAAAAATCACAAGAAATACTCTTCTGCTTGTATAGTACATGAATTTCTTCTTTTGCTTTTTCAAGGCTTTCATTCGTCGTAAAGAGTGCAAACATACTTGGGCCTGAACCTGAGATGTTAAACCCTACACTATCATGATCAAAGGCGATAGATTTTACTTGCTCATATCCGGGAATCAATGACTTTCTGACTGGCTCAGCAATAAAATCGTCAATTGAAACCTTGAGACGACTCCAATCTTTTAAATGGAATGAATGAACAAGGCTAGCTAAATTTCCCCATTGCTTCCTGGCTGTTACTACATCAATGGTTTTCGGCAATAATCCTTTCGCCTCAGAAGTTTTAACTACCACGTGAGGTTTGATGATGAGAACTTTCAGTTCAGAAGCAATCGGCAATGAGAAATAATCGAGCGGTTCATAGCTACGTATCGCAATAAAGCCACCAAGCAACGCAGGAGCTACATTGTCAGCATGGGTAGATTTAGAAGCATAAGCTTCTCCAAGCAAGGCAAATGGTAGCAAATCCGAAGTAGATAGCGGCTCACCCAACAATTGGTTCACACCAAAAACAGCTGCTGCTGCACTGGAAGCACTAGAGCCTAGTCCGCTACCGGGTGCAAACAGCTTTTTGATGGAAAAGTCGAAACCCTCTTTGCTGCCTAAATAATCAAGAAGTCCTTGAGCAGCTATGGTTGCCACATTTTGAACAGCTTTTAGCGATAAATTAGCCCCCTCGATGGATTTTACTCTCAATTGATGGTCTCCCCTCTTCTCTACGAATATTTCTTCGCTCGCAATATCCAAAGCAAACCCAATGGTGTCGTATCCACATCCTACGTTAGCAACAGTTGCCGGTGCAATTATTTTGATACTTGATTTCATGTTTCTGGCAGGGATAATCGTAGTACATCTGCAAAGATTCCGGAAGCCGTCACCTCTGCACCCGCACCAGCTCCTTTAATTACTAAAGGTTGCTCTTTATACCTATCTGTATAAAAAAGTACGATGTTGTCTTTTCCTTCCAAATGAAAGAACGGGTGGTCCGAAGCAATCTCCTTAAGCGCAACACTCGCTTTACCGTCTTGATAAGTAGCTACTACCTTCAAACGTTTGCCTTTTGCAGCAACCTCATCGTAAAGCTTCTTGAAATGGGCCTCTTCATTTTCAACAATCTGATAAAATTCTTCTACGCTGGACGTCTGATCACAAGCTGACGGCATAAACGATTTGTGATCAATCTCATCCATTTCAAAAGAGTAACCGCTCTCTCTAATCAGGATGAGTAATTTGCGTTTCACATCTTCACATGATAGATCCAGACGGGGATCTGGCTCAGTATAACCTTCTGCTTTCGCTTGCTTAATCACGTCTACAAATTTTCGCTTACCATCATATTCATTGAATAAAAAATTGAGTGTACCTGATAGTACCGCCTCAATGTGATGAACATGATCACCACTTCTTATTAGATCACTCAAAGTGGATAAGACAGGTAGTCCGGCACACACATTCGTTTCTATCAAAAACTGACTACCAAATCGCCTGGCCGTCTGCTTAAGTAATTGATAATTACTGAAAGACTCAGTTGCGGCAATCTTATTTGGTGTTATTACAGAAATTGATTTTTTAAAAAACTCCATGTATTCATCAGAAATAGATTTTGAAGCAGTTATATCTAAAAAAATACTGTTACGAAGATTGAGTGCTACTGCTTTTTGTCTGAATAACTCTCGATCAAAAGCTTCACCTTCCATCAGTCTTTCCTTCCAAAGGCTCAAGGAAATACCTTGTTCATCGAAGACCATTTTCTTAGAATTGGCGATTCCCGTCAATTTTAAACTCACACGATGCTCCTCTTTTAGTGTATCGAATTGAGATTGAAGCTGGGAAATAAACGCCCTCCCTACATTTCCCACTCCGATGATGAATAGATTAATACGCTTGGTTTCATATTGGAAAAAAGCTTCATGCAAGATGTTCAACGACTTGTTCAAATCCTCACGTTTAATAATAGCAGAAATGTTGCGCTCTGAGGACCCTTGTGAGATCGCTTTAATACTTACTCCATTCCTACCTAGCACATTAAACATCTTTCCGCTGACCCCTACCTGATTCTTCATGTTATTACCCACCAGCGCCAAAGTGGAAAGGCCCCTTTCTATTTCGATGGGGTCAATGAATTCATCCTTTATGTAAGAATCAAATGCTTCATTCAAAACCCGATGGGCGACTTCCGCTTGATCTGAAGTCAATGCGATTGTGAGTGTATGTTCTGCATTTGATTGAGTAATAAACTCCACGCCCAAGTGGTATTGAGCCAGGACTGCAAAAAAGTCTTTAGTGAATTTAGGGATACTCAGTAGTCCAGTGCCAGAAAGTGTAATCAATGAGACATTTAGAAGGCTGGTGATACCTCTAACTAATTGATCACCCCCATTACCCGAAGTTACCAGGGTGCCTGCCGAGCTTCTGTTAAATGTATTTTTTATCCGAATAGGTATTCCCTCTTCAAAGCACGGCTTGAGGCTCGGAGGATATAGCACCTTCGCTCCAAAGTGTGATAGCTCGATGGCTTCTTCATAGGATATACTATCAATGACTCTTGCATGCCTCACGATTCGGGGATCTGCAGTCATCAACCCATCCACATCGGTCCAGATTTCTAATGTTTCAGCATTTAATGCAGCTGCCACAATAGCAGCAGTATAGTCAGAACCACCTCTACCCAAAGTGGTGGTTTCACCACTTTCAGTTGAAGCGATAAATCCAGCGAGGATGCTGATTTGGTTTTTGGAATCGACAAGTACTTCTCGCAATAACCGATTGGTCAATTCAAAATTGACTGGTGCACCACCAAAAGTATCAGCCGTTTTAATTACCTCTCTCGCATCAATTTGATGAATGGCCTTGCCCTCTCCATGAATAAAGGAGGCTATAATTTTTGATGAAATCAACTCACCAGTACTCAAAATAAAGTCAAGGCTTTTTGGAGTAAGTTCTTTGAGTAAGAAAACGCCATCCAAAATTCGTCTTAACTGCCTGAATACGGCTTCCACATCCTCCTGGTAGGACGAGATTTTTAATTCGTTGCAAAGCTTCATGTGCTTTTCATACAACTGCTCATACAGTAAAATGTATTGGGTATCTCCTTCCCTTGATAGCTCAGCAATTTTTTGTAATTCGTTGGTCGTTTTACCAATAGCAGATAATACAATCACTTGCTTACCAGGATTGGACAGAATAATCGATTTTATCTCGTGAATCGATTCAGCAGTGCCCAGTGATGTTCCTCCAAATTTTAAGACCTTCATATCCAGTGTATAAAAAAACGCCATCCTTATCTAAGAATGGCGTTTTGTACATATCATTAACGAACAATTACCATTCTATGCTCCGGAGCATTGTTGTCCCGGTGATCGTAGTGGTAATATCTGTTCTTATTTTTTCCAATTCTAAGTAAATGTAAGAATGGACATCAATAATCAAAACAATAGCAGTAAATAATTGACCATTATATCCTTTTATTTGGCTCGGTCACTTTATGAAAGCAATTCAGAATACTTACATAAATATTCAATCGGCGATCCAGAACAGAATGATTAAATTGCGCCGATTAAAATATTGATTCATGACCTATTTGATAGTTACCATCGGATACATTTTGATTCTTGCTGGAATCATTATTTACAAAAGCAGAGGAGTAAAAAACGAAGAAGACTTTGTTGTAGCCGGGAGAAATGTCCCCGTATATCTCCTGGTGGGTACTTTGGTAACTACCTGGATTGGATCAGGTAGTTTATTTGGAACTGCAGGACTCACCTTCCAGGTAGGATTCTCAGAACTATGGTTCTCGTTAGGCGCATGGATAGGGATCTTGGCTGTATATTTTATTGCTGCCAGAGTCAGAAGGATTTCTCAGTACACACTTACAGACATTCTTGAAAAAAGGTACTCTCCACTCGCTCGACTTATGGGTACCATCACTATAATTGTCGCATATCTTGTGATTGCCGGCTACCAATTTAAAGGTGGAGGAAGGTTTCTTTCAATTCTTACAGAAGGAGGAATATCTGTTGAGCAGGGTACATTGATTACCTTCCTAATTATCATTGCCTTCACTTCACTAGCAGGAATGGTGTCCATTGTGTCCATTGATATTTTCAATGGCATTATCATGATCACTGCCATTATCCTTGCGGTACCATTCGCCATTAGTGGTTTTGGGGGATGGGATAATGTGGTCAATACCATTAATGAAGTAAGTCCTGATCACTTATCAATCATCGAAGGTCATGAACCTACCTGGTACATAGGCATCATGCTTCCAACCCTTATCTTAATGCTTAGTGAAAGTAGTGTCTATCAAAAATTCTCTTCAGCAAAAGATTCAAAGGCTGCTAAGAAAGCCGTAATGGGAATGTTCATTGGTGTAGTCGGAATAGAATTCCTGATGTGTCTGCTCGCCGTAGTAGGCTTTGCTATCTACGCACATGATCCACGATTCTTCATGCCTGATGGATCTGTAAACGCACCAATGTCTGAAGAAATTATCCTAAGAATTGGTTTTGAGCAACTTCCGTCATTTGTTGGATCCCTTCTCTTCGCAGGAGGCGCTGCTATCATACTATCCACAGGGAATACTTTCTTAATGGTAACCTCAACAAACCTTTCCAGGGATATCTTAGAAAAGTATTTCATTAAAGGAGCTTCTGATAAGACTAAACTTTTGATTCAACGAACTGCCATCGTCATTCTTGGTTTCATTGCATACCTCATAATGACACAGTTTGAGGAAATTCTTTCTATGGCCTTCATTTCGTATACGATGATTGGGGCTGCACTCGCGCCTCCTTTGCTGGCTACTTTCTTCTGGAAACGTGTGACCAAGCAAGGTGGTGTTGCATCCATTTTAGCAGGTATGCTTTCTGTTGTTATCATCGAAGTATTGAACAGATCAGGTGTAGTTGCTGATCTTGGATTCATGGCATTCCCATTTGATTCAAAGATGGTAGCAATCCCAGCACTTATAACGAGTATTGTTGCTCTTGTGTCAGTTAGTCTACTAACTAAGCCTACTCCAAAAGAAATTGTCGATCCTTTTTTCGAGAAAGAGTAACATCAAGTAACTTCGCGCAAACGTTTGAGTCCTACTTAAAAACAGGATAAATTATTTATTCATACCCTATTATAAAAATGCAAGAATACGGCGTAAAATCAACCAAAAGTGATCTTTCAGATTTAGGTATCAAAGTGAAGGAAGCACACTGGAACATGTCTCAGTCTGAGCTTATTGAAGAAGCACTGAAAAATGGTGAAGGTCATTTAGCAGATACAGGTGCATTGACTGTAAATACCGGAAAATTCACAGGTAGAGCTCCAAAAGATAAATTCGTTGTTGAGGATGAAATAACAAAAGATACTGTTTGGTGGGGCAATGTAAATCAGCCGATTTCGTCTGAGAACTTTGATAAAATCTATAACAAGATGCTCGGGTACCTGGAAGAAAGAAAGGTATATGTCCGAGACATGTACGCCGGTGCTGATAAAACACACCGTCTTCGTGTAAGGTTTATCAATACATTTGCATGGCATAACCTGTTCACCTATAACATGTTCCTTCAGCCGGAAAGCTACAAGCTGGAGGAATTTACACCTAATTTCACAGTAATTGACTGTCCAGGATTTCTTGCAGATCCTAAAACAGACGGAGTAAGACAGGAGAACTTCGCACTCGTTAATTTCAAGAAACGTATGATCTTAATTGGTGGTACTGAGTATTCTGGAGAAATGAAAAAAGGAATTTTCTCTGTGCTAAACTTCACGTTACCTACTGAAGATAATGTGCTTTCTATGCACTGCTCTGCCAACATGAGTAAAGATCAGAAAGATACTGCAATCTTTTTTGGCCTATCCGGAACAGGTAAAACGACCCTCTCTGCTGATCCTGGAAGATTACTTATTGGTGACGATGAGCATGGATGGACTGATAAAAACGTATTCAACTTTGAAGGTGGTTGCTACGCAAAAGCAATCGACTTAACAGAAGAGAAAGAACCAGATATCTGGAATGCGATTAAGTATGGAGCCATTGTAGAGAATACAGTATTTAAAGCAAACTCAAGAGAAGTAGACTTTGAAGATAGCTCCATCACTGAGAACACACGTGTCTCTTACCCAATTGATCACATTCGAAACGCAGTAGACCCGTCTATTGGCGGTATTCCTAAAAACATCTTTTTCCTAACCTGTGATGCTTTTGGTATCATCCCTCCTATTCAAAGATTATCCAAAGGACAGGCGATGTACCACTTCATTTCCGGATACACCTCAAAAGTTGCTGGTACTGAGGCAGGAGTGACAGAACCAGAACCGGTATTTTCTGCTTGTTTTGGTGCTCCATTTTTACCACTTCACCCGACGAAGTATGCAGAAATGCTTGGCAAGAAGATGCAGGAACATGAAGTAAAAATCTGGTTGATCAACACGGGATGGACCGGTGGTGAGTATGGTGTAGGTGAACGAATCAAGCTGAAATACACACGTGCAATGATTACCGCTGCGTTAGAAGGTAAACTGGATAATGTGGGCTATAGAACCCATTCCATTTTTGGAGCAGAAATACCACTAACATGTCCTGACGTGCCAAGTGAGATTCTAAGCCCTAGAGAAACCTGGAAAAACGATAAGGCTTTCTATGCAAAGGCAAATGATTTAGCGAATCGATTTAACAAAAACTTTGAAAAATTTGAAGAGTTTGCGAATGAGGAGATCATGGCTGGTGCACCTAAGCCAAACGAGAAATACAGCTAAGATTATTAGAATTTCAAAATCAAAACCCAGGCATTCTGTCTGGGTTTTTTTTGTGTAAATAATTTTAACTTCATACAACCTTTAGAATACCCCTTCCATCCTACTCATAGAAAACGCTGACAACCTGTGGCTGAAACCCAAATCGTTTGGATAAATCAACTAAAAAAAGGCAATGAGCTGGCGGCTTTCAACTTATACAATAGTTATTCTAAAGCAATGTTCAATACACTTACTCGAATCACAAATGATCAGGAAGTAGCGAAAGATTTACTGCAGGAAGCATTCGTAAAAGCCTTCAAACGAATAAGCGAATTGGATGATCCAAATGCATTTGGTGGCTGGCTAAAACGGATTGTATTAAATACAGGCTTAGAGTATGCTAGAAAAAAGAAATACCAATTTGAAGACATTCAAAATCAGCATTTAGAACCAGAAGAGGTGGATGAAAAACTGATTGATAACAATACACTTCATACAGCCATTAAAGAGTTGCCTGATGGATGCAGGACAGTGTTGACTTTGCATTTGATGGAAGGGCTCAAACACAAGGAAATATCTGAACAACTGGGAATATCAGAATCAACCTCCAAAACTCAGTATAGGCATGCCAAGCAACTTTTGAAAACTAAACTTCAACATCATTATGAATATTGAAGAACTCATAAAGAAAAGAATAGATCAACTCGATCGGGATAGTCCGTCTCCAGAACTGTGGGATGCGATAAAGAAGGACTGGAAGTCTGAAAAAAGACCATTCTCTGGAGCGTGGAAAGTAGCAGCTGTTATTTTCATTACGATTTCCGCTGGTCTATTACTACACAACATTTCACTTCAAAATAAGGTAGAAGAGCTTGCATCGCTCGGTGATATCTCTGAGGAATACAGAGAAATGGAAAATCAATACCTCGCTCAGATCAATGAGATTGAATCCAAAATCCCAATCAAAGAGGTTAGAAATTCAAGTGATTTTGAATGGATTTTTCAAGAAATGAATACGCTTGATGAAGTCAATATGCTTTATCGGAAGGATATTGGGATGATCAATAAGGATCAGCTGGTAAATGTTCTGATCGATCATTATGAAAAGAAAATAAGGCTTCTTAGAAAGCTGGAATTAGAGATAGAAAGGTCAAAAAAAATAGAAAAGAATGAAACGGATAATACTGATCACATTAGCATATAGTTTGTGTTTCACAACATGGGCAAACAGGGACGATGAAACTCGAACGGCTATAGTAAAGGTAGAAATATCACCTTCAGATAAAATCAATATACAAGCAAAGTATACGGAGCTTTCGATAGAGACATGGGATAAAAATGAAGTTCTTATTGAAGCATCCGTACGATTTGATGGAAAAATGACCAATAAGATTCAGGAGTTCCTTGATGAATTCGAATCGCGTGTACAGAACAACATTAAAAAAGGCGGTAACGAGTTACTTATAGATACAGATCTGGATTTACCTAACAAAATTCAGATTGGAAGTAAGCACGTTGGAATTAATGTGTCATATGGGGATGATGACCTAAAAATCAGCTATAAAATCAAGGCTCCAGGTAAAAACAAGTACACGATATCTAATTCCTATGAAGAACTTAGAATGATTGGGTCATACAGAGATGTGTCATTAACTCAATATTCCGGAGAACTAGATGCCGAATATATTGAAAAAGCCAACATGAATCTAAAATATGGGACTGCCACCATTGATGAAATTGGTGAAGCTAAATTTGAGATATATGAACAAGAATTAGATATTAATGAAATTGAAACATTGGATATTAATGCAAAATACTCTGATTTAGAATTCGGTAAAACAGGAACAATAGACGCAATTGCCTATGAAACAGACTTTATCATCAACAATGCTAAAGCCCTATCAGGAAATTTTAAATATGGAAAGATTGAAATAGCAGGGACTTTGGGTACTGGAGAGTTTGAATGCTATGAACTTGATATGGAAATAGCTGAAGCAGGAGCTTTGCTTTTCACCAATAGTAAATACAGTAAGCTTCGTTCCGGATCTGTACAAAAAATCAATTACTACCAATCATATGAGGATGAAACCAGAATTGATAAATTAGATGCCTTCATGAGTACAAACTCTAAGTATGGAAAACATACGATTGGTAAATTGAATGGACCTTTTGAATTGAATGCCTACGAGGATGAAATAACAATTAATGAATTAGGTAACCGTGTAGATCGGATTGAAATCAAGGGCAAGTATATCGATGCTACGATTGATATAAACAATTCGTCATTTAACCTGAAAGGCAATGTAAAGTACGGAAAAGTGAATTATGATGAAGATCAGGTTGATGTTAGACGCTACATCAAAGATGGCGACCAATTGGAACTTGAAATTGTTTCAAAAAATAGTAAGTCCTCCACTCCTACTGAAATAAGAGTGGATGGATATGAAATCAAAATCAGTCTTGAGTAGAAGCTAGTTGATTGACAGCAATTCAATTTCAAAAATGAAATTTGCATTCGGTGGAATGCTTACACCATCACCTATATTACCATAACAAAAACCAGAGGGGGCGTAAATGATCATTTTACCTCCCTCTTTCATTGTTGGCACCATAGTTTTCAAAGCACTAATTTGAGTATTCAATCGAATGGGTTCTGCGGTCCCTTCATCAATGATTATTTCATTCTCCAATAATTGCCCTGAATAATTGAGAACAATCAGATCATCGAGCGTTGGACTTAATCCAGTGCCTTCCGTTATTGTCTGATACCTAATGCCAGTATTATGCACTTCAGCGGTGATATCATTATTAGCCAGGTACTCTTCAATTTTTTCAATATCAATGGCAAGCTGCTCACTCTCCGACCGCACAAGAGAAACTAATTCTATATCGAATACAAGAACCGTATTTGGTGGGATCAAACTATTTCCACGGGTTCCATATCCATACTTAGAAGGTATAAAAATGGTCATTTTACCACCCTCTTTCATTTCTGGAATCATGATTTCCCATGCTTCTATGAGCTGGTTAATTTTGAAATTAACTCCCAGGAAGTTTCTATCGAAAACATTATCGTTTAAATACCTTCCCTCATACTTCACAATGACATTTGCGTCTGAAGCTGGAGATTCTCCAGTGCCTTCAACTTCTACAACATATCTGATTTCTGATTCATGTAGTTCAGCATCGATGTTGTTGCTCTCAAGGTAACTATCGATTAACTGTAAATCTGCAGCTAGCTGCTGCTCCTCCGTTAACCCATCTTCATCCTTCCCACATCCTGAGATAAAAAGGAATCCTAAAATTGTAGATAGTAGTATTAATTTCTTCATTATGGTAAGATTTATCCGAAAAGTGCACCAGCTATGGTTGCTGTCATCATAGTTGCTAAAGTAGCGGCGACTAGTGCCCTTAAGCCAAGTTTTGAAAGATCCGCCTGTCTGTTTGGTGCCATACCTCCAATTCCACCAATTTGAATGGCTATGGAACTAAAGTTTGCAAAACCACACAATGCGTAGGTAGAAATAATAATTGATTTCTCAGAAAGCAACCCAGCAGCTTTCATTTCCGCTAAGCTTAGATAAGCCACAAATTCGTTTATCACCGTTTTTTGTCCCAATAGACTCCCTACTTTAATGGTTTCTGCCCATTCAACACCCATGATAAATGCAAAAACTCTAAACACTTGTCCCAGGATGTATTGAAGTGAAAATCCTTCAAAAGCTCCATCCGTCGTTCTTACAACCATTTCATTCAAACCGAACAATTCGCCGATTCCGTCAACCAAAATCCAGTTCAAAGCAAAAATGACCGCTATAAATGCCAATAACATTCCGGCAATATTTAGTGCAAGCTTTACTCCATCGGATGCTCCCCTTGCAAGTGCATCAACTAAGTTTACGCCAATATTTTCTTTATTTACTTTAAGACTCCCATCAATCTTTTCTGGTTCGTTTTCAGGTAGAAATATTTTTGCCATTACTATGGCTGCTGGTGCGTTCATTATGGAAGCACTCAAAAGATAGGTTGCAAAAACTTGTTGCTGCTCCGGATCACCTCCTCCCAAAAATGATACATAGGCTCCCAATACACTTCCAGCTATGGTGGCCATACCACCTGTCATCAGACAATTAAGCTCCGAATTTGTCATTTTACCAATAAATGGCCTGACCAAGAGTGGAGCCTCTGTTTGACCTAAAAAAATGTTCCCTGCAGCAGATAAGCTTTCTGCTCCGGACAATCGCATTGTTTTGGCCATAATCCACGCAAACCCATAAACGATCTTTTGAAGTAAGCCAAGGTAATAGAGCCCTGCAGTTACAGCCGAGAAGAAAATAACCGTTGGAAGGGCTTGAAATACAAAAAGAAAACCGAGGTTATGTTTAGCATCAACAGCTTCACTATTTTTTGCAAGATCACCGTATAAGAATTCAGCCCCCTTCAGTCCAAAATTTAAAAACTTTACAAACCCGGCACTTACCCATGAGAATAGCTGATTCACAAAATCGACATTTGCTATCATCAATCCTATAAACACCTGGATAATGATACCAATGCCAACGAGTCTAAAATCTACTTGCTTTCTGTTCTTTGAAAGTACCCAAGCTATTGCTACCAGACAAATTAGACCAGCTGTACCCCTTAGATATTCCATTAATTTCGCTTGTTCAGTACATCTCGAATTCGAGCTGCCTTTTCGTAATCTTCCTTATCCAGGGCCTCTGTTAGAAGTTTTTCAAGTTCACTGGAAGATAAGTCTTCGATGCTTGTTTTTTCAGATTTTTGAACCTCTCTCTGCGCGATTTCCTCCTCATATTCATCCGTAAGTACTATACCTGCTTCAGTTAAAATACTTTCATTGGTATAAAAATCCACGTTGAATCTTAATCCGATGGCAATTGCATCTGATGGCCGTGAATCTAGCTCGACTATTTTACCATCATGCTCACAAATGATTTTTGCGAAAAATACTCCTTCTTTTAAGTCAGAGATATAAACTTCCTTGATAGATATGTCAAAATGATGTGAAAATGCTTTGAATAGATCATGCGTCATTGGACGGTTAGGAACTATCTTCTCTATCTCTATAGCGATAGCCTGAGCTTCAAACATTCCTATGATAATAGGCAATCTCCTATTTCCACCAGCCTCTCCAAGTACAAGTGCAAAAGAGCCAGATTGGGATTGACTTGAAGACAATCCCAATATCTCTAATTTTATTTTTTCACCGGACATTAACCCTGCGCCTTCTTAATTGCTTCAGTCAATTTTGGAACTACATCAAACGCATCGCCTACGACACCATAATCAGCAGCCTTAAAAAATGGTGCTTCCGGATCTTTATTGATCACTAGTATGAATTTAGAAGAGTTTACCCCTGCCAAATGTTGGATTGCACCGGAAATACCAATAGCAATATACAATGAAGGACTAACTTTTATGCCGGTTTGTCCTACGTGCTCATGATGAGGTCTCCAATCCATGTCAGAAACCGGCTTGCTACACCCTGTCGCTGCACCTAGTGTTTTTGCCAACTCTTCTATCATTCCCCAGTTTTCAGGTCCCTTAAGTCCTCTACCTCCAGACACAACCAAGTCTGCTTCCGGAAGTAGAATATCTCCCTCTGCTTTTTCAGTTTTTGTGGTCTTTACAGTAAAGTCTGAATCATTGATAGTTGGCGCAAATTCTTGAACTTGTGGAGCCCCTCCATCTTCTTTTATTGCTATGGCATTTTTCTTAATTATAATGATTTTCTTATCACCTTCAAGATTGGTATTGGCAAATGCCTTACCAGTATAAATGCTTTTCTTAACTGAATATCCACCTGAAGTATCAGGCAAGTCAGCAACATTAGAAGCTAAAGCCGCATCAACTTTTATGGAAACTCTGGCTGAAACAGGATCACCCAACGAACTCTTAGCCAAAACAAGAAGGTCTGAACCTTCTTGGCTCATCGCTTCAGCTATGGCTGATGCATATGCCATAATATTTGGAGATGCTAGCTTATCATCAGTCACGTTTAAAACCTTGCTTGCGCCAGCTTGACCAATGACGTCCAAATCATCCGTTTTTCCAAAAACAATAGCAGTTACGTCACCCGCGACAGCTTGAGCATAGCTTACGGCCTCCAGAGATGATTTCTTTACTTTTCCTTCGTCTAATTCTACAAATGCTAATGCTGCCATGTTATATAACTTTTGCTTCGTTTTTCAATAAATTAACTAGTTCATCCATATTGTCAGGGTCAACCAACTTGACATCACCTTTTGCAGGTGGTAATTCAAATTTTGAAACCTTAGTTTTAGGTGCATCACCTGTTGGCTCTTTTACTTCCAATGGTTTAGTTCGTGCACTCATAATTCCCCGCATGTTAGGAATTTTCCATTCTGCGATTGGTTCCTGACAGCCTGCTACAAATGGTAATGGAAGCTCCATGTATTCCTTACCTCCTTCAATCTCTCGTGAAATTTTTGCTGTTTCACCATCAATATCTAAAGTCATTACAGGTGACACGGAAGGAATTCCTAATAACTCTCCTACCATGCCATGAACTTGTCCGCCATTAAAGTCAATGGATTCTCGTCCCATTAATATTAAGTCATATCCTCCATCCGTGGCTACAGCCGCGATCTGCTTGGAAACAAACAATGCATCCTCAGGGAAAGCATTTATACGAATGGCTTCATCGGCACCAATTGCAAGCGCTTTTCTTATGGTTGGTTCAGTTTCAGCTTCACCTACATTTAAAACGGTAATACTTCCTCCGGTTTGTTCTTTCAGCTCTACTGCCCTTGCAAGGGCGTAATCGTCGTATGGACCAATGATGAACTGAACTCCATTTTTATCAAACTTAGTATCACCGTCGGTGAATGCAATGCGCGACGTAGTATCAGGCACATGCGTAATACAAACTAATATTTTCATGTGTATAAATTAATTTTAAATAGTCACATGGAATTCGCACAAGTGATATTCAACCTAAATTGGTGTTTATCAATTTCATGCTCATTTCATTTATCTAATCGAGTGTTTTTTTATTTAGAACAAGCGAGAAGTGAAACGGTTCAGACCCGCTAATTTTCGAACCTCGAAGTTAGTAATTATAGAGAATTTGAGAAGCTAGATTCCCTCTTTTAGTAAAAAGAAATTCAAATAATTATTAAAGCATTTCTATATAGTCATTTCGAACGTTCTTCTTTTATTTTCTTTTACAATGGTTTTATAATCTCACTATTTTCTTTAAATTTCATTTAAGAACCAAATTTTAACACTATGAGAAGATTAAATCAGTGGGGCTTACTAGCCCTAACCCTGGTATTGCTATGGTCATGCCAGGAGAACGAAACCCAACAACCAGTTTTGGAAGAAGTACCCAATGAAATTTTGCAAAAAATTTCAGGTCTTGGATTCAATGCTGATGAAGTAAAAATGTATGATGGTCAACTTTTCATTGAAGGTGACATACTTATTACATTGGATCAGCTAGACAAAATGTCTCCAAGTAATGGTCTTCCAGTAGAAGAGCATTATCACACCAACAGTCTAGTGACCGGAACACCCAGAACTATCAATGTTTATGTTAGAAGCATGCCAACGAAGTATGCGCAAGCAACTGACATTGCTATTACAAGGTATAATTCCGAAAATCTGAACCTAACTTTCAACAGAGTAACAAGTTCAAGTCAGGCTGACATAACTATCAGAGCCTCTCCTTGGTACTACTACTGGTTTGGTATTTTGGGGTCTGCTGGGTTCCCTGAAAATGGAAATCCCTATGGTACCATTCTAATGACCAGAGCATACTACGACAATGTATCCAATATCAATGGGCTTGCTACAACCATTGCTCATGAAATGGGGCATTGCATTGGTTTCCGTCACACAGATTACATGGATAGAAGCTATAGCTGCGGGGGAGCACCTGATAATGAAGGTGATGGAGGTGTTGGAGCCAACTACATTCCCGGCACACCATCGGGTCCAAGTGCCAATAGTTGGATGCTGGCATGCGGCAGCCCAGAGGGTGATCGTCCATTCACCAATGACGATAAAACAGCATTAGGGTACGTTTATTAAAATCCTCTTGTTCAAATCCACTTTACTTAGGCGCAGTTTTACTGCGCCTTTTTTTATCAAATGCCACAAATCCATAATCAGCTAATATGCTATTTCTCTTGATTATTTGAAATATCTGATTGTAGATGCAATGAATTTTCTACCTCAAAAGCTCCTTAAACAATTTGACGGGTAAATGACGGGTATAATCCCTCCTATTTTCTTGCGAAACGCCATAGCTTAGGGGTAGAATTGCTGAAAAAACTAAAATGAAACAGCCCGAACTAGGACAAAAACTAATTGAATTGCGCCAGCAAAAGAACATGACTCAAGAAGAACTTGTAGAGGCATGTAATGTAAGTGTAAGAACCATTCAGCGAATCGAATCAGGTGAGGTAACACCAAGGATCTCTACCGTTAAAATTCTACTCTCTGCACTGGAAGTTGATCTTGAAGAATTTAAAGAAACTACAAAAACTACCAAATCTGAAGCTTATCTCTCCTCCCTACAATCATGGCTGCAAGCTGCCTGGATTGCAGGTATTGTATATTTTGTGGTTGGCTTCATCGATGGAGCTATCGAAATAGACAGATATGAAAATGGGGATTCCAATATGTCAGCTGCATTTTATATTCCTATGAAGCTACTGTATTTCATTTCCTATACAATCTTCATGTATGGATTGATTAGGCTAGCCGACTACTTCAACAATTATTTACTCAAAATATCTTCATATATCATGATTGGTTTATTTGCATTCATAACCATACTTGATATAAGCTCAATATTTATTGAAATCAGTGAAAGCAACTACATCATGATTGGTGTTGGTGAATCAATGTCTGTAGGGGTCATAGGTATTCTTATAGGAATAGGCCTCATAAGACTTCAGGATGGAATGGGTGTACTTGCCAAAGCAGCTGGAATAATTGAGATAATAGCCGGAAGTTGCTTCTTAATTGTCATTGGCTTTTTGATGGGTTACATCATGCTCATACCGGCCATTATCCTTGAAGTAATCCTTCTTTTCAAAGGGTATGAGTTCATCAAATCTGAACGAATAAAAGCCTAAATCATGAAAATATCTTTTTGTGCGCTTGCTCTAATTGGAGTGGCAGGGCTAGCCTATGCCCTTTTTCAACCCATCATTGAATGGAATTTTGGATGGAATCTAATTCCTGAAGATCGAAATGAGATTTCATTTGAAGGAATGGAAGATCCAATATATATAGAAGCCATCAACTCTTCTAAACAACATTTAGATAGTGTTTTGAATACCAGCGAAGCACCATCCATCTCCATCGCTGCGATGATTCATGGAAGAATGATCTGGTCTTATGCGGTTGGTTTTAAGGATCTGGAAAAAAGATTGCCCGCTGACACAGCTACCAAATACAGAATAGGAAGTGTATCCAAAGCACTTACTTCTCTTGGGCTAGGCCGAGCAATTGAAAAAAATCAAATTCACCTTGATTCTTCCCTTCAATTCTATGCTCCAATTTTTGAGGGGAAGCCTGACATTACCATTCGACAATTGGCATCCCATCAATCTGGAATTCGGAACTACGGTGTTTGCTTTTGCTTTCCGATCTGGGAATATTATAGGGATAAGAACTTCCAATCGATCAAACAAAGTCTATCAGATTTTAAGGATGATCCCCTCCTTTTTAACCCTGGTGAGTCATTTTCATACAGTTCTTATAACTATGTCGCACTCAGCTATGCAATAGAACGTGCTTCTGATAGGAATTTCCTGAGTTATATGGGTGAATATGTATTTAGTCCATTGCAAATCCACAATACCGAAGCGGATAAACCAAAAGAATATGCAAATAGAGCCACTCCATATGATGTAGAAAATAGATCATACAAGCGGTCATTCACCGTTAATCTAAGCAACAAATGGGCCGGTGGAGGATTCATCTCCACTCCTTCGGATTTAGTACGGGCTGGCAATGCCTTACTTGATTCATCATTTCTGAGTCCCAGAACTATAGAAATGCTTACTTCACCACAAGCCTTGAATGATGGCTCCATTAATGAACAAAATTATGCATTGGGTTGGCGGCATGATTTCTCCGAAAAATACTTTGACGGCACCAAAAAAGTAGAAGTGATCCATCATGGAGGAATGGCCATGGGGGGGCTTGCATTGCTGGTGGTGTATCCGGAATATGATCTGGTAGTCGCAATAACAATGAATAAGTCAGGTCAAAGAGGAAGGTTTGAATTATTTGATATTATAGCTCCTGTTGTGGAAGAATTGATAAAAATTCATGAGGTATTTAATTGAATGAGATTATTACTAAATTTAAATACTCACTAAAAATTACCACTATGAAAAACTTACACCAGCTACTTCTACTTTGCTTTGTTTCTGCTCTAATTTTATCATTATCGTCATGTGGAAGTGATGATGATGAGCCTTCAGCAGGTTATGATTTCATTGATCAAAACCTACAAGGAACCATTGATGGACTACCTTTTGTATTTGGAGAAGGAACATTTGAGGCCTCTTTCTTCACGGAAGGAGATATATCATTAGATTTTCATCATGCAGATGAGCAATTTGATGATGTCTGTGGATTTATTGGCTTTGGAGATCAGTTAAAAGTCTTTTTTGAGATTACCAATGAAGTGGGTCTCTATGAACTTTTTATTAATCTAAACACCTTTGAAGGTCAAACTGTAACACTTTATAATCCTGAAGGACAAGTCCATAATATTGCAACTTTTGGAGCAGTTGAAATTCTCACCATTACAGATACTCAGCTAACCGGAAGAATGGATGCAAGAATGGATGCTGAAAACTCCGTGAATGGAAACTTTACCCTTGTTTTCTGTCCTGAGAATTAATCCGAATTTACCTTCGCAGCATGAGCGAAGAAGTTGATGTTCTAATTGTTGGAGCAGGTCCAATTGGACTGGCCTGTGGTATTGAATGTGAAAAAGCTAACCTCAATTATGTCATAGTTGATAAGGGTTGCCTGGTGAACTCACTGTACAACTACCCTCGTAACATGACCTTCTTTTCTACTTCTGATCGTTTAGAGATTGGAGGCGTTCCATTTATCTCTCATAATCCGAAACCTACGCGTCCAGAGGCGCTCGAGTATTATCGTCGTGTGGCTTCATCATGGAGTCTAAATACACACCTTTATGAACAAGTTGAAAAGGTTAAAAAAGAGAAAGACATATTTCAAATCCAATCGAGTAAGAGAACATATCAGGCAAAGAACCTAATCATTGCCACTGGTTTTTATGATTTACCTTATATGCTTAATGCTCCCGGCGAAGATCTTCCCAAAGTGAAGCATTATTACGATGAGCCACATCCCTACTATGACATGGATGTTGCGGTTGTTGGTGCAGCTAATTCAGCCGTAGATGTGGCGCTGGAAGTATACCGTAAAGGTGCTAAATCTGTGACCATGGTGATTCGAGAAAAAGAAATCAATCCACGTGTGAAATATTGGGTGAAGCCTGATATAGATAATCGGATTGCTGAAGGATCCATAACTGCCTATTTTGAAAGTAACATAACCAACATTGAGGAGCATTCTATTGATATAAAAACTCCTGGCAAGCAAATTACCATTTCCAATGATTTTGTACTGGCCATGACAGGCTATCAACCTGATTTCTCATTTCTTAAACATGTTGGTGTCAAGATCGGAGATGATGAATTTAAAACACCTGTTTATCATGAAAATACCATGGAGACAAACATTGAGGGTGTATACCTTGCAGGAGTCATTTGTGGGGGATTAAAAAC
The DNA here is from genome assembly GCF_965212185.1 of Ekhidna sp. Taxonomy (GTDB): domain Bacteria; phylum Bacteroidota; class Bacteroidia; order Cytophagales; family Cyclobacteriaceae; genus Ekhidna. The sequence continues at coordinate 1,441,641 of NZ_OZ243102.1, read as the reverse complement.
CAATGCATGGTTTATCGAAAACTCCAGGGAGCATGCAGAGATGATTGTAAAAGCAATTACAGATAAATAATATCTGAACAAGTATGGTCTTTCTCTAGTCCCTCACTCTTCCCTGGAGCACGCTTATATTCTGATAAATTGGATTGCCATTGGTACGTCTTAGTGTTATGATTTGTCCCACATGATTAATGGCATCTGCAATGGGTCCATTGAGCAAATTCCAAAAAGGAAATTCAGCACCTGAAGCAAAGATCATATCAAATTTGGCAAGGTCTTCGGCAGTTGAATTCTTTAAAATATCACTTGCCACATGAATGTTTTCAAGGGCAAGTTCTCTCTTTTGTTCAAAGGTCATTCCCTCAAGTTCAACTCCGGCAAACGGTTTTTCTTGAACAGCATTCGCCAAAATCTGTGTAAGACTTACAATGTGGTCAATGGTCTCTTCAATGTTTCGAGCTCCTTCACTAGGTCTATAAGCTAAATCACTAGCTGTCAAACCCTCTGTTCCCCAATAATACCTAAAACCAAGACCATCAACTACTCTGGCTGCTACTGTGCCCTCCGTGTAAGAATCTGGGCAATCTGGAATTTGATAGTAATAATCCGTTGAATCGCCTTGAGCGAATACCTGATTTCCAATAAAAATCGCAAGAATTAAAAGAAATGATTTCATCTTATAAACTTATGAAAGGATTTACATAATTCATCACTCTGATTGATGCAACTTCATTCATAATGCATCCGTATCGTTTCGTTAACTATTTTATTTTTGCGATAGTTAGTTCACAACACATTTAAATTACCGCCATGAACTTTATTTCCCCTGAGTTAGACATTCGAATCCTTAATGACTCCAGCAGTAATAATCCTTGTATCTACTTTAAGTTCAAAGGTAAGTTCAATGTTGAATCTGCTTTATCAGGCACTAAAGAGTTGACAGCTTTTATGGATGCACATCCAGCTGCTCAATGCGAATTTGTTTGGGATGGTCAAGAAATGACTGGGTTTGAGATTAATGCCAGAAAGTCGTGGTATGAGGCTATGTCTAAATACAAGAGTCGGATCGTGAAAGTCTATGTCATATCACCAAATATTATGATCAGAAGTGCAGCCAAAGTCATGCTTACAGTTTTCGGAATAGATTCTGTGATCAACAAATCTGAAGAACAACTCCCGGAAGCGATACGGATATAATAGATTCGAGCTATGAATTCAGATCGAATTACACTGCTCAAAAAGTACATGGATGAAGAGCCTGATAATCCATTCAATAAGTACGCACTTGCCATGGAGTATTATGATAAAAATCCTTCTGAATCGCTTACACTTTTAAAATCTTTGTTATCTGATCATCCGTATTACCTACCAACCTATTTTAAAGCAGCTCACTTATTCTGGGAAGCCGAAAACTGGGATAAAGCGGACGAAGTATTTCAAAAAGGAATAAAGCTGGCTGAAGATCAGAATGACCAGAAAGCACTTCAGGAGTTGAAAGCCGCTTATTTGAATTTTGAATTTGATCGGGATTGATATTTTTGATGTATGAAAATGGCCAAAACCCCCGAAGAGTATTTTTCATGGAATGAAGAATACCGCCCAATACTTGAAAAACTAAGGTCAATCCTGAAATCCACCGCATTGGAGGAGAAAATGAAGTGGGGCATCCCTACATATTGCTGGGAGAATAAGAACGTGGCTGGCATTGGTGCTTTTAAAAGCTATGCCGGATTGTGGTTTTTCAATGGGGTCTTTTTAAAAGACCCAGCCAAGGTTTTGATCAACGCACAGGAAGGAAAAACCAAAGGCATGCGTCAGTGGCGCTTTGAGTCGATAGATGATATCGACGAGCAGCTAGTTCGATCATACATTGAAGAAGCCATTCAAAATCAAAAGGATGGTAAAGAAATCAAACCCGAGAAAAAGCCGCTAATTATTCCTGAGGAACTAAAAGAAGCTCTCGCCTCAGATAGTACACTTTCCGAAGCATTCGATGTTCTATCGCTCTCTTGCAAACGTGAATATGCGCAGCACATTACAGAAGCCAAAAGACCTGAAACCAAACAGAAACGTCTGGAGAAAATCAAACCGATGATTTTGGGTAAGGTGGGCTTGAATGATAAGTATAAGTAACTGTCATGCTGAACTTGTTTCAGCATCTAGACCCTGAAACAAGTTCAGGGTGACAATCTAATCAAAATCTTACTACAATCTTCCCGAAGTGATCCGGTGCTTTAAATCGATCAAATGCCTTTAGATAATCGTTCAGCTCATAGACTTGATTGACAGTTGGCTTGATCTGATGCTTATTTACCCACTCCAGCATCTCTACAAATTCATCATCACTTCCCATGGTGGAGCCCATGATTTGTGCTTGCGACCAGAAGAGTCTAAACACATCTACTTTCTCAGGGTGACCAGTGGTGCTCCCATACATCACAATTTTACCGGCAGGCTTCACGATCTTGAGGTAATTATTCAGTTGATTACCGCCAGCACTATCAACGATTGTATCGAATCCGCCAGTCTGTCCGGCCTCTTTAAACCACTTTTCATTCTTGTAATTAAAACCACCCTTCACTCCCATTTCTTTGACCCTTTCAATCTTCTCTTCACTCCCACTAGTGACAAAAACCTCAGCTCCAGATGCTAATCCAAATGCAATCGCGAATTGGCTTACACCACCCCCTGCACCCGTAACAAGCACCCTTTTTCCAGCTTTTGCGCCTCCTTTTTTGATGGTAGCACGAAATGCAGTGAGGCCAGCAAGCGGTAATGCAGCAGCTTCTTCCATACTCAAATGAGACGGCTTTTGGTGCAATCGATGAGAGGGCACTTTGATGTATTCGGCGAGTGTCCCATTCGTTGGCATACCCAAAACGGAATAGTCAGAAGATTGGGCCTGCGGGTTATCTCCCCAATTTACATTCGGATTGATGATCACTTCCTTTCCTTTCCATTCAGAAGGACCTTCTTCAACTATGCCACATCCATCAGAACCTAATACGGTTCCAAATTGAATGCCCGGATACATTCCTTCTCTGATCCACTGATCTCTTCGATTAAGTGCAGCAGCAGATATTTTAACTAAGCATTCATCTCCTGACACTTCAGGAGTATCTATGTCTACCAATTGAATCGGTTCCGATTCTTCTGTTATCGTCACTGCTTTCATATTCTTACTAGCAAGTAATATGTTTTAATGTTGCAAGTATAGAAGTTGATTTTGAGAAATGTAATTATTCGAAAACTTGAATCGAATAACTACTAAAAAGGAGCATCATCTTCAGGGCCTTCATCTCCACCATTGGCCTTACTTGGTAAAGTAATGGTGAAATCTGAATTACTTGGTCCGGATGCTGGGAAACCACCGAAACCACCGCCTTGATCTCCATCCCAATCGGTGAACTTGGTGAACTTGCCAATGAACTTGAGATTGACAGTGTCGAGTGAACCGTTTCTATGCTTGGCAATAATTACCTCTCCAAGACCTTGTAGTGGCATACCTGATTCATCGGTATCCAATCCGTAGTATTCCGGACGATAGAGGAACATTACCATATCCGCATCCTGCTCAATTGACCCAGATTCTCTCAGATCCGAAAGCTGAGGACGTTTATCTCCACCACGAGTTTCTACTGCCCTGCTTAACTGCGAAAGTGCAAGGACTGGTACGTTGAGTTCTTTTGCGATTCCCTTTAAAGCTCTTGAAATGGATGCAATCTCCTGTTCCCTATTTCCTCCTCCTTTGCTGCTATCTCCACTCATCAACTGAAGGTAGTCAATGATGATTAGCTTCACTCCATGTTGAGCTGCAAGTCTTCGACACTTAGCCCGGAGTTCAAGAATACTTAATGCTGGTGTATCATCAATGAAGATTGGAGCTTCAGATAACTTGCGCGTTTTGTGGATCATCTGCTCCCACTCATAATCAGCAAGGTCTCCTTTTTTAATTTTTTCACTAGGTAATTCAGCTTCTGCAGAGATCAAACGATTAACTAACTGAACGGAAGACATTTCTAATGAGAAGATAGCTACCGGTGTATTGAAATCAATCGCAGCATTTCGAAGAGCAGAAACCACAAAGGCCGTCTTACCCATACCCGGTCTTGCAGCGATGATTACTAAGTCAGAAGGTTGCCATCCTGAAGTCACACGATCCAGTGCTGAGAATCCGCTCGGAACACCAGTCAAGCCGTCTTTTCGGTCTTTTCTAATTTGAATCTCATCGATGGCCTGGTGCATCAATGAACTCATTTTATCGTAGTTCTTCCGAATGTGAGATTCTGACACATCGAAAAGTGATTGCTCAGCCCTATCTAGTAGTTTGAATACATCAATCGTATCTTCATAAGCGTCCTTTTGAATTTCTGAAGAAATTCTGATCAATTCTCGCTTGATGGATTGCTCAGCAATGATCCGTGCGTGATACTCAATATTTGCTGCCGAGTTTACTTTAGTCGTCAGTTCAGCCACAAAATGAGCACCTCCGACAACTTCTAATTTTGCCTCCTTGCGAAGTTGGTGAGTGACTGTCTTGATATCAATTGGTTGGCTATCATTGAAAAGCACTACAATAGCCGCATAAATTTCCTGGTGAGCATCTTTGTAAAAACTCTGCGGATGAAGGATATCTATTACGTTTGAAAGCGCATCTCTTTCGAGCATCAATGCTCCAAGTACGGCTTCTTCAATCTCTACTGCCTGTGGAGGCAGTTTGCCTAAATGTTCTGAAAGTGTGGAAAGACCTATTCTGCGACTTTTTGCTGCTGATGTAGATGATTGCTTAGCTCCTTCCATTAAGGTTTAGTTCTTTAAATAGTGATTGGTTTTACAAACTTAAATTTTAGCAAATGATAACATGTGAATTTCGTCCACGATTTACCCCCCACTTATCCACAACGATCATTCAGTTCCTTTGGTGCATTATACTATCTTTGATCGCATACCTTTAAAATCAATATTTTGTTCAAACTCAATCTAAAAAATCCTTTGGTTGTCTTCGATCTTGAGACAACCGGTACGAATATATCACAAGACAGAATTGTAGAGATTGCCATGGTGAAGGCCATGCCTGATGGTACGGTCGAAGAAAAGTGCAGAAAGATCAATCCAACCATTCCAATTCCTCATGAAACCAGTTTGATTCATGGTATTTACGATGAAGATGTAAAAGATGAGCCTAATTTCGCTCAAATAGCAAAATCACTTGCTCAGTACCTTGAAGGGTGTGATCTAGCAGGATTCAATGTGTTGGGATTCGATGTGCCGATGCTCGTTGAAGAATTTTTAAGGGCTAATGTTGATTTCGATATTGAAAATAGAAAAATTGTAGATGCTCAAAAAATTTTCCATTTAATGGAAAAACGAAACCTGACTGCTGCATATAAATTCTTTTGTGACAAGGATCTTGTAAATGCTCACAGTGCTTTAGCAGACACTCAAGCAACCTACGAAGTACTAGTCTCACAAATAGAGAAGTATGAAGGTCAGGAGGCATTTGATGGGCTTGGGAAAAAGCTTGCTACCATAGAAAACGATATGGGTAAACTGCATGACCTGACCACATCAGGACGTGTAGACCTTGCAGGAAGAATGATCTATAAAGATGGAATTGAAGTCTTCAATTTTGGCAAACATCGCGGCAAACCAGTTTCAGAGATTCTTGAAAAAGAGCCCAGCTTTTATGACTGGGTAATGAAGGGAGATTTCCCACTTGACACAAAACGAAAACTGACTCAGATTAAGTTGAGAGGATTCAATCGATAATGCCTAAGGATCATTCGATCGTTGTTTACTTTGAAGGTTGGATCAATAGCCTTGAACCCATTCATAGATTATCAGAAGAACTTCGTGAACTCCTTGATTCCAATGAAAATGCAAGTTTTGATGGTCATGAAATAGCTATGGATGGTAGTCATGGTACTCTCTATTTTTACTGTGAAGATTCTCAAGTATTGTGGGAGATAATCAAGCCAACTTTAACATCTGCGAGTTTAATAAAATGTAAAAAAGCAATACTCAGGGCAGGAAAATCAGGAGAAGCTGATAAAGAAACAATTATCGATATTCACTAAGGATAAGAAATTAGGAATTCCTAATAACTTCAATTCATACTCTTACTATCTTAGGGTTCGTTGATTATTTGTTTCATCCCAAAAACTACTGAGTCAAAATACATCTTGAATATGTTATATTTGACATTTACCTAGCCTATGTCAACAAACCTAAAAAAGAACGCAAGTCTTCGCCTGATCTTTTTCATTGCGCTAGTTTTAGTCATTTACCTCTTTTTGGTTTGGCTACTGGTATTTGTTGAAAAAGACAGTAATCAATCGGCATTAAATAACTATTCAAATGCCTTTTGGTATTCATTGGTTACGCTGACAACCGTCGGCTATGGAGATATATTCCCAGCGACAGTTTGGGGACGCTATATATCCATGATTTTCATCCTGACGAGTATAGGTATTTTCGGTATTTTAATTGGACAACTTACGACGCTTATGACAACAATAAAAGAAAACAAAAAACTTGGGTACAATGGCACAAGTTTCTCAAATCATGCGGTAATAATCGGATGGAATGAATTTGGCTGGCATGTTGTAGATCAGCTTGTTGGAGTTGGAAGACAGGTATCTGTAGTGACCAATAAAAAGGATGATGTGGATCTCATAAGAGAAAAGTATAGCCCGAAGAATGTTTTTGTTCTTTTCTGCGATTACAACAATCATGAGCTCATTAAAAAATCCAATATTGAAGAGGCAAACATTGTCTTTGTAAATATGATGGACGATACTGATAAGCTTGTATATGTGTTAAATCTTAAGAAAGTATTTCCAGAAACAGAGTTTGTTGTCACTCTTGAAAATGGAGATTTAAAAAACACCTTTTTATCAGCTGGTGTGAGTAATACGATATCTACTCAAGAGATATCTTCGAAGCTTTTAGCATCCTATATGTTTGAGCCTGATGTTGCAACCTATAGCGAATCTGTCCTATCCTACGCCAAATCTGACAGTGATTACGACATCAAGCAACTATTAATTACTCCAAACAACCCTTACAATGGGAAGGCATACCAGGATGTATTTTTTGACCTTAAGAAACGGTATAACTCAGTATTAATCGGCATCACAAAAAGAGACAAGTTTGGACAAAAAAAGTTGATCAAAAATCCTTTGGGTGATTTAAAGGTAAATTCCGGTGATTACTTGATTATTTTATTAAATGGCAAGGCATTTAAGCTCCTCAAAAGAGTTTTCGGCGTGGAAGAAGGCATGGTAAAAAATAGAAATAAATGAGAAAGCTTTTGTTTTTCGGATTACTGGCGATTCTAATCTCCTGTAAAAATAAGGACATCAATGAGGGTGAAGAATTTCGACCGAGAGCTGTCAACGATAATTTCGAGGATACCCACTTTACCAAGATTAAAGTAGATGGTGTTGAATATATTTTGACTGAGCGGGATAATAACAACCCACATGAAGGATTTGGTTTTATGGCATTCAGAGCTAATAAACTAATGGAGAAACAAGATACAATCATCTCATACATACGTGCTCTTCAGCACTTTCAAAACAAAATATATACTCGCATGTATGAAATTTCTGAAGATTCCGGTCAGGTTGCTTTTGAAGCTAAACTGATTGAGTTCCTAAAACAGGAAAATAAAGAATTAGAAGAGTTAGAAAAGGAAGATTTAGTGAATACCTCAACAAAAGATACCATAAACGACGAAGAGGAGTAATACTCCTCTTCAATAATGTTTTCTTTAGCTGAATTGATCTGAATAACTATTCAAAGTATTCCTTAAGCATATTCAATGATTGCGCAAGGCTTTCATCGACTCCAGATCTTCCAATAATTTCTTTACCAACTTTTTCAGCATCTATCAACTCATCCTTGTCCTGGAATACCTCGCTAAGGATGTTGCAGTCATCAATAAGTGAATAAAGGATTGTGAATGCAGGTGATGGCTTAGCACTTTTAAAAACAATCGCTTTAAGGTTATTTCTAATTTCTTGTTCAAACGCATAGTTAGCATTATCCATGCGATCTGAAAGTGGAATCCAAAGCAACTTAGTTTCTTCTTTCTTAAGAATACCTCTCTGAACGAGTAATGCATTCAAATCCTCTTGAATATCCTTAAACTTTCCAGAAAGAGTTTTTATCTGATCGATAATTGACGGTCCGGTCTGCAGCTTCTTTAATACATTGTCAAGAATGCCATTCCCAGTTCCTATAGTATCTACCACCGAAATATTCCCACCATCAAGTTTTATTTTCTTTAATAGGTAAAGTTCAAGGATACATGCCGCTATTACGCCAGGAACCACTGTCTTTTCGGCCGCAGCTAGAATCCTTCCCTCTTCATCATCTAAAGCAATTAGATAAAATCCTTCGGCAATGCTTAGTTTCATAGTTGGTTATTTAAAAATTGCAATGTTTCTCAAAGAGCGAATTTCATAAATTTTACTTAAACAAGGATAGCCCAAAGATTATTTTTTCAATAATGCTCCTATTGTGAGGCCCTGAACCAAAATTGAGAATACTACCACACAATATGTAGTAAACAAAATTGTGTCTTTAACAGCGTCAGGAAAAGCTATATCGGTAAGGGATAACGCCAATGCGACAGATATACCACCACGCAATCCACCCCATGTTAGGATTTGGATGGTTTTCGGTTCGAACTCTCTAAATCTCCTCATGGCTGTTATTGGGATGCTCACGCCAAGGAATCTGGCAAATAGTACTATTAAAATACCTATTCCTCCAATAGCCAGGTTGCTCATTGTAAATGATTCGGCAATTACAAGCATCTCAAGTCCAATTAAAATGAAAAGAATAGCATTAAGAGCTTCATCCAACAAGTGCCAGAATTTAAATACATATTCTCCGGTAGCATTTGCTAGCTTTTCATCACGTCCTTGATTACCAATAAATAAACCCATCACAACCATACCAAGCGGTGCAGAAACGTGTAACATTTCGGCCAAGCGACCACCAACCATCACGAGTGTTAGTGTCACCAGTACTTCTAATTCAACATGATCATTATCAATGAAATTAAGAAGCTTAAAACCTGCAAAACCAAATCCAGCACCAAGTAATAATCCACCAAACACTTCTTTTCCAAACAAAAATGCTACACTAGCGGCTGTTATTTCTTCAGAACCATGACCACCCGGCTCATGAATCCCCGCCTGTGCCTTAGCAATTCCTAAAATGGTCAGGAAGATCACAACACCCACCCCATCATTGAAGAGTGATTCACCGGCGATTTTAATTTCTAATTTTTTCGAAAGTCCAAATTGCTTAGTTAATGCTAAAACAGCAATTGGATCTGTTGGAGATATTAAAGCTCCAAACAGTAAGCAATAGATCAAATCGATTTCATAACCTACCATTGGGAAAATGTTATAGACAAGAAATCCTACAAGGAATGTGGACATCAATGTACCAATGGTTGCGAGAATGATTACAGGGACCCGCTCTTCAATCAATTTATTTAAGTTAGTTGACAGAGCTCCAGCAAATAAGAGGAAATTCAGCATCACGTTCATGAGCACTTCTTCAAAGTCAAATTCTGCAATTATGTGCTCTGCTCCTTCAGTAACCGAAGGAAAAAAATATCCCAATACCAAAATGGATATGGACATTACAAGTGCTATAAACATCAATCCTATCGTGGATGGAAGCTTTAACACGGTGATGTTGATTAATGTAAAGGCGGCAGCCAAAAAAATCAGGAGCGTGATTAGTTCTAATATACTCATTGGTAACTAGGTAGAAGTTTCTTTTGGTTTTAGATTAGTGAAAGCAAAATAAGTAATTTACGAATACGAAAAAAATTGTACTTCACTAACGGAAAAATAGCTCTAAATACGCATAATTCACTATTTAAATTCATGAATCAGTATTTTTCCTTACTCAAACATGAGAGAAATCCTTATCAGATGCTGATTAATGGATTGTTTTATTGCCTATTCTTATCTAATTGCGCCAGTGTCAAAAAAATTGCTCTTGAAAAAGACATCAATCAAATAATCAATCAGTCTGATGTTTTTTCGAGTCAATTCACGGGCTTCAGCTTGTATGACATGGAAGCTAATGAGTTTATAGCTAGCTATAATTCAACACTGAAATTCACGCCAGCATCGAACACAAAGTTGCTTACCATGTACGCCACTTTGAAGAGTTTCGAAGACTCCATTCCTTCGTTACATTATTTGAAAACCGATTCTTCCTTGATTATTGCGCCTTTAGGAGACCCAACATTTCTTAACCATTCGTTTCCAAATCAGAAGGCATTCGAACTTTTAAATAATGCTCCGGATATTAAAATTATCTGGCCAAATGAGCAGATTGCTCCATACGGCTCTGGCTGGGCGTGGGATGATTATATCTACAGCTATCAGCAACAAAGAGCCTGGTGGCCCATTTATGGAAATCTTTTGAGCATTAAAAAGGTCAATGATTCACTATTCGTCACTCCCCAATTCTTTGAAGACTATGTTGAGGTTTTGAAGCAAGAAAAGCCAGGAGAACTTGTGAATAGAGAATTAAAATTCAATGTATTTAAAGCTTACATTGAAAGTGATACCACCAATTTTGAACGGTTTATTCCTTTCGAGTATTCGAAAGAATTATTGATGAAACTGCTTGATGATACCCTATCTGCACCTGTTTCACTCTTGAATATGAAAGTCCCATTGACCGACACGCTCTATTCACATCATGTAGATACAGTGTTGAGCAAGATGATGAAACCAAGTGATAACTTCCTGGCCGAGCAACTTCTTTTGATGTCTGCAAATGCAAATGGTTTTATAGAAATCAATGACTTTATCAAACACATTAAAGCTACATGGCTTGTTAATCTCAACGATATCGTTTGGGTCGATGGATCTGGATTATCCAGATATAATCTTATTTCACCCGTTGATCAGGTGCGACTGTTAAAAATGTGTCACGATGAATTTGGATGGGAACGCATAACCTCCATTCTGCCTACAGGAGGAGAAGGAACCTTAAGTGAGCTTTACCTGATTGATGATGAAGAAATCCCTTACATTTTTGCTAAAACCGGAACCTTGAGTAACAATCATAATTTGAGTGGCTACTTGATCACCAAATCGGGTAAACGATTGATCTTCTCTTTGATGAATAACCATTACACTAAACCCACGTCGGAAATTAAGGCTGAAATGCAACGTTTCTTATTAGAAATCAGAAATGCCTACTAAAACAGCCAGTAAATGTATAATTCTTTACAAACCACCCATCCTAGCAATAAGGTTTATAAATGTTTTGATTGTATTAACTAGAAGAAAAATATGAAAAAAGCATTATTCCTGTCTGTTTTATCCCTTCTACTATTTCAATCATGCTCTGATGATGACTCAGTTACTCATCCTCTTGAAATTAGCATTGAAGATGCTAGGCTAAAATTGTCAAATCAATCCTTTCAAACCATTTACTATTTTGCTGTAGATGAAGGCTCACTAATTCTTTCATCTTGGGCACCAATGGTTGGTGATGACCAACCACAAATTGGGGCGAGGAAGGTGCTAAAAGTTCCCTTCGAAGAAGTCACACATTTTACAGAAGAGACAGAAAGAATCTCAGTATTTTACTGGACGGCAGTTACTAAGGATGGCCGAAAAACGGCTGGGCCGGTAACTCAGGTTTCAATCAGTTTATTTCGTCAGTTTTGATACTCTCGTATCATTCCACCAGTGAGTCTCATGAGTTCAATTTTAGAATTGATGAGATTGTAAGCAGCCTGCAATTTGAGAATAGAGGATGATAAATAATTGTTTTGGACATCTCTGTAATCAAATGAATTGATGCTGCCATTTCTGAATTTTGCTTCTGACAAATCCAGGTTAGTTTGAGCTGCATCTTCTCTTCGTGCATTGATTGCATAAAGCTGTCTTCTAATATTATATCTATCTAATGCTGACAACAAATCTCTATCAAGAGAAGTCTCCAGTTGATCTACTCTCAGTTGACCCACACGCTCATTTACAATCGCATTTTTAATTGCTCGATTGATTTTGCCTCCATTGAATAAGGTATATGAAAGAGTGAAACTGGCGGTATAATTATCAGTCACACTATTGAGCCGTGTATCAGGTCCACTAGAAAATCCATTACCAGTAAAGAAAACTGCTTCGGAAAGATCTAAACTGTTTCTATTTTCTGAAAATGAAGCATTCAAAGCCAAAGAAGGATATCGATCAGCATAACTCAATTTGGTAGCTTCACCCAATAAAGTCTGTGTAATGTATTGCTTCTGCAAATCCACATTTTCCTGAATCATTTGTGATCTTAAATCATCAAATGTATAGGTCTCATCTGGAAGCTGTAGAGAGTCAGTAAAAACATAGTTCTTCGCTACATTTTCTTCAGCCAACAATACATTCAAATCCCTCACTGCATTTCTGTATGCCAGCTGCTGGTTGATGTAATTGATCGAATCGGTTAGATAATTCCCTTCCTCAAGTAGAACATCTGTTGTAACAGCTCCTCCTAAATCAGACTTTACTCTTATGTAATCATATTTATCCCTTGATAGCGTTAACTGCTTCTCAAACTCATTTAACCGCTCATTTTCTAAAACTGCCAGGTAATATCCTAAAATGATACTTTGCAATGTATTCGCAATTACTACCGAAGCATTACCCTGCGATTCTGCCTGAAGCAGTTCAAGTCTTTTCTTTGTAATATTGGCTCTAAACCCATCAAACAACGTCCAATTAACATTGAATTGTGGATTTAGTGAGTTTGATCGGGTTTGTCCTTGAGTTGCAGTTGGAAATGCTACTTTGACATTATCAGTTACATTGTTGTTTTGATTCACAGTAAGGCTAATCGTAGGCCATCTGCCGGCTTGTCCCCAGTCATTATTATTCGTGGCAACTTCTACATTACCCTTCTCTATAAGAATGCCATAGTTTCTTCTTAGTCCAATTTGAATGGCATCTGACAGGGATAATTGATCCTGACCATAACTAATGGAGAGGCATAGAATTCCAAGTGAAAAAATTAGTTTCTTCATATTGAGTTGTAGTATAGTTTTTAAGCAGATTCCTTGTACTCCTCAATTCTTCGTTCGTCAATAAGCACACGCTCCACGTCTTCTCGTGTAGGTTTTTCACCAGTCCATAGCCATTTGGCAGCTCTTCTTATATCATTGAACAATACGATGAATACCGGGAAATAAAGGAGTATGATGAAAGTACCAATCAGCACTCCATAAGCTACAGAAATGGCCATAGGAATAAGAAATTGAGCTTGAAAGCTTGTTTCCTTAATGAGTGGATATAAGCCTAGAACGGTCGTTAACGATGTTAGCATTATTGGTCGGAACCTTGAAAGGCCTGCATTATATGCTGCCTGATAAACTGCCATTCCCTCATTCTTTATCAATGAGTTGAATTTCGATAAGAATACCACAGCATCATTGATAATCACTCCAGATAGCGCAACCATTCCCCAAACACTCAATAGCGAAACCGGTAGCTCTTTTGCAGGCGAGATCCAGTCTTCAATGCCATGACCTAAAATCGCTCCAAACCACCCCAATGGGATCATCATAATGATGAGTACCGCCTGATAGTAAGATCTGAAGGTGATCATGAGTATAAAGAAGATCAACAAGAACGCTCCTCCGAAATACAAGCCAATCTCTTGACCAGCTCGTGCACTTTGCTGTGATTGGCCGCCATAGTCAACCACCACAGAAGGGAATTTAGCCTGCAGTTCTGGCACGATCTCATCCTTAATTTTATTCAGGATTGGTGGAACTTCTCCAAAAGGATCAATCATTTCAGCCTCGACAGTAATTGCTCTTGAGGTATTGTAATGCTTGATTCCAGAAACCCCTCTTTCAATTTGATAATCCGCCAGCTGTGTCAAGGGAAATTCTTGTCCGGTTGGAGTTTTGATTTTGATGTCCTCTAGCTGGTTAATGCTTTTCCGGCCTGATTCAGGATACCTGACCCATACTCTCAATTCATCATTTCCTTTCATGAATCGCTGAACCTCCTCACCAAAGAACCCTTGACGCATTTGTTTTGTGATGTCATTATGGTTCAAGCCTAAGAAATACGCCTCCGGTCTTAAATCAAATAGCATCTCCCTCCTCCCCACTGGAACATTATCCTCAATCTCTTTCAGGTCAGCAATACCAGCTAATTCATCTTTTAAGAAATGTTTTGCCTCACCTAATTCATCATAATTTTTGCCCATTAACCGGATGGAGACTGGTTTTCCAAACCTGTTACCTCCACCAATGGCAAACTTCTCTGCTTCTGTTACAGGTCCAATTTCAGCTTGAATTTTGTTGATCAGGTCAAATTGGTTGATGCCATAATCATCCAGCTCTTTATAGAAGATATTGATTGATCCAGCATGCGATCCTGACTCCCACTGAGAAAATCCAACATTTGTGAATGTATTGTTAACGATGTTTTCTTCAATCCCAAGCTCGTTCTTCAGATCATCATTCACTTTCCAAATGGCATCCTCAAAAATGCCCAAGTACTTTTCTACTTTTTGTTCTCTCTCCCCTGGCTTGAAGGCAATATTTACATTGAAGCTATTGAATGGAATCTGCGGGAAAAAGGTCGCTTTTATCTGCCCTCCTGCCAGTAAGCCCATAATAATGATTAAGAATCCGGCAAGCATGGAGAGTGATACCCATCTGTTTTGCATAGTAAATCTTAATCCACGACCATAAACATTATCTCTTAGGTAATCAATAACACCGTTTAATGCTTTCCTAATCTTATAGCTGCGAGTATCTTCCTTTTTTACTTTCAGCACACTCTTACTAGCCAAGTGAGCAGGCAAAACGAAAAACGCTTCAAGGAGTGAAAAACCAAGGCTGAAACACACAACAAATGCCATATCTCGAAGAAACTCAAAGCCCCCGGTCAGGAGCAAGAGCGGCATGAATGCAACAATGGTTGTAGTAACTGAAGTAAATACCGCAGGAAGTACTTCAATGGTACCATTAACAGCCGCTTTAATTGGGTTTCCATGCTTTTCAAAATGAGAGTAAATATTTTCTGCGATTACAATTCCATCATCTACCAGAATTCCAATAACCAGAATCATCCCGAATAATGAAATCATGTTAATCGTAAGGCCTACAAATGCTCCAAGAATGAACATGCCTAAAAAGGAAGATGGAATTCCCCAAGCCACCCAAAATGATAATCTTAAACTTAGAAACAAGCCAAGCGAAATAAGTACCAACAAAAGTCCTACGATTCCATTATTGGTAAGCAAGTCCAATCGCTGATTAAGCATACTCATGAAATCCCAGGTCATGTGCAGCTCAACGGCATTGTTACGAGCATTAAAGTCTTCAACATAAGCGTTTACCACCTCAGATATCTCTTCCAGATCTTCAGTCTCTAATTTTCTTACTTCAATGAAAACTGCCTCTTTGCCGCTAAGCATCGCCTTAGAGGGAACATCTGAAAACTGTTCTTTTATGACCGCAATGTCTTTTAGAAGCACTTCACTTCCGTCTTCGTTACTTCTTACAACGATGTTGGATATATCTGATGCCTCCGTTTCTTTAGCCTTGGAACGAATTAAAATTTCCTCTTTAGATGACTTTACAGATCCGGCTGAGATATCTCTATTGTTTTGTCTTACAGCGTTTGCTACCTGATCAAATGTCAGATTGTATCGCAATAAATCTTGCTCGCTTACTTCGATCGAAATTTCCAATGCTGGAAACCCGGTAACATTGACCTGCGAGATAGGCTCCATTGCCAAAAGATCATCTTCGATCTCTTCAGCAAACCTTTTAAGTGTCTTGAGGTCTACATCTCCGGTAAGTCCTAACCATTGTGCGGTAGATCGCTGTTTTTGCTTAAAAACAATCGGCTTTTCAGCTCCAGCTGGAAATGAATTAATCCCATCTACTGCATTTTTCACTTCAGTATAGACATCATCGATATCATAGTTATCAAAAGTGACGAGCGTAATATTTGCCGAGTTTTCAGAAGAAGTTGACATGATCTCATCAATCCCCGGAATGGAATTGATCGCCTCTTCAATTTTAAGGGTTACCCCCTCTTCCATTTCCTCTGGAGAGGCTCCTGGATATGTAACAGAAATATTTATGTTACGATCGCTTCTGGTAGGAAAGAATGATTTCTTCGTGTTTGCTATGGCGACTATACCTCCTATGAGCGTAAGCGCAATCAGAATATTTGCAAGTATTGGGAACTTGACAAAATACTCAACAAGATTTTTAATAAATGTCATATCTATTCAGTCTAGTTGGATGCAGCAGGAGATTGGCCATTGCTTGCCGTCTCTTGTGAACTACCTATTTCAAGATCAATATCTTTGACTTCCTTCTTTTCAACCACCATGTTGTTAAAGGCACCAATCAATGCATCGATTACCAAATCTTCACCTCTATCAAGGCCCCTGATAATTGCTTCCTCATCAACCAGTCGAACAACACTGATCTTTCGGGATTTAAGAAGAGAATCTTCCACAACAAAAACTTCATTTCCATTGTAAATAGCATTTCGTGGCATAATCATCCCATCATTGATGGTACGAGCAGGTATTGATGCCTGAAAAAACTGCCCATCATAAATCTTTTGGTCAGAAGATTGAATCGCTATGAAAACATCAACTGATTGTGTATTTTGATTGACAAAATCACTAATTCTTGAAACATAACCTTCAAGGTATTGGTCCGTCTCATCAGAATAAATTTTGACAGGTGAATTCTCCTTGATCCACGGGATATCTTTAGTTTCTACCGCTACTTTAAGTTCATGTACTCCTCGGCGCATCACTTTACCAATACTGACACCTGGATTCACAAAAGACCCGGATTGCATATTTACCTGCATAATGCTCCCATCGAATGGGGCATAGTAACGGTGCTTATCTAATCGTGCTTCTGCACTTTTAATGGTATAATATGTACTATAGATACCTTTTGTTGCTAGAAAAATCTTTTCTTTCTCAGAACCAGCGTCTGGTAATGGCCCAAATTTTTTATCAATGTCCAGTGAATTGAAGTATGAATTCCATGCTTCGAAATTGCTATTGAAATCCACCTTAAGGTCAGGAAGTATTCCAGCCAAGTCCCTCAAAAAGTTACTTTTTTGAGATTTAAGATTTAACGCAGGCTCTTTATCGTCGATATAGAAGATCAGCTGTCCCTTTTTAAATCGCTCTCCTTCTTTCAGTCGTACGTTTCCCTGATACATTCTTCCTGATACTTCTGATAAAAGATCAAGAGTTTGTGCAGTTTGCACTCTACCGTATGAAACCACCTCGGTTTGTACGGTTTGGTAATTCACCTTCTTGGTTTGAACAACTTTTTTAAGAGTGACCGGTGTTTTGTCCTTTGGGTCTTCCTTTTGACTTGCAAATACACCAGCAAGCACCACGGCCAATGCCAAAATACCCACTGATGATAAAATAATGATTAGTTTCCTTTTCATGATAAGTGGTCGAGTGTGTACTTAGTAAATGCTGAAATCGGGCATTTAGTTACATGAATTAATAGTTATGTGATAAGTGGAAGATTGGATTGCTGAACTGTTTTATCTTAGTAGTAGTTGGTATTATTTAAATGCGTTATCAGAATGGAAAAAATCAATAAATCTGAAGAAGAGTGGAAAAAAGAGCTTACTGAGGAGCAATTTTACATTCTTAGAGAAAAAGGTACCGAAAGACCATGGACAGGTGCTCTTCTTGAAAATAAGGATAAAGGCGTTTATGAATGTGCTGCTTGCGGGAATGAGCTATACTCCTCCGAAACCAAATATGATTCCGGGTCCGGATGGCCTAGCTTTTATGATCCTATCTCAGCAAAAGCAGTAGATTTTGAAAAAGACAAATCATTTGGAATGGTGCGAACAGAAGTTAAATGCGGTCGATGCGGAAGTCACTTAGGTCATATTTTTCCAGATGGCCCAGAGCCAAGTGGACAGAGGTACTGTATGAATTCAGGGGCTTTAAATTTTAAGAAAAAAGATTAGACTAAGCAACTGTATTTAGCTTGGTAATCCTCACAAAGTTTTCATCGATCATCCAAAGAAAGTGAGGCTGAATATTTACTACAGCACCATTCAATGTTGATTTTACAAAAAAGCAAGTTTGGTTCTGTTCATTTTCGTTTTCAAGGTAAGAATTAACCAACTCGCCCTTCATATTTCGAACGATAGGAACCTCCCCTGTTACTTCAACTCCAAGAAATTCAGAAAGAGCTGCCATTGACATATTAGCAATCAGATTTTCTATTTCAGCCATAAAATCGTGCCTCATCATTTTGTCATGAGACGCTCTGGAGTGTGTCATTCCCTCAGGCAAACAAACCTGGTTAATCAAATCCATCTCATGGCTGTTGATAATAAAGTAAAAAGCACCATTGATTTCACCTTTAAAGGCTACTTTCATCAGGTTGACTTTAAACCGTCCCAAATCATCAAATTCATGCAATGGCTTTAAAATACCTTCTCCAAATTGGATAAGTTCTGGATGTACCCTAATACGAAGCATTTGCTCCATGGATTGGGCAGCTTTTTTGAGAGATTCCTCGATCATCTCCTCTATAATTTCTAAATGTAAATCAGATAAGTTCCCTCTACTCACAACCGTATGATGATAGAATTTTTCATAAAATTATTCAAAAGATAAAGTTAAAACAGCTAGAAAAGTTCATCGATTCCATCTAAACGATTAAATAACCTCTAGTGTAGTTAAGTAACTGCCTCCTGTCGTCGAAATGACTAAATTGGATACGAACTAAAACCTATACGTATGAAGAAGATAATACTAGCTATTGTGATTATGACCTTCGTCTCCTTAGAAGGAGAATCACAACGAAAGCGCGGAAAATCATCAACCCCTTCTCCGGCTATCGACAGCAAACTTTATGATGGTATCAATTGGCGAAATATCGGGCCTTTTCGTGGAGGAAGATCTGCAGCTGTCACAGGTGTTCCCGGTAAGCCAAACTTGTATTACATGGGAGCCACTGGTGGTGGCGTATGGCGCACAAAAGATGGTGGCCAGATATGGGAAAATATTTCAGATGGCTTTTTCGGTGGCTCTATTGGAGCTGTAGCTGTCAGTGAATGGGACAACAATGTCATTTATGTTGGCGGTGGGGAAGTTACGGTCCGTGGAAATGTATCCTCCGGCTGGGGAATGTGGAAATCAGTGGACGCAGGGACCACCTGGCAGGAAATAGGGATGAAAAATGCCCGGCATATCCCTCGTGTAAGAATTCATCCTAAGAATCCTGATCTTGTCTATGCAGCTGTAATGGGTGATCTGTACAAGCCTTCACAAGAAAGAGGTGTATACAGAAGTAAAGATGGTGGACAAACCTGGGAAAAGATTCTTTTTGCAAACGCAAATGCCGGAGCGGTTGACCTTACATTCGACCCCAACAATCCTCGAATCCTTTATGCTTCAACCTGGAGAATAAGAAGGACTCCTTACAGTCTGGAAAGTGGTGGAGAAGGATCGGCTCTTTGGAAGAGTACCGATGGAGGAGACACCTGGAAAAATATTTCAAAAAATGAAGGATTACCTGGTGGTCTCTGGGGTATCTCTGGGGTGACTGTTTCGCCTGTAAACTCAAACAGAGTGTGGGCAATCATTGAGAATAATGATGGAGGCGTTTATCGATCGGATGATGCTGGGAAAACGTGGAAATTGATCAATAAGGAACGTAAACTACGACAGAGAGCATGGTACTATACACGGATTTATGCAGACACCCAGGATGAAGACATTGTTTATGTAATGAATGTGCGATACCATAAATCAACAGATGGTGGTCGAACCTATGAAACTTATAACGCGCCTCACGGAGATCATCATGATTTCTGGATAGCTCCTGAGAATAACCAGCGAATGATCATTGGAGATGATGGTGGAGCGCAGGTCTCTTTTGATGCCGGAGAAAACTGGTCCACTTATCAAAATCAACCAACGGCACAGTTTTATCGAGTGACAACAGATTATTCCTTCCCTTATCGGATTTATGGTGCTCAGCAGGATAATTCCACAGTAAGAATAGATCACAGAACCAATGGCAGGTTCATTGGGCAAGATGATTGGGAATCAACAGCTGGAGGTGAAAGTGCACACATCGCACCTGATCCTGAGAATAATGATATTGTATACGGAGGAAGTTATGATGGATTTCTTACCAGAGTGGATCATGAGAATGAGCAAATACGAGCAGTAAACGTTTGGCCGGACAACCCTATGGGACATGGTGCCGAAGGATTTAAATACAGGTTCCAATGGAACTTTCCGATCTTCTTCTCTCCTCACAATCCAGATAAATTATACACGGCCTCTAATCAACTCCATGTATCGACCAATGAGGGTCAAACCTGGGAGATAATCAGTCCGGATCTTACCAGAAATGATCCAAGTAAGCTCGGTTCTTCCGGAGGACCAATTACTAAGGATAACACCAGTGTAGAATACTACTGCACCATTTTCGCAGCAGTGGAATCATATCATGAGGAAGGTGTTATCTGGGCAGGTTCAGATGACGGACTTGTTCATGTGACCAAAGATGGAGGGGAGAACTGGACCAATGTGACTCCTTCAGGAATGCCTGAGTGGATGATGATCAACAGTGTTGAAATTGATCCCTTTAATAAAGGAGGATTATACATAGCAGGGACACGATATAAACTTGGAGACTATGCTCCATACCTTTATAAAACTGAAGACTATGGTCAAACATGGAAGAAAATAACCAGTGGAATTCCTGCCGAGCATTTCACCAGAGTATTAAGAGCAGACCCAAATCAAAAAGGTTTGTTATATGCTGGAACAGAAGCTGGAATGTATGTTTCATTCAATGATGGAGGCAGCTGGCAGCCATTCCAAATGAACTTACCTATTGTGCCGATCACAGACCTTGCGGTTAAGAATAACAACTTGATTGCAGCTACACAGGGTAGAAGTTTTTGGATGATTGATGATCTTACTCCTTTGCATCAGTTGAATGAAGCCAATGGTAAATCTCACTATTTGTATAAGCCAATGGACAGCTACCGAATGGGAGGAGGAAATGGAAGAACTTCGAAAACAGCTGGTACCAATCATCCCGGTGGTGTGATTGTTAATTATTTTGTGAAGGATACAGCCGCAACAGATACGATCTCTATTAGCTTCCATGAAGCTGACGGTGATGTAATCAAGACATACTCTACGCATCCTGACAAAGAAGCAAGAGAAGAGAAACTTGAGATTAAACCTGGCTTTAATTCTATGAATTGGAACCTTCGATATGAGGGTGCTAAAACATTTGATGGTATGATTTTATGGTGGGCAACTACCCAGGGACCTATGGCTGCTCCGGGAGATTATAAAGTGAAAATGACTGTGAATGGCTCGGACATTTTGCATGATTTCAAATTATTAGCCGATCCAAGAAGTGAATCTTCTCAAGCAGATTATCTGGCTCAGTTTGATTTCTTAATCAAAGTGAGAGACAAACTAACTGAGACGCATGAAGCAATCATTGACATTAGGAAAGCGAAAGCACAGATCAATGATGTCATGAAAAAAGCTGATAATGATGAGATATCAGAGCTTGGCAAAGCGATCATAAAAGACATGTCTGAGATTGAGAAAGCACTTTATCAAACTCAGAATGAAAGTGGGCAAGATCCACTTAATTTCCCAATAAGACTGAACAACAAGTTGGGGCATCTTGGATCACTGAGTGGCATGGGCAACTACCGCCCTACTGATTCTGCGCTTGAGTTTTATGACGAGGTGAGTGCACTCATTGATACGCAATTGGATATGCTTAAAAACATTTTCGATACCCGAATCGATGAATTCAATCAAGCAGTGAAAGAGGCCGAAGTAGATGCAGTAAAATTGGGTGATTAGTAAAGTCAAGCTGAAAATTTTAAAAGGGATGTGTAATAACATCCCTTTTTTGTTTACCAACCTTTCAAAAGGCTGCTATTATGACTTACTCAATCAAACTCCACAAGTATCTGCCCCTTCTCCCATTTGTCATTCCAGTTTTGTGCATTTGGGTGGTAAATACACCGTTCTTTTCAGAAGACCCTATCTCGTTATCTTATGCCATCACATTCGATCTTTTGATAACTACCCCGATTTTATATTTTCTAACGATACGAAAAAGTGAAATACCAAAAACGACTGTAGTTCCAGTGTTCATTCTGGGGATCGTGATAGCTTCGATAATTCTTCCAGATGAACATCAATTATATGTATCTCTGGTTAAAACGTGGTTTTTACCAATCCTTGAAATAAGCATTGTTACTTATCTGATTATTACGATTCGTAAAGCCATTAAGGAATTTAAATCTGCAGGTTCAATTGATTTCTTTTCAGCCGCTAAAGATGCTTCCAATAAGATATTGCCAAAAAAAGTGGCCATACTTTTCGCAACTGAGCTCTCCGTCTTCTATTACGGTTTGATCACCTGGAAAAGTCGAGCATTACAGCAAAATGAATTTTCCTATCATCAAAATACAAGTACCCGAATGGTCCTTGGTGTGTTTATTTTCTTAATAATAATAGAAGCAACCGCTGTTCATTTGCTACTTCAGGGTTGGAGTACAATTGCAGCGTGGATCCTAACTATCCTGAGCATTTATGGCTGCTTTCAAATTTTAGGGATTCTAAAATCCTTATCAAGAAGGCCGATTGTCATCAGCAAGGATTCAATCAATCTTAGATATGGTATCATGAACGAGGCTGAAATACCTCTTGAGCGTATTAAGAACATCATCCCGTTTACTCAACCCGTTGAAAAAAATGATGGGTACATTCATCTTTCTGCATTTAAAGACATGGAGGGTCATAACATTCTTATCGAATTAAAGGAAGAAATGCCATTAAATGGATTTTATGGAATGAAGAAGTCTTTTCGCAAATTGCTTTTATACATAGATCAGCCGGAAGCGTTTTATGAAAAAGTAGAGAAGAATCTCAATTCATTTGAGTAATCCAATCTCTGATGAGCTGCACGCCCTCTTTATGAGTCATCTTACGTCCCAATTCAGGCATCATTTCACCTGGCTCTAGAGATTCAATTCGATGTACCAAAATTGATTGATCAGGATTTCCCGGAACAATGCTGTACCTCAAACCTCCTGAACCTTTTCCTGCAGCGATAGGTGGCTTATTTACACCCAACCTGTACGGATCCGTTTGAGAGGCCAATAAATAAAGACCTGAATTCTTAGCAGGACCTTCCCTCCGATGGCAATGTGCACAATTGACTTCTAGCCAAGCCCTGGCCCTGTCGTCAAGCGTTGCTTTTTCATTTTCATAGTTGGTTAGGTAATTGAATTTTACTGAGTCAGAAACTTCCAACCATCCATTTTCTTTCCAGGTCGTCAGCTGATTATCTCTATTCAGTTGTCTTGCGGAAGGTCCAATGGGTATCATTTTGCCCTTCAGATCATGGCAACTCTTGCATTGAGGCTGTGATGGAATGGAGTAGTTAATACGTTGAAGATTGCCTTGCCGATCTTTCCACTCAACTGGGACCTGCTTTCCAAGAATCACTCGTTCAGCATCGGTCTGCATTTCATTCCATTCATAAACGATTGCGTTCCATCCATCTTCCTCATTGATTAAAAACCGAGTCTCAATAATTCTTTTTTTAGAATCTGGCGAACTAAAATCTTCGGGATAGTAGAAGTTCTTGATCAGTATGGTCCCTTTAGGGAAGTCAAGTACTTCATTTGGATGATAATCAATCTTCACTCCTTCAGGAAGTTTTATAAACCTGGCCTTGTAGGCATAATCAGAAAATAAAGCTGCATTGATCTCATAAGGAAATATTCTCGACTGAAAGTGTTGTAATTCATTCAATGGCTCTTTAAATATTTCCCATTCACTAAGGTATTTGGGGTAGTCATTTATTTCCTCCACCCCAAGACTTACTTCCTCTAATACCATTGGCTTTTTCTTCTCAGGAGAAGTACATGAAACGATCACAAGTAAAAGCAACAAACATTTTTTCATGGAAATATAGGGGCTATAGAACCAGTTCCACATTCATATAAGCTCCAGTCTGTCGTACGGCCTTCAAACTCGTTCGCAGCATCAATGTTGGCGAAATTGAAATCACCATTATTCTCCAGGCACATCACAAATTCTTCATCCTCGGGCATAATACCATCCATTGCAAAATCAGGGAGATTAAATGTAAAATACCTTAAAAAGAGCAGCCCAAAATCATTTTCGAATGTTGGAAACCAATGCTTGTTCTTAAACTCATTATCGTGGAAATAAACATAATTGGGATATGGATCATAAGATTGGTTGATGCGATTATTGGCAGAATCCAACTGAGAGCCTTCCTCCGCTCCTAATGCCTCCACCAACAAATAACTTACCAATGCTGTACCAATGGTTTTATTATGATGGATTCTATTGTTGAAGACTTCTATGCCTCGGGTTGCCATCATCATAATACCTGTACCAGGTGGAACTACGGCTACAACGTTACCCTCAGGTGCAAAATTTCTGTGATTATTGCTGATCACATCGTTATCAAAAACGCGTGTGGTGTGGCCATTTTGAGTTAGGCCAGGCATGTCAAAGATGAGAATACCTCCAGTATTGTCATGAGCATTATTACCATAGATTTCAACCCATCGGCTGTTTTCACTTTCAATCCCTGCAACGTTGTGATACACTTCATTATTTCGGATGATCACACTATCAGATTGACCCACATAAATTCCAGCATCTGAAGATCCGATCGCAAGGCAGTTTTCAACGATTACATTTTTACATAAAACCGGATAGAAAGCGTACGCACCATTTTCCTCATTGGGTTCGCCGGTCCACTGTGATTTTACATTTGTAAATCTGATTCCTTGGGTATCCGTGATTTTAATGTTATCTCCAGGCGAATCCTGAACAGTGAAGCCCTTAAAGGTCAAATTCTTACAATTGGCTGCTCGAATGCCTTCTGCTCCACCTTCCTGCAACTCGAATGACAGAACAGTCTTATCGATACCTGCTCCCTGAAAAATGACATCAGCTACCCCATCGAGTATCAATGGGTTCTTAAACATAAAATTCCCCTCTGGAATGTCAATGGTATCCCCATCCTGAGCCTGGATTAGCAACATCTGTAAATCTGATTCAATGGATTTCCATTGCACTGGTTCTTCCTGTTGTTGACTACAGGACATCACCAATATTAACATGAGTAGTAAGAGGTTCTTCATAGCTTAGTTGTTACTTATCAAATTTAATTGGTTTTGAGATGGAATGAAATGAATCCAATTGCAATCCATACTTTTGCGGCATGGAAAAGATTCAGGTAGATATTCTGCCAGGCATTGGACTCGGTAAGCTCAAATTCGGTATGTCCCGAGATGAGGTAAAGTCAATGCTAGGCGAACCTAATCATCAAGAAATAACGCACTACGGCGATGATGAGGAAGACAAGAGTGACGCTTGGGAATATCATCCCTTAAGACTCGATATGAGTTTCGAAGAAGCTGAGGATTGGCGTTTAACCATTCTCTCAGTCTCCTCGGAAGATTATCTTTTTAAAGGCAGTTCTTTGATTGGCTTAAGCCAGGAAGAGCTAATGGAAGAATTGGATTTACACGGAATAAAAGATCTTGAAATTGAGGATCTGTCATCAAAGGATCATCCTGAGCAAATACTGATTGCGTCTGAAGAATTAGGCATGAACTTTTGGCTACATCAGGACATATTGGAGGAGATTCAATGGGGTCCACTATTTGCTGATGAAAATACCATTCAATGGCCCGTATAATTGTTTGTCTAGAAAGGCATTCCTAATCATCTTTGCGGCTGTCACTTAATCAGGTTTATGTACAATGTTGTTATAATTGGAGGGGGTATCGTTGGGCTTGCCTCTGCTTTAAAAATCAAAGAA
The DNA here is from genome assembly GCF_965212185.1 of Ekhidna sp. Lineage (GTDB taxonomy): Bacteria > Bacteroidota > Bacteroidia > Cytophagales > Cyclobacteriaceae > Ekhidna. Next base: position 1,415,687 of record NZ_OZ243102.1, on the reverse strand, counting down.
AAGAACCCAAACTACAAAGTTGCCATTGTAGAGAAAGAGCGTACCATCGCTCAGCACCAAACGGGTAATAACAGTGGGGTTATTCACTCCGGTCTTTATTACAAACCAGGTAGCTATAAGGCGAAAAACTGTGTAGATGGGTATAATAAACTTCTGGCTTTTTGTGACGAAGAAGAGATTCCCTATGAATTATGTGGGAAGATTGTGGTGGCAACCAAAGAATCTCAAATGGATGCACTCAATACCTTGCGAGAGAGAGGGCAAGCCAATGGACTTGATGGCATCAAACAATTAGGCGCGGAAGAACTCAAAGAATATGAACCCCATGTAGCCGGTGTTAGTGGATTGTATGTTCCCCAAACAGGCATCATCGACTACAAACTAGTGGCAGACAAATACGCAGAAAAGTTCAAGCATTTTGGAGGCGAGATTTTCTCATCTAACAAACTGGTTTCTTTCAAAGAAGAACGAGGTTTCATCCATGTGCATACAGAGAATGAGCGTTTTACTACTCGTGTAGTGGTTAACTGCTCTGGTTTGTATACAGACAAAATTGCAAAGCTATCCGGGGCAAAAATTGACTACAAGATTGTTCCGTTTAGAGGGGAGTACTATAAAATAAAACCCGAAAGAGAGCACTTGGTTAAAAACCTGATATACCCTGTTCCAGATCCAAATTTTCCTTTTCTTGGTGTACACTTTACTCGCCACATAGATGGAGGTATTGAAGCCGGTCCGAATGCAGTCCTTGCTTTCGCTAGAGAAGGATATAAGAAAAGCCAGATTAATATGAAGGAACTACTCGGTACTCTTTTCTATCCTGGCTTCTTGCGAGTGGCAGCCAAATACTGGAAAACAGGATTTGGTGAGATGTATCGTTCGTATTCAAAGGGAGCCTTCACCAGAGCCCTTCAAGAACTGATTCCTGAGATACAAAAGAAAGACCTGGTAAAAGGAGGTGCAGGAGTGCGAGCACAGGCCTGTGACAGAAAAGGTGGCTTGATCGATGACTTCTTGGTGGTTGAGCATGATAAGTTCATCAATGTAGGGAATGCACCCTCCCCTGCTGCTACATCTTCTTTGTCCATAGGCGAACGAGTCGCAGATATGGCTATCGAACGATTGAAGTGATTGCAATCAAAGAAGCTACTGTTGATGATGTAGATGAGATTATAAATCTCTTCGAATCCACTGTGAAAGCAGTGAATAAAAAAGATTATTCGCCTGAGCAAATAGCCATCTGGACCAACACAAAGGATCGGAATATCTGGACTGAAAAGGTGGAAAACCAAACATTTTATCTGGCTGAAAAAGATGATCAAATTGTTGGATTCTCCTCAATTGATGATTCCGGCTATATCGATTTTATGTATGTTCATAAGGACTTTCAAGGTCATGGCATAGCCAAGGCAATGCTCACTAAAATCGAGATGAAGGCTAAAGAACTCAAACTAAAGAAAATGTATTCATCCGTGAGCATCACTGCTCAACCTTTTTTTAAGTCAAAGGGATTTGTGGTATACGACAAAGAACACAAAGAACTAAATGGCGTCTCTTTCACAAATGCTCTGATGCAAAAGGTGTTATAAACACTGCATTAAATTCAATAGTGTCGATTTGTCTGTCTTTATTCGGATCCTCACGATACGAAAATCTAGTTAGTAATTGACGCAAATCATGACTTGTATTCTCTGAAAAGCACCTAGCTTATCTGCCCTTTCGGAACCAGAAGTACTTTCCGAACTCATCACACCGATGAATCAAAATAAATTGCCTGGAACAAGGTAGAATAATATGTAAGCGGTATATTTAAATACCAGCCTGGATATTTACTCTGATTCAAAAACAACTATGGATGTTAAATGAGTTGAATATCAAATCGAAAGAGGTATTTACAAAAAATTTCTTCAAGATGTTGTTATTCAGCGCACTAACCATCTTGTTCAGCTTAATTTCTTTCCAAATACCCGGACTGGTTGAAACCGGAAAGTCGAACCTTGTAGAAATTCCCCTCCTTATAAGTGTCTTTCATATCAAAAATCCACTTTTTCTCCTAGGCACTGTGCTTCTTGGATCCATCCGTCCCATAGAGTCAGATTTGTTCTTATTAATTTTTTTGGTTCATGCAATTTCAATATTGGTGACTTGGGTTATTTATTATAAATGGATTATTAACATATCAAACCAATTTATAAAGGGATTTTTATGGTTTGTTTACATCATAGGCTATTACTACCTATTGCTATTACCTATTACATTTTTCTTATCACAACTACTGAACTATACCACTTCTGGAACCTTCATTGAATTTGTAATAAATATCGGAATTCAAACTCGTTTTGAGTTAATAGCTACCGCACTAACAACGACACTTTACACCATTCTTTTAGGAATGTTCAAAGAGCTAAAAACGCACAAACAGGATCTTGAGCTCCTGGTAGACAAGAGAACCAAAGAATTGGTCACCACCAATAAAAAGCTTGAGGAGACCATTGTAACTAAGGATAAATTCTTTAAAATCATTGGTCATGATCTGAGAGGCCCGATGGCTCAGATAATTCAACTGATAGAACTCATTGAGACCAAATTAGAAACATTTTCTCAGCAAAGGTTACTTGATTTATTGAAGACGCTTAAGGAAAATTCAATGCGAGGTTTTGACCTTTTGGAAAATCTGATGCATTGGGCACGGTCACAAACCCAATCAATCAAGTTTGATCCTCAAGAGATTCAATTAGACACATTGATAGATGAAAATATTCACCTACTATCAAAGCATGCACAATCAAAAAAGATCTCAATCAACAATAACGTCCAATCCGGTACCATTATATATGGTGATAAGGACATGCTAAATACCATATTTAGAAACCTGCTTTCCAATGCTATAAAATTTACCATGAATGGTGGTACCATCGAAATCACAGCAAAGACAAGCGCTAATGAAATTACAATAAGCGTGAAAGATTCAGGTGTAGGCATGACAAATGAAATACAGGAAAGTCTTTTTCACATAGACAAAGGACCATCAATGATCGGAACAGATAATGAGAAAGGAACAGGTATCGGTCTTCTTTTATGCAAAGAATTCGTAGAGAGACACAATGGTAAGATTATCGTTGAAAGTGTAATAAATCTTGGGACTACCTTTCACATTACTATTCCCAAATCAGAGTCAACAATCGCTCCTAAGCTAATTGAGTAGCATCTTTATTCCCATTACCTCGATTCGTGTCCTAACGAAACGAAAAAAAGGGGTTGGTTTGTGAAGAAACAAACCATGGCATAAGTAAAACAAACATCATTTTAGCTGACTGAATTGTATCTTTATTCCATGCAATTCAACTTAGAAAAGTCTATCCTGGTACTAGAGCGGACACCTGCTGTTTTGAAACAACTGCTACATGGCTTACCTGAAGAGTGGGCCACCTCCAATGAAGGTCCGGAAACCTGGAGTCCTTATGATGTGGTCGGTCACCTCATCCAAGGGGAAAAGAAAGATTGGATCCCTCGAACAATGATCATTTTGGAGCACGGAGAGAAACAGCCGTTTACTCCATTCGATCGCTTTGCTCAGTTTGAAGAAAGCAAAGGAAAGTCGCTGATTGAGTTGTTGGAAGAATTTGAAAAGCTTAGAGAGAAGAACATTGTAGAGTTAAAAGGATTAAATATCACGGAGAAAGATCTACAAAAAACAGGAATGCATCCGGGACTTAGACAAGTCACGCTTGAAAACCTTTTGGCCGCCTGGGTTGTTCATGATTTAGGTCACATTCACCAGATATCCAGAGTCATGGCTAAGCAATACAAACGTGAAGTTGGGCCATGGACTGAGTATATGGGTGTACTTAAATAGTCAGTTGCCTGACGTATTGCTTAATCAAAGAAACTGATCATACTACATTAATCGTATATCAATCATGAAAAATCTAATCGTACTTTTTGCCATTACATTTTCTTTCATTTCCTGTGCTCAGCAGAAGAAAGAGAATGAGTCCAATGCTGCTCTGCCATTCGAAAAAATCGAGAAACCTGAAACTGAATGGGAAACACAGCTTACAGAACTGGAGTATCACGTACTTCGCGAAAAAGGAACAGAGCGAGCGTTTACCAGTGAGCTCTTAAAAGTGAAAGAAGAAGGCACTTTCGTATGTGCTGCATGCTCTCTTCCACTCTTTTCGTCAGAAACCAAGTTTAAATCCGGTACTGGATGGCCAAGTTTTTATGAGCCAATAAACGAGGTAAATGTCGCTGAGGAAGATGACATGTCTTATGGAATGGTACGTACAGAAGTATTGTGTGCACGTTGCGACGGGCACCTGGGTCATGTCTTTCCTGATGGACCCAAGCCAACAGGACAGAGATATTGCATCAATGGGGCTGCTTTAAAGTTTGAGAAGAAATAACCTCTTCAATAAACCAATTAGAAGCATATTCCATGTAGCTCCATTCATCATTTGGCAGGGTAAATCCTACATGACCTCCCTTTTCTGGCATTTCTAAATAGATGTTATCGCTACTTTCTGCCAGATCTATTGGGTAGCAGGGTTCGCCAAGCATGGGATCATTGATTGCATTAACAATGAGTAAAGGAATTTTGATATTTGGTAAAAACTGATCGCTTGTAATTCGAGCATAAAAATCATCCGCACTAGAATATTCAGGATGTACTCTTAATGTGAATTGCTCATCCAGTTGACGAAAGTTTTTTACATCACGAATTCCATCAACATCCATTTCTACAACCTCTGCCTTTGCTAAAATTTTTTCTTTAAGTCGCTTTACAAATCGCTTTTCATAAATTCTCCCTGCTCCTTTTCTTAACATTTCCGCACTGTTTTGAACATTGCAGGGTACTGAGAACGAGATTGCACCCTTTATTCTAGGATCTGGATTTCTTTCACCTAAATACTTTTGCTGCATACCTCCTCCCATAGAGTATCCAATCAATACCACTTCCTCATATCCATCCCTCAGTCCTCGATCGATGACCGCTGCAATATCTTCCGTAGCACCATGGTGATAGAATCTGGGCAACCGATTCATCTCACCGCTACAACTTCTGTTGTTCCATGCCAAAATGTCCCATCCTTTTTGAGAAAAGTACTGCGCAGGCCGCTTAATGTAATGTCTGTCTGCACTTCCCTCTAATCCATGACTAAGCACAATGAGTCTACGATTCTCTTGCTTTACCCAATCCAGATCAAGAAAGTCTCCATCGCTCAATTCCAATCTTTCACGCTCATATTCCACTCCATCTACCTGATAAAAAAGCGAAGGAATAATGGTCTCGAAATGACCATTAAAAAAATACCATGGCCTCTTAAGATATTTAGATTTGATTATTGGCATGAAAGGCGCAATTTTTGTGGTGAAGATTGATTACTTCAAAATCGAAATTACTACTGAATGAGGCTAAATCTCAAAGTTGCTCTACTTCTTTTCTTTGTCACGTTCCAATTGTTTTCGCAAAATGCGCTTGTCGTTGATGATGCTAATGGAAAGCCAATTGTAGATGTATTCATTTATCATGAAAATAAGGAGGATGTCGCCTATACCAATGAGAAGGGTATTGCCAATATATCAGCATTTCCGAAAGGGTTAGTCTTTTTTCAGCACCCCTCTTTTCATCAGCAATCTATCGCTTACCTTGGTAATGATCTGCGTGTCTCCTTGAAAGAAAAAATTCTCTCATTCAATGAAGTTGTTATTTCTGCCAATAAATGGGAACAAGAGGAGCAAAGCGTTTCTCAAAAGATACTGACCGTCAATAAAAAAACCATCCAATTTCAAAATCCGCAAACGTCAGCTGATTTGCTGGCTAATACAGGACAGGTTTTTGTCCAAAAAAGTCAACTAGGTGGAGGGTCACCAAAAATCAGAGGATTTGCAGCCAATTCAGTTCTTCTGGTAGTTGATGGTGTTCGAATGAACAACGCAATCTTCAGAAGTGGAAACCTGCAGAACGTAATAAATATTGATCCTAATGCACTTGAAAGTTCAGAAGTAATTTTTGGTCCCGGGTCTGTAATCTACGGCAGTGATGCGCTAGGTGGAGTTATGGACTTTCACACAATAGATCCTAAATGGTCAACTGATAATGTGGCGGATGTACGAGTGAATGGATTGGCACGCTATAGCACGGCTGCAAATGAACGAACAGGCCATATGGATGTATCTGTCGGACAAAGGAAGTTTACATTTTTCCATTCATCTTCATTTACAGCATTTGATGATTTAAGGGCCGGAGGCAATCGATCTGGTGGTTATGAGCGTGAGTTTGAGCGTAATTTTTATGTAAGACGAATAAACGGCCAAGATCAATTGGTGAGAAACGAGGACAAAAATGTACAGAAATTTTCAGGATACGACCTATTTAATAGTATCACCAAGTTTAAATATCGAGTAAGTCCTGACATGGATATAAGCTATGGTTTTTACTATAGTACAACTTCCGATATTCCTCGATATGATAACTTAACAGAAACTCTAGGTCCAAATACTGATTCTTTAAAAGCTGCGGAATGGTATTATGGTCCTCAGAAATGGCAGATGCATAATCTTAAGCTTACCTATTATCAGGGCAATTCAATATTTGATCAAGCAAGAGTTACCATGGCATACCAGCAATTTGAAGAGAGTAGAAATGACAGAGATTTTGGTAGTGACTCACTTAGAACTCGTTCTGAATTAGTAGACATGTATTCTTTGTCCATTGATTTTGACAAGGAATTCAATAGCTCAAATTTGTACTATGGAATTGATTTTTATCATAATGATATTTCGTCTGAGGCATTCAATAGAAACATTGAAACAGATGATATCACCAGCACTGAAACCAGATATCCGGATGGAGGAAGTACTTACACATCTTTTGCTGTTTATGGTAGCTATGTGAATGAGATTTCCAGTCAGGTCACCTTAAATAGTGGTCTTAGATTTAACGCCATAAGTCTGTCTGGTGAGACGACCAATCAGCAGGCAATTAGCTCCAGCATGGCAAATATTGACCTTTCTAATTCAGCACTAAACGGATCACTTGGTCTGGCCATTAATCTGAATGAAACAAATAAGATAAGTTATAATGTCTCTACCGGCTTTAGAGCTCCCAACTTGGATGATGTGGGTAAAGTATTCGACGTAGGTAATAGTCTGGTAGTCCCAAATCCTGGCTTAAAACCGGAATATTCATTGAGTTATGAGCTTTCGTATCAAAGAAAAACCGGCAGATCAATCTTCAAGGCAGTAGCATTTCATAGCCGACTCTATGATGCAATAGTAGACGGGCCTTTCCAGGTTAATGGCAGTAGCACGGTTATTTTTGATAATGAGACCCTAAACGTATTTGCAAAAGTCAATACTGGCGATGCTGAAATATATGGAGGCAGTATTGGGTATACAGCCGAAGTATCTGAAAACTGGGCCATTTCGAAGAACATTAGCTATACTGGCGGCAGAGACATCACAAACGATGAACCACTGAGACACACAACACCTATTTTTGGTAGAGCTTCGGTCACCTATCAAAAGAAGAGAATCAGGTCAGAGTTTTACATCGATTATAACAGCAACAGAGATCGGGATGATATACCTAGTTCGGAAATAGATAGGAAACCATACCTCTATACTGATAATGGATCTCCCGGATGGTATACTCTTAATTTGAAATCAAGTTTTCAATTAAACGAAACAGTCAATCTGAATGCAGGAATTGAGAACATTATGGACGCCCACTACAGGCCATACTCCTCTGGCATAAGTGCTCCTGGAAGGAATTTCGTCCTGGCGGTTAGAGCAAGTATCTAAGAGTCATTCTGAAAGAAAATTATTTCAAAAATCTTACTCCAATTGTTAAATCAATTCTTGTAAGAGAAAAGCTGGCGGGGACCACAGTCCCATTATTATCAAATTCAGACATTTGAGCAATATTTAGTTCGCCTCCAAGGCCTATTCCAAAGTTTTCAGTAAGTAAGAGGTCTGTGCTTATGCCAAATGCTAAACCAAATGTTTGGCCTTCCTGATAAAATGGAATGCCATCTCCTTTTCCATCCGTTCGATAGGAGATGACACCTCCTGAAAGGAAGTAATTCATAACGTGATCATCATAGAGGAAGCTTCTATAGAGAAGCGAAACAGCCAAATAGTTAAATTTTATATATTCATCTCTCAAACTTGAGAAGCCAAATGCTGTACTGACCGGAGGCTCAAAGTCTTGGTTTGCTTTGGTAGAAATACGATTATACTTCCCCCCTATACCAAAATCTTCCCAAATGAAATAATGAAGCTCTCCACCGATGTTCCATAATGACTGAACCTGGCTCTTATAAGCCTGTGGTAGTCCATCATATCCTCCAAATTGATAGGTATAACCAGAATTTAAAGAGAGGCGAATTTTAGCAGGTTTAAATTCCTCAATGACTACCCTATCGTCGTTACTTGGTTGCTGCGGTTCGTTTTCTTCAGATGAAATTTCTGATTTTTTGTACTGCCGTATCTGGGAAACAGGGAGTCTAGACCGCATGAGTAGAATTCCACTTTTATCGAAGACTGAAAAGTGAATGAAATCGCTTGTAATCCTTGTGATTTTACATTCGATAGAATCCCCATCGTTGGTTACTATCAGATCTTGAGCATTTGAAAAATGAAATGTCAGACATAACAACCAAAAAATGATATACTTTTTACCGTTATTCATCTCACTTTACAACACTTCTATGTTTCCTATCACCTATTCGGTTTTAAGTCAAACACTCTGGTTATATTAAAACCATAGTGAATATCACCATTCCAGAAATCATCGGTAGTTTCCCCAATAAATCCTCGTTCGTTCATCTGTACTGCATTTGTAAAGTGAAGTTGGAATACATGTCCACCGGTTTCAATATCGAAACCTACAGCAAATGCGTTTTGAAACTGATCTGATTTATTTGATAACTGCGGATAGTATTCAGAGACGAGGGCTATCCTGTTTGTGAGCTTATATCTTGCACCTATACCTATCGCTATCAATAGATTATCATCATCATTGGTAGGGACTAAATTTCTTTGAATTATTGTTGGGGCTAATTGAAAACTAAAATTTGGACTGAATTTTCTCGCAATTAAAAGCTGTGCGGTATAGGCATTGCGATCGATTCCTTCTAATCCTACTCGGTCTACTGTTTTACGAGCTATGCTAACAAAAGCAGTCATTGTGACTGGGGTGCTGTTCGATTGTCTTAAGAATCGATATTTAGCGAATGCGTCTATGACTTTGTCAAAGGAGGATCTGCCTATTCCTAAATTAAGATTATCCGTTAGCCCGTACTCAAGTCCTAATCGGATGTTTGCAAAATCAAGACCATAAAACTCCTTGTAACCTGAATTTAGGGTGCCAAATCTGTGACTTATTATAAATTCTAAAACTCCGTTTGAGCGTGTCTCTATCGAATGACCATTAATAACTCTGGTGCCTTTAAAGGTAGCAGATACGTATCCTTTTTCTTCCGCTCCTTCAGCTTCCAATAGTTCCATTAATTCATCCTGTCCTAATGCACTTAAGGAAAGGATAAATAGAATGAGTACACTAATCTTTTTCATAAGGTGAATATTCGAGATTGGCTGTTACTTCTACTTCTTCAGCAATATTATAAAATACAGCCTTTGGAATTTTAATTTTGTAGTCTTTCAGTTTTATTGGAAAAACGGTAGACAATTTAAGCTCCGCTCCATTAAAATCTAATTCCCCTTCGATGGTAATATCTTTGGTTACACCATGCATCTCCAATGTTCCTTCAGCAGTTGCATTGGTGATACCATTACTGCCGTCCCAGTTTACCAATTTTCCTTTAAATATAGCTTTGGGAAACTTTTCAGATTCGAGATAATTTTCATTGAAATGTTCTTCCATAAGCTTTTTCTCGAAACTGAATGACTTAATTGGCACCACAATTACTATTGCCATATTACTTAAATCTACCAGGCTGCTTGCATTTTCATTGATTGCTTCTATATCCTCCATGGGAGCATCTGAGAAAAACTTGATATAGGTATTCGTTGATTTGTAGCGTTGCGAAAACCCTAACAAGCAGGAAAGTAGAAATCCCAGAAATAACAATTTTTTAATCATATCTCAATTTAATTATCCTTCGCTCCATCATCCACCCAGCATGCAATGATATCTATTTCATCTTGCGTAAGGGTACCTGGCGACCTTGGCATAGAGCCACTTTGTGTTCGACTTTTAATGTTGGATGCCATGGCTAATACATTGTCCTTGTCTGTCCAATTTCTATTTGCCCCATTATCTCCATTATGACAGCCTGAAAATGTACATTCCCGCTGTAAAAGAGGCATTATATCTCCTGATAGACTTACCATTGAACTGACATATACATCTGTGGTGGCGGAACATCCAGAATCATCTGAAACAGTTATTTCATGCGCTCCTGAACCAACATTGCTGAATGTGTTAGCAGACTGACTAGTACCTCCATCAAGTGAATAAGTAAAGACTCCATCCCCACCAGACGCTTCAATTGCAATTGATCCTGATGCGTCCAGACAATCAGAATCAGTGGTTGTCACTGAAATTGAAATCCCATCAGTTGAATTTAAGGTTGCATTAACTTGAGAAGTACACCCATTTGAATCTCGAATGGTAACCGTAATACTGCCAGCCACCAAACCTGAAAATTCAGATGAAGATTGAAAGTCGACTCCATTTATGCTGAATTCATAGGGCTCATTACCTCCCGAACCCATCAATGAAATACTTCCTGTACCACTACATGTGGGTTCTACAGTGCTAGATATAGCTACCGATAGATCGGTCTGGCTACAATCAATGTCTGGATCCTCATCATTATCAGAGCATCCCATAAAAACTATGAAAGGAAGAAGTGTTGCGTAGAGTAGTAGATTTTTCATGCCTAATGTTGTTGATCCATAATAAAATTACCTATTAATGTAACAACATTAAAAGTATATACCTTATTTATTCATTAGTTATCTAAGGCACCATCATCTACCCAACAGGCGATTAGATCAATCTCACTTTGAGGAAGCGTGCTACCACGAGGCATACTCCGAGCCTGGGTTTCCGACTTAATTCTTATTGCATTTGAAATAATACTTGAGCTAGTCGTCAGATTTGGGGATTGAGATCCATTGTGACAACCAGAAATTGCGCAACTATTAGTAATGATTGGAATAATATCGGATTCTAAACTGGCTGTTGAATTAACTCGCACTGTTTTATTCACCTGACAATTTTCATCATCTTTTACTGTAACGGAGTACTCCCCTGGAGCAAGGGAACTAAAAGTGTTTTGTTCTGCAAAAGCTCCTTCATTTAATGAAAACTGAAGTGTCCCTGAACCTCCATTCGCAATTGCTTCTAAAGTGCCAGTTGCAGAGGTACAATCCGATTTAGTCGTTTCAAGAGTAAGTTCAATTCCGGTAGGTTCTGATTCCAACTTGAAGGAAACTTCAGCTGTGCACCCCAAAGCATCTTTAGCAGTAATAACAAAATTGCCTGCAAAGAGGTCTGAAAAAACATTGGATTCAACAAAATCGACTCCATTAATACTGAAGGTATAAGGTTCTTCTCCACCTGATGCCGTCACCTCTATGAAACCAGGAACTTCACAATCTGATTTCTTAAAATCGCTAACATTTATCTCTAGTGACTCCAGGCAGACAATATTCAAATCTTCCTCACTATTGTTTGCGCAACCTGATAATAACAATAGAACTATAAGATGCTTAACTACTTTAGAATTCATAACTTATAAACGGATTAATCTGTCCAACTAGATTTCTGCAAATGAAATAAGTTGGTTCAATAATTAAATTCATCATTATTTGTCTTCACAATCTCCCAGGTATGATCTGAAAGTAAACGCACTTCAGCTTCAAATGAAGCGTAAGGGAATGATTTACCCCACTCATCTGGACTTACCATAGATAGTAAGTCAGTACCATTTTTCTTCCTATACAAATAATAGATTTTGCCGATGACCGGCTGAAAAGGGACATTAGCCATATAAATACGTTCAGAAACTGCTACTCTATCCTGCAGGTATTTTGCCTGCTCTATCAGGGTCTGCATTTGTTCATAAAGCTGCCTGAATTGCCTATCCGTTTGGTCATGCATGGCTGATACTGCAGTTCCTTTGATTCGCCCTTTATCCTCAGGTTTAATGATGGCACTTCCAGCATGATGGGCATATTCAATAAGGCCGGGTATATCAGTAATCTTTTCTTTTTCCTTTTCTAAATCTATTTGGGCAATATCTACCTTATTTTTGCTCATTCGTTAAGTTCATGTTTGTCTTTGTTCCATGGCGCTCTTGTTCTTTGACTAATGTCAATTACAATAAAAACCATTATGACAATAAAAATGATTACTCCAATCAGGAAATATTTCTTAGACTTTGTCATACTTGCATTCTTGAACCATCAAAGTTGAATAATAGTTTAAAAATAATATGATAGTAGAAGGTAAAATCGTAGAGAAATTCGACACACAAAACATTAATGACACGTTTAAAAAACGTGAATTCATATTAGAGTTTGCGGAGAATCCACAATACCCTGAATTTATCAAGTTCGAATTGATACAAAGTAATTGTGATCAGTTAGATTCTGTGAACGTTGGAGATGATGTAACCGTAAACTTTAATCTAAAGGGAAGGAAATGGACAGACCCACAAGGACAGGTAAAATACTTTAACAGTCTACAAGCATGGAGAGTAGATACTAAATCCAGCAGTGGTGCCAGTAATGAAACTCCTCCTCCAACCACTCAAGAATGGGCAAAGGAAGATTTCTCGAAAGATGACGACTTGCCTTTCTAGCGTTTCTTTCTGAAAGTAATTGGAATGTAATCGTCAGTCGGTAAACCGAGGTGAGCCAGATCCCAATTTTTGTCATATCCATTGACTAGCTGACGAATACATTCCACTCTATCTTCTGTTGGATATGGGCAATCATCCCAATGAAAGATTTCAACCCGATATTGATATTGTTTCTTAATTCCATTGACTCGAACTTCAACTTCAATATCTTGTTCTTCGTTAAGTTGGGGTATTTCAATTCCAATTATTCCCATGTGATTAATAGTTTATATCTTCAAACTGGCAAATAATATACCTAAATCTGTAACCTACTATTATTCAGATCGTTATCGTCTAACCTAATGAAGTACAATTTTCAATTTCGGACATTTTTTTGTTCAAATTCATTCATGCCTGTGAATTGGATTTTCTTGCTTTTAATGATGGGCTGCAATGCTGATCCTCAGCGAAGACCATCACCTTTAAGAACTGACAGCACATTTATTAATGGGGTTAATGCTTACATTGAGTTTAGTAGTCCTGGTGTGAAGAATAGAGAAATTTTTGGAGCAGGGCAAGATTTTTTAGTCCCTTATGGAGTTATGTGGAGAACCGGAGCAAATGATGCCACTTATATTTCCATTGATGGAGCCGTAAAAGTAGATAGCGTTCTTCTCGATAGCGGCAAGTATTCACTATTCTCCATACCTAATGAACAAGAGTGGACAATCATATTCAATAAAGAATGGGAACAATGGGGCAGCTATAATTATAAAGACTCTTTGGACGTCCTAAGAATTAAGGTGCGTCCGAAATATGCTGATCAGTCACAAGAAAGAATGCTTTTCTATTTCGCAGATGATTCTCTTAAATTTAGATGGGATAAAGTAAGATGGGCAATTCCATTTACTAACCATCCTTGAGTACTTCATTCACCACTCTCACTTTTAATCGAGACATGCTTGTAATGATATCATCACATTCATGAAGCAAAAATCTCTTCTTCATCACTTTAGGATCAAAGAAGCCTATATAAACATCACCGTTTTCCTCCCAAACCAGAATCTTCATAGGAAGATCTAAAGCGGTAGTCTGCCTACATGAGATCAACTCGATCATTAGGTTCGGATCTTCAAACAATATCATTCTTGTCGGAGGAATTTTTACTCCGTATTCCTCTGCCACTTTATCATGTTCGACGGTTTCGAAATAGGCAAGTTTTTTCTGCTTGATTACCTCGATTAATCGATCGACAGTTTCATCTACAGATTTGTTACTGCGATAGGTTGTAAGATTCTGGGCGCTCAAACTCAGTGAAGCAATAAATAATAGGGCGAATAGTAGACGCTTCATAAAACAAATTATTTGATGACACTAATATAATGTGTTCAAAGCAACAAAGCCTTCAGCAAGTAAATGGAGTTATTAAATTTATCTCATAGATTAGCGCTAGGAATGGATTATTTTTACTGCCCTAACGGATAAACCCGATTTATGAACATATATGCCAAACTCACCATACTTTGTCTTTTCCTTGTTCTATTTACCGCAGGTGTACTTTCATTTTTCGCAGATCAAAAAGTAGAACAGACTTTAAAGGAAGAGATTGTAACGAGTATGACTCAGCAATCCAAAGGGATTAGTTCAGATATTGGAAGATTCATGTTTTCCAGACTGAATGATATTAAAATGGCGGCCCGCAACCCATACTTTGTTGATGCTGGTGTTGATCCCGAATTACTCACCGAAAGATTACAAGAGTTAGAAAATCTAAATAGTCTTTATTACTCATTTTCCTTTTTTAACAATGACAGGATAAGAATTGCTGACAGTAAACGAATTTCAATTGGTAAACAGCATCCCAATGATAGTTATTGGGCAAAACTTGAATCCGGACAAGATGTGACGGTAAATGTATCTAAATCTGTTTCTGTTGGACGAGTGGTGATGCACTTCGCTTCGCGAGTTTATGATGATTTGAACCAACAAGTTGGTGTTTTGGTAGGGAGAATACTGGTTGATGAGCTTTATAAAATTGTTGGGGAATATTCACTAAGTGCAGATACCTCTAGAAATCTGGATATTCATTTAATTGACAATGAAGGTAAAATTCTATACTCAAATACTAACCCATCGAGTATTCTAACTGCTCAATACAGTCAGTTCAATCTCATATCCCCTTTAAATGAACCGGGGGTTAATTTCCTTGAGACGGAAGATGCATTATATTTTGTCACCCGTGAAACCAACTACTTGTCTTTCGAGGGAAATGATTGGATCTTAATACTTAGTATTCCAAAAGAACGTGCTTATGCACCTCTTACTCAAATTCGATCCCAGATACTCTTAGCTGTATTACCAGTAATAATATTGGCAATTATTCTCTCACTAATTGCTGCCAATATCTTCGTGAAACCTATCGTGAAGCTTAGTAATGCAGCTGAGGAGCTTAGTAAAGGGAATCTTGATGTTGAGCTTCCTACAGGATCGAAGGATGAAATCGGGAAACTTGCGAAACAAATGGCGAATACTTCTCAGAGTCTCATTGGACAAATAGAAGAGCAACGTCAAACCAACAAGCAACTCATTGATCAAAAGACTCAGATTGAGATGCAGAAGAATCAGCTGATGCAAGTATCGTCTCAAATCAGGGATAGTATAAGCTATGCTGAGAGAATTCAGCGATCTACTCTACCTCCAATCGGCACTCTTAGAGGAGTTTTCCCAGAATCTTTTGTGACCTACAAACCAAAAGATATCATTGGAGGAGACTTTTATTGGTTTGAAAGAGTTCGAAGAGGCAATAATGAATATATGATCGTTGCTTGTGGTGATTGTACCGGACATGGAGTACCAGGAGCAATTATGTCGATTATGGGTAGTAACCAGCTAACTAACATTGTTTACTACCAAAATTACCTTGACCCTAAGAAAATCATTTCCAGACTGGACAAAGTGATCAAATTTGAATTGCAAAGGGAAACAGAAGAGGTGAATCGAGATGGAATGGAGATCGGTATTTGTGTCATTGATCTCGATACATTGAAAATGGAATTTGCCGGTGCTGGAATACCGCTCAGAATTATGAAACATGGGAGTGAGAAATTGACTATTTATAAAACACCTCGTCAGATGGTTGGAGGTATTGAAGGAGATGAACAAGAAGTACATGCCCAATTAAGCAAAGATGTAATTCAGCTTGATGTTAAGGATAGAATATACCTATCATCAGATGGATTCCAAGATCAATTTGGAGGTGACTTTGACAAAAAGTTCATGTCTAAGAATTTCAATAAACTGATCGAGCAATCATCCAACAAGCCTATTCTTGAGCAGCAAAAAATTATTGAAAGCACTTTTAGAGATTGGTCTAAA
This sequence comes from Ekhidna sp., assembly GCF_965212185.1. Lineage (GTDB taxonomy): Bacteria > Bacteroidota > Bacteroidia > Cytophagales > Cyclobacteriaceae > Ekhidna. Next base: position 1,399,494 of record NZ_OZ243102.1, on the reverse strand, counting down.
AATACCAGTCAAACCGATGATGTCTGCGTGCTTGGTTTTGAGGTAAAATAAGTTTGAGTTGAGATAAATAAAAACTCCACTAAAGTGGAGCTAAAATATCTTCGTTGACAGTCATCTCATAGAGCTGAGATAACGAAACATTGAGTGAATCCAGCAGCTCATCATCCATTTCAATATCAGGATCAAGATCTTCCATTTCTTTCAGGGTATGGCCTTTAGATCTGATAGCATCTACTGATCTAAGACATATCCTCGTCCATGATTGAGGACTGATATTTTGAGTGCACCAATTCTTAAAACTGCTTGCTTTTGTAGCCATCCAAATATTAGAGTTTAAATCCAATGATGGAGATATCATCATTTAAGCTAGTTCCAGACTTCCAGGTCTGCAAAGTATTCATTAAGAACTCTCTCTGCTCACCCATAGGTTTCCCCTGAATCGACTTAAGCATTTCTTCAAACTTCTCATATGAAAACTTCACCCCATCTTCATTAACCTGATTATAGTAACCATTGGAATACATGTAATATGACGCCTCTGGTTCTATTCCAATTTTATCAGCAATAGGATCGTCGTAATGATCACCATCATCGCCTTTCAATAAGGTAGACTTTTGACCATTAAAAACAATCATATCCTGATTGATACCGCTAAATTGTAATGTATTTGCATTATGATCAAATACTGCTACAGAAACTTTTACATCACATTGGAGCTCATCCGATCCAGCAGCATCCAATTCGTATTTTAGTTCATTTATTATTTCACCTGAATGAAAGATTTTTCTGTCGTGGGTCAGGTAATTGAGAACAGAATCTGCAATTAATGTCTTTAGTGCGCCCACTATCCCTTTACCATCAAATTCGATTAGGGAAACAACAGTATAATCTTCTGACCTAAAGTTTAGTCTTGTCGTCCATACAAACTCCTCACTGAACAAGTACTTGGTTTCAAAAATTACAAAGTGATCCTTAAACTGACGGCTAAGGTATCTGTCATTAGGAAGCATCGATTGCTGAAGTAAACCAGCGTATCTAATACTATCTATTAACCTTTTATTGATTTTATTAAGTTCTTCAGTTCTTGCTTGAACCCTATTTTCAAGTTCAACATTACTGTCCTCCAACTCCTTGATGTGTTCCTCACTTTCAGCTGCCTGTTGATAGGTTTCAATTGCTCTTTCAAGCACGCCTTTCATCTCCTCAAAGTTCCATGGTTTAGTGATGTACTTAAAAATTCCACATCTATTTATTCCATCCTTAATGGCTTCTATATCAGTAAATCCAGTAAGTATAATTTTGATAACATCGGGATGATCAGGAAGTATTTTTTCAAGAAACTGTGTGCCAGTCATCTCGGGCATTCGTTGATCTGTAACGATTACCTGAATCTCTTCTTGATTTAAAATGTCTATGGCTTCAATTGGGTTTGTTGAAGTGTGGACATTAAAAAACTTTCGAAAATTAGCCTTAAACACACGAAGGTTAGTTGCCTCATCATCTACATATAGTAATGAGAACTTTTTTTTCTGTGTTGGTCTATCAATTTGTTGCTGGTCATGAATCTCTTCCATCCTGCCCTTGGTCTAATGTTATCAATTTTAATTACTTTCAGCTACCTCTTTATCCTCTTTCTGCTTGATCGGGGTGATCTTCTTAGGCAAGGTAATGACAAACTCTGTTCCCTTACCAACTTCGCTCGCTAGTTCAATCTTACCGCCGTGTTTTTCTATAATACCGTATGTAATGGACATTCCTAAACCTGTACCTACACCTACCTCCTTAGTAGTGAAGAATGGTTCCCAAATTCGGTTTTTAATTTCTTCAGGAATACCAACACCATTATCCTTAATTCGAACAAATACTTCATTGTCTGCCTCTTCCGTGTAAATCGTGATTTCAGCATCCTTCTTTTCTTCCGGCATTGCCTGAACAGCATTGTTGAGTATATTCATGAAAACCTGATTAAGCTGACCTGGATAACACTCAATATCATGCATACTTTCATCGTAATGCTTAGTGATCTCGATTTTACCCTTTGTCTTATTCCTAAGAAGGGTTAAGGTTGCGTCAATGTTTTCGTTAATGTTGGCATTCTTAGCTTCTTCTTCATCAAGTCTGGAGAATACTCTAAGCCCTTTGACAATCTCAATTGTTCGCTGAACACCATAATTGATGTCATTAATTAAATCATCCAGCTCATCTACGATTTCATCATACTCGTGCTCTTCCTTGAGTTCTTTCACTGCCTCTAGTACATCCTCCGGATCATCGCCATCATCTAGTCGTGTATACTCTTCTGATATTTCCCTCATGGCTTCAATTGACATCTTCAATGATACCATTCCACTGGAAATAAAGTTAATTGGATTATTAATCTCGTGTGCAATACCGGCAGTTAATTGTCCAAGTGATGCCATCTTCTCAGAGTGCACCAATTGTGACTGAGCACCTTTCAATGAAGAAAGCGCATTTGCCAATTCTTCTTTTGATTTCTGCTCGTTTTCAAGTAGTGATTGTAGCTTTTTCTCTGCAAGGAATAGCTTTTCATTATCCTGAAGTTGCTTATCAGCAAGCTCTCTGATTTCAACCTCAGAATCTTGTAATTTCTTATACGCGAGGTTCAACTCATCCTGAGCGGCAATTAATCGTTCATTAATCTTGATTTGCTCTTCGGATGATTTGAGTAGCTTGGCCTCTGACTCTTTGAGTTTATTGTTTTTCTCTTCAAGCTCTTTTCGAGACAGGAATAGTTTCTTGTTAATTAGTTTCTGCTTCTGGAAGTTAATCTTCAGCTGCTGCTCAGATTTTTTAACTTTCACAAAGGCCTTGTTTGCAGATAAATAGTTTTCACTGGCAAGCTTCACAAGCGGTCTAAAGATGAAAAATCCTTGAACCAAGAATATACCAATGAAAATTGAAAACCCTACATATTCAGCCAGGCCAATACTGGCCCCTCTGTTTTGCGCATTATCTACAAAATAATTCGTGATCTTATCTACGCCTTCTTCGTATTTGTCAACCGAATTGATCAAGCCACTTATGGCCTTTCTCAATGACAGCCTATTGATGTTCGATTCGTCCATACTGAATGAGGCATCCAGCGCATTACGAGTGTTACTGTTCATGTCAAAAAACAAGAACTTTAGTTCATCTTGTAGTGCTACATATTCATCCGACTGAGACGGTTGTGATATATTCAAATCCTGGTCACCTTGAATTAGTGCCTGGTGTCCTTTTACCCATTGAGGATAAACTCTCCTAAGTTCTTTTTTGAAGTAATCAAACTGAGCTTGATTTCTGGCATACCCCATCCCCACAGCTGACTTTACAATCTGTTGCCCCATAGCTGCCTGATCAGCAGAAACTTGAACGATTCGTGGGTCTTGATTGAATGAGTCTTTAATTTCTTTTTGCAGAACAAATACGTAATACGCAATCGCTCCAATCAAAACCAATGCGGTTAAAATATAAACATTGGCATATAAATCCTTCTTTAACATACCTTAGACATAGTTGGTTAAACTCTTAACTAGTTAATCTATACTGCCATTGAATTAAAAAAATCCTATTAGCAAGTCCCTCAAATCTATAGCAAAAAAACGTTTATTGGAAATATTACATTTTTATACAGATTTTCCATTAGAACCGCCTAATTATATTACCTAAGATCATTTGAGCATTGACTACCTATACTAAAGTAATAAAGAAAACCAACTTTGCGTACCGTTAAATTTTCGTCAAGTCTTATAAAGAACATAGCTTTGTGAATAGAATATTTGTGCTGGATTGCTGTAACCTTAATCAATTGATACTCACGAAGAAGTTTTAGGCGATTAAACATTTGGTTTAATTAGTCATAAGTTCTTACTTTTCCAGCCCAAAGAAAATTACCCCTATTTATGGATTATCTGAGGAGTTATAAAAACATATACGATCAAAATATTATTCTAATGTTCAAAGGTGAATTAACCTTTGACCTGGTGACTGCCATGATAGGGACATTGGAAGAAAGATTAGAGGAATTAGAGGAGAACAGGAAGGTGAAAAAGAAGTTTTATAACGTTGCTACAGAATGTATCCAAAACTTGTATTACCACCTGGATGAAGTGAATGCAGATGACATGAAAGTAAGCAGCTATGATTCCAACTCTGCACTTATCATGATCTCAGCAAGGAAAAGGTTTTATAGCCTTCAAACAGGTAATTATATTCCGTCTGACAAGACAAAAGAAATTCAAAAGAGACTTGATGATATTAATGCGGTTGATGCCGATGAACTTAGAGCACTTTATAAGCGTGTGCTTGCAGAGCAAGAGTTTTCCGATAAGGGTACAGGAGGATTGGGCTTTATAGATATAGCCAGAAAGACCGGTGGTCAGAAGTTGAGATACAAATTTCAACCTGTAACTGACAAGGTAAGCTATTTTACTTTTCAAATTAGATTACCAAGATTAGAAGCGTAGACCACACAGTATAACCACAAACCGGAGAGATTTATGGAAAAAGTATTCATCGAACCAACAAGGACAACCCCACTGATCAACTTTGATCCTGATGAAGGTTTGTTAGAAATGAAAGGAAGATCAAGTCCTGAAAATTCAATTCAGTTTTATCAGCGTGTCTTAGAAAACCTTGATGAATATGCTGTTTCCGGTGGTCAGGAATTTACTGTTAATATTGCATTTGAATACTTTAATACAAGCTCGTCTAAATGTCTCTTTGATGTTTTCAAACGATTAAGTAGAATTGAAGCTAGTGGTAGGACGATCACGATAAATTGGTACTATGAAGAAGGAGATGAGGATATGATGGAAGCAGGTGAAGATTATAGTGATCTGCTGGATTTAGATTTCAATTTTTACGAAATAGAAGAAGACGATATGTGATCGCATATAAATATCAATGAATACTAACCAGGAGCTTTATCATGATGAAATTGAAAGTCTGAGAAGATTCAGATCAAAGATTGAAACACATGCAATCTATAAAGAAGATTTGGATGACTTTTCAGATGAGTATGAAGAACTGGTTGCTCAAGCAAAAGTTATCACACGAGTTTCTGATCGTCTTCAGAAGAAGCTCGATAATGCAAACATGCAAATTCGTGAGCAAAACGAAGAAATTAAAGATAAAAACGTACAGCTCGCTGACACTGTAGATCAGCTTGCCAAAGCCAAGGTAGGCAGGCGAGCATCAACGATCCTTTTTACAGTTGCTGTGGTTCTGTTCATTCTGGAACAAGTCCTTTTAGAACCGATTATTGATGAATACTTTGATACTCAATTTGTCAGCCTTGGTATTCTAGGATTATTATTTATGCTAGTAAAATTCTCTGAAGGTGCTCTTGAGAGCTACTTCATGAATAAGGAGAAAAAGAAAATTCTTGCAAACGAGCAAAACAATATAGTGGATGTCTCTAAATCCTAAACAGCTAAAACTTGCACGACAAGTTACCAGCGGATTTAAATTTCCGCTATTCTTAATCAGAAGTCTGCCAATGGGGTGGATTGCAGGATTGAGGGTTAGAAAACTTAGCAGGGAATCATGTACCACATCCGTTCCATTTAAGTACCTAACCAAAAACCCTTTTAAGTCAACCTACTTTGCAGTTCAGAGCATGGCTGCAGAACTTTCAACTGCAACTCCATGTCTACTAGCCATAACTGGTAAAAAACCCTCTGTTGCATTTATAATTGTAGACCTTAAGGCTTCCTTTTCAAAAAAGGCGACTGATAGAGTTTATTTCACGTGTGATGACGGTGCAAATGCATTTGAGGCAGTAGAAAAATGTATAGAGACCGGTGAAGCTACTCAGGCGACTTTTAAGACTATAGGGAAAATGAAAGATGGGACTATTGTTTCTGAATTTGAATTTACCTGGTCTTTCAAACAACGAGAATCATAGATCCTTTAAAAGGATATTTGTCTGACCAGATTTCCATTGATCTTCTATTTTTTCAAGCCTATCCTCTATGCTTTGAAAAGCTTTAGATTTTCGTGGGTCAAAATCTTTCATGCCTTGCTGTTCGTATCGCTCCAAAACAGTGTGCATGTCCATTTTATGAATATCAAAACTAGGTTGATAAGCCACATCTTCAGAATCTATTCTAGTGATCAATTCAGATTTTTCTAAATCATAGCAGATATCAACAACGTATCTACGTGGTACATTGATCATACTTGCCAATTCATTGAGGGTCATCGGTCCCTTCTTATTTTCGAATTTCTTAATCACTCGATATAAGAGAAGCAACATCAACTTTTTACGGTGGCTTAAACTGAGTTTTAATTTCTCAGAATTCATCTCCCACTGATCAATGTATTGAATACCATAGCAAACCTCAGCTCCAAACAAAACAATCAACCAACTAATCTGGAGCCAGATTAAAAATAAAGGAAGAAAAGCGATGCTACCATATATCGCATCGTACTTTGAAAAAGCAAACTGAACGGATATAAATGCTTGTTGGTTCAGCTGATATAATGTTCCAGCTACTATACCTGCAGCTAATGCAGGCCATAATTTTACACGTGTATTGGGGAAGATGAGATATAGCCCAAAAAGCAATAACCAGAGTAATGTGTATGGAAGCAGTTTTAGCAGGAAAATAATACCAGAACGTAACTGGCCCAAAAATTCCATTTGAGAAATGAACTGCTGAATGGTGTCCTTCACAAATAGAGTAGCACTACTCGCAACGATTAATAAAATTGGTCCAAGAAGAATTACTGCGACATAGTCAGATACTTTCCGTTCCCACCTTCTGCTTTTTTTGATATCCCACATATCATTAAAAGCTGCTTCAATATTCATTAACAAACGAATTACTGTGAATATTAATATCACAATGGATATTCCTGTGATAATGCCACCACTGGCTTCATTGAGCATTTTATCCGCAAATGAAAGGACATTTTCAAGAATTTCTTCCTGCCCTGTAAAGTACTTGTTGAGCTCCTCATCCATCAGCTTTCTGATTCCGAAAGCCTCTGCGATCGCTACCACCATGGCGATGACAGGTACAAGTGAAAGCATTGAAAAATATGTCAAAGCTGAAGCTTTTTCAGCACACTTATCGTGGATGAACTCCTTTATAGCGATGACCCATACTCGTATAAAGCCGTAGAGATATCTCTTCCTTTTGGGGAGAGACTTTAGCTTAATCCGCCACAAATCTATTTCAATAAACCGCTGAATTTGATTCAGTTTCTTAGTCATCCACTGTGATTTTGGCGAAAAGATAAAAAGAAAAAGGGCACTTGGTATCTGCGCTGTAAAAAGAAAAAGGGGTTAGCACCCCTTTTTCACCTAATCACCTGTAAAAATCACCTATCATCCTATGACATGAAGATATAACTAATAACAACTTTAATAGCTACACCCCTATGCTAGATCTCTTTAACTCCAGAATCGTAATTTCTGGTAGAATACCTATTCTTCCCGGGTAACCGATAAATCCATATCCTCTATTTACATACAACGATTGATTTCCCGCCTGGTAAAGATCGGCCCATTGTTTATATCGATATTGAACTGGACTCCATCTAAAATCACCAATTTCAATTCCAAATTGCATACCATGTGTATGACCGGCGAGCATAAGATCAATGTCTTTATATTCTTGTCGAATCTGTGCGTCCCAATGACTAGGATCATGAGACATTAGAATCTTGTATGGTTTTTCTTCCGCTCCAATAATGGTTTTGGACATATCTCCATATTTTGAAAATCTGCCTGCGCCCCAGTTCTCACATCCGAGAATCGCAATTTCCTCACCATCTACTTTAAGCGTTCGGTTTTCATTCAAAAGCAAATCGTAACCCATGTAGGCATGCATTTCATGGATATTTTTGATATCCTTCTGTTTGGCTGCTTCGGACGACCATTCGGTATAATCACCATAGTCGTGATTGCCCATCACAGAATAAACTCCTAGAGGAGCATTTACCTTTTTGAAAACATCAAGATAATCTTTCGCCTCTTCGCTTCTATTATTTACAAGATCACCCGTGAAAAATGCGATATCGGGTTTTTGAGCATTAAGCATATCCACACCTCCCTCAACGGCCGTTTTATTAAAAAAACTTCCCGTGTGAATATCTGAGATCTGTGCTACACGAATTCCGTCAAATGCTTTTGGCAAATTGGGTGAATAGACCACTCTTTTCCGAACCCTATAATCATGAGCTCCTGAAATAACCCCAAAGCTCATCGTAGCAATTGGAATTGCACCTGCAATCAGTGCTGACTTTTGCATGAAATCAGATCGGGAGGTGGAATGATCTTCTTCGATGAATGGAAATATGTTGACTAACCATGTTACTCCTCTTCTTATATCATCAAGTAATAAGAAGACCGTAGTAAATAGCTTCCCAATGAATAAAACAAAAAAGAAAGTAGTAATGTAGAGTCTTAGGTTCTGAAATATCTTGGGATCGATCTGTCTGTACAACAAAACCCCTACCAAGGAACCAATGCTAAGAACCCAGTATGAGATCCATAAAGTTTTTCTCCATGCAGGGCTCAAACTCTCAGATAATGATTTAACAGCAACAAAGACATAAATGTCTAATACCAGATAAATAGAAACTAGAAAGAAAACGAAATAAATACGACTCATCTCAAAAAAAATCTCCCGCATTTAGCGGGAGAAATTACTATTAACTTAAACCTAACCGACGATTGATTCTTGCAAAGAATAAATACATTACTGGTACGATTACTAACGTAAGGAAAGTGGCAAAGGTTAACCCAAAAATGATGGTCCATGACATTGGGCCCCAGAACGCCACATTATCTCCACCTAAGAAGAAGTCCGCATCGTAAGTACTTAAAAACTTAATGAAGTCAATGTTTATTCCCACAGCTAATGGAATCAAACCAAGAATAGTTGTAACAGCTGTCAATATAACTGGCCTTAACCTGGTCACCCCGGCACTGATAATAGCTTCAATAATCTGACTCATCGATAGTTTATCCAATCCAGTTTCAGCTTTCAATCGATTTCTGCTTAATTCAATGAAATCAATCAATACAATCGCATTATTCACTACAATACCTGCCAAGGATATGATACCAATCATGGTCATGATCACAACGAAGTTCATCTTAAAGATGACCAAACCAAGGAACACACCGATGGTACTAAATACCACTGACATCATGATAATGAAAGGGGTTGTTACTTTGTTGAATTGAGATACAATGATTAAGAAAATTGTAAATACAGCAATCATCAATGCTGTGCTCAAGAATGCAAATTCCTCTGCCTGCTTCTCTTGCTCACCCCCAAACTTAAACTCATATCCCGTAGGCATATTAAAGTCTGCCAGTAGCGCCTTTATCTCATTATTGATTTGTGTAGGGTTATAGCCAGACTCAACATTAGAGCTAATAATCACTTGTCTTCTCAAGTCATTTCGTTTGATTGAACCATACGTAGAAGAAAGCTCTGCAGAGGCGACCGAAGAAATCGGTACACTTTTCATTTTTCCGGATGTTTGATCCCTGAAAACTATACTCTTGTTCATCAGAGCATCAATGTCATATCTGTACTCATCTTTTAATCGAAGCTGAATTTCATAATCATCTTCTCCTTCCTTGTATTTGGATATTTCCTTTCCGAACAATGCCGTCCTAACCTCCATGGCAATCGAAGAAGTTGACAATCCAAATCGACGTGCTTTTTCTCGATCAATATTGACAACAAGCTCAGGTTTGCCAGTTTGAAGATCCGTCTTCAGTTTTTCAATACCCTGAATCCCTGACTCATTGATCAGGTTCTTCATATCTTCTGTTATCTTGATAAGTGTTGCAAATTCCTTTCCGGACACTTCTATACTGATCGGCTTTCCAACAGGAGGGCCATCAGCATTTTGATCTACAGTAACCGCAACACCCGGATAATCTCCAACAGCACCTCTAATTTCAGTTAGTATTTTCTTGGTATCGACACCTACTCTATTTTTATACTCTTTGAAGTTGACAGTGATCCGCGCTTTATTAGGCGTATCCTGCTCACCAAATGCTGAGGGATCATTTGGATCAGAAGTACCAGACCCAACATTGGCAATGACCGATTCCACAATATCCTCATATGGCTTCACTAAATCAATGACTTTCTTCTCAATACGCTCAGTAAACTCATTCGTGGTTTCAATATCTGTTCCTACTGGAAATTCAATGAATACATTGACATAAAGAGGGTCAGTTTTTGGGAAGTACTCCAGGTTCGGCTTGGACGGTGACATTAAAACGCTTCCAAATATCCCAATAGATACGACCATCAAAACAGCTGTTCCCCAGAAGAAAATATATGGCCTCCAGCCATGTAATGCAAAGCTGAGAATTTTACGATACCCACCTTCTAACCTCGGTAAATAGTTTCTGAATCTATAAGATAAAGGAGAGAGAATATAGATATTCAACAATGTGATTACTCCTGAAATTAATATCAAATTGCTTAAAACTGTGATTTTGGCAATTGCCAATAGCAACCCTAGTCCAACTGCTATTAAGGCAAAAATCAAAACACGTTTCTTCCTGATCTCACCAGAGTCTACCTTCATGAAGGACTTTATCAAAACTGGATTGATAACCAATGCCACGAAAAGTGATGAACCGAGAGTAATCATTAATGTAATTGGCAGATACTTCATGAACTCACCCATTATCCCCGGCCAGAATGCCAAAGGTAAAAAGGCGGCCAAAGTAGTTGCTGTTGAAGCTATAATTGGAAGAGCAACTTCTCCCACACCATTCTTTGTTGCAACAAATGCTGACAATCCTTCTTCTCTAAGACGATAAACGTTTTCCACTACCACAATTCCATTATCTACTAGCATACCTAAAGCCATGATCAAAGAGAAAAGTACCATCATATTGATGGTGATTCCCAACATCCCTAAAATCATGAATGAAATGAACATTGAGAGTGGAATAGCTATACCAACAAACAATGCATTTCTAGGGCCAAGGAAGAATAGTAAAACCAAGACAACAAGGATTACACCTGAGATGATGTTATTCTCAAGACTATCTACCATGTCGCGAGTTTGCTGGGACTGGTCATTGGTTTTTGTCACGACCAAATCATCCGGGAAAATCTCCTCTCTTGCTTCTTCCAAAATCGAATTGATCTTTTCAGTAGCTATCAGCAGATTTTCACCACTCCGCTTAATGACATCCACCATCACCACTGGCTGTGTATACAACCGTGCGTAACTTTTCTTCTCTATGTAATCAAAAGAAACATCAGCAATGTCCTTTAGGTAGACAATATTGCCCTTTTCTGCCTTCACGACTACATCCAGGATATCAACAGGTTTTTCAAATTCACCAACTACTCTTATAGTCCTTCTTATATCCCCCTCTCGATAAGTTCCTCCTGATAGTGTGATATTTTCACTTGCTACAGCTTGTTCAATATCTCCAAAGTTCACTTCCCTCGCTTCCATTTGATAAGGATCCACGCTGATCCTTACTTCACGTTCATCGATACCTCTAATCTCAACTTTCGATATCTCTGACAGTTTCTCGATTTCCTCTTCTAAGTACTCAGCATAATCATTCAATTCGGTCATGCTGTAATTACCAGATAGGTTGATGTTTAGAATTGGGAACTCCGAAAAGTTCATATCAAAAACATTTGGATCTTGCTCCAAATCAGATGGTAATTCTGGCTTGGCACGATCAACCGCATCTTTCACCTTAGATAGTGCATCTTCTACATCTGTCTCTGGCGTAAACTCTATGATAATCGTAGAGTAATCCTGAACAGAAGTCGATTTGATTACATCTGCTTCCGAAATTGAATTCAGCTCATTTTCAATGGGCCTGGTAATCAAATTCTCCATATCTAATGGAGAATTCCCGGGATAGGGCGTTCCTACATAAACGACAGGCTGCCTGATTTCAGGAAAACTTTCTTTAGGTAAGCTTATATATGCAGATAGCCCTGCCAGAATCACAATTACGGTAAGCACATAAACTGTGGTTCTATTTCTAAGGGCGAGTGTGGTTAAACCAAACTCTTTTTCCGTTTTAATATCTTTTAATTCTTCTGACATAGTTATTGAATTAAGAGATTAGTTATTAACAATTGCAACTTCAACACCGTCTGTAAGATCTCTGTATCCTTTAATCACGACCTTTTCACCTACATCCAAACCACTCATTATTTCCGTTCTAAGGTTATGAGAAGAGCCTATTTTGATCTGCCGCTTAATGGCTTTCTTTTCACCATCCTTCTCATTGATTACATACACATAGTTTCCACTATTATCGCCCTGAATCACTTCGGTAGGAATGACTAACGCCTGATCATTTCTATAATCGACAAGTCTCAATACAACCACTTGATTAGGTTGTGCAGGAAAATCCAATTTTGGTAAATCAATTTCCAACTCGAAGGTTCTATTTTCAGACTTAATGGTCTGTCCCACAGATTTAATTTTTGATTTAACTCTTTTATCCTGAGATGGGAAATAAATTTCAACCGCTTGATTAGGGGTGAATTTTCCAAGATATGATTCAGAAACATCAGCAGATATGTATATCTCATCAGGATTAACTAATCGTACCAAAGGAAGACCCGGTTGAGCCAATTCCCCTACTCTGGCTGGGATGTTATCAACTATTCCGCTAAATGGAGCCTTCACAATCATCATATTTAATTGAGACTGAAGAACACCCAATTGACTTTCAAGAGTCTCTTTATTTGCTTTAGCTTCAAGAAATCTCACTTCTGTTCCAATATTCTTTTTCCACAAGCTTTCCTGTCTTGTAAACATTTCATTAGCTAAATCTAATTGCGCATTTACTTGCTTGATATTATTTCTAATCAAGTCTGTGTCTAAAGAAACCAACACCTGACCTTTTGACACACGTTGACCTTCTCTAACATGAAGAGATTCAATCTTACCCATTGCTTCGGCAGAAAGAAGTACATTCTTTTTTGATTCCACTGCACCTCGTATTTCCACGGAATGTGTAAACGTTTTTTTATTTAACGTTTCCACAGAGACCAGAACGGATGATTTCTTCTCACTGAAGTTTGGATCCTCAGCTTTTATTTCCTCTTCCAGCTTAGTAATCTCAGCTTTTAACTCGATTGATTGATCCTGAAGTTCCTTCAATTTTTTCTTCTTACCAGCAAGTCCTTCCTCGCCTGAAGCACTGCCACAAGCAACTGCGATGGCAGATATAATAGTTAGTGTGATTATGAATTTGATCTTTTGCATGATCCTTAATTTTTATAAAGTGTTCCTTGTGCTTTTTTAAGTTCTATTTGAGTAATAATGGCCTGATAGAGGGCCGTTAAGTAATTTGTTTGAGCCTCCTTCAGTGCTGTGTCCGCTTCTGTTACCTCTAGATTGGAACCAATACCTTCCTCATACTTCAATTTCGTGATGTCATAAACTTCCCGAGCTAAATCAACATTTTGTTTTTGAACCTCAAGAGTTTCCAACTGGCTGGCCAAATTAATTTCAGACTGCTCAATCTCTAAATCGATATTCTTTTGCAAGAATGACATCTGATTTTCTATTTGTCTTACTTGAAGCTTGTTTTGCTGAATTTTATTGTTTTTCAAAAAACCATCAAAAATGGGAATTGAGGCAGTGACACCAAGTACCCCATTATCTAACCATCTCCTTGATTCAAAAAGCTGATTACTAGTGGGTGATGCAGTATTCCAACCATATCCAAATCGGGCATAAATTTTTGGCAAATATTGAACTTTATTATTCTTCATATCCAAATAAGCCAAGCTTCTGTTTGTCAGTAATTGAGAAAATTCTATTCGCTGATTATAATCGAAGTTTTCTTTCGAATTTGATGGTAATTCAATTTGTATGTCTTCCAGTTTATCAATTAATAAAATGGGCTGATATAGATCCATTCCCATCTGAAACTTTAGAAGCTTACGACTTATGTCTTTAAACTGCCGCGTTCTATTTAACTCAACCTTAAGGTTGTTGTAATTAACCTTGATTCGATCAATGTCTACTTTTTCAGCAAAACCTGCATTATACATCTCCTGGGTTTCAATGAGCAGCGTATCAATTCGACTGATATTTTTTTCCAAAAGAAGTAGATTCTCATCTGCAATGAGCGCGTTGAAATAAGCTTTACTTACTGCCTCAACAATATCGATCTGTGATTTGATATGCTCTTTTGTGGAAAGCTCTTTGTAAGTTCTGGCTGCCTGGAGGCCAACAAAATATGATCCGTCAAAAATTAACTGATCAACAGATAAGCCAATATTTCCGTCATAATTTTGCACAAAAGATACTTCCTGCTCAGTCCCGGATGGCACACTCGGGTCAAACGTACTGATATCAATAAGGCTTTTCTGAGGTTCAAAGTTATAGTTCAAACCACCATTTACGTTTGCCTGAGGTAAACCCAATGAAATGGTTTTTCTTATTTCTGCTTCCGCAATCTCTTTATCCAACTGCTTAATTTTTATTTGCTCATTGTTCTCAAGCGCATAGATTATGCAGTCGTCTAAAGTTAAACTCAACTTCTCCTGGCCAATTGTGCTCAGGGAAGTGGTTAAACATAATAGTGTTATTAGTATTCCTCGCATAGATTAGAGTGATTTGATAGATTCTAAATGCATGTATTCTTCATATTTCTTTCTTCCTTTATCAGTCAAAAGTCCATGAACAAAATGGTCCAGGATTTGAAGTTGAACTGTAGGGAAATCAAATTGATCTCTGGGAAAAAGCTGCGTATTAAAAACTAACTGAACTCCCTCTACACGTAGAATGGAGAGCACCTTAGCATTTAATTCTTCTCGGAAGTAACCTTCCTCTTTGCCTTTTTCAATATTTCTTTCAATATGTCCTCTGATTGTTGATTGTTTGAATTCAAGATATTTGTCCCATGCAGCACCATGATATTTTTGCATATCATATAGTAAAGAAGGATTCATGCGGAACACATGTTTCCTTAAGCACTGCGACACTAACAAGATTTCATGAATCGCATCATTTGCTGATTCTTCGATCTCATTAAATTCTGCTGTTTCTTTTTCAAAATGATTCAGAGCAACTTCTGAAACCAATCCATCCTTATTATCAAAGTATTGATAAAGAGTTTTTTTGGACATTGATGCAGCTCTTGCTACGTCATCCATCGTTACGCTTCTGATACCGTACTGAATGAATAACTCTTCTGCACTACTCAATATCTTCTCTTTCGCCTTCAAATTGCACTATTAAATGATTAATACTCAGGAAACTTTAAGTATATCTAAAGTTTCCAACGTGCAAATCAACGAACATTTAATAAAATGGTTCAGTTTTTCAATAAATATTTTTGACGTAAAAGCTATCGATCTATTTTACTTGGCAAATGACGAAGCTTGTATTATCGAATGGACACATCCAATATTCTAAGCATGGAACAGCTGACGAAATATTAATTGCCTTTCATGGTTTTGGTCAGGATAAAAATATTTTTAAAAAGTGGGGGGACATTCTTGGTGAGAAATACACCTTATACGCATTAGATATCTTCTATCATGGTGAAAGTAGAAGAGAATACAGTAAGCTCTCAAAGAAGGAATGGAGTTTGATTTTCGAACAGTTTTTGAAAAAAGAAGGTATCCAACAATTCTCAATTCTGGGGTTCAGTTTGGGAGGTCGATTTGCTATAGCCTCAGCACTTTCATTTCCAAATAGAATCAGTGAGCTGTTCTTAATTGCTCCAGATGGGGTTTTCCTTACGATTTGGTTCAAACTTGCAACCCACTGGTCAATAAGATGGCTTTTTAAGTATTATATGATGAATCCAGACAAATTGGATCGTTTGATCAGGTTCAATGAAAGGTTCAAAATTGTCAGTCCATATTTAGGAGATTTTGTTAGAAAAGAACTTGGGAATGCTGAAAACACGAAAAGAGTTTATGTCTCCTGGAATCATTTCAAAACTCTTGGCTACTCAAAAAAACAACTGTCGAAAAGCTTTAAAAAGCATAGCTTCAATCGAATCATCATTCTAGGAAGTAAAGATCAAATTATAAAACCCGTCAAGATTATACCCATCATAGAAACCATGGGTGATTTTAGGATTGAGCTCTTACCAATGAAACACCATCAACTCATTAAGCCAGAAGTAGCTAAATTGATATTAAATTCTGACCATATTCCATGAGATTTGTATCGATAACATTTTTAATTTTTTGTTCAATTCTATCATATACCCAGCAGCCTACCAAGGAGCAAATAAAGCAAGTAGAGGATGCCAAGAAAGAAGTGAAACGCATGAAAGGCGAAGCTTTTCCAGATTTTGAATTGACTGATATAAATGGAGACACGTACACTAAGGATCAACTTAAAGGGGAGATTTTCTTAGTCAATTTCTGGTTTACACGATGTAGACCTTGCATCATGGAGATGCCGGAGATGAATGAGATGGTTCAAGAATATCAAGATGAAGGAATTATCTTTCTAGCACCCACATTTGATGATTCAGACCAGGTTGACAAGTTTCTTCTCAAACGTGAATTTCTCTATCAGCCCATTCCTGACGTTAAAGAGTTCTGTCTTGAAATGAATGTTAGATCATATCCCACTCATTTTGTGGTGGATCGAGAAGGTATAATAGAAAAGGTCGTTATTGGGTATTCAGTGATGACTGTAAAATCACTCGAAAAAAGCATTCGCAAATTGTTAAAGTAAATTATTGGAAACTTATGAAAAGACCTGACAGGTTTTGAAAACCTCTCAGGTCAAATCCTTAATTTTGCGGACTTCAAAACGAGGTTCCTTTAATGATCCAATTCTTCCAAAACTCAAACGACGCAGTAATTGCAGTCGGCGTATCTGAAAGCCTAACTACAGATCAAATTAAAAAACTCACCTGGCTCTTTTCCGGTTCTAAGCCAATTGGAAATGAAGAAATAATAGGAAAATTCATTGGCCCTCGAAAAGAGATGATCTCTCCATGGAGTACCAATGCATCAGATATTGCCCACAATGCAGGAATTGAATCCATCCATAGGATTGAAACCTACATCTCTGAATCATCCTCCGGAGCATTTGATCCCATGTTACAGCAAGTATATGATGGACTTGATCAATTAATCTTTACTCTGGACAGAGATCCTCAGCCTATTGAGCACATTCATGACATTGCAGCTTACAATGAGCTAGAAGGCTTGGCACTTAGTACAGAAGAAATTGAATACCTGGAGCAGGTCTCTCGCGAAATTGGAAGGCCCTTGACCGATTCTGAAGTGTTCGGCTTTTCACAGATCAACTCAGAACATTGCAGGCACAAGATTTTCAATGGCATCTTCATTATTGATGGCGAAGAGCAGGAACTCTCCCTTTTCCAATGGATCAAAAAGACATCAAAAGAGCATCCTAACTACCTTGTTTCTGCTTATAAAGACAATGTCGCTTTTATCCAAGGTCCAAAGGTTGAGCAGTTTGCCCCAGCTACCCAGGACAAACCCGACTGGTTCGATACCAATGAATTTGAGTCTGTCATTTCATTAAAGGCTGAGACGCATAACTTCCCAACCACTGTTGAACCTTTCAACGGAGCAGCAACCGGATCTGGTGGTGAGATCAGAGACCGGATGGCTGGAGGACAGGGAAGTATTCCATTGGCAGGAACAGCTGTGTATATGACCTCCTACTCTCGATTAGAAGATGGAAGAAATTGGGAAAAACCTGCCAGAAAATGGCTCTATCAAACGCCTCAGGAAATTCTAACCAAAGCATCCAACGGAGCTAGCGATTATGGAAACAAGTTTGGTCAGCCGCTCATTTGTGGTAGCGTGCTAACCTTCGAGCATGAAGAGGGCGGAAAGAAGTTTGGCTATGACAAAGTGATCATGCAAGCCGGTGGAATCGGCTATGGCAAAAAGAAAGAAGCTCAAAAGAAGACGGTAAGCGCAGGAGAAAAAATCGTTGTAATGGGCGGAGACAACTACCGCATCGGCATGGGTGGTGGCGCTGTTTCCTCGGTTGACACTGGAGCCTTCAATCAATCGCTCGAACTCAACGCGGTACAACGATCCAATCCGGAGATGCAAAAGCGAGTTGCCAACGCCGTTCGAGCAATGGTTGAACTGGAGGATAACACGATCACCTCTATTCATGACCATGGTGCAGGTGGACATTTAAACTGCCTTTCCGAGCTGGTAGAGGAAACTGGTGGTGTAATTGACCTTAAGAAGTTGCCGGTAGGTGATGAAACACTTTCTGCTAAAGAAGTGCTTGGAAATGAGTCTCAGGAACGTATGGGATTGGTAATCAAAGACCAAGATGCAGCATACCTGAAAAGAGTATCTGAAAGGGAGCGTGCTCCTTATTATGAAGTAGGAGAAGCTGGAGATGACAATGAATTGAAGTTTGAGAATAATGGAGAAGCTTCTCCATTTGATCTAAAGCTACACCACCTTTTCGGATCATCGCCAAAGACGATCCTTGAAGACAAAACGCAGCGAGCCAATTTTGAAGAGGTCAACTATTCACAAAGTAAAATCGACGAGTACCTGGAAGCAGTCTTGCAACTGGAGGCAGTTGCTTGTAAAGATTGGCTCACCAACAAGGTGGACCGATGCGTGACCGGACGTGTTGCCACACAGCAGACATGTGGTGAGCTTCAATTGCCACTCAATAATGTGGCGGTCATGGCACTTGATTTTAAGTCAAATAAAGGGATAGCAACTTCGATTGGACATTCACCTGTTCCAGGACTAATCAATGCAGGAGCAGGATCAAGGCTTTCCATCACCGAAGCTTTGGCTAACCTTGTTTGGGCTCCATTAATCCATGGATTGAAAGGTGTTTCTCTAAGTGCAAATTGGATGTGGCCGGCCAAGAATGAAGGAGAAAATGCTCGTTTGTATGAAGGAGTGAAAGCCATTAGTGATTTTGCGTGTGAGTTAGGGATCAACGTTCCGACCGGGAAAGATTCCATGTCGATGACCCAAAAATATCCGAATGGTGAAAAGGTTTACGCGCCTGGAACCGTAATTATCAGTTCCGTTGGAGAGGTTTCTGACATTAACAAAACAGTCTCTCCGGTCATTGATTACATCCAGAAGGATTCTAAAATCATTTACATCGACTTCTCTGGAGGTGGATTTGAATTGGGTGGTTCGTCGTTTGCTCAAACCCAATCCAAATTGGGAGCTAAAACACCGGAAGCAAAATCAGAAGTTGTTACCAAAGCTTTTAATGCGATTCAACAGCTCATAAATGAAGGTCTTGTGATTGCCGGTCACGATGTGTCAGCTGGTGGGTTAATAACCACTTTGCTTGAAATGAACTTTGCAAATACACAGGGTGGATTGAAAATAGATCTTTCATCTTTAGGTGAAGTTGATTCTGTGAAGCTACTTTTCTCTGAAAAACCTGGATTAGTTCTACAAGTAAATGATCAAAAAGCCGTTAACATTTTAGCTAGCACTGGCGTGATGTACCAGGAGATCGGACTGATTATCGAAGATCGAAAAGTGGAGGTAAAGAATGGATCATTCTCTCACACCTTCGACATTGAAAAGTCCAGAATGGATTGGTTTAAAACATCAGCATTACTTGATTTGAAACAAACCACTCCTGATGTTTCTAAAAAGAGAACTGAAAATAGATTCAAGCAGCCACTCTCCTACGTATTCCCGAAAAGATTTGATGGAAAGTCGTCTAGCTACAACCTGGATTTTAACAGACAAGGAAAATCCGGAGTAAAAGCGGCGATCATCCGAGAGCAGGGTGTCAACAGTGATCGTGAAATGGCTTACGCGTTGTGGTTGGCCGGTTTTGATGTAAAGGATGTTCACATGACTGACCTGATCACAGGTCGTGAAGATTTGAGTGAAGTGAACATGATTGTGTTTGTTGGAGGTTTCTCCAACTCTGATGTCCTTGGCTCGGCTAAAGGATGGGCAGGTTCATTTCTTTTCAATGAAAAAGCCAAAGCTGCACTCGATGCATTCTATGCCAGAGAAGATACATTGAGTTTAGGAGTTTGTAACGGCTGTCAGCTTATGATGGAGCTTGGTTTGATCTATCCTGAAATGGGTGATAATCATCCGAAAATGTATCATAATAGTTCTGAAAAATTTGAGTGTGGTTTTGTTAGCGTAGATATCGAAAAAACAAACTCTATTTTGCTTGAATCAATGGTTGGTTCAAAATTAGGAATCTGGTTGGCTCATGGGGAAGGACGTTTCATGCTTGAGAATGAAGGAGGCTATGAAATCCCAGTAAAGTACACTTATTCCGAATTTCCAGGAAATACGAATGGTAGCTCTTTCAATACAGCGGCTCTTTGTTCAGAGGACGGAAGACACCTGGCGATCATGCCACATTTAGAACGATCTTTATTTGCCTGGAACTGGCCTTATAAGCAAGGGTTAGAAGGTGCAGAAGTATCTCCATGGATGGAACCTTTCGTAAATGCATTTAATTGGATAAAATCCAAAGTATAGCCTTTTGATTTAAAAAATATTCGGCTAATTTTGCCGTCCGTTAAAACGGAAGTGAAGGACAAACACTAAAAAATTATCCGGTATTGGCCTATGGTGTAACTGGCAACACGTCTGGTTTTGGTCCAGAAGAGTCTAGGTTCGAGCCCTAGTAGGCCAACAAGTTTTATTTATTAGGAATAAGATGGCTAGAAGCCTGTCCCGAATGAGCATTAGCGAACTTCGGGGAGCCCTAGTAGGCCAACTTAATAAATTGTCATTTCGACCGAAGGGAGAAATCTCTATTGTTTGACATAGATTCCTCGTTTCTCTCGGAATGACATTTTTTTTAAAAGACTAACAATGTCATCAGTAAAGATTTTTTCCGGATCTGCTCACCCTGAATTAGCAAATGCAATCGCTAATAATTACGGAAAACCTTTGGGTAAAAGTGAAAAGCAGACCTTTAGTGATGGCGAAATGGGAGTCTACTTCACAGAATCTGTCCGAGGATCAGATGTATTCATCATCCAACCCACCGTACCTCCTGCTGACAATATTTGGGAATTACTTCTGATGATTGATGCAGCTCGAAGAGCAAGTGCCAAATATGTTACTGTGGTTGTTCCATATTTTGGATATGCACGTCAGGATCGAAAAGATAAGCCGCGGGTTTCCATTGCAGCTAAATTGGCTGCTAATGTTCTGACCTCTGCAGGAGCAGATAGGATCATGACTTGTGATTTGCACGCAGGTCAAATCCAGGGATTCTTTGACATCCCGGTGGATCACCTAGATGGATCAGCAATTTTCTACCCATACATTAAAAACCTCAACCTGGACAAAATGATTATCGCTTCTCCGGATGTAGGAGGAACAGCTCGAGCAAGAGGGTATGCGAAGCTTTTTGAAGTTGATATGGTTATCTGTGATAAGCACAGAAAAAGAGCCAATGAGGTGGCTTCCATGCAAGTCATAGGAGATGTTGAGGGAAAAGATGTCGTTTTAGTTGACGATATGGTAGATACGGCTGGGACAATCAGCAAGGCTGCAACTTTGTTGAAAGAAAAAGGGGCTAACTCTGTGAGAGCTTTCGCCACACATGGTGTACTCTCTGGAAACGCATACAAAAACATTGAGGAGTCTGCTTTGGAAGAATTGATCATTACGGATACGATTCCTCAAAAGCAGGACAGTCCAAAAATCAAAGTACTGACTGTGGCTGAGTTGTTTTCAAAAGCAATTCGTAAGATCCATGATCACGAATCAATTAGTTCATTATTTATCAAATAACATATTTTAATCAAATTCAATTATGAAAACTGTTGAGATTATAGGGTATAAAAGAGCAAATCTCGGCAAGACAGAAGCGAAGCGCTTAAGAGAAGAAGGAATGGTTCCGTGCGTTGTATACGGCGGTGATCACCAGATTCACTTCTACGCTCCAATGATCTTGTTTAGAGACCTGGTATACACTGACGAAGCGCACTTTGCTTTACTAACAATTGAAGGAGAACCAGAACCATTTGAAGCTATTATTCAAGATGTTCAGTTCCACCCGGTGAGTGAAATCATTATGCACGCTGACTTCTTGCAACTATTCAGAGGAACACCTATTAAGATGAACATTCCTGTTCACCCTGTAGGAATTGCTCCTGGAATTCAGCAAGGTGGTAAGCTGATCAGAAAAGTGAAATACTTGCAAATCAAAGCTCTTCCTAAAAACATGCCAGAATACATCGAAGTAGATGTTTCTAAGCTTGGACTAGGTAAGTCAATTAAAGTAGGTGAGCTTGAAGTTGGAGAGTATGAAATTCTAAATAGCCCACTTGTAACTCTTGCTGGTATCGAGGTTCCTAGAGCACTTAAAGGAAAAGATACTGAGGAAGAAGAGGAAGAACTGGAAGGTGAAGAAGGAGTTGAAGGCGAAGGTGGAGATGCACCAGCAGCTGCAGAAGCGCCAGCTGAGTCTTAATTCATTTCAAAATAATTATTTTAGTCCCCTGCCAGCTGGTGGGGGATTTTTTTTGCTATTTAAATTATGAAATACTTAATCGTCGGACTAGGTAATATCGGGGCAGAATACGAGCTCACGCGTCATAATATCGGTTTCCTTGTATTAGATCGAATGGCAGATCAGGAAGGAACTAAGTTTGAAATGAACAAACTAGCTTATACTTCGGAAGTAAAACATAAAGGCAGAACGCTCCATCTTATAAAGCCAACTACCTATATGAATCTAAGTGGAAAGGCTGTCAATCACTATTTACAACAGCATAAGATTCCTAAAGAAAGTATGCTTGTCATCACCGATGATATAGCCCTCCCCTACGGCAAAATTCGTCTCAAACCAAAAGGATCAGCTGGCGGCCACAACGGCCTAAAGAATATTGAACAACTCACTGGTGGCGCCAACTACCCACGCCTACGTTTTGGAGTTGGGGATGACTTTCACAAAGGACAACAAGTAGATTATGTCCTCAGTCCTTTTTCGAAACAGGAAATGGATGAATTGGTGCTGAACATGGACAGAGCAATTGACGCTGTTAAATCATTCTGCACCATTGGTTTAGAACGAACGATGAATCACTTTAACTGATTCACAAATGCAATCCACATTCAGTCTTCTGTCTACTCAACCACCTTCCTTCACGTTGATCTCCCTTCTCTGTACAGTGGGTACACCCGACAGACCCGTACCCCTGATAGTAGAGTTTGTTTTGAGGTAGGTCATAAATGGTAAAATACAAACTCACATCTTCAGCTGTCATATCAATGATTGGATGAAATTTGAGGAGCTCATTTCCTGGCTCGAAGATTCTTAGATGTTGACGATTGGCATTTTGAAATCGCAATAACCCTGAAATCCAAATGTCTTTCCCTTTTTTCAACTGATTCGTTGCATCCACTTTATTGATAAAGCAGCACAGATCATTTTGGTATTTCCAGGTTTGATTTTCCTGAGTGAATCGATGCTTATTTTCCTTAGCTCCGACTTCCACAATATTCAACCCAAGCTTCTTTTTGAGCTCTTTTTTGTATTGAAGGGTTTCATTAAATAAATAGCCGGTACTTACCAGATAGACTTGATGCTGAGGAGCAATCTTGCTAATCATATGTAAGAGAATGGCAGAGGTGGTACCAAAGGATGAAGTCATCAAAATACGATCGTGATCAATCTCTGAAAAGAGTCGCTCCATCCGTTTAAGTGGACTCAAGGGAGTGTAGCGCTCATTCAAACGAACCAAATTTTCTTGTTTACTAAATTTCATTCCGATCCAATCAATTATTTAATCCTTTGTGTTTTTACTTTCATTATGAATAAGTTTTTCGATCCTTGGATTCACTTCTATTTCCTTACTGGCTTGCAAGGCCTGTTCAATGTCATTCAGGATGTCATTTACGTTTTCAAGTCCTACTGAAATCCTAACCAAACCAGGTGAAATGCCCACGCTAGCTCGTTCCCCCTCAGTTAATTTGCTATGAGTGGTACTTGCTGGATGCGTTACTGTCGTTCGTGTATCACCTAGATTAGGCGTCAGACTCAACATGCTTAGGTTGTCTAGAAACCTGACTCCACGCTCCAGTCCTCCCTTCACCACAAAAGTCACAATCGCCCCACCATGTTTCATTTGTTTTTTAGCTAATTCACGCTGAGGATGGCTCTCCAAAAACGGATATTTCACCAATACCAACTCTTCATGACCCTCAAGATATGTAGCTATTTTGAATGCATTCTCACAATGTTTTTCCATCCGGATTGCAAGTGTTTCCAGACTTTTACTAAGGACCCATGCGTTGAAAGGTGAAAGACTTGGCCCTGTATGTCTGGCAAAAAACCTTAACTCTTCAATCAGGTCTTTTTTACCAACGATCGCTCCTCCAAGTGTTCTACCCTGCCCATCAATGAACTTTGTTGCAGAATGTGTGACCATGTGCGCACCCCATTCGATAGGATTCTGCAGGTATGGAGTAGCGAAGCAGTTATCGACATTCAGAATTAGATTATGCTTTTCTGCCAACTGGCCCAGATATTCCAGATCCACCAAGTCTAATCCAGGATTTGATGGTGTTTCCACAAAAATCATTTTAGTCTTTGAAGTGATTAAACTTTCCCATTTTTCAGGGCGATGAAGATTGAAATATGAGTGCTCAATGCCCCATCTTGGAAATACCTTGGTGAAGAGTTGGTGTGTCGACCCAAATAGTGCGCGAGAAGCTAACACATGATCGCCATGACTTAACAGTCCTGCCATGCTGGTAAACATTGCCGACATTCCTGTAGCAGTGGCTAGTCCGTCTTCAGCCCCCTCGAGGAGGCAGAGCTTTTGGATAAACTCGTCTGTATTTGGGTTAGAATAGCGAGAGTAAATGTTACCTGGAATCTCATCATTGAATTTGGCTCTGGCTTCTTCCGCATTATCGAAAGTAAAAGAGCTTGTGAGATAAACCGGTGCGGAATGCTCCTTTTGAGAAGCATTCGACAATTGTGTGCGGATTGCTTGCGTTTCAAAATTCATTTTGAAAGTAGATTTTAAGAAATGAAAAATGGGAAATAGATAAGACAGATCTCTTCTAAGAGATCAAAAAATTAGCAGCAACAACAGCACATGGATCGTGCATGTGGGTTGCGTAATTGAATGTCTTGTGTGTGTTTGTTCTTGAATGTCATAATTTATATACACTTTAAAAGTTCAGGAATTAGCACCTTCCCGCCAGTGGTCGGGAGGTTGCTAGCACATCAAAGAGCCTGTCTCTCCGTGCTTCTTTATAAATTATCCGTTCATTGCTGAAAAGATTTGCCAAATCTGAAACAAAGTTTTTGAACTTCCAAAATCTTTTTTAAACAATAATTCTTTATCGGTCTGTAACCTCTGCCTAATTAGTCGGTATCATAAGCATCAGAATGCAACTTTTCTTTTTCTCAGACATCCTTATGTAAATAGCCTATCATGAAACTCAAATATTACCTTAGAATCACGCTACGTAACTTTTTACGACACAGAGTCTCTTCAATTGTTAATCTTATTGGACTCACTACCGGGCTTAGTTGTGCCTTCTTTATTTACCTCTGGGTGCAGGATGAAATGAGTGTAAATAAATTTCATGAAAAAGATGATCGCCTGTTTCGAGTCATGGAATTTCAGACATATTCCAACGAAATGTTCGCAACAAACTCCACTCCTGGAATACTTGCTGAAAACTTAAAACTCGACTTTCCCGACATTAAATATGCAGCTACTACCACCTGGATTGGTAAGAATCTACTTACCTATAACAATGACAAATATTTCAAAGAAGAAGGTTTTCATGTTGGGGAAGATTACTTCAATATATTCAGCTATCAACTGTTGGCCGGAAACCCAGATGATGTATTGAAAGACAAATCGTCAATCTGTATTTCAAGGAAACTAGCCGAAAAATTCTTTGGCGATGTTGAAAGTGCTGTAGGTAAAACACTTCGATATGAAAATGATCGGGATTTCATGGTGACTGGTGTTTTTGAGAATATCCCTAGAAACTCAACCTACCGTTTCGATTTTGTATTGCCTTTTGAAGATTATAAAGATGAAAATGATTGGGTAACAAGCTGGGGAAACAATGGTCCTCATACATATGTCATCCTAGAAGAAGGTGCTGAACAACAAGCAGTTACTGAAAAAATATCCGGGTATGTGAAAAGTAAAAATGAAGATGGTGATAGCAATGTCGATTTGTTTTTAAAAAAATATTCTGAGCAATATCTCTATGGCAAATACACGAATGGTGTGCAGGATGGCGGACGTATCGAATACGTACGATTATTCTCAATAATCGCTGTTTTCATTTTGGTTATAGCCTGTATCAATTTCATGAATCTCTCTACTGCTCGAGCCTCAAAACGAGCACATGAAGTAGGGGTAAGAAAGGCAATAGGTGCTGACAGACAAACACTGATAAAACAGTTCATCGGAGAATCACTGATGATTACTTTCTTCTCAATGGTGCTCGCCTATGTATTGGTACTTCTTCTTTTGC
Source organism: Ekhidna sp. (assembly GCF_965212185.1). Taxonomy (GTDB): domain Bacteria; phylum Bacteroidota; class Bacteroidia; order Cytophagales; family Cyclobacteriaceae; genus Ekhidna. The sequence goes on along the minus strand of NZ_OZ243102.1, from coordinate 1,373,041 downwards.
CACAATTCAATTTCATCACTGACAAAGAGATATCTCTTCAACTAACTCCGCAGATCATTACATTTTCTATTGTGACAGTAATCTTTACTGGTTTGATGGCAGGAAGTTATCCGGCGTTATACTTAACGCACTTCAATCCGGTGAAAGTATTAAAGGGAGAAATCAAGAGTTCAGCCGGTGAGTTGTGGGCACGAAAGGGTCTAGTGATATTTCAATTTACTATCACCATTGTTTTGATTGTTGGGGTTATTGTAATCCATAAGCAAACCAGCTTTGCATTGACTAAAAACCTTGGTTATGATCGGGATAATGTTGTTTTCTTTAGTCAGGAAGGCACTATTCAAGATAAAAGAGATGCCTTCTTTACAGAGCTGAGAAAAATTCCGGGAGTGGCTTCAGCTGCAGGCACCAGCCATACCTTATTGCACCAAATGAACAATACCAGCGGATTGGATTGGCGTACCAAGCAGCCAGAAGAACGAATCCTATTTGAGAATATCAGAGTGGATCATGAATTTCAAAAGACCATGGGAATGGAAGTGATTGCCGGACGATGGTTCGATAAGCAATTTGGGGCAGATAGCACCAAAATTGTGATGAATGAAGCTGCTGTTAAAGTAATGGGATTCACTCCAGAAGAAGCAAATGGTGAAACCATAAAACTGTGGGAAGAATATGATCTTCAAATCGTGGGTGTACTAAAAGATTTTCATTACCAATCTATTCATCGAGAAGTTGACCCGGCATTCTTTTGGTTAGGGAACACCTGGAATGTAGCGGTACGGTTGGAAAATGGAAAAGAAGTGGTGGCTATGTCGGAGGTTCAGCAACTCTACGAGACTTTCTGTCCGGGATTCATCTTTGAATATGAATTTCTGGACAAAAGCTATCAGGAATTGTATGAGTCAGAAACGCGAATTGGGACACTCTCCTCCTACTTCGCTGGGTTTGCTATACTGATTTCTTGTTTGGGGCTTTTTGGTTTGGCAACATTCACCGCAGAAAGACGACTGAAAGAAATTGGGATTAGAAAGGTGCTTGGAGCCTCCGTATCTAATATAGTCATGATGCTATCCAAGGATTTCACTAGGTTGGTGGGTATTTCCATCATTATCGCCATTCCAATCTCATACTATTTTATGGACAAATGGCTGGAGGGTTTTGCATATAAGATTGATTTAAGTGTTTGGATTTTCTTAGGTACCGCCATCATTTCCTTGATGATTGCCTGGGTTACGGTAAGCTCTCAAGCGCTGAGAGCTGCCAATGTGAATCCATCCAAATGCTTAAAGGATGAGTAGGAAAATTTATATTGATTAAGAAAATTAAATTCAGGAGTGTAGGAGGTCCTCAAAAGCAGCCCGTAATTGCCTGGTAATTCTTCCTACACTTCCGTTTCCTACCTTTTGTCCATCAACTTCTACAATTGGAAGTACTTCTTTCAAAGTACTGGTCAGAAATATTTCATCTGCAGACTTAAGCTCCTCCACTGTGATGTCAGTTTGCTCTATGGCAACAATATTTTCAGCAATCTTTAATACATTCATTCGGGTGACTCCTTCGAGTATGTTACGTTTTGGAGTTTGGACTACACCTTCTTTTACTATAAAAATATTGCTTCTTGAAGCTTCGCTAATGATCCCTTCATGGTGATAGACAACATCAATGGAACCTGCTGCTATCCTTTTTCTATGGAGGAGATTACTCGTGAAGTAATTGGTGCTTTTGATTTGTGGATACTCTCGCAAATATTCGTGAAGTATAATGCTAGAAAATGGGGGTACCTGATGATTCTTTAAATTTGTCTGAGTAATAAAAAAAAGGGGATCAAGCGCTGGATCTGACTCACTGCCATCTCCCAGCAAAACCAGTTTGAAGCCCGCATCATTGAAACCATTCCAATCTCTTAGCATCTCTAAAGCTTCTTTAATTTCATCCTTTTCAATGATTTCAGATAGCTCCATGAATTTTTGCGATCGAGCAAATCGTTCCAGATGTTCCTCAAGGAAGCAATATTTCCCATTGCGCATGCGAAAAAAATCAAATACACCGAACCCTCGATTTGCACCGATGGAATGAATTGAGAGGGATGCATCGGACTCATCAATTACACCTCCTTTGAAATAACAGTATGCCATATGATTATTTAGGTCCTAGTAAATTTAATGAATGTCATTTTGATCTGATTTTGGCTTACTTAGCAATGTGAAAATAATTGTCATCGGCGGAGGTGCTGCAGGTTTTTTTACAGCAATCAATATTGCAGAAAAACACCCTGATTATCAGGTTACCATTTTAGAGAAGTCGAACAAACTTTTACAGAAAGTGAAAGTCTCGGGTGGTGGGCGATGCAATGTGACCAACGAACGAAATACTCCATCCGAACTCGTCCAATTCTACCCCAGAGGACAAAAAAAGCTCCATCCCCTCTTTAAAACGTTCTCCACTCAGGATATGGCTAACTGGCTTTATAATCGAGGAGTGGAAACCACTGCAGAAGAAGACCATCGTGTTTTCCCGATCTCAAATTCTTCACAAACTGTCATCGATTGTTTTCTCAAGCTTGCTGAGAGCAATAACATTCAAATTCTAAAAAATCATGCATTGGTAAAATTAGAATTGTCAGATTCTCATTGGGTGGTTCATACCACTCAAGAGGCGATGAATGCGGATAAGGTGGTCATTGCCACTGGCTCTTCTCCAGCAACATGGAAGATTCTAAAAGAAACCAGGTTAGAGATGACTGCAGTAGTTCCTTCCCTATTTACGTTCAATATTAAAGACGAACGTATCGCCGACCTGCAAGGAATATCCTTTGAGCGAGCACAAGTAAAAATCGTATCTACCAAGCTGGTTGAAGAAGGCCCACTACTTATCACACACTGGGGATTGAGTGGGCCGGCAATCCTTAAATTATCTTCCTGGGGGGCATACGAATTGGAGGAGAAGAAATATCATTTTGAAATATTGGTTAACTATTTGAAGGTTGCGTCTGATCAGTCCCGCCAGCAGTTTCAGGAATACAGAAATCTACACCCTAAAAGAAAAGTATTTAATTATCCACTCTTTAGTCTACCTCGCCGTTTCTGGGAACGAATGGTGGAGTACTGTGGCATTTCAGATCAGATTCCTTTTGGTGAACTTTCTAAAAAACAGGTGAATAAACTTCTGGAAGAGCTGACTCAAGGAAGGTACCAGGTGATTGGAAAAAGTACTTTCAAGGAGGAGTTTGTTACCGCCGGAGGAATAAAACTTTCCGAGGTAAGCTTAAAAACGTTTGAAGCCAAACGATTTCCTGGTTTATACCTGGCTGGGGAAGTTTTGGATATTGATGCATTAACAGGGGGCTTTAATTTTCAAGCTTGTTGGAGTGCTGGGTGGGTGATTTCGGAAAGTGTATGATAACCTTTTGGAAAGTTTCAAACTTTCCAAAAGTTGCAACTACTATATTTAGCAAATGGAGCAAGGCGTCTTCTACCATATTTACAATCATGCAAACGGGTCGGAAAATCTATTCCGTTCAGATGAAAATTATCATTTCTTTCTTCGTCAATGGGCTAAATACATTGAGCCAGTTGCGGACACTTATGCATACTGTCTAATGCCCAATCACTTCCATGCCTTGATTCAAACTAAAATCTTTGCGCCTCCATTTGGGAAGTACGAAACATTTCAAAAATATGCTAGTAAGCAATTTTCCAATTTCTTCAGCAGCTACACTCAGGCGTTTAATAAAATGTATGACCGAAGAGGGAGTTTGTTCATGCCTAATTTCAAAAGAAAAGAAATCAATTCTGATGCCTACCTAACGCAGATTATTATATACATCCATAAAAATCCTATCCATCATGGGTTTTGTAATTCTTTAGACGACTGGCCATATAGCTCTTTTCATGCGTTGCTATCTACCAAACCGACCAAAATCAAAAGAGAAAAAGTATTGGAATGGTTTGGAGGTCATGAGGCAGTAAAGGTTTGTCATCTCCAAAATGTCCATATTGTCGATAAATCATTATTCATAGATTATTAAGATGGTTTTAAAAAAAGCTTTTGGAAAGTTTCAAACTTTCCAAAAGCTGCTCTAAAGTGTGGGTGATTTCAGAGAGTGTATGATACATATAGCCATTCAAAACAATAGAAGTAATCTTTATCTGAATCAATGAACAGATAAAGCTTGACTATTGAAAAACTACACCAATAGGCTTAATCACTTGATGTATAGCTGAAAGGTATTTTTTACTCTCAATTCACAATTGAGAATTTTTGTCGAAATTACGCATTCAACCAACTGTCACCACACCATGGAATCGTCTGTACAATCCATACGCCCTTTTGTTGGGGCCAGGGATTATATTCAATCCCGCAAATTCTATCTAGAATGGGGTTTTGAAGAAATTGTGACTTCCCCTAAGCTATCCTTTTTTCATACCAATAAAACTGGATTTTACTTACAGGATTTTTTTGTCAAAGACTGGATCGATAATAGCATGCTTGTACTTGAGGTTGATAACCTCACCGAATATTGGGAAAGACTTAAAGGAAAAAACCTGGATCAAAAATTTCAAGGAGTGAAACTGGTTGAGCCTACTGTTTTTGATTGGGGTCAGGAAGGTTTTATTTATGATCCTTCAGGAGTGCTTTGGCACATTGCAGAATTCAAGTGATTTGAATTTGTTCTTGATTAAACTCCACCTTATCTCCTTTTCGAAGTTTCTTTCTTCGTTGGGTTTCTACCTCTCCGTTTACCAGGACAAGTCCCTCGTCAATGTATTGCTTCGCCTCCCCTCCAGAGCCGACTAATTGCATGATTTTCAGCAACTTATTAAGCTCTACAAATTCGTATCCTTCCAGTTCAAATGTTTGCATGAAGCAAAGCTAATTTCTATTTGTTAAATATTAATTCTTAAAAATAGAAACATATCATATATAATTGCCGTATGATTAATTCTTAAAAGTAGAAAGTAATACACCCTTATGATCTCGAAGCGTCGAACCGCCTCAAGGGGATATTCCCCCTTTGAAGGGGAGTGTGAAAGGAATGTGGGACGCAGGGGAATGTAAAATAACCAAACAACATGAAAGGATACATCGGAGAATTTGAAGAACTAGTCCTTCTCACCATCGCCAATCTGGCGAAAGATGCTTATGGAGTGGCCATACTCAATGACATTTCTGAAAGGGCTAATCGCAAACTAAGTATTGGTGCCCTACACTCTACCCTCACACGACTGGAAGAAAAAGGATATATTTCTTCATATCTGGGTGAGCCAACAAACGAGCGTGGTGGTAGACGAAAGCGATATTTTGAACTCACAGATAGTGCGAAAGTTGAGCTTTCAAACATGAAATTATTGAGAGATCAATTGTGGGCCGGAGCAAAACTCAAATTGTCTACTAAATGAACCAGCCTCCTACTCTTGCGAAAAAACTACTGAAATGGTTTGCCGGAAAAGCAGACCTGGAAGACATTCAAGGTGACCTTGATGAGGTCTATGGACTAAACCTTGAGGAATCCGGTAAATTAAAAGCCGGCTTCAAATACTGGAAACAGGTGCTTTCCCTCCTGTTTTCTTACGGACTAAAAAGGCGGAAATCAAAAGCCGCATACTCATCTTACTACAACAAAAACTCAATTGCAATGCTAAAAAACTACTTCAAAATTGCCTTTCGAAATTTTTCGAAACACCGGCTATTTACTTCTCTAAACATTTTTGGATTGGCACTCGGTATGTGCATTTGCTTGCTGGCACTTTCCATATCCGTTTCGATTTACCAATCAGATGAATTTCAAGAAAATAAGGATCGCATCTATCAATTAAATACGTTCATTGAGACTGATGAAGACACCAAGACTTATGGCTCTATTTTCCCTGCAGCCGGAAATTACTTAAAAGAAGAATACCCTTTCATTGAAGAAGTCGTTCGTTTCAATTCTGAATTGAATCTTGAAGTTAATCACAGAGGTAACATGATGAACTTCAGTGGAAACTTTACCGATCAAAGCTTTTTTGAGACATTTTCTTTTGAGTTGATAGCTGGAGATCCAAAAACAGTTTTATCCAAACCTTTTGACATTGTCATTACTGAAAAAGTAGCTGAGGTTTTGTATAAAGATGAAAATCCAATCGGAAAGGTGTTGGAAACGAATCTTGGTAATTTCAATGTAACCGGAGTTTTAAAGAATCTAAAACAGACGCACTTCTACTTTCAAATTTTAACTTCTTATTCTACCTACGAGAATCTAAGAGCAGAAAACCCTAATACTGACTGGGTTAATTATCGAAACAATTACGTCTACATAATGCTCCAGCCGGATGTAAGTAACGATCAATTGGATTTAGCATTGAATCAACTAGCTGCAAAAGCATCCTCCTTTAACCCATCCAAGAAAATTGAAATTGAATCCATTGGCTTGACAGGAGTCGTTCCTAGATGGAACATCAGCAACGCTATGGGTATAGGATGGGACGAGCCAGCCTTGCTTTTCTTCATGTTTGTGGGATTACTCGTTCTTCTACCAGCTGTATTTAATTATACTAACCTTTCCATTGCCCAGGCATTGAAAAGAGCAAAAGAAATTGGGATTCGAAAAGTGGTAGGTGCAGAGAAATTTCAGATTAAGGCACAATTTATCGTTGAAACAATTCTTCTATCAGTTTTAGCATTAGCAGTTTCGCTTCTGATATTATATCCAATGAAAGAAGAGTTTCTGAGTATGATCATTGCGGCAGAAGTATTAGACACCAACCCTAGTTTTGCTCAAATTCTTACATTTCTAATTTTTGCAATATTGGTTGGCTTATTTGCCGGCATTTTCCCTGCCCAGTATTTCTCCAGACTCAATCCCATTCAAACGATGAAAGGAGAAATTAAGAACGGTAAGAGTAATGTCTCCGGATTTAAGAAGGGCCTTTTCGTATTTCAATTCTTCTTGTCACTGGTTTTCGTAATTGGTGTCTTAGCCATTGTGAGACAGTATAGCTATGTCCTAAACAAGCAGCATGGATTTGAATCAGATAATGTACTCACCGTTCCTTTTGAGAGCATCGACAAACAAGTGGCCATCAATGAATTAAGTAAACATCCTGATGTGAAATCAATTACGACTTCTTCGGATCTTCCAGGACTATTTCTCTCCAACGAGGTAAAAGCAACTTCTAACGATCAGGATACACTCAACTCCTACCAGGTGTTTATTGGTGATGATTTTGTGGAAAACATGAAAATGAATCTGGAATGGGGCAACAGCAAAGACATGTCGGCATCAAATAAGAACGAAGAACTAGTATTGGTAAATGAGCAGTTTATAACATCGACGAAGGTATTTAACCTTCAAAAAGACTCTCTCAGATTTACTCTGGAAGACGGCACAAAATGCCGAGTAGTAGGCATTTTAGAGGATTTCAATTTTGAGCCACTTAGTGAGTTAATTAGCCCAATACTTTTCAGGTATTCTCCGCAAAAAGCGCACTATGCTTTATTGACAGTCAACAGTTCAAATATTAAGCGTACCATCAATGAACTTGATGAGATCTGGCGTGGGATCGATCATGGTATCAATTTCGAGGCATCCTTTCTGGACGATGAAATTGAAGAAGCTTATTACTTTCTACGAGTACAAATCAAGTTTTTTAGTGTTTTGAGTATTCTGGCTATCACCATATCATGCCTGGGATTACTTGGGATGGCATCTTACACAACAGAAAACAGAACGAAAGAAATCGCCATCAGAAAGATTATGGGTGCTACCAATAAGAGTCTCTACTATTTATTAACCAAAGACTTTATCAAACTAATTATGATTGCGGCGCTCATAGCCATACCGGTTTCGTATGTCTTCTATGATAAACTGTTTCTGTACTTCTTGATTAGATATGGAACAGGCTTAGGTCCGCTTGAGATTTTAACCGGGATCTTATTTCTATTCCTGGTAGGAATTTCCTCCATTTATTGGCAGGCTTCCAAAGTGACCAAAGCAAATCCTTCTACTAAGCTGAGGTATGAATGATGAAAAGAGAGCATTCTCTAAAGTTCCTTTATTGTGGCATTGCAAGAGCATTCGAGAAATCTACATCATAAAACAGCTAGCTGCATTTTTTGTTTATAGGTTTCTCCTATCGCCGAAATTAGAACTTTAGTGAATGCATTCCATAATATATTCGCTTCATGCCCAACACCTACTTCCAATTCAAAAAGTTTCGCATTGATCAGGCAAGATCTGGGATGAAGGTCACGACAGATGCATGCCTATTTGGAGGTTGGATCGCACAAATACTAAGGGAATCAAAGGAACCAAAACACATGCTTGACATAGGGGTTGGTACCGGGCTGCTATCAGTGATGCTGGGACAGGTAACTAACAAAATGGTGGTGGATGCTGTGGAGCTTAATGAATCAGCTTATGCTCAGGCTAAAATCAATTTTGAAAACTCTCCTTGGTCAGCGCGACTGAACGTCCATCATTCTTCCATTCAGCAATATCATACCGATAAAAAATATGATTTAATCGTTTGCAACCCACCATTCTTTAACAACAGTACAAAAGGTAAGGAGGCAGCTAAAAATATTGCGTTGCACAATGAAAATCTTCCAATTGAAGACTTGGTCAATGCCATTAAAGCCCTTCTTGCAGAAAATGGGAGATGTTACGTTTTATATCCTGAACGAGAGATGAATGTATTTACCGCTGCAGCAATCAAATCAGGACTCAACGCATCTGAATACCTCTATCTAAAAAATGAAAAAAATCATCCTGTTTTTCGTGTTTTACGGAGCTTTTCATTTCAAGAAAGTGAATTAAAAGCATCAGAGGTAATCATTCGCAAAGAAGACGGGAAGTATACCGATGAATTCTGGGACTTACTAAAGGACTACTATTTGGAATACAATAATCCGGATTTAAAGTAGAAATTCTGAGTATTCAGGAACGAATCTTTTAATGATTCAGTTTTCATTAATTGCATTCCATATTTTTAAAAAAATCTAACAACCATGCTAGGATTATTCAATAAAGGAAAAAAAGTCGAACAATACCTTAAGGAAGGTGCGGTCATCATTGATGTAAGAACGAAGACTGAGTATGAAGGTGGTCACCTTCGGACCAGCAAAAATATCCCACTTGACAGCATTCCAAGTTTTATAGGACAGCTAGATAAGACTAAACCTATTATTACGTGTTGTGCATCAGGAATTCGAAGCGGGCAGGCGAAGCGTATGCTCAAAGCCAATGGATTCAAGGCAATCAATGGTGGAGGGTGGCAGAAACTTGAAAAGTATGAAGTATAGCCAATGACTAGGAGTAAAGTCTGACTCGAAACCTCCTCTATGATCAACCCTGACCAACTTAAAAGATTAGCACTCTCCTTTCCAGAGACAACTGAGGAGCCTCACTTTGAAAAAACCTCATTCAAAGTCAGAAAAAAAATATTTGCCACATACGATTTCAAAAATCAAACGGTCGTGGTGAAACTTTCAGAGGTCGATCAAAACGTCTTCTCATCGGTACCAGGTAATGGGATTTATCCTGTTCCAAACAAGTGGGGAAAAAATGGGTGGACGAAAATTGAATTGGATAAGGTCAGCGAAGGACTTTTTGAAGATGCATTAACTACTTCGTATTGTGAGGTAGCACCAAATATTTTATCTAAAACAGTAAGACCGGATAAATAACAGCATTAGTTATTCCATCCTATGTCAATGTTCATGGATTATGTCTTCCACTAAAATTAAGATCGACAAAAAGCATCACCTGGAACAACCCTGGCGGGTACATACTCTCCTTCCCGATTTTGATATTGAGGATGTTTGGCTCGTACCGATAACATTAACAAAAGAGCATAGTCTTGATCTGTTTCTCTCACAATTTAGAGCTTCCAATGAACGGTTGACTGAAATGGGTCTTGCCGGATTCCTATTTCGTCTCAGGCTCTTTCTTGGTAAAGTATTTAAATGGGATGAAAAGGAGCCAGTTGATCACCTGATCCCAGGTAGTATTCGCGAACGATATGCTGAGTCAGAGAACTTAAAATTCGAAGACCTCATTGATCCGGGAACAGATGACTTCATTCCTGTTTTCCAATTGCAAAATGAGTACTTATCAGAAATTGAGAATAAAACGGTTCATGCGGCACTTCACCTGGGGCGAGTGAAGAAGGGTGGAGATTTTGGTATTCAAATGGCAGTATACGTAAAACCCAAGGGCACATTTGGTCGGTTATACATGAAGCTTATCCAGCCATTCCGACATTGGATTGTTTACCCTGCCTTGATGAAATCAGTAAAAAGGAGGTGGCAAAAGTATTGTGAGCAGTGAATCAAACCATGAATTGAAATTATGACTTTCAACAAGGATTCTTTCTCATTTTGAGATTGGTAGACTTATTACAAACCGTACACCTTGTTCTGGTGTTTCTATCTTTACAGATCCTTTTAAGGATGTCACTAATCGATTGACAATAGCAAGCCCCAAACCAGTTCCTTTACCAGAATCTTTCTCTAGTACCTTAAAAATTTCAAAAACCTTATCATGCTCTGATTCAGGAATACCCGGGCCATTGTCAGTAATCGTAAAAACATAATTCGCATCATTCTTTGTTAGCGAAATGTTTATTCTGGCAATATCCTTATCATTATATTTAATCGAGTTGTTTACTAAATTTAAAAGTATTCGCTCTACTGCTGATTGATTCGTCGTTATTTTTTCTACTTCCGATTCGAAATCAATCTCAAGGTTATTATATGATGAAAAAAGAGAGATTACATTATCCTTGAGTTTTTCTATTTCAATTTCAGCATTGCTTAAATCCTCAATGTGAATTGATTTGGAGTATTCCAATAATCGATCTACGAGTTGGCTAAGCTGTCCACTGGCATTAGATATCAAACTCACCAACTCTTTTGCTTGCTGAGATTCTTTTCCTAAATAATCGTCATTATCCAATACTTGAATAAGTTCATTAATTCCAACGAGCGGTCCTTTTACATCATGAGCTACCACAGAAGCAAAACGGTCCAACTCTTCATTTGTCATCTCAAGTGTTTTAATAGAGGATTCTAGCTCCCTTTTTTTCCTGCGCAGCTCGAGAATATTCATAATCTGCTTCCCAAGGGCTTTTAATGCTTTTTTCTGAGGATTAGAAAGTGTTTTCGGTTTATCATCAATTACACATAGTGTACCGAGGGAATATCCCTTTTCGTTTACCAATGGAACACCAGCATAGAAAGTAACATTTGGATCATTTACAACTAACGGATTATCATGAAAACGCTCGTCTTCCCTTGCGTCATTCACAATGAATAATTCTTCCGGTTCATTAATAGCATGAGCGCAAAACGCATATTCTCTTGGTGTCTCACTGGCATCTAAACCAAACTTAGATTTAAACCACTGTCGATTTTCATCGATTAGACTTACAAGGGAGATGTTGGTATTACAGATTTCAGCTGCTATACTTGTCAGATCATCATAATCCTCTTCAGGAAGTGTATCTAATACTTGATATGCGTTTAATTCTTTTATGCGTTCATCCTCATTCTCAGGAATTTCAGGCTTAATCATACGGTGTTCGCTTTCGTTCTCATTCTAGATGCATATATGATGCAACTTAATTGTTAAACAAACTTAAAAGTAGAGTAAATGGTTGGCTCCAGGATATCTATTCGTACGTCTAAAAGCCTGACTCATCTAATTTAGTGAGTGGAAATGATTTTTCTGACCTTAATTAAATCTATTCGACTAACTCCATTCGTAATTCAACTATCAAATCAATAGCATATCCAAAATCGATTGAATCAAATGCAAGAAAGAATTACACTCGACATCAACGCACCAGCACCAGTTTTTAAACTAGCGGACATATTCGATCGAGAAATAGACCTGGAATCTTATAGAGGCAAGAAGGTACTAATTGCTTTCTTCCGTCATGCAGGTTGCCCCTTTTGCAATACCAGGGTACATAATCTTCAAAAACATCATCAAGAACTAAAAACAAAACGGCTTGAAATGATCTTCTTTTTTGAATCAAAGAAAGATCTACTAATTAAAAGTCATTTTCATAAAGAGATATCTCCCATCCCACTCATCTCTGACCCTGACAAAGTCTGGTATGATGCTTATGGAGTAGAGAGCTCCGGTCTAAAATCAGCAAAAAGTCATTTCACCTCATTCTTCCAGCAAGTCTTTGAAGCAAAGAAGAAAAAACTCCCTGTGCACTGGATGGCAGGAGATGAATCTATTAAAACGATTCCTGCTGAATTCTTAATGGACGAAAAAGGAATTATAAGGAAAGTCCATTATGCCAAGGGACTTAGGGATCGTATGGCTATTGATGAAATCAAATCGTTTGCAGATTTATAAAATCATTTAACCTCTTTCTATGGATAGATCAATCAATTGATCGAGTAGTTCGGAATAGCCCAATCCCTCTTCTTCCCAAAGCTTCGGGTACATACTAATGCTTGTAAATCCTGGGATGGTGTTTACCTCATTTACATAAATCTCACCAGCATGGGTAAGAAACATATCCACCCTGGACATGCCTTCGCAACAAAGCGTTTTATATGCTTGAATGGCGGTTTCTTTTAAAGCTGGAAGGTACTTACGGTCTATTTCTGCAGGTATGATTATTTCAGCGTCCGAAGTTTCTGCATATTTTTCATCAAAGGAATAAAAATCACCTGAACGGACCTCTCCTACTCCGGTGGCTTTGGGCTGATTATTTCCTAAAACCGCACACTCTAACTCACGACCAATTATCGATTGCTCTACCAAGACTCTTCGATCATATTTAAAAGCATCCGCAATTGCAACACTCCACTCCTTCTCATTCTCTACCCTGTGCACTCCGACTGATGAGCCCATATTGGCAGGCTTTACAAAAACAACCTCTCCGAGATCATCTACAATATCATAATAACCAGGTACTTTATCTCCTTTAGTTAATAATCTCCAAGGAGCCACTTTGATATCACTTTCTTGCAATAGTCTTTTGGTGACATCTTTATCCATGGCGATGGATGAACTTAAAACACCTGGACCAACAAACCGAATCTGAAGTAAGCTAAATAGTCCCTGAACCGTGCCATCCTCACCATTAGGACCATGTAAAATCGGGAACACGACATCAAACTTTCCAATAGAGCGATTCTCACACATCAAAAACTCCGCCTTTCCGGGAACTATAGAAACAACATCACCTTGATTGGTAATTGTATCTCCCAATTCATCTTCTTGGATCATTCGCCACTCACCTTTTTGAGTAATTCCAATTAGAGTAATATGATACTTATTCCTATCTAATGCATTGAGAATATTTTTGGCAGATCGTATAGAGATTGAATGTTCTGGAGATTGACCTCCACATACAACAAGTAGGTTTTTCATAGTTTCATTCTTTTGCATGTGAATCATTCGTAGATTTCACGAAGTTCAAAATCCTCACCTCTACCATACTGTATCAATTCACTCATGCGATAACTTTCCAAAGAAAATAAATCTTTAAGCTTATAATCATTTCTACCGATCACTTCCAGTAGAATAAACTCAGATTCTTCTCCATAATTAATCAGTCGGTATTTCTTACCAACTCTCATACTCGAAAATGCCAGTCCACTCATATCAACAACAATATTATTGAGGCAATTTTGATTTATTTTTACTTTATGAAAAAAAATATTCTACTTCTAACACTAGTGGCTCTGATTGGAGTTACAGGATGTAAAGATGACGATGAGTCGGGATCTTATGTTGGTATTTGGGAAGGTGACTCAGTGGCTAGTACAGATTGTGATAATCCTACAGACAATGGAAGCACAAACAGATCTTGCTCCGATACAAGGTGTTATTTACTTGAGTTGAATGCGGATGGAACGTTTAGGTTTCAGGAAGGTCTTCCTATTCGAACAGGTACCTGGACTGTCAGTGGAGGCTTTTCATTATGCGTTGAAGAAGATGGAGAACAAGTATGCGAAATGTATACTGCCATAGTTAATAGTACTGCGCTTAGACTGGCCTCTGAAAATGAAACAACCGGATGTACAATCACTCAGATCTTCACACGACAAATGAATACTCCGGATGATCAATAAAACATAAGTTAATGTTTAACAAAAATGGCTGTTCAAATTGAACAGCCATTTTTTATGTTATAATTGACTATTGTTCGATAAGATCTCCCATGTTATACTCGTACTCGATAGTGAGATTACCATCCTGATCATACCATTTGGCTACACCATGCATAGTCCCGTTTACAAAGTTTGATTCTTCCATTACTGTTCCATTCGTGTAGAACTTCTGCTTAAGCCCCTCTAGTTGGCCTCCAGAGTAATTTTTGCGTTCTACGATCTTTCTTCGATTATAAATGAGATACTCTCCGTTCAGCTGATCCTGATGATAAGAACCTTTAGACTGAACATATCCCATATTATCAAAGATTAACTCTACGCCTTGTTTTTTACCTTCAAAGTATGAAGTGATAGACTGAACTTTACCTTCTGTATCGTAGGTGGTCCATGTTCCATGGTATAATCCATTTAAAAAATCACCCTCACCGATTGTGATTTCTCCGGATTTAAGAATTGCTTTTTGAAGTCCGGGAATCGACCCATAGTCTTGTAAAATAGCTCCTTGAGGAATCTGGCTGCCTTCAATGGAAGGAGTACCTATAGAGTTTGAATTTTGACATGCAATAAAAATGACAGCTAAAATCCAAATGCCTTTTTTCATTTTCTTTTAAAAATTTTAGGTAAAACATCATTTTCAATTTTTGCTTTATTGTTGAATACAACATACAAGCCACATAAAAATACAATCATTGCATAATAAAAAAGTTGGCCCTTATCGCCCATCACCTCAATTCCCAACTTTGTGAAATGCATACCAATAGCGCCAATCATTAAGCCAACCGCCAAAACACCACCTGCCCAGGCTGTACGCGGAATTATTAGCAAAATTGCAGCTATCCCTTCAAGAATACCCACACCCCATCTGCCCCAGGGCTCCATCCCTACAGTTTTAAATATATAAATTGACTCTGCAGAACCCGTAAATTTGAAATATAAGGTTTGGGCCATAATTATGGCAGCTGCAAAACGTGCGATGAAATAAGCAATCTTTGTTAACATAGGAGTGATTTTAAAAATGAAAATTAGAGAATTTTGAGAAAGCCTCAACGTCTAAATAAAATCTATTGGATTTATGGTGGTATGATGGGTCTATTAATGGTGTTATTGGAGGTAATTCATTACCGCACCATCATTAGGGATTTACGAATAGAAATTTATGGGGCCATTATTGGCGTGGTATTCCTTGTTGGTGGCATTTTACTTGGTGCCAACATGTATAAAAAAAGAACATTTCAATCGTTCGATCCAAACAAACTAGGACTCAGTAAAAGAGAGATTGAAGTATTGGATCTCATGGCTCAAGGATATTCTAATCAAGAAATTGCAGATAAACTATTTGTTTCACTTAATACAGCCAAAACACATATTTCCAACATTTATAGCAAGTTGAATGTAAAAAGAAGAACGCAAGCAATTCAAAAGGCGCGAGAAATGGCTTTAATTCATCCGCCAAAAGAGTGATTTTTGTCAAATCACCCGAAAGTATGAAAAAAAGAACCCCGGAAAATGAGTGATTTGAAGCAAAAAAATAAGACTATGAAAAAGCTAATCTATTTTGGTCTCCTGGCAGGCCTTATCAATGTAATCGGATGGTTTGCCCTTGATTCAGTTTTCCAGGGAGATAACTTTGACTTCTCATTAGGAGAGACATTGGGTTATACGGCAATGCTTATCGCTCTTTCAACCGTGTTTTTTGGAGTAAAATCATTTAGGGACAAAGAGCTAAATGGATCAATTTCTTTCAAGGAGGCATTTCTAAAGGGATTTATTATTGTCTCAATCGCCTCGCTCATATACGTGGTGGGATGGGAAGTTTACTACCCAAACTTTCAGTCAGATTTCGGAGAAAAGTATGGTGAATATCTCATATCTAATCTTGAAGAACAAGGCCTTAGCGCAACCGAAATTGCGACTGAAAAAGCAAGCATGGCTGAATGGATGGTGAAATACGAAAACCCTCTTTATCGCATTCCTATGACTTTGATGGAAATTTTACCCTTAGGCTTAATTGTCTCACTTATTTCTGCTTTGATATTGAAGAGAAAATAGAAATATCTAACTTTCTCTTATGTTAAGAGAAATTATCATCCTGATTTGTGCAGCCTTGCTTTTGGGCTGTACTTCTTCTACCAATGAGAACGAAGCTAGCTCGGAAACCATAATTCCCCTTAATAAAATTGAAGGTGAATATATTCCAGACAGTATTCGTTCAAACATTACAAGTAAGCGAAGAGGGAAATTAAAGGCACTGGAAGCAGATGGACAGGCTTGGTTTAATTTTCAAATTAACGAGCCCTTTAGTGACTTAAAAATCGCTTTGAACAATTCCGGTGGAGTAACTGATTTCATCTGGCCGTTCGACGACATTGTTGCTTCAACGGACAGTAGCAGCAACCAATCACAAAGCATCAAGGTTGATGTACTTATCACCCAAAGTAATGTTCAAATATTCTTTAATGAGAGTATCAGATATTCTTTTGAACAAAATCTGCTTTCTACCAACAATAAAATAGAAGTATACCTTGATGGCAAGCATCATGATATACCAGGTGTATTATATGACATTGGAATGTGAACAAAACATTCATTAAATCTTAAAACAGATATCTTTTAGGTTAAAAACCATTAAACTTGAATAAGAACATAGTTGAAAACATAATGAAATCATCATATAACATCCTGACTCTCTTGCTTATTGTCTGCGTGGTTGCTAGTTGCACTAGCAGCTCATCATCTGGTGAAAATGAAAAATCCAGAGAAGAACTTGCAGAAGAAAAAACGATTCACGATTTAGAAAAATTAATGGAAGACCTACCAGACCCCTCTTTGGTTCCATTTACGTTAAAATCTATCGGTGCTGGATTTGATCGGGCACACACAAATTCACTCAGCAATATAGAAAGCTACAAAAGCAACCGTGATAAAATGGCGCTTAACATGGGCGTTTATGCATCTGACATCAGCTATTTAGCTGCATATGGCCATGAAGATGATTGCATTGAATATTTAAAAGCCTCTCATAGTATGGCTGAATTTTTAGGTGATTCGGCTATCTACAATGAAGATGACCTCAACGAATTCAGAGGCCATATTAAAGATCAAAATGAAGATGAAATTTCCAGAATTCTCGCGAAACTTTTCCTTGAGACCAGCTTAAAAATGGAGGAGGATCACCATTTGACGATGGCAGGTCTTGCACTTACAGGAAGTTTTGTTGAAGGATTATACCAGGCAGTAATCACCTTAGAAACATTCCCTGATACCCCGGAAAACCAAAAACTCCTAGAGCCACTAGTAAAAATTGTTCTTGGTGAAGAGGAGGCTTTACTAGATATTATTGAAGTATTAAATGATCTTCCTTTTGATGACACAATTGCTGAGATGATCACCGAACTATCCATATTGGATAGACTTTATAAAGGTGACCTGCAGGAGATAGAAGAAAAAATGGCAAATGATCCTGATTTTACCCTAACAAGAGATGTTATGAGAGACATCACCTTAGAGGTAAAGCGAATCAGAGAAAAGATTACTGAGGATTAGTACTTAATTACCTAATCGACTCAAAGCATCAACACTGTTGGTGCTTTTTTTATGCAAAAAAATCCCCAGACGATACCGTCCAGGGAAATGTTTGGCTTGATAGAAAAAGGATAATTACTTATCCTCTTTTTTCTTCGCAGCTGCTTTCTTTGGTGCAGCTTTTTTAGTTTCCTTTTTCTCGGCTTTTGGCTTTTCTTCTTTCTTAGCCTCAGCCTTAGGAGTAGCTTTTTTCTTCGGAGCTGCCTTTTTAGTCTCCTTTTCAGGAGCTGCTTTTGTCTCAGCTTTTTCAGCCTTAGCTTTAGGTGCTTCCTCTTTTTTTGCTACAGCTTTTTCTGCTTTAGGTTCTTCCTTCTTGGTCTTAGTCTTTTTAGCAAATTCAGCTTTTATCTCTTCAATGTCCACATTTTTGATAGAAGGAACAGCGTTTAATCGCTTCATTGCGTTCACTCTATTCTTTGCGACATTTTTATTTTTTCTACCTTTTCTTTCTAATCTTGTTACGGCCATCTTCTTGGTCTTCTTACTTGAAATGAGCCGCAAATTTAGGGGATTATGTAGTTTTGTCCAAAACGAAAAATTGAATGTCTAAAAGTAAGCCTACTCTTCCAAGAGGCACTCGTGATTTTGGCCCTGAGATTTCTTCCAAAAGAAGCTACATAATTGATAAAATCAAGAGCAACTTTACGCGATATGGATTCACTCAGCTCGAGACCCCTGCAATGGAAAATCTTTCTACTCTAACAGGGAAATATGGAGACGAAGGAGATCAACTGCTTTATAAAATTCTAAATTCAGGTGATTATCTCAGTAAAAGTTCAGAGGGTGATTACCAACAAGGTAGTAAGCACCTCATTAATAAAATTTCTGAAAAAGGACTGAGATATGATCTCACAGTTCCATTTGCAAGGTTCGTGGTAATGAATCAACACGAAATTGCATTTCCTTTCAAACGATTTCAAATACAACCCGTATGGAGAGCTGATCGTCCTCAGAAAGGACGTTACCGAGAGTTTTATCAATGTGATGCAGATATAATAGGAACCAAAGGCATTTGGAATGAGGTTGAACTTACCTTATTAATTACTGACGTTTTTAATGACCTAAACTTATCTGACTATGTCATTAAAATAAATCACAGAGAGATTTTATTCCTGCTCGCGACGTTCGTTGGGTTGAAAGGAAAAGAAGTCCCTTTTTGCGCTGAAATTGATAAGCTTGATAAAATTGGTGAGGATAAGGTAATAGAAAATGTACTTGCTTTGGGTGCTGATTCTAATCAAATGAAGGAGGTAATGAATATTTTATCTCTCTCAGAAATAGATCAACTGCTTAGTAAAATCGAATCGATAGATTCTGAAAATGAAGGGGTTCTTGAAGTAAAAAAATATTTTGAGCAGCTTGGTAAATTTTCAGAGAAAAACATTCAGGTAGAACTTGATCTGTCTCTAGCCAGAGGTCTCTCCTACTATACGGGCATGATCTACGAGGTAAAGCCCACATCTGTCAAGATGGGGAGCATCTGCGGAGGGGGTCGATATGATAATCTTACCGGAGTATTTGGTCTTGAAGGAATCTCAGGAATAGGTATCTCATTCGGACTTGACCGTATTTATGATGTAATGGAGGAATTAAACCTCTTTCCAGAAAAAATCACGCAAAGGATTGAAGTTTTGGTTGTTCATTTTAGTGAAGAGACTCACGAACATGGGCAAAAAATAGTAATGGATCTAAGGTCAAACGGAATCAAAGCTGATCTGTACCCCACAGCTGACAAAATCAAAAAGCAGTTTAATTACGCTGATAAA
Source organism: Ekhidna sp. (assembly GCF_965212185.1). GTDB lineage: Bacteria > Bacteroidota > Bacteroidia > Cytophagales > Cyclobacteriaceae > Ekhidna. The sequence goes on along the minus strand of NZ_OZ243102.1, from coordinate 1,353,569 downwards.
ATTCAAACGCCATATACATTGATTATTGGAGATCAAGAGATGGAGTCAGGTGAATACATGCTTAAAAACATGAGTACGGGTGAACAAAAACCAATGCAAATAGATAAAATAATCCAGCACTTAAAAGGTTAATTTTACGAGACCCACGTTAATGGACTAAATGCATCGCTGGACACCAATCATATTTGTTCTTTTATTTCCAATGCTGCTTTCGGCTCAGGTTTTAAGTAGTAAAGGGCGATTTAGTGTCGAATTTGACAAAGGATGTGCACCCATGACTGTAAATATTACAGAGCTCGACACTTTTGGTGATGTTACTCGCCAATATTACTACTTTGAAGGAGCTGACATTACCAATAATCAAACCTTTTCGTATCAAGATCCTGGAGTTTATCAAATAGTGCAGGTAGTAGGTGTTGATGGAATTGATGATAAAACCGACACCCTTTTTGTAGAAGCCTTGACTTCCTTAAAACCTCAGGTTTTGTATAGTAAATGTAATGGCCGGCAAATCTCTGTCACTTCCGCTGACACTTATTACGATAGCATTCGTGTTTATTTTACTTTGAATGATTCAGTAACATTAATTAATGGTCAGACTGGATCCTTTACATTCTCAACCAACGATTCTCAGGTGGTTGCTTTGAAAGGCCTTTTTCAAAACGCAGATGAAATATGCTCAACCTTCTTTGACAATATAGCTCCAATCCCAGTGTTAGAATCACCGGAGATAGTCAACGCCTCAGTAAAAGAAACATGTAAAGATCTTTTTACACTTTATCTGGAATTAGATTCAATAGATTCACTGATCAATTATCGAATCAATCTTATTCAACCCTCTCCCATTCTATTATTTGATGGATATCTATCAGAGTCAACAATTGTCCTAAATGACATTCCTTTTAATAGACAAAACTACTGTGTGAATATAGAAGCTTATGATCCATGTAACGACACATCAGATTTCAGTGAAAACTTTTGTGCCGAATCTAATGATTTATCGCTTTCACCATTTGAGTCAATGTATTCAATTTATACAGGTTCTGGCATTTACATTAATCTCGATGAGGTTGGGAGTGGTAGTTTTAAAATATTTAGGAGGCTTGATCAAGGTGAATTCGAAGAAAGGTCTAACCAGACAGGCTCCTTTACAGATCCAGTTGGGTCTAAAGCAAGGCGATATTATTATCAGATAGATTATGTAGATAGTTGTAACCAAATCCTCTATTCAGCGGAAACAAATCCACCTTTAGTAGAGGTCGATAATGTAAATACTAACACATTTAATGTATCCTTTATTCCTCCAAATAATTCCATCCAGGAATTAGGCGTCAATGAATATCATACTGGTAATGATTTTTCAAAAACCAGTGGTGAAATCACACAATCCAATTTTACAGTACAACTTGATGCAAAAGATGGCAGTCCAAGACAATTTGTTAGTGCTTCAACCACATACGCATCAAATGGAATCACATTAAATTCCAACGCTGTAACTGTTAGACATGAGTTGGTGGTTTATGTTCCCACCGCTTTTACTCCTAATGGTGATGGGCTAAACGACACGCTTGAGCTCTTTGGATTGCCAACAGAAATTGCGACCACAAAGATCTATTCGAGGTGGGGTCAACTTATTTATAGCTCAGATCAAGCATCTCCAGGATGGGATGGAACAATCGGAGGATCTGCTGCAAATGAGGGAACTTATCTTTATGAAATCACCTTTGAAACTTCAAGCGGAGAAATACGCACACAAAAAGGTACTTTTGCATTGATAAAAAAATAGAAGGATATGTTCGATATGATGAAAATGATGGGCAAAGTGAAGGAGATGCAATCCAAAATGAAGGAAGCCCAGGATCAGTTAAAGGATATAATTGTGGAAGGAGAATCAGGTGGAGGTTTGGTGAAAGCTACAGCTAACGGAAACAAAGAATTGATTGGGTTGGATATCGATAGCTCACTAGTGAATGAGGCTGACAAGGATATGATGAGAGATCTTATTGTTGCTGCAGCCAATAAAGCCATTCAAGAAGCAGACATTAAAGCAAAAGAGCATATTAAAAAATCCACCGAAGGTCTAATGCCCAATATTCCTGGGATGGATTTATCAGGAATGATGTAAATGATCAAGACAGCAGTCGTCATACTCAATTACAATGGGAAAGCTTTTCTCGAAAAGTTTTTACCACTAGTAATCAAGTATAGCTCTAGCGCAGAGGTTATAATTGCAGATAATGCTTCGACTGATGGGTCGATTGATTTTATAAAGGCCGAATATCCTGATCTTAAACTAATAGCGCTTACTCAAAACCTCGGTTTTACTGGAGGCTACAACCAGGTCTTAGCAGATATAAAATCCGAATACTATGTGCTCCTTAATTCAGATGTGGAGGTGACTGAAAATTGGCTAGACCCAATGGTTACTTTTTTAGACAATAATCCCCATTATGCTGCATGTCAACCCAAGATAAAAGACTACAACAATAAAGATTTATTCGAATATGCGGGTGCGTGTGGTGGGTTTATTGATTTTCTGGGTTATCCATTTTGCAGAGGTCGGGTGCTAGATCACCTTGAAATGGATACCGGCCAGTACGATCAGTCCATTGATATATTTTGGGCATCAGGAGCGTGCATGATGATAAGAAGTAAAATTTTTAAGGAGGCAGGTGGATTTGATGATGACTATTTTGCCCATATGGAAGAGATTGATCTTTGCTGGAAAATACACAGCCATGGTTATGGCGTAAGAAGCATTCCCCAATCAACAATTTATCATGTTGGTGGTGGTACACTTGACAAGACGAATCCATTCAAAACCTATCTTAATTTCAGAAACGGCCTAAGCCTTTTGATAAAGAATCTTCCAGCAGACAAGTTGCTGTTGAAACTTCCAGTTCGTATTTTCCTTGACTGGGTTGCTTCAGTCAAATTTTTAATTGAAGGAAAACCTAAACATTCACTTGCGGTAATAAAAGCTCACCTGTACATGGTTGCTAATTTTCGACGAACCCTCAGGAAAAGGACCATTACTTCAAGTACTCCAAAATCAAAATTGCTAATTTTTGAATACTACTTAAAGAATAACAGGAAGTTTAGCGAAATCTAATAGTACCACAAAGTATTATTTCTTCTCCTTAGATGCTTTCTAAAATTCATAATGAAAGCAAGGCCTAAATAAATAATAACAGGTGATCCGAAAGTCAAAAAAGAGCTATAAATGAAGAATAAACGAATACTGGAAGTAGGAATACGTAGTTTTTCACCGAGACGAGTACAAACCCCAAAAGCATATTTTTCCAGAAAGTCTTGCATATTCATTCTTTTACAGACGCAAAGATAAACAATAGAAGTTTTAGATAGTTACCTCAATTGTGCATTAAAATCATATTTTCGATTAATTTTGCGAGCACTATAACTAAGAATTATACTATTTATTGTTTGTACAATTAAAAAAACTGAATCAAATGAAAAAATTTAACCTAGCCATTGCTTTAGCTGCGGGAGTAATATTACTCTCAGGTTGTAAGCTTGATAAAATTATAAAATTGGCTCAGGAGAATGATCTACAGGTGGATCCTAATCCACTTGAGGTACACGGCGGTAACGTTCCTTTCGAAATGAGCGCTGTTTTGCCTCCTAAAATTCTTCCAGCGAACACTAGCTTTACACTAAACACGCTTTATGTGTATGGCGATCAGGAATTAAGTGTTGGATCTATTGAATTCAATGCTTCTGACTTTCCTAACAGTTCAACAACGACTTCTCGGAAGTCAACTAACTTCTCATTCCCATATCAAGTAGGAATGAACCCTGGAACATTATATGTTCAAGGAGTAGCTACAGACACCAGAAATGGTAAGTCAAAATCTACTGAAAGATTGGCTGTTGCTCAGGGATTAATCATGACTTCTGGTTGGGTGAAAGATGTAGCAATGGTTTCTTATGCAGAGCATGGCTATAATGACAAGGAAGAGTTAGTTCCTACAAACGTTAGCTTTTACTTTGATCAAGGAAAATCTAACCTTAGAACTTCTTTAAGCTATGATGGTGTTTCTAACAGATCTAAAAGAGATGAACTGAGTGGATTCATTGCTGAGAAAAATGTAACAAGAACGGTTACAATCACAGGTACTCACTCTCCTGAAGGAACAGAAACAATCAACACCGACCTTTCTGAAGATCGTGCAAAAGAAATCGAGAAATTCTACAGAAACAGAATGGATCGTTACGATTACAAAGGTGCTGCTGATTCAATTGATTTTATCCTTAAGCCGGTAATCCAGAACTGGACTGCTTTCAAAGCTGCTTTAGCTTCTTATGATGGCATCTCCGCTGAGGAGAAAAGAGATTATAACAACATCATTAATGGTTCTGGATCTTTCGTTGAGAAGGAAAAAGAAATGCAAAAGCTTTCTACTTACAAAAAAGTATTTAACGATGTGTATCCAGGTTTGAGATCAGCTAAAACAGAAGTATTAACTGTGAAGCCTAAAAAATCAAATGCTGAAATTGCTGTGTTAGCAAAAGCGATTGTTGATGGTTCAGCTGATGCGGACACTTTGACAATCGAAGAGCTTATGTTCAGTGCGACACTTACTCCATCTCTTGAAGAAAAAGCAGCAATTTATAAGGCTGCTGCTGACAAGTCTGGAATGTGGCAAGCACATAACAACCTTGCTGCTGCTCATATCGAGATGGCACTTAGAGGTGATGATTCTAAATTAGATGGTGCTGCAACTCAGCTTGAGATTGCAATGAACAAAATGAGTTCTGCTGGCGAGGTACAGTCTAACATGGCTGCTGTTCAAATCCTTCAAGGGGATTATGCTGCTGCTTACGAAACACTTGGAAATGTCAGCTCATCTTCTAACGATATCAATGGAAGAGTAAGCGCAATGAAAGGTGCCGTTGAAGTTAGAATGTCAGAGTATGACAAAGCGAAAGCGTCATTTGCTTCTGCAACTAACAGCGAAAATGTTATGATAGATAGAGGTCTTGCTCATCTATTGAGTGGAGATTACAGCATGGCAGATGCGGAATTTAAGCAAGTAGATAGAGCGGATGCTTACTACCTATTAGCAGTTTCTTCTGCAAGACAAAATAATGCTTCTGGAGTAGGTTCTAACCTTAAGAAAGCAGTTGATGCTGAGCCTTCATACAAGGACATGGCATTGAATGATCTTGAGTTTGCAAACTATGCTGATGCTGTTAACGAAGCAGTGAAGTAATTCAAATAGATTCAGAATATATAGAAGCCCTGCCTTATGGTAGGGCTTTTTTTATGCGTATAGGCAAATACCATGATTAAATGCTTATTGAAAGCTCCATAATCATTCATTCATCATTAATTTAGCAGACCTAAAACACGACTTGTACAATGAGAGAAATCCAATTTAGAGAAGCCCTGGGAGAAGCAATGAGTGAAGAGATGAGAAGGGATGATACAGTTTACTTAATGGGCGAAGAAGTGGCAGAGTACAATGGAGCCTACAAGGTTAGTCAAGGAATGTTGGATGAATTTGGGCCAAAACGAGTAATCGATACGCCGATTGCTGAACTTGGTTTCGCTGGTGTAGGTGTTGGTTCTGCAATGAATGGCCTTCGACCTATTATTGAATTTATGACATTTAATTTCTCTCTTGTAGCGATTGATCAGGTGATAAACAGTGCTGCAAAAATGCTCTCTATGTCGGGTGGTCAGTACAGTGTTCCAATTGTATTTAGAGGACCAACTGGTAATGCAGGTCAACTGAGTCAGCAACACTCTCAAAACTTTGAAAATTGGTATGCAAATACACCTGGACTTAAAGTAGTAGTACCATCCAATCCATACGATGCTAAAGGATTATTAAAAACTGCAATCAGAGATGAAAACCCTGTTATCTTCATGGAGTCAGAATTGATGTATGGAGATAAAGGTGAAGTGCCTGAAGAAGAATATTTACTCGAAATTGGTGAGGCAAATATTGTACGAGAAGGATCTGATGTCACACTTCTATCTTTTGGAAAGATGATGAAAGTAGCCAATCAAGCTGCTGATGAATTAGCTAAAGAAGGTACAGACGCTGAAGTAATAGACCTTCGCTCTGTAAGACCCATTGATTATCACACCATTGTTGAGTCGGTAAAGAAAACCAATCGATTGGTGATCGTCGAAGAAGCCTGGCCGCTAGCCTCCATCTCTTCAGAAATCAGTCATCATGTACAGCGAAATGCGTTTGATTGGTTAGATGCCCCTGTGCATAGAATCACAAACAAAGATGTTTCTCTTCCTTATGCCCCAACATTAATTGAAGAAGTACTTCCAAACGTTGAGCGAACCATTGAGGCAATCAAAGCGGTCACTTATAATAAGTAGGATTACAAAGGTATTTCAATAGTGAACCTTGTAAGGCTAGGTTCACTTTCTACCTTCAATAAATAGCCAAGCTTTTGAGCAATCTTATAGCTTAACAATAAGCCGAGCCCGGTACCTTTCTCCTCGAGAGTTCCTAACTTATTTATATTTCTATCCTCGTCGAAGAGGCTTTTTATTTCTTCATCAGATAAACCAACTCCATAATCTTCTATAGAAAGCAATATTCTATTTTGATCTTCAACACCATTAATCTTTATTTGAGAATTAGGATAGCTATATTTTATTGCATTCCGAATAAGGTTCAATAGAATGACTGTCAGCATTTTAGGGTCACCGATAATGTCATGTGCTATGACATTAATATCCATTGTGAGCTTCTTATTGCTCAGTTCTTTTTTGTACTTACCCACGGCCGAATCTACTAGGTCAGAAATATTAAAATATTCTTGATGTAGATATAAATCCTCGAACTGAAGCTTAGACCAGTAAAATGTATTATCTAAAAGCTGAATCGTTTCCGTTACGTTTTGATTTAACTCATCTAAATATTCCCCAAAACCATTATCATCCGTTCTACTCTCAGGGCGAAAGTGATTAAACAATGCCTTTAGTGTAGTAAGTGGTGCTCTTACATTATGAGCCAAGAGATAGAACATTTGATCCTTTTTCCTATTTAGGTTTTTCAAGTGCTCAGAAGATTTCATTAGCTGAAGATTCTGCTCTGAAATTTCCTTCGTATGTTCCTGAATTTTAGATTCCAGAAATTTTTTCCGTATCTCAACCTTATTTATTCGACGATAAATCAATAGGCCTATCACCGCAGATATCAAAGCACCAACTAAAAACCGGAACCACCATGTTTGCCAAATGCTCGGCTTAACTCTGATAAACAATGAGATTGGTTTATCGAGCCAAATTCCGTCATTATTTGATGCCTTCACTTGAAATACATAATCCCCAGGTTTTAAATTGGTATATGTAGCATTTCGCACTTCTGAATTAGTGTAAATCCACTCTTCTTCAAATCCTTCTAACCGGTAAGCATACTTAATATCTTCCGGACTTATAAAATCTAATGCAGTAAATCCGACAGTAAAAACATTATGAAAATGACTTAAAGTAATCTTGGATGAATCTCTAATAAGCCCATTAATTGGAGCTTCTCCACCCATGACCTTTTCGTTAGGAGAAACAGGTCTATTGAAAATTTCCAATTCTGTAAAGGCCAAATCAGGAACAGAAGTGTTGTCAATAATACTATCCGGATAAAAAAAGGTGAGTCCATTGACACCTCCAAAGAATATTTCACCGGACTGGCATAATAAATAGGAGTTGGAATTAAACTCATTAGATTGAAGACCATCATTCACATTATATGTAGTAAACTCTTGAGATGATAAGTCATAACGATTAATACCATAATTCGTACTAATCCATACGTGTTGATTTGTTGGGATTGAAGCATAAGTTACATTATTGCTTAACCCATCTTTCTTACTAAATATTTTATACGATAAATCATTTCGATCGAGCCTTATTATCCCATTTCCATAAGTCCCAACCCATAAAAATCCTTGTTTATCTTCACTAATGGTGGTTAGCAAGAGAGGAAATTCAGCCTCATTCGTTTCTTTAACTTTTTCCCAATCTGTAGTGCCTTTAACAAGTCTATTAAGCCCTCCCCCATATGTTGAAGCCCAAATATTCTTATCAGAGTCCTCAAATATGTTCATCACATTATTACTTGATATGGATGTGGTATCCTTTGGATTATGAAAATAATGGGCAACTGATGCGAGTGTTTTTGGATCAATAACTGAAACACCTCCACCCAATGTTCCCACCCATATGTTTCCATCACTTAAAGAAGCAATACTTCGTACTCGATTCTCTAAAATGAGAGCATCTGGATTTGTATCATCAGCGTAATATGTGTTTAGACTAAAAGCTGGCATTTGAACTCTATTGAGTCCATCGTTTGTGCCAATCCATACATTATTTAACTGGTCTGTGGTTATCGCTTTAATATCGTTACTACTTAATGAGCTATTATTAATGAGTTGATTTTGAAGAGACTGATAGGTCATATTGGTACGATCAAAAAGTGTCACTCCCTTGGAGGTTCCAATCCAAATGATTTGACCTCTCTTCATTAAGCCACGTATTCGGTTGCTTGTCAAACTTGACTGACCCGGATTAGATCTAAGTAACCCAAATTTTTTTCCCGATTGTCGAATTTTAAAAAGTCCCGTTTCTTGTGTGCCGATCCAAATATTTTTGTCTTTATCTTCAAATATTTCACCAACGGTGATACTCTCAAAAGCAATTAAACTTTCTTCACCGTTTGATTTCATTCTTGTAAAACTCATTTTATCTGGATCAAGGATGTAAACACCTTCCATATGTGTCCCTATCCACAATTGTCCTTTACTGTCTTGAAATATTGATTGTATATCAAAGTAATTAAGTGGTGACGGGTATTTGATAGCTTTTAAACTTATAGAAGTCTTCTCCTCATTGAAGTTAATATTATCTATTTTCAGAGCCCTGACTCCTTCGGTTGTTCCAATCCATATATTTCCATCAAAATAGCTCATACATTGAATGGCTTGTTTACTTTCTTGATTTAGGATATTTATTTGATAGAATTTATCGTCGCTGGCTTTATAAATGAATAGCTCTCCATCGTCTGTACCAATCCAAATAAACCCACGATCATCTTTCACAATAGCCCGGATATGGGCATCCCCGGGGAAAATCGGATCGAGCGTAAACCTTGGTTTCTTTATATCGTCAGCAACTAAAAGTCCACTTTCTGTACCAATGTATATTCTGTCTCCATCAATTAATAGATCATTTACTACACGCCTCAAGTCGATTAGTAATGAATCCTGATCCATGAGAAATCTAGTGAAACGTCCTGTTTTAGTATTGTATTTTGTAAGTCCTATTTGAGTTCCCAGCCATATGTTATCATACTTATCAATTTCAATAGTTTTGATATAGTTATTTGTAAGGGTTGTCGAATCATTCTCGTTGGTTCGATAAATTTTAAAGTCATAACCATCGAATTTATTTAGTCCATCTTGGGTACCAATCCATAGAAACCCTTCTTTATCTTGAATGATTTGTGTTGTCGTATTCTGGGAAAGACCGCTCCTTGCAGAAACATGCTGGATGTTTGGCCTATACTCTTGACCATAGGTCGACAGAAAGGTTAAAACATGGAGCCAAAAAAGACTACCGGATATGCTCTTTAGTAATTGATGCATCATCTTAGATTAAACCAGCTATTAATCCATATGGTTAAACGACAACCTCAAATTACGAAAGTAATGATTGCGTCAGTTCATTCGTTCGATGAAATTCATGTTTTCCACAACAAACATGGATAGGATCTAATGCTACCTCCTAGAAATATTCAAACTAGTCTTTTTTGATAGTTAAAACAGGGATAGAAGATTTCTTGGTAAGCCTGGTTGCAAATGAGTGATTTAAGAACCTACTAAGTCCACCCTTTGCCGATGATAAGACAATAATTAGCCCCGCATCAACTCCTTCAGCATACTCAAGCAATGATTTATTCGGATGGTTGTCTTCTATTACATCAACCATGTAATTTGATAAACCAGCAATTTTCGCAACCTTATTGAGCAATTGCATGGCATCTTCATCGTCTTTAGATTTAGTTATGTCAACAATATGAAGGGTAGAACCCAAGCCATCACAAATTACTTTTACCTTGTGTAATGCTTTTTGAGTATATATTTCATCCTCCATATCAAGACCTAAAACGATATCTTCAATAGGGTGAAATTGCTGATCCTGCAGAGAAATTATTGGTATATCTAGATTGTCAATGAGTTGCTCTGTATGATTTCCACTAAAAAACTCCTGAATACTTTCCTGACCTGTAGTGCCGATCACCACTAAATCGGTCGGATGTTTCTCAATGTAGGTCATGATTCCTTTTAAGAATCCATTTCCAAATTGCTGGCCATTTACAAGCACTTTATCACTGGAATAATCTTGTTCCAACTTTTTTAACTTTTGTCTATTTGCTCTAAATAATTGAGCGTTGTAAAGGGAATCTTCAGAAACACTACCACCACCAGCTTCCCCAGATAAATGAAGAGAAGTATCGCCAAGAGGTATTTCCTCACAATGTAGTAAGGTTACCCTAGCGTCAAGTTTCTCAGCTAAAGACACGGCAAACTCTAATGCATATTCTGATAGATTGGAAAAATCTGATGGCACTAATATATTTTTCATTGGATTGATATTTGGTTAGTACCAAACTACAATGCCTAGCCGATTAGAAACAGGACATATATCAGTTATAAAATTGCTTTTGATCAGATGTTAAAGATTGACAACCAATTATTTCATTCCTCCAAGCATGTTGGCAAGTGCTCGCTTCCCTCCTGACTTATTCATCATCTTCATCATTTTACGCATCTGCTCAAACTGCTTTAAGAGCTGATTTACTTCTTGAATCGACGTTCCACTTCCTTTAGCTATTCGCTGTTTTCGGTTACCATTGAGAATTTCAGGTTGTGTACGTTCTTTTGGAGTCATTGATTTAATGATCGCCTCAATGGGCTTGAGAGAATCATCATCTATATCAATATCTTTGATGGCTTTACCCATCCCAGGAATCATTCCGAGTAGATCTTTCATGCTTCCCATTTTTTTCATTTGCTCCATTTGAGCCAGGAAGTCATCAAATCCAAACTGATTTTTTCGGATTTTCTTATTTATTCTTCTCGCTTCTTCCTCGTCATAATTTTGTTGAGCGCGCTCTACTAAGCTTACCACATCACCCATTCCAAGAATTCTGCTTGCCATTCGATCTGGATGGAATAAATCAATCGCATCCATTTTTTCTCCCGTGGAGATGAATTTGATAGGCTTCTCTACTTCTTTTCTGATGGAAAGAGCTGCTCCACCTCGAGTGTCACCATCGAGTTTTGTCAGAACAACCCCATCAAAATTCAATCGCTCATTGAAAGTTGCCGCAGTATTTACTGCATCCTGACCTGTCATGGAATCGACTACAAATAGTGTCTCTGCTGGATTAACCGCTTTTTTGATTTCAGATATCTCATTCATCATCTGTTCATCAACTGCAAGTCTTCCTGCAGTATCTATGATGACTGATTTCTTGCCATTCTCTTTCGCGTATTTAATGGCATTCTTTGCAATTTTTACTGCATCCTTATTTTCAGGTTCTGCATATACTTCTACTCCTACCTGCTCACCTAGCACTTTTAACTGGTCGATTGCAGCAGGTCTATATATGTCGCAGGCAGTAAGTAAAACGGTTCTTCCTTGCTTCTTTAAATAGGTTGCAAGTTTGCCCGAAAAGGTGGTCTTACCAGAACCCTGAAGACCAGAAATAAGTATGATGTTTGGATTTCCCTCAATGCTTATTGGAACATTGGTTTCACCCATTAGATTAGTGAGCTCTTCCTGAACAATCTTTGTAAGAAGTTGGCCTGGTGAAACAGCTATAAGAACATCTCTGCCTAAGGCTTCTTCCTTAATCTTATCTGTTACATCCTTTGCGACTTTGTAGTTCACATCAGCATCTACTAAGGCCCTTCGTATCTCCTTTATCGTAGATGCGATATTGATCTCGGTGATCTGTCCTTGACCTTTTAGCGTTTTAAACGCTCTATCTAACTTTACACTTAAACTATCAAACATAATTGCTCTTAAAAATCCTGCTGCAAAGGTATAAAATAGTGATTAGTGAATGATAGTTCCTGACAAATGAAACCTTTTATTTAGAAATAAAGTATAACAAGTACCTTGCATAACAAAATACAACCAAAATGAAACGGACAATTTTTACACTAGCGTTACTATTCGCTTCAGCATTTATTGTGAATGCACAAAAAGTGAAGGAAAAAGATATCATAGGCACATGGAAGCTTGTGATTGACATTGAAGAAGAAATGGAAGATGAAGCTGAAGAGGCTGACACCATGCTTGAAGAAGTATTCATAAAAGCAATTTCAGGTTTTGTAGGAGGAATTATGGAAGACATAGAAATCTACTTTGAATTTCAGTCAGACAATGATGTAAAAATCACAGTTCTTGCTTACGATGAAAAGGAAACGGAAACAGGATCCTGGTATATTAACAAACGTGGATATCTTGTTATCGAGGATATTGAAGATGATGATGATAATTTCAATATTAGCACCGATGATGACGAATGGAAACTAATTGATGGTATCCTTGTCAGCGATGAGCATGAGGAGGATCGTACGGTCTATATGACACGTGTAGATTAAGAATGCAATCAAACGCAGGCTATAATGCAAAAGGTAACTATTGATTAGTTACCTTTTTTGATTTGATCCACTCTTCCACGCTGATTTTTCCATTTCCATAAAAAATCATAAATGTAGCTCCGGCTAGCATAGATATCGCTGGATAAATAGTTGGATATGGATCATCTAAGTGAACCAATAGAATAGCGACAATAAAATTGAAGATCATTATCAAACCAGCTTCTTTCACTTTCCATCCAAGGATAAAAAGTATGCCACAAAAAAATTGGGCATAAACAGAAATCACCGCTGAAAATAATGGAAAAGGCATCCCAAATGCCTCAAGAAAATTCCTAAACTCAATCATACGATCCCAAGAAAATATATTATCCTGTGTACCATATATTAAATGGAATCCTACTGTTAGTCTAATTGGAAGATCCGCGTACGGTTTGAGTTTCATCATTTTCAAATAAAGTATCTACAATAACTTTTGCTGCCAGTCGGCTTCCTTTAGGAGAAGGATGAAAACCATCCCTCCCATATAAAGAAAAATCACCGTTTCTATCAAAGTATGCTTTCCAAGCCTCTCCAACTGGACATAGCAATGCGTCATTCATATCGGCGGCATCTTTATGATTCTTAATCACACCTTCAAATGTATAATAGTAAGTTCTTGAAGGCCACACCATGAAATAAACAAGCTTTGCATCATGTTTGGCACATAGCTTTTGTAGTCGAGCTCCATCTTCGATCAGCATTTGTCTTCCCTCCTTTTGTGATGAGGGTCCTTGCTGAACAACTACATAATCATACTTTTCACTTTGAATTAATTTTTGTACTTCACCATCATTCCAATGATCTATGATGGCATAGTTGGGGAAGGCTAGCATTTTAGATTGCACCTTTATCCCTTGACGTTTAGCCTCTTTCTCAACCAACTCAGGTAAATTGTTTGTATAGGTCAAGCTATTGCCAACAAACAATACTTTTGAAGACTGGGCCTTTACAAATTGGATTGATAGGATCAAAAAGGCGAAACAGTAAACCAATCTTTTCATATCACATTAACAATCAAAAAAACCAATGCCCGTAAATAAAAAAGACAGGAAACGAATTCCCTGCCAATCCTCTTTATACTTACTAAAAATTTAATGAATCTTAATATGCCTTCTATTGCAGAATTTTCTTTAAATCAGCAGGAGAATAATTGATGGATTTCAGTGTTTTATTATCTCCAACTCTATAAACAAGCCATTTACCATCTCTTTCTTCGTAATAGGCCTCTGTATCCTTCTCATTTTTGTAATGATCTACGGTTTGCTTTGCCTCCTCTTCGGTTTTACAGGCTTTACTCATATTAGAGCGTTGCACTTCTTCAAATAAATCTCTGAATTTATCACCAAGCCCAAACTCTAGAACCGCACCTGAAAGTACATATTGAATGTCACATAATGCATCGGCGATTTCTACAAGGTCTTTATCTTCGATAGCCTCTTGAAACTCTTTCAATTCCTCAGCTATCAGGGATACTCTTAGTTTGCATCGATCCTCGGAAGGAATTTGAGGAGTGTCTAAAATGGGATGTCTAAAGGTTCTGTGAAAATCAGCTACTTGATTTAAAGGGTCTATTTTATCCATTGATATCTCGTTCTTTTTTTATTGCTCTGGTTAAAAAATAAAGGAATCCACCCACAACTACTGTGAGGATGATTAGCATACTTACAATTGCTCCTGTGCTCATTGCTTTACAAATTTCTTATATAAATATCCATTTAATACTATCCCCACCACCAGGACCATGACCCATTGTGTAATGGTTGACGCATTACTGTATATTCCAAATAGATCCCATTGCCCTTCTTCATTGAACCAGGTTGAGCTAAAATCTTGTGAAAGCCACCAGTATATGAGAAAAAATCCAATCGCAATATTCGCGAAGATGGCGAAGTGAAAATATTTGGATGGCAAGATCATATCTGACCCAACATCTATTGTTGATTCTTTAAACTTAGATGGGTTATTCATGGCTACAGCAATCAAAATAAATAAGCCTGTAACTATTAAGCCAACACCCCAAACCCAATCTTGATTGGAGAAATAATCCAAAGACCATGCGGAGGGAAAACCAAATGCTATGAAGCAAACAATAACCACTATAAGCGTTTTCCTTTTAGAGATATTCAAATCTGCTACGTTCTGTAAAAACAGCTCAATCATTGGCAACAGAGAGCTAAATGCGGCTACAAATAGTGCCAGAAAAAATAAGGCTGATAGATAATCACCTCCTGGAATGTTGGCAAAAAGTTTTGGTATAATGGTAAACGTTAAGGCCTGATTGCCGCTTTGTAAGTATGAAATTGCCTCTGCATCGGATGCGGCTAAAGCAAAAACGGCAGGTAGTATCGCCATGCCAGATAACAATGAAGCTGTATTGTTACCAAATGCCCCAATAAATGTATTAAGAGTCACATCTTCATTGTCTCTGGAAAAGGCTGAAAGCGTCATCATCAATCCCCAACCAGCGCCAGTACTCCACGCTGATTGTGAAAGCGCCTCAATCCATATGGTAGGATTACTAAAAAGCGACCAGTCAATAGCAAACATGTACTCCAGCCCTCTTATACCACCATCCATATTCAACGACACAAATACAATGATTATCAAAAGAATGAATAAGCTTGGTATTAGCAGTTTATTCGCTTTCTCCAAACCATTTTTCACTCCTCTTATTAAAATAAATGCTGCCAGGAAAATAACACAGATGTACACAATAACAGTGGTCCAGTCTCCGTTGGAGATTCCATTCCAAAAATTTGCGAGGTAGTCCGGATTTGATTGAAGCGTCTCTTTTAAAGTGGCATCTTTAAAAATGTTACTTACTGAGAAAGTTAAATATCTAAACGACCAGGCAGTCACAATAGAGTAGTAAAACGCAATACCCAACGTACAGATGGTTATGAAGAATCCCATCCAGGTATACTTCTTACCAGCAAATTGGGCAAAGCTTCCAATCACCCCACTTTTGAATTTTTTACCGATTGCGAATTCAGAGAGCAACAGCGGAATAGACCAAATAAATAGGAACAAAATCCATAAAAGGATAAACGAACCACCATATTGACCTGCAAGTCGAGGAAACCTCCAAAGATTTCCTGCTCCAATGGCCATGCCTAGAGCAGCAAGGACAATTCCCCATCTATTACTAAACTGTTCTTTACTCATATGTTGCGAATTGCATTCTGCGAATCCGCCAAATATATCGAAAGTTTGTTAGGCTTCAGGAGGCATTTTTTATAAAGGGATTTACTCGTCCTTCAATGTGGTAGCAGGATTGATCAATGCAGTACTGATGGTACGGTGGCTTACCGTTATGGCTGCTATTAGTAACGTAACTATGAAAGCCACCAAGAAGAATCCCACTCCTAAATCTATGCGGAATTCATAATCATTGAGCCATTTATTTAAAATGAAGTAAGCAACAGGTGCTGCTATTAAAAATGCCACAATTACCAGCACAAAAACTTCTTTGGTGAATTTGCCTATAATACTCAAAATTGAAGCACCCAAAACCTTTCTAATACCAACTTCCTTGGTACGATTAGATGCGATGAAAGCTATCAATCCATACAATCCTAAACACCCAATTATGATTGAAACTACTGAAAAGGTGCTCATTAAGGTAGCTACACTTTGCTCTTGTTCATAATTCTCAGCTAATTCTTCATCATAGAATTGCCAATTGATTACAAACTCCGGGTATATCCTTTCCCAGGAATCTTCAAAATGAGTAATTGCCTGCTTTACGTTAGCCCCTTCTCTAGTCTTAAAAGCGACTTCATAGAAGACTTCTGGATCTCTTAACAACATCACATATTGAAAGTCTTCACTTAAATCCTGAGAATGAAAGTCCTTCATCACGCCAATCACTTTTAAGTCATTTCGCTTCCAACCAGACGTTAGCTTCTCTCCAAGAGCACCTGGATAATCATCTTTAAATCCCATCAGGTCAGCGATTTTCTGATTGATGATAACATAATTGATACTGTCTGTTGAAAGGAGGTTTCTTCCGGCCAAAAGTTCTAATCCATAAAGGTTTACATACTCTTCATCCGCTGGCTTGAAACTCGCATTGAAGTCCTCTTCAATTTCCAATGGAGGGTAATTGAAATTAGAGTGAGAATTAGAATTTCCTGTTGGAGAACTTAAAGAGAAAGTCACATTCTCAATGGCGGGGTGTTCAAGCATCAAATGCTTAAATCGATCATTTTTTACAATGTCTCTCTCCGGTAGGTAACTCTTAATAATTGCTTCTTTTTCAAATCCAAGATCCTTTTCCATGAAATATCGCATCTGAGCAGATATGATAACAGTTCCTATGATGAGAAACTGAGAAATGGTGAATTGTGCTACTACAAGCGTTTTTCTAAAGTTCAGACCTCCTGAATGATCTTTGGAAGTGATCTTACTTTTCAGTGCCTGAACCGTATTCATGCTGCTAAGCAAAATGGATGGATAAAATCCTGACAAGAAGCTCACCACAATCAAAAGCAGGATCATAAATCCAAGTGTCTCAAACCCAACAAAAAGGTCCAGAGTTAATCGGGTACCAATCACATCTTCCAGCTGGACAAAAAGGAATTCTGCAATCGCTAATGAACAGAACAGAGAAACCAATGTAATGAGAGTTATCTCTGTAAAAAACTGCACAACCAACTGTCCAGAATAGCCACCAATTGCTTTTCGTATACCTATTTCTTTTGATCGATTGGCAGCTTGTGCTGTAGCCAGGTTGATAAAATTGATGCATGCAGTTAGGACTAAAAAGATTGCAATGATGGCAAGTGCTTTAATTAGCTCCGGGGAAGTAGAATAAATGTAATTGCCATATTCGTCATCGAAATGTATTTCTTCAAGTGGCTGAGAAACAAACCTTCTTCTTTCTGAAGCCCCCTCTTCATAGTACTTGTCTACAAAGTCAAGTAGCTTATTGTTGAATGCTTGCTGATGAAAACCTTCGCCGACAAGTATATAAGTATTTGTATTGGAGCTGGTAGAACGCCATCTTTTTCCCTCTCCGAAATAAGGATTATTTGCAGACTGGCCATTGTACTCAAGCAAAACAGTAAACGGAAAATTAGTCGCCTCAAGTGGATCAGTAATGACACCAACAATTTTGTAATCTGCCAAGTTGCCTACATTTATTGTCTCACCCATTACGCTAGCTTCATCACCTTCTTCTACTCCAAAAATTTTTCTGCATTGAGATGCTGAAATTACGGCGGTGTAAGGTTCACGTAAAGCAGTTTCTTTATCGCCCGCTAGGAATTGAGTAGCGAAGATTTTAAAAAATTGATTTTCAGTATATACGACTCCCTCTTCTATGAGAAACTTCTTGATATCGTGACCCTCTTTTACATTGATCTGATCTCCGTACTCATAATGAATTCTTACAACTTCTTTTATTTCCGGGAAATCCTCTCGGAGAGCTGGACCCACCGGATGAGGTGTTCCCATTCCTTTACTAACCTCACCTGCTCTTATGCTCTGGTTAACAATTCGATATATTTTATCAAAATTAGTCTGATGGGTGTCAAAGCTATTTTCAAAAACTATTACCTTATAAATAACCAAGGCACATCCTATGCCTAAAGCAAGACCTAAAACATTGAGAAAAGTGTAGACTTTATATCTACCGAGATTTCTTATGGCCGTTTTTAAATAATTCTTGAGCATGGTCATCTAGGTTTTCAAATTAGTATAGGATCAAAACCATGCCAGAATACTTAACTATCTGATTTACAAAAAAATACACCTGACTCCAGTTTAAAAAGTGAAGCCAGGTGTACACATAATTCGTTCGATTTCGAACAAGATTAGTCTTCTTTAGATACTTTGATTACCGTTTTATAGATGAAGTAGATAATCAAACCAAAAATGATTAATCCAGGCCAACTAGAGGCATCTTCAAATATTCTCATTGCATTTGGATCGCCTCCCGATTTCATAACGCCTACCGTTAGGCCTGCGATTAAAATTCCCATTAAAGCCTCCCCAGTAATAAGGCCAGAAGCAAGTAATAAACCAGCATTATTACCCCTTTCAATATTCTTATTCGATTTCGTTGATTTTGTTAATAAATATGCAAGTACACCTCCGACAAAAATGGATGAATCTAGCTCAAAAGGTAGATATAGACCAACCGCTACGGCAAGAACCGGCATTCTGAAATTTGAACCTTTCGATTTTAAGTATTGATCAAACGCAATAATTGCAGCAGCGATACCTGCTCCTATGTAAATAATGTTCCATGGTAAGCCACCTCCAAAAATTCCTTGAGCCACACTCATCATAAGGGTAGCTTGAGGAGCAGCTAACGCTTCTGGTTGTTCGGGTGTTGGTGCTCCAATACCATTCCCTATCAATAGAATATTTAAAACAATAGGTATTGCAAGCGCTCCGGCTACAACACCTACCACTTGCATAATTTGTTGTTTGTATGGTGTAGCTCCTAAAATATGTCCAGCTTTCAGATCCTGCATGTTATCACCAGCAATCGCTGCGGCACAGCACACCACTGCGCCAATCAGAATGGCACCTGCGGCTCCTGCCAGATCATTGCCGGTTCCCATTAAGGTCAGTAGTAAAATAGAAGCAAATAGAATGGTTGCAATGGTTACTCCAGAAATTGGGTTATTCGAACTACCGACCAGCCCTGCCATATAGCCTGCTACTGCTGCAAATAGAAATCCAGCAACAACCATAATCATTGTCATAGTTATCGTCACTGTTACATCACCAATTGCGGATTGATAAATAAGGAAGATTGGAACAATCATTACACCAATTGCAATAATCACCCATGACATAGGTGTATCCATATCAGTTCTAATCTGATCTTTCATAGAAGTACCACCCTTTTTAAATGCGGAAATACCCGCTTTAAACGCCGTTCCTAATGATCCTGCCAGACTTAATAGTGCCCATAGACCTCCTACTACCATTGCGCCCACTCCTAGATATCTCATTTTTGCACTCCAAAGTGCTCCTCCCAAATTGTCAGCATTAACATCACTGACACTTGAAAAACTTCCAAGCTCAACAAGTTCAGCAGCTACTGCATCAAATCCATTCGATCCAATGTAAACAGGCATTGCAATCCACCAGGTTATAACCCCTCCAAAAAATACAAGAAAAGAAATATTAAGCCCTACTATATAACCAACTGCAACTAAAGCTGGAGAAAGATTTAAGCTGAAGTAGCCATAGAATTTTTGTCCAATAAGTGTTGCTTTCTCAAAAAGACCACTCCACAAATTAAGAGCTGAGTCTGCTAACTTAAATAGCCCCCCTATAATGGATCCCCACACCAAATACTTGACAGCTTTACCCCCTTCTTCACCAGTTTTCAGTACCTCTGCCGTTGCTACGCCTTCTGGAAACTTTAGGTTTTCCTCTACGATCAATGCTCTCCTTAATGGGATAGTGAACAAAATACCCAATATTCCCCCGCACATAGCAATGGCCATGGTTTCAAAATAGTTGAATTCCTCCCAGTATCCCATAATCACTAATGCAGGAATGGTAAAGATGACGCCAGCAGCAAGTGACTCTCCTGCTGATGCCGCCGTTTGTACCAGGTTATTCTCCAGAATATTGGAGTTTTTGAAAACCTTCAAAAGTGCCATTGAGATAACAGCTGCTGGAATTGATGCTGAGACAGTAAGACCGGCAAAGAGCCCAAAGTATGCATTGGCTGCTGAAAGCACTACAGATAGTAAAGCTCCTAATATGACCGCCTTTACTGTAATTTCTGGTAGACTGGTGTTCGAATCGATATAAGGTTTTTCCATTTAAGTGGGTTTAGAGTTAGGTTGATTTTTTGATCACCGACAAAAATGTCTATTTGTATTGGATTAAACAAAAATGGATCCCTCGACCCTGATTGAGTTCCCAACTATTGCCAAGATTCCCTACACCGTCAAGCCGATGACACATCATGTGATGAAAGGAAATTCCACGAACGCAATAGACAATGATCTGTTTAGTGTCGTAGTTAACAAAAACAACAAGCATTATGAAAAATCTAGAAGTATTGTCTTACGAAGAAGCTAACCATGAATCAAAAGGTATTTTTGATGATTTAAAGGAAAAAATAGGAAATGTCCCAAATGTATATGCTACGATTGGCAATTCTTCCAAAGCGCTAAAAGGCATTCTTGACCTCAACAATACATTGTCAAAAGGTGAGTTTTCAGGTAAGGAAATAGAGACTATTGCATTAGCAGTAGCACAAGCTAACGAGTGTAATTATTGCTTAGCAGCACACACTGCAGTTGGAAAAATGCAAGGCCTGACCGAAGATCAAACAATTGAAATTAGAACTGGAGATATTGCAGACGAAAAATTGAAAGCGTTATCAGCATTAGCAAAGAAGATCACAGTAGCGCGTGGTAACCCAGACCAAGAGTTTATCAACAACTTCTTTTCAGTTGGTTATAATAAAGCAGCTTTAGCCGAACTAATTGGTCTAATTGCAGTAAACACCATAACCAACTATACAAATCACATTTCTGATACGGATATTGATTTCCCAATTGCTCCAGAGCTGGAACACGTTTAATTAAGATTTTGATTGGTCACAGAAAAGGCTGGATAATTCCAGTCTTTTTTTATTCGTATTCCTGATCACCACTGGACGTGGTACCGTTAATTTTGTAGCCACCTCTGTCTATTACCAATCGTTTTTCACCAGATCTATTGCCTACTTCTAAGTCCCCTGAAGTTGCTGTTAAATCGAAACTCAATTCATCCAGGTCATTCAAAAAATCTATTTCGATGTTGCCAGAAGTAGCATCGAAATAACAATTATCATTTACTTCAACTTTATATCCATCAATTTCTCCTGAGCTGGTACGAATCTTAAGTCCTCCCACCCCTTCTCTAATCTCAACATCTCCTGATGTCGTTTGTATCTCTATCTTGCCATTAAAGCCGGATACAGTCACATCTCCAGAGCTCGCCCGAGTATCAATATTACCTCTGGAGTTAAAAATGTCTTGATCTCCGCTTGTGGATTCAATCTCAGAATCGCCTGTAAGTCCATCTATATCAATATCACCACTAGAAGTTTCTACTTCAAGATTTGCAATTATACTTCTGAGAGTAATGTCACCACTTGAGGCTTCAATTTTGGACTCAGAAGCTCGAAGGTTTGCTACATTTATATCCCCTGAAGAGTTATCTATATCTAATCGCACGCCATCTGTAATGGTTAAATCTATTCTAGATTCCTCAATGCGGTAATTCCTCCAGCTTCTATTGGTTTCTCGATCAACTCTAATAACAAGAGTCTTTCCAACAATATCTGTCTCAAATTCATAATCCCCTTCATCTCCGTTTCCAGTAATCACTCCTTTGAAATAAACCCGGTCACCAGAGTTAACATAGATGTCAACGAAAGATCCTTCAATTCTTACTTCTTCAACATTTTCTGCTTCAAGCTCAGCTTTTGCAAGTATGTTTTGAGAAAGTGAGTTAAATGCAATTAATACGGCAATAGAAAAAAGAAACTTCTTCATAATGTAGTTTTTAATTAAAGATGAAGATTTCAGTAAATGGTTGCTTTATCCCACCTTATATTTTTTCATTGCAGCTAATAATCGAAGGCCTTCTTTAAGGTATGGATCATTTTTTAGCTTTTCATCGATGGCATCCTTCCCAGAAATCTCTGAATCATCAACATTTGTTGCAAGATCATCATCGTCATTATTCGAATTTTCTCGTCGCGTCTCAAGATTAAGTGACACAGACTTTCGGTTTCTATTTTCTCTAGCTTTTTCAATATCCCGTACCAGCTTTTGCAAGTCTGGATCTGTATTTAAATCCTTACGATAGAGTTCATTTAAATAATCCAGTAGCTCTTCAGAAACTGTGTTTGTTGGTTTATAACTAGCACTTGCAATTTCGTCCCAAGGCAAGGCATTCTCTCTGCTTCCTTCACCGAAATCTTCAGGTGAATAGATTGAAGGAAATTGTACATCAGGAGCGATCCCTACTCTCTGATTGCTACTTCCGGTTACACGGTAGAATTTAGCTAGTGTCATTTTTATTTGACCAAGATTTAGCTCAGGATTTCTTATGTAACGACTCAAATCGATCACGTTCTGCACCGTTCCTTTTCCGAAAGTGCTTTCCCCTATGATCACTCCTCTTTTGTAATCCTGGATTGCACCTGAAAAAATCTCGGATGCAGATGCGCTTCCACGATTCACCAAAACAGCCAAAGGTCCATCGTAAAATACTTCTCCACCATCTTCATCGTCCATTTTATCCACTGATTGATCATAATTTCTTACTTGCACAACTGGACCGTCTGGTATAAATAGACCACTCATTTCTATTGCTTCTTGCAATGAGCCACCACCATTAAATCTTAGGTCAATTAACAATCCATCCATTCCTTGGCTTTCAAGTTCTGTAATGAGTTTCCTAACATCCCTGGTAGTGCTTCTGTAGTCTTCTTTTCCAGCACGTAGTTCTTCGAAGTTTAAATAGAAACTAGGTACAGTAATCACACCCAAATTGTAGGTTGTATTGCCCTCCGAGATTGGAATCATTTCAGACTTTGCCGCCTGCTGCTCCAAATTAATCTTATCTCTGACAAGTCTTAAAGTATCTGGCAGAGCATTAATGCCCTCACTGGCTTTGAGGATCTGAAGTCGAACAATTGATCCCTTTGGTCCACGGATTTTTGCTACAACATCATCCAGCCTCCAGCCAATGACATCAATAAATTCCCCATCATCGCCTTGTGCTACCCCGATGATCTTGTCATCCTTTTGCAACTGCTTGCTTTTATATGCAGGTCCTCCAGGGATGATATCGGCAACCTGAGTATAATCCAGATTTTGCATTAAACGAGCACCAATTCCTTCCAAGGAAAGGCTCATGTCGATTTGAAAATTCTCTGCGTCTGGCGGAGAGAAATAATCTGTATGAGGATCATAGGCATTCGTGTATGCATTCATGTAGCTCTGAAACACATCTTCACTATTGTATTGGTAAATGGCCTTTTGAATGCGTTGGTATCTTTTCTTAAGGCTCTCCGAAATATCATCCCATTCCCGCCCCGTCAGTTTATAGTTTAGTGCTTGATTCTTTATGATCTTTCTCCATATCTCATTTTGTTCCTCTTGACTGGTAGGCCAGTCAGAATCTTCTCTATCAAAAACGTAAGTCTCGTTTTTGGAGAAATCAAACTCGGTATCTAAGAGGTTAAATATATTGTCTATTTGATCTAATGCTCGTCTACGGTAAATATCAAATACATCATATGCAAACTGGAGTTCACCTTCTTGAATCTGATCATCTAATTCATATCTAAGTTTTTCAAACTTGGCGATATCAGAATCATAGAAGTAAGCCTTGTTTGGATCAAGAGATTCAAAATAGTTGTTAAATATTACGGACGATATTGAATCATTCAATGGAAGTTTACGGTAGTGAATTCTCTTTAAAAGATTGGTTATAACATAAGCTTCACTTGGGTGCTCCTCTTTAGGGACCAGTGTTTTTAACGTATCTCCTTCCAGTAAAAGCTGAATATCACTTCTGTATTCAGTTGAGATTCCAAAAGAAGTTAGAAGTACAAACCCGGCAATCAACAGCAACTTATTCATATGTAGTAAATTTTTTAGACGTACTCTTTCAACGCAATATTGAAAAGATTGATTTTAAAAATAGCTGATTTTTTGTGAGTGGTTCAAATAGTGAGCCAAAACCAGTATTTTTAATAAAATTTAACATGTATGAAAAAGTACGCACTGGGTACACTTTTACTTGTTATCGGGTTTATACTAATCACTCTGACTTTCTTTTCATTTATCAAGTCAAAAGACTTTGAGAACCGAATGACACAATCCGAGTTAGAGGCAAATGATTTGCGAGAAGAAGTTATTCGATTACAAAAAATAGCGGTAGATGAAGCTGCCAGAGCCAGAGCAGCTGAAGCTGATGCATTGCAAAATGCTGAGGAGGCCAATAGACTATATGGAATTATCAAAATGTAAGGGCCAATGAAGGATTTAACAAAATATGGACTTCCGTGGCTTATTCTGTGCCTGATCTTAATTCTTTCTAACACCTATGATTGGAACCTTGGCGGTCGAGGAGTTGGGCTACTTATTGGATTAGTCTCTGTCTATTATTTCAATTTAAACAACCCTCACAAGGCTTATAGATTAGCCGTTATTCTCTCGCTATTGGTTTGGCTAATTGCTATCCAAATACGCGCTGAATATTATGCTGAGATTGGTAGCTGGCTGCCAGCACTTGCAGCGGCGGTTCTAGCCTTTATCTATTTTCAAAGATACCAGTCAAGAGAAGACAAGCACTGGGTAGATATTCTGAAATTGGCGGGTGTAATCGCATTGCTCCCGGCTACTTATTTTGAGTCTGAGTTAACCGTATTTATCGTTACCTATTTAGCATTTATTTATTTACTTGATCGATTTATAATCAGAAGACAAATGAACAAAACAACACAAATAGTCACTTTCTGTTTGATGGGGCTCATAAGCCTTTCCTTTATGATTTTCTCTTTTATCAAAGCTGATGAAGCTGAAAAGGAAAAAATCAGAGCAGAAATTGCTCAAAAACAAGCCATTGAGGAACGAATGAGAGCAGATTCAGAAGCGGAGAAAGCAATGGAGGCAGCAGCTGAGGCGAGACGCCAAGCAGAACTTGCTGCTATGACATTAGAAGAGTGTATGTCCAAGAACAAATAATCTAATTTCTAACCGTTACAATTATGAAAAAGAATGCAGTAATAGGAATACTCATCTTATTTATTGCTTTTGCAATGACTTATGCAAAGATCAAAGCTAATGAAGCGGAATATGAGGCGGAAAATGCACGTCAATTAAAAGAACAGGTTGAGGAGCTTAGTAAGCTAGCTGAACAACAAAAAGCGCTAGCCCTAGAAGCTGCTGCTGAAGCAGCTATGCAGCGAGCAATGGCTGAAGAAGCAATCGCAGAATGTGAATCGAGAAATAAGTAAAATGAAAAAGAACATCCTAATTATTCTATTAACTATTATTTCGGTTTTATCAATAGTCTTTGCATTTATTAAAGCAGATGAAGCAGAAAAGGAAAGAATGGTGATAGTGGAGGCGATGAGTCAAACGAAGGCAGAAAAAGAAAGAGCTGATGAGCTTTCCAAAATTGCTCAAACAAAAGCTGCAGAAGCAACCATGGCCAAAGCTGAAGCGGAGCGGGCAATGGAACTCTACCTTGAATGTAGAGAGGGAAGATAGTCCTCACCCTTTCAGGTGATTTTTGCATTTCTTTTTTACCAAGATATTTTTCTCGCTTTATTTGGATCAAACAAGACAACTATGAAAAAGCGAGTAACAGGCATTGGTGGTATCTTCTTCAAAACGAATGATCCTGAAAAAATGAAGGATTGGTACAGACAGCATCTTGGGATTGAGTCGGACCAATATGGGGGGCTATTTAAATGGCGGGATCATGAGGAAAAAGAGAAAGAATGTACCACAGCTTGGGGCCCATTTTCAAAAGACACCAAGTATTTTAATCCCAGCAATAAAGAGTACATGTTCAATTATCGGGTAGAGAACTTGGTAGAGCTGCTCGAAGCATTGAAAAAAGAAGGCGTTGAGATTGTGGGCGAGATAGAGGAGTTTGAATACGGCAAGTTTGGCTGGATCATGGATCCTGAAGGCAGGAAGATAGAACTTTGGGAACCGATAGATGCTCCATTCTTATAGTTTACATATGGAGCATCTTGTCTTTTATCAGTCGCTTATCTAAGTATTGAATCAAAACGACTGTTACACCTATCAACACAGCTAAGGGTACAATTTGATTGCCTCCTTTCAATGTCTGAAAGGTATTTAAGACTGATGGCATAAAATATGCGATTGTTGCATATCCAAATCCAAATATTACCAGCGTTCCTAATGCCATCCACAGATATAATCTACGTTGGCTTCTTTTTTCTCTTCGTCTGATTGCTTTGATCACTCGATCTTTGAAGTCTGACTTCAATTGAAATGAGGGCTCTGTTCTTAAAGCCTCTTCTATCAATTCTTCTATTTTTTTCATAGTAATGCTACCTCCCTTCTTGCATGATCTTCTACAATAACTTTTAATTTTTGGCGGGCTCTGTGAATATAGTTCTTTACGGTTCCCTCAGGCATTCCGGTTACCTCAACTATTTCCGGATAACTAAAGCCGTCCAGGTAAAATAATGATAAAACTGTTTTATAACTATGTGGAAGCTGCTCCACAAGCCTTAAAATGAATTTCTTCATATCCTGCTCTTCAGTGACATCATTTATTTCGCCTACTTTAAAAGCTACTTCCTCTAACCCAACTTGTTCCAGTTTTTTCTTTTTCGCAAAATTAACTGCCATACGATAAGCAATTGTTGCAATCCATGTGGAAAGCTTCGAATCAAAATGAAAGCTGTTCAATTTATCAATCACTTTAATAAAAACATCTTGACAAAGCTCTTCACGATCCATATCATTTGAAACTACTCGAGTTACCATGTGAATAACCAGCCGCTCGTACTTACTTATAAGTAAACGAATAGCGGAATCACTCCCACTTAAAACCTGACGTACCAGTTGTTTTTCATCCATGGATACCTATATGTCAATTGACTAAAGAAATATGTTGCAAAAAATTATTTTTTTATTTCTGCAACATATCTTCATGTAGGTCATGTCACACCTGAAAAGATGTTCAACATAAAAATTAGACAATTATGCACGATTTAATACCTATTGTAGCGATTATTTCAGTCTTCGGATCTGTAATACTATTTGTATCTGTTTTGACCAATTATTCGCTAAAGAAAAAACTTATTGACAAGGATATGGTAAATGCCGAAACGGCAAACCTATTCAGCAAACAAGGCAATAAACACAATGCTCTTAAATGGGGATTGATAGTTTTATTTGGAGGTCTTGGGTTAATTATCATTGATAGCATGGGTTTAGATGGAGATGAAGCAATGCCTTATGGAATTGAAGCTGTTTGTATCGCTATTGGGTTCCTTACCTATTATGCTTTAATGAAAAAGGAAATGGACTAAAAATTGGTACTCTTTAAAGTACTGGCGCAACTCAAAGGTCAATAAACTCAATATCAAGGTGTTGCGCCTTTTTTATTAACTTTATCATTAAACTATAAATGTTTTCGCAAACGTTTTAAACCTTTAGGCGCCTTACTGTGTCTAACTAGTCCTATGAAGTGGAAAATCCTAATCAAACTTCTGTATCTGATCATACTATTCGCAGTAGCATCCTATAAATGGGAGAAGGAATCCCAATTAATAGATTCCGATCCCAAAATTGACCCTGTCAATCTTCAACAAGCCTACAACGAAGCATGATCTAACGTTTTCATTCCTAAGAGGAGAGGCTATATTTGCGGAACGAAAATTCTGTTAAACAACACTCAAACTCTTACACAATGAAATTCAGACCTGGTGTACTTACCGGACAGGAGGTTACAGACCTACTGAACTATGCCAACGAAAATAATTTTGCATTACCAGCAGTCAATGTAACCAGCTCAAGTACGGTAAACGCAGTACTTGAAGCAGCCAGAGACATCAACTCTCCGGTAATGATCCAATTCTCGAATGGAGGTGCTGCTTTTATGGCAGGAAAAGGTCTATCGAATGATGGACAAGCAGCTGCTATCGCAGGCGGAGTTGCTGGCGCTCACCATGTGCATCAGCTAGCTGAAGCCTACGGTGTGACAGTTATTCTACATACAGATCATGCTGCCAGAAAACTTTTACCATGGATTGACGGATTACTTGACTCTGGCGAAAAGCATTTTGAGCAAACTGGAAAGCCATTGTACTCTTCCCACATGCTTGACCTTTCAGAGGAGCCAATTGAAGATAACATCGGTACTTGTGTTGAGTACTTCAAGCGAATGGATAAAATGGGTATGACCCTTGAAATAGAACTTGGAGTTACAGGAGGAGAAGAAGATGGCGTTGATAACACTGACGTTGATAATTCAATGCTGTATACTCAACCTGAGGAAGTAGCCTATGCTTATGAAAAATTGAAAGAGGTTAGCGATAACTTTACGATTGCAGCAGCATTTGGAAATGTTCATGGGGTCTACAAACCTGGGAATGTAAAGCTTACTCCTATTATCCTTAAAAACTCTCAAGACCACATTCAAGAAAAACATAGCACGAGTCACAATCCTGTGAATTTTGTTTTCCATGGTGGATCGGGATCTTCCAGAGATGAAATCAGAGAAGCAATTTCTTATGGAGCGATCAAAATGAACATTGATACAGACCTTCAATGGGCATACTGGGACGGGGTAAGAGGTTACTATCAAGCCAATGAGGGCTATCTTCAGGGACAAATTGGTAATCCGGAAGGAGAAGATAAACCAAACAAGAAAAAGTACGATCCAAGAGTTTGGATTCGAGAAGCAGAAAAAACTTTCGTTGATCGATTGAAGATCGCTTTCGAAGATTTAAACTGTGTTGATAAAAACAACTAAAAATCGGATATGCCCTGAGCCTGGCTCAGGGTATTTTTTTGTCTTTTTACTAATGGATTCTGGAAACAAGTTCAGAATACCCATGTTTTAAATGGAACTCAATATAATTGAAATGAAAAATATATCAGTAATTGGAAGTGGTACCATGGGTAATGGGATAGCTCATGTTTTTGCACAAAGTGGTTATAATGTTTCATTGATAGACATAAATGAAGCAGCACTAGAAAAGGCTGTAGCCACGATCGCCAAAAATTTGGACCGGATGGTTCAAAAAGAAAAAATATCAGCAGATGATAAAGAAGCAGCACTTAAAAATATCTCCACATATACTTCAACCGAAGAAGGTGTGAAAAATGCTGATCTTGTTGTGGAAGCAGCTACCGAAAACTTCAACATTAAGAAAAAGATATTTGAGACCATGGATGCACATGCACCTGAAGGAGCAATTCTTTCCACGAATACTTCTTCAATCTCCATCACCAAAATTGCCGCTGCAACAAATCGCCCAGATAAAGTGATAGGTATGCACTTTATGAATCCGGTTCCAGTCATGAAACTCATTGAGGTAATTCGCGGATATGCCACATCTGACGAAACCACTTCTACCATCATGGAAATGAGTAAGAACCTAAGAAAAGTTCCAGTCGAAGTAAATGACTATCCTGGTTTTGTAGCAAACAGAATCCTGATGCCAATGATCAATGAAGCTATTATTACCCTTCATGAAGGAGTTGCTGGAGTTGAGGAGATTGATACCGTGATGAAACTAGGTATGGCTCATCCAATGGGACCTCTTCAATTGGCAGACTTTATTGGTTTGGATGTATGTCTTTCAATTATGAATGTGCTTTATGAAGGATTTGGAAATCCTAAATATGCCCCATGTCCTCTATTAGTAAATATGGTCACTGCAGGATATCTCGGAGCAAAAACAGGTGAAGGGTTTTACAAATACACGCCAGGATCGAAGGATCTGGTTGTTAGTGGAATGTTTAAGTAAAATTTTGAACTGATTACCGAAAAAGACAGGTGTGAGTATCTGTCTTTTTTTATTTGTACCGATCATATAAATGAATTAGGATATTTTTGAGTGTGTTGGGAACTTCCCCATTTAAAACTCACTTCAAACAATGAAAAAATTCCATTCAATTGCTATGCTGGCAGGGATAATACTGCTTGCGGCATGTACAAATCAAGCGAAAGAAGATAAACCTATGAGACCAGATGCACCTGTTGCAGCGAAGGCTGATACCATCTTAAAAGAGCATGGACAAACCAGAGTCGATCCATATTTCTGGATGCGTCTGAGTGATGAACAAAAAAGAGCAGCAGAACCTGATGAGCATACCAAAGAAGTATTAGCTTATCTAAATGCTGAAAATGATTATACGAAAACGATCATGTCTCACACTGAGAGCCTTCAGGAAAAACTATATGAGGAGATTGTAGGTAGAATCAAACAAACAGACGAATCAGTACCATACTTATCTAATGGTTATTGGTATTACACCCGATATGAAGAAGGCGGAGAATATCCTATCTATTGTAGAAAAAAAGGAAGCCTGGATTCAAAAGAAGAAGTACTCCTGAATGTTAATGAAATGGCTGAGGGATATGGATACTATGCAGCCGGGGGATTAAATGTAAGTCCAGATAACAAAATCCTTGCATTTGCTGAGGATACATTAAGTAGAAGAATATATACGATTCGGTTTAAGAATTTAGAAACCGGAGAGTTATTCGGCGATCAAATTGAGAACACTACTGGAGGTGGTGCATGGGCCAATGATAACAAAACATTTTTCTATACAGCCAAAAACAAAGTATCCCTTCTTTCTGAGAAGATATACCGTCATGAGTTAGGTACTCAGCCTGAGATGGATGTAATGGTCTATCATGAAAAAGATCCTTCATTCTATATCGGGGTATACAAATCTAAGTCTGATGATTATGTTATAATCTGGAATAGCAGCACATTGGTAAGCGATTATCATGTTTTAAATGCTGATAATCCCAGAGGTGATTTCCAACAATTTATTCCAAGAGATGAAAACGCCCATGAATATGGAATCTCTCACTTCGAGGATAAGTGGTATGTCGTCACAAACAGAGATGCAACGAACTTCAAATTGATGGAGACATCAGTTAATAATACTGCTGAATCTAACTGGAAAGAAGTTATTCCACATCGTGATAATGTATTACTTGAAGGTATTGAGCTTTTCAATGAATATATGGTAGTAGATGAACGTGAGAATGGACTTACTAATCTTCGAATCATCAACCAAAAATCTGGTGATGAGCATTACCTGGATTTTGGAGAACCTGCCTACAATGCCTATATCTCCGTCAATGCTGAGTTTGATTCAAAAATTTTGCGATTTGGGTATACCTCGATGACAACTCCAAATTCAACCTATGACTATGATATGGAGACAAAGGAAAAAACTTTAATGAAACGCCAAGAGGTTGTAGGCGGTCATAACCCAGAGGATTATGTAACAGAACGCATCTGGGCCACAGTACGTGATGGAGAAAAAGTGCCAATTTCGATCGTGTACAAAAAGGGGTTTGAAAAAAATGGCAATGGTCCATTACTACAATATGGATATGGATCATATGGATCTACCATCGATGCAAGTTTTAGTTCTGTAAGATTGAGCTTATTAGACAGAGGTTTTGCTTTTGCCATCGCACATATCAGAGGGGGTCAATTGATGGGTCGTCAGTGGTATGAAGATGGTAAGATGTTTAAGAAAATGAACACCTTCAATGACTTCATCGATTGCTCGAAATATCTGATTTCAGAAAACTACACTTCATCAGAGCATCTTTATGCTCAAGGCGGTAGTGCTGGTGGACTTTTGATGGGAGCTGTAGTAAATCTAGCACCTGAATTGTATAATGGTATTTTGGCTGCAGTTCCATTTGTAGACGTAGTATCTACTATGTGGGATGAGACCATTCCGCTCACTACCAACGAATTTGATGAGTGGGGTAATCCAAAGGAATTGGAATCCTATGAGTACATGATGTCCTACTCACCTTATGATAACGTATCTGCTCAAGATTATCCAAATATGTTAGTTACCACGGGCTTATTTGATTCTCAAGTACAATATTGGGAGCCTGCTAAGTGGGTAGCAAAACTTAGAGATATGAAGACTGATAACAATACGCTAATTCTTGATACTGATATGGAAGCCGGACATGGAGGTGCATCGGGGCGATTTAAGCGATATAAAACGACCGCTCTTCAGTATTCATTCCTACTCGATTTGGAAGGGATAACGGAATAAGCAAAAAATAACTTATAGCTTTCAAGCCTTCCTGCAGATCAGGAGGGCTTTTTTTATTATTTTATACCATGGCTTCAAAAATCACAGGCACACGATACGTACTTGCTGTCCAAGATCTATCAAGATCAATTGAATATTATCACAATATTCTTGGAATGAATCTTCAATGGGAAATCGATGGTTGGGCACTTTTAGATCGTGATAATTTTATCATCATGCTTGGAGAATGTAAAGACGATGTTTCCGCACATGAAACCAATAATCATTCCTATTTTGGATACATCGAAGTTTCAAACATCGATGCGCTATTTGAGGATTTGACCAATCGTAAAGTAGAAGTATTATCAACTATTGAAACCAAACCCTGGGGTCAGAGGGAATTTGGAATCCGTACCATCGACGGTCACAGAATCATGTTCGGAGAGGAACATTGATTTAATGTTCAATGTGTCATAATAACCGTTTGGTCTTAATCTCGATGTACTTATTTATCACGTTGGTATTTAGATTGTCTGGACTAGTATATAACGACATGATACCATGCTGATGCAGTAATTTTTGAATATTGGCTTTTTCATCAGCAATATGCTCTGCAATGGATTTATTATAGATGCCCAAGGTATTATCCGCAGGTTCATTGATCACTTTATCAAGTTCCGTATTCTTAAAAAAAATGAGTAATAATAAATGATGCCTATTGATCAACTTTAGATAAGGTAACTGCCGCTCCAAGGAATAAATGGATTCAAAATTGGTATATAATAACAGCAGACTTCTTTGCTTAATTTTTTGTGTCAAAAACCAGTATAGTGTTGCAAAATCCGGCTCATTAAACTGTGTCTCTTGGTTATACAATGCCTCAAGTAAAAAGCTGATCTGTAGGTTTCTCTTTTGAGCCGGAATGAAAGTATCGGGCTTGTGTTGAAATGTAACCAAGCCTGCTCGATCGCCTTTTTTCATGGCTACATTTGAAAATATCAACGAAGAGTTAATGGCATAATCCAACAAGGTCATTCCTTCGAAAGGCATTTTCATTGGACGACCTTTATCTACTATAGCATACACTGACTGAGACTTCTCGTCGATGTAATGATTGAGCATTAGCTCACTACTTCGAGCAGACGCTTTCCAGTTAATATGTCTAGGATCATCTCCAGTCACATATTCTTTTATGTGGTCAAACTCCGTGCTTTGTCCTATTCGTTTCATTCGCTTTTGACCACTCAGTCTCAATGTCTGTGAAATAGCAGCTAGTTCATATTTTTCAATATCAAGAAAGGAGGGATATACTTTAACAATTTTTGGTTGACCTTGCCGAAACCGACGTGTAATTAACCCAAGCCTGGAGGTCACCATTACATTGGTTCGTCCAAATTCATACTCTCCCCTTTCCAGTGGCTTAAGCGTATACTTAGCTTGAATATTTTCAGCAGAAGAAAGTCTAAAATTGAGTTTGAAATCACGTAATTGAAATTGGGGTGGTAATTCATCGATCACCTCAATCCCAATCATAAAGCCATAAGAATTTTTTAAGTGAATCCATACCTCATTTTCATCACCATTAGAAAATCGCTCAGCCATTTGTCTTTCCAGCAGCACCTTCCCACCGGTGAAAAAGAGCAACATAATATCGGTGATAATCAAAAGAATAAATCCAATGGTTGTTGCTTTCGCCAGGCTATAAATGAATGGGAAATAATAGCCAAGAAATAAGGCAAGCGACAAAGCAATAGCAATCACATAAAATCGATATGTGGGAAACAGCTTCATGCTATTTAGGTACGTCTACCTGCTGTAGAATCTGCTCAGTTACTTCTTTAATGGTTATGCCTTGAAGTTCAGCTTCCGGAGAAAGTATGATTCGGTGCTCTACGACAGGACGGAATAGCCTTCTTATATCCTCTGGTGTAACAAAATCCCTACCCTGAATTGCGGCAAAAGCTTTTGAACCTTTCATTAAATCAATGGAGGCACGTGGGGAAGCGCCCAAATACAGCGAATGGTGATCCCTGGTCATTGCAATCAATTTTACCAGATAATCGATTAATGAATCCTTAAGCACTACATTCTCAAGATGATTGCGCAGCGCAACTATTTCATCTTTATTGATGACTGGTTGGATAAAATCCAGCTTATGATGATTTAGGTTTTTGCTGGCTAGTTGAAGAATTTGTGCTTCTTCGCCATTTTCAGGATAGTCTACAACAATCTTAAACAGGAAACGATCCAACTGAGCTTCAGGCAAACGGTAGGTTCCCTCCTGTTCGATCGGATTTTGTGTGGCCATCACCATGAATAGATCCTCCAGTAAATATGTTTGACCATCATTAGAAACTTGCTTTTCTTCCATCACCTCAAAGAGTGAAGCTTGAGTTTTTGCTGGGGCTCGATTGATTTCATCAATCAATACAATATTGGTGAAAATAGGGCCTTTTTTATAATCAAAAGATCCGACTTTTGGATTAAAAATTGAGGTGCCCAGCACATCAGAAGGCATTAGATCTGGAGTAAATTGAATCCGCTTAAAATCAGATTCTACTAGCTTGGCTAACAGCTTTGCTGAAAGTGTTTTGGCAATTCCAGGTACTCCCTCAACCAATACGTGACCTCCTGCAAACATTGCGGTAAGCATAAGATCCATCATCTCGCGTTGGCCAACCAAGGCTTTTGAAGCTTCTTCCTTGAGTTTGCTCACCTTATCAGATAGCTCACTCAAATCAATTCTATTAGTAAAATCGCTCATTTGAATCGTTCAATTTTCTTTGTTAAATCAATTAGTGTCTCCTCAGAAATTCGGTCGCTTTCTCGAATAAAGAGGATCCTTTCGAATGTTTTAATTACCATTTCCAGGTCTACACCGGATTTTGTACTTAAGTGTTTATAAAATCTCTCTTCATATGTAACAGAAAGATTATAGTGTTCTTTTATTCTATGCAAAAAATGACTGATCAGCCGAAGAGCAGCTTTTTTATGATCACGCTCACTATAAAATAGTGCCCCCAATGTCTTCACATAGTTAATAGTTGAATTATCAGGTGGAGAAATCACAGGTATAGGTCTTTGATTTCTTCTTGAAGAAATTATCAAAAATACCAACACGCTAAAAAGTCCCATATACAATGACCACCTTAAAGCGTCTTGTCTTAAAAAATACCTAAAAGGTGTGGTGGCCTCTGCTTTTCCCAGGTGATAAAACAATGTAAAATGAGTGGATTTTTCTGGTAAGAGTGACAATATAGATGCTGTGGCTGGATAGTTATCATTGACCAATAAACCAAAATTGGTGAAAACATACGGTGTAGAACAAAGGGTGATTCTTCCCTCTCCTATTTCTCTTGATATTATGATTGGCTGTTCATTGGCAATTTGTCCATGAATCGTCCAATTCGATGGGTCATTTAATTCAAAATAATTGGACACTAATGAAAAAGGGTATGAATAACTAATTGAATCATTAAGAATTACTTCACTAGAAGCTGCCTCAAATATGGTCTGGTCTAGTATGTGATAGCTAACAGAAATTTCAAATGCTAACGTATCCATTAGAGCAGATGAAAACTGGTTAGCACCAATTAACACATGGGACCCCTTGTTAAGGTGATTAAGTAAGCTTCGTAAATCAGGGCCGAAAACATCTGCTCCATCAGCCAAAATCAGCAGATTATCAGCTTCATCTATCTCAGCAATGGTTGAGTGAGTAACACTGAAAGGCGATTTGAAAATGTCTTCAGAACGCTCATTTAAGATGTATGTTCCAAACGGATTCTTATCCTTATGGCTAAAAGTAACAGTCCAGTTTACAGGCTTTGGAGCAAGAATATCACCAATAACATATGCTACAAACAAGGCTATAAAAATGATCAAATAGATTTTCTCTCCCTTCCTCATAGCTTTTGTTCCAGGAGATTCGACAATGCATTTCCTTCTTTATACTCTTTTTCACCTGCCTCGAATTCCCCATACCACACATACTCAAATAGTTTGGCTAACTCTTTATAATCCTTAGACAATTCAACACTTAGCTCACGCTCATAATCGAGCGGGGATTTAGATTCCTTAAGTTTAATTAGTTCATTGCGAGCTAAGAATGAAAGCGCTTTTAAATATTCATATCGAATGGCCAATGAGAATTTATTCTCTTTCACAGCATCATGAATTAAAGAATCAAAATCCTCAACCTCAATATTCTTTATTTGATCCACACCTACACGGTAGCTATTTGAATTTGGTAGCAATGCTCTTCCGTACCTCAATCTCACAATATACCATATTGCAGCGCCCACAATGAGCATCAAAATTCCATAGTACATGATGCGAACAAGCCAAGGCGTATTGGGATTCATAAATATGCGTTCAAGCATACTTTGAAACCACCAGGATAACCTCTCCCAAATTGAAGGAGGTGTAGCGACATAGCGCATATACCCAAATTCGTTTTGCTGCTTATACTCTTTCATTCGCTCTTCATCGAACGATCGTAGCGAAGGCTCTTTTCCATTAAGTGAAAAGTGTAAAAAGAAAAAAAGCAGTATACTGAATAACCTAAGCTTCTTTATCAAAACCCTCGATTTCGTTCATCAAACCCCTACCTTCTGACCTTTCTACAAGATTCGAATACTGATAACCTATACCTATCAATGGAATACTGTAGGTGAGATAGCTGCCAACCATTGATATGGCCATTGCAACTGTCATATATCCGGATGTAAAGATTTCAAATATGGCGGTTGGATCATTTGTGTTTTGCTCCATATCCTCTACAAGTGTGAAAATTTTAGCGAGGTAAACAACCATGAATGGAAGTGAAAACACCATCTGAACAACATAGGCCATTACTATTGTGACAAATAATAATCCAAATGTGCTCCACCACTTTCCCTTAATCAGAATAAATGCTCTACTAAATGCATTTAATGGAGAAATATCTTCAAAAACATAAATGGGATAGGCAAGCGACAGAGTCACTCCAAGAAAAATACCCGGAATAAAAAAGAAGAACATTCCAAAAATTGTCACCAAAGTGATCAAAAAACCTAATAACAAAATCCCACCATACTTACTCATTGAAGTTCTAAACACATCGCCAACAGGTGTTTCTTTTGCCACACCTTCATTGTACAACTTCATGTAACTAAACGTCACCGATATAATCATTGAAACAGCTAGCCAGCTAATGAGCATCATGAGAAAATAATTACCACCTAGCAAAGCAAAGAAACCTAAAGCCTCCGCATCACTTCCCAGGTTAGCGGCATCTCCCATCGCCGAAAATAAATTATTGAATAGCAAGCTTAAGACGAGCGCCAAAGGTCCACCAATCAGCAAAAGATTAAGGAATAGCCTTCCCATATTCTCCCTGAGAAACTCAACAGTGGCATTCATTTTGGAACCGAAATCCCGGAGCTTATAAAATTCAATTTTTGGAATGGTCATGATTATAGGTTTTGATAGGTAAATAAATAAAATAGTAAATGATCAAAGCGAGCGATGAAAGTACAATGGCCAATTTTGCAAGTAGTGGCCATTCTGTATATCTGGTAATGAAAGATTCAATGAATCCAGCAATGATAAAAAAAGGAATGAGTCCTATTACTATTTTCAACCCACTTTTAGCTGATTTTTTAAAAGATGTCAACCTGGGGTAAGTGCCAGGAAAAAGTAGCCCATTCCCCATTTTTATTCCCGCTCCGCCTGCTATAATTATTACTGAGATCTCTATCGTTCCATGGACCCATATAGTGAGTATGGTGTCATCAAAAAATCCTTGCTGGAAAAAGAAATAATGAAACACTCCTAACATGATGCCATTACGAAATAAAATTGCTCCGGTACCAAACGATGTAAATATCCCAAAAACGAATGCCAAAAATGATACTCTGATGTTATTAGAAGTAATGCCTAAAAACATGCTCCATTGATCCATGCTTCCATAAACACCCATTGGATCTCCATTTTTGATATTTTCCAGTGTCATGTCTACATAAGCATCACCTAAAATCAATCTTGCGAACGTTGTGTCATTTGCGGTGGAAATTACACCGACTAAGACACCAGCTGCCATAATCAATAACGAGTATACCATAGGTTTGGCCGCAAGAGACATTTCAAATGGCACTTCGTATTTCCAAAAAGTGATAAATCTTCCTTTGCTCTCCGGTTTATTTTTGTAGATGAGGTTATGGATCTTAAGGGAGAGTTTGTTTAAGTATGCGGTGAGTGTTGTTCCCGGATATTTCGCTCGCGCAAATGCTAAATCCTCGGTTAAATGGACATACATTTTAGCCAGTTCATCTGCTGATGTCCTTCCTTTATCCAGTGTTTTTTCATACCCGGACCATTTTTCCTGATTAAGCTTAACAAAAACTGCCTGTTTCATTATTCCCTATTTTAAAAAAGGGAGTTCAAATATGAGGATGGAAAACAAAGATTACAGATAATTGCACATATTTTTTATGGCAAAGTTTGTAACCAATCAAAACATTGAAATTGACCTGGAGCTTGGTAGCCTCGGTGAACGAATCATTGCATTCATTCTGGATGTCCTTTTAATCTTTGTTTTTGTTATGATCGCTACCGGACTACTTTCTCTAATAGAAGTAAATGAGTGGGCCCTTACTCTCATTTTTATACCTCTTATGTTCTATTCTATTGCCTTTGAATACTTTGGCAATGGCCAAACTCCGGGGAAACGTGCAATGAATATCAAAGTCACTCGTTTAGACGGCTCCACACCTTCTATTAGCCATTATCTCATTCGATGGTTATTTAGAATAGTTGATATCTGGCTTTATCCAGTTATGTTCGCTCCGGCCGTCATTTCAATTATCGCTACCAAAAACGGTCAGCGTATTGGAGACATAATCGCCGGAACTACTGTTATTAAGGTTAGACAAATTTCTGCTAATCAAGCATTTCAAACAGTAATACCCGAAGACCATAAGATCACTTATTCAGGAGTGAAAATGTTAAACGATGACCAAATTGAATTGATAAAAAAAGCCCTTAAAAGAAGAAAAGAAGGCTACAGCGATGAGGGTGTAAAGGTCTTAGTAGAGAAGATAAAAACTAAATTAAACATTGAGTCAAATGATCCGGATGTGAAATTTTTATACACAATCATTAAGGACTATGAATTTTTAGCCAACCAAACCTTTTAAAAGAAAAACCCGCATTTGAGTGCGGGTTTTTAATTTTTTCTTAATCAAATTTTAGTACCCTGATGCGAGTATTCCGCCGAGTAGTGCTGCACCAAAAATGAAATAAAGCACAATCATAATGGCATAGAAAATCAAAACTGCTTTTGCCCAGTTTGCTTTTACAGTGGGTGTCCCACTACCAAAGCTCCAGACAAATAGCATCACAAATCCTACGATTGGAATGGCTGTAATAATCATAGTAATCAGCCAATCTTTGACACTCATTGTTGAATCAGACATAATTATGTAGTTAGGTTAAATAATCACTTAAATTATGCTTTTTCTAGTAGATAATAAAATTATTCATCCCGAAGCGACTCCACAGGGTTGGATAAAGCTGCCTTTGTGGATTGAAAACTAACGGTAGCCAATGCTATAAATAATGCACCTGAGCCAGCTAAAACGAACATGATCCAGTTTACACCAACTGAGTAAGCAAAATTCTGAAGCCAGCTATCTGCCCAAAGGTATGCGGCCGGAATAGCGATCAAAGTTGCAATTGCAATAAGCTTTAAAATATCCTTCGATAGAAGAAATACAATGGAGATGACACTTCCTCCAAGAACCTTTCTTACTCCAATCTCTTTACGCTTTTGATTGATGATGAATGCGGATAGTCCTAGTAAGCCAATACACGCTACAATGACAGCAAGAAAAGTGAACACGGTAAATAATTTACCGGATGTCTGCTCTGCCTGATAAAATTGTTCCAGGTTTTCATCCAAAAAGTAATGTCTGAATGGTGCATTTGGAACAAACGAATTCCACACTCCTTCAATTTCAGCTAAACTTGTTCGTATATCATCGGAACTGACCTTAACTGCATACTTATTAACGAAACTTTGTGCAGATCCCATTTTAGTCATAATCATTGGTTCTACTTCTGTATGAAGCGATTCAAAATGGAAATCCTGCACTACTCCCACAATGGTATAAGGTGTTTGTGTAGAGTCATCTATGTGCACAATTCGTTTACCTATCGGATCGTCTAAGGATAGTTTTTCAATCGTCGATTCGTTAACAATAACAGAAAGTGAGTCGTTATAACCTTTGCCAAAGTTCCTACCTTCGACGATTTCCATATTCATAGTTGGAACAAAGTCGTTATCTATCGTAATCATACGAGTAACGAGACTCTCTTTTTCACCAGAACCCGGAATCCTTATAATAAACCCTTGGAGTATATCACCCGGAAGTGAGGAAGTGTAGCCAACTTTAGAAACGGTGGAAATACTCTCCACCTCATTCTTAAATGTCTCGAAGCGATCCCAATTAAGGTTGTTTGGATCATTGCTGATGCTAAAGGCATTTTCAATAATCACAACCTGATCCTGATCAAAGCCCAATGGCTTATTCAACAGGTAATCCATCTGATTAAAAATGATCAGCGTAGCAGAAATCAGAGCAATAGAAATAGTGAATTGAAAAACGACCAAAACATTTCTTAGACCAATCCCTTTTTGGGATGATTTTAGATTTCCTCTGAGTATCCCAACCGGAGAATAAGAAGAAATGAAAAATGCAGGATAAAGCCCTGCTAGGATACCGATAATCAGCACCGCTGATAAGAATAAAAGTACATTTTGGGCATTCAGTAATGATATCAATGAAAGTTCTTTTCCTGAAAGTTGGGATGCGCTCCCCTGCAATAAGAGTGTTACTATGATAGCAATCGTAGCGCTTAGAAAGGCTATAAAAATAGACTCTGCCAAAAATTGAGCGATCAACTGTTTTTTATGAGAACCCATCACTTTCCTGATACCCACTTCCTTGGCTCGTTCCACTGATCTGGCAGTGGCCAAATTCATAAAATTAATACAAGCAATAAGTAGAATGAATGCGGCTGCTATTGAAAAAATATACACATACGTAATGTTGCCATTTGGCTTAATCTCATTTGACAATTGACTTGTCAGATAAATATCCTTGATTGGTTGAAGAAAATAATTATAGCCATTTCCAGCTGCAATGTATTCATCATAGGAGATCCCAATTCTTTGCTGTATTTCACCCGCTGCATACTGCTTTATAAATGCTGGGATTTTATTCTCAAAGACTTGGGGATCGGTTCCTTCTTCTAATTCCAAATAGGTCAAAGCGGAAAAGCCCATCCAATTGACTTGTCTGAAAAATGGA
Organism: Ekhidna sp.; assembly: GCF_965212185.1. GTDB lineage: Bacteria > Bacteroidota > Bacteroidia > Cytophagales > Cyclobacteriaceae > Ekhidna. Next base: position 1,311,724 of record NZ_OZ243102.1, on the reverse strand, counting down.
AAAGAATGTAATGGAACCAATGCGCCGTACGTAAAGTGGGAGTTATTTGGATAATCAGCAGCTACAGCCGTAACTTTTAAACTATTTCCGCCAAAATCAAGAAGTTTTCCAATAGCTGATTCGTCTCCAAAAAACCGCTTTGCAGTTGATTCAGACAAGACAATCGCATCTTCATCTACCAGTGCTGTTTTGCCATCCCCCTCTATGATCTCAATTGAAAGAAGTGAAAAGATGGTAGAATCTGCAAAAACCAGTACTTCCTCAACCAGATTCTTATCTTCATAATTGAATGTAGTGGCGTTATTTGGTTTAAAAAAACGTGTTTGATCCACCACCTCAGGAAAATCCTGAACCATCTGTGGTCCAATAGAATGTGGAATAACCGCAAAATCGACCTCTCTTTCCGGATAAACTCTATTCAACGCTAATCGATAGACATTATCTTTTTGAAAATCGTCGAAGGACGTTTCATGATGTACATAAAGAAGGATGGTAAGGCAAGAAGCCATTCCAATTGCAAGTCCTAAGATATTAATGGCAGAAAATGCAGGCTTCTTCTTAAGAGACCTGAGCGCCGAGATCATTAGATTTTTAAGCATGTAGAGAAGAGGGTTTGTAGATTATACTCAAAATCAGATGCTAAGTTTCATACAACCATCAGGTAAAGTGCAACATCCTACGGATGTCCCATGTCAAACAAGTCAAACTCAAACTTTAAAAGGATGCTAAAAAATTACCTAAAAATTGCACTACGAAATCTTGGTAAGCATAAGCTGTTTACCTCACTTAATATTTTTGGTCTATCTGTCAGTATGTCTGTGTGCCTGGTGCTTATCTTGTTGGTTTACGACCACTTCCAATACGATAAGTTCCACGCGAATAAAGACTCGATCTATCGCATTATCACCTATACAAACGGTCATCAAGGACCTTTCGATGAAGGATACGCCACATCACCTTTAGGATTTAAGGACATTTTGGTTGATAATTATTCCTTTGTAAAGGGAGGAACCAACCTTAACACTTACTTCCGTGGTGAAATCCGATCGCCACACAAAATTCTAGAAACCAGGTCTTTATATGGAGATAAAGATTTTTTAAGTCTGTTTGGGTTTGAGCTACTTGAAGGCGATAAGAATGCTCTTGACGAACCATTTAGTATTATACTCAATGAGGATATGGCTGGAAAACTATTTCCAGAACAGCAAGCATTGGGTCAGACCATTGATTTTGAAGATCATGGAAGCTACAAAGTAACTGGTGTGGTTAAGGACCCGCCATCAAAAACACATTTACAGTTTGATGCAATGGCATCAATATCCACTCTTCCATTTCTTAATGAAAAACAGTTAGTGAGAGCGGACTTTGACTCATGGGAGAACATTTGGGGCAATTACAATTACATATTGCTCGATGAACGTGCTTCCATTCCAGAGGTAGAAAAGATTATCAATGAAATAGCCAGCACCAATCAAGAGTTGGAAGATGATCATCCCGGATATGCTTTTGAGTTACAAGCCTTGACCTCAATTGTCCCAGGTAAAATTCTTGGCAATGAAATCTCATTTGCATTGCCATGGTTTGTACTTGCATTTTTTGGTTTTCTTGGACTGGTGGTGCTCATTACAGCAACAATTAATTACACCAACCTTTCTATCGCAAAATCATTGAGCAGAGCTAAAGAGATAGGCATACGAAAGGTTAATGGGGCTTCTAAACGACAAATTGTTTCACAATTCCTTGTCGAATCAGTGCTAACATCGTGCATGTCACTGGTCTTGGCATTTATCATGTATAAGTACCTGGTCAAAGCCTTCAATGAGATTTGGATATTTAATATGGCAGGAGTGACACTAACAGACTCAATCTATGCATATGGATATTTTGTGCTCTTTGCTATAGTCTTAGGGCTGCTAACCGGAATTGGACCTTCGCTATTTCTCTCCAGATTGAAAGCGATCAACTCTTTGAAAGGAAAATTAAGAAGTGTCACATCAAAGAAGAAATCGATATTTAGCTACATCTCAGGTAAAAGAACGCTTATAAGCATTCAATTCAGCCTTTCAATATTAATGTTGATCACTATTTTGATTCTTCACAAGCAGGCCAATTTTTTAGTCGGAGCGAATTATGGATTCAATGATAGTGAGATCTTCTTTGTTACTACCTATGGCCAAGATGAAGCAGCCTTGAGAAGTCATTTTGGATCTATTCCTGGTGTTGAAGATCTGGCATTTACCTCGCATCACCCAGGAGTTGGAAGGTCAAATGGATTTACAGCTCATTGGAAAGAAGGTCAAGAACCTATTACATTATATCATTTCGCGGTAGATCATAATTACATTGATGTCATGGGGCTGGAGCTAATTGCAGGGACTCAATTCCCTGAGAATATTTCAGATACAAATGAAAAATTTATCATTATCAACGAGACTGCTTTAGAAACTTATGGTTTTGAATCTTCTTCTCAGGCCATTGGGGAAGCCTTGCATTTTGATGATCGATCACTGACCATTAGTGGTGTCATCAAAGATTACCATTGGGAACCTTTGATGGCTTCAATCAGACCACTAGCACTTCGAATTATGCCAGGCAATTACGAGTTTGCGTACTTGAAAGTAAGTGGTGATGATATTATCAATACAAAAAATAAGATGGAAGAGGCATGGATTGAATTTGATAAAACACGGGATTTTCAAGGCGGATTTTTAAATGCTGAAATAGACCAATTCTACCAGTTCTTCTATGATCTGGGTAGTATTCTGACATACATTGCTCTGCTAGCACTATCAATTACAAGCCTCGGGTTTTTAGGAATGGTAAGCTTTGATCTGAAAACCAAAATCAAAGAAATTGGTATTCGGAGAGTATTGGGCGCTACATTTCAATCCCTGATTTTCAGTATGTCTAAGGGTTTTGTAATTATGATCTGCATTACGTCGTTGCTCGCTATACCTCTTGCCTTATGGATCAATAATCTATGGGTGAATGCAATGGCTTATCATGCACCAATTGGTCTTTCCATTATCATCCCCGCAGCGGCAATAATATTTGTTATTGCCGGAGCTACTATCATATCTCAGGTGTGGGTGAATGCGAACAGAAACCCAACAGAAACATTAAGATCTGAATAGTCTATTTAAAAATACATTCAGCATTCTCTTTGGAAATAGTAACCAATGCAGTAGGTATTTCCTGGTCGCTGAATGTATTTTTCATTTCCTTAATTCGAATAAAAACTATTCCAGATTCAGCAATATCTTTCATGGTTTCCTCAGTCATTCTAAAGATGATGTTATATCTCGTGATTTTTGATCCAAAATCATCAATTATTTCGGGTTCTGCTTTTTCGATTGACTCCATTCTCACCACATTACCACTGCCCGTTCTCATCACGAGTTCACTCCCCTTTTGGATGGTATTGTCTAATTCACCATAATCACCAACCTCAACCTCAAACCGATAATCACTACCATTTCGGATATATGAGAAATAATAAAATGGAGTAGGTCCGGTCAATCGGGTTTTGATTGTTCGAATAATGTCATCAGTAATGGGATCCTTCTCATTGACAACATATTTACAAATTTGTGAAGTGCTTGTGAGCGTAATACACAACATAGCAAAGCTGACTAATCCTCTAATAACCATAGTATAAAATTAACATGAATCAAAGCTAAATTATTCAGTAAAACAGCAACTTAACGTTAAATAATAGTGTTTTAACTATTACTCACCCCATAAACCAACAATAGTTACTATTTTGTCGTCAAATAGGTTACTCAGTGCCCAAATTATTTTTAGACCATAAAGTCTATATCCTCATACTAATAACAGTAATAGGTAGTTTAATCGCCTATTATTTTAATTATCAACTAAAAGCATTTGAAAGGAATAAGCGCAATGATGCTTTAATCAATGTACATCAGTCTGTAGTTGATAAATTCTCAGAATCTATCAATCGATTTACATATTTGATGTCCGGTTTGCGATCGCATTTAAAATACTCAAATGAGATTCCAAGCGGTCATGAAATGCAAGCCTTTATTCAATATCAGGCCGAAGAATTGAATATGAATGATTCTCTGATTGTCTCATTCCTGAATACCAATCATGAATTCATTTACAGTTTTACACTCAATGAAATGGATCCTTACTCACTTGTTGGTACTTCGGTGAGAGACTTCAGGGAAAATTCTGAGATTACCAGACTGGATGATCTAATGTTGCACGATCAAATGAGATTGTTTCCACCGATCAATCTAATCGAAGGTTGGGTAGGCATTCCACTAAATTTTTCAGTGTTCCGAAACGAAAAATGTGACGGCTATATCGCATCCATTCTGAATTTCAGAAACATTGTTGAGCCGATCTATAAATTAGAGGATAGTGAAGTATTTGCGTTCAAATTTTCAGTAAAAGACGGGTCTACTTTTGATAGGGAACAGGTCTATGATGGATCAAAGGTCTATCATAGCCGAAAGGATGATAAGTATTTTGAAAATTATGAAATCCCTGATGAACGTTTTACAAATTCATCAATTACAATGTATGGATTGACTTTCGAAATCGGAACAGCCTACATTGATGACTCTATTCCCAATCCATATATCAGGTGGATATTCTTATTCATTTACAGCATTCTTATAGTTTTCTCTCTATATGCAATAAATAGGTATATCATTTATCAGCAACTAAACGAAAGACTTAAGCGTGTGAATGAGGTAACCATTGCACAAAATAGTCAGCTTGAAGAGCTCAATGCCACTAAAAACAGGCTGATGTCTATTATTGGACATGACCTAAAAGGCCCGATCTCTTCCATTATTAATCTAATTAGCCTTGTCGAAGATTCTTCCATATCAATAAAAGACACTCAGTCGATTCTCAAGCAGCTAAATCCGGTAGCTAAAAACACCATTAATTTGCTGGAGAACCTTCTTCAATGGGCAATGGTAAATAGTGACAATGCTATTTTCAACCCAACTACTATTTCAATCGACAAAATCGTAAACGAGAATTTTACTCTTTTGGCACCTCTTGCCAGTCAAAAGGGAATAAAACTGAATATCAATATCCCCGAAAATTTGAAAGCATATGCTGACTACAATATGATCTCAACGGTCATTCGCAACCTTGTCTCGAATGCAATTAAGTATAGTAATTCTGACACTGAAATCAATGTAGTTGCCAGAGAAAATGAAAATGATGTCGTTTTAGAGGTCACTGATCAGGGAGTTGGGCTTTCCGAAAAAGAAATTCAAAGGATTAATTCATCTGAACTCCAGGCATCTAAAAAAGGCACTGCGGGAGAAAAAGGAACCGGACTTGGACTCGAGCTTTGTAGAGCATTTCTGTCTAAAAACAATGGTTCGTTGGAGATTACTAGTAAGGTGGGTTTAGGCAGTACATTTACGATAAAGCTACCAAAGTCGGCTTAAAATTGAGTTTTTATTTTACAAATAACTCTTGTATTTAAAGAGATTAAGTTTTAGTTTAACTATCGTTAAGTAACCTAATCACTCACAATGGCTGAAATCCAGAATATGATTTCAATATTGCCGTGGCATCCAACCAGAAGGTGGGGTACACGTCAATTAACTTCGATTAATAAAATCATCATTCATCAGGAACTTGGCGAGGCGGATGTAGAAGCAGTGAATGATTATCACATTAAGCCAAATCACATTTCGTCAAAAGGTTGTCCACATCTATGCTATCATTATGCGATCCGTAAAAACGGAGATATCATTCAGGCGAATGAATTATCAAGTGTCACGTGGCATTGTAAAGGACAAAATACTGCAGCTATAGGGATCATGGCAGTTGGTAACTTCAATGGGCCTGGTTACGATATGGGTTCTTCTGAACCAACTAAAGAGCAAATTAAATCCATCGATTTCTTAGTGGACTACCTGATCAAATCGCATAAGCTTTCAAATCAGGATGTCTATGGTCATTACCATTTTGGGAAACCTGCATGCCCTGGTCATGAGCTTCAGAAATATGTTGAAAAGAGGCGAGAAAAGATTTTATCTGAAGCATCTAATGTTAAAAAATCCATTAAAGAAGTACAGATACGTTTAAATAAACTTGGATTAGGAGCGGGTCCGGAGGATGGAATACATGGCATAAAAACTTTAGCATCGATTCGGAGATTTCAAGCTTCACAAGGTCTCCATGTGGATGGCATAGTTGGCCCAAAGACATGGAGTAGATTATTAGAACTAACTACTTAAAAATGGAAAAACCTGAAAAAGTATACTTAGGAGAAGATGGTTTCTGGTCCACCTGGTTATCCAAACTACTTTTTACACTGATTAGTGTGAAAGTATGGGGGCTCGTAGCTGGCACATGGATATCGACACACCTACTACTTAATCAAGAAGTAATTGCATTAGGTGGCCAAACCTATGAATTGAGTTTTAGTGCAGCCCAATGGTTGACTTTTAATACAACTATTTGGGCACTCATTTTTGGTATGAAAGAGGTTTTTAGAATTTCAGAAAAGAAAGACAAAAATGAAAAAGCAGCTCTCGATAAGCGACTTGAAACGAAAGAGAAGGTTACAGCGATGCTAAATAAGCCTAATGACCCGTCTACCGTGAGAGTCAATGCAGATGGTACTGAAACGGTGGGATCGGAACCAGATTGATATGAATAAAACATTAAAAACCATATTGATTGTAGCTGTTATCATTGGTGTGGCGGTTCTTTTGATCTTCCGAAGTGATTTGATCGGTCAAGCCATTGCAGCACTAGCCGGTGGTTTTGCAGCATTTAAAGCCAAGCTATTCAACTCATCAAAGATTGATGTGGAGGGAGAAATCGAAGCAATTGAATCTGAACACGAATCAAAGCGTAAAAATTGGCAATTGATTCGCGATGAATATGATAGCAAGTTTAATGCGCTGAAAGCCCGGATGGACTATTTGGATTATAAATCCGCACTTATTTCAAAGCAGCTTGGTAAGCTCGATGTATCGGAAAAGGAAGCATTGAAGAAAAATGCAGATTTAAGTGATGATGAACTTTTGGATTGGTTAAGAAACTAGCAATGAAATTACTTACGTGTATATCACTTTTATTTATAAGTCTCATTCCGGCTTTGGGACAACAAGACACAGGCATAATTAGACCTGGAGCAAACTTCACGAATAGTTTTAATTACAATCTTTTTTACATGCCGCGATCTAAGATCGTTGAATATAAAAACCTGGAAACAAAGGCTGAGTACGATTCGATCCGCATCGTGCTTTACCAGGAGAAGCTAAAAAACTATGAAGAGCGCATATTTTTAGCAGACAGTGCCACACAGCTAAGGAAACTGGAGGCTGACTTTTGGAACTCCAAGCTTTTAGCCAACGACGCACTACTGGAGGAAGAGCGCAAAACCAATGTCCACTTAAGAGCGGATATTCAGCGAATCAGACAATCGAGAATCTATTATTTCTTAGGTGGCATTGTTGCCACATCGGTGGTGGTTGGAGTGTTGAAGGATTAATCCTCTCAATCCCCACATTTCATCATTAATTTTGATCCACGCCAATGTTGGTCTTGTGACCAACAATCATTCTATTAACTAGACTTTAACATATTAATGCTCGTGGTTATTTTTTTTCTACTCAGAGTCACTCGCAGAGGACTCTGAGGTAACTTCTCCCTTCCCATGTTGGTGCGCGTTTGCAACGCATACCTCTTTATCCAATTTTGGTCTTGTGACCAACATTCTTTTCATTGACTAGACTTTAACATATTAATGCTTGTGGTTATTGCAAGCTCGTCGGTGACAACACCAACGAGGGCGGAAGTAAATGTGGTGAAATAGAAGGTCTCCTTCTCCCCGTGAATACGATGCGTAACATATTCAAATATATAAACGAAATAGTAGCCCCTTTTGAGTATTCCTCTGGAGTCCTTTTATCAGTGATGCTCTAGTCCTCAGAGTCCGCTTACACTTTGCTCTCGCTGAGGTGACTCTAAGTAGATAGAAAGAATGAATATGTCTCAACGCATTTCATTATTCTTGCGTTATGAAAGCCAACCTAGCTGCAGTATTATTTTTATTTTGCCTTATAGCAAACGCACAACTAAAGGTCGACTACCTCCATGACCTTGATAAGCTGCCAATACACAGTATCATAAACCCTAGAGAGTATAGTCCAAAGAACCAACTCGTTTACACCTACCGATCGACCGGATATGAAAAGGGGACTGTTTACTTTCAGAATGGGCAGATTGATAATGGTTTAATTAAGTATGATAATAAGAAAATTTGGTATCAAGCTTCACTTGGAGAAAAGCCTGATAAGCTAAAGCCAGAAGAAATTCAATCCGTAATAATAGGAGTTGATTCATTCTTTGTAGTCAGTCAGTTTAATATTGAAAAAAGTACAGGAAGTATACCCATTACAGAACCTCAATTCATGCAATACATTACTGAGTTCAATGGGATGATTTTTGCCAAACATTATCATTTTTCATCAGGAATGGCTCAATCATACACCATGGCATCTCCGGTAATTGAAACCTATCAAGTCTCAATAGATCGTGGGAAAACGTGGATCAGTTTTCCAAGAAGAAAGAACCAATTTAAAGAAGTGGCACTTCAATACTTTAGTGATATACCCTACCTTAAAAAGAAGATTGAGAATGAATCCATTAGTCATGATAATGTGATGACGCTCATTAAGTCTTCAGAATATTATAATAAATACAATAGTGACCAAAAGATCTTCTTTGATCAATACTGGAATGAAGTAGTAGTTGAAGACAAATCCTTCTATTCTGCTGAAATCAAATCACTAGAAGACAGCATTTGGACCATAGCCTATTCACAAAATGGTTTGCCTTTATATGAAGTGCAATACCATACGCTATTCCCACATAAACGCCACGGTTATCTAAAAACGATGGATCAAGATGGAAATATTATTCAACAAACTGAGTTTACTCTGGATGAGAAAACTGCTGAGGAAACTTCACATGATAACGGGCAGATACATTATAAATATCAAATTACGGAGTTTAATAATGGATATGAAGTATATCCGATTGCAGCATATGAGCAGGTTTTTGACTCGGAGGGTAACAAAATAAATCAAACGGGTAATTGGGATGAAATTTTATCCTCATCAACAGGAAATGTGACCAATGAATTTAGTGGGGCTGGAATTTCCAAGGCTTATCGAATGGAAGGCAATAAGACGATTTACCATATAACTGATCCAAGTTATAATTTCAAACTCAAGAAATTACAATCCCGTCTAGATCAACATTTTGTAGGTAAGAAATTCACTGACATAGCTGAGAAAAATGGTCAAGGGACCTACTTCATTCGTGTAGTCATTTCTGAGAAAGGTAAAGCCATTGATTATGAGATATACAATCAAATTCATCCCGATTTAGATGAAATGGTGAAACAATGGGCGGATATTACTTTGAATGCAAGCAGTGGATATGCTCATAAATTCAAACCATATCGCATTGGTAAAGAGAAGGTTTATGCAGAGTTTCTGGTACCTCTCCAATTCAATATCATTAGATTTTATAGACAGCCCTCAAATTATAACTGGCAGTTTCACCAACAAATGATGTTCCATCAGCAAATGATGAATCAACCCATGAATCTTCCAAGTCCACCACCAAGATTTTGAGAAGTAGCATTTTTTTCATGCTAGCGCGCGTTTGCAACGCGTGCATCTACTCTTTTTAGCCAATGTTGGTCTTGTGACTCTTTGCAAATGGTGGTCTTGTGACCAACATTTCTTTCATTGACTAGACTTTGACATATTAATGCTCATGGCTATTGAGCTCGTCGGTGACAACACCGACAAGGGCGGAATGAATCAACCCATGAATCTTCCAAGTCCACCACCAAGATTTTGAGGTATTTCCCTTTTTACTTCAAGGGTCTTTGACGCGCGGGACGAATATTGATTAGCTCAATTTGCTTTTTTCTAGGTTTAATCCGATAAGTTAAAATGGTGTATTTGTTGATAGGTCCTCGGTGTAAATGGGTATGTTTTTTTGTGCTTTCAAGTAATTCAGGATATTGACTCAGCAACTTAAAAAAATCGCTGGATTGACGAACAAAACGCTGTACTTCCTTGTCAGAAAATTGGGTAGTTAAATAGTCAATGATTTTATCGTATCCAGTCTGTGCACGCTTAGTCCAGACAATTTCTAAAGCCATTTATTGTGTTTTGACATGACTTCCTCATGAGGAATTAATTCGTCTTTATCAGCCTGCTCGAGTCCTTCCTCTATTTCCTTTTTTTCTTCTGCACTTATCTCATCCCACCAATCCACTTCTTTTTTATTTTTTAGTGAAATGAATTCACTTAGTGTCTTAGGATCATTAAGTCCTGCAAGCCATTCAATTAGTCTTATTTTCTCTGCTTGGATATCCATTCTGTTAAAATGCGTTTCAGTTGATAAATTTAAATATTTAAGTGATAAAGAAAATATTTTACGCTAGACTTTGGACTAGGTGTAGGTTGTACTTCTCGCCGTTGTTGGTGTTGTCACCAACAACCATTCTCTTTGCCAATGTTGGTCTTTTGACCAACATTCTTTTCATTAACTAGACTTTAACATATTAATGCTCGTGGTTATTGAACTCGTTGGTGACAACACCGACGGGGGCGGGAGGATTAACTGAAATTGTAAATAAGTAATAGGACTATATGTTTAACCTGTAAACTTATTTTAGGACGATACAAAAATAAGCACGAGCTACAAGCTCGCGCCAGCTAGGGGTGCTGAAGGATTAATCCAAAATCTTATAAACAACAATCGGTTTTTTCGACTCATTGACCACATCTTCTGTCACAGATCCACCGATCAGATGTGCAATTCCTTTTTTTCCATGCGTTCCCATTACTATTATACCTGCATTGACATCATCGGCAAATTTAATTGCTCCCTCATCCACAAAATCAGCTTCAATAGTACTCACCGTATAATCTTTCAAGTAATTTCTCTTTGCAAATTGTTCCAGAAGTTTTTGAACCTGACTTTCTTCCAGCCAATTATATGGTGTTTTTACTTTCACTATATGCATGTTGAGACTTAACATCTCCTGAATATCTTTTGCTCTTTCGGCAATTAAGTCTTGCTCTTCACTCAAATCTGAAGCAAAGGCCATGCTCTTTATGTCTTTTAAGTGAGTCTCACCTTTTATAATTATCACAGGACAATCAGCATGCCTGATCATTCGCTCTGCGTTTGATCCAATAAACACTTCCCTTAATCCGGATGCTCCTTTGGATCCCATAATGATCCAGTTTGCCTTTTCTTCCGCAATGAGTTTAGTTATGTTGGTGAATGCATTGCCAAATTTCATGTGAACGGATATTTTTTGGCCAGTATTCGCAACCCTGCTCTCCCACTCTTCCAACTTACCTTTTGTTGCCTTTATAAATTCTCCGGTGTAGAATGATTCAATTGCACCACTATCCATTTCCCCTGTAAAACTCACATGGCCTACCGGTAATTCTAACACGTGTACAAGAATTATTTCGCCTTTAACTTTTTCATTAAACTCGATAGCAAAGTTCAAAGCATGAGATGCTTGCTCTGAAAAATCTACCGGAACAACTATTTTTTTCATCTTCAATTCGTTTAGTCTACCGTAAGAACTTCTATTTTTTTATACTCAGGCTTACCTTGAGCGTTTTTTACACTATTTAAGTTAATGGATTCTTCTTTCTTATTCATTTTAAATGTCCATACTGGCATTTTAATATGATTCACCGTATCCTCGGTAAGACTGCCAGATAACCAATGAGAAATTCCTCTTCTGGCATGAGTAGCCATTGCGATCATGTTTGCATCAGTGTCATAGGCATGAATTAAGATTCCATCTGATGGAAATACATTTTTTGTGATCGTAAACTCAAAATTTGTAATCCCATGTTGTCTAATGAGTTTTCCAAGTTCACTCGCTACCATCTCTTCATTTTCTATGTTGTGAGGCGTTTTTACCCATAAGAATTCCATGGTAGCATCGAATTGTTTCTGTAAAGCTGCTATCGCCATTAAAAATGAGTTTTTAATCTCTCTTATATCAATTGGAATGAGGATCCTATTGATCTTATCAATAGCAGATTGGACGGGTACCGAGATGACAGGACATTGTGCATGGCGAACCACTTTTTCTGTATTAGAGCCTATTAGAGCCTCTTCCAGTCCAGCTGAACCGTGAGTTCCTACAACAACTAAATCATATCCATCTTCGCTAACCATTTCCTTTATAGACGTAATTAAAGATGACTCACTAACCAGAGTATTAATTTTTCTTCTTGTGTCAATTTTTTTAACGAAAGCTGTCATTTTTTCCTCCATGGCATCTTTGACATCTTCCATCATTGTCTTAGCTGTCGCAAAGGAGGTAAACTGATAGTCAGTGAAATAGTCGAAATGAACACTATTCAAAAGTGTAATCTCAGCATCGTTTTTCTCTGCTAATTCGACTGCAAAACTGGTTGCATATCCACTCACCTCTGAAAAATCAATGGGTACTAATATTTTTTTCATGATCGTATTTTTTCACTTGTTAATTATTCAAAAGTAGATATCAGTATCAATGAATCTAATGATATAAAGAAGCCATGTCATTGATTTTCATCACCTCATGATCAATATCAGTCTAGCAGCTACGCAATGTCATTCATTGCTCTCAACCAATCTCGTACCTTAATTTATCTAAATTTTAAGATTATGAGACCAATAAAAACAGTAGAGCAATTAGTGAAAGAGCTGAGCACATGTGAAGATTGCAGTCAACATGTTTTGGATTTAATGAGCTATGTGAATATTCCTCGTAAAGAGTTTGAACGATATTACTCCTGGGCAGATGAGAAGTATGCACGAAATGTACTTGCAAGAAACGATGATTTTGAGATTCTTTTAATCTGTTGGGAAAAAGGTCAGTCTTCGCCAATCCATGATTTTAATGCCCAAGAGGCTTGGATTCATCCCATAGAAGGGCTCTTAAGAGAGGAACGCTTCAAGATAAATGCAGACGATGATAGACTCGAAAAAGTGAGTAGTGTGCTTTTAGGAGATGAAGAGTTTTCTTACATGAGTCATGTTGCTATTCACCGATATTCTAATGCAAATAATGCGCGTTCAGTTAGTCTTAACATCTATCACAAACCAGTTACAGAATGGCATGTCTATGATGAAAATAGCTCCAATAGCACTATGATGGCAACCTGGGAAAATAAAAACTATAACCTGTTATAGATAGCACTATATAATTAGACTGATGATTTTTTCTGATTTATCAATCTTAAATGTCCATACCGGGATGTCTATATGATTAACTGTATCTTCAGTAATACTTCCCGACAGCCAATGTGAAATTCCTCTTCTAGCATGAGTAGCCATTGCTATCATATCGGCTTGGGATTCCCTGGCCTCTAGAAAGAGACCTTCCTCAGGACTTATGTTGTTCACAATGAAAATTCTGTAATTATCAATGTGGTGTTCCTTAAAAATACGTGACAGTTCTTTGCCGAGTCGTTCCTCATTTCGAGCAGAAAAAGAAGCATCTGTAACCCAGGTAAATTCCAGTTCACATTTCAAAGTGTCCTGTAAGTTTGCGATTTGTGTTAAAAATCGGGATCGAAGTTCTCTCAGGTCTAGTGGAACAAGTACTTTCTTAATACTTTGAAGGTTAACCTGACTCGGTACTGAAATAACAGGACATGGCGTATGTCTCACAATTCGCTCAGTATTAGAACCAATTATCATCTCTGAAAGTCCAGAAACTCCAGTTGTTCCAATGACCACTAAATCAAACCCTTGCTCCTCAACTAAATCTTTAACTGCTGTTACCAGATTTACTCCGTTTACCTCTTTATGAATTTCTCGCTTCGAATTGAATTGTTTTGCAAAAAGATCCATTTTTTCGAAGACAGCAGTCTTTACATCTTTTACGATTGTTCTAACACCCGTTTTGCTTGACAACTCTTGTTCAGAATACAAATCAAATTGAATGCTATTGAGTAAAGTAATTTCCGCATTAAACTTATCTGCTAATTCAATAGCAAATTGTACAGCATAAGTACTTACTTCAGAAAAGTCTACAGGTACTAATATCTTTTTCATGGTTTGACTTTTTGATAATAATCACCCTAAAAATATCAATCGCAAAATCGTGTTTAACTGACGATTGCTCTGAGCCATCTTGATTTTAATCAACGATCTAAGGTTCATATTTATTTCTTTTGAGAAAAATACAACCTTATCAATTGGATTATGCAATCATATGTACGAATTTCCCTGATCTTTCTGACCCTTGCAGCTTCTATGGGCCTGATATTGAGGTTGATGCAATCCGGATTTCCGTTGATGAACTACAAGTATCTGCTGCACACACACTCTCATGTGGCGTTGATTGGCTGGGTATACAATGGTGCATTTATTATTATATCCAATCTGTTACAGGTTGAAAACAGTAAGGCTTTTAAGCGTCTGTTTTGGATCACTCAGTTGAGTATTATAGGAATGCTTCTATCTTTTCCTTTCCTGGGTTATGGAGCAATCTCTATTGCATTTAGTACACTTTACGTTTTCTGCTCATACTACCTGGTGATCCTGATTTTCAAATACACGAGCAATAAGTCAAGATCTGCAAGTGCACGCTTTCTGAGATGGGGTGGCATTTATCTTATAGCCTCAAGTGCAGGTCCTTTTGCACTTGGCTACTTCATGGCCAATGATATGGGAGATTCCAATTGGTACAACATTTCCATCTACTGGTTTTTACATTTTCTCTATAATGGATTTTTCTTATTTGTAGTATTTGCTCATCTGACAAGAGAAAACCACCCAAAAGGAAAAAGCATCTTTGTGCTTATGAATGCTTCGCTGATTCTACTTTTCGGACTATCTACTCTGTGGACAGACCCTCCAGCTTTCATATACCTCATAAGTGGAATTGCAGCAATGCTTCAGATCATGGCGTTTATCCTTTTGATAAGAAATAAAAGTGTTAATCTCATTAATTCTTTTACAAAGTGGCTGTTTAGGCTTTCAATTGCTGCATATGGTTTAAAGCTGATTTTTCAACTAGTGGGTTGCACCCATTCAGTGCAGCAATTCATCAACGATACCGTGCCTTATTCAGTCATCGGTTTCATTCACCTGGTGATGTTGGGGTTCTTTACCCTGTTGCTACTCTCCTACTTTTTCAACAACCAGCTAATCGGATTAACCAACATATCCAAACTTGGATCCTGGCTATTGATCATTGGGATTGTACTTTCGGAGGTGCTTCTTTTTGGACAGGCAGCTCTTATTCAATTATCCATTCCATGGCTTACTGATTTTTTCCCGACCCTCACAGCGGTCTCATCGCTAATGCCTCTTGGTATCCTCCTTTTAACGTTCAGTTCTTTTGGCAACCATACGGTTTCCCCTAGCTTGAAACAGTAAGGAAACGGCATAAAGGATAATGGCAAGCAGGTTTAATATGCCTCCAATATTACGTGCCAATTGTATTTGAAAGATATCTCCAATGATTAGCCGCGCAATTAGTCCTATGGATAAAAATATCACCCAGAAGTTTGGAAAGGTCTTCAGCTCTTCCAATCCAAGTTTTTTCAATAAGGCATCCGGGGCATTGATAAAAATCATGGAGAAAAAGAAGCCCAAAAAGAATGCATGAATCACCAGGTCATAGCTGTAGAGGATGTGGTCTGAAATTAACGAGCTAACCCCTGTCATCAATAACCAGGTGTATGAAATCACAATCCCTAATCGATGTTTGGTGCTGCTTTTTAGCTCCAGATAAACCAGTCGAATGCTCAATAAGGCAAGTCCTATCCCATAAATGGTTTGTCCGTAACCATGAAAACCCAACCAGAAGGAGAAGAAAAGAGCCAATGAAAGCACCAGGCTGATCACATCCTCTTTCCCCATTTTGCTCAATCGAGTTCCGACAATGAGCATCAGGATAAACACGATCCAAAATGGAACTGCGGCTGGATAAAAGCCATTTTGATAGAACCTAAGATTGCCAATAAACCAGGATAAAAGACCTATTAACTGATAAATACCATTTTGAGATCTCTTTTCGATTAGGACAAGGGATTCTTTCAAAAACAGTATGGCGATATTACCCGCCACCAGTAATAGCCCAAACTCAAACCCCAACAAATAAAGAGTTAGACCACATACTAATAAGATCAAACCCGTAAGGAACCAGCGATCATTTCGATTGCTGAGCAACCGCTCAACGGTGATGACTCCCCCTGCAAATCCATTAAGCATTAAAACACCATGATGAAATGAAAGTGGAAAGTTGATCAGCCCAAACCGACTGAGACCAGTAAACAGTCCAAGGATGAGAAAAACAGGTATGCCAATCGCGAAGAGTTTTAACTTACTCATTTAGCGTCTTTGATCATGATCAGCATCATCTTGAAAGGCTCGATAGCCTCCACTGCATGGGGGATGGTGGCAGGCATCAAAATCATCTGTCCCTCTTCCAACTCAAAATCTTCTCCACCAATCGTGATCTTACAGGTTCCATCTACAATTTGAGCGATGGCATCAAAAGGAGCAGTATGTTCGCTAAGCCCTTGCCCCTTATCAAAGGCAAAAAGGGTGGTATTTCCACTTTTGTTTTTCGTTAGCGTCTTACTTACCACCGCTCCTTCAGCATATTGGATCGAATCTTTTAAACTAACAACTGTTGAGTGGTTAATGGTGTCCATGAATAGTTAATTATAATGATATTTTCAGTTCACATTAAGTGGAGATAAATGAAGTATATAATTCTTTTTACTTGACCTTACTTTTTTCCTTGACGAAAAAAGTAACAAAAAAGTCAAGAAAGTTTGAAAGCTATCAACCCACATGCCTTCCCTTGCCCGCCAAACTTTCATTCCCACCCTCCTATTAGGAAGAGTTAATTCTAAAAATCCTTCCTGAGTGACTTTCTCAGCATGAATGAGACGGGGATTAGCACCCATAGCAAAAGCACACCAATCGATATAAATAATCCTGAGCTGGTGCCAAAAAATTTCTGAAACAGAGCGCCTGTATATCCTAGAAGTGCTGAAATCTCCAGCTTGAGTAAAATCATAATTCGACTCAAATCGATGGGATTAAAAAGTGAAGCCCCAAGAGCGAACTTGTCCAGCGGATAGTCACCAAATACAATCAACGAGATCATGAAAAGCCCATCGTAGATCACCGCAAAGAACAGCCACATCAAAATGGCGTATCCGAAACCTTTGATCTTATTGGAGTTACCCAAACCAATATTCAGAGATAATGCAACGAATATGAATGTGAGAAATGTACCAGACGCTAATAATGTAATAAAGTTGCCAGCCGCATCTGATTGGGTGATACCATACAAAAGAAATGGAATGCCCAGCCCAATGATTAAACTCATAGAGAGTGAGAGTGACAGCCCCAGGTATTGCCCTAGAAAGATGGTAGTGCGCTTTATCGGCTGAGACAAGAGTAGCTCCGTAAACTCACGTGAGTTGTAGAAATACATGATGCCGAAGATGGTTCCAATCATGGGTGTCAGCACCACGATGATATTCATCAAAGTAATGGTCGCTTTAGACAGGTCTGAATTAAGGAATAGTAATACGAACCCCAAAAGCATGTAAAAAGCCAGGTACACGTAGCTCCACCTGCTGCGCATCAAATCGTAAAAGCTGTATTTAAGTATCTTGATCATGACTTTAACATCCTTGCGATTGCGTGTTCCAAATCTTTTTCATTCGTCTGTTTTTGCATCTCTTCCAATGTTCCCTGAAAGTGAATCTTGCCATCCAGCAGGAAGATGATCTCTTCGGCAACCTCTTCCACCAAACTCATAATATGGGTAGTAATAAGTATCGTCTTCCCTTTCTCGCGTTCTTCTTCAATCAGCTTCTTTAACTCTATGAGTGCCACCGGATCCAGTCCGGCCGTAGGCTCATCCATGATGCAGATGTTGGCATCAAACATGAAAGCCAACACGATATTCACTTTCTGTCTCGTGCCCCCGGAAAGGTCTGACAGTTTCTTATCCAGAAATTTCTCCAAACCAAATCGTTCAATTAGCTCAACCTCTCTACCCTTCCGATTTCGAATATCCAAAATCATCTTGATAAGCTCATTGACTGTCAAGTTTTCCGGAAAACGAGCAATCTGTGGTAAATAAGCTATGTCCTTTCTGTATTCCCAGCTTCTTTTAATGGCTGCTCCATTGACCTGAAGTTCACCATCCTTAGGAATAACCATGCCTAAAATAGTCTTTAGAAGCGTCGTTTTGCCGGATCCATTGTGTCCAAGAACCGCGAAAACACCGGGACGATCGATGGAAAAGCTCACACCTTTCAATACCTCCAATTTGCCAAAGCTTTTATTTAGATCTGTAACTTGAATCATTTGAATGCGTTCATTGCCGGTGTTTGATCCACCAGGTTGTCAGGAGTAAAAACAGGCGAAACCTTTTCGGAAAAATTCATAATGTCAACAAAAAGGCTTCTGAGTAAAATGATGGTTTCAGGGGTTTTATTCACAATGTAAGAAAATAGCTTCACCGGTCTATACGGCACATCTCCCACACCATCTTTATCCAGATCGTAACCGGTATAGTCTCCCCAGTAATTTCCATCAAACGTGTTATCATTCATCTTAGAGTTATAGGAAACATCAAATGAGTTTCCTTTAAAGTCATTTCCTGTGATCCGATTGGCATAGCACCCTCCGGATACCTTAATCGCCCACCCATTTTTATTAAATACATTACCGACATAATTAATACGGCTGGTACCATCTATAAAAACAGCCGTCGTGTTTTCGGTGAATTCATTATCCACTACTTCAGCATCGTATATTTCTTTTAATAGCAGCCCATAACTTGCCGGTCCCCAGTTATTAATAAAGACATTGCTTTTCATGATAATAAACTTTGAAAACATGACAGCTACACCTGCTCCATTGTGTTCAAATCGATTTCCGATATAATCATCATTATTGGAAAACATGAAATGCAATCCATATCTAACATTGTCATGTGCATAGTTTTCTTCGATAATGCTTTCATCCACAAACTCCAGGTAAATGCCATCCCTCATTTTATATACTTCATTGTCATGGATCTGAAGGTCGGAGCAATGCCATGCGTGAATGCCATTTCCCGCTTCATCCTCTTTTACATTCTCTCCATAGACCAGATTATTCCTGATGATTCCATGTTTGGATTTTTCAATCAGTAGTCCAAAAAATGGATCGACCACAATGTTGTTCTCTATAACCAAATGATTCGCTCTGGAGGCATAGATCGCAGCATAGTCTTTCGTGTAGCTTTTACCTGCATTGATAATTTTCAGCCCGGAAATGGTTATGCTGTCAGCGAGCAACTTTAACACATAGCTTTTATTCTGACCATCCAATATGGCACCCTTTTCACCAATCAAGGTTAAGGACTTTGTTATTTCAAGATCAACTACGGGATAAACACCACTTTTTACAATGAGGGTATCGTGTGGCTCAGCGAGGTTTACTGCTTGTTGCAAATCCTTGATCTCACAGCTTGGACAAACCATTATTTGTCCGCTAGACTGCAGAAAAATCAAAGCAAAAAATAAAGCCAGCAGTATTCTCATCTAACTCAATTAACTTCAAATTCTACTTTTAAAGCCTTCCAATCCAGAGCGGTCCCGGATACATTCTGCACTGTCTCGTTTCGTTTATCTACACTTTCAAATGCCGTTAGGAATTCACCCATAGGACTGGGGATTTCCTGAGATATTAAATAAGCAGCACCTGAGGCATCTGTCAGTACTCCCGGATTGGCATAATCAGCCACAAGGTAGTGTTGAACCTCCGGATGTTCCCATTCCTTCAGGTCATTGAGCATGCACTCAATGGCATCATACTTAAAGGCCTTACCTGTTTTTGTGACCAGTTGTGCAGCATGTTGCTTATCCACAATGGTCATTTTGCAGAAAACACATGCGTCCTGTCCATAATTTATGGGTTTTGGACCCGTACTACAGGATAAAATGAAGAGTGACAACAGCATTGCATATATAAATCTCATAGTGCTCATGTTTTAGAAACTAATCTGGCTTTTCGACCCAGGAAAAAAGATACCAAACTCAGGAACATACCAAGCCCTAGTAATATGCCTCCTGTCCGTGGATATGAAAAGGCATCAAAATTTAATAGCTTTTTATGCCCCAGTAGTGGAGGATTATACTGCATCGGTGTACCATCCGGATTGATAAGTTTCAATATTGCATTAGGATCCAGATCGGTACCATAATCCACCAGCCATAAATTAAAATCATAGATACCGAGTGCCCCAAGTATGCTCATCATTACAAACCATACAAGAAATAAGACCGGAGGTATTTTTCCCATTAAACCCAGGATGCCAATAAGGATCCCAAGACCGGCCATTAACCATACTACTTTCGGAAACACGGAGAACTCCCACATATCATCAGGTTTTGGCAGTGTTTTCATACCAATATAATGATTGAGTCCATCAATGTTTTGAATATCGAACTCACTCTCTCCCTTCAATCCATTTACATGAATGTCAATTCCGAGCGGCTCGGGGTATTGAGGAGCTCCAAGCCGGATGTTCCACATCGGGAAAACAAATAATCCAAGCAGCAAGCTGCTACCTATGATCATAATAATTCCAGCACGTTTCATTTGTTAACATGTTTTAAATGAAAAATTTGAATAAAACTGTAAGACTGAATCAATTATCAGTCTTACAGTTTTTCATTTTAGATGTCGTCACCGTCCAGGGTATAACTCAACTCGATGTTTGAGTTTGCAGGTGATACTCTAATGTATCCTTGCATTTCCTGATGAAGTGCTGAGCAGAAGTCTGTGCAGTAGAATGGCCACACTCCAACTCTTTCTGGTTCCCAAAGTGAAGTTTTGGTCTGACCAGGCATTACAAGTATTTCAGATGTCCTCTGTCCGATCATGGAGAATCCATGGGGAACATCGAAATCCTGCTCGTGGTTAGTGATATGGAAATAAACCTTATCCCCCACTTTGATGCCTTCGATATTGTCAGGCGTAAAGTGACTTCTGATGGTGGACATATAGATGTGTACCTCTTTGCCATCTCTTTCTACCCTGGCTTCTGCAGGACTCTTAATAGCATATGGGTGATTGTTCTCATCGATTCGGTAAATTTTCTTAGAGTTATTCACCAAAAGTTCTGCATCACATCCAGCAGCATAGTGCGGCTCTCCGTGCGTAGGGAAATCGTAAAGCAGCTCCATTTTCTCTCCTGAGATATCATAAATCTGTGCAGAGTGCTCCATTTCAGGACCTGTAGGTAGGTAGCGATCTTTCGTGATCTTGTTCATAGCTACCAGGTACTTACCATGCGGTTTTCTTGAGTTACCGCCTGGGATCATTAAGTGACCTACAGAGTAATAAGTTGGCTTTCTATCCACTACTTCCCAGGTTCCAAGTTTCCACTTTACTACCTCTGAGGAGATAAAGAAAGTAGTGTACGCATTCCCTTTTCCATCAAACTCGGTGTGCAGTGGGCCTAAGCCACCACTCTGTACGCTACCTGCCAATACATCGTCATAGTTCAAAATCGGAATACCATATGCATCGCCATCAAATTTTTCCGCATCAATAGCAGCCAACATTTTGTCGAATGAATGGACAGTTATGTTTGCTGATAGCTTACCTGAACCAATAATATACTCTCCATTAGGGTCTACATCACACCCGTGAGGTGATTTAGGAGTTGGTAGAAAGTAGATAGCACCTGGTACATCCACTGGATTAACAGTAAGCACCTCGTTCTTCATGGTAGAAGTAGCTGTATGTGTGGATTCATCGTATACATTGTGGGCAAATTTGGCAGGCATTTTAGTTCCACCTCCGTTGTTCACATATTCTTCGATTTTCTTCCAGTTAATCGCAGCAATGAAGTCCTTGTCATTCTGTGATGCATTGACTTCAAGTAGTGAATTTGCCTCTTCAGTGTTATAAGTGGAGAAGAAGAACCAACCATGTGATTTGCCTCTGCCAGGGTGCGACAGATCATAGTTGAATCCAGGCATCAACAACTGAAACTTGATATCCATATGTCCATGCTCTTGATCAACTGCGATAAATGTCAGGGCTCCTTTGAAATTTGCCTTGTATTCACTGATTGGCATATCCTTTTGAGGTACAGGCACGGAAAAGCGTGTTCCGGCTACTACATATTCAGTGTTTTCAGTAATGAAAGAAGAACTGTGATTACCGGCACTATTAGGTACTTCGATGATCTCCTCTGTTTCGAATGTAGTCAAACTGATTCTTGCAATACGTGGTGTATTATTTCCATTAGCGAAAATCCATCTTCCATCCAGTTCACCATTCGTTTGGGAAATATCCGGGTGGTGAAGATCATCCCATGGAATGAAACCAAACGAAGTATTTAACATAGGTTTAGTTTCTTCCGAATAACCGTAACCTGACGTTGGAAATTGAGAGAATACAGGGATCTCTTTAAAAAGTCTTCCTGAAGGCAGTCCGTAAACGGTTAGGTTGCCACTATAGCCTCCAGACAGGAAAGCGTATTGTTCATCCCTTTCGCCGGGTGCTACGTACACTTTTTCAGCAATATTGCTGCTAAGCGCACCATTACCTCCTCTATCCCCTGCCTGACCACAAGAAAACAAGAAGGCAAGCGCGCTTATGAATAAAGTATTTTTAATAATGTTAGTTTTCATTTTATTGGTTTTTTAAGGTAAAATCACTTTTTCTATTACATGGATGATTCCATTTGAAGCAGCCACTGTTCCGACTATTTTGGCACCACCAACGCTCACATCATCTCCATCCACAATCACTTCCAGGTAATCACCAGTGGCCATATAAATTTTTCTTCCCTTTCTAGCCTCTCTTTTAAGAGCTTCGATATCAAATGAACCAGGAGCTGCATGACGAGTGATTATTGTAGCTAGATCTCCCTTGTTTTCAGGCTTCAAAAGGTTGTCTAATGTGCCTTCAGGCAGTGCATCGAACGCTTCATTGACAGGGGCAAACACGGTAAGAGGGCCGGCATTTACAAGCACATGCTCAATTTGAGCAGCCTGAACTGCAGCAACTAAGGTGCTGTGTGGCTCTGAAGATATCGCCACTTGTAGAATATTGGGGTCTGATACTTCGTCTACAACAGAGGCTTGCCCCATCGGATGGCTATCGGTCCCCACAGAGGCCTCTGAAGAAGAATCACCCTCTTGCTGAGGTGTACACGACCATATCAGTGCAGAAAGCACCAATAAGGTCAAGGAGTTTAAAATTTTAACTTTCATAATATTAAAGGTTTGGTTATTATAAGGTTCTGAAGTACTCTAGAATATCACGAGCCTGTTCTTCAGTCATGTTTTGGTTGGCCATGGCAGCTCCGTTAAATTCGACTAAAAGATCCTTGGCACATCTGTCCTGCTCCACCATTAATTGAGGATCAAGGATCATATTCATGATCCATTCAGGACTTCTTCGTTGCATGATTCCTTTTGGTGAAGGACCAATAAAGCGTTTATCTATCTTATGGCAGGCGCTGCAGTTGGTATTGAAAAGTGCTTTTCCTCTCTCTACCATTTCCTGATCAATGGTCTCAGAGAGTGGCAAATCCTTAATTTTTCCTACGCCTTTGTTATCCAGTGTTACCCGTTCGCTGGCAGGAACATTGCTTTCCGCAGACTCGATTTTAGACTGCTCTTTGATTTGATCTATTTTGCTTTTACCGTCACCTCCACCACATGCTGTGATGAAAAATAAGGCGGCTATTAATGTGGTTGATAATACTCTATTCATGACATTTACTATTTAATGGTTCAAAGTTTTACAGATTGAGGTGTATGAAATATGATCTTCTTCAGCCCTCTTTATGATTTATGTTTTATTTTAAGATTAAAAGATCGTTTTATCCTTTATTAAATTAAAATTAAGCCAATCCCATCCCTTTAGTTATCAATTCCGGGTCTCTTATTTCCATAGAAAGCAGCGTTTCATTCAATTGCTCCCGTATCTCAACAAATTTGAAATGAACCGGACATGGGTTTTCGCCAGAGCAATTTTCAAGACCAAGCACACAACTTTCCATCAATTTATTTCCATCGATGGCTTTCACGATATCTACTAGTTTGATTTTCTTATTTGGCGATAATTCGAAACCTCCGGTGGGTCCTTTATAAGAACTCAATAAACCATTCTTAACAAGTTGCTGCAAGATCTTGGCTGAAAAAGCCTCGGGTGAATTAATTGCATCTGATATCTCCTTCACACCTGTTCTTCTTCCCTCCTGCTCATTACCGGCAATGTAGATCATGATTTTTATGGCGTATTCACAGGCTCTGGAGAACATTCTAATTTCATCTATACTCAGGGCGAATTTACAACATAAATAATAACGGACAATTATATCCTTTATTAAATTTTATGATTTAAATCATCTATCACTATCAGTGACTAAATAGCGTTACTAAAGGAATTGAAATGGGCTTTATGTGAAAGTCTTGCATCTAATGCTGAACAGATGACGCGTATAACTTCTTTACCCTGAGCCATTACTTTCATCCCATCAACACCGTACTCAATGAGTCCATCATCTTGTAGCTGATCAAGCAATTTGTAATTAAGCGCTACACAATGCTCCATGAATTCTGACTCATGCCAGCTCGTTTCAAAGTCACACATCAGATTCAGGATATGTTTCCTGAAAAACAAGTCTTGCCTTGTATGAATATGGCCCTTAACAATTGGTAATTGATTCTGATCCAGGTACTCATAGTATTTTGGGATGCTCTTCTCATTTTGAGCAAAGCCCGACCAACTATCGCTGATGGAGCTCACTCCCAACCCTATTAGCAGTTTGCTGGTAAATGGCGTATAGCCCATGAAATTCCTATGTAATTCACCGTTTTTACGCGCATTCAATAACTCATCGCCTGGTAACACATAGTGATCCATCCCCACTTCCTCATAACCTGCTTTGTTAAAGGCCTCTTTGCCAATCTGCATGAAATTCCATTTGTTGTCCTCATTTGGTAAATATGCCTCATACGATTTCTGTGCCGGACGCATGGATGGAACGTGCGCATAGCTGTAGTAAGCAATGCGTTCCGGTTTCAATTCAATAATTTGATTTAATGTATTTTGGACAGATTCAATGGTTTGGCCTGGTAAACCATAAACCACATCATAATTGACTGAAGTGTAGCCGATTTCTCTTGCTTTCTCCGTAATCGCTTTTACCTGCTCGAAAGACTGCATGCGGTTGATTAGTTTTTGCACATTCAGGTCAAAATCCTGAATTCCAAAACTTACACGATCAAAACCAAGCTGATGTAAAGTTTCTAAATGCTTTGCAGTTGTATTAGCAGGATGTCCTTCAAAACTCATCTGAAATTCTTTCGATAAGCGAGCTCTGCTAATGATTCCGGATAATAATCGGTCGAGGTTTTCCGGAGCAAAAAAAGTGGGTGTACCTCCACCCAAGTGGATCTCTCTGAGAAAAGGTTTTTCTGGAAGCACTTCCAAATACAGTTCCCATTCTTTGAGCAAGTGATCAATATATGGACCTTCAACCTGATGATTTTTGGTAATCCGCGTATTACAAGCACAATAGGTGCATAAGCTTTCGCAAAAAGGTAGATGAATGTACAAGCTCACTTCTTTGCTGCTTTCCCAATATGCCGATTGTAAGGTTTTTTGATAAGCGTCTAACGTAAAGCTCTCTGGCTCCCAGAATGGGACCGTTGGGTAGCTGGTATATCGAGGGACGGGTTGGTTGTATTGCTTCAGGTCTAGCATTGAATCAAAATTTGACTCAAAGCTATTTTGGTATTTAAGGGTAACTACTGATTAATGGAACAAGGAAACCTGATTTTTGTCACTTGTTTTTGAGTATAATTTGAAAAGTAGTCCCCTCTCCTTTTTTTGATTTTACTTTTATCTCGCCATCGTGTTCATCAATAATCATTTGAGTAATGAACATTCCTAAACCTGTTCCTTCTCCCGGATCTTTTGTAGTAAAGAATGGATCAGACATTTGCTCCATTTCTTTTTTGTTCATTCCTATACCTGTGTCAGCAATTTCAACACAGATATTTTGCTTTTCATTTTTAGTTGAAATGATGATTACCCCTTTATCCGGAATAGCCTGCTCTGCATTGGTTATAATATTGGTAAAAACTTGATGGAGCTTTCCTTCATTGCCATTTATTACCGCATTTTCCGCATCGAAGTTTGTATTGATTTCAATATTCTTTTTTCTGAATCGGTTCGTGAGTAGTGTAAGACTATTCTGAAGTATTTCATGGATATCGCATGTTTCATCCATGGTTTTCCCTGAGCGACTAAAATGAGACAACCCATTCACAATCTGAGCGGCTCTTTTTACTCCCTCCTCAATTGCATGGAAATATTGCTCTGTACCATCTAAACCACTGTTCTCAGTAAGGTTTTCTTTCAATGCCAATGCTCCATGTTTGATGAAGTTTAATGGATTATTGATTTCATGACCAATCCCAGCAGACAAGATTCCGAGTGATGCCATTTTTTCTGCACGGATCAGTTGCTGCTGGGTCGATTGAAGCTTTTTATAACCTTCACTCAACTCCTTATTTTTCTTTTTGAGTTCTTTCGTTCTTTCCTGAACCTTGCTTTCAAGGTCCTTATTGAGCTCTTCGAGTTGCCTCTGATAACTTCTGATTTCAGTAATATCCTCCGCAAAAAATGTGATGCCAACTACTCTATCCTCATTGAAGACCGGGGTATATGTGGACTTGAAGATTAGGTCGCCTTTTGGACCTGGATACACAATTTCAACCTGAAATTTTTCTCCCTTTAGTGCTTTGTTGAATAAATTATTGAAATGACTTACCTGATCTTTGTGCTTGATCTCTTTCAATATATTCATTCCCTTTTGCAAGGTCATATCGTCTGTTAACTTGGCGGAGATCTTGAATGCTCGATTAAATTCAACTAACTTTTTATTTGGATCAAATAGTCCTATCAGGTCAGAAGTGCTTTCAATGATTGATTTTAGATTGGCTCTTTCTGCTTTGAGTTTATCAATTGATTTTTCCAAATTACCTTTTAGGTAAGTATATAAGAAAAGAAAAATTGCAACCAGTCCGATGTAAGCACCGCCAACAAATTTTATTCGATCAAACACTTCAGATGAAATAAATGTCTTTGGTACACTCACAACCAATTGGTGATTAACAGGGGTAATGTCAGTTGATATAACTATGCTCGCTTCATTATTGAGTGGGTTCATGCAACTAAATATTAATAAGTCTTCATTTAATCTTTCCTCCTGACCATCCTCTAAATGGTAGCTTAGAGAATCCCGACCTAATATGCTTTCATATTTTTCTTTGGCTAAGGGGTATAAAATTTGAGTAGTGCCAAAATTCTTGTTAATAAGGTGAATCTGGTAGTTTTCATTAAAACCAAAGCGTTTTAAATCTTCAACCATGCCGCTGTAATCTACTCCGGTTGTATTGACTGCCACCAGATTACCCTTTTCATCTCTAATGGGCACTCGTATGGGAATAACCCAATCGCCTGCAAGAGAGGTGTAATAACATTCTCCTATTGATATCCTATCCCCTTTTCTGGCCAGATCAAAGGATCGTCTGGTTTTTTCAGATTGCATCAGGTGTGGAAGAGAGTCAGTAAGCAATCTCCCACTGAAGACAAGAATTTGTCCATCTGGTCTTGCGAATCCAAAGGCTAATAATTCACGTTCATAAATTTTTAGTGCGTCCGTTGCAAATGCAGCTTTTTCCTCTATCGACTCTATTTCGGCTAATCGATTTCCTACACTTAGCAAGCTTAGCTCCCATTGTCTAAAACTAAGTTCATAGTATTCCTTTATGACAGAAGCTGTATAGCCTAAATCATTGATTCTATCATTTCTTGTATCTGCATAGATGTACGCAATGACGCCAGCGAGCGAAATTGTTATGGTGATCACAAGAAGAAAGAATATTCTTCTTAAAGATTTAATTTCAGATACGGACTTCATCCGTTCGTTATTTAATCCAATAAGTTAGTCTAAAAAACCAGATTGGAGTAATTCAATCTGATAAAAATTCAATTTAAAGTCCACAAACGGTAATTAGGCCTGCAGCATTGGTCTGTACCATTTGATTGAATTGAGGAAAGGTGGTAAGTAGCCCTCGCATGATAAGGATGGAACCAGAGAAAATTGCAATGATTGGGATAGATCTCGGGATTAGTGTTTTTAAACGTTGGGAAAAGATATTTCCTGCAAATGATAGGGTCATTAAAGCCGGCAATGTACCTAATCCAAAAAGTATCATAAAAACGACTCCTTCTAAAGGATTGGCCAAAGCAACTGCTCCTGCAGCGGCTACATAGGTGAGTCCACATGGAAAAAAACCATTTGCTACTCCACTCAGAAACCATCGCTTCCTAACAGTTAGATTTTGTGATAAGAAAGATTTTAGAAACTGGTAGAAACCAGATTCGAAATAAAATCGCTCCAGTCTGTGACGGATCGATGGGACACCATAAAGTAGGATCAATCCAGAGCCCAGAAAGAATGCAAGAAATTTTTGAAGATTCATAAATGCTATTGTGGCACCTAATAATCCTAATAATCCACCTATAAGAATGTATGAAAGAATCCTACCAGAATGATACAAGACGAACCCTTTCTTAGATTGATTAGGTCCCATGAATGCCATCATCACCGGGCCGCACATGCCCACACAGTGCAAACTCCCAAATAAACCGATGATGAATGCGCCGATCATTGGATATAAATGCTGGATTGTTGATAATAATCCTGATCTGCTGTTTGCCAGGTGATATTCACCCGATAGCTTCCTGCTATCAGTTGAGAACGGTCAATTTTTTGGGTTTTACCAGCCGTTAAATCAATCTCAAACTCCCGGTCGAACATCTTTCTCGATGGATGGTAAAAGTGAATACTGCCTTCCGCCTGTGCATCAGGGAATGTAAGGAAGATCTCATCGCCTTTCTGTTTAACAATCACTGACTTTTCCTTGTCTGCTGCATTAGCGAGCTTGTTTAGCTTTTGCTGATAATTGATCTCCTGTGCATAATAGTCTTCTGCAACAAGATCAAAATCCTCCTGAAACGCCCTTACCACCATGTACCCAATGAAGGCTGCAAAAAGTATAAATGCGACTACAATTTTATTTCCCCAGTTCATATTTTTAGTAGTTTGGAGTTAGAAACTAGTGGTCAGAATCATTTCCGATTGGCTAAATACTAGCTCATTACTCATATTCTCAATTTTTCATTTTCAATTATCAATTTCTAATTGGTTGGTCCTAAGAATTTAGTCTTTACTGTTTCCACCAATTCATCACCTGAAAAAACTCCTATTGTCGCCATGGTACTCATTTTTTCTATATCTCCAGGATTCATGATTATAAAGAATGCCCCCTGACCTATTCCTTGTTCAGCCAGGTCAATCTCACCTCCTACCATTTCAATCTGTCCATTCGGTTCAATAAGTTCGAAGCGCACTTCCATGGCTTTATTGGTTTTATTTATCATTTTCACCTGATAGAGGTTTGTAATCATTCCATCTTCTCTCTCTTGATATAAAATTCCGGGAGTCCGCAAAATGGTCGTCTCAAAATCTGACCTAACCAATAATAAGGTCACTAATACGCCAATCAAAAGAATAAGAACGCCTGAGTAAGCCCTCATTCTAGAGGTAAACTTGAATGGCCTTTTCTCAACAATGTTCTCCTCAGAAGCATATCTAACCAGCCCCCTCGGTTTTCCAATTCGATCCATAATGGAATCACATGCATCAATACAGGCGGTACAGTTGACACATTCCAGCTGAGTTCCATTGCGGATATCTATACCGGTAGGACAAACAAATACACATTGCTTACAATCAATGCAATCTCCTTTGCCAACTGCATCTCGGTCCTCATCTTTACGGAATTTCGCTCGATTCTCTCCACGTTCATGATCGTAAGCTACCACCACACTTTGTTTGTCGAGCAACACACCTTGCAGCCTTCCATAAGGACAAATGGTGGTGCATACTTGCTCACGCATCTGGCTAAAAACGCCATAGAAAAGACCCGTAAAAACAATCATTGCGATAAATCCACCGGTATTTTCTGCCGGGCCACCTTGAATGATGTCCCAAAGTTCATTTACACCCACCAAGTAAGCCATGAACGTATGCATGATGAGCACACTGACTAAAATGAACAGTACATGCTTGATTGATTTCTTGGTTACCTTTTCTTTATTCCATGGCTTCTTATCCAACTTTTTCTGAGCCATGTAATCTCCTTCAATCCAATATTCGATCTGCCGAAAAACACCCTCCATAAATATGGTTTGTGGACAGATCCATCCACAAAAAATACGGCCAAAGACTACTGTGAAAAGAATGATAAAAACAAGGGAAGCAAGCATCCCAATCACAAATAAGAAGAAATCTTGAGGCCAGAATACCTGACCGAATATGATGAACTTCCGTTCGAAAATATTGAATAATAAAAATGGTTGGCCGTCCACTTTAATGAATGGAGCGCCTAATAAAAACAAGAGCAGGAGATAACTAACCAGTGCCCGATAGTTAGTAAATTTTCCTTTAGGTTTTTTAGGATAAACCCATATTCGTTTCCCTTCTTTATCAACTGTAGACAAATGATCACGAAATGTCTCCTCAGCGGTTTCCTGCTCCTGATATATATCTTTTACGTCAGCCATTTAAAATGATTCACACTTAATTAGACCATCTCAAAAGGTTCGTCATTGTGAGCATTGCGAAGCAATCTTTATGAAATTTTGCCACTTCAGTTCTTGAGATAGCCGCACTTCGTTCGCTATGACGTTTCTTAATTTTTGAGATGGTTGATTTTTTTCTCGCTAGCAACATTCTCCTTCTTCCAAGTCGGCTTCATCGTCTACATAGTCAGGATTGGTCGCTGGATCTTCATCACCTTCCATCTCCCCATCATTACGCTCAAATAAGTCCCCTTGAGGCTCTTTCGGATCTGCAGCTACATTTCCTTCCATCATGTAGATGTAGCTTGCTACCTGTTGCATCTTCTTAGGAGAAAGCTGAGCCTCCCATGCAATCATACCTTTTGATGGTACACCATATTTGATGGTTTTAAAAATGGAAGGCATATCTCCACCGTGAATCCAATACTTATCTGTAAAATTCGGGCCGACTCCTCCTCCTCCATCTGCTGCATGACAAACTGAGCAGTTTGCATCATAAATAGCTTTTCCCGCATTTATATCAGCAGTTTCTGTTGCCAGAGTAACATTGCTTTCATCTATCAAATCCCCTAATGAAGCAAGGTATGTCTTCACATCTTCTTCTGCTTGCATCATCTCCGTCTGAAATTCTTCATCTTGACTCTGACCAGTACCAAGAACTTCATAGTTGATGAGGTAAACGACCCCAAATAATATAGAAATATAGAACCCATACAGCCACCACGGTGGTAATCGATTGTCTAGCTCTCTGATACCGTCGTATTCGTGACTTGTTGCAACTTCATGTTCTTTAGCTACAGGCACTGAATCATTCAGTCTATTCCAGAATTTTCTCCAGAACCCTACACCTTCTTCTCCTTCTATGGCTGGAATCAATTCCTTCTCCTCTTCCACAATTCCCATTTCAGCTTTCTTCAAACGAAGAACTACTTTTAGTGCAACCAATAGCGTATACATAGCTGCAATTGCAACTATTGCAACAACAACCGCTAAACCCAGTACTAATTCAATTTGATACTGCTCGAAAAATGATTGCTGAGATGTTTCTTCCTGAGCCATAGAAAGGCCCGGAATCGCCAGGATAAGTATCGATAAAAAGGATTTAAGCTTGCTCATTGTCGGATTCTTTTTCGTTCAACGGAATATTTGAAATGTCATTAAAAAGCTTTTTGTCTACTTTCAGTACATAAATTGTCAACGCGATGAAAAAGACAAAAAAGATGACAAAGGAGATCACAGGATAAATTTCAATCCCAGCGATGGACTCCATATGATGTTTGATAAATTTTAGCATAATCGTATTTTTTTATTTGCCTTCGGCAACTCCTTCTACATTCTTAATATCTGTACCCAATCGTTGCAAGTAGGCTATCAGAGCTATGATTTCTGCATCACTGGTCATTTTAATTCCATCCAATTCAAGCCCTTTAGAAATCAGCGCTGCTTGATTTTCGGCATCAGCTACAGCTTGTTGATCATATCCTTCAGAATATGGAACACCTAGTGTTTGCATTGCGCGTATTTTCTTAGGCAACCGTGCTTTGTCCCACTCTTGCTCGAAGAGCCAAGGATAAGGTGGCATGATTGATCCTGGAGACATACTGGTTGGATCAAGCATGTGATAGAAGTGCCAACTATCCGGATATTTTTTACCTACTCTATGTAAATCCGGGCCAGTACGTTTAGATCCCCACTGAAATGGATGATCATAAACAAACTCTCCAGCTTTGGAATACTCAAGATCAGCTGGATCGTAACGCATCACTTCTGAGCGGAACGGACGAATCATTTGTGAGTGACAAGTGTAGCAGCCTTCTCTTATGTAGATGTCACGACCATTCAATTCAAGTGGTGTATAAGGTTTCACAGTGGAAATCGTGGGGACATTACTTTGAATTAAAAATGTTGGTACGATCTCTATCACTCCACCTATCGCTACTAAAATCAAACTCCACACGAGCATTCTCATCGGCTTCCATTCAAAGATTCTTCTGTGCCAATGTTCACTTTTATCCGGCTGATAATCTTTCATCAATGGTGCAGCCTGGGCTTCAGTTGTTGGTTGGAATTTACCCGCTCGAGCAGTTTTCACGAGGTTATACACCATCACGAAGACTCCACTCAAGTATAACAGCCCTCCAAACGCTCTTAAAGCATACATCGGCATGATTTGAGTGACGGTCTCCAGGAAGTTGCTATAAACTAGCGTTCCGTCAGGATTGAATTGTTTCCACATTAAACTTTGAGTGAAACCTGCCCAATACAATGGAATCGCATAAAAAAGGATACCCATCGTACCAATCCAGAAGTGCACATTTGCCAACTTCTCAGAATGAAGTTTTGTCCCATACAGCTTAGGAATGAGATAATAAAGCATGGCGAATGTCAGGAAGCCATTCCAGCCTAATCCACCGATGTGCACGTGACCCACGATCCAGTCTGTAAAGTGACCGATGGCGTTTACATTTTTTAATGAAAGCATCGGACCCTCGAAAGTGGCCATGCCATAACAGGTAATGGCTACTACCATGAATTTCAGGATTGCATCTTCACGTACCTTGTCCCATGCACCTCTCAAAGTCAGAAGGCCGTTCAACATTCCTCCCCATGATGGAGCGATCAACATAACTGAGAATACCACACCTAATGATTGAGCCCAATCTGGCAAAGAATTGTATAATAAGTGGTGTGGGCCCGCCCATATGTAAATAAAAATCAAGGCCCAGAAGTGAATGATCGAAAGTCTATACGAGTAGATCGGTCGACCTGATGCTTTCGGTATGAAGTAGTACATCAATCCTAAGTATGGAGTAGTCAAGAAGAATGCAACTGCATTGTGACCATACCACCACTGCACCAAAGCATCCTGCACCCCGGCATACCAGGAATAACTTTTCATAAAGTCAATCGGTAGCTCAAAAGAGTTCACGATATGTAGCATTGCTACTGTCACGAAGGTAGCGATGTAAAACCAAATGGCTACATACAAATGGCGTTCACGCCGCTTGATAATGGTCATAAACATATTGAGACCGAACACTACCCAAATCAGTGCAATAGCGATATCAATAGGCCATTCCAGCTCAGCGTACTCTTTCCCGGAAGTCATTCCTAATGGAAGTGTGATTGCCGCCGACAGTATGATCAATTGCCAGCCCCAGAAATGGACCTTACTAAGAAGGTCACTGTACATCCGTGTTTTACACAATCGCTGAAGGGAATAATACACTCCTGCAAAAATTCCGTTTCCCACAAAAGCAAAAATCACTGCATTGGTATGCAGTGGTCTTACCCTACCGAAGGTGGTGTATTGCAATCCGAAATTTGCTTCCGGCCATACAAACTGGCATGCCACAAGAAGCCCAACGGTCATACCTACTATCCCAAATACCGTGGTGGCAATTAGGAAGTTCCGTACCGTGGTGTTGTCATAATGAAAGGTTTCAAGACCTACTTTTTCGTTGTTTTCTGACATTGGTCACTAGGTTTATTACTGATACTTTTAGAAGAGACCGAAGGCCCTTCGTCTTCAAAAAGAATACGGACTGATGGGGTATAATCATCCTCAAACTGCCCCGAACGAGACGCCCATAAGAAGGCCGCCAGGAAGCTGCCTGCTAATAAAAGGCTACATGCGATTAGAATAAAAATTACACTCATAATCCGATGACAAGATTAGCGGAGCATCACAGGGTGACTAATGAGGGCTGTTAGTGCAGGGTATGATTTTTATCAGCCAGCGAGCCGAAGGTGGTGTATGCTTACTCAACCACCTATGTCAGCCAATCTGTCAAGCACTGTCATTTCAGAAGTCATAAAGGCACTCAGTTTGTTTGCTTATGGTCTGCAGCTTTTTATGTCATGAACTATTTAAAAATATCAATATGATTGTCACATCTCATGCAATAAAAGATCATATAAGTCTATGACGAGTCTCATTTAATAAACAGAGAAGATTGGTCATTTTAGTGTCATTAAAACATCAATGATCATGGAACTATCAATATTTATAGCCAGAACACTAGGTGTAGTTTACCTAACCGTAGGGATCGGACTCTTTCTCTTCAGGGAGGTTTATATACTGGCTCTTAGAAAGATTTTAGACAGTCCCGGATATGCATTACTAGGAGGATTTATGGCGATAGTTGGAGGGATGGCAATGGTCAATTACCATAACTATTGGGTCAATGATTGGCGCGTTATTATCACAATTATTGGGTGGATTGCGCTAATTAAAGGAATCTTGATCCTACTCTTTCCACTCTACTTTGATTGGTTTAAAAAGCTATTATTGGTTCGCATCGGAAAAGGTCTCACCATAGTTATTGTAGCGGTTGGTTTATTCTTCACATACTTGGGCTTCCTTAATTAGTTGATCACACTGCTTGCAAAACTTCAATCACAGGCTCCATTATTACCTCTGATTTAATCGAGTTAGAAATAAGACATGCTTTTTCTGATTTCTCTAAAACTCTTTTCGCCCGATCAATGTCTGTTTCTTGTTTGACTGTGACCTTGGGTTTTAGGATGACTTGCGTCATCAATAGTTTACCGTCTACTTTCTCAAGTTTACCCTTTGAATTACAGTTGAATTCAACAAATTCCAATTTTGAATTCTCTGCGATAGCTAAAAAAGTAGTCATCAAACAACTACTTACAGATGCGGTGAATAGATGCTCCGGAGACCAAATTCCGGGAATCCCTTTTGGAAATTCTGGTGGAGTTGCTACATCTATGCATGTATTAGCATCCTTATTTAATTCTGGCGAACACATGACCCCCTTTCGATCTGTATTCCAGGAAATATCAACATTATAAGTATGTGGTTCCATGATAATTTGTTTATAAATTCAAATGCAAATCACTGGCTTCTGATTGAACTTTCTAATGATTTTAGTCATCCTAATAAAGGAGAATGATCAGCTATAGCAAGTGCGTCTTCTTACCAGAAATTACTAACTTCCGATGGTGGATATACGTGTGAAATTTCTTGGAGGAGCCGGGTCTGTAACTGGATCCAAGTTTCTATTGATGGTTGATGATTTCAAAATCCTGATCGATTGTGGTCTTTTTCAGGGACTTAAAGAACTTCGACTCAGAAACTGGGATGAATTACCTATCGACCCTGCCAGCATCGATACAGTACTTCTAACCCATGCACACATAGATCATTCCGGTTATCTACCACTCCTATTCAAAAATGGTTTTGGTGGAAAAATTCATAGCACAGAGCCTACCAAAGAATTAGCAGAAATTCTCTTAACGGATAGTGCCAAACTGCAGGAAGAGGAAGCTGAGTTTGCCAATAGAAAAGGGTACAGCAAACACAATCCTGCAAAACCTCTTTACAAGGTGCAGGATGCCCTGGATGCCATGCATGCATTCGAAGCACATCCTTTTGAAAAGACATTTCGTATTCATGATCAAATTGAGGTGCGATTCTTCCACGCCGGTCATATATTGGGTGCTGCCAGTATTGAAATAAACATCTACACAAGTCAGGGAACCAAAAAGGTGGTTTTTTCTGGAGATCTGGGACCCATGCACAGTCCACTCCACGTTGCACCATCAAACCCTCCGATTGCTGATATACTTTTTATGGAGTCTACCTATGGCGCACGAAATCACAGAGATCAAAATCTGGAGGCAGAATTGCGTCAAATGATCATGGAAAGTGATCAAATGGGTGGCTGCCTGCTAATTCCGGCATTCTCCTTAGGAAGAACCCAACTGGTACTGTTCTACCTCTGGAAAATTTTCCAAAACATGAGGTCAAGACCAGTATATGTGGATAGCCCGATGGCTATAAGTGTGACCAGGCTGTATAAGCAATTTACAAGCTACCATAGACTGGAGAGTGACAGTGAATTCGGACATCACATTTTTGATGCCCCTTTTGTTCATTACGTAACTGAACAGAGCAAGTCTAAAGTGATAAATACAATTAAGGATCGGGCGATTATCATTTCTGCAAGTGGTATGGCTACTGGTGGTCGAATCCTACACCATTTATACCACCGGCTGCCTAATAAGCAGGACACGATACTCTTCACTGGCTTTTTACCAGAGGGAACCAGGGGAAAAGATATTGCAAATGGTGAGGCCAAAGTCAAAATATTTGGAGAAGACGTAGATGTAAAAGCAAAGGTGCATGTGTTGGACGGCTTGTCTGCACATGCAGACCAGGATGAGCTAATGGAATGGTCCGGGCACATAAAGAAGGCACCTAAAATGACCTTTTTGATTCACGGAGAAAAAGAACAATCCAGTGTATTAAAACAACGCATTGAAGGAAAAGGCTGGAATGTGACTATTCCGAATTATCTGGAAACTTTTACGTTGTATGATCATGTGTAGGTGTGTCAATGTCCAGAGTCATTTCCAGTCATGAATTTACTCATTGTTTTTTAGATCCAGTTGAATGAAAATTGCTCTCTTAAAATGGATGTTTAACACTAAAAAAGGTCAAGTCATGTCGCTTATCAAAAGAGATCTCCCCATGCTCAATAATCTCACCGACTTCTTCGATGATGATTGGTTGCAAGCACGATTCACCAATGACTGGACACCTTCAGTAAACGTAATTGAGAATGAAAAAAATTACGAAATTGAAATGGCAGCTCCAGGTATGAGAAAAGAAGATTTCCATGTAACCTTGGAAAATGGGCTTCTTACAATTAGAGGAACTACCGAAAACGAAAAAGAGGAGGACACTCGCAGGTACACACGCAGAGAATTTACAACTCGTTCGTTTATTAAATCCTTTACGCTTCCTAAAAACGTAGATATGGAAGAAATGACCGCAAAATATGATGATGGCATCTTAAGATTAACCATCCTCAAAAAGGAAACAGAGATACTTCCTAAAAAGGAAGTGGTTATTGATTAATTGACATTACTCAATTTATTCTTTTCAAAACGTGGCTGAGCCTGACGACTCAGCCTTTTTGCTATTTACTAGAACTTATCATTAGGCCGTTGATGTTAATCTCATATGTCAAAATTCAATGAACTCATCAATGGAGATCAACCTGTACTCGTTGATTTTCATGCGACCTGGTGCGGACCATGCAAAACAATGGCTCCAATTCTTGAGGAACTCAAAACAGAGATTGGTAGTAAAGCAAGAATCATTAAAGTGGATATAGATAAAAATCCTGGTGCAGCTCAAAAGTATAATGTAAAAGGTGTTCCTACTTTCATTATTTTCAAAAAGGGTCAACAAGTTTGGAGACAATCCGGAGCAATCCCTAAGCATATGTTGGAGGAGGCCATCAAAAGTGCTTAACTTAACTGGATGGAAGCTAATCCAATGGTAACAACAGATTGGTTGCTCAATCAATTAGAAAGTTCAGATGTTATAATCCTGGACGCTACATTGGCTAAGCCTAAATCTGCTGGCAGTATCCCATTCGAAAATCTGCAAGTTCCAGGAGCACAATACTTTGATATTGATCATGCTTTTTCAAATAAATCAATAGACCTTCCGCATATGATGTGTGATCCTGATCAGTTTGAGAAAGAAGCTCAACGTCTTGGGATCAATGAAAATAGTTATGTGGTAGTTTATGATAATCATGGCGTATACTCCTCACCTCGTGCATGGTGGATGCTCAAATCAATGGGATTGAATAATGTATCTGTTCTCAATGGAGGGCTTCCTAAGTGGGTTGAAAACGGGTATCCTGCTGAAGAAAAAATTAGTAAGCCTCATTTGACTGGAAGTTTCAACCCGAATTTCGACACGTCATGCTTTGTTGATGCGAAATATGTATTGGATCATATGGATGATGATAATGTCGTTGTGATTGATGCCAGATCAAAAGGTCGATTTGATGGTACTGAACCAGAACCCAGATCAGGTTTAAGGGGTGGACACATACCTAAATCAATCAGCTTACCATTCACCGAAGTGATTGATGGTCACTTCATGAAAGAAAAAAGTGAACTCCAACAAATATTTAATACCTACGATCTTGAAGGAAAAAAGCTAGTATTTACCTGTGGATCTGGGCTAACTGCAGGAATCATTCTATTGGCAGCATCCATTGCTGGCCTCAAAGATCTGTCGATTTATGATGGGTCTTGGAGTGAATGGGGTAAGTCCTCCTATCTTCCGGTGGTGACTACTTAAGTCTACGACTCATCCATCCAACCCCAAGCGTTACAAATCCTACTACAGTTACAGAACTTATTGGCATCAGAATAGCAGATATAAGTGGCGTAAGATGACCGGTCATAGCAAATGACAATCCCACAATATTGTATAAAAATGATATCCCAAAAGCAATAAAAACAATGTTTATAATCCCTTTTGAGAAATGTAAAATGTGTGAAATGCTGTTTGCTTTTTCTGAAGATAATATTCCGTCACAAGCAGGGGAAAATTGATGGATATCTTCAGATATTGCAATACCTACTGCTGCCTCTCGAAGTGCTCCTGCATCATTGAGACCATCCCCAATCATCGCATATTTGCCCGAATTAGTCTTTAGATAATTAAGTTTATCAACTGGTTTTTGATTAAAATGAGCGTCATCAAAATAAGGTTTTAGCACGTTCTTTTCACTTGAATTATCTCCTGAAAGCAGGATCGTCCGATATCGTTTTCTAATCTCATCCAGCATATTAAATATGCCGTTCCGATAAACAGACTTTATGATAAATACACCTTGTTTCTTCCCTAATCTGATATAAACTTTTGATTCATTGATTGAAGTATCATCCTCAATTTTCAAATATTCAGCTGACCCCACGCGTACTTCCATGCCACCAACTTTTGCCACAAAACCTTTCCCTGTTTCCTCTTTAAATGAGCTTATCGGAAGCTTTTGGCATTCGGGTAGTTCATTATGAATCAATCGGCTTAGTGGATGGGCCGAGTTCCCTATCGCGGATCTTAAAACTTGAAGATATTCTCCTTCAATCACATCACCTTTATAACCGATTCCTGCCTGATTGGTCGTTAGAGTTCCAGTCTTATCAAACACAATTGAATCTACATTGGCTAGTGATTCTATCACTTCAGCATTTTTAAGATAAAATCCCTGCTTTCCTAACTTTCTCATAGAGTGACCATAAGCAAATGGAAGAACCAGTGCTAAAGCACATGGACAAGCTACAATTAGGACAGCTGTCACTGAATTCCATATTTGCGTTGGATCAGTATCCCACCAGTAAATGGCTGTCAGCAAACTCAACATAATAATTGTTCCAGTGAAGTACTTGCTGATTCGGTCTACCCAGGTATGAAGCCCTGCATTGTCTTCTTTTTGAAAAGAATCGTTATTCCAAAGACTTGTTAATTCACTGCTATTGACTGTTTGTGTGAGTTCTATTTCAAGTTCAGAGCCCTTTTGGCGACCTCCTGCATAAACTTGTTGTCCTACTTCTTTTCTTTCGGGTTTAGATTCGCCGGTGACAAAACTATAATCAATATTCCCTCTTCCAGAAACAATTCTCCCATCTGCTGGAATGAGTTCGTCATTATGAATAACCACCAGATCTCCTTTTTTAAGATCTTTCAAAGATCTTTGGATCTCTTCATCATCAACTTTACAAATGATTGATACCGGAAAGTACGATGTGAAATCCCGATCAAAAGAAAGTGCCTGATACGTTTTACCTTGATACCATTTCCCTATTAAAAGAAAGAAAACAAGTCCAGCCAGCGAATCTACATACCCCATACCCACGCCTGAAATGATCTCATATGCGCTTCTCCCAAAGAGTGTCAGAATTCCTAAAGCAATGGGCACATCAATGTTTAGATTCCTATATCTAATTCCTTTCCATGCTTTTTTAAAATAATCACTTGCAGCATATAGGAGTACAGGAAATGCTAAAGCCAGATTAATCCAATTAAACACCGATTTAAAATCACTGGTTAACAAAAAGTTGCGATCCAAATACTCTGGCATGCTCATCAGCATGGCATTACCAAAACAAAACCCGGCCACTGCTATTTTGGTACCAATGTTTGACTTAACAACCTGATTTTTAGTCCTATCTAAACTATTCAACGATATCCCCGGAGGATATCCTAGTTTCGATAATAAAACAGCCAGCTCTTTTAAACTCTTCTGCTCGTGATTAAAAGTGATAGTGACTTCACGT
Source organism: Ekhidna sp. (assembly GCF_965212185.1). Lineage (GTDB taxonomy): Bacteria > Bacteroidota > Bacteroidia > Cytophagales > Cyclobacteriaceae > Ekhidna. Next base: position 1,270,831 of record NZ_OZ243102.1, on the reverse strand, counting down.
TTCACGAAATTTACTTCTGCCCTAAGGATCGCAGGTTCTAGTTTAGGCAGATGCTCCAGTAAATAGATACAAGAACTACAATGAATTCCGGGTAAAAACCATTTAACAACCGATAGATCATCACTTTTAAATCGGAGCAACTGTTTTTGAATGTCTTCATTATCAAGAAATCCAAATTTCCTCTCTGCCTTCAGATCTGAAAGTGACTTGTTTTCTCTTGAAGTTTCTAAATAGTACTGATTTAAATTGCTTTGATCCAAAAGCTCATAGACAGCCCGACATCCATAACAGCAGAATTTGTGATTGTCAGCTAGAATAGAATTATCACAAGGATCTCCGCAATGATGACACTTCTGATCTTCAGCCAGTAATTGCTCCATCTCCTGATTTATTTGGCACAATCATGACAGGAATTCCACTCTCCTTAATCATACGAATGGTGTGACTACCAATTTCATTGTTTGCTCCATTACTATTAATTCCGACAATCACTAAATCAAAATGGTTATTCTTTATGAAGTTCATCATTTCATCATCAACATTACCGGAAAGAACCACATTCTCAATTCGGTCTTGTGCATCACTTAGATCATGTGATAGTTGGTTCATCCTATTTTTCATTCGCTCAAGCATCTCTTGACTTGCCACTCCAATGTCTTTGTTTAGATACTTTGACGCAATTGGGTAAACATGTAAAAATGAGAGCTTAGTATTTCCATCTAACTGAGATAATTCTATTCCCACCTGAGTAGCTTTCCAAGAGGCGGGAGAAAAATCTGTAGGTATTAGTATGCTTGAGATCACGCGTGGTTTAGCAGTTATTTAGATTCAAAAGTAGAGTGGTCCATTTTGCGGCTTGTTGACATTCGTCATTATACTGGTTGAATTTTGTCACAATCTGGAAGTAGGTTTGCTTTGAAATTGATGAATAATATGAAGTCAGGTACACAGGATATTTTTTCTGTTAAAGGTCTTGAGCTATTGGAAAGTCTTTTTAAAAGCTCTGGAGAAGGCATAATGCTGTTCAATAAAAAGGGTGAAGTGGTGATGGCTAATCCTAGAGCAAGGGAAATGTTCGGTTATGATGAGGATGAAGTTCTTGGTCAGAAAGTAGAGAAATTTGTTCCAAAAGAGTCTCAATCAAACCACGTAGAGTACCGAAATAGCTATTTTAAAAAGCCAGAGCCACGCCGGATGGGTATTGGAAGAGACTTATCCGGATTGAGAAAAGACGGAACCTCATTTCCACTTGAAATAAGTCTGAGTTATATGCAACATAATAATGAAAAGTTAGTGGTTGCATTCATTACAGATATATCTATTCGAAAGGAAAACGAACAAAAACTTGAAGAGCAGCGAAAAAAATTAGAAGAATACACCTCTGAATTAGAGAAGAAGGTTAAAGCTAGAACCAGTGAATTAGAACATATGAACCTAGGTCTTCAAAGTCAAATTCAGGAAAGAAAACTGGCTGAAGAAGCACTAAAAGAGAGTATGGAGGAATTGGAAAGAACCAAACAAGAGGTTATAAATTCACTCGTAAAAGAAAAAGAACTCAGTGAGCTCAAATCACGCTTTGTTTCTATGGCAAGTCATGAGTTCAGAACGCCATTAACGACGGTGCTTTCATCGGCCAATCTGATTGCTAAATACACTGAATCGGATCAGCAGGAGGCCAGAGAAAAACATATACATCGAATCAATAAGAGCGTACAAAATCTAACGAATATTCTTAACGACTTCCTATCTCTGGAAAAATTAGAAAGTGGCGCTCAGAAAGTGAATTTTAGTACGGTTGACTTGAATGAGCTCTTACAGGAAATAGTAGAGGAAATGAGTCAAAATTTAAAAAAGGATCAAGATATTCTTTTGAATGGAACTGCTCCTACCATCCAAACGGATGAACATATCCTAAAAAATATCTTATTCAATTTAATCTCAAATGCATGTAAATATTCGAATGAGGGTGATAAGATTGAAATTAATATTGAAGTTGAAGATAAGCTGATGATTCATATCACCGATCATGGAATTGGAATTCCTCAAGAAGAGCAAGTCAATTTATTTGAGCGCTTCTTTAGAGCAGCAAATGTTACGAACATTCAAGGAACAGGACTTGGTTTGAATATTGTGAAAAAGTATGCAGACTTGCTGAAAGGAGATATTTCTTTCACAAGCACCGAAGGTCAAGGGAGCACATTTACGCTTACTCTCCCGCTTAGCTAGTCTCCACGATAGATTTTCTCTTTAGTAGATATATAAGTGGACCCACTATTGGGAAAATCACTACAAGAGCGAACCACAACGCTTTCTTGTTGTTGGGCATGCGAGCTAACAGTACATTAACCATGGAAAAAACCGCGATCGCTGCTGCGAATAGTGATATGTATAACCAGTAATTCATAACATTTATTGCTTTTAATCAAATTAAGAAGGTTTACCTCTCAATTATGATGAGTTTCCTTATAGCAAGAGCTGATTATCGTCAGTCTTTTGTAAATTGGCGATATCTGAAAATCATGAATTATCAATGAGTAAGAAGCATCGCATTCTAGTTATAGAAGATCAGGAAGATGTAAGGGAGAATATTGTTGAACTTCTCGAACTTTCCAACTATCAGGTTGAATCCGCTCCTAATGGCAAAGAAGGTATAAAGAAAGCCCTTGAATCCCCGCCAGACCTTATTTTGTGTGATATCATGATGCCAGAGATGGATGGATATGAAGTACTCTATCTTTTAACTAAAAATCCTTCTACGGCTTCTCTTCCATTTATATTCTTAACAGCAAAGGCTGAGAAATCAGATTTCCGGAAAGGAATGAATATGGGAGCTGATGATTACATCACTAAGCCTTTTGAAGAAATGGAGCTACTGGGAGCTATAGAGCGACGACTTGAAAAATATAAAGAACTATCCAATGCTTCCGGAATGGATGAGCTTGTTCAACATGCTGCCAAATATCAAAACATAGAAGAACTCTCAAAGGAGCGAAAAACACAGACTTTCAAAAAGAAAGAAATAATTTACAGGGAAGGAGATTTCGGAAATTTCGTTTATAAAATACTGAATGGTAAAATAAAGACCTATCACATCAACGAAGATGGAAAAGAATTCATCCATGATATACGAAAAGAAGGTGATTTGTTAGGTGAGCAGTCTGTGATTCAGAATAATTCAAGAACTGAATTTGCTGAAGCTATGGAGGACTCGAAAGTCATGCTCATCCCAAAAGATGATTTTCAGGAATTGATCTTCAAAAATCGTGAAGTATCAGGTCAGTTTATAAAGCTTCTATCCAATAACCTGTCCCAGCGTGAGAAAGAGTTGATGGAGATGGCCTATAATACTGTCAGAAAGCGTACAGCAGACTCTCTAATTAAACTTTATGAAACCTATTCAAATGATGGAGAAAAAGTAACTGTGGATGTTTCTCGTGCTGACCTTGCAGGAATGGTAGGTACAGCTACAGAATCTGTCATCCGTATACTTTCTGAGTTCAGAAAAGATCAATGGATAGAGATAAATGGTAGCGCTATTACCATACTGGAACCAGAGAAAATAAGTGGAGTAAAATTTTAAAAAAAACTCTGACCAGCCTATATCAAACCTCTTATTAAAGAAGGATTATGGTGTCAGCTGTCACATTCGATGATCCCCATAGTGGGCGTGATCTAGCGTGACAAACAAACCCATTTATTGTTACATTCTCAGATTTGTATATTGCTTAGCCAGAGCTTAGCAAATGTATAAAGAAGACAGCAAATGAAAGCTTCATTGATGTTTAGAAATTAAATGATTGGTATTGCTATTAGAATCTCAACTTTACCAATGTTCCTACTCCTTCCTTGCTATTAATTTCAATGGTTATATTGGCCTTATCAGCTGCAAGTTTGGCTTTATATAGACCAAGTCCGAAACCACTCGATGTAGTACTTGCCCTTAGGAACAATTTAAAATAATCCTGCTCGATTCTGGAAGAGATTCCCTTCCCATTATCTTTTATCTCTAACTCTAGCTGATCTTCATCCCATAAGGTTTCTATCCTAATTGTCGCTAAAGACTTTTCCGGGTCTCTATGCTTAATGCTATTACTTATGAATTCCATCAGAATAGTAGTCAAAAGAAACTTATCCGTCGATATTTCTAGTGAATGATCGACAACCTTTTCTATACTGATTGATTGAGGTTGAGATAAGCTTTGGAGTATTTCTCTTAATAACGAATCAAGTTGAACACTCTGAGATGAATACTCATGATTTCGAATATTACCTACCTCGATAATGCTCCTATTGAGCTTTTTGATGCTGGTAATTTGCATTCCTAGCAACTTAAAAAGCCTGGCTTTTTCATCCGAGTCAATTTCCGACTCCAATAAGTTGTAGATGCCTTCTAACGTTGTGATTGGGGCTCTCAGATCATGGGAAGCCTTATAGAAGAATGAATCGAGATCCTCAACAGCCTTTTCAAGCTGAACCGTTCGCTCCTTGACTTGCAGATCCAATAATTTATTCAACTCATAGAGTTTCTCCTCATTATTAATTCGCTCCACTTCGGATCCAATAGATTGTGCAAAAAGTTCGATCATTGATTCCATCCAGTGTCTCACAATCACCTTACTATCGTGCATGATACAGATATGACCAATCAGTTCATTGGATGGATTACGAATTGGCATACCATAGTATCCTACGATCTTATTCTTTTTTATAAACTCATCTTTAGGAAATTTGCTTTCAAGATCATCCCAGGTAAAAACATTCTCCTGTTGGGAATAGATAAGCTCACTTGGTGAATCTTTTATTTTGTAATTAAATGAATCTTTAATTTGATCCACATTCCACATCACAAGTGCCTCGACCTCAATTGGATTTTTATCATCCGTAATTACAATAAGTGCATATTTTACCTGAAATAACTTCGCAATATTTCTGGTCATATAAGTGAAAAAATCCCTACCTGTCAGAGTGCTTGAAGCATGAATTAACATTTTCATCCCTAGTTCAAGCTGCTTTTTAGATTGGATGCTCTTTATTGCGCCAACGACTCTGCTGGGTTTACCATCCCTATCCTTTCCAATCAGTTGGCCCGTGCAGCTAATCCATTGATAGCTCCCATCTTTTCTAAGCATGCGATACTCTGCTACATAACGAGAAGTTTTGCCATCGAGGTGATCAAAAAAAAGACTATTGGATTGCTCCAAATCCTCCGGATGGATCAAATTATCCCAGCGTTCATCTGTTAATTCAAATTCACCAGGCTCATATCCAAGGAGTCTGTAAAAGTTATCGCTGACAAAGGTCAGCTTATTCTTGATGTTATAATCGTATACACCATCTGTGAAGGCATTGAATATTTTATCAAGTGATAGCTCACCCGTGAGAATTGATTCCTCAAGAGAAATTTCGGTTGTTGGCATATACTCAATAGATCACATGAATAGGCTTTATCTAAAAACTTATTCACTTCGATGATATTCAAATTACTAAAAGATAAGACCAAATAAACACTCAATGGATTGATGTTGCCGGATATTAGACAGAAAGGGTGAATAGAGCTATGAAACTGAAATTATAAAAAATCAAACAGAAGGTCTGTACTTATCAACTCAAAGACAATAAAAAACAGTCGCAGAGGACTCTGAAGTCACACGAAAATCGACAATCTTAAACCATCCCTTTCTCACCATTTTCATAAATGCCAGCCCTCGATGATCCATTATTTAGTGCACGCTAAATGAAATTAAATCCCTCGATGATCCATTATTTAGTGCACGCTAAATGAAATTAAATCCCTCGAAGTAACTTTATTTTTTCTTGGAAAGCTTATATGTTGTGACATTTGGGCTAATCCTTTTTGGTAAACGATAATATTAACCAGGGACCTTCTTATTCACATTTTTATTTAAATGATAGACGAAACAGGCTGCATAAAAGCAATAGGTCAAAGCAGTGAAGATGCATTGGAGCAGCTTTATAATCATTATTGTGATCGGGTGTTCAATACCATCATTAGTTACACAAAAAATGAGGAAGATGCCGAAGAGCTATTACAGGATGTTTTTGTAACCATATACAACACTGCTTCAAGCTTTCAATTCAACTCTTCTGTTAGCACCTGGATCTATCGTATCGCAGTAAATAAGTCTTTGGATTTTCTCAGAAAGAAAAACAGTCAAAAGCGTTCCGGGATATTCACTTCCCTGTATGTAAAAGATTCATCAGAGATTAAATATGAATCACCTGATTTTGTACATCCGGGAGTGAAACTGGAAAATAAGGAAGATGCTCAGCAGCTGTTTAAGGCCATTGATTTGCTTTCAGAAAATCAGAAAACTGCCTTTATACTCACCCAGATAGAAGGGCTTCCTCAAAAGGAAGTTGCTGAAATCATGAAGCAAAGTCGAAAATCTGTGGAATCTTTGGTGCAGCGAGCAAAGGTGAGTTTAAGAAAGGAATTAGAAAAATTGTATCCTGAACGAGGGAAATAATGTTAAAAAACGTCAAAATGGATATGGAACAAGAAAACCGGATTAACAAAGCAATGGAAAGCCTGGAAGGCATTCAACGGGCGAAAGTCCCTGCTGATGGTTTTGAGAAAATCCAGCAAAAACTTGCAGATCAGAGAAAGCAACAGCAGCAACCTGCTGGTAGCTGGATGAAAGTTGCAGCAGTAGTAGCCTTGGTCGTTTGCTCAAACGTATGGGCCATTTCGAATTATTTAACTTCCGAGAGCACTGCAACCGAGGATACTAACTACCCTCAACTAATGACTGATTTTAACCTTTACGACAATGAATAATAAGTTATATAAGATTGGATTTTTTGGTTTACTAGTCATCAACATAGGATTGGTCGCGTTATTCATCTTCAAACCAAAGCCTCATATGCGACAAAGGGGAGCAAGAGAGCAAATAAGTGAGAAGCTTGCATTTAGTGATGAGCAGGAAAAACAGTTTGGAGAAATGGTAAAAATCCATCGACAAGCTATTCGTGAAATTATGGAAGAAGAAAGAACACTTGTTCGTTCCTATTTCGAGCAGCTTTCCATAACTACTGGTTCTGAAGACAAGGAGCTGCTCCTTCGGCAAATCATGAAGTTAAAAAAAGATAAAATCGTTCTCACATACCATCATTTTGAAGAGCTAAAAAGTATTTGCAATGAGGATCAGCTGGCAAAGTTTGATGAAGTGATTGCAGATGTCATTCCAATGCTTGCCGATTCTCCCGAAAGACAAATAAAAAGGCGGAATTCAAATGATTAATTGATTTTATCCTTTGAAACTCCTAAGCTGATAAGTAAACGTCAGCATGAAATAACGCTGTAGCACCTGGGTTTGACTTTCCTGAACGTATTGAGCGGTTACCGTCTGATCAAAGCTTTGATTTTCCCCAAGCAGATCGAAAACAGACAGCTCCAGCTCTCCACGACTATTATTCAGAAACTTCTTGGCCACCCCCATATTCCACAGGGTATATTGGGAATCAAATGAATCGTTCACGCCATTATACTTCTGAAATAACGTCTCGTTTCGAAAAACAAAGCCTTTTGGAAAAATCAAATTCACTGTAGAACCAATTGTTTGTGTATAGAATTGGCTGTTTGATTCTGACTGGATGGAATTGTAGACCCTGCTACCCGATAGCTGATAATACAAATTGTAGTCAATATTCTCACTGATATTACTCACCAAACCAACCTTTACGTCAGCTGAATAAGTTTTTGCAATGTTTTGTACATCATTTGTGATGCCCGGAAGCCTTGTATAGCTCAACCCTGCAGACACATTCAAGTTGTTCTTTATGGGGGAGATCAATATTCCATAGGTCGTATTGTTGCGAACCGACCAATATCCATTCAGGTTAACCGGTGTGGTCAATTGTGCTCCCTCCACGAGCGAGATGCCTCCAGATGTAACAGAGTCTGCCTCGATAATGGACGTACTGTTCCCTATGTAATCTGTTCTTGTTGTTATGCTGGTTCGATTGGCAAGGGTAGCGTTCGAGTCAAAGTAATTTTTCTGAAGACGCATTTGCAATGAATGTAAATAGGTTTGATTAAGATCTGGATTTCCAACCGAAAGGAAAAGCGGATTGCTATTGTCAATTACATTTTGCAACTGACTGACCGATGGCTCAGTAGTTGAGGTTGAATATCGGGCAAAAAAATTACCGCTCTCTCCCAAATCGATCCTCCCCAAGATAGAGGGTAGAAAATTGCTAAAATTCCGTTTAGAGTCATCGGTGATAGGTAAGACCTGCTCGTTACTCAACGTTGCGTATTGGTAGGTAAGGGATACATCAAAGATGTTCCCAAACTTATTATTTGAATACCGAATGCCCGGAAGGTGTTTTGTATACCTACTTTCAAAGTTGTTAGAAAGCTCTTCGCTAAACGTTTCAGCCCCGGTTGCTTCAGTGATTACGAATGTCTCTTTATCCGACTTTCTCAGTGCATTGCTGACTTCATAACTCATTGATACCTGACCTGTGGTACCTACAGGTTCAGTATATGTAACCCTTGAACCTAAGGTGTATTGTGCCTCATCCGTATTATACTCAATAAGCGAATCAAGTGAAAGATCCTCGTAAAAATTCTCTCGTTTGGTTGGATTAATTCGTGTGTTGAGATCAAAAGAAATCGTCCTGCCTATCTTATTGAATTTGTGTTGGAAAATAAGATTGTTACTAAAATTGAATGATGTATTTGTGCTTGAATAATTGTTAAAGGTTTCGCTAAGTAGCTCTCCACTTTGATTGGTGGTTTCACCAAGCGTTACTTCTGTACTCTCATTGTCCTGGTAGCTAAAAGAAGACCGTACCAACAGGTTGTTATTCTCATCAATTTTGTGATTGGCGCGAAGGTTCAATCGGTGATTGTAATTGTCAGTGACTGACTGAAGATCCTCTGAATAATATTGGGTTCTTCCACTTAAAAACGATTCTCGATTAAGCAGTTGATCGTTGTTATTTCGTGTCTGATTAAAGAAATAGCTTCCTTCAAAAGAGGTATTACTTCCCCAATCATCGGTAAGGTTTAATCCCACAGAATTGGTTCGGGTAATTCCATCTTGTGTGCCTGTAATAAACGACTGATTACCAACTCCGCGAAAACCACCTCGACCTCCACCCCCGCTTACGCCTATCAGATCTTCACTACCGAAATTCTGTTGGTTGATGTTGTTGGCCATTCCCAAAAAGGTGAGCCGTTGATCTTCGTTGAAAGAATTGATCGTAGCTCCTGCTTTGTACAACTCATTTTCACCGTACCCAGCGTAGATTTTTCCAAATTGACCGTTTCGTTTGTCTTCTTTGGTTACCACATTCATGGTCCAGGTGGTATTACCGTCATCAAATCCGGTGAACTGTGACTGGTCACTTTCCTCATCGTAGACCTGCACTTTATCGACGATATCTGCAGGAATAGTATTAAGAGAAAGCAGTGGATCCTGTCCGAAAAATCGCTTCCCATCCAGTAGTACTTGCTCTATACTTTCGCCATTGGCACTAACCCCATCACTATCCACAACTATTCCTGGCATTTTGCTAACCAGGTCTTTGGCTGAGGCATCTGGATTGGTTTTATAGGCAGCCGCATTGTATTGGGTAGTGTCCCCTATTTGCTGCACAGCAATTACCTCCCCTTCCACAACCACTTCATCTAAATTAGTTATCTCCGGCTCTAGGGATATAGTACCCAGTGATTGGTCCGGTATAGTGACTCTTAAGAGTTTAGTATATGATATATAACCTACATTCGATATTCTCAATCGATAAAATGCTCGCTCAAGGTTAGAGACACTAAACCTTCCATCGCCATCAGCAATAGCAAATTTTGAGCGTGTGGAATCTTTGACATTTACCATCAGTACCGTTGCGCCGATCAATGGAGTTTTATCTGAAGCATCCACTAATGCACCGGATACAGATAATTCCTGTTCCTGTGTAAATGCAATATGTGAACTGAATAAAAAAGTGAGGATCGTAAGTGAAATTACTCTCATAACACCTTAATTTTTCCCATCACCATCATCATCTCTCTGTTCCCTTCTGGTTCGGCTTATACTCTCGTAGATTTTAAACTGATCTTCATTCAACACATCAGCAATCAACTCATCTTTCTCCTTTCTCAACGCCTCCATTTTCTCTCTTCGACTTTCCCTGTCATTACTTTGACGCATCTCTTCCATCGACTCCTGAAGGGTCACTAAGAACTCCTCGTAAATGCCATCGAGTAACAATTTTTGATCACCTGTAAGGTCTTCGACTTTGCTATAAAGTGTTTGTTTTTCCCGCTCGATCATTTGCTCCGGACTACCGCCGGGCCTTCCTCCACGTCCACCTCCTGGAGGTTGTGCAAGCGTAGAAATTGAAATGCCAAGAAAGAGGATTAACATACTGTTTTGAAGTGCTTTCATTTAATTTAAATGTTGATTTCCTCTTTAGACTCCAAAACGAATTCAATCCCTCGCCAGGTAGCTATAAATTATTTTTTTTAAAAGAAATACGCTGTTTAACAAGGAATTCTGTCTCGTCGTTGACGGTCCGCCGCTGGGTTCTCATCCTAAAAAAGGCATAAAAAAACCCCGACGATTATGTCAGGGTTTTGAGAGCCTCCAGTCGGATTACTCATACGCACTTCCATGCCCACAGTCCCTCGTGAAGCTTCGCTTTCAAACCAACGTCGTTGGGTTCTCATCCGGAAAAAGACATAAAAAAACCCACTCGATGAGTGGGTTTTGAGAGCCTCCAGTCGGATTCGAACCAACGACCCGCGCATTACAAGTGCGCTGCTCTGGCCAACTGAGCTATGGAGGCCTTTTCAGCAAGGCTGAAAATCGGTTTGCAAAAATAGCAGTGTCTAGCTATTTAGCAAATCTATTTTTCAATTTTGTGCAGAAATTGCTGCAAGTTGTGATTTTAAATCTTCCAGCTCACTTTCCGCCTTATCAATCCTTTCTTGCATCTCCGCTTTTAGCTTATCAGCTGTAGCAGAATCTGCGAAGAATTCCATGTTTGTATTCCATGTAGAGATGTCATTTTCAATGCTTGAAATCTTTCTTCGAATCGAGTGCTCTTTTCTTTGAATCTTACGATCACCGCCTGGTGTATTTTTCAGACGACCCATTTCGATGTGATTCTTTAAATCAATACGATCATCTTCATGAATCACCTCGCTCGATAGAATCAATTCTTTTACTTTATCAAATCGATTTCTGATTTTCTTAATTGCATTCTTTGGAACAAATCCAATAGATGTATAATTATCAATCAAGTCATACAAATTGTCTAAATCAAGGGAATCAGATTTTGCTGCTGCCTCAATTTGATCACAGACCTGCAGTTTTAGCTTAAGATTCTCTTCAAAAGCTTTAAACTGTTCTTTATTCTGATCCCTTCTCCTATTAAAGAAATGATCACATGCCGTTTTAAACTTCTTGTAAGTTTCGTTTCTCACCTTCTCGGGAACTGGACCAATGTCTTTCCATTGAGCCTGAAGGTGTTTCAATTTATCAGCTGTTGAATTCCAATCATCGCTATCCTTTAATGCCTCCGCTTTTTCTACAAGCTCCAACTTCTTTTGAAGATTCTCTTCTCTTTTTGATTCCAGCTCCTTGAAAAATTGATTCTTATTCGCAAAGAATCCCTTGAAATTATTCCAGAAAGCCTTATTAGTTGTCTTAGCTTTATCTCTTGGTACGCCACCAATTGCTTCCCATCGCTTTTGTAATTCCAGTAGCTCCTTGGTCTTTCCGTTCCATTCTGTAATTCTATCAGACTGGAATTTCGTGAACTCCTCTACCTCTTTGATTAATTTCTCTTTCTTAACAAGGTTTTTGTCAAACTCTCCTTTTAGATGCTCAAAATATTCTTTCCGCTTTGCATAAATAGCGTCTGAAGCTCCTTTAAACCTTTGCCACAATGGTTCTTGATTTTCTTTTGGAACAGGTCCAATATGCTTATACTCTTCATGAAGATCATTTAAATGGATGATGGCTGATTTCAAATCATCCATTTCAGCAAGAGCTTCCGCTTTTTCACAAAGCTCTTCCTTGAGCTTCATGTTTTTCTTTCTATCAAGATCTTTTAATTCAAAATAGATACTCCGATTATCATAGTATCTGTCCAGTAACGCATTATAGTTGGCCCAAAGTGTCTTATTCATTGCACCGGGAACCGGTCCAGTCCTTTTCCATTCAGATTGAAGCTCTCTAACTGAGTTGATACTGTCAGCAGATTCTTCTCCATCTACAATCTCGCGTAGCTGTTCAAGAAGTCGTTCCTTTTTCTTTAGGTTATCTTCTTTTTGGCTTTCAAGATCTTTATAGTGCTTATTCCTTTTGGATTTTAGCTGGCCATACAGGGTAATAAATTCCTTGTCTAGTTCATCTCCATGGTATTCAAAAGCATCTGCCTCATTGCCATCAGTGACAAACTTCTGTAGTGCTTCGTTTTTGGAGATTTCATATAGCTCATCAAATCGTGGCTTGATGGCTTTCAATACTCGATCAAGTGACCGAATATTTTCTTCATTTTTTACATCTCGGATTTTAGCTACGAGTTCCTCTTTGTCCGCATGCTCAAAATCTAACTCCTCTTCTTCATCATGACCTTCTTCTTCCTGATCCTCTTCTGAGTCCTCTGTTGATTCTGCATTTTCACCCTCATCAGACTTTGCGGCTTCTGACTTATTCTCTGCTTTTATTTCTTCCGAAGGAGTTTCTGCCTTACTTTCTTTCTGAGGTTGTTTAGCTTCAACCTCTAATGAGGGCTCTTCTTTTACTTCTTCCTGAAGTTGTTTAGCTTCAACCTCTAATGAGGGCTCTTCTTTTACTTCTTCCTGAGGTTGTTTAGCTTCAACCTCTATTGAAGGCTCTTCTTTTACTTCCTCTTGAGGTTCTTTAACTTCAACCTCTTCTGAAGGCTCTTCTTCTTTTAATTCTTCCTGAGGTTGCTCACTAGCTACGTCACTTTCCGATTTTTCCTCTACTACTTCAGGTTGATCTTCGTTTCGTAATTCAGCTTGATTCTGAACTTCCTCAGGCGTTTCTTTCGTTTCCTCAGAAACGTCCTGCAATTTCTCATTATCCATTATGGAACCAGTTACTTTTCTCTATGACACAAAGCTAACCAAATACCCTAATTCATACGGGGATCTTTTGGATAGTTAGACATCAGACGATATTTACCGCCCATGGTTTTTAGACACGCTTTCCATAGGTCTTGGTTGTCCCAATCAAAAATCATTTCTGCCGTGGGTTGTTTTAGCACGATCCAACTCTTGGCTTTCATTTCATCCATTAGCTGACCGGGAGCCCAGCCAGAATAGCCAATAAAAAATCGGATGTCTTGTGTTTGGATTGCCCGAACATTCATCATTTCTGTCAATTTATTGAAGTCTCCTCCCCAATAAACTCCATTTATTACCTCTCTGGATGAAGATATTAACTCCTGTTCACGATGTAAGAAATGTAATGTGTCATGCTCTACAGGTCCACCCACAAATAATTTTGCTGGGTAGTCACCTACTTCATCGATTACCTCCTTTAGATCCACATTAGCCTTGTTATTCAATACAAATCCAAAGGTTCCATTTTCATCATGTTCGCACAGAAAGACTACAGTCCTCTCAAAATTGGGATCAGGGAGGTAGGGTTCAGAAATGAGTAAATCTCCTTTTTCTGGCTTTATTATTTTATCTGATGAGAAATAGTCCATTTTAATGTAAAGCTGGTCTAATTGGAAGTTCATCTAAGATCACTCCCTCTTTTTGTTTCATTTCTTCCAATCTATGATATACGTCTTCTTCTTCAAAATAATTGAGTGCCATTCTTACAAACACTTCACCATGTCTTGCCTCTGACGCCCATAATCGGTGATAAAATTGCTTCAATTCCCCCTCCTCCAATGCTTCATAGACTAGCCTGAATCGCTCTGCTCCCCTGGTTTCTACAAGAGAGGCAAGTAATAAACGATCCATAAAACGCTCTTCCCTCCCATCTCGACATATTTTAAGTAATTTTTGCATGTACATGTCCTTGGGGATCTCATGATTGAGTTGTATTCCTCGGTTTTGCATTATCTCATAGACATCTCTGAAATGTTCCAGCTCCTCCACTGAGGTATCAATCAGTTCCGGGATAATTTCTGTCCTGTTGGGATACTTGGCAACCAGGCTGAGAGCCATTCCCGAAGCTTTACGTTCACAATCTGCGTGATCCTGAAGAAATGAATCAAAGTCATTCATTACAGCATCTACCCATTCCTTTTTTGAATCTACTGTCAAGTCAATTCTAAACTTCATAGCTCTTTTATTTTAACCTTTTTACCTTCGCTACAGTTGAATTTCAAAAGTAAGGTGTAAGCAGAACATGAGAGAAGATATTGCCTCAATTCGTAAAGAATACATTCAAGCAAAATTGGATGAGGAATCCATTTTGAAGAACCCATATGAGCAATTTGAAAAATGGTTTCAAGAAGCCTTGGATAGTGAAATCATCGAGCCAACGGCAATGGTACTTTCAACATCGAATTCTAACGGCCAACCTTATCAGCGAACCGTACTGCTGAAAACTTTCAACGAAGACGGCTTTGTTTTCTACACAAATTATGAAAGCAGAAAAGCCAATCAAATCGATTCAAATCCTCATGTTTCTATTTTATTTCCCTGGTACACGTTAGAACGACAAGTGGCGATCACAGGAAAAGTTGAAAAAGTATCGACCAAGCAATCTTTAAAATATTTTCTCTCTCGGCCCAAGGGGAGTCAATTAGGTGCATGGGTTTCAAATCAGAGTGAGGTTATCTCTTCACGCAGTATCCTGGAAGCCAAGCTGGAACAAATGAAAAAGAAATTTAAAGAAGGAAAAATACCACTACCTGATCATTGGGGCGGTTATCGGATCATTCCTGATTCCTTCGAATTTTGGCAAGGACGAAAAAATCGATTACATGATCGTTTCTATTTCCAGCAGGGAGGTGAAAACTGGGATGTAAGTCGACTTGCTCCCTGATGTCCGTTTATTTAGATCGATATGCCTGGCAAGATGAACTCTTTCCAGAATTTATGCCACCAAATGATCTTGAACTGATCGTTGTAATCCCATCTTTTAAAGAGCCCGATCTTATAGGTGCATTAACATCCCTGGCTGATTGTGGGTATCCCTCAGAAAAGTTTCTTGTACTCATCATTTTAAATGAATCTGAAAGTGCGTCTGAAGACATCAGAAAAGCAAATGAGCAAACAATGCGAGAATTACAGGGATTCAAATGTGATTTCACACTACTTGCCAGTCAAAAGAAATTACCTGTAAAAAAAGCAGGTGTGGGTCTTGCTAGAAAAATCGGAATGGATGAAGCTGTTAGACTGTTTAATAAATCTGGAAAAGATGGTGCGATTATTTGTTATGATGCAGATTGCCGGTGTGACGAAAACTATTTGATAGAAATACAAAAAGCCTATTCCAACCCTGAAGTAAATTCTGGAATCGTTTTCTATGAGCATCAGCTTCATCGGGAAAACCATTCTGCCATTGTCGAGTATGAACTTTACTTGAGGTATTACATAGATGCTCTTCGTTTTGCTGGTTTTCCTAATGCTCATCAAACCCTGGGATCTTGTATCACTGTGAGAAAATCCATGTATGAAAAGGTAGGGGGAATGAACACCAGAAAGGCCGGTGAAGATTTTTATTTCCTAAATAAAACCATCCCTCACGGAGGATTTGTTGAAATTAATTCTACAACTATTCGTCCTTCTGATCGAATATCTGACCGAGTGCCATTTGGTACCGGTAAGGCTGTTAACGATATCATTGGATCGTCAGCGGAATACAGCGTGTATCATCCAAATATCTTCGAAGATCTAAGGTTGTTTTTCAGAAAAGTAGATTCCTTTTGGGAGGAGAATGATTGGAAAATACCAAAGACCATGAAAACCTTCATCGGAGATGACTGGGAAAAAGAACTGTCTGATCTTAAATCTCAGGTAAGCTCAAAAGAGCAATTTATTAAACGTTTCTTTCATTGGTTTGACGCATTCAAGATTCTAAAATATGTTCATTTCTGTAGAGATGAGTTCTACCAAAATGTGGAATTAGAAGAAGCATTGGAGTGGCTGAGAAACAAACATTTCTTTCTTAAGGGCACTAAAGATTCTTTGCTCATCCAATTGAGGTATTTGGACAGACTTTATAGTTAATTGCTGAATGAAAACTGAACAAGCAAAGCAAATGAAAGCGCATTGTCCAACTCAGACCGTGTAGATGGGTTAATAACATACTGTACGTCTGGCTGCAACAAGAACCATGATGAAACAGGAAGAGAATAGGTAAACTCTACAAATGTTTCCGTTTTTTCTTCACCAATCTGCATTTCCTGAAACCTATTTCCATTAAATCCAGAGGAAAAAGCCAAACCAAAATTATCATCAACCTTTGAAATCGGATTGCTTATAACAAATCCACCTGAAAGCGCAGAACCTAATCGATTGAATCTGGAATTAGCAAGTCCATACCGAGCAAACAAAGCGATGTAATCTTCTCGATCATTTAATTGGAAATATCTTTGTCCACCGATGTAAATCCCATAATTACCTCGATCACTTCTAGTTTGATTATTTATCTCATAAAAATCACTGGTGTAATACCATCCTCCAATGTTGATTTTATCTTTTTTATACACATCAAATTGTCGACCCACTTTTCTCCTTCTTGTTTCATAGGATCGCTCGAAAACCCGTTGATCATCATGGAAATCTTTACTTGTATAAATGGATAATTCTCCAGCAATTAAAGCCCCCTGTTCCCTTGATATGCTTATTTCATTGCTTGTCAAATCATTCGGGTCACCTGGTACCGCATCAAGAACAACCAGCCTTAGTCTTGTTCGATCACCTATGAAGGTTGCAATCCGCATTCCTAATGATGAAATAGGGAAAATTGATGGGCCATTTTGACCACTTTGCGCATACTCGGCTCCTATTCCAAAGGAGCTATTAATAAACAGAGTTCCTGGTCTCAGCACGTCAAATTCAGAGTTTAAATCATACAGTCCTGCTAAAAAAGAAACGCGATCATTGAAGATATTATGCTGAATCCAAAATTCAAATATTCTCCAAGCTTGAGGCGCTTCAATATTACTCGCTATTTGAAAATCCCCCACGTATTCGGAAGCCATGTCTCCATTGTTGCCTAGCCCATAAATAAATAACGACAAGTTATCTTTTAGTCCAAATAGCTGATCAAAGTTGACTTTAGCTGTGATATCGGCATTATCGATATAGACGAATCCTGTTTTAATTCCTCCGCTGGCGTTGTACCAGGGCATAGCAGAATAAATTGCTTCAAACTCTAACCACTTTGTTTCCGAGTCAGGTTGTGCAGAAACTGTTGAAACAATTCCAAGGGCAAAATATAGATAGACAAATAAGGTTCTGTTCAACAGCTTAAGAGTTATTGACTGAATTTACACCAAATCAAACAAACTCTTGACTCCTAGAAAGTGTTTCACCTTAAATCCTTCAGCATACTCTACACCTATTCTTTGGCCCCATTCCCGAGCCCGAGATTCCAACATGGTCATGAAACCTTCTGAGCTAATAAATGTCTCAGGTTCATCACTACTGGGATCAAAGAATTGAGACTTGAAAGCATTAATAGCAGCTCTTCTTGCATCCATTACATCAGATATGTCCACGAGTATATCAGGTTCATGGGCAGTACTTTGAATTGAGAAGTAAAGTTTCTCAGGTCGGAAGAAATCTTGTTTCTTTCCATCCCATTCAGTTTCTATAGCTTTCAATCCTGCAATGAAACATGCAGTTTCTACTAGCTGAGCACCCCTTGTATGATCGGGATGCCTATCATAAATTGAATTCGTTATAACAATTCTAGGCTTAAACCTTCTAATCTGTTCAGCTATCTTCAGTTGATTTTCTTTATTATTCTCGAAAAAACCATCAGCCAAACCAAGGTTTTCACGCATTGATAGTTTTAAAATATCAGCAGCATCACTTGCCTCCTGGGCTCTAATCTCAGGTGTACCTCGAGTGCCAAGCTCTCCTTTAGTCAAATCCAGAATTCCGGTTTTATAACCCAATTTATGATGAACTAGAAGTGTTCCTCCAAAAGATAGTTCTACATCATCTGGGTGAGCTACAATGGCGAGTATATCAAGTTTCATTATTTATATCTGCTTTAGCCGTATGCTGCAAAGTAACACCACTCATATAATATTGGTTTTGCTACTCTAATAATTTCCTAAATTCCCTGTCCATTTTAAACCTAAAGTATAGAACCTATGCAAAAACGCGACAGCCAAGTCAGGTCAGTTTGTGTGGTCCTTCTGATGGCGATTATCCCGTTGATTGGTTGGGCTCAGGACGATGAATTGAAACCTGTAACAAGTAAGTATGCAATTCGCAATGCGACCATTATACAGGCACCCGGCAGAACCATTCAAAATGGCTCTGTCTTAATCGAAAACGGAATTATTAAAGCAGTTGGATCAAGTATTGCTATACCGGCTGATGCCTGGATTGTAGATGCTGATTCCATGTTTGTTTATGCTGGATTCATCAGCGGACTTTCTAACATTGGAGTAGCAAAACCCAAAGAAGAGGATCGAAAAGATGATCGGAAACTAACAGGGAATCCTTCGTATGAAAGAGCTGGAATTACTCCAGGCGCTTTGACTAGAGATATGCTTAATCCAGAAGAAAAGTCTGTTGCAGATTTTCGAAAACTAGGATTTACAGCTTCACACAGTGTACCTCATAATGGAATGATAGCCGGAAGAGGTGCCATTGTTTTACTAGGAGGAGCTAATGGAAAAAGTATGGTCGTAAAAGATCAATCAAGTATGTTCTCTCAACTATCCGGTGCAAGTGGTGTTTACCCTAATACGGTAATTGGAGTAATGGCCAAGTATCGCGACCTGTATAGAAAAGCAAGTCAAGCACAAGCCTACCAAAATAGATACAATAGCAATCCAAATGGAATGGAGCGTCCTGAAGTAGATGCTACGCTAGAAGCATTATATCCTGTAGTTTCAAAGCAAATGCCGGTAATGTTCAAAGCAGAGGATGTAAAAGACATCATGCGTGTGATGGCATTAAAGAGAGATCTAGGATTTAATCTAATGCTCGGTGAAGTGAAGCAAGGCTGGGATGCAATTCCAACCATACAAGGATCCGGATCATCTGTCTTTCTTTCTTTAGATCTACCAGAATGGAAAGAAGAAGAATCAAAAGAAGAAGATACAGAGGAAGAAGATGCAGAGTTGGAAGATGAGAAGCTTACGCCTGAAGAAGAGGAGGAAAAAGCATTGAAGGAGCGGCAAATGGAGATGATCAAAAAGTACTATACTCAAGCTGGAGCATTCCAAAGAAATGGTGTGAAATTTGGAATCTCAACAATGGATGTAAAATCAAAAGATTTTAAATCGAATCTTCTAAAGGTGATGGAAAATGGTCTTTCAGCCGATCAGGCATTGGCTGCCTTAACGACAACTCCGGCAAGTATTCTGGGAGTATCCAATACTATGGGGACTGTAGAAGTTGGGAAAATGGCCAATCTGGTAGTTTCAGATACAGCGTATTTCACCAAAGATGCCAACGTTCGATATGTATTTGTCGATGGAATCAAATACGATTATGAGGTAAAAAAGAAGAAAAATAAAAAGAGTAATGGAGGTGAAGCTGCCGATGCATCAGGTGTGTGGAGCTATACAACTGAAACTCCGCAAGGTAATGGAAGCGGAACCATTACAATAACTGGCTCGCCAGGTGATTATAGTGGTACAATCACAATGAGTTTCAATGAAAGCACCAATGATTTGAATGAGATTGTAGTAGATGGCAACAATGTTACTTTTTCATTCCAGACCAATGTCGGACAAGATATTACTATAGATATCAGTATGGACATTGATGGAGACACCTTTGAAGGGACACTTTCTGTTCCTGAATTTGGAAGCTTTCCTATGGAAGGATCAAGAGAACCAGAAAATTAATATGACATGAAAAGATTAAATATATATATCACATTTCTTCTGGTTATTGTCATTGCAATAGCTCAGGAAAAAGGCAGTGTGCTGATAAAAAATGGAACAGTATTGACCGTGACCAATGGTACACTAAATAATACAGATGTCTTGATTCGAGACGGTAAAATCTCTAAGATCGGGCAAGGTTTAAATGCCCCAAGCGGTGCTAAAACCATAGATGCTGCAGGTATGTTTGTCATGCCTGGAATAATTGATGCTCATTCTCACCTTGCATTGGATGCGGTGAATGAAGCCACTAATCCAGTTACAGCAGAAGTCTGGGTTGGCGATGCGTTGGATCCATTGGATGTTGGCATTTATCAAGCCTTGGCTGGTGGGGTTACAGCAGCACACGCTATGCATGGATCAGCAAACGCTATCGGTGGACAATGTGAGACAGTCAAATTTCGATATGGAGAAATTGATCCTGACAAGATGCGAATGGCAGGTGCACCTCGTACGATCAAGTTTGCATTAGGCGAAAATCCGACGCGTGTTCATGGAGCAGGTAATGGAATTCAACCTAGAACTAGAATGGGCGTAGAACATGTCATCAGAAGCTCCTTCCAGCAGGCTAAAGAATACATGGAAGCGTGGGATGAATACAATGCCAACAAGAGCAAAAAAGGGTTTAAAGGAAAAGCTCCTCAATACGACCTTCGCCTGGAAACTCTTGCGGATATCTTAAAAGGCAACATCATCATTCATTGCCACTCCTATCGAGCAGATGAGATATACATGCTTATGCAGGTTTGTGAGGATTTTGGAATTGACAAGCTTGTCTTCCAACATGTAAACGAGGGGTTCAAAGTAGCGCCTGAACTGGCAAAATTTGGTGCTGGCGCTTCGGTATTCGCGGATTGGTGGGCTTACAAATTCGAAGTTTACTATAGTACGGCATACAATGCTGCAATTCTTACTAAGAATGGAGTAACCACTTCAATCAATTCAGATTCGGGTGAACTAATCAGGCACCTTTATCATGAAGCTGCTAAAACGCAGAAGTATGGTGGATTGACAGATGATGAAGCGCTTTCACTGATAACCATTAATCCAGCTAAGCAATTGGGAATTTCAGATCGTGTTGGTTCTCTAGAGGAAGGCAAAGAAGGGGATGTAGCCATCTTCCACAATCATCCGCTTTCTATTTATGCCATTCCAATGATCACCATTGTTGATGGAGTCGTTCGCTTTGATAGAGAAAATGATCCTGCAGACATGCGAATTTATCCTGATCCTGAAGAGAAGATTGATGTAACCTTCTGGGAAAAAGAAGATCATGATCGGTGCATGGCCAATACGGAATTTTTATTCACTGATAAATAAGATATCATGAAGCATTTTAAAAATATACTTACAGGTTGCATTGCCTTAATAGCGACGATCGCATTGGGTCAAATACCAAGTGCAGAGACTGGCACTTTTGCATTAACTAATGCAACCATAGAAACAGTTACTAATGGAACGATTCAAAATGGCACCTTGATCATTGCAAATGGAATGATTACCGATATTGGTGCCAGCGTTACTGTACCTCAAGGAGCTAAAACTATTGATTGCACAGGAATGACCATATATCCAGGCATGATTGATGGCGGTACTCAAATTGGATTGGTGGAAGTAAGCGCTGTTGATCGTACTAGAGATAACAATGAAATTGGCGAAGTTATCCCTCACATCCAGGCGTTAACAGCAGTTAATCCTAGTTCAGTTATCCATCCGGTAACCAGAGTTAGCGGTGTTACCACTGCCCTTACAATGCCCTCAGGAGGATTATTCCCGGGAACAGCGGCTTTGATCAACTTACATGGCTATACACCTGATCAGATGTATGCTGGATTTAAGGGAGTTGTGTTAAACTTTCCAGCAACAGGCCGAAGAGGCAGATGGGATCGACGATCAGATGAGGACATCAAAAAAGCTGCAGATAAAGCATTGAAGCAGTTGAATGAGGTTTGGGAAAAGGCAGTTCAATATCACAAAATTGACTCAGCAACAGGAGGAAAAGATCAACCTTACTATCCTGAAATGGAAGCATTACTTCCTGTAGTCAGAGGAGAGATGAAACTTTTAGTAAATGTAAATTCAGCTAATGACATCAAAGCTGCACTTGAGTGGATTGATAAAAAGGGTGCTGATGTAATTTTATGTGGAGTATCTGAAGGATGGAGAGTGGCTGAAGAAATTGCCAAAGCTAATGTACCTGTAATAACAGGCCCAGTTTTGAGAAATCCAACCCGAAGTTATGATAGATATGATCAACCTTATGCCAATGCTGGAACTATGCAGAAAGCTGGTGTTATGGTAGCCATCAGAACCAATGAGGTTGAAAATGTAAGAAACCTTCCTTATCATGCCGGATTTGCCGCAACATACGGAATGGGTAAAGAAGAGGCATTGAAAGCGATTACCATTGTCCCGGCTGAACTATTTGGTGTAGCTGATAAGTACGGTTCACTTGAAAAAGGGAAAGTTGCAAATCTATTTGTGACAACTGGAGACCCGTTTGAGACAAAAACACAAGTAAAATATGTGTTCATAGATGGTTGGAAAATACCGATGGTTAGCCGCCATACTCAGCTTTATGATGAATATCTGAATAGAGCTCCTGGAGTAGAAAAATAAATTTGATTAAAATATCTAACTAAGGCCTTCTAATTGCTAGGAGGCTTTTTTTTATCTCCTTTGTGTGATTTAAAGTTGATCATACAATAGAGTGAAACAATTGATTTTACATATTTCTTAATTACCTGTTACATATCTCATTTTCAATTTCTATTTTACGAATATGTTCAAATCAGAGAAAGATAAATATGAGATTGGCATTGCCTTAGGTGGGGGTGGTGCACGTGGTTTTGCACATCTTGGAATTCTTCAAGCCCTCGAAGAAAAGGGAATCAAACCAGATGCTATTGCAGGCGTTAGTGCAGGAGCTATTGCAGGGGCATTTATAGCTGCAGGCCATTCCCCAAAGGAAGCATTTGATTTCATCAAAGATTATAAATTCACGGCCATATCAGAATTTAACATCCCAAAAACGGGTCTACTTAGTTCTTCTAAAATGAAGTCTCGGTTATTAAAAAAAATATCCACTGAGAAACTTGAAGATTTAGAAATCCCATTGGTGATATGTGTCAGCAATATGCTTGACGGTAAACCGGAGTACCTAACTGAAGGTCCACTTGCTGATATTGTTCAAGCATCAGCTTCTATTCCTGTTCTATTTAGTCCGGTTAAGCTAAATGGGAAGCTCTATTCAGATGGAGGCATATTTGACAATGTTCCAGTAAAACCACTAAAGAAGGCTTGCAAAAAGGTCATTGGAGTAAGCATAAGTCCAATTCAGAAAGTAGAAGAGCTAACAAGTTTGATTCAAGTATCAACCAGAATGTTTCAATTGGCAGTAAATCCCAGCAATGCTGAATTAGAAAAACAATGTGATCTATTCATAGAGCCACCTGCCTTGTGTGACTATGATATTATGGATACCAAACATGCACAGGAAATCTTTGATATTGGATATGATTACGTAAAGGAGATGGATATTGATCTGAATTAATCAATTCCCTATTTTGTAATTCAGACCAGTCTTTAACAACCACTTTTGATCCAAAAATGTATCATTGAAAGAATCAATAGTTGATTCTGTTTTTCTGAACACCGCGTGGGCTCCTATCCCTATTGATTGAGTTAAAGCTAGTTTTTGACTCAAATTCAGTAAGACTCCTGCATTAGCAGAAAGAAACAAACTATTATCAATTTGCTCTATTTTATTGGGGACCAGAGTGTTTGATTCCGGTTCGAAATATTGGGATTCCTGAGTATCCTTAATACGTTGAATTACAAAGTCAAATGAGTGGAACAAATTCCACTTCTCTTCACTCCCATGTAGATAGTGTTCATAGCTTGCCGCTACCCCAGTAAATTTCAACTTTTCACGTTCTTCCAATTGATCACCAAAAGAGTAGAGTATACTTGGGCCAATGCTCCAGGCATGATTGTTTTTCTCCCATTTAGCATGTGGTGAAACGATAAACTCGTCTTCCTGATCGAGCTTTATGAAATTAAGTCCAGCAGATGACAGCCCTTGACTATATCCAATAAATGAAATGAGTAGAGCAACTGATAATGAAACCCATTTAAGCATATTCAAATCTATTACATGTAATTTGATATATCGAGTCGTTCTCAAGACACATAAATTCTTTCTTAAACAAATATCTTTGATCAATGCAAAAGCTGATGATAATCATAATGCTGGTTTTAGTTGGTTGCACTGAAGAATACACAGTGCCCAATCATTCTCCAGGTATGGTTCAGGTGGTCGATGATTTATTAATGGTCGCCTACGGTGAAGGAGGACTAGTTATTTCCAACGAAAATACAGGCGAAATTCTTGAACAAATTTTTCCACCTCGAGGTATGAACAGCATCGATGATTTTGCTTTTACAGATGACTTAATCTTTGTTTTGGATTCAAGAAATAGGGATTTTGTGGCCGTTTATTTATTCGTAAATGGTGAGGCTGAATTGGTAACCCCTCCTATCCCCGTTGAAGGTGGGCCTTTTAACGGTATTTCAGCCCGAAACGGAAACCTGGTTATAGCTGGAGGAACTACCTTTTTGAACCGTTTCAGGTATTCATCTTCTGGAGCATTATCAAACTCTATTTCATTTGGCAGAGACAGAGGTCATCCTGATGTTCTTTTATCATCTGATGGTCAGGCAGCATTTATCTCTACTGATTTTGGTATTGGTCTGGATATTGAAAGATTTGGTGTCATGTCTCTTCTAATTGGAGATGATCTGGAAATTCCATCTGTAATATCAGAATTAGGTATTGAGGCAGCCGGTTTTACGGAAGGAGTTACCACACCAATAGGCTTCCCCATACAAACTACTATTTATGAAGATCAATTACTAGTGGCTCATGGTGGAGGGCTTACAATCATTCGGTTGGCTAATAACTATGTATTTGAATCATCTTCAACGTTTAGTATTGGAATAAATGCAAATGCAATAGCTGTTAATGGTAATGATGCGTACATCACTGGATATCAAGAATCTAATCCTGTATTACTGCAAGTTGATTTATCAGATCCAGATAATCCTATAATTATCTCTCAGCAACCATTAGAAACTAATGGCAGTATTCCAACCTCCATTGCTATTGGATCAAATGACGTATACGTAGCTACAGGCAATGCTGGATTGTTGAAGATTCCTTTTAATTAGCACTTTAGACTAGTAAATAAAACTTATGCAAATAGCTTAAAGCTATTTAAACTGAAATCCTTTGTTTATATGTTATATTAAGTTAAATAAAAAAGCCGGATAAACCGGCTTTTGCTAATGTTTTTATTGCTTAAGCTTCTTGCATCTCAACTTCTTTCTCTGCAATCCATTTCTCCGCATCAAGCGCTCCCATACATCCACTTCCCGCTGCAGTAACTGCTTGGCGGTAGACTTTATCCTGAGCATCGCCAGTGGCAAATACACCTGGGATATTAGTTTTAGATGTTCCAGGAATGGTTTTAATGTATCCTTGATCATCCATATCCAACCAGTCTTTGAAAATGTCAGTATTTGGTTTATGCCCTATGGCTACAAAGAAACCTTGAGCTTCAATGACTCTTTCTTCACCGGTTTGATTATTTAAGACTTTCACACCGCTAACTTCTTCATCCCCCAAAACTTCCTTCGTTTCAGAATTCCAGAGGATTTCTATATTTGGTGCGTTCTTCACTCGCTGCTGCATAATTTTAGAAGCCCTCATCTCATCCCTGCGAACAAGCATGTAAACTTTGTTTACAATCTTAGAAAGGTAGCTTGCTTCCTCGGCAGCTGTATCACCGGCTCCAACAATTACAACATCCTGACCTCTAAAAAAAAAGCCATCACAAACTGCACATGCAGATACTCCTTTTCCATTCAACCGTTGCTCACTTTCAAGTCCTAACCACTTTGCTGATGCTCCAGTTGAAATAATTACTGCTTCAGCCTCAATTTCAGTTTTTTCATCCACAGTGACTTTATGCGGCCATCCGCTAAAATCTACTGAGGTTATCATTCCGCTGCGAACATCTGTTCCAAAACGTTCTGCTTGCTTTTGAAAATCAACCATCATTTGTGGTCCCATTACTCCATCTGAGTAACCAGGATAGTTTTCTACATCATTGGTAATGGTTAACTGACCACCAGGCTGTCCTCCTTGATATAGAACTGGCTTCATACCTGCTCTTGCTGCATAGATAGCGGCTGTAAATCCAGCAGGACCTGATCCTACGATTAGTACTTTTACTTTTTCTGTTGGCATATTTCTTAAAATGTTCTTTACAAAAAAATGGTGTCCCGATCAGAACACCATCTTAAAAGCTTTCGTGCCATAAAGGCATATAAAAAATCTCAAGTGTCCTGAAGATTACCCTTCAGCTTGTTCTTCTTTTTTCTCCGGTTTTGGAGGTCTTGGTAATAATACCTTTCTAGACAACTTGAATTTACCAGTCTTCTTGTCAATGTCGATCAACTTCACTTTGATCTCTTCTCCCTCTTCCATTACATCAGAAACGTTTTCTACACGTTCCCACTTAATTTCTGAGATATGAAGTAGACCATCTTTTCCTGGTAAGAATTCAACAAAGGCTCCAAATGGCATGATGGATTTTACTTTTCCATCATAAACTTCTCCAACTTCTGGTTGCTGAACAATTGCTTTGATTCTAGCCATTGCGTTGTTCAATGCATCTCCATCAGCAGCGAAAATACTCACCTTACCACCTTGCTCGTCTTCCTCTATATTGACTGTAGCTCCAGATTCTTTTTGGATTTCCTGAATGATTTTTCCACCAGGTCCGATTACAGCTCCAATCAACTCTCTATCGATTCTCAATTGCTCCATTCGTGGCGCATGAGATTTCAGTTCAGTTCTTGGCTCTGTAATGGTCTTAGCCATCTCACCAAGAATGTGAAGTCTTCCTTTCTTAGCTTGCTCTAATGCTTGTGAAAGTACATCGTAAGAAAGGCCATCTACTTTAATATCCATTTGGCAAGCTGTAATACCTTCGGTAGTACCAGTGACTTTAAAGTCCATGTCTCCAAGATGATCTTCATCACCAAGGATATCAGAAAGGATTGCATATTTACCGGTTTCACTATCCGAGATCATCCCCATAGCAATACCAGAGACAGGTCTTTTCAATTTGATACCAGCATCCATTAGCGCAATTGTACCTGCACAAACAGTAGCCATCGAAGAAGATCCATTGGACTCAAGAATATCAGAAACAACACGAACTGTGTATGGATTTCCTTCATCTTCTGTAGGAATCATTGGCTTCAATGCTCTCATCGCAAGGTTACCATGACCAACTTCTCTTCTGCCAGGACCTCTATTAGGTCTTACCTCACCTGTTGAAAATCCAGGGAAGTTGTAATGAAGGATAAACTTATTATATCCGGAGAACATAGCTCCGTCTATCATTTGCTCATCCAGCTTTGTACCTAAAGTAACTGACGTCAATGACTGAGTTTCGCCTCTGGTAAATACAGCTGATCCGTGTGCTGAAGGCAAGTAATCAGCTTCAGACCAGATCGGTCTGATTTCATCAGGCTTTCTTCCATCAATTCGCTCTTGCGAATCAAGTACAAAGTTTCTAATCGCTTCTTTCTCTACATCATGGAAATATTTTCCAAGTAGAAAATCATCCATCTCTTCTAATTGCTCTTCAGAGAACTGGCTGATATATTCTTCGTAAACAGCCTTGAAAGCTTCTTTTCTTTCAGACTTATTAGGGTTTTTCTTGGCCGCAACATCATAAAGCTTTTGATACACTGCTTTATGCATGGATGCTTTTAACTCCTCGTCTTTCGGCTCGTGATCATACTCGCGTTTTTCAGTAGCACCAACTTCCTTAGCAAGTTCTTCCTGAGTAGCACATTGTACTTTAATTTCTTCATGTGCCTTTTTGATACCTTCGAGCATCTCAGACTCATCTACTTCCTTACACTCTCCTTCCACCATCATGATATTGTCGGCAGTACCAGCTACAATCAAATCAAGTGTAGCTCTTTCCATCTCTTCCGGAGTTGGATTTACTTTATACGCTCCGTCTACTTTGGCTACCCTAACTTCAGAGATAGGACCTCCAAATGGAATATCTGAAACAGATATTGCTGCGGATGCTGCCAGAGCAGCGAGTGCATCTGGCATCACATCGCTATCTGCAGAAATTAATTGAATAAACACTTGAGTATCTGCATGATAATCAGATGGAAACAAAGGTCTTAATGCTCGATCGACTAATCGACAAATTAATACTTCATAATCTGAGAGTCTTGACTCTCTCTTTAAAAAGCCTCCAGGAATCTTTCCTGCAGCTGCAAATTTTTCTTGATAGTCTACTGAAAGTGGTAGAAAATCCACTCCTTCTTTGGCTTCCTTGGAAGAAACCACGGTAGCCAAGAGCTTGGCTTTTCCCATACTTACTACGACAGATCCATTTGCTTGTTTTGCAAGCTTTCCAGTTTCAATGGATACTTCCCTGCCGTCTGATAGTTGGAAAGTTTTTGTAATTACATTCATGTGTTTAATTATTTTTCTATTTGTCACATGGAATTCGTCCTTCCTGGACTCATTTCATATTAAAATAGATAAAGGGCACGTTTTGCCCTTATGGTTTACAATCAAAAAAGGGAATCAGAAATATGATTCCCCTTAATATTATTTTCTGATATTTAGCTTCGCAATGATGCTACGATATCTTTCGATATCATTTTTGTGTAAGTAGTCTAGAAGTCTTCTTCTTTTACCTACCAATTTCAAAAGACCTAATCTTGATGCATGGTCTTTTTTCTGTGTCTTTAAGTGGTCAGTCAAGTGATTTATCCTGGTGGTAAACAATGCTATTTGTGCTTCCGTGGATCCAGTATCTTTCTCTGACTTTCCGTGTTCTTTGAAAATCTCTATCTTTTTTTCCGTTGTTAGATACATTCTGTTCTTCTTCCCTTTGTTATTTGAAGCGCAAATTTAAGATTTGTTATTATTACGAGCAAATCTAGCCTTAAGCTTTTCAATCCAAACGAGATAAGCATCTATTTCAAAAATTCTGGCATCTACTCTTGCTTGTCTTAGAAAAAACAATCCAAACGGTAAAAGTATCGCATCAGACATCCATGCGGCCATGTAGGGATCCATTGCACCTTCCTTCGCTTGTTTCTCCCCAATGCTCATAAAGAGGTAATAGATGATGAAGAAAAATATCGCGAGAATGGTAGGAACACCTAATCCTCCCTTTTTAATGATGGCTCCCAAAGGTGCACCTATCAAAAACATTAATATACATGCTAAAGCCAGTGCATACTTCTTTTGCATTTCAATCGTATAAAGATTGACATCCTTTTGTGATTGGTATAATCTTGTTTTCGCTGAATTGATATTTACCTTAATATTTCTCGCCTTATTTAGTGATTCAGAAACCAAAGCCTTATTCGAGCGAAGTTTGCTTATGAGAAAATTATCCAGATAAGCAGTTGTCATTGTATCTACTATTCCAACTTTAAATGTTCTAGCTACCTGTCTTTTAATTCCACTGGATGATGTTTTTTGAATTGAATTCTTGAATTTTTCCTTCTTTGTTAAAATTTCTGCTTTACTCACTTCAGTTTCTACTGAATCATCTTCTACTTTTTTCAAGCGCTGTTGAAGAAGATGTAAAGGGATAAAAGAAGCCTCGACAGATTCAATCGTTTCTACCTTTACAGTATCTTCTACTTTCAAAGCTTTATCCAATATGTTTTCCTTATTACCAAGATGAAATAAGAAATATCTACCCGTCGTTTGGATAAAATTGGCTTTCTGTTTCGTAAGCGCAACTTTAAATGAATCAATATCATGAGCTAGTTCACTGATATTTTTCATCTGACGATTATTTTGAAATAGCTCTTCTTTTCTTCTCTTTAAATCGAATGAAGCTAAACTGAACACCATATCCATCTTGGCATATTCGGTTCTATAAAATCGATCTATTTTGGAATCAGTCTGTGGTTCTTCTGAATAGTAATGACCTTCATATAATTCTAATTTGAGATATCGCTCATCAAGAATTGTGTACATAAGACATGAATCAGCAAGAATGACGGTTTTGTTTCCTCTTCCTTCAGAATGGTCATAAATAACTACGTCTAGTAATGTTTTGCCATCAGGTAATTTTTCCTTGGCTTTAATGCTATAGCCCGGAATGCCATTATAAAAAGACCCTGACTTGATATCCAAAGCAGGTTTCGTGTGTTTAATATCGTATAATAAACTGTATGCTTTAAGATTAGCAGCAGGAATGGTATAATTATTAAAGAAATATGCACCAACAGAGAGAACCACTACAAATAAAAAAATTGGCCTTAAGGTTCGAATTAGAGATATTCCTGAACTTTTGATAGCAGTGAGTTCAAAATTTTCTCCCAGATTTCCAAAACTCATCAATGAAGCTAGAAGTACTCCTAGTGGCAAAGCGATCTGAAGCATATTCAGGGAGAAATAAAACAACAGCTCCGCAAATACTGTAAAGCCCAGATTCTTACCCACAAAATCATCAAAGTATTTTAAGAGGTACTGGATAAGCAGAATAAAATTGGCTACAGCTGTAGTAAGGACAAGGGGTCCTACGAACGACTTCAGCATTAATACGTCCAACTTCTTCATGAAAAATAATGGTTAGCGTGATGTACACATGAGACTCACATGAACAACATTAAATAGAATTTGAGAATAATACTCATGCCCTTTAAAAGTGAGCACAAAACTAAAAAATTGGAACTTATGCAAGAAGGATACCAGAATATCCAAATAGCCTCATCCTCCTACAATCTCTTTTAGATCATGAATAAGGCTTTCCCATAATTCACTTGCTTCTTCATCATCCATATCCGAGTAGTCTGTGATTCTTACGTATACGGATTGAGTGAGTTCATTCATTTCAATCTTGAATTCGAAGAAGTTGTTATCATCGTCTTCATCATCAACCACATCAAATCTTACATGATGATTGGTTCTGTTTGAAGTGAGCTTCGCTTTTGTTTCGTCTCCATCCCAAATGAATGTATAGACTTTATCTTCATTATTTATGTTCACATCATCAGCAAACCATTGTGCCAAGCCAGATGCTGTGCTAAAATATGGGTAGAGCATCTTCTTAGATGCATTGAACTCAAACTCCCCTACATATTTGTTCTTTGCCATACGCTGTGAATTTTTCGATAAGGTAAAAAAAAAATCTATTCCAACAAGCCCATGGCAGAAAAGAAATCTTTTATAGATTTGCGTTCCTTTTTGAGAGGCATAGGATTAATAAGTCTTAAACAACCTTTCAAAACGACATAAATGGCGTGGTAGCTCAGTTGGTTAGAGCGTCGGATTCATAACCCGGAGGTCGGGAGTTCAAATCTCCCCCACGCTACTTTGGAAGCCCTCTCTTTGAGGGCTTTTTTTATTCAAAGTCAATTTTTTTATGACTCCCATCACAATATGGTTTGTTGGATGAACTTCCACATCTGCAAAAAGCTGTTACTCGATGTTTAGAAGTTTCTGATCCATCATGATGCTTGACTTTGATATTTCCATAGACCATTAATGGTCCTCCTTTGGATACTTCTACGATTTGTTCGTCCTCAATACTGCTTCCATCAGATGATTCATTTTTGAGCTTATATGAAAGTGCTCCTGAAGGACATTTATCAATTTGATCTTTAATTGTTTTATCCTCTGCACCATTCACATTTACCCAAGGACGTTCATTTGGATTAAAGACATCAGATAGGCCTTTAAAACATATTTCAGAATGGATGCATTTTTCTGGCTTCCATATCACAGTCAATTCATCGCTTTCGTATTCTTTTACTTTTTCAGCCATACTTACAATTTAGCTCTTTCAGATAATAAATGCTGATAGTCCGCTTTGTTATTTTGAATAAATGATCTCACAAAAGGGCATAAAGGTATGATTCTAAAATTACCATTTTCAATAATTTCTAATGACTCACGAACCAACTTATGCCCAACACCTTTGCCTTCTAAGATTTCTGGAACTTCAGTGTGAATCAAATAAACATCTCCTGATTTTCCTTCCTTATATTCTATATAAGCCAATTGATCATCCAACTTCAACTCAAAACGATTCAGGTCCTTATTATCGATGGTCTTAAGGCTTGCCAGATCCATTTAATAATTCCTTTATATAGTTGGGTAATGATTGGGTGTTGTCAAGCTGACTATCTATTTCAGGTGTACCATATTTATTTATGATAGGAATAACTCCGCACCATGATGATCCTGCGTCCATTTTAACATTTACATCTCCAGCCCTAATTTTAGCTACTGCATTATCCAATGATAGCTTTACTATTTTGGTAATACTTACTTGTTCAGCAGTAGGCTCGCCAATATCACCAATTCTTCCTGGGATGTATCGGTCGGTAAATAGATTAAAGAATTTTAATTTTTCCGACGGATCTGTTATCTCAATTGCATCAGAGAAGCCAATAACTGATCGATAATTAAATGAATGATCAAATGCTGTTGGGGCTAAAACAAGCGCATCCAGGTGCGTGATTGA
The DNA here is from genome assembly GCF_965212185.1 of Ekhidna sp. GTDB lineage: Bacteria > Bacteroidota > Bacteroidia > Cytophagales > Cyclobacteriaceae > Ekhidna. The sequence goes on along the minus strand of NZ_OZ243102.1, from coordinate 1,238,183 downwards.
GTAGCTTACCTGCGCTCCAATAATGCTTTCGATAAACTTACTCTTTGAGGATGCATGCACATAGATGTCATTATCTACTCTGGCAAATCCTGTTGGGATCTGATAAGGTATTCCATCTTTGATAAATGCTATAGTACAAAAAAGACCTTCATCAATAATTTGATGTAAGGTCATTTTATCTTGAGTACCTCGACTTGGATATCTCGAAGGTGTTGTGTTTGGCATTAGGTCAAAATAATGAGCAATAATAAAATGATGATGATAGCGCCTACAGAAATAGATACTTTACTATCCAAACCATTTTGTTTTAATTCTTTTTTAATTTCTTTAACCTCCAGCTTCAATGTAGCTTTCTCTTCTTTATCCATGTCAGACAAATCCATATTCCAAATTTCCTGAATTCGATTTTCAAGCTGTTCTATTCTTTCCTGCGGATCTGTGTTATTTGGATCAGTCTCGTTTGCAGATGCAGTAATTGAGCTTAAAGTAATTAGTCCAATAAATGCCAGGTATTTGATCTTTTTCATAAGGATATTTAGTTAAGTAATGAGCATTAAAAATAATGAAAGCTTTGAATTAAATAGATGGTTCCAGCTGAGAGAAGGTTCTTTGAATTTTTCTGTTAAAATTTTTGAATGCATGCTGTAAAATAAAAATTGAATTTCTACATTTGCGTTCCGTTTTCAGAATGGGTTTCCATTTTGGAATGGGATGTAAGTTCGGGGTATAGCGCAGTCCGGTTAGCGTACCTGCTTTGGGAGCAGGGGGTCGTAGGTTCGAATCCTACTACCCCGACAAGAGTAAGGGAAGCATTTGCTTCCCTTTTTTTATTTTCGCATTGTATTGGGGCATTAGCTCAGTTGGTTTAGAGCGCTTGCTTGACAGGCAAGAGGTCACTGGTTCGAATCCAGTATGTCCCACTTTCAGATTTTGCTGACTTTCTTATTTCCAAATGGATGAGAGCCAGCTATATCGTAATGAGTAATCTATACACTTAATTATGTGTCACTCATCCCCTATCCCAACTGACAGACTTGCATTCTCCGTATGCTTTAACCTGTAATAAAGGATAGCCTCTACCTTTCTATCAAAGATGTTTCCATATTTTTGACTGTAATAATCACGATCAGAATTATCAAATCCATATGGCTTGGGTACATATGGTATATTAAATGCTCGAAAAATTTTACCCACAGACTTGATTCTTCTTTTGCTCAACTCAAAATTGTAATTAGAGCTCCCAGATACATCCGCGTATCCTTGGAGGATAACACCCACGATATCAATCGATTCATTTTCTATCATCTCCTGAATTTTCATTTTAGCATTAATATCTAAATCATGCTTATCATGCTCGAAATAAATTGTATTGGTAGTCGTCAATAATCCTTTGTCATCTTTCATTACCACTCTTAAGATCGGTCTCTTCCATGTTGGTAAACCGTAATAGGTGATGAAATTAATTTCGCTTTTAGTGTTGAGATATCTATTGCTCCATCTAAGCATGTAGGCACTATCTCCATATCGAACTTTGCGTGTCTGAAAATCCCACTGCACTCTATGTAAATATGGCCATCGTCCAACCACCATTAGATCAGGGCGTGTTGCTTCTAATTCTGTAATTAGAGCCGATCCAACAAGATCAGAAGTATCATCAGGGTTTCGATAAAACAGTAATTCATTTGGGATATTCTTACCACTGAATAAATATTCATGAGGAATGATATGCCCATTAGTAGCAATTGGGCATGCATCATTATCATCCATCATGGTATCAAATAAAACACTCAGTCCGATCTTCTTTGTACGACCTGTTTCATTTACGAGAGAATATGTTACTCGATAGTATTGAGCCAGTCCCCTTTCAATAACATTCCCCTTTTTATCAACAGGTGTTAGTGATTGTTTTATTGTTACTCCTTCAAATTTGAATGTGGTAGTTACCGTTGGAGTGCCCGCTGTTCCAGTATATTTCGTAATTCCTTTCAGGTGTTGAACTGATTTAGCTATTGGAGCATTACACCCTAGTTTGTTATCCACATTGACTACAAAATGCGATGTTGATTGTGGAATAGGATAACCATACATTAAGCGCTGATTACCAGCACCTAGTGTGAATCTTCCATCCTCTCCAAGATCGTCAAACAAGCTCACCCCTGATTCCAACTCAAATTCCATTTTGTACTTAAGTTCCTTCTCTCGATCGCTTAGTGCTTGTTGCATTTCAGCATCTGCGAATTGAAAAGCAAGGAGCATGTAACCATAAGCTGCTTTGAATTGCGACAATTTTTCATTCGCCGCGGATAATGCCAAATAGGAATTAAGATTTGGTTTGAGAGCCAGAGATCTGTTGGCCAGTTCTATTGCGAAATCAAGTACTTGTTTATGAAAGTAATTCTGAGTGAGGTCATATGCTATCGAGGCATACCTCTCTCCATCTTCAGGAAGGTATTTTTTCACATACTCCTCAATTAATTTAGGATACTCTTCTACTCTACTTTGTGAAGCAAACTCCAATTCGCCAATTAACAATAGTGAATCCGGATTTTGAAAATAATTTGAATGATCCTCAATGTATGCCCGCCTGGTCCTCATAAAAGAACTATTTTCCGTCTCGATTGCTTTCTCAAGAAGCATATCCATAGATTTAATCAGATACTGTGGGAAATCTTCTGGACGTTCAATTTTTAGTATTTCGGAATCAGTTACTCTAGCAAACAACACTCGATCCCAGGGCCTCACAAAACGTTTTATAAGTTCCCAGTTCTGAGGGTCACTGTATTCATCTTCATCTACATCAATTAAATATTTTCTAGAGATTATTCCTGCCTTATTTTCATTGATATGCCTCAGGGAAGTAGCATATTCATAAACATTGATTTTTTTGCGGTCATTTTTCTTATATGCTGCAAGGCGATCATTTAAATGAATAAGGCTTTCTGACAACTTGTAAAGTTCTTTTGCGAAAATTTCTCCTTGATGTCTATAAATTATTCTACCAAGTGGGTCATAATAAACCAAAGTCGGATACGAAGTAATCCCTATAGATTCTACAAGCGATTGCTGCTCTTTTTCAGCATCTATTCGAATGGCAATGAAATGGTTGTTAAACAGCAAGCCCACAGAATCCACGGAAAAGACCTCCTTCTCCATTCGCTTTGAAGGAAGACTCCAGTCCGCATAAAATTCTACAAAAACGAATTTATTTTCTTCATTAGCAAGGCTCAATGCCTCATTAAGACTCATACTTTTAAAAAGTATTGGGATCGTTTGTCCGAATGAATTGCTTACGGATAATACTGTGAGAAAACTAATTATAAAACGGTGTAATAAAGTCGACATCTCTAACTACAACGAATCACTCACAAAAAAGTGTTCGTTGCAATCTTATCGGTACCAATCACTAAAGAGACTATCCTAAAAAAATAAAGAGTAGCCATACTCCGCCCAGAAAGTGCCAAAACATGAAGACATTGTAGGCATACTGACGAGATTTTGAATGTACCCTGTATTCTCTAATCTTTCTGAATACTGAAACGAGCATTAAAAGTCCTACAGATACATGGATGAAATGAATCAAAGAAAATGGAAATAGAATATTTCTAAATGAAAGGTTAGCATTTAAAAGTTCCTGCCATCCAATCACTTGCAGAGCTGCGAACATTAACCCAAAGAACAATCCGAATGCGGTAAATCTGAATGCTTTTTCTATTTCATCCTCTCTAATCTTAATTTGACTCATTACAATCAAAGCACTACTCACTAAGATAAACCAAGTACCTACTTCATAAACTGTCGGAATAATTAGATCTGGCAGCTTCTGGAGAAACCATACAATCAATAGCGTGACAAAAATTAATGAACTGGTAAGAATGAATAGTTTAGTCATTTGCCTTCCGGCATTAATCATTCGCTGCTTTTCTTGTAATCTTTCCTGAACTATTTCTTTTTCACTCATAGCTGTCGTTTGAATTAACTGTCTTCATTAAAACAATGTTTCATTCAATTATACCCTAGCTCTATCTTTTCTTTTTTCTATTGCAATAGACTAATTTGGAGGGATGAGAAAAAAGCTGAAAAAGATCAAACCGATAGATTTGGTTAGACCTGACAAACTTTTACTTACAGGCCTTAAAACTCTAACAGAACTAACACTCACACCGGTAAATATGTATGCTGATCTTAAAGCTAAGTCTAAAGGGAAAGCAGAGATCACTTTCATTGGCGAAAAAAAATTAGAAGAGGTCAAGGTTCAGTTATTTCAATTCAATGAAAAAGAAATTCAAGAGTCAGACAAGAAAGATTTCTCGCCAATGAGTGGAATGGATACTAATAAAATATATTGGTTGAATATCCATGGACTGCATGAAGTAGATCTTGTCCAAAATCTAGCAGAAGTTATGAATATGGACAGACTTTCTGTCAGACATGTGTTAGATACTACCCAGCGACCAAAGGTGGAAGAATTTGATGACTACCTTTTCTTCAACGTCCGTTCCATTTTGCTAGATGAAGAAGATCAACTGGATGTGGAACAATTATCTTTTGTGCTTGGCAAAAACTATGTGATTTCATTCCAGGAAAAAGAGAGTGATCATTTTGATGATTTACGATATAAAATCAGAGAAGGTGTGGGGTACGTAAGAAAAAGGACTTCAGATTACCTATTGATTCAATTGCTAGATGCCATACTTGACAATTTCTTCGAGACAATTGAAGATATCAATGAGGACATAGCTGAATTAGAACAAGAGGTTTATAAGGACCCAAAGCAGGAAACACTTTTTGCCTTGGAAAAAAGTAAAAAAAGAGCGGACATCATTAAGAAGTCGCTCACCCCTCTTTTCGAATCGATCAATTACATCCTCAACAACCGAACCTCACTATTTCAAAAACCCAATATCAAGTACATCAATGATCTTCGAATGAGTTGTGCGAATGCACTTGAAGAAGCTGATTCAACAGCAAGATCTCTCGAAAGTCTTACGAACATTTACTATGCATCCCTTAGTCAGAAGATGAATGAGACGATGAAAGTACTTACGACCGTTGCTACAATCTTTATTCCGTTAACATTTATAGCTGGTATCTATGGGATGAACTTCGAGTATATGCCTGAATTACAGTATAGAAACGGCTATTTCATCATCTGGGGAGTAATGATTTTCATCTTTCTGGCAATGATCATCTACTTCAAACGTAAGAAATGGCTATAAGCTAATCTTTAAAAATCGGGTGGTTATCTACACTCTTTCTTGCTTCAACGAACAAAATTGCAAGTGGTTTTTTTTATGTTTTACTTCATATTCATAACCAAAAGATTACTACCATGGCTGTTTTCACTTTAACCAAAAAACAAAAAGGCTTACTTAACAAAAGCTTTGTGATATGCTCAATGGGATTAGCCCTTTCATTATTAGTAGTAAACATCCTCTTAGGCTAATCTCCTGTAAAAGTTTACACTGTCAAACAATAAATTTCTGCTTTCAAAAAGGCTGCTCAATAAGAGTAGCTTTTTTTATGGCCTATAGTTAAATGTGCATAAGTCAGCACTAAATTTACCACATGGATCAAATCACCAATTTTATTGATAATCTCGAAACAAATTATGTCGTTCAACTTGGTATCACTCTGGCTGTTCTTATCCTTTTCATTGCAGCCAGGTGGCTGATTAAAAAGAGCTTACGTAAGCTTGCCAATAAATTCTCCTACGACCCAAATCGTACCGCAGCAACTAAGCGAATAATCATGGGGTCCCTTTACACTTTTGTGATTTTGCTTCTTGTGATCATTTGGGGTGGGGATCTGAACAACCTGTGGGTTTCCATTGGGAGCATTCTTGGTGTGATTGCCATTGGTTTCTTCGCAATATGGAGTATTCTCAGCAACATAGTTGCGGGAATCATCATCTATACTATTAATCCTTTCAAAATAACTGATACGTTGGTTTTAGTGGAAAAAGATGTGACTGGAAAGGTAATTGATATAGGGTTGATCTACACCAAACTTCAGGATAAAGACGGCATTTTCACCGTTCCAAATAACATCTTCTTTCAACAGATCGTAAAGGTGAAAAAACCTAAATAATGGTATTGCTATCCTTTCTTGTTTGATCACAAAAACTTCGATGAAAGGCTGGATAAAATCTCACACTTCCGACAAATACCTAATTCCAATTCGGGAGCAAATGATCAATATGCTAGATTCGGAGGATCGTGTCATCGATCTGGGTTGTGGTTCCGGAGACTTCCTAATAAGAGCTCATTCTAAAATAGAATCTGGTTTTGGTGTGGATGGCTCAAAACCGCTCATCAAGTATGCACAAAATCGAACGAAGGATTTAAACATCGCTAACCTCACATTCGAACACCAGATGATCGATCAGCGTTTCAAACCAAAAGCGGATTTCACACATGCCACGGCATGCCTCTTCTTCCATGTTCTTCCACAGGATCTTGCTATTCAAATCCTGAAGTCAACAACTACTTATTCCGACCGATTGATCATATGTGCATTTGCTCCTCCTGAGAATAAGAAACAGCGTTTTTTAATGTGGTTGGATCAGCGATTTACCTCCCATTACCCCCACTATCGGGAGTATTGCCAATATGGATACATGGAAGGACTGATAAAAAAATGTCAGCTACATATTCATGATATAGCTGACACTTTTGATCCAACTATTAAGATCTATTCAATAAATTTATAATTATTCTGACCTTAACGATTCCACGGGATTTATCCTAGTGGCTCGAGCCGTTTGATAAACAATCACTATTCCGGCTATTAAGATTGAAGCGATGGCGCTAACAATAAAAAGCCCCACACCAATGTCTGTACGGTAGGCAAAATTATCCAACCATTTATTCATCAACAGAACAGTTACCGGGATCGAGAGTATAATTGCGACACCTATCTGAATCGAGAATCCTTTTGCCAGTAAATGAAAAATGGAGACAGGTGATGCACCCATCACTTTTCTGATTCCAATTTCCTTAACTTTACTATTAACCACTAAAAGTGATAAGCCCAGAAGTCCAAGTGAAGCAATCAAAATCGAAAGAACTGTTGCAACGGTAATGAGTTTATTCATCCGTGCCTCACTCTCATACTGTGACTTGATCTTCTCATCCACAAATTCATAATTCCATCGCTCATTCGGAAAAGTGGCTTCCCATTCTGTTTGTAGAATATCAGTAGCCTTGAGCAGGTTACTTCCTTTATACCTAAATACCAGTTTTGGAATGAATGAATCATTGATATCCAAATCTGAAATACCCATCAATATGGGCATTGGGTTTTGAACAATGACCAATGGCTCTATGGAACTGTGTAAAGATGAAAAGTGGAATTCCTCAGTAACTCCCAAAATCTGATGGTCACCAAAATCATCATTTGGTAATTGGGATCCAATAGGATTTTCGAGTTCCAGAAGTTCTACAGCAGCCGGGTTTAGTAAAACCCCTTGACGTTCATCCATCGTATTGCCCGGCTCAAATAATCTGCCCTCCTTTGCTCGAATGTCAAACAATGAAAGGTATTCCGGATCGGCAACCAAGAGTCTGAATCTCTTGAAATTACCATCTCGATCATTGAATCCGTAATGTGCCCAGCCATTGCTACCAAATACGTGACTACCCATTCCTATTTGAGTTATTTCGGGGTATTTCTCAAGTCTTGCCTTTAGCAATTCCCCATTCTGCATTGCAGAGCTTGTTATTTCAGGAATACGCTGCGCATCAGGACTTGGATTTAGGTTGGCAGATATTACCGCATCGTACTTTATGCCGATATCTTTGTTTTGAAGATAGTTTACCTGCTTTCTAATTAACAATGATGTACTGATCAAAAAGACCGTGATGATAAACTGAAAAACGATCATGCCTTTTCGTGCCTTTACTTTTTCAGCAGACTGACCACCTCCATGAAGAACAGAAACCGCTTTGAACCTGGAGTAGATCATAGCCGGATATATACTGGAGGCAAAACCAATCAGTACAGCCATACCCAGGTACATAAATACATGCCACCATTCAAATTCAAGAACCAGATCCGTACCAGTAAGAAGGTTGAAGGTTGGGACCAATAGATACGCAATTAAAACACCAATGATCATGGCAATCAAAGTGAGAAGAATTCCTTCCATTAGATATTGGGTGGTTAGTGCGCTTCCAAAAGCACCTAGTACTTTCCTTACACCCACTTCTTTTGCTCGTTTCAGGGATTGTCCGATAGAAAGTGTTGCGTAATTGATACATGCTATGATGATTACAAGCAAACCAATTGCACCAAGGATAGCTACATATTGAGGATTCCCGACAGGGGCATAGCCCAGCGGCACGTCAGGATTCAAATGAATGTCAGTCAGTGGTTGAAACTCAATGTTATATTGACCTCTTTGAATGGGCTCTCCACCCATATCCATGTCAGCCATAAAACTCATGATAAGATCCTGGATTTTATCATCAAGACTAGCAGGATCTACCCCCTGGTCTAGTAAAATATAGGTTTCAGGAACAATATTGAACCATGCAGTAAATGCCCGATCGCTATAAAGTTCTCTTTGCATGTCGCTCGACAGTGCAATATCAAACTGAATGCTGGACTCTTTTGGGATATCTTGAAACACACCCTCCACCACAAAGTCTCGAATTTCATCATTGATCTGAATGGCTAGATTTTTTCCCAAAGGATCAATTTCTCCAAAATACTTTTCTGCATATTCTCTGGATAGCAGCACGCCACTCTTGGATGAAAAAAGTTGATCTTCGTTCCCAAATAGCAGATCAAAATCAAACATTTTGAAAAAGTCAGGGCTGACCACAGCAACTGGCTCATTGATTCGCTTCTCGCCTCTTCCTATTAAATGTGTCCTTCTGATATACTGTACCCCTCGTTCTATTTCAGGAAAGTTCTCCTCCAGCATGCTTTCAAACCGAAGGGGTGTTGTGGAATTATAAAATGTGCGTCCATCACCATAATCTTCGTTGAGTAGCAAGCGATAAATCCGATCTTTTTTGGAATGGAACTGGTCATAACTAAGCTCTTGCTTTACGTACATTCCGAGCAGCAAGAAACAGGTGATCCCGATAGTAAGTCCAAGTAAATTGATAGAGGTATTGAACTTATCTCTCAATAATACCCGCCATGCGATTTTGAAATTGTTTTTAGTAATCATAAGTCCTGATTTTTTGAGTTTGTGATTTCGTTTAAATGCAGATGGTCTGAACGATCGAATAACCATCCACCAATAGAGTATGTCTGCCTTAAGCTTTCCTCTTGCTGATCTCTGAATGTATATCTCATACAAGTCGCCCTGCAAATCCTCCAATAAGTAAGGATCACAAAACCACTCCAGAAATCGATCGGCATACTTTGGTGGTTGAATCATGACAACCCTGCAAAAGTCAATTTTGGAAGTCTTTGGTAAAGCGAGTAGCGCAAGTCCATGGTTTCATCTAGTACTTTCCTCCCCACCTTCGTCAGTGTGAACATGCGTTTTCTCCTTCCTCCTCTTTCTTTGGACGCACCTCCCATTTCAGAAATCACATACCCTTTTTTCTCAAGTCGCCTCAATACAGAATGAATTGCGGTGACATCCATACTCCGATTGGTGTTCGATTTGATCTCTTCCAAGATAGCAACCGCGTATGCCTTTTCTGTTAGTGAACCTACAGTCAAAAGCACCAGCTCTTCTAATTCGCCTAAGTGTTCTCCTCTCATAAGTTTTCAGTTTGATTTTGGATAGATGGGTTGGAGTGATTCGAATGATCCTTCTTTTGAATCAATAGTAAATCCTGCGATTCTATATGGTCTTTCACCTTCGAAATAGAATCCCATTTCCATCCATTCATTTGATTTAGTACCCTTGACAATCATCTTGTATTCGGTCATATTCTTTCGATCTGCCTGATACATGATCAATGTTCCGTCATTCATTTTTATATCTTCAAATGCAGCCAATAGCTTATCAGCTCCCATTTTCTCAATAAGTTTTGGAGAAAAGTATTTCTTAATGGACTCTTCCGACACCTCTCCTGCTTTTACAGCATCAAGGAACCAGACAATTTTTGAACCGGCAGGGCTATCATTCAGCATAGCAAGCGTTTGCTTTCCCTGTTGTTGAGATGCTACAGAAATAGTAATGCCAAGTAACAATGTGAAGACTAATGGTTTCATATTACAGATGATTTGTTGTACAAACGCACAAGTTAAAAAATAAGTTGTGCTTTTGTACAAGTAATGTGTTAATTGATGTTAACGAACAATAAAAGCGTATTTTTTATATTACTACTTAAAAGACCTCTAGTTAAATTATTATGAGGTTAAAAAGTTTAATCAAGCCTGTCATTGAACGAAGGTTTTAAAAAACATTTGTAGTATTATTGGTTAAAGTATATTTGACACATGGCGCAACCATTCATTCCGCTTGAGCCAGAAAAAGTATATCATATCTGGACGCATGCTAACGGGTCCGAAAACTTATTTCGAATAGAAGACAATTACCGCCATTTTCTAGATAAATATTCGCATCATATTTATCCAATAGCCAAGACTTACTCCTATTGTTTGATGCCTAATCATTTGCATTTGATGGTAGAGATTCGAGAAGAAAAAGAACTATTAAACCTCCGGGGTTTTGAAAACCCCGAAGGTTTAATTCAGAAAATCAGTCAACAATTCGGGAACCTTTTTAATGCCTATACCAAGGCCTACAACAAAATGTACGATAGAAGAGGATCACTCTTTATTCCAAAATTCAGAAGAAAGCATATTGATAATGACGCCTATTTCACGAGGCTTATCGCATACATTCACAATAACCCAATCCACCATCAGTTTATAACAGACCTTGATGATTGGCCACACAGCAGTTATCATTCTTACTTACTGGATAAACCTACAAGATTGCAACGAAATGAAGGGATAGAATGGTTTGGAGGGAAAGATGAGTTCCTTAAAGTACATAAAGAGCTACAGGCAAAAGATGTCATTCTGGACTTTGAACAATAGAAACCGTGGAGGTTTTGAAAACCTCCACGGTTTAATTACGTATCTTTGCAACAAGTGAAAATCGCTAAAAACATACTTAACAGCTTGCTGGCAATTACCCTGCTAATTGCCACGACTGGTGTTACCCTTAATAAACATTATTGCATGGGTAGGCTAAAGTCAGTTGCTGTTCATGCACACGCTCAGCACTGCTTTTCAGGCGAAGAAGAACAAATGCCTTGCTGTAAAGATGTAAGTGAAGTACTTAAAGTCGAGGAGATAACTACCGTGGCTTTCGATTTTGATGCTAATCCTGACTTATTTGAGCTAACGATTATCAATCATATCCTTCTGAAGGATATTTCACTCACGCTGGAGCAAGAAAAACCTGAGCTTCAGTACTATGATTCCCCATTGCCAGATAAAGACATTCCAATCTTAATTCAGTCATTTCTGATATAATTCCTGATTGTGTTCTTGGGTGATGTAATCACTCAATCAATTATTCATTGACTAAAAATACAATCATGGTAAAACATATATTTATATTAATAATAACAATTTCATTAGCCTCAGCGACGGAGGCTCAAACAGTCCGTGGCATGGTTGGTAATGGTGTCGAACATGAACCTCTTATTGGAGCGACAGTTCAGGAATTAGGAACTCAAAATGGAGTCATCACAGATGTGAATGGCCAATTCACTTTAAAACTGAATAATAGAGATTCAAAATTGGTGGTATCCTATTCGGGATTTATTGCTGATACTGTTAATGCTGATTTTTCTGGAATGATGCACATTATGCTTGAAGAAAACGCTTCTGAGTTAGATGAAGTAGTTGTACAGGCCAGCAGCACGTTCCTGGATGATCGTGAATCAAAACATATCGAAGTAATCACTGAAGCAGAATTGACAAAGGCTGCTTGCTGTAACCTATCAGAAAGCTTTGAAACCAATGCATCAGTAGATGTTTCATTTACCGATGCAGTGAGTGGTGCGAAAACCATCCGCATGTTGGGCCTAGATGGGCGATATGTACAGATAAACAGAGAGAACATTCCAAATGTGCGCGGATTGGCCGGACGGTATGGGTTGACGTATATACCAGGTACCTGGGTGCAATCCATTGACGTGGGTAAAGGCGCTGGTACAGTAGTTAATGGGTTTGAGTCTATGACTGGTCAAATCAACGTGGAATTAAAGAAACCGGAAAACAGTGAGAAGCTTTATTTAAATGGCTATGCGAATTCTATGGGGCGTTTAGAAATAAATGCCAATCATGCGCGAGATATCAACGACCAATGGAGTACTGCACTACTTCTACATTCAAATTACTTCAATAATGAGGTAGATCAGAATGATGATGGATTCATGGATATACCAAAGGGTCGTCAAATCAATGTGATGAATCGATATAAATATCAAGGAGAAAAATTGGTATCTCAGGTTGGTTTTACTGTCATGCGTGACGAAAAAGTTGGTGGCCAGCTCGGTTTTGGTTTTGGGGACGACTTCCGTACTTCTTCAGAATATGGGTTCCAAAACAACACTACCAGAGCAGAAATATTCGGAAAGACCGGGCTCTTGTTTCCTCACAAACCTTACAAAGGATGGGGTTTTATCTATACGGCTTCTTACCTTGACATTGACGGTGGTTTCGGTAGAGATAATTACCTGGGAACAGAAAAAACACTTTATGGTAATGTAATCTTCCAAAACATTATTGGAAATTCATTCCATCAGTATAAAACTGGTGTAAGCATGCTTTATGATGAATTTGATGAGATATATGCAGATTCTGCATTTAGCAGACAAGAAATTGTACCTGGTTTATACTATGAATACACCTATACTCCAGGTGACAAATTCACATTGCTTTTAGGAGCTCGAACAGATTTTCATAATCTCTATGGTACTTACTTTACTCCTCGCCTTCATTCGAGGTATCAGATTTCGGAAAACACAACCATTAGAGCAGCGATTGGTCGGGGATATAGAACTCCTAACACCATCGTCGAAAACAGTAACATTCTTGTTTCTTCACGTCAATTAATCATAGAGGAAAATCCAGAACCGGAAGTGTTGTGGAACATGGGCGGTAGTTTAGTTACTGCAGTAAATATTCGTGATAAAAAGTTGAATCTCATTGCTGACTATTTCTATACAAACTTTGAAAACCAACTCATCTATGACATGGATGGAAATTCAAGTCAACTGAGGGTTTACAATCTTAGAGGAAAGTCCCGTGCTCATAGTTTTCAACTGGAGGGAAACTATCAGTTTTCAACCCGCTTGAGTGCTAAGGCAGCATATAAGTATTACGATGTGAGAGCCACCATCAATGATGAATTCAGGGAAGTGCCATTCAACGCGCGAAACAGATTCTTTTTGAATACCTCCTATGCTACACGATTTGATAAATGGGAAGCGGATGCAACATTACAGTGGTTTGGATCTAAGAGACTTCCCAATACTTCGGATAAGCCAGCTGAGTTTCAACGTGATGCCTCCTCACCTGACTTCTTTTTACTTAACGCACAAGTGAGTAGAGGATTTAGATGGGGAAATATTTATCTAGGTTCGGAAAACCTACTTGGTTTTACACAGGATGATCCAATCATTGACTCAGAGAATCCATTCAGTGATAATTTTGATGCATCGCTGGTTTGGGCACCAATTGTGGGTCGCATGGTTTATGTAGGCTTTAGATATAAGATTAAGAGATAAGAATTAGATTTTAGACGATTGACACTAGAAATTAGACATGAAAAATTTATTGACAGTATTCGGATTTATAATAGTGATTACTGCAACAGCACAGAAAGATCCAGTAGAAGTTGACAATGGCTTTAAAGTTGAGATCAAGACTTCAGGAATATGTGAAATGTGTCAGTATACGCTGGAAAAGGACTTGGCTTTTGAAAAAGGCGTTAAGGAAGCAACATTCAACATTGATGATAAAGTGATGACTGTTGTTTACAATCCTAAGAAAACGGATGCTCAAACCATTCGACAAAGGATTACGATGGTGGGATATCATGCAGATACTTTGGCCAGAGATTCAATCGCTTATGAAAAATTACCCATGTGTTGCAAAGACGGATCTCATGGGACACCCATTCCGCAAGTACCTCTGAAGCCTCAGGGTGAAAACTATTGAATACTGAAGTGAATATTTACAAAGAAAATCTGACGCGTCTTAATACTGAATCAGGACAGCTTACAAGGAAAGATAGAAGGATTAGCACAGCACGCCTGCTACTTATTATTACCTCTATCTTTCTGATTTATAATGGGTTATACAATAAAGATTGGATTTTCTTTCTATTGGCCGGATTGGTCTTTGTTGCATTTCTCTTCCTGATTAAAATCCATACAAAAGTTAGGTGGCAAATACGGCTTGTTGAGGAATTATCAAAGATCAATTTAGAAGAAATTGCATTCCTTGAAACTGGAACTAAATCATTTGATGGAGGTGCTGCATTCATAGATACCAACCATCCCTACTCTTATGATCTTGATCTCTTTGGGGAGCATTCATTGTTTCAATACCTCAACCGCACAGGGACTGTATTAGGGAAAACAAGTCTTGGTAACGGCTTACTACAGCAATTAGCCAAAGAAGAAATCGAAAATTACCATTCAGCCATCAAAGAATTGTCGCCCGAAGTAGAATGGAGACAGAACATATTGGCACAGGCACGCATTCATCCAGATAGTGATGAAAGCTTAAACGATCTTATGACATGGGCAAAAAAGAAACCTATTGGAATTAACAAGATCACGGGTGTTCTTTTATATATCATTCCATTAATCACCATACTCAGTTTTGGTCTCTACTTTTTCACTCCATTTGAAATATTCTGGAGATTCGGATTGTTAGGATTTTTGATCAACCTGGGAATTTTAGCGTCTTATGGATTGACGATCAAAAACGAGTTGATTCCAACAACTAAGATTGAAAGAATTCTTAGCCAATATGCCCACTTTCTAAAAATTATCGAGGAGAGTTCCTTCACAAGTAAGAAGCTGAAAACACTTCAACGCCAGTTGATAAACAATGGTAATAAATCAAGTAAATCCATTCAACAGCTTTCTCTCCTATTTGGGCGCATGGAGCACATCACCAATGCATTCGCCAGCCCGATACTAAATGGATTGATTTTATATCACATTCATGTGATGAGGGGCTTATCTCAATGGCGCATAAAGCACAACTCTGAAATAGATCAATGGTTAAAAGTGATCGGGGAATTTGAAAAACTCAATAGCATAGCCAACTTCAGCTACAATAACCCCTCATTTACTTTTCCTGATATCAATGAGGATCGAAAAATCTTATTTGAAGAACTTGGTCATCCATTAATAGAAAGAGGTAAGAACATTACTAATTCAATTGATTTCTGTGAACATCCTTTCTTTATTCTTACTGGCTCCAACATGTCTGGAAAAAGTACCTTTTTAAGGACCTTAGGGGTAAATATGGTACTGGCAAGTATAGGAGCACCTGTTTTTGCGAAGAAGGCTCTTATTCATCCATTGCCCGTTTTAGTTTCTATGCGCTTAACAGATTCACTAAACGATAGTGAATCATACTTCTACGCTGAGGTAAAGCGTTTGAAATCAATCGTGGATCAATTAGATCAGGATACATGTTTCATTTTGTTAGATGAGATTCTAAGAGGAACCAATTCTGATGATAAACGAAACGGAACAATCGAGGTAATTCGAAAAATGGCTCAAAAAAAGGCATTGGGAGGAATTGCGACCCATGACCTTGAGGTTTGTAAAATTGCTGATGAGTATCCGAATGAACTCTCAAATAAACGTTTCGAAGTAGAAATTGTAAATGACGAATTGGTATTTGACTATAAACTTCAAGATTGGGGTATGTAAAAACAAAAGCGCCAGCTTCATCATGAAAAAGATGGGAGTGATTTAACAACGGAATCCAGTATTCTCACTAAATTGGTATATGCGATTTAGATTCACCACACTCCTTCTATCGCTTGTTACACTATTACAAGCCCAGGAAAATCCGACAACAACAGAACTTGTGATGTCTATGTCACAACGATCGCTGGTCATGCCGGGATATTTACCAGAACTGAAAGCATTGATTGCCAGACAGGCATATGAATTCTGGAAAGAAGGAAATGTTGAACCTTATGTTTCACACCTAAATGTCTATCAGGCACTCTATGAGGCCAATAAATTCCTGGGCTATGATTCGGTTAGAGATATGGCTTATAATCAGGTTGGAATGCATTCCAATACGGTAACCTCTGTTGTATTTGGAGATGATCCCAATTTCTATTATTCATCATCCACTGATGGGAAAGTACTGAAATGGGATCTCACAAGTCCTCGGGGCATTCCGGAAACAGTTTATGAATCAGAAAAAATCATCCAATCGATTGAAATGTCAAACGATGGAAAAGTACTCATGGCTATTTTTTATCAGGAAGGACTAGCTCTTGTTCCAATTGAAAGAAATCAGCAAGAAGACATCCAGGTTTTAGAGGATCCAACTCCTATACAGACTGCTACATTCATCCCGGGAGAGCGTAAATACCTTAGCGTTACTAAATCGGGTGAATTACTAATGAAGGGATTCGATGCAAAATCTGAGCAAGTGGGGAAAACTGCCTTAAAAATCAATCAGTTAAAAGTGGACGAGCAAGATGGAACCATTTATGCCGGTACGGAACAAGGAGTACTAGAAGCATGGGAGAAGCCATACGAAGTAAAAGAAAGTCCGATCGAAGATATTATGGAAAACTGGAGACAGCAGTCCTATTTCGGGTATAAGCTTGGATCCTTTTCAATCAATTGCCTGGACATAAGTCCCAATGGCAATACGCTTGCGATTGGGAGAGACAGGGGAGACATTGTTTTATGGGACATCCCCGCAAAACGACTTATCAGAATTATCTCTGGACATCAAAGTACTGTCACAGATATTCAATTCAACCCTAAAGGCAATCTATTATTGACTACTAGCAGAGATGGCACAGCCAGAATCTGGGATTTAACCGATTCGAGAAAATTACCAATTATTCTTGACGACCATGATGACTGGGTATTCACCGGGAGTTTTAATCCAAATGGAACTCAAGTAATAACTGGTGGTGGAGACGAGTATATTAGAACCTGGCCCGTTGATCCAGCATATCTTGCCTTCAGAATTTGTGCCATGATCAATCGAAGACTTACTCAAGAGGAGTGGAATGAATTTATTGGCAAAGACATCACCTATCAAGCAAGTTGCAATGAATAGAATCTTTGCTATTCAACGGTACATCCGAAAAAATATACACCTTATCGAAGTTCATTTTCATCTTTCAAAAGAAGGTACTTAATTGCTTAAATATGTCATAACCAACAGACTAACAGAAGAACCATGCTCAAACAATTTTCACACTCCTCATTAACATCCGAAGAATTAGTCGTCATTGCTGAACGATTCATACAAGCAGTGAATGCTTCTAAACTTAAGGGTAATCTTGAAAACCGAATAAAAAAATCTACAGAAGCTTCGAAAGTGCTTTCTGAGGCACTCAATGAAGGGCTTTCTAATGTCCATGCATCCAGAGTGCAGCAAGCTGATCTTTTAAGGGATGATGCCTTTCAAGCATTTAAATATGGTGTTTTATCAGCTTCCTATCGATCTGAGCCGTCAATTAAGAAGGCCGGTGAAAAATTGGTAGAAGTGGTTCGTAAACGAGGTTTTAGCTTGTACAACCTCGGATATATTGCTCAAAGTGAGGCTATGAGAAGTCTCGTAGATGATCTTGAGAGATATTCAAATGAAATTTCACATGCCGGAGTTGCTGACTTATTGGAAGAAATGCTCAATTCCCATGAATATTTTGATAAAATTTATCATGAAAAAACCACAGAGGCTATAAAAAACGAAACTCCACAAGTTGTTGTTTGGAAAACTGAGTTATCAAAACAAATTACGCTTTTCCTTAATCACGTAGAACTATTAGAAGAAGATAAAGAAGAAGGAGTCAATGCCTTGGTCGAAACACTGAATGGTATCATTACTGACATGATGAGTCAAGCTAAAGAAAGACAAGAGGCAGCCTAGTTGACTGAATGACGTTAACATGACAAACCTTTAAAGGGCTTCCTTACGTTTGGAACAACTATGAAAAAAGTAATTGTGCTATTATCAATAATAGCAGCTTGCAGCACCCTTACTCCTACTGCTCAGCAGGTGGTAGATGAGGCCATTAAATATTCTGGAACGGAAGTCCTTCGTAATGCGACTGCTTCATTTTCATTTCGTGATATTAATTATCAATATCAGGTGAATGGTGGTTCATTTACCTATACTCGAATCCAACAAGACTCGGTGGGTAATGAAGTGAAGGATATTCTCAATAACAGTGGATTAGTAAGAACCATAAATGGTGATATTGTGGAAATAACCGATGAAAAGAGTGCTGCTTACACAAGTTCAGTTAACTCAGTCATTTATTTCGCTTTTCTTCCATATAAACTCAATGATGCTGCAGTGAATAAATCCTATGAAGGACAGGTATCCATCAATAATGAGACCTATCATAAAATCAAAGTAACATTTGATCAGGAAGGTGGTGGAGAGGATTTTGAAGATGTATTTTACTATTGGTTTGATTCAAAAGATTATAGCCTCGACTATTTAGCTTATATCTATGAAGAGGAAGAAGGCACTGGCACTCGTTTTCGTGTCGCATACAATACTCGAATTGTGAATGGAGTGGTCATTCAAGATTATAAGAATTTAAAACCTCGGGTAAAAGGAAGTGTTGAATTGAAGAACATCGATCAGGCGTATCAAAGCGGAGATTTAGTAGAATTATCACTCATCGAATTAGAAGATGTGGTAATTTCGATTCAATGAAATCGATATACTTCTTACCCTTCATAATTTTTACTTTTTGTTCATCACCAAAAAGTAAGGAAGCAACTCAATCCTTATCAAATATTGAGGCAATTGCTTCTCCAACAAGTGCAAATGCCAGCCTCCCTCACTTAATCAAAGGAGCGGATAATAAGCTTTACATGAGTTGGGTGGAAAAAAGAGATTCCAATTGGGTGGACTTCAAATATGCTCAACTAAATGAGGGTGAATGGAGTGAGACTGAACTCATCACATCAGGCAATGATTGGTTTGTCAACTGGGCAGACTATCCAATGTTAGCTGTTGATAAAGATGAAAACAAAATCGCACACTTTCTGGCCAAAAGTTCAGTAGGCACCTATTCTTACGATGTAAATATTGTTCTTAAACACAGAGATTCAGCGACTTGGTCTTCACCTATTATACCGCACTCAGATGGCACACCCACAGAACATGGATTTGTCACTATGCTACCTCAAAATGAGGGGTCCTTTCTCCTATCATGGCTTGATGGAAGAAATACCGGAGGTGGTGGACATGGGGAGCATGGAGGTGGAGCAATGACTATTCGGTCTGCTGTTATCGATATGAATGGTAACCTTACAGAAGAAATAGAACTGGACGGACGGGTGTGCGACTGTTGTCAAACAGGTGGTGCAATGACTCCAAAAGGGGCAATAATCGTATATCGAGATCGGTCTGTAGATGAGGTTCGGGACATGGCATTTGTCACGCAAACGGATAGCGGGTGGAGCCAACCTAAACTCATTGCACAGGACAACTGGAAAATTGAAGGGTGTCCCGTAAACGGTCCACGAATTGCGAATTATAAAAACACCTCAGCTGCAGCCTGGTTTACATCAGCTCTTGGTAGACCCATGGTAAAAGTGGCTTTCAAAATAGATCAGCATTTTAATGAGCCGATTATTATAGATGAATCGTCTCCTGTGGGTAGAGTGGATATTGTTATGCTCAATGAGCAGGAAGCAATGGTAAGCTGGCTGGATGGTGGAGAAGCATCGGCTATTAAATATCGAAAGGTCAATATAAATGGCTCCATGTCAACTATCGGAACCATTGCTGAAATGTCAGAAGCCCGAAGCAGCGGATTTCCCCAGATGGAAGTATTTAATGGAGGCGTTTATTTTGCCTGGACACAATTATCTAATGATTATCAGATAATAAAAACAGCGAAAGTTGCACTTTAGCTGTTAATACCTACCTAGAATTAACTAGTTTTTTTTCCTATTTCATTTTAAGACAAAACGCCTATACATTAAGCACTTGTATATCAGCATCTTACAAGAAAATTAACTGCCATGAAATTTGCTCGTGCCTTTCTTTTTCTAGTGCTAATTGCTTTGTTCACAATTTCTCATGCCCAAAAGATTCATGAGAGCGATCTTGAAATATCGTCACTTATGCTCCACTACCAGCATTTTCCGAATGTTGAAAAAACGACCTGGTACCAGTTAGACAATGAAAAGCTTCAAGCGAGATTTACCTATCAGGGATCAGAAAAAATAGTTACCTACACTTCTAAAATGAAAATTCTTCAGGAATGGACAAAAATTGAAAACATACCCGGTGAGGTGGATTTTCACCTACAATCCAATTATGACAATTGTAAAATAACAGCCGTTTTCAAGGTAGTAGATCACATTAATGACCTTTCGTTTTACTCAGTTAAAGCAAAAATGAAAAAAGAAGGATGGCTCAATCTTACCTATGACGAGTTGTATAATCAGGTCGAGAATAACAACAATATCGCTCTATTAGATTTTTAATTGACAGCTTCATTCACAGCCTTGAATAATGCTCCCCATGACCTAACGCCATCATTGTCTTTTCCCATCCTTACAATGATCACCTGAGTGTCTGGGAAAATGTAGAGGTACTGCCCCAGGTGTCCCCATCCTGATATGATATCGACATGTTCAGCATCAGTACTGTAGAGCCACCAATAATTCTTGTAAAAAATCTCACCGCCATAGTCAGGCACTATGTGGCTTTTATCAAAACTAAGGGTCTTCTCAATCCATTCCTCAGAAACAATGAATTTGCCTTCCCATCGACCCTTATTAAGCATGAGTCTGCCAAACTTGGCAAAATCAATTGCTCTAAGATTCAGTCCACTTTCCATTTTCGTCATCTGCGATTCTTCGCTATCCAGGCTCCATGAGCCTGCATACTCCATGCCCATTTGATCCCAGATATGCTTTTCAAAATAAGCAGCAGGCATCATTCCCGCTACTTGTTCAATGATCATTCCGACTACTATTGGATTGTATGAGTTGTATTTGAATTCAAGGCCGGGCTCATCAGTTACGGGGAGTTCCATGATTCGTTCTCGTAATCGGGGATGGTAATAGGCCTTTGGCTTGTCACCCCAGATCAAATCATGATCCTTGAATTGGATCCCACTTTTCATATCCAGTAAGTGGGAGAGCCGAACCTCCTTATACTTCGAATCTACATCAAGTAGTTCAGGAAGATATCTGACAATTTCCACCTCTCTGGACTGAATGAATCCCTGATCAATGGCCACCCCTACCAATAAAGAAGTGATTGACTTGGCAACAGAAAAAGATGTGTTGATTGAATCGCGAGTGTAACCATTCAGGTATTTTTCATAGAGAATGGTGTCATTCTTTATTACCAGAAAAGCAGTTGTCTCAGACGCTGTAATCGCACCTAAAAGCGCTTCTTTCTTGTTTTTGCCTATTGGTATCATCAATTGGTCTAAATTCTCATCATATGCTTGCACAAAATGGTAAGGTTCTGATGAAGCTCTGAAAGGATAGTTAGGAAATTTCTGATAATCATCTATCCCAGAAGCGTTCCAGCGTACCCAACGTCCACTATAAGTGGACGTGGAACAAGAGAAAATGAACATAACGCCAATGGCAATAAGTAAACCTCGAAAATTCTTCATAATAACAAGATTTACTCGTACCTAAGTGCCTCAACAGGATTAGAAAAAGTAATCTTAGCGACTGCTGAAATGACGCTAATAACTGCTACAAACATTAAGATAATAGTAGCCCATATGAACGGCATTATTCCGAAAGGTGCTTGATAAGAGAATTCATTTAACCACCGTTGCATAAGTATATAAGCCAATGGCAATCCAACAATTAATGCCACAAAAACCAGACGGACAAATTGGCCGAGAACCATTAGCATCACTTGACTGGAACTGGCACCCAATATCTTTCGAATCCCTACTTCTTTTATTCTTTGATTTAAAATCGCAATAGCCATCCCAAGTAATCCAAGTGACGCGAGGATCAGTGCAATTCCTGCAAAGACGGAAAAGATATTTAACGTCTTGACCTCCTGATCATACAATGTTCCTAATCTTTCATCTAAGAATTGATATTCAAAAGGCAGGTCTTTGTTTACTGGTGTATATATCTCCTGAATTTGATGAATGATACTGCTAAACTGATTACCGTCTACTTTAACCAATAAATGCTCCACATCATAAGGATCTGCTGTAATTAACAAAGGCTGTATATCCTGATGGAGTGATTTATAATGAAAGTCTTTTACTACACCTATTATCCTACCATCGTAAGTGGTATCATCACCCATCCACACGAGTGTAGTTCCAACCGGATTCTCCAAATTAAGTTGTTGCACCGCAATCTCATTTATCATAAAACTCAATTCAGCGGTATCCGTGGCATAGGATGGGTCAAAAGCTCGACCCTCTACGATTTCTAATCCTAAAACTTCCTCCACTCCAAAATCAACGATCACTTCTGAGAAATTGAGACTGTTTTCCTGGTCTCCTTTGACAAAAGCTGAATGCTGATTGAACTGGCCTCCCGGCAGGTTTGAAATCATAGAAGTATTGATCACTCCAGGTATCTTCTCAATTTCCCTTCGTGCCTGATAAACTTTTTGAAGGTCGATCCCTCCTAGTTCAATGCTTTCAGGTATGTCTATTGAAATGACTGCATTTTGATCAAACCCAAGCTCTTTGTTTTTCATAAATTCAATCTGACGGAAGATCATCAGACTGCCGGCTATTAAAATCGCCGAAATCGTAAATTGTAGAATAACCAATGCCCCTCTAAGCCTTACACCTCTGGAGTTTGATGAGAGCTTACCTTTTAGAACTTCCGTTGGCCTAAACGATGATAATACCATTGCCGGGTAAAACCCAGCAGTCAATCCAATGGCGATGCATCCAATAATAACTGAAATCAAGAATTTAGTATTCAATATTGCTTCTGCTGAAAACCCTTTTCCTGTCAGACCATTAAAACTTTCCAGAAAAAGAATTGATAGCCCCACAGAGAAGGCCATTGCAATCAAACAAAAAATGACTGACTCCAAATAAAACTGAACGGAAAGGTGTCTTGAAACTGCTCCCAAGGTTTTTTTAATACCTATTTCCTTCGCTCTTTCGATTGATTTAGCAGTGGTCAGGTTCACATAATTGATACTTGCTATGAGAATGAGAAAAAATAGTGTGGCAGTCAATATGTAGACATAAAGGATGTTTCCATTGTTCTCTAGTTCCCATCGTAAATTGGACGTCAAATGAATATCCGTGATTGGCTGTAATTCAAAGCCTACTTCTCCGGATTTTAATCGATCCTGCCATGGCTCACTCCAATCAAGGTAGCTTAAAACCCAACCGGGAATCTTTGTCTCTACTATTTCAGAATCAACGCCTTCTTTTAGCTTTATGTAATTGAAATGACCAAAATCTGACCATTCCATCCAGGTATCATCAGGATTAATCTGTTTGAGCGTTACATATGGAATGATCGCATTGAAGTGAAAGTGGGCATTTTTTGGCATGGGTTTAACCACTGCAGAAACCGCCAATGGCATATCATTTAATTCCAACTCTCGGCCTATGGCGCTTGAGTCCCCAAAATACTTCCTTGCCATTGGTTCTGTTATTACTAAGACAAATGGTTTTTCCAAGGCATTTTCATCCCCCTCAACAAATTCCAGATCAAATACTTGCCAAAAGGTAGAGTCCGCGAAAAAGAAATCGGGCTCCTCATAGAAAATGTTTCTTTTTATGTTTTTAACTCTAATGGACTCTTTGCTTAACCCACTTCCATACCAAGGGGAAATACTAACAGCCGCCTCCACTTCCGGAATATCTTTCACCATCGCTTGTGCCATTGGATGTGGGGTTCTGGTTTGTGGATTATCACTTATCCAAGCGATTCGAAATAAACGATCATGATTGGGAATTTCCTGATCAAAGGATTGCTCATCTACAATGAAAAGGTATATGAGCATACTACAAGTAAACCCAACAGTAAGTCCAAGCAAATTTAGAAATGAAAAAAGACCATTTCTCTTAACGTTTCTTCCAAAGGTTTTAAAAAAATTCTGAACCATGCCATTCGTTAGTTTGAGATTAAAAACATGATTCAAACTAAAGTAGGAAACTTCGTTTTGTGGTGCTTTCCGTTCGGATAGACGTTCTTCCCCATAAGATCGAACATTCTTCGCTTCCCGAAATTCGGTTGGAGTCAGTCCCGTTCGTTTCTTAAACGCCGTATTAAAGGAAGATTTGGAATTGTATCCCACCATAGCAGCCACACTCTCAATCTTTACCTGCTCATATTGCTCATCCCTTAAAATGTGACATGCATGACGTATTCGGTATCTGGCAATCAAATCCTGAAAGCTGATTTTCAATGATTCATTTAATACCTGAGAAAGATGGTGGGTAGTGACTCCTAATTCTTTGGCGAGGTTTGTCAAGGAGGCATCAGATCTCAGGTAAAATTCAGCCTCCATCACCTCTTCAATCCTATCCAACACTGCCGCTTTAATCTGGGGAGTTAAAGTGGATTTCTGATACTTATTTCCAATGGGAATTGGAGTTAAAAACTCAGATTCTTTAAGCGATTGGTACACCACAAAAACCAGAAGCAACAAGACATAGCCAGATAGTAAGTAAAGGCTCATCTGCCCTAAGATCAGAATGAGAAATCCAATAACATTTATGAAAATGAAATTTCTAAACCAGACAAGTCTACTTCCGGGATTAACAAACCAATGAAAGCCTCTTTGAGTAGCTTCATTATGAAGCAATCGAAATAGCAGAAAAACATAAACAATAATCAAGGATGTAGCTACCATTCGATCTACTAAAAAAGGAGTGAATTGTAATGCGATTGATATTGCAATAGGTATCAAATGAGCATAACTCCATCGTTTTTTTTGCGAAAAGAAAGTACTAGAGTAAAGGAAAAGAAAAACAGCTATCAGGATAAGAACCTGCCATTCATTGATGAGAAATGAAGACGAATAACGAAGTATAATCAGAAAGGAATAGCCAAGTAATAATTTTCCTAAATGCCTGGCTGCAGAAAATTTCATGAGGAGTAGCACAAAACCAAATATGCCTCCCAGAAAAGATACCATAAACGGTAAAGCCGATTCCCAGGGTAATTGCTGAAATTCCTCCACCAACCAAAAATCGGGAAATACTTGGATTTGAACACCTTCCAATTCCTTTTTCTTATATATTTATTCTCTTCAGAACTTACACTCATAGGCTAAATTTTATGAACCGATTTGCTTTTTTACTTCTCATAGCCACACTACTCTCTTGCGAGACTGATCAAAGGAATGAAGTCCTTGTGCTTGGTCTAATTCATGGTAAACATCTGACTGAACCTGAATTTTCTACTGAAGTTTTAAAGGAAATGATCCAAAAAATTGATCCTGATATCATCCTTGCTGAGATTCCTCCGGATCGCTTTCAACAAGCAATGGAGAGCTATCAAGCAACAGGGGTAGTTAATGAATACCGAGTCGCACAATTTCCTGAATATGTAGATGTCATCATTCCATTAACTAAGGAAATGGACTTTACGATTATTCCAACATCAGCCTGGACTGAAGCAATGGCGAATGATCGATTAGCCAAAATGCGTACCATTCGAGATGATCCGAATCGTGAATATGACTGGAAAAAATATGGATTAGCCAGATACATTGCTGATTCAATCAAGGTTACTTCAGGCCGTCAATACGACCCTTATTGGATAAACTCCCAAGCATATGATGACGCAAGTGAAATTGCTCTAAGCGTATACAATGAACTCTTCAATGAAGAACTTGGACTGGGTGGATGGGATAACATTAATAAGGCCCATTACAATAACATTGAAAAAGCTTTGAATGAATACGCCAATCAGGATAAGCGAATTGTAATCACTTTTGGTGCGGGACATAAGGGTTGGTTTTTACGCGAGCTTCGAAAACGTGATGATATCAAACTCCTTAGTTTAGAAGAAGCAATGGGATTAGAATCGGGAGATTAATTACATCACCATTTATGTCGCTAACCAACAAATAGCTTCCGGCCATTGTTATTGATGGATGGGATATAATAAATTAGCCCTCATTCTTGGAAATTGCCTCTTTCCAGACCATAATCGATTAAATCCTGACAGTCATACACTTTTCTTTATGGCTGAGGATACCGGATTATGTACCCACTTCAAGTATCACAAGCATAAATTGATTCTATTCCTTTCCGCCATGCGCTCGCATGCAGAAGAAATTGAAAAAGACTATTCACTTGACTATCACAAACTGTCCAAAGAAAATCAGGACAAGAGTTATGAAAATAAACTAAAAGAAACCATCGATTCTTATGCTGATATACAGGAAATTGTCACCTATGACATAGAGGATCATTTCTTTGAAAAACGGATTAAGGATTTCTGTCAGGTAGAGAAGATTAAACTTACCATAGTGGATTCACCTGGATTCATCAACACAAAAAAGAAGTTTAAGAAATTCAATACGGATTATAAACCCTTTATGCAGACGTTCTACAAGCAACAAAGGCGAGACCTTCAAATTTTGGTTGACGATGATGGGCAGCCGTCCCACGGTAGCTGGTCCTTTGATGAGGAGAATCGAAAGAAGTTACCAAAAGACGTAAGCATTCCGGATCAGCCTACCCCCAATCCTACCATTCACACAGTAGAAATTCAAAAGCTAGTGGAAGACCTCTTTCCAGATCATCCCGGAAGTACAGACAGTTTTAACTGGGCAACCACAAGAAGACAGGTATTGTATCTGCTCAATGATTTTCTCAAAGAGCGTTTTGAGAATTTCGGTCCTTATGAAGATGCCATTCACAGCAAGGAGGTATTTGTATTTCATTCCGTGCTATCTCCTTACATTAATATGGGGTTAGTGACGCCTGACGAAGTAATTGATAAGGCAATAGATTATTATCATCAAAATGACATTCATTTTCCAAGTGTTGAGGGTTTTGTTCGTCAGATCATTGGTTGGCGCGAATTTATGCGTGGCATCTACCATGAATACGATGAAAAGCTAAACGTCAATTATTTTAATCATAAGCGAAAAATGAAGACTTGTTGGTATGATGGCACCACAGGCATTCCTCCATTAGATGATGCAATCAAGAAAGCACAGAAATATGGCTACACACATCACATCGAGCGACTCATGGTGCTTGGCAATATCATGTTACTCTGTGAATTAGTCCCTGATGAGGTTTACAAATGGTTCATGGAGATGTATGTCGACTCGGCAGATTGGGTGATGGCACCTAATGTCTATGGAATGAGTCAATTTGCTGACGGAGGCATCTTTGCCACCAAACCTTATATCGGTGGGGCCAACTACATCAAAAAAATGAGCGATTATGGAAAGGGAGATTGGGAGGATACGGTGAATGGTCTATTCTGGCGATTCA
Organism: Ekhidna sp.; assembly: GCF_965212185.1. Lineage (GTDB taxonomy): Bacteria > Bacteroidota > Bacteroidia > Cytophagales > Cyclobacteriaceae > Ekhidna. The sequence continues at coordinate 1,210,567 of NZ_OZ243102.1, read as the reverse complement.
TTGATAAAAACCTGGAGACATTTGCCAACAACCAGCGCATGTCTATGATGGTGGCTACCCTTAAAAAAATGAATCCTGAGAAGAAGGAAAGGATATTTAAAGCAGCGAATCGGTTTATTGAGAAAGTAACTACATGATACTAATCCCGAGCTTCTGCCTGTCGAATCTTCGTCCTAGAATTAAAATGATAATAACATATTATTGAAGATGCCGGAATAAATCCGGCAACTAGCTATTCCCGGCCTTGTGCCGGGATCTTCATATTAGTGTGTGGCCAACTCTTAAACTGGCCAGGTCAAGATTTAAAGCAAGTTTGCTAACTTGAGGTAAAACCAACTGACCATGAAAAACCTATTCTATTTCGCTTTAGCAATCATATTTACCTATTGCCAGCCAACCAGCCAGACAGAATCAACATCTGACACTTACCTCGATTATTCTAATCGTGATGATGAGTTATCAGGTGGGGTGAAAATGATTCCAATCCAAACAGCGTCGGGTGAATTTAATGTGTACACGAAAAGGGTTGGAAATAATCCTAAAATGAAGCTACTCCTGCTTCATGGTGGTCCGGGTGCAACGCATGAATATTTCGAATGCTTTGACTCATTCCTACCGAAAGCTGGGATAGAATATTACTATTATGATCAACTTGAATCAGCTTATAGCGACCAGCCTAACGATTCTTCACTTTGGACAGTAGAACGATATGTTGACGAGGTAGAGCAAGTCAGAAAGGCACTTGGTTTAAACAAAGATAATTTTTACTTACTTGGAAGTTCATGGGGTGGCATACTGGCCATGGAATATGCTTTAAAGTATCAGGAAAACCTCAAAGGAGTGATCATTTCCAATATGATGGCATCAGTTCCAGAATACAACACATATGCTGTAGAAGTGCTAGGTCCACAATTGGATTCAGCTGTTTTAGCTGAAGTCATGGCTCTGGAGGCAGCTGAAGATTTTGGCAATCCAAGATATGCTGAGCTTTTGTACAATAATTATTATACCGAGCATGTACTTAGAATGCCATTAGCAGATTGGCCAAATCCAGTGAATCGGGCGTTTGCGAACATTAATTATGACCTCTATTTAACCATGCAAGGTCCAAGTGAATTTGGAATCAAAGGCGGGGCAAAACTTGAAAACTGGGATATTACGGATCAGCTCCCGAACATCACGGTTCCTAGCCTATCCATTGGAGGAGCGTATGATACTATGGATCCAGAACACATGGAAATGATTGCGAATACTGTCCAGAATGGACAATACCTCCATTGCCCAAATGGTAGCCATTTAGCAATGTATGATGACCAGCAAACCTATTTTGAAGGTTTAATCAAGTTCATGAAAGATGTAAATTCAAGTCAATAGAAAATCCTGCTCTGAATTCTTTGCCTTTAAAAGGCAGTATAGCATTTAAAATTCGACTATTTCTTTACATCCAAATTAAAAATCACGCTATCATCACCGTCCGACTCACTTGTCAGAATTATCTCAATTACCAGTTCATCACCTGCTTTCAGGTTTTCATTAAAATACTTCATACCAATCTTCGCAGATGTCTTAATCGATCCAATTCTTACACCGTCACGAATTTGAGTGGTTTCTACTGATTCAATTTTTAATCCCGAAGAATATGCAATTTGTAAATATCTAGAACTATTGATAAGGTAGATTCCTTTTCCATCATTTTCAACAGAGGAAGCTATACGATCTCCTGTCTCTGTAAATAATTCGAAATTAGCTTCCTGAAAAAAGCATGAAATGAGTATGGCAAATACGTACATATGAGTTAATGATTAGTGATACTAGATAAACCTCTAAATAATAGAATTATTATAATTAGTTCATAATACATGTTTTTTAAGGATTGCAATTACCTCTTAAAAAAAGTAATTTCAACAGATAACCTTTACATTTATGAAAAAGCTACAAAGCTTCGTATGCCTACAAAAATATGAATCCTAAATATCTACTTGGTGGTTTAGTATCATTGCCACTTTTGCCGATTATGTTTTACCAGGGAATGCGCATCAAAGCCAAAATCCCTCCCCTTCCTGAGGCGAAAGGCTTGAATGGAATTGCAAATGTTTCAGCTAAAAGAACCATTCGCTTGATAACGATTGGTGAAAGCTCAATGGCTGGTGTTGGTGTAAATACGCATGAAGAAGGATTTACTGGAACACTTGCAGAACGATTGGCTGGTATCATCAAAGTAAACGTTTCATGGAAGGTGTATGCTAAAAGTGGATTTACAGTAAAGCGTGCTACCCAGAAAATTATTCCATCAATAAAGGAAGATAAAGTTGATCTGATTGTGGTTGGATTGGGTGGAAATGATGCTTTTGAGTTGAATACTCCATCTGGATGGATCAAAGATGTCCATGAATTAATTCTATCACTCAGAACCAAATTTGGTAATGTACCTATTGTATTCAGTAATATGCCTCCCATCAAAGACTTTCCGGCGTTTACACCCCTCATGAAATTTGCTATTGGCAACCTTGTGGAAATCTTTGCGGAGGAACTTGAAAAGGTATGTCAAAGGACCGATCACGTGTATTTTTCATCAGAAATAATCAAAGTTTCAGATTGGATAGATCGATTGGGGAACAGGCATTCGCATGAAGATTTTTTTAGTGATGGTGTTCACCCCTCCAAGCTAACGTATCAGACATGGGCTAATGTGATTGCCAAATTCATAGAAAAAGAGGTCACCTTATGAACACCAAAGTCAATTGGTTTTTTGAAAAAGCCACCCAATGGAAAGAGGAATATTCCCAACTCCGAAGAATTGCGCTGGATTGTGGATTAATTGAAGAATTAAAATGGGGCCACCCTTGCTATACATACAAGGGAGATAACATTGTCTTGATCCATGGTTTTAAAAATTATTGCGCCCTGTTCTTTCATAAAGGCGCTTTACTCAAAGACTCAGAGAAAATCTTAGTTCAGCAGACTGAGAATGTTCAATCTGCACGCCAGATGCGATTTACCAATGCCACAGAGATTGGAAATCAGCAAGCAACAATAAAAGCATATATCTACGAGGCGATTGAGGTAGAAAAAGCTGGCCTGAAAGTAGAGATGAAAGGAACAAAAGATTTTCCAATGCCAGAAGAGCTCGCGCAAAAATTCGAACGAAACGCAGGATTCAAAACTGCCTTTGAAGCGTTAACACCTGGACGTCAACGCGGATATCTCCTGCATTTCTCAAAAGCAAAGCAATCATCGACAAGAGTTTCACGTATTGAAAAAAGTATGTCCAGAATCTTCGAAGGTAAAGGCTGGAACGAGCGATAAGAAACCATTTTAAAACAAATCAACGTTGTTGATTTTATGAACCTCGAACAGAACAAACAAAACGCCATTGCTTTCTACCGTACAGCCTATGAGGGCAATCCTGCGGAAGCAGTAAAGCAATATGTCGGCGATGATTACATTCAACACAATCCTGATGTTGCCAACGGGACACAAGGCTTTATTGACTATTTTGAGCGTATGCAAAAGGAGTATCCCGATAAGTCGATTGAATTTGTACGTTGCATTGCGGAGGGGGATTTAGTCGCCCTTCACACCCATCAAACCTGGCCCGGAAATGATCAATATGTAACGATGGACTTCTTTCGTTTTGATAAGTTTGGAAAGATTTGCGAACACTGGGATTCGATCCAACAAATCCCGGAAAAGTCCGCTAACCCAAATACAATGTATTGAAGCTAATTTTAGCTTTCTATCAATTTATCAATGAAGGCAGTAATCTACGAGCAATTCCAGGGACTACTTAGCATAGAGAACGTTCCTGATCCAACACCAAAACCCCATGGGGTTGTAGTGAGAGTTAGCGCGACAGGCCTGTGTCGAAGTGACTGGCATGGATGGATGGGCCATGATTCTGATATCCAACTGCCTCATGTCCCGGGGCATGAGTTGGCTGGAATTATAGAAGCGGTAGGAATTGAAGTTAAAAAATTCAAGAAAGGTCATCGAGTAACTGTTCCTTTTGTTTGCGGTTGTGGTTCTTGTTCACAATGCACATCAGGTAATCATCAGGTTTGCGATCATCAATCACAACCCGGCTTCACACACTGGGGTTCGTTTGCTGAATATGTAGCCTTAGATTATGCAGATACCAACTTGGTGAAACTTCCTGAACAAATAGATGACATAACTGCCTCTATTCTTGGCTGTCGGTTCATCACATCATTCCGAGCAGTTGTAGATCAGGGGAAGGTTGAAGAAGGTCAGTTTGTAGTAGTGCATGGTTGCGGAGGTGTAGGACTTTCAGCCATCATGATTGCACATGCACTGAGTGCTCAAGTAATAGCCATAGATATCAATGAGGATACGTTAAACCTTGCAAAAAAGCTTGGAGCTTCTACTACGATAAATGCAAAAACCAATGATGTAGTACAAGCAATTAAATCTGTCACAAATGGAGGCACTCATGTATCAATTGACGCATTAGGGAGTCAAAAAACTTGCTTCAATTCTATCGCAAGTCTCAGAAAAAGAGGAAGACATGTACAGGTTGGTTTGATGACTGGAGATCACCATCACCCTAAGATACCAATGGATCAAGTGCTTGCGAATGAATTGGAGATTATTGGCAGTCATGGTATGCAGGCCTTCAAATATCCTAAAATGCTAAAAATGATAACTGATGGCAGCTTAAGGCCTCAGCAATTAATTGAGAGAACCATATCTCTGGAAGAAGCAGTTTCCGCTCTGCCAAACATGAATAAATTTGAACACACTGGAGCACTTGTTATCCATTCATTTTAGTAATAATGAGAGTAATCATTTTAATGTCAATACTAGTCTTTTCTGCCTGTGAATCAAGTAGAGAAGAAAATGAGAAGGTAGAATCGAAAGAGTCACTTTCTTTCAATTCTAAACAATGGAAAGAAAAGAAGCTGGACGAATATCCATTCCGACCACTGATGTATGAAGAAGTCTTATATAGCGATTCTGTTCGTACGCTTTCAAAGTCAGAGGTATTGAAAATGTTAGGAAACCCTGATAAAGAGGAAAATAATCATCTTTACTACACTATCGAACGCAATGCTATTGGTTCTTGGACCCTCAAACAAAAATCACTTATTGTTAAATTCAGAAGTGATAACTCTGTTGAATGGATTAAGCTGTATGAATAAGCCAAAATCAATAAACCCTGAAAACATTTTTCTAATAGATGGAATTGGAGCACTTATTTCAACATTTCTTCTTGGTTTTGTTTTGATTAAACTTCAAGAGTGGATCGGAATGCCACAACACTTGCTTGAGCTATTGGCAGCACTCGCTTTTATTTTCGCCATTTATTCATTCTCAATGCACATTTTCAAACCTAAAAATTGGCAATTGTTTCTTCGCATCATTGCTTACACGAATCTCACATATTGTATAATCACTTTGTACCTCATCGTCGCTCAATTCAACAGCCTTACGTCTCTTGGTATCACCTATTTTTTAGTTGAAATTGTAGTTATCCTCGCTTTAGTCAAAATTGAATTCCAAACCATTCGAACGGACAATTATTAGAGACTGAAATTTTAAAATTATTTTCAAATCCCTTCTTATTCTTAGGCGCCTATTTCGTTTTTCAAATCACATTTAGTTTTAATATTTAATTTTTTGAATAAGCCAAATTTTTATCCTTTGAAAGGGTATTATGCAATATTTTAATTAAATTATCATAAACCTAAAACCTATGAAAATGAAATATCCAGCCTCACTATTTTTCGTTGCATTTATGGTAGTTAATTGTCAGACAAAAACACCAGCAGCACAAATGACCGGAGGAGAAGAACAAGTACGTGATAAACTAACCGGAGCGTGGAGAATGACTGATTATATGACGGTAACAAACGAAGGTGATACCTCTACCGATGAACGTGTTCAATACAAAATGTATGTGGATGGAAGTGTGATGTGGGGATTTGAATCTCCCGCTGAATACACGGAGTGGTTTGGTTACGGTACATATAACATTGAAGGAGACACCTTATATGAAACCATGCTTTCCGGATCCTGGGCATTTAGGCAAGCAATTGCCAATGATGGTAACTTTTTCAGAATTGCGATTGATATGAAGGACTCTACCTACACCCAGATTATCAAAGGTGAAGAAGAAACGACATACGAGTCTTATGTGAGAATAATTAACTAAGTGGATACACCTATAACTCCCAACCTCCTTGGTGTCATTTAACTTATTAATTTGAAGTTTAGTGTCAAAGCATAACACTTGCGTAACATGTGGGTTGTCATATTTGTGTTCGATTAGAATAACAAATGGAGAAACCCTCATTTAAAGAAGCCTTTTGGTTCTGGTTAAAGCTCGGATTCATAAGCTTTGGTGGACCCGCGGGTCAAATCGCCATCATGCACGAATTTTTGGTTGACAAAAAAAAGTGGATTTCGGATAGTCGTTTTCTGCATGCACTCAATTACACCATGATTCTTCCCGGACCTGAGGCACAGCAATTGGCTACTTATACTGGTTGGTTACTTCATGGCACAAAAGGCGGGCTAATCGCTGGGAGCTTCTTTATTCTGCCATCCATGTTCATTCTCCTTGGATTAACAGCTCTATATGCTACATTCGGTAATATCCCCTGGGTTTATGCGCTTTTCGATGGACTAAAACCTGCGGTGATTGCAATTGTCATCCTCGCGCTAATCAAAATTGGTAAAAAGTCGCTTCACACCATTTTCCATTTCATTATAGCCATTGCGGCTTTTATTAGCATCTTCTTTTTCAATATCAGTTTTCCAGTTATTATTTTGGTCTCACTTTTAATAGCTTTTATCACTCAGAAATTTCTTCCTTCACTTTTTCATCAGACTGCCAATGCAAAAGCACAGCTTGCGAAGGATGAAGAAACGTACTACATCAATGAAAATCATTACATGGAAGATGCTGGATTCAAAGGCTCCAGATTGGTCAAACAAGTAATAATTACTGCTATTATCTGGATAACACCTTTCGCCTTATTTTATACTCTTTCCCCTGATTTTGCTTTCTGGAAAGAGTTAACGCTCTTTTTTACAAAGGCTGCATTTGTCACTTTCGGAGGTGCTTATGCGGTATTGCCCTATGTCGCTCAAGTAAGTGTAGAAGAACTTCATTGGCTATCTGAACTTCAAATGATCGATGGACTTGCACTTGGAGAAACAACTCCCGGCCCATTAGTAATGGTATTGGTATTTGTTGGTTTTATGGCCGGATACAATTCTTTCAATGGGTCACTAATGATGGGCTCATTGGCACTTATTACAACCACCATTTACACGTTCATCCCTTGCTTTCTGTTCATTTTTGCTGGCGCTCCTATAATTGAAAAAACACGAGATAATGAAACCATAAAACAAGCCTTGAGTATTGTTACAGCCGCAGTTGTTGGAGTTATCCTTAATCTGACCATCTATCTAGGAAAAGTGGTTGTTTTCCCTTCTGAGTTAAGTTTAAATGGTCTGGATTATATTGTTCTCATTTGGATCGTCATTTCGTTTTTCGCGCTTTATCGGTTCAGGGTTAACATGATCACATGGATAGGTGTGAGTGCCTTGTTTGGACTAATTCGATATCTCATTGAAGTAGGAATTTAATATTTAGTAATTCAAACTTTCGTATGCCTGCTTAGTTATGATTGCATGGCAAAGAATTATATAGTCGTCGGAGGAAGCTCCGGTATTGGATACGAAATCACTAGGCAATTAACACAGAAAGGTCATAACGTCACTGTTCTTTCAAGAAGTAATGGGGAACTGGGTTCACTATCAAATGTTTCACACATTGAGTATGATGTGACGTCAAATGAAGGCCCTAAACTTGACTTAGAAACAGTAGATGGATTTGCATATTGTCCAGGTACAATAAACTTAAAGCCTTTTCACGGATTAAAGTCTGATGATTTCCAGGATGATTTTGAAGTCAATGTTAAAGGTGCAGTTAAAACCCTTCAGTCGGTTGTTAAGACAATGAAAAAAACAGAAGGCTCATCAATTGTTTTTTTTAGTACGGTGGCTGTCTCTCAAGGTATGCCTTTTCATGCCTCTGTTGCAGCGAGTAAGGGGGCTCTTGAGGGAATTACTCGTTCATTAGCTGCAGAATTGGCACCAAAAGTACGTGTCAACTGTATTGCGCTCTCAGTTACAGACACGCCTTTAGCAAGCAGAATTCTTTCTTCAGATGAAAAAAAGAAAAGTTCAGGAGAGCGACATGCTTTAAATCGAGTAGGATCAGCTGAAGAGGTGGCAAGATTAGCTACCTTTCTACTATCAGACGATTCCAGCTGGATGACCGGACAGATTATCGGTCTGGATGGAGGCATGTCTGCAGTAAGACCACTTTAAATGAAAATTATCTTAACAGGTTCTACCGGCTATATAGGTCGACGTTTACTTCCCGATCTAGTGGATGCGGGTCACCATGTGGTTTGCCCAGTTCGGGATAAGCGAAGGTTTGATTTCGAAGATTTTGATGATGAATTCTTGAAATCTGTTGAGGTTATCGAATGTGACTTTCTAGATTCGGATAGTTTAAAAAAGCTTCCAAAGGACATTGATGCGGCATATTACCTCATTCACTCGCTCACTTCCAATAGTAAAGAATTCAGTAAGCTTGAAGCAACTACCGCTGAAAATTTTGTCGATTATTTAAGCACAACCAAAACAAGCCAGATTATCTATTTGGGTGGTATAGCTAATGATGAAGAATTATCCGATCACCTATCGTCTCGTCAAAATGTCGAAGAGATATTAAAAAAATCAAAGGTCAAGCTAACTGTCTTAAGATCAGCAATCATCATTGGATCTGGAGGAGCTTCATTTGAGATCATAAGAGATTTAGTCGAAAAACTCCCTGTTATGATTGCTCCAAAATGGCTGAATAGCAAATGTCAGCCAATTGGCATCTATAATGTCATGCAATATCTGTCCGGAGTGCTGGGAAATAAAGAAGCTTATGATAAAACATATGATATCGGTGGGAAAGATATACTAACCTATAAGCAAATGCTTTTACAATTTGCTGAGGTAAGAGGGTTAAAAAGGTACATTTTAACTGTTCCAGTATTAACAATAAAACTTTCTTCTCTTTGGCTTTATCTGGTAACATCTACTTCATACAGGCTAGCAAGAAACCTGGTCGACAGTATGAAAAACGAAGTAATCGTTCGCGATGATAGTATTGCCAACATTGTTCCAATAAAAAAATTGAGCTACAAAGAGTCTTTAGAGAGAACGTTTTTAAGAATAAACCAAAAGCAAGTAGTCTCTAGCTGGAAAGACTCATTCTCTGATCCTAATTTTAGTTCAAGTTTTCTTCGTCAATACGAAGCTCCAAAACATGGCTGTTTCAAAGATTTCAAAAACTTTACATTCGATCGAGATCCTAAAGAAGTGATAGATAATGTATGGGCAATTGGTGGGGAAAGAGGATGGTATTACGGCAACTTCCTATGGAAAATAAGAGGATTCCTGGATAAGCTGGTCGGTGGTGTAGGACTAAGAAGAGGTAGGAGAAGTCCCAATGATCTTAAGGGCGGTGATTCATTGGATTTTTGGAGAGTGCTGTATGCAAACAAAGAGGAATGTCGTCTTTTGCTTTTTGCTGAGATGAAGCTTCCAGGAGATGCGTGGCTAGAATTCAAAATCAAACCGAAAGACGATAAATATTGCTTGATTCAAACAGCAACTTTCAGACCTTTAGGATTATGGGGTAGGCTCTATTGGTATTTGGTCTTTCCCTTTCATGGTTTCATTTTTAAAAATATGGCAAGGAATATTATTTCGTATCAAGCAAAATAATGAGTAAACCACAAGTCACTATATTCTGGTTTCGGAGGGACCTCCGTTTGGAAGACAACAGGAGTTTGTATCACGCGCATCAGGAAGAATATCCGGTTCAACCGATATTCATTTTTGATACCCACATTCTTGATGAACTACCGTCAAAAGATGCACGGGTAGAATTCATTCATCAGGAGATTTTGAGACTTCAGGGAGAGGTCCGCAATCATGGCGGAACCTTAGATATTCGAGTGGGCACACCTGAACAAGAATGGAAAAAACTACTCGAAGATTACGACGTCAAATCTGTTTGGGCGAACAAAGATTATGAACCGTATGCCAGAGAGCGAGATGAAAAAATTCACCATTTACTTAAAGAACATGGTATTGAATTCAGAGCAAAAAAAGATCATGTAATTTTTGAAAAGGATGAGATCGTAAAAGACAATGGAGATCCATATGTGGTTTACACACCTTATAGCAAGCTGTGGAAAAAAACATTAGAAGGGGGACACCTTAGCTCTTATAAATCAGAGGAAGAATCCAATTGGTATCAAACGGATGTTAAAGAAATTCCTGCTTTAAAAGAGATTGGTTTTGAGCCATCAGGGATTGAATTTCCAGATCGAAAATTGAATAAATCTGTTGTTGAAAAATATGATGAAACCAGGGACATTCCGGCCATCCGAGGAACCAGCAGAATGAGTTTACATCTCCGCTTTGGGACGGTTAGCATTAGGAAACTTGTGAGGGAAGCAAAAGCGCTGAATGAGAAGTACCTCAATGAACTGATTTGGCGTGATTTTTATCAAGCGATTTTATGGCATTTTCCAAAAGTTATTGATCAAAATTTTAACAGTAAATACGACGAAATAACGTGGCGAAATAACGAGGAGGAATTTGAAAAATGGAAGGCCGGAAAGACAGGCTATCCCATCGTCGATGCGGGCATAAGAGAGCTCAACAAAACAGGATTTATGCATAACCGTGTACGGATGATAGTTGCCAGCTTTTTAACTAAACATCTACTCATAGATTGGCGGTGGGGAGAGGCTTACTTCGCTGAAAAATTACTGGATTATGAACTGGCCAGTAACAACGGGGGTTGGCAGTGGGCAGCAGGTACAGGAGTAGATGCCCAACCATATTTCAGGATCTTTAATCCGTATTCACAGACAGACAAATTTGATAAGAATAGAAAGTACATCAACAAATGGGTTCCGGAAATTGACACCCAATATTACCCTGATCCGATAGTCGATCATAAAGAAGCAAGGGAACGCTGTTTAGACGCATATAAGCGTGCGTTGAACTAAATTACTAATTTTATTAGTATTATTCATAAATTAAACTTAATTACTTAATTATCAGGAGTTTTACGCTCAGTTTACTAATCAATTACTTCAACTAATAGATAACATAATTGAGCTTCACCCGTAATAAAGGTTTACTTTAATGAGGGTTAAAAATCAGCAAGCTCACTTGTGAATCCATTCACGATCAAAGATATAATACTCCCTACCCTTATATTTTCCATCTACATTATTTTGGCTGGATTCTTTATCAAACAAACTTTATGTTGCCGGCAAAAGCCTAGGTCGAATTGTGACTGGATAGGAGGACTTGTTGAAAAAAATCAAGACAGTGTTACCCACTCCCTACAACTAACTGTGTCTGGAAATGAGTTAGGGCAACTTCAAACCACACTGGAAAAACAAACCAAAATCCTTCAAGAATTTTTTTCAGATCTAGGATTAACGGAAGTGGAACTTACGGTAGGTTCACTAACTATTCAGGACAATCTAGCATCACTCTAGGGTTGACAAAATACTTATAACCAGAATCGCTATACAGCTAGGGTTGATTTTAATTTGCAAATAACTTAATTAGGTTGAATGAGTGAGGCGATGTATAACGTTCAAAGTATCAAAGGTCAGGGGTCTTATCATCGGCTCAAAAAACACTGGCACCCTGTCCAATAATATCTATACAAAGGTCAATGAAATCAAACCTGAAATGATTGAAGCAGCAACCACGAATGTCGGGCAGGCAGCATGGTAATTTGCTCATGATTCAGGGTCCAAAGTAGGTAGTTAAAGTCAGCCAATAAGGGCCTATTCTCCATCATGGATTTAGATCCATATTCTGGTATCAGGAGGAAGGTAAGGATTGTTTCTGAGTTAGAATTTTACCTGGAAGATTGGCGATCTTAGGCTGATTCATCTCAGCTTCTTCTCTGCCATACATCATATCCTGGCCAATGGATTTGACCAAATTTTAAGCATCAAATCAAATCGACATGGGAAATCAAGTTGTGAGCTCTGCTAATGATCAATCCACTCGGACATCCTTTATCCAGCACTTGCTGAATGATGTAAAATGTCTTGAGATGATGTTGGATAAAAAAGTAATTGAATCAGGAATAAGTCGCATTGGTGCCGAACAAGAACTTTGTCTTATCTCAAAAAATTATCGCCCTCAGAACAACGCGGATTTAATATTAAAAGATATCAACGATCCTCATTTTACAAATGAACTGGCACTCTACAATTTGGAGATCAATCTCGAACCGCTCGAACTTAAAGGAGATTGCTTTGATCAAATGGAAAATCATCTTCGGGCCTTTCTTAAAAAGGCCTCCACAGCTGCTGCTAAGAGAGAAGCATATGTTCTCCTTTCCGGCATCCTTCCTACGATTAGCAAAACTGAGTTATCCTTTGAGTTTATGACACCTAAGCCACGCTACACTGCCTTAAATGAAATGATGCTTGGTGCTCGTGGCACTGACTTTAATCTTCACATTAAAGGAGTAGATGAGCTCTCCCTTACTCATGATTCGGTCTTGATGGAAGCATGCAATACAAGCTTTCAAATGCATCTGCAAGTAGATCCAGATGACTTCATTTCCAGTTACAATTGGGCGCAAGCGATTTCAGGACCTGTTCTTGGGATATGCACCAACTCTCCCCTCCTATTGGGACGGGAACTCTGGAATGAGACACGCATCGCGCTCTTTCAGCAAAGCATTGACACAAGGCAGTTAACCTATGCATTGAAAGATCAAATATCGCGAGTCAGTTTCGGTGAGTTCTGGGAGTCAGGAAGCATCACAGATATCTACAAAAATGAAATTGCACAACATAAAATCCTCCTGAGTCGTGAAATCAAATCCGATTCTTTAAAAGAGCTCCAAGAGGGAATAATTCCCAAACTTAAAGCCCTCAATGTTTACAATGGCACCATCTATAGATGGAATCGTCCATGCTATGGTGCAACATCAGATAGTGCTCATTTACGCATTGAAAACAGATACATTCCTGCTGGCCCAACGATAATTGACCAAATGGCCAACTTCGCATTTTGGGTAGGCCTGATGAAAGGACGCACAATTGCTCATAAGGAGATACACAATCACATGGATTTTGAAGATGTAAAATCCAATTTCATCAAAGCTGCCAGAAATGGGAAAGGATCAATCATGAATTGGAGAGGAAGACAAGTTTCTGTCCGGGACCTTGTCACACGAGAGTTATTACCGATGGCTTATGATGGACTTTCATACATGAACGTAGATCGTTCATCTGCTGAACGCTTGTTGAGCATTATCGATGCAAGAACCATAGGCCAAACAGGAGCACAGTGGTCGATTAGGAATTACCGAAAACTAAAAAGAACCACTCGAAAAGACGATGCGCTTCTGGCACTCACTAAGTACATGTACAAATATCAAAACGAAGAGAAGCCTATTCATGAGTGGCCTGAGATTCCAGATCGTCCACGTACTCATGAAAACGCGACTCAGGTTGGTCATATCATGTCTACTCGTGTTTTTACAGTCCAGCAAGATGACTTAGCTGAGTTGGCAACTCAGATTATCCAGTGGAAAAACATCCATCATGTCCCTGTAGAGTGCCAAAATGGTGAAATATGTGGCTTGCTTACCTGGACCCATATGCAAAGATTTTTCAAGAATCAATCAAAAGATAGTGTTGAAACGGTAAAAGACATCATGATAACGGACATCATCACCGCCAGCCCTGAGATGCCAATAAGTGAAGCTATTCCACTAATGAAAAAACATGAGATTGGATGCTTGCCAATACTGCATGATAAGCATCTGGTTGGAATAGTCACGATAAAAGATATTAAGCAATATGACCAGGATTAAGGTTTACAGTAAAGCATTGGATACAAGCATACATATTGAACGAGTCATTGGACATATCAAAAGTGGCAACCCGGGACCTACCTTGATATTCATGGGTGGTATCCATGGAAATGAGCCCGCTGGAGTCTTTGCAATGGATAGAATTAGCCAGACTTTTAATGATACCAATCTCGTGAAAGGTCAAATTATTTTTATTGCAGGAAATCTCCAGGCATTAGAAAAAGGAACCAGATACGAATCTGAAGATTTAAATAGAGTTTGGACGAGAGCCAGAATGGGGCTTCTTCCGGAAGAGCTTCAAGAGGCATCTAATCCTGAGGTGGAAGAACAAATAATGATCTACAAACTAATTAGGGACATACTAAAGGATAATCCAGGGCCCTTTTACTTTTTTGATATACATACCACTTCCAGTGAAACCCTGCCTTTTCTTACGGTTAATGATAGCCTACTTAATAGAGCATTTACCAGCCAATATCCAATCCCTATCATTCTTGGTATTGAAGAATACCTTGATGGGCCGATCTTGAGCTACATCAATGAGCTTGGATACGTTGCATTTGGGTTTGAAGCTGGTCAACATGATGACCTATCGTCCATAGAAAATGCCGAAGCTTTCTGCTATTTATCCATGATCTTCACTGGTATTCTAGATAAAAGTTCGATAGACTTTCAACACTATTATAATTTGTTGGCCAAAACAGCTGGAGATGTAAAACACATTTATGAAATATTTTTTAGGCATCTGATCAAAGAACATGAAGCCTTTGAAATGCAACCTGGCTTTTTCAATTTTCAAAAAGTGCACAAAAATCAACTGGTAGCAATCAGTGATGGCAAAGAAATCAGGGCTAAAGAGAACGGCAGGATTTTCATGCCCTTATATCAGCCTCAGGGTTCAGATGGCTTCTTTACAATTAGAAGAATTAGGCGTGTGTTTTTAAACCTCTCTACCAAAATGAGAAAATATCGTTTAGACAGGATTTTAGCTTGGCTTCCTGGAGTTAATTGGCTGGATAGTAGACAAACGGCACTTGTTATCAATAGATATATCGCTATTATTCTTGCCAAAGAATTGCTGCATTTATTGGGATACAGGAGCATTGAGCAAAATGGCAAATATTTAGTGGCCTTCAATAGAGAATCAGAAGCCAGAAATAACGACTATCAAGAAGAGAGGTGGTTTACCAAACTCTATGATCCTATTTAATATTAGACGGAGCATTTGAATCAACCTTCTTGCTCTTGGTAATAGCTTCTCCGATTCCCTGAAAATCCTGATCATCAACCGTTAATTTGCGACCCCTCATTACAGTCCATGCCCAATAAATTAATAATGGATGAATCACAACTAGTCTCCCCCATCCAACCCATTCTGGGACGCATAAACTATCCGCTATACAACTACCCTGCTGAATGAAAAAAACATGAGATGGTATGAATGCAACAAGCATAAGAATAATTCCATAGGCAGATGCTTTACGGAGTAAAGGGATCAATAGACCAACTCCCAAAAGAATCTCAAATACTCCTGCTATGAAATTTATCCTGACAGGAAAAACGAAATAATCAGGAATCAGTGGGTAATAAAATTCAGGATTGATGAAGTGATTGAGCCCTGCCAGGGTATAAAACACCGACTGGACATAAATATTTATTTTTTTTAGATCCATTTGATCTGCTTAGCCTTATGAGCTTCTTTTAAAATTATGAAAAATGGTATCCACCAAATAAAATCATTGGTGATAAGTGTATAGAAAAATCCAAAAGGGACTTTACCTGTAGAAAAGTTATTACGAAACCTAATGGACCAAATGTTTTACCCAGAAAACCAACTGCTACGATCGGCCAATGAACCAATGGGTCCTGTGAAGCCCACCAATATCCCACTCCATACACTCCGATTACCATCCCCATTCCCTGCCAGATCATGGTATGTGTCGGAGGCTCCATGCCTACCAACTCGAAGAAATGATTAGGAAAGAGTACTACCCAAGCTCCCCAAAGCAAATTATAGATTGCGGCTATTTTAAGTATCCTTGACATCCAACCAGCTTTCATACTATTAAAACAGTGATGTCATGATATTGTTAATGAATACTTTCTAAGCTATTTTCTTTAAGAGCTTATTTATTTTCCTAACCAAATATTCATTTCACTTCAAATCAAACCTGGCTTCTACTTCTACCTCAATCATGGCTCCTGGTGAAAAAAGTCGTTCGATCTGAACCCACGACGCTGCAGGTGTATTGCCATTGTAATAAAGTGAGTGTTGCATGTGTTTTGTTGATTTACATTCTAAGATGTTTACTCAATGTCTTGCATAAAGTTGCGATCAATCTTTAATGTAATGGTAAAAGCATTTAAAACAGTTACTTCTCCAGCCGGTTAACATGACTCTTGAATCTCCTTAACTACGATATACATCTGCGCAATGAATCCAGCGAATGGGTTGTATTCATTCATGGTGCCGGAGGCAGTATCACCACCTGGAAACATCAAATGGATGATTTCAAGAATAGGTTTAATGTATTGGCTATTGACTTAAGGGATCATGGAGGATCTAAGAATATCCAGCCCGGCTATGAAAGTTACAATTTCAATATTGTAGTGAAAGACATCAAAAATGTACTCGATCATATCGGAATTGTTCGAGCTCATTTTGTCACGCTTTCATTTGGTAGTGTGCTCATGCAGGCGATTTACGAACGACACTCTTCTGTTGTTCAGTCCATGGTATTGATTGGAGGTATCTTCAATGCCAATTGGATGATTAAAGGGTTTGTGCACCTCGCTCGACTTCTCAACGTATTCCTTCCCTATTCTTCCATGTATCGAATCTTCTCCTACCTTCTGATGCCTAAAAAGAATCATCAGTTAGCTAGAAGAGTATATCAGTGGCAGGCGCGCAAATTGACTCAGCATGAGTATTTGAAATGGCTGGGGCTATATCGTGAGTTCTTTATCTTATTAAGATCTTTTCATCAACAGGAGATCAATGTTCCAACGCTAATCTTAATGGGTGATGAAGATTACCTTTTTCTTCCAAGTGCATTGAGTTTTGCAAAAGGCAAGTCGAAAGTAGAAATTAAAAAAGTTGAAGAGGCTGGCCACATTTGCAACATTGAAAAGCCAAAAGAAGTAAACCGGATTATCCTTGATTTTTTAAGTAGTCAAAAAGACTCAACAGAAAAACAATCGTCCAAAGAGCTGAGCGAAACCAATTGATCTTAACCAAACCCTTAGCAGACTCAACGATATCCTGACCAGCGCTTATCTGATTATGTAAAGGCACAGCAAAGGAAAATGTATTGATCCATGAAAGCCCAATTAATATTCCAGCGATAAGCTTAATCGCATCAAAATCTGTGTAGAGAAAATATCCATGGACGACCACTTGGCCTAGCATGAGAGGCATTACAATAATAGAAATAGCTTTAGTGTATTTCTGATGCCAGGTGAAAAGTTCGTCTTTACCAAAATAAGTAAAGCTTGGATACACAACTAACTGTGTCATCCAAATTAGAATCACCAATCCAAAATCAATGAGGAGTTTTGCAAGCATGGAAAAAGAACCATTAATCTACTGAAGTGTTTGATCTATTACCAATTGGCAACTATCAATAATCCTATGAATTAATCCAATTTCAAATTATTAGTTGCACTTTAGCTTCTTAAATAATAATGACATGGGTAAAGGCCAAGACGCTAAAAAAGCGGTAAAAAAAGAACCGCTAAAAACAGCCAAGGAGAAAAAAGCTGAAAAAAAAGAGAAAAAGAAAAAGTATTAATTTGGAGGTAGGGCTAACTAACTAGCTCTATCCTCAACCCTACTCCCAACATCTTTTCGCCATTCACCCATTTAGCGGTGACATGGATTTCTGTTTGATTGTCAAGCACAGGTTTGATGGTTTCGGCCATCTCTTTATTCAGATAGCCAATTTGATGGCCAAACTTTGACAGCACTTTCACGGCATTTGGATCATACAGATTGTCTGGCTCGGCCTCCACTTTTAGTTTATCATCTTCTTCGACCTCTCGTCTGATGATCTCCTGCCGGGATGATCCATCTGCATTATCTTTAGAGACACCAACAACTTTGGTTTCATAAACAAATACGGAAGGAATCTTAATGATTTTAGCCACAACTCAAATTTAAAACTCATGCGTATCTTTTCAGCACTATTCACCTTGCTCGTTTTCACTTTATCAGCTCAAGACATCAACAAACTTGCTGATCAGCACATTCAAGAAAATGGCGTTCAGATCCTTCAGGACTTTAAAACGCTTCTTTCTATGCCAAATGTGGCTTTCGATTTACCTAATATCAACAAAAACGCGGCATACATCATAAAGGAGCTCAATAAGAGAAACGTTGAAACGAAACTGCTTCGTATGGTAGGTACCCCTCCTATCGTTTATGGATACTATCCCGTAAAAGGCGCCAAACGAACACTTGCTTTCTACGTCCACTACGATGGACAGCCGGTAGATAAGTCCAAATGGACCAATGACCCATGGGAACCTGTGTACTATTCTGAAGCCATGTTTAACGATGGGAAACCAATGGACTTCCCATCAAAATATGATGATATTAATGAAAACCATCGAATCTATGCACGATCAGCAGGAGACGATAAAGCACCCATCATTACCATACTGACAGCATTGGATATGATTCAGCAAAACAAATTGAAGGTCACTTCCAACCTGGTGTTCTTTTTCGAAGGTCAAGAAGAGGCCGGATCAGATCAATTGCATCAGTATTTAAATGACAACCGAGAATTAGTGGATGAAATAGACTTGTGGTTGTTTTGTGATGGACCCGTTCATCAGTCACGAAAGCCGCAATTGGTTTTTGGTGTACGTGGAGTGACAGGAATGGAGATTACCACCTATGGGCCCAATCGACCGCTTCATAGTGGACACTATGGTAACTGGGCGCCTGTACCAGGTCAGCTACTTTCGAGCCTGTTAGCAAGCATGAAGGATGATGATGGAAATGTGATAATCGAAGGATTTTATGATGACATAGAGCCTTTAAGTGAGATAGAAAAGGAAGCTCTTGCGAACATTCCTCCAATCGATGAGGAGCTAAAAAAAGAACTTGGAATAAACGATCCGGAAGGCACAGAATCATACAATGAACGATTGCTAAGACCCTCTTTAACCATCAAAGGACTCAGCAGTGGCAATACCGGAAAACTTGCCCGTAATGTGGTGCCTGCTACGGCTACTGCTTCTATTGGTATGCGCCTGGTTAAAGGGTGTGACCCTGAAAAACAACAGGATATGGTAGAGGCTCACATTCAAAAGCAAGGATTTCACATCGTACGAGAAGATCCGGATCAGGAAACACGGATGAAACATTCAAAAATTGCAAAGGTGACACGTTCCAGTGGGTACCCTGCTGCCAGAACTTCCATGGATCTTCCCATCATTCAGGAGGTCATCACTCGCTCCAAGGATGTTGCAGGAGACGATTTGATACTTATGCCTACTTTGGGAGGTTCACTTCCACTCTACCTGTTTACGGATGTCTTAAATAAGCCAGCGATCATTCTCCCAATTGCCAATCATGATAACAATCAACATGCTGCAGATGAAAATCTTCGTATTGGAAACCTGTGGTATGGAATTAAGCTGATGGGTGCATTGATGACGATGGAGTAGTAGGTTAAAACCCACCCCTAACCCCTCCAAGGAGGGGAATTGATCTAGTTGGGTAGAAAATGCTGAAGACTATTTGTATAGTAGCGCAAGGAATTATGCAGGATTGAATAATCTATTGGAGATAGAAATGATATAAAAGCGTAGGTACAACCTACGCTTAGAGAGTTGCTTTCATAGCAACATCACAATTAGCATGTCAGACAGCTACCCATTGATTTTGTCTGAAAAAATAGCTATCTTCTTGTATTAAACTCACTGAATACCAACCTATTATGAAAAATTTAACGATTTTATCAATCCTTGTAACATTCTTTGTTATGATTCAAGGATGCCAAAGCACATCAGAAAAACTAGATGATGAATCCGTAGATAGGCCAGTTGTTTACAACCCAAATTCTGCTGCATATATAGCAGCAGTTCAGTCACTGGTAGATGCAATGCTCGCTGGTGATAGTACGGCCCTCACGGAGTTAACCACTGAAGACTTCATTAGTATCTATGTAACTAATCCAATGGATACGGTGAATAAAGAAAACTTCATCAAAGATTGGGTCTCATTTCAGACACTGAGAAGTGACCAACAAAATGAAAGGCTTGCTGTTTCCTGTTTGAAAGTAAATGAAGGAAATTACATTGGGGACTGGGTGCAATACTGGGGTAACTACAGTGCCAACCTGGTAGATATGGATACTTCTTTATTTATTCCATATTTTATAAATCTTAAATTATCCGATGGTAAGATTAGCAAAATGTATTCTTACTATGATAGAGTACCAATCTGGCAGGCGGTAGGATATCAAATTACTCCTCCAGGTCAATAAGGCAATATTGCTCTTCACGTAAAAATCAAATCCATCCTTTTTAATAGGGATGGATTTGATTTTTTTGACTTTATTAAGCTCGCTAAAAGTACTCAGCATTATTAGCGATAAAAAAGGTCTAAACAAGGCAAGCTACTATTTGTTGAGGGTAGAGACCTGTATAGTATATTTGACCAAAAATTCAACCCATGTACAATTTCCTTCTTCAAGCTCACTCCGGATTAAGATACCTCGTATTACTTGCAGCTGTTGTTGTAGTGATCAAATCACTCATTGGCTGGTTTGGTGGTGGTGAATACAGCAAGTTCGATAAAATACTAGCTCCAGCATATGTTGGGCTGATGCATTTGCAATTATTGATTGGACTAGTGCTCTACTTTATTTACAGTCCGTTCGTAACGTATAATATGGGTAACCCTGTAGAGCGTTACTGGTCCGTAGAGCATATTGCTTTGATGATTTTTGCAGTGGCAGCAGCTCAGATTGGAAGATCCATCAGCAAGAAATCGAACGATGCTCAGGTGAAGTTCCGTTTCCAAACGATCTTCTTTGGGCTTTCAATTCTGCTTGTTTTGGTAGGCTTGGCTACCATGCCTGGAAGAGGAATATTGTAAGCGCTAATCATCAATTAAATTTCATTTCGACTCAGGAGAAATCTTCTCAATAATAAGTTAAGATTTCTCGCAAAGCTCGAAATCCCTCTGAAGGAGGGTGTCTCGAAAGTGCTTCGTCATTGCGAACGAAGTGAAGCAATCTCATTTAAAGTTCCGTAAATGATGACAAGATCGCTTCGTATCCTAGCGATGACGACTTTTTGTGCTTTTGAGACACCTTCAAATTCCTTGAATAAAAATTACTTCTTCTCAACTAAATACTTATAAATCTCTTTCCAACCATTCGGTTTCAACTCCGCCTCAGTGTCATTATCTGAATAAGCAGACGTCAAGTAGATCGCCTTGCAACCCAGATTATGAGCTAACTGTACATCCGTAGCACGATCACCGATGACATAGGAGTTTTCCATATCATAATCTCCGTTCATGTATTCAGTAAGCATACCTGTACCCGGCTTACGGTTTGGGTGATTGTCTTTTTCAAAGTGCTCATCAATGTGCACCGCATCAAAGTGGATACCCTCCGTTTCTAGTAACCGCACGATGAAGTTGTGCACCGGCCAGAACTCATGATCAGGGAATGCATCAGTACCCAGTCCATCCTGGTTGGTGACCATCACAAACTTGTAGTTTGTTTCGTTTTTGATCTTCTTCAGGTAGTAAAGAGCTTCTGGAAGGAAATCCAGTTTTTCAATGGTTTCAATTTTCTCATCATCCGTCTCCTGAATGATAGTGCCATCACGGTCGATAAATAAGATAGGTCGCATGTGTGCGAAGATAAGATGCACGTTGGTTATTTAAACAAAACAGTTTTTTGGATATATGATCTTCAACACTTGGGTTCTTTGATTTTGGAAAACCTAAGGACTACCTTAGATAAAGAGATAAATCATCGACTTATGAAAAGTGACATTTTGCAAACTGTTTTTTTAACATTTATTGCTATCCTTATTTTTTCCTGCTCCAAAAAAAATACTTTATCTGTTTTGGAAATCCCTGATCCTGATGAACTCGATGACGTTTTGAATTATTTTGTTGATGAAGACTTCTATCCATTTATTTATGCAAGGATCGAAGATGCTGATGGGAATTTAATTTATGAACACAGTGCAGTGAATGATCGGCTTTTACCGAACACAACAATTGACGGAGATACCTGGATTCGGATTTGGTCTATGAGTAAAATAGTAACCATATCAGTGGCTCTGGATTTAGTAGAGGATGGTGTTATAAAATTGGATGATCCCGTTTCAAAATACATTCCCGAATTCCAAAACCTAAATGTTGCTGTTTCAAATGAAGGTAATAGTTTGGCAGAGTATGATTGGGGGAATAGAGATCAGGCATGTCCCATTCAGCTTGTACCAAATGATTCTATTATGACGGTACTTCACTTAATTAATCATGAAGCAGGATTTTACTATGCCACCACTGGTTATCCATGTTTAGATTCTTTAATAGCTGCTCAAAACTTACCGACAGCAAAGAACTCAGACGAACTAATCGATAGAATGTCCAAACTACCTCTGATTCAACATTCGGGTACCGATTATTTTTATGGGACTAATACCACTGTTTTAGGCCTTGTTGCTGAAAGGGCGACTGGAAAGGACTTGAGTCAATTGGTTGAAGATCGAGTGACCAATCCACTGAAAATTGCTGGGTTACAATACCGAATTCCTACCAATGCCAAACTCCTCCCTAAGTTTACTGGAAGGGATTCAATATTAAGAGAAGCAAACAACGGAGAATTGGACATATTCGGGCCTGATGTTCCCGATTATGAATTGGATCATCCTCTCTATTTAGGCGGAGAAGGAATGGTAGCAACAGCCGATGGATATGCAGATTTCGTAAGAATGCTTTTAAAAAGAGGTGAATTGAATGGATATCGATTTCTGGAAAAAGAGACTGTAGAAGACATTTATGCTCCTCACACCCAACTTGACAACCCTTATGGGTACAATGGATATAATCTTTGGATCAGTGGAGATACCATGAGGGTGATGAATCAAGGTGAGGCTGGTCTGTGGATCGGAGGGGGATATGAGTGCACATATTTTTGGGCCGATCCTAAACGTAATTTTGTTGGAATTGTAATGTCTCAGAATAATGAAGTACGACCACCAGGATACGAACTGAATGATAAGTTCAGAGGCACGCTATACAAGCAGCTTTGGGAGAGTGAGAAGAAATGACCTTTTATAAACAAAAGCTTAAAGGTCTTAAGAAGACCGTCTACAAGAACCAGGATCAGATCGATGCGATCATAGCTGTTAGAAACTACATAGATGCTAACTATGGAACGGCTCTGAACATGGATCTGCTATCAAAAATTCAGCTTATTTCTAAGTTTCATCTCATACGCTTATTCAAAAAGTATTATGGCCTCACTCCTAGGCAATATTTGATTGATAAACGCATTGAGAAAGCGAAAAAACACCTGATAATGGGGATGACGGTAACGAAAACGTGTTATGCCGTTGGATTTACAAGCTTAGGGTCATTCAGCGTACTCTTCAAAACTAAAACCGGTAAGACTCCCGCACAATTTCGAAAAGAGCAACTTTCGAGAAGTAAATTAAGCGTTGATCCATCATCTTTGGGATAGATAAAATTATACCAAGATGAAGGTTACACTTATAAGCATCCCGGTTAGGGACCAGGAACAAGCATTCAGATTCTATACGGAAAAGCTGGGATTTATTAAAAAGCTTGACACCCCTTTAGAAGGAGGCAATCGATGGTTGACTTTGGTTTCACCGGAATGGCAAGACGGGCCGGAGCTATTATTAGAACCCGCACCTAACCATTTTGAGCCATCGAAAGTCTATCAGGATGCGTTGATGGAAGCGGGAATTCCATACACCCAATTCGATGTAGACGATGTGCAAAAAGAATACGACCGATTAATTGGTCTGGGAGTCGAATTTAGCATGAAGCCCACTGAAATGGGAACAGTGAAAGTTGCAGTTTTCAATGATACCTGCGGGAATAACATCCAGCTTGTAGAGACTTTATAGATACTTTTTTCAAGTAAGTTATTAACCTAATAATTAACACCTAATTGAGATACCTCATACCCATTTTATTCTATCTTCTACTAACAGGATGTAATTCGCAATCATCAAGTATATCTGACCAACCACCAGGTGATATACCCATCGTTTTTGAACCTGACCTGGTTCCGGAAGGAAAAATTATCCATAGAGGAGTTTTTTCAAATGACCTTAAGGCCTACTACTTTACGATCTCTGATCCAGCATTCACCAACTTTGACATTCTGGTTAGTGAAAGAAATAAAAATATCTGGAACATCTCAAAAGAGGCATTTTTTAATAGCAAATACGATGATCATGGAATGAGTTTTTCACCCGATGGAAATACACTGGTTTTTTGTTCTACCAGACCTGTAGATGATCTACCTCAGACATGGCACATTTGGAAAAGTGAAAAGATAAATAGCGGTTGGAGCACTCCATTATACATTGAAATTCCAAACCTTAAAAACAAACTCCTTTCCCACCCTACTTTAATGCCAGATGGCACGCTGTATTTTCACGCAAGTGAATTAGACTATTCAAATATGAAGCTCTATTACTCAAGTTTAATTAATGGAAAATACCAGAATGCTGAGGAAATAACTTTCGAAACGCTGAGTGATAAAGCTCTATGTACTCCTTACCTATCTGCGTCCGGTACCTACTTAATTTTTGCAACCATTGGACAGTCACTAGAGCTACATGCGTCACAAAATTTAGGAGGGAACTCCTGGTCGGACCCCCTCAAACTGCCAGACGAAATCAATTCGAAGGGTCAAGGGAACCCCTACCTGACCCCAGATTCTAAGTACCTTTTCTACGCAAGTGAAAAGAAAGGGAAATGGAAAATCAACTGGGTGAATATGGAATCATTTTTTAAAGTCAAGTGAGTTCTTTGACTTGAAGTCAAACCGTTAGTAACATTTTCCTCTAATAATTTAATGCATTGATCGATAGGGGCATCACATCATTTATATATTCCATATAATAGTATGAAATTGTCATACAATTCATCAATTACCCCTAAAGAAAATAAATGTTCAATTCAATCAGCATGACATGGAACAAAGTTTCCAACATCGGAACGAATGGTGAATTGAACGCTGGCAGAAACCGAAGCATCATTCTCACAAATCAAATTGTGTTAGTGATTTTTGTTGTACTTCTAGCTCTTTTCGTAGCTAATGTCAACATCAATGGTTGGAATACTTTCAATCAAATGTTGCTCTTTGGAAATATTTTTGCTTTCGTATTTATTTTAACGCTTAATCATTTCGGGTTATCTACCGTTAGTCGAGTATTCCTAAGTTGGATGTGCTCAGTTTATCCATTTATCGCCTCTTTAAATGATAAATTAGAAGGAGTAATCGAAGTAGAGGAGTCCATGTATTACATGCCAAGGCTCTTTATTATTACTACGGCTATTATTCCCATTCTGATTTTCAGCTTCAAAGAAAAGCTTTTTGTAGGGATCTCTTTGCTTGGCAGTATGGTTCCACTTGTCTTTTTTGATGTGATTCATAATTCCTTTGGGGTTGGTTATTATGAACTAGGATTTGAAGGAACAGCATACCCAAGATTACATGCTCTTACTCTTGCCTCTTATTCCATCATCTTGGCAGCCTCATTCTTTTTTAAAAGTATCAATGAGAAATTTGCGTCCAAAAATCTGAAATTAATTGAATCGCTGGAGCTCAAAAACCAAGAGCTTCTCAATAAAAATGGTCAGATCGAAAATCAGTCTAAGGAGCTAGAACTAGCAAATTATGAGATACGTATCATCAACTCCAATCTTGAAAAAGTTGTAAATAAGCGAACCAAAAAAATCTTAGATCAAGCCACACAGTTTCAAATATTTTCATTCAAAAACTCCCATGAATTAAGGGCTCCATTAACCAATGTAATGGGTGTATTGGAGCTTTTAAAGGAGGCCAAATCACAGCAGGAAATGAGGCAACTTTTAGATCTTCTGAATCAATCATGCAAAGACCTTGATCGTGTGGTTCATGATATCAACGGGATTCTTAATGAGTCTGTGGTCAACTTTGAGAAAGAACTTAAGAAGTAAGAATCAGTTCATCCTATTCACCTACCGATGCGAAAAATCTCGTTGCTTGAGGCACCAAAGGTCATTGAAATTCTTACCCAATCCTTTCAAACCAATCCCAGTGCACTTTGGGTGATCAAACAAGATGAGAAGGTGCTTTCCAGGCTGAAAGCTCTGATAGAATATGCAGTGAAAACAGGATTGGAAAATGATGGTGTCTTTCTTTCAAATGATGAAAGTGCAGCAGCGATCTGTTTTGAAGAACCTTCAAAAACCACCCTCTCCTCCTATCGCCATCAGCTGGATCTTATTCGAAAAGCGATAGGGGTTACCAGAGTTACACATGTACTCAAACGTGAAGGATATTTGAAAAAACAGCGTCCTAATGAACCTCATCTCAACTTCTGGTTTTTGGGTGTTGATCCCTCGGTAAAAGGAGGTCAGGGAGTCTATGATCTTAGAGATGGACTCTTCCAATTATCTAAACAAAAAAATCTTCCTATTCTGATTGAAACATCCGTAGAGAGGAACAAAAATGTCTATGAGCGTTTTGGTTTTCAGGTGTATCATAGGTGGCAACCGCACGAAGACTATTCGTTATGGTTTATGAGAAGAGATTAGAAAGTTTTCATTATTTTGAAACATGAACATCCTGCTTATAAGAGAGGATATCACCAAGCTCAATGTTGATGCAATTGTCAATGCAGCCAACAAATCACTCCTAGGAGGTGGTGGTGTGGATGGAGCCATTCATCGCGCCGGAGGTCCTGAAATTTTAGCTGAATGTAAGAAAATTGGAGGCTGTGAAACAGGGCAGGCAGTAATTACAACAGCAGGTAATCTACCTTCCAAATATGTTATTCATACAGTAGGCCCAATATGGAATGGAGGCACTGCTAATGAGGAAGCGTTGCTCAAGTCATGTTACATTCAGTCACTCAAATTAGCTGAGGAAAACCTTCTTTCATCCATCGCTATTCCAAATATCAGCACCGGCATCTATCGGTTCCCAAAAGAGCTGGCAGCAAAAATTGCAATTAAGTCAGCCCAATCATTCAAAAGTCAATCTATTACAGAATTGAGATTTGTATGCTTTGAAGAAGAAAATTTCAACCTGTACGCTGAGTTGCTCAACCAGTAATTGACATCATATTCCAGTCATTTTTGGACAAACTGTGGAGAATGTATTATCTCTATTTTTCATAAAATGACTAAATTAAAGGGTTAATCACCCACAATTACCAACCAAACCTACCACTATGAAAAGAGCCATAAAAATCTTTGGGTTAGGACTAGCAGTCCTAATTTCCATTGGCATTTTAGCACTGATAATAATCAACACCCAAGACCTCCCTTCCTATGAAGTAGAACCAATATCATTCGAAAGAAGTGATAGTGAACAGGCCATAGAACGAGGAAAAAAACTCACACAAATGCTTTGTGCCAATTGTCACATGAATCAATCGACACGAAAGCTAACTGGCCAACGGATGAAGGACGCGCCTGCTGAGTTTGGCGAGATTTATTCACCTAACATCACCCAGGACAAAACATATGGAATTGGAAACTGGACCGACGGTGAGATTGTGTATTTGCTCCGAACAGGCATTAAGCGAGACGGGCAATATGCTCCTCCATATATGGCTAAATTGCCGCTAATGGCAGATGAGGATATCGATGCGATCATCTCATTTCTAAGATCAGATAATCCAATGGTTACAGCTGATCCCACTCCTGATACTCCGACTAAACCCTCGTTATTGACTAAAGTTCTGTCAAGGTTGGCTTTCAAACCATTTCCTATGCCAGATCAAAAGATTCCAATGCCTGACACTGCAAATGTGCTGGAGTTGGGTGAATACCTGGCACATAATCTGGAATGCTTTTCTTGTCATTCAGCAGACTTCAAAACCAATAACTACCTGGATCCTCCTCAAAGTGTTGGATACTTTGCCGGTGGAAATCAACCTTTGAACAGAGATGGAAAAGTCATGCCAACCGCTAACCTTACACCGCATGAAACTGGAATTGGAAATGTGACTAAAGGAGATTTTATCAAAGCGGTAAGGTTTGGAATAAAAGATGGGGATGCGCTTGCATATCCCATGATGCCATATACTCAGCTTACCGATTATGAAGTGGGAACCATTTATGATTACCTGCAAACCATTCCGGCCATTGAAAATGAAGTACAAAGAGCTATTTATGATTAGCACCCAACTTTAATGCTATCCTTTGAGTTAATACTTTCATAATGAAAAATGCGATTAATATAAGGACACGTTTTCTAAATTAAATCCATATTAAGCGTTACCTTTAATATATCAGCTATTGAAAAAACTCAATGAAAATAGGATTTGATCTTACCGATTATAAGATACAATCTGAAAGTATTTATCGCTTTACCTTGATGGTATTCGGTATTTTGCTAACAGCAATCCTGCTAACGGAAATCATTCTCGATCTCAAGGCCACTTCGATTGAAGTTTTGCTTCCTTTTATGGGTGGATTGTTTGTCACTATTGCTTTCTCCATTAAAAATCCCACTTCCAAAGAATCAAGAATAGTCTTCATTTCGCTACTATATCTGATGATTGAAATACACTTTCTCTATCAGCCAACCATATTTCATACCATCATCTTTTGGTTTCCTTTTGTACCTCTTCTGGCATTAATTATTTCAGGAACTCGATCATCCGTTATTTGGCTTGGGATTCTTCTTGTGACTTTGTTTCTGAATGGATTTTACCTTTTTGAAACAATTGGGGATAGTTACGCAATTGAAGTGTTTAGTCTTCCTGTCCTTGTGTCCGGAATCATATTTACTTTGGCTATATCCACCAATTCTTTCATCTTATATCACCTACTTGGAAAGGCTTATACCAGTGCAGATCTCAAAAAGAATGAACTGGAAAAAATCAAGGCAAGAATTGAACATAAAAGAAGCATTTTAGAACATTACTTAAGAGAATTCATACGATTCTCACGAGATGATTCAAACTTCAACCAGGGGCAGCCTCATCTGTTCAAAGAGATATGTTATACCATTTCTACTATTCTAAAGGTATCCAGGGTCAGTATTTGGATCTTCAACGAAGAACAAACGGCTATTACACGGCAATACCTTTGTGAAGATGGTGAAGAAAAGGACGACATTATCAAGCTAGATGGTTCATTATATCCAAACTATTTCAAAGCACTAAAATCGGAACCCTACATTATTGCTCAGAAAGCGAGAACCCATGAGTTTACCAAAGAATTTACTGAAAGCTACTTAGAACCACTCGATATCTACTCGATGCTTGATTGTCCAATTATGGTAGACAGAACACCTATCGGAGTAATCTGTTGTGAACATCAAAATAAGATTAAAAATTGGAATGTAGAGGATGCCTTATTTCTCCAATCAGTTTCTGATTTCATTTCAATGAGTTTTAAAAACCAACGCATTGAGCGACTCATGGATGAATTGAAACAGACCAATAGCGAATTAAAAGCGAAGAATAGAGAAATTGAAGTAATGAATGCAGCTCTGGATAGTACAGTCCAAAAGCGAACGAAAGCACTTAAATCTCAGACTGCACAAATAACCGAATATTCATTCATTAATTCCCATTTAGTCAGAGCGCCATTGACTAGAATTATGGGGTTATCCAAACATCTGGCTGAAGATGCGCCTGACATTAAAAAGCACTATTTATTCAATGCCCTGATTGAATCCTCTGAAGAATTGGATACCATTCTTAAGAAAATCAATCATTTACTCTATAGTGGAAATGGATTAACAAGGAAGGACCTGATTTCCATTGAAAATGATATGAAAACGAAAAAGAGTTAAGACAAAAAAAGCGGCTTTCGCCGCTTTTATACTTTTTATTTTAGCCGGTTTATTCTCCCTTCTCACAAATCGCTTTAATAGATTCATCAGTACCGTCCTTTCCCCAGCTTGGAGCAAATGGATTCACTTCATTCTCACCATTGGCAAATAAATCCTTCGCCTTAAATAGACTGGCACAGGCATCTTCATTTCCACCTCCCATAAATTGAGCAGTTCCATGTTGCATTCGTCCCATCAAAAAATGAGCGCGTGGATTGTCTGGATTCAATTTGATTGCTTTTTGGAAGGAGGTGAATGCTAGTCCACTATAGGTCATTCCTCTAGTTGCAGGATCTACCGTTAGCTTGATCATGTGAATGTAGCCTCGCATCGCTTCTAATTCAGAATCATTTGGTTTGATCGCATCTCCTTTTTCAACTTCCGTCATAGCTAGATCCAGGTATTTGTCTTTGTCTTCTGCCTTTTCATACATACCACTCATTCGTATGTATCCAAAGGCTGCATAATAGTATGGCTCCCATCGGTCCCCCTCTGCATCACCAATTCGATCCAATTTGTTGATTGCATTTTGCAATTCCTCAGGGTTTTGCGCCGAAAACATTGCAGGGATACTCTCGCCCATTGCTTTTTCAAACTGACCATTTGCCATTGCTGCAGCGGCACATAGTAGGCCAAATATTAGTAACATGTTCTTTCTCATAATTGATAATTGTTTAATTGTTAAAATTCATTGAAGGTTTCCGCTAAAACTTGTCATATCGCATGCATATGAGATATTTTTTGAATTCGATCATTTGTTTCTTCAAAAGTTTTATTGATTCGCTTTCCTTCCATTTTAGTCGTTTAAAGATTTGGTAATTGATTAATTCCTTTGTTTTTAGAAAGTGTAATAAACACTCCAAGGAAAATGAATCTTCGCGCTGGCGGGGTGATTGCCCGGCTCGCATAAACTCCATCGTTATCCGGAGAATCTGCAAATTCATAACCATAGATATTTTTAATTCCGAGTACATTATTGACCATAGCATGTACAATCACCTGATTGCTGTACAGATAGCTGACATTGAAGCTTAGATCATGATAAGAGGGTGTTTTAGCAGATAAAAACTGCTCACTATTGCTATCGTTATACATTCGTGGACTTGCAAAAGAATAAGTCAATCCTATTTGGCTTTTGATGTCCTCAATAAATTTCTTGACTACTATTGATAGATTGTGTGAAGATGCAAATGCAGGTGTATAAGAGCCAGGGAAATCTCTGTAGTTACGTTCTGTTTGCAAGTATGAATAACTCACCCAATAATCTGTATTTTTAAATGTCTTAGAATCTCTCCAGAAAAAATCAAGTCCCCTTGCCGAACCATCTCCATTAAATGCATAGGAGGTAGGATCAAATATGGAGCTGTATTTAGCTAGTTGCTCATACTTTTTCTCATAGGCTTCTACCCGGAAGCTCTGCCCCTCTTTCAACCATTGATAATTAGCTATATAATGAGTCGCCTTTTCAGACTGAGCAGCATTGTCAGAAAGAATGATTTGATTTTGTGAGGTTTGATAAAACTCACCATAAGCAATGGAAACCTGGCTGTTGACTCCCGTTTTATACGCTCCTGAAAGACGAGGAGATACCAGGGTCTCGTTGCTTAAATTATTATGCTCCACTCTGGTTCCTATTTTAAACGCGAGTGCAGAGGATGCAAATAGTTCTGATTCAAGAAATCCTGCTTTCAGTACTTCGTCAAAACTTTGTCTAAAAGTTCCATTTTCATCTGATAGTTTCTGATCCAATTTTCTGGTAATTACTTCCGCACCAAATAGCACCGCGACCTTGTCCGTATGCTGATAATCAGCCACCAGCTTTGTGTGTGTGCCCTTCAGGTCCTGGTCCTGAGTTTTTACGTCAATCGATGCTAAATCTTTACTCTGGGTGAAGGACAGTCCTCCACGAATTCCCCATTTTTCATTAAGCACTTCTTTATAAGAAGCATTTACATGAGCATAGTCATTCGAAACTTTAACCGGAAGCAGAATTTCAGGATTTGCTATATCTGACTCATACAAATCCATTTCCGAAGTACTCAGGTTACTATAAAATTTTAGCATACCTGTCTTACTTGTTTTTAATCTATAAGCGAAATTTCCATCCACACCTCGTGGAGCTTTATTCCAATCAAGGTTTTGAGGCGCAATCTGAAAATATGGCGTTAGGTTGGTATACTGAATCTTACCTGCAACTGAGCTATTCTCCGAGGAACGAGTTGTTGAAATATCTGCTCCTACTGACATGAGTGAAATGTCTGTTCTATTGTTATCCGCTAGGTCCTTTGATTGAAGAATGAGAGCAGAGGATAAAGCCTGTCCATATTCAGCAGAGTAGCCCCCCGTTGAAAAACTCATCCCTTTAAACATAAATGGAGAAAACCGGCTCCTACTAGGAGTATTGGGAGCTGCCGGACCATATTCATTATGGACAAGCATTCCATCTATAAATGTTTTCGTCTCCCTTCCGTCTCCTCCACGCACAAAGAGTCTTCCAGTCTCACCAACCGTTTGCGTTCCTGGAAGGGTATTCAATGCACCCGGAATATCGGCAGTTGCGCCGGCGGTAGTAACAATGTCGAGTGGTTTCAATACCTCACGTTTCCCCTCTTCAGAAGCGTGAAATGCTCCAGCTGTAATTACTACAGCATTCAATTGACTGATCTTTTCTTGCAATACAATTTGAAAGGTGCCTTGCTGAGTGACTGGAATGTTTGCTTCTTTAAATCCGATAAAAGAGGCCACCAAAATCAAGCTATCGCTCTCATAAGTTTTAAAAGAGAATCTACCATCTATTCCTGTGGTGGCTCCATCATACGTTCCTTTCAAATAAACATTTACTCCCAATAAAGGCTCACCAGACTTATCAGTAACTTCCCCTGATAAAGTTCGTTGTGCGTGAGAAGAAAATAAAGCGGTAGTAAGTAAAAGGTAAAAGAAAGATTTCATTCGGTTTTGACTTTTGGATTCGATTCAAAAGTCCCACCTATCACATTCTCTAACCAATCTACTCTACCGAACTGTAGAATTAGAAGGATGAGTTGTAACTTATGGTCTAAAATCTAACTGACGATGAAGAAAACACTATTAGTCCTATCCTTATTAACATTTAGCGTTTCATTACTGGGTCAAAATTTTGACAATCAAATTGAAAAGCTCGTAGCTCAAACAGAGAAAGATGTCATTGAGTGGCGTCACTGGTTTCATCAAAATGCAGAACTGAGTAATCGTGAGTTTAAGACAGCAGAGCGGATTGTTCAGATTCTAACTGATATTGGTTATAAACCGCAAACCGGCATAGCAAAGACTGGCGTAGTAGCTATTCTTGAAGGTGGTAAACCCGGTCCTGTAGTTGGTTTAAGAGCTGACATTGACGGTCTTCCAGTAAAAGAAAGAGTAGATATTCCATGGGCTTCCAAACAAATGGGAGAATACAATGGAGAGCAAGTACCGGTCATGCATGCTTGCGGACATGATACACACATCAGTATTCTACTTGGCGTTGCTAAAATGCTATATGAAATAAAAGACCAGGTACCTGGCACAGTTAAATTCATCTTTCAGCCAGCTGAAGAAGGTGCGCCCAAAGGCGAAGAGGGAGGTGCAGAGCTAATGGTAAAAGAAGGAGTGCTTAAGAATCCAGATGTTGATGCCATTTTTGGTTTACACATAAATGCACAGACTCCAGTTGGTACGCTTAAGGTTAGACCTGAAGGTATACTCGCTGCTGTAAATTCGATGAGAATTGATATCAAAGGAAAGCAAGCCCATGGTTCAGCTCCATGGGATGGTATTGACCCTGTAGTGACTGCCGCTCAAATCATAAATAATTTACAGTCCATTGTGAGTAGAAATATGAAATTGACTGAAGCGCCAGCCGTGATTACTATTGGAGCCATTCATGGAGGAGTGAGGTACAATATCATACCGGAGGACCTTTACATGCTTGGTACCATTCGCACACTTGATCCGGACATGCGTACCCAAATATTACAACGTATCAGGGAAGTGGCAACAAAAACCGCAGAGTCTAACAATGCTGAAGTTGAAGTTTGGATTGATAGTGGCTATCCAGTAACCTATAACCAACCAGAGCTTTATGAACAAATGCTTCCTTCCCTTCAACGTGCCGCTGGAGAAGAAAATGTTGAGTTTATTAAACCAATCACAGGTGCTGAAGATTTTTCATTCTTCCAGCAAGAGATTCCGGGTTTGTTCTTTTTTGTAGGTGGATGTCCACCGGATCGTGACCCCAAAAAAGTATCAGGTCATCACACGCCTGATTTCTATGTGGATGATTCAGGTATGAAATTAGGAATGAAAGCCATGATGGGTCTTACTCTTGATTATATGAGTAAATAAGTAGCGTGTTTCTTTAAATAATTCAATTTGATATTGAAATTATTAAATTAATTAGGTAATATACCTATCACCATATATGGTACAATACTAATATTTAATTGTAGTATTTGAACTGATCTTTGAATCATATTTGACAGATTAAACAGACAGCTATGATTAACTTATTCAATTTTTTTGCCAAGAAAGATGCTATCAAACTATCGAAATCAGATTCCGGTGAGTGGATCGTGAAGAAGAACTTAAAGATTCTATATATAGGATCTAAAGATAAGTGTCAGACTTATATGAACCAGCTAAGGACAGCTTAGACAACAAGCTATGTAAGTTTCAAATAGTGTAGGTGTATGGAATCCCGGCAATAGCCGGGATTTTTTAATCCTTGTCTCCCCAGAATCCAAACAGCCAATTACCAGGAGAATTTTCATCGTTGGATCTAAAGAATTCATCAACTGCCCGTATCAATTCTTTTTTAGTGATGCTGTCATCACCATCTCTATCCAGTTTGACAAATGCTCTTGCTGAGTGCTTGATTGGAATGTGATAGCACATAAACATATCAGAATATTCATCCACTGACATTACACCATCTTCATTCACATCAAAAGAGTCAAAAATTGAGCTAATCATATATTTAACCCATCTTTTGTAAACCTCTTCATTGCCTGGTTTTAGCAGCACATCAAAAAAGCGGAGAAATTGTTCTTCATTTGCCTCTCCTTTTTGTTTCTGGAAATACTTTTTAAACATATTCCAGCTTTGGATATTTTTATCAATAACTTCTTCATACTCTTTGGTACCAGGCTTAAACATCCAGAGTACACACAATGATTCTCCTATCTCTCTAAAGTCATTCTCTTCAAGGACTCCATTTCTGTCTTGGTCCAGAACAACATGGAAATAGTGTGAAATCTTCTCTTTCTGAAAGTCAGTTAGCATATTGGTGGATTTTAATGATCAAAAGATAAGTGATTATTCTTAATACACAAGAATAAGGAAAAGTGACCCACTGATAATAACATACACAGAATAAGAATCATTTCGATATATTTAAAATTGGGTCTATCTATTAACTCAAATGAAAGGTTTATACACGGAGGTACATGATGAAGTTGAAATAGTCATCATTGACTACTCAATGGTATCTCATGAAAATCAGTTTGAGTTGATGAAACTTTCATTGGATTACATTAAAGAATATGAACCTTCATCAGCATTAGTCCTTGAAATTATTACCAAAGTCAAACTGAAAGAGGAGATTTTAGAATATTTCCCAACCTATTTTGAGTCCATTAAAGGTCACGTTTCAAAATGGGCGTCCGTTGGATTTGGTAAACTGATATTTAAAGAGATGGTTGCAGCTAAACGCATTGATGCAAGCGCAATCAATAGCAAAAGAATTGATTGGTTTGAGTCAAGGGAAGAAGCCATGCAGTTTTTGATGAGCTAGGACCCCTTTGAGTTTAAGACAAAAAACCCCCAACACTTCTGTCAGGGTTTATGTGATTCGCCCAGGATGCATGACAAAGCTTCAGCTTGTCAGCATCAAGACTGGCTGAGCTCTGTCTTGACTCGATCACAGCGGCGAACCACCGAAAACGTCCATCCAGCTGGAACCCACTGACTAGAACCATAGTGGAGCAAGCAGTTGCTCTATCCTTCCGGTAGCTATCAAGAGAGCTAGCGAACTGGATATATGCTGCTTCCGCAGGATTTTGTAGAGGAAGGATTATTTCACAATCCCTGTTAGTTAAGACAAAAAAAAACCCACATTTCTGTCGGGGTTTATGTGATTCGCCCAGGATGCATGACAAAGCTTCAGCTTGTCAGCATCAAGACTGGCTGAGCCACGTCTTGACTCGATCGCAGCGGCGAACCGCCAAAAAACGTCCACCCGGCTAGAACCCACTGACTAGAACCGAAGTGGAGCGCGGTTGCTCTATTTTTCCGAAAGATATCGGAAGAGCTAGCGAACTGGATATATGCCGCTTACGCAGGATTTTGTAGAGGGAGGATTATTTCACAATCCCTCTTTGTTAAGACAAAAAAACCCCAACATTTCTGTCGGGGTTTAAGTGATTCGCCCAGGACTCGAACCTGGAACCTACTGCTTAGAAGGCAGTTGCTCTATCCAGTTGAGCTAGCGAACCGGATCGTTATCGCTGCTTTCGCAGCATTTTGTTTGCGGAGAGAGGGGGATTATTTCATGATCCCCTTTTGGGGGAAGATGAAACAAAATGTTGATACTTCGTATCAGACCAACCTCTTAAAATCCTTTTACAAGTAAAACTTGATTCGGATTTTCTCCGGTTGCTGCTTTCGCAGCATTTTGTTTGCGGAGAGAGGGGGATTCGAACCCCCGGTACGATTTCTCGCACGCATGTTTAGCAAACATGTGGTTTCAGCCACTCACCCACCTCTCCGGGCTATTCTGAATTATTCAAATGAATTTGATTCATACTAAAAATGACTCCTCTTTTGAAGTCAAAACCTTCATAGATTTGAACCCGTTTGACTGGTACATCCTAAAAAGGAGTGCAAATATAAAAGTTACCGTCAAAAATCCATTTTGTTGACTCAAATCTTTAGTAATTTCCTGAATTAATTCTTTCGCCAATGAACAAAACCCAAATTCTATTAGCATTAGTGATCATTAGCATCATCGGAATGAGTTCCTCTTACCTGGAAATGTTCAATTTGATAACGAATGAAACAACAGATGATAAGGAACCAATAGTTAAGCACGGCGAAATAAGACAATTTACCAAGGATAATAAGCTAAAGACCGTAGTTAACTACAATCAGGGTATAAAACATGGCACCTCGTACCTCTACCATGATGATGGTGAAACCATTCTTTTAGCAATGCCCTATGTTAATGGAAAACGTGAAGGTGCTTCAAAAAAATATTATGAGAACGGAAAGCTATATGCTGCTACTTCTTATAAAAACGATAAGCTTGATGGTATTAGAAAAATCTATTATTCGAATGGCAAACTGAAAGCAAAAATTAATTATGGTTTTGGCTATCCAGGGATTGGTACAAAAGAGTTTTTACTTGACGGCACAGCTAAAAATTCGATTTCAATCAAAACTCGTAATGAAGGGGATATTATATGGTTGGAAACATCAGAACCATGTAAAGACCAGAAATTCTATATAGGAACTTTAATTCAGGACAAGTTTTTGGATCCCGTTGATCAAAACATAAAACTACTTATGTATAGCAATGGGCATTTTTTTATTGATACAGAAGTGTACACCCCAAGCTATCTAAAGTACAAAGACATCATTTGTAGCTGCGAGAGTACTCAGGGCAATCCAATCATTATTAAATCAAGACTTTTTTAATTATTTGGCTATTCATCCTTAAAAATTGTTAATCCGTAAAAATGTGGATAAAAAGGATTAGATGATCTGTTAGATTTGCCGACCATGAAATTGGAGTCTTTCAATACAAATATCTTGCGAGAATGAAGTGGGTGAGTTCAATAGGTACTTTTGAAATAGCACTTGTAGCAGCATTTGTAATCCTATATATAGGTTTCATCTGGAGAGTCATCCGCACCACACAAAGACTTGGATTACCAGCTAAAAGAGTTCTCATCAAAACAATTATGAGGACCATCTATTTCGCCCTCATCATATTAGCCCTCCTAGGTCCAAGCTTTGGAGACACCTCACGAGAAGTTAAGACGGTTGGAAAAGATATTTTCATTTGTATTGACCTCAGTCAATCGATGAATGCTCCAGACGTACAACCTTCTCGATTAGAAAAAGTCAAATTTGAATTGAAAAATATCGTTGAAGCTTTCAGTTCAGATAGAATTGGACTCATTATGTTTAGTAGTGAGGCATATATGCAATGTCCACTAACCTATGACAATAATGCATTGAACCTATTCATTCAAACATTAAATACAGGGATGGTCCCAAACTTCGGAACAGACTTTGGCCCTCCCCTCGAAATGGCCACCGAAAAACTGATTGCTGATGATACTGTGGTTACCAGATCAAAATCTAAGATCACCATTTTGATAAGCGATGGAGAAGATTTTGGTGACAATACAGATGGGATTGCAGAAGAACTTGAATCTGAAGGGATCACCTTATTCACATTGGGTGTAGGTACAAAGCAAGGGAGTAAAATCCCAACAAGAAATGGATTTAAAAAAGATAATAAGGGAAACGAAGTTGTCTCGCAGCTGAATTCATCCTCGTTGGAAAATCTGGCTGAAAATACAGGAGGTGAATATTTTGAAATTAATGAATCAAGAAACGATGTAGCACGTTTGATAAGTGCAATCAATAATGTAGAAGGAGAAATGCGAGATGCAAAACAAGTAGATGCCACTCAAAATCGCTACTTCTATTTTTTAGGACTGGCATTGCTTTTGATGGTTATGGATGTATTATTTAGTGTGAAATTGATAAAACTATGAGAATAATCGTTTTACTCATATTGGCAATTTTTGTGAACGATCCCAAAGAGATCGCCAAGATCAATTCCCTAAAAAAAGAGGCAGAAACTGCCTACTTGAATGGAGATTATGAATTAGCCTTAGCAAAATACACGCTTCTTCGTGATTCACTAGGTATTATTGATCCAGCGCTTAAATTAAACCTCGCTCATTCTCACTATCATTTAGGGGATACTGCAGGAGCTAAGAGTAATTACAATCAATTAGCTACTTCTGAGGACTCAAAAATGAAGTCTATTGCTTATCAACAGCTGGGAGTAATGAACAAAGATGCAGGGAAGCTTGAAGAGGCATTGCAGCAACTAAAATCCGCCATTAAAGCAGACCCTTACAATCAGGACGCCAGATATAATTATGAAGTAGTAAAGAAACTTCTAGAAGAGCAAAAGCAGCAAGAGCAACAGAATCAAGATCAACAGAATCAGGATCAGGAGAATAAAGACGGAGAAGACGAGAATCAGGATCAACAAAATCAGGATCAAAACAAAGAAGGCGAAGAGGAAAATAAAGAAAATCAGGAGGGTGAAAACGAGGAGCAATCCGAGGAAGAGAAGAAAAACCAGGAACAGCAGAAGCAAGATCAGCAGGAAGGTGAAGAACAAGAGCAGGAAAAATCTCAAGAGCAAATGACCAAAGAAAAGCTTGAGGAAATGGGTATTACCGAGGAAAAAGCCAGACAGCTACTAGAAGCAATGCGGCAAAGCGAAATTAAATACTTGCAGCATCAAAAGCGGAAAGCAACCAAACGCCCTCCAAGTGGTAAACCTGATTGGTAAATAATGTCAATTCAGAACTAAACCACAACTTCTTATTGCGGTCAACTTTTACGATCTTTGAGGTCCCGAGTCCCGATAATTATTGGGATCGTGACTTTTTATTGATTTTAATCACAAACGATAACAACATTTAATATGAAGGAAGTTTACATCGCATCAGCTGTACGTACCCCTATTGGAAGTTTCGGTGGAAAATTAGCAGGTTTTTCTGCTACTCAGCTTGGCACTTTTGCTATCAAAGGAGCATTGGATAACTCAGGGGTGGCAGCAGATCAGGTCAATGAAGTTTTTATGGGAAATGTCCTTTCTGCTAACCTGGGACAGGCGCCTGCGAGACAAGCAGCTATCGGAGCTGGCATAGGTCACAATGTACCGTGCACAACTGTAAATAAAGTTTGTTCATCAGGAATGAAATCAGTTATGCTTGGCGCTCAGTCAATAATGCTTGGTATCAATGATGTGGTAGTAGCCGGTGGAATGGAGAGTATGTCAAACGTCCCTTACTATGTTCCAAAAGCTAGGTTTGGTTATAAGTATGGGCATGGCCAAATGATTGACGGTTTGATGCACGATGGTCTTTGGGAAGTTTACAATGAATTCCCAATGGGAAACTGCGCGGACAATACCGCCAAGGAAATGAATATCTCCAGAGAAGCTCAGGATGAATATGCGATCAATTCTTACAAGAGAGTAGCATCTGCTACAGAAGCTGGTGAATTTAAAGATGAAATCGTAGCTGTAGAGATTCCTCAAAGAAAAGGGGATCCAGTCGTGATGGACGAGGATGAAGAATTCAGAAATGTAAACTTTGATAAAATTCCTGCACTTAGACCTGTGTTTGATAAGGAAGGAACCGTTACTGCTGCTAATGCATCAACCATCAATGATGGTGCCTCTGCCTTGGTTTTGGTAAGTAAAGAAAAAGCTGAAGAACTTGGGCTTACACTCATTGCAAAAATCAAAGGGTTTGGAGATGCAGCTCAAGAGCCAATCTGGTTTACCACTGCTCCTTCTTTGGCTATCCCACGTGCTCTTGCTCACGCTGGAGTCGAGCAAGGAGATGTAGACTATTGGGAAGTAAATGAAGCTTTTTCAGCGGTTGCAATTGCAAATCAACAAAAGCTTGGCTTAGATGGTGACAAGCTTAATGTATTTGGTGGAGCTGTTGCAATGGGTCATCCACTAGGAACGTCTGGTGCAAGAATCATCACAACACTTGTAAATGTTCTAAACAAAAAAGGTGGTAAAATCGGCTGTGCAGGTATCTGTAACGGCGGTGGTGGAGCTTCTGCTATTGTTGTGGAGAAGGTATAAACTCATCTTAACAATTTTATAAATTAGCCTTGCGTTAATACGTAGGGCTTTTTTATTTCATTATGTATAGATCACTATCATTTCTCATAATATTCATAAATTCTTTAGTTGTCCTCTGCCAAACCCCTATCAAAACTTACTATGAGACGGGGCAACTAAAAGAAGAATATCATATTGTAAATGGAGACAGCTCGCTGGTTGATGGAGATTACAAGATGTTTGATCCGGAAGGCAATGTCATCGTAATGGGACAATTTGACGAGGGTAGCAAACAGGGAATTTTCTACAATTATTACCCTGATGGTTCACTACAACGGCAAACCATCTATCAAAATGATCTTCGAGAAGGTCTAACACAAATCTTCTCTCCTAATGGAAAGATTTTACAAGAAGCCACCTTTAAAAATGACACAATAGTAGGTGAGATTAAGCTTTATAATGAAAGTGGAAAACTAAAAGGCGCTACCTCATTTGAAAATGGTAAACCTGATGGTCCGGTTTATACCTATTTCGATAATGGTAATATAAAAGAGGAAGTAATCTATAAGAATGGTAAGCCAAATGGAATCACCAAACACTATTATGAAAATGGAAATATTAAACTAGAAGCTGAATACATCAATGGATTATTAGATGGAACATATAAAACCTATTATCCATCAGGTAAGCTTGAAATGGAAGTAATTAATAAGCAAGGAGATAGAAGCGGTTCAGTTAAGATGTTCTATGAAAACAACCAGCTCAAGGCTGTCGGAAACTATGAAAATGGTTCTTTACAGGGAGAATACCTGGTATACTATGATGATGGGAGCACCAAGAGTGAATATAAATACAGGGATGGCTACAGAGTTGGCAAAAGCTTAGACTATCATGAGAATGGAGAAGTAAGATTAGAATCAAGTTTTTCTAATAATGGGCTGAATGCTACAATTAAAGAGTTCACTGATAAAGGTCTGCTCATCACAGAAAAAGAATTGCAAAATGAACTGCCTCATGGAACATGGAAAGCGTGGAACAGTAAGGGTAATCTTTTGGAGGTAAAACGTTACGAGAAAGGAAAGCTTCACGGCATCAGTGAGAATTATGATAATGGTGATAAAATTTCCGAGACAACCTATCGATTTGGTAACAAATATGGGCCCTACAAAGAGTACCATTCTAATGGAAAAATTAAAACAGAAGGCATTTATGAATTAAACAAGCTTCAGGATCTGTTTACCACCTATTATAAGAATGGTCAGATAGAATATTCAGGAAAATATGTTCGAAACAGAAGACACGGTGAATGGAAATACTATGACAAGAAGGGCAATTTAAAAGAAATAGTTAATTACAAACACGGCGAAACTGTAAGTAAAGAATGAAACCAATGATCCAATTTCCTTAACTGTATCCCAACTTATTCGTAAAATTGGTCATGAGAGTGAAGATGACCGCCACAACCATCGTGCTACTCCTGATACTTGGATGCACAAAAGAAAAAGTACCTGAAAGATTTTATCCGCGCAATGATCATGAAGCGTATTGGTATTCATTAAAGCAGGCAGACTTACTCAGCACTGCTCTTGGTAAAGATTGGCTAGAAGCAGCGGACAAGCCATTTGAAAATCAGATCAACATACAACTTCCATATCAGGAAGCTTTCGTGCTTTCTCCAATGAAGCCTGATGCCTTAGGTTATCGATTTGATGCTAAAAGAGGTCAAAAGGTGTTGGTCTATCTCCAGCTGATAACCAATGATACCACACGGGTGTTTGTGGATCTATTTCGAGTTGAAAATGACTCATTGAAAGATTATAGACATGTTGCCTCTGCAGATAGTTCACTTCAGCTTGGTTTTGAGCCGCGAAAAAATGCCTCATACCTACTCAGACTTCAACCTGAACTTCTTAGGGGAGGGAATTTCACCATCACCATCGAGAATGTACCAACTCTTGCATTTCCAGTAGCTGGAAAGGACAAAAGAGCCATTCAAAGTGTTTTTGGTGATCCAAGGGATGGAGGGAAACGCGAACATCATGGAGTAGACATTTTTGCCAGAAGACACACTCCTATCCTTGCGCCAACCAAAGCTGAAGTGAGATTTGTAGGTACAAGAGGATTAGGTGGAAAAGTGGTTTGGTTATATGATCGCAAGAGAGGAACCAATTTATACTTTGCTCACCTACAGGAACAAAAAGTGAAACGCTACCAAATGGTAAATCCAGGAGATACCATCGGCACGGTGGGCAACACAGGTAATGCACGCTACACCCCTCCGCATCTACATTTCGGCATATATAAAAATGGCCCCATCAATCCTTATGCTTTCATTGTCCCTGAATATCAGCGCCCAGATGCATTTACTGAAGACCTGTCACTGCTTGGAAGTCAATTGACGCTTTCAAAAGATCTAATACTTAAGACACAA
Source organism: Ekhidna sp. (assembly GCF_965212185.1). GTDB lineage: Bacteria > Bacteroidota > Bacteroidia > Cytophagales > Cyclobacteriaceae > Ekhidna. Next base: position 1,167,188 of record NZ_OZ243102.1, on the reverse strand, counting down.
ATGGATATAAGAGCACCAAACAGCGATACGTTAAATTCTGGTGATCTCATATCTGTTCAGGCAATAAATCACCAGTTCGCTCGAATCTCAGACCAGTCAGGAGAAATTGGATTTGTATACAAGCGGGATTTGACGAATTTTGAGTGAATCACTCAAATTGAAGCATGATCTTTTTTCAAACCATTAAGACCTTTCTGGCTGACAAGCAATACAGGGACCTTTTACTTACTGGAGTTACCATTTTAATCATAGGGACTATCGTATATCACGAACTGGAAGACTGGAGTTATCTTGACGCATTTTATTTCTCATTTATAACGCTTACAACGATTGGTTTCGGTGATTTTGCTCCCCAGACTGATTGGGGCAAACTATTTACCATCCTATACATCACTATTGGAGTTGGTATTATTCTGTCGTTTATTAATACCTTGTATCACCACTATAGTAAGGTCATTAAGGATAAAGCAAAAAAGAGTTAATTTGACCTTTATTATTAAAACTGAGATAAAGAAATGAAGAAGATTTTAAATTTAGTTCTTGCACTTGTAATTACCTTGACATCTTCAAGTTGTGGTGACGATGATGAAGGTCCGGATTTTATCACTCCATTCGTTGGAACGTGGCAGGCAAATAGCCTTACTGCCACAGGATGTAACAACTCGGAAGATAATGGAACATTTACATGTGATCCTGAACCATACTGCCTTCAAATAACCATTGAGTCCGACGGTAGTTACACACTCATGGAAGCAGGTAGTCAAACAACAGAGACAGGCTCAATTTCAGCTACTGCAACAAGATTAAACATATGTGAAAATGGCAGTGATTGCGATGATGCTCAATATTCATTTAATGGTAGTAATTCATTTACGGTTATAATTACTGATGATGCGGATAGTGATACTCCCGGATGTACAAATACATTGACTTTTACCAAACAATAATTAAAGCCCCGAGAGGGGCTATTTTATTATATAGGCTTTTTTTTAGAAAAAATAAGTTACTAGGTAATCATTCTGCTATTATGGTGCAGAATATTTAACTAAGTCTATTCCAACTCCATTCGGATCTTTTATCCCGAAATGTCTGTAAATCTTTGCTCGTATTAAGCTGCCTGTAGCAATAAATGATGACAACTCGATTGTAGGAGCTACTTCCAAATAGCTAACCGGATTGCTAGCGGCATTTACTGATGGTTGTATTGGGCGAAAATAGTCGCGGATAAATCCGAGATCTTTCATCAAATGCTAATTATTATATGAAATTCTGAATATCGTACCAGCCAAATCATCAGAAACCAACATCGATCCATCTGGCGCAAAAATCAAATCCACAGGTCGTGCCCAGGCAGTGTTGGTTTCCTTATTTAAAAAACCAGTTGCAAAATCTTCATAAGCTACACCCTCACCATTTTCTTCAGATACCAGTGTGATCTTATGCCCTGTATGACCAACATCAGCGTCCCTATTCCATGAGCCATGCTCTGCGATAAATATCTTGTTTTTATATTCAGCAGGAAATGCATCACTTGTACAGAATTTTAATCCAAGTGGAGCAACATGAGGCCCCAGATTTTGTGCAGGCTTGACAAAGTCATCGCATGGCCTTTTATGTCCAAATTCCGGATCTTTAAAATACCCGCCATGGCAATATGGATAACCAAAATGTTGACCAGCTTCTGAAACTCTATTGAGTTCGCAAGGCGGTTCATCGTTTCCTAACCAATCTCTTCCATTATCTGTAAACCACATTTCATTTGTATCAGGATGCCAGGTGAATCCGACAGTATTTCGTACCCCATGCGCATAAACTTCTCTGCCTGAGCCATCAGGATTCATACGAGTAATGCTGGCATACATTTCATTTTTACTTTCACAAATATTGCATGGCGCACCAACAGGAACATATAATTTTCCGTCTGGGCCAAAGGCAATGTATTTCCATCCATGGTGTCCATCTGTGGGATAATCATCATAGATATTGACTGGTTCTGGAGGATTGTCTAGGTTTTCTTCAATGTTATCAAAGCGCCATAGCTTGGATACTTCTGCTACATAAAGAGACCCATCTTTATATGCAATCCCGTTTGGCATTCGCAAACCACTTGCGATCACATACTTTTCATCAGCCTTCCAATCACCATCTGTATCTCTGATTGCATAGACCTTATCACCACCACGATTACCAACAAACAAAGTTCCATTTGGGGTCAGGGCTAAAGACCGTGCATTGTTCACCCTGGCAAAAACATCAATTTCAAATCCATCTGGAAGCACGATTGCATTTAAATCCAGTCCTTCAGCGGAAGTAAGATCAATATCCGGATTGTCTTCAGATTCTACTGAGGTATTTGCATTATTAGAGGAACAGGATATTCCAAAAATCAGCAAAACAAGAAAAAAGCCCCTATTCATAATCATTTTTACCTTGAAGTTAAGAAATCTAAAAATACCAATTTTGAAAATTCAATCGAATAATTACCCAGTTAAATAGAATAATCTTCAAATCATTACTTTCTTTCTCTACTTTCGGTCCGCAATCGTTTTAAATCAGCTTGAACACTAAATTTTTATCATTTACTCTACTATTCTTTGTCGTTTCTTTTAGTTACGCAAATGAAAAACCTGTTGTTTTTGAAGGACAGTCACTTAAACTAAAAGGTGAATGGCGCCTAATAATGAACGACTTCATTAGCTATTCCGAAATAGAAGAATCAACCAATAGTGTCGCTATCGAACTGCCCAATATCTGGAATGAGGTCATGTGGGAAAATGAGGCTATTGGCTCATTTGGATATGGCACCTATTATCGCTCAATTGTCTATCCCAGTAATCTTCCAGATACTGTCCTTGCTATTGAAATCCCGGAAGTAAGCCTAGCCTACCATTTATATGCCAATAATAGTCTTATAGGCCAGGTTGGAACGCCAGGGAAAAGTAAAAATGAAAGTAAACCTAAAATTGATTATCGTGTTTTCGATTTCAGTGTAAACTCCGGTGATACGGTTACCTTCATCCTTCACATTAGCAATTTTGAAAATAAAACTGGCGGACTTTGGTACGCGCCAACAGTGAATTTTGAGTCTCGAATGATAAATAAGTTTGAGCGGAATCGTACCATCAAATTGATCATTTTAGGATGCATCATTATTGGAGGATTATTCCAATTGACAACTTTTGTCCTTAATCCAAAAGAGAAGTCAGCCTTCTATTTCTTTTTGGTGTGTCTTTCATTATCCATGGTCATGATCACGCGTGGATACATGACAATCATGGATATTTTTCCGGATGCAAGCTGGGTAGAAATGAAGAAAACACTTTACCTCGCTATTGTGCTTACAGGACCATCAAATGCGCTATTTCTTCAAGAAATATTTCCTGATTTTTTTCATAAAAAAGCCATTAATACCATGGCTATCATTGGAGGCATTTTATCAGTTTATGTGCTGATGGTTTCACCAAGAGTCAGCTACACTATCATTCCATACCTGCATGTATATAACATCATCATTGGAATCTACTTACTCGTTTGTTTGATCAGAGCGGCATTGGTTGGAAAATATGGAACTAAGTACCTGCTCATAGGATACCTGGCTGTCTTCTTCGCACTCTTGCACGACATGCTCAGTAATCAGTACGTAATTGATGGATATTCCGTGGAAATGACCTACTTCGGCATCACCATTTACGTGATTCTATTGATGTTTTTAATTGCTAGTAGGTATCATTTTGCACAGAAAGGAAAAGTTGAACTTTCTAACCATTTAAAGAAAGTCAATAAGGAACTTGAAGATATCATCGAAAGACGAACGAAAGCGCTTAGAGATAAAAACAAAATAATTGAATCAAAGAATGCCGAATTGCAAAAAGCGATTCAGGAGAAGGACCATCTGATGGCAGTGGTTGCTCATGATCTAAAAGCTCCTCTTTCGAGCATCCAAGGTATTAGTGAATTGATGGGGTCCAATCTTGAAGGTCAGTCTGCAGAATTCAATGACATGATCAGGAAAGTGACTATAGATGGTCGCGCAATGATTGAGAATCTTACCGAGTTAAAAGTATTCGAACAAGAAGACTGTGAGATAAGATTAGAATCTTTTGATATCAAAGAATTTTTTGATCAAAAACAGTTGGCGTTCACATCAGCCGCTGAAAAGAAAGATATTGATTTTAAATGTCATCTTGACTCAAAACCAAAGCTTGCAAGAACTGATTTAAATATCCTCAGCAGGATCACGGATAACCTGATCTCCAATGCCATTAAATTCACCCCTAAGGGAGGAGAGGTTAACTTCAGACTAAAAGTATCCTGTAATCAATTAAACATGGAGGTTATTGACAATGGTCCGGGTTTTTCTGAAAGAGACAAAAAAAAGGTTTTCAGAAAATTCCAAAGGCTTTCAGCCAGACCTACTGCAGGCGAAAGTTCTACTGGACTTGGATTATCCATTGTTAAGACGCTTATAGAACTTTTGAATGGCAGTGTAGACTTAGATACTGCAGAAGGTCATGGGGCAAAATTCTCTGTAATGATCCCTTTATAATCGATAGTTTTTCTTCCTTATCAATGGTCTCTCTTTCAATGCAATTACTTTTGCGGCCATGATTGATATTACGAATCTTTCCTACTTTCTGGGTGATCGTGCATTGTACGACGAGGCATCTCTTTTCATTGGACCAAAAGACAAAATAGGGCTCATTGGATTGAATGGAACTGGAAAGTCAACCCTTCTGAAAATGATGGTAGGTGATGTTCAACCTTCCGGAGGAAAAATCTCAATGAGTAAAGACACTACGATTGGATTTCTCAATCAGGACCTCCTCTCCTTTCAAACTCAGGATTCAATATTATCGGTTGCAATGACCGCATTTGAACAGACTATGAAGCTTCAAAGAGAGATTGACAAGGTGATAAAGGAAATGGAGGAAAACTACAAGGATGAGCTTGTAGATAAACTCACCAAACTACAAGAAAGATTTGAAGCGAATGAAGGCTATTCCTTACAATCTAAAGCTGAAGAAATTCTGGAAGGAATTGGGTTTAAAACAGCAGACTTATCAAGACCACTTAGTGAATTTTCCGGTGGATGGAGAATGCGTGTGATGCTAGCAAAACTTCTCTTAGAAAAGCCAAGTTTACTCATGCTCGATGAGCCAACCAACCACCTGGATCTCCCTTCCATTCAATGGATTGAAAACTACCTTCAATCTTATGAGGGAGCTTATATTATCGTATCTCACGATAGAGAATTTATCAATAGAACGGTCAATAAAGTTGTGGAGGTCACTCAGGCAGATTTGCATGTATATTCCGGCAATTATGATTTCTATGAAGAAGAGAAAGCCTTAAGAAATGAGCTTCAGCAGAATGCTTTTGAAAATCAGCAAAAGAAGATAAAGGAAGCAGAGCGATTCATCGAGCGCTTTAAAGCTAAAGCGACCAAAGCAAGCCAGGCTCAATCCAAAATGAAGATGCTGGAGAAAATGGAACGTGTAGAAGAGGTTGTGGATGAAAATATGAAGGTAAACTTCCGCTTCAATTTTAAAACAAAATCCGGGAGACACGTAAAGCGTCTGGAAAATATCTCTAAGTCTTATGGTGATCTTAAAATATTGAATAACGCATCCATAGGGATTGAGCGAGGAGACAAGATCGCACTAATTGGCGCAAACGGTAAGGGTAAATCAACACTTCTCAGAATAGTAGCCGGCACTGAACCACATGATGGGAAGATACAGACAGGTCACAATGTGATTAACTCTTTCTATGCGCAACATCAGCTTGAAGCTCTTAACACGCAAAATGATCTACTAGAGGAGCTTAAACAAGCAGGCACTGGTAAAACTGAGCAAGAATTACGTAGTGTTCTTGGCTGTTTTTTGTTCTCAGACGATGAAGTATTCAAAAAAATCAAAGTTCTTTCGGGTGGAGAGAAATCCAGAGTAGCGTTAGCTAAAACATTGATTTCAGAGGCAAACTTTCTTTTACTGGATGAGCCAACTAACCATTTAGATATGATGTCAGTGAGTATCCTTGTTCAGGCTTTGCAGCAATATGAAGGAACATTATTATTGGTATCTCACGACAGGCATTTTATCTCACAAGTAGCCAACAAGATCTGGTGGATAGAAGATAAGGAAGTGAAGGAATATCCAGGTGAATATAAGGAGTTTGAGTGGTGGTGGAACAAAAACAAAAAAGACAAAAAAACAGAAGAGAGCATAAAAGAAAGTAAGCCGTCCAAAAAAAAGGAAAAGACTAAACCGCGCAGCAATGCTGAGGAACAGCAAGCTGCTAAAGAGTTAAAGAAGGTTGAAGGAGAAATCGAATCTCTTGAAGTTGAAATCCAAAGTCTTGAAACGAAGATGGCTGAACCTGAGATTTATGACAATCCTCAGGAATATGAAAAAGTATCCATCGAGTACAATGCCAAAAAAGAAGACCTTTCTGCCTTAATGGAAAAGTGGGAAGAATTGGCCTAACTTTAGTTAAATCAATTGCTCATGGCTACTCCAAAAGAACAACTTAACCTCATCCGCCTCATCCACTTTGCATTAATGGGTGGCGCTGGAGTATTTGCCGTATTAGTAGCTTTTCTTGTGGTATCAGACAATATAAGCGGAACACCAATTGAGGTTCTCAATTACCTTTCTCCTGCTTATTTCTTTATCATTCTGGCATCTCATTCTGTTGTTTTTAAGTCGATCATTCGGAACACTGATCTTGCTGGAAAGGATATAAAACAAAAATTAGCTTCCTATCAAACGGCACATATTATTCGATTGGCAATACTGGAAGGATGTGCTCTTTTTGCTTCTGTAGTAGCGCTTCTTAATGGCGAAATTTTGCACTTGATAACAGTGGCGTTGACAATGGCTATTATGTATAGTAAGCTTCCTACACCATTCTTGGTAGAATCAGAGCTTCGACTAAATCCAGATGAAAAAGATCAACTGCAGTAGAAGTCAGATCTATTCTTTTGCTAAATGACTTTTGATTTCCTGTGCAATTTCCAAAATCTGACTCCTGACAAGGCTATAATATTCATCTTTTCGTCCGAATAGGTATTGATAGGTAAAAATGATGTTTCTGAACTCGGGCTGCTGTAAGAATGAAGGGTTCAGAACTCCCCCTTTAAAATATCTTATTTGATACATGTAAAATGGTTTTACAAAATCGCGTACATGATCATTTAGTACACCATCGTATTCACCCGCACCATGGTAATACTGCTCGTATAATTCGATAATTCTCTTTCTTAATTCAAAATCATCAATATGTTCAATAGCCCCTGATGATTTTAACGATTCATAAGAAGTTCGTTGAGGTGAAAATGGTGGATTGTATTGAATGCTCATAACATTCCATCTTAAGGCTGAATCACTTTCAAAAGGGCTCCCGAGACTAGCGTTTGACAAGTTATTTAAGGAACTGATAATCGTTTTATTAAAATACAACAAGGTATCCAATGCCTCTACATCTGCCTCCAAATCTGAAAGAAGAGATTCTAAATACTTTCGTTCTTTTTCTTCATTGCTTACTTCTTCCTTATAGCCCTCCAGCCAAAAAGCGATACTTATGCCGAGAATAACTACTAAGAGATTTGCAAATTGATCCAGCCAGTTAATATTCTTCATGGAATAAAAATAAAATATTTTTGACCTTAATTCCTTTGTTTCAAACGCTCTTCGTGCTTTTTGAAATCGACTGGTTTATAAATAATGTTTTTACTTGGAGGATATTTTTCCAGAAGATGATCGGGACGAATAGGTCGTTGCTCAAATCCTCCGCCACAATTTGGACATACTTGTGACAAAAGGTCAACACAATTTCTACAAAATGTACACTCGAATGTACAAATCATTGCATCAGTACTTTCCGGTGGTAGAGATTTATTGCAATTTTCACAAGTTGGTCTAATTTCTAACATTGATATATAAAGTAAGCTTTCAAAAACTCAAAAATTTAATCTTTCAATCTACTTTCTATACACTTCATCTGGCACGGAGTTGGTGGTTAGTATGAACAAATTAAAAAAATATCCTCACCACGGATTTGTTAAACTGGATGGATTATCTTCATTCAAAAATCAAGAAGATATGCGAAAGATAACTTCAATTTCTTTAATTATTCTAGCGTTTGTTTTATCACAATGTGCAAGTGTGCCTATGAGTGGTCGTTCTCAATTGGCTCTCATTGACAATGACAAGATTTTCCCTATGAGCTTTGATCAATACGAGCAAGTAAAGAAAGAAAGTAAAATTATTACCGGAACGGACGAAGCGAGAATGGTAAAACGAGTTGGGACAAGAATCCAACGAGCAGTAGAACAATACTTTAATAATCAAAGTCAAGGTGATTATCTAAATGACTATCAATGGGAGTTTAATCTCATTGATGAAGAGACTGTCAATGCCTGGTGTATGCCGGGTGGAAAAGTGGCATTTTATACTGGAATCATGCCTATTTGCCAGGATGAACTCGGTGTTGCTGTGGTAATGGGTCATGAAATTGCTCATGCAATCGCTAATCATGGTCGCGAACGTATCAGCCAGCAATACGCTGCTCAGTTTGGTTTGTCTGCTGTAAGTATTCTCCTTACTGGAGGCAGTAGTGCTCCTTCCATTCCAACGGAAATTATCATGCAGGGAGCTGGAGCAGCAACATCTTTAGGAATACTTGCATTCTCAAGAAAGCATGAATCTGAGTCAGATAAATTAGGCCTCTATTTTATGGCAATGGCTGGGTATGATCCACAAGAAGCTCCTAAATTCTGGGAAAGAATGGCCGCACAAAGTGGCGGAGAGGCGCCACCAGAATTTGTCTCAACTCACCCCTCTCACGATACACGAATTGCTGATTTGAATGCCAATATGCCAAAAGCCATGGAATATTACCGCAAATCACAATAGATGAAGTCGACTGGAATTTATCGTTTCTTCAAATCTTTGCAATCTTTGATTGGTGGTAGGGCTAAGCGTATAAGCGATTATACGATTGCTCGATATTCCATAGAGGTAAAAGACAATGCAGGCAGATGGTTTAAAGAGATGATTTTCCTTTCTCTGGGAATTCTTTCAGCAGGTTTTGGCTTGCATGGATTTCTACTACCAAATGACTTTATTGATGGTGGTGTGACAGGCATTTCACTTCTTACAAGGGTAATAACTGGTTATCCATTACCAATTTTAATTGTCATTATCAACATCCCATTTATTATTCTTGGGTACTTTCAAATAGGCAGATCTTTTGTGATTAAAAGTATCATTGCCATAATCGGATTGGCCCTGGCATTGAATTTCATTCATTATCCAATTATTACAACTGATAAACTGTTGGTTTCTGTTTTTGGCGGATTTTTTCTTGGAGCAGGCATTGGCCTTTCAGTGAGAGGTGGAGGTGTATTGGATGGAACTGAGGTACTGGCAATCTATCTTGGGCGTAAAACCGGATTAACTATCGGTGATTTAATCTTGGTATTTAACATTTTCATCTTTTCCACTGCTGCATATGTCCTTTCAATAGAAATAGCCCTTTATTCCATACTTACCTATCTATCTGCCTCCAAGACGGTCGATTTTGTTATTGAGGGTGTAGAAGAGTATATAGGTGTGACCATTATCTCTAAACGTAGCGAGGCGATCCGACTTATGATAACAGATAAAATGGGACGTGGAGTTAGTATTTATCAAGGCATGAGTGGATTTGGAAAAAGGGAAGACCTTGTTGAAACGGAAATTCTTTATTCAGTAATAACTCGTTTGGAAATTGGACGAATGCAGAATGAAATCAAATCCATCGATCCACAAGCATTCATCGTAATGAACAGTGTAAAGGACCTAAAAGGCGGAATGATTAAGAAACGGCAGTTCAAGGAGCATTGACCTTAACCACAGAGGTCCTTGAGACTAACTCAGAGATAACAGAGATGTCATCATCTAAGTAATTCTCTGAGCCTTTTGCGGATTCTTTGTGTTCTCTGTGGATAAAATCACTTTTCAAACTGACTGAGCTCCAATCCAGGAACAATCTTACAGGCATTCTTGTAATAGACTTTCTTCAATACCTCATCTGATAGTCCTAAACCATACATTCTCCAGAAGGCATGGTACTTTTTGTAATAAGGAAAGTACTCATCTTCTGTCTCCAGTACTCTGAAGTATGTAAAAAACTCCTCTGGGTTGTAGGCATCTTTTCCGAACAAAATTCGGTCTTGATATTTATCAAAGAATGCTTTTGATCTTCTCGGTTGTCGTCCAAACTCCGCAATTACAGCGCCAATTCCGAAGTATACATTCGGGTACATGTCTAAGTGCTCCCCTGCTTTATCCAAATTATTGGCCATCCAGCCCATATGTGCATTTACAAAGGTCGTGTTCGGATGCTTTTTAAAAATATTATGCTGCTCAGCAATGATTTGTTCAAATGGAGCCGGATCATCCGCACCACGCTTTCTTCCTGGACGTAGTTTCAGTTCTAACCATCTTTCGTTATCAGCATTCATTGGATCCCAAAAGGACGCTGGGTCAGCTGCGTGAATCAAAACCGGAATTCCTAATTCGCCACATTTTGCCCACACAGGATCAATTCTTGGATCATCAATCGAAATCCTGTTTCCATCTTTATCTGAATATCTTAAACCTAAACTCTTATAAATTTTTAACCCTCGTGCACCTGCTTCTACGTCTTCTTCAAGCTCTTTTACTGCTTTTTCTGACCACCCTTCTTCGTCAATATCTTTAAAAGAGATATTTGTGAATACAATGATTCTTCCTGGTGCTTCTCCTTCTACCCTACGCACCATTCCGGCTAAATATTCCTGAGTACCAATGTCTCCGGCTGCTCGATCAAAACCACGACCACTTAAGTTGATCATTGCGCCCATGTTTAGTTCATCCATCTCTTCAACCAATGATGCTATTCTCTCCTTCGTCAGGTTCCATTGATGACTATGAATATCTACAAAAGGAAACTTGGCTCGTTTCACGGGATTTTCTGGTACTACCAATGTAGATATTGGGTTATACTCCTCAAAACTCATTGTTGGGTCTGAATCTTGCGCTGATAGCATCAATGAAGCTACAATGAAGAGAACGATTAGAATTTTCTGCTTGTGCATGTTTTGATTGATTTTGAAAGACAATTATACGAATGTCAATCCAGACCAGACATGTGAATTATGTATTTGGTTTGTTTTCGGTTTCAGCTGCTTAATTTCGCAGTATGGAGCGACCGGAATTTGACGATATTTTCATGGAGTTGGCAGTAAATCTTGCCAAAAGATCCCATTGCATCAAAAGACATGTGGGAGCCGTCTTAGCAAAAGATACCCGTATTATCTCGATAGGATACAATGGACCTCCATCGGGTACACATAACTGTGACCAGGAGTGGCCAGAGCAAGGTTGTCCAAGAGATTCGAAAGGGAGTTGTTCGCTTGCTCTCCATGCTGAACAAAATGCAATTCTGTACGCAGTAAAGAATAAGACTGATGTCGCTGGTGCAACATTGTATGTAACACTCTCCCCATGCATTGCATGCGCAAGAATCATCTATACGATGAAAATAGAAAAGGTAGTTTTTCTAAAGTCTTACGCTGAGTATAAAGGAATTGCTAGTGATGAAGGTGTTGACTTCCTTAGACGTTTTGGAGTTCAAGTGGAAAAGTATGAAGGGAATCTTGAGAATGTGACTGAACTGGTGTAAAACTTATAAACCAAATAGTCTTTGGCTTCTTCAAGTGTTGGGAACGGTTTCAAATCATTTCCTGTAATGGCATTATAACCTTTTAAAATAAGTCCTCTTAAGCCATCCATTCCAATGATTGCTCTCTTTTTAGCATAAACACTAAAAACCTCTTTTCCCAAACGCTTCGTTTTGTCTTTAATCACAGGATCATTTTTCGTGCCTCTTACCTAATACACAACTCCTCATAATTAATTACATTTCAGTCGATGAAATATTTAATAATTCTCCTCTTCGCAATGCCAAACCTTGTATCTGCTCAGCAAGCAGATATCGAAATAGAGAAAAATTTATCACAAATCGCTTTTGGATCCTGCAGCAGGCAAAATCTACCAGAAAAGCAGCTATGGAGTGAAGTAAACGACTTGGAACCGGACCTCTGGATATGGCTTGGAGATAACATCTATGGTGATACTGAGAACATGGAGGTCATGAAGTCTAAGTACAATATGCAAAAATCGCACAAAGGATATCAGCAATTATTAGAAAAATCAGAAGTACTCGGAATATGGGACGATCATGATTATGGTGATAACGATGGAGGAAAAGAATTTCCCGCCAAAGATGCAAGCAAAGAGGCCATGTTTTCTTTTCTGGATATCAGCGAAAATCATCCTGCAAGAAATAGAAAGGGAGCCTACCAATCGTATTTATTTGAAGGTAACAAGCGCATCAAAATCATACTTTTAGATGCTCGCTATTTCCGTGATTCTTTAAAATGGAATTGGCCCGCTCCAGGAAAAAAGGAAGCAATCATCAACCCAACTGGTAAGATATTGGGTGACGAACAGTGGAATTGGTTTGAACAACAACTTTCAGAGCCTGATATTGATTTATTCATTGTCTGCTCTGGAATTCAAGTTATACCAAAAGAACATGTCTTCGAAAAATGGGCAAACTTTCCTCAGGAATACAAAAGGTTTCTAAATACAATCTCGTCCATTGAAAGCCCTCTGATTCTACTTTCTGGTGATCGGCACATCTCCGAAGTGTCCCGTATTGAATTAAGTGATCAAAAATACCCTGTGTATGAATTTACTTCCAGTAGTCTGACAAGTCCAATGGATGACGAGGAAGATGAGCCAAATCAATACAGGGAGAAGAACATCATTTATGAGCCTAATTTTGCTCATTTAGATATCTCCTGGTCTGACAATTACTTAAATCTGGAGCTTAATTATGTTGGTAAAGAAAGTGAAATTTTACAGACACATGTCATCAGATATTCTAAATAAAAACCCTCCCGCTTGATAGCTAAGGAGGGTCCTACTACCTACTCAATTTTCTACTAAAACTCATCCATATCACCTTCATACTCTCTGTCTCCGCCTCTAGAACGTTGTTTTTTCTGATTCAAACGATACGTGAATGAAACCACTGCCGTCGGTCCCCTTCTCCACTGAAATTCCGAATCTGTTGTGAACGTTTCTGTTATGGTTTCACCTCTATATTTCCTGGTGTTAAATAGGTCCCTAACATTCAAAGCAATTGTTCCATTATTCTTAAAAACATCCTTAGATAAACCCACATCGAAACTTTGAATGGACTTACTGGTGCCTTGAGGTCTATTTTGTGGGGCTCGATAGAACCATGAAAATTGAGCATTAAAAAGCTTTCTGTTTCTGTAAAAAGCTCCAGTTCTTGTTGATACCGTTGTTGCTTCAGCCGACAAGGTTTCTCCACCATCTGTCTGAGAGTTGAAGAAATTAATATTGCTATTAAATCTGAGCATTTTGTTCACATCATAATTAATGTTCGCCTCAATACCAATATCATCTCTAACACCAAGATTAACCGGAAGTCTTTCAGTTACACCCTCTTCAATTGTGCGTTGTATTCTTTGAACCACATCGGTGGTGTATCGATAATAAAGCCCTACATATATTGTGGATGATTGTCTGTTCTGTAAAATCCCAAGCTCATACGAATCTGTGAATTGAGGTTTCAAATCAGGATTGCCCGTAAATAAACTCAAAGGATTACTGTAAGTAATAAACGGATTTAAATTTCTAAATCTAGGACGTGAAATTCTTCTACTATAACTTAATTGGAGTGATGAAATTTTACTGTACTTGTAAGTAAGGTTTGCGCTTGGGAATAAGCTAAAATAGTTCTGGCTATTTGGCTCATATTCTTCACTATCCGCCTCTTCGGCACTAGGTGGTATTAGCTGTGTATCCAAGTTAGTATTTTCTGCTCTCAAGCCGAGCTGCCATGAAAACTTTTCATATTTGTTGCTGACAATTCCGTATAAAGCAAAGATTCGCTCCTCAAACGAGAAGTTATTTGTTAGATCCACAACCTCTTCAAAATTCTGTTCCAATCCACTTGCGGATGAGTCAGACTCTACGATGTAGTTATTGAAGATGGTCCGACTGTTGTAGCGAGTGCCTAACTCCAGTTTAGCATCTTTACCGAACGGATGGATGTAATCCAACTGCATTAACTGCCTATCTTCTCCATTATCGTTTCTAGCTCGCTGAGCCAATTCAGTTGAAGAACCATCAGAATAGTTTGTAACATCATCAAATAATGATCGCTCGGTCTCCTCACTATCTTGCTGTTGCAGCGTAAATGTTAGTTTTTGTCCTTTTCTCTTAAAATCTCTGTTATAGTTGAGTTCATATTGCCAGTTCAGATCTTCTTCATCTTCATTATCAATTCTTAGTCGATCAGAAAACTGAACTTGATTTCTATTAAAGAATTCATAACCCGTTATTGTGGTATTGTCGCTATCTGAATTTCTATAGGAAGCGGCCAGTGTCAGTACATTTTTCTCATTAAAATAGATATCAGACCCAAAGCGAATATTTTGAGAAAGACTCTTTCGTTCCCGATCATTATCCTGATTAATGTAGTAAATGGTATCTCTCGCAGGGTTATTAAAAGAATTGTTTGTATATCCCAGTCCTGGTGATGTTCGTGCTGTTACACCATAATTAACAAACCAATTGATCCATCCTGTACGGTAGTTCACATTGACGCTAGCTCCATTATTCGCTGGAATACCTCCTTGCACTTGGAAGCTTCCATTAAACCCTTTTGCTCGATCCTTTTTTAAAATAATGTTGATTATACCCGCGCCCCCTTCTGCATCATACCTCGCCGATGGATTAGTAATTATCTCAACACGCTCGATAAGGTTTCCTTGTAACTGCTGCAATCCTCCTGTCCCTGATAATCCAACCAAGCCGGACGGCTTACCATCTACCAGAATCTGCACATTTTGACTACCCCTCAATGCAACATTTCCATCAACGTCTACCTCCACCGATGGAAGGTTGGCTAATAGATCAGAGGCACTTCCTCCAAGATTACTAAGATCCTTGCCTATGTTATATACTTTTTTATCCAGAGTAAGCTCCATTTCGGTACGCTCAGCTTGCACTACTACTTCATTAAGAAGCTTCTCATCTTCACGAATGACTAATGGACCGGCATTAAATATTTTGTTTTCCTTGTTGATTTCAATCTTGGAAACGGTGACATCCTTAAATCCCATAAATTGAATTCTGATGTAGTAATTACCTGGTTCAACAGGAATATTGAAAACGCCATCTACATCTGTAAGACCACCAGTTATAAGTGTGGAGTCTGATTCGCTAAATACACTTACTGTTGCGAATTCTACGGGTTGATTACTTGCGTCTACTAAATTGCCTTTAATGGCAAATTTCGGGGCTGCCACTGCTTTTGGGGCTTGACCAAACCCAATAAAAATGATAAGTAACAGCGCGAATGATAATAGTCCTCTTTTATTCATAATACAAAAGAAACAATATACTTTGAAGCATGTTTGAGTGAAATTTGAAGCAATTCTGAAGTTTTTAAATTCTTCTATCTGTGGTTAAAAACGGACATGAATGGTATGCATATCGTCATCGTTTTTGTAATTGATCTCATAGCTGTATAAATCGCAGATCTTCTTTACGATAGCTAGTCCCAGCCCCATCGATTTAGCACTTTGATTGGACTTCTTAAATCGCTCAAAAAGTTGATCACCAGATATCTCAAGTTTGGGTCCGGTATTGGTGATCTTCAATGATTCTTCATTTAAAGAAACTTTGATATTCCCTCCTTCCCAATTATGCCTGATGGAGTTATTAATCAGATTCGTCATTAACAGCTCAATTAAAACCAAATCTGCCCTTAGTGTAATTCCTTCGTTTACATCCACAACAAGTTCTATTGATTTAAGCTCAATTAGCTCTTTAAACTCTTCGAGCATTCTTTTGAGTGTCTCAGAAAGATTGATTTCCGAAACGTTAGCGAATTCCTGATTGTCAATCTTGGTCAAAAGAGCCAGCGCATTACTCAGGTTACTAAGCCTTTTTATCGTATTCTGAGCAAAAGATATTTGTTCAATTTGTTCCTCTCTTAGGTTCTCCCCATCAAGCAACACCTCCAGTTTGCTCTGCACAATAGCAATAGGAGTCTGAAATTCATGCGAGGCATTCTCTGAAAACTCTTTCAAGGACTGATAGTCAGACTTAACCTTACTCGTCATTTCTTCCAAAAAATGATTGAGCCTTTTGAATTCTGTTACACTTGATTTGGGAAACTTCAGTTTTTGATCCGGCTTAGTAAGAGAAAAATTCTTGATGACATCAAGTGTTTGATTGAATGGACGAAGAATAAAATAGGAAGCTAAAAAACCGATGATGAGAACAGCAGCTAAAAGTATTAGATACATAGTAACAAGTGACTCTTCCAATCCATCTCGGATATCATCTGCTTCTATAATAATATCAAAAAGGCTTATTTCGTAGCTGACTCCATTTATTGTACGAATTGCATCCAGCCTGAGGTGAGGTTCTTCACGCTCCAATTGACTGTGCATAACAATGGTATCAGAAAAAACGGTGGATTCTTCAGCAAGGTCCTCAAGCCTAATAACGGTTAATTTTGACCACTGCAGTGTATCTTGAACAGGTCTTCGCTCCAGCCGTGCTTCTATACGCTCCAAGCGCTCTGTTAGAAATCTTTTCTGCTCGAAATTCACTTCTCGCATCATTACATTATAGCTTATAACCCCACCGACCAGAAATACAATGAGCGATACAAAAACGAACAATATGGTAATTCTAACAATGAGATTCATTCATCCTTCATTTTATATCCCGCGCCATACACTGTTTTCAAATAATCCTTTCCTCCTCCTGCCAAAATCTTTTTTCTTAGGTTTTTGATATGCTGATACACAAAATCAAAGGAATCCATTGTATCCATATAGTCACCCCATAAATGCTCCGCAATTGCTTGTTTTGTCAATAGTCGATTTTGATTGACAATAAAATAGTGGAGAAGCTCATATTCTTTCCGAGTCAGGTCAAGAACAGTACCATTTACAATAACTTCCTGACTATTCAAATTAAGCTCTATTTCGTTGAAGTTAAGCGAATGCTTTCCTTCTTGTTTTCTTCGTCTGAAGATGGCATTGGCTCGTGCGTTTAATTCAGCTAAGTGAAAAGGTTTAGGCAAATAATCATCAGCTCCGAGTTCTAACCCATGAAGTTTATCATTTAATGCATTTTTCGCGGAAATAATGAGCACACCCATGTCCGGCCAATTTTCCTTTACAACCTTTAGTAGCGAAAGTCCATCACCATCCGGAAGCATTAGATCCAGTAAGAGTACATCATATGAAAATGCGTAAAGCTTTTCAGTTGCTTTTGAAAAAGATGGAGCAACCTCACAAACATCCCCCTCCTTAGAAAAGTAATTTTGAATTCCGAAAGAGAGCTCATCCTGATCTTCTACCAGCAATAGTTTCATTAAGCAAACTTATAATGCCTTTTTGAAGCAATTTTGAAATTGTCTATTAACCGTACAATTACATGAATATTAAAAGTAGATAGGCTCCAAATAAAAAAAGCTCTCTGCAAATGCAAAGAGCTTTTAATTAAACATGTTTATGTATTTATTTGATAGACTTAACTTCAACCTCTAGTTTTTCACCAGGCTTAGCGTTATCAAGTCTGTAGATTTTAGCCATTCCATTTTCTACTGATTCTACTTCTTCATAAAGCATACCATTAACATTACTGTAGATAGTAACTTTTGCTTTTTCAATTTGGCCAGCAGGAATTCG
The DNA here is from genome assembly GCF_965212185.1 of Ekhidna sp. Taxonomy (GTDB): domain Bacteria; phylum Bacteroidota; class Bacteroidia; order Cytophagales; family Cyclobacteriaceae; genus Ekhidna. The sequence goes on along the minus strand of NZ_OZ243102.1, from coordinate 1,149,349 downwards.
TACCATTTTTCTAGTACCGTTTTCATCAAGTGATTTAACGAAAAAGTCAAGTGATATTTCAGGCTGATTTACGTAATCAACGAGCTGACTGATTGTTTCCTGTCCAGTAATTAATTGAAATTCATAGGTACCGAAAGGTAAATTCGACATGTTATAAGCTCGTTGGAAGCTATAACCAGCATTGATTTTTTCTCTGTAAACTAGATCACCTTCTTCATCTCTAATTACAAGCTTTACACTTTCTGATGAGACCCCAGCATAATAAAGCCGAATCATTTCTCCTGCTGGAACTACTTTGACCATCGCTTTAGCATCTCCGATTGATGAAGTTCCGTTAGCAATTGAAGTTAGGCTTACCATGATCATTAATGCAATAACCATTGATTTTTTCTTAATCATTTTCATATTCATTTTTTGGTGTTTGGAAATATTCCTTAAGTGTTTTGATGATGCAAAAATCGCATCCCGATAAAATTTTAAGCATACATCTAATACGGAATTATAATTCGTTATTATACCTATACAAACTATGTTTTAGTATTTTATTTTTAATAAACTCATTTTAAATAGATAATATTCTGTTTTGTTTATAAAAACGGAAAATGCTACCTCACTTAATTGCATTCACCATTATATAAACGGTTAGCCTTCTACCATCAACTTTTTCTATCTTAAAGCTCTAATCAATTTAAACAGCTTGGACTATGAAGAATATCATGAATTGTCTCCTATTGTCTTTATTAACACTAGGGACTTTTGCTCAAGGAGGTCTGGAATATCAGGAACCACCTAAGGAAATTAAAGAATTGATCGATGCACCACTTGCACCATGGGTAAGAATCGATAACAAAGGTGAAAATGTAGTATTACTCTATCGCAATGCTTATAAATCAATAGCAGAGTTATCCGAAGAAGAACTCAGACTGGGTGGTTTACGAATCAATCCAGTGACTAACATTGGCAGTCGGACAACTTTCTATAATAACGTCAAAGTAAAAAAAGCTTTTGACGAGGATGCAAAGCAAGTGACAGGTTTGCCTGATAACCCCCGAATGGCTTATTTCAGTTGGTCACCAGATGAGAGCAAGATGGCGTTCACTCATACAACATCTTCAGGTGTAGAGATATGGGTATTGGATGTCATAAAAGGAGCGGCTAAGAAATTAAGCAACGCTGGTGCAAATGCAAATCTGGGCTGGCCAATGGTGTGGTCAATAGATAGTAAAAGTATGTTGGTAAAAATGTTACCTGATGACCGTGAACCTTTAATCAATACCAATACTGCTGTTCCGACTGGACCAACTGTAAGCACAAGTACTGGAGAAAAAGCTCAAAATAGAACTTATCAGGATTTACTAAAAAATCCTGTGGATGAGAAAAATTTTGAACAGCTGGCAAGAGCTGCGATTTTCAAAGTATCTCTGGATGGCACAATGTCAAAATGGATGGATACTGGTATGTATCGGGGAATGGATTACTCACCTGATGGAAATTATGTATTGATCACCAAGGTAAAGCGGCCTTTTTCATACCTGGTGCCATACTACAGATTTGCTTCTGAGACAGCCATTTATGATAAAAGTGGAAAGCAAGTTAAAATGCTATTGGACAATGGTGTGGATGAAGTTAGACCTAAAGGATTCATGTCTACCACTGACAAACCAAGAGGGTTTAGTTGGCGTGCAGATAAACCAGCAACAGTAGTTTGGGCTCAAGCACTTGACGAGGGAGATCCTGCAAAGGAAGTTGAATTTCATGATGAAGCTTTGGAACTTCCGGCCCCCTTTACAGGTGAAGCACGATCTCTAATGAAAATGAAAAATAGATTTTCAGGTATTACATGGGGAAATGATAATGTGGCTATTGCTAATGACTATTGGTTTGATAACAGAAATACTAAAACCTACCTTTTCAACCCATCAGACAATTCAGTGGAACCCAAAATATTGTTTGATAGAAACTATCAGGATGCCTATAGTGATCCGGGAAATTTTGTAACAGCGAAGAACAAATTGAATCAATACATACTATCCATGGATGGAAGTAATGCATACCTGATGGGTGATGGATTCAGCGATGAGGGGCAATTCCCTTTTGTGGATCAGTTGAATTTAGAGAACAATAAAACCACACGGCTCTATCAATCAGCATATACGGATAAGGTCGAAGATCTAGTCGATGCAATTAATATGAGTAAAGGAGAAATTCTGGTGCGCATAGAATCACCAACGGAGTATCCTAATTATTATGTTCGCAACATCAAGAAAAAGATGGAGCTCAAACCAATCACGCAGTTTGAAAATCCATTTAAGGCAATGATGGAAGTTGAGAAAGAAGTAATTACCTATGAACGTGAAGACGGTGTAGAACTAACTGGCACTTTATATCTTCCAGTAGGATATGACAAAGAAAAGAAAGAAAAGATGCCAATGGTTATGTGGGCATATCCAGTTGAGTATAAGGACAAAGCAAGTGCTGGTCAGAATACAACAAACCCCAATGAATTTATCTATCCTTGGTATGGTTCACCTGTGTTTTGGGTAACCAGAGGTTATGTGGTTCTGGATGATGCTGCCTTCCCTATTATCGGAGAAGGAGATGAACAACCAAATGACACCTTTAGAAAGCAACTAGTAGCTAATGCTAAAGCAGGAATAGATGCTGTAGATGCAATGGGCTACATCGATCGGGAACGAGTAGCAGTAGGTGGTCACTCTTATGGTGCATTTATGGTGGCTAATCTGTTGAGTCATTCTAATCTTTTTGCAGCTGGCATTGCACGGAGTGGTGCCTACAACAGAACGCTTACTCCTTTTGGTTTCCAGCGAGAAGAGCGATCATATTGGGAAGCGCCTGAAGTATACTACACTATGTCTCCGTTTATGCATGCAGACAAAATGAAGACTCCACTTCTTTTGATTCATGGTGAAGCTGACAACAACTCAGGAACTTATCCAATGCAAAGTGAGCGCTATTTTAATGCTCTCAAAGGGCTAGGGGGTCCAGCAAGACTGGTGATGTTACCTAAAGAAAGTCACGGCTATCGAGCAAAAGAAAGTATCATGCATGTATTGTGGGAGCAGGATGCATGGCTGGATGAGCACGTGAAAAACAAAGACCCAATGGACACTTCCATTGAAATGGAAGTCGACAAATGATGAAGCAATGACCAACCTAATGAAGCCAGACCGTAAGGTTTGGCTTTTTTTGATCATCATGTTCAATTCTGCTCAATCTCCTTATTCATTGCCCTAATTGCTTCATCCAAATCTTTAGATGAATCTACAATTACAGTAATTAATTGCTCCTTTTTCTCTTCGTCCATAGTCATAGCATCAGAAGCACTTATAATTTTTGATATAGAAGATCTCACCTCATGGGAATTCATAAAAGCAATTCGTTCAAGGCGGTTATTTTTTTCATTTAGATCATGAGTACGTTCATGTACACGTTCCTCTAACGATTCGTTTAGGTTTTGAAGTTCACTGTTCAATCGTTCAATCTCATCATTTTTATCCTTTGTTTTGGCGTAAGCATCACCTAGCAAATAGTAGAGAAGATAAAACCCAGCATAAATACATAGTAAAAAAAGTAATCCTGCACTAGTGAATTTGATGTAATTGGATATGATTACATAGTCATTGCCAATGACCTCCTGTCCATAATATCCATTCAATAAAATGGTGATGGTAGTAATTAGCAACCACCATTTTGAATTATTCATCCCCTTAGTAATCAATGCATGCATAGGTAAAAATGGCATCCAATAAACCAATATGTGAAATACCCCAGGATTTACGAAAAAGTGAATTTCAACAATAAGATAAAGCACCATGATGTGCGCTATCTCCAGATATTTAATAGATCGCTTTGCAAAAGAAATAATTAGCAAGATCAGATTTACCAGAAAACTAGGAATGAGCAATGACAGGCTGGTTGCGCTGAGATCAAAGAATAGTTCGATCAAAATGACAATCATCATCATCAAATTTGTTGCTACCAAAACTTGATGACCAATCAATCGAGATTGTGGGATTTGATAATCTTTAATAATTAGCTTTTTAAGCTTTTTTGAAGAGCTAGGCATATAAGGGTGATTATCGCTTTCAGGAATCGTAAATTAATAAGAAAAAGATTACGGACTTCATTTCTTTAGGCTCCCAAAAATGCTGCAACAAGAAAACCAAGGTATGTACCGAGTCCTGATCCTAATGAACCTGCAAGAATAGCTGGAAGAATGAGATCATTTCTTTTAACACTTTTAGCAAGCGCCAACGCTGTACTCGCTCCTCCAATATTTGCTTGTGATGCAATGGCGATAATGGACCAATCAAACTTGAATATTAGTCCACAGAGAACAAGAAAAGATCCATGTATCAACACAATCATTATTGTAAAGAAGAAAATATCAAATGCATGGGCTCCAACATCTACTAAAGCTCCAATTTCACAAAATGCGCCAACTACGGCTAAAAACAGATAGACTGAGAACATCCCAAGAAGTTTTGCCCCAGGCATAATTTGAATCCGTTTAAATTGAGCAAGAATTAAAGCAATAGTCGTTAAAATTAAAATGGAAGGAATACCAATGCCGTAATCAGAAAACATGCTTGCAAGCCAATCTGAAATGAGCAATGTACCAGCTCCCAACAGAAGCATTAAAGACAAACTCATCGGCCCAACCTCCTCAACCTCTCTTTCTAATTCGTGATCATGATTTTCTCCGCTTTGAGTGACAGAATGAGGTCGTAACTTTTGCATTACAATAGGTAAACTCAATGTGACAATCATCCATATTGCTGTAATTATATTATCAGCCACTACCACCCCAGTATAAACAGCTCCTTCACGAAACACTTCATAGTGTAAAGCAACCGCATTAAAGTTTGCACTGCCACCTGTATAAGTGCCTGTCATCATACCTGCAATTGCTGCAGCATTTATCCCAAATACCTGCTCATAATCGATAACATTCAGAGCTACAATCACACCTATCATTGTACCTAAACTTCCTAAAATGAAAGCCAGGAGCATTGGCAGACCAGCCTTTTTTAGTTCTTTCAATTGAACACCTAGTAATAAAAAGAAAATACTCGCAGGAGCTACATAACCAAAAATGTTTTCATAGACAGGACTGGAATCAGAAGCCGATGGAATCAGTCCAATATTAGCGACAATGGCTCCAAGAATAATTACCAATAAAGAGCTGCTGATATGCTTGAGAAATGTGTGTTTGCAAAGAAACTCACTCAGAAAAACTAAAAAGAAAAGTACAGCAATGATAAAAATAGGCTGTTCAGTCATGCCTCGAAAATAACGACATATTCTTTAGTAAATATTCAGTGCCTGCTAAGTTTCCTGAATTGAGGTAAAATTGTATCATGGTTCAATTTGAGGTTGTTCAACTTGAAAAATCTGCATTGAATGAAGTTTATTCTTTTCTAGAGGAAATATTTACCCGAGAACAAAATATTCCAAAAGAATTAATCCCACTTCCATTCGATGAGCAATATTGGTGGTGTGCAAAAAACAACAAACAAATCATTGGAACAGTAGCTGCCTGGAAAGATACCGATGATTGGCACTGGGGAAGGCTTGCGGTTGATCCCATTTTCAGAGGTCATGGATTCGGAAAGAAATTAGCAGTGAAATCATTCGAATTCCTATTTGAAAAAGACATTGATCGCATAGTTATTGACGCTCGAGATATAACTGTCAAACTATTATTATCGCTTGGAGCATCAATAAATGGAAAGACTGTTAAATTTTATGGGATTCCTATTACCCCAATGATCATATATAAAACTGATTTTAAGGCAGGCTAACTAGATGATATTTACTTCTCGCTCAAGCTCAATACCAAATTGCTGTTGAATTGACTTCTGAATTTGCTGAGACAGTTTGAAAATATCTTTACCTCTACCCTCTCCGAAATTCACCAGCACCAAGGCCTGCTTCTCATGAACACCAATATTTCCGTCTTTGTATCCTTTCCATCCTGCTTTTTCAATCAACCAGCCAGCAGGGACCTTTATATTTTCATTATCTAGTGGATAAGATTTTATGTCAGGAAATTCGGCTTCTAGTGCTTCAAAATGAAGCTTCTCTACGACAGGATTTTTAAAAAAACTACCTGCATTACCAATATCCATCGGGTCAGGTAATTTTGACTGCCTAATATTAATAACTGCCTGACTTACATTTTTAATGGTAAGCTCTTCAACGCCCATCTCTTCTAGCGTTGATTTGATAGCGCCGTATGAAATGTTGAATTCAGGTTTTTTTGAAAGCTTAAAAAATACTTTTGTGATTACATAATCATCTTTCAGTTCACCTTTAAATATGGAGAATCGATAGTCAAACTTGCAATCTTCCCTGAAAAAAGAAAGTGTTTTTCCAGTCTTTATTTCATATGCTTCAAGGGAGTGAAAAACATCTTTTAGCTCAACGCCATAGGCTCCAATGTTTTGCATTGGTGCAGCTCCGACTGTACCAGGAATTAAGGATAAATTCTCAACTCCACCATAATTATGTTCCACGCACCAAAGCACGAATTGATGCCAGTTTTCGCCCGCTCCCACAGAAACCAACACGTCTTCCTCTGTTTCATTCTGAACCTGAATACCTCTTATTTCATTCTTAGCCACAACACCTGTAAAACCTCTGGTAAAGAGTACATTAGAGCCACCACCAAGGATCATCTTCTTTTGAGCACGAAATCTACCGGTCTGATAAATTTCATCCAAATCTTCAATTGAATCAACTATTGCAAGAAATCCTGCATTTTCATTAAGCCCAAACGTATTATAAGGCCTTAAAGAAACATTCTTCTGTACAATCAAGCTATAAAAAGGTTATTCTGCTTCGTAAACAATTTCTCCCCCAATGATAGTCATCTTCACATTAGTAGAAAGAATCTCATCTTCCGGAATGGTCATCAAATCGTTATCAAAAACTGTTAGGTCAGCCCATTTACCAACTTCAATACTGCCCTTTCTATCTTCTCTAAATGCTGCAAAAGCTGCATCCAATGTATATGATCTTAAGGCCTGCTCTCGCGTCATTTTTTCAGATGGCTCAAACCCTCCTTCAGGATTTCCTTTGAGTGTTCTCCGACTGACAGATGCATAAAGACTTGCTAACGGGGTAATTGGTTCAACCGGAGCATCTGTGCCATTCACGATTCGTGCACCCGACTGCAATAAAGTCTGCCACATGTACGCACCCCACTCAATTCGTTGCTGTCCAAGTCTGTCTATGGCCCAAGGTCTATCAGATGCCATATGAATCGCTTGCATTGAAGGGATAACACCCATTTCTGCAAATCGAGGAATATCATTAGGGTGAAAATGCTGTGCATGTTCTATCCTAAATCTGGGTTCTTTTGGTGCTCCTTCCGGGTATAATTTGAAAGTTCTTTCATAAATATCTAATACCTCTTTATTGGCCCTGTCTCCAATGGCATGAACACAAACCTGAAATCCGGCCTTGTAGGCTTTTTTAGTTATCTCTTCAATTTCATCCATTGGCATCACATTATGCCCATGCACTCCTGGCGCATCAGAATACTCCTCAAGTAACCATGCACCTCTCGAACCAAGCGCCCCATCGGCATATAATTTCACAGAGCGAACGGTCAACTGATTATCATAAAGATCCTCTTCAATGCCCTTCAAGAAGTATTCATCAAGAAGCCCCTCGTCCCTTCCATTGAGCATTACATAAAGTCGTAATTTTAGATCACCACGTTCAGCAAATTCTTTATAAAGATTTATATGGTCCGGACCAGAACCTGCTTGATGAAACCCTGTAATTCCATATTTAAAACATTCCTCCAATGCTAACTGAAGAGCTTTTTCATCATTTTCTTTCGTGTTATTAGGAATTACTTTGGTAATCAATCCTTGTGCTGTTTCATTAAAAATGCCTGTCGGTGAACCTGAAACACTTTTGAAGATTTCACCACCAGAAGGCTGTGGAGTTTCATTGGAAATTAAAGCCATCTCCATCGCCTTGGAATTTGCCAAAGCGGCATGGCCACTTGCATGTTTTAAGTAGACAGGATGATTCGGGACAGCCTCACTCAAAAGATCATGCGTTGGAAATCCATTTGTTAACTCGGGTTGCTCTACCCATTTATCCTGGTGCCAACCACGTCCGATTATCCATTCTCCTTCTGGTGTACTACTGGCTCGCTCTTTTACCATTTCTACTACTTCATCATAAGATTTTGCCTTCATTAGATCAACATTCAAGAGGTTATAACCTACACCCATAATGTGAGCATGTCCTTCAACCAATCCGGGTGTCATGGTCTTTCCTTGTAAGTCTATGGTTTTGGTTTTAGCTCCTATAAAAGCCTCAGCACCTTCATTCGTACCCACATATAAAAAAGTGTCAGCCTTAATAGCTACCGCCTCAACCTGTGGATTATCGGCATCCATAGTATATATCGGACCATTTGTAATAACCGTATCAGCTGCTAATTGTGGCTCAGGCTTTTTGCAGGAAATGATAATTAATGCAAGAACTACCAGTTGAATGTATTTCATAAGATGTATAGGTTTAGAATAATGCTTAAAGTTAACCCTATGAATGGTTTTATGAATCAAATTCCCTAAATTTGCGCTCCGTTCCAAAATGGAAGGCTCCTGTAAAGTTTGCAGGAGTAATGTTTAACAAAAATGCTGGTTAGTGCTGACTCCAACTAACACAGTGTACCTAACGGGAGTCATTTTTTATTATGGCAAAGAAAGAAGAAACTGCAAAAGCTGAGGAGAAAGAAACCAAAGCAAAAGCAACTGCTGCAAAAAAGACAACTACAAAAAAAGCAGCAACCAAAAAGGCAGATGACAAAAAAGAAGAAGTAAAGGAAGAAAAGACTGCTTCTAAAACAACTGCGAAGAAAGAGACCAAAGCGAAAGCTGAGAAAAAAGAAGAGGCAAAAGCTGAGCCTGAAAAGGAAGAGAAGAAGGAAGTGAAAGAAGAAAAAGTAGAAGCTGAAGCTAAAACTGAAGAGCCAAAGGCTGAGAAGAAGGAAGAAAAGAAAGAAGAGCCTAAAGCTAAAAAAGAAACAAAGAAAGAAGTTCCTGCTCCAGTAATTGAAGAGCAAGATGATGATTTTGACTTTGATACTGAAGGAGGCTTTGAAGATGAGTATTCTGAGGAAGATCGTAAAGCAATGGAGAAGCTTTATGAAGATACTCTTACGGAAATCACTGAAAAAGAACTTATTTCTGGAACAATAGTAGGAATCACTGATCGAGAAGTAATCGTAAACATTGGCTTCAAATCTGATGGTTTGGTGTCTCTTTCAGAATTTAGAGATATCCCTGACCTTAAAGCAGGTGATGAAGTACAGGTATATATTGAAGAGCAAGAAAACGCTAATGGTCAGCTCGTTCTTTCAAGAAGAAAAGCAAAAATTGTTAAGGCATGGGAATCAATCCAGGGTGCCCTTGACAATGATGAAGTAATCGAAGGATTCGTTAAGCGAAGAACCAAAGGTGGTTTGATCGTGGACGTATACGGTGTAGAGGCTTTCCTTCCGGGATCACAGATCGATGTGAAGCCTATTAGAGACTTTGACGTTTTTGTTGGTAAGTCAATGGAAGTTAAAGTTGTGAAGATCAACTACACGAATGATAACGTTGTAGTATCTCATAAAGTCTTGATTGAGAAAGATCTAGAAGAGCAAAAAGCTGAAATTCTAAATAACCTTGAAAAAGGTCAGGTATTGGAAGGAGTTATCAAAAACATGACCAATTTCGGTGTATTCATCGATCTTGGAGGTGTAGATGGACTACTTCACATTACAGATATTTCATGGGGCCGAATCAATCACCCAGAAGAAGTATTATCTCTTGATGAGAAAGTAAACGTTGTTGTGTTGGATTTCGATGACAACAAGCAACGTATTTCTCTAGGTATGAAGCAGCTTACAGATCATCCTTGGGATTCACTTGATAAGGATATCGACGTAGGATCTAAAGTGAAAGGTAAAATTGTGAATGTTGCTGATTATGGTGCATTCCTTGAAATCATTCCTGGAGTTGAGGGTCTTATTCACGTTTCTGAAATGTCATGGTCTCAGCACTTGAGAAATCCTTCTGATTTCTTGAATGTAGGAGATGAGATTGAAGCTGTAGTTCTCACAATCGATAGAGACGAACGCAAAATGTCTTGTGGCATTAAGCAGCTTACTGAAGATCCATGGACCAAACAAGACGTGCTGACTAAGTACGCAGTTGGGACTGAGCATAAAGGAACAGTTCGTAACCTTACTAACTTCGGTCTATTCATTGAGCTTGAAGAAGGTATCGACGGTCTTGTTCATGTTTCAGATCTATCATGGACCAAGAAGATCAAGCACCCATCTGAATTTGTAAAGGTTGGTGAAGATCTAGAAGTAAAAGTGATGGAACTTGATGTTGAGAACAGAAGACTCGCACTAAGTCATAAGCACCTTGAAGAAAATCCTTGGGATACATTTGAAACGGTATTTACTAAAGGGTCTTTACACAAGTGTACAGTGACTAGCGTTACGGATAAGTCAGCGACTGTTGAGCTTCCTTACGGACTTGAAGGGCACGTATTACCTAAGCATCTCAAAAAAGAAGATGGCTCGCAAGCGGCTGAAGGCGAAACACTAGAATTCAAAGTACTTGAATTCTCTAAAGATGATAAGAGAATCGTTCTTTCTCATACTTCTGTTTGGGATAAGGATGCTGAGCAACCAAAAGCAGCATCTGCTAAGAAGACTACTGGCGGTGGCAAGAAAGGTAACACACTAGACAAGATCAACAAAGAGGTTGAAAAGTCTACACTTGGTGACCTGGATGCACTTTCAGCACTGAAAAACAAAATGGAAGATGCAGGTAAGTCTGCTCCTAAAAAGACTACCAAAGCTAAGAAAGAAGAGGAGAAATAATCATTGAAAATTTGAGCCATCCATTTAATATGGATGGCTCTTTTTCTCTACTTTTGCATCAAATTTTGGCGCTGTGGCCGAGTGGTCCGCCAGCTGGCGGAAGGTCTGCAAAACAAAGGTTTTGCTGTTGCAGCAATAAGTAAGAATTCATTTTTTTATTAAAAATATTGGCGCTGTGGCCGAGTGGCTAGGCAGAGGTCTGCAAAACCTTTTACAGCGGTTCGAATCCGCTCAGCGCCTCTTTACAAGCAACCTGAAAGGGTTGCTTTTTTTATATCTAAATAGCGGATGAGAACCGTAGGTTCGAGACCGAAGGTCCATGAAGGGATTTGCGCATGGATGTGCGTATGAATAATCCGCTCAGCGCCTCAAGAATACTCCGACAGCATCGTCGGGGTTTTTTTATATCAAAATGCGGATGAGAACCGTAGGTTCGAAAGCGACTAAAAGGAGCTTCATGAAGGGCTGTGCGACAAGGTAGTGGGTATGAGTAAACCGAAGGTCAAGTGATGTGCGCATTTACATAATCTTTGATTCAGTATACAAATCATATCCCGCTATAAAAACATCTCCAACATTTACTCGATCGGTATATTTTTCCAATTCTGACCTTTCAGATAAGTAAACAGGCCTGAAATCTTGATGTGTCTCATCCCATAGTATGACCATATAATGGTACCTGATCTTACTTGATCTGCCTTGAACAAGCCAATCCTCAAAATCATCTTCTTCAAGAGACCCTCCAATATTTAAATTCTCGAACATGTGCGATAATCAATTAAAAAATAAAACCCGCCAAGCTAAGCAAGACGGGTTTATAAGTTATTGTATGAAAGTGAATTTACATCACTCCTTCCTCATTGCCATAACGATCGACCAACACAGGGTCTCCAGCGCCATCAACTCTTAGTTTCTCGTACTGAGTAGCTTTATCACCTACTATCACAAATATATAGTTACTAAGGTCAAAGTATTCATTTGCAGTAGCCTGAATGCTTTCAATGCTTGCATTTGTTACAGCCTGCTGTTCTTGATTGATATAATCTTTAGGCAGATCATACGTGCTGATGTTTTGAAGAATGCTCAACAAGTTTCCTAGTGTTTCAAAGTTTCTTGCATTCTCCTTGATCATCGCCGTTTTTGTTTTTTCAAGATCCTCATCAGTATACGTAGATCCGTAATTTCCTATCACTTCCTTAAACGTATCTAAAGCATCTTTTGTAGTAGACGATTTTACGCTAGAGAATGCTCCAAATGTACTTGGTGTCATTACACCCCTTCCCGGGAATGAATAGGCTCCATAAGTAAATTGCTTTTCTTCTCTTAATATCTGAAATAACCTACCCGAAGAACCATCTCCTAAACGATCATTAGCTACCATGATCTCATTATAGGTAGGATCGTTTGATGGTACTGTTAAGCGTGACATTCGAATGACCGACTGCTTTGCGTTAGGAACATCCACAAAATATACTTCCGGCTCATTAGGTACCGGAGGTACTTCGTATGAAGGCATTGCAATTTCTTTCTGCGCCCACTCTGTTTGTAACCTACCCAAAGCTTTAAGCGCACGTTCTTGAGATACATTTCCAGCCACATGATAGTTCGTCACATTTGGAGCAAAGTAATTTTCATAGAACGCTTTTAGATCATCCATAGTGATGCTTTTCACATGATCTTGATATCCGATAGACGGATGTCCAAGGATGTGATCTTCACCATATAGTTTCTTATCCATCACCACAGCTGCTATTGCGTTCGGATTAGTTTCTCGTTGCTTAATGGATTGCTGCGTTTGGTTAACAATTCGTTCAAACTCTTTCTCGTCCCATCTTGGCTCCAGCAAAATCTCCTGAACCAATTCCATGGTTGCTTCAAAATTCCTGGAAAGACAATTACCTGACACCTGGATATATTCATCTGAAGTGAACATGTTTAGGTTAGCTCCAAGCTGACCGATGGCATCTTCCAATTCCTCAGGCGTCTTATTGGCTGTTCCTTCCATCATGATATCGGTCATAAGGTTTGCTACGCCCACCTTATTCATATCATCCAGGTAATGACCTCCCATGATTCTCATGGAAAAATTAACCAATGGAAGTTCATTTGCCTCTACACCATACACATCTATTCCATTTTCGGTTTGGCTTGTCCAGATAGTAGGAGGTGTTACCAGAGGCTTCTCTCCGAAATCAGGCTCTACGGAACGGTCAAATGAAGATCCTGTTTTTACGATGGTAAAATCCCCCTCCTCTTCAATTACTTCACTTTGACCATATTCATTAATAGCTTCTTCTTTGATATCGGCTGCTATCGCACCCTCCATCGCAAGATCAGTGGATCCCTTAGGGACGAAATTCGTAACAATATGATTTTTATTCAGAATGTATTTTCTGAATACCTGCATCACATCATCCTGTGTTACTGCTTTGATGTTTTCAATGTCCTTTTCAATAAATCCTGGATCGCCTGCAAACTCATTGTAGGAAGCAAGCTGAAATGCTTTACCCAAAACACTACTGATACCATTGTAGAAGTTCGTTTCTAGTCCCGCCTTGATTCTCTCCAGGTCTTTCACATCAAATCCTTCCTTGTCGAAATCAGCTAGTGTCTGATTAATAACTGCTCTTACTGAATCCAAATCCGTTCCGGCATTTGCTCTAACGCTAATAGTGAATGTACCTGCTATTTCACTTGAACTATTGTATGAATTGACATTAGGAGCAACTTTCGCTTCCTCTACAATTGCTTTATATAACGGAGCTCGCTTACCATCTGAAAGGATTTGACCTAAAGCATCAAGTGCCCACTGATCCGGATGGTATTGCTCTACCGTCGGATAGGTCATACGTAATTCAGGTAATTGAGCAAAATTATCTTCGTGATAAATCACTTTAGTCTCCTCTAGCATAACAGGTTGAGGATCCATTGGGGTATCAGTTCCTCTTGAAGGAATCTCGCCAAAGTATTTTTTAACTAATTCTTTTACTCCTGCTTTATCTATGTCCCCCGCTATTACTAACGTGGCATTGTTTGGACCGTACCATTCATCATAAAACTCTTTAACATCCTCTAATGTAGCATTCTGAAGATCTTCTAGTTCTCCAATTGTCAACCAGCTGTATGGGTGTCCTTCCGGATACAATGCCTTGGCAACTACCGCTCGAGTATGCCCATATGGTCTGTTATCGTAGTTCTGTCTTTTTTCATTCTGCACTACAGGCTTTTCACCTTCAAGACTAGCAAGAGAAACTGCGTTAATGAAATAACCCATTCGATCAGATTCCATCCAAAGTACTTTTTCTAGTGCATCCTTTGGAACTACCTCATAGTAAATGGTGCCATCTGTCCAGGTACCGCCATTGAAGGTTCCACCCCACTCATTGATATTTTTGAAAAATCCTCCATCAGGAACATTTTCAGATCGTTGGAATAACATATGTTCAAAGAAATGAGCAAAACCGGTTCTTCCGGGTTTTTCTCTGCTTGAACCTGCATGAATAATGATTGATACTGCTACTATTGGATCGGACTCATCCTGATGCAGCACAACATCCAGCCCGTTTTCGAGTGTATACTTTTCATAGTCAATGGACAACTTATCGCTGGATTGGCTGTCTCCTCCGGAAGTACAGGCCGTCAGCATCGTTATTACTGCAATAAATGCAACAAATAGATTCTTAATTTTTTTCATTTTAACGTTAGAGATTTTATTGTGCCGCAGTTTAAACAATCATATAGCATTATGAAAGGTTTTTGATATGAATGGTTATGAAAGTGCTGTAAACGACCATTAACAATAAAATTGATTTGCTCGAAAAGTAGACTTACTTTTGCACCTCAAAAATCAAAGCAAGATCACATGTCAACGAAAATTGGTATTAACGGATTTGGACGTATTGGAAGACTAAGTTTCCGGGCGCTCCTTGAAAAAAACAATGTAGATGTAGTTGCGATCAATGACCTTACAGATACGCATACTTTAGCTCACCTTTTAAAATATGATTCCAACCATGGAAGATTCCCTGGTACAGTGGAAGCTGATGATAAAAATATCATAGTGAATGGAAAAGCTATTCCAGTTTACGCTGAACGTGATCCTGAAAACTTACCTTGGTCAGATCTTGGAGTAGAAATAGTATTAGAATCCACAGGATTTTTCCTTGATGAGGCTGGAGCTGGTAAGCACTTAAAAGCTGGAGCTAAGAAAGTAGTTATCTCTGCACCTGCTAAAGGCGGCATACCGACGGTTGTTTTGGGTGTTAATGAGGATACATTGACTGGCGATGAAACCATCCTTTCAAATGCTTCATGTACTACAAACTGTCTTGCTCCTATGGCAAAGGTTTTGGATGATGCTTTCGGGTTAGAGAAAGGCTACATCACAACTGTACATGCTTACACATCAGATCAGAGTTTACAAGATGCTCCACACAAAGATCTAAGAAGAGCAAGAGCAGGTGCTGTATCGATAATACCTACATCTACAGGTGCAGCTAAAGCAGTTGGTCTGGTGCTACCTCACCTGAATGGTAAATTGGATGGGATTGCAATGAGAGTCCCTACCCCTACCGGATCATTAACCGATCTAACCTGTATTTTAAGCAGAGAGGTGACTAAAGAAGAAGTGAATGCTGCGATGAAAGCTGCTGCTGAAGGTCCAATGAAAGGAATTCTTGAATACACAGAAGATCCAATTGTTTCAATTGACATTGTTGGTAATCCGCACTCAAATATCTTCGACTCTAAGCTTACTTCATGCCAAGGCAACTTAGTGAAAGTTGTAGGCTGGTATGATAATGAGGCTGGTTACTCAAGTAGAGCAGCTGATTTGATTAGTAAGTTGGCTTAATAAGATATCTAGCAATAAAAAAAGGGACTCAAATTTGAGTCCCTTTTTTATTTTGTAACCTTAGTGTGTAATATCTTAAATCTTTCAGCCCACTCACTACCGATTCCAGTCCATTCCATGTTATCACCTTCAATGTTCAATTTCCACGCAGAATCATCATCAGCACCCGCATCGCTATCCAGCATCAATCTATTTTTGGAGAGGTCGTAATAATATTTCCCTGTGTTTTTTCCATAAGGAGTTCCTCCTGACTCAAATGTGTTATTCTCATAAAAAACAATGAAGCGATCATTTTCTGGATTATGGTCCGCAGTAACATCTTCGCTATTCTGAATAACTTCAACCATTACCCACTTTCCTATCAACGCCTCATTTTGAGAATAGGTAGTTTGCATAGAAATAATCAGGATAATCGCTGAAAAATAGTGTCTTTTACCCATATTAAGCAATGTTAGTGTAGACTGCCTGCACATCATCGTCATCTTCTATCTTATCAAGCATCTTCTCGATTTCATCTAATTGTTCTTCAGTGAATTCGACCGGATTATTTGAGATTCTTTTGAGATTGGCTTTCTTCACTTCAATTTCTAAATCTTCAAGAACCTTACTCATTTCACCAAATTGAGTATAATCAGCATAAGCGTAGAACATACCTTCATTTTCTTCCAACTCTTCTAAGCCACCATCTATAAGTGAGAGCTCTAGCTCTTCCCTATCCATACCCTCTGTCTTCTCAAATTCAAACACAGCCTTTCGGTCAAACATGAACTCTAATGATCCGGATGGTACGAAACTACCTCCAGCTTTATTAAAATAGGACTTTACATTTGCTACAGTTCGTGTTGTGTTGTCTGTTGCAGCTTCAACAAACACGAGCACTCCGTGGGGCCCTTTTCCTTCGTAGGTCACTTCGGATATTTCATCAATATCCTTTCCAGAAGCTCGTTTGATCGCATTTTCAATATTGTCCTTCGGCATATTTTCAGCCTTGGCATTTTGAATAGCAGTACGAAGCTTGGCATTCATTTCCGGGTCTTCTCCCCCCTCTTTCACTGCAACAGTTATTGCTTTTGCAAGCTTAGGAAACACCTTGCTCATCTTATCCCATCGCTTTTCCTTTGCTGCTCTACGGTATTCAAACGCTCGTCCCATGTTGGTAAATCTTTTTCTGTTTTAGGATTGCAAATTAAGCAGAAGGCCTACTTAAAATCAAGGATGTTTCTTCTTCCACATTACATTAAATATGACTCCAGTCAGGACTAAAGCCATGCCTCCATATGTGACTAAATTATACGTCTCATCAAAGATGATAAATCCGAATGCCAACGAATAAATTATTCCAATATATGTAAGAATGGATACCTTGTTTAGCTCTTCCTTCTGATACGCTTTGGTCATTAAAAATTGAGCAATCTGGGTTGTTATTCCAACCAATATTAGCACCAGCCAGTCATAGCCTATTGGCTGTACCCATACGAAAGAAGACCAAATAGCAGATACGGGCAACATAATCAGAGGAAAGTAGAAAATAATTACTAATGGATGTTCACTGGTTTTCAGTTTCCTAATAAAATTGTAAGCTAAGCCCATGAAAAGCGAAGCACTTACACCCATCACCAAATGAATGAAGGAAATACGAGGATCAAATCCCTGGATTACTAAAACGCCTGCAAAACTAATCGCAAAGAATAGCCATTGAACATTTCGGACTTTCTCTCCAACAATAAAAATCCCCAGCACAGCGGTAAAGATTGGAGCCAGGTATTGAAGTGTTGAGGCTGTTGCTAGAGGAATTTGTTGCAACAGACTAAAATATATCACAAGCGCAATTGCACCAGCTACACCTCTTCCAATCAAATATGGTTTATTGTTGCCCCATACGCTGACCTTTTGTTTACTTAAAAAGAAAACGCTAATAGCTAGAGAAATCACCGATCTGAAGAGAATGATTTCAATTGCCGGAATATGAGGAACAAGCTTGACGCAGACTTTCATCAAAGTGAAAGTGAATGAAGCAAAAAGCATATATCTAACTCCCTGACTCAATATCTATCAAGAAGTTATGATTCCGTCCTTAATTTCCAATTTTCGATCTGCCATTCCAGCTAGCTCCATATTATGAGTCACTATGACAAATGTTTGGCCCATTTTGTTTCTTAGGTCAAAAAAAAGTTTGTGCAATTCATCGGCACTTTGAGAGTCCAGGTTTCCGCTGGGTTCATCGGCAAACACAATGGAAGGGTCATTGATCAGAGCTCTGGCAACAGATACTCTTTGCTGCTCACCTCCGGATAATTCAGACGGCTTATGATGGACCCTGTCAGCTAAGCCAAGAATTTTTAATAGTTCTTTAGCTCTACTCTCAGCATCTTTATCTCCCTTAATAAAAGCGGGAATACAGGCATTTTCTAAAGCAGTAAATTCAGGGAAAAGATTATGAAATTGAAAAATGAAACCAATCTCCTCATTTCTTACTTTAGCCATTTTCTTTGGAGAAAGCGATGATACTTCAATATCATTAATGGTAACCTTTCCAGCATCCGGAATATCAAGCGTTCCCAAAATATGCAACAGCGTACTTTTCCCAGCTCCTGATGCTCCTACTATACTAACCACCTCCTCTTTAGCAATTGAAAGATTGATTCCTTTCAACACCTCAAGCCCACCGTAAGACTTTTGAATATTTTCTGCTTTTAGCATGGCCGCAAAGATATGTTTTACATCCAGATATAAGCTATCTGATCGGCCCCAAACTTGGTTATGCGTTCCCGATGATTTAGCTTCGCACAAAATTTATTTCCATGAAATGAGCATTAAAAATTCAGATTTCATTTTTTCCTCGAAACTGAAATTTTTAATGGGAATTCCATGTGGCCATTGAAAACATACAAGTACACATGAATATTCACGAATACCAAGCCAAAGAAATTCTAAAATCATACGGAGTAACCATTCAGGAAGGTGTAGTAGCAGATACGCCAGATAAAGCTGTAGAGGCTGCCAAAGAGTTGAACCGAGAGACAGGTACTGAATGGTACGTTATCAAGGCTCAGATACACGCTGGAGGAAGAGGTAAAGGGAAAGTCAACGAGACAGGATCTAATGGTGTGGTATTGGCAAAAAGTCTGGATGAAGTAGCTCCTAAAGCAAAAGATATTTTAGGAGGAACACTTGTCACCCATCAGACCGGAGCTGAAGGTAAGAAAGTTAACAAAGTATTGATTGCTCAGGATGTCTATTATCCGGGTGAGTCAGACCCAAAAGAATATTACCTTTCTATTCTACTTGATAGAGGTACTGGTAAAAATGTAATCATGGCATCTACTGAAGGTGGCATGGACATAGAAACGGTAGCTGAAGAAACTCCAGATAAAATAGTAAAAGAGTGGATTGATCCTGCTGTTGGATTACAAGGATTTCAAGCTAGAAAAGTAGCATTTGCACTTGGTCTCGAAGGGGATGCTTTCAAAGGCATGGTTAAGTTCATCTTCGCGCTTTATAAAGCTTATGAGGCTACAGATGCTTCTCAATTTGAGATTAATCCAGTACTTAAGACATCTGACAATAAAATTTTAGCTGTGGACGCTAAAGTAAACATTGATGACAATGCACTATATCGTCACAAAGACATTGCTGAACTTCGAGACCTTACTGAAGAAGATCCATTAGAGGTAGAGGCAGGAAAGTCAGGTCTTAACTACGTGAAACTTGATGGTAACGTAGGCTGTATGGTAAATGGTGCCGGTCTTGCCATGGCTACCATGGACATCATCAAACTTTCTGGAGGTGAACCTGCAAACTTCCTGGATGTAGGTGGAGGAGCGAATGCTCAGACCGTAGAAGCTGGATTCAGAATTATTCTTAAGGATCCGAATGTAAAAGCTATTTTGATCAATATTTTCGGTGGAATCGTTCGATGCGATCGAGTAGCGAATGGTGTGGTAGAAGCTTACAAGAATATTGGTGACATCAATGTGCCAATAATTGTAAGATTACAGGGAACGAATGCAGAAGAAGGTGCTAAAATTATAGAAGATTCTGGATTGAAAGTAACATCAGCAATTGTACTTAAAGACGCGGCTGAAAAAGTAAAAGAAGTCCTTTCATAGGATAAGTTGGCTATATAGGCCTTTAGGGGTCTTTCCATAAAAGCTTGCCATAGTTGTAAATCACTCAACTATGGCTTTTTTACGTCTCCTACTTTTATGCGTCCTTATAACTAGCTGTTACGATGATGGACCAAGACCAAAATCACCTGCAGAATTAATCTCAGGAGAAAATGAATTCGGAAGAACCTGGCAGGTTGAAAAAATTGAAATTGAATTCGGAACTGTATTGCCGCACGAATGTGTCACCGATAATTTCATTACCTACTTTCCTGATGGAACCTATGAGATAAATGAAGGGGCCACTAAATGTGAACCAGGAGATCCACCCGGATTAATCGGCACATGGTACATCACTCAAGGGAATGACCAACTTATTGTAAATGTTGGTGGTATGACGCAAGCCTGGGATATAGATGAAATAGGTGATGAGTCACATCGTCTAACCTCAACATTTAAAGAAGGATATCGAACATATACCTTCGTTTCATCGAGATAAAACCGTTTTTAGTAGAAATACTTAGGGGTAAACCATTAGATAATGGCCCTACTACTGACAATAAAATGCAATCAATTATGAACTATGTTAGATTTTTCTTATCCATTTTAACGGTGATTGTTTTACTTGTCCTGCTGAGCTAAGACCAAAAGAAACTTAAATAAAATCACCGCTAAAAAATAAAGCCCTGATGGTAGCCGTCAGGGCTTTTTTTAGTGCACTCGGAAGGATTACTCATACGCTCATCCATGCACTCAACCCCTCGTGAATTCCACTTCGCTCCATTTCGGAGCTACAGTTCTCATCCTTCCTTGTCAATCTGATTTAATTTTGAGATGTCGAATCGAAAAAGGCATCTACTTTGGTAGATGCCTTTTGTGCACTCGGAAGGATTACTCATACACACTTCCATACGCAAAACCCCTCGTGAATTCGCTTCGCTTCATTTCGAACCAAGGTTCTCATCCTTCCTGTTTCTACATTTTTTTTGAAAAATAGATATAAAAAAAACACCTACGTTAATAGGTGTTTGGTGTGCACTCGGAAGGATTACTCATACACACTTCCATACGCAAAACCCCTCGTGAATTCGCTTCGCTTCATTTCGAACCAAGGTTCTCATCCTTCCTGTTTCTACATTTTTTTTGAAAAATAGATATAAAAAAAACACCTACGTTAATAGGTGTTTGGTGTGCACTCGGAAGGATTCGAACCCTCAACCCCCAGAGCCGAAATCTGGTATTCTATCCAGTTGAACTACGAGTGCAAAATTTGGGATCGCAAATATAGAATTAACCTATTTAAAACGAAATCTTATCAACAGAACCTAAGCCAAGTGATTCCTTTTTTCCTTCATTATTGATTCCTTCTACTTTAGCAAGGTTTAATTGTACTTCTAGTTTGTCATTATTTGATCGTACTAAAATCACACGATAAGTAGTAACCCCTTTCTTCTTTTCAAGAGCCTCTTTGAATGAGATCCTCTTAATTTCTCTAATCTTTATACTTTCAACATTGCCCAGATAAGTGTAGTTAAGTAAGTCTGCGCTACTCTTCTTTTCATTTTGATAAATCTGAACATTGGAAAGTCTAATTTCATCTCCATTATTCTTAACGATAGTGATTGGAGATTGGAGTGTGAGTGATAGTATGGCGGTAAACAGTAAATTCATGATTAAGTGCAATTTTAAATATGTAAGATACAAAATTTAAAATCCTTTATACCTAATGACATGCTATATTTATGCCAAAAAAAGAGATGGAAGAGAAAGATACCAAATTTTCAGAGTGGGTTGATTCATTGACAGTCTCTGATGCATCAAATGTTTTTTTGATAATCATCTTTTCTATTGCTATCGTTTGGCTGGTGATCAGAACATTTAGAAATAAATCCTCTGCCTAAAGTTTAGCTGAACAATTCTTGCAAAAGATTGCATCCTTGTCATGGCCTTTTATTCCACAAGCAGCGCAAACTCTTCCTGCTGATTCTTCCTTTCTTTTATTCTTTTCAGCTGAGGCAATTTCGGATGTGACAATTCCGGTAGGGACTGCAATGATCGCATAACCCATGAGCATCAGCATGGACGCAAATGCCTGGCCTAATACCGTTTGTGGTGCAATATCGCCATACCCTACAGTTGTTATTGTCACGATAGCCCAGTAGATACTCCTTGGAATACTAGTAAAGCCACTCTCTCCCCCTTCGATCATATACATAAGCGTACCCATGATCATAGCCAGCGTAAAAACAGCACCAAGAAACACAAAGATCTTATATCGACTTGCTGCCAGCGCGTCGGACAAAACGGAAGCTTCCCTCAGATACCTACCCAACTTTAATATTCTAAAAATCCTGAGTAAGCGAATAGACCTGATGACTACAAGGTAGCTTCCTCCTGCTACGAAAAGGGTGATATAAGTAGGTAAGGTTGCAAGAAGATCAATAATACCAAAGAAGCTAAAAGCGTATTTCTTTGGTTTTGCCGTAATGAAAAGCCTTAATAAATATTCCACTGTAAACAAGACGGTGAAAAGCCATTCAGTCACAAAAAATACATCATCATATGCTTCTCTAATGCTACTAACGCTTTCCAGCATTACGCTAATCACGCTCAGAACAATCGCCCATAAGAGGACGATATCAAATAGTTTTCCGGAACGTGTGTCCGTTCCAAAAACGATGTGAAACAACTGATTTCTAAAGCGAGAGAAGTATTTGAAGTCAGGTTCGGACATAATTTTAATATTCTGTCAACGTTTTTGAGCTGAATTGTGTCTTGATACCAAACATTTCGCAACTTAACGGATTAATTAATTAATATTAAATTCGTACGTTAACTTAAAACCAAATACAATGAAAAAATCGATTTTGAAGTATTTTAAAGCCTTTACGCTTATTGGCGCAATGGTTTCTTTTATGGTCTTCACAAGCTGTAGTGATGACGATGGTGATGAGCCAGCACCTACCGAGAGCATCTGGCAGATTGTAGAAGGGAGAGATAATCTTTCATCATTAGAATCTGAACTCTTAGCAGTTGGCTTAGAAACTTCTTTGCAAGCAGATGGAGAATTAACATTATTTGCTCCAACCAATGCTGCATTATCTACACTACTTGGTACATTAGGCCTTGAAGATTTCAGTACTGTAAGTGATGACATTGCAACAGCAGTTCTTGCTTACCATGTTGCAAATCAAGCAATTGCTTCAAGCGATTTGGTTGAAGGTGCAACCTTCACTACACTGCAAGGTGAGACTTTTGAAGTTGGTGGTGGACCGTCCATTATTTCTGGAGCAACGAGTGATGCAACTTTCAGTATTACTGATATCCAGGCTACTAACGGAGTAGTGCACATCATTGATGTGGTAATGGTACCTCCAACCATTGGTGCAGCCATCGTTGCAACTTTAGGTACTGTAGCACAGCCAATTTTACTTGGTGCTGATTTTTCAATCCTTGCAGAAGGTATTGCTAAAGCAGATGCAGGAAAAGCAGCAGAGGCAACAATTGTTGGTGCTTTGAGTGCCGTTCAAGATTTAACGGTATTTGCACCTACTAATGCAACATTTGAAGCAGCTTCTATTACTGCAGCTACTTTAACAGCAGAGCAGTGGGATGCTTACATCAGAAATCACGTAGTTGTTGGACAGGGCGGTGGAACCGATGATAATATTAACACATTAGGCCCAGATGACCTTACGACAGGATCTACTTTCAATACGTTGGGTGGTGGATCTCTTTTATTCTTCAACAACACAGATGCAATTCCTGCTAGCAATGGTATCGGAGTTTACATTGATAGTAACGGAGATGTAGATCTTGCTGATCAAACAACATACACAAACTTCGATGCTGAAGTAGCTGTTGTTGACGCAGTATCTTCTTCAAACGGAAGAATCCATGTAATTGCTGGTATACTAGCTCCTGCTGCGACACAATAAATCTCGACATTAATAAAGTCGAAAGCCTGTTCATATGAACAGGCTTTTTTTATATTCTTGTCTCATATTAAAAAAGTTATGAGAGCATTTCAGCTAAAGACATAAGACAGCCAAGTACAAGTCACTAAGATTTTATGTCTACAATAAGTATACAATGTTATTATACAAAAAGTCCATAGAATGACTCTATAGTCTTTTTTTGATAATAAAGCAGTGGATTAAATTTCTCCTGTCAATATCTTATTAATGAACTCAGCTGATTGGTTAATTAACTCCTGACCCTGTTCATCACCCAAATAAGTCACATGATTATTGGGAGGATTGGTCTCCCCAGGAATCGACACAAATTCATAAGCCACATTGTTTTCAGTCAAAGCATCGACAATGGAGCAAGATCCATAAGCAAACAATGGAAAGGGCACCACATTGGTATCCTCATAGTTGCAAGGCACCACAGCGTCTAATTCATCATGCACCATAAATATGGGTGGATCATTATTATCAATCCAGGCATCACGAAATACAGAACCGGAATAACTAATAATACCTTGAACTTCAGAAGAAACATTGATATCATTCGTATTTCCTTCAAACCCACCATACTGTGCCTGAATCTCTTTTAGATAGTCAGGATAGCCCGCATCATTCTCATCTAAAAACCCAACGTTCATAGACATAACACCACCAGCAGATATCCCTCCTATTATGATCATATTGGGATCTATCCCGTAGGTATTTGCGTTCAATGCATCATTTCGTAAATACCTGATTGCCCCTCTCATATCAGAAAGTGTTAAGACCACTGCTTCCGCATATGCTACTGAATCTGCATTCAGAATAGCTGGATCATTAATCAATCGATACTGCATACTGGCTACCACATAACCTTTTTTTGCATAAGCTATACACATATCTTTTATCGCATTCTTAGTGCCGCTAATGAATGCACCCCCATGAGCAAGTAGTAATAATGGACGTTTTGTTTCATTATCACCTTTAGGCTCATAAACATCAAGGTATAGGTCATTGACTGGTCCAACAAGTGCCGCACCTTCTCCATATTTGATATCAAATGTGATATCGACATCTGCGAAAACATCTTGAACGTATCTCCCTAATAACGATCCGTCATCATCACTACATCCAAAAAATATCACCGTTAGGGATATTATTAAATACTTCTTCATATTTCGGCTATTAGTTAAAACAAATAACCGCCATCTCTCTATTGACATGGCGGTTATTTGAAGGTTAATTTAATTCTATTCTTAATTCATTAACTCATCAAAAGTTAATGAGATGTAATACATTGTTCCAATATTTGGCCCACCCAAACTTTGATTGTAAGGATCACCTGCAATATTAGATCCTCCCAACTTCACTACTGATTTAAGTTCTTCTAGCTTATATGATACCTGAGCATCAAGCGTACTGAAGGATGGAACATTTCCAATAGCGAATGAAGATTCCCATCTGAAAGAATCTTGCCATCTATATGTAATATTGAAGCCAAACTTATCGGTCACTTTTCTATTTCCAAATTTGATATTGTACTTATGCTCTGGAGTATTGAATTCTGTTAAATTATTATCTGAGAAACCTCCTTCTAGTCTATTCCAGTTATAGTTAGCACCAATGTTGTATCCTCTAGGGAGATTATAAGTTAGACCAATAGCTGCACCTTGAGAAGTAACCTCATCATCTAAATTGGAGTAAATCTGAGCAGTATTACCTGTAAACGATCCATCGCTATTCAACGTGAGAGCAGAACCGTTTAAGATGGTTAAATAATTAGGATCACCTGGTGATTGACCTTGATTTGGATCAGCTGTTTCAGATGTAAGCTCTTCTGCTACAACAATTCGAATTTGAGTGATGAAATTTGTATATGTGTTGTGATAATAAACAGCATCCACAAGTAGTTTATTTGCAACTAAACTTTTATAACCAAACTCTATAGATCGCACTTCTTCAGGGATTACTGGCTTAATGTCATTTTCTGTAAAAGGAACTAGCTGACCAATGTCACCTGCATCCAATCCATCAGCAAATATTCCATTTCTAAAATTAACCACTGAACCACCAGTGTACGCTAATGGGATACCGGTGCTACTGGTTCTAGCCAAATCATATGTATCATAATTTTCTTGCAATCCACCAAGTAGTCTCGTACTGATTGTATTCAAATCAATGAATTGACCTTGAGTGGTTGGATTTCTAAAGCCCGTTTGGAATGACCCCCTAAAATTATGGTCGCCAGCAACAGTATAAACAGCTGAAATACGAGGATTCACCTGACCGTCAAAATTTTCGTTTTTATCGAATCGAACAGATCCGGAAAGCTTCAAATTATCGGTAACCCTTTTCCCAACCTGTGCATAAGCTCCAAATTCATTGATTTGGATTCCTCCATCCTGATCTGGAAAGATGGTTCCATCAGAACGAAGGTCAAAGATCCGATAGCTACCTCCCACCTGAAATTCCATGAAATCAATTTGATTCTTAAAATCATATTGAGCATCAGTTTGATACATCTTTGTAGCATCACTGAATTTTGGACCAAATGGGATCGTACCATCAAGTTCCTCATTTTTTATTCGTTCAAACTCAGCAGCTTGCTCAACAGGATCTAAAGGAAAATATTGATTATCGTTTAATCCCCTAGCATAATTATGAGCGGCTTGATCAATCAATAAAGCAGCATTCGGATCAGATTGTCTTAGTGCTGCTATTTCTCCCGGTTGATATCCTTGATTATTAAAATATTCCAGGTAGTTCACACCGTAAGTTGCAAGCCAGGTAGAAACTCCACCTCCACTCCTGTTGTCATTCATTTTTAATGCCAAAAACTCTGTGATATATGAATCACCTGAATTTTCAATTGTCGCATAAGACCTCACAAAGAAATTATCTGCTCTTAATTGCAATCTATGCTGCTGTATGCTGAAATTGGAGAGTGAATAACGTTGTGCGCCAGTATAAATACTCGTACCGAACCCACCGTTATATAAATAACTCAATTCTAAATCATCATTGATTCTATAATAGAGTCCTGTATTTAATTTTAAGTTCTCAGCACCATAATCTGCTAAGGCCTTTTCTTCCCATGGTGAAACCGAAACAACATGATTTGGTAAATCTCCGTTCTGCGCGTAAGTATCGGCACTCAAACCAGGCCCAAAGTTTCTTGATCGTGCCAAAGCTGCAAAATTGGAACTAAATGGAAAGATCGCTAGGTTGATAGCTGCTTCATCCCCATGAAAATGAAGACGATCAGAACCCGGATTTACACCTCCTATACTTGCAAAAGGATTATTGGCAGCATTTCTATCGAAATCTGATGTTCCGTGCCAATCATCGGCTGAAGAGTATGTCGCATTAACCTTAAAAGCAAATTTGTTCTCAAAAGCTTTAGCATATCTTAGTGAGAGTGTGTTCATCAGCGCAGGATCCTGATCTGCATCGCTACCTACATGGTTAACACCTGTCTTCACAAAAGCACTCAATCCTTGATATTCAAATGGGTTTTTACTGTTGATTAGTAAAATTCCATTAAAAGCATTGGGACCATATAACGCAGAGCTTGCACCTGGTATAAGCTCTACACTTTCAACATCTAATTCTGAAGGTCCATTCAGGTTACCGATTGGAAAATTGAGCGCTGGTGCCTGCGTATCCATACCATCGATTAATTGAACGAATCGGGTATTACCCGTTGATCCAAATCCCCTGGCATTGATGATTTGAAAATTTATACTACTTGAGGCCACATCTACCCCTTTGAGATTAGCAATACCCTCATAATAACTAGCAGCTGAAGTATTTTGTACTGCCAGAATATCCATTTTCTCAATACTAACAGGCGATTGAAGAATGCTTTCCTCAACCCTGGAAGCCGAAACCACCACCTCTTGGCCCAAAAGTGTAGATTCTGCTAATTGGATATTGAGTGATTGACCGGAAGCAGTTACTTCGATTTCCTGGCGCTCATACCCAACATATGTGATTATTAATGTAATGGGAGGGCTGGATTGAACGGACAAGTTAAAGTCTCCATTCACATCGGAGATGGTACCAAGTACTGTTCCTTTTACAAGAATCTGAGTTCCTATTAAAGGTTCTCCAGTTTCAGCATCAATGACTTTTCCTGAAACTGTAGTTTGTGCGAATGAATAACCCATCATTAAGGTCATAAAAGCACTTAAAATAATTTTAGTAATCTTTCGGTTCATAAGGGATGATGTTTATCTCAAATAAAATTCGGCTTTTAATTAGAAAATTAACCATAAATATCAGCTAATTGTAATAAGTATGCATTACAATTCGAATTTTATTGTGCATGCATAATATTAATGATTTTTGGTGAATTGGTTGGTTTAGTGACCAGGCTTATCCTTCATTCTTTACATGTTCAACCAAATGATCACATAATGACGTTATCTGTTGATTCATGTATTCATCTCCTGTAGCATTGAGAACGCTTTGTGCCAAACCTCCTAAGCAATCAATATAGAAGTGCTTCATTTCATTCAGAGGCATATCTTTTGCCCACAAATCAATGCGCATGGTATTTTTATTTTCATGATCCCAAAGTGACAAACTAATTGATTTTGTCTCTGTCAGGCCAGGTTGTTCCTTCTCGTCTGCATCCCACATTATTTTTTCGGGAATATTTTCTTTATCTAATTCAACTACGAATTTGATCTCTGATTTTTTCATCTGGTTAAGATTTCTGTTTACTAAAATGTATGTTATGGTATAGAATTTCTGAATGATCTATACCTTAAGGAAGACTCATCGTCTACAATAGCATCACAGCCATTAGTAGATGTTATATTTTCAATGTCATCAACTCGTTCTTGCGTTAATCTGTGTGCGTTAATCAAAGCTGCTTGCTGACTTGGCTGTACATTAAGAACCCTGGAAAAAAACAATCCATTTGATTGGCATGATTGTGTTGTCTCGGATAAAATCGTGATTGCAAGTGTATCTGACTGTAATTCATGTGCTCTGGACAGAATGATATAATTGTTATTAAGGTCCAAATCTTCTACTATTTGTCTGATTGACTCTTCATCCCCTGACTCGGCGATTGATTTAAGTCCGTTTACACCGTATTTAAAAAACAATCGTTCTGTGATGTGTGATAGATTAATATGAGCAACAAAATGGGCAATAAGTCCAGTGAATTGATCTTCATTATCCAGATAAAATATCATTCCAGTACTGATATATAAATAGCCTCCTGGATGGGCGAAAGCATGCCTTGTATCACTTTCAAATATTCGAATGGTCCATTGAAAATCTTCCCCTTTTGAAATTGCTGATGTAGAAATTACTTCTTGTAGTCTGGAATTAACATAGCCATATGGAATGGTATTTCCTTCCTCGGGGATAATAGAATAACCAGGATCGTTTTCAATAAATTGCGCGATTTTATCTCCCAAAAGGATTTCATCGGACTCAGTAAAATCAATCAACTCGTCTGTTTTCTGACATGAAGAAATTGTCAGAATAATAAATACTGTCGATATGATTAAATGACCAACTTTCATTTTAAAATTTTCAATGCTGCTTCTTTATCTTTCAGCAGTTGATTTTTTAGTTCATGAATATCAGCAAATTTCATCTCTTTTCTCAAAGATCTCACAAACTCAACGCTGATTTCCTTACCGTAGATATCTTCATCGAAATTAAAAAGGTGTGCTTCAATTGTTCTTTTTGTTCCATCTACTGTTGGTTTGAAGCCGATATTTAACATACCTTCAAAACATCTATCTGCTATTGCTACCCTAACCGCATAAGCTCCATCGGCTGGTAATAACTTATAAGATTCCTGTATTTTAATATTGGCAGTGGGAAAGCCAATGGATCGGCCTTTCTTTTTTCCATCGATTACCTTACCTGTAATTGAATAATGTCTACCTAATAGTGAATTAGCTAAATGAATCTCTCCGCTTTCAAGGGTATTTCGAATTTTAGTAGAGCTGATTCCAATATGATCTATTTCCTGCTTAGAGATTTCATGAACATCAAATCCATAGTCTTCAGCATTTGCATGCAAAAAATGAATATTGCCCTCTCTATTATTACCAAAATGATGATCATGTCCAATGAATAATTTCCTGGTACATACCTTATCCACCAATATTTGACTTACAAATTCATCAGCACTCAGATTTGAAAATTCAGGTGTGAAAGCAATCTTCAAGATGTAGTCAACCCCAAGATCTCTAACCAAACCAACTTTTTCATCGAATGTCGTTAATAGCTTTAGCTTATCAGCATCTTTATTGAGAATGAATCGTGGATGGGGCCAGAAGGTTATTAAAACACTTTGTCCATTATGCTCTTTTGCTTCTTTAACTAATCGCTTTAAGATGGTTTGATGGCCGATGTGCACACCGTCAAACGTACCGATAGTTACAACCGCAAACGCAGGTTTCTCAAAATCTTCTATATGATCAACTACCTTCATTATGTTGACTGACGAATTCGTTTAAATCCATTGCATCAGATAACTGATAATCACCCACCGCAGTTCGAACCAATTTCTTCAAGTATGCACCTACGCCTACAAGTTGACCAAAATCATGTGCCAGACTCCTGATATATGTTCCTTTGGAACAACTCACTTTAAACTTAACTTCTGGAAGATTCGAACCATCAATTTCGAACTCATGAATAATGAGTGAGCGGGGTTCAAGCTTCACTTCCTTATTCTTTCTGGCTTTTTTATATGCCCTTTCCCCTCCTACTTTAATTGCAGAATGAGCTGGTGGAATTTGCTCGATAGGTCCGGTTAATTTTTTCCTGGCCCCTTCTAACATTTCTTGGTTTACAGAAGTCCAGTCTTTCTCACTATCGAACTCAGTTTCCAAATCATATGAAGGTGTTGTTTTACCTAATTCAATGATACCCTCATAGGTTTTATCTAACCCTTGAAGCTCATTTAGCTTCTTGGTAAACTTTCCTGTACCTATAATTAATAAGCCCGTGGCTAGTGGATCCAAGGTTCCTGCATGGCCAATCTTCTTTACTTTAAGTGCATATCGAAGCTTTTTAACCACATCGAAAGAAGACCAATCAACTGGTTTGTTGATTAATAGCAAACGGCCTTCTTCGTAGCTATTTTCCATATTATGCTGCTATGATCGCAATTAAACCCACAATAAAGCAATAGATGGCAAAGTAGGTAAGCTTACCCCTTCTTACAATCTTAATCATCCATTTGCATGCGATAAATCCTGATATAAAAGAAGCTAAAAAACCAATGATGAGGCTTAACGAGCTAATTGAGTGAGCAGACGAATTTTCCGCATAATCCAGTATTTCCAACAAGCTTGCACCAAGGATAGGTATCAAAACCATTAAAAATGAGAATCTTGCAGCTTTCGATCGTTCAACCCCTAAAAGAAGAGCTGTTGCTATGGTAGATCCTGATCTGGAAATACCCGGAAGTACTGCAAATGCTTGAGCAATACCAATGATTATGGCTCCTACAAAACCAACAGATTGAGTGCCATCCTTTTTGAAATGAGCAAAAAGTAATAATGCGCCAGTTATCAGAAGCATCGATCCAACCAACACTAAATTTCCAATGAACAATGCTTCAATTTGATCTTTGAAAAAGACAGCCACCACAAATACAGGTATCATTGATACCATAATTTTAGAGGCAAATCGTGTGGATTCGTTCCACTCGAATTTAAAAATATCCTTAAGTAGAATTAGAATATCATTTTTAAAAACAGCAATTGTGGCAAGTGCTGTAGCTAAGTGGACAGTGACTGCAAATAGCAAATTGTCTGAACTCTGAGCATCCAATAAGACAGAACCGATCTCAAGATGGCCACTACTACTGACTGGCAAAAATTCCGTAAGTCCCTGAATAATGCCCAGAATGAGGGCTTCAATCCAACTCATTCAGAATCAGAGTTTGTCTTTGGCTTATAAAATATTGCTACAAACTGGATAATAAAACCAAGCATAACAACAATGGGTCCTAGCGTTAGTCCAAGAAAACCAAACCCATAAGGTTCGGTATCCATTGTCATGATAATGAATCCCAATGCGAGGATTACAACTCCGATAATCATTATTACATAGTTAGCTTTAGCAAAAGCAAGTTTTCTTTTCTCTGACATTTTTAATAGAGTTCGTCTAATGACATTTTTAAATATTTCTTAATTGCTCTCAATGAGCTCAGATATCCTACGATAATTCCCATAGTAAGGATGAAAATAAATAGCATTAGGAAACCATTCACATCCTGCAGTTCCTCCAACCCTTCAATAATGCTATTCATATATTCTGTAAAACCATAGATTATTCCACAAGCTAAAACACCGGCAAAAAAACCATAAATCATGGATCTATATAAAAAAGGACGCTGAATGAAAGAGCTGGTGGCTCCTACAAGCTGCATACTTCTTATTAAAAAACGTTGTGAAAATAGTGCCAGTTTAATTGTATTGTTGATCAAGATTATTACAACGATCATTGCAAAAATGGCTACACCCAATAAAATAAATCCGATTTTAGTTAAATTCTGATTAATGCTCTCTATGAGACTCTCTTCATATTCCACCTCAAAAACTCCGCGCATTCTTTCTATCTCGGATTTAATGATGTTAAGACTATCCAGTGACTGATATTCACCTTTGATTTTCATTGTGAATAAATCTCTAAGAGGGTTGTCACCCAGGAATTCTTTAAAATCCTCACCTGTAGCTTCAACAAATTGTTGGGCTGCTTCCTCTTTCGTAATTAAAGTGATTTGAGCTCCATCTTTAACCAAAATATATGGTTTTGCAGCAATCGTAGTTCTAATCTTTGTTATATCAGATTGAGATATATTCTTATTTAGATAAACCTGTACCTCTATGTTTTCCTGAATACGAGTTCCAAGTCTGGTGCTATGCAGCAATAGCCAACCAAAAAGCCCTAAAACCAACAATGCCACTGTGATACTAAAGACCACACTGGCAAAGGGATAACTACCAAGTTTTCGTTTTTTTCTGGTTTTCTTATCTTCCATTAAGCCACGAATTTAGGCAAAATGGAGATGCTTTGGAACATTACTTGTTTTCTCTGATCAGCTTTAGTTCTTTAATGACATCCTGATCTTTTACAGCAGGCAATTCTATCAATTTATCAGTGGTTCCAACTTGATAATATGTTCCTAAGTAGTAGACATAAATTCTTCTACCAGATGCACTGTTGATCTCCAGTATTTCATAAGGTGCTTTATCAAAATCACCGTTCAAGAAAAGCTTACCATCAAAGTATTTGTATTTAATGATATTGCTTCTGCTATTTTGAGTTTCGACATCAATCGGCTCTTCCGATTCGGCCGTTTCAACAGTCTCTGGTAATTCATCAAGATTTGAAGCTTTGAATTTTGTTTCTTCTTCTATGTCATCAACCTGAGGTGCATCTACTGATGGCTTGAAGACATCACCATTTTCCTTGGCAACCTGAACTTCTTCCTGATCAGGACTTGAAACTTCAACTAATTGCGTATTATCTATATTTTTACTATCCGTTGTTTGAGGTTTCAGTTCAGGCTTTTCTAGTGAATTTTCAGCATTGACAGCCTCATCCTGTCCAAGTTCCCATACATATTCTTCAGATGCGGGTGTGGGTGCTGAAATCTCAATTGGGTTTGAATTGGTGATCGATTCATCTCGTTCGCCAAGAAAGTAAATACCTGTCCCAATTACTGAAGCTACGATGACACCCCCCATTGATTTCATCAATGCGGATTGACCAATAAATTCGACCCAGGTAGGCCCAACATTGATTGCATCCATTCTGGATTTAAGCTCAAGCTTTCGGTGCCCTTTCAGCCCATTTATAATATCAGCCTGGAGGTCACTTTCTGCCTTAAGGGAGGGATCAGAATTTAATTGCTTCTCAAAGCTTGCCAATTCGGACTCACTCATTTGTCCTAAATGGTACTTTTCTATTTGCTCTTGTAGGTTTGTCATGTCTAATCAAAAAAGTCTTCAGTGGTGTATTTGCTCTTTATTAAACTATCTAATTTCTTTTTACACTTATATTTCTTCGTTTTTGCCGTATCTGTATTGGCAAAACTCATTTTTTCTGCGATTTCTGGCATTCCCATCCCATCAAAATAGTGATAGGTTAACACTTTTTTACATACATCTCCTAACTGAGCGATGCACTCCATCACAATTTTTAGACGCTCTTTCTCGTCATGCGTTTGAAACTCCTCTCTATCAACTTCCTCAGAACTCAAACGGCTCTTTCTATCCAATTCCTTTCTCCACTGATTAAGACAAATGCTATACAGATAGGTGCTGATTTTGGATGTCAAAACCAACTTCCCACTGGCAGCTTTCTGCCAAAAAGCGAGTAAGGCCTCTTGGTATACGTCTTTCGCCTCATCCTCCGTCCCATTATTGCTAAGCACAATCTTGGTCATCATTCTATAATATTTCTTATAGAGATGATCAAGCATACGCTCATCACCGAGACTTATTTTTTCCAGTATCTCACTGTCCTTCATACACCAAGTCAGTTTTTAATACGATTTATTCTCATTAAGTAACCCCTCCATTAACATAAAGGGCTTTATATAGCTGTAAAATACGATAAAACTCACGTTAATTCAATTACCTGACCTTCTGCAATTCCATATACCTTGTCGGTCTTCTTTGGGCGTATTTTCTTAATGCCTGTAAATTGGCCAAAGGCAGGTAAAAAGGCATGATCATGCGTGAAACAAAAGCAGGGTAATGTGATACTTTGTCTTGCTCTCCCACGGATAGAAACTCCAGGATGAATGTGCCCTGAAAGGTTATAAAATTTGGTAGCATCTTTTATGTGAGTGAATGAAAATGGATCTAAATCCAATTGTCTTGTAATACCTAAAGAAGGCGGATATTCAGATAAGATATCATGGTTCCCTTCCACCAGTGTAAATTCAACAAAATCATAAACCCTTAAGAAGTTTAAAAAATCATTCCACTCATTATTCTCAAGACTGTGAAATAAATCACCCAGCAAAAGCACTTTCTTTGGTTGAAGACTCTTGATAAGTGATTCCAATATTTGTAAATCATTCAGGTGAACCTTTCTTGATACTGGTATTCCATGCTTACGAAAATGGCCAGCTTTGCCAAGGTGAAGATCAGAGAGAATTAACATTTCCTTTTTATGCCAGAAAATGGCTCTTTCTGGAAGTAGTGTAAGAATCTCACCTACTATTTCGATCTGCATATTAGTCTTCTGTATAAGGGAGCCAGGTTTGAGTTCGATAGAAAAACAACAAGTACCCTCTTACCTTAAGTGTCCCATCTTCTATCCATAGTTTGCAATCATAAATATTGCCATTCTCTGGATCAAGTATTTCTCCTTTACGGTATTCATTGTCACCCTTATCATATTTCATATCAGATATGATCTCCATACCAATGATTTTCTCTCCCTTTCTATCATCTTCACATTCTTCACAAATTGGATCAGGATCTTCTCCTGGATCTCTGAATAGCTGTATTATCTTGCCATAAAACCTTCCATTGTTCTCATAAATCTCAACTACAGATCTTGGTTTACCAGTTTCGTCATCGATGGTTTTCCACTTCCCTACTATTGAGGA
Source organism: Ekhidna sp. (assembly GCF_965212185.1). Lineage (GTDB taxonomy): Bacteria > Bacteroidota > Bacteroidia > Cytophagales > Cyclobacteriaceae > Ekhidna. Next base: position 1,113,897 of record NZ_OZ243102.1, on the reverse strand, counting down.
TTGAGCATCGACACAAAAGGCAATTAATATGAATACTATTGTTAGAATATTTTTCACGTTCTTCTTGATTTAATTATTAGTCGTTCGTAAAAGTAAAGCTAATTGAAGGCTCGCTCAAGCTCCATCTGCATTTTCAAAATTCGATCAGTTACTTCTTCGTTGCTCAACTTTTGCCTACGAATCAAACTTACCAAAATCGGAAAAGCGAAAGGAGTCGGTTTCTGAACATTTTTTAAAACAATTTTCTGCTTACTTATTCTTCTCATTGCTTCCATAAACCTCGATTGATCCAACTGAAGGTTCATAACTTCATCAATGGATTGTTTAATCAACAGATTATTTTCATCGTACGTGGCAAAAACTTTGTAAAGAATACCAGATGATGCTTGTAAATGTCTTGCCCTAATTGTTTTTCCCGGGTATCCCTGAAAAATCAAACCTGCTATGGTAGCAACATCTCTGAAAGTTCGCTGCGCCATTTCTGTCATATTGATGGAGTGATTCAAGTCCTCAAATAGATTCTCCTCAGAAAATAAATCCAACTCCAAGGCTTCTTCGATCGCTACTTCCTGATCTGAAAGAAGCTCGAATCCGTAATCATTCATCGAGATAGAAAAAGTGATTTTTTGATTTTTACTCAAACGGTAGGCAATCAATCCACCCAATACTTCATGAACAAACATTCCTTCGAAGGTGAAAAAGAATAAATGGTGCCCATATTCAGTCTCTACTCTTTCAATAAGCAGCGTATCAATTCCAGGAATAATTGACATTTTACTTTGTAAGTCAAGAATAGGTTTAATTTTCAACAACTCATCAGACTCATACTTATTCTCTATTGCAGCTTGTAGCTTGATCCTTATCTGATCAGATAACAATGAAGATAATGGCAACCTACCTCCACCCCAAGCAGGCGTCTTTCCAGACTTCTTTTTGGACTTTTTCACCAATACTGACATGTCCTTGATTCTTATGAATTCAAGATTCTGTCCGGCAAACCAGAAAGCATCTCCGGGATTTAATTTAGATGCAAAACTTTCCTCAACGGTACCGAGGTGTCCTCCGGTTAAAAACTTCACATTCATTGCAGGATCACCTACAATTGTTCCAATCGATAATTTATGTCGAAGAGCCGCTTTATTATTGATTATTCTAAATACACCATCATCATTATAGACTCGAGCAAACTCATCATATTCTCCAAGTGAACTACCACCGGTTGTTATGAATTCAATTGTCCAATTCCACTCATCACCAGATAGATGCCTGAAACAATAGGTTTGTTTTACTTCTTCAAGAATCTCCAATGATTTAAATCCACCGCCAACAGCTAGTGTAACCAGGTATTGAACCAATACATCCATGCACTTTTCAAGCGGCTTACGTTGTTCAAATTTTCCTTCTTTTACAGCGTCTCGAAGTGCCGCCCCTTCAATCAACTCTAATGAATGTGTAGGTACAAAATAGATTCTGCTGATCTCCCCTGGGCCATGCCCACTCCTACCTGCTCTTTGCTGAAACCTAGAAACTCCCTTGGGGCTGCCTATCTGTATTACTGTATCCACTGGACGAAAATCTACTCCAAGATCCAGGCTAGAAGTGCACACAACCAATTTTAACTTTCCCTCATGTAGCGCATCTTCAACCCATCCTCGAATGTTTAGATCCATCGATCCGTGATGCATTGCAATAATTCCTGCAAGATCAGGGGCTTCCTTCAAGATGGCTTGATACCACAACTCGGTTTGTGATCGAGTGTTGGTAAAAAGTAATGTGGTTTTGCTCTCACGAATGATAGGAATGACTTTATCAAGCAGCCTGGTTCCTAAATATCCGGACCAGGGAAATCTTTCAACCTCATCTGGTAGAATAGATTCAACAATGATTTCCTTCTCAATATCTGATTTAATGGTTACGGCCTCCCTCTTTAGATCTTCACCCAGCAAAACACGCTTTGCTTGTGGTAGATTGCCAATGGTGGCAGAAATTCCCCAAACCTTGAGTTGGTTAGCAGATATCTTTTTTAATCTGGAAATAGCCAGCTCTGTTGCTACACCCCGCTTTGTACCTATAAGTTCATGCCATTCATCTACGATTATGCTTCTTACATTTTTGAGATAATTTGGATAATCACTTTGCGACAATAAGACATGAAGACTTTCAGGAGTTATTACCAAAGCTTGTGGAGCTTTTTTCTTTTGCTTCTGCCTTTCAGATGTAGTGGTATCTCCTGTTCGTAAACCAACTGTCCAACGAATATCCAAATCATCACAAAAAGCTTGCATGGCATTTTGAATATCTTTTGCCAATGCCCGAAGAGGGGTAACCCAAAGCACCTGTAGCTCCGGGCGGACATCATGTTTTTCCTGATGTCTCAAGAACTCCAGGACACACGGTATCCATAGGGCATATGTTTTACCTGATCCTGTAGGTGCATTTAAAAGGCCGCTTTTGCCATCTAAAAATGCTTTCCATGCCTTTCGTTGAAATTCAAACGAATTCCATTCTTTGGACGAAAACCACTCCTCAGCAATTTGAAATAGCTCTTTATCTGACACAGTCCGAAGTTAAGTAAAGGCACAAAAAAACCCTGTCTTTATAAAGACAGGGTTCAAAATATTGTTTTGAAGTTTAGTTACTTCATTGCATCTATCTGCTCCATCACAGATGCTTTCGCACCTACTAGCGTGTCAACTTTTGTGATTACCTCACCGTTCTCGATAATTGTATAGTTAACAATTGCCTGCACCTGACCATCTTCCAAAGAGGTCATTTCAACTTTGAACTCTTTGCTTACATCAGCTGACATCTCCATATTGCCATTTTTCGTCTCAATTTCTTTAACGAATTGATTACCATCCTTATCAACCTTAACAATTACGTTCGCTTCTTCAGTATTGCCATGGCTTCCTGATCCATATACTTCACCTAAGATAGGAGCGATAACAAGACCAACAAGACATGTCAATTTGATCAAGATGTTCATGGACGGACCAGAAGTATCTTTGAATGGATCTCCTACTGTATCACCAGTAACTGCAGCTTTATGAGCTTCAGAGCCTTTATAGGTCATTTCACCATCTATCATTACACCTGCTTCAAATGATTTTTTCGCATTGTCCCATGCACCACCTGCATTGTTTTGGAAGATTGCCCAAAGCACACCTGATACTGCAACACCTGCCATGTAGCTACCCAGTGCCTCCGGTCCCATCAAGAAACCAATAAGGATTGGCGCAATAATCGTAATTGCACCCGGAAGCATCATTTCTCTCAAAGCCGCTTGGGTAGAAATATCTACACATTTGCCATACTCAGGCTTGCCAGTTCCTTCCATAATACCTGGAATTTCTTTGAACTGACGTCTTACTTCTTTCACCATTTCCATGGCTGCCTTACCTACCGATCTCATTGCAAGCGCGGAGAATACAACCGGAACCATACCTCCGATAAATAGAGCAGCAAGTACATCTGCTTTGAAGATGTTGATACCATCAATACCAGTGAAGGTTACATATGCAGCGAAAAGTGCCAAAGCGGTTAACGCAGCAGACGCAATCGCAAATCCTTTACCGATTGCAGCAGTAGTGTTACCTACTGAGTCAAGAATGTCAGTTTTTTCTCTTACATCATCAGGAAGCTCACTCATTTCAGCAATACCACCAGCATTGTCAGCAATTGGGCCAAAAGCGTCAATAGCTAATTGCATTGCTGTGGTAGCCATCATAGCGGACGCTGCAATTCCAACACCATAGAATCCAGCTAGCTCATACGCTCCCCAGATCGCTCCAGCAAAAAGAAGGATTGGAGCGAATGTTGAAATCATCCCAGTAGAAAGACCAGCAATGATATTAGTTGCCGCACCTGTAGCTGAGTTTTGTACGATATCCAAAACAGGTTTTTTACCAAGACCTGTATAATATTCTGTAAAATAAGAGATGAGACCTCCTACTGCTAAACCTACCAATACAGCACCAAAGACATTGTCTGATGTTACAGTCAGTTTACCTTCCCCGAAAAAAACCATGGTCATTTCTGCTGGAAGAATTAGATCAATCAAGAAATAACAAGCCACAGCGGTAAGAACGATAGATCCCCAATTTCCTTTATTCAGCGCTGCTTGAACCTGAGATTCTTTAGCGTCATTACTTGATACTTTGATAAGCATCATTCCAAAAATAGAAAATACAATTCCAAAACCTGCTATTACCAACGGAAGAAGGATTGGTCCGATACCACTAAACTCATCTGTGATAGAACCACCCATGTCACGAATGACATAGTTTCCAAGAACCATTGAAGCCAATACAGTTGCTACGTATGAACCGAAAAGATCGGCTCCCATTCCTGCTACATCACCTACATTATCTCCTACATTGTCAGCAATTGTAGCTGGATTTCTAGGGTCGTCTTCAGGGATACCTGCTTCAACTTTACCTACCAGATCAGCTCCAACGTCAGCAGCTTTCGTATAGATACCTCCTCCTACTCTTGCGAAAAGTGCAATTGACTCAGCACCAAGTGAGAAACCTGCCAGTGCTTCAAGCACAACGGTCATATCGTTTACTCCATTAGCAGTCCATTCACCACCCATGAAGAATTGAAATAAAAAGATGAAAAGAACACTTAGTCCAAATACTGCTAGACCTGCAACACCAAGACCCATTACTGTACCACCAGTAAATGAAACTTTCAATGCCTGTGGAAGGCTAGTCCTTGCAGCTTGAGTTGTTCTTACATTGGCAGCAGTTGCAATTCGCATACCTATATTACCTGCCCACGCTGAGAAGAACGCTCCTATTACAAATGCCACAATGATGAACCAGTGTGTGGTCTCAACCATCATTGAAATAACACCAAGAAGAATTCCCGCGATTACGACGAAAATGGCAAGTATTCTGTATTCAGCACTAAGAAATGCCAATGCCCCCTCTCTGATGTAGTTTGCAAGTGTTTGCATCTTCTCATCACCAGCATCCTGCTTGTATACCCAGCGGGATTTAATGATCATCACAAGAAGCCCCAGAAGCCCAAGGGCAGGCACTAAATAGATTAATTTATCCATGATTTTTTATATGGTTTTCAAAAACAGTGCGCAAAGATATGTCAACTAGTTTTTATACGAAACCATTCATGGAACTTTAGGGAGTAGAAAGGCTAGTCCTAATCTTTAGTATTGGAATTGACGTAATTCAAAAACTCTGTTTTGATATTCTGATCCTTGAATTTACCAGTGAAATAAGCCGTTCCAGTCTGACTGTTGGTATCGTTTACTCCTCTTGATGAAACACACATATGTGATGCGTCCATAACAACTGCGATATCTTCAGTGTGTAGGATTGATTTCATCTCATTACCAATCTGTACCGTAAGACGCTCTTGAACTTGTGGTCGTTTTGCATAATACTGTACTATCCGATTGATCTTGGAAAGACCAATAACTTTTCCGTTCGGAAAATAGGCCACATGAGCTTTTCCATAAATAGGAACAAAATGATGCTCACAATGAGAATAGAAAGTAATGTCTTTTTCAACCAACATTTGGTCGTACTTATATTTATTCTCAAAAAGACGAACTTTAGGTTTGTTTTTTGGATTCAGACCAGAAAATACCTCCTGTACATACATTTTCGCCACTCTTCTTGGAGTTCCAGAAAGACTATCGTCCTCCAAGTCCAATCCTAAGACATGCATGATCTCTTTAAAATGCTTGGATATAAGTTCAATCTTTAATTCATCGTCCTGTTCAAACGCATCTGGTCGTAGTGGAGTATCGTAAGATGTTCCTACATGTTGTTCCGCGATATCATCATGCTCTTCAGCCTGGGTATTCGACGTAGTTTCTTTCTGTTTCATAAAGGGTAATTTTCATCTCGTACTCATCTTCTATCTCAGGCCGAAGCAAGTCATAGATTACTTTGACGATGTTTTCTGCTGTTGGGTTCAATTGCTTGAATTCAGTTACATCCAAATTCAAGTTTTTATGATCAAATCGGTTAAGCACTTGCTTTTTAACAAGATTGCTCAACTTTTTCATATCATATACATATCCTGTCTCAGGGTCAGGCTCGCCGGTTAGGCTTACAATCACCTCATAATTATGGCCATGCCAATTGGGATTATTGCATTTCCCAAATATGTCCTCATTCTTATCATCAGACCATTCAGGATTATAAAGTCTGTGAGCAGCATTGAAATGTTCTTTTCTATTAACAGTTACTCTTGGCATGGTGCAAAATTACTGGAACTGACAACAACAGCTTTTACAAAGATGTTTCGTGATGTTTGAATTTATTTTTTAGTGGGTTTGTTTTGCCACAAATTCATTCTATGGAAATTCATCTTATTCGAGAAAAAATTGAGGGATATCTACAAGACGGGAAAAAGCTTTTCACAACGTCTTCCTTTCAAACTCACAGTATCCCAATGCTTCACATTATCAGTGAAATAGACCGCTCAATTCCTGTTTATTTCATTAATACAGGATATTTATTTCCGGAAACTATCTCTTTTCGTGATGAAGTTGCAGATCGATTAGGGCTAAAAATCGTAGATCTCAAACCAAATACGCCCAAGTATATGCAACGAGAGTCAAATGGTAAATTACTGTTTACTACTGATCCTGATCATTGCTGCTATTTAAATAAAACACAGCCCATGGAGTCTGTTTTGGCGAGTCATGATGTTTGGATTAATGGAGTGAGAGGTGATCAAAGCGCTATCAGACAAGCTATGAAGATCGAACAGCCAGCTCCATTTGATTCCATTCGATTTCACCCTATGTTGGATTGGGATAAGCGAAGAATATTTTCGTATATCAAGGAGCATGATCTTCCTAAACATCCACTAGATGCACAGGGATATATCAGTATCGGATGTGAGCCATGTACCCGCAAAATGGATTTGGAAATGCAGGAAAGAGAAGCCCGATGGTTTGGCTTAAATAAAGTAGAGTGTGGATTACACACAGATTTAGTAAAGTAAAATAGACAACAGTCGATAGCTAATAAGTCGACATTGGACTTTAATCAAATGAAAGTACTCATCACCGGAGGAGCCGGATACATTGGAACGAAGCTTGTAAAGCATCTTGTTTCTCTACCAGAAATTAAAAGCATTACGATCTACGATAACTTAAGTAAGGGTCATCACAACTTTTTTTTAGGTGAAGAATTTAGGAGTAAGGAGAAAATTCACTCGGTGCGTGGAGATATCCTTGATACTCGGCAGCTAAAAAAGCTAATGCAAGAAACTGATGTGGTTGTTCACTTGGCGGCTATTGTAACTACTCCCTTTGCAAATACAGACCCTCATTTCTACGAGCAAGTCAACCATTGGGGAACAGCTGAAGTGGTGTATTGCGCAGAAGAATCGCCTATTTCAAAGTTTATTTACCTAAGTAGTACGTCTGTTTACGGAGCAAGTGATCTTATTGCAGATGAAACAACAAATCCAGCTCCATCAACTTTTTATGGTATATCTAAGCTTCGAGGTGAAGAGCATGTCAACCGACTGGCTGAAAAGAAGAATGCAATAAATATAAGAGGTGGAAATGTCTATGGCTACAGCAAATCCATGCGTTTCGATGCGGTGATCAATCGATTCATGTTTGATGCAAACTTTACCAATCGCATTCAAATAAATGGCAATGGAAAACAATCCAGAGCCTTTATTCATGTAGATGCATTAGCTGATAGTCTTGCTCAAACTGTGATAAAAGAAGTAGCAAATGGCACTTATAACTTAGTGGATAAGAATCTCCAGATTTTGGATATCGTGGATGTTTTAAAAGAAATATATCCGTCACTTGAGTTTCTTTTCACCAATCAACACATGAATTTGAGGGAGTTGAAAATCAACCCACAAAGCAGGTTATTTGACTTCATCGATCGGTTTGAGACGAAGGATTTAAAAGAAGAATTAGTGGAGTTTAAAAGTAGATTTGCTTTTTGAAACTATTTAGGCAATTTTACGTTACATTAAATGTAATTTTACATTAATGAATAAAGAGTATAGAATAGAAGCGACTGATTCAGCCATAGTGAAAGAAGCTGCCGTTGATTATGGTTTTTCCAGAGATGAAATGGCAGGTATGCTGGGTGTTTCTGAAAAAACCTATTACAACATGATGCAAAAAAACCACCTCGATCCTGAAAGATCCGATCGTTTTCATTTTATACGGCAGATTCTGGTATCCGGAGAAGAAGCATTCGGCTCAAAAGCCAATCTTTTAAAATGGCTTAAAACATCTCAATCAACATTAGACGGATACACGCCTTTGAGTATGATGTCTACCATCACAGGTGCGAACCGTGTTTTACATGTACTTGGTAGAATCAAACACGGAATTACCAGTTGATTGTATTTAGGCTTACACTTCCTAAATATTCCAATGACCTAAGTGGTATGGGAGCAGCGCTCTATGGAGGCCGATGGAACTCGATCGGAAGTTTTGTTCTCTACACTTCACAAACGAGTTCATTAAGTATTTTGGAACACCTGGTACACATTACCGGAGCTGATTCTATAAAATATCTGCTCACTGAAATAGAAGTTACAGGTGGTACAAGTGAAATAAGGGTGGATGACTTACCTGACAAATGGCAAGAAAATGAAAAAATAACTAGCAGAATAGGCGATGAGTGGACAAAGAAGATGTCAATACCCTTACTGAAAGTACCATCGGTGATAAATCCATTAGAGTGCAACTACCTCATCAACCCCAATCACCCGAATTTGAAGATGGAAATCATGAACCAGGAGTGGTTCATTTACGATCGAAGGTTGGTTAAAAACTACTGATGTCAGACTTAAATGGAATTTCACTTAAAAACCTCCCCCTACCCCCTCCAAAGGGGGAATTGTCCCCTTGAGGGGACTATAGGGGTGTTTTTGAGAATTCTGAAAAGCCTATCGATACGTGATTTAAAAGCCTATTTTTCTCGGATTAAGAATTTAGTCAGATTACACTAGTTAAAAACAGCTAAACTTTTAAGTTTTTCAATAGGCGGACTATACTCTCCCAATTCGAGTGAAAATAGGAAAATCAACCTGAAGGATTGTTCCGTCCCATACTCCTTTCAAATCAGAATGAAGCATATCCATTGGTGAGTGACCATTCTTTTTGATGTAATGCTGAACAGCTGACCAGGTACTGATATACCCTATCAACTCATCTAACATCAATGCCTTATTCATCTTAAATGGAGGAGTGTCCTTGATTTCAATATAAGGAAATGGAATTGTCTGATAAGCAGCCTCGATATGGTCTCGTTCAGGATCCCAATAAGGGTGTGTTACGTTCCAGTAAAAGTCTCTGATGATCTCGCCAACTTGACCATCGATTTCAACTAACCCGTATCCAATCAAAGCGATAACTCCCCCAGGTTTGAGCAAACGTTTCACTTCTTGATTAAATCGAGCGTGATCAAACCAGTGAGCTGCCTGTGCCACCGTGATGAGATCAAAGTGGTGAGCAGGGAAATTGGTTTCTTCTGCAGGTTGTTTGGAATAAAAAACATTAGATCGCTGAGTAGCATTACTTAACTGCTTGTCGCTAATATCTGTAGCGTAGACTTTCGAAAAGTGCTCAGCTAGTTTTATAGCTAATTGACCATTCCCTGTCCCACAGTCCCAGCAATTTTTCAAATTCATCGTCATAGAAATGAGATAATCAATCAGCTCTTGAGGATAAACCGGACGAAACCTGGCATAGTCAGCGGATTGGGTGGAGAAGTTGTCTTTCATCTTTAGTCAAACAGTTAAGAATCGACAGTCGACTGATAGTCTGTTGACTAATCAACCCATCATCAAAACCTTCCAGGCTGTATCCACTTCTCCATCATTCAATAGGTCTGCGGCAAGTTTATGAAGCTCTAATTGGATATTTTCATCATCATCAAATGAATCCAGAATTGAGCGAACTTCGGGTTCATTTGCAAAGTCTTTTACTTCGTCTTCTGTTGGAAGTGATTCCACATTTCCAAGCATGCCTAAGTGATTTCCTGTAAGTACAGTACTGGTTCGTATTTGGTCAGGTATTTGGTCTACTCCTATGCCCATGGTTGTCAGAGGTTTGGCTACTTCAAATATAGCATCTCCGCTCGCTCTGGCATACCAATTACCACCCATTCTTGACACCAAATCAATTTTATTTGGGTGGATCTTGCCATTTTCATCCAAAATTTTGTCTGAGATATGCATCAATAAAACCTCACAGATCACAAGCTGCCCGGCTCCACCCTGCTCTCCCAGCGACTTTACTTCAGTCACTTTACATTCAAAAGAAACTGGAGATTCCATTACTCTCGGTGGTTTTACTCTTATAGATTTTACTTCTGTAAAACCCGCTTTTGTAAATTCATTTACACCCTTTTCATACTCAGTACTACTCAGCGACATCTGTTGCACCATATCGTAAGACACCACATTTATTACTACCTCCGTATGCTCTTTCACATTTTCCAATGTGTGTTTGGTTGTATTATCCCTACCCCTTCTTGCAGGTGAGAAAATCATTACCGGTGGATTGGCACTAAATACATTGAAAAAGCTAAATGGACTCAAGTTTACATGGCCATCTTTATCTACTGTGCTTGCAAATGCGATAGGACGAGGTGCTACAGCACTGAGCAAGTGTCCGTGAAGTTCAGGTACAGGTAATTCTTTAGGATCGATTGTCATAGTTTATTATTTAACTACTTCCTCCCCCTACCCCCTCCAAACGGGGATAGTTGAGATTTTTATTTAGCTGGCAAAACCTTTGTACTCACTTCACCAAATCCGATTCGCACACCACCTTTCTCAGCATGCCCCCGCATGATCACCGTGTCTCCATCTTGAATGAACTTTCGTTCTGATCCATCAGGCATTTTGACTGGCTTAGTGCCTTTCCAGGAAATTTCCAGCATCGAGCCATATTGATGATCTTCCGGTCCTGAAATGGTTCCACTACCATACATATCACCTGTTCGAATATTGCATCCATTTACCGTATGATGGGCAAGTTGCTGAGCCATATTCCAATACATGTATTTAAAATTAGATTTTCCTACCACCTTTTCTTCCCCTCCATCTGGCTGGATTGCAACTTCTAAATCAATATTGAAATGTTTATTTCCCTCATACTCAAGATATGGCAGTACGGGTGGATCTTGTGTTGGACCAGAAATTCTAAATGGCTCCAGTGCATCCAATGTCACGATCCATGGTGAAATAGAAGATGCAAAATTTTTGGCTAGGAACGGGCCTAGCGGAACATACTCCCATTTTTGAATATCACGTGCGGACCAGTCATTGAAAAGTACCACACCAAAAATGTAATCTTCTGCTTGATCGGTAGAAATGGATTCTCCAAGTTCATTGCCACCACAGGTGATAAATGCAGTTTCCAATTCAAAATCCAACAGCTTGCAAGGCCCGAAAACCGGTGGTTCATCATCATTAGGTTTTTGCTGACCTTTTGGACGATGGATAGGAACACCAGACTCGATAATGGAGGAAGCCCTACCGTGATATCCAACAGGAATGTGTTTCCAGTTTGGCATCAAAGCATTATCAGGGTCACGAAACATACAACCCACATTAAAAGCGTGTTGCTCGCTGGAGTAAAAATCGGTATAATCGCCAATCTGAACAGGTAAACACATCTTTACTTTGTCTTGATCCACAAGCATTGACCCAACACCATAGTGGCTTTTTAATTCTTCATTACCATCCTGAAGCAATTCAGAGATTCTATTTCTCACAATTCGACCGGTAGGTTTACCTAATAATAAAAAGTCATTCAAATAATCCTTATTAAAAATTCCATCAGGTAACCCAAGGCCATCAAATAATCCATGTGTCTGAACGCCAGCAAGATCGAGTACTTTGTCTCCTATTGCCACAGCGACACGTTTCATTCCCTCTCTTTTTATAATTCCAAAAGGTAAATTTTGAATAGGGAAATCAGAATTTTCTGGTACTTCTACCCACGATTTAAGACTTGGATTATTTGCTGCTATTTCCATTTTTAGATTTTTTATTCTTCTCTGCAAATATGCACGGCATAATTGCTTCTCACAAAGGCGCAAAGAAGAGATAGAGCTACTAACTTTGCGGCTTCAATTTTTTAATAAGACGAAAGCGCACCCAATGAGCATTTCTGCACAATATGACCCAACCAAGGTAGAGGATAAATGGTATCAGTATTGGATGGATCAAAAATTCTTCCATGCCACTCCTAAAACCGGAAAAGAGGCTTACACCATCGTGATTCCCCCTCCCAACGTCACAGGAGTTTTACATATGGGGCATATGCTCAATAACACCATTCAAGATGTTTTGATTCGAAAAGCACGAATGGAAGGAAAAGAAGCCTGTTGGGTACCAGGCACTGATCATGCTTCAATCGCAACCGAAGCTAAAGTGGTGAAGATGCTTCGTGAAAAAGGCATTAAAAAGTCAGACCTCTCCAGAGAGGATTTCCTCAAGCATGCCTACGAATGGAAAGAAAAGTATGGAGGCATCATCCTGGAACAGTTGAAAAAATTAGGTGCATCATGCGACTGGGATCGTACTGCTTTTACCATGGATAAAAATTATCATGACGCGGTTATCAAACAGTTCGTAGATCTTTTCAACAAAGGTTATATCTATCGTGGTTTGCGAATGGTCAATTGGGATACTGAAGCACAAACAACCATCTCCAATGAAGAAGTGATCTACAATGAAGATGGCGAGAAAGCGATTCTCTATCATGTCAATTATCAGATCAAAGATTCCGACGAATTTGTAACAATCGCAACACAAAGACCGGAAACCATAATGGGTGATACGGGCATTGCTGTTAATCCAAAGGATGCTCGTTTCAAACATTTAATTGGAAAAAAAGCGTTGGTTCCATTCATCAATCGTGAAATTCCAATCATTGGAGATGACTATGTGGAATTAGATTTTGGAACCGGATGTTTGAAAGTGACACCTGCCCATGATCCCAATGATTATGAAATTGGTCAGCGACATAACCTTGAAATTATAGATACTATCAACCTAGATGGTACGCTAAATGAAAAGTGTGAGATTGACAAATATGTTGGTCAGGATCGCTTCAAAGTGAGAAAGATGATCGTGAAAGACTTGAAAGAAGCGGGCATCTTAACCAAAGAAGAAGAGTTTGTAACTAAAATTGGTCGCTCCGAGCGAACTAATTCTGTTGTAGAGCCGAAGCTTTCACTTCAGTGGTTCATAAAGATGAAAGAAATCTCCAAACAAGCTCATAATGCTGTGATGGATGATGAAATTCAGCTTTTTCCTCCAAAATTTAAGAATACTTACAATCATTGGATGGAGAATGTACGCGACTGGTGTATTTCCCGTCAGCTGTGGTGGGGTCAGCGTATTCCAGCATATTATTATGGTGAAGGAGAAAATGATTTTGTGGTTGCGGAGACAATAGAGCAAGCGGTAGATGAAGCTAAAAAGACAACTGGCAATAACAGCCTCACGGCTGATGATTTAACTCAGGATGAGGATGTGTTGGATACCTGGGCATCATCTAACCTATGGCCAATCGCTGTATTTGATGGTTTCAATGACAAATGCTTTGATAAGGTTACCGGTAAAATCGACAAGAGCAAAAACGCAGAACTAAACTTCTTCTATCCGACCAATACATTGGTAACTGCTCCAGAAATTTTGTTTTTCTGGGTTGCTCGGATGGTCATTGCCGGGTATGAATACCTGGATGAAAAGCCGTTTGAAAATGTGTACCTAACAGGTATTGTACGTGACAAGCAGAGACGGAAGATGTCCAAGTCGTTGGGTAACTCCCCTGACCCTCTGGATCTGATAAAGCAGTTTGGTGCTGATGGTGTAAGAACCGGTATGTTATTTAGCTCACCAGCAGGCAATGACTTACTTTTTGATGAAAAGCTTTGTGAGCAAGGACGAAACTTCTCTAACAAGATTTGGAATGCATTCCGACTGGTAAGTGGATGGGAAACAACCGATGAAACTCAACCAGAAGTAAATAAGCAGGCCATTACCTGGTTTGAAAGTAAGCTCAACAAAGCGCTGACGGAGCTTGAAGATCATTTCTCTAAGTTTCGTATGTCAGATGCACTGATGACAGCCTACAAACTGGTATGGAACGACTTCTGCAGCTGGTATCTGGAATGGATCAAACCGGAATATGGCAAACCGATTGATGCAGCCACGAAAGCGGACACCATCGAGTTATTTGAGAAAGTGCTGAAGCTATTGCATCCATTTATGCCATTCATTACAGAAGAATTGTGGCATGAATTAAAAGTTCGAAAAAACGGTGAGGCAATCATTGTCTCCGAATGGCCAAAAGCTGCAGGTTTTGATGAGAATATCCTAAAAGAGGCTGATTTACTTTTTGAGATCACTTCGGCAGTTAGAAACATTCGTAGTTCGAAAGGCATTTCTCCAAAGGAAGCTTTTGAACTGACGACCAATGCTAAATCAGTTGGCTCTATTAGTAATGCACTGAAAAAGTTGGCAAACCTTTCAGAAATCAAATCAGGAGAAAAACCAGAAAACTCATTCAGTTTTGTTGTAGGATCAGATGAGTTTTTTGTTCCGGCTTCTGATAATATTGATATCGAAGCAGAGAAAAAGAAAATTGAGGAAGAGCTCAACTATACTAAAGGTTTCATGAAATCTGTAGAGAAGAAACTTTCTAATGAGCGTTTTGTAAACAATGCTCCTGATCAAGTAGTGGCAATGGAACGTAAGAAGTTAGCTGATGCGGAGGCAAAAGTGAAGACCTTGGAGGAGAGTTTAGCTTCTTTATAAACATATATCCCGGCCCTGTGCCGGGATCTTTCAGACATCCCTCCTCCCATTTCGCTCTACCTCCAAATGAGGAATACTACTCAACCTGCGACTGTGTTTTCACTGAAATTTGTAACGCTTTGAGTTTAGAGAATTACCTCTGTAGCATCGGGCACTCATTAAGCGCTTAAGAATCAGAAATCAAATCCTTTTTCAGTACGCCAGTAGAAACGATGGACTCTTTGCGCTTGATTTTAAATCTTCCGGTCTTATCCATCAGGTCATCGGCAATATTGGAAATCGTAATGGATAATGTATGATAATCATCCATGATATCTGATACATGTTTTGCTGAAGTTGCTGCCTGCTCTGCACCTGCTGCTGTTTCTTCAGAAATCACCACGATCTGCTCGATCAGCGAAACGATGTTACGAACATCTTCCGTCTGTTTTTGAGTTGAGTTTACAATGGTATTAGAAATATCAAAGGTTTGATTATAGCTATTCAGTATCTCATTGAATGAATCTTGTGCTTCTTTCACAGAAGTTTCTCCTTCTTTGACTACACCATCCATTTTATTAATAAAAGAGCTAGTCTCACTTGCTGAATGCTGAACATTTGCCACAAGATTTTCTATCTCTTTAACCGAATTCTGGGATTGCTCGGCAAGCTTTCTGATCTCTTGCGCAATTACAGAAAAACCTTTTCCGGCATCTCCGGCCTGTGCAGCTTCAATGGCTGCATTTAAAGCCAATAAGTTGGTCTGTGAGGCAATGCTTTGAATGATATTCAGTATGCCAGATATTTCGGATGAATATTTGGACAGATCATTGATGGATTGAGTGCTTCTCTCAAAGAACTCCAAAATATCATGGATGCTTTCTCCTACCTTGGTGATATCTTTTACCCCGTTTTTACTCTTTTCTACCCCAACAGAAGAAGCTGAATTGATCTCATTGGCTTGTACACTGATACCGCTCGATGCTTTCATAATATTTTCAACCAAAGACGAGGTTTCATTCACTTGCATTACCTGATTTCCGGCACCACTACTAATTTCTGAGATAGCCTGAGACATTTCATTTATCTGCAATTGTACTTTTTCACTATTCTCGTTACTGACATGGGCAATGCTTCGAATGCGTTCTGATTGATCAATTATGTCTGCGATTACCTCCGATACATTATCCAGTGCTATATTCAGATTGTTCGCCAACTCCATTACCTCACCTCTACCATCTTTATTGTATCGTTCTTTTAAATCTCCTTTAGATAGATGCCCCACAATGCGGTCTATCTCCGCAAATGGTACCAAAAGAGAATCAAACAAATCATTGATGGATTCTCCAAGTTTTTTCCATTCACCACTTTGAGAAGAAGTCTCCATTCGGATGCTATAATTCCCTGATTCCACCACATGGGTGATAACTTCCTGAGTTTCAGTAATCGCGTTGATCAAGTTCACCTGCTCCTGCTCCAACGCCTGTCGCTGGGCATCTGACTCTGCATTCTTTATTTCCAAAGCTTGTTTTTGATCAAGGATGTTGCGTTCAAATTTCAAATTGACCGAGACCAATAGATAGAGTTCAAAAATGATAATGAATGAAGTAGCAGTAGTGGCAATGTTATACTTCAATAAAGAGGGATCTTTAAATGGCAAATCTGATACGGGAAGTCCAAGTAGTGATTGGATTTGATCAAAAAACAAATAGCTCAAGAATAAACCAATCGCTGTAATATTGAAAAAAACTCGTTCGCGTTTAAAATCAAAAATGATTGCGGTTCCAATTATAACAGGCCACAAGTGGAGTTTTGTGGTGGGCAAACGCATCATCCCTGGGTCAATTCCTTTTGCAATGAACTGTAAGTTGAAGTAATAGAAAGACAAAATAAGATAGAGCGCAACACCGAAAAGTAGAAACAATCTTCCATACTGATGAAGACCATAACGGATGAGTAAAAAACTAATAACAAGGACTGGAATCAATGATAAAGTTTCAATCGAGGCTTCTGGAACACCCGAAAATATTTGCACCAAACTCAAAGCTGCCAATAAGGGAAACAGGAATATAATCAGGCAATTAGCATAGAAAATGCGGTTCCTAATAATGTCCTCCATTGCATCGTTAGTGCCAGCATAGAGAATTTCTCTTTTAAAAAAGTTCATAGCGTTGTTCTTAATGATAAGCTGTAAGGAGATAAAAAAAACGAAAGTTTAGTGATTCTCCTAAAATTCAATGGAAATTAAACCATTATTTAGAAAACTTTTTTAATTTTTAAATTCTGGCAGCCATAAACAGGCTAATATCCTTGAAAGCCAAATTGAATCTTTTGGCTAAAGCAAGATTTGTAAGGGTTCCTTTGTAAGAATACACTCCTTTTTGTAACCATGGATGCGTATAGATCATTTCATCAAAACCACCACAATCTCCCGCTTCTAATAGAATTGGAGTGAAGATATTGGAAATAGCCAAAGAGGCGGTCCTTGCAACTCTTGAAGCTATGTTTGGAACACAATAGTGAGTGACATCATGCTTTACATAGACTGGTTTCTTGTGATTTGTTAATTCTGAAGTTTCGATACATCCACCTTGATCAATGCTGACATCAATAATAACGGAACCTGGTTTCATACTCATCACCATATCTTCAGTTACCAGCATCTTGGTTCTTCCTTTCTCAAAACGAACAGCTCCAATTAAAACGTCTGCTTCTTTCACTTCCTTATCGAGTAGTGCCTCATCGTAGGTTGAGGTAAATATCTCCTGGCCTAATGAGTGCTTTAGTCGACGCATTTTATAGATCTGATTGTCAAATACGCGAACTTCAGCTCCATGTCCCAGAGCGGCGCGTGCTGCAAATTCTGCAACTGTACCGGCACCTATGATCACAACTCTTGTAGGTGGTACACCTGTAATTCCTCCTAGAATTATTCCACGACCATTATTTGAGCTACTTAAATATTCAGCTGCTATGATCATTACGTTACTGCCTGCTATTTCGCTCATTGCTCTTACCAGTGGCAATCCTCCCACTTTGTCCTGAATGAATTCATAGCCGATTGCAATGAGTTTTTTCTTATTGATGGCCTCTAAATAGGCAGAATTTTGTTTCCCTGCCTGAAATGCGGAAATAAGTGTACTTCCGGGCTTCATCAATTCAATCTCTTTTATAGTAGGCGGCTCTACTTTTAGAATGATGTGAGATTCAAAAACTTCTTTGGCGCTATATGCAATTTTTGCTCCTGCTTCGCTGTACTCTTGATCAGAGAAATTGGCTGATTCCCCTGCACCCGATTCTATTAAAACTTCATGACCATTAGCTACCAAAACCCCTACAGATGATGGTTTAATAGGCATTCGCTTTTCCTGATCTGCTATTTCTTGAGGTACACCAATCTGAAGTGTTTGATGCTTCTTTGAGATTTTGGCAGGTGCTTCCTGTGGATAGAGTGTCTGTTCCTGTGCCAACTTCGCAAATCCGGATTTAGAAGTTTCGTTCATTTAGGTTGTGCAATTAGTGATCGGGTGTTATCTCCTACTAATTTAATGCTTATTTGCAGGTATTCATCAGGTAAAAGTCGTTCAATGATAGCAGGCCACTCTAATAAGCATAGATTTCCTGAATACAAATAATCCTCAATTCCAATGTCAATTGCCTCCTCTTCGTCCTTTATACGATAAAAATCGAAGTGATAGATTTCCTCTTGTTTGCCTGATAAATATTCATTTACAATCGAAAATGTAGGTGAGCTCATTTCATCTTCCACTCCAAGTTCTCTACATATTTGTTTTATCAATGTGGTTTTACCTGCCCCCATTTCTGCCTCAAAACACCACACCTTAATATTTCCGAAATTACTGATCAGTTTGCGAGCCACCTCTTGCAGCTCCTCCTCATTATAGTTAGGTATGGTCATTTATTGGAAAGGGTAATAAAAGGAATCATTATTTCTTCCATAGAAATACCTCCATGTTGGAATGTGTCCTTATAATGCCTGGCGTAATGATTATAGTTATTTGGATAAGCAAAAAAATGATCTCCCATCGCAAAGGCATAACTTGAACTCACGTGCATTTTGGGTAATCCCAACTTCTCAGGCTCACGCGTAAAAAAGACGGAATCTTCATCAAAAGCCAAATTTTTTCCGACTTTGTATCGAAGATTTGTATTAGTTTTTCTATCCCCCACTATCTTTTGAGCCTTATTGACTCGAATGGTTCCATGATCAGTTGTTATAAAAACTTTCACCTTATGGTTAGCAAGCATCTTGAGCGTATCGTAAAGTGAGGAGTGCGTAAACCATGATTTGGTTAAAGACCGATAAGCCGATTCATCAGGGGCCAATTCTCTGATCATTTGCATGTCTGTTCGAGCATGTGAAAGCATATCCACAAAATTGAATACAATCGCATTTAATGCATTACTCATCAGGTTTGTAATACTTTCACTGAGTTGCTTACCTTCTTCTGCTCTCAATATTTTATGATAGCTGAACTTTTCCTGAATACGATTGCGAGCCATATTGGCTTCCAGTAATTCAGCTTCTCTGAGATTTTTGCCGTCATCCACTTCTTCATCAACCCATAAATCTGGAAATCGTCGAGAGATTTCTAATGGAGTCATGCCTCCAAATAATGCGTTTCTTGCATATGATGTAGTTGTAGGCAAAATGGAGTAATACATTTCTTCAGATTCTACACTGAACATCTCCGCAATGTCTGGTTCAATGATTTTCCATTGATCATACCTCAAATTATCTATTACGATTAGAAAAACCGGCACTTCTCCTATCTCTGGGAAGACCTTCTGCTTTAATAAATTATGTGACAGTAAGGGTCGGTCAATGTCAGGATCTGTGATCCACGACTCATAATTATTCGTTATGAATTCTGAAAAATTTCCATCAGCTTCTACTTTTTGAGCACTAAGCACCTCTACCATGCTTTTATCTTCCGTATCGTCAATTTCAAGCTCCCAGTAGACCAATTTCTTGTAGATCTCCATCCAATCATAATGATCATCAGCATCCATTACACTCATCGCGAGCTGCTGGAATTCCTTCTGATATCCAAGATTAGTCTTCTCAGAGATTATTCGTTTGTTGTCAAGGATTTTCTTGACTGAAAGTAAAATCTGATTTGGATTAAGAGGTTTTATAAGATAATCGGCAATTTTTGCCCCTATTGCTTCCTCCATAATTTCCTCAGCTTCATTTCGGGTAATCATTACTACTGGAGTATTCGGATGTGTTGATTTGATATAATTGAGTGTTTCCAAACCACTCATTCCCGGCATATTTTCATCGAGAAAAACTATGTCAAAATAATTATGATCAATTTGTTCAAGCGCATCCGCTCCACTATTGACTGGAGTAAGCTCATAGCCCTTCTGCTCTAAGAATAAAATGTGAGGCTTGAGCAACTCTATTTCATCGTCCGCCCATAAGATTTTAAATTGCTGCATTAATTCAGTTTTGGCATTCCTTTGCTAAGTAAATCACAAACGTTGGTGAACAAAAAGAAAATTCTAAATGATCCTGTTTACGGATTCATCAATATACCCAACGATCTCATTTTTGACATCATCGAGCATCGTTATTTTCAAAGGTTGAGACGAATAAAACAACTTGGTCTAACAGATCTGGTCTATCCTGGTGCATTACATACACGATTTCACCATGCACTTGGTGCAATGGATCTTATGCGTAGGGCTCTAAATTCCCTGCAGGATAAAGGAGTTGATATTTCTGATGAGGAGCGAAAAGCAAGCATGCTGGCAATTTTACTCCATGACGTTGGCCATGGACCATTTTCTCATACACTCGAGTTTTCATTATTTAAAGGTGTCCATCACGAGCTTGTTGGTAAATGGATGATGGATCGATTGAATAAAGAATTTGAAGGGCAGCTTGATTTGACATTGAAAATCTTCCAGGATCAGTATGAACGATCATTCTTCCACCAATTGGTCTCTAGCCAATTGGATATCGACAGGCTCGATTACTTAAAAAGAGACTCATTTTTTACCGGAGTATATGAAGGCGCCATTGGCTCTGAGCGAATCATTAAAATGTTGAATGTCTTTAACGAGCAATTAGTGGTTGAAGAAAAAGGTATTTACAGCATAGAAAACTTCCTTAGTGCAAGGAGACTGATGTACTGGCAAGTTTACCTCCACAAAACAGCCGTAAGTGCTGAGGTGATGCTTATTGAGTTAATCAAACGGGCAAAAAATCTTACTCAGATAGGTGAAAAGCTAACAGCAACGCCTGCTTTGAAAATATTCTTAGAAAGAAATATAACGATGACAGACTTTGAAGAAGACCCGGATATTTTAGAAATATATGCTTTACTGGATGATAGTGATATCTGGGGATCCATAAAGTTTTGGCGAGATCATTCAGATGTTATATTAAGAACATTGAGTGAAAAATTATTGGATCGAAAGCTGTTAGGTATTTCTTTTTCAAATGATCCAATTGGCAGGATTGTCACTGACGATCTTATTCATAAAGCCTCAAAGTTGTATAATGTTAACGAAGAAGATGCCGCATACCTTGTAAAAACCGGGTCTGTTAGTAATTCAGCCTATATCGCATCCGGACAATCCATTAAAATATTGAGAAAACATGGAGACGTAGTTGATGTAGCTGATGCATCTGACCTTCCTAACATCAAAGCAATGAGTAAAATTGTAACAAAACATTATTTATGTGCTCCAAAAGAACTTCTCCATACTTGATTTATGATTTTGAAAGGAGAAAATATCGGAAAGAAGTTTGGTAGAAATTGGATCTTTAGAGACCTCAATTTTCAGCTCAATGTGGGCGAAAGAATAGCTATTGTAGGAAAAAATGGAGCTGGTAAATCCACTCTTCTTCAGATAATGGCTGGATTTCTAACACCAAGCAAAGGAACGGTTCTGGTTGATGAACAATCAATAGACGATTCAGATATCCAAATTTCATTCATTGGTCCATATACAGAGATTATTGAAGAATTTACTCTTAATGAGTTTCTGACCTTTCACAATGGATTTAAAAAAAACATTGTTTCAATTGAAGAAATGGCAGATTCTGCATCGTTACCACTTGATAAGGCAATTAGTGAATTTTCAACAGGAATGAAACAACGTACTAAACTTCTGACGTGTTTCTATTTTAAAAATGACATCATTTTCATGGATGAACCAACCTCAAACCTAGATGAAGAAGGAGTAAGATGGTGGGAAAATGGCCTTTCAAGTCTGAAAAATCAATTAATAATCATTGCATCGAACGATTTGCATGAAATATCTATGTGTGATAAGAAGATTAATCTCTAAAAAAATTGTGCTCAGCGAATAATTTCAGTGGGATTTTAGAGTTTAGTAGGTATAAATAACAAAAAGTCCTACTTTTGAATGAATACTTATATCTAATCAGACAATACAATTTATGAAACGATTATCGAACTTACTAGCTGCCTTAGTTTTTGCTTCCTTAGTTATTTTTATGTCATGCGGTGGCGGTGGTGATGATCCTGCTCCAGATCCTTTAGAGGAGATTGCAGCTGATTTGACTATTTCCGGATGGGCTCAGCCTTCAACAGTGCAAACTGATGGTGGCGTAGCTGATGGAGATTGGTCTGGCTTTACGATTACCTTCTCTGGAACAAAAGATGGAGGTACTTATACCGTAGCTGGAGTTCCTGATGGATTCAGTGATGTTTGGGCAAATGGTACATGGGATTTTGGGAATAGCTCAGGATCTGTTATTAACAAAACTCAAAATGGTGTTACTACACCTATGACTGCTTCTATTTCAGAAAACAGTCTTTCTCTTGAGTTTGATGTAACTGAATCTACCGCTAGAACTAATGGTATTACTGGCGAATGGACATTCGTTTTTAATTAATCTGTTAAGAATTTTAAAAATTGAAGGGTAACTTTGTGTTACCCTTTTTTTATGCTCATAGAAGAAAAATATTTCGCTCAGGACAAAAATTATCTACTTAAGTCCGTGCAGGCATTCTCGAAAGAAGTCCTACTTAAAGAATGGCTCCAGCAAATTTTGACTTCTTATAACTTACTGCATAACCCCATGGGGTTGGAGGATGATTTCATCATTGAGCTTAAACAAAAGATTCATTTTGCAAAAGAGCTATTGGAAGATAATTATGACATCTTATCAGCGATCTACAGGCACAATCATGCTGACAATCAATTGGAGATCATGTGGGATGGCAGATCGCACATGGAGGCATACGATGCTGACTGGAAAGAGATGTATGCTGTCTGGATATCTCAGCTCTCTTTTATAAAGGAGGTCCAGAGACCCATTATCAAATTTGCAGTGTCTGAAGGTGGCATCAATCATACATTTTTAAAACAATCCATTAGAAGAGCAATACTTAGTCATTTTGGATTGAGAATGCGATCACAAACACTCTATCGAGTGAGCGCATAGCTTAATTTCCTAAAAGTTGATGAAGATTTCTTCTTTCGTCGATATGATACTAAAGATTAAGTCTAATGCTTAATCCGACAGACCTTGCAGAATTTCTGCTTTCCAGGTGGGCGTTTTTTGGGAGGTCTTTTATGGCCATGAAATTTCTTTCCTTTTTTCGCCTCTCTCCTATTATTTTTCCACACCTTGCGTTCCACCTTCTCATTTTCCGCATAAGCCTTACTTACTCTGCTGCGAAAAGCAACTAACTCTTCTTGATTGGTCTTGCTTTCGGCTTTCTTATCCTTCTTTAGGAAATTAAAAAGACCTTTCTTTTCTTTCTTAGCTGCCTGATATTGCGGTTTAGGAGGTTTTCGTATTTCAGCACTTCGTGTATTCTGTGCAAATGACATTGAAGCAAAAAAACCAACAAATAGAATCAAAACAATTTTTCGCATAACACCTTTCTTATCCTCTCAACGATTTTGATTGAAATTATTGCCAAAACTGTAGAAAGATTTGCTGCTATCATAAAATTGGTTAATCTTTTGCTTAGATATGAGATATGACGGCAAACCATTTTAATTTTCCGGTCGTTATCAAAGCTTCATGAGGCAACTAATCTTTTCTTTCTTACTAATCATTTCAGTCATAGCATCCGGGCAAGAGGTAAGAGAGTCTGTACTCATTGGTAAAATGGAGCAAGGAGCTCAGCTAATGGCATTAGGTAAATATGATAGTGCCCAAATTCTTTTTCAATATGTCCTACAAAATATGGAAAAGTTGCCCTCTGAGATGGCTTATTTCTTTGGGCGAAATAGTTACCATCTAGGTAAATACAAGCAGAGCATCAACTGGCTAAACAAATACATTCAGCTAAAAGGAACAAAAGGACGTTACTACGAACCTGCCATACAATTTCTGCAATTTGCAGAAGATGAATACCTACGGATTCAACGAACTCAATCAGAGCAATTTGCTGTTGATCTTGAATCAGCTGAATATGATTGTGGGGGACTTGAAAAAATGCTTTGCCCGGTTTGCCACGGATCCGGTGTGGTTGTTCATCAGGGTTTGTTTGATGAGGTTTATAAAACCTGCCCATATTCATTGGGTGAAGGATACCTATCGTGTGAAGAATACAATCTTTTTATGCGTGGTGATTTAGATCCAAAACTTAAGGATTAAGTTTAGTCAGTCCGATCTACGAGAAAATTTATGAAAGACGATTTTTGAAATCCTCGTAACCAAATTCACGAAGCAATTCAAAATCTCCGTTAGTTTTAAGTATTCCTATGGAAGGATGCTTGACTCCATTAAAAGTGCTTGTTTTCACCATTGTATAATGGATCATATCCTTGAATACAATCGAATCACCAATCTGAAGTGGTTTCTCAAACCAATATTCATCTAAGAAATCACCAGCAAGACAACTAATTCCTCCCAATCGATAAGGGTGCCAGTCATCAATAAAGACATTAGAACCTTTTTCAAGTTTTGGTCGATAAGGCATCTCCAGACAATCCGGCATATGACAGGTAAATGAACCATCGAAAATGGCCGTCTTTTTTCCACCATTATCGACAATGTCCAGGATAGATGAGTGTAGATCTCCAGTCTGCCAGGCAAATGCACTACCTGGTTCAAGGATGATATCAACCTTATGCTTTTCTTTAAACGCTCTCAAAAGATTAATGAGATGATCCGTATCATATCCTTGGCTGGTCATCAAGTGACCACCACCCATGTTTACCCACTTTATTTTAGGCAATAGATGACCAAATCTATTTTCTAATGACTCTAAAACTTTCTCAAGTGCATAAGAATCCGACTCACACAACACGTGAAAGTGAAGCCCATCTACACGTTCAGGTAGTTCTATCAATTCTTTACTTGAAATTCCTAATCTGGAAACCGGACTTGATGGATTATACAGATCAGTCTCTACATCTGACCATTCGGGGTTGATCCTTAATCCTACGCTTACCTCAACTGGAACACGACTTATAAATTTGTTGTATTGACCAATGGAGTTAAAAGTGAGATGAGATGAAGCGGAAACAATTTGATCAAATTCCTCATCAGTATACGCAACACAATAGGTATGTGACTTTACACCCATTTCTTCATTACATAGCTTTACCTCATTCAGAGAACTTGCTGTAGCGCCTCTCACATATTTTTTAACAATAGAAAATGCTCCCCACATGGCAAATCCTTTAAACGCCAGAATGATTTCAATTCCTGCTTTTTTTTGGACGCTGTTTATCAGTTTTAAATTTTGAATGAGCTTACTTTCATCCAAAACAAAGCAAGGAGATGGAATCTTCATTTAGAATATCGCTCTTTTATAATATTCATGTGATGAACAAGATGGCCTGAAATAATGTATCCTATTGCTTCAACACTGATTTTAGTCCCGTTAGCTATACCCTCTTTTTGTCTTTGCTCACTACTCAAAGAAGCAAACAAATCCACAGATGCTGCTCTTACATTGGTAAACTCTGTGAGTAAGCTGTGAATGGATCGAGCGTCCGCATTTGCCTCTGGCACATAATCATTCTGTTCAAATCCAGTAAGCTCAGTGGCATCTCCTCTTCCAAATCTTAAAGCTCGGTAAGCAAAAATTCGTTCAGAATCTGTCGCATGAAGGATAATATCCTTAATGCTCCATTTGCCTTCAGCATAGCGATAGAGTCCTTGCTGCTCAGTGAGTTCCCTACAAAAAGTAATGAAATCATCACCGGTTTTTAGTAATAAAGGGACAAGCTCACCTTCTCCAAGCGCTTGAACATAAACTCTATAAAACTCCGGTACTTTTTGAATATCAATCATAATTAATCCATTCCCAGGTCAAGGTCATGTTTTTCATACCATGGTAAACCTGATGCCGATAATTTTACAAGGAAGGGATCTGAGTCAAATTCTTCCACGTTAAAGACACCTGCTCCCGTCCACTTGTCAGTCAGCA
Organism: Ekhidna sp.; assembly: GCF_965212185.1. Lineage (GTDB taxonomy): Bacteria > Bacteroidota > Bacteroidia > Cytophagales > Cyclobacteriaceae > Ekhidna. The sequence continues at coordinate 1,087,717 of NZ_OZ243102.1, read as the reverse complement.
TCATGTACGCTCCAATCATGGCCGGCACGCCTGTTGTATAGGAAACCCCCTGTGCACCTGTTTCATCATACGCTGCTTTGTGACTACAATTATTCCAGATGTAGTAGGTTTTTTCTTTACCATCTTTGATACCTTTTATTCGACAACCAATAGATGTTTCTCCTTCGTAATTCTCTCCTAAATCTCCAGGATTTGGAAGAACCGCTTTTAAGAATTGCAATGGTACGATCTCTTTACCTTCATAATTCACAGGCTCAATAGAAGCCATTCCAATGTTTTGAATCACACGAAGGTGAGTTAGATATTCATCCCCAAACGTCATCCAGAATCTAGCGCGTTTGATTGAGGGATAATTTTTAACAAGCGATTCTAACTCTTCATGATAGAGAAGGTATGAAGGTCTCTTTCCAATATTTGGATAGTCAAGCTCCTTCCTGAATTCAAATGGGTTGGTTTCTACCCACTCACCATCTTCCCAGTACTTGCCCTTTTGGGTGATTTCCCTGATATTAATTTCAGGGTTGAAATTTGTCGCGAAGGCTTTTCCATGATCTCCTGCATTGCAGTCCACAATGTCCAGGTAGTGAATTTCATCGAAGAAATGTTTTGCTGCTCTGGATGTAAAAATTCCAGTCACTCCTGGATCAAATCCACAACCAAGCACTGCGGTGAGTCCAGCTTCTTTGAACTTATCCTGGTATGCCCACTGCCATTTGTATTCAAACTTAGCTTCCTCTGGTGGCTCGTAATTTGCGGTATCCAAATAATGCACACCTGCTTCGAGACAAGCATCCATGATGGTTAAATCCTGATAAGGTAACGCCACATTAATGACCAATCTGGGGTTGTGCTTTTTAAAAAGCGTAACAATTTGATCAACATGATCAGCATCCACCTGGTCAGTCTCTATGCTTACACCGTGTCTATTTTTAATATCGGCTGCTATCTCGTCACATTTTGATTTAGTGCGCGAAGCAAGGACAATTTCTTTGAAAACATCTGAATTTTGGGCACACTTAAAGGCTGTCACACGGCCAACACCTCCTGCACCAATAATCACTACTTTGGACATATTCGGGTTTTAAGATTTTACCCAAATTTAGTAGGAACTACTTCAAAGAATAAATCGATAGGTGTATTTAATTAGGAAAGTATTATTTCCTGAAAGTCCTGAAAGTTGCGATGCAAGATCACTAAAGCTATTGTCTCTTGATTGATCAAAGTATGACCCATTCTTAGACCAAACCAGAAACAAAGTAGAGCCTGGTATATACTCCCATCTCATTACAAAATTTGATCGGATCTGTACTATGTTAAAGTTTGGATCACTGAATGTATAATCTGCTTCGGAGTTACCACTCTCATACACCTCATAAATACCATCTTCTGAGTTGAAGATGATTTCAGATTCATCAAATGTGTAAAATCTATTGTTATAGTTCTCAGCGTTGGGTAAATGCGCCCTTTTAAACTGCGAATACTCACCTGCCGCAATAAATGGTTGCCCCCAGAACTCTAATGTGAGATTTGGTGTAATGTTGTAATTAGCTCTAATAGACATGCTGTATGTTTTCTGTTCCACACGCCCCAGAACATATCTCATCTCAGCATTCTGTTCTTGCTGGGAGATATATTGCAGGTCATTCCTGCTTAAATTAATATCAGGAGAGAGGGATATTTGAAGAGCATCCGTTGGTCGAATATTAATATTAATAGACATCCCCATACTTTTCCTAAAATCATTTTGTCCCCAATTGAACCAGTTGTTAAAAGATACCCTAACATTTTTTCTGCTGTTTGATCCAATCCAATACCAATAATTGATATTTCCAGGATACTTAATCGAAGGACCTCCTCTTAGGTCAGCATTTGAAACTCGATCGCCACCTATCCACATTCCCTGACCAAACCCCCAATAATTTTTGAATTCCCAATTCATATTAAGATTCATTCCTCGATTGGTAATAGCTCCGCCAAAATCACTGTTGTATTCAGCGTAAAAGTTATAGTTCTGTGAACGGAACATATTGGTGACTTTATTCACTCGATACTGCGTCCAGAACCAATTATTAAAATCATCGGTTTGACGAAGGAATCCGGCATCATTAAGTGCCAGCTCAGGGGATCTATAGTTTGAGCCAACCGACCAACGCCAATTGCCGCTTCTTTTGCCAAAAGAGAGAGTGGCAGCCGTTCCAGTCAGTGAAGTACGTGTGGTGTCGACATCTTTATGATTGTTATCTGGTCGTTGGAAATATCGTTCCGATGATGTTTGAGTGTTGTAGATAGCTCCTTGAGTTCCTTCAACCTGACTGAACATAGCTTTAAATTCCAAACCATATTTCCTGTCCTTAAAGTTATGGTCAAGATCAATTCCAGCACTTGTAGCATTGTCATGAAGGTACTCTAACCCATTGCCTCGATTATCAAACCTCTTAACATTGGTAGCGAGAGCACCCACTACCGTTTTGCCCCCGTCAATGTCTTGTTGCACACGACCAACTAAAAAATTAGTAAAAGGCTCAACAATTTCTTCTCCACCTGACCCATCTTCATAAATAACATCAGCACGCTCTTTATTTGTTAACGATTCTAGCACTCCCCAAGAAAATCCTTTAGCATTTTTACCCGTAATTTTTGCGGCTCCAATGATTCTTGTATTGTTAGGGTAATCCATGTATTGAACATTTTCAGGACTTCCATGTGGCCTTCCTCCTATTCTTCTTGAATAAAACAGGTTATTAGGTCCTCCACTTGTTCTAAATGAAAGCAGGTTACTACCCTCCAAAAAGAATGGTCTTCTTTCTCTGAAAAAAAGCTGAAATGCAGAAAGATTCACAGCAGATGGATCAGCATCTACCTGACCAAAATCCGGATTAAATGTAAGGTCCAGAGTGATGTCAGATGTAATTCCCACTTTCGCATCTAATCCAACATTGGTATTAAATTCCTTTCCTTCATCCCTAAAAGGATTTTCTTCTTCTTTCTGGTATTTCTCTAAAGAAGTCAAGACATACGGCTGTATTTCTAACTGTTTCTGAGGCTTAATGCCTTTGATCCCATTTAATTCTCCAAACAGGTGAACCCATCCTGGTGCATTAGGATCAACAGATTGCCATGTAGATCGTTCTTCTTCTCTGAATATTCTTCTGGTAAATTGAATTCCCCAAGTATGGTTTTCCTTATTGGCAAATCGTAACTGTGAGAGAGGTATTTTAAATTCTGCAATCCATCCCTTATCGTCTATGCTAGTTCTAAGATACCAGATTGGATCCCATGTCGAATCCCAGTCATCTCCATTATTCGAAACGTATTCATCGCCTTTTACTCCCGAAACTGAGGCGGTAAAAGAAAAAGCGGTTCGTTTATCAAAATAGCTATCAATATTGATCTCTACAAAGTCTCCATCAAATCCATCTCGTCGAGACATCCTCTCCACAATCTTCTCTGGCTCTGTGTCATGCGCTCTAATTCCTACATAAAGGAATTTCGCGTCATATAGAATTTTAAATTGTGTTTGCTGCTTAGGTGCAACATTATACTCAGGCCTATGTCCGATAAAATCACCACCCCATTCCACCTGACTCCATGCCTCATCATCCAGTTTTCCATCCAATGTTATTGGGGTTTCTGCCCATGCCGTAGTATAGGATTTTTTCGGGGGTAGTTCTTCTTGAGCTTTACCCTTGAGGCAAAAAATTGACAAAAGAGCATAGAATAGTAGTCCTGTAGAGCGCATGGTTTTGAGTTAGTTGACCATTAAAAGACACAAAGTGAATGCGCACGTTGCATCATGCTTTAGATACTCTACTTGTGATGAGAGGTTACATCTTTTATGCGAAATAGGAATATTTAGGGATAGAAGGCTAGTTCAGAGTGTATCTAAAGCCCGTTTGCACCAAGAATCTTGAAGGCGAATTAACTGAATTACTGATAGGAGTTATAGAATGCCTGTAATTAGGCTCAATAGTCAAATCAAAACTATTTGATAACGAATAACCTACTTCAAAGCCTCCTATTCCATCAAAAGACCAATCGTTATATAGGTTTAGCTCATCACTATTCAATATTTGTTTTGTTGGGTCCGACAAGTTGCTTCCTACTAAGTAGTTAGCTGAAAGGCCGGCATTTAATCTTAAGCTTAATTTTTTGTCAAGTACAAAAAAACCTGCTTTTAAGGGAATTGAAGCAAACTGAACATTATTATTCAAGGCAATCTCATGATCATAATTTTCTTCAATCTCAATAGTTGCTTCACGAGAATTAATGCCTTGCTGACTTCCATCATCTATGCCGCCATTGTCGTTGATAAGGTCACTATTATCAATGGTGTAAACATCCAAGACATTTATCGAAGCTGAACCTCTATTGCTCATATTTGTATAGGCAACACCACTTTCAAGTGTCCATCTTTTTCCTAATGACATACCAAAATCAACGGCTATCGATGTAGCAATGCCTTCTTCCATGTCTTGTTGGATATTGGTCGTTGGATTAACAAAGTTTCCAGAACCGATGGCAGAGGCCAGGCCACTAGGCTTCAACGAATTGGATAATACTCCAGATCCTGAAAAATCAGAATTGAAATTACCTGCTCCGGCTTCTATTCCAGCCCATAGTTTAGAATCATTATTAGCCGATCCATTTCTTTTTGAATACCCTACCCCAGCAAAGTAATACGGATAGATTTCACTTTCAACCTTAGCTTGCTCGAGGTTGGACTTTTTGTAATCAAGCACTAGTACATCCTTAAAATCAAGTGTTTTAATTGGTGCTTCTTTTTGCTCTCCTACAATATCGGATGGATTTCCAACTGGGGTGAATGTAAAAGTAATTAGCTCATGACTGACAAAGGGTTGATAGAAATTACCATAGTCCCAGTCATCAGCCAGCAATGCATTATATGTTTGTAATTCTTCAGTGCTACTAGCTTTTTTTGTATTAAAAGGAGATACCAATACTCCAAGAAGTAGAACTGCAATGAAGACAGCAGCAACAGACATCCACTTATACATTGAATGCTGGGATGCATAAGCAGCTACAAAGTCAGCGTTTAAAGAATTTTCAATATTCTCCCAAACGCCTTTTGGTGCTTTTAATGTTTGATTTTCAAACTTCTTTTGGATGCTATTTTCAAAGCTCTCCGGACCCATATCTTATCTTATCTCTCTGCAAAACCTTTTCCGCAAGCAATGATTTAGCTCTTGAATACTGAGATTTGGAGGTTCCCTCACTAATCTTCAGCTTCTTAGCTATCTCATGGTGCTTATATCCTTCAATAGCGAATAAATTGAAAATCACCTGACATCCGGTTGGTAAATCTCTAACGAGTTTCAACAATTCGTCATAACTCATTTCAGCTATTACCGACTCTTTTTCACTCCAACTATCCAAGTCATTTACATCAACCATCGGGTAGAGATAGAGCTTGCTTCTCTGGTGATTCAGGGCTGTATTAACAACAATCCGCTTTATCCAGTATGCCAATGAAGAATCCTTTCTAAACTTCTTAATATTCTTAAAGACTTTAATGAAAGCTTCTTGAAGAATGTCCTCTGCTTCTTGCTGTGCCTTAGAATATCTAAGTGCTACAAGGTACATTCCATCACAATACTTATCGTAAAGTGCTTCTTGATACTCTCTTTTGCCTTTTTGGCAGCCTTTAATCAATTTTTCTTCAGAAACCGACATTCATATTGGCATTTAAATAGACCCGATGCTGATTATTATAGTTGCAATCTCTAATTTGGGTTTTCTATCTCTAAAGTTATGAAGAACCTGGCGATAATTACAATTTGTTTTCTATTAGTACAATGCGAACCTGTTGTACCCCAACAATCCCTTCAGGAAAAAAAAATTATTTTCGATAATCATGAATATGAAAACCTGGTTGGATTCGCTAAAATTCTTCCTTTTGAAAATGGTCAGATACAGGAATTAGAGAATCCGGTGGTGTCTCTTAACAATTCTGAGCAACTCATTCTAAGTTTCGACCTCCTAACTGATCAATTTGAAAACTTAAGTGCTAAAATTTTCCATTGTAATCGAGATTGGAGGCGTTCTCGATTACGAGATATGGAATTTATGAATGAAATAAACAATTTCAGAATCACTGAATTTGACTATTCGGTTAATACCATTCAACCTTATATTAATTACAGATTTGAAATTCCCAAACCATATCTGTCTGGTAATTATGTATTGGCTGTATTTAGAAGAGCAAATCCTAATGATTTAATTTTGACCAGAAAGTTTTTAGTAGTCGATTCTAGAACTTCGATAGATCACACAGTGCGAATAAGTACGACAATTGACAAGAGAGAAGAAAATCAACAGTTGGAGTACAGTATTTCTTATGGTAATCTGCAGGTCAACTCCCCTATTCAGGATATTCAAACGGTAATTCTACAAAATCATAATTGGAATAGTTCTATTGAAGGAATTGAGCCAACCCTAATCAGACCTAATGATGGTTATATGGAGTTCCGCCATTTGGATTTAAGTACCAACTTTTCAGGCTGGAATGAGTTCAGATTTGCAGATTTAAGAACACTCAATGTTGCAGGACGAAACGTTGGACGTATTACCAATACTGGATCTAAAATTATGGCTCCATTGAAACTCGATGGAACTAGGGGAAATATTACTTATACTCAAAATTTTCAGGATATTAACGGGAACTACATTATTCAAAACAATGATCCCGGTGAGGGCCAGCTTAGTGCTGATTATGCATTAGTGACTTTCGCCCTTAAATCCAATCCTATAGATGGCGAGGTTTATGTAACAGGCAGATTTAATAACTGGAGACTTAATAATGAAAACAAAATGACTTATACAAGTCAAAACGGATTGGGAAAATACCAAACGTCAATTTTTTTGAAGCAGGGGTATTATGAATACCAATATTTGGTTCAAAGTTCTACTTTAGATCCATATCACTTTGAAGGCAGCCATTTCCAGGCAGAGAATGAATATGAAATATTGGTTTATTATCGAAAACCAGGAAACATCAACGATGAGCTAATTGGATACAAGAGGTTTAGGTCAATTGAGCGGTAATCAGACATTAAATCTGAAATGCATTACATCACCATCTTTGACGACATACTCTTTACCTTCAATGGCTAATTTACCAGCCTCTCTGCAGCCAGCTTCAGTTTTAAACTGCTGATAGTCAGGTATTTTGATAACCTCGGCTTTGATAAATCCTTTTTCAAAATCCGTGTGTATCACACCCGCAGCTTGAGGTGCTTTCCAGCCTTTCTTGATCGTCCATGCACGAACTTCGGTTTCACCAGCGGTGAAATAGGTGATCAAATCCAATAATGAATATGAAGCTTTGATTAATCGATTAAGCCCGGATTCAGTCAATCCATACTCTTCAAGAAACATTTGTTTCTCTTCAGGATCCTCAAACTCAGCAATTTGAGCTTCAAGTCCTGCAGAAACCAGTATCAATTGGGCATCTTCATTCTTGATATTGTCTGCAAGCTTATTACTCCATTCATTCCCGGAATTGATAGACTCCTCATCTACGTTGGCCACATATATAATAGGCTTATCAGTAAGGAGTTGAAGTGGTTTGATCCATGCTCGCGGTTCTTTATCCATCTCAAGTGATCGTGCATTCTGACCACTTTCAAGATGAGCTTTAAATTTTAACAATACGTCATGCTCTGCTTTAGCTTCTTTGTCACCAGACTTTGCAATCTTTTGTACTCTTTCGATTCGTTTATCTACAGACTCTAAATCTTTCAGTTGAAGCTCTGTATCAATTACTTCTTTATCTTCAATTGGATCAACTTTTCCAGAGACATGCACAATATTATCATTGTCAAAGCATCGAATGACATGTATGATAGCATCAACCTCACGGATATTTGCTAGAAATTGGTTCCCCAGCCCTTCTCCTTTGCTAGCTCCTTTGACTAATCCAGCTATATCTACGAACTCTATTACAGTAGGAAGAACTTTCTTAGGATTGACTAAATCTGACAGAATCTGTAATCTCTCGTCTGGAATAGTTATAACACCAACGTTTGGTTCAATAGTACAAAACGGAAAATTTGCTGCTTCTGCTTTCGCATTGGATAATGCATTAAACAAAGTGGATTTACCAACATTTGGTAGTCCAACGATCCCACACTGTAATCCCATAGAAATTAATTATTGAATGAATTTATTTTCGGAGCGCAAAATTACTCCATAAAATAAAAAAGCCTCCCGAAAATAATTCAGGAAGCCTCTCTCTTCATACTTATAAAAAAAATTAACTTACTAATCCCACTTAAGATCCGAATCTGAATCTGATACGTCAGCATTCGCTACAGCAGGTTCTTCATGATTATCTCTATCAAACTGTGTAAAATCAACCTCCGGCATCAACTCTTCCTTCACATGATTTACTGTTGAATTAAGTGCGTTAACAAACTTGTTGAAATCCTCTTTGTACAGAAAAATCTTATGCTTCTCATAGAAAAACCCATCATCTTTAGGTTTTCGCTTACTTTCCGTAATGGTTAAGTAATAGTCATTCGACCTTGTCGCTTTCACATCAAAAAAGTAAGTACGCTTTCCCGCCTTTACTCTCTCAGAATAGATTTCGTCTCTTCCTTTTTCGTTATTGTCTTCCACTTGCAAAAAATTTGTGTTAGGTGTTAGTTTGTTACCAAAATCGGGGCTAAATATACTGCTTTATATTTTTTATATGCAAAACAAATGTTGGATTCCCCGTTGAATAGTACCTTATGACTACAAACATTTCAGAAATTAATCAATATGACAACCTTGGTTTGATTGCTAAACAGCTAGTCGACGGCTTCATAACAGGTCTTCATAAATCTCCATATCATGGATTCTCTGTTGAATTTGCGGAGCATAAACTATATAACTATGGAGAGAGTACGCGTCACATAGATTGGAAAGTATACTCAAGAACGGATCGATTATATACCAAGCAATATGAAGAGGAGACCAATCTTAGATGCCGCATTTTGATAGATAATTCTGCATCTATGCACTATCCAAAACCAGGAAAGGACAAACTTAAATTCTCCATTTTTGCTGCATCTGCACTTTCATATTTGCTGGCTAAGCAAAGAGATGTTGTTGGTCTTTCTGTGTTTTCTGACAGAATTGAAGAAGAAACAGATTTAAGAAGCACAAAGTCTCACCTCAACTCAATACTTACAAAACTTTCTGAATTAGAGAACACCACTCCTGAATCACAGACTAACATTTCTAAGGTGTTGCATGAAATAGCGGATAAAATCCATAAACGATCACTCGTAGTTATTTTTTCCGATATGTTTCAAAATAGCAATGAGGATGAATTATTAAGCGCTTTGCAGCATTTAAAACATAATAAGCACGAAGTGATTTTGTTCCATGTTTCTGATTATGCTACGGAATTGAATTTTGAGTTTGAAGACAGGCCCTACCGCTTTATAGATTTGGAAACAAAAGAATCCATCAAGATCAATCCTCATGACATCAAAGATGAGTACCGCTCTGAAACTGCAAAGTTTTACCAGGAACTTAAGATTAAGTGTGGTATGATGAAGGTAGATTTTGTCCCTGTCAACACCAATGACTCGTTTGATAAGGTACTAGGGGCTTATTTAATCAAACGTAAAAAGATGCGTTGATTACAAATGTAACCACTCTTTTTTAGCGGTTAACTCCTCTTCAGTTTCAACATAATCGGGATCCGGAACACAACAATCAACCGGACAAACAGCTGCACATTGAGGCTCCTCATGAAAACCAGTACATTCTGTGCATTTTCCTGGAACGATATAATAAAACTCATCTGAAACCGGCTCCTGGACTTCTTTTGCGTCTACCTTGGACCCATCTTCCATCTCAATGTCGCTGAGATCTGTGCCATCGGCCCATTTCCATTCTACTCCACCTTCATATATGGCTGTATTTGGGCATTCGGGTTCACATGCACCACAGTTGATGCATTCGTCGGTAATCATTATTGCCATAAAAAAGCTTTTTTATTGTGTTCTAAATGAGGGAACAAAATTAATCGCAATAAGTTTGCAGCCCAACAAGAACTTACATTCAATTTTTATGCAATTAGAAGATCGCATCAGTGCCTTTGCCAAACTTGGAGAAAAAATTGCAAGCCTTTCATCATCTGAGTTAGATCAACTGGGTGCAATTGCCAAAAGCAAAAATGGGTGGTTTACACCTAAAAGTGTATCTCAAGCGCTGAAAGGGATACAATTTATGCTAGATAATAATAAAATACAGGAATGGACATCACGGTATAACCTTAATGAGGTGACACCTAAGATTGTAGGAATCGTAATGGCTGGCAATATTCCGCTGGTTGGATTCCATGATCTACTTTCTGTCTTGATTAGCGGTCATTTTGCTGCTATAAAACCAAGCAGCAATGATGAATTTTTAATCCGTACGATGATCGATTGGATTGTTGAAATAGAGCCCAGATTTAAGAAAAACATAGAGATCAGAGAAAAGCTCACAAGTATTGATGCTGTTATCGCTACGGGCAGTGATAACACCGCTCGATACTTTGAATACTATTTTAAGGACATACCAAACGTAATTCGGAAGAACAGAACTTCAGTAGCAATTTTATCTGGTAAAGAATCAGATTCCGAACTTCAATCTTTAGGGAGCGACATTTTTTCATATTATGGATTAGGATGTAGAAATGTTTCAAAGGTATTTACACCGAAAGGATATGACTTTAGAGATTCATTTCCGCATTTTGAAGCCTTCAGTGATATATCAAACCATAATAAATATCGAAACAATTACGACTACTATAAATCCATTTTTCTTGTAAATAAGACACCACATCTTGACACTGGATTTTTGCTAATTAACACTACTGATGATCTTGTTTCGCCAATAAGTGTTCTTTATCACCAGGTGTATGAACCTCTAGATAGCCTTTATGGCATTCTGGAAGGTCAAAAAGAAAAAATTCAATGCATTGTTAGTAAAAAACATATTGCCTTTGGTAAGGCACAAAGTCCGGATTTGTGGGACTATGCTGATAATGTGGACACATTACAATTCCTTACAGATTTAAAGTGATTTCCGCTTCTGTTTTTGTTTTTGTGGAGACGTCCAATCAAAAAACCAAATCAATTATCTTTGCAAACTTTTGAATTGCAGGCCCTTTTTAAAAAAATCTTAGAATGAAGATATACAACGATTACATCAACGAAATCGAAGAGAGAAAAGCTCAAGGATTACAGCCTAAGCCAATCGATGGCGATGAATTACTAAGCGAAATCATCAAGATAATCAAAGATGCTGGTAATGAGCATCGAGCAAATGCTCTCCAGTTCTTTATTTATAATACGCTACCTGGGACTACACCAGCCGCTGTTGTAAAAGCTAAGTTCTTAAAGGAAATTATTCTTGGTGAATCAGTTATTGAAGAAATCAGTCCTTCATTCGCATTTGAGTTACTATCTCACATGAAAGGCGGTCCTTCTATTGAAGTATTGCTTGACCTGGCCTTAGGAAATGATGCGGGAATAGCTAAAGAGGCTGCAAAAGTGCTTAAGACACAAGTGTTTTTGTATGATGCGGATTATGATCGCTTAAAGAAAGCTTTTGAAAACGGGCACGAAATCGCGAAAGAGTTATTAGAAAGCTATGCAAAAGCGGAATTCTTCACAAAACTCCCTGAGGTTGAAGAAGAAATTGAAATCGTAACATTTATTGCCGGAGAGGGAGATATTTCTACAGATTTACTTTCTCCTGGTGCAGATGCACACTCCAGATCAGATAGAGAGCTACATGGACAATGTATTTTCGAGCACAACAAGGAAATGCAAAAGGAGCTTTCAACTTTAAAAGAAAAGCATCCTGATAAGCGAGTGATGTTGATCGCTGAAAAAGGGACAATGGGTGTAGGTTCATCCAGAATGTCAGGAGTGAACAACGTGGCATTGTGGACGGGTATTCAATCCAGCCCATATGTTCCGTTCGTCAATATTGCTCCTATCATTGCAGGAACAAACGGCATTTCACCAATATTCTTAACTACAGTAGGTGTTACTGGAGGTATTGGTATTGACCTTAAAAATTGGAGAAAAAAAACCGATGCAGATGGTAAAGTCATTGTAGATGAGAATGGTGAGCCAGTGTTAGAAGAAGTTTATTCTGTAGCAACAGGAACTGTTCTCACAATAAATACTCAAAAGAAAAAGCTTTATAAAGGAGATCAAGAGCTGATTGATATCTCTTCTTCATTAACCCCTCAAAAGCTCGAATTTATAAGGGCAGGTGGTTCTTATGCTGTCGTTTTTGGCAAGAAATTACAGACGTTCGCTGCAAAAACGCTAGGCACTGAAGCTCCGACCGTATTCGCTCCATCAAAAGAAATTTCGAACGATGGACAAGGACTTACGGCAGTTGAGAAAATATTCAACAAAAATGCTGTTGGAATCACTTCGGGTAAGACATTGCATGCCGGCTCGGATGTTCGTGCGGAAGTAAACATTGTGGGATCTCAGGATACTACAGGTCTGATGACTGCTCAGGAATTAGAATCAATGGCAGCAACCATTATATCACCGATAGTAGATGCTGGTTACCAGTCTGGATGTCACACTGCTTCTGTTTGGGATAGTAAAGCGCAAGCCAACATTCCGAAACTTATGAAATTCATGAACGACTTTGGTCTAATTACCGGGCGTGATCCAAAAGGCGTTTATCCTGCAATGACAGATGTGATCCACAAAGTACTCAACGATATCACTGTGGATGATTGGGATATCATTATTGGAGGAGATTCTCACACAAGAATGTCTAAAGGTGTTGCATTTGGAGCGGATTCAGGGACTGTTGCCCTTGCCCTTGCCACAGGAGAAGCATCTATGCCAATTCCACAATCTGTGAAGGTGACTTTCAAAGGAGAAATGAAGCCTTACATGGACTTCCGGGATGTGGTTCATGCAACACAGCAACAAATGTTGAAACAATTCGGTGGTGAAAATGTATTCCAGGGTCGGGTTATTGAGGTACACCTTGGAACCTTGACTGCCGATCAGGCATTCACATTCACTGATTGGACAGCTGAGATGAAAGCCAAGGCATCCATCTGTATTTCAGAAAATGAGACATTGATCGAGTCACTGGAAATTGCCAAAGGCAGAATCCAAATCATGATAGAGAAGGGCATGGATAATGATCTCAATGTTCTTCAGGGATTGGTTGACAAGGCAAATAGACGAATTGCAGCAATCAGATCCGGTGAAAAACCGGCATTAACTCCGGATTCTAATGCAAAATATCATGCAGAAGTAATTGTTGATCTTGACGTCATAGGCGAGCCAATGATTGCAGATCCGGACGTAAATAACGCTGACGTTTCAAAACGATACACACACGATACCATCAGACCGCTTTCATTCTATGGTGGCACAAAGAAAGTTGATCTAGGATTTGTCGGGTCGTGTATGGTTCACAAGGGTGATATGAAGATTTTGGCGCAAATGCTCAAGAACATTGAGCAGCAACATGGAAAAGTGGAATTTAAGGCTCCACTTGTTGTAGCCCCTCCTACTTACAACATCGTTGATGAGTTGAAAGCGGAAGGCGACTGGGAAGTGCTTCAGAAATACTCAGGATATGAATTTGATGATAACAATCCAAAAGCTGCGGCGCGAACGAAATATGAAAACATGTTGTACCTGGAGCGTCCAGGTTGTAACCTGTGCATGGGTAACCAGGAGAAAGCTGAGCCAGGGGACACGGTAATGGCCACTTCTACACGTCTCTTTCAAGGAAGAGTGGTTAAAGACTCTGGTGAGAAAAAAGGAGAATCATTGCTTTCATCTACACCAGTTGTTGTATTATCAACGATCCTTGGTCGCACGCCTACAATGGCAGAATACGAAGCAGCCGTACAAGGCATTGACTTGACTAAGTTTAAGCCATCGAGCAAGAAGCTTGTAGCAGCATAGTTTAGCTGACCTTTAAAACGGAAGCCCGAGTCGTTGATTCGGGCTTTTTTTTTGTTTATACCACCCGTATTCCCATACAAGACTGGGATTCCCATGACTCGGAAGCTATCGCTTTTCCTCCCAAGGGAATAGGGGTAGTTATTAAACAGATGATTTTGAGTCGAAATTAAGACTTGGTTTATTCCGTATTCCCTTGAGAGACCGAAATGAAATGAGGTCGAGACATGGGAATCTCCCAAAAGCTATGAAGATGTTATTACATGAGATTCCCAAGTCTCACTCCTACGTCATTCGCAAGGGAATAAAGGCTTTTAAATACTTTACCGTATTCCCTTGTCATTCAAGTCATGGGTATCCCTAACCACCACAAGCACAAGGAAATTGTCTCAGAAACTAAACAAACACATTTCCTGTTTATCTTTAGAATCGTAAACCTTTAAACACAATTATTTATGCCTCAGGATTTTCTAGGAATCGAACAACAATTACGCAGTCAATTAGGTGAACATAAATACTTCAGCCTCTTTGAATTAGCCAAGAAGAAGCCAGTTGTAAAAAAACTCCCTTATTCCATTCGAATCCTTTTAGAAAACGTCATCCGAAATTATGATGGATTTGCTGTCACTGAGGATCATATTGAAACTGTTTTAAACTGGAAGGAAACCGCAGGCAAAAAAGACATTCCTTACAGCCCGGCCAGGGTATTGATGCAGGATTTTACTGGCGTACCCGCAGTTGTTGATATTGCGTCGATCCGGGCAGAAGTGGCTCGAAAAGGAAAAGACACCAGCAAAACGAACCCGGTAGTTCCAGCAGATATGGTCATTGACCACTCAGTAGTTGTTGATTTTTTCGGTGCAGCTGATTCGTATCAGAAAAATGTGGATCTGGAATATCAAAGAAACGATGAACGATATAAGCTTTTAAAGTGGGGACAACAGGCTTTTACAAACTTCTCAGTAGTACCTCCGGGCATGGGTATTTGTCATCAGGTGAATCTTGAGTATTTGGCAAAAGGAGTGATTGAACGAGATGGTTATTTATTCCCCGATACACTTGTAGGTACAGACTCTCACACACCAATGGTCAATGGTATTGGCGTTCTTGGTTGGGGTGTTGGAGGTATTGAAGCAGAGGCAGCCATGCTTGGTCAACCAATCTATATGATTCTTCCCCAAGTAATCGGTCTTAGAATTACAGGTAAGATGAAAGAAGGGACAACCTCCACTGACTTGGTATTAACGATTACCAAGTTGCTGAGGGATTATGGTGTTGTTGGAAAAATCGTTGAGGTTTTTGGTCCAGGACTTGAAAACCTGGCGGTAACTGACAGAGCTACCATCTCCAACATGTCTCCTGAATTTGGTTGCACTGACACTCACTGGCCAATTGATCAGCGTACACTCGATTACATGCGGAATACAAGCCGAACAGAAGATCATATCGACATGGTGGAAGCGTATGCGAAAACAAATATGCTTTGGAGAGATGATAATGCCGAAATTGAATATACTGATGTTGTAGAGTTGGATTTAGGGACAGTAGAACCCACAATCTCTGGACCTAAGCGACCACAAGATAAAATCTTTTTGAGAGAGGCTAAGAGCAAAATGGTTGAGCTCCTTAAGCAACAGGGAAGAGAATACATAGCCATAAATGAACGAGTGGCAGACTGGGCCAATGAAGGTGGTCAGCCTGCACCTACGGTCAGCAATAAAAATGGAATAAGAAGTGTAGATGTTGAAATTGATGGTCAAACGCACTGCATATCCGATGCATCTGTTGTGGTGGCAGCCATTACCTCATGTACCAATACTTCTAATCCGAGCGTAATGATTGGGGCTGGTTTAGTAGCCAAAAAAGCATCTGAGCTAGGGCTGAAAGTTAAGCCTTGGGTTAAGACCTCTTTAGCTCCAGGATCACGGGTTGTTACCGAATACCTTGAGAAATCTAAGTTGATGCCATTCCTTGAGGATCTTAAGTTTTACACTGTAGGATATGGATGTACAACTTGTATCGGCAACTCCGGTGACATGATTCCTTCAGTGCAAAAGGCAGTGATTGAAAATGATTTGGTTGTAAGTTCTGTGCTCTCTGGGAACAGAAACT
The DNA here is from genome assembly GCF_965212185.1 of Ekhidna sp. GTDB lineage: Bacteria > Bacteroidota > Bacteroidia > Cytophagales > Cyclobacteriaceae > Ekhidna. The sequence continues at coordinate 1,071,641 of NZ_OZ243102.1, read as the reverse complement.
TTGAAGCTCGTATACACCCGAATATCAAAATGAACTTTCTGGCGTCACCAATGCTAGTAGTTGCCTATGCAATCGCTGGACATACGGATTTTGATATGAACAATGAGCCGTTAGGGCAAAACAAAGATGGCAAGGACGTTTACCTGAAAGATATCTGGCCAACATCAAAGGAAATCGATGCAGTAATGACCAGCGTTCTGAGTCCTGATGATTATAAATCAAACTATGAGACCATTTTTGATGGAGACGATACCTGGAGAAACCTGGCTGCTCCTAAAGGACAGACGTATGATTGGGATAGCAATTCAACGTACATCCAGGAAGCACCATTCTTTAAGAACATTTCTGAAGATGTACCTGAACCTCAGGATATCAAAGGTGCCAAAGTGCTATTGCAACTGGGTGATATGGTTACAACCGATCATATTTCACCTGCCGGAAAGTTTTTGCCCGAGCACCCTGCAGGACAATACCTGGTAGAAAACAATGTTGAAAAGAGAGATTTCAACTCGTACGGTTCACGCAGGGGAAATCATGAAGTGATGATGCGAGGAACCTTTGCGAATGTTCGGATCAAAAATAAGCTAGCTAGTAGAGAGGGTGGTTGGACTACTTATATCCCAACAGGTGAGGAAATGACTGTCTTTGATGCATCCATGAAGTATCAGGAAGAAGGAACTCCTTTAGTTGTGATTGGTGGAAAAGAATACGGTTCCGGATCATCCAGGGATTGGGCAGCAAAAGGAACAACGCTTCTTGGTGTAAAAGCAGTTATAACTGAAAGCTATGAACGTATTCACCGTTCCAACCTTGTAGGTATGGGTGTACTCCCACTGCAGTTTCAGGAAGGTGAAACACAGGACACGTTAGGATTGACAGGTGAAGAAACCTACGACATCTCAGGTATCTCTGATGATCTAACTCCAGGAAAGTTGGTGGATGTAACTGCCACGAAGAAAGATGGTTCCGAAGTAGCATTTAAAGCCCTTGTTAGATTAGATTCCGGAGTGGATGTAGAATACTACAAGCACGGTGGAATTTTGAATTATGTATTAAGAAACTTCTTAAAGGATTGATTAATATCGGCACGATATCACAGAGGCTCAATCGTTCGATTGAGCCTCTTTTTGTTTGACTCAATTTTGATTAATTCAAACTTTTTCGAACAAAATCCCCCACTAAACATGTTATCTTAACACTAATAAGAACCTAATAATCAGAAAAATGAAAATTAATTATCTAAAACAAATAGCCTTACACTCATTTGGAATTGCTTTCTTGATGGCTAGCTGTACTGCTCCACAAAAGAAAGAAGAAGCAAGCGAAGAGCCATCAGCACCCGAAATTACGCTAACCAAGGCTCCACCTTCACCGGAATTTCCGGCAGCAAACCTTATCAAAAGAGGTGATGCAGCAGTCACTCCAACTGATAGTACATATGTTGTAAACTATACCTTTGATGTTCAAAACTATGAGCTTGGTATGCCAACTGATGATTATGAAACAAGAGGTATTGCCAATTCAGGCAAGGGGCAGCATATACATTTTATTGTTAATAATGGACCATATGCAGCTCACTATATGCCAGGTGTAAATGATAACCTTGATGCAGGCAACTATGTTGTCCTGGCATTTCTTTCCAGATCTTATCATGAAAGTGTCAAAGGATCAGACGCCTTTCATATTGAAAACCTTGTGGTAGGTGATGCAGAACCAGACTCAGCTGATTTAACAGCTCCACATCTATTCTACAGTAGACCAAAGGGCACTTACAAAGGAGCAGATGCTGAAAAGGTTATGCTAGATTTTTATCTACTAAATACGGAATTGTCTGCCGATGGAAATAAAGTCAAAGCCACCATCAATGGAAATGAATTTATAATAGATGAGTGGGCTCCATTTTATATCGAAGGGCTTCCAATGGGTAGAAATGAGATCAAACTTGAGCTAATAGATGCGACAGGAAACCTCGTTCCTGGACCATTCAATTCGGTTGAAAGAGCAATTACACTAGAGGAATAGTAAATGAAAAAAGATAACTTCACTTTAATCAAAAAAGCCCCAAATGGGGCTTTTTTGATTGTATATTTTTGATCTAATTCTTACTAAAGTTTGCGTTAAAGAACGGTAGCCATCTGAGCCCTTTCGGATTATTTGGATTATGGTTTAACAGGCCAATCTGAAACCCTTTGCCACCTTCTGACATATTAAGTATTCCGATGGATATGCCATTATTTTTGCCTCTTATTTGATTGAAAGCAGATATAGACGCTCCTTTAAGTTGTGCCTCACTGTCTGAATCTTTATCTCCAATTTTGACCCATGCTGGAGCCAATGCAATACCTGTTACTTCATTCCCTCCAACTACTGCGGCCATACTAATTCCCTTCACTTTAGGAGATCCTACACCGATTAATGCAACATTCAAGCCTACAAGCGATTCTCCTGCACCAACTCCAATACCACCTATGTTAATTCCTTTTGCGTTACCACCGGCACCCATTCCTATACCGCCAATGCTAATGCCAGAAATATCATCACCAGACCCAACACCTATTCCTCCAATATTGAGCCCTTTTACATCTCCACCTGAACCTACACCAATACCCGCTAGATTGATTCCCTTCAATTCATCACCAGCTCCGACACCAATTCCTCCAAAGTTTAAGCCTGAAACAGTTTCTCCAGATCCTATACCTATTCCAGCAAGATTGATACCACTGACTTTTTCTCCAGCTCCTATCCCAATGCCTGCTAAGTTGATGCCAGTCATGCTTTCACCAGCACCTGCTCCAAACCCACCAATGGTTAAACCATTGAGTTGATCATTTGCACTGATACCAGCTAGCCCCAGATTTATTCCGTTCCTCTTAGCCGCTCCTCCGGAAAGAGGCACACCCACGCTAATTCCATTTACAACACCATCTCCATCATCACTATTTGGATGCCAGATAGTAAAGGAAACACCATTAATTTTTTCAACATTTTGATCTTTGAAGTTGAACCTCAAACCAGTAAAAATGGGCGAGTTTCCGAATCCCAGAAACCATTTCTTTGTTGGTATCCCAAATCCAGGATCGTTTGCAAATGTCAATACAGGAAATAATAGCACGATTGCTAGTAGCTTTTTCATAGTCTTTTAGATTTTGAGTTTGAGTTTAAATAATAGATTCCTATGGTATAGGAATGGTTGCATGACAAATGAAATAAGATGATCACATGTCAGGATCAAGCAAAATCCAAAAACGGGATTAAGAGCATTCCTACCCTACGAGTTGCCATGAAGGAAATTTGGTACTCGATAAATTGTTTTTGATTAAGGTGTCAATCCACCCACTCAGCTACGAAGAGATTTGTATCTCTTGTACCCCCATTGTTTCTATTAGAAGCCCAAACCAGATATTTTCCATCCGGGCTAAACATCGGGAATGAATCAAAAGTATCATCAAACGTAACTTGCTCCAATCCTGTGCCGTCCAAATTGATCATGAAGAGGTTGAAAGGAAATCCTCGTTGAGAGGCGTGATTGGATGAGAAAAGTATTTTTTGTCCATCAGGGGTAAAGAAAGGTGCCCAGTTGGCATTTCCTAAGCTCGTGATCTTTCTAGCCTCTGATCCATCAGCATTTGCAACATATAACTCCATTTTGGTAGGTTGAACCAAGCCTTGAGCTAGTAATCCTTTATATTCTACAATTTCTTCTTCACTCTGTGGTCTTGATGCTCTCCATACAATCTTGCTACCATCTGGAGAAAAGAACGCACCACCATCATAACCAAGTTCATCGGTAATTTGTACCACATCAGAACCGTCTAAATTCATTGTGTAAAGCTCCAAATCTCCTGAACGAGTAGACGTAAAAATGATTCGATCACCATTTGGAGAAACAGTAGCTTCTGCATCGTATCCTTCTTCAGAGGTCAATTGATTGACAATCTTACCATCCAGGTCTGCAACAAAAATGTCATATCCTGCATAAATTGGCCAGACGTATTTTCCACTGTTACGATCTGGTGTAGCAGGACAAAGGCTATCTGCTAAATGTGTAGAACCATATACGATCAATGAATCTCCAGGTAAGAAATAGGCACAGGTAGTTCTTCCAAGACCGGTGCTTACCATGTTTGGCATTTCACCTTTTTTAGGATTGCTTGCATCAAGAGTAAATATCTGATCACATTCTACACCCCAATCTGAATAGTCTGATTGAAAGACAAGACTTTCTCCATCAAAGCTCCAGTATGCTTCTGCATTATTACCACCCCATGTAAGTTGTTTTACATTTTTGAGATGCACTTCCTTATCATATTTAAGGGTATCTGATACTGTTTGACTATCTGATTCGTTTGTTGATTTTGCATTTTGCTGGCAGGCAATTACTGAGAGTGTAAGAAATAAAATCGTAAAGTTCTTCATCATTGGTATATTCGAATTGCGAATCTAACTCACAAAATGATCTGTATGAAAAAGCATTTGTCACCACTCCTACTGATTTTCATTTTTTTCTTTTGTCAACAGCAAAAGGAATACAATCCAATTGAAGCAATTTCAAAGGATATCTTAATCTTAGCAAGCGATTCACTTTCTGGACGAGAGGTAGGTAGTGAAGGGGAAAAAATGGCTGCTGATTATATAGTTTCAGAACTTAAATTGGCGGGTACTTCACCCAAAGGAACTGAAGATTATTATCAATCCTTTTTTGTGAAGGATGCAGATAATCCACACGCACAACCATCTGAAGATACAGGTGAGGATGGAATTACTGGATATAATGTGATTGGAATGATAGATAATCCATCTGATGAGTTGGTGATTGTAGGGGCTCACTATGACCATTTAGGAATGGGAGGTTTTTCTTCACTTCATCGTGGTGAAGAAGCCGTTCATAATGGGGCCGATGATAATGCTAGTGGTATTGCTGCAATGCTTCATTTGGCCCGAGTACTTGTAAATAGAGAGCTTGAAAGAGATGTATTATTTATCGGGTTTTCAGGTGAAGAAAAAGGACTGTGGGGATCAAATTATTTCACTAAGAATCCTACAATTGAACTCAGTAAAGTCAATTTCATGATCAACATGGACATGGTGGGTCGTTTGGATAAATCTAAAGGGCTGGCTGTAAATGGTACGGGTACTTCTCCCATTTGGAATTGGTTACTTGATGAAGTGAATGAAGACAGTTTGAAGTTGATCAAAAGCGAATCCGGCGTTGGTCCATCAGATCACACTTCATTCTACTTGCAGGATATTCCAGTTCTACACTTTTTCACCGGTCAACATGAGGATTACCATAAGCCGGGGGATGATCCTGAGAAGATCAATGAAGATGGAATATTACAGATCGCATCTATGATTGAAAAAATGATTGTGCTGATGGATGATGATGAAAAGATTGCATTTACAAAAACCAAAGATCAATCTGATAACCCACGATTTACAGTAACCCTTGGAGTGGTGCCTGACTATATGTTTGACGGAGAAGGCATGCGTATTGATGGTGTTAGTGAAGATAAACCGGCAATCAAAGCGGGGATAATAAAAGGTGATATTGTTATTCAATTAGGTGACAGTACTGTCAATGATATGATGAGCTACATGCGGGCACTTTCTACCTTTGAAAAAGGAGACAAAACCACTGTATTCATTGATCGTAAAGGTGAAAAGCTAGAATTTGAGATTGAGTTTTAGGGCGTGATAAACGCTCCAGCCTCAATCCCGACACACGCCCCCGAAACGTCGGACCGCCTTCAAAGTGGGATTTATTTCTAACATAGATTTCTGGAAAGAAATACAAAAACCTTAACTGTTCCGTATTCCCTTGGGAGACCGAATGAAATGAGGTCGAGTCATGGGAATCTCATAATCCGGAAGTAAATCCCATGTCTCACTCCTGCGTCGTTCGCAAGCCTGCCTGCGGTAGGCAAGGGAATAGGGAAGGAGTGAATAAACATTCCACAGCTAGCCCTCAGACCACCTCAACCCCCTTCAAAGGGGGAATAATCCTCAAAAACGATTTAATTATGCTTTAACAGATGTGCCAACAGATTCATACAACGGCAACCATAGTATAAATGTGGTGCCTCTTCCTTCCTCACTATCTACTTCTATTTTGCCATTGTTCATTTCCATAAACTCATGTACAAGTTGAAGACCAAGGCCTAATCCTTTCTCTCCGGAAGTCCCATACGTACTTTTCTTATCTTGAAGTTGGAATAGCTTTTTCAATTTGTCTTTAGGCATACCCACACCTGTATCATAAACTTCGACCTTTGCCATTCCATTCACCTCTGAAGCTCTGATACCAACATCTCCTCCTTCTGGTGTGAATTTCAAGGCATTATTTACAAGATTTCTAAGGATGGTCATCGTAGTATTTTTATCTGACCATAATTTTAGATCTTCTGGAACGTCCGATTGTAGTTGAATGGACTTCCCTTGCGCCATGTTTGATAATGTCTTCAAAAGATCATCAGACATCTCTTTTAAGCCTAATTTCTCTGGTACATTTGGAATATGGCCCTGCTGCTGCATGGCCCAATTTAGCAGATTATCCAATAACTTAGAAAGTTGATCGACAGACTCATCAATGTACTCTGTCATTTCCAAAAGCTGATCACTTTGCTTGTTTTGCACCATCATTTTGATCATCTGACTAATGCCGTTGAATCCGGCAACAGGACTTCTTAGGTCATGTGAAATTATGGAGAAGAATTTGTCTTTGGTGTTATTCAATCGTTCAAGCTCTGCTTTCTGATCAGCTAAAATTCGGTTGATTTTCGCCTTTGAGCGATAATATTTATAAATAATTGCAGCTAAGACAATAAGTAAAAAAGCAAAAACTCCAATCGCATAAGTTACAATTCGCTGAGTTCTTTTTTCGGCAGTAAGTAAGTCAACCTCAGCCTGCTTTTGTCCCACTTCGAATTCCGTTCTGAGATCCGCCATTTGCTGAACTGTTTCAATGTCTGTTAGGCTGTCTTTATAAATCAAGTAAGTCTCGTGGAATTTCAATGCTTCATTGGAATCACCAATCATCTTATACAACTCGTATAGCTTATAATTCGCATCTCGAATTTGTTCCTTAAGACGATGCTCTTTCGCCATTTCTAAACTTTCCTGAGCATACTCGATAGCCCTTCTGAAATCATTTTTCACCGCATATATATCTGCCATGTAAGTGTAAAAAATGGAGATGGAGTAATAATCTTGATATCGACTAAGTATTTCAACAGACTCTTTAATGGCTTTTTCGGCAACAAAATGATCTCCTTTTTCAGCGTAGACTAGCCCGGTGTTACCAATGCTATAAGCCTTGCCCATTTCATGATTAATTGCGTCAAAAATCGCACTTGCATTTGCGAAATAGAGCATCGCACTGTCAAGCTTCTTTACTTCAAAATATCCATCTCCAGCATTTAAGTATGCAATAGCTAAGGTCGTAGAGTCTTCTAAAGTAACGTCATCTAATTCATTAAGAAGTTTGATTGCTTTGTTGTAATTAAAGAATGCGTTATTGTAATCACCAGCCTCTTGGTATAAATCAGCTATTGAGGTATAAACCTCACACCTATCTCGTACACTTTTGGCATATTCAATAGCCTTGAAGAAAGTAAAAAGAGCTGCACTTAAATTGCCTAATTTTTTTTGGGCATATGCTTTAAAATAATGAGCATTATAATAAAAATCAGTCTGATTTGTTTCTGTTGCAAATGCAAGAAGCTTCTCTGTATATTCAATGGTTTTTGCAGGATCTCTTTCGAAATATGCCAGACGACTTAGAACAATGCATTTCAATGAATCAGTTAATTGATCTTTTTCCAGAATGTTGAGTAAACTATCCACCTTCTCATTACTCTGAGAGAAGGTGGTAGTAGAACATAAAATAATTAAAGCTATAACTTGGCAGAACTTCATTAATCAAGGGTTTCCTCCTCCGTTCAATTTTGGATCAACTGTAATTGGCTGTCCTCCGCCATCAGGCTTTACTTTGATACTATAAGAATCAACTTCAGTTGTGCTAGTGGTATCTTTTATTGTAACAACAACTGAATTAGTATCCTCTCCTTTTTTTGATTTAATCAAGTTTGGTTGAGGAGCTTTATCATCAATTTTTTGTATTTTCTGTATGCCATCGCCACCATGAAAGGTCACAGTATCTGTTCCATTAACAGTTGTGGATGGACTTGTAGGAGTAACTGCAGTGTAGGTACCTCCATCTGTATCCGACCATTCCAAAGTTGTTCCATTTAGTCTAAGATAGATATCGTGATTCATTGTTAAATTGGTTATTAGTGATAAATGATTTAAGTCCTCAATATATCAAATGATAATTTGAATCTAACAGTCATGAATTAAATCAATCCATTTTTACAATTAGTTAATGGTTGTTACTCGTTAATCTGTTTTGTCATTGCTAATAAATCAAATATGAAAAATATTATATATATACTCATAATACTTTCTCCATTTATGGGTTCGTCACAAAGTCTACGTGAACTCTATCAAGAGGGAGCTGCTGCATATGAAACAAAAGATTTTGAGCTTTTCAAAAAACGAATGTATTCCATTGATTCAATGCGACCTAACTATCCGGCAGTCGTATATAATTTAGCTGCAGGATATGCACTAACCGGGGAAAAAGAAAAATCCATTGATGTACTCAGTAAGTACATATTGATGGATGCAACCCAGGATTTTGGAAACGATGAGGATTTTAAATCACTACTGAACGACCCTGATTTTATCAGAATTGTCGGTCAACAAGTAGAACTAACTAGAGATCTGGAAATATCTCAAAAAATTTCCTTCCCAATATTAAGTTCTCACCCAGAGTCTATTACCTATTCTGAAGACTCAAAAACTTACTATTTAGGTGGAGTAAGAGATGGTGGTATCTTCAAAATAAAAAACAATAAAGTTGAGCTGTTTGCAGAATCGGCAAAAAACTCGTGGTGTGTGATGGGATTAGAAATTGCACCAAATGACAAAGTATTGTGGGTGTGTACTGCTTCAATGAATAACTATCAGAACTACAATCAAAAAGAAGAGGGATACTCAAGTGTACTCAAGTATGATTTAAAGGCAGGAGAATTACTTGAGACGTATGCCCTTCCAGGAGGACATGTTTTTGGTGATTTAATTACTGATAAAAAAGGAAACGTTTATATATCTGATGGAACATCAAATAAACTTTATTGGATAAGTAAAGAAAAAAATGAACTTGAGGAATTTGTTGACCTATCTGGAAGGGTATTCAACCTTCAGGGTCTTTCGTTTGATGACGATCAAAAGAATATTTACTTAAGCGATTACATTGAAGGCATTTACAAGCTTAATATGGAAAGTAAGAAAGTAATAAAACTTGAAATTGAGGTAGAAGATGTTCTAATAAAGGGAATTGACGGATTGTATTTCATTGACAATTCATTGATTGGACTACACAATGGAACTAATCCAAATCGTGTGATAAAGTATACTCTTTCATCAGATCAACGTGCAATTATTGGAAAAAATATTTTAGCACAAGGAGGAAGTTTAGGGGAGCCTACTCAGGGTGTTTGGATTGATGGTCAATTGCATTTCATAGCCAACAGTCCCTGGGGTGCCTATGATCAAGATGGGAATTTCAATCCTGAAGGTGAAACGGTTGTTATTGGTATTATTAAATAATTGGAAAGCATACTGAATAAAAAGCAAAAGCACCCTCTAGATCATAAAGATTTCCATGTCTCGGGCACCTTCGGTTGCCCTCCCAAGGGAATACGGAAGCCCCTTGCGAGTGACACAGGAGCGAGACTTGGGGATCTGCTAGATGCACAATCGAGCATTAGATTCCCATGACTCAAATAGCTAACGCTATCTTCCTATGGGAATAGTGTGATAAAAAAGGAGCACACAGACAGAAATCTCAAGCTTTGCTAAATCTTGAAGCGCCAAAACATTCTCATCCCCTATTCGTATGTACTTGGTATTAACAAGTACTAATCAATACAAATAAAAGAAACCATTGGTGCAACCTTTTGTCTTTAAGTGGCATCAAACCCATTAGAAACCTAAACTCAAATGACTATGACAGGACTAACAAAGCATTTAAAGCTAATTTCAGCAGCTTTATCAATATTTATCATTACATCTGCCTCAGCACAAAATGAAGGATTTATTTATGGTAAGGTGACCACAGAAGATGGAGATGTATATGAAGGCCCACTTAGATGGGGCAAAGAAGAAGTGTATTGGACGGACATGTTCAACGCTTCAAAAAGAGAAAACAAAAATCTTGATTATCTCACTAGCAGAGAACTAGATGATCTAGAAGACAGGTATCGTGATAATGATGACAATCTTATATCAAGGTTCGTCAGCATCACATGGGATGATGACTATGATGGAAAATTTATCCATGAATTCTCAACTGAATTCGGCAACATTAAATCATTGAAAATAAGATCCAATAGCCGTGTAGAAGTAGAATTAAAAAATGGCGAGTACATAGAGGTAAATGGAAGTGGGTATAATGACATAGGCGCTAAAATTAGTGTTCTTGATAGAGAGCTTGGATTAATAAAACTATCATGGAATAATCTTGAAGAAATTGAATTTCTACCCTCCCCTCCAAGTTTGAGTGAAAGTTTTGGTGAGCCTCTTTACGGAACCGTATTTTGTGAGCTTGGTGAGTTTACCGGATACGTTCAATGGGATCATGATGAAAGAGTAAGCACCGATGTACTTGATGGAGAGGAAGATGGTGATGATTATGAAATTGCATTTGGTAAGATAGAATCTATCGAAAGAGATGGCTACAGCAGTAGCATTGTGAAACTAAAATCCGGGCGTGAACTTGACTTAAGAGGCACAAATGATGTCGATGATGACAACAAAGGCATTATTGTGACTGTCAAAGGATTAGGTAGAGTAGATATTGAATGGGATGACTTTGATCGAGTTGTGTTCAAAAGTGCTCCTAGCAGTGCAGCTGATTATAGTTCTTTCTCTTCACCAAAGAAAATTAAAGGCACTGTTACTGTTGACAATGGAGACAAGCATTCTGGTGAAATTATCTATGATTTGGATGAAGAATACACTTTCGAATTGCTAAATGGTGAAAAGGATGATACTAAATTCATTATTCCATTTAGCAAAATTTCATCAATCGTTCCCAGAAGATCAGATGAAGCTGCCATTACTTTAAAAAGTGGTGATGAATTGATTCTCGAAGATAGCCAGGATGTAAGTGATAAAAATCTTGGAGTATTAATAAAAACAGGATCTGACAGGGTTTATGTACCCTGGGATCGAATTGAAAAAATCACTCTGGACTAAGTGATCAGGACTAAAATAGACTAACTCAAAGGACAAAAACCTAAACATCATGCTCAAGAATTATTTAAATGTTGCCTTACGCAACCTATTCAAGCATAAGTTTTATTCACTCATCAACATCTTGGGCTTATCCATAGGGTTGACATGCTTTTTAATGATCTCGCTCTATGTGGTGGATGAATTAAGCTACGACACGTTTCATTCAGATATAGAGAAGACCTATAGAATGGATTTTAGCGGGATGATTAATGGGTCTGAATTCATAACGGCTTTATCATCTGCACCGGCTGCCAAAACAATGGTGGCCGAATATCCAGAAGTAACTGATGCTGTAAGGATTCGTGAAAGCGGAAACTGGTTGATAAAACGTAAGGATACTGAAAACAACTATTACCAAAATGAGGTAGCATTTGTTGATCCTAACTTTTTCACCTTTTTCGATTTCAAACTAATCAAAGGTGACGTTGAGGAATGTTTAAAAAGACCTAAGACACTGGTTTTAAGTGAAACTGAAGCTGAAAAGATTTTCGGTGAAGAAGATCCAATCGGTCAAATTGTGGTAATAGATAACGATGAAAATTGGGAGGTAACTGGTGTATTTGAAGATATGCCTTCAAACTCTCACATGAATTTTACCATGATGTTTACGATGGAAAGCAGAGAAGAGGCGCAATCTCAATTTTGGATGAGCTTCAACTTTGTAACATACCTTAAACTTCAAGATGGTTTTAACCCGGCAGTATTAGAGGCAAAGTTTCCAGCACTTATAGAAAAGTACATAGGTCCAGAAGTAGAGAAATACATTGGGGTTTCTTTGCAGGAGTTTTACGATGCAGGAAATGCTGCAGGCTTTAGCCTTTTTCCTGCAAAAGACATTCATCTTTACTCAGATAAAGACGGAGAAATCATGGCTAATGGAGACATCAAATACATATACGTCTTTACTGCTGTTGCGCTCTTCATTTTGATTCTTGCCTGCATCAATTTTATGAATCTTTCTACAGCCAGATCAGCTGGAAGGGCGAAAGAAGTTGGTGTCCGAAAAGTGATGGGTGCATATAGGCATCAACTAATTCGACAGTTTTTGTCTGAGGCATTTATCATCACATTCATTTCTATAGTGATAGCCTATGTGCTCTCTTTCTTATTACTCGGTCAATTCAATGAACTGGCAGCTAAAGAAATGAGAATTGATCAGCTATTCTCCACAGGCTTTATCGCTATCATTCTCTCAGTACTATTGCTTGTCGGGCTTTTGGCAGGCAGCTATCCGGCATTTTTTCTTTCGAAGTTTCGCCCCGTTGAGGTTTTAAAAGGAAAATTGAACCTGGGATTGAAAAGTGGTGGATTGAGAAGCATATTGGTCATTGTTCAATTTTGCGTAAGCATCATTATGATTATTGGGACTGCTATTGTGTTCCAGCAACTATCCTATATTCAAAACAAAAAACTTGGATTCTCAAAAGATCAAGTGGTGATGGTTCATGATCCCTGGATCATGGGAGACAAGGCATCTTCCTATAAAAATGAAGTACTACAGAGCTCACTAATCAAAAGTGGTACACTTTCCAGTTTCCTTCCCGTTGATACTCAGAGTAACAATAACCTCTGGTTTCCTGGAGCTACTCCGACGAAGGATGAGAGTTATGTGTTTTATCAGGCAAGAGTCGATCATGAGTACCTAGAGACATTGGGAATGGAAATGGTGGAAGGAAGATTCTTCTCAAAGGACTTTCCTAGTGATAGTATGGCCATTGTTGTTAATGAATCACTTGTCCGCCACATGGGTTGGGATACAGGACTTAATAAAAAGCTTTCAACGTATGGAGGTTCACAGGAGGATCCAACAGTGGAAGTTTATAATGTGGTGGGGATAATCAAAGACTTCCATTATACCTCTTTAAAAAATAACATTGAACCATTACTGTTTACCCTTGGGAATAGTCGTGGATATGTTTCTTTCAAAATTGATGGCGAAAATGTGCGAGAATCACTGGACTTCATAGAAGCAAAATGGGACGAGTTTGCTCCCGGGCAACCTTTCCAGTATAGCTTTCTTGATGATCGATTCACTGATTTGTATCAGTCTGAACAAAAGTTAGGACAGATTTTTAGCGTGTTTGCGTTCCTTGCCATTTTCATTGCCTGTTTAGGGTTATATGGTTTGGCTGCCTTCACTGCGGAACAACGAACAAAAGAAATTGGGGTGAGAAAAGTTCTCGGTGCATCTATAATGAGTATCATTACTTTACTCTCTAAGGAGTTTTTGAAGCTTGTTGCGATTGCCTTTATCATCGCGGCACCTCTATCCTACTACTTCATGAATCAGTGGCTTCAGGATTTTGAAAACAGAACGAATATGAATGTAATGATCTTCATATCGGCTGGAATTATCGCTCTGGTGATTGCATGGGTCACCATGAGCTTCCAGTCATGGAATGCCGCTCGGATCAATCCGGCAAGATCATTGAAAGATGAGTAATTTCACCTACTACTATACTGAAGCCTGCGCAGCAGCGCAGGCTTTTTTATTTATGCTAAATTGAACTAATTAACCTCCACCAGTTTGAATAGCTGACAATCTGCTCCTGCTACTTTATCATAAAGCTGCAGAACAGTACCATTATTATTCTCACAACCACTTAAATCAAAATTTCGCATACCCGTCCATTTTCCATTTACCTCCTTGCCAAATCGGCTTTGTATATAGAAATAGTTATCATCAAACTTCTCCAACCGGAACATTGTCGCCCAGTCATTAAAATGAGAATCTCCTGCTAAAATTCTTGTTCCATTAGTAACTCCATAGCCTGCTGGGATTAAATATTTATTACCATCTCTAACGATTAGGTAATACCACTCATTACCATTTTCATCAACCTCTGCCAGCTGGAATAGAAACTTCTGATTGAAACCTCCATGTTTTTCCCATAAATGAATTGCTGGACCGTAATATGAATCCTGCGTCATATCTAATACCTTGTTGCTCATTTTGGTTTCAATAAAAAAAGTTCGTCCTGATAGTGTTTTTGGTACCAAGCGAAACATTTGACAATCTGCACCAGGTACTTCTTCCCATTGTTGAATATTAGTCCCTTTGGCTCTTTGACATCCACTTACATCAATTACTTTACCACTATATTTTGATCTAATTAAATAGTATCCTCCACCCGCATCCTCAAAATAAAATTTCTGATTATCCATTTGGTGATTTTGCCATTGGCCAAGGTTTGCACCATTATCATTTGATGGTCCAAATACATCTAAACGAAGACCACTCCATTTGCTAATTATAAAATAAGATCCATCTCCATCTCCTGTTGACCTTAATTGAAAATGATGACTTCCATGACTCGGATTGTTCCACTGTATGATGCTTCCACCATTCACCTTAGAATCATTGTTTACCGCAAAATATAATCCACTATGCTTCGCTTGAATGGCGAATGTATGACCGTCATAATAATCAGCTACATCTGTAAAAGTGATAGTTGATCTTATATCCATTCCGGAATTATTCAAATTATTATCAATGATAGCTTTAACACTTATTGGCCTGTCTACAATAGCGGTTTTGCCCTTAGGGATATAAGCCACCTGATACGGTAATGGCACCATTTGCTTTGACCAGTTCCTTGCATCCACCCATAAACCATTGCCAGTTGCATTAACAAAAATATTCTCAGCCCCACCAACATCGTAAAGAGGATTCGCGGAAGGAATATTATTTTGAGCTTTACTCTCAGGAAAAAAGGATGATACTCTATTTAATTGATCGTTCCAGCCACTTACTGTTTCCATGTTTTCATACCCTTTAATCATCTTAAGAAGAGCTGCGTACCTTTTCTGAGCTTTCTGTCGTTCAGCCTTACTCTTAACTGCACCAAGCATACTATCAAATGCCTGATCTGCTAATGCTTCACAGTTTGGATCTGAAAAAATCAATTCTACAAGCTGTTGCTCTGTAATACTTAACTGAGACACATCAATCGAGTTTCTAAATTCATTTAGTAGATTGAAATAATAAGTAAATTCATCAATGAAGTCATCAGTGGTCGATACCGCGATAGCAGCTATAGGTTTACCTGGATCAGGTACCTTCGTTACTCTTGGGTCATCCATCATGCTATTCATTTTATCCATGAAAGCCATGTTACCCTGAATCGTTTCAGGAAGTCTACAAATAAATTGAAGAGTCGCTGTTTTAATACACCTCTTACATATTGCATTCGATGGCTTTGACAATCCAGAACTCCCTAGGTTTTTGACTTCAGATTCAACCGAGGATTCAACTGAACTATAAACATCTGCAGAAACCCTATTACAGTCATCTCCAATTGTATTCATACTTTTAGTAAAGTCAATTGTAAAATTTTCTACTTCATTCACAAACTGTTGAGTTGAAGCTTGGACTTGTTTATTGACCAGATTATAAGAGTCTTCAACTTCCTTTGTTGCAAGAGAAACATCTTTGACCGCTTGATCAAACCAGGCAGTAACACTGGCCCATTGAGAAAAAGATGAAAAGCTTAAGCACAATAAAAGCGAAATGACAAAGAATTTCTTCATGATTAAATGGTTGATTAGGTACCGAATAAAGATACAGCTATTTTGCACTTATGAATTTTGATTTTTTAAGTTACTTCAATGAGCGTATTTATTAAAGCGCTTCAAATCCACAACTTTTCCACAGAATAGATTCTTATTAAGTATTTATTCGTATTCATACACCGGGTTTGTGTTAATTTGAAATTGAATATAAGCCCCCTCTATGTACCTGATTTTTGACACTGAAACCACTGGTTTACCTCACAATAAAACAGCACCAGTTGAGCAACTTGATAATTGGCCCAGGCTGGTTCAAATTGCATGGCAGCTTCACGATCATAAGGGGAAATTACTTTCTACAGGTAATCACATAGTAAAGCCTGAGGGTTTTACAATTCCATTCAACGCGGAAAAGGTTCATGGTATTTCTACGAAAAGGGCTTTAGAGGTTGGAGAAAATCTTTCGGAAGTTCTCGATAAGTTCTCCGAAGATGTTCAACGTGCTGAAGTGCTTGTAGGACATAACATAGAATTTGACAATAAAATCATTGGTGCCGAGTATCTGAGAACAGAAAAGGAAAATCTGCTCGTCGATGCAAAAAATATTGATACTGCTGAGGACACTAAGGAGTTTTGTCAACTGCAAGGAGGTATTGGTGGACGTTTGAAGTCTCCGAAGCTCATCGAACTCTATGAAAAACTTTTTGGAGAACCCTTCGCTGATGCTCATGATGCAGCATATGATGTAGACGCAACAGCTAAAGCATTTTTTGAATGTCTGAAACGTTCCATCATACCAACGATAGATGACACCAATCCCAAAGAAATTACATATGAAGCTCCAGATTTAGATGCTGCAAACTTTGCCAACAAGCGTGAGAAGTCCTCAGGTAAAATTGGAACCGAGGAGGTAAAAGCAGAGGACATAAAGGGTGCTTTTTGTCACCTACATGGACATTCACAATTTTCAGTGCTTCAGGCCACTCCCGATGTTGGAGCAATTGTAGCAAAAGCCAAATCCTATGATATGCCTGCTGTCGCAATGACAGATCTCGGCAATATGTTTGGTGCATTTAAGTTTGTGAAAGCAGCCAAAGGGGCTGGCATCAAGCCTATTTTAGGATGTGAATTTTATGTTGCAGAGGAACGTCTCAAGTTGCAGTTTACAAAGGACAATCCTGATAAACGATTCAAACAAGTGCTTCTGGCTAAATCTAAGAAAGGCTATGAAAATCTTATCAAACTGAGTTCAATCGCCTATAAAGAGGGTAATTATGGACTTTTCCCGAGAATTGACAGAGCACTTATCGAAGAATACAAAGAAGATATCATTGCTTTAAGCGGCAGCCTCGGCGGTGAAATTCCGCATCTAATATTGAACGTAGGAGAAACACAAGCTGAAGAAGCAGTTCTGTATTGGAAAAACCTATTTGGAGATGACTTCTACCTGGAATTGAACCGGCATGGACTTGAAGAAGAAGATCGTCTCAACGAAATTTTAGCTGAGTTTGCTAAGAAGCATGACATCAAACTCATTGCAGCGAACGAATATTTCTACCTCGATAAAGAAGATGCAAAAGCACACGATGTATTGATTTGCATCAAAGAAAACGAAAAGCAGAGTACGCCTATTGGTCGTGGAAGAGGATTTAGACCTGGCTTGCCTAATGACAACTACTATTTTAAAACACAACAGGAAATGAAAGAAGCCTTTGGGGATGTCCCGGAGGCAATCGAAAACATTTCGGAGATAGTAGATAAAATAGAAGAGTATTCTCTAGAAAGGGAGGTTCTTCTACCTGCATTTGATATTCCTGATGAATTTATAGACCAGGAAGATGGAAAAGACGGAGGAAAACGTGGAGAAAACGCTTATCTAAGACATTTGACTTATGAGGGTGCAAAGCTAAGGTATGATGAGATCACTGATGAGATTAAGGAACGACTGGATTTTGAACTTGAAACAATTGCTAATACTGGATATCCAGGATACTTTCTCATTGTTCAGGATTTTACAGCGAAAGCCCGAGAGATGGGTGTTGCTGTTGGACCAGGGCGTGGTTCAGCGGCTGGTTCAGCGGTAGCCTATTGCATAGGGATTACAAACGTGGACCCGATTGCTTATGATCTCCTTTTTGAGCGTTTCCTAAACCCTGACAGGGTATCTCTACCTGATATTGATATTGATTTTGATAATGAAGGTCGAGAGAAAGTGATCAAATATGTCATTGATAAATACGGATTTGATCAGGTAGCTCAAATCATTACTTATGGTACTATGGCGCCAAAATCTGCCATTCGGGATGCAGGTCGAGTGATGGAACTTCCACTTCCTGAGACCGATGCGATCGCAAAGCTGGTGCCTGAGAGACCAGGAACAAAGTTCGCCAAGGTGTTTGAGGAAGTTAAAGAGTTGGAAGACCTAAAAAAAGGCAAAGATCTCCCCTCTCAAGTACTGAATCAGGCTGTAGTCCTGGAAGGATCGCTTAGAAACACTGGTATTCATGCATGTGGTGTGATCATCACCCCTGATGACATGAGCAATTTTGTACCGCTTGCAAAATCCAAGGACTCAGACCTTCTGGTTACACAATTCGACAACAGCGTTGTGGAATCTGCTGGCATGTTAAAGATGGACTTCTTAGGGTTAAGGACACTTTCCATCATTAAAACTGCGGTTGAGAATGTAGAGAAGCGGCACGGAATTAAAATAGATATTGATAAGATCCCACTGGATGATCAGAAGACTTATGAACTGTATCAGCGTGGAGAGACTAATGGCACGTTTCAGTTTGAGTCTCCCGGTATGCAAAAGCATCTTCGCGCATTAAAGCCCGATAAGTTTGAGGATCTGATAGCCATGAACGCCCTGTATCGTCCGGGTCCAATGGAGTACATTCCAAACTTTATTGCCAGAAAGCATGGCAAAGAAAAGATCACCTACGACATCCCAGAGATGGAAGAATACCTGGCAGAGACCTACGGTATCACCGTCTACCAAGAGCAGGTAATGCTTCTTTCTCAGTCACTTGCAGGTTTCACCAAAGGTGAAGCCGATGTTTTGAGGAAGGCAATGGGTAAGAAAAAGCGAGATGTACTTGATGAGATGAAACCTAAGTTCATCGAACAGGCAAAAGCAAAAGGACATCCAGAAGATAATCTTGAAAAAGTATGGACAGATTGGGAAGCATTTGCTGCTTATGCATTTAATAAATCACACAGTACATGTTATTCTGTTGTTGCGTATCACACCGGGTACCTGAAAGCCAATTACCCTGCAGAATACATGGCTTCAGTCCTCACTCATAATCAAAGCAGCATTGACAAAGTCAGCTTTTTTATGGAGGAGTGTAAAAATCGGGGCATCAAAGTACTGGGACCTCATGTAAATGAATCTCAAAAAGACTTTGCTGTAAATGCTGAGGGTGAAATTCGATTCGGTATGGGCGCCATTAAAGGAACTGGAGAATCCGCAGTAATGGCCATTATTGAGGAGCGAGATGAAAGTGGTCCATTTAGTGATGTGTTTGATTTTGCAAAAAGAGTAAATCTTCGAACTGTCAACAAAAAATCATTTGAAAGCCTGGCAAAAGCAGGAGGATTTGATTGCTTTGATGAATTTCATAGACGTCAATACGTTGAAGTCGACGAAGAAGGATCTTCGCTGATTGAGAAAGCCATTCGATACGCAAACCGAATGCAAGAAGAAGAGGCCAGCAATCAATCTTCTTTATTTGGTGGAGCTTCGGGCACTGACATTGCCAAACCCAAGGTTGGAAGGATAGAACCATACGGTGACATAGAGAAATTAAATATTGAAAAAGAGATGGTTGGACTGTATATCTCAGGTCATCCGCTAAATCAGTTCAAATTCGAAATGAACCATCTAACCAACGCCGGTATTCATCAACTGACTGAACCCGAAAAGCTTCAGGGAAGGGAAATTAGAATAGGAGGAGTGGTAAGTGATGTCCAGCACCGTACTTCAAAAAAAGGAAATCCATTTGGTCAATTTACTTTAGAAGATTTCAATGATAACTATACATTCTATCTCTTCTCACAAGATTATCTGAAATTCAAGCCAATGCTTGAAAAAGGATGGTTTTTATACCTGACGGGTAATATTCAAAATCGATGGAATAGCGAAGAATTAGAATTCAAGATTCAAAACATCGAGCACCTCAGTGAGATCAGGGATAAGATGACCAAAGGGCTGGAGCTTAAAATGAGGCTTGAGGATGTAAATGCAGTGATTGTGGATGAAGTGGAGCGGATTGCAGAACAATATCCTGGTAAATCTTTACTTAAAATGTCACTGGTAGGTGTTTATGAAAATAGGGCAATAAATCTCGAGATGCTAAGTCGGAAGTTTACTATTGATCCGACTGATGAGCTTATTAAAGAGCTTGAAGGGATCGAGGAGTTGAGGTACCGAGTGCTTCTGCAAAAAAACTAAAAACTTTTAACCACAGAGAGAACTAAGAAAACCTCGGAGAGGACTGAGATAGTTATAAAAAAAATAATACTGTGCAGTCCTCTAATTTCTCTGCGACTATCCTCTAGCTAAGGTATTGCGCTACTTCAGAAAAATTAATCTTTAACCACTAGGACACGGAGAAGTCAAGGAGATCTTAGAGTTAGATTAGATCCAAACCACACTGCATTCTCTGCGTTTATCTTTGTTTTCTTTGTGGTTAAGTTAGAGCATTGAGGAGTTGAGGTATCGAGTGTTACATCAGTAAAACTAAACTTCTTTTAACCACAGAGGACACGGAGAATTCCACAAAGAGCACAGAGGTAGTCCACAAAAAAAATATCCTACATACTCCTCAGGTTTCTCTGTGATTGATCTCAGTTATCTCGGCGGTTAAGAGCTAAACTAAATGTCAAGTTGGCAACAAACTCTCCTTTTATCAAAAGAGAATAAACTATTCAATTTACTTTTGTGTTGGAAACACAAATAGACAAAATATCAACATAATAATACGATGGCAAAAGCAGTAGAAATTACAGATAACAACTTTGAAGAAATTTTAAATTCAGATCAACCAGTCTTGGTTGACTTCTGGGCAGAGTGGTGTGGTCCTTGTAAAATGATTGGTCCAGTAGTAGAAGAACTTGCTGGCGATTTCGAAGGAAAAGCTGTAGTAGGAAAAGTAGATGTAGATGCAAATCCTGAAGTATCTGCTAAATTCGGTATCAGATCTATCCCTACCCTTCTGGTTTTCAAAAACGGTGAGGTTGTAGACAAACAAATTGGAGCTGTACCTAAAAATGTACTTAGCGATAAGCTTACTGCACAAATGGCTTAAGCCAAATAGAAAATCATAAATAGCCCTATTCGACAATTTCGAATAGGGTTTTTTTATGATATTTAGAGGATGAAACTTTTCTCACACTCCTCAATCATCCTGCCTGTACCCAATGTGAAAGAAGCTTCTGAATATTATCGTGATGTTTTGGGTTTCTCCATTTCATTTCTGTGGCAAGACCCTCCTACTTATGGAGTAGTAAATCGAGAGGATTCCGTAGGATTGCATTTTTCCGAAAGCTCGGCTCCACTATATACCGATCATGCGAAACTCTACATATTCGTAAATAATCCGGATACCGTATTTGAAGAGTATGAAAAATCTGGTGCAACAATTATAGAACCCATAAATGATAGTGACTATAAAATGAGAGAGTTTGTCATTGAAGATCTGAATGGATACAAAATCGTCATTGGAAAAGGTATTCAATATGATCATTAACCTTATCTCCGGTCCCAGAAATATTTCAACCGCTCTGATGTATTCGTTTGCTCAGCATTCAAAAATAAAAGTAGTAGACGAGCCTTTCTATGCTCACTATTTGATTAAAACCAGACTCGATCATCCTGGACGCGAGGAAACATTATTAAGTATGTCATCCGATCAAAAAGTCGTGATCAATCAGATCAAAGATCTTGAAGGTAAACACGGTATCGTGTTTCTCAAAAATATGGCGCATCATCATGAAGGTTTAGGTTGGAATTATTTACTCCCTATGAAAAATGTCTTACTCATTCGAGACCCCAAGCAATTAATTGCATCTTTCGCGCAGGTAATTCCAGAGCCAACATTACAAGATATTGGGTTAAAGTATGAAGCCGACATTCTTGATTATTTGATTGAAAACGGTCTAGAACCAGCAGTTATTGATTCTAATGACATCTTAGCAAATCCAAAAAGAGGCTTGAGTCAACTTTGCGCAGCTATAGGTATTGAATTTGAAGAAGGAATGCTTTCATGGAGTAGGGGTCCTATTCCTGAGGACGGAGTTTGGGCTAAGTATTGGTATAAAAATGTGCATAGATCTTCCGGTTTCGCAAAACAGAAAACGAGTGAAAGACCTTTACCTAATCATTGTAAAACACTATATGAAGAGGCATTACCATTTTATACTAAGCTGAAAGCTTGTACTTAAGGTTCCTTCCCTCTTTTCGTTTATTATGCTTTCACAAGGAATTGTTTCCTTAAATTAACGTCAAACTAGAAGATCGATGCAACAGCAATTCAATTCAAAAAATAAGAACATCAAAATTTGGGTAGGTGATAAACTTTATCCTCGAGACGAAGCTAAAGTCTCTGTTTTTGATTCCTCGGTTCAAGGAGGTGACGCAGTTTGGGAAGGTTTAAGATTATACAAAGAAGGCATACTCCATTTAGAACTGCACCTTGACAGACTTTATGATTCAGCAAAAGCTTTGGCCTTTGATGATGTGCCTTCTAGAAAATTCGTAAAAGAGGCGATCAAAAAAACCATTGATGCAAATAAAATGGATGAGGATGTTCATATTCGGCTGACACTTACAAGAGGTGAGAAAGTAACATCTGGCATGGATCCTCGCTTAAATCAAAAAGGAAGCTGTCTGATTGTATTGGCAGAATGGAAACCCCTGGTATATGACAATGAATCAGGTATAAGAGTGATCACCTCAACACAAAGAAGAAACGGGCCTCAATTTCTAGATTCAAAGATTCATCATACCAACTTGCTTAATAATATTCTAGCCAAAGTCCAGGCGAACTTTGCAGGTGTTGATGCGGCAATAATGCTAGATGATAGAGGATTTATTGCAGAGTTAAATGATACCAATTTATTCCTGGTAAAAGATGGCATCCTTTATACACCTTATGCCAATGCATGTTTACCAGGTATCACACGAAATTTTGTTATTGAATTAGCACTTAATCACGGCATTCCTTGCCATGAACGAGACCTCAGTTTGGTAGAATTTTATAATGCTGATGAAGTTTTCGCGACTGGAACGATGGGCGAGTTGACACCTGTTGTAGAAATTGATGGAAGAAAAATTGAAAACTTAATCGGCTCAGATGTCAGAAACCAACTTTCCATTTTTATGTTCGAACATCTGGTAGAAAGGTGTGAGAAACTTTAAGACTAAGACATAAAAAAAGCGAATTCATAAGAATTCGCTTTTTTCTATTTAGAAATCTCAGATACTAATACGTATCATTATCATTTCTATTTAAGAGATATCTAATTTCCAAGTCTCCTGCATTGGATCCAGTAATATTCTGAACCAATTGCATTTTAGAATAAGACTGGAAAACAATTGCAAAATTGAAGACCGTACCATCTGAAGCATTCATTGTAAGTTGTGCATCAGTGGCTGTCCAAGTACCTGCAAAGAAAATTCCGTTGATATCTTCTAAAACAAATGATCCATCACGTTCAATTATAAATCGTTCAAATAAATCTACTGAACCTTGTGTTTGACCATTAACGTAAACTTCTCGAACATCCCAATCTCCAGGCATCATCTGAGTTGGTGTTGGAGCGGATGTTTGTGAGCAAGAGTATGATAGTAACACTACTCCCGCTATCATTAAAATATTATGTAATTTTTTCATTTTATTGATGTTTTAAGGGAAGTAGTAGGGATTGCTCCCTACTACTCTACTCTTTTTTATTGTTTAACAATTCTAAAGCTCTGAACTTTACTACCCTTTCTTATAATCAAGGTATAAATACCTTTTTCAATAGATCGGATATCTACAGTCATCGAATCTTCTTCTTCAGTCTTATTGAATTCTTCTGAAAGCATTACCTGACCTGAAAGGTTAGCTACTTTCACATCATAAGAACCAAGGTCACCACCTTTCATATCCACATTGATGAAATCAGATGATGGATTCGGGTAGGTAGAAGCTTCAAGTTCGCCAAAGAACGTCTGAATTCTTGCTCCTTCAACTGCAATAGTATTTGTTGTGATTACACATTCGCCGTTATTGAATGTGACTTCAGCACTATACTCTGCTGCATCAGTTACGAAAATCTGGCTATCTCCGCTTCTTTGCTGCAACCTAACGCCATTTCTAAACCATTCTATATCCGTCCAGAAAATGCCGCCTGATGCTTCAGCTCTTATAGTATTACCATCAAGTTCCAGTTCAACATTGTAAAGTGATACAGTAAAGAAATTACCTGAAGATGCTTCCAATTCAGGACAACCTTCGCCATCTGAATAGCTTACTAACACATAGAAGCTAGTCTGCTCTGTTATATCAAGATCAACAAATATCGAATTACCAGGTGAACCGATAAATGGTGCACCAACCGCTGTATTTGTAACTTGATCGTAAATTTGATATGACCATTGATCATCAGATCCCGTAATCTCAATACTCGCTGTACCAGGACCACACAATGTTCCTTGTGGATCAAAATTCACATCATCTCCTGCAATTTGACGAACATTAACTTCTATGGTATTAGACTCTCCACTGAAGCATGCTGTGCCAGCTGCTTGGTTCGAAACCTCTACGGTGTACTCACCTGCATCAGTAACAGTTAGCGTATTGCTAGCATTACCAAAACCATCTGAGTTATTTCCAATCACAGAACCAAAGTTTCTCCATCTGTACTGTGCAAAACCTGCAGGTGCAGTCAATGTTACAGAACCACCACCTTCACAGAAGGCCAATGCATCAGTAGTTGATATTACAACTGGATCAGGAATGTCTGAGATATTCAGTGTAAATGATACCGAAGAAGCTGTACAGGCTGTGCCCAATGGTACATTGTGATTGATCCAATTAAAGCTATATACTCCAGATCCCAATGGTGCTAAATCATAATTATTAGATGTCGTGAATCCTTCGCTCACTCCATCTTTGATTATTTCAATTGTTCCATTGTTTGCTGTCTGGGTGTTGTTAAATCCATCGTAGAAATAGACTACAAAGCTATCACCACATCCTTCAAACACATCACCATCAACAATTGCCGATGCATCTGATTGCAAGTTGCCTGTAGTTCCAATTAAGAATTCTGACAGATTGTAACGCTCTAAATATACCGGATCAGAAGTGCTACTCTCACAACCAGAAGTGGTACCATTAAAAGGAAAGTTGGATACATCTATAGTGTAAGTACCTTGATCTTCAGCTTCGATTACTCGAGTCGTGAAGGTTTGAGGTGAACCAGAAGTTGGTGTAAATGACCATTGATAGAATGCAAACCCAGTCGGTCCTTCCATTACAACCGGATCATCTCCTTCACAACCGGTAAGGTTACCGCTAGTAACTGTTATTACAGGCTTATCAGGAGATACCACAATATTAACGCTGATAGCTTCAGTTAAATACTGACACTCACCGTCCGTAATTCTGGCAAAATAATCGCCGGACTTATTATTGATATCATCCTCATCAATAGAATTGCCTGTAGCAATTGGTGTGTTGATATCATCTCTGAACCATTCCACCAAAGTTGCAGTAAATCCGCCAGCATCAGCTTCATCAGCATCTCTCGCTACTTCTAAATCGATCGACGCGCCTTCACAAAGATCAACTGTTTGACCAGTTGAAACAACCTCGTACAGATCTAAATTATCATTATAAAGGAATGATAGTCCATTTTCAACTAATTCTACTTCCAGTTCGAATGTAGAAGTAAGTGTTCTACATGCAGTACCAGAAGAAGTATTGGAAGTGATTTGCAATCCAAGCACCACATCTGCTGTAATCGGACCTAAATCGACTTCTGTATCTCCCATTTCAGGATCATAGGTTAATGTACCAAGTACACTATCATCAGAAGTATCGATGATCTCATAGGTAAAGTAATTCTGAACATCATCAACATTTACGATCAGGCTCTCACCCTCACATGCTTTATCTCCAGAAGAAACAGAAATTTCAGCATCTAAGTCAATTTTGGCAACTACTTCAACACTGTTCTCACTCAATGGCTGACCAGAATCATCATAATCCTCATCGATATCCATGTACGTATCATCATCATAATTCAATCTGAATCTGAAGTTCTTGTTGTTATCACCGGTACCGAAAACAGTACTTGGTAGCGTAAATCCATCAAGTGTTCCTGTTCCAGAAACAATACCATCAAATTCTTGAGTTAATGTACCATCTGCTGCTCCATTAATCTGATCATAAGAAACAGTTACAATGTTGTCTGCTCCAAATGACCCTCTTACCTCGTAACCCAGAACGATTTCATCTACCAAACACGATTGTTCAGCTCCAATAGAGGTTACGAGCAATGCTTGATTTGCAACCATTCTTGAATCTGATTGATAGTCGAACGGCAACACTTCTGCTGGGTAGAAAGAGAAATTTCTGATTGATACAAAAATGTTATTTCGTTCTTCCTGACGGAATCGGAATTTCACATTGTCGATATCTACATCCATGAAGTCAGTCAAGGTATAAATAAACAATTCATCATCTAATGTATTGTCTTCTTCATCAACTTCCGGGAATGTTTCAAGTTCAGAATAAGTAGCTCCACCATCCGTTGAGTATTCAAAGATCAAAAATTGATTAGATGCGATCTCTTCTGCAAGTTTTTCGAATGTAAGATTAAATTCTAACCGCGCAGACGATGAAAGCTCACCTGCTTCAACTTCTCTTGATGTTATTAGTCCTCTACCAAAATCATTTTCGAAAATCATTACGCCATCATCAACTGAAAGCTCAGAATCGTCTACAGTAACATCTCTCCAGTAAACATTGGAAACATTAACAAAAGCCCCCGGTTGAGTTGCTCCCTCAATAATCCATCGGATCTGAATTTGATCATTTCCAGAGAAATCTCGCAATGCTGCATCAACAGTCCATCCGGTTGAGAATGAATTAATACCACTATAAGTGGCAATTGTAGACCAACCACCACCATTGATATTCTGTTGCAGTCTTACTACGCCATCTTTAGTATCATAATCCCATGTAAAGAAAATCGCTTCATTGGAATTATATCCAAGTTCTGATTCAGTGTAAACTCTCGTGCTTATTTCTAGAGGCAATAATTCATCACTTACAAAGCTGTCGTCCTCTAATTCAAGACTCAATAACTCCTCACTTCCAATAATGTCACCAGGTTCTCCAAGTACAGCATTCTCAGTTAATCTTACTTCAAAATTGAAAGATTGACCTCTTAAGTATGGAGGAAGATCTACGGTCATGTCAGCAATACCTTGCTGATTCGCCAATACTAAGTCTCCATCTGTGCTATAGCCAACTACTAAGAGTGTTGCAAAAAGATCTGTAGTATTATCTGACTCAGAGTTTTCCAGTTCAATAGCGAATGTTGCCTGGCTTCCTGCATATAACACGTCATTTTCATCAAATGTTAAGGTAGTTCGAAGAACTCTCAAGAAAACCTCAATCGTACCTAAATCCTCGGCAGTGGTCTCACTTCCGAAATAGTAGTAAGGTTCCTCCGCTCCATCTTTTTCTGAAACGAGTGACACAGTATATGTTCCATTTTCTACAAAGAATGGAATAGAAGCTGTGAAATCACCTGGTGCAGTGGCAGTTCCAAGAACAATCGCATCCCCGTTAGAAGGATCTACTACAAAATCACCCATATCATCTTTCAGATAATACGTGAAAGTTGCTGCAGCTGGAAATTCATCGCTTGTTTCAAATACCGGAGCAAATGATAATTGAACATCTTCTCCATTGAAAACAGCAGCTGATGGATCTACTTGACCGAATGAGTATTGACCACCTGCTATATTAGGATGACTAACAGATATCGCTTGATCATCATTTACGATCTTGTAATCCGAATCAATTTCGTTTCCATTTACTAATTCAACGGAAATTCCATTAACTGTCCAGGTATCTGTTCCAGCTCCTAAATTCAGATTTTGTACCCATCTAAAATGGGTAGCAGCTGTTACTGCTGCTGTAGGTATTTCCACCGCATACGTGTTGGTCCCTACAATATATCCGCCTTCAAGTCCACTTTCTTCTACTTCAATGTTTACAAAAGTTGCACCAGCATCTATTGAATATTGGAGTACGGGAATTGTTGATAGCTGATCATCCTCATCAATTGTGGAAGTATAATTGAAATTCAAGATCACCGATTGTGCTCCTGATAAATCAAAGGCATCCGTTAAAAGATCCCTGTTTCCAGCAAGATCAAATGTATAATTGCCACTATCGTCATCTGTTCCTTCAATGACAAGGAATTGATCGTCTTCATTGACAGTAATGGTTTCATTAGGAAGGAAATCTGCTCCACCAGTCGCATCATACGCAACAACTGTCATTGTGGAATACAAAGTGAATATAGCATCCGTTCCATCAAATTCGTAAGCCATATCTGGCACGTTGAATGTAAATGAACCAGAACCCTCATCTGTACTGGTTGCCAAAACAGTAAAGAAATCTTCACCTGAGTTAGCATCACCAGTCGTTCCTGGATCACCATCGCCATCAAGGTTACCTTCAAAAAGAAGTGCAAAACCTGTATTCGCAGGGAAAGGACCTTCAGTTGTGTATTCTACCGTTACTTCTTCTCCTACAACAAAACTTGTTTCACTTAGTACCTCAAGCGAAACAGTGTATCTTCTTAGTTGACCACTGATATCAAACTCATCAGAGTTAGCAGATACAGATTCATTCGCTACAACATATAAATAATCCAGTTCGATCTCATTCTCAAATTCACCAGCTGAACCAGCTTCATTGTAAATGACCCGGAATCTTACCTCATCACCCCAAGAACTCTCTGGAACATATAAGAAAAATTCACTATCAAATGTACCAGTACCTGTATACTCTAAAGTTTCTAAAGTTTCCCAGGTTGTACCATCATTTGATACTTGAATAAGTACATCCTGATCAAAATCGTGGCTTATACCATCAAGTTGTACATAAAAACCACCACCAAATGGCATTTCAAATGGAATGGTTGTAGCAGATCTTTCGCCAGAACCAATAAACGCATCGATATCTGTAGGATCATTGCCTTCAATTAACTCCTCGTCAATTGCGTTAAAAATGTATCCAAAACCTGGCGATGTGCTAACGAAATAGGCAACATTATCACCATTCAAATCCTGAAGGAATACGGATGAAGAATTTGCAAGAGAACCATTTCCAATTCGAATTCTTACTTTAGCATTGGAAGGATCATCAAAGTTAATTCCGGTAGGTAACGTTCCAGTAATAGTGCCATCAATATCTGCACCAGTTGCTGAAGTTAAAACCACCCACTCATCATCGTCAGTCGTGGAGTTATCACCCTGATCCCAAACTTCGAAGAAAAGCTCTGCGCCAGTTCCGACAGAACCAGTGATCTCATAAGTTGCTGTGATGTTATCACCTGGATAGAATACATCTGTAGCTCCATCAAAAATTCCATTGTCAGAAGACACTCCAGTGATTTCTAATTCAGTATTAAATATTGGAATAGTAACAGAATTTGATTCAGGATTCGTTTCCAATTTCACTGAATAATCTCCTCCGATAATCGGTGGAATTGTTACTGTAATCGTATGATCCTGATCATCACCAGGAGTAATTAAGCTTGATGTTCCTATCGCATAATCGAAGGTTCCACCTTCCAACATTGCTGTGAAAGTCGTTCCTGCAGGGAATTCACCAAGAGTTATATTATAAGTTAGATCTACTTCATCTCCAGGATAAATAAACTCAGCTGGTACATCTACAGGATCTAAAACAATCACAGGTGGATTAATTGTAACACCTACTACTGATCCATATGAGATGGTGCTGTTATCTTCAAGGAGTGAGCCTTCAGTAGATAAACTTAATTGACCAATCCCCCATGTATCTAGATTCAATCCGCTATTGCTAAGCTGACGAACTCTAAATTGAGTGGTGGTTGAAATTAGTCCAGTTTCTGAAGAGATGTCATACGTAAATGGATCAAATCCTCCGTCAATTGTATCATTCAAGCTAATTGCCGCTGCTGTTCTACCATCCGCAATTAGTTCCGTAAAGTCTGTACCATTCGTGGTGTATTCTAAAACTACTTCAGTACCACTAGGATAAAGTTGAGCTAAATTTTTATTTAAATCTAGTGTAATTGAAGCTCCAGTAACTGTTTGAACATCTAATTCATCGGATAGATAGAAACGATCATCATCGGCATTGAAATTAGTCACATTGGTACCACCAACTACTGTTCCGGCGGCCAATAGATTTTCAGAGTTTCCTACTGTTGCTGTCGCACCAGTAAACGCTTCAACTGAAACGTCCCAATCGTCATAAGATGTATTGTCAGAATAATCTATGTCAGTTGGGATGACTCCATCTATTTCAAAGTCATATACAAATTCACTTGGGTTGTTTTCAGTCTCACCAAATGTCATGTCAGTATTAACAACCGAGAATGTTTGACCTGTTGTTGTATTTCTAAAGATGGCTACATAACTAAAGTCTGACACCTGATCTTCGTATCCGGTGAATGTAGCATCAATCTCAAATCCGCCACCACCGTAGTAGTTTTGATTTCCCGTGGTATCTGTTAAAGTAATTCCTGTGAAAGGTCTAATTATAGAATAATTGACAACAAATTCGTCATGAATTGCGTCTTGATTTCCAACAACGACCTGAAAGTTATCAGGATCAATGTACCATGCCGCTTCCCCTTCTGTATAATCACTTCGTTGAGCACTAGCAGAGGTTGGACCTTGTCTGAATCTAAATCTTGTATTTGGATCCTTTGCCATATTAGGCAATTCGTAAGAAACACTTATTAATCTATTGGATGTTTCTCCCGGATCATCGTATCCATTATTTAGAGAATCGATTAATGTAATCCAAGTCGATCCATCTAATGAATATTCCAGAACAACTGAGTCATCTGAATTTTCAGGAATATCAGTAAGGTAGAAATCAAAGTTAAGGCTTGCTGTAACTGAATTATCTACATCTAATTCTGGGATAACTCCAGTTTCTAAACCCCTGAATCCTACGTTATCAAATGCATAGTAATCATCTGTCGCAAACGGGAATGTAAGGCTACCATAAGCCACACCATTGGTCCTTGTTTCAGCATCATTTGAAGGGACTCCAGTGATCGTTACATCCGTAATATCTGTTGTTTCATTAGTGCCAAAACCAGTGATAGCTGCTACTCGATAGTTGGCAGCAGTAAGGCCTGACTCATCCCAAACATAAGTTAAGGTTGTATCACCAATCGAGCTACTTGTATCAAGTATATCGTCTCCATCTGTGTATGTCGTACTGAAATCATTATCTCGATAAAGATAATAACGTGTATCTGTGGAGAAAAAGGTAGCTGAGGTATCGATCAAGACCGTATCCCTTTCACCTAAATAAGTAGAATTAAACGTTTGTGCAACGGTAAAATCCTGTGCATTCGCACTAAAAACAAAAAGACCAGCCATAAAGACCAGCATCAATGCTCTTAGGTATAAAATATTGTTATATAATTTTTTCATTATTCTAGACGTTAGTTAAAGAAGTTTGAATCCAATTCTGAATGAGTTGCTGGTTTTTACACCAGATTCGAAGAATTTGATACCGCTTTGATAAAGGGTACCATCAATCTCCACATCAGAACTTTTACCGGTTACGAAATAGAACCCTATTTCCGCTCCCATGTAAAATCTGGATGAGAAATGATAATCGGCTCCTACGGCTCCCATAGCACCAATACCAAAAAATCCTCTGTTGTCAAAACTGAAGGATCTATTTGGTTGTGTTATTATAGAAGACACGTCAGATGAACCAGGAAGAGCTCCTGATATATCAGAGTCCGTTTCACTTAGTTGCTCCACAGATCGTCCCGAGATAACAATATCCAGTGCTGCGTATGAAGTGAATCCATTTTCATTTATGAAATGGTATTCTACACCGGGTGTAAACATGAATTGGGAAATTGTCTGTGTAACGTCTGGTGTTGACATTCCATCTCTGTTATCGTCAATGGAAAACCAAATACCCAAACGTGGTACCAAAGTCTCAGTCAGGAAATATCTTGCCCTGAACTGTCCAAAATTTAGCAAGGTAGTACTACTGCTCGAAGAGAAGTTATTTACGTCCCGGCCAAAAGGTGAAGAGGTGATTTCTATTAATAATTCCCCTGACGTAGGACTTGTCCCGCCGGAATCGTCCTGCGCGTATACTGCGCTAGTCAAGAAAATCATTAGAGAAACCAGAAGTAGTTTCTGCATAATGATTGTTTTATGGTTTAGTAAACAAATTAAAAGGCTATAGCAATCTAAAGAGACTTTTAAAAGATTGCAAGGAGACTATCGGTCAATACGATTTATTGAAGTACGCGTAATTATGGCTTAATAACCCCATAATATTTTGCAACCGTATGAATTATAGTCATTTACCGCAATCGATTGCAGTCATAAAGAGACAATGCGAATCGATAAACAGGCTAGATTCTTAGACGAATAAAATCGTTGAGAAAGCAATAAAAAATGAATCACTCGTTTTTATAAGTTTCTCCACCTGAAAAAAATATTGAGATTAGTCAACATACCAATTCTTGAGACGAACTTCTGTTGAAACACTAGCTTCTAAGATTAAATCTTTAAAGGCTTCAACATCGCTTAATCCATCTTTGCCTCGATAATGGTATGGGTAAACTACAGAAGGTTGAAATTCAATCACTGCGCTAGCCGCCTGATCGACCGTCATTGTGTATGGTAGGTTCATACAAACAAAGGCTACATCTATATTTCTTAGATTTCGCATTTCAGGTATATCTTCAGTATCACCCGAAACATAAATTCTCTTTCCTCCTATTTTTAAAACATAGCCATTTCCCCTACCCTTTGGGTGTCTTGACTCGGGAGATTCCGGCAGGTTATACATTGGTATTGCCAAAATTTCAATGTCTTCAAATACAATAGTTTGTCCATTGTCGATTGATGTAGTCTTTGATTGGAGGTCTTTTGGAAGCTTCTCCTTAACAGCTGCTGGTCCAATTAAAGTTGTGTTAGATGTATTCAAGGCATCTAGTGTTTTTTGGTTTAAATGATCCCCATGGATATCTGTGATGATTATTAATGTCGGATCTTTCAGTCCGCTGTACCTCTCTACTCCTCCATAAGGATCGATGTATATGGTTTGATCTTTCCAGGAAAGCACCAACGACCCATGGACAATTGGCTGAATGGTGACTACTCCATCATTCGTTTGAAATTGATCAGCATTGTCTCTCCGTTGACCAAATAATAACGTGGTTAATAAGAAGGTAAATAGCGATAAAATAATCTTCATACTAGTAATTCTTTTCAAGGTCAACTTCCTGAACTTAGAGTTGTTAGTCTTTAAAACATAAAAAGCCTGCATTTTGCAGGCCATTGAGTTAATCATTTATTACTACCTTCTCCATTACATCATCTTCCTTTATTTGATCGATCACATCAAGTCCGTCAACCACTTTACCAAAAACTGTATGATTGCGATCAAGGTGTGAAGTATTATCTCGACTGTGGCATATAAAGAATTGCGACCCTCCTGTATTTCTTCCAGCGTGCGCCATCGAAAGAACGCCTCGATCATGGTATTGATTATCACCATCTAACTCGCAATCGATTTGGTAACCTGGCCCTCCGGTACCATCGCCTTTAGGACAACCACCCTGAATTACAAAGTTTGGAATTACACGATGAAATGTTAAACCGTCATAGTAACCATCAGTAGCCAGGTCTACAAAATTCTTAACTGTATTAGGAGCATCTTCCTCGAAGAATTCAATTTTCATTACTCCTTTTTTTGTATGTATTTCTGCTGTTTTCATATTGATCGCAAAGTTAACTCATCTGTTAAAAAACCTTAATTGTGATGGGTGAATGAAACTATTGTTATCACGCTGAGTATCTCTTTAAGTCACAAACTCAAAACCTATGATCAAAAATTATTTTTTGGTGGCCATCCGTCACCTAAAGCGCCAACCTGGATATGCACTACTTAATATCCTTGGGTTAACTATTGGTATAGCGTCGGCAATGCTTATTGTTCTTTATCTCAATCAAGAGACAAACTTTGATAAGCATCACCCGAATGCCAATAATATTTATAGAATTTCAGCAGACATTAAAGAACCGGATAATGCATTTAAATGGGCGGTTTCCCAACCGCCATTAGGTAAAACTGTAAAAGAGGAATTTAAGGAAGTATCACAGTTTACACGCTTTGCCGGAGGAGGCAATACTCGGTTTAGATACGAAGACCGCAATTATGAAGCGGAAAACTGGTACCTGGCAGACTCTTCGGTTTTTGAAGTATTTGCTGTGGACTTCATTCAAGGAAATCCTGAAACTGCATTGAACGCTCCTAATAGTGTAGTCATTAGTAAGACCCTGGCCGACAAAATTTTTAAAGGTGAGAACCCAATGGGAAAGATCCTTGAAACGGAACGATTCTCATACAAAGTCAATGGTGTTTACAATGACATACCTGTGACATCTCATATAAGACCGGATGCAATAGCTTCATTTAGTACAAATGAACAATATGCAAATTCTCAAAGTTGGGGTGGATTTGGACTGTATACGTATGTCGTGTTAAATGATGGAGTCGATCCGCAGCATGTTGAGAACCGACTCAATGATGAAATTATACCCAAATATGTAGCCACTATTTTTGATGATTTTGATATTAAAGTCAAGTATGAGTTGATCAATATACAAGACATTCATTTGTATTCAGACTTTCAAAATGAACCTTCCGCTCTTGGTAATATTGATTACATCTACATTTTCCTGGTAGTAGCAATATTTCTAGTACTAATCGCATGTATTAACTACATGAACCTGGCAACCGCAAGATCTATGCGTCGTGCATTGGAAGTTGGCATCAGAAAAGTAATGGGTGCTGTTCGAGGTGCGCTGATCAGGCAGTTCATGATAGAGTCAGTTCTCATAGCATTGGTTTCAATGTTTATAAGTATCCTACTTTTGTTGATACTAGTCCCTGCAATCAATTCACAGCTTGGTACAGCTTTGGAAATCAGAGATTTAGCTTCTCAAAATATTATTCTAACGCTGTTAGGAATTTTAATTTTTACAGGCATTGTCAGTGGGTCATATCCTGCTTTCTACCTTTCTCGATTCAGCCCAATCCGGGCAATAAAGGGTGGCTCTGGGAGTAAACGAACCGGGAATGTTTGGTTAAGAAGAGTATTGGTGGGAATACAGTTTTCCATTTCCATTTTCATGTTGATAGGTACACTTGTCATCTATCAGCAGATGCAATACGTAAGAAATGCTGATCATGGCTTTAACAAAGATCAGGTAGTCAATTTCAGTCTGAATAGAAGCACCAGTGAAAAATGGGAGACCCTGAGAACCGAACTTCTCACAAATCCTAACATAGCCAATGCGTCCACATCTATGGCGGTTCCAGGTAATGGATTTGGAAAAAATGTAATGTCAGTGGAAACGGATGAAGGAGTGATGGAGATTTACGGTGTAGACTTCTTTGGTGTCGATTATGATTATGTAGATGTTTTAGACATTGAAATTGTTGAAGGAAGGAATTTTTCACGAGAGTTCCCAAGTGACACGGCATCTGGTGTATTGGTGAATGAATCCATGGTAGAAAGATTTGGATGGGATAACCCGATTGGAAAAAGATTTCAATTTGATCAGGACAGTACAGTATTTCACAAAGTAATTGGTGTAATTAAAGACTTTCATCATAGATCACTCTATAATCCTATAGAGTCGTTCATGATATTTCCTAGGATGAACAATCGACAGGCAATGGTTAGGATTTCAGGTGATATAGAAGCTGGACTTGACCATATTGAAGTAACGTGGAATGAACTTTTTCCTAATGTGCCTTATGAATATCAGTTCCTTGATCAAAACTTCATGCGCGATTACGAAAGCGATCAGTTAAGAGGACAGTTATTTTTAGGCTTTGCGATTATGATGATTATCATTTCAGGCTTAGGACTTTTAGGCTTGGCATCTTTTACAGCCGAACAAAGAACGAAGGAGCTAAGTGTGCGAAAAGTATTAGGAGCTGATGTTAAAGGGCTAGTACTTTTGTTAGTCAAAGACTTTATTTGGTTAGTTGTAGTGGGTGCGATTCCAGCATTTATTATTGGCTATAAAATTATGAATGGTTGGTTGAATGATTTTGAATACCACACAGAGATTAGTTTCGTGATCTTCTTTGTTGTATTGATCATTGTGGCTTTGTTTGTCATGCTGACCACTGGCTTTCAAGCTTATAAAGCTGCGACAGCTAATCCATCAGAAAATCTTAAATATGAATAAAAACAAAAAGCCCCATTTCGCATAAGCGAATGAGGCTTTAACTTTTAATTTATCAACTACCTTAAAAACAACATTTCTCGATATTTTGGCAATGGCCAGTCCTCATCGTCAACAAGCAACTCCAACTTATCAACCGCATATCTTAAAGGCTCAAAGTATTTGTTTTTAACATTATCGCAATACTCGATGGCCTTTTCTCTAGGCTCTTCAATCTTGTTAATTCGC
The DNA here is from genome assembly GCF_965212185.1 of Ekhidna sp. GTDB lineage: Bacteria > Bacteroidota > Bacteroidia > Cytophagales > Cyclobacteriaceae > Ekhidna. The sequence continues at coordinate 1,035,004 of NZ_OZ243102.1, read as the reverse complement.
TTTCGCTCCTCGGTCATTTCATGTGACAATCTTCTTACATTATTGATATGAGTAGATACTTCTTCAATCGTCTTTTTAATCTCAGTTGCATCTAATCCCAAATCCATTAATCCTTTTGCATTCTTGATCAATTGTGATTGATACTTTGTAGCGGTAGGGATGATCATATTACTGGCAATGTCACCCATCATTCTAGACTCAATTTGAACCTTCATTATGTAGTTTTCTAATCGAATATCATGACGAGCCTCTATCTCTACCTTGTTCATCACCTTATGCTTTTCATAAAGTTTAATTGCCTTCTCGGAAATTGATGCATCCAATGCTCTTGGGGTGTCCTTGATGTTGCTTAGTTTTCTTTTCTCGGCCTCTTTCACCCATTCATCAGAGTAACCATCACCTTCAAATCTAACTGGCTTGGATTCTTTAATGTAATCCCTAAGAACATCTATTATTGCTAATCTTTTTTCTCTACCCCCATCAATTAATTTATTCACTTTCTTATAGAAATCTGATAACTGCTCCGCCATGATCGTATTCAGCACCATCATTGGATCAGATACATTAGCATCCGATCCTACAGCCCTAAATTCAAATTTATTCCCTGTAAATGCGAAAGGAGAGGTTCGGTTTCTATCTGTGTTATCAAGAATTATTGATGGAATTTGATCAATCCCTAATTTCATGTACAGGTTTTCTCCCTTTTCTACCATTATATCACCTGACTTTTCAAGCTTGTCAAGGACTTTTGTCAGTGTAGAACCAATAAACACTGAAATAATAGCCGGAGGTGCTTCATTAGCGCCTAACCTAAAATCATTTCCTGCTGATGCAATACTTGATCTAAGCTGATCAGCATATTCATGAACCGCCTTAATGGTCGTTATGAAAAATGTTAGGAATAGTAAATTTTCTTTAGGACTACTGCTTGGTTGATATAAATTAACTCCTGTATCTGTAACCAATGACCAGTTGTTATGCTTGCCACTACCATTTAATCCAGCAAATGGTTTTTCATGGAAAAGGACCCTAAGACCATGTTTATTAGCCACTTTTTCCATTACATCTTTAAGCAATTGGTTATGATCAGTAGCTTCATTTACCGGACCATACATTGGAGCAGCCTCATACTGACCTGGCGCCACTTCGTTGTGACGAGTCATCAATGGAATTCCAAGTCTATGAGATTCTATCTCATATTCTTTCATGAAATCGTATATTCTTGACGGAATAGTCCCAAAGTAATGATCATCTAATTGCTGACCTCTAGCAGGATTATGCCCATAAACTGTCCTCCCTCCCATAACCAGGTCTGGTCTTGCATTATATAATGCTTTATCAACTAGAAAATATTCTTGTTCCCATCCTAGTGATGCATTCACTTTTGATACATTCCTATCGAACAGACGGCACACTTTAACAGCAGCTTTATCTACTGCTTCAAGTGCTTTTAAAAGTGGTGCTTTATGATCTAATGCTTCTCCGGTGTACGCAACAAAGATGGTGGGAATACAAAGAGTCTTACCATAAATAAAAATTGGTGAGGAAGGGTCCCATGCGGTATACCCGCGAGCCTCAAAAGTACTTCGAATCCCACCATTTGGAAATGATGAGGCATCAGGTTCCTGCTGAACGAGTTCCGATGCTTTGAAATTTTCAATTCCCTTGCTTGGATCGAAAAAAGAATCATGTTTTTCAGCAGTGGCACCAGTTAATGGCTGAAACCAGTGGGTGTAGTGTGTTACACCTCTTTCCATGGCCCAATTTTTCACAGCTGCTGCGACAGCATCAGCAGTTTCAATATCAATTTTCTTTCTATTCTCAATTGAATCAGTCACACGCTTATATACCTCGGGTGAGAGTGTATCCTGCATTTGGCCCTTTGTGAAGGCCATTTCACCGAAATAATCAGAGATGCGTTTAGAAGGTGCCTTTACATCGACCTTCTTCCTGTTTTGAACTAAATTAAGAGCTTGGTGTCTTAAGTGTGCCATGGTTTATATTATTCAAGTGTATTTTTGATGCTCAAAAGTACTTATTTTTTGCAATTCAATAATTAACAGGTTTCTTTTTAATCCTTATTTCAATTGATTTACATCAAATAATGGATTTCAGAGCTGAATTTTTATCCTGATGACTATTTTTTATCAAAATTCTATCCAAGGTGATAAAGGAACTCTCTCTGAAGAGGAGTCAAAACATTGTACTCAGGTATTGAGACACCAAACAGGAGATAAAATTTTAGTTTATGATGGTTTAGGAGGAAAATACAAAGCTATTCTGACAGAAGTTTCTAGAAAATCGTGTGCATTTGAAGTATTAGAATCATCTGTATCACAGAAGAAGAATTTTAGCATTCACTTAGTCATAGCCCCTACTAAAAATATGGATAGAATGGAATGGCTTATTGAAAAGTTGAGTGAAATCGGAGTAGATGTCGTCACATTCATTCAAACAAAACAAAGTGAACGTAGAAAAATACGAATGGATCGGTTGGAGAAAAAGGCTATATCTGCAATGAAGCAATCTGGGAATCCATTTCTGCTTCAGTTGAACAGTCTAGTTTCACTTGATTCAATTTTTGATTTGATCGATACTGAGGTCAAGCTCATTGCTCATGTAGACCAATCACATAAGCATTTAGGTGAGTTCGTTAAAGCAAATAAATCCACCACAATCCTGATTGGGCCGGAGGGAGATTTTAGTCTAGATGAAGTAGAGCGCGCAAAAAATGCCGGATTTCAAACGGTCTCTCTTGGCGAGAATACCTTAAGAACAGAAACAGCAGGCTTAATGGCCTGCTGTGCTGTAAATTTTATTAATAAATATTGATTATTTGATCATAATCTTATGTTTATAAACATTTCCTGATTGTTCAACTGTGATGAAATAAATGCCAGCATCCATGTTATTTAGAGGCTTAATTTTCTTGTCAATAATGGAAGACCCTGGAATGGATTCCTTATGAAAAATCCGGCCTGAAATGTCTGTCATTTTTATATGAACTAGTGCGTGAATATCGCTGCTTGATATTCTTAGATTCAGGTTATGTTGATCAGTAGGATTTGGATACGTAGCAACATGAAGATCACTATCATACTCTTCATGGTTTACTTGTATTATTTGGTGTACTTCAAACTGACCGTCATAATCAACTTGTCTTAATCTGTAATAATTAACTCCAGCAATTGGCTTACTGTCTCTATAATCGTAATCAATCAATTCATTGCTATTTCCAAACCCTTCTACTTGACCGATCGCCTCAAAAGAAAGTCCATCAGAAGATCTCTGAATCTCAAAATATGCGTTATTGGTTTCACTGGCTGTAGACCAATAAAGGTAAGTGTATGAGTCTTCGGCTTTTCCTTTGAAATAAACCAACTCCACTGGCAGTGGATTGGTGGAGGAATTATATAGGTAGTCAGGAACTGTATTCACTTCCTGCCCTTGTGTGAAATCGTCAGACCAGTCTCCATTAGTATTATTGTCTTCTGCACTGGTTAAAGTTCCATCATTGTCATCATCGGTATCCTGCCAGTTTCTTTGATCTCCTCCATCTGAGTTAACCACAGCAGCATTCGATCCTGTTGCGTTGTTAGCATTACCAGAAGTGACTGTATCAAATCGATCATCAAGCCCATCCTGATCAAGATCGGAACCTATGGCTGTTCGATCAGCCACACCATCCTGATTTAGGTCATGACCCTCGATGGAGTCAGGCACACCATCACCATCCGCATCGGTATCCAAATAGTCTGGTGAGCCTGCCGTATCTGTATTAACTATCGTAATTGCAGTCCCTCCATTGTCAGTATCATACCTGTTGTCTAAACCATCGTTATCACTATCCATTTGATTAGGAGCTCTGTACGATGAGGAAGCCTGACTTTCTCTGTTATCAGTAATTCCATCCCCATCACTATCAATATCCTTATAGTTTACCAATCCATCTCCATCGGTATCTGTAGTTCCCTCTGTTGCATCTGGCAAGCCATCACCATCACTATCTAAATCCAGGTAGTCAGCCAATCCATCACCATCAAAATCATCTGGCAAGCTTGCGAATCCTCCTTCATTTGGATCAACGGCATCCAACACACCATCCCCATCAGCATCGGTAGAGCCATCAACTACTCCATCGTCATTCGCATCTATATCTGATGGTGCACGCTGTTCCTCTTCTAAATCAAATATGGTATCACCATCACTGTCCAAATCAATGTAGTTTTCGTTTCCATCTCCATCCTTATCATCAGGAGTAAGTTGACTTCCAGGATTCTCGGAAAAATCGACTATGTCGGCCAATCCATCAGAATCCGAATCAGTCAGTGTGTCAACCACCCCATCGCCATTAGAGTCTGTGCCTCCGGCTTCTATAAGATCAGGGATACCATCATTATCTGCATCTCTATCTATTCGATCCGCTAAACCATCACTATCCGTATCTGGATCTGCCAATGGCGTTCCATCAACATCATTAACAATTCCATCATTATCTGAATCATTAGCTAAAGCATATGACATAATGAATCGGCCCTCTGGTGTCATATTAGCCGGAAGGGTTCCTCCATTCGCTTCTATTGCATCCGGAATACCGTCATTATCTGAATCTAAATCCAAATCATCTGTAATACCATCTCCATCAGAATCACCTGTGCCTTCGGTTGCATCAGGAATACCATCATTGTCATCATCTCCATCAGAAGCATCTACAATTCCATCACCGTCAGTATCGCCAACTACAGGAGTATCCGCTTCCAGGTAGTCATCCGTACCATTGGTGTCTCCATCAGTTGTTTCATTGATGGTGTCTATAGTATCATTATCATCATCTGCATCACGATAATCTTGTTCATCAATTGTATCAGTGTTTTGTAAACCTGGTGCAGATCCACCATTGTCAGGATCAAATGCATCCAAAACTCCATCATTATCGGTATCGGTATTACCTTCAGATACATCAAATACATCGTCAGCGTTTGCATCCCAATCGGCTGTACCGTCACTGTTGGTATCGCTTCCTTCTATTACATCCGGTACTGAATCTCCATCACTATCAGTATCCTGAAAATCCGGTGAACCATCTCCGTCGGTATCAACCACGCTAATGGGAGTTCCTCCAGAGTCAGAATCATAATTATCATCAATACCATCCCTGTCTGCATCTGCACCAGCTGGGGCTGTATACCCGGCGGTCGTTTGTGCTTCCACCCCATCACTTATTCCATCGTTATCACTGTCAGCTTCCAGGTAATCATCGAAACCATCACCATCGGTATCTGCCACAATCACAGCAGAGCCTCCCGAATCTGTGTTATACCGATCATCGAAACCATCGCCATCCGTATCAGTAAACCCATCTAATCGACCGTTACCATCAATGTCAGCCAATCCGTTTTCTATAGCATCCACCACACCATCACCATCTGCATCCACATCAAAAACATCAGTCAGTCCATCACCATCTGTATCAGGTAAGGCCAATGGTGAACCGTCGAATAAATCCACAATTCCATCACCATCTGTATCAGTAAGGTCATCGGCAATACCATTATTGTCAGCATCTGTACCTCCCGCTTCCAGGAGATCAGACATTCCATCATTGTCTGAATCCCGATCTTTTTGATTTGGCACACCATCAAGGTCGGTATCGAAAATATCATTAATACCATCGCCATTACTATCAACAAAGGCTCCCAATGTGCCGTGTACAAAATCGGTATCGAGGTAATTCGGAATTCCATCAGAATCTGCATCTGCACTTGGGTCTTCACCAAAGCCTTCATCGCTATCGGGCACACCATCATTATCAGAATCCGGATCATTGCTATCTAAAACTCCATCATTATCAAAATCTGTATCTACGTGCAAGTAGTCTGGACTGGCACCTCCTTGTGTAAAGTCATCACTCCAGTTTCCATTGGAATTATTATCTTCATTATTAGTAGGAATCGCGTCCCCATCGTCATCAGGATCTCTCCAGTCCAGTATGGCATCCGTATCTGAATTTTGTGTAGATGCCTGACTCCCCGTAGCATTTCCGGCAGCAGGTCCGCTTACGGTATCGAATCTGTTAGAAAGCCCATCATTGTCGCTATCCGCTTGAGATCCGGTGTTGTCGTTAGCTCCATCTTGATTAGAATCAGAACCTTCTATTAAGTCATAAACCCCATCGTTATCTGAATCTAAGTCGCGGTAATCATTAACTCCATCACCATCACTATCCTGAAGTGAAATGGCCGTTCCGGAATTATCCGAATCATACCGATCATCAATGCCATCCTGATCGGTATCTACATCTAGTGGTGCATTATACCCAGTTGTCGGCTGACCTTCTATGTTGTCTACGATACCGTCATTATCAGCGTCGATATCAAGGTGATCAGGAAAAGCATCAAAATCTGTGTAAACAAGCGTTATTGCAGATCCGGAAGCATTAATGTCCACGGCATCATTCAACCCATTGGCATTGGTATCGGTAAAGCTATCGAGTGCTCCATCTCCATCGGCATCAGTTCCATTGGCTTCAATGGCATCTGTTAGTCCATCGTCATCTGAATCCCTGTCAAAAGCGTCGATCAGACCATCTTCGTCGGTTGATCTAGGAGTAATTGCTGAACCTCCGTTATCCGGATCCACATCATTGGCAATGCCATCATTATCTGTATCGTTTGCAGCTACATAGGCTGATGAAAATTGCCCATTAGCATTCATATTAGCCGGTAAAGTTCCTCCTCCATTTTCCAATGCATCGGGGAGACCGTCATTGTCAGAATCCAAATCGCTGCTGTTAGGTACCCCATCACCATCTGAATCAGTGTTTGATAATGCAGTCCCTCCGTTGTTGGCGTCATATGTGTCATGCAGCCCATCATTGTCCGTATCATTCGCACTTACAGTAGCTGCAGGATATTGTCCATCGGCATTCATTCCGGTAGGAAGCACACCTCCATTTGCTTCTACGGCATCCGGTACTCCATCATTATCTGAATCCAAATCGAAATGATTAAGCACACCGTCCTGATCACGATCGAAGTTGTCGTTGATGCCATCTCCATTTCCATCTATGTATCCAGCAATATCACTGTCCGCATAATTTGGAATTCCATCAGAATCAGCATCTGCACTAGGATCTATTCCTCCGCCTTCATTGATATCTGTGATGCCGTCATTGTCTTTATCCTGATCCAGATCATTGTTGGTTCCATCACCATCTGTATCGGACAGGTAGATATAATCCGGAACAGGCGATCCTCCCTGGGTAAAGTCATCAGAGAAGTTAGCATTCCCATTGAAATCTTCATTGGTGGTTAAAATACCATCAGCATCATCGTCTGCATCTCTGTGATCTGCTTGTGAATCACCATCCGTATTTTGACGAGCTACGTTTGAGCCTGCTTCATTTCCAACAGCCGGACCCGAAACATTATCAAAATTGTCGTCCAAACCATCATTGTCCGTATCAGTCCCAGATACTGTGGCATCAGCCACTCCATCCGCACTCGCGTCATTTCCTTCAATTAAATCACTGATTCCGTCATTATCAGAATCAGTATCAAGGTAGTCAGGTGTACCGTCTGAGTCGATATCGAATGTACCGCTTGCTGTTCCTGAATTATCGGTATCATAGTTATTATCCAGGCCGTCTCCATCAGTGTCTACATTGGCAGAAGCTGTATATCCTGCAGAAGTTTGACCCTCGCGGTGATCGGTAATGCCGTCATTGTCACTGTCGATATCCAGGTAGTTTGGAAATGAATCAGCATCCGAAGATGTTATACCTAAGGCTGTCCCATCTTCACTGGAGTCATATATATCAAGCAAACCATCACCGTCGACATCTGTAGCACTGTCAGATCTTCCATCTCCGTTGGTATCCGTACCTCCTGCTTCTACGACATCCGGTATCCCATCCCCATCTGCATCTACATCAATTCTGTCATCACGCCCGTCTCCATCCGTGTCAGGATTCGCTAATGGAGTACCATCTACATCATTAATGATACCATCTCCGTCTGTATCATTAGCCTGAGCATAAGGAATATTAAACTGACCATCGGCCGTCATATTCGCGGGAAGTGTTCCTCCATTTGCTTCTACAGCATCCGGAATACCATCATTGTCTGAATCAAGATCCAGATCATCGGTAATACCATCACCATCTGTATCTCCTGTTCCTTCGGTAGCATCCGGAATTCCGTCATTATCCGAATCTCCATCCGCAGAGTCGAGCACCCCATCCAAATCAGTATCAGGAGCGCAATCGTTAAAACTGTAGCTAACTGCATCAATTCGGAGCGTTTCTCCTCCATCCAGAATCTCAGTCAGTTTGATATATCGTGCCCCCGGTGAAACATTCACTGTAAACGTATAGTCAGTGTAAGTTTGATTATTGTCGAAATTTAAGTCTATAGGGGCTCCATATAGCGAGTTGTCAGCCGAAAACTCAACTCTGATATCTGTACTCCCAGTTCCAGAACTTCTTAACCGTACAGTTACATCTTCACCCTGCCGAACTTCATCGGTCATATCCAGAATCAGAATAGCGTCGGATTCATTACCCATGCGCGCACCTACACCATCTGACACTCCAAGCGCATTCGTGCCAGGCTCACCTGCTGTGACACCAAACGAGTAGATAACGGCATCTGCATTGCCAGAAATAAGTGGTCCGGTAGCTGTACAAGAGGTATTCACTACCAAATAGTTTGGAGCTGTCGGCTCAATGGAGGTTAGGATTCCATCATTATCATCGTCATTATCTCTGAAATCCGGAGAAAGATCTGAATCGGTATCCTGAAGAGCTACGTTGGTTCCACAACCATAAGACTGACCTCCTCGGTAGGTTATTACTAAAACAGGATTGTTTTCTGCAATACGGGTATTGGTAGAAGCGTCACCTGAGTTTCTACTAAATCGGAAGACCATACTATTCCCTGAAGTCCAGCCTCCCTGACCGATAATTTCATTAATAATCGAGGTGATATCCACTGTTCGTTGATCTTGTCCCTGTTCACCAATAGCTGTCCATTGATTGGTGATTGTCCATTGCTCATTTTGCACAGTAGGAGTTCTTCCACTGACATCCCCGTTAGTAGCTGAAAAGTCAGCAGGAGCAGTGGATAGCTCTCCATAAATATCTACAATTACCGTTCCTGTTGGCGCTGTTTCATCTGTTTCAAACTGAATATATGCGCTCAAAATGGTATTTGTGTTATCTACAGCAACAGACCCAAACTTCACTCCAACAATCTGCTCATCATTAGCACCCACATCATAGGTTAGTTCAAGATCACTACTCCCTATGTCCATAATACCGGTTCCTGTCTCCTCTTCTGCATAATCAGAAGCAATTGGATTTATCGTTGTGATTGAAGAACAATCATTATCAAACGCATCATCAATACCATTTCCGTTTGTATCCGTTCCTGTTAAGGCTGCATCCGCAGTTCCATCAGCATTTGCATCGTTTGCCTCTATAAAGTCTGAGATGGAGTCATTGTCAGAGTCGGTATCGTAGTAATCCGGAGTACCATCCTGATCGTGATCGTTTGGATCAATTGGGGTTCCACCAAAGGTAATGTCCCAGTAGTCAATAATTCCATCGTTATCACTATCAACAATAAGCTCAGGTCTTTCTGTCTCACTCGTAGTGTACCCTTCATTGGTATCATCAATTCCGTCGTTATCACTATCTAAATCCAGGTAGTTTGGTAGCTCAGTTAACCCATTTGCGCTTTCATACGCTTGATCAGTATTGGTAATGGTCAAAGGGGAAGAGAGCAATGCATCTGATATTCCATCTTGATTGGTATCCGTAAATCCATCAATAATGCCATCGTTGTTAGCGTCCGTGCCGCCTACTTCTATTACATCCAATATACCGTCATTGTCAGCGTCCGGATCCCAATAATCTGTTATTCCATCACCATCCTGATCACCATTGGCTAGTACGGAAACGCCCGATTCAGCAGATGTTTCAGCCAGGTCCGGCATTCCATTCGCTCCAACAGCGCCACCTATAGTTGCCGTAGAGCTGTTGTAACCGGTTGGTTCTGCTCCGCCATTTGCTTCAATTGCATCCGGTATACCATCATTGTCACTGTCCAAATCCAAATACCTTGGAATGCCGTCATAGTCTAAATCTTCTGTTCCTTCTACTGCATCCGTCAATCCATCATTATCACTATCCAAGTCGTCGCGATCAAGCACACCATCCCCATCACTATCACCCGTTCCTTCGGTAAAGTCCATGATTCCATCTCCATCAGTATCAGTTGATGCTCCTGCCCCAAATTCATTTCCGGAATCTGTTTCAGCAAAGTTGACATTATCAGTAAATGTTGCGGTTTGAAGATTCGTTGTGGTTAATGTATAGTTAGTCGGGAGGGTGCTTGCATCTACATTGATTAACAATTCTGCGGTTGTGGCAATATAAAATGAGAATTGGCCTAGACTGTTTGTTGTAACTGCTTGTAACAGATTATCGCCACCATCGAGCGCACCACTGCTATTGTTATCCAAATAAAGGTTTATGGTCACTCCAGCAAGTCCTGGTTCTCCATCACGTGTACCATTGAGGTTGTTATCGTTAAATAGTGTCCCTGAAACAGTATTAGCATCGGTAACTAATGCGGATAAGGCCTCAGTATCTGGTCCCGTTCCTGTATTATTATCTCCGAGAGTGACACCACTTGTCATTACCGCTGTGGCCGGATTAATTTCATAAAAGTTAGGGTCACTGGTGCCTCCAAGAGATCCATAAAGTGTTCCGTTATTGGCAAATGCCATACCTTCCACATCCTGAAAGGTCAAATCGCCAATTACCGTAATAGCACCGGTGTATTTATTGATGTTAATAAGTTGATCTACATTCCCGTTATTAGAAACGGCAAACATTAACCCGGTAGTTGGGCTGATAGCTATATCATCTACATCATCATAAATCCCTGCACCATCTATTACTATATAATCCACACCCGGACCAAACGCATCTTCAATAAACTGCCCAGTGCTAGCATCTATCTGAAAGATGAGATCATATTGTCCATTGGTGCCTCTCCGCTCTGATGCCCATAAAACCCCTGAAAATGGATCAAAAGAGAGTCCGTCTACATCAGAAATAGTAATAGCCCCTATACCTCCATTCAAAGCTCCCGCTGCATCAATCTGTGAAATAAAAGTATATGCTCCAGTGCTTAGGTTAAGAGTACCCAAATCATTGCCATTTGCAGCATAGAGGACATTATTTCCTGGAATGGGCCAGAACGCTATTGCTTCAATGACTCCAACACCAGTACCACCTATTTGTGTACTTACACCTGTATCAACATTCAGCTGCCAAAGGGTGTTGTCGTCATCATTGACGTAGTAGAAAATGTTGGATGGACCTGCGAATACACAAAGTGATGCTATTAAAACAAATGCGCTTAAAAGTAACCTTTTCATTATTTAGTGTGATTGTAAGCTTAGAATGTCTAAATCTAAGTGTGTTGAGTTGGGTGATTTGACCTGAAATTTATCTTTTGATAACTGATATAGTTCATTTGCATCATCAAAAAATAGTAGCATTTTGAACTCAATTGCTTGAATCTAATAAGCTTAAAGTTATAAAACATGCAAGCCTAAGATTGAAATTATCGATAAAGGTCGATTTAATACCGATAGAAGTATTCATATCCTCTTTGGGGAGAAGAGACTAATATAATCTCTCTATGCTAGCTTACAATTATCTTATGATAATCTTTTGGCGTTTGATATTTCCACCTTGTTTTACCACAACAAAGTAAATTCCTGAGGTCATTTTACGTGAAACATTGAGTTTTTCATCCATTACAATAGCTGCTTCAAATTGATTTTCGAAGTATGATTTACCTGCCATATCGACAATTTTGACATTCACAGGGGTATGATCATCTCCGGTTTCAATGAATATGTTAATATTATTGGCAATGGTCGGATTTGGATAGGTTGAAATTGCAATGTCTTTCATTACAAAATCATTGCTGACCTGAATGATCTGCAAAAGATCTTCAGAGCCATCAAAATCAACTTGTTTCAGCCTGTAATAATTAAGTCCTAAGTATGGCTTTTTGTCTAAATGGGTATAATCTATCTTCTGATTACTGTTTCCTGATCCTTGAACCACCCCTATTGCTTCAAAATAGGTTCCGTCTGCAGACCTTTGAACTTCAAAAAAGTCATTGTTTTGTTCGGTGGCAGTAGTCCAATACAGTTTGACAGCACCATTTTCAACTTTTCCATAGAAATCCACTAATTCTACAGGTAATGGGTTTTGAGTATCATTGGTAGTTGCCAATGTAATCGGTGAAAATGAACTTAGATTATTGCTTGAGGTCACAGTACCCGCAGTAGGAGTACCCGTAGTGCTTACATTGCCTTCATCATCCCATGAAGCTCCATTATAGTGTGCGACAGTAAGCGAAGAAAGCTGTGTAACTTCACTAGTGGCATCCCAATAAAGTGTGACTAATGGTTCACCACTGTGAGCATTCAAATTAGTTAAATCCCAATATTCAAGTCCACTTACTCTTACTATACTTCCATTCTTAGGATCACCAGAGTTAGGTTGATTAGCAAAGAAATATTCTGCACTATATCTATCAGTAGCAGACGAAGTGTTTATTGAAGATATTCCAATTCTTGCATGTCTTGATCCTTCTCCGATTGGGAATACGAAATTATCATCGCCTACTTTTACAACAGGCCCCACTGCATAACTATTTCCATCAGATGCAATTCCTGTGGGAGCACTCTCTGCAATTCCATCATAGGATACCGTAGAATTATCCACAAATGTTAGTGGATTAGAGCCACTAGATTGTACTACTCCAGTAGCAAAATCTGCATTTACGCCAACATTAACATCTAAATTTAATTGAACATCATTATTACCTGCAGCAGTATTACTGATTACTATATTATCAAAATCAAGTGTGCCAGCATTTCCAGTTAAAACTTGTATTTGGCTTCCATCAAAAGTAATGGTACTTGTTCCTCCAGTGGTCAAAGCTCCGTCCACATCCAAACTGCTTCCTGCGAAAGAGATGGTTTCATTAACAAATGCCATAGTGGTCCCAGTACCAACGGAAAGATCACCATTAATGTCTAGTTGTTCTCGCACAGTCTTAGTTCCAGATCCTGCCAGTGTTAGATTGTTAAAAGAAATGGTTGTTCCACCATTGTTACCAATATCCTGAGCTGTGCCATCTAATGTAACAGTAGAAACATTATCTATAAATGATCCATTGGTAGCATCTACAACGAAATTTCCTCCAATAGTTAAAGTATGTGATGCATCAGTAATTTGATAAACACCATCCGTAATTGTGAAATTATTATCTACATCAAGAGATGCTGAACTGGAAAATACAATTCCGGCACCAGTGCCGGCACCATCTATTGTTAAATTGTAAAAACTAGCCCCGCCTGTAACAGTTACATTTGCTCCAGATGAAAGGGTTACTGCAGAGCTTCCAGGTACAAAAGTTCCATTGTTAGTCCAACTGTCGCCAATGTCAAGTGTTTCCGTACCAACCACTGTTAATGTTCCTGAATTTGAAAGCTCGTTATCGACAGTTAACGTTTGGCTTCCAGTCAAGGTCAATGATGCGTTTGCGAAAATTGTTAAGCTAGCAGCACTTGCTACAGCAGTACTAATAATTGGATATCTATTAGACCCTCCACTTACATCCGGAATTTGCACAGTGTTTGCATTGGAAGGAATTCCATTATCCCAATTACCTGCATTATGCCAATCAGTACTTGTACCGCCGGTCCATACTGTGAGCGGATTTGTATACGACCATTGAACCTCACCAGTAGTTGCAACTCCATCATCTAATTCGAAAGTAGGTCCCGCAAATGCACCGCTCGCGTCACTGAAGATAATATTAAACCCTCCTATCTCATTTCTTCTGACATTATTAGTAGGACCGGTATTAAATGTAATGTCAGTTGCAGTGAGATCTGATCCCAGATTATTGCTTAACCTTAGATAATATGAAGCGTTGCTTCCATTCTGGAAGGTTCCGTCATCCAAGCTAACGAGAGTAGATCCATTTTGTAGCCAGATTCCTTCATCTTCCATGTGCTCGATCAGAAAATTACTCGCCTCAAAGGTGCCTCCTGATTCGACGGTAAAATCATAAGAACCCGTAGATCTTCTTGTAAGAGTAGCTACATTACTTGGGTTCGTTCCGTTAAACCTTAAATCTCCTCCATTGGATACCACCAATACGGCATCACCCCCAAGTTCCATACTTTCGTTTGCCTCAACGAGAATTGTTCCACCAATGGTTATATTGTCTTGAGTACCATTACTATTTCCAAGTAATAAATCATTCCCATTAGGATCTACGGTTCCAAGCACCAAGTCAAAGTGCCTATCAACCATCAGATCGTTAAGCAAGTCATACTCAACATTATTTCCTGCTAACTGACCAATTGTGATTGAGTTATAAGTAGAGGTGCCAGGATCAAAGGTTTTAGGTGTTACAGCAGTAGATGGAATTAATAATATTGTTTGGGTACCTGATGCAACCGTTCCAGAATTTGAAAAATTGCCTCCTACTGTGAGGTCAGAGGTTCCGAGATCGAATGTTCCTCCGGAAATGGTAAAATCATTGCTGACATTTAAATCCGTGGAGAGCGTTGATGTTCCTGCGACATTGATGATAAGATCATAAAATCCATCGGTATTGCTAATTGTTTCGGTTCCAGAAGTTGAATTAAAGGTCACTTCACTGGTACCCTTGGTAAATAGTGCTGAAGAAAGCCTTAACCAGCTCCCTCCTATTTCAATATCATCATCAGTTCCGGTACTCTCAAGTCTGCTACTTGCTTCAAAAGTAAAATCCCCACCGATCTGGAGATCCACTGCATCTACATCATCAGTATCAACGATAAGTGCTGCATTTACTTCAAGGGTTAGATTATCTGCGACCGCAACGCTTACATTATCCGAAATAATTGGCTCATTCAATGTTTGAGGAATAATTACATTTTGAGTGGCTAGTGGAACCGTTCCAGAATCCCAATTTCCAGTAGTAAACCAGTCATTACTCACTGCACCAGTCCATGTAACTGTTGGTGGATCCAACCAAGTAATTAGATCATTTGGATCTTCATCAAAATCATCGCCTGAAAAAGATCCTGAATAATTAAATATTTCTATATCTCCTGTTGATGAAGTTGCCTTAAAAATGTTAGTAGCTCCTCCTCCCGGATTATCGTCAAAAACAATATCCTCAATTCTATTTGAACCAGTTAAGTCCTGGTCATTTTCAATTCGAAGGTATTTTCCACCTGCAAACCCATTTTGAAAAGTTCCTTCGCTAAAGTTATTCGTTGCATCAATTACAGTATTTGCATTTACATAGATACCATCAGCTCCAACATATTCAATGAGATAATTTCTTGCTGCAATGTTTCCTGGATTTCCTCCAGTACCAGTTACGGAGAAAATATAGTCTGTTGTACCTGTACTTGTAACCGTAGCGGGTGCTCCACTTGTACCAACAATACTGATTGTACCGCCTGGATTTACAACCAATTGAACATCATTACCCATTGCTAGTGTACCACCTGGTTTGCTTGTTGTACTCACATTCAGGGTACCAAAAATATCCACTACATCCTCTGCATCCCCAATCGATAATGTCTGTCCATTAACATCGAGAGTTCCTGCAGTCAAAGTAAAATTCCCAAGTGTTATGAAATCATCAACCAATTCATAAATCCTACCGGAAGCATCTATCTCAACATTGCCTGCTATCGAAGATCCATTCGTACCGATTGTTGGAGTTCCAGAACTAGCATTTAAATAATACAATCCTGTTCCTGTATTGGCATATTGACCTGTTCCGGAGGCATTCATATTACCACCAATGGTAACGATTAACCCATTGCCATCGAAAGTTCCATTGAAAACATTAATGTCTCCAAGAATTGTCATGTTACTAGTAGCTACTTCAACGTTTCCACCTGATTTGTTAACTAAAATATCGTTGAAGCTCTGTGTTCCAATTTCTCCAATATCGAGCGTTTGATCTGCACCTCCATCAAAGGTGACTGTACCTGCTCTTGCATTGAATGATCCATCATCATTACCGTTATTTGTATCCCATCTTCCAGCCAGGTTTATAGAATAATTACTGGTTGAAACATCTAGGATTGAATTTCTAAAAAGTAAATCCCCATCTATATCAATATTTCCACCTAAGGTCTTGGTAGTTGCATTATTCATATAGAAGTTTCCGTAGGTAACTCCTCCTCGTACGGTCTGATCAACAGTGCCATAATAGTACGTAAAGCTTCCATCAGCTAAGTCATATGTTGCAAAGTTTGATGGGAAATTATTTGCTCCTTCAACTCGAATAATTTCTGCGTCTGCAAGTGTGAATGTACCAGTCCCTGACGTATTGTCAATTAGGTAACCATTAACATCGAGTGTATTAATGGTATTATTAACTGTCAAATCACCAGTGAGGTCAACATTTCCATCGTCTTGATCCCCACCAATTAATCGTCCTAATTGAATCTGAGCATTTCCACTTAGTGTTAAGTTGTGGAACTCCACTGGATTGTCACCCACTGTAATTTGTCTGATATACTGCGTACCTGTTGGTCGAGTAAATATTACTTTTCCATCTCCTGTGTAGCTATTTGCAACCGCATTCCAATCATCACCGGTAAACGTGTAACTCTGACTTGCAACTCCATTAAATGTTCCATTGACATATACATCTCCATTAATAGTAATGGCTCCACCACCAGAGAGAGTAGTACCGGATTCTATGATTAGGTCATCGTTTATGACCGTTGTTCCACTCGTTGTTTTTGTACCCGAACCTGATACTGTTAATTCATCAAATGACATGTTCGTGATGGTCTGAGCAGCGCCATTCAATATTACTTCTCCATCTACAGTTGTATCAAATTCTCCACCCGTAGCTGTAATGTTACCAGCCACACTAAATATGTATCCAGTGGTTGATGGTATCAGTTTAGCGGAATTCTCAATCACTAGATTGCCATCAAAATCAAATGTTGCAGCAACCAAATTAAAATCTCCGGCACTGGTAGCATTTGAAAAAGTTACATTGTTGAAACTTTGATTTCCAGGAGAAATTGATACTGAAGCGCCAGCATCTGCATCAAAAGTCACTGTTCCATCCCCATTGTCAAATATTGCATTTGCTGAAGTAGTCCAGGATCCTTCCACATTAACAGTGGCCGTATTATCCATAATTAAGGCGCCTCCTGTTCCATCACCAAGAGTCAAATCACCATCCAAATCAAGCGTTCCTGTGCTGATGACCTTTAATATTCCATCATTGATTACCAAAGCACTGATATTAACAGTACCGTCTCCCGTCTCAATGGTTGGATTAAATGGAGATCCAAGATTTATAATTGCTTCTCTATCATTTCCAGGAATTGATGGTACTCCGTTATCCCAATTTCCAGCTGTGCTCCAATCTGTGCTTAACGCTCCCGTCCATTGAGTATCGAGTGGAAGATCCCATGTAAGCTGACCCGTAGATTCCGGTGGGCTTCCACCTGCACCATCTTCCTCATAATCAAACCCGGTGCGCCCCAATGGGCCGGATGTATTGTTCCAATCGATGACTACATTACCAATTGCGTTAGATCTTGTAACATTATAATGTTGTCCGATGGTTGGACTTCCATCAAAGTTGAAAACTACATTATTTATTGTGAGCCCTGCATCAGACTCTATTGTTAAATATCTATTTCCAGCGATAGGATTATCATCGCCACCTGTACCATCACCGGCATCTGTTTCCAGACTTGAAAATGTTCCATTGCTGAAATTATTGGTCGCATCTATTGTTGCTCCATCTTCTACTTCTAATCCTTCATCGGTTAGGTATTGAATGTTGTAATACTGAGCATGTATTTCTCCACCGCTTTCAATGTTGATGTCCACTCTGTTTCCTCCAGCTGAACGTGTAACATTTGCTACATCAGTGGTATTGCCAACTATGCTTAAAATTCCTCCACTTTGAACATCAAGATTGCCTCCAATTTCCGTATCAGCAACATCTCCACCGTCATCAAATGTATCAAATTGAAGAGTAGCACCTGCATCTACTTGAAGGGTTCCATCAGCACCAATAATGTTTAACTCAGCATCCGGATCCCCTGTGTCATTATCACCAAGAGTCAGTGTGAAACCGTTTAAATCTAATGTTGCAGCAGCGAGTGTTAAACCTGCACCTGTGTCATCTCCTTCCACCTGCATGTTGCCTAAAAGAGTATAGACACGCTCCGGAGAAGTGGCAGTTCCTTGAAAAGTGACCGCAGCGAAATCTTCTCCATTTGGATTAATATTTTTAGCATTTGTGTCATCCGAATTAAAAACGACCGTTCCTTCTCTTTCAAAGAAATCTCCACCATTGTTGGTCCAACTACCATTCACAGTTATTTGGTAATTGTTTGCAGCAGTCACATCCAGATCGGTGTTTGATCCAATTGTCACATCATCAACAACGATTGCACCTGTTAAGATCTTATTTCCTGCTGTACTGGTAATGATGGATGGAATACCTGTAATATTTGCATTTGCTTGATCAATAACCGGAAGATTCTGACCACCATTTTGATCAAAATCTAATGTAGCTCCAGTCAATGTCCATAAGCCTGTAGCGTTGATAATTACATTTTCAGAAGCAAGATTATGTGTCAGATTACTAAAATCAATAGCCGCATCAGCACTAATATTAAAATCGCCGGTCCCCAGATCGAAACCGTTATTTTGAACCGTTACAGTGGTACCTACTGAATTTGAAACTGTTAACGCAGCTATATCATTTGTTCCCGGATCTATCGTTGCATTTCCTCCATCAAAAACAAATGGTCTCGCATTTATCGTCAAATTAAAGGTTCCATTATTCGTCCAGGTGCTTCCACTAAACTCAACGCCTCTTGCTGTGGTTACTGTAACTCCGGAATTGATTGTAACAGTACCTGAAATATCTGATACTTCGTCCGCTGCATTTGGCTGTAATGTTTTTGTTCCGGTCCCTCCAAAAACAACATTTTCTAGAACAAGATCTTGTCCTGATCCATCATTATCAAAAATTGTTTGATCTCCAGCTCTGCTGAAAGTTACGGTTGTAGCAGCTGTAGGTGTATAATCCTGGATATCAATAGTAGCTCCGTTTAGTGTTAAATCAAACCCTGCGTCTTGGAGGGTAGGGTTTCCATTCATATCAAAGTCCCCTTGAACAATGAGATTACCATCCAGAGTTGCGGATCCTGTTGTAAACACTCTCAATTCACCATATTCAAGTGTACCTGAGTTGGTGAAAACTGTTTGGTTTCCTGTGGCTTGAATATCTACACGACTTGTTGCGTTAAGGCTATAACTAGCAAAACCAGTTGGGAATGCAACACCTACTACTCTGTTGTCGAGAATTGAGTTTTGTTCCATGGTAAATGCGTCACCACCGTCATTTGTTATGGTTCGCGTGAGTTGTTCTAATTCAACACCATCGCCCACTGTCAGATTACCATTAACCGCAATATCTGAATTTGGTCTTTTCCTATCTGTTCCATTTAGTGTAAGATTTTCGAATGGTCTAGTTGTCGTATTGAAATCGGCATCCATACTCCAAAATCCACCTGTGTGAATCAAGGTACCGCCATTCCAGGTAAGTACTTCGTCAGACTCAACTGTCATAAGGTCAGCGAGTGTTATTGTAAAACCAGCAACATCCAGGGTTACCGCTCCATCATCAAGAACTAAATCATCATTTACTGTAATATCTCCTAAAAGTGTAGCTGTAGTACTACCACCACCATTATCACGAATTTCAATGTCATTGAATGTTACATCTGCTGGGAGCGTTTGAGCTCCATTATTCCTAAATTCTACTTCCCCTCCTGTTAAGCTATAGCCACCGGTTGCAGAAGGGAAATTGCTATCAAATATGCGCATTTCACCTCCAGTTTGTGATAGTGTACCACCAATAGTTACGATAACTCCACTTTCAAAATCAACAAAAGTATTTTCAGAAATCACAGAAAAATTGCCGTTTACCGTAATATCTGTTCCAGCAGATGCAGCTCCATTTTCCAAGTCTTTCACACCTGAATTCTGAAAGATGACATTATTAAATGTTAGTGTTTGGTTAGCATCTGCTTCTATGTTTTGAGTTGCAGTACCATTAAAAATGACTGTGCCTGTTCCTGGAACAAATCCTCCAGGTTCATCCAAATCCCAATCACCTCCAACAAATATGGTCCGATCATTTCCGGATACTAAACCACTACCTGCAGCTATGATTAAATCGTCTCCCACGGAAATGTTCCCATCTATGCTCTTTGCAGCGGCACCTTCAAATCGTGCATCCCAAATCGTGCCTCCAGAAATATTCTGCGTCCCTGTAGTACCATTAAATCTTACTCTTCCTTGACCTGGAGAGAAGGTTCCTCCATTAACCGTCCAATGATTATTTATGAAAATATCGAACCCACTGGATCCATCAAAAGTACCGTCTGATAGTGTAAATGCATTTGATACTGTTAATATCGATCCTAAGGTATATGTTGCTCCATTTCCATTGATGGTTAGGTTATAAAATGGATCGCCATTTCCAAGAGTAGTAATTGAGTGAGTCCCTGAAGTGCCGACGAAAGATACTGTAGCAGTTCCTTCATTAAACGTTCCTGCATTGGCCCATGCACCTCCAATATTTAATGTAGATGTTGCACTAGCAGACATATCAACCGTGGTACCTGAAAATACAGTGAAATTTCCATTAACTGTCAATGAACCATCACCGGTAAACATCAAAACGCCGCTATTTCTAACAGTCACACGTTCAACCGTAAAGCTTTCACCTGCTCCTATAATAGGGTCAAAAGTAGCTCCAGCCTCTATGTAAATAATATCATCAGCATCAGGTATACCATCAGCATCACCACTAGTATCATTCCAATTAGAAGCTGTATTCCAGGATGTGCTTGTTCCTCCTGTCCATGTAAAACCCGGATCTTCATTCCATCTAATAAATCCGGTCGTAGCTCCACCATCGGGGTTATCCTCTTCATCCTGCGCACCAGCTAAGGTTCCGCCAGCGATGACGAATTCAATGGTTGGTTCCACCGTGTGAGCTGTTCCTAAGTTTGTTAGAGAAACGTTATGCGTAGGGCCTTCATTGAATACAACATTACTTGCAGAAGTATTATTTAGGATTCCAGTTGCAAGTGTTAAGTATGCATTGCCCGCACCACTGGTAAAGGTTCCATTGCTAAAGTCATTCCCAGTAGCTCCTGTGTCTAGCGTTCCACCTTCAATTCTAATACCATCTCCTGTTGTATTGGCTATGGTATAATACTGTGCTTGAAAATCTCCAAGAGTTTGAGTAAACGTGAAACCATCATCATCTACCGAACTTAAAGTAGCAGGACTCCCATCGATACCTACAATTTGAAGAGTACCTCCTGTTTTATTGAAGTCTGGATCAACAGCAATGTCATTTAGTAATAAGGAAGCTCCCTCATCAACAATCAAAGTACCTCCGGACATATCCAGTCCACCTCTATTGACAGTCATGATATTGCCATTGAGGTCAAGAGTGCCCGCTGTAAGTTCAAATGCGTTATCCGTATCGTCACGCATAAGAAAATCACCAGTTAGTTGATAAGTAGCTCCAGAAGCATTGATTTCAAAATCTCTCACCTGGTCTCCCCCCAAGTTGATGTCATGAGTTCCAGATGTTCCATTCATAGTAATTCTTGCATTCTCCTGACGAAACTCAAATCCATTACCCCAGTTAACCAAACTACCTCCTACATTAAGGAGTGCCGGGCCCGGATCTGCCCCCCCATCATCTTCAACTAGCCTAAAAATACCTGTGGTGATTGTTAAATCATTTAAAACATCGATTTGGTCATTAAAAACAACTCCTTCCTGCTCTACATCAAAGCGAGAATCAGGATCAGTATTGATCGTCAAATTATAGAAGGCTTTATCGGCCTGTACTCCACTGTTTGCATCTACTAGATTAAAGCTTCTAAAATCAGATTCTCCACCAGTGAATGTAACTGTCCCGTTTCTGGCATTGAAAAACCCATAGTTGTTCCAATCTTCTTCAACAGTTATGGAGTAATTACTTGCAGAAACATCTAAAGTCCCATTCGCGAAAATGTCTATTTGTCCACTTAATGTGATATTACCACCTAGTGTGACTGTTGTGGTGACTGATCCATCGTTTGTTCCGATCTCTACATCATGAAATGAAGAAGTACTCACGGTTGTTGAGCCGCCACTATTTAGGAAATTAACACTGTTATTGTGCTGGAAATTTCCATTATTGGTCCAATTTGAACCTTCAAAGTTTATCTCAAATCCATTTCCTTGAAAAGTGGATTCATTCGCAATGGTTAAGTCTCCTTCAATAGTTAGAATGTTATTCACCAACTCCTTATTACCAACTCCTTCAAATTGAAGTGTTGGAAAATTTTGAGCAGCGTTGATATTTCTTAAATCTTGTTCACTGCTTCCATCCATAATAATGATACTCGTAGATGGTGTAGTGTATGTGATGGTAGCGGTGCTATTTACTCTAATATCACGACTTACACGAATTGTTTCTCCTTCAATGTTTATATCTGACCCATCAGCGATATCTAAATCCCTACCAACTTGAACCGTTGAATTGATATCAACGATGGTATTATTGGTAATGTCTAAGTCATTAAATGTAGATCCTGTATTCTGTACAATTGTTTGAGTGGCCCCTCCATTGAAATCTGTTGTTGATCCAGTTTGTGTAAATGTACCCGTGCCGTTCTCTGTCCAGTTTCCTGCTATATCTATGGCCTCTGAACCAGCATTTACAGTCACACCATCGTTTATGGTTAAATCTCCATCTACAAGAAGGGTACCTGTAATCGTCTTAGTATCAGATCCGCCAAATACGACATCATTAAAATCTGAGGAACTTATATTCTGATCCGTGCCATTAAATGTGATGGTACCCGTCTCACTGTCTCCAGTGTATGCAGTAGCCATATTCCAGTCACCAGTTACCGTATGACTGGTCGCCACTGGTACCTCAAATCCAATAAAAATTGTACCTGGTCTGAAGACCGGAGTTCCCGCTATCCTTGTTACATCACCACTAATATTAAGGTTATTGCTGATGTATTTATTACCACTGCCAGCGAACTGAATGGTTCCAAAAGCACCACCATTGAAATTTGGAATACTTTGATTTCCAGCTCTATCAAACCTTACAATACTTGCTGCATCAATATTTATAACATCTCCGCCATCATCAAAGGCTTCTGCAAATCCATCAGTGTCATCAGTACTTGTATAGATGATGCAGTTAGCACCTAAAGTAAAGGTTTCACCATCACCAGGTTCTGCAAAGATCTGATTGTCATCTAAATCAACAATCAGTGTATTAGCGGCTGATCCATTAGGGTTTTGAATCGTTATTGCAACATCTATTGCAATGTTATCATCTACGAACACTGTTCGTGTGGTTGTAGGTGTAGCAGTATTTGTAATGATCCAACTATCTACCTCATAATTACCCGAAACCGGACCATCAACAACCTGATTGGTGTTAGCATCCATAGTAATTGTAGAATTAGCCGCGCTGAATACCGGCGAGCCAGCGGTAGTTCCATCATCCGCTCGGATGTCTTCTCCAAATTCCAGGTTTGCAGTATGGGTAACTAAAAATTGGACCCCATTAACCATATCAAATTGACCATTTACCTGTAAGTCATCATCTCCTGCAAATAGTTGTCGAATTCTTTGAACAGCAGCGTCATCCTGACTTAAATAAAGCCTTCCAAAAGGTATGGTTGTATTCGCACTGTTTTCACCAACAATTATTTGGTCAAAATCTGCATCATATCTTACCAAACTTGTAAGGTCAAGTGAATAGGTAGTAAAACCTGTTGGAAAATTGTCATATCCTCTAATGTAGAGGTCTGCGCCAGCACCCATCGTTAATGTTCTTGAACCAACAACATTTAACTCTGAATCACTTTCGCCGGCTGGAATTGAAGCGTCAGTTCCATTAATAACCAAGTACCCTGCAGCAGTAATTTCCACATCTCCTTCTACTGTTAATTGGTCATCTCGTTCAATGCTACAGTTGCCATCGAAAGTTATTGTTGGACCTGTTGTGCCTATTGGATCCGACATGTCTATCGTACCATCAGTAGCTGCATTATCTCCAAACCTTATCTCACCGCCAGTAAATGTTACGGATCCACCAGTAAGTGCAACTCCGGCAGCATTTTTCACTTCAAATATGGCTATTTGATGTGTACCACCATTATTAGTCCAAATGGCATCAGCAGTGATTTCAAATGTACCATCAGAAATAATATTACCAGTTACTGTCTTATTACTATTGTCGAAGGTCAGGTTATTGAAACTCGCTACTCCTCCAGAAATCGCCAATGCTTGTGCTCCAGCTCCATCGAAAAACTGTGTACTGTTTGTCGCAGTGAATGTTGCGCTATTGGTCAGTGTGAAATTTCCACCAAAGTTATGATTTGATGATGTTGAAATATCAGTACCACTGGCATCTGCCACAAAATTTCCATTGACATCAATGGAAGCGATAAGTATTACACCCGCTCCGCCATTTATTGTGAGATCATTAAAAGTCATCGCACTTCCTGAAAGAACCGAAGTTGAGGTATTCGGTAGGGTTACATTGGCAAGACCGGTTCCATTATCCAGATCAAAAGTGCCTCCATTGTTTATAATATCACTCGCAATGCTAACAGTGTGAGTATTGCCATCGTTGTTATTGGTTTGAAATGTAGAGGTAGACTGAATAACTAGTGAGCCGTTCAAGGTTAATGATGATGCTGAGCTGGCATTTCCAATTGTAAGCGTTCCGATTCCTCCTCCTTGTCCAACCTCTATTGCTTCTATGGTAATAGTGGAACCGCCATCAATCGTTATAACATCGCCATCAGCGATGATAAATGTATTGAGGCCATCAGTAAAGTCAGTGGCTACTGGTGATGGGGACCAAACTGCAGCACCAGTTGTTGTAAAACTACCTGACGCAACACTTGTAAAAGTCGTTTGAGCATAACTGGCTGTCAAAAAGGTCAGGCAGATCAGTAATAATAGTATTCTCATGAGATAAAATCGGTCTAAGGCACTTCAAAGTAATAAGAATTCATGTATCTAAATGCCATTTTTTGACGGTTCTGAACAAATACTTAGGTGTAATCACAAGAATATTCGACAAAATAATTTCCTTGGAAAGACTCTTAATGCTGATTGACAGTTTTCTCACTTTCTAAAAATGAATAAATAATGGATAAGATTAATTAGAAATGTATTTAATGCGTTGTTCACCAATATTCACTGTGAGGATATCTGATGTTATTTCATCAATGATCCAATAATTGCCATTTGAAAAGACAATTGAGTCATCAAACAAAATGCTACCTTCTCTTTGAGAAGCATTTGCTCTACCTAGAAATGCTGTGTCCAGAAAATCACAAGCTAGTGTAGGTGAAATATTGAAAATATCTAATGAGTCATTCTGAGACTCAATAAGCATTTTGATTGAATCAGAGCATTCCTGAGAATTTATTACCTGAATCCATAATTTGGAACTGTCGTTAGTCAGCAATCGCTCGACTTGATAATCATAAAGGCCCGGTGGTAAGTTCTCATCTGAACAAGAGCTAACTAATAGAAAAATAAAAATTACAAGAAAATTATCTCGCATTACCTGTTCTATCAATCACCACATATCCAAGCTCATCAGAATCTAATGGTAACTCTTCTTCGGGGTATAGTAAGATTGTAAGCTCTTGTGTTAGGTCATCAAACTTAAAATCGACTGGTTTTTTAGAAATGGTCACTACTGTTCCCCAATTCAACTGACCGTCTGGAGTGTAGCTCACCACAACGAAATTATTTTCTTCTACAGAAGTGTTATAAATGTAGAAACTCTCAGATCCCTTTATCGTCGGGATTGAGTCACTTTCATATTGAATCGTTTCAGCTCCAGGTAAATCAAATTCCAATTTCCATTTTGCCACTCGATCAGGACCAAAAGAAGCTACATATCCTTTTTTATCATTCAAATTAGCACCATAAATCACAATTTCATTCGGCGTTTTTACTGGTACTCCCAGGGTCATAAATCCAGCTTCCGGATTGTCTTGAACATAAAGCGGAAATCTTATTTCTCCATCTTCGGAATCAACTCCCCATCTGTTTCTTTCAGTCCAATATTCAACTGATTTTCCCAACCAGCCTTTCGTTCTTCGCGACCATGTTTGCATGTCAGTGACATACTTTGACGCGGTTACGTATTTCTGAAAAAAACTTTCTATGTAATTCTCATATTTTTTCTTGGCTATTTCTAAGTCATCACTCGTGATAGATTCAACAAGTAAATTCATTGCTTGAACATCTTCTAATGCTGATTCATAAATGGCTAACTGAGAGCCAATCAATGACGAATCCATTAAATCAGGGTTTAGTTGCAGATCGACCTTCTTAGCGATTTTAGCTTCATACATTTCCACTCTCAAGAGTTTTTCCGCTGTTGATCCAGGGTCATACTTTTCAAACTGAGAAACTAAATTTTCCGGGAAATCGCCAATTTCTGCATACTGACTGTTTTGAACTTTAGCCTTTTTCTCTCGAATCTCATCAGCATAATTCTTTACCATGGTTTTAAACAGGGCAACTCCCCCTCTGATCTCAGACTGTGTGTTTCTGGCCCACTCTTCAAAATCCCATAGCTCTAATGAACCAGATTTAAGGTCCATCGCATTCAATCCATCAACACCAAATTCGTCAATTGATTTTAAAACAGGGTCTTGACTAAATTTATCTGAACCCAGTTTAAATGCCAGATCTTGAACATCTTTTGCAAGATCTTTTGTATTGCGTCCATTCGATTCAATTAGAGATAATTTATCAATAATGTCTTGATCAGCTCCTATTAGCATATTATTATACCTACTGTATTCTTTAGTCAGATCTGTATAATCACTAATTGCAGCTTTTTGGTTTTTCTCTAATTTTATAACAAGTCTGTGTAATGTTTTAACATTTTCAATCCTTCCTTCAATGGCCTCTATCTTCTTTTCTATATCAAGATGTACGTCGGAAACTTTTATCCCAAACTCTCCTGTTCGAAGGTCTCTTCGATAGAAATCCTGATAATATTGATCCCGTTTCTTTAATTCTTTCTCATCAATAAAATTCTTGGCAGTCTCCAGATAAAAAATTGCTGAATCACCTACTTCATATAAGGCTGTAGAATCATCAACCACATCGTAGGTATTGAATCTATATTCAAGCCAAAATCCCATCTGAAGATTTGGGTTGGCCTCTTCTCTGTTTTTCTCATCAGTGAGGTATTGTTTAAGCTGAGGGATACCTTCTTGATAATTTTTAGCGGCAAGCACTGGATATAAATCCTTGTACTTTATCTTTTGAGCCTGTGAAACAAACAAGCTGAGAGAGAATAACAATATTGCCGCTGACTTAATATTTATGCGCATGGTGAGATTTTTATACCGCTAATTTATAAAAATACTAAGTGTAATTATAAAAATAACCAGATCATAACTTGACGATTGCAATTGAATCATTTGATGTGAAAAGTTGTACTTAATGTCCAAAAAAGATGAAATCTAAAGTTAAAAGAGAATTTATTGAGTGGGTTCTAATAATCTGTGTTATTGGGGTTATTTACCTTGGAGGTTGGCATACAGTCATTATTGGAAAAATTCAGCAGGTAGTATTATCCACTGGCATTATATCACCAAATGTCGTAGAAGACGAAAAGCAAGCTTCTTATAATTTTGTGCTCGAAGATATTAACGGCGAGCGAGTAGACTTTAACTCATTTAAAAACCGAGTTGTCTTTATAAATTTTTGGGCAACCTGGTGTCCTCCTTGCATCGCTGAAATGCCCGACATCCATCAGTTGTATCAAGCTCAGAAAGATCAAGTAGCATTTATTATGATATCACTCGATAAGGATGAGATCAAAGCAAAAAAATATGTAGCAGATAAGGAGTTTAAATTTCCGGTTTATTTTTTAAGATCTTCATTGCCTGAAGGCTATAATATTCAATCTATCCCAACAACATATGTAATAGATAAAGGTGGATTAATCAGAGTAGAAAACCATGGCATGGCCAAATACAATACAAAAGATTTCAAAGCACTCTTGATGGATTTAAACAGGGATGAGCTTATTGATTGACTTTAGTTCATCTTTTCTTTAACCTCATCCACCATATTCTCAATGTTTAGGTGAACATCAGATACTTTTATCAAGAACTTACCACTTCTGAGATCTCTTCTCAGAAACTCTTGATAATACTTATCATTTCTTTTCAATTCTTTTTCATCAATTAGCCCTTTTGCTTTATTAAGAAAAAATAAGGCTGAATCACCAACTTGGGAGATTTTTGTATTATTGGCGTTCTCTAGATTCATTAAACGTGAATGCAACCATATTCCCATTTGTAAATTTGGATTGGCCTCTTTTTTATGATCTCCATCATTTAGATACTGTTTTAATTTTGGTATTCCCTCATCATAATTTTTTGCTTCCAGTATAGGATATAAATCCTTGTATTTGATTTTTTGTGCAAAAGTTTCAAAACTAAACACTGATAAGACTATTGATAATATTATTACTCTTAAGACCATTTTTTAAAAAATTGTAAGAAGCTAATTTATCTTATTTGAATTTTAATAATCCTGAAGACACCCCTGTTAACGAAGCAAGACGATAAATAATGCGTGCGGCTACATTTGCATCCCATGCACCATTTCCAGTTTCACACACATCAAACCCAACAATTGTTCTGCCTGAACGAACAATCTGCTCCATTAAATAAACAGCTTCATTAAACTGCAGACCTCCAGGAACAGGAGTACCTGTATTGGGGCATAGTGATTGATCTAATCCATCCATATCAAAGCTTATATAAACTTTATCGGGAAGTGTTCGAATAATTTCATCAGCTATTGTAGCCAATGTAACGCCTTCCATTCTTTTGTTAAACAATTGTTCATCATAAAACACATGAATAGATTTTTCTGACTCGGAAACAAATAACTCTTCTTCTTCACAGAAATCTCTTATACCAACTTGTGTCAATGATTTAACATTTTCTTCTCGAAGTGCATTATACATGATGCTTGCATGAGAATAATCAAATCCTTGATATGCTTTTCTTAAATCCATGTGTGCATCAATTTGAAAGATTCCGAATTCTTCTTTTGTAGCTAATGCTCTAATTAATCCGAGCGGAGAAGAATGATCTCCACCCACTACCCCGACCTTCTTACCAAGATCTAAAAATGATCCTGATATTTCCTCCACTGATCTATGAATCTCTTTGCAATATTCATTTATAAAATTCAATTGGTCTTGTTCAGGCTCCCTGCCGGCTTCTAGTGCAGTAATCACATTTCGTGCTCTTCCTCTATGGATTTCATTTTGGCTTGATTGAACGACTTTGTCATACATCACTGTTTTTAATTCCCAAGGATTACTAATGTTCAGCAACGATAAGTCCAACTGTGAGGACTCTTCCAAAATCAGATCTGGTGCTTTTGACGTGCCTAGACCATATGAAACAGTCACATCTAAGTGGACTGGAATCAAAATAATTTCAGATTGCTCTAGATTATAGGGCAACCCAAAAATGCTGCCTTTTTTACCTACTTCGCTTGGATTATACATTAGTGGTTGGGATGAAAATAACTTTTAAACTGACCTGTACCCTGAGAAACTTCTTCCCATTTCAACTTCTCCAGCTGGATAGTTACAATTCCCGCTGGCTGCATATTGCCAATAACTGCATCGGATAAATACTCTCCGAAAAAAGTTATGGTGGGGTTGTGTCCAATAATAGCAACCTCTTTGTTGTTCTCTGCAACTTCGTTGAGAACCGATAATAATTCTCTAACCGAAGCATTGTAAATCACATCTTTGTATTCGATTATGTGTTCGCTTATTTCCAATTCCTCCACAAGGTTGACTGCTGTTTGCTTGGTTCTAACGGCTGTACTACATAGAATTATATCTGGATTGAAGTTTTGATTTATGAGATGTCTTCCTAGTGCCCTAACCGTGCTTTGACCTTCATGTGTGAGTTGTCTTTCTATATCCCTCTTCCCATTTGGTTCTTCTGCATAAGAATGTCTGATCAAGTGAAGTATTCTATTCATCGATTAGGTTGGATTTGAGTTAAAGATAACCATTGATCAAACAGACATGAAAACATTTAAAATATGTTTTTTCATTTCTGATATTGAACAGGATTTAAATAGTCGTGTTATGTTTACGCGCTAATTGAGTCTCTGAAAGACAATAAAAATTTATTTATGGGTAAAAATCTTGTAATCGTAGAGTCGCCTGCCAAGGCTAAAACAATTGAAGGGTATTTGGGGAAAGATTTTGAGGTCAAGTCTTCCTATGGCCATGTCAGGGATCTTCCAAAAGATGATTCTGCCATTGATATTGAAAACGATTTCAAACCCACTTATGAGATTTCTAAAGACAAAAAAGATATTGTTAAGGAACTAAAAAAGCTGGCTAAGGCTGCTGAAACTATCTATCTCGCATCAGATGATGACCGTGAAGGTGAAGCAATATCTTGGCACTTATCAGAGGCCCTTGATTTAGATGATAAGAAAACAAGACGAATCGTATTTAGAGAAATCACCAAAACCGCGATTCAAAATGCTATTAAAAATCCAAGAGGGATTGATATTGATTTAGTTAATGCTCAACAGGCAAGAAGAATTCTTGACCGTCTGGTTGGTTTTGAACTTTCTCCTGTCCTTTGGAAAAAGATAAAAGGGGGTCTTTCTGCAGGACGAGTGCAATCAGTTGCTGTTCGCTTAGTCGTTGAAAGAGAGCGAGAGATTTCCAATTTCAAACCAGAATCTTCATTCAGGATTACAGCAGAATTCAACCTTGAAGGTGGAAAAATTTTAAAGGCGGAACTACCTAAAAAATTCAAAACTGAAGAAGAAGCAACAGATTTTCTAAATAAATGCAATGGAGCAGATTTCAATATCGAAAATCTTGAAACTAAGCCTGCTAAAAAATCACCAGCTCCTCCATTTACTACATCCACCTTACAACAAGAGGCAAGTAGAAAGTTGGGCTTTTCGGTAGCCAGAACAATGTCCGTGGCTCAAAAACTTTATGAAGCTGGAAAGATTTCATACATGAGAACTGACTCATTGAATTTATCAGATGAGGCACTAGGTGGAGCGGCATCAGCCATTAATTCCAATTTTGGAGAAAAGTATGCTCACAGACGAGTATTTAAAACAAAAAAAGCAGGAGCTCAAGAAGCTCACGAAGCAATAAGACCAACAAATTTCGGTGTTCAGGTAACCGGAAAAGATGATGCAGAGAAACGCCTATACGAGTTGATATGGAAACGTGCAATAGCCTCCCAAATGGCTGAGGCCCAACTAGAAAAAACGACGGCAACTATTGGTGTTTCTACTACCGATGAGAAACTGGTTGCCAAAGGTGAAGTGGTCAAGTTTGATGGATTTTTAAAGGTCTATATTGAGTCAACAGATGATGAAAATGGTGAGGAAGAAAACACAAAAATTCTACCTCCACTATCTATAGGTCAGTCATTGGACTTGAAAGAGATTTTAGCCAAACAAGGATTCACAAGGCATCCACCCAGATATACAGAAGCTAGTTTGGTTAAAAAATTAGAGGAGATGGGAATAGGCAGACCATCCACATATGCACCCACTATTTCGACAGTACAAAAAAGAAATTATGTTGAAAAAGACTCTAGAGATGGTCATGAAAGAATTTCCATTGAAACACGATTAAATAATGGAGAGCTAAAACGTACAGAAGCTAAAGAAATCACAGGTGCGGAAAAGAATAAACTTTTCCCAACCAATACTGCTATGGTAGTGAACGACTTTCTTGTGGATCATTTCCCAAATGTGATCGATTATCACTTCACAGCAGATGTAGAGCAACAATTTGATGATATCGCTCAAGGGAAGACGGTTTGGAATAAAATGATTGATAATTTCTATGGTGGTTTTCACTCCACAGTAGAAAAATCGAAAGATCTGGATCGATCAGAGGTCAATCAGGTAAGAGAGCTGGGCGAGCATCCAGAAACTGGTGAAAAAATCTATGCAAGACATGGAAAGTATGGGGCGTACGTTCAAAAAGGTGAGTTGGTAGAAGGAGAAGAGAAGCCACAATATGCGAGTCTTAAGCATGGGCAATTCATGGATACAATCACGTTAGATCAAGCGCTTGAGCTTTTCAAATTGCCTCGAGAGGTAGGTACTTTTGAGGACAAACCATTGGTAGCAGCAGTTGGTAGATATGGCCCCTATATTCGTCATGATGGTAAGTTTGTTTCTCTTAAAAAAGAACAAGATCCATTAACAATTACTGCTGATGAGGCGATTGAACTCATCCATGAAAAACGTGAAGCAGATGCCAACAAATACATCAAAACCTTTGACGAAGATGAAGAAGTATTTGTACTGAATGGACGTTACGGTCCTTACATCAAGTTTGGCAAGAAGAATGTGAAGATTCCGAAGGACAAGAAACCAGAGGAACTTACTTACGAAGAATGTAAGGAACTAGCTGAAAAAACGCCAGAGAAAAAAGGTCGAGGTGGTAGAAAGACAGCTAAGAAAAAGTAAGGATTGAAGTATATTTTTCTACTCCTATTAATTAATGTAAACCAAGCCTCTCATTTTGGACTTCCAATAAAGTCTAAAGATATCGCCTTAACAGAAATAGGAAATTTTGGAGTAGAGAGAAAAGCCAGACCTGGCATACCTGCTCATCTTCATTCTGGAATTGATATTAGACCACCTAATAACAACTACCTAACGCAAGAATACATTTATCCGATTGCAAAAGGAGTTGTGATTAGTAAACGAACAGATGGTCCTTTTGCTCAGCTAATTATTGAGCATGAATTAGAAGGAGAAATACTTTGGACGGTTTATGAACACATAGCTGCAATTGAGGTAGACCTTTTTGAACCAGTAAAAAAAGGAACTACAATTGCAAGATTCTTTCTTGCCAATGAGCTTGATAATATCGGTTGGCAATTCAATCATTTTCATTTTGAGATTCTTCGAAAAAGACCTATTGAGTTGAAACCATCCCATAAAAATCCCGAACGATTATTTAGTTCTTATTCTTTGTCCTGTCACTCTCCTGAAGATTTAATTGAGCATTTTTATGATCCTGTGGTTTTCCTCGCGGACAAAGTGCTATTTTGAAGACGGTAATAACGGAATTATCAATAAATTTCCAGTCGATTTCTTGAAAAAACCTAACCCTATTTATGAATCACCATTTATTTAAACCAGTATTTTTAATATTTATTCTTTTGCTTGCATCATGTCAAAAAAATGCTGACGAAAACAGCATTGTTAGGCAGGTAAAAGATGATTTCAGCAGCCCTAAAAGTCTTTTTGTAGATCACGTTAGTTCCTTTACGGGCGGAGTAATTTCGGTAGCTAGCGATATACGACTTAAACTGAACAAAGGAGTCCCTGATAGCCTTGTTGGGACAACTCTCAACGGAATTTTTAAATTTTCTCCTACGATTGAAGGTTCCACTTTATGGGGAGACAATAAAACAATTGTATTTAAACCAGCTCAAAAACTAATAAACAATCAGAAATATGAGGCAACTGCCAACTTAAAAAAACTGATTCCTGGGATAGATAAAAAGAAAGAAAATTTCCAGTTTGTCTTTCAAACCTTACTACAGAATTATGAGGTTAACATGGCCGGTGTTAAACTTTATAATGCGAATGATTTAAGCAAGGTAAAAGTTGAAGGTGAATTATTGACTGCCGACATAATTAGCCTGGAAGACGCTAAGAAAATGTTAGCCGCCACACAAAAAGGCTCGTCATTAAATATTAATTGGGAAGCAAAAGATAATAATACTGCTTTCAAATTTTCAGTGGAGAATGTAGCACGAACTAAAAAGGAGAATGAAGTCAATTTTAAAATAGACGGATCACCAATTGAAGTTGACAAGAAAACAGCTCTTGATGTCAAAATACCAGCTATCGATGATTACAAAGTCACTTCTGCACAGATTATAAGAGGTGATGAAAATTACATTTCTGTTCTCTTCTCTGATCCACTTGCAGAGCGTCAAAATCTATCTGGATTAGTAACTCTTTCGAATACAAGCACCAGTCCCAGACTGGTCATCAATGTAAATGAGCTAAAAATTTATCCAACTCAGGATGTCTCTTCAACTGTTACCCTTACCATAAATAAAGGGGTTAAAAACACTGCAGGATACACACTTAAAGATGATTTTAGAACGCAATTAAGATTTACTCAAAGCAAACCTGAAGTCAAGCTCACTTCATCTGATCAAAAAGCTATTCTTCCAAATTCCTCAGGATTGATCTTGCCATTTGAGGCTGTTGGTTTGAAAGCTGTAGATGTGACTATTATCAAAATATTCGAGGATAATATGCATCAATACCTACAGGTAAACAGTCTGGGAGGCAAAAGTCAGCTAAATCGAGTTGGTCGGCCGGTGGCAAGAAAGGTTGTGCCTTTAAATACCAGTGGAGTAACGGATCTCAATTCATGGAATAGATACACGCTTAATCTGGAAGATATTTTAAAGACTGAACCTGGTGCTGTTTATCAAATACAAATTGGCTTTAGAAAAAGTTATTCAACCTATTTCTGTGCAAATGATGATCAAATCGAATCAATAAAAGAAGAGTTAGAAGAATGGGGAGAAGAAGAAGAGGCAAGTTATTGGGATTCATATGAGAGTTATTACAATCCAAACTATAATTGGCAAGAACGAGATAACCCATGTAGCGAGTCATATTACGGTGGCAGAAGAAGCGTTAGTAAAATTTTACTTGCATCCGACTTTGGTCTAATAGCGAAAAAAAGGGATGATGGTAACCTTTCGGTTTTTGTGACAAACCTGGTTTCAGCTAAACCTATTAGTGGTGTTTCAATTAAAGTTTATGACTATCAACAACAACAAGTAGCTGAAGGTACTACAGATGGAGAAGGAAAAGTGAAAATAAATCCTTCACTGACCCCCCATCTGGTTGTGGCTAAAAAAGGCGATCAGGTTGGATATCTCAAAGTCAACGACGGTTCTGCTCTTTCATTAAGCAATTTTGATGTAACTGGAACCAAGGTTCAGAGTGGTCTAAAAGGCTTTTTATATGGTGAAAGAGGAGTTTGGAGACCAGCTGACACGGTTCATCTGGGATTTATCTTACAAGACATTGAAGGTACCTTACCTGATGATCATCCGGTAATTGTTGAACTTTTCAATCCCAACGATCAACTGGTCGCTCGTAAGATTAGCAGTGAGCCTGTTGGAAATATGTACCGATTCGATTTTGTGACCAATACAGACGCGCCAACTGGAAATTGGAAGGCAGTTGCGAAGGTTGGTGGCGCATCATTTGAAAAGCGAATAAGGATAGAGACCATAAAACCCAATCGTCTCAAAATCAATCTTGCATTTGATAAAGAGAAGTTTTCCGCCAATGACAGTTATGTTTCAGGAGATTTGAATGTACGATGGCTGACCGGTGCTAAGGCAGGCAACCTTAAGGCTGAATTTGAATTACTTCTAAAACCAGTCAAAACAACCTTTAAGAAGTATCCAAATTTTAGTTTTGATGACCAGTCCAAACAATTTTCCAGTTCAAGGGAGATGGTTTATGAGGGCAAGGTCAATAGTGAAGGTTATGCGAAAATTAATCTCGACCTCAGCAATACATCAAATGCGCCTGGTGCCTTAAATGCCATGCTTTTTGGAAAGGTCTATGAAGAGGGCGGTGACTTTAGCATCAACACTACAACGATTCCTTACTACCCTTACAAAAGCTTCGTAGGTGTGAAAACACCTGAAGGTGACAAGAGAGGAATATTATTAACCGATGAAGATCATGCTGTTCGTATAGCAACCGTAGATGCTGATGGTAATCCTGTCAGTAGAAATGGTGTTGAAGTGAAACTCTTCAAACTAAACTGGAAATGGTGGTGGGATAATTCCTATGAATATCTCGGTAACTATGTTGGACGCTCTTACCGATCCGCAATTGCAAGCGGCACTTTAAACACAACCAATGGCGAAGGAAGCTATAAGTTAAGGGTCAATCATCCGGAATGGGGCAGGTATTACCTGCAGGTAAAAGATCCTATTTCAGGACATACTGCTGGTCAGGTCATCTATATGGACTGGCCAGGATGGGCAGGTAAAGGTCAGCGAGGTGAACTCGATGGGGCAGCTATGCTTGATTTTGGTGTTGAAAAAGAGGAATATAAAGTTGGCGAAAACATTACTTTATCTATTCCGTCAACGAAAGGGAATAGAATCTTGGTCAGCCTGGAAACAGGCAGTGAAGTTTTACAAACATTTTGGGTAGATGCTGAAGAAAAAAGCACGGCTGTTTCATTCGAAGCAACACCAGACATGTCTCCAAATGTTTATGCTCACCTCACCATGATTCAACCTCATGGACAAACCTCAAATGACCTCCCAATTAGGCTTTATGGTGTGCAATCAATTAAAGTTGTGGATCCTGAGACAACACTTAATCCAATGGTTAAATCACCAAAAGAGTTGAGACCCGGACAACAATATTCGATTGATGTTTCAGAGCAAAATGGAAAACCAATGGCATATACCATTGCGGTTGTTGACGAAGGCCTACTAGATCTGACAAACTTTAAAACCCCAGAACCATGGTCTAACTTCTACAAACGAGAAGCTCTTGGCGTAAAAACCTGGGATATATATGATGATGTTATGGGAGCCTTCGCAGGGAAGATAGAACGTCTTTTAGCAGTCGGTGGAGATGGTGAAATTCAACCAAAAGAAGAGAAAGAAGCCAACCGTTTCAAACCAGTAGTAGAATTTCTAGGTCCATTTTATCTGGATAAAGGAAAAACAGCTAAGCATACACTTAAAATGCCTCAATACATCGGAAGTGTAAAAACAATGATCGTCGCATCATCAGATAATGCTTTTGGTCATACGGATACTACCACACCTGTAAAGCAACCATTGATGGTTCTTGCAACTTTACCGCGTGTAGCTGGACCCAATGAAACCATGAAACTTCCAGTTAATTTATTTGCATTGGATGACAACATCAATAATGTTCAGGTTACCGTTGAAGCCACTGGAGCTTTAGCACTTGAAGGCAAGAAAACTAAGCCAGTTTCTTTCAATGGTTCTGGTGATAAGGTGATTTACTTCGACCTTAAAGCCAAACCAGTACTGGGCATTGGAAAGGTTAAAGTAATTGCTAAATCTGGATCACTAGAAGCCTCTTATGATGTGGAAATGAATGTGATTCCCAGAAATCCAATGATAACCAATGTCTCCGATAAAGTATTATCATCGTCCGACTCCTGGAAATATGAATACGAACCAGTTGGTATAATTGGAAAAAATACTGGAACGATCGAGGTAAGTTCATTACCTCCTCTGAACATTGAAAAACGATTGGGTTATTTGATAAGATATCCACACGGATGTATCGAACAAACAACTTCTTCCGTTTTTGCGCAGCTATTTATTGATGAGCTTGTTTTCCTAAATGAAGATAGGTTGGCACAAATTCAACGAAATGTTGAAGCAGGGATTAAAAGACTGACATCTTTCCAACTTGGATCGGGCGGTTTTTCTTACTGGCCCGGAAATGCCTATCCCAATCATTGGGGTACCAATTATGCAGGACATTTTTTAGTTGAAGCTAAAAAGGAAGGCTATATGGTACCTGAGGGAATGCTTGCAAAATGGATAGGATATCAAACTCAGCTGTCGAATTCCTGGAGTAGGTCGAACTCAGACAATAACAATGACCTAATTCAGGCATACAGATTATATACACTGGCGCTTGCAGATGCTCCTGCAATAGGAGCTATGAACAGAATGAAAGAGGCTCCAAACATTAGCAGAAAGGCTAAATGGAGATTGGCACTTGCATACGCTGTTGCCGGATATGATGTTCAAGCCACTGAAATGATACAAGGATTATCTGCCTCTGTTGATAGTTTGACTACCAATTACCGTCAAACTTTTGGGTCGGCTACTCGAGATAAGGCGATGATAATGGAGACTCTTCTTTCGTTAAAGCAAGAAACCAAAGCATTTGAATTATTAAGGGATATTGCTGAAGAAATGGGTGATCAAAACAAGTGGATGAGTACTCAAACAACCGCCTACTGCTTTATTGCCATTTCGAGGTATGCTGAAAACTTTGGTTCAGATAAATTAACGGATGTCAGTATTAGCATTGCTGGAAATGATAAATCTATTGAAGGAACTGATTTTGTTTATCAAATTCCAATCGATAACGGCGATAAAAGCTCAGGGATAGACATCACCAATAATGGAGAAGCTCCGGTTTTTGTAAAGGTTATTCGAACAGGAATACCTCTTGAAGGAACTGATGAAAATATTTCACGAAATATCAATTTATCCGTCAAGTATTTAGACCTGGATGGTAATCAGGTGAATATCAGCAATCTTCCTCAGGGAACGAATTTCAAAGCGATCATTTCCGTAACAAACCCTGGTTTAAAAGGTGATTACAATGAAATTGCACTAACTCAAATTTTTCCGTCTGGGTGGGAAATAATCAATACCAGACTTGATGGATCAGGTGTGCAGTCTAAAGCTGAATACATTGACATTAGAGATGATCGGGTGATGCATTATTTCGATTTGAAACCTAATAAACAAGTCACATTTGAGGTATTATTGAATGCATCTTATCAGGGGATGTACTATTTACCAGCTGTATCAGTGGGGGCAATGTATGACAATACCATATTCTCTAGTAAGTCCGGTAGATGGGTAAATGTTGTTTCTGAAAATTAAAAAGGTCAAAAAGAATAAGTATTTGAAGATGGCTGCTATCCCAGCCATCTTCCTATTGCTTATTCTGCTGATTCCTTTACCTAATCCATTATTTCCACCTGTTTATTCCACTATACTCACTGCTGAAGATGAGACGTTGTTAAGTGCCCAAATAGCCGCAGATGAGCAATGGAGATTTCCTCCCTCGGATTCCATTCCTTTTAAATTCAATAAAGCTATTCTTCTTTTTGAGGATGAATACTTTCATTATCATCCTGGAGTAAATCCTATTTCTTTGTTTAGAGCCGTTTGGCAAAATGTGGAAGCAGGTGAAATCGTAAGCGGAGGAAGTACTTTGACCATGCAGACCATGCGTATGGCCTATGGCAATCAATCAAGATCCTATGCTCAAAAATTAGTTGAGATTCTAGCCTCCATAAAGCTGGATCTTATTTATTCTAAAAATGAAATTCTTAAAATATATGCTGACCATGCCCCATTCGGAGGAAACATTGTCGGGATCAATGCCGCCTCCTGGAGGTATTATGGAAGACCACCTCACCTACTTTCATGGGCAGAAACTGCAACACTAGCCATCCTACCAAATAGTCCTGCATCTATATTTCCTGGGAAAAATGATGATTTACTTATTTCAAAACGTGACTTTCTTCTTGACAAGATGAACGAACGGGGATTGATTTCTGAAGATGATCTTTTTTTGGTAAAACAGGAACCACTACCATCCTCCTTGAAACCACTACCAAATAAAGCATATCATTTACTGCATAGATCTATCCGAGAAAATGGCAGTGGAACTAAGATTCACAGCAGTTTAAGTCCTACACTACAAACTCGGGCCCTCAGCATAGTCAAGAGATATAGTTCTGAGATGGCCAAAAATCAGATCAACAATGCTGCTGCAATTATTATAGATATTAAATCTGGAGAAACAAAAGCATATATTGGCAATACCGATAATCCTGGGGATCATGGTCAGCATGTAGATATTATCACAGCACGCAGAAGTCCTGGAAGTCTTTTGAAACCCATATTGTATGCGGCATCACTTGATGATGGACTGATCACTCCTACCCAATTACTCCCAGATATTCCATTATTCTATAGAGGTTTTGCACCTAAAAATTTTGATAAAGAATATAGAGGTGCAGTACCTGCCAATCAAGCATTAACGAGTAGTTTAAATGTTCCATTTGTTCACTTGCTCATCGAATATGGATACGAAAAATTTCATCATAAACTTGTTCAAATGGGATTTAAGTCATTTGATAAGCCAGCAGGTCATTATGGCCTATCCATCATTTTAGGAGGTGCTGAAACAACCTTATGGGAAATAGCTAATGTTTATTCAGGAATGGCCAGAGCTAGAATGAACTTCATGAACAGACCATTAAATAATGGTTACAGTGAGCTTGATTATGCATCAAATACTTACTTGAAAGTTGACAAAGATTCAAAAGAAAAAATCGGATCGGATGGTTACTTAAGAGTGCCTTCCATTGACCAAACGTTGAAAGTGCTTCAAGAAGTCAAGCGACCTGAAGAAGAGTCAGGTTGGGAGTTTTTTGGATCTGCAAGACCTATCAGTTGGAAAACAGGTACCAGCTATGGATTTAGAGATGCCTGGGCTATCGGTTTGAATAATAAATACTTGATTGGAGTGTGGATAGGTAACTCAGATGGTGAAGGTAGAGCAGGGTTAACGGGAATTAAAACTGCTGCACCTTTGCTTTTTGAATTGTTTGATCTGGTGGATGGAGATGTTGTTGATAATGAAGGTTTTGGAAGTGAAGAATTAATCTGTAAAGAAAGCGGAATGCTTGCTTCTGCGATATGTGAAAACAAAATCCCTATTCAGCTTGCTGATTACATGCTAAATGGACCTAAATGCACCTATCACCAGATTGTTCATTTAGATTCTGATATGTCCCATCAAGTCAATAGCAGCTGTTATAGTGTATCTCAGATGGAAAATATATCGTGGTTTGTGTTACCACCAGTGCAATCCTGGTATTACAAAAAGTATCATCCAAGCTATCAAAAATTACCTCCATATAAAGAAGGCTGTAGCACATCTGGTGATAACGAAATTTTTGATCTGATATACCCAACTCAGTTTACTAAAGTTTA
Source organism: Ekhidna sp. (assembly GCF_965212185.1). Lineage (GTDB taxonomy): Bacteria > Bacteroidota > Bacteroidia > Cytophagales > Cyclobacteriaceae > Ekhidna. The sequence continues at coordinate 993,907 of NZ_OZ243102.1, read as the reverse complement.
TATTCCAGTGGAGCAAGATGGTTTTAGGGGTAAAGCCATTTTCGAAGCAGCGCATGAAGATAGGAATAGTATCCTCTACTGGCACCTAGACGATGAATTTTTGGGGATCACTACCAACACACATCAAATGGCGATATCTGCCGATAAAGGGTTTCATACTGTAACTATTGTGGACGAAGCTGGCAATGAAATAACACGCAAGTTTGAAGTGATCAATTAGCAATCAAACTTTTTTTTGGTTAAATGAAATAAATTAGGAATTTCAACAACTAACACCCAAACGTGTCGGAAGATTTCTTTAAAAAGTACGTAGAAGAACAGATGTCCATTATCATGCATTTATGTAGAGCATATGCACGTGATGAGGAATCGTTAAAAGATCTGGTACAAGAGGTGACACTACAATTGTGGCGATCGCACAAATCGTTTCAAGGTAATTCGCAGCTTTCTACTTGGGTCTATCGCGTGACATTAAATGTATGTCTTTCGCATTCTAAGAAGCTTAAAAGAAAAGTTGAAACGGTACCCTTGGAATGGCGTGCTGACTCTCCTGAAGAGTCAAATCCTGAAAAAGAACAAATTGAAAAGCTATATCAGGGAATTAGAAAACTAAAGGAATCAGAAAGAGCAATTATACTGCTATATCTGGAAGACAAAAGCTATAAAGAAATGAGTGAGATTCTTGGTATAACGGTTAGTAACGTGGGAGTAAAAGTGAGCAGACTTAAGGAGAAATTAAAAGATATTATCAATGTCTGAAGAGTTTGACATACAATCAGTCTGGAAGAAAAGCAAAAAGAGTACAGACGTTTCTACTTTTCTGATCGAAACACTGGAAAAGAAGGGCACCAAAACCACGATGTATTGGATCAAAGTGGTGCTGTGGATAGAGTTTTGGATGAATCTCATATTACTTCCTATTATTATTCCCTACCTAATCAGAAAGGAAGAACCTACTTGGTACATTGGTATTTATGTTGGAGTAACAATCATATATTTCATCTATTATCAATTTCTAATTAGGCAAATAAATCGATTTAATTACGACGGTAACGTAATCCATAGCCTCAAGAAAGTATACGGCTACCTCAGATTCTTTTTGCTTCATTATAAAGTTGTTATATGGTTCTCTATGATTTTTGGTCTCATTTATGGTTTTGTTGCTCCTGAAAATCAGGAAGCACTTTCAGGATTACAGACAACTAAACAATGGATCATAGCCATTGGATTCTCAACATTAATCGTAGCAGTGGTAGGCGGCCTAATGCATTTATTGGTACACTTGATCTATGGAAGAAAAATCAAGCGCTTAAAGCGAATGGTCAGAGATCTGGAAAGTGAAGAATAAAAAAAGCGACAAACTTATTTGTCGCTTTTCAATTTCATTTTAATGAATGGGCTTAAACCTGATTATTCAGCATTACTGGCATTACAAGCATCAGAATATCTTCTTCCTCATCTTTCTCATTAGGAGTAATGATACCCGCTTTATTAGGAGCACTCAGCTTTAATGTAATTTCATCTGAATCAATGTTACCTAGCATTTCAACAAGGAACTTAGCATTGAATCCAATTTCTAAATCTTCACCATCGTGCTCACAAGAAAGCCTTTCATTCGCTTCATTTGAGAAATCAAGATCTTCCGCAGAAATCATCAATTCACTTCCTGTGATCTTAAGTCTGACCTGGTGTGTGGTCTTATTTGCATAAATAGCAATTCGCTTCAATGAACTTAAAAGCTCATCTTTCTTAACCACCACATTGTTGTTGTTATCAAGTGGAATTACATTCTCGTAATCCGGGAAACGTTCATCGATCAGTCGACAAATCATTTTCACCTGATTGAAATTGAAGAATGCATTTGAAGCGTTGAATTCTACATTTACATTCGTTAGTTCAGATGGGAGCGTTGCTTTCAGCAATGTCAACGCCTTTCTAGGAATGATCATGCTGTGACTCATATCTGCAGCAACATCTACCCTTCTGTATCGAATCAGTCTATGACTATCAGTAGCAACGAATGTGGTATTCGTTTCATCCAACTTAACAAAAACACCAGTCATTGCTGGTCTTAACTCATCATTGGAGGTTGCAAAAATTGTATTGTTGATTGCTCTGCCTAAAACCTCTGACGACATATTCACTGAATACCCATCAGAAACTGTTGGTATTTTCGGGAAATCAGTTGCATTCTCACCAGCGAGCTTATACCGTCCATTATCAGAATTGATCTCAATGCTATAAGTATTGCTGTCAATCGAAAATGTAACAGGTTGCTCAGGTAAATTTCTTAATGTCTCCAAAAGGATTTTAGCTGGAATAGCAATGCTGCCATCTTCTTTAGCTTCTACCTGAAGTTCGGTAATCATACTTGTTTGCAAATCAGAGGCAGTAACTGTCAGGTTACCATCATTGATTTCAAAAAGAAAATTCTCAAGTATTGGCACTACCGGGTTGGTAGTAATTACGCCATTAATAGCCGATAGCTGCTTTAAAAGATAGGATGATGATACTATGAATTTCATGTGTATTGTAAAGCTTAGTGATTAAAGGCTCACGCCTCCATTTTCGGGACGCTAATTTAAGCACAAATTATGAGATAAACAGTTGAAATAAGATCAGTTAAGATCGTTAGGATTTTGTAAAATTTGCTGGACTCTTCTTGAGTCAATAACCATTCTTTGACCTGAAGCATCTATCGCCAAATGATACGGCTGATTTTTAATGCTTGGATAAATAGACATCACAAATGGTTCTTCATTTTTAATATCCTCAATTTGTATCTGAGCGAATGGCTGCATCGAAGAAATGCTATCCAGATCAGGAAACCTTCCCACTGAAATCATTTCGTTGGCTTGAAACTGCTGATATTGATTGAGGTAATTCACTATGGCAGAACTATCAGCTGGAGATTTCTGATTGATAAGAAAAAACTTGTCATCGAATGTAATCTCAAAATCTTCACCTTGATTTTTAGTCACACTTAGTCGTTGAATTGTTCGCCAGCTTCCATCAAAGATCATACGATCTCTCCATTGATCTGAATGTAGCGTGAGTATGTCAGCAACGTTATCTCTATAACCTGGAACTGCAACTTCCTTCGCTATTCCATCATTTATAAAGTAAGTTTTTGTTTTTGTAGGGTTTGTATCAAATTCAAATTCAAAAGAAGTATTTGAATCAAATGTTAGTTTAACCTTTCCAAATGAAGCGTCCCATTGACCGATGGTTCTGCTAGTCTCCACCCGTTCAAGAACAGAGATTAGCGTGTTTACAAATCCCGCATCTGCCGCGTATTGATCATTGAGAATCCAGCCTTGTGGTGACCTATCAATTTTTGTGGTGTCATCGGCACCAATCATTATGACAGAAGTTAAACCCGTCAAATCGATCGATTGAAAATACTTGATCTCATTGCTAGAATCTTTTGAGGAATCGGTAAAAAAAATGGCCAGATTAATCCCCAAAAGTAAAGCTGCCGCCAGTGTATATTTCGCTGATTTACTCACTTAGATACAAACGTTTTTTTCCTGAAATACCACTTTGCTCCACCTATCATTAGAATGAGAATAATTGGAGCAACTAAATTGATGATCTGCCACTTGGTTCGCTCTTGCTGAACTTTCACTCTATCCAATGGGCGGATTTTGACTTCTCTTGATCTTGTTTCTATCAAACCGGATTCATCCACCATATAGTCAAGAAGGTTTAAAACAAACTCTTCATTTGCATATGTGGTTTTGGTAAATGGCTCTACTCCTAAACCAAGCGGTTCGCCAGTCTCCGGATCTAAATCATTTCTAATGATGTCTCCATCTCCGATTACGATTACTTTGCCTGGTTCTCCATTTTCTATAAAATCATCCTTATTAAAACCAGAAGGAACAAGCCTATTTGCGTACAGTGAATTGAATTTCCCTTCCAATAAATAACCTACAGTTTTGGGTCCGTCAGTAAATCTATCGGGTTGCAATTCATCTCTTAAATCATTAAAAGCAACCCTAACAGGGGGTCCAAGAAGTTTTGTATAAGGACTTGTATCAATCAATGGTGTCTTTCTAATTCCTTTAGCTTTTACTGTATCGATTTCTGACACAAACCGGCCAAGAATGGCGTCCAGATTTCTTACAGAAGGATGCTTGCTGAAATTGGTTAAAACCGGAAAGAAAGGCCATGGAATCATTTGAATTTGTGGCTGATTCCCAATATTTCCGGATACCACTGGGAACTGTCCACTGTTGACATCCAGAACATAATTCTGATTGATCCTAACACCGTATTTGAATAGTTGATCAGTCAGATTGGTTTCATATGGAATGGCTACTGTCCCCTCCCCTGATGCACTATCCATATTAACACTCAAAGCATCAATGAAGTAAATTAAATTACCTCCTCTCATCAGGTACTGATCTACAAGGTATTTCTCTCTTTCACTAAATGGCATTGTAGGTTTTCCAATGACAACCGCATCGTATCCACTTAACTCACTCCTTCCGCTAAGAGAAACATTAAAGAGGTCAAATTTTGATAAAACCGTACTACGAAAGCCTGCAATATCCAATGAGTCTGGTGATCCGTGTCCAGTTATGTAAGCGACTCTTTTCGTCCCTCCATCTATCAGCAGAGCAATTGAAGAAGCAAGCTCATACTCCAAACCTTCAATACTTTGATTCAAAATACCTTCTGGTCCTGCTGCACTACTGCCCTTCAAAAGATTGACTGGAACTTCATTAATTCCCTTTGAGGCAAGAGCTCCTGGGAATATTAATTTTTCCATTTTGTCACCATCTGCATTTTTATAATTCAGATTGGTGGCTTGAATTCCCTTGTCAATCAATGATTGATAGAACTGATTTCGAGCCTGAAGATTTGTAGCCTGTGCAGGATCAGTGAACTTGAACTGGATTCGGTTATTACTTTCAATAACAAATTGATCCAACATCTCTCCGATCGATTTTTTAAAACGTTCAAAGTTGGATGGTAGCTCTCCCGCCAGATAAACTTCAAAGTATACGTCCTCATTTAGTGATTGAAGCAGAGATTTTGTAGCATCAGAAATGGTGTACCTCTTTTCTTCCGTCAGGTCAAATTGTAATCGAAATTTATTAGCAAGCTGATTTACTAGCCAAACAGATAGTATGACAACTATCGATTGCAGAATGATAATTTTTCTGGTCTCCCTCATCCTTTCTGAACGTTTAAAACTATTCGTGTGAGATACAAAAACAAGACGATCATTGATAAGAAATAAACGACATCACTGAGATCAATTAAGCCTTTACTCAACGTTTCGTAATGGGATAAAATGCCAATCTGACTAATGACGTAAGAAGTTTCTGTCCAGATGTTTATAGATGCTACTGAATCAAAGCCCGCATAAAAAGCAAAACATAAAAATGCCGCAAGGATAAAGGAGACTATTTGATTGCCTGTTAAAGCGGAAGAAAGTACACCTATAGATGTGAAAATACCCCCTAACAGAATTAATCCGATATAAGATCCGATAATTCCTGCGGAATCCAGATTCCCGACAGGATTCCCTAGGTAATGGAGTGAGAAATAATAAACCAGCGTAGGTAAAACAGAAAAAATAACTAATAAAAAACCTGCCAGAAACTTACCTGTTACAATCTCAATGTCCCTAAATGGAAGTGTATATAGTAATTCAATGGTTCCACTTCTTTTCTCCTCAGCAAATGATTTCATGGTGATGGCTGGTATCAGGAACATGAAGACATAGGGTGCCATTGAAAACAGTGTTTCCATACTGGCGTACCCATAATCCAATACGTTCGTGTCCGGAAAGACCCACATCAAAAGTCCAATTCCTATTAGAAAGATTCCAATCACTACATAAGCGATCAGAGAATCAAGGAATTCATTTATTTCTTTTTTTAGGATTGTAATCATTGGTCAAAACTTTTTAAAGACACCCCTGTAGTCCCCTCAAGGGGACAATTCCTTGATTTAAAGGTATCTTTCTATCGTTGAAGATTCCCCCCTTGAGGGGGGCTTGGGGGGTGTTCTTTTTATTCCTCATTAATCTTCATGCAAATTTCATTGACTACCCAATTAATGTTTTTCTTAACATCAAGATCATCAAAAACAAGAATTCTAATTCCTTTTGATTCTAGTTCAGATATCCTTTGTATATCATAGTTTACCTTCCATTCATGAGTATGTCCATCTACCTCTATTGCTAATTTCAATTCATGACAATAAAAATCAACTATATATTTAAGAATCGGTACCTGTCTGTGGAATTGGAAACCCAATTGTTTTTTTCTAATCTCTTGCCAAAGTAAAACCTCAGAAAGAGTGCTATTCTTTCTTAGCTCCTTAGCTTTTGCTTTAAGGTCGCTTCGATATGCAATGATTTCATTCCTCATTTCTCCTTTGTCAGTTCCTGAAATACACCTTCTAATGATTGTTCATTCTTGGTTATATTGATGAGTGGCATTTCGTGTTCACCTGCAACCTTCATTATCACTTTTCTAGGATCATTAGCTGAAGAAAACTGATAAACATTACTTTCAATTTTCAAAGTTTTCAAACCTTCCTTTTCAAACAACGAGGTATCAATTTCATTTTCAAATTCAACCTTATAAGAAATCATATCGGATTTGATTGATTTGAGATTCCTGACCTCATCATCAGCTACAATCTTACCTTTATTGATGATGACTACTTTATCACATAGGGCCTCCACTTCTTGCATGATATGAGTAGATAAAATGACTGTTTTATCCTTGCTAGCTTCCTTAATAACCTTTCTTATTTCTACCAGCTGATTGGGGTCTAATCCACTGGTCGGTTCGTCAAGAATCAAAACCTTTGGATCATGAATTAAAGCTTGTGCTAGACCTACACGCTGACGATAACCTTTGGATAGGGCACCAATCTTCTTATGTTGCTCTCTTTCTAACCCACACATTTCGATCACCTCTGTCACTCTTTGCTTTTTATGCTTCAATCCGTAAGAAGAAGTAATGAAACTCAGATATTCTTTAACAAACATTTCCAAATACAAAGGATTGTGTTCTGGCAAATACCCTGTGAGCTTTTTGACTTGCAAAGGTTCCAAAGAGACATCTACACCGTCAACATAAACAGCTCCAGACGTAAGGCCAATGAAGCCTGTAGCTATTTTCATGGTAGTGGATTTACCTGCACCATTTGGGCCAAGAAAACCAGTAATTTTCCCTTTTTCAGCCTCAAAAGAAATATTGTCCAACGCTTTTTGCTCGCCGTAAACTTTGGTTAGATGATCTACAATGATGGACATATTGAACTAAAACTCGTTCTTCTGGTTTACAGGTTTGTGTTTTCTTTGCGATCTTAATAGATCAGAGAACGCAATTATCGGGCAAATATTCTTATATGCGTCCATTTCTACAATTTTGATTTTAAAATCCTTTATGATAACTATCATCAGCGGCACTAATAGAAAGAATTCTATCTCAAAACAAGTTGCGCTTCAATATCAGGAGATACTGGCAGAAAGAGGTGTGGAATCAACACTCGTGGATTTAGAGAAACTACCTGTTGATTTTATTTCGTCAGCACTTTATGAAAATCAAGGGACAAATATTGATTTTAATCCGATAAGAGATCATATGAAAGAAGCCCAAAAGTTTGTTTTCATTGTTCCTGAGTATAATGGATCGTTCCCTGGAATCTTGAAGACATTTCTAGACGCTTTGGAATTTCCCGGTACTCTGAAAGGTAAAAAATGTGCTTTAGTAGGACTCTCCTCTGGGATACAAGGAGGTGTTATGGCTATGAGCCACCTGACTGATATCTTTAATTATCTAGGCATGCACGTTTTAGCATTAAAACCGAAATTGATACGTATCAATGGTAAAATGGAGAATAGTAAAATTGCTGACGATTCGTATTTAAAACGATTAAAAGATCAGGCCGATGCTATTATTGAATTTTAGGTTAAGTTCATCGTTTAAGAGTCTTAGTTGATAGGAAAAGGATCAACAACAAGCTAATATTTTAATATCCTTGCTAAATTCTATTTGAATGCAGAGAATACACATGATCAGAATAGCGGCAATAGGATTCATTCTCTTATTAAATTTTCAAGCATACAGTCAGTCCTGCTTGCAAAAGCTGGATAGTGCAGATCGGTTTAAGTACTCATACCCCTTAAAAGCTAAGTTTTATGCCAATTCATTGCTTACGGATCTAGATTCTGTTAAATGTCTTAGTGAGATAGGAATCGCCGGAATGTATAACAACGTAGGACTCATCCTGTGGGAGGTTAATGACAAACAGAAAAGTTTAACAGCATTTAAAAACGGAATCAAGCAGGAAGTAGCTGATAAAGACTCTATTCACAGAGACCTATTAGGACTTTACTATAACATATCTGCCCTATATCAAGAGCTTGGAAGATTTGGTGAAGCAGGTGAATTTCTTGATTTGGCTGGTAGAGTTACTGAGTCTGCATATAGCAATGACGTTAATTCACAGATTAGATTCTTCAATAGACAAGGTGTTTATCATCGTGAAGTCGGGAATTTTGAAGAAAGCTTACAGTCATTAAATCAAGCCTTAAAAGCTGCACGAGGTTTTAACGACTCCCTCACCATCTCATTGCAAATTGAACTTGGGACTACTTATCGGCATTTCGGAGATCTTCAACAAAGTGAAGCAGAGTTGATAAAGGCTATAGAAATGGCAAAAGGCAAAGATGAAATTCAATATTTCAGAGCGATTGACCGTCTTTCAGCTTTAAAAATCGAACAAGGCGAGTACTCTGATTCTGAAAACTACCTTCTTCATAATCTCGAAAAAAAATCCAGTAAATATGAAAATGAACCGATCATGATGCTGGAAACACTCAATGGACTTAGTGTACTCTATTACAGATTAAATGACTTAAAATCTGCCAATCAATACATTGACCAAGCATTGGATGTCGCTGGAGATATACGAACTATCCGCCCATATATGATCAATAATCTGGGCAACATCTATTTAAGGCAAGGCGACATTGAAAAGGCAGAGGAATGTTTTAGAGAAAGCTCTGACGGGTTTCTTGAATTATTTGGTTCCATGAATCCAGATTATGCAAGTAGTCTGAACAACTTAGCAAGTATCCTTAAGGAGAAAGGAGAACTCCCCAAAGCACTGGATATGTACATGAAGGTGCTGGATATGGATAAAGTAATCTATGGTACCGAACATGCGAACTACGCCACTTCATTGAATAATGTAGCCCTTTTATATCTTCAATTCGGTAATTATTCATTAGCGGGTAAGCTCTTACAGGAAGCTAAGAGAATCAGAGCCAATACTTTGGGCAACTATCATCCATTGTACATCAAAACGGTAAATGACCTTGGACTTTACTACATGATCGTCAAAGATTTTCAGAAAGCTATGGAGTCATTCGATCATGCTTTAGATGCTGAAATCAAACACATGCAGGATATTTTTCCTGTATTGACAGATAATCAACGTAAACTTTACTTTGACGAAACCAGGTACAACATCGAGCGATTTTGTTCGCTTGCTTTCAAAGATGAAAATATCAACAGCATCTATGCTGAAAACGCACTCAATCACTTTTTAAATACCAGAGGAATCTTGTTTTACGCTTCTGAAAAAATGAGGAAGCTCATTCAAAATAGTGATGATGATAAAATTAAAAGAGATTATAATGCCTGGAGGGAAAAGAAATATAGTTTAGCTCAGGCGTATCTATTAACTGAAGAAGACCGTAGGCAAAAAGGCATTTCGATAACGCATCTCGAAGAGGAATGCGCTGCTTTGGAAAAAGACCTGTCCAGAAAATTTAAAGTGTTTGCTGACCAAGAAAAGACCACCTATCACCATTGGGCGGAAATAAGTAATATGCTTGAGGATAGTGCGGCAATGGTAGATATTATTCAGTATAGAGACTATTCCGTAGAGGTGATAGATGAAAAAATAGATCAGGGTTTTGAAGATGAGTCTAATTATGTAGGTTTTATTATAAAAAAGGATAGTCTTTTGCAACCGGTCAAGCTGCCTACCTTAGATTTCACAAAAGGGTTTGCTACTTACAGAAATGCACTAAAATTTGGAGTGAAGGATAAGCTTAGCTATAGTATTTTTTGGAAGCCAATTGATCAGTATCTGAATGATGTAAACAAGCTATACATATCTCCTGATGGTATCTATCATAAAATGAATCCAGTGGTTTTCTATAATGATTCAACCAATACTTACATGGTGGATAAATATGATATTATCAATATCACAAGTGGTAAAGATTTGCTCTATCGTGACGAAAAAGTCTTCATACGAGAGGCCAAAATATTTGGAAACCCAGACTTCTCAAAGATTGAAGGTTATTCAATGAAACAACTACCTGGGGCTGAGAGAGAAGCCGGTGATATTACCAAAATATTGGATGTGAGAAGGTGGGATACTGAAACGTTTTATTTTCAGGAAGCAACAGAAGATCGAATTAAAAGCTTTGCCAATCCTGGAGTGATCCATATTGCAACACATGGGTATTTTATTGAAGACCCGAGCTTTACTGACCCATTGCACAGTTCAGGATTATTCTTAAGCAAAAACCAAACAAGTGAAAATGATGGACTTCTATCAGCCTATGAAGCAATGAATCTGGTTTTGGATCAAACAAACCTTGTTGTTTTAGCTGCATGTGAAACAGGACTTGGGAAGGTTCAAAATGGCGAAGGAGTCTTTGGTTTGCAGCGATCTTTCTTGGTGGCCGGAGCACAAAACATTATTCTTTCATTGGTAAAGATCAATGATCAGGCAGCCCGTAAATTCATGAACCTTTACTACGAGGAATTATTGGAACAACAAGACCCACAGCAAGCTTTTTTTAAGGCAAGAGCAAAGTTTAGGGAAGTTGATAAAAACCCATTTAACTGGGGAGCCTATATTCTCGTATCCAAAGGTTGATCACCCACTACCGCTTGATACAAAAAGTGGAAGATCATCTTCACCAACCAGCCAATTCAGTGGTGTATCTTTTACCTCACTTTCCATGATCCTAATTGTTTCTCCCGAATGCAAAATGTTGTTTATCTCACCATTCCAATCTCTTAACTGTTTAACAGTAACACCAATTGCGTTAGCTATATCATCGATCTTTGCCGTTTTTCTAATGATGAATGGAGCGGCTTTTTCAAATTCGGTGGACTGATCGGCTTTAACAATAATTTCTACCCTCCTTTTCAAAATTCTTTTAAACCAATGATCATTGTTTCCTTCTGAAGGTAATTCTCCTCTTGGCAGAACATTTATTGAAGTTGAATCGATTCCTAAAGAAACTAGATGCTGTTTTACTGACCTTCCGCGATTCTCGCTAAGCTTAAGATTTGCTTTTATGGGACCAATACTATCGGTGAATGCCAGTATATTGATTGATTCAATTGCCTTATTAGAAAGCTGTTTAGATAGACTATTTAGAGCAGCTTTTGATTCAGGCCTTAGAATGGAAGATCCATAGCTAAAGAATATTTTTTCAAAAGCAATCTCTGTAGAAACACCTGAAGATACTCCGTCCTCTAAAATATTTGGTCTAGGCTTTGAGGGCTTTATTGGTTCAAATAAATCATATCCCGCGTAATCTTCTACTCTGAAAGTAACTAAATCCAGAGACATGATATCCTTAAATTTAGATGCCAGCCGGGAATCAATCAGTGATTCCCCGGAAATCAAAAGTGATAAAAATAAACGTTCATTACTTACCGGGAAGCCATGAATATTTAGAATCTCATGATCCTCCCGATTTGTAGCTAAAAACCCTACGGTATCAGATATTGCAAAGTATGTATCATCCCATGTTGAATTGAATGGGTCTCCCAAATTATAAATTTCAGGTTCAAAAAAAGATTCTCCTTTTGCTGCATACAGGTCGTACCCACCATATCCTACATGTCCATCACTGGAAAACAAAAGTCCCTCAAAAGCTGACGAATAATACGGAGTAATTTCATTTTCTGGAGTATTGATTACTCCTCCCATGTTAATTGCGGGAGTCCAGGATTCTTTTTCAAGTCCTTTCAGGCTCATCCAAATATCGCTACCGCCAAAACCGCCTGTACGATTGGAACTAAAGAATAAGGTATCTCCAGTGGCAGATATTGACGGATGTTTATTTTCTGATCCAACTTCATTGATGTATGCATTCAATGGAACAGGCGTACTCCATCTCTCGCTCTCGAGATAACTCACCAGAATAAGACAAGAAGCACTATCACCCTGGCAAGAGGAGAAATAAAACGATTGGCCATCTTTTGTAAATGAACCCGCACCTTCAGCCCATTTTGAATTTAGATCTGAAAATCTTTGATCAGAGGAAGCTATCCTCCAACGATCATTCCCTCTATTTTCGAATGCAACCAGATCGGGAAGTAATCCTTCATACTGTAAATCTTCGTATTGAGTACCTGACAGATTACGTGTTGTTGCAAAAACCAAATAATCATTTGAAGGATTAATAACAGCACCAAAATCATGGAAACGTGAATTGACTTCATCCATGGGACTTACAGTAAACCCACGGTCCGCTTTCTTTTGTCTTAATGCAAGCTGACATCCTTCACGTTGTTTTCGTGATAATTCAACCAGGTATGGTTCTGCTTCTGGAATAGAAATAAGAAATGAGTATATGGAGTCTGCCTCTTCAAACCGACTTTCTTGTTTAAGCAAGCTGGCATAGCTATACATAGACCTTGCCCTATATTCCTGATTTGGCGTATTGCTTAATTGAACAAATACATCCTTGGCCTTTTCATATTGAAGCGTTCGGTTAAAACACTCACCTAATCGAAATCTCGCTAAATGATTATTCTCATCAAGACCAACTACTTTCTTATAGAACTCAATGGCAACCTCATATTGGTCATTTAGATAGCGCTCATCTGCCATTCTCATTAGCCGGGGAACGGACTGAGCAAATACTCCAGTGGCTATTGAAATTAGTAATGATGCAACGAAAGCATTCCTCATATTAAAATATTGGACTTGAAATATTTCTTAGCGGAGTAGTTAAATCAAGGTTATAAGTTAATGAAACTTCATAAGTAGGAAGGCTACCTCCTGATTCTTCATTAATATCAAAAGATTGCGTGTTGAGATCAAAGCTAAAGCCCAATCTCAAATTCTCCACCTGAAATCCAGCCAAGACAATAATTGAATCCTCTATCCTATACCAAGAACCAAATTGAAGTTCGACACCTGTTTTCGCTCTTGGTGAACTTACAATTGTAGACATGTAAAGTCCTACGTTGATTTGCTCATTACCCTGGGAATAGAGAATAAAAGTAGAAGGATGCATATACCAGCGAGGAGATACAGCTAGCTTGGCAGAGCTGAATGCCTTTAATAAATAGCTTTTTCTTGCATCTTGATTCCCACCAAAAGAAACATTAGGCCGATTTAAATTATCTATACTTAGTCCAATCATTAAACTTTTATCCCTGACATATCTATTTTCATTGTCAAAAGCAGAGTAAACAACTCCAAAATTGAATGTAGGATAAATAAGTGGGTCTGAGCCAATATTTTCTCCACCCAAGGTATCATCAAACCCGTAAAATCTATTGAATTGAGATCCCCACCGTAATCGGGAATCATCAATCCTGTGATCAACGACCCCTCCCTGCAATCCAAATACGATGGATTGATTGGTAAGACGACTTAACCTGATAGCGTATGCCCCAGTAAGTAATATTTTTTTTGAATTGTAAACACCCTCAAATCCCCTTCTTTCTTGAAAAAAGGTAAGTCCTACTCCACCAAATTGATAATCCTTACTTGTTGTGCGTTTTAGTGGATAGGTAAAGGTTACTTGCATTAGTTCAAGAAAAGAATCATGACTTTGTGAACCACCTCTTTTAAAATTAGAATTGAAGGACATATTTGGAATGGCTCCAGTAAAAGCAGGATTTAATAAAGTAGAGCTTGCAAAGTATTGAGAAAACTGTCCCTCCTGTCCAAAAGAAAAGCTAATAGTGCTAATTAAGAATAAACAGATAACAATACTTTTTGCTCTCATTTCACTAATAGAACTGATCCTGTTTGATTTATCACTTCTTCATCTGAAATTAGCTGCACTTTATAATAATATACACCCTCCGGCGCATCAAGACCGGAATTTAAAACTCCATTCCATCCATAGTTGGATAAATCCAGGTTATCCCCACTCTCGCTGGTACTAAAAACTAGCTTATTGAAGGAATCATAAAGCTGAATGTCAATACTTGTAACTATAGCACCAGCATAGAATACCCGGAAAAGCTGATTCTCTTCCATCATTGAGCCAGGTGAAAAGGCATTTGGTACAAAAATCCTTGGTCTGTCAATGCTTGGTATCAGCGCTATCGCTAACCTGCTTCCTTCACCGGTGATTAAAATATTATCATTGGAAGTTATTTCTCCTTGTGACCTGTCGGTACTGTTGTTTACCAACGTTCCATCAACGATATGAAATAATGTATCCGCTTTTGAAAAAAGAACAAGCCCTGGATTTTCAACTCTAGAACGAATATTTGTTCCATTCGTGAAATTATTAAGATCTACACCAGAAAAATTTACCTGAATCTGAGCTTCAACAGAAGCTCCTGATACTTTCACTATCCATTCAACTTCATCACTAATTCCGATCATCTCATCATCAGGGTATAAAGTATTTTGATCTGGGATAATACATTCCACATTTACCCTGGTGTTTTCAGGTAAATTTGATATTGTCATATAATTGGGAGAACCGTTTACTCCCATTGGGAAAGTAATAGGAGTACCCTTCGATATTCCAAATAACTTTCCTTCAACATATCCCAAACCACTTCCCATTGTTGTTCCGGTTACTAAAATATCATCTTCCTTTTGGGTTTCAATCACTCCATTAGTTGTTTGCAACTCGCCTGTGACCGTAATCTGTGCAGTCATGAGAATTAAACTGCCTTGCTTGTCTACCACAAAATCGCCGGTCTCAATGGTGCCTCCATCTAATATCTGATCATTATCACCAATAAATTTTATGTTTCCAATGTCTTGATTAGCACCAAGATCCATATCACTGTAACTTACTAAAGTACCTGAATTAGAGAGTGAGCCTCCTAAAACTGTATTTCCTCCAAAGAAGAAAACTGTACCATCTTCTAAAAACAAGGTAGTAGAATCACCAAAATTGACGGATTGGCCTGTAATAGTCAGGCTTAGTGAACAAATGAAAGAAAACAAAAATAATTTCATGATACTTATTTTATTCGGCTCTACCTATTTCTACCCAATTTCCTAGTTGTTGTATCCAAACAAAATGAATGGATGCTCCTGCAACCATTGGCATTGCTGTATTTTGGTGAAGTTTTACATTACCACCAGTTCCTATTGTATTAGGACCTCCAACTACGCATACTAGTACGATTTCCTGACCATCAACACCCGCTAAAATATTGGTAATGTTTCCATCTGCATTAACTCTAATAATTCTGCCAGCTGGTAATGCACCTGGTAGCGAGGACATTGCAACAGCCGTAGCTGGAGGAGTTACATAATTACCAATATGAGTTATATCCCCACCAGTAGTTATTGAAGCAGAACTTGAGCCAACATCCAAAGAATTTGCAGTGAAATCACTTGAGCCATTAATTACAGTAACACCACTAATTTGATACTGTGCTGTTGTAACACTGGATGCATTGGCGTTGATCTGTCCAGTAGCTGTAATTCCTCCTGCTGATGCTAAAACAATATTTCCTGCACCAATATCCAGGTTCCCTGTTATCTCTGCATTACCAATTACATCCAACTCAACATTTGGCGAATTGTTATTGATTCCGATGAACCCTCCATTAATTCGCATAGCTTCAACGGTTGTAGTAGTTCCGGATATGGTAGATGTGAAAACGAGATCTGTACCTAAAGTTGATAGATCATTATAGTTATCAGTAGCTACAGCCCTTATAGAGGCTGGAACTGGATAATTTCCTGCGTTTGCTTCACGTCCCGTAAACGCTATTTCTCCGATATCTTCTCCCAAAAGGACTGGGGATTCACCACCCTGACTACCGTTGGTTCTTGATAATCTTAATTCAGCTCCACCTCCATAAGTATGGGCAGATAAAAATGCTTTTCCTAAACCAGAACCAGAAACCACCCCTAATTGGTAGTCGTTACCACCAAAGATTGGATCAGGACCAAAAGTGGAACCAACAACAAACGTATTAGGATCTTCAAAAAATGGATATGGAGCACTACTGCCTGGTGTTATCCATGAAAGAATACCCCCTCCATCGGTTGACAAAACTTGACCTCCGGTTCCATCTCCATTAGGCAATTCCCAAATCACACCGGTGGTAACAGTTGATGGAGCTCTAAATCCAACAGCATCTGAAGCTGCACCATCTTCCAGAACCAAAGACCTGCCGTTGGCCACTTGTAAATCGCCATCAGCTATTATCAATCCATCATTTCCGGTACCTGTTCCCATACCAGGCTGGAGAGTTAATAGACCTCCATTTCCATTTCCTCCCCCAAATCCATCGCCTGCTTTTATAGCAACATTTGAACCGTCATTCACAATTATATTTCCTTCACCTCCAGAGATTTGCACCGATCCATCGTCGTTCAGTTCCATCCATGAAGAAAGTTCTGTACTGGTATTTGTAAGGTCAACATTCACTCCAGCTCCAGCATCGCCTTGTTTGGCTATCCTCATAAAGCTGATTGACCCATCATCCATGAAAATCATTGATGAAGAATCAGCATTCATCCTAACCAGGGCATTATCAATGATATTCGAATAGTCAGGGTAAAGGTTATTGGTAATGGCTTCACCATTAATACCTTCAGTTGCATTCTCAAAGTGTGCAAAACCGAGATTATCCCCTATTTGCAGCGGAGCTAACGGATCACCAGTACCGATACCAACTGTTCCACTGCCATCTAAGTGAAGAATACTAGAAGTTTCTACATTTCCTTGAAAATACCCAAACGACAAATCATTTTGTCTGGTAGCATCAGAAAAGGCATCACCATAACCCTGGATCATCCAGCCATTGGTTCCTATTTGATCTACTAAAGTTGAACCGTCTCCAAGCGTTTGAAGTATGAATGCTCCTAGCTGACCAGTTTGAGTCCCCTGTGCATCTACGGTAATTGTTTTTGCCTGATCTAAAGTATTATAAACATGTAGGTCATAAACAGGTGTTCCTGTACCAATACCAACTCCTCCGGATTCAGTAATTCTCATACGTTCGGTTGGTACTGAAGCGGTTGCTGGCGATGTTATGAAAATTAAATCTGCACCCGTATTACCTGCAGTCCAATTATTAGCTGCTACAGCTTCAATACCGGCTCCTTTATCAAAGTTGGTTAATGCTCCCCCATAGTGTCCGTTAAAAACGATTTCACCTATAACATCACCACCCTGAACGGCCGCAGGTCCTCCGGTATTACCTCGCGCGGAGGCTAGTGCCAATGTTGCTCTATTATTGATTAAATCATTGTTGAATGTGGCTGCAGCTACCATACCTCCACCACCAATTCCATCATCAATTACCTGAATCACTTTTCCTGCTGGGACTGGTAGAATTGTTCCTGCACCAAATACTGCAGAGTTAGCATCTTCCACAAAGCCCATTTGGAAATTAGGTGCTGCACCATCTAAAGCAAGGGTACCACTTGCATCTGGTAAATTATATGTCTGCGGAGCTGTCAACCCTGTCAACTCTAAAGTCGCTGTGTTGGCTGTATTTATATCATCAAACAAAGTGAATTGGGTATCTGGTGTGTTGATGGTGATGTTATCTGCTACCTCAGCATCCCCTACAGCTGCTCCTACTAAAGCAATTTCACCACTCGCATCCGGTAAGGTATAGGTTTGTGAGGCTGTAAGACCTGTCAATTCAAACGTTGCGAAATTGGCTGTATTTATATCATCAAATAAAGAAAATTGGTTGTCTGCTGTAGTGACTGTAATGTTGTCATCAACCTCTGAATCTGAAACCACCGATCCTCCAGCGACAAGATCCGGTGCAGGTGTTGTGGTCAATGAGAGCGTACCACTCGCATCTGGTAAATTATATGTCTGCGGAGCTGTCAACCCTGTCAACTCTAAAGTCGCTGTGTTGGCTGTATTTATATCATCAAACAAAGTGAATTGGGTATCTGGTGTGTTGATGGTGATGTTATCTGCTACCTCAGCATCCCCTACAGCTGCTCCTACTAAAGCAATTTCACCACTCGCATCCGGTAAGGTATAGGTTTGTGAGGCTGTAAGACCTGTCAATTCAAACGTTGCGAAATTGGCTGTATTTATATCATCAAATAAAGAAAATTGGTTGTCTGCTGTAGTGACTGTAATGTTGTCATCAACCTCTGAATCTGAAACCACCGATCCTCCAGCGACAAGATCCGGTGCAGGTGTTGTGGTCAATGAGAGCGTACCACTCGCATCTGGTAAATTATATGTCTGCGGAGCTGTCAACCCTGTCAACTCTAAAGTCGCTGTGTTGGCTGTATTTATATCATCAAACAAAGTGAATTGGGTATCTGGTGTGTTGATGGTGATGTTATCTGCTACCTCAGCATCCCCTACAGCTGCTCCTACTAAAGCAATTTCACCACTCGCATCCGGTAAGGTATAAGTTTGTGAGGCTGTAAGACCTGTCAATTCAAACGTTGCGAAATTGGCTGTATTTATATCATCAAATAAAGAAAATTGGTTGTCTGCTGTAGTGACTGTAATGTTGTCATCAACCTCTGAATCTGAAACCACCGATCCTCCAGCGACAAGATCCGGTGCAGGTGTTGTGGTCAATGAGAGCGTACCACTCGCATCTGGTAAATTATATGTCTGCGGAGCTGTCAACCCTGTCAACTCTAAAGTCGCTGTGTTGGCTGTATTTATATCATCAAACAAAGTGAATTGGGTATCTGGTGTGTTGATGGTGATGTTATCTGCTACCTCAGCATCCCCTACAGCTGCTCCTACTAAAGCAATTTCACCACTCGCATCCGGTAAGGTATAAGTTTGTGAGGCTGTAAGACCTGTCAATTCAAACGTTGCGAAATTGGCTGTATTTATATCATCGAATAAAGAAAATTGGTTGTCTGCTGTGTTAATTGTGATATTATCCTCTACTTGAGCATCGCCTACGGCATTCGCTCCAATCGTTGTTAAGCCTGCATTGTCAATCGTTACATCACCACTCATCGTAACCGCTGTTGGTGTTGTTCCATTTGACACAATAATCTGGGCATCTGTTGTAGGTGGTATAACAGAAAGAGCGTCAACAGTCCCATCAATCTCATCAATAGCTCCCTGTACGTCGGTAGCTGTTAAACCAGAAGCTACATTATTGAAAGTAACTTCTGCACCTGTCTGGTCATCGGTTAAATCACCTGCATCTATCGTTGCATCAATCTCATCAATAGCAGCTTGTACATCCGTAGCTGTTAAACCGGAGGCTACATTGTTGAATGTTACTTCAGCGCCTGTCTGGTCATCGGTTAAATCGCCTGCATCGATCGTTGCGTCAATCTCATCTATAGCTCCCTGCACATCCGTAGCAGTCAAACCGGAGGCTACATTATTAAAGGTTACTTCAGCGCCTGTCTGGTCATCGGTTAAATCGCCTGCATCGATCGTTGCGTCAATCTCATCAATAGCTCCCTGCACATCTGTAGCTGTTAAGCCTGATGCCACGTTGTTAAAAGTGGTTGATGCAGCAGTTCCTAAGCCATCAACTGTCCCATCTATCTCATCAATAGCAGCTTGTACATCCGTAGCTGTTAAACCGGAGGCTACATTGTTAAAGGTTACTTCTGCACCTGTCTGGTCATCAGTCAAATCGCCTGCATCGATCGTTGCGTCAATCTCATCAATAGCTCCCTGCACGTCTGTAGCAGTCAAACCTGAGGCTACATTATTAAAGGTTACTTCAGCGCCAGTTTGGTCATCGGTCAAATCGCCAGCATCGATCGTTGCGTCAATCTCATCTATCGCTCCCTGCACATCCGTAGCAGTCAAACCGGAGGCTACATTATTAAAGGTTACTTCTGCGCCTGTCTGATCATCAGTCAAATCGCCAGCATCGATCGTTGCGTCAATCTCATCAATAGCTCCCTGCACATCTGTAGCTGTTAAGCCTGATGCCACGTTGTTAAAAGTGGTTGATGCAGCAGTTCCTAAGCCATCAACTGTCCCATCTATCTCATCAATAGCAGCTTGTACATCAGTAGCTGTTAAACCGGAGGCTACATTATTGAAAGTGACTTCTGCCCCTGTCTGATCATCAGTCAAATCGCCTGCATCAATCGTCGCATCAATCTCGTCTATGGCCCCTTGAACATCAGTAGCAGTCAAACCAGAGGCTACATTGTTGAATGTTACTTCTGCGCCAGTCTGGTCATCGGTCAAATCGCCTGCATCGATCGTTGCGTCAATCTCATCAATAGCTCCCTGTACGTCTGTAGCAGTTAAGCCTGAAGCTACATTGTTGAATGTTACTTCTGCACCTGTCTGATCATCGGTCAAATCTCCTGCATCAATCGTCGCATCAATCTCGTCTATGGCCCCTTGAACATCTGTAGCTGTTAAGCCTGAAGCTACATTATTGAATGTTACTTCTGCGCCTGTCTGATCATCCGTCAAATCTCCTGCATCAATCGTCGCATCAATCTCGTCTATGGCCCCTTGAACATCAGTAGCAGTCAAACCAGAGGCTACATTGTTGAATGTTACTTCTGCGCCAGTCTGGTCATCGGTCAAATCGCCTGCATCGATCGTTGCGTCAATCTCATCAATAGCTCCCTGTACGTCTGTAGCAGTTAAGCCTGAAGCTACATTGTTGAATGTTACTTCTGCACCTGTCTGATCATCGGTCAAATCGCCTGCATCGATCGTTGCGTCAATCTCATCTATAGCTCCCTGTACGTCTGTAGCAGTCAAACCGGAGGCTACATTGTTAAAAGTAGTTGTTGCAGCAGTTGGTGCTCCTATTCCATCAACTGTCGCATCGATTTCATCAATAGCTCCCTGCACATCCGTAGCGGTCAAACCTGAGGCTACATTATTGAAAGTAACTTCTGCTCCTGTCTGATCATCCGTTAAATCGCCTGCATCGATCGTTGCGTCAATCTCATCAATAGCTCCCTGTACGTCAGTAGCAGTCAAACCAGAGGCTACATTGTTGAATGTTACTTCTGCGCCAGTCTGGTCATCGGTCAAATCGCCTGCATCGATCGTTGCGTCAATCTCATCAATAGCTCCCTGTACGTCAGTAGCAGTTAAGCCTGAAGCTACATTGTTGAATGTTACTTCTGCACCTGTCTGATCATCGGTCAAATCGCCTGCATCGATCGTTGCGTCAATCTCATCTATAGCTCCCTGTACGTCTGTAGCAGTCAAACCGGAGGCTACATTGTTAAAAGTAGTTGTTGCAGCAGTTGGTGCTCCTATTCCATCAACTGTCGCATCGATTTCATCAATAGCTCCCTGAACATCCGTAGCAGTCAAACCGGAGGCTACATTGTTGAATGTTACTTCTGCCCCTGTCTGATCATCGGTCAAATCTCCTGCATCAATCGTCGCATCAATCTCGTCTATGGCCCCTTGAACATCGGTGGCAGTCAAACCAGAAGCTACATTATTGAATGTTACTTCTGCGCCTGTCTGATCATCCGTCAAATCTCCTGCATCAATCGTCGCATCAATCTCGTCTATGGCCCCTTGAACATCGGTGGCAGTCAAACCAGAAGCTACATTATTGAATGTTACTTCTGCACCTGTCTGATCATCCGTTAAATCACCAGCATCAATCGTTGCATCGATCTCATCTATCGCACCCTGCACATCCGTAGCGGTTAAACCTGAGGCTACATTGTTAAAAGTAGTTGTTGCAGCAGTTGGTGCTCCTATTCCATCAACTGTTGCGTCAATTTCATCTATCGCTCCCTGAACATCAGTAGCTGTTAAACCAGAAGCTACATTATTGAAAGTAACTTCTGCTCCTGTCTGATCATCGGTTAAATCGCCTGCATCGATCGTCGCATCGATTTCATCAATAGCAGCTTGTGCATCGATGGCTGTTAATAATGAAGTTGTGTTATCATAAGTTATTTTACTAGCACCAACGTCACTAACATCAGCATCCACAATTGATCCATCTTGAATTTCTGTGCTTGTTACTGCATTTGCGTCTATAATTAATCCTCCACCAAAATCGCCACTGATATCACCGGCTGCATTTGGCACAGAGGTTAAGTCTAAATCATCCGTGCTGTCCAAATCCAAATTTGGATTACCAAGAACTGTTGCAGTGGCACCTGCGATATCTGATGCATTTGCACCACCAACAAAATCTACAAACAACCCCGTACCAAAATCACCAACAATATCACCAGCAGCATTTGGGGTAGTTGATAAGTCAAGATCATCCGTACTGTCTAAATCTAAATTTGGGTTACCATTTACAATAGCTGATGCTGCTGCAATATCCACAGCTGTGGCTCCACCTACTTGATCTACTTGAAGACCAGTACCAAAGCTACCTGATACGTCAAATGCCGTAGGATTTGCAGCATTGTCTATAAAACCCAAGTCATTCGTGAACTCACTCACATTAGCTCCCGTTTTGTCTATTTTACTCCAGGAGATATTGGCCCCAGCATTGATGTCTGCATTGGCAATTTCTCCATCTACAATATCAGCACTGGTAACTGCGGTAAGCCCAGCATTGCTGTCCACATAACTCTTGGTTGCAGCATCTGCCGGATTTGTTGGAGTTGGTAGGTTAGTAATAGCAATAGCACCTGCATCATTCCCGGAAGCAAGCACGCTAGATAGGTTTTGATTATCCGTGTTATCAAGAAACGGCGTTAGATCTATTGAAGTCGGATCGTTGGTTAGAGATAAAGTAGTTCCAGTCAGTTCTAAATCCTGATCATCTGAATCTCCCTGATTGTCGACATAATTTTTTGTAGCAACATCCTGTGGATTAACTGGATCCGAAACATTTTGAATTACATTATTTCCAGCATCGGCTCCTTGGCTCAAAACATTGGCCAAATCCTGATTATCTGTATTGGTGGTCAAAACCCAATTTGGGTCTACCCAGAAATAAAATGCGTTTTCCTCGCTATCAAACACCAACAATCCATTATCTACTGCAGAGAGACTCATGGAATTTCTTTCTGCAGTAGTAAGACTCGGTATTAGTAACCCTTGATTCCCATTTGGTGCCACCAAATGAAGTACAGCATTGGGGTTAGGTGTTTCAGTATTGACACCAGCTGAAAATTGCTGGGCAGAGAGTGTTCCTGAAATCAATAGAAAAACAACAGCAGAAACAGCTAGGTAAATTCTCTTCGATAAACTCATAACTACGGGGGTTGACTTAAACTGGACTAACTTCAAAAATAGCTCAATAAAGAGCTATTAAGGCCTGTATAATAAGCTATTCGATATAGAGGGGTTTTCTAAGGATGGGATGATTTAATTCTAAAACTAAACTCCAAAAATTTCACTCTTATTTACGGAAGTATAAATTTAAAATGCCTTCCATACACCTCTCACCATCCATTGCAGCAGAAACGATACCTCCTGCATATCCAGCTCCTTCGGCACATGGAAAAAGTCGTTTAATTTCAATATGTTCACAGGTTTCATTATCTCGAGGAATTCTAACCGGAGATGAAGTGCGACTTTCTACACCAATAATCTGAGCTTCATTCGTAAGATATCCTTTCATTTTCTTTCCAAAATATTGAAAGCCTTGCCGAAGGCGCTTTCCAATAAAATGAGGGAGAACTTCTAGCATATCAGTAGAATGCAGTCCTGGTTGATATGAAGTATCGAGCAATGAATCAGATAACTTTCCATTCACAAAATCAACCATTTTTTGCGCAGGAGCCACTTGTGTTTTTCCTCCCATTTTCCAAGCTTCCCTTTCCACTGACGCCTGAAATTCCATTGCAGCAAGCTCACCATACTTTTGGAATTCTGGAATGTCCTCTAGTTCAACAGCTACAACCATACCTGAATTCGCATATTTACTGTCACGTCTTGAAGGACTCATTCCATTGACAACCAATTCTCCGGGCGCAGTTGCTGCAGGAACAATGAATCCGCCGGGACACATGCAAAACGAAAAAACTCCCCTTTCTTTTCCTTTCAGGGTTGTTTGAGAAACCAATGAATAGGCAGAAGCAGGAAGGTATTCACCCCGATTATCACACTTGTATTGAATTTGATCAATGAGTTGCTGTGGGTGCTCAATTCTTACTCCAAGTGCAAATGGCTTAGCTTCAATTTTGAATTTCCGAGATTGACAAAGACGGAAGATATCTCTGGCAGAATGACCAGTTGCAAGTACCACTGCTACTCCTTTCACTTCTCCTTGCTCCGTAATCACACCATGCATTTCTCCATTTTCTATAATCAAATCAATCACCTTTGTATTGAAATGGACCTCTCCTCCTGCTTCTTCAATGGTCTCACGCAATGCGGTTACCAGCTTTGGTAATTTATTCGTTCCGATATGTGGGTGTGCTTCAAATAGAATGTCGGGCGTAGCACCGTGCGCAACCAAGATTTCAAAAACTCTCCTTATACTCCCTCTTTTTTTCGAACGGGTATACAGCTTCCCGTCAGAGTATGTCCCAGCTCCTCCTTCTCCAAAACAGTAGTTGCTTTCAGGATTTACTAAATGTTCTTTATTTATGGCTGCAAGGTCTCTTCTACGTGATCTAACATCTTTACCTCGCTCTAGAATGATTGGCTTAAGTCCATTTTCAATCGCCTTAATTGCTGCAAATAATCCGGCCGGTCCGGCTCCTACAATAATGACAGGGACTGCATTGCGAACATCATGATCCTTTTTGGAATATTCAACATACTCAACCTCGGGTGGCGTATCCCTGACTTCAACTCTCAGGTTTACTTTGATGGTTTTCTGACGCGCATCTACTGACCTTCTCAATATGTCGGAAAACTGATTAACTTTTTTTAGTCCGTTTACCTCCAAATATTGATCAAGAGCTTTTTGATTAAAGCCAACTTCAGGAGTAACTACCAGTTCATGGATAGGCATGTCGCAAAAGTAGTCGTCTACACTGCTCAGACTGACATTTACCCTATATTTATTCCATGAATATCAAAGACCATCTTTCTAAAGTAAATGAGTACTTCTCCCCAAAAGTGATTGGTGAAGTGAATGATATATATGTCAAAGTAGCCAAGATCATGGGAGAAGATATCCCATGGCATAATCATGCAAATGAAGATGAAGCTTTTTTCATATTGGAAGGAGAATTACTATTTGAGGAAGAAGGGAAAGATGCATTTATCATGAGAAAAGGTGATTTCTATGTGGTGAAGAGAGGAGTTAATCATCGTGTTTCATCAGAAAATGAATGCCACATTATGCTAATTGAAAATAAGAGTACAGCTCATACTGGTGAAGTTGAATCAGCAATCACTAAGAGTGTTGAGGATCAGCTTAAATAACCATCATAGCTATATATCATCCTAATTAAATAGGGTTTCAATAAAAAATCTTACTTTCTTGTAAGAAATCTCTTCGTTCCCGGACTAGTGGGTTAACGATTCGGAAATGAAAGAAAGTGAACAACGACAAATCTTTACTGAATGGCTGGGTGAATACCGGGCATTATTATTCAAAGTGATACGTGCCTATGCATTTACCACCGATGATCAAAACGATCTGTTTCAAGATGTATGCATTCAGGTATTTCGTTCAGTTCCCAACTTCAAAGGTTCATCTGCAGTTTCTACCTGGCTCTACCGAATTGCTCTGAATACGGCGATTAAGTGGAGTACTAAAGAAAAAAAGCATGTGAATGGACATCAAGAAGTGGATAAGGTAGGTCACATTCTTGAAGCTAATGATGAGCCTGTAGATGAACGAATTTCTTGGCTTTATGAGCAAATCAAGCAGTTTAATGAAATCGATCGATCGCTAACACTTTTACTCCTGGATGGCTACAGTTACAAAGAGATGTCCCAAATGATGGGAATCTCAGAGAGCAACATAGGAGTGAAAATTCACCGGATCAAAAAACAATTAGTAAACAACTCTAAACAATACGAATATGGAGTTTGAGGAAATGCAAAAAATCTGGAGCGAACAAAAAGGAGAAACCATGTATGCGATTAACGAAAGTGCGCTTCACAAAAGAATTGGTAAGAAGAAAGATGCTGCAAGCAAGAGAATTAATATGGTTGAAATACTGATAAGCATCATTAATGGTGTAGTAGCAATTATTCTATTTATCGATGCATTGGGAGATTCACATAATTGGGATTTTATGGGAGCTGGAATCATGGCCGCCACAGTGATTTATATTCAGTATTTCAGATGGAAGCGGATAGCTTCAGAAAATAAATTTGATCGAAGCATGATTGGTGAATTAGACCATGCCATTTCTAACACCAACCATATTGTAAGGTTTAGCTATCTAATGATCGTCGGATACCTGGCACCAATGTCTGTTTATTTATTTGCAAAAATGATTAGCCAGGGCGCTTCTCTAGAGAAATGGCTACTAATTGTTGGATTATATCTCTTATCCTTTCTTCTTATCTACTGGGAACGAAAGACTTGTCATATACCCCGTCAAAGAAATTTAATTGCCTTAAAGAGAAAGTTGATAGAGGAATGTAATTGATCAAAATACTGACTTTAATTTTGAGATAATTCTCAATACCAATGAATAAAATTTTATACAGTGTTTTCTTTTGCATTATTACACTTCTCTCATACTCACAGAAAAACTATAACTACGTTGAGGCACCTACTGAGGAAATAAAAGATATATACTATAATGATGTAATAGAAGATCCTTACCAGTGGATGGAGAATCTAGATGATCCAAGATTAGACTCATGGATAGATGATCAGAAATCATTTGCTAAAAAACTGTATAATCGATCTCATTTGCTTCAATTGCAAAAACAAATAGCCACTGTCGTCCTAGGTATAAAAAGAAATAAGACGGCCAACTACAAAACAGTTTATTATGAAAATAAGTCAAAGTACATTTTTGATACCAAATGGATTAATTATGGAAAGTCACCAAATCTTATTTATAAGTTAAGAGATGAAAGCAAGTTCAATACTTTAATTAAACCAAGACATATTCTTAATGATAGAAGAGAACGTCTTGATTATTCAAACATCATTGTCAATGAAGAACTTGCATTGCTGTAGTAGTCATATCTATAAATGGTAGTGATTGGTTGACTGGATATTTTTTTGAACTCAAAGCCGGCACCCGTCTACCATTAGTTATTGACAATTTAAGAACTGGAAGTACCATAAAATGGAATAATAATGCATTATACTATGATACTTATTCCAATCCTGATTCTCTATCTCCACTATCAAACATAAACGGGCAGAAAATCTTAAAGATGGATTTTGAAAATGACACCATTCCAAAAGTACTATACACTAATCCTGACACTGAAGGAATTAGCAGTGCCTATTTCACAATTAAGGAAAACAAACTTTTTGTTTCCCATTATCAAAAATCTCGTGAAAAATTGTATCATCTTCTTTCATTTGCCGATCTTGACCAGGAAGCTTTTTTCCTGAATCCGTTCTTAACTATCCAAGACTCAACACAATCTAGATGGGAAATAGCTTACATTTTGAAAGACTCTGTTTATCTAAAAACAGACTGGAATGCTCCAAATGGACGCATTCTTATAGCAAATATTTACAAGCCAAATTCACTATTTGAAGTTGTTCCTGAAGACGATGGTATTTTAGAAAGAATAAGCCCCTTAGGAAAAAATAAGTTTGCTTGTACATATTTTAAAGACGGTCGGCATATCGCGATGATCTATAATAAGAGAGGAGATCTACTTAAGAAACTTCGATTTGCAGTTGGTAAAAAAATAAACTACCTCTATGAATATGACACTAGTGTTAATCGGACAAATTTCTCATTGACATCATTTTATCATCCACCTCTTCACTATCAAATATCACTAGAATCTTTAGAAGTAGAGCCAATTGAGAAACTTTCTGTTCCATACAAGGCAACATCATTTCATACTAAATATGTTGAATATGAATCAAAAGATGGGACACGTGTACCAATGTATATAACATGCAAGAAAAATATCAAATTAAATGGCAATAACCCAGTTCTTATATATGGATATGGGGGCTATGGCACTACACTTACACCATTTTTTCTTGAAACGAATGCATTATTTCTTAAAAAGGGAGGAGTACTTGTTATACCTAATGTAAGAGGGGGTGGGGCCAAAGGTTCCAAGTGGGCAGATTCAGGAAGGAGAGAGAATAAGCAAAATGCAATCGATGATTTTATTTATTCAGCAGAATATCTAGTTGAAAATAAATATACTTCACCAGACAAAATTATTATTCAAGGAGCTTCTCATGGAGGATTATTGGTTGGTGCTGCAATATTGCAAAGACCAGATTTATTCAAAGCTGCTATTGCTGAAGCAGGTCCTTTTGACATGTTAAGGTATCACAAATACACTACTGGCTCAAATCAAACTAACATGTCGGAATTTGGTAGTTCAGAAATTGAATCTGATTATGACAATTTAATTAAATACTCACCTTATCATAATATAAAACAATTATCATATCCTAATTTGCTCTTAATTACCGGTGACTCTGATGATCGAGTACCTCCATTTCATTCATACAAGTTTTTGGCAAAACTTCAATCAATTGCAGACAATTCTAAATTATATACAATATATATCACTCCCGGATCTGGACATAGCGGGGCATTAACTCAAAAAGATTGGATTGAATTAGAGATATTTAGATATCAATTCATTTTTACAAATCTTGATATGAAATAAGCCTTTGATCTAGTGATTATTTATTCACTTTACCTCACTTCCAAATTCCCCGGTAGCCTAGCTTGGAGACCTTTGTGCTGGTTAAGTTCTTTAACTGCTTTCGATAATGGGTCTGTATCCATACCAAATAAGGTAAACTGTACTTTCGCACTCATCTTTTCCAGCACTTCCTCAATAAATGGTTTCTTCCTTGGATAATGTGATACCGAATAGTCATCTTCAATTCCTGCGGCTTTCACTGCTAACTCAATGGCATCCTGATAGCTTCCTAGCTGATCTACAAGTCCATTTTCTATTGCTTGTTCGCCACTCCAGACTCTACCCCCAGCAATTTCCTTCACCTCATCTTGCGACATCCCTCTGGCATCAGCAACTTTCTGCGTAAATACTTCATATCCATTATTTACACCTCTTTGAATAATTGCTCTTTCTGAATCTCTCAATGGCCGGGTGACGGTATAAATATCTGAGTACTCACCTGTTTTCACAACATCATGAGTAATACCAATCTTGTTTTCAAGAAATTCTCCAAAATTGAACCACATTCCGAATATTCCAATGGAACCTGTAATGGTATTGGGTTGTGCTAGAATTGTATCCGCAGGCATAGCAATGTAATAGCCGCCTGAAGCTGCTGCACCACCCATCGAAGCGATGATTGGTTTCTTGCCTTTTGTCAACATTAACTCTCTCCAGATCATATCCGAAGCTGTCATGCTACCTCCTCCAGAGTTTACTCGCATCACTATTGCCTTGATTTTATCGTTATTTCGAGCTTTTCTAATTTCATCAGCGTAGGTCTTGCCAACAATACCTTCATCCCCGCCCATCATAATATCACCTTCAGCTACAATAACAGCAATTCTGTTAGTTGAGTAATCACTTTCAATGGATATTGCCTGGATGTACTTATTCATCTTCATCGTTCGAAGATTCTTATCCTCAGCCTGTCCCAGTTTCTCTTTCATTACACTTTTTAGCTCATCCTCATACCCAACCTTGTGAATCAGTCCAACATCCACTGCATCTTCAGGTAGGTTTACAATCATTTCATTTGAAATGTCGGCAAGCTTTTCAACAGGAATTTGAACTGAATTTGAAACATTGTTTAAATAGATGTTATACATTGAAGTCAACAATTCAGTGTACTGAAGTCTATTTTCAGCACTTAGGTCTTTTCTAATGTAAGGTTCTACGTAACTTTTAAACTCACCAACTCTGAAAATTTCAGGTTGAATATCAAGCTTATCAAACATCCCCTTAAAAAAAGTAATATTTACATCTAGTCCATTGAATTCTATTGCTCCAGTGGGATTAATGAATAAGCTATCAGCAACGGAGGCTACATAATAATCTGACTCACTTATGTATTCGCCATAGGCATAGATAAATTTACCAGACTCTTTAAAATCTAATAGCGCATCTCTGATTTCCTGAAGACCAGCATAGCTTCCGGCCAGATACATTGGCTCCAGATAAATTCCTTTGATGCGGTCATCAGTTTTTGCTTTATTGATCGCTGTTATAATATCTAATAAGCTCAAAGGAGTGGGACCGTCAGAAAAGGCATTTATAAACGGATCATCTACAGTTTTCTCCATCAAAAATCCCGTCATTGGGAAATGAAGCACAGAATTAGTTTTTATAGTTGGCTTCTCATCTGCTGATGCCGAGGCAAAAATTCCAATAAGTATAAAGAAACCAATGATTGAGAAAATGAATAGGCCCACTACGGTTGCCAAAAGATTTCTTAAAAATGCCATGTATTAGTTATTCCTACGTTTAGTTTGTCTTTAGATTATCTACAACTATTTACTTTTAGAATATAGATAAACCACAAAAGTAAGACGACCTTAATAAACAATTGATCAGGAAAGTATATGAACGGAATTTACCTCCTGTTGGGTAGTAATATGGGCAATCGGTTGGAATACCTTCGTGAAGCCGAGCAGCTGCTAATTTCCAAGGGAATACAAATCGTTGATGAATCTTCTATTTATGAAACTGAGCCTTGGGGTAAGGAGAATCAGGATTGGTTTTTAAATGTGGTTTTACAAATCGAAACATCGTCAACACCCGAAGTATTACTAAATATGATTCTTGAGGTTGAGAAATCTATCGGAAGAATTAGGAAAGAGAAATGGGGAGAGCGGAGTATTGACATTGATATCTTGTACTATAATGAAACGGTTTTAAAAAGCGATCAATTAACAGTTCCTCACCCTGGCATACCCGAAAGAAGATTTACATTGATTCCTTTAGTTGAAATGTGCCCGTTGGAATTGCACCCTACCTCCTTAAAAAACCACATGACCTTACTGGCCGAATGTGACGATCCATTAGATTGCAAACTCACAGATTATAAACTTTGAAATGTCTTTTTTAGAAGGAATACTCTTAATATTTGCCGGTGTATTCGCTGGGTTTGTAAATAGTATTGCCGGTGGTGGTTCATTGCTGATTATGCCGCTTCTAATTTTTATGGGACTGCCTTCCGCTGAAGCAAATGGTACAAATCGAGTGGCAATCTTTATTCAAAATATCTTTTCAGTTGCCGGATATCGCAGCAAGGGGGTGTATGTTTTTCCTTTTGCACTATATGTAGCCATTCCTGCCATCATTGGTGCAATTATCGGATCCAATATCGCGGTAGAAATTGGGGATAAAGTTTTCAATAGAATACTTGCTGTAGTCATGTTGATAGTCATGGGAATTTCAATCTTTAAGCCTTCAATTAAAGTAGATCCAAACGAAATCATTGATAAGAAAAATACGTGGGTAAGTATTGTCATCTTTTTCTTTTTAGGGATATATGGTGGATTCATTCAAGCGGGAATAGGCTTCCTGATTATAGCTGCACTTACCACTGTTCATGGATTGGGTATGGCCAAAACGAATAGCATTAAAGTTTTTGTTATCCTTTGCTATACAGCAGCTGCTGTCATTGTATTTTATCTCGAAGGGAAGATTAGGTGGGAATATGGTCTTTCCCTGGCAGTTGGAAACTCAGTTGGTGCATGGATTGGCAGTCGCTGGTCGGTTGGTAAAAGCGATCGTTTGATACGAATAATTCTTTTAGTGATGGTAGTGGCACTTTCAATTAAATTGTGGTTTTTCTAATTGATCTGAGTGGGAGTAGTAATCAAACAAAGCTTTTGGGGGACTGTGATCGCATACTTAGGAGTAATAGTAGGTTATGTTAATACTCTATACTTTAGGGCTGAATTTTTTGATCTGGAACAGATTGGACTTTTTACCCTGATCACCTCTCATGCGATGATTGTTTCCCCTGTTTCATCATTTGGTATGGGAAACTCATACATCAAATTCTTTCCAGCATTTCAAACTAAGAATAAACACCGATTTTTTAGTTTTCTTTTTCTTATAACAGTAATTGGAAATGCGATCATATTAACAGCAGGATATTTTATGAAGAATATTATTGCTTCAAGGTATATCGAATCTGCACCTGATTATATTAACTACTTATCGATTACCGCAATCATAATCGTTTCAAATAGCTTTTTTGATTTGTTTTTCAATTATGGTAAAACGATTATGAAGGTCCTATTTCCTTCTTTCTTAAGAGACATTTACTTACGATTTGGATCATTATTATTGGTTATAGGATATGCAATAAATTGGTGGAATTTTGATTCAGCTATCGTTGGATTAGGTGTCGTTTACTTTTCCGCATTTTTATTTCTTTTGATACAACTTTTAATATTTGGATTTCGATTCGACTTTCGAATTGGAATAATAAATGGCGAATGGCGATATAAACTTTTAAAATTTGGATCTTATTCTATGCTAATGGCTGGCACATTTGCCTTAATCAACAATGTATCTTATGATCAAATTACTGCCATTCTGGGACCAGAAATGAATGGAATATTTACCACTTGCTTTTTCATCGCTCTTATTGTAGAAATGCCAAAAAGAAATATGGCGAAAGTGATTACCCCTATCCTATCATCAGAGCTAGAAAAAAACAATTTTAAAGAAGTATCACAGCTTTACAAAAGAAGTTCGATTACCATGTCTATTATTGGTATGCTAATCTTCATCGGCATAGTAACCAACCTACAGGATCTATTAAACTTTATACCAAAAGGAGATGAATTTCAGAAAGGTTTTTGGGTCGTGATTGGTGTTTGTTTGGCAAAGCTAGTTTTAATGGTTTCCAGTTTTAGTGGAGAGATAATTAGCTACTCCAAACTATACAAATACAACCTGCTTTTTCAAGCATTAGCAGCTATTCTTCTAATCGCACTCAATTATTTTCTTATTCCAAAATATGGTTTAAATGGAGCTGTTACTAGTTATTTACTTACAATCACTATACATGTATTTGTAAAGATGTTATTTATCAAATACCATTTTGATATGTATCCCTTTATAAAGACTCATTTACCATTGATAGCGATTGGATTAATTATTGTATTCTTGGCGTTTACAATTCAACCAAATCTTCATCCTGTAATTAATATTGTGATCAGATCAATCTTAACAGCATTAATTTTTACTCTCCTAATATATCGCTTTAAAATCTCAGAAGACATCAATAAAATCATTCATTCTACCTTTGAACGATTCTTAAAAATCAATCTTCCAAAATGAACGTAACGCTAAAAAAAGACATCTTAACCCACGGGCTTGTATTGCTCTCATTTCTAATCATAACCCTCTTGGTTTACTACCCTTCATTTTTGGGAGATAAGCAAATCAGTCAACATGATATTTTGCAGGGAAAAGGGGGTAATAATCAGTTGATTGAATTTAGGGCTGAAACAGGTGAAGAAGCGCTCTGGAATCCGTATATGTTTAGTGGTATGCCCGCGTACCTCACAGGTGTTCAATATTCAGGAGACCTGCTCCAGATTGCTTATAGTGTTATGCGATTGGGGATGGGGCATCCGGAGGGAATTTTATTTGTAGCGTTCGTTAGTTTTTATATCCTGCTTCTAAGTTTTAAAGTAAGACCAATAATAGCTGCAGCTGGAGCGATTGCATTCGGACTGAATGGATTTAATATTATTGGAATAATGGCAGGCCATAACGCCAAAATTGCAGCTGTAGCATTGATGCCACTTGTTTTGGCTGGAATTCACCTAACATTCAAAGGGAAAAAATGGATTGGTTTTGGACTAACAGCACTTGCTTTAGGTCTTCAGATTAGAACCAATCACCCACAAATTACCTACTACCTCGCACTGATCGTCCTTGCATACGGGATCAATGAGTTAATCAAGGTCTTGAAAAGCAAAGATTTCAAAGCTTTTTCTATCAAAGCTGGATTACTCATAGTCGCTGCTATTCTGGCTGTTGGAGCTAATTATGGAAGGCTGGCAACAACATTAGAATACAGCAAATACACCATCAGGGGAAAATCAGAATTAAAAAGTGATGCAGTGGCTTCTTCAGGCCTGGATAAAGAATACGCCTTTCGATATAGCAATGGAATCGTGGAGCCCTTATTTCTTTTTGTACCGAACATCTTCGGGGGATCATCTCAGCAAGAACTCTCAACCAAATCAGCTGTTGCAGATGCATTAAGAGGAGCTGGATATAACAGAAGTCAAATAGCTCAGCAAGTAAAAGCAATACCGACCTATTGGGGTGATCAGCCATTGACTGCCCCGTATTATGCTGGTACTTTGACAGTTATTCTGTTCATTCTAGGCATAGTGGTGCTTCCAAAACAGCAGAAGGTTTGGCTGATTGCACTTACAATCATCGGACTTATGATGAGTTGGGGTAAGAATTTTGAAGCTTTCAATAATTTCCTATTTGACTACCTACCGGGATACAACAAGTTTAGATCGGTGACCTTCACCATCATTATCAGCATTTTCGCAATGAATTTACTTGGTTTCATTGCTTTAGAAAAACTAGCCAGCTCAGAATGGAATTCAGATTTAAAGAAAAAAGTTTTTATCACCTTTGGAGTAGGTGGTGGATTTTTGATTGCATTACTGCTTATTTCAGGTGCACTTGGATATAGAGGAACCATAGATTCGCAATTACCAGAGTGGTTTATAGAGGCTATTCGTGAAGATCGGAAATCGTTATTGATTCGAGATACCTTAAGAGCTCTCATGTTTGTAGTAGCATTTGCGGTTATTAACTGGACATTGTTTAAGAAACGAGTGAAAACTAGTCAAGTAATGATTGGTTTGGCCTTCCTGGTTTTTGTAGATTCATTTTCACTTACTAAACGATTTTTAGGAGAGGGAAAATTTGTAAAAGATCCTACCGGAGATTTTTTCCAAATGAACGGAGCAGATCAAATGTTAGTATCGCAAACAACGCCAGGTGACCGTGTATTGAACCTACAAAACCCATTTAATGAGAATCGTACTTCTTATTTCCATGAATCCATTGGAGGCTATCATGGAGCAAAAATCCGACGTTACCAGGATTTAATTGATTATTGCATGCAATCTGAGTTGCAAACTGCTTTTCAAACTTTACAAAGTCAGTCAATGGACTTCTCTGGTCTTCCTGTTTTAAATATGTTAAATACAAAATATATGTATGCAGGAACTCAGGCTAATGCAGTATTTGCCAATCGTTATGCAAATGGAAACGCATGGACTGTTACTAAAGTCATTCCAGTTAATTCACCGGATGAAGAAATCAGTCAGGTTTGTTCTATTAACTCAAAAATTGAAGCTGTTATTGATCAATCGAAATTTGAAATACCAGCCGTTTCCGGATCGGGTATTATTACGCTATCCGAGAAAACACCAAATAAAGTCTCCTACTCTGCAAATGTTAGTGGTGGACGTGCACTGGGAGTGTTTTCTGAAATTTATTATCCGGAAGGGTGGAAAGCCTACCTCAATGGTGATGAGGTAGAAATACTCAGAGCTAATTATGTACTTCGTGCATTGGAATTACCGGAAGGCAATCATAAGGTGGTATTTGAGTTTCAGCCTCAGACCTATTTTATTGGGAATACGGTCACCATGATATCCAGCCTACTGATT
Source organism: Ekhidna sp. (assembly GCF_965212185.1). GTDB lineage: Bacteria > Bacteroidota > Bacteroidia > Cytophagales > Cyclobacteriaceae > Ekhidna. Next base: position 958,054 of record NZ_OZ243102.1, on the reverse strand, counting down.
CTACTTCTCTTTGCGGGTGTTTTGGGATTAGAAATCAAACATAACCTTACATAAGGAGTGGGCATAGTTATTCGGCAGAGTTTCTGGTCATCAATTGCAGCATATATTGGTGTCGGTATCGGTTACCTCAATGTCGTGGTATTGATGCCCAAATACCTCACCCCGGATGAAATAGGACTTTACAGAACGATTTTAAGCACAGCAGCGCTGTTTGCTCCTATTCCACTGTTTGGGCTCAGAAGTGCCTTTCTTCGCTTTTTCCCAAGAAATACCGAGCGTCAAAATGGTATTTTGGTTTATCTGGGAGTTGTTGTTTTCGGGGCACTTTCATTCATATTGATTGGGATTGCCCTCTTACTCAGACCCTGGCTTAAGACCTATTTTATTGAAAATGCACCTGCTATCAATGACTACCTGTGGTTGATCTTGTTATTGATATTTTTAATGGGTGTATACGGCTTACTGGAAGCGATTCTGAAGGCTAAGAAAGATATCACCACGCCTAGCTTCATCAGGGAATCCCTTTACAAAGGATTGCAGGCTGTGGCAGTAGTACTGGTTGGATTTGCTTTAATAGACGTACATCATTTCCTTGTTTATCAAGGCTACATCTATCTATTGATTATTGCCATCACTTTCGTTTTTGTAATCAGGAAATTCAGGTTTCGGTTTTCCGCTTCAAAAAGTGAAATAAAAGATGCAGGTTCCGGCGAGTTTTTTCTTTATGCCAGATACGCACTTCTAAGTGGATTAGGCACTGCCGCCGTACTCCAGGTGGACCAAATAATGATTTCAAAATACCTGGGATTAGCTCCCAATGCGATCTACACAACTGCTATTTTTATGGCTGTGGTAATAGAAATGCCTAGGAGGTTTATTGCTCAAATCACTCAGCCAATTATGGTTAAAGATTTTAAAGCAGGTCGACTTCAGAAGATTAATCAGGATTATAAAAAAGCATCAATCAATCAGCTTATTATCGGAGCTTATATTTTCCTGGGAATCGTAATAAATCTCCCGAACATCTACTCACTCATGCCGAATGGTGAAATCTATAGCTCCGGACTCACCATTGTTTATATTATTGGTTTTGCGAAGCTGATCAATATGATTTTCAGCACAAATGGTGAAATAATCGTCATGTCTGATCATTATCGAGTAAATATCATCTTGATAGCTTCACTGGGAGTTATGACGGTCTGTTCTAACTTGCTTTTGATTCCGCGCTATGGAATAGAAGGTGCTGCATATGCTTCACTCCTTACTTTTTTTCTTTTTAATCTGATAAAATTTTTCTACATCAAGACGAAGTTTGATTTTTCGCCATTTTCTAAATGGACTTTACCCACTATCGCCATCATACCGTTGTGTTTATTTATTAATAGTCAATTTGTTTATGCAGACTTTGTGCTTATCGATATTCTTGTGAGAAGCGTGATCTTATCATTAATCTTCCTTTTGTTCGTGCTCTTTGCCAAACCATCCAAAGAACTAATTGAAATGTGGAAAAGGGCCGGTTCGAAGGTTGGTTTAGGAAAGTAGATTTTCGTAAAGAGATTTAAATTGAGGTATAAACGCTTCATGATGAAACTCGTTAATCAATACTTTATAAGCCCTTTCTCCCATTGCCTTTCGATCATTTTCATGCTCAATTAAGTATTTGAGTTTAAGTGTTAATTCATTATCAGAAGTGAAAACCTCTCCGATGTTGTGCTTTTCTATAAGCTCTTGTTGGGGCTTGCAGTCAGATGCTAAAATCGGAAGCCCGCCATACATGTATTGGAAGATTTTGTTTGCGATACCTGATTCATGCTGCGGATTTTTATCGAATGGAGCCAGGGCCAGATCACATGCTTTGAGGTATGATGGGAGCACCGACAATTCAATCCATGGTATGTAAAGAAGCGAATCCTTAAAAATTGATTTATTGATCTCCTGAAAGAACCGGTCTTTATCACCACTGTCAACCGGCCCAACAATGATCATGGAGAATTTGACCCCATCAGTGAGCAGTTCTTCAAAAGCCTTTAATGATCTGAAAATCCCTCGCCTATCTGCTACTATTCCAAAGTAGAGTACCCGAGGTTTTTCAGGCAATTCGGTTTCGATGGATTTAACCTCAAATTGATCAAACTCTTCTGTATCTACAACATTTGGAAACACAAGTAAATTCTCCTCCTTTAAGTTTGGATACCTTTCTAACAATGAATCCTTAAAGTCTTGACTTAAAACCACTAATCGATCTGCATAACTCAGGTACCTGGCCTCCTTCTTAATCCATTTTTTTGGTTGCACTAGCAGCGTGCGAATAAACCCCTGGGTCCATTTATAGCTTTGAATAGCGTGCGGATAATTCTCATGTAAATCAAGAATCATGGGAATATCCCATTTTGAATCCTTAATACCTTGCCTGACACACTTGGACATGTATAGATCATGCGTGTGAACGATTTGTGGTTTATACACATTTAAAAATCTTTTTATACGCTTACGCCACCACCATTCATACAGGGGGATGGTATTCATTAGAAAATAAAGTATGTTTTTATGCTTTTTAGAAATGAAAAGTGGAGAAATGAAAACACCATCTTCCTGATAACTAAAGATTTTATTGAAGGATAAACACAGGATATAGACTTCATATCCCAAGGTTTTAAGTAATCGTACTTCCCTTTTTACTCGTACATCCGAGCTATATTCGTTATCGACGATCACACCTACTTTCATATTTTTGGCTTACCTATTTTTGTAGTGCTGCAAGTTTCACATTTTTTCTCTTTGATTTCAAACCAACAACGAATTCTGAAAAATGAATAAATCTCTCAATGAGCCTGAAATTCAATATGTGATTTCTCATCTTGACTTAATTATGGATACCAAGATATTGAGCGAACGTATTCATTATAAGTACAATGCTGATGTTTCTAATCAAATTATATTCATTCCTCACACCGGTGATTTAACCATTTCAATCATCAATGACCTTCCCGTACTTTTCGCAGCTGATGATAAGGCTATTTATTCTATAGACAATGATGGAAATCTTGTTTTTCATCAGGATTTACTAAAATCTGCTTTTTATCTATTAAGCGGATATGATGAACACTTTGTTAATGCCGAGCGAGATCATTGGGGGAGAGTCAAATATGATGGGTCAATTCAGAAAAAGCTAAATATCATTGAACGCCCCATTGTCAATGAATATTTTGATTTGATTTTAGCAGGTGTCAATGCCTTTCTTAAGCACCATGGAAAACCCCTTTTAGCCAAAAGGAAAATCTTCGAATCATTTGGTTTCCTGCTCTCACATGATATTGATGTGATAGACAAATATGGCTGGCCCCATTTGGGCTATAAGATCAAAGAACTATTGGGATTGGCTAAGTCAACGTATTCCAAAGTTAAAATTATAAAAGCCACCTTGCTTTCAGCCTTCCAGTTTATCAATCCGTGGAGGGCTAATCCTTATTGGAATTTCGATTATCTGCTGAGGCTTGAGCAAAAACATAGGATTAAGGCATCCTATTTTTTTCTTGCGAAAAACAAAACGGGGGACTCCAGGTATCAATTTGATGAAAAAAGGTTAATTACGCTGTTTGAGACCCTAAAAACTCATGGGCATGAAATTGGAATTCACGGAACAACGCCAACAGCCGGAGACGCTCAATTATTAGCAAAAGAAATCAGATGGTTAAAGGAAAATGCCGATGTAAATATATCTGGTGGCAGACAGCATCGACTGTGGTTAGATTTACCACTCACTTTTAAAAATCATGAAAAGGTGGGGTTAATGTATGATAGTAGCTATGGTTTTGCAGAACATGAAGGCTTCAGAAACTCTTTTTGTTTGCCCTTCAAACCTTATGATTTTCAAAATCAAAAAAGTATTGATGTATGGCAATTTCCTCTAATGGCAATGGACGTTACTTTATTCCATTATCGAAATTTGGATAGAAAGACTATGCTTGATTCAATTCAATCAATGCTGGATGCTGTCAAAAAGCATCACGGGATTTTCACCCTATTATGGCACAACTCATTTTTTGATGAAACACTTTACCCAGGTGTAACAGAAATATATGAAACCATCCTCGCATTGGTTTCAGATCAACAACCCGTAGCTTTGACGGGCAAAACGCTTGTTGAATTATTGGATGAGCATGAGCTATGAAGATCAGCAAATTGATAGACCAATTGTATTGGATTTCGAAATTTGGGAAGCCCATTCGGAAAGTAAGCTCCGAAGAGCTTTTTGCAAGCCCTCATATCATTGAAGATCCCATTTTCTTTCTTTCGACAGGCAGGTGTGGAACTGAGTGGTTTTCCCATGTCATAAGCAAAAAAAAGAATGCAATTGTCTTTCATAATCCGACTCCCAATTTTTCCATTCAGAATAAGTTTATCTATGAATTGATACAGCAGGGAGTAGATCAGTCTTTGGTACATCAGGTATCAACTCAGGTGTATTTTACAGGAAGGGAACAGCATTTGAGGTACGCTTATAAAACCGATAAGAGGTTTATCGAAACCAATAATCACATCACTTTTTTTGCGCACGCTTTGGCTAAACTATTCCCATCAGCAAGGTTTGTGCACCTCTATCGGCATCCGGGTGATTTTGTCACCTCGGGCATGAATCGCGGTTGGTTTGATCATAATAAAGCGGCAACTGAAAAGATAATTGTTCCCAAAGATTTGAGCGCATGGTCTGATTATTCCCGTGTCCAAAAAATCGGATGGGTCTGGAATGAGACCAATTTATTCATTGAAGATTTCAAAAATCAACATCCGGAAAGAACCTTCTCGTATGATTTCACCAGACGAGAGTTTCCAGCTTTGAAAGAATTATGTAAATCTTTACAGTTAGATTTTCATGATCAAAAACTGAAACACTGGCTTAATACGAAAAGAAACGTTCAAAAAGAAAAGCATTTTCCGTCCCACAAAAATTGGAATGTAGCTGATAAAGAAGCTCTGAAAGCTATTTGCGGTGAATTAAGTAAAAAGTATCAATACGTTTTATGAACGAGGAATTTGTATCAAAAATTCTCATTGAGCACAGTGAACACCTGAAAAGACAAGCCTACAAAAGCTATGACTTGTGTGATATAACATCTCAGCCTTATTTTTTAAAAATTGATCAATGGTGTTATGGAAAACTTTTTGGTAAATACATCAAATACCCACATAACATCCTCTTAAAACATTTCACATCAACTTTAAGAGCCTTATATGGCGTTGGTAAAAAGGATTTTGCTCAATCAAATGCTTTCATAGTGAGAGGATTACTCAGGATGTATGAGTATTCAAAAGAAAAGGTCTACCAGAAACAGGCAAATGAATTAATTAATAGAATACTAGATCAAAAGAGTACGGGTTTTAAACATTCAGCCTGGGGTCAGCCATATGATTGGTTTTCAAAGAAAATTATACCCGCCAATACGCCACGAACGACGGTGACATCACAAGTTGGGAAAATGTTTCTTGACGCATATTCTATAACCAAGGATTCCAGGCACTTAGTCAGAGCGATTGATGTTGGGAATTTTTTTCTCAATGAAATGCCGCTATCGCATGATCAAAATGAGAAAACATGCTTTGCCTACACTACAATAGATCAGCATCAGGTTCATAATCCCAATATGATGGCAGCAGGATTTCTTGCCACACTTTTTCATTTTACAAAGGAGGAAAAATATGCCAAACGAGCCTTGACATCCGCTAATTTTACATTTTCCGAAATAAATGACAATGGATCATGGTACTATGCCAAGCTTCCCAACAATCAGCCAAGCAAAATAGATAACTACCATACGGGTTATAACATAGAAGGAGCTTTTCTTATTCAAAAATATTTGAAAGAAAAATTTAGCTTTCAATACGAATTCAAAAAGAGTATTGAATATTACGAGAATCAACTTTTTTCATCTCGGGGAGTTCCTTTTCTGACCAATCTAAAAAAATACCCGATTGACATTCAATGCTGTGCTCAAAGTATTATCACTAAAATTCTTCTGTCAGAAATTAATGAGAGCTACTTAAATCAAGCGCATGAATTATTTAAATGGACGGTGGATAATATGTATGCAGATGGTTCTTATTATTATCGCATTTTAAAAAACGGAGCTAAGGACAAAACTGCCTATGTAAGATGGGGAGATGCCTGGATGCTTTTTGCCGCTTCTCTTTTGCTAACAATTAAAAATGACTAAAATTCTTCGTTATCTATATCAAAAATTTGTGGTCACCAGACGAATTAGCGAGCTGCAAATTAAAGAAGCAGGTCTGGATTCTGACGGGCATGCTTTTGTAACCCTCAAAGATGGAATGACTTTTTACGGTCCAAAGCCTGCCGGAAAAGAAAAAAAATTTTACTCAACTATCCTTTCCAAATCTGTTAAAAATCAACTTCCATTTCACTGTTATCAGGTTGCAATTGATATTGTTATCAGATTTTATGAAGGGAACTTGAAATGGGGAGGACCTGCAAAAGAAGCTTTTTATCACGTAAAAGAAGGCAATGTAATTGCAGAAATGGGTGCATTTAGAGGTTACTATACCCTCTATTTATCGAAAAAAGTAGGTCCTGATGGACATATAATAGCTATTGAACCAATTCCTGATAATATTGAGTATTTACGAAAAAATATTGCAATTAATGAAATTGAAAACGTAACCATTGTTCCTAAAGGTGTGTGGAATGAGAACGACCAAAAAACATTTCAGCGCAAGACTACTGATTATCAATCAGGAAGCATTGATATCGTCTATCAAGACCAGGAAGCTTTGGTAATTGAAGTAAATACGCTTGATAAAATCTTGTCAGATCAAAAAGTCAATGAAGTAGATTTTATGCTTATTCAGCTTAACGGAGCTGAATTTGAGGCCTTAGAAGGCTTATCGAAATCGAAACCTAAAAACCTGGCAATTGCTTCTAGATACAACAAAAACCAACGAAACATTGCGAGGGAAATTCAGGAGTTGTTAATGCAGAGAGGATACGCAATCAATATTCTTAATGAGAAGTTTATTTACGCTCAGTTAAATTGAGGTTATGAAAATTACTGTCATCGGAAATTCTGTAGCCTTAAGGGTGAGACCACCTCAAGATCATCCCGATAATGAAAACTACTCCTACAGACTTAAACATTATTTTGGTCAAAAAATGGAAGTAGAAAACAAAGCATTGGGAGCAACAACAATTGCAAATTGGTTGAAAAAAAATGACGAGGTGTTCAATAGCTTAGCTGATATATATATTATAAATATTGGAGTTGTTGATTCTACTATACGCGAAGTTCCTTTATGGTACTATCGGCTTGCAACCCGAAAAGTTGACAATCTTTTAACTAGCGTGTGTAAAGCCTTATACAGAGGTCCTCTTTCAAAGGCACGCCGCTATTTATCGATTCTGAGAGGGCGGAAATCATGGATCTCGATTAGAAAGTTTGAAAAAATGTATGATTCATTTTTAATGATGCTAATCAAAGAAACCAATGCTCGAATTATAACCCTACCCATTAACATAGCTAATGACCGCATTGAAAATCAATTGCCTGGTTCACAAAAAAATCATTATAGATATAATGAATTAATTAAAGAAATAACTGCGAAGCACAATCAAATTTTTCTTGATCTAAGTGACCTAACAAGTGAAGAACACTACCCGGATGGAGTTCATTTTAATAAAGATGGTCATAAAGTGGTTGCAGATCGACTGATTGCCCTCATTAATGAAAAGTGAGCGAGATCATCACAAATTCACCAATTCTTATCACATTTGAGTTTAATGAATTCATCCAAACCAAATTACTTTGCCCACCCAACATCTGTTCTTGATAATGGAAGTAAAATAGGTGATGGGAGTAAAATATGGCACTTTTCACACATCATGTCAGGTGCTGAAATTGGTAAGAACTGCAACCTGGGCCAAAATGTATTCGTCATGTCAGGCGTGAGATTAGGTAACAATGTTAAGGTCCAAAACAATGTTTCCATCTATGATGGGGTGATTTGTGAAGACGATGTTTTTATTGGACCATCAGCCGTTTTCACCAATGTTCACAATCCTCGAAGTGCTGTTAACCGGAAAGATCAGTTTCGGCAAACCATTGTCAGAAAAGGGGCTTCTATAGGGGCAAATGCAACAATCGTTTGTGGCAATGAGATTGGTGAATTTTCATTTATTGGTGCAGGTTCCGTGATTACTAAACGTGTAAAACCTTATGCATTGATGGCTGGTAATCCGGCTAAACATCTTGGTTGGATGAGTGAAACAGGTATCAAGCTCGATTTCAATAATGGTCCCGAATGCTACTGCGAGGAAGAACAAGCAACATATAAATTAGAGAACGATCAAGTCAGGAAATTATGAGTAAACGATTTGCGCTTATAGGAGCTTCCGGATATATAGCCCCACGGCATATGAAGGCCATTAAGGAAACAGGTAATGGGTTGGTGGCCGCTCTGGACCCAAACGATAGCGTAGGAATCATTGATAGCTATTTCCCGGACGCAGAGTTTTTTACAGAATTTGAACGGTTTGACAGACACATCGATAAACTTAGACGTAAAGAAAAAGGAGTTGACTATGTAAGCATTTGCTCACCAAATTACCTACATGATGCACACATGCGTTTTGCGTTGAGAAGTGATGCACATGCCATTTGTGAAAAGCCGCTTGTACTTAATCCCTGGAACATAGATTCGCTATTAGACATTGAAAAAAAATCTGATAAGCATATTTTCACCATACTTCAATTGAGATTACATCCAGCAGTTGTTGAGCTAAAGAAGAAAGTAGCGCAAGAACCTGATAAAATCTGGGACATTGATCTTACATACCTAACCAGCAGAGGGAAGTGGTACTATACAAGCTGGAAAGGTGATTTGAGTAAAAGCGGTGGTATCAGTACCAATATTGGCATTCATTTCTTTGATATGCTCACCTGGATATTTGGGGGCGTGAAGAAAAATACAGTTCACGTTAATACCCATGATCGTTCCGGTGGTTTCCTTGAGTTGGAAAGAGCCAATATCCGATGGTTTCTAAGCATAAACGCAGATCTGCTTCCGGCCGAAATTAAAAGTGAAGGAAAAACCACGTATCGATCTCTTAAAATTGGACCGGATGAATTTGAATTCAGTGGTGGGTTTACTGACTTACACACACAGAGTTACCAAAAAATTTTAGCAGGAAACGGCTTTCGAATTGAAGAAACCAAAGCTGCTATTAAAATTGTCCATGAAATTAGAAACCAGCAACCTGTAGGATGCCAGGGTGAATATCACCCGTTAGCTAAAGAAAAATTAAGCCCTCATCCATTCAGTATCTCATAAGCCATTGATCACGTCTGCGACTGCCTGAATATGATCATCTCTCATTTCCGGGTACATGGGTATGCTTATGATCTCACGGCACAATTTCTCAGCGACCGGGAAATCTCCAGCTGAATGATTTTTATAGGCGTATGATGGTACTAATGGTAACGGATTCGGATAGTGGACGGTATTACCAATATTGGACTCATCCAGTTTGACTTTTAATTCATCTCTTTTTTCTGTTTGGATAGCAAAAACATGAAAAACATGCCTATACCCATCCGGTATAAAAGGAGTCTGCACATTAGCCAGTAACTCCGAATACGTTCTGCTGTGCTGAATTCGCTTTTCCGTCCATGATTCTAAATGAGGAAGCTTAGCACGCAATATGGCTGCCTGCATGGTATCCAATCGGCTATTTCTACCAATAATTTGGTGATCATGCTTGACCATCTGGCCATGATTCGTCAGCATCTTGCAGGTTCTTGCTAATTCTTCATCATTCGTAATAATGCCACCAGCATCTCCATATGCACCCAGGTTTTTTCCGGGATAAAAACTAAAGGTTGCGATATGCCCGAAAGAACCAATCTTTTTGCCATTAATTTCTGCTCCATGTGCTTGTGCACTATCCTCAATCACTTTTAATCCATGGCGATCTGCAATTGCCATTATCTCATTCATTCGGGCAGGCAGGCCATAAAGATGTACCGGAATTATTGCTTTCGTTTTATTTGTGATTTTAGCTTCAAGCAATGAAGGATTAATGGTCCGCTCCTGCTCAAGCACATCTACGAAAACCGGTTCAGCACCCACATTATTAACAGCTCCTGCTGTGCTGATCCACGTTAAGGCCGGAACTAGTACTTCATCGCCCGGCCCCACTCCTAAAACCTTCAGCGCTATTTCAATGGCATCAGTTCCATTGGCGCAACCCACGCAATACATTGAATCAGCATATTTGGCAAAATCCTGTTCAAATTTCTCAATGAAATAACCCCCAATAAACGCGGTGTTATTGATGCATTCCTGGATAGCTGAATCTATTTCGTCATTAATTGATAAATATTGTGCTTTTAAATCTACGTATGGTACACTCATTACTTATTGTTTATTCAAATCTATCTCCCATTCTTCATTCAACCTGCCATTAGAAGCACTGTAGAAAGCCTCAATCCTTTCTCCAAAGTCATGCTTCTTTACAAAAGACTTTTTATTGGAAAAAAGGGAGAATAGATAGGGGTCTAGAACAACCACAAATATCTTCCAAATTGGACGATTTGATATTCTTTTAGAGATTAAATGAAAAGGTCGGATACTACTAAAAGTGAAATGGTTGATGAGTCGAAGTATTGCTATTGAGAGATTAGATAATGAGACGTTTGCTTTTGTAGTCTCTTTTGGTGAATCAAATTCTGTCTCAGTAAATTCAGTTATTTGATGAATAAAATGAGACATGTCGTTTTTCAATGATTCCTGTGTTAAAAGCAACACGTTCTGTTTTCCAAAAACTTCGGCGTACATATCAATGAGTTTATCATATTCGAGATAACCTCTTTGAAAATATTTCTGGGGAATTGGTCTTTCATCATCAAAGTCAAGCCAGTTTTTAAAACTCAGCGTTCCGCCCTGCATCACATATTGGCGATAATAGGAATCAATGGCTTTAACTTGCTTACGAACGGTAATGACTACTTTTTCGAATCCTAAATCTTTTAATGCCTGAGGTATATTAGATCTGCCGATTCCCTTAAAGTAAAAAGGAGATCCAGCTAGAGACTCGAAGGAATATAAGCACCTTGAATTTTCTTTATCAATCCGGCTTCTGATTTCATCCAGATTATAATCTAAAGGATCAGAATAAATGATCGGATGAAAAATAGTACTGCATTGATCATACGGAATAAAATTTATCCCTTTCAAGTTTGGAAAGACTTTCCACTGCAGAAAAGTAGTAGCTGTTTTTGGAAAACCGATGTGGACAATATTGATTGACATTTATAGATCTCTCAGTTTCTTAGCAGGATTTCCAACATATATTCCAGGTTCTGTGATGTCTTTAGTTACTACTGAGCCTGCTCCTATCACCGCTTTATCACAAATTGAAACAGGCATAATTGTGGCATTAGAACCAATCGATACTTTGTTTCCAATGTGAGTTGCTTTCCATTTTGTCGCATCTCCGCCAGCCGGACCTCCGGATGAGAAGACATCATTGATAAACATCACACCATGACCAATGAAGCAATCTTCCTCAATATTTACCAACTCGCAAACAAAAGCATGTGACTGAACTTTCGTACGAGCACCAATCTTTACATTTTTTTGAATCTCTACAAATGGTCCAACAAACACATTCTCTCCTAACTCACAACCATACAGATTACTAGGCATGACAATTTTTACACTTTCGTGTGCCTTCACATCTTTTATTCCTGACTCAATGATTTTCATTTGATTAGTTTTCCAACAACCTGCAATTTCTCAAAAACTTTTGTATCGTGCGGTGCATCTATCAATTCGTCTGTTAGGTCCTGCCCTGCCCAGTGTTCATAGTGTTTCCCGTTTCGCCATAGTTTAGAATCAGTCACATCATAAATCACTCCTTTGTAGGCAATCCATATTTCCTCTTTCTCAGTACCATTGCGTAAAGCAAGTTGACTTCTATTGAATTCCACTATTGTAATTTAATTACTGAAATACCAGCACCACCTCTATCAGCATGCTCATCCTCTACACTAGCAATGCTTGGATGACCTTTAGTCACATTTCTAACGATTTCCCTCAGAACTCCATGTCCCTTTCCGTGCACAATTCTTACTTCATCCGCACCCACAAGCAAAGCCTCATCAATGAAAGATTCTACCACATTTATGGCTTCCTCTGCCCGCATCCCCCTGATACTGATTTCATGATTAAAATTGGCCATCTTACTACTCAGATCAATTCCTAACTTCTTCACCTTTTTCTGATAACTAACCTGAGGAGTATTATTTGCTTTTTGCAACTTATCAGTTGAAACAATCGACTTCATGCTGCCAAACAGCACTTCAGCCTGTTTCCCTTTAATCTTTTGAATGGTTCCGGTGGTGTCTTGACCTATCATTTTAACCACATCCCCTACCTTCAAACTAGCCGAAGGTTTCTTTTGAGTTCTATCTTCAAAATGCTCCTTTTTCTTATTGAGTTTCTCTCTGGCAGCCTTCGTCCGCTCTTTCGATGCTTTACTTTCTTTAATCTCACGTATTACTCGCTCTACATCTTTATTGGCATGCTCTAGAATTTGTTTGGCTTCTTGTTTGGCTTCTTTAATGAACCTCTTTTTATCATCTTCAAGCATGGAGCGCAGATCTTCATAATCTTTTCTAGCCTTATTGATTTCCGATTGATCTTTTTCAAGCTTCTTGATTAGCTTCTCATATTTGGCTTTTTCTTTTTCCAGCTGATTTAGTAACTGATCATAAGCAACATGTGAGCTTCCGATTTTCTTTCGTGCCTTTTCTATAATGTCATTCGGTAATCCAATCTTACCAGCGATTTCAAAGGCAAAGGAACTACCGGGTTTGCCCACTTCAAGTTCAAATAGTGGCTCCAAAGCATCAAGATCATATTTCATTGCCCCATTGATAAGGCCTGGAGTTTCATCACCAATCTTTTTAAGATTTTGATAATGTGTAGTAACTACACCATGCGCTCGTTTTTTATTTAATTCATTCAATACCGATTCCGCAATGGCCCCACCAAATTGAGGTTCTGTCCCTTTGCCAAACTCATCAATCAGAAACATTGATTTTTTATCCGTATGCTGAAGGAAAAAATTCATTGAAGTCAGATGCGAGCTATAAGTGCTTAAGTCATCTTCAATTGATTGGGTATCTCCTATGTCTATGAAAATAGATGAGAAAACCCCAATCCTACTCTCCTCATTGACAGAAACTGGCAAGCCTGCTTGAATCATGTACTGAAGTAATCCTACCGTCTTTAGTGCAACCGATTTGCCTCCCGCATTTGGTCCGGAAATAATCAAAATTCTTTTATCTTGATCCAAAGAAAGATTTAGTGGAATAACCGGCTTTTTGCTTTCCTTATGAGAAAGAAAAAGTAACGGATGAATTGCATTGATTAGGATAAATGATGTTGATTTTTCAATGGTGGGAATTGAACCATCGATAAGATCAGCTAGTAATGCTTTTGCATGAATAAAATCTAGCTTTTCAAGAAGCGAAGCACCATTCTTAAGATCTTTGAGATTAGCTCTGACGTGATCTGAAAGAGAAACTAGAATTCGTATGACTTCCCTCTTTTCTGCATATTTTAATTCCCTTACCTGATTATTTAAGTCCAATACCTCACCTGGCTCTAAATAAACGGTCTGCCCTGTTGCTGACTCATCATGCACGAACCCTTGAATCCTTTTTTTATGCTCTGCTTTTACAGGAATAACCAACCTTCCATCTCTGACAGTTAGCGTGCTATCCTCATCCGTAAATTCATCCTCTTTTGCTTTTTTTAGAACTTTCTGAATGGCGGATCTAACTGCTTTTTCAGATTTGGAAATTTTAGAACGAATATCGGCAAGATCCTTAGAAGCAGAATCCTTAACCTCTCCTCTCTCATCAATAGTCTTATCAATATGGACGGCAAGGTTTGGGTCTATTTCAATGTGGTTAGAGATTTTAAGTAGTTCCGGATATTCATCACCTTTCTTTTGAAAAAAGGTGACCCAAGATGTTAATGTATTTACCCCTCGTTTCAACTCATGAAAATCTTCAGGATCGAGAAAAGTTCCAGGTACTTTTACCCTAACAAGAAATTCATCAATATCCGGAAACTCGAAAGACACTTTATCTTCAGAACTTCCTTTCAGGCGAATCATTTCTTTAGCCTGATTGAGCCATACGGTTAAAATCTCATATTTATCAGTTGGTTTGGCCTTTTTGGCTAGCTGCTCTCCACGGTTGCTCTGACAAAACCGAATCAGATGATTTCTTATGAGATCAAACCCCAACTTCTCCTCAATATCCTCTGGATAGATTCTCACTTATTTAAATTTTTGCTCTCTTGCCATCAAAGAATCAACCACAGCAGCATAAATTTTTTCAAATTCGTTCGGATGATCTACATAATAATTAAAACTCCGCTCGTATTGATCGGTAGTAATTCCTAAATCCTCAAACAACATTCGTTCATAATGCTCGTAAACCGCCTGGGCGCTATCAAAAGGATCAACAGGCACGTTATTGATCTTAGCTTCAAGAAGATGAACTTCCATCATCACTTGTACCATTTTATCTTTGTTGATAAGGTCTTCAGGAACTTCGGGACCTGAACATGAGCAAAGTATTACAAGAGCGGTTAAAAAAATGTTTCTCAAATCGTTCTAAGAATTAGTGAAAATATAATTTTGAAGGTCAAAGATTGTTATGATTTATGGCAAAGATCATACAATGCAATGCAATTATCAATGATGCCATATTAATGCCAAACTTGATAAAGCAAAAACTCAATGAATAAGGACATCCTCAAACGACTTAGAAGATACGAAATTCGTATCCGCAAAGCGATCAACTCGCAAATGCAAGGAGATTTTCATTCCATCTTCAAAGGATCAGGTCTGGAATTTGATGACGTTCGCCCGTATCAATGGGGCGATGATGTCAGAAACATCGACTGGAGGGTAACAGCCAAAGGTCATGGAACTTTCATGAAGACATTCATTGAGGAGAAAGAACAAACTGTTTTCTTCCTTCTTGATGTATCAGCATCTCAGGAAATTGGAAAGGACAAGCGTCAGAAAATAGATTTAGCTAAGGAAATGGCTGGTCTCCTGGCTTTATCAGCAATTAGAGAGGGTAGCAAAGTGGGGTTGCTGTGTTATTCGGATCAGGTAGAAGATTATATAAAACCAGGTAAAACTGTAAAGCATGCGTATGAGATCATCAACCGAATGTTCTCTTTAAAACCCAAATCACGAAAAACCAATCTTGATGAAGGGATTAAATACACCTTGAACCTATTGAATAAAAAGGCTATCGTTTTTATCATCTCAGATTTTATAGATGAAAACTTTACACACTCCATGAGAGGACTGGCAAGAAAACATGATTTGGTGGTGGTACACATCAGTGATAAACGTGAATCTGCAGTGCCTCATTTAGGTATCGTTCCACTTTTCGAAAAAGAATCCGGAAAAACTGTGTGGCTAAATACTTCTTCAAAAGAATTTAAAAATGCAGTAGAAAAAACTCACGGCAAGAACAAAGATTCTTTATCAGATTTTTGCCGAAGAAACGACGTGAATTACATTTCAATTGGAACTGAAGATGATTACGTTCCTAAACTGATTAAACTTTTCAGACATAGAAATAGAAGCAATGCGAGAAGGACGAGGTAAATACTGGATTGCTATCATTGCCCTTCTGTGCACAATAAACCTCAGGGCTCAGGAAGTCGTAGTTAAAGGAGGTTTTGTTGAAGATAGTTTATTGATTGGGCAGGATATTAATTTTTGGATATCAGCTAGCTATCCTCCGGAATTGGAGATGATTTTTCCTGATAGTTTGTATTCATTCGCTCCCTTTGAGTTCAGCGGGAAAACCTATTTACCAACACAAATCAAAGATGGGCTTGCTTTTGATACCACTGTTTACACTATTCAATCTTTCGAGATTGACAAAGTGCAGTATTTGAAATTACCTGCTGTTATACTTAGCTCAGGAGACTCATCAGTCATTGAAACTCCCCTGGACTCAATTTATCTTACTGAGCTTGCTCCGGTCGTTTCTGACTCCACGAAACTCAAAACCAATCTTGATTACCAGGCAGTCAACAGACAGTTTAACTATCCATTGATGTACTATATTATTGGAGGCCTTATCCTATTAGTTATCATCCTTCTTTTAATCTTTGGAAAGAGAATCATAAAATGGATTAAACTGAGGAAGCTACGAACTCAATATGAGCAATTCGCAGAAGTATTCAATAGCTACATAACGAAGTTGAAAGTAGACCCAGAACCTGAGTTGGCAGAAAAAGCATTGGTTTTATGGAAAAATTATCAGCAGCGTCTTGATAAGAAGCCGTTCTCCGTTATGACAACAAAAGAAATTTTAAGTTATGATTTTACGGATGAATTAGCTACTCCGTTGAAGTCTATTGATAGAGTAGTTTATGGCAAGAGGATGCAAGAAAACATCTTCCAGGATTTTCAACAAATTGAGGATTTTACACAAGAGAGGTACTCTAAAAAAGTAGCAGCAATCAAAGATGGAGAGTAAGACAGCAAATTGGTTTTCATTTGAGTGGTTTACACCGGAAAAACTTCAAAGTTTTGACTGGGCCAATCCGCTTTGGTTTTATGCAATGCTTATCATCCCATTGATTTTCATTCTTAGATGGTTAATTGTCAACCAATTCAGCCAAAAGTTACCGGTTGCACTAACAAAAAAAGACCTTAAAAGTGATCCTATCACCTACTTACGATTCATTCCTCCTGTTTTTTTTATTATCAGTCTATTACTTATCATGACCAGTTTGGCACGTCCTCAAACAACGAATGAGCAGGTAGAGCAATGGAGTGAAGGGATTGATATTGTATTGAATATTGATATTTCAGAGTCCATGCAAATCATGGATTTTCTCCCAAATAGACTTGAAGCTGCCAAAGAAGTGGCGAGAAATTTTGTTGCTGGAAGGTTTCAGGATCGGATTGGGTTAGTGATTTTCTCAGGTGATGCTTTGCCCTCCTGTCCGCTTACCACAGACTATGGACTCCTTTATGAGTTGATTGAAGACATTGATTTTGATAAGATTGAAAGTCGTGGTACCGCAATTGGTAATGCCATAACCTCTGGAATAAACTTCCTCAGAGAGTCTACATCCGAATCAAAAGTTATGATCCTCCTAAGTGACGGTGACAACACTGCAGGAAATGTGGATCCAATCACTGCAGCAAACCTTGCAAATGCTTATAACATCAAAATGTATGTTATCGCCATTGGACGTGAGGGGAAAGTACCCTTTGGAACTGACTTCTTTGGAAGGCCAAGAATGGTAGAAAATACATTTGATGAATCTACACTTCGTGAAATTGCTCAGATAGGGAATGGTAAATTCTATCGTGTATCTGATAAAGAGGCATTGGTTCAGGTTTTTGATGAAATAGATCGATTGGAGAAGGCTGAAATAAAAGAAACCAGATACAAAGACACCACAGATTTTTATTACATCTATCTAAAGTGGGCGGCTGTTTTTCTCCTATTATGGTTGATTACCAAGTCCACTTTTGTAACGAATGTGCTAACAGACTAGCCGTCGGTTCCAAGTACCTATTTTTTTACTTGGTGGAATGATTGAGACCAAACTCACAATCTTAGCATTTTATTTGATCAGGAATTCACACAGTATCATGCATTATCTAATATTAATAGCAGTTCACAATTGGTTATTGGGTAAGAAAAAGGATAGAATGATCTTTCCTTAAACTATAAATCAGAATATGCTGGAGTACTGCTAGTCTCAATTGTAAATATTTTAATATCCTTCGCATTTCCAGAGACTAGCAATGGATAATTCGTTTTAGTAGGATCACCCTCAAATGATAAGATACCGGTATAAAGTTCTTGTCCTAAATTAATTTCTCCTGCAAATGAAAGTGAAACTATTGTAGGATTTGGTGCTGGTCCAGAATATTCATCCAAGAATTCAACCTCTGCATTATCAATAATGTTACTAGGGTCGCTAATGACTATTTCACAAATCCACTGTTTTCCACTTGAGTTAGTAATTCGGATGCTTTCTAGTACAGGAAGATTCGCTTCTGGAGGTTCAACAGTAATGTTTTTTTTCTTAACCTTTCCGATTTTCTTACCTTGAGCATTAAGCATCGTATAGGAAACTTCATATGTTTTTCCTACGGCATCTTCCACAAAATCAAGTTCATCACTCGAAAAAGATGAAACTTCGGCTTTAGGTTCTGATTTCTCCCAGTAAAGTGTAAACTTCTTTATGGTTGGTGATGGTGCTCCTTTTGAAGCCTTAATCTTCACATCAATTATATGTACAGTATCGGGTTCTGAGTTACTAACTGATGCAGTCATTCGATAGCCAGCTGAAGCTTTTTTCTTAATAAAAGCCCTTCTAATAAATGCATCTGCATTCAATGTGACTATCTCTGAACCACCTCCTTTTTTAGATTCTGGAGCTACTACCAATTCATCCGGGTTCATAATTTCTGACCGACATGCGGCCAGTATTACAATTAATAGCGAAATATATAAATTTCTTAATAAGGCGATTTTCATAATTATACGGTTTGAATTTCATTTTCTATAATCTCCTCCCAGCACAGAAGGGACTATGAAAATTATTGATTATCAGTAATTTTAATAAGAGCTTCTTCTAGTTCTTTAGATTTATTTCTTTTTTCTGCAATTAAACGTTCTAGTTCAGCAATTTTTTGCTCTAACTTTTTTAATGCCACTTCCTTACTCTTAATGTCCTCCGGACTAGCACTTCCTTCCTGCTTAGCTTTCTCAATTTTTTCTTTTGCCGCCGCTACTTTCTCTTTGCGCTCAGCGATTTTTTCTTCACTTTCTGCAATTTCTGAATCCAGCGCTTCCTTCTTCTCGTTAATTTTTGCTCGTGCTTCCTCAGAACGAAGCATACCAAATTCTCGCCCATTCAAATCTCCTTTGTTCTTTCCATAGGCATTTCCATTATTTTCCTTCTCCTTTTTCACCTTTTCATCCTTGCTCTTTTCCTTCTTTATTCCTTCGTCCTCATTCTCTTCATCTTCATCATCATTCTCTTCATCTTCCTCCTGTTCTTTCTCTGCCTTCTCCTTCTTGTCTTTATTCTTTTCCTTCTCTTTTCCTTTTCCTTGAGCAATTAACTCCCCACTTCCCAAAACAAGAAATATCATTAATGCAAATGCTATCACTTTTTTCATTTATTCTATATTTTCAAGTAAAGAATCAATTTCATATAGGCTCTCATCCGTGATTGACTTTAGCTCTTTCTTTGAAGCCTCCAAATCAGAAGTGATGGCTTCAACAGCCTCAGTCTCTTGATCAGCATCTTGGTTTTGCTTTTCAATTGCTCCTCCGCAAGCACTAATTAAGCACACTAATACACCTATAAATATCAATTTGTTCATATTTTATTCGGGTAACTTTTCCTAAAGTTAATTTTTTTTCAGCACACGTGTAACTTTACTTGATACAAGTCCATCATCCTGCTGAATGTCACACAATTTATACCATACAGAAATCCTACCTGCCAGTGACGGCATGTACAGATACGCGTTATCAATAGTACGTGAGCCCGAAACGGCAAAGGATGTTGTGCAGGACTGCCTGACGAAAATCTGGAGTATTCGCAAGGACCTGGACAAAGTAGAAAAAGTCAACGCGTGGGCTTTTCGAATTGTCCGAAATCGATGCATCGAGATCCTACGAAGAAACCGATATGCAGACCTGGATGAAAAAGTGGTAAATATGAGACATTCAGATCCGGTGGAGGCACAGGCTATCACCAATGACTTTATGTCTTTGATGAAGCAGGTCTTAAAAGAGCTACCGGCTAAGCAGCAGGAGGTTTTCCACCTACGAGAAGTGGAAGACATGAGCTATCAGGATATAGCTGAAACGTGTGAGTTATCTGAGAGCGACGTAAAAGTCAACATTCACAGAGCTCGCAAAAAAGTGAAAGAAGCAATGCAAAAAATAGACGCTTATGGGATCGCAAATTGATAAACTACTAGAAAAATACTGGAACGGTGAAACCAGTCTGGAAGAGGAGAAAGTGCTTAAGGCACATTTTAAATCTAATCCGGCACTCACCAATGAAGGTCACTATTTCCGATACCTCAGCAAAGAGAAATCGGTTAAGTATGAGGGAGTCAAGAACAGCTCCAAAAAGCGAGCTTGGATTTCTGCAGCAGCTACTATCACAATTGGAATCATTACAGCAGCACTGGTTTTCAATGATGCTAATAAAGATCCGTTTGCTATCGAAGATCCTGAAAAAGCCTTTGAGGCTACTAAAAATGCCCTTATGATGATAAGTGGTGAGCTACAAGAGGGGCAAAACCATACGCTTGAGTTAACCAAATTCAACAAGGCAAAAGAAGAGCTTCAAGAAGACTCTTGATGCACTCTGCAAGATTGAAAACCAAAACCTTGATTTAAGACCATAAAAAAATATTAACATGAAAAAGATTGTATTAACACTAATGATTTTGTCCATAACTAGCTTGGCTTTCAGCCAGCAGGTAGTAACCAAATACATGGATAAATATGAAAATGACGAGACCTTCACCAAAGTATCTGTCAGCAGCAAAATGTTCTCACTTTTCTCCGAAATGGAAGGTAGTGAAGAAGACGAGCAGCTCTTTTATGACATCACAAGCAAACTAAAAGGAATGAAAGTGGTGGCCAGTGAAAAAGTATCGAGCCCAAAGGCATTATATGATGGAGCAGTTGCAGATGTAGAAAAAGCAGGATTTGAAGAACTCATGACCGTAAAAGATGCGGAGGAGAATGTGAAAATCTCTATTCGTGAAAAAGGAGGAGTCATTGAAGAACTGATCCTGGTAGCAGGTGGTAAGGAAAAGTTTGCGATCGTAAGTATCTACGGAGAAATAGACCTGAAGCAAATTTCGAAGTTGGCTAGCCTTATGCGAGTGAACCAATTGAAATACCTTGAAAATCTTGATAAAGCAATAGATTAAAGACAGTTAGTTGACAAGGCAGGTGTGGGAATTACCCTATCCTGCCTTTTATTTTACACCTACATGAAGAAATTATTACTACTCATTTTAAGTCTCTCATTTTCTTTAATAATCGTCGCTCAAGAGTCAATTATTAAAGAATTTGCAGAACCACGAAGAACTACCCGGTGGATGAATCCCCTTTGCTTCTACCCTAGCACGCTTCGTATGGTTAATATCACGCAAGATCCAAACTTCAATGAGCTGGTAAATGACATTGAAAAAGTTTTAATCTATACGCTCGATTCGGCTACTGTAGCTTCCAAAGACTATAAAAGTTGGCTCAAAGAATATGAGGCAATAGGTTATGAAGAATACATCACTATTTATGGAACTCAAGAAATTAGAATCTTAGGAAAAGATCAAGAATACGTGGGTGTCTTAGCTGCTGAAGGCAGAGCTGCGGCTTTTTATTTGCGTGGTGAAATTCCGTTTGCTAAAATTCCGGAACTCATACAGAGTTTTCAAAGTGATGATATGCTGCCACTTATAACTGAACAATTTAAATGAGTGTATTAAAAATAAATAAGCTGACTAAGAAGTTTGGGCGACTTACCGCAGTAGATCAGCTTGACCTTACTATTGAAGAAGGTCAGGTCTATGGTATACTTGGACCAAATGGAAGCGGTAAAACCACAACACTAGGGATGATACTTGAAGTAGTGGCCCCATCAAGCGGCTCATTTGAGTGGTTTGGAGGGATGAGCAACGTAGAGGCTCGAAAACGAATAGGTTCTATATTAGAAACCCCATGCTTCTATAGCTACCTGACCGCTGTTCAAAACCTACGTATCGTAGCACATATCAAAAAGTGCGGCACTTCTAATATTGACACAATACTCAAACAAGTCAGCCTATATGAACGTCGAAATGATAAGTTCAAGACGTATAGTTTGGGTATGAAGCAACGTCTATCACTTGCCGCTGCTCTATTATCCGATCCCCCAGTGTTGATGCTGGATGAGCCAACAAATGGCCTGGACCCTGAAGGAATTGCTGAGGTCCGCCAGTTAATTAGAGACATAGCTGCTCAGGGTAAAACCATCATTATGGCCAGCCATTTATTGGATGAAGTGCAAAAAGTATGTTCAGATTTCTGCATATTGAGAAAAGGCGTAAAGCTACATGAGGGTGCTGTCAATGATATTTTGGGTGAAACCAATGTGGTGGAAATTTCAGCAACAGATCTGGATAAACTATCTATCGCTGTTGAGAAATTTGATGGAATAGATAAAATCGAAAAAGAAAATGGATCTATAAAAGCTTACCTAAAGGATGGCCAATCCTCCGATCACCTTAATAAATTTTGTTTTGACCAGGGGATATCATTGAAGAAGCTAATCCCTCAATCAAAATCACTTGAACAAGAATTCCTTAAAATCTTAAAAGAAAATGATTAGAGCTTTTACACTCGAATGGCTAAAACTGAAGCACTATAGGGTTTTTTGGATTCTATTTGGACTCTACCTGCTTGCACAGCTGATAATTACCAATGGAGGTATTTTCTTTCTAGAATGGCTTGAGAGCAAAGGAGCTGATATTGAAGGGCTTAGCCCAACACTATTACCGATTTATGACTTCCCTGACATCTGGCACAACGCTACGTGGTTAGGGTCATTTGTTAAGATTCTCATATCGTTCATTATCATAGTCTCTGTAAATAATGAACTTTCATATAATACGCTAAGACAAAACATCATTGATGGGATTAGTAAGAGAGAATTTCTTTTATCAAAGCTTTCTTTGATCCTCTTTCTGGCAACCGTTTGTACGCTTGTACTCTTTGTTTCAGGTCTAATTGCAGGCATGCAATACTCACATGTGTTGGATGCGAAGTACATATTTGCGGATCTTGAACATTTAGTTGCGTACTTCCTGCAATTAGTTGTATTTGGACTTTTTGCCTTCAGTGTAGCAATGGTGATTAAAAAAGCTGGATTCGCGATCGTTTTAATCTTTCTCTACAGCATCGTTTTCGAGCCAATTATAACCGGCATACTGGAGTTCGCTCCTTTCACAAAAGACTATACAGAAGGAATTGTAAAGTTCTTCCCAATATATTCAATTGAGAAGCTATGCGGGAAGTTTTACGAAAGCCCTTTTGCAAAATATATTTTTCAGGAAATCAAAGAAGGACCACTCTGGTTTGAATGGATTATTCCAATTATCTGGGGCTTTATTTATATGACTTTTATCACCTGGGTACTCAATAAAAGGGATTTAAAGGCCTAACGATTTTTTTCTGCAATTCAACTAAGTTTTAAGATAACTTAACTAAAACCCTCATACCAAGTGAGGGTTTTTCACGTTGTTTGTGTTAGTTATGTATAAAGGAAGCAGGTTATGATCAAGTTAGTATTCATTCTCATTTCAGTAGTATCCTTCAACTTTGTTGTCTCTTTTGGTACTACTAAGGCTGAAAATCAACCACAGGAGGTGGAAATAAAATTCAGCGACAAGGCAGTTGCAATTGAAAGCGGACAACCAGTATTTGCAAAAGGAACGAAGATCTGGTTATCCAATCCACAAAAAGAAGAAATTAAGCTTTTCTTAAATGAAGAAGAACGAAAAGTTAATTCAAAGAAAGTAGAATTGTCTGAAATTGCAAAGCTAGATGAAGGCACATATACATTAGTGGTCAATACTTCTAATGATGAAAAAGTATTTGGTTTTACTATTCAGTAAATAGTTAAGTTAGGTTGTTAAAAAGGTTGAGCGTATCTCTTGAAGAGGTACGCTTTTTTTATACAAAATTTGTAACCAGGAAATAAACTATCTGCAAAGAGAATAGAATAAGGATTACCGCAACCGTTCGATTCATATTCCTCACAAACTTGACGGTAACTAAGTGCTTTAAACGATGAGCCAGAAAGGCTTTTCCCAAATCCATACTGAAAATTGTAATTAGCATACCTCCAAAAAACTGGAGCTGTTCATTGAAATTATAGTCAAAATTGATAACGCTAACACTTACCCAGGTTGCCCAGGTAACAATAATAAAGGGGTTCAGACCATTTAAAAACAGCCCCTTAGCAAATTGTTTGATATCACTTGACTCATTCATCATGGTATCTTCGGTATGGATTTTAGGAGTTTTAAACCACGAATAAATGCCATAGATCCCAAGCATCACCACGCCAAAAAGTCCTATCCAAAATTTCACTCTATCAGTCTCTAATGCTTTGGTCATGCCGAATAGAACTATCAGCACATAAAAAACATCACTTACTGAAATTCCAGCGGCTAAGAAAACAGCCTTTTTAAGTCCTTGCTGAATACTTGTTTGTATCAACGCAAAAAAAGCAGGGCCTAGTGCAAAAATGAAGATCAGACCGTAAATCAGTCCGTTGATAATTGGGGGCATCTAACTAAGAGAAATGTTTTGATCGGTTAGAAAATTTTTCCAAAGTTGGGCTTTTTCTTTCTTAAGTACACGAGGAAATTTATTTTGACTACCAACTTTTCCTTGTGATTCCATCCATTGATAAAATATTTGAGTTGGCAATATAGAAACTCTTATCTCTTTTAGTGCAGAACTTCGCTCTACCTTATAATCATCATTCAATTTCATCAAATGATTATCTATATGAGTCTTAAGTGCCTCACTGCTTATCTCATCATCGGTACCGATGTACCAGTGATGAGCAAATAAACTGTCAGCTCGTTCACCCAACAAGGTAAACTCACGAATATCTACTTTCAATTCCTCCTCAGCCAATTCTATCGCTTTATTCATGTTATCAAGACTAAGGTGCTCTCCGCATAAACTCATGAAAAGCTTTGTCCGGCCTGTAATAACGATTTCTGATTCTTCGATTGAGACGAATTTTATCACATCACCAATCAAATACCTCCAGCTACCGGCATTAGTTGTTATTAATAGCGCATACTCTTTTTCCTCTTCTACCTCATCAATTTTAAGAGTCTTGGCACCAGATTTCAATTTCCCATCCTCATCAAAATTTTCGTCCGTGAATGGCACAAATTCATAAAAGATTCCATTGTTCAAAACAAGACGCATGGATTTCCTATTGGGATAAGCCTGAAATGCAATGAATCCCTCTGAGGCAAGATAAGTTTCCATGTAGAATAATGGTTTCTTAAGCAGTTTTTCAAACCCACGTTTGTAAGGCTCAAATGAAACTCCTCCATGAACGAATATTTGTAGGTTAGGCCAGATGTCATGTATGCTTGATAATTGGTGCATCTCAATGATCCTTTCCATCATGATCTGAAGCCATGCAGGGACTCCCACAATTATGCCAATGTCCCAATTGGGAGCTTTCTTAACTATTTCCTCTAGCTTATCATTCCAATTCTTAGTCTTTGCGATTTTTTTCCCAGGCTTATAGAAATGTTGAAACCAGAAAGGGATCTGCGCTGCAGTGATACCAGATAAATCACCTTCAAAGTAATGACCACTTCTTTTTAAATCTGTACTCCCTCCTAGCATCAAAATACCTTTAGAAAACAAAGAGGCCGGCAAGTCATATTTACTCATAGTGAGAATCTGTCGCATCGAGGTTTTACGAATAGACTTAACCATTTCTCTTGTAATGGGGATATATTTTGATGAAGCACCAGAAGTGCCAGAGCTTAATGCGAAGTATTTGATTTTTCCAGGCCAACATACATCCTTTTGTCCCTCCTGTGCAAGATGCCACCATTGCTCATACATTTTATCATAATCGAAAATGGGAACATTGGAAGTGAAGGCTTTATAAAACTGGCCTTGATCCCCTTTAAATGCAGCGAGTATCTCATCAAATTTGTGAGCTTGACCAAACTTTGTGTTTTGGCAATGAATAAGTAAGTTTCTCAGTTCTTGTTTTTGAAGGTCCAAAGGAGAGGTATATAGTTGCTCTAAACTTTCGCGCAACATGATTCCTTTTTTAAGTAGTGTCCCTAAAATTGCCATTCAATTCAATTGAAACTTATTCTTTAGATTTCAAATTTAAGGGATGTAAAAGAGACAATAATGAGTGAAATATCAAACCAACTTGAAGATTTAAAAGAAAGCCTACCTAAAAACTGTACGCTTGTTGCGGTAAGTAAAACCAAACCAGCTTCGGATGTTCTTGAAGCATATAATGCAGGCCATCTTGATTTTGGTGAAAATAAGGTTCAGGAACTCACTCAAAAAGCAGAGGAGCTGCCTAAAGATATTCGTTGGCATATGATAGGTCACCTTCAGCGAAACAAGGTTAAATACATTGTCGACTTTGTACACCTCATTCATGGAGTGGATTCCTTTAAACTTCTAAAGGAAATCAATAAACGAGCAAAACAAGTGGATCGGGTAATTGACTGCTTACTTCAGATGCACATTGCAGAAGAAGACACAAAATTCGGTCTTGATAAAGCTGAATTAGACGAAATTCTCAACAGTCAGGAACTCAAAGAAATGACCAATATCCGAATCGTGGGATTGATGGGGATGGCCACATTTACCGAAGATAGTGAGCAGGTAAAACGTGAATTTCAAAGCCTGAAGAAGCTTTTTGATGAAATAAAAAATTCTGACCACATTAACGTCCAAATGGACACCCTATCGATGGGAATGAGTGGTGATTACCAGTTAGCCATCGAAGAGGGAAGTAATATGGTCAGAATCGGGAGCGCGATCTTCGGATCGCGCAATCAATAAAGGCAATTACTTATTATCAGGAGGCATTACATTCGTGACGATCTTCACACGCTCCGGATTGTTTACAGCATTGGACATTACGGTAATGACTTTGTTTTGCATACCCATTTTGCCCGCACTATTAAATACCACCTTGATTTTAGCAGTTTTACCAGGAGCAACTGGCTCTCTCGGCCATTCTGGTGCAGTGCAACCACATGTTGTTTTCACATCGGCAATGATTAGTGGTTCGTTACCCACATTCTCGAAAACAAAAACATGTTCAACTTTCTCTCCTTGTGTGATTTCACCAAAATCAAATGATTTTTCGGTAAAGGAAATTTTTGGGCCAGTCATTGGCTCTTCTTCTTCCTGTGCTGTCGCAAAAAATGCAAATCCTACCAACAGCAATGACGCTAAATATTTCATGTTTTAAAGTGTTTAAGTTTTCAATGAGTAATATGGAGTACATTTATTCAACCTATTAAATGATTTAAATACCCCAAATTCGTAACCTCAAAGTTAACGAACCTCATTATTAAATGTTAAACAAAAAAAATACCATTACTCAATTTGAAGAAAAAGTACGAGTAAGGGTCTGTGGCATTTTGGAAGAGGATAATCAGATATTACTTCTTAAGCATGATAAAATCGGACCTGCTGGATATTTATGGTCACCACCTGGTGGGGGTGTAGAATTCGGAGAAAGCCATGAAGAGGCTCTAAAAAAAGAATTTAAAGAAGAAACTAATCTTGTCGTTGAAATTGTAAAGTTTTTGTTCACAAATGAATTTATTAGCGAAAAACACCATGCAATCGAATTATTTTTTCTCGTTAAGCGAATTTCAGGAGATTTAATGCTCGGAAATGATCCAGAATTAGGTCCTGAACAACAAATTTTATCCGATGCTCGCTTTTTTTCTTACGATGAATTGAAGACCTTACCTAAAAATGCCATTCATAATGCGTTTAACACCGTTTATGAAAGAGATAAAATAACCGAACTTAGGGGTTTGATTACTTTTAAGCATTAATAGTATTCTGGTGCTTCAAGAATCACCATTAAATATTTATAATTGCAAAAACCTAGCGAAAAAGAAATTTAGCAATGAGTAAAACGAAGATTGTTTCTGTGGTCATGCTCGTGGTATGGGTATCACTGGCCGTGTTTTTAGTATACAGTATCAAATCATCCATCGATGAAGCTGAGCGAATCGAAAGAGCAGAAGCTCTAATAATAGAGCAATTAAAGATGATACGTGAAGCCGAAATTGCATACATGTCAGTAAATGGACAGTATACAAGTGATTGGGATAAGCTTATAGCCTTTGTTGATACAGGCAGTTTTTATCTGACTGAGAAAACAGAGACTATTATACCTCAGCCATATGGAAAGGATAGTATCGTAGTAGAAATTGATACACTCGGAACAGTTCCTGTGATGGACTCACTTTTCAACCAAAACAAATGGCCAAGATTTAATCTGGCTACTTTAGTTTACGTTCCAGGTGTTGAACCAGCAACTAAATTTGATGTTTGGGCAGATAAGATCCTTAAGGCTGGACTGTATGTAAATGCTATCGAAGTGAAAAATCCTCGACCTGTTGATCCTAGCAGAGATGAGGAAAGCGAATACAATACCAGAAAGCCATTGAGGTTTGGATCACGAACAAGTGTGACCACCGCTGGTAACTGGGAATAAAATATTTTGATTGCACAAGACACATCGACTTATAAGCTTGTTAAGCGAGTAAAGGATACAAAGTTCACCATTGACGAACTGGATCATTACTCGCTTATCATGCAAGTCGGGATATACGACTTGCAATTTGCAGTTGTAGACTCCCAAGACAATGTGGTCATGGGTCTTGAAGATTATCGTCTCGAAGGAATTAAAACCGTAAATGGACGCCTTAGGCTAATCAAGGATATCTTAGATAATCATGAATACCTCACTGCCGGGTTTTGGAAAAACGTAAAGCTTTGTCTGAAAACGCACAAATTCTCATTGGTACCCGCTAATATGTTTGTGCAAGAATCTGCGGCTGATTACCTGGCACTAAACAGTGAGATCAAAACGTCATTCGAGGAAGTCAATTATTACAAGCAGGTAGCCGTAGATACAGTCAATGTATTTGCAGCAGAGACTAAGCTATGTAGATGGATAGAGTCCATTTACAAAAAAAAGAAGGTGCATGTCATTCATCAGGGTAGTGCGCTTATTGAAGGGTTTTTAAAGCATGCAGATCACATTGATGATAAAAGCATGTATGCTTACGTAGATCGTGGCATCCTACATTTGGTAGTAACTGAAGGTAAAAAGCTCCTGTACTACAATCAGTTTGCGGCTCGTAAGAAAGAAGACTATCTCAAATACATCATGCTAGTTTTCAATGAATTGAAAATGAGCGGTAAAGAAAGTCACGTATTCATTTGGGGGTTTATCAAACCTGCATCTGAAGAAATGCAGCTTCTTAAACGATACATCAAAAACATTTCTTTTGGCTCAAAGCCTTCATTCCTTCGCTTTAGCTACTTATACGATGAAGTAGAAGACCATCAGTACTTTGACGTGCTGAGTGGGTATCTTTGTGTATAAGCCTGCGTCTGACTTTAAAAGTATGAAAACAGCCATCTTTCCAGGATCTTTTGATCCATTTACCAAAGGACATTTTGATATAGTCATGAGAAGTCTTGATCTGTTTGATCGGGTGATCATTGCTATTGGTCACAATACCTCAAAAAACAATCGGTACTTTGAGCTAGAGTGGATGGTGGATAAAATCAATGAAGCTTTTGCTAATGAGGGCAGAGTAGAAGTGGAAGTTTACGATGAGCTGACTGCTTCACTTGCTGAGAAATATGAAGCTAGCTTTTTAGTGAGAGGTCTTAGAAACACCACCGACTTTGAATATGAAAATAGTATTTCTCAGATCAATCGGTATTTGAACGAAGATTTAGAAACGATTTTCTTAATTACTTCTCCGGAACTTGCTCCTATCAGTTCAAGCATCATCCGTGAAGTACATAGATATGGTGGCGATGTAAATCCGTTTCTACCTTACGAAGTATAATATTTTCCAAGGAGTAGCTATAAAGAAGCTACGCTTTCTAAGCTTCTTTCATCATCTTAGTATACTCTTGCATGACATACCTGATGGATCGGTAGGAACCATGCAATGCCTTCCTTACCTGCTCCATGTCCATCCACTCTACTTTTTTGATGCCTTCATCCAATTGTGGTGCCATATCAGTATCGTCCACACAGTGCATGGCATACCAATACGTCTTTTTTAATATGTATTTTTTCTTAGTGACGTATGTGTGCCACACCGCATCAATTTCCTTATCAATTATCACCTTCACTCCTGTCTCCTCTTCCACTTCTCTTACGGCACACTCTTCGACAGACTCTCCCTTATCTACCTTTCCCTTCGGTATATCCCAAACTTTTCTACGGAAGATCATCAACAGTTTTCCCTCCTTTTCTACAATGCCACCTGCAGCTTCTATTACTTTAAACTTACTCTTGAGGTAATTAATGAGGTCTCTTTTCTTTCGTGAGGAGATAAAAATTGAGTGGACTTTCTTCAGTTTCTTATCCGTCATTAGCCGCAGCAAGCCATCGATCTGATCAAAGGATGCATTCATGATCAGCACATCATCTACCAGCACTTCAGGTACAATTTCCTCAAATTCTCTAATCACTAAGCCATACGCACGCTTCATGTTTATTTTTTTCTCTGAGAGAATGTAAACCGGAATGTCGTTGATAAAGATTTTCATGAATCAGAATGAAGAGGCAATTAAATGATAAAATAAAAATCAAACAAGCTCTTCATATTATTGATCGGTAATATGTGAGTTTTATTTTTGCACACTCATGAGCATCAAAATCTACAACCCGCAATTAGCCGCTGAAGTAGCCGCCGATTTACTGAAAATAGAAGCAATCAAATTAAGTCCTGAAAATCCATTTACCTGGGCTTCAGGATGGAAGTCTCCCATCTACTGTGATAATCGTTTGAGTCTTTCTTATCCGGACGTTCGATCAAAGATCAAAACTGCTTTGTCTTTGGCCATTTCTAATTCTTTTGATGGAATAGATGTGATAGCAGGAGTGGCTACAGCCGGTATACCTCAGGGAGCATTGGTGGCAGAAGAACTTGGACTACCATTTATCTATGTTCGCTCAAAGTCTAAGGGGCATGGGCTTCAAAACATGATTGAAGGTAAGATTGAAGAAGGACAGAAAGTCCTTTTGGTTGAAGATCTGGTATCTACTGGTGGAAGTTCCTTGGCTGCTGCTGAAGCTTTGCGAGAGGCTGGAGCTGAGGTAGTAGGCATGATTGCCATTTTCACCTATGGATTTAAAGTGTCAGAGGACAATTTTGAAAAAGCAGGTGTAGACCTGGTTGTGCTCAGTGATTATCATCACCTGCTGGATCATGCACAGGATGAACGCATGTTTGAAAACGATGTGCTTAAGACCCTGAAAGAGTGGCGTGAAGACCCGGGGAATTGGGGGTAATCACTTGAAATCAAGTTTGTTTTCATCAATTAAAAATCAAAATGAAAGAAGGACTAATAAAGGATACTTACGAAGTTATTATTAAGGAAATACAAACAGTTATCACAGCTTCTTACATCATTGCTGTGGGAATAGGTATGCTTTTTAACTTCCAGAAATATTCAGAATTTGGAATAAACGTATTTGATTATTCAGATGTCTTTGACTTCCTGATAGCGCCTTTTTCAGACTTTAATATCCTTTTATTTGCGACCGTTTCAATTTTATCTGTTTCTATTTTAATAAAACTGGACTCTTCATGGAAAAAAAAATGGCCAAAATCGTACTCGAAAGCGAACTTTGGTCGTGATAAAAAAACATGGTACAAGGCATATAGAAACTTTCTTTTTGTAATAAGTTTTCTACTCTACTTGTATCTGTCAGCTGATTATTACGGAAAATACACAAAAGATAAAATCGTTAACCAAAATGACATTTCAATAAAATTGGCTGACAATGAAATCAGGACAGGGAAATTAATCGGAAAGACAAAAGATGTGATTTTCTTGCTAAATGAGCAAGATGTTTATGCAATACCTATTTCATCCTTAGTGAAGGAAATAAGAATAAAGTAAGATTCAACATCAGCTCGTAGAGAGTTAAAAACTTCAAGGCGCAGTGCCAGTCTGATACCTTGGAAGCCCCGGTAGACTTCACTATTTTAGTACTGTCCATAAAGTGAGAGGGCACACCTCATACATGAACGATATACCTCTATAAACCCCATGAAAAGACTTTTAACTTTAATTCTCACCATTTTCATTTTCGTATCAGCTGATGCACAGGAAGAATTAATGGATATTCAACTTGAAACAATGAAAGGTGATAGTATCACTATTAAAGATCTAATAATTGATGGCAATTATACCATCTTAGATTTTTGGCAAACAGGGTGCAAACCTTGTATCGTTCAGCTCAATTCGTTTAACAAACAGCTCCAAGAACTTGATAATAGAAATATTTCAATGTATGCCATTAACACATTCGAAAAAGAGGCATCAATTAATAAAATGAAAGAAAAATTTGATTGGAACTTTGAAATTTATTGCGATAAGAAGGGAGCGTTTTACGATTACTTCAAAAGCGATCAGATGGTCTTACCAATGACTGTTATTCTGGATGAGAACCTTGAGGTGGTTTATCAAGCCAATGGCGTGAAAGTTTGGAAGTTCAATGATGATGGTGAACTCTTCTTTAACATGGATGTAGCAGAAGAAATCTCTAACTACATGGATAAAGGTGATTGGTCTAAGCTAGGAACCCCAGTTTCAGACTACTTTGAAATCATTGATAAAAATCGGCAGTGATTCATAAAATATGTAGTTAAGCCCATCTTAAAACTTCTCCTCTACCCCAAGCCCAAACAAAGCGAAATCGTATTTAACCGGATCCAGTGGATCAAGCTTTTTAAGATTTTGGGTGAGCTCCATTGCGGTTAGCCAATCCGTTGGCTTCCGAGTGATCAGTCCTAGTTTTCTAGCTACACGATCCACGTGTAAATCACAAGGACAAATTAGCTCACTTGATTGAATATGACGCCAGATGCCAAAGTCCACTCCATTGTCATCCCGACGAACCATCCACCTGAGAAACATATTGATTCTTTTGCAGGCAGACTTTCTCGCTGGGTTAGGAATATGTTTATACGTTCTAATCGGATGGTCCGGCAATGAGAAGAACACTTCAAAAAAATGTGTTAATCGAGCTTCCATACTAGTCCTCTCACCTAATTTACCAGTAAATGCATGCTCTAACGAATCGTACTTTTCGTAAAACCATCGGAAGAAATGCAAAAAGTATAGCGCGTCAGTGCTGTTAAATGTTCGATGCTTGAATTTCAGAAATGGTTTCAGATCTTCTTCAGAATAGTTGAGCACAAAGTCATGAGGTGCATTATCCATCAATCCGAGGAATTCATGACTCTTATTGATGATTGTTTTTCGCTGACCCCAAGCAAATACAGCAGCCATAAATCCAGCAATTTCAATGTCCTGCTTTTTTGAAAATTCATGTGGAATACTAATCGGGTCATTAGCTATAAACCCTAGCTGATTGTACTCCTCAACTTTACTGTCAAGAAAGGCTTTTAATTCTTGCTGATTCACATCTTATTGTAAGAAACCTCCACCCTGGATTTGGAATCCAAAATACCCAACTGATCATATGCTGGTTGCGATAGACGCAATAGGAGGTTTTTATTCAAACCTGTATTAGGAAGCTTCCCAACTACCTTTACATGTACTACCTGATTATTCATCAGGTTTCTGACCTTTAGGTTAGTGCCAATAGGGAGCGTTCGGTGAAGTGCTAAATACCTGGAGGTATTCATTGATTCTATGACAGAAGCGACCCCTTCCTCATAGATTCTTTCAAATCCTTTTTCGTCAATTTGTGTCCTTACCGTTTCTTTAGGCTCAACCAATTTTGCCGAATCAGAAACTTCAGATTCCTTGTAGAATAGATCTTGACCAATTTTCAAATAATCACCTTCCAAATCATTCCACTCTTTCAAACTGTCCATGCTTACTCCGATTTTTTTAGCAATAGTGGAGAGTGTTTCTCCTGTCTGAACCAAATACTTTTCAAATTCAGCAAACGGATCAATCGCTTCTTCAATTACAGTATCTGCGGGTACCTCTACCAATGGCTCAGCTACATCTTTTACTTCTTCTTGCAGTTTACTTGATTCAACTTCATCGGCGAGCTTCAATCTCATTCCTGGCGAGATATTGTTATCAGGAAGATTATTCCACCTTCTCAAATCCTTAAGTTTCACATCATATCGCTTTGAAATACTGTATAGCGTCTCCCCTAATTCAACCATGTGAACGTTCTCATCTGTACTAAACTGATCTACTAGATTAACCTGAACAGGTTTCTCTTCCTCCACAAGCACATAAATAATCTGACCGATCTCAATTCTATTGTCGATAATTTGATTGTGCTTAATGATTCCAATCACAGAACCTCCATATCTTCTGGCTATGGAATATATGGTTTCTTGATCTTCAACCTCATGGACTATAAATAACCCTTCTTCCCTTTGCTCTGCACGAATACTATCTGCAGGGTAAGCAAAAGACGTGAAAATCATAAACACACTAATCAGTGTAAACACAAACCTCATTTCGATCCTTTATAAATATTAGTTGATCTTGAAAAACAAAAAACGCACCAGAAGAGAATCCTTTCATATCCTTGTCTTGCTGAATCTTCCAGATTTTCTCGTCGTTTTTGATTAGAAGCAAAAATCGCTCAAATCCGTTATCAGAACGAAGATAGTAGCTGATTATGATTTTATCCTTCCATTCCATGTACTCACAAGAAAGTGGTAACTCCAACGATAAAAATTCAGCCACTGTTTTAAAATAATCAGAACCATGCTCATAAATTTCAGGATAAGCTGACTGAACCATCGGTTCAGGTAAATGATCCAATGGTTTCTTTTGCCCACTTGTATAGTCTATACTAAAAAAACTATGCTGGGTAGGATCATTTCGATCCTGATATTCAATGAAATGAAGCTCATCCCCTACCGTACCTATCAGCTTTGACCACCAGTCCACTTTTAGGGTGCTTCCACTTATCATCATGGTTTTTAATTCCAACTTTGAAACCATCACTTCTTTATCTTCTTCATTTCTCGTTTCCAAAAACAAGCAATTGTCTTCCTCATGGACGACTGTACTCCATATCTGATGATCAATTTCAATGTGTTTAACAGATTTTGGGATCATACGAGAAGAAAAATGAATTTGTCGATCAAATTGGAATAACTTTATTCTCGAAAGTTCAGTTTCAAAGGTGAACCTTTGCGCTGATTTTAGCACCAGATTATGAGAAAACTATTATTTGTACTTGCTCTTTTAACAACGATACTTTCCATTGCTCAGGAAAATGCAAAACCGCTTGTTCTTCATTTAAAGATCAATGATGTCATTGACCCTCGAACAAACAGGTATTCTGAACTAGGCTTGGAGAAAGCAAGAGAACTAAATGCAGATTATGTGATCCTGGAGTTAGACACTTATGGTGGTGCGCTCAATGATGCGGATGATATCAGAACAAGAATTCTAAACTTTGATAAACCGATATATACCTACATTAATAAAGATGCAGCTTCTGCTGGAGCCTTGATATCTATAGCTTGTGATAGCATTTACATGGCTAAGGGCTCAAGTATAGGTGCTGCTACAGTTGTCACACAAGATGGAGCTGCTGCACCGGATAAGTATCAATCCTATATGCGATCGATCATGCGATCCACTGCGGAAGCCAAAGGAAGAAACCCTCGAATGGCAGAGGCTATGGTCGATGAAGATATAGACCTGGATAGCATTGCCACCGAAGGAAAAATATTGACATTATCTACTTCTGAAGCAATCAAATATGGGTTCTGTGAGGCTGAAGTAAGCAGCATCGATGATATCATGCGTAGATCAGGAGTAGAGGATTATGAAATTCAAGAATTTAAACTTGGAACTACAGAAAAAATCATTTCACTTTTTTTAAACCCCTTCGTAAGTGGGATTCTCATCTTAGTAATAGTAGGAGGTATCTATTTTGAGCTTCAAACACCTGGCGTGGGTTTTCCACTATTGGCAGCTGTCATAGCGATCATCCTATACTTTGTTCCGAATTACCTGAATGGTTTAGCTGCCAACTGGGAGATTATCATGTTTATCGTCGGCATTATTCTCATAGCATTGGAAGTTTTCGTGATCCCCGGTTTCGGTGTTGCAGGGGTTCTTGGTCTGATTTGTACCATAGGATCATTGGTACTGGTGATGCTTAACAATGATATGTTTGATTTCTCATTTGTTGGTTCAGAAGAAATATTCATTTCTGTTGCAACCGTCATTCTAGGTATGCTCGGATCCAATATAATTATGTTTTTCGGGGGTGCTCGTCTGGTGAATAGCAATGTATTCAAGCGTATTGCACTTCAGGAAGTGCAGGATAAAGAACAAGGATTCACTTCTACTTTCTATAAGAAAAAATCCATGGTGGGTAAGAAAGGGAAAGCTTACACGCGGCTAAGGCCAAGTGGTAGAATTGAAATAGATGATGAAATTTATGATGCCTTTACCAGGGGAAATTTCATCGAAGAGGGAGCAGAAGTGATCGTCATTTCTGATGAAGGCACAAGCCTGAAAGTCAAAGAAGCATAGTTTAAAAGCCAATCAATAAATTTTAATTTCAAGAATGAAATTATACCCTACCCTTATCTGGATATTCACGATTGGAGCCTTTGTTTTTCTTTTCTTCTCATTAAGAACGGAATCCAATCAATTAATTTATAGTTTAGTCGCCTTGGGATTGTGGGGAGTGGCATTTTTACTCAACAAGTTCAAACCTGGTGAAAAAGAGAAGGAAACATAAAGCCTGCCTCAATTGTGGCGAGCTTCTCCAACAAAAAAATAATTATTGCCCTAACTGTGGTCAGGAAAACACTGACAATCAGGTTAGTATAAGTCTTCTCCTACGTGAATTTCTTTCTAATTTCTTTTCACTTGACTCAAGGTTTGGACGGACTTTTAAACCGTTCCTTTTTAGCCCGGGTAAGCTTACGATCGCTTTCAATGAAGGAAGAAGAGTGCTCTATGCCAATCCAATCCGTTGGTATCTGGTAATTAGCATCTTTCATTTCTTTTTTCTCGCCAAAATACTAGAGCCTACCGCAAAAGATAAAAAACTCCGAGGTTTTATGGATGAAATGGAGTCACTATCAGACACGCAGTATGATAGTATTTTTAATTATCCGGATTCAAGCAGCAATGCGGATTGGCCATTATCCAATAATAAAATGAAATTGATCAGACACTTGAATCAGGAGGTTGCCCTAACACCAGATCAGATAATGGACACTTTGCGGCTCGATTCACTACCATTCTTCAGGCGTTTTGCGTCAAAGCAAATCATCAAAATAAATCAGGAAACAAATGCAACGCTTAGCTCTTACATT
This sequence comes from Ekhidna sp., assembly GCF_965212185.1. Taxonomy (GTDB): domain Bacteria; phylum Bacteroidota; class Bacteroidia; order Cytophagales; family Cyclobacteriaceae; genus Ekhidna. The sequence goes on along the minus strand of NZ_OZ243102.1, from coordinate 920,802 downwards.
TTACGACAGATTCCGATTATAGTCTTTTGCATCCTGCCGCTATACGCACTACTTCTAAAGCTTTTCTTTTGGAAAAAAGGATTGTATATCAAACACCTCATTCACTCCATTCACATTCACTCCTTGTTATTCTTTTTACTTGGCTTTGTCTGGGTGATTTCTCTATTTATAGATGGCTTTAAAGATTATGGAGATGATATTGCTGTTTTGATCACATCCGTATACATCGTTATTAGCTTTAAGCGTGTGTATGCTCAGAAGCTTATTTGGTGTATCACTAAATTCTTCATGATAGGATTCATTTACTCTATTCTACTGGGAATAAGTCTTTTGCTTGGTGTATTAGTTTCCCTTGCTATGCTCTAAAAACTGTTCGAAAGTTTGAATGATCTTTTGCACTTCTACATCTTCGATACTGTTTGAGATGAACCATGACTCAAATTGTGCTGGTGGAAGATAAACACCATTTTCCAGGTTGAATCTGAAGTATTTACCAAAGAGATCAGTATCACATGTCTTAGCTGTCTCAAAATCAATCACCTTTTTATCGGTGAAGAATAAGCTAATCATGCTGCCAATGTGATTCATTGTGTATTTCAACTTATGTTTTTTTATGGCTTTTTGATACCCTGAAAGAATCTTTTTTGTGGTTTTCTCAATATTTTGATAGACTTCAGGATTGTCATTAAGGTAGCTGAGTTGAGCAAATCCTGCTGCCATTGCCACTGGATTACCAGAAAGTGTGCCTGCCTGATATACTGGACCCTGTGGTGATACAAAATCCATGATATCACTTCTGCCTCCATAAGCACCTACAGGCATCCCAGCGCCTATTATCTTACCCAGAGTGGTTAGATCTGGTTTTACACCAAATACTTCCTGTGCTCCTCCTCTTGCAAGACGAAATCCAGTCATTACCTCATCAAAAATCAATAGGATTCCTTCCTTATCACAAATCAATCTAAGACCCTCAAGAAAACCTGTCTCAGGTAAAACACATCCCATATTCCCAGCTACAGGCTCGACAATGATGGCAGAAATTTGATCTTTATTAGCCGCTACAACTTCCTTTACTCTCTCAATGTTATTAAAAGGAGCCAGAAGTGTATCTTGTGCTGTGCCCTTGGTAACGCCCGGACTATCTGGTGTTCCCATGGTTGCAGCTCCGCTACCTGCAGCAATAAGGAATGAATCCCCATGTCCGTGATAGCAACCCTCAAACTTCAATACTTTCTCACGCTTGGTAAATCCACGAGCTAAACGTATAGCTGACATAGTGGCTTCTGTGCCAGAATTTACCATTCTTACCTTTTCAATGGATGGCACCATTTCAGTAATTAACTCCGCTAGCTCTACTTCCATCCGATTAGGAGCGCCAAAAGAGGGAGAGCCAATAACTGCTTTAAAAATCGCCTCTTCTATGTTTTTGTTAGCATGGCCCAGAATCATGGGACCCCAGCTATTAATCAAATCGATGTACGAATTTCCATCTTCATCGTACATGTATGCACCTTCCGCATTTGCAAAAAAAATGGGGTCACCCCCCACCGCTTTAAAAGCTCTAACTGGTGAGTTTACACCACCTGGTATATAGTCTTTTGCTCGCTCAAAAAGGTCTTTACTGGTCGTTATATTCATTTGACTCTTCAACTGCCTGATTAGTGTTTTGGTTTTCTAGTTTCAGTCCTTTTAGTGTAGTGATTGGTACTATCTGGTTGTCTTTATAAGCTCCAAATTTTATTCCTTCCATGACATAACCAGGATAATGGTTATCACTGGAAAGTCCTCGTTGGAAATATTTACCATGCTTATTCATTAGATTTCCAATGTGCATGATGAGTTCATATCCATAAATGTTGTACTCTGAAGGTTCCTTACCAATTTTTTTAATAAACTCTGATCTTAAATCTTCAAATGCTAAATCCTCTTCATCATAGTAATTGGGACTTAAAAAGTCTACCTGAAGTCGCTCCAGCTGAGAATAGGAAACGAGGGAAAAATTCAGCCAATCTTCATACCCGATTATGCCAATACTATCACTCCGAACCTCAACCATGCTAATCAGATTATTGGCGAGTACGTTACTGGAAGTTGCTGCAAAAATATGCCCAATACTATCCGGTTGAATAGTAAATTTCACCTCGTAAGATTCAATTATATCTTCACCATTTGCACCCCTAATGATCCGACCAGTTCTTTCATTTCGTAAACTTCTCGTCCTCACTATTCGGCCAGGCAAGAGTGCGATTGAATCTATTTCTTGTGGCGAATACATGGTATCTAGCCTTACTTCAAATTGCTCCGTGAAATCTTTTTGGATTTGCTGTGCATCCTGATTGGTCAATCTTGCAAACTGCACGACAAAGAAACTATCTCTTTCAATCGCGTCAAGGTATGCATTTGCTACAATACTGTCTCGATCTGTTTCATAGAAAATGAATAGTTTTTTATTATCAACAAATTTCTTTGCGGCATATTTAGCAGCTTCTCTTCCCTGAGTGCTGTATGCTGGCTTAAACAAGTATGAATATGGATTATCACCAATGATAGACTCATTGGATGAAAGAGGATTGACAACCGTGATTTGGTTTTCTTTTGAAAACTGACTGATATATCTAGATGGTCCAGGGTAAAGTGGTCCTATAATTACATCAGCATTATCAAGTTTTTGATCTTCTATTAGATCGGAGGTGACTGCACTTTTTTTCTGAGTGTCAAAAGGAAATAGGTTTATTTTGATGCCCTGCCCTTGTAATTGACTCTGAGCTAGCTCCATCCCTTGATAGAGATCAAAAATGATAGAATTTCGAATGACAGTCTGTGGAGTTTCTAGTGATTCAAACATGAATGGTAGTACCACAGCTACTGCGTACTCCTCTTTTTTCACAAGTGGTAGGTTTTCATCAGGACCAATGGCAAAATCGAATTTTTCTGCTAATTCCTGAAGAAGGTATTGATCACGTTCTTCATAAGGCTGTGATTTAATGGCCTTCAAATAGTAAGAAGCAATGTGACGATTATTTGGATTAAGTGCATATGCAGAATCCAGGCCACTTAGAGACATTTTACCCAAAGATCTGTCTATTAGGAAGTCCTGCCATTTCTTAGGTAGCGTCTCTACTCGATCAAATGCCTGATATAATTTGCCTTGATCAAAGTAAACAGCCGTCAACCAATAATTCACTTCATTTTGCTTATCCCAATCTGGATATTTCACCTCTATCTGCTTGAGCATATCCTCTGCGACTTTCATTTCGCCAAGCTTCAAAGCAGATAAGGCATAGTAGAATGAGGCATATTCTCCAAAAACACCATCACTGGTAAGTGACTGAAATGCCTGCTTAGCTACTTGATAGTTTCCTAAAGAAAATTGTCGTTTCGCTTCAAGGTACTCACCTTGATTGGATTGGGTAAACCCAAATAAAAAGGATGAAATGAATAAACAAAATAAGAAAATCCTCACTGGTCTGTTTTTAATTCAAAACTAATGATTATTCCCACTCTATGGTTGCAGGTGGCTTAGAGCTTATGTCATAAACTACTCTATTTACTCCTTTTACCTGATTGATGATTTTATTGGAAATTCTACCAAGAAATTCGTAAGGTAAATGCACCCAGTCAGCGGTCATTCCATCTAAACTTGCTACTGCTCTTAAAGCAACTACATTTTCATAGGTTCTCTCATCTCCCATTACACCAACAGACTGTACGGGAAGCAACATCACTCCGGCTTGCCATACCTCATCATAAAGGCCATCATCTTTCAATCCATTGATGAAAATGGCATCTACGTCTTGAAGTATTCTTACTTTTTCGGCAGTGATGTCCCCTAAAATACGGATTCCCAGTCCTGGTCCTGGAAATGGATGCCTTCCAAGTATGAATTCTGGTATTTCCAGAGATCGGCCAACATTTCTTACTTCGTCTTTGAATAAAGTATTTAGCGGTTCCACGACTTTCAAATTCATCTTAGCCGGAAGCCCGCCCACGTTATGATGTGATTTGATAGTCACTGAAGGCCCATTGACGGAAACCGACTCGATCACGTCAGGATAAATAGTGCCTTGCCCCAGCCACTTTACATCCTTGATACGCTTCGCCTCTGCATCAAAAACCTCTATGAATACCCGACCAATGATTTTTCTTTTTCCCTCAGGATCTGACTCATTCTTTAGTTCTTCATAAAATCGAGATTTAGCATCTACTCCTTTTACATTCAATCCTAATCCCTCATAAGATTTAAGAACATCTTCGAATTCATTCTTACGAAGGAGCCCATTGTCCACGAAAATGCAGTACAGATTTTTACCGATGGCCTGATGTATCAGCATAGCTGCTACAGATGAATCTACTCCTCCTGATAGTCCAAGCACTACTTTATCATTGCCCAGTTGATCCTTAAGCTTAGCTACTGTGTCTTCAACAAAAATATCTGGTGTCCAATCCTGAGAAGCTCCGCAAATGTGTACCACAAAGTTTCTAAGAACTATTTTTCCTTGCGTACTATGGGTTACCTCTGGGTGGAATTGAATACCGTAGATATCCTTATCCTTAATCTTATAAGCAGCAACCGGAATAGATTCTGTGGCAGATATTTTCTGAAAATTGTCAGGTAATTCTGTGATTGTATCAGCATGTGACATCCACACCTGGCTACCAATTTCAATCTCTTTCATTAAATCAAAGTGAGTGTCTACTGACTTAAGATTGGCCCTACCATACTCACGATGATCTGATTTTGCGACTTTGCCACCATTTTTTTGCACCAGTAGTTGTGCTCCATAGCAAATACCCAAAACAGGTAGATCTCCCAACTGATCCATGCTCATATCCGGAGAACCGGGATCAAGAACTGAGCAAGGTCCTCCAGAAAGGATCACACCTTTTACATCTGGTGTAATTTCAAACTTGCTAAAAGGATGGATTTCACAATAAACGTTGAGTTCTCTTACCCTGCGTGCAATGAGTTGTGTGTACTGTGAACCAAAATCGAGGATCAGGATTTTATCTTGCATGGCCGCAAAATTACAGGCTTAATCCGATAATAATGGAGTCTTCTTTATCGAAAATTCACATAATGAATCTAACAATTTGAAGATGGAATAATTTTGGTTTAATACCTTCACGTTTTTAACCACATGGCATGAAACAGCTCAGTTTATTTATCACCATTTTTATTTCATTTTTAGCGTTCTCACAAGACAAGCCAAAATTGGTTGTTGGCATTGTGGTGGATCAAATGAGATATGATTACATCTTGCGATATTATAATGACTTTGAAGATGGTGGGTTTAAACGCTTGATTGGAGATGGCTTTCTTTACAGAAATGCTCATTACAATTACATGCCAACAAAAACTGGTCCCGGCCATGCATCTATATATACCGGAACTACTCCAGCAAGACATGGAATCATAGGGAATGATTGGCATGAGACTTCAATCGGTTGGGATATTAATTGTGTTTTTGATAGTACTGCCCGTGTTGTAGGGGGTGTTTCAAACGGTGAAGTATCAGCAAGAAATGTAAAAGGAACGACTATAACAGACGAGCTAAGACTCTTCTACAACTTCAACGCTAAGGTTATTGGCATTTCATTGAAAGACAGAGGTGCGGCTATTCCAGCAGGACATAATCCAACTGGTGCTTATTGGTATGATTTGAAAAGCGGCAACATGATCACCAGCACCTACTATAGCGATGACCTGCCAAATTGGGTGAAAGAATATAATGAGCTGAATAGACCAACTGATTTTCTCTCAAATAGATGGACTTTATTTAAAGACAAAACTGCTTATAACGAGAGTATTGAGGATAATAATCCTTATGAAGAAGAGCTGAGAAAAGGTATGGGTGTTTCCTTTCCTCACAACCTACAACAATACAAGGATGATCCATCATTGCTAAAGTATACGCCTTTCACCAACACGATGATTAAGGAAGTCTCCATGAGAGCGGTTGAAGCAGAGTCTTTAGGAATGGACTCTATTCCTGATTTTTTGTCAATGAGTTTTTCCGCTACAGATGACATAGGGCACAAATTTGGTCCTCGGTCAGTGGAAGTACAAGACACTTATTTAAGGCTTGATCGTGAGATAAGTGAATTTTTAAGTTTTCTGGATGAAGAAGTCGGAAACGATAATTACACAGTTTTCTTATCTGCTGATCATGGAGCCACAGATGTACCTTCATATTTGTATAAGAACAAGATGCCCAGCGGGTATCACAACAATCCTCACTTAAGGAATTATATAGGTGACCTTTTGGTAGAAAAATTCGGTGAAGGAAAATGGGTATCCAGCCTGATAAATGAGCAGATTTATCTAAATCGAGACCTGATTCAGGCTAAAGATCTTGATTTAAAGGAGGTAAAGCAAGTCGTAATTGATGCTTTAATGAAAGAAGATTATATCGTTGAGGCGTTTGATGCAGATGTTGTAGCCATGCGAATGTTTACAGATCCTGTCCTAATTAAGCTACAGAATGGATATGACAATAAAAGATCCGGTGACATTCTATATATTCTTAAAACGAGTACGCTCAGTGATTCTTGGGGTAGACAGGGTACTGACCATCGCACACCCTATACGTATGACACCCACATTCCAATCATATTTTATGGAAAGGGTATTAAAAAAGGTAGCTCTGTTCGCAAAGTTTCCATAACCGATATTGCTCCTACACTGTCCATGCTTTTGAATATCTCTCTTCCAAGTATGGCAGATGGTGATCCTTTGATGGAATTGTTTGATTAGAACAATTTTCAGAGAGAAGAGTATAATTGCACTATGAGATTACTTTGGATAACGCTTTTCGTTGTTTCATCTTCCACATTTGCTCAACCAGTAAAAATTGCCAAACTGAAATATGACGGTGGCGGTGATTGGTATGCTAACAAAACCGCTCTTCCTAACCTGATTGAATTCTGTAATGCCAATATCAACACCAACTTGGCGATCTCTGAGGATGTTGTCGAGGTAGGAAGTCCTGATATTTTTCTTTACCCATATGTTTACATGACTGGCCATGGAAATGTGGTATTCAGTAATGCACAAGCTGAGAATTTAAGAACCTATCTTACATCAGGTGGCTTTTTACATATTGATGACAATTACGGATTGGATCAATTTGTATTAGTGGAAATGAAAAAAGTTTTTCCAGAATTAGAGTTCGTAGAATTGCCTTTCGATCATCCCATTTATCATCAGAAATTTGATTTTGATAAGGGCCTTCCAAAAATTCATCAACATGATGGAAAGCCGCCAAAAGGATATGGTATTATCTATGAAGGCAGGCTTGTTTGTTTTTATTCGTATGAATCTGATCTAGGGAATGGGTGGGAAGATCAATCAGTATACAATGATCCACAAGAAATCAGAATTGAAGCATTGAAAATGGGAGCCAATATTATCTCCTACGCTTTCATATCAACGCTATAAAAGGAAGAACCCCCACTCATCCGAAGATTTGTGAGGGTCATTACCTACCTGAAAGTTTAATTTTTAGTTTCTTTTTCTTCCTCTTGGAGTGATGACCACTTCAAAAGGTTCACCTCCGTTTATGGTTACAGTTACCACATTATCACACTCCCCATCACCGTAATCAACGATCGCTACATTATCACCTGAAGTAAACTGCTTCACACCTGCTACAGGAATAAAAATTCCTCTTGCCCAACATTCTCTTTTATAAACCAGTCGTTCTAAGATCTCCATGCTATACCCTACTCCATCTCTTCTACTTCCTGAAGCATTGCCATCCACATGTGCTTCATCTCCCAACGGATTGTTTGCTCTAATCCAAGTTCTGGTTCTAGAAGACTCTCGTGTTGCTTCAGTTCCATCATCGAAGATCAATTTACCACCAGTCAAAGTGATACTAAAGGTTGGATGATCATCCATGCTTTCAGAAACATTCTCCACTCTCCTTGTACCTTCCACTTTCACTTCATCAATGCTGAAATTCTGGAATGTTGCCTCTCTAAATGCACCAGGAATCAATCTGTGATCACTGTATGTGATTACAATCTGCCCTGCTCTAACTCTACCGCCAGGTCCTTCACATCCATCTCCATAATCGATAATTACGGTTTTGTTTTCCTCATCATGCGTAATGTTTGCACAATCCAAAATATCATCTCTGTTTATCCTTCCATTTGAGGAGATCGATTCCATTCCTGCCTCTACTATGATATCTACATCTTCATAGTTTGATTCTAAAGTGGCCTCCGAATCAATGTCCAACTCTTCGACAATACTGTCTGATCCGATTGTTTCATCATCACTACATGATGAAAGAAATGCCATAAAGGCTACTGCTGTAATAAATAATAACTTCTTCATAATCGTTGTATTTCGTTTTTGCTTTAATCGATTTTGGTCCTTTGACAAGACTTTTTCGAAATGGTTTAATCGAAAAGAAAATATTTATGGAATAAGTGCTTCTTGATTATGTATTATTGTATCAGCACATAATCCAATCATTATGCGTTTATTCCATCACTTATTTACACTGATATTATTCGTTGCGGTTATTTATCGTGCTGACGCTCAAGGGTGTAGCGATGCAGGATTCTGTACAATGGGAGCTATGAAACCCGATCAGAACTACAGCAAACGAATCGCAATAAAGCTTAGATCTATTGAATTTAATTATTACAAAGGTACAAGCTTGTTAACCGCAGTTATTCAAGCCGCAACAATTGATTTCAATCTTGGGATCAATGATTACAGTGCCTTCCAAATCAAACTTCCATACATGTGGATATCCGGAAACCTTGGTGAAGAAGCAGGACCTGGAGATATTTCATTGAGCTATACTCGTCATCTAAAAACATACAATGGATGGGTGGTGAATGGAACTTTAGGAACTAAAATTCCTACAGGGGATTCTAATGAAACAGTGAATAATGAAAATACTATAGATCCAGAAACAGGCATTCAGGTGAACTCTCCGATTCACATGTATTATCAACCTAGCCTTGGTTCATATGATGCAATCGCTGGTATTTCTGCATTGAGTGGAAAATGGCTTTTTGCAACAGGGATTCAAATTGCGCTAACAAAAAATAATAACCAATTTACATGGAATGGTTTCCCGAGTTACCCAGATCAGGAATACGTAAGAAGTCATGACAGAGGAATAGAGTTGAAACGTGGGATAGATGTTATGTTTCGGGTGGAAAGAAACTGGCGATTTACTAATTTCAATTTCTCACTTGGCGCTTTACCTATTTATCGTATCACTAAAGATGAAGCAATACTCCCGGGAACTGACGAAAGAGGCAAATTGCCAAATACCACAGGGCTGGCACTATCAGTTCTTGGTAGCTTCGGTTATCACTTTGACGTAAATAATAGCATAAAAATCATCCAGGGGATAAAACTTGTAGATAGGGATTTTAATCCTGATGGACTAACAAGAGACGATGTATTAAGTATTAGCTATGTCTATAAGTTCTGATAAATGAGATACCTAAACATTTTAATACTTGTTCTTTCTTCAACGCTGCTGTTTGCACAAACAACGGAAATAAATGAAGCAGACAATCTGTTTAGCAGTGGGCAGTTTAATGAGGCTTATGAGCTGTATAAAGAATCCGCAGATCAGTTCTTTGAGAAGGGTGAAAATGTATCTTATATAGCTGCTCATGTAAAAATGGTAGAATGTCAGATCGAAGCGGGAAATCCATTTTTAGCTAAAAGTCTCTCCGAGAATACTCTTGATTTTATTCAAAAAGAAGCTCCAGATCAATTACAACTTAAAGCAAAGTGCTTGACTTTATTGGGGCTTAGTTATTTGAATCTAGGTAGAAATGATGAGGCATTAGAAAGCCTTCTCGAAGCTGCAAGTGCATTTACTGAAGAAGAAACGGAAGCAAAAGCTGACTGTTTTGATGCGCTGGGGTTGGTATATAAGAATATCGAAAACAATGAGCTGGCCATCCAATATCACGAGCAAGCATTTGTGATGAGAAGAAAGCTATTCGGTGCAAGTTCGATCGAAGTAGCAAATACCTACAATAATCTGGGACGTGTCTATCTAAATACCGACCCCCTTCAATCGCTCATCTATTTTAATCGTGCCAGCGGTATTTATGAAGACAAATTAGGTAATAGTAGTCGGAGGGCTTTAAGGGCCAAGCTCAATATCGCTTTTGCCAATATGGAGCAAGAAGAATACGATGAAGCACTCAGTCAATTAAATGAAGTTAAATCTATTTATGACGCTACTTATGAAGGAGAAAATTCTAACAAGGCCTACATACAATCAATAATTGGCAGGGTAAATCTGAGAAAAGAGGAATTTGAAAAGGCTTTACTGAATCTGAATGAGGCCCTACAAACCTACATTAGCTTATATGGTGAAAAACATCCTGAAGTAGCTAACACTTATTTCCTTATAGGAGAAGTCTATCAAAAAAAGACAGAGTTTAAGACCGCAGTTGGCTTTTTCCAGCGAGCAGTCTATGCCAATTTACCGGATCAGGCATATTCAGATATTTATTCACTGCCCGAACTGAGTAATTACTTCAACGCGGATATTCTTCTTACGAGTCTGCAAGCAAAAGCCATTGCTCTTGAAGCTTTGCACTTTGAAAAATCGCTGAACGTACGCGACATAGTATCAGCCATTGATACTTATAAAAAGTGCGACGACCTGATTACCATCATTCGAAGGAATCGCTTAAACGAGCAGGACAAGTTAAGACTTGGGCAGCTAGCAAAAGAAGTCTATGAAAACGGGATTCAACTTTCAATCCTCCTCAGTGAGCAAAGCTTTAATCGTAAAAAGCATCTTCAGACCGCATTTGATTTCTGTGAAAGAAGTAAGTCATCGGTTCTTTTAGAAGCAATCACCGAATCGAAAGCAAAAAAATTCGCAGGGATACCCGATGAACAGATCCAGCTGGAAGACAGCCTTAAAGATGAGATTTCATTTCTTGAGCAACAGCTGGCTTTGCAAGAAAATGTTGGGAATCAAGATATGAAAGACCTGCTTTTCTCCTATCAGAATGCCTATAGAAACTTCATTAGCAATCTGGAAGCTAATTATCCAGAATACTATAAGCTAAAGTATGATCAATCCATTGCCACGGTTGCCTCTGTTCAAGAACACCTGTCGGGTCAGGCAGCTATGCTCTCCTACTTTTTAGGAGAAGAAGATATTTATCTCTTCACCATCACGAAAAAGAGTATAAAAGCAGAATCTATTCCGAAAGGTGAAGACTTTCAAAAGACTACTTCAGGCATGAGAAATGCAATTAAATACAATAGCAAAGCTGCATTTACAAAAACGGCCAAAGCACTTCACTCTCAATTAATCCCCGATTTACCTGCAACAATTAGTGAACTTGTCATCCTACCAGATGGCTCGCTAGGTACCATTCCTTTTGAAGCTTTCGTGCATCCTGAGAGTAAGGAGGAGAATTATGGTGATATGAACTTTTTACTAAAAAATTATCACATTTCGTATGACTATTCTGCAACTCTCTTCAATGAGCGAATAGCAGATGAAGCACAAATAAACCCTGAAATTCTATTGATAGCACCTGTTTCATTTGAAGATAACGAGGTGAGAATGTCGGCTCTTCCAGGCTCTGAAAAAGAAATTGATGAAATAAGATACCTTTTTATGGGTAGCAACTGTGAAACTAAGGTTTGCCTTGGTGCAGAAGCAAGCGAATCTGCCTTTAAAGAGGAGAATCTTGGTAAGTACAGGTACTTGCATTTCGCAACTCATGGACTGGTGAATGAATCTGAACCTGCTCTTTCTAGAATTTTCTTAAAACCAGGTAACGATGAAGATGGGAGTCTTTATACGGGTGAAATTTATAACCTAAGCATTGATGCAGATTTGGTTACCCTCTCAGCATGTGAAACAGGACTAGGGAAAGTCGCCAAAGGAGAAGGTATTGTTGGGTTAAGTAGAGCATTACAATACGCAGGAGCAAACAACATTATCGTTTCTCTATGGCAAGTAGCTGACGAGAGTACAGCTCAGATGATGATTGAATTCTACAAGTACAATCTCAACAATGAACATCATGGATATAATACCGCGCTCCGTCAGGCCAAGCTGTCCTTGTTAAATTCAGACAATTATTCTCGCCCATATTTTTGGGCTCCTTTTATCCTGGTAGGCATGTAAGATGAGTAAGAGAACTCCGATAGTGTTAGCTGGATTTATAATCGGACTGATATTTTTTGATGCCGCTCAACAGAAGTATTATTTAGACACTTTTGGGCTTTCACCGAATGGACCAGTCGCTTTTGGAGAACTACTTAGTAATCATTTAATCAGATGGCTGTGCTGGCTGATTATCAATATTCCACTAACAATCATCATTTGGAAACAAATTCTAAAAAATGGAGAAGTCTCAAACAAAAGTTGGCTTGTGATAGGTGCTTTGATCGCTTTATCTTCACTTGGCTCACTTCTTCTGATTACCATAGAATCAATCATTTCCCAAGGTGAGTCTCTCAGCAGCTTTGTTGAATTTTTTCAATTTTTCATCTTTCAAAAGGGGCTTACCTTCTTTTTAGCTTCTGTCTTGTTTATAGGCTTGCTTTATAATTACTCCAAGGTGAAAACCATTGATCAACAAACAGTAGAAATCAAGTCACTTAAAAAAGTCACTAATGAATTACAAGAAGTAATCAGTTCCGAAGAAAAACCTCACTTAAGCATTAAAACAGGTTATAAATTAAAGTCAGTGGCTCTTGAGGATATTGTATGGATACAATCCGATGATTACTGCGTAAAGGTTCATACAGAAGACAGAACCTTTACATTACGTCAAAGTCTGAAAGATCTTGAAAATAAACTAGCTCCCTTTAGATTCATTCGAATTCATCGTACCGCATTGTTAAATCTCAATTATCTGGATCAGATTAATCTGGAAACCTCCCGTGTGCTCTTGACCAACAATGATGAAATACCATATTCCAAAAGTGGAATTAAATCCCTGAAAGAGCAGATAAAGCAAATATCCGTTTGATTAACTGCAAAATCCGAACTACTTACTGCAATTTCTGAGGCAATCTAAAAACGACGGTGTTTAGTTTACAAAAACCGAACAACTATGAAAAAGCTAAACTTCATCATTCTTTTATTGGTCTCTTTTGCTATTCATGCACAATACAAGTATGAGCCAACGCCAGCAAATCCATATGGTTCTCTTAATCCTGAAGCGCCTCCACAAACTGCCGACTTTGCACCGTTGATTGGATTGTGTAAGTGTAAGTCAGTCACACGGGTAGATCAAAGCACCTGGGCAGACACAGTCATGATGGACTGGACGTTTAAATACATTATGAATGGCATGGGTGTTCAGGATGAAACCCTCAAAGAAGATGGCGGATATTCCGGAAGCATCCGTCAGTACAATGCAGATAGTGCCAGATGGTATGTGCATTACTATTCTACAGGCTTTGTTTCTCCAACACTTTCGAGTTGGGAAGGGAATAAAACTGAAAATGGTGATATCGTTTTATATCGACCTCAGCAAGCACCTAATGGCATGGAGGGATTTTACCGGTTAACATTTTCTGATATTTCAGAAAAGGGATTTAACTGGGCCGGAGAGTGGGTAAATCCGGATGAAACGATTGTATATCCCACATGGCGGATATATTGTGTTAAAAAAGAATAATATCATAATTCTTAACACATACACCTAAAAGCTGTTACGTTCTTCAAGAATAATTCACGATTTTACAGGTCCTAATACCTGTAATCGATGTAAGTATGAAGAGAGTAAAAATCGGTGACATGGTGGAGAGTGACTATGGCAAAGGACGTGTGTTGGCGGAAACAAATCAATGGATAATCCATGATAATTCTGCTAACAACAGCGACTCGGAGTTTGCTATTTTAAAATCTGACGATCATTTCAAAATTGTAAATGAGTTAGAATTAAAAGCCTCCTAAATGTCAACCTATCATTCAGCGAGCAGTGAATCGATTATTTCATTGAATCGCCTGTCAAAGTCCTGATAATAGTTACCAGTAGCAGGGCCATTGAAATAACTGTGCACATACCGCACATACCCTTGCTTGTCTAAAATGACCAGCGTGGGAAAAGCTTCAATGCGCTCCATAAATGGAAATGGCATGGCTGCACCTGTTTTGCTCAATCGGCCTCCAAGTACCATGTCATATGGAATGTTATTCGCTTTCTGATACTTTTCAAGCCTTTCAAGCCCATATTCCTGCGAATAATTCGCCTCAAACGATGAAGCCAGGATTGCAATATTTTCATCATTCTTTTGCTGATACCAATTCACCAGGTATTTAGTTTGATCATGACTATTCGGGCACCAGGTTCCAAATAATTGAATGATCAAAACTTTCCCTTCATATTCGGTGGGATCAACAGCATCCTTACCCTCTCCCGCACCTAGCAAGTCATAATAAGGTTTTTGATCTTCACCAATTTCTACCATCTCAAATGGATTGGCAAGCTCAGCTTCTTTATCATAGACTGCCACCCATGGTTCCGAATAGCCTTTATCATAAATCATGTCCCCACTCCAACCTTCAGCCGTTTTTTTACCGATAAATGCGAAAGCATGTGCTCCATCAAAACATGATAGTTTAATTGAGTCTCCATCGAGAATTCCCTCGAAATAGCGATAATCACTGACTTGGGTCATAATGGTGCCTGTGACTACATTATTTTTCTGCTCAAAAAGTCCCACGCCTTTAGACATTCCTGAGGTTTCAGGTGAAAAGGTGATGGCCCACTTCTTTTCAATCGGAGGTGAAGGCCTCAACGATTTTTTTGCTACTCTTTGTTTTCCAAACTGTGCGGAAAATGGAATGGTCAAGTCTCTGTAATATTTCCGATATACTCCAGTCAATTCCATAGCTGCCATTTTAGCTCGAATCTCTACATCGAATGGGTCCAATGGAATGAAAATGCTATCTCCTTCAATTGTTGCGTTTTTTACTACTCTACGTTCCTTTCCATTCACAAAGGTGACTTCAGGAGTTTCTCCCGTTGGATATCCAATCTCAAAGGTCAGCGGTACTTTTCTTTGATCATAGTGAATATCTCCACGCCACTGCCCAGGCTTCATAATTTGGGCCACAAGAGTAAAAGAGAATAAAAACATTAAGGCAACTAAGGACTGCTTCATAAATTCAAGTTAAATGTTCTTAGCTATGATACAAAAACAATATCTTTAGTTATTAACCAACCTAAATTAAATTATGACAAATGGATCTGGAAAACCACCTACCTGGTTTTGGGTAGTTTCGGTACTTGCTTTAATATGGAATCTCATGGGTGTTGGCGCTTATTTAAGCCAGGCATATACTTCTGATGATGTATTTGCTCAAATGGAGCAAGCCATGCAAGATTTAATCAATGCTACTCCGGGGTGGGTGACTGCTGCTTTTGCAATAGCTGTATGGGGCGGAGCATTGGGATGTATCTTATTATTGATGCGAAAAAAACTATCTCAAATGGTATTGATCATTTCACTAGCTGGAATTGTCGTACAAATGTTTTACAATGTATTTATCAGTAACGCCATGGACGTATATGGCCCTGGTGGAGCCATCATGCCTATCATGACACTTGGGATTGGCATTGCGCTTGTATTCTTTGCTAAGAAAGGCATAGCAGCAGGCTGGTTGAAATGAGATAGTATTTATTTATCCCTCATCATTCAGGTGAGGGATTTTTTATTTGTAGGATTGATGCATCTTTGCCACGCATGACATTTAATGAATTTAACCTTGATGATCAGATAACGGAAGCGATCGATCACATGGGCTTTTCAGAAGCCACACCTATTCAGGAGGAAGCCATTCCAGCCATTTTAGAAGGAAAAGATCTGATAGCTTGTGCCCAAACGGGGACCGGAAAAACAGCTGCGTTTGTTATACCTACGCTTAATTACCTGGCTCTAAATCCAAGTGATGATGTTAAGGTGCTCGTGGTTGTACCTACCAGAGAACTTGCCATCCAGATCGACCAGCAATTCGAAGGATTTTCTTATTTCTTGCCTGTTCACTCCATTGCCATTTATGGTGGGGGTGATGGCTCAGATTTTGCCCAGCAAAAGAAAGCGCTTACTCAGGGGAGTAACATCGTGGTGGCAACACCCGGAAAATTAATTTCACACCTCAACCTGGGGTATGTCAAATTTGACCAGGTCACACACCTGATCCTTGATGAGGCAGACAGGATGTTGGATATGAACTTTTATGATGACATCAAAAAGATCATCACCTATCTCCCCAATCTCAAGCAGACCTCCATGTTTAGTGCCACCATGGCTCCTAAAATTGAGAAGCTGGCAAGGGAAATTCTTAAAGAACCTAAGAAGATTGAATTAGAACTTGCCAAGCCTGCAGAAAATATCAGCCAGGAGGTCTATCGCGTAGAGGAAGGATATAAAGCTGAACTCATAAGCAAACTCATTGGGCGATACGATGCATTTGAGAGTATTTTGATCTTTTCTTCCACGAAGAAGAAGGTCTCAGAGATCGTTCAAAGCTTGAAAAAATCCGGGCTGGAGGCTAAGGGAATTTCCTCCATGCTGGAGCAAGATGAACGAGAGCGCATCCTACTTAAATTCAGAGCCAAAAAGCTGCGCATTCTTGTGGCTACAGATGTGCTCTCCCGAGGCATAGACATTAAGGACATCAACCTGGTGGTCAATTATGATGTACCCAATGATGCCGCCGACTATGTACACCGAATTGGTCGTACCGCACGTGCCAAAACCAGCGGAGTAGCGATTACTCTGGTAAACAAAGCAGACAACTTCAAAATGAAACGGATAGAAAAGCTGATCGAGCGAGAGCTGGAAAAGGTAGATTATCCGATGCGTAGAAGGTAAGCACTCTGTTTTCTTGGAAATACCCTTGTGCTTAACGTAATTTGAAAGGAAATAACGTTAAGCACAGGTTTGTATGGGTTATATTAATGTTAGGGATCATTACTTACCATGAAATTCATTCTCTACAGACTTCTTCTTAACCTCAAATGGTTTTGTGCGAACATATTTAGATGCTTAACAGCAGCTATTTTGATTGTTTTACCATACACAATTCCAACTATTTATCCAGTTGTAAAGATCAGTGGGTTGGACAACTATCCAACATACATGCTTCCATTCCTTGGAGGAATGACTCTTGTACTAACTGTCTTACTAAGATTGATGGGTTTTTTATTTAAGAAGATTCACCCTCAACTAACTTGGAAAGATTCATATGGAAAAGTACCGTTACTAACTTTGAACATATTATTATGCCTTCCATTTATTGGATTAATCAGAACCTTAATTTCGAACAATTCTCTTCCTGTTGACCTTTTTGTCTGGACAGAAGTATCTGCAATTTCGATAATGGTATTATTCCTGCTGAACAGAAAAGAAAGCAACGAAGACCGAGAACATGCTAACTCACAACCTCCAAAATTAACAGCCGAAAATATGACACCTAAACAACTAAGAGGTATGAGAATTGCGGCTTTGCTTCAAACCGGATTAACAATTACCTTCATGGTTCTTTACTTCAGAACTACCTTCAAACTTGATAACGCTGAACGTGAACTTCAAATTCAACAATATGAATCAGCGGACATCAAAGAGCACCTCCAGTTACAAATCGACTCTTTAACTTCGGAACTTAGTAGGCTAAAACAAGATACGATCCCTAACAGGCCTTTAGATTAACCCCGTTGAATTATTTCAAGATTAGGATATAGCTTTCAACTCTCTTCTTCTCCCTCGCTTCGCCGAAGCTTCGCGAAGGCAAAGTGGGAGTTTTTATTCTTCATATGCAGTGCATTACCTGACGCTGTGGTAAGGACAGGTCTGATACTTTGATGCACCGGCAGATAAGCTACTTTTAGTAAAATTGATTAAGCTCGGAGGCCACAGCGCTATATCTTATCATTATATGCCATAAGGATAAAATCTCAACTCCTAATTGCATTACTGTATCCATGTGGATACATTTGTCGTGGCGGAACCAAATCGTCGCAACAGAAAGACATTGATAAAGCCAAAGATTTATGGTTGAACTATAAAAACGAAATTGAAGATGGCAACTAAAGAGATAACAAAATTCGACATTGCTGAATATCTAGAAGATGATGTAATGGTTGCAGAGTATTTGAACACTGTGCTTGCTGATGGTGATGCTGAGGATATCAAAATAGCTCTCGGTCATATTGCTAAAGCTCGAGGTATGTCAAAAATTGCAGAAGAAACTGGATTAAGTAGGCCAAGTCTTTATAAGGCATTATCCCAAGGATCAAAACCGCAATTTGATACGATTCTTAAAGTGCTCCGAGCTGTAGGAGGTAACCTGAACGTTCCAACAGCCTAACTCAAACAACACCTCACAGCAAACACTAAAAATTAATAGACTCACTGAGCAACTTGAAGAGCATTTTTATCAGAAAATTCAAATTGCCCAATCGTCAAATCAACTCATCCTTCCCTCCTGAGCACTTCCATAGGCGACTGACGAACAACACTTCTGTTATTCATCAAACCGATCAAAATGCTCATCCCGGTCACTAGCACAAAGACAATCCCAATTTGAAGTAGATTAGGAATGAAAGTAAATTCAAAAACAAACTGGCCGAGTAAGGTGCAAAACAGTGTGGCAAGGAAAATACCGCTGATGGCTCCTAGTCCCCCTAAAAAGAAATATTCCGCAATGGTTATGATCCAAAGCTGCTTTTTAGAAGCTCCTATCGTGCGTAAAAGTACATTCTCCTGCACGCGCTGAAACTTACTGAGAATGATCGAACTGATCATCACAATAATCCCAGTCCCAATGCTAAAAAAGGCCATAAATTGGATGACAAAGGCCACTTTGCCAAGTACATCCTCCAGCGTTTTGAGGATCAACTCCAGATCGATTATAGAAACATTGGGAAACTTTTTGACGACCTCTTGCTGATACTTAGCTGAGGTTAGCATATCATCAATGCGAGTAACAAGCACATGAAATTGAGGAGCACTCTCCAACACTCCCTCCGGAAAGAGTACAATAAAATTCGTTTGCACTCTCCGCCAGTCTATGTCTCGGAAACTGCCTACATACACCTTCAAAATGGCTCCCTGAACATTGAAAACCAACTCATCACCCAGTTCAATGTCCAGGTTGTCTTTAAATCCTTCGGCAATGCTTATAAAAATGCTGTCGTTTCGGACTTCTCCCATCCATTCACCTTCAACAATTTCCTCAGAATCAATCAATGAATCTCTATAGGTCACCCTGTACTCACGACTATATGCCCAGTTAGATATGGAGACCGTGGTATCATTGTATGCTTCATCCTTGGTATATCCATTGACTTCTAGCAACCTCATGGTCACTACCGGCACATCCTGCACGATTGGAAGATCATACTCTTGCGTTACATTTTTGATTTCTTCGTGTTGCTGGGATTGGATATCAAATAACACCGTATTCGGTCGTTCATTGGCTGCAGATAGTGATACTCGCTGAACCAAAAGATCCTGCATAAAATAAAGAGTAGCTAAAAAGGAAGTGCCCAGCCCTAACGCTGTTATTAAAATAACTGTCTGATTATTAGGTCGATACAGATTTGAAAAACCTTGCCTCCACACGTATTTGAGACTGGCAGGAATTAACTTTCGAGTCAGCCAGCTAATTCCTTTGCCGATCCCACCTAGTATTATTATTGCGCCAACAAGGATGCCTGAAAAAGCCAATGCCTGGCTCAATGATTGAATTTGCCAGTATACTGACAGGAAGATAAATAGGATAATACCCCCGATTATGGGTATCAGAAGTTTATCAAATTTGAATTTATTCTCACCAAAGCCTAATCGGATCGCCGATAGCGGGCTAATGTTTCTTAATCCTATCAGAGAAAGCAACCCAAATAGTAATGAGATAACTATACCGATCAGCACCCCAACAATCAGGGCCGGCCAATACGGTTCCGGCACCAAATCTATCGGAAGAAAATCCTGCACGACAGCAGGTAAATACATATGAATCACAAACCCTAAAATGGATCCAATGGTGGCACCAATAAATCCAAATAGTGTAACCTGAATAAGATAAACACCAACTGCCTGTTTAGCCTTCATGCCCAGACATCTTAGCACCGCCACAGATTGTACTTTGCTTTTAGCATATACATAGATTGAACTAGCCACCCCCAAGCATCCTAGCAGTAATGCGGTAAAAGCAACAAGTTCTAGGAAGTTTGATAAATTTTGAAAATCCTCACCCGTTTCGCGCT
Source organism: Ekhidna sp. (assembly GCF_965212185.1). Taxonomy (GTDB): domain Bacteria; phylum Bacteroidota; class Bacteroidia; order Cytophagales; family Cyclobacteriaceae; genus Ekhidna. The sequence continues at coordinate 900,552 of NZ_OZ243102.1, read as the reverse complement.
TCTCCTCCTCAACAGTCTCCACATCGTATCCCTTGCTTTCTACATTATTTGCTAGTTTACTCCATGTCTTTGCCGTATCTATTTCTTCTGAAAACTGGAAGTAATGAACGTAATTGATTCTACTTCCCTTTTTTATCAATCCTGTTTCTTCCAGGTACTGGAAGGGAATGTATACTACCGGAGAAATAGAAGCAGAAACATCTGTTTGACCAGGAATTTGAGTGATTGCACCAATGATTTCAAAAGTCACATTTCCCACATCTAAGCTGTCACCCACCTGGGCATCATATTGGATCATCATTTTTTCATCAACCAGTACATATCTCCCGGATTGAAACTTTTGTGATGCACTTTGCGGCTTAGTCACGATCTCTCCATAATAAGGATAATCTCCCTCCAGTGCCCGAACCTGAACGAGCCGTGTTCCTGAAGTCTTTGAAAACATGACCATTGAGGCAAAATAATTTTCCCTGGAATAATCACTCGTAAGCGATTTGAATGAGGTCAATATGCTATCAGGTAGCTCTCTGCTTCCTTTGATCCTTACGTCAGATCCGACCAACTCCTGAGCCTGCCTGTCGATTTCATCCAATAGATTTTCTCTGAAAGAGGTTATTCCAACCATTGCGGCTATTCCAAGTGAGATAGCAGCTATAAATAGTAATAGCTTGCCCCTACTCTTCCGGCTATCTCTCCATGCCATTTTCCATGGCCAGGATTTGCTGTATTTGGCTGGTTCTATGGTTATTCTCTTATCCACTACGATGCTGCCGTTTTCAGTTGAGCAACATTTGAACCGGGCCTTTGATCGATTATTCTACCTCCTTTTAATTGTATGATCTGATTGGTCTTTTCGGCTAATTCTAAGTCATGAGTAACCAAAATGAGCGTTGTTCCTTTCTCTTGATTTATCTCAAATAGTAAATCCTCCACTGATTGGCCTGTTTCCTCATCCAGGTTACCAGTTGGTTCATCTGCGAACAGTATTTTAGGTTCATTCGAGAATGCACGAGCAATTGCCACACGCTGCTGCTCCCCTCCTGAAAGTTGAGATGGATAGTGATTCATACGTTCCCCAAGTCCTACACGTTCTAATAAGTTTGCTGCTTGATTACGGGCACTCTTTACCCCTCTAAGCTCAAGGGGGATCATCACATTTTCAAGGGCTGTGAGCGTTTGGATCAGTTGAAAATTTTGGAATACAAACCCCACATATTGGTTTCGCACCTGAGCCATCTCATCCTCAGATAATCTATCCAACAGAATATGATTCAGCGTGATGTTTCCTTCAGTTGGGCGATCTAATCCTGCACAAAGACCCAACAATGTGGTCTTACCACTACCTGATGGTCCTACGATAGCAACCGATGATCCCTCATCAATAGAAAAACTAATATCTTCCAACACATGAACTTCCCTAGCACCTGATTTGAATGTTTTTGAAAGTGACGTAACCTCTAAAATTGCTGTATCGTTGGCCATAAGTAAAAATTTAGATAGTAAACGAAATGCAAAGCTTCATGTTTGTAACTTCGATGACTTCTCTAATCTAATGCGTCTAAACGAACAATAGTTACATGATTAAATTAATAGCCATATCAATTCAAGATTTAATGTCATATAAAAAATTGATAATTCTATTACTGGTTATTAGTACATCATGCAGTACACCCAATCAATCTACCGAACAAAGTCCTGAACAGGAATCGATAAGTGAATCAAAAGAAGCACCTGAACAGTCTGAAAAGGTTATCTTATTCTTTGGAAACAGTATTACTGCAGGTTACCAATTGGATATGGATCAGGCCTTTCCGGCTTTGATTCAGAACAGAATAGATTCTTTGGATTTAAACTATAAAACCATCAATGCAGGATTGAGTGGAGAAACATCCGCTGGAGGAAAGAGTCGAATCGAATGGGTACTTAGAACAACTCCGGATATTTTCTTTTTGGAGCTTGGTGCAAACGATGGACTAAGGGGGCTGCCCCTGGATGAAACGTATAAAAATCTTCAGGATATCATCGATGCTGTAAAAAAAGAAAATCCGGAAGTGAAAATCATTATCGCAGGAATGATGGTGCCTCCTAATTTAGGGGATGATTATACCAGTGAATTTCAACAGCTATTCCCGAAACTCGCTGAAGCTTATGACGCTACTTATATCCCTTTTCTATTAGAAGGTGTAGCAGGAGATCCAGAATTGAATTTGCCAGATGGAATTCATCCAACTCCTGAAGGTCATGAGATTGTGGCCGAGACCGTTTGGAATTATTTAGAAGGTCTTCTTTAAATTTTGTTTACAAAAATGGATGGAGGATCTAAGATCACTATGAAGAGGTAATGAGCTAAGTATTCATTTCTTCGTCACTCAAAACCTGGCTGACTCTTCTGATAACTTGATCAAGTTCAATAGCAGAATCTAGAAGGCTACTTATAAGTTCACCTCTTTGCGTTTCTGATATATTTCCATTTGATGTCAATTGGTCAGCAATTCCCAAAATTCTTGCAAGTGGAGCCCGGACATGATGAGCATTTGAATATGCGTATTCCTTTAGCTTTTCGTTCTGTGCCTGAATCTCAACTGTACGCTTTTTCACTTTTCCCTCCAACGACTCATTCATTCGCTGAATTTCCTCATTTACTTTTATCAATTCATCCGCTTGTTCCGTCAATACTTTTGCTTGAAGAGTTATTTCATGATTTTTCCTTTCCAATAGTTCAAGTGAGCGTTTTCGAGATTGGTAATATCTGTAGCCAATATAGATTGCAGAGAGCGATAGCAGAAACATGAATGATCCACCAAATATTATTAGATTCTGACGCTGTATTTGAAGTTTATTGCGTTCAATAGTAGCTTGATTTAACCTGTTTTGATTAGTGAGCATTTCATTTTCTGTTGACATTTTCTCCAACTGGAATCTACTTTCAAAAATTGCCAGTTCCCTACTCTGGATTTCGGCATTTAAGCTATCATAGTATACCTTATGCAAAAGGGAAAACTCATAAGCAGATTTGTAATCATTGATTTTAGAGTGAGCCTCATAAAGCAATTTACTGGCATCACTCATTCCTTTTCTAAACTCGAGTATTTGGCTAACTTCAAGAGCTTCTTTTGCATGATCTACTGCCTCTTTAAATTGTCCAAATTGCAAGTAATAGTTGGCTACAGATATCAGATTTTCAATGATTCCTACATTGTATCCAATCTCATCAAAAAGATGGTACGCTTCGCTGAAATGTGCCAAGGCCTCATCGTAAAGACCCTCACTGAAATAGACTTTTCCAATATCATTTTTCAAGTTGGCTTTCAGTATCCTGTTACCAAGTGTATTTGATATACTCAGGCCTTTATCAAAATAAGCCAGCGCTTCATCTTTTTCTTCCAATAGGAAGTATACAGTGCCGATCTTACGAGATGCAGCACCCACTCCCAGTGTTTCATTATACTTCACGTGTATATCAAGAGCGCGTTTATAATAATCCATCGCCAAATCATATTTTCCACTTTCCTTGTACATATCTCCAATATTTGAATAGGTACTTGCAAAGGCATCTTCATCACCAATCTGTTCTTTGATTTCTATCGATTTGAAATAGCACTCAAGAGCTTTGGTATAGCTTCCCAAATCCTGGTAAACCATTCCCATATTATTATAAGTACCCCCCTTTCCTTCGATATCTCCTAGCTTGTCTTTTACGTTAAGAGATTGTTCATAAGAACTCAAAGCTCCAGCAAAGTCTCCTCTTATGCGCTTTACGATTCCAATATTGTTTAAGGCTCTATTTACTCCGTTCAGGTCTCCGATTTTCTCAGAAATCTCAAGAAATTCTGTGTAGTATCCCAAAGCCTTATCAAAATTGGATTGAGAGTATTCGAGCGTACCTAGATTATTTAGCGCATTTGCATTTCCTCTTTCAAATCCAATCTGAGTCGATAGCTCATCACCAAGGGTTGTATATTTTACCAATGAATCTGGTGAAATTTGATAATACAAAAATCCAATTCTAAGAAAAGCGAGGGCCTTCGTTGAATCAGGCTCACCCTCTTTGATTTTTAGTTTCAGACTATCAAGCTCTTGTGTTTGTCCAAGAGTGAACAGGCAAATGCAAAAGGCGGCAATATTTAAACATTGCTTCATCGGAAAATTAGGCAGATGGCTATTTAATATAACAAATCCAGTTTTATCACGGAAGGAATTCGCTCTAATGTTTTTCATTTAATTTTGCGGTCTCAATGAAAAAAGTTGCCTTTTATACGCTCGGCTGCAAGCTCAATTACTCAGAGACTTCATCCATATCAAGGATGTTTGAAGATCGAGGGTACAAAAAGGTAAGCTTTACAGAAAATCCTGACATTTTTATTATCAACACGTGTTCAGTAACAGAGAATGCAGATAAGAAATGTAAAAAGATTGTTAAGGAGGCTAAAAAGATTTCTCCCGAAAGCTTTGTGACGATCATTGGATGCTATGCACAACTTAAACCAAAAGAAATATCCGAAATAACTGGTGTAAATGCGGTTTTGGGTGCCGCTGAGAAATTTAGATTATTTGATTATCTGGATGATTTTACCAAAGATGGAATCTATGCCTCTGAGATAAAGGAAGCAAAAACATATAACGCTTCATACTCAATTGCTGATCGTACCAGAACCTTTCTCAAAGTACAGGACGGCTGTAATTACGGGTGCGCATTTTGCACGATTCCATTGGCACGTGGGAAGAGTCGTAGTGATAGTATCGAAAACATTGTGGATCAAGCCAAAGAAATTGCTCAAACCGAAGTGAAAGAGGTCGTTCTTACTGGAGTAAATATTGGTGATTTTGGCATACACGATGGGCGTAGAAAGGAAAAATTCATAGATCTGATCAAAGAGTTAGATCAAATCGAGGGAATTGACAGATTCCGTATCTCTTCAATCGAGCCAAACCTCCTCTCGAATGAAGTCATTGAGTTTGTCGCTCAATCTAAAAGATTCGTTCCTCACTTTCACATTCCACTCCAGTCAGGGAGCGATGCAATCTTGAAAAAGATGAATCGAAGATATCTTAGCGATTTGTATCAAAGCAGAGTGGAAAAAATCAAGTCACTCATGCCCAATTGCTGCATTGGGGTTGATGTGATCGTTGGTTTTCCCGGAGAGACTGAAGAGGAATTTTTAACCACCTATAATTTCCTGAATGAATTAGATGTCTCTTATCTACATGTTTTCACCTATTCTGAAAGACCAAACACCAAGGCTGTAGAAATGGATGATGTGGTCGACATGAACGAAAGGAACAAAAGATCTAAAATGCTTAGAGGGCTCTCTGAAAAGAAACGAAGGTATTTCTACGAGCAGCAGCTGGATAAAACTTTTAATGTGCTTTTTGAGGAGGATGTTCATAATGATCTCATGCATGGTTTTACTGAAAATTATGTGCGTGTGGCTGCTAAATATGATCCAATTTTAATCAATGAGGTGAAACAAGTAACCTTAAAGTCTATCAATGACAATGGCCATGTTGAGGTGGAAGAACCCGGTGAAGTTTTTGCTCATTAATTTTCTTCGATCACATCTACATTTTCCCTTCCATAAAAGATTCTGAAACAAGTTCAGAATGACGATAAATCATTTATATTTTTGAGTCAATACAATTGACTATGAAGATCATTTGCATCGGTAGAAATTACGCCGAACACATTGAAGAGTTAGGAAATGAACGTCCTGATCATCCAATCATTTTCATGAAGCCTGATACTTCACTTCTCAGGAAAAATGCTCCGTTTTATTATCCTGATTTTTCTAAAGACATTCACCATGAGGTTGAAGTTTTGGTGAAGATCAAAAAAGAAGGCAAGTCCATTAAAAAAGAATTTGCTCATCAATATTATGATGAGATTGGGTTAGGTATTGATTTTACTGCGAGAGACTGGCAAACGAAGGTGAAGGAAAAAGGGCATCCATGGGAGATTGCAAAAGCATTTAATGGTTCTGCTCCGATTTCTGATTTCATCGCCAAGGGAGATAGAGACATGAAGGATATTAACTTCAAACTCGAGATTAACAATAAAGAAGTTCAGAACGGAAACACCAAACTAATGCTTTGGCCGATCGACGAAATCATCTCATATGTTTCTCAGTTTATACTACTGAAAACCGGAGATATCATATTCACTGGAACACCAAAAGGTGTTGGTCCGGTAAAGATCGGTGATCGATTGGTAGGGTTTTTGGAAGATCAACAGATGTTTGATTTCGAGGTTAAATGATGAAAAATATTTCAACGATCATACTTCTCTTATTCTACCTTCAGTCTTTTGCTCAGGACTTTAAAGCCATCAACTATCAGTTTCCAATCAACCCCGGACAGCAAAATTTCTTGGCGGGAACAGTTGGAGAAATAAGAAGCTCTCATTTTCACACTGGTATAGATGTAAAAACTGGCGGTAGAACCGGACTTCCAATTTATGCTGTGGCTGATGGTTATCTTTCACGAATTAAGATATCTGCATCAGGGTACGGCTATGCCTTATATATTAAGCACCCTAATGGTACTTTTTCTGTCTACGCCCATCTTGAAGCTTTCGATTCTAAAGTTGCAGCTTGGGCTCTTAAAGAACAATACAAAAAAGAATCCTTTGAGGTAGACCTCTTTCCGGAAGCTGGCCAGTTTCCATTTAAGCGTGGCGATATTATCGGATACTCAGGTAACACAGGTTCATCAAGTGGCCCGCATCTTCACTTTGAAATACGTGATGCCAATCATAGACCTATTGACGTACTCTCATTAGGATTTGATGAAATCAGAGATAAGATTCCACCAGTCGTTCAAAAAGTTGCCTTTGTCACCCTTGAAGAAGAAGCTCGAATCAACGGATACTTTGGAAGATATGAATTTAATCTCTCAAAAAATGATGGACTGTATCAAACAAAAGATCCAATCAATTTAAAAGGTAAAATAGGAGTTGAAATATACTCCTACGATCCAATGGATGGTATTCCAAATAGAAACGGTATAGTGAAAACCACTTTTCAACTAGATGGAGATACATTATTTTCTGAATTCAAGGAAGCATTTAGCTTCAATAAACAGCGAAATGTTCTGGTGCATTATAATTATCCTGCCCACAAAAAAGGAAGTAAACGCTTTAATAAACTTTATTTAGCTGATGGGAATGAGCACAACATTTACAATGTGGTCAACCGGGGAGTTGATTTTGTGGATCAGGAAGAAATAATCATCAAAACTGAAGACAGTTACAAGAATGGCTCGACAACCAGAATTTTATTGAGTAATGAAGACATTCAAATCCCTCCGAAAATTTATAGACCGGAGCAAATTGGCAACTACCTACACTTTAAATCCAAACAGCAAGGATCAGTTTTATTGGATGAATGGATTCCATTAAAACCTTATGCTGAATCAGGAGAAGAGCAATTCTATATCTGGGATTTAAGAAAAGGTACCCCTAAGAGTTTATTCATTGATGGAGAGACGATTAAAACAGACCTGGTGGGATTGCTTCCATCGAATCAGGAGATCAGTTATGTTCAAAAAGAATTTACATTGAATTTGAAACGAAGATCTCTCTTCGATACCCTCTTTCTGGCTTTCGAAAAAGAATTTGATTCTTTAACGAATCGAGAGCTTTTTCATTTCAAAAACCAAACCCAGCCGTTTCGATCAAACATGGAAATATTGCTTAATCCAGAAAAAACTTACAATCAGGAAAAAGCTATGGTGTATTCTGTTTTTGGTAAGCGATACAATTTCATGGGAGGAGAATGGGAAAATGATCAGATCAAATTCACCACGAGAGATTTGGTGACATACACCATTCTGGAAGATACTATTCCTCCCTCCATTGAGTTGAAAATGGCTAATGCAGACTATTTAAAGTTTCGAATTGATGATGAGCTATCAGGGATTCAGAGTTTTAAAGCAACTATCAACGGAGAGTTTGTGTTGATGCATTACGAGCCGAAGAGGAAGTTAATTTGGTCTCAAAAATTGAATGAAAACATTCCTTTCAAGGGAAGGTTTGTATTGGAAGTAATAGACAATTCTAACAACGGAACCATTTATACAAAAGAACTATGATCACACTAAAACCAGGCGATGAAGCACCCGCTTTTGAGAGCAAGGATCAGGATGGAAATCCTATCAAATTAACCAATTACAAAGGAAAGAAGGTAGTGCTCTATTTCTATCCAAAAGATAATACACCAGGCTGTACTGCTGAATCTTGTAACCTGAGAGATAATTATGAAGAACTTCAAAAGCAAGGATATGAGGTACTTGGTGTCAGCAGCGATGGAGAAAAATCACATCAAAAGTTCATTGCTAAGCACGAGCTGCCATTCAAACTGATCGCTGATGAAGATAAGTCTGTACACGAAGCATTTGGGACATGGGACATGAAAAAATTTATGGGTAAAGAGTATATGGGCACTTTACGAACAACATTCGTAATTGACGAAGAAGGTAAAATTGAAGAGGTGATTGAAAAAGTGAAGACAAAAGACCACACATCTCAGATATTGAAATAAAAATGAAGATCCGTCTCTCATCTTATACGGGACGGATCTTATCATATTCTATCTCTTAACCTCACCTGGGAAAACAACCAGGCTTTCATTGCCATTTTTACCAACCGCTGAAACACCAAAAAAGTAATTATCTATTACGATTCCCTTTAAAGTAAATTCTGTTACATCAGCATCAACCTGGTAAAAATTATCCCAAGTTGGCGAGGTTGTTTCTCTGAAATATACCTTATAGCCAGCCAAATTATCATCATCTATAGCATCCCAATAAAGCGTTGTAGATGGCTGAACTGCCCCACTAATCGCCACGTTTTGTGGTTCAGGAGGTGCTGATGCAAGTGCAGCAAGAGAAATAGCGTTTACTGCCGTCAACTTCTCTGCATAATCAAAATTTACATGCTCAATGACGTCTCCATATTTGATCCCATCTTCTTCTCGAATATCCTGATGTTGTTGTGTGTAATTCTCATGAGCTTCCATAATTCGGATACCTGCAAAGCCCGCATCACAAAAAGGACGGTGGTGACCTCCCCGGCCAAACCGATCCAACCGATAAATCATCATGGGGTTCATTTCAGGCATATACGTTTTCGTCATTGTATAGACATATCTGGCAAGCTGCCGTGAGATTCCATCTACCTCCCCACCGTAATACCGTCTCATTCGTTGCTGAAAATCTGTATCAGTAGGATTTGTTGGTTCTGAAAATATTCTAAATGTTCTGTTGTCAATGACTCCATCTACCCCCTTAATGTTTCCGATCATATCATTATTCAACACCCCAACGATATCCCATCCTTCTTCCACTGCTTTGGCAGCCAAATGCTTACCTCCATAAAGTCCTTGCTCCTCGCCGGATAGCCCGACCAATAATATCGAACTTTCAAAATCATATTTAGCTAGAACTCTAGCGGCCTCAATAACACCTGCCATGCCAGAGGCATTATCATTTGCGCCTGGTGAATCATCGGTATAGTTTAAGGCATCAGACACTCTGCTATCAATATCACCTGCCATTATGATGTAACGATTGGGATACTTTTTGCCCCTCTTAATAGCTAATACATTTACAATTTCTGTGTCTTTAGTAATTCGGGTTTTAGCATTTCCTTTTTCAAGCGTTCGCTGCATAGATACTTCGTAACATCCTCCGCACGATTCTGATATTTTCTCAAATTCTGATTTGATCCATCGTCTAGCAGCACCAATTCCTCTTGAGTCTGATTCAGTTTCTGACATGGTATGCCGTGTACCAAAGGAAACAAGCTTTTGAATGTCTTTTTCAATGCGCTCTGAACTTACATTCTCAATGATCTCATAAGGATCTTGGGCGAAGCAAATGTTCGCTAAAAACAGAATTGGTATGTAGTATAAAGTTTTCATGAATATGAATCTAAACGAAAGAATATTAACACCCAAATGAGACTAATGTTAGTCCTTATCCCAAAAAACTCTCTCAGTATATATGTCTGGATTTGGTGGTGCATTTTTGTTAAACTCGAGAGATGCTTTGCTATATGGCCATCGGACTGGAATCGCTGGACCAGTAGGAGGTAAAAGGGTTGGAATATTTCTTCTCCTCCAATCTGAATATGATTCTGGTTGTAGAAATAGGGAGATATGTTTCTGGAGTAAAACGTGACTTAAAGTAATTTGCCCAATTCCAGGATCTACACCATTATCAGAAATATAATCTTGATAGGCTGCAGAATTTGATCCTAAATTTAGTTCCTGAAAAGAAGCATCTATACCATTCAGGTAAGCTGTATGAACCTCTAAATCCGACAAAGGTGTTTCCAATCCAGCTTCAGCTATTATAAACTGAATCTCTCTGAATGAAATTAAATCAACTCCAAAATTGGAGATTAAATAAGGATGATTTGTGTTGAATGGAACATCTATTTGAGAAAGACGAACGGTATCATTGAGGGATTGCATCAAATTCCTTAGTGTGGGACTAAATTCAAAATCTCCTGTACGTGTCTCATTATGCTTGTACCATGGTGCGGGATGAACTGTTCCAGGATAAACCAACCTCATATTTTCACTTCTATCAGAGAATGAAAGTTGAGCATTTAATAACGCATTTTCATAATCATCGAAATGCAAATAAGCTCGTGATTTTATAGCATATGCTGCTTTAATCCATTTGGACTCATCCCCAGCATAAATTAAATCATTGTTTAAAGGGGGAAGACCGCCTGATGATTCATTCAAGAGAATAACTGCTTCATCTAGTAGGTTATGAATCTCCAAGTAAATGCTTACCTGAGAATCAAATTTTGGATAGATGTTTTTAATGCCAAGACCTGCCTCCTTATAAGGAATATCACCCCATACATCAGTTGCCATCATAGTAGAAAATGCTTTGAGAATATTGGCAATTGCGAGATAATGGTTAAATCCATTATAACTAGCTTCCGATTGGATGGTATTTAATTCAATAAATATACTCGCATAGAAATTATTCCAAGGATCATTAAATCTTTCTGGTTCAGCAAAGAGGCCAGAATATGAAATAGACCGTAGCACTGGTTCCACATGCTGAACGTGGGAACAATTGACTCGAGAATGAAAGCCTCCATAAGTATCGGCAATTTTCACCTGCACGGAAGGGAGCAACAAGGATAAATTTGGCTCATGTATAGAGTTCGGATCTTTAGTAATCTCTCCTCCAATAAAATCCTCGCACGAAATAAGTGATGTGAGTAGAAGTGTAAATAGAAATCTACAAACTACTGTTCTTGACTTTATAGCAATAATTGACATAATTCCAGTGCCAATAAAAAAGCCATCCCCCAGTAGGCGGATGGCTTTATATATTAAATACTTAATTATTTATTACCAGTTACTTAACCAATCCACACCTCTAAGAAGTGATGCTGGAGCAGTCATTTCACTTGGAGAATTCGAGTTAAAGAAATATGAATTCTGCGCATAATCCCAATTAGTAGGTACTGCTGAACCTGAAGTTGGTGTAAGAGCAGGAATTCCTGTTCTTCTCCAATCACTCCAAGTTTCAGGCTGAGCAAACATTGCAATGTACTTCTGAGTCATGATCTTATTCATGTCCAAAGGAGCTGCAACACTTGGCTGAGCCACATAAGCCGTATATTCAGCGCCACCATCAGCAAATCCAAGTTCCTGGAATGAAGCATTTATTCCATTCAGATATGCTGTTTGAGCAGTTGCTGTATTTCCATTCAACTGGAATTCACATTCAGCAATAATGAACTGTATCTCTCGATAACTGATCAAATCTTGCTTTAATGCAGCCACAAAATACGGATGAGGAGTACCATTAATCGTAAATGTTTGATCAATTACACCCAATCTATCTGTATCATTCAAACCAGTCATGATTCCTCTCATTGTAGGATGGAATTCGATATCACCCTCACGACCATTGTTGAATCGATACCATGGGTGTGATGCTGGATCACTTCCATACTGATAGCCCATGTTTTGAGATCTGTCAGTATATGCATTTTGAGCACTTGATAATGCGTTTGCATAATCACCCAAATGCAGATAGTAACGAGCTAAAAGAGCGTTTGCTGTTCTTGTCCATGCTGTAACATCACCGCCGTGGTACAAGTCTTCGCTACCTGGTGCAATAGGTCCAGCCGGTCCAGCGAATAAACCTAATGCATCTGTAAGAAGCGTTCTGATGGCAGGATAAATAACAGTAGCCTGATCATCATAAACCGGGCTGAAATTATCAGCACCTAAACCTGCTTCAGTATATGGAATATCACCCCACATATCTGTCATATTCATGATAGCAGTTGCTTCCAACACTTTAGCCACACCCAGATAATGGTTCAACCCATCTTCTTCTGCTATAGCTGTTACAGTTCTTAGCTCAACAATTACGTTTTCATACATATCACTCCAATCAGCATCAAATCGATTGGCAGTAACCACATAGTCATTGAAGGAATCCCACTGACGTGCAACACCTTCTACTTGCTGACTAAACATACAGTTCCATCGAGAAGTACCTCCACCATAAGTGTCAGCCATCTGAATTTGAATCTGTCCAAGTTGACCAGAAATAGGCACATCAAGTGGCTTATTCGGATCTGCGTTCAAGTCTCCACCTATAAAGTCCTCACATGAGAATGCTGTAAGAGCCAATACAATAGGTAGTATATTTTTTATTTTCATAAATTTCATAATCTTTTGCTATTAAAAGTTAACAGATAGCTTAAACATGAAAGTTCTAGTTGATGGGTTGTTGAAGTAGTCAAATCCTTGACCATTTCCTGTTCCAGTCAAACTAGTTTCAGGATCTACTCCATCATATTCCCAATCATACCAAAGGTTTCTTCCAACGAAACCTACAGAAGCATTCTTCACAATGTTGTTAGCAAACCATGCTCCAGGTAGTTGGTAATTAACACTAAGCTCTCTTAGTCTTATCCAACCTCCATCTTCAACAAATTGCTCACCAACTGCACCAAATCCTCCTAGAGACGACTGCCAGTAGCTTTGATCTCTTACAATTTCAATATTGTTTGGAGATCCGTCAGAAAGTACTCCAGGAATAGCAAATGGAGATTCTTCTCTTGTTTGAGCGGTCAGAGCAGATCTTCCGAAGAACGAAAGTGCCCACTGTGTACCATTCCAAAGATCACCACCTTCTCTCCAATCTAATAATGCTCCTAAGGATACATTCTTATATGTGATACTGTTTCTCCATCCTAAAATGAAGTCAGGAATTGGATTTCCAATAGCTCTCTGCACTGGATCAACTGCCTGGAATCCATATTCTGATGAGTTAACATCATCATTGATTACAACAGCACCAGAAGGAAGAGACAAGTCACCATCAGGGTGAGTAGCCGCACCTTCTCTTAAGTATGCACCTCCTCTAATACCACCATATGGCTGACCAACAATAGCATAAGATCCTGCACTGTTAAATCCAGCAAGGAATACACTCTCAATACCAGGAGCTAGTTCATCTACAATTGTCTCTGTAGTTGACCAGTTCACTTGAGTATCCCAGTTGAAATCACCTGAACTTACCGGAGTAGCGTTCAACGTAATCTCAATTCCATCTGAAGAAAGTTTACCAGCATTTAACCATGCACTAGTATATCCTGACTCAGGAGATACTGACGCTGGAAGAATCGCATCTTCCGTTGTTTGCGTGTAGTATGCAAGGTCTAAACCAATTTTTCCATCAAAGAATCTCAAATCAAGACCAATCTCAGTTTGAGTCGTTAACTCAGGAGTCAATCCTGGATTTCCAAGAAGATTATCTCTTTCGAATGATGTAACACCATTAATTGGCCATGGAATTGTAGTTCCCCATCCGTCACCTACTCCTACATTTTCATATACTGAAGAAGTACTGTAAGCGTTTGGAGGTGGAGCACCTACTTGTGCCCATGAGAATCTTACTTTACCGAATGATAATACATCATTAGATGGCATTAACTCAGAAAAAGCAAGTGCTGTTGAAATTGATGGATAAAAGAATCCAGCAGCAGAAGCATCAAATTCAGCAGGATTCACTAATCGTGAATCATAATCTTGTCTAGCTGTCAAGGTTACGAATGCTGTGTTTCTCCAGCTTGTTTCAACTTGTCCAAATATACCAAGCGTTCTATATCTTGTATCATCTTCCTGTGCACTAATGGAAGTTGCATTAGATATATCTCTGAACCCGCCAAACACTAGACCATCACCTTGTGTATAAGTGTTGTGTCTGTTATAGCTAAACATGTTAAGTCCAACCAAGTAGTTTAAAGAGAAATCATCATTAAGTTGACCTTGTCCACTTAAGTTTAGGTAGAAATCTGTCTGACGAGTAATGTACTCATCAAGAATAATTGTACCATTTGGATTTGTTCTTGAATTGATTTCAAATTCTTGCTTTCTATCATCATTCGTGATATCCGTACCAATGTTCATTCCGAAATTCACCCAATCACTTACTTTGTAATTAGTTTGGAAGTTTCCGAAAGTACGGTGAACAGTTTCAAATCTCAATGCATTATTAACTACCCAGTAAGGGTTGTCATAACCACCACCACCACGGTAGTTTCTCTGCTGTCCATCTGGGAAGATGTAAGAAGAAGGCTGGTTATATGCATCATTTCCAAAACCATTGGAGTTATCAAATGAAGCTGGCGTTCTATACAACCCTAATAATAGACCAGAAGTGTTAGATCCTTGCTGGATTCTAGTATGATCACTTCTTGTGTAATTAATCGTTGCAGAGAATGAAAGTGCATCAGATGCTTTCAGTGTTGATGCAACACTTGCTGTTTTTCTCAGATACTCTTCATTAGGAATAATTCCTTGCTGATCATGATTTGATCCAGAAAATCTGAAAGTAGCTACCTCATTTCCACCAGAAATACTTATCGAACTAGTATTGGTAACACCAGTATTATAGAAATCTCCAAGATTATCATAAGTATTCGCAGGAGCGGATCCTCCAGAAGATACCAAGAAACCATTTTTATCCCACTTATAATTTCCATCTGCATCAAACGCATTTGAATTGGTTGGAGCTTCCGGGTGGTTTGGATCGTTAGAATATTGCAAAGATGAGATTCTTGGACCCCATGAAGCAAAATATCCAGTTGAAGGATCTCTATAAGTACCCGCAGTACCTTGAGCAAATGTGCTCTGAAGGCTTGGAGCTGTAGTCACTTTATCAAAAGCAGTCTGATGAGTAAAGTTTACAGATAGTCCAGCACCTTTTTGGCCTTTCTTAGTCGTAATTACAATTACACCAGTAGATCCTGCAGTTCCATATAATGCTGTCGCAGCAGCACCTTTTAGAACACTGACATTCTCAATGTCATTCACATTCAAGTCCATCAACCTGTTTGACTGAGCAGTACCAGCTGTGTTAGCTTCAGTACCACCAATGGTTTCGTTATTGGTTCTTACACCATCAATAACGATAATAGGTTGATTGTTACCAATAATGGACGTAATACCTCTCAAAAGTATTCTTGATCCACCACCAGCAGAACCTGAAGATCGAGTAATTTGGATACCTGCAGCTTTTCCTACTAATGCATCTACTGCACTAACAGCACCGGAATTAACAATTTCTTGGTTTCCGACTTCTTGCACTGCATAACCCAACGCTTTCTCGCTTCTTTCAACACCTAATGCGGTAACAACAACCTCTTGTAATTCAGTTGCTCCACCCATTGTAATGTCTAAAGTAGTTCTTGAACCAACCGCAACTTCTTGCGATTCAAAACCTACATAAGAAAAAACCAGGGTTGCACCATCTTCAACGGAAATACGATAGTTTCCATCAAGATCGGTTGTTACCCCTGTAGTTGTGCCTTTAATCACAACATTCACACCTGGTAAGGCTTCTCCGGAATCATCCGACACCTTACCAGATACTGTCCTCTGCGCCATAACTGTAATGACGGCAAGAGAGAACATAACAGTAAGTAGTAAAATCCTCTTCATACTTTACTTTTTAGTTAAAAATTAAGTTACATGCCGTTAAAGTAAGTTAAAATTTAGCTTCTGCACAATCTAAATGTTGAGAATTAAATGTCATAACATCTATTTTCTCTTTTTTCGAATTAATATTTGGAATTTTCTTTAGTACAGGAAATTAAGATCGTCTGCCTTTTTTAATTGAAAAGAATAGATTTGCGCTCTTAACTCAAATCATTAACATGACTGCCAAGCCAGATACCAAAACCCTGAAGGAAATTTGTTCACAAACCAGAAGAGATATCGTACGAATGGTCCATGCTGTAAACTCTGGGCATCCAGGAGGCTCGCTCGGATGCACTGAATTTTTTGTTGCTCTATATCATCATATCATGGAATATGACAACTCATTCAATATGGACGGTAAAAATGAAGATGTTTTCTTTCTTTCAAATGGACATATCTCGCCTGTGTTTTATAGCACTTTAGCCAGAGCAGGATTTTTTGATGTATCGGAACTTGCTACTTTCAGAAAGATAGATTCACGCTTACAAGGACATCCGGCTACAGAAGAGGGATTACCTGGTGTTCGAATAGCTTCAGGATCACTAGGTCAAGGTCTCTCAGCTGCAATTGGAGTTGCTTTAGCTAAAAAAATAAATGGTGATGATAAAAACGTTTTCGTCCTGATGGGTGATGGAGAGCAACAAGAAGGACAGATTTGGGAAGCTGCATTATTTGCCGCTCATAATAAAGTGGACAATCTCATTGCTACCATAGATTATAATGGTCAGCAAATCGATGGACCATTGGAGGAGGTGAACGGACTTGGGGATATTAAGTTAAAATATGCATCCTTCGGTTGGTCAGTCCTGGAATGTGATGGTAATAACCTTGAAAGTTTAATTGATACACTTCAGGATGCTCGATCAAAGTCAGGAAACGGAAAACCAATCATGATTATCATGACAACAGAAATGGGTAAAGGAGTAGATTTTATGGAAGGAACCCATAAATGGCATGGAGTTGCTCCAAATGATGAACAGCTTGTGGATGCATTGAGTCAATTAGAAGAAACATTAGGAGATTACTAATCACCATAACTAAATATGAAAACAAAGCTTACTTATACAGACAAAAAAGATACTCGATCAGGATTTGGTGATGGACTCTTAGAAGCTGCCAAGCAGAACCCTAATATTGTTGGTTTATGTGCTGATCTTACAGGATCTCTTAAAATGAATGCTTTTCAAAATGAATTCCCGGAAAGGTTTTTTCAAGTAGGAATTGCAGAAGCAAACATGATGGGCATTGCGGCTGGATTAGCGACTGCAGGTAAAATTCCATTTACAGGCACATTCGCAAACTTTTCAACCAGTCGGGTATATGACCAATTAAGGCAGTCAATTGCCTATTCTGAAAAGAATGTAAAAGTGTGTGCATCGCATGCTGGTCTTACATTAGGGGAAGATGGTGCTACGCATCAGGTTTTGGAAGATATAGGGATGACGAAAATGCTACCAAACTTTGTAGTGATTAATCCCTGTGATTATCATCAAACAAAAGCTGCTACCCTGGCAATTGCTGATCATCATGGACCCGTTTATCTACGTTTTGGAAGACCAGGATGGCCAATGTTTATGGAGGGGCAGCCATTTGAAATTGGTAAAGCCATTACCCTTATAGAAGGAGCCGATGTTTCCATCTTTGCAACCGGACATATGGTCTGGAGGGCTATAGAAGCAGAAGCTATTCTATCAGAGCAAGGCATTTCAGCAGAAATTATTAACATCCACACCATTAAGCCACTAGATGAAGAGGCTATTTTGCGCTCAATCTCTAAAACGGGTTGTGCAGTCTCTGCGGAAGAACACCAAATGGCTGGAGGTCTTGGAGAAAGTATTGCTCAGACTATTGTTAAGAATCAGCTTGTACCTCAAGAATTTGTGGCTGTCAATGACCAATTTGGAGAAAGTGGGAAACCTGCCGACCTACTTGACAAGTATGGCTTAAGTGTAAATGACATTGTAGAAAAAGCTAAAAAGGCAATTAATAGAAAAAACTGATCCATCATCGGATTCTCAGAGAAAGCCGAAACAACGTTGTTTCGGCTTTTTTTGTCATGCATCTTTGCAACTATGATTACCAATCGACAGATTTTTCTATCTCATCTTGCGCAGACTTCTGATGCTCCTTTAATGCTTGAAATGGTATCAGCGGATGGCATCTACATGAGTGATGTAAATGGAAAGAAATATATAGATCTTATTTCTGGAATTGGTGTTTCAAATGTAGGTCACCGACACCCTCGAGTCATAAGTGCCATAAAGAAGCAGGTAGATAAACATCTCCATGTAATGGTCTATGGTGAGTTCGTACAAAGCCCTCAAGTGCAGCTTGCCAAGGCCTTGACAAATACACTTCCAAAAGATTTAGATTCTGTCTATTTGGTAAATTCCGGAAGCGAAGCAATTGAAGGTGCTATGAAGCTCGCCAAAAGATACACGGGGCGTTCCAATATCATGGCTTGCAAAGAATCTTATCATGGCTCCTCACATGGTGCACTTTCATTGACAGGAAGTGAATCATTCAAACAAAATTACCGCCCATTATTGCCCGGAATAGCTCATATCGAGTTCGGTAAAATTGAAGATCTGAATTTAATTAGCGAAGAAACAGCCGCATTTATCGTTGAGACTGTTCAAGGTGAAGCAGGAGTTCGACATGCTGATGAATCTTACTGGAAAGCTGTGAGAAAAAGATGCTCAGAAACAGGCACACTTTTAATTCTTGATGAAATTCAGTGCGGCTTTGGAAGAACGGGGAAACTTTGGGCCTTCGAACATTACCATATTCAGCCGGATGTGCTAGTCAGTGCAAAAGGAATGGGCGGAGGTATGCCGATAGGCTGTTTTATTTCTTCAAAAGAAGTGATGAATGTATTTACCCACAATCCAGTACTAGGACATATATCTACTTTCGGAGGACATCCTGTTTCTGCGGCAGCATCAAAAGCAACACTAGAAACCATCTTAGAAGATGGCCTTCTAAAAGGTGTTGAACAAAAAGAACAGCTATTTCATCAGCTTTTAAAGCATGCTAAAATCAAAGAAATAAGGAGTAAAGGATTGATGATGGCCGTGGAATTTGAATCGTATGAGGTACTTAAATCAATAATAGATAGAGCTATCGAATTAGGCGTTGTTACCGACTGGTTTTTATTCAATGATAAATCAATGCGAATTGCACCACCATTAACAATAACGGAGGATGAAATAAAAGTAGCCTGTGAATCAATTTTACAGGCCATTGAAAGTGTTTAACTTGTAAAAATCTTAAATAAGTTGCCGTAGATCTAGTTTAATAGACTTCTCCTCCCCCATTTGCCATAGCGTTAATTCTACATCTTGATTTACCTCTTCAAGTAATTCTCTGAGTTCCGGTAATGAATATTCACTTGCATCTTTGCCATTCACTTTAAGAATTTCAGCATCTACCACTACTCCTGCTATTTTTGATGGGCTTGCGTCATATACTCGATGAACGATCACCTTACTCATATCTTCATTTAACTGAAGGTATAATCCACTTGCATTGACTTTGAATGCATCATTATAACTCTTGTTTTTCAAAAAGTAGATTTTCCCTCTGGAATAGTCAAAAGTGATATTAAATCTCCTAAGTAATTTATTACCCAGGATTCCAGCTACTTTCTTATTGTTTTGAATTCCACTTTTAGCTGTACTTATTCCGATAGGCATTTTCGAAAAATCGAATGTTCCAAATCCGAAATTCCTAACCCTTCCTTCGTAATGCATGGTCTCTTTCTTGCTCAAACCAGCTACAGGATATGAAAAATGTTTTCCTGTTTTAGATATAACATCATTTTTTTCAGCAAATCGTGTATTAAAATCAAGCGTAGTGCCTGCTCCTGTATTGATAAAGAATTCTCCAGAAATTACCTCTCCATCATTCAAAGTAACTTCTCCCTCTATATGTGGAATATAATTATCAAGTTTAAATTCAAAACTTTCTCCAAATCCATCATGATTGTAGCTACCTGGGTCGTACAATTCAAACAATCCTTTATCATAATCAAGCTTTACCACATAATGATGTAACAGGTCATATCCGATAATACCGTCTATATTTTTACCTATACTCCTCTCAAGGTGGCTCAAACTTGTTGCGTAAAGTTGAATATCCTTTTCCAGTAAAATTCCATTCAATTCTATGGTGTTATGATCAATTAAGGCTCCCTGAACAGTTCCTTGTGCGCTTGTTTTAGATGAAGAATGATCAAGATCAAGATTAAGGCTTTCTGCAATATCAATATCAATTACCGGAAGGCCATCACCAGTATCAAATATGAAATCCAGTGGATCTGACCCATCGACACTTAAACTTATGAATATATGATCTCCATACAGTTTCATCTCGGTTGATGTAATCGGCTTTTGGGCCGATATGGTAATACAAGACGCTAGAGCTGCTGTTAAAAACAATTTTTTCATTGGGAATGAATCTATCTAATTAATTTCAAGTCAATTTAGAGATTTCTTCTAAGAATCAGACTTAAAAAATAATCACACTATGCAAATGATCGAAAAAGTTAGTGCAGCTGTAAAGTTTTTAAAAGAGAAAGGGTTTGACAGTCCTGAAGTAGGAATCATCCTTGGAACAGGGCTAGGTGCTTTAGCTGAAGATATTGAGGTCATTCAGGAGTTTGTATACGCTAACATCCCACATTTTCCTATTGCAACCGTTGAATTCCATAAAGGAAAACTTATTTATGGGAAATTAGAGGGTAAGTCTGTTGTCGCAATGCAAGGCCGATTTCATTATTATGAAGGTCATAGTATGCAACAGGTTGTGTTTCCAGTGAGGGTAATGCAAATGCTTGGGATACAGAAATTGATTATTTCTAACGCAGGTGGATGTATGAATTTAGAATGGAAAAAAGGTGAGCTTATGCTCATTGAGGATCATATCAATCTTCAACCTGACAACCCTCTAAGAGGGCACGAGGCGAATGCCTTTGGTCAGATATTCACTGACATGAGTCAGCCTTATGATGTAGAAATGAATAAGGAATTAATCAAAATTGCCAAAGACAAGAATATATCCTTAAATCAAGGAACCTACATTTCAGTGACGGGTCCAAGTTTAGAGACAAGAGCTGAATATCGCTTTTTAAAAATGATTGGAGCTGATGTAGTTGGTATGAGTACGGTACCTGAAGTAATTGCAGCCAATCAAATGGGTCTCCCGGTATCTGCCATTTCTGTGCTAACTGATGAATGTGACCCTGATAATTTGAAGCCAATAAACATTGAAGATATAATTGCAACTGCTAAGACTGCCGAAAAGGATTTGGTCATCCTCCTTAAAGAACTACTAAAACGAATCTAAATCAACTACTTTAATTCATAAATTGATAGCAAATAATGAACATTTGGATCCACTTTACTGAGTGTTCCAGTAAAGGGCCATGGCTCATCTAAGTCGATATGACTCACATCTGATTTCTCAATGCCAGAAATATATTTCTCCCTTGGAGTGTGAGACATTTTGGCTTTTACTATGACTAAAATGATAAAAAGATTGATTGAGATAATAATTAATTTCTTCATGTCTTTTAGCAAATACATTGAAGGTTAAATGTATGCTGCTAATTCAACAAAGTAAATCCCTAAAAAAGGGTATTTTCAAGATGAAAGTTTAATTAAAAAAATCTAAGACATTGGCTCTTTAAGATTTATTTGAGTTTTTATTATTAGTAACGCTACCCACTTTATGGTATTTTAAATAAAAAAAAATAAAAAATGACGTAATTACTCGCCAGAAGTAATTAATCTAGACCAATAATTCTAAAAGATAACTTTTCACATCTTGTAAAAGATCTATCTACGGATAGTTGGTTTGGTTCGACTTGGCATCAGCTAAAGTCGGACCTTTTTTTTATATTCCTGCCAGCTAAATAATGAATAAATGATTAGTCTGGCGTTTAATACCTATGTGCATTTAATTTTTATTGTAACAATATTCTGTTGTCTAACGGCAGAGATTATCATACTAAAGAAAAACCTCAGTGCGAAATCATTAAAAATTCTAAGTCAAGTTGATGGCATTTATGGATTAGCTGCCATCATGGTCGTAGGAACCGGACTTTTAAACTGGTTCATTTTTGGTAAAGGGTCCTCCTATTATTCAAGTAATTTGATTTTTTTAATCAAAGTAGGTCTATTCATTATTGTAGGATTATTGTCCATCTATCCCACTGTCATGATTGCAAGAGCTAAAAAAAGTGCTCGCATCTTAGATCTAAAAGATATTGAGATTACCAATGAGAGAAAAATTAAGAGATTCATATTTTTTGAATTGATTATCATGGGATGTATACCCCTACTCGCTGAATTAATGGCAAATGGCATAGACTTATAAATCATGTAGTTGCCTCAATGCAAAATCTATTGAAATATTCCTTCGGCACTAATCTTCACCTTTTCTCCTGCATCCCAATTCACATGAAGGTTTCATTGTGGAAGCATCTAAATAATCAACACCTAACAATTTTCAATCAATTGAGTTTTTACAATACAGAGTGGGTTTAGATCTATTTTCTAACCTCATTTTGTAGTAGTAGAGTAGGTTTTAAGCGCCCCAATCCCAAATAGGGGCGCTTCTTTTATTTATGTGAATGCTGGAATACCAGTGATTTCAGCACCAAGGATTAATAAATGAATATCATGTGTTCCTTCATAAGTGACCACTGATTCTAAATTCATCATATGCCTCATCATCGGATACTCACCAGTGATGCCCATACCTCCATGAATTTGTCTTGCTTCTCTCGCAATATTCAAAGCAACCTCAACACTGTTTCTCTTTGCCATCGAAATTTGCGAAGTAGTAGCATTCCCTTCATCCATCATTTTACCAAGCTTCCAATTAAGCAATTGTGCTTTTGTGATTTCTGTCAGCATTTCTGCCAGTTTCTTTTGAACTAACTGGAACGATCCAATTGGCTTACCGAATTGCTCTCTTTCTAAGGAATATCTTCTTGCAGAATCGTAGCAGTCCATTGCTGCACCAATGGCTCCCCAGGCAATTCCATACCTTGCTTTATCAAGACAGCCAAGTGGTGCTCCTAATCCACTCTTATTAGGCAGCAGGTTGTCTTTGGGCACTTTAACATCACTGAAAACCAACTCGCCAGTACATGATGCTCTTAATGACCACTTCCCGTGAGTCTCTGGTGTTGTAAATCCTTCCATTCCACGCTCTACGATCAATCCATGGATCCTACCCTCTTCATTTTTAGCCCACACAACCGCAATGTCAGCTTTTGGTGAATTGGAAATCCACATTTTGGCACCATTCAATAAATAATGGTCTCCCATGTCTTTGAAGTTGGTCTCCATTCCGCTCGGGTTAGAGCCATGATTTGGTTCTGTTAGACCAAAACAACCCAACATCTCACCAGAAGCCAATTTTGGTAAGTATTTCTTTCGTTGATCTTCAGAGCCGTAGGCATAAATGGGATACATTACAAGGGACCCTTGAACAGAGGCTGTTGAACGCATCCCAGAATCACCCCTTTCAATTTCCTGCATGATCAGGCCATATGAGGTGTAATCCAGTCCCCCACCTCCATATTCTGCAGGAACAGTTGGTCCAAACGCACCAACCTCACCAAACTTTTTTACAATTTCCTCTGGAAAATGGTTCTTTTCAGCCCACCCTTCTATGTAAGGTGTGATCTCTTTTTTTACAAAATCTCTAACCGAAGATCTTATTAATTTATGCTCATCAGTCAAAAGATCATCAAGAGCATAAAAATCCGGTGATTCAAATTCATCAACAAAGTTTCGCTTTTCTGCGCTCATCAAAGGTAGGGTTTATGTCTATTGTTAAAATTTGGGCCAAATTTACAACCATAAAACACAACTAAAACAACTACTATGGACGAAAAGAAGATCGATGAAAACATTCTTAATCAACTCCATAAACTCGAAGAAAAATATGAGGCAATGGGTCAGGATCTATCGAGTTATTTGGATGGTCTTCTTTATTCAGATTATCTGACCTATTGGGACTATATTCATCTCGATACTCTATTGAGCCTTCAGACTCCTCGAACGGCCATTCCTGATGAGAAAATTTTCATTCTATATCACCAGATAACTGAGCTTTATTTCAAATTAATTCTAAATGAAATGGAGCAAGCTACTTACACCGACTCAATAGATCCTCAGACATTTCTAAAGCGCTTAAAACGGATTAACAGATATTTGGATCACCTAATTGACTCATTTGATGTAATGACAGATGGCATGGATCAGAATCAATTTCTGGCATTTCGTATGGCATTACTCCCAGCAAGTGGATTTCAGTCTGGTCAATATCGAAAACTTGAAATTATGTCCACAGATTTTAAAAATCTGGTAAATGTTGAAAAGAGGGAAGAACTCAAAAATGAAAATGATATTTCAAAATTATATGAGTCGCTATACTGGAAAGCGGGGGCAACTGAATTGGCAACAGGTAAAAAAACACTCACTTTAAAGCAATTTGAAGCGAAGTATAGTAAAGAATTTATCGAGATGGGCGAAAACTTGAAAGATTGTAATCTTCAGAGGAAATACCATGTTCACTATGAAGGAGACAAAGAAATAATTGAAGAATTAAAGAAATTAGATCAAAAAGCCAATGTTGACTGGCCACTTCAACATTTAAAATCGGCAACAAGATATTTACAGAGAGATCCCGATGTAATAAAAGCTACTGGTGGAACAAATTGGCAAAAATATTTGCCCCCACGTCGGCAAAGAATCATTTTCTACCCTGAGTTATGGACACAAGAAGAAATGAAAGAATGGGGTCAAAAGTTTAAAAGAGAATTGTCGAGCTCACATGCTTAGACCTATCGCATATATTGTATTATTATGCTCCCTTTTTTCAATTCAAGGGCAACTCAAGCAAGTCAAAAACTACTTTGATTCGGACAGTACAAAGATTAGTGAGATCTACCACTATTCAATTCAAGATTCTACCCTGGAAGGCTTATATGAAGCTTTTTATTTCAATGGATCATTAAAAACCTACGGTTGGTACAAAAAAAATCTAGCGGACAGTGTATGGAATTATTATTATGAAAATGGCAGAAAGAAAGTAGAAGGAAGATTTAAGAAAGGCAGTCCTTTTGGCAAGTGGCGATACTTTTATGAGAATGGAAACATCAAGTCTGAAGGTGTTTTAAAAGGATCTTCGAAGGAAGGAATATGGAAATTCTATTTTGAAAATGATGGTGAAAAAAGTAACGGTGCATACGAAAAAAATAAGAAGGTAGGCATTTGGAATTACTTCTTTGAAGATGGATCAATTAAGTCGCAATCTGTCTTTAAAGAAGGAGTTGGTTTCTATACTGAGTTTTATCCCTCCGGCTCAAGAAAAATGGAAGGACAAAATATCAATAATAAAAGTCATGGCGAATGGACTTACTATTATGAAACAGGAGAAATTGAGGCAGTCGGACATTTTGAGAACGGACTAAAAGCAGGAGAGTGGGTTTATTACCACAAAAATGGCATTGAGGCTGCTACGGGGTTTTATGAAAATGGAAAACGACAAGGAGATTGGAAATACTTCCACGATAATGGTGAACTCAGTCAATCAGGGAAGCTTATCAATGATCAAAAAGATGGCTATTGGAAGCTCTTTTATCCTACTGGCGAAATATTAGGTGAAGCAACATTTAATGAGGGAGATGGGGTTTTTAATGAATACTATCCGAGTGGTAACCAGAAATCAAAGGGCCAGATTATTGACGGAAAAAAGAGTGGTCAATGGTCATATTTCAGCGAGAAAGGGCAGCTCGAAGGAGAAGCTGAACTAAATGATGGAGAAGGCCCATACATTGGCTATTATCCCAATGGGACAATCAAAATGAAAGGTCAAATCAAGGATGACAAGCGTGTTGGTGAATGGACGCTTTTCAAGCCTGATGGAACTACTGCTGGAACATATAGACCAATATATGAAGATGAGAAACCGATTTTTAAGACTAGAATTTCTGATGATGAAATTGAAAAAGATTTGCTCGATAAACCTAACTATCATCCAGAAAAACGCGGCTTAAGATATTTTCTTCCAAGAGTAAATGAATATAAAGGGATAATTATTGGAACCAATCCATTATGGTTAATAGATGATCAGCTTCCTATATCTGTAGAATACTACATTCAAGAGCGATTAGGCTATGAAGTTCAAATAGATATGATTCGATCACCTTTCTTCACTTCTGATAATGAAATCGATGACTATCAAGTATATCGAAGAGGTACGCGAATACATTTCCGGCAGAAATTTTATCATGCAGATTCTAAAATGGGAATGTTCTATTTCGGCCATGAAATAAATTTCAAGTATCAAAACAATCAGGTGAATCACACAGATACTCTTATTATACAGATGCCCAGAAGATTCGGAAATCTGGTTGAGACATCATATGGCTATGGAGTATTTGCTGGTACACGCTGGATGAAAGATGTAGGAACCTCAGGATTCACAGTTGATGCCTTCTTGGGAATTGGTGTAAATGGACGGTCTTATACAAAACAATATGAACCAATTCAGGTTTTGGACAATTACTTTGATCAAGAAATCAAATCCTCTGTTCATTTTCCTGTGATATTTGGATTGAATATAGGATTTGCGGTAACGAAAAGTAAGAGTAAGACTCAATGAGTAAAAAGACTGTCATTTTTGGTGCTACCAACAACCCAATGAGGTATGCATACATTGCAGCCGAAAGGCTGAAAGCAACCGAACATGAATTAGTGCCATTAGGAATTAAACATGGAGAGGTGTTTGGTCAAAGTATTCTGGATCTCCGTAAAAAACCAACGATAAATAACGTACATACTATCACTATGTATGTTGGGCCTAAAAATCAACAAGAATGGGAGGATTACATACTATCTCTTAATCCAAAACGAATCATCTTTAATCCAGGAGCAGAAAATAGAGAATTAGCCGCGAGAGCAAATAAACAAGGTATTGAAACATTGAACGCCTGCACATTGGTCATGCTTTCAAATGGACTTTATTAATGAATTGGTATTGGCCGCTCCTCTCTGTGTCTATATAAGTGCAAATCCATATGGTGATATAGGCTCAATCGGATAATATGTCGTTGTTCATAATGATATGGAGAGCCCTTATGTCTAAATGTAAACATATACCCTCCCTGGACTTGAAATTGTTCGCTTAAATTATAGCCCAGTCCCAAAAAAGTCCGATTATCTTCAAAATAATTGTAAACAATAGATTTACCTGCCTGTATAAATATCTCATTGTAGGTCGAGACAAACAGTGTGTGGTTTTCAAATGCTGGCTTATTTAATGGTACATAAACTGTAAGTTTATAACGAAATCGGTAGGTTAATTCGAATGGTGAATCTTGTTTATAATCTCTCCTCCAACGTTGTTCCGTTCTTAGGGTATGAAAAACTTTTATATGATCAAAAGGAGTAGCCAGTACAGCTTGCTGCCAAAGTCGATACTGAGGTACAACTTCATCAACATTTGGATCTTCTGAATTAGGTGCCCAATAAAAGGGAAGAACTATACCTGCAGTAAAATCAAGATATTTTTGAATGGTATAAGTCGCTCCAAATCGGAGATACAATTGAGCCATTTCACTAAAACCATTTCGTTTCCTAACATGGTACTCTCCGTAGTACGCCCATTTTTCATTGAAGTGATACTTCGTGTAAAAACCTAACCAAACTCCATTAGAATTGGTGATTTGTTTTTCAGGAGGTGGATTGTTTGTTTGAGAATATGTTTTAGTAGCAAATAGAACTAGTACTCCTACAAAAAGACGAAATAGCTGATTCATTTCCATAGTGGTTAGGAAGTATCAAAAATGACCTTTTTAAATGGGAAAATTTCTTCTTTCCTATAATAAAAAGTTCAAACTACAGGATTGAAAGAATAATAGTCAAATATTGTGTCTTTGAGTCCAACTAAAATGACCCATTTCACTATAATATCATCTCCAAAAATTCATTTATGTGGTATACCACATTCCAAATTTATAAGTCATGTCAATTGTTGATTTCAACGGTCGATTTAAAGCTGTAAAAACCTCGCCAGATCGAGATAATTTTAGTACTTTTGCCTATTGAAAATGACTACATTTTAAACACTTAGGAGCACATTGAAAAACTATTAATAAATCTATCGATTTAGCTCTTAATTCTGTTTTAATCACTGCACATGGAAGAAAATAAGCAAAACAAAAAAGGGGATTATTCCGCCAGTAATATCCAAGTTTTAGAAGGTCTGGAAGCTGTTAGGAAAAGACCGGCGATGTATATAGGTGACATTGGGGTAAAAGGACTTCATCACATGGTCTGGGAAGTGGTGGATAATTCCATCGATGAAGCACTTGCAGGGCACTGTGATACCATTACAGTAGAAATAAATACTGACGAATCAATTAAAGTCACTGATAATGGTAGAGGTATTCCTACTGATATGCACAAAAAAGAAAATAGAAGTGCATTAGAGGTGGTTATGACCGTTCTCCACGCAGGGGGTAAATTCGATAAGGATACTTATAAAGTATCAGGTGGCCTTCATGGTGTTGGGGTTTCATGCGTTAACGCCTTATCCTCAAAGCTTGTGGCTACTGTTCACAGAGGTGGCAAAGTCTTTCAGCAGGAATATAAGATTGGTGTGCCTCAGGCCCCAGTTAAAGAAATTGGCAAAACAGATATTAGTGGAACAATCATCCATTTCAAGCCTGATATGGATATTTTTAGTGCAAATCGCTACAATTCTGAAACGATTGCCTCAAGATTAAGAGAATTGTCATTTCTTAACGCTGGTATCACAATCATCATGATTGATCACCGAAACCTCGATGAGGATGGTGAACCGGAAAAAGAAACATTCTTCTCTGAAGGTGGGTTAGCTGAATTCGTTACTTACCTTGATTCAACGAGGGAAAATCTGATTCCAGCTCCTATTTACATGAACAGTGAAAAAGGAACTGTGCCGGTAGAAGTTTCATTAAGCTACAATACTTCTTACTCTGAAAATGTTGTTTCCTATGTAAACAATATCAATACCATTGAAGGTGGTACCCATGTTTCAGGATTTAGAAGAGCACTTACCAGGACACTTAAAAGTTACGCAGATAAGTCTGGCTTACTTGATAAGGTCAAAGTTGAAATCTCAGGAGATGATTTTCGGGAGGGGCTTACTGCTGTAATTTCAGTAAAAGTGGCAGAACCTCAATTTGAAGGCCAAACCAAAACAAAGCTTGGAAACTCTGATGTGATGGGCGCTGTAGACACATGCGTAAGTGAGATTTTAAATGAGTACCTCGAAGAAAATCCAAAGGAGGCTAAGCAGATTGTTTCTAAGGTGATCGTCGCTGCTCAAGCCAGACATGCAGCAAGAAAAGCTCGTGAGATGGTGCAGCGAAAAAACGTCTTATCCGGCACTGGACTTCCTGGTAAGCTTGCTGATTGCTCAGATAAAGACCCATCGGTTTGTGAGCTATATCTGGTTGAGGGAGATTCAGCTGGAGGATCAGCTAAACAAGGAAGGGATCGTAAATTTCAAGCTATACTTCCATTGAGAGGTAAAATTCTTAACGTGGAAAAAGCTCAGGAACACAAAATTTATGATAACGATGAGATCAAAAATATGATCACTGCGCTTGGCGTTTCATTCGGAACCGAAGAAGATGAGAAAGCGCTGAATATGGTAAAACTTCGTTATCACAAGATTATAATCATGACGGATGCCGATATTGATGGCAGCCATATTAGAACACTGATTTTAACTTTCTTCTTTAGATACATGAGGGCTCTTATTGAAAAAGGATATTTATATATCGCTTTACCTCCTTTGTATTTGATTAAAAAGGGGAAAACTGAGAAATATGCATGGTCTGAGGATGATCGAGAACGTGTGACAAAAGAGATTGCGCCAAATGGGAAAGAGGATTCAGTAAATGTTCAGAGGTACAAAGGTCTTGGAGAAATGAATCCGGATCAGTTATGGACAACTACGATGGATCCGGAGCACAGAAGTTTGAAGCAGGTAACCATTGAGTCTGCTGCAGAAGCCGATCATTTATTCTCAATGCTCATGGGAGATGAAGTTGCACCTCGCCGGGAGTTTATAGAGAAAAATGCTAAATACGCTAACGTAGATGTTTAAAAATCTACTTTGATAATATAATCTGATACATGGCCTGGATAAACTTCCAAATTACAGCAAACGTAAAGAGGATTGCAGATCCAAAAGCGAAAATGATCAGAAGAAAAAAGTCTAAAATTTTTTCCATACTCTCAGGATTAATTGAATAATCAATATACATGGTATTAAACCAGAATGGAGATAAAATGTTAAACTAATTTTCAAATATGAAATATAATTTTATTAATAAAGTCTTTTTCCTATTAATCTTTGGTTGTTACGGGTCATTTAGCTACTCACAAGGCTATTGGCAACAGGAAGTGGCTTACAAAATGGACATAGATTTTAATGTTGAAAATCATCAGTTTACTGGTAAGCAAAACTTAAAGTACGTTAACAATAGCCCGGATACCCTGAATAAGGTTTTCTATCACTTGTATTTCAATGCTTTTCAACCTGGAAGCATGATGGATACCCGAAGTAGAACAATTGAAGATCCCGATAGTCGTGTCGGAGATCGAATTTCTAAATTGGATGAAACAGAGATTGGTTTCCAGAAAATCAAAACACTCACACAGGACGGATCACAATTAAGATACAATATCGAAGGAACTGTTCTTGAAGTAGAATTAGCTAAACCAATCTTGCCTGGATCTGAAACCATTTTCGATATGGAATTTGAGGGGCAGGTTCCAATCCAAATTCGAAGAAGTGGCAGAAACAATAAAGAAGGTATTGACTACAGCATGGCTCAATGGTATCCTAAAATGGCAGAGTACGACGAAAGAGGGTGGCATGCCCACCCTTATATAGCGAGAGAATTTTATGCGCCATGGGGAGATTTTGAAGTAAACCTAACTATTGACAAGGATTACATAGTCGCAGCATCGGGTATCCTTCAAAACCCAAACGAAATAGGGTATGGATATGAAGATGCAGGCGTAAAAGTGAAAAGAAAAGATAAAAACCTTACCTGGAAATTTAAAGCTGAAAATGTGCATGATTTTGTCTGGGCTGCAGATCCTGATTATACACATACAACTGCCATGGTTGAAGGCGGACCGGAATTACACTTCTTTTATCAGAAAGGAAATAAAACTGAGGCATGGGAAGATTTACCTGATCTAGCAGTAAAATCATTCGAATATATTGAAGAGAACTTTGGTGAATACCCATATCCACATTATTCAATCATTCAAGGTGGAGATGGAGGTATGGAATACCCAATGGCAACCCTCATAACCGGAGAACGAAATCTTCGGAGTTTACTTGGCGTAACTGTTCATGAAGGATTACACAGTTGGTATCAAGGATTACTAGCAACTAATGAAAGCTACTTAGCATGGATGGATGAAGGTTTTACTACATATGCCACCGCAGAAACACTTAAGAATGTACTCGCAGAACCAAACCGAACCCAAAGTGGTAATTATAGATCATATGTGTATTTGGCAAAGTCTGGTAAAGAAGAGCCTTTAAGCACACATTCTGACCATTTTAATACAAATATGGCTTATGGGATAGCATCATACAATAAAGGAGCTGTTGCACTTGCTCAAATGAACTATTTGATTGGTGAAGCAACTACTGCAAAAGCCTTAAAAAAATATTATTATCAATGGAGATTTAAGCATCCGGATGCGAATGATTGGATCAGGGTGTTTGAAAAGGAATCTGGACTAGAATTGGATTGGTATCTTGATTATTGGGTAAATACGACCCATACCATTGATTATTCAGTAGATGCTGTGGTAGAAGAATCAGGAAATACTGTGGTTACTTTGAAAAGAGAGGACATGATGCCAATGCCGATGGACGTTTATGTGACATTTAAAGATGGTTCAAAGAAGATTTACTATGCTCCGCTTAGTATTATGAGAGGAGAAAAGGAAAATGACACGGAATTAGAGCGCATCCTCCTTCCTGACTGGTCTTGGACTCACAGATATTATCAATTTACCATTGAAGGACCTATCAGCAATATCAGTACTATCGAAATTGACGAAAGCGGATATATGGCTGACATCAATAGAGAGAACAACAAATGGGATAACTAAATCAATTATCCGCTTTTTGGACGTTCCCTTTGATTGTAATTATCTGAGTGGGGGCTACCGGATCATTGGAATAAATAGTGATTGATTTATACTGATTCCCACGCATTTCTGAGGTATCAAAAAAGACATTAAGCGTTTGAGTTTTTCCTTTTTTGATACCTCTTTTTTTAATCCCATATGTTAAGCAGCCACAATTTGATTTAATGGCTCGTAATTCCAATTTATTGTTTCCAATATTGGACAACTCAAACTCTTTCTCCAACATTACTCCTGCTGTTACTTTCCCGAAATCATAAGATCTTTCAGTGATATCCAATTTTGGCGCATTGTCTAGCTCTTCAGCCGACATTTCAGGAAAATATTCTTCAATAACAGCAATGACTGAAAGACTTTCTTCAGACCTATCAGCTAGCTGAATATTATCACTTACAAAACCGTAATCCTTTTTCAATACTGGATCATAAAAGATCTTCACATCACCTACTTCTCTTTTCTTAAGTGAATCTTGTACTAATGAAATTTTAATGTGATCAGGAAGTATAAAGTCACCTTCATTCAACCTTACGGTAGAATCCGTATGGTTGAAAATTTCAAATGTTTTTTCGACTGGTTTCTCTGTTGTGATTTTACCAATATTCAGTCCTCGATATTTGAATCGTAAATTTCCAATAAGAATTGGAAACTCTTCTTCCGGAGATTTAGGCTTTGGTTTCACATAACCAGAAATATAAAGCGTGGTATTTGAAGACGGATCTGATGTTGTAATTCGTAAAGATTTTCGAAATTTTCCAGGCCTATTGTTGGGATTATATTTGGCTTTTACATAGCCAGTATCTCCAGGCTGAACTTCCTCTCTACTCCATCCAGGCGTTGTACATCCACAAGAAGCCTTAACTGACGTTAATTTAATTGGATTTTCTCCAGTATTCACAAAAGTAAATGTGTATTCAACAGGGCCTGCTTGCTCTTGAATATCACCGAAATTATGATCAGAAACTTCAAATTTAAGTTTAGACTGACCAAATACTGATGCAAACACAAATAATGAACTTATACAAATAATTACTCTCATCTTCATATTCAAAATTTCAACAGGTTCTCTAAAAAATCAAAACACCAAATTATATAGGTTTGCACAAATTTCAACTGCATGGCCCGAATTCTAACAGGTATACAAAGTTCTGGGAAACCTCATTTAGGTAACCTACTAGGGGCAATAAAGCCGGCGATCGAATTATCTAAAAACAAGGATAATGAATCATTCTTCTTTATAGCTGATTTGCACTCCCTTACAACCATCAAAGATGCAAAAATACGCATCGAAAATACTAACGCAGTTGCTGCCGCATGGTTAGCGTGCGGATTTGATACATCAGCCAATACTTTCTATAGACAATCCAGAGTGCCGGCATGCACTGAGCTTACATGGTATCTAAACTGTTTCACGCCATTTCCAATGTTAGCGAATGCACATTCATTTAAGGATAAATCTGATAGGCTTGCTGATGTTAATGCTGGATTATTTGACTATCCTGTCTTGATGGCTTGTGACATCCTATTATATGATGCCAATTTTGTGCCGGTAGGTAAAGATCAAAAGCAGCACTTAGAAATGACTCGCGACATTGCATCATCATTCAATCATCAATTTGGTGAAACATTCACTTTACCAGAGGTACTTATTGATGATAATGTGATGACTGTCCCTGGTACTGATGGACAGAAAATGAGTAAAAGTTATGGGAATATTATAGACGTGTTTCTACCGGAGAAGAAACTCAGAAAGAATGTGTTGCAAATCGTTACTGATAGTACACCACTTGAGGAACCTAAAAATCCGGACACATGTCATGTTTTTGCAATTTACAAGCTCCTGGCATCTGAAGATCAAGTCAGAGATATGCGAGCCAAATATGAAGGTGGAAATTACGGATACGGTCATGCTAAGCAAGAGCTGTTTGAGCTGATTTTGGATCAATTCAAAGTTGAAAGAGAAAAGTTTGATTACTTCATGAATAACCTGGGTGAACTTGAGGAAGAATTGCATAAAGGTGAAAAGAAAGCCTCAGAAATAGCCAATGAAGTTTTGTTAAGAGTTAAGAAAAAATTAGGATATGCCTGAACAAGTGATGAGTGCAAGAGAGAATGCGATTCTTTGGATGAATGCATCCAACTTAGATGAAAGTGCAAAAAAAGAAATCGAAGCTCTTTTAGAAAATCAAGATGAACTTGATGAGACTTTTTTAAACAGTCTTGAGTTTGGGACTGGTGGGCTAAGAGGTATAATGGGAATTGGCACCAATAGAATAAATAAATATACCATTGGCATGGCCACACAGGGATTCGCCAATTACCTAAAAAGTCAATTTAGTGAGAAGATTAAGGTTGCTATTGCTTTCGATAGTAGAAATAACAGTGCGCATTTTGCGCAAACAACCGCCAATGTTTTCTCAGCAAACGGAATTGAAGTTTACTTATTTGATGAACTTCGCCCGACTCCTCAATTATCATTTGCGATCAGACATTTAGGATGTCACGCAGGAGTTGTCATTACTGCTTCTCATAATCCAAAGGAGTATAATGGATATAAAGCCTACTGGTCAGATGGTGGGCAAATAGTACCACCACATGACAAAAATATAATTGAGGAAATAAAGAAAATTAAATCAATCGATGAAGTGAATTTCAATGCTAAAACTGCATTGATCCATACTTTAGATTCTGAGATGGATGACGCTTATATCAGTATGATAAAGCGTCTCTCTCTATCTCCTGATGCTATTAAATCAGCCAGTGATACCAAAATAGTTTATTCATCCATTCATGGTACAGGAATCACCATGGTGCCACGGGCATTGAATGAGCTAGGGTTTAAAAATGTGCATGTTGTTGAAGAACAAAAAAATCCTGATGGAAATTTTCCTACTGTAGTTTATCCAAACCCAGAAGAGGCTGAAGCAATGTCAATTGCACTTGAAAAAGCTGAAGAACAAGACGCTGACATGGTCATGGCTACTGATCCGGATGCTGACAGAGTAGGTATCGCTGTAAAAAATACTAAAGGTGAGTACCAGTTATTGAATGGTAATCAGACAGGTGCTTTGTTAGTCTATTACTTATTAAGTAAATGGCACGAGAAAGGATTAAAAGGCAATGAGTACATAGGCAAAACCATTGTGACTACAGAATTAATTCGCTCGATTGCAACTAGCTTTAATACCAACTGTTATGATACACTTACTGGATTTAAGTGGATTGCAAATATGATTCGAGAGAAAGAAGGTAAGGAGATTTTTATAGGAGGAGGTGAAGAAAGCTATGGCTATATGATCGGAGAAGAAGTTCGTGATAAGGATGCTGTAGCAAGTAGTGTGATGATAGCAGAAATGGCAGCATGGGCCAAAACCAAACAGCTATACGTTTTTGAATTATTAATTAACATTTACAAGGATCATGGATTTTACTACGAGGAGTTAAAATCAATTACCAAAAAAGGACTTAAGGGGGCAGATGAAATCAGGAAAATGATGATTGAATTTAGGGAGAACCCTCCATCAACACTTGCTGGCTCTAAAGTAACCACTACGATCGATTACCAAGAACAAATAAAATTCGATGAAGAAGGGAAAAAAGAAGATGTCAATCTTCCAAAATCAAATGTCCTTCAATACCTTACTGAGGACGGGACGAAAGTAAGTATCAGACCTTCTGGAACAGAACCGAAAATAAAATTTTATTTTTCGGTTATGAGCAAACTAGAAAATGACGATTATTTTTCAACCCAAGAAAAATTAAAAAATAAAGTGCATAACTTATTGAAAGACTTGAATTTGTGATCAAACTCCTAATTATTGGATTAAATAAACCAAAAGTGTTAATTTGCGAAGATTAGAGAGAATTAATTACATTTCATCTTTCTTGAAAGTGAGTCACCAATCTAACCGAAACTGAATTGAGCAACGTTGCATTAAATTTTGTGCTTGTAATTGTTGGGTTTGTTCTTCTTATAAAGGGAGCTGACTACCTGGTAAATGGAGCATCATCTTTAGCTAAAAGATTTAACGTTTCTGACATTGCAATTGGACTCACAGTTGTTGCTATGGGTACCTCTGCTCCAGAACTTGTTGTAAATATCATTTCTGGATCAGTGCAAGATGGAGGCAGTGGTGCAAATGAGGTGGTATTTGGTAACATTATTGGTTCCAACATTTTTAACATATTCCTTATTCTAGGAATTGCTAGCATCATCTATCCCCTTACTGTTGAAAGAAATGCGCTCTGGAAAGAGGTGCCTTATTCTCTTCTAGCCACATTCATCTTTTTTATATTGGTTAATGATGTTATGTTCTTTGGCGGAGATGTCAATGGGCTTGACATAAAAGACGGGATTATTCTTCTGGTAATGTTCTGCCTGTTCTTAATATACATTTTCATGAACCTGAGTAGAAATCCAGAAGCGGAAGTGGTAGAGGATATAGAAATTTATGGCAGTTTAAAGACTACCGTAATGATCGTATTAGGTATTGTTGGTCTTGTTTTCGGAGGTAACCTAATAGTAGAAAATGCAGTTACTATCGCAAAGTTTTTTAATGTTAGTGACAAAATGATTGGCTTAACAATTCTTGCTGCAGGAACCTCACTTCCAGAACTTGCAACCTCAGCTGTCGCTGCATTCCACAAAAAATCAGATCTAGCTGTCGGGAATATCGTAGGTTCAAACATTTTCAACCTGCTACTGGTACTGGGCGCTACAGCATTAGTGCATGCACCATTGATCTATACACCTTCTCTAAACACAGATTTAATTATGGTGATGGTAGGTACATTGATGTTATTTCTATTCATGTTCACGCTCAACAAATACAAACTGGATAGAGCAGAAGGCATGGTGTATCTCATTGGCTTTGTTGCTTATTCATACTACCTCTTTGTGAGAGAAGGCATTCTGCCTGGGTTTTTCTAAACTATAACAATTATGCTTCCAAAAATTGATCCTTTGACCACTAAGTCTTGGGCATCACTTCTTGATCTTTCTTCTAATAGAATTGATATCAAGAAATTACTTGATGATCCACAGCGCATAAATAAGTTCACCTTTGATCACCAGGACTTACATTTCGATTTTTCAAAAAATCAGATTTCTGATGAAGTATTTGACATACTTATAAGCCTTGCAGAGGAATGTAAACTGCAAGAAGGGATCAATTCCATGTTTAATGGGAAATTGATCAATGAAACTGAAAATCGAGCCGTACTGCACACCGCTCTAAGAAATGTCTCAAAACCTGAAGTAAAGCGGGAGCTGGATAAGGTTAAAGTCTTCAGTGATAAAATCAATTCTGGAAACTGGAAAGGCTTATCCGGAAAAAAAATCACAGATGTAGTAAATATTGGAATTGGTGGATCAGACTTAGGACCGAAAATGTTAACATATGCTTTGAGGCCATATTGGAAAAATATTACACCACATTTTATTTCAAATGTAGATGCAGCTCAAATGGTTGAGACTTTAGAGCATCTCAATCCCGAAACCACTCTTTTTATCATTGCCTCTAAAACGTTTACCACTCAAGAAACCCTAACCAATGCATTCTCTGCAAGAGATTGGTTTTTAGAAAATGGAGGTACTAAAGAGGCTATCAGTAAGCATTTTGTTGCGGTGAGCACCAATCAGGAAGCGGTCAATGATTTCGGCATTTCTACCGAGAATATGTTCGAATTCTGGGATTGGGTTGGTGGAAGATACTCCCTTTGGTCGGTTATTGGATTATCCATTGCTTGCGCAGTAGGATTTGAAAATTTTCGAAAATTACTTGATGGTGCTAAGAAAATGGATGATCATTTCAGGAATTCTGATCTTCGTGAGAATCTACCTGCTATTTCAGCACTAATTGGAATCTGGTATAATAACTTTCTTGGCTTTGATTCGATGGCCATCTTGCCATATGATCATCGATTGAGATATCTACCCTCCTACTTACAACAGGTGGATATGGAGAGCAACGGCAAGTACATTGATCGTTCTGGCAATAAAATAACTTACCAATCAGGACCTATCATTTGGGGTGAACCAGGAACAAATGGTCAACATGCCTTTTATCAGCTTATTCATCAAGGTACCAAAATCATTCCTTGCGAATTTATTGGTATCGCAAATGCTGCACATAATCATGAAGATCATCAAGAAAAGCTTCTCGCAAACTTCTTTGCTCAATCCGAGGCACTTCTAACCGGGAAATCAAAAGATCAGGTCATCAAAGAATTGGGTGATAGCTCCAATGAAATATTGATCAACTCAAAAGTTTTTGAAGGCAATAGGCCCTCAACAAGCATATTGGTAAATGAATTAAACCCATATGCTCTAGGCCAACTAATCGCTTACTATGAACATCGGGTATTTACTCAAGGATTAATTTGGAACATATTCAGTTTTGATCAATGGGGCGTTGAGCTTGGAAAACAGTTATCAAAACCAATATTGAAAGAAATCAAATCAAAAACTAGCGGTAATCATGATCCATCTACCCAATCGCTAATGAAGAAATATCAAAGCATGCGTAAATGACCAGCCAAAATACCGGTGGCTATTCCAACATTTAGTGATTCGGCTTGACCATATTTTGGTATAGCAATCTTTTTATCTGCTACCTTCTCCGACAATTCACTAATACCGTGTGATTCACTACCCATTACAATCACTGAGGGCTCATCGATTGTTGTTTCGTTCAAAGGTTCACCCGCCATATCAGTAATGAGAATTGGCAGCTTATTCATTTTGTAAAACTCATTCAAATCAATGTGAATTACTTTCAATCGCGTAAATGATCCCATTGTGCTATTAATCACCTTAGGATGATAAAATTCGGCGCAGTTGTCTGAGCATATAAGTTGGGAAAACCCAAACCAATCCAAAGTTCTGATAATCGTTCCTACATTTCCAGGATCTTTAACATCATCTAAAACAAAAAGATGATCATTAAAGACAATTTCTTCTAGTGAGGTTGATTTCGTTTTAGCAACTGCAAGTACATCTTCATTCGTTTTAAACGTACCGAGCTGAGCTAATAAATCCGGCTTTACAACCTCATTTCGATGATTTCCAGTTTTGAGATTAAGTGAAAAATAATCTTCTGTACCAACAATTAAATCAATCTCAAAATCTGATTGTAATAACTCCAGCACATTTTTTGCTCCTTCCACCAAAAAGCGTTTTTCGCGCACCCTGTACTTCTTAACTTTGAGCGATTTTATTAATTTCTGTTCCTTCCTAGAGAGCATCTGATTTGAAGAGATTTTTTAAACTGAGTCAAATATCACTATTCGTGGGCATATTCTTGACCTCCTGCCTTGGCTCGAAGTTTTTAAAGGAAGATGAAAAAATTCTGGCAAAGCAAAAAATACATGGATTATCCGGATCGCTTAAAGACGATACCAAGGGACTATACGAGCAAACTCCAAACAGTCGGATTCTATTTGGTCAATTTCCATTCACACATTTAGCTCACTTATATAAGCTTGGGGAAAATGGATTTCTTTTTATTGATGGCTATGACAAACAAAAGGCAATTGCTAAAAGAGATTCTTTAGCAGTGAATTATGATCGAAAGATCGAGGAAGCTACCTCTCAAAGTAAAAGACTGAAGCTAAGAAATAAGAAAGCGAAAAAATACGATAAGAAAAACAGAAAAGTTAAACAGGGGAACCAGCTCATGAGATGGGGCGAACCATTGGCCGTTTACAACAATGCGAGTACTCGCCTTGCTATTGAAAAAATGAATCAATTCCTAAGTTCAAAAGGATACTTTGATGCTTCGATTCAGATAGATACGTCCAACTATGACAGCCTCAACTTTGTTGGCAAGTTTGGCAGAAATGTCAGGAATTGGGTAAGTGGTTGGACTGGAAAGAGTGATGGATACATCAACCTCGATTATCATATCGAGTTAAACACACGCTATTACATTGATTCTATCCAGTATCAAATAGAGGATTCTGTGCTACAAGCGCTCATCTTAAAGAATCGTGATGAAGCACCTTTACAAAAAGGTCATTATAGCCAAGATAAACTTACAAATGAAAGAGATTTTATATTTGACTTAGCTGTAAACAATGGCTACTATGACTTCTCAAAGCAGTATATCTCATTTCAATTAGATTCTACTGAGCTTGGTCTAGATACCGTTATCGTAAGAGAAACCATTAAAAATCCACCAGGCACAAATCAACATAAAATTTATTACCTCGATTCAATCGTTTTCATATCTGAAGCAAGTGTTAGCGAACAAGTTGATAGAACAGAGGAAAAGTATCGAGATATAACATTCAGTTTTGCTAGAAACATCTACTCAAAAAAGGTGCTGGAATGGCGCATTCCACTTGAACAAGATGATCGCTACAGTCGTGATCTTACCATTGAGACCCAAAGGCAACTGTCTTATCTTGACAATTTTAAATTTATAAATATTAATTACGACACAACTGGAAACTATTTTGTAGCAAATATTTTCACTTCACCATTCGCTAAATATGAAACTTCCAGCGAATTTGGATTCTCCAGATCGCAAGGGAAACCAGGACCATTTGCGAGTGTTAATTTAAAGAATCGCAATACTTTTAGAACGCTCGAAATTTTAAGTTTGGACCTAGACGCTCGATTAGAGGATTTACCATCTGTCAGGGAGACTACAGAGTTTAACGGAAATTATACTTCAAGGCAATTTGGAGCTGAGGGGGCAATAACATTTCCACAATTCTTATTTCCGCTGGGGTCATATTATAAAAACAAGATTGGCAGATTCAATCCCAAAACAAGAGTTTCACTTAGCTTTTCATTCGAAGATCGGGTAACTGAATATAGAAGGCAGACGTATACCGGCAGGTTATCTTATAGCTGGCAGATTAAAGATCAGGTAAAGTATGTGCTTACCCCATTTCAATTGAGTATAACCGATGCTAACACTTTTGGTGAGTTTAGATCATATACTGATTCTTTAATTGCTGAAAACAATCCATACGGTCTCGCATTTGTACCTGCCATTGTTAGCAGTGCTGCTTTTCAAGTAGATTTTTCATTTGGGGATTACTCGCAAGGAAAAGATGGAGCTTATATTAGATTAAACAGTGAATTGGGAGGGAATTTAGGAAATGCAATAGGAAATCCATTAAAGAATGTATTTGGTGATAGCTTAGAGACCTATCAATTTGCCCGAATTCAAACAGATTTAAGAAAAATTGAACGACTGTCCAGAAAAACCAACTTAGCATTTAGATTCAATTTGGGGCTTGCCTATCCTTATGGTTCAAATGAGTCCTTACCCTATGAAAGGTATTTCTTTGCAGGTGGTAGTAGTAGTATTAGAGCCTGGAGACCAAGAAGATTAGGACCCGGGACATATACTGAGTACGTAAAGGATGAAAATGACAACTTGACAGATGAAATTGATGACCAAAACGAACGTCAGGGAAATTTGCTGATCGAATCAAGCATTGAATTGCGTCAGGATTTAGTGGGATTTTTAGAAGGAGCAATATTTTTGGATGCAGGTAATATCTGGCAGGTGAGAAATTCACTTGTCGGAAAAGATCCTGAGGGTGATGATGGTCTTTTCAGGTTCGATGACTTTATGAATGAATTAGCAGTAGGAACAGGTGTTGGTCTGCGTTTTGATCTTCAATTTCTTGTCTTCAGGGTTGACCTTGGTATCAAATTGATAGATCCAGCGAGGATGACAGGAGAGAGATTCGTTGGTGACGAACTTTTCACAAACTTCAATGAAAACACCCAGGTTAATATAGGAATAGGATATCCGTTTTAATGGAAGATATAACGAAAGAAAACATTGCCAATTGGTTCAAAGATTTACAGGATTCAATTTGTAACACTTTGGAAGAACTCGATGGTAAATCAAAATTCCTTGAGGATAAATGGGAACATCCTGAAGGAGGTGGTGGAAGATCAAGAGTTATAAAAAA
The DNA here is from genome assembly GCF_965212185.1 of Ekhidna sp. GTDB lineage: Bacteria > Bacteroidota > Bacteroidia > Cytophagales > Cyclobacteriaceae > Ekhidna. The sequence goes on along the minus strand of NZ_OZ243102.1, from coordinate 858,338 downwards.
TGGTAGCTTAATTGAAAAAGGAGGCGTCAATTTCTCTGCAGTTTCAGGACCTACACCAGACAAAATCCTTCAAGCATTGAATTTGCCTCAAGCTGATTTTTTTGCGACTGGCGTTTCTATCGTTTTGCACCCTGAAAATCCATGGGTTCCAATCATACACATGAATATTCGCTACTTTGAAATGAGCAATGGAGTCTGGTGGTTTGGCGGAGGCATTGACCTAACTCCGCATTATGTAATAAAGGAAAAAGCTCACTCTTTTCATCAATATCTAAAAGCAGCTTGTGACAAGCATGATTCAAGTTTCTATCCGAAATTTAAGAAATGGGCGGATGATTATTTTTTTGTAAAACACAGAAACGAAACTCGTGGAGTCGGTGGAGTATTTTTTGATCGACTCACTAACACTGAACATAAATCAAAAGAGGACCATTGGGCATTTGTTAAAGAAATAGGTCAAACTTTTATTCCTGCATATGAAGATGCTGTTGCAGAATTAAGAAACCGTGAGTGGAACAAAGCCGATAAAGATTGGCAAAAAATTCGTAGAGGAAGATATGTTGAGTTTAATCTTGTTCACGATAAAGGAACCAAATTTGGATTGGATACCAACGGTAGAACTGAATCAATACTGATGAGTCTTCCTCCTGAAGCTAATTGGGAATACGATTATCAACCGATCAACGATCTTCAAAAAAAGACATTGTACCTACTTAAAAAAGACATTGACTGGATCTAATCCTAAGTAAAAAGTCTACAGCATATTAAATTTCTCCATTAAGGCTTCCTTATATGAAGCACCAATTGAGAATGTTTTTTCGCCAATATGTACTTGTAGGTCTTCTATTTTATCAATTTTATTTCTATTGATAATGTAGCTTCTGTGCACCCTACTGAAGATACTCTCAGGAAGTCTTTTTTCTATTCCCTTCATGGTGTGATGAACAATGTGTTTTTTGCCAATTTCTGTATTGAAAATTACATAATCAGCCAAAGCTTCTACGAAAAGGATGTTGTTATAGCTAAGGCGAAATAGCTTTCCATCACTTTTTACATAAATGTGATCTTCTTGCTCAGCGATCGCCTTTTCCTTTTCAAGGTTTTCTTTCACCTTGTTCACGGCTTTCATGAAGCGCTCGTACTCAACAGGCTTCACCAAATAATCTGCTACCGCATCTTCAAATGCCTCAATAGCATATTCTTTCTTAGAGGTTACAAGGATAACGTTATAAGCATGCTGGAGGTCTTTAACCAACTCCAACCCGCTCATTCCAGGCATCTCGATATCGAGAAAAACAATATCTACATCATTAGCACTTTCTCCTAAAAGAATATCATGAGCTTCCTGAGTATTATCAAGATCATGAGTCAGTACCAGTGAATCAGTTTTATCTATAAATTTCTTAACAACGAGACGAGACATCTTGTCGTCATCTACTACCATGCAATTGAGAGCCATCTATTTTCTATTTACTATTAGGTGAATATACTTTCCGATAATATCAAATTCAATATTTACAGTATTACCAACTGCTAGCTGATTGAAGTTGGTATGTTCAAATGTATATGGAATTATTGCCACAGAAAAGATTTTTTTATCAACGGCGAAGCATGTTAAACTCGTGCCATTGATACAAATACTTCCTTTTTCTACCACTAAACCGTCTTTTTGAAGTTCAAATGTAAAAATCCAACTTCCATTTTCATCTGAAATTTCTTTCACAGTGGCAGTGGTATCTACATGTCCCTGCACAATATGACCATCAAATCTACCATCAGCTTTCATGCAGCGTTCCAGGTTAATTTGTGAATCTACGTTCAATTCAACCAAGTTAGATTTTTTCATGGTTTCATCAATGGCTGTAACCCAATGTCTCCCCTCATCTACTCTCGTCACCGTGAGACATACGCCATTATGGGATACGCTTTGATCTACCTTCAATTCATCAGAAATTAATGATGATATGACAAAATCAACATTAGATCCTACTTGTGAAATTTCTTCTACTTTCCCTACAGTTTCAACTATTCCTGTAAACACGCTGATTAAATTTAAGCTTCAAAATAAGTCAATTGGAAGATACCTACAAGCATAAGGGATTACGGAAGCAATTAGTTTTAGAAATTGCAAAAAAAGGAATCAAAGACAAGCGTGTTTTGGATGCTATAAGCAAAATCCCCCGCCATTTCTTCTTTGAAAAAATTTTTGACATCCATGCCTATGAGGATAAGGCTTTTCCAATTGATGCAGGACAAACCATTAGCCAGCCATATACCGTCGCTTTTCAATCTGCTCTATTGCAAGTGAATCCTGGTGATAAAATTCTTGAAATTGGTACAGGTTCAGGTTATCAAGCATGTGTCTTAGTTGAGATGGGAGCAAAAGTTTATACCATTGAATACCAAAAAAAGCTTTATCAAAAAGCCATACGATTTCTACCTAAACTTGGCTATCAACCACATATGTACCAAGGGGATGGCTCAAAAGGAATGCCTCGCTTTGCACCCTATGATGGAATAATTGTAACAGCCGGCGCACCAACTGTTCCGGAGGAATTGATTCAACAGTTAAAAATTGGTGGAAGATTAGTTATCCCAGTAGGGAACAATGACATACAATCTATGGTTTTGATCCAAAAAGTGGGCGAAAACAAAATAAAAAAGAAGCAATTCGACCATTTTAGCTTCGTACCTTTGCGTGGTGAAAAAGGATGGAGTGATAACGAATAAAAAAAGTACTTAATGAAAAAAGTAAAAAAATGTAAGGACTCCTTCGTTACGATGACTGAGTTGGTACTACCAAATGATACAAATGGATTGGATAATCTAATGGGCGGTCGACTTATGCATTGGATGGATATTGCAGCTGCTATTGCCGCTCAAAAACACTCTAATAGAATCGTTGTAACTGCATCCGTTGATAATATTTCTTTCTCTGAACCTATTAGAAAGGGAAATACCGTGACGATTTCAGCATTCGTGACTCGTGCATTTAGTTCTTCGATGGAGGTTTATTTGGAGGTAGTTGCCGAAGATATTCCTGCAGATAAGAAGGTACATACTAACCGAGCATTTTTCACCTTTGTAGCAGTGGACCAATCTGGAAAACCAATAGATATTCCGCAGCTAGAACCGGAAACGGAATTTGAAAAAGAACTTTACGAAGGAGCATTGAGAAGACGTCAATTAAGGTTGGTTCTTGGTAAACGAATGAAACCAAGTGAAGCCAAGGAACTAAAGTCTATCTTTGATATGGAAGACTGATACGCTCAAAATTGATTTGTCATTTCGACAATCCTGCCACGGGCAGGTGAGGAGAAATCTTTAAATTGAGCTTCTGTGCTCATTTGAAAAAGATATCTCACTGCGTTCGATATGACATCTAATATTATCTAGTTGATGGAAAAAGAACACCTACACTTATTGATTCACGAAGAAATCTTCTTGCTACCGCAAGACGAAATCATTGAAGATGAGACTGATAAGACAGAAGAAGTTCAGGAATCTGGTCAGGTAGCAGAGCCAGAACCTGAACTAATTGATAAAAAGGTGGAAACAGAGGAAAAACAACCAGAAACGACAGAAGAGCATCATCAGGACTCCCCTCATATTCCGCATCACGACCTACCGGATGCTAAGCCTTTGCCGTTTGCAGTTTTTCACACCAGTCATGTTCCTACAGAAAATGATCTCTTACATAAAATAATAGAGGCATGTAAAATTCCTGAGGATCAATACAAGATCTTCAGCAATGGTTTTGATCAGGCCGTAAAGTTTAAAAAGGCCCTGGTATTTGTTCCTGAGGCAAAGGCCTTCTATACTCCTATCCCATACAAAGGCAGTGAATTCCTTTGCTCTAAACCTCTCTCACTTCTGGCTGCTGATCAAAATGAAAAAGCAAAGTTGTGGACAGCATTGCAAAAATTTGTACTCTGACAAGTGCCTTACTCAGCTTCCAATATGATGAGGACTAAACTTCTGTTTTTAAACCTTTCATTTATTCTTTTCCTGGTGGGCGTAGCTCTTGCCGTTGATTCCCAATTGCAGCTGGCAGCAATTAGCATGCTTAGTGGAGGGGCCATTATAGCAGGTGTTGTGATCATACAAATCTACCAATTGCTAAAAGCATCCCAACAATGGAAATGGCATGCATTAGCACTATGTGGGTTCTTGTTTGTGTTAGCAATCATTTTCATCCACGGATTTAGCTCATCTATTGGTATGATGTTCGTATACCGAATTAAAGCATTTACATATTTATACTTTCTAGCGGGCACGCTCCTACCAATCCTGCTTTTTTATTTTAGCATTAAGTCATCCATTGGTTTAATGGATAAAAAATGGGTAATCATAGGGACAGCACTAGGATCTATAATAGCCATATGTGGTTTTTTAGGCTTTTCGCAACTCATCCCTTATACTGGGAAATTGGTCTTTTATAGCTGGATATTCTTGCTTGTTTTCTATTTCATTTTTTTAATCAAGCTAATTTTAACAAACAAAGAGAACAGATCTGAATGGATTAGGCTACTAATTATTACCTCAACTATGATCGGCTTTTGTTTTTTCCGATTTATGGGGTCTGATCAAATGACAGGTGGATTATCGAAAGCAATCATCTCCTTTGGATTTATTCCATGCATAATCCTTCCTTTTACCGTTTTATCCACGAAAAAACTGTACGCATTTACAGCATTTATATGTTATTTCATTTGTCTGGATTTCTTCTTCATTCATTTCGATTCAAATTACAATTACCTCGTAAAAATTGGGATTAATGGGTGTGTTGACTATGAGCAGGCAACCGATTATCCAATCAATACTGATCCCGGCTTACCAGTATCCGAACTTCTTAAAGAACCTACGGAAGATGAAATTAAAACCATCATGCGCGAATGGGAAATGAAGGATTTTAAACCAAAAGATGTTCAGGTTGTTTCCAATACCGTACTTGGCAATGGTGATTCTATTAAGGTGATTTCGCACCTTATCAACGGACAAAAACACTATGGAGCCATTCGAATACCCAACAATATTGATGTGCAAAATGCTCCCATACTCCTTGAACTAGAAGGCGGTGGAACTGGTATGGATGTCTCTGAAATAAGTACGTTAACTCGTGGAAAATGTGAAGAAATAAGGACCAGGTTTATTTCAATTTTACCTTCTTACAGAGGTTGTGTGTTGAGAGGAAAGGATATCTGCTATCGATCTGGAGGATACTACGGGGATGCCTGGTTAGGACCAGCCGAAGATGCGGTTGCTTTCCTGGAAGCAGTCAAAAGCATGTATAACAAATCGGATAGCACGCGAGTATTAGCTCATGGAGTCAGTCGAGGAGCAACAGTCTCTTTAATTATTGGGGGGCTTACCAACAAACTCGATTATATCATTGCAACCTCAACTCATACCAATTTTGCAGATCAATATGTGTTTGAGAATGAAAGAGTTGGGAATTCATACAGCAGAGCTTTCTTTACCCCTGCGGCTTCTAAACAGCAAATAAGGAAAAAGATCATCACAAGTTCATCTTTATATTTTGCAGAAAATCTTCCTCCATTTGAGCTTCATCAAGGAACCGACGATGAGCTAAATACGGTGAGACATGCCATTGCTCTAAAGAATGAGCTTCAAAGATTAGAAAGGGACAGCAGCACTTACAAAATATATCTACATGAAGGTAAAGGTCATGGCTATGATGACGATGATATTGTATGTGCATCGATGGAGGGGTTTATCAATAACCATTGAGTGAGGACTCACAATAAAAGGTTGAATCGTTAACAAAAACAGATGTCCTGTAAAAGAATCTGATAATCTCCTCATTACCTATTAGAATTGATCTTAATCGCCAACTTTAGTTTCTTATTTGATTTAATGTGAAACGGAATGGATGAAACAACCATAGCACCTCCTAAAAAATAGGGTGCCTTAATAACCTGATAGGGCTCATCAGGCTTATTACTAAAGGCGGAATCAACAAAACTCCCTACAACATTTAGGAAAAGGCCAGTTACAATTAAGACCCCACCTGAATAAACTAAAATATTCCCCACAGATCGTTTCTTTAATGATTCGTCAAGATATAAGTTTATTTCAGGATGGTTCCAATCGTAGGTTTCTGTATTAAACCCATTACTGTTTAGCCATTTATTTTTTCCTTTTCTGTAAGGGGTTTCATGCTTAAGTATCGTTTCGGATTTGGCCGAATCACTTTTTTGACATTTTGCCTGGTGACCAAATAAAAAGAGAATGATGGAAAATAGGTAAATGGTGAGATTAGGTTTCATACCTATTTGTCAAATAATGGTTTAGCAACCCCTAAAAGTCAATCATACTACGTCCTATTTAGAAGAATAAAAGCTTCCCTCCCCTTTCTTGGTTTAATGGAATTGTAGCAGGGTTCCAATGTTATGATTTGAAACTGAGAATCAAACAACTTCTCATACTCATCTAAAGATCCTCCAAAAGGAGGTTGATCCTCGTTCATAGCAACTGACCATAACACTCCTACCAGTTTACCACCTGGTCTTAAAAGTTCTTGAATTTTTCGTACGTAAGATTTCCGCAATGATGGATCAATCGCACAAAAAAAAGTTTGTTCAAGAATAAGATCATACGACCCTCGGTGCTCAAAGAAATCTTCTTGAATTAATTGATTTTCAGGAAAGTCAGGAATTCGTTCTTTAGATTCTCAAGTGGACAAGACCATGCGAGCGATCATTAATCCTATTTTAGAGAAACAAGGCATTGATTTACAATATGAATATGCCGTTTATGAACACAAACCCATTGAATCCGGATTTGATTTCGTTTTAGGTGATAAATGTTCCAGTCCTGAATTTCAACTGACTAGTTGTGAAAATCCCAATGAAAGAGGTCATGGTTGGGCCAATTTGACCTGTGCTGCAGGAGGAAATCTCCACCTTGCACTATTCTTTCCTGAGCCTATGTATTCGCACAATCAAAAGGCGCTTTGATTTTATCCGTTGTTTTTATCGAATTATTAATTAGAAGCTTTACCTATACGTTGATAGTTATTCGAAAACAAAAGCGACTTTCATCCATTAAAAACAATTTTATTAATAACCTCACGCATGAATTTAAAACTCCAATAGCTTCCATTTCTCTGGCAACCAATATGCTCAAAAATGGGAGTACATCGTTGGATGATAAAAAGAGGACCAACTATCTGAATCTTATTGATTTAGAAAGCAAACGATTGGAAGGACAAGTGGATAAAGTGCTACAGATCGCTATGATAGATTCTGGCAATTTCACACTCGAAAAGCAAAATCTGGATGTCCATGAAGTAATTAACCAGGTTATTGATAGCGTCAGTCATAGTAAGTAAAAGAAATGGTTCCATTTCGCTTCAATTAAATGCAACCAATACGGAGGTATATGCAGATCGAACTCATTTGCTAAATATCATCTACAACCTTATTGATAATGCATTAAAGTATACCATGGACATTCCTGAAATAATTATAGGTACATCTGATCATCCACAAGGGGTTGAGATTTCAATTAAGGATAATGGGATAGGTATGGTGAGGAAATTCAGAACTACATTTTTGATAAATTTTAAAGGGCTGAATCTGGCAACACCCAAAATGCTAAAGGGTTTGGTTTAGGTTTAAGCTATGTGAAGAAAATTATTGAAGAACATAGAGGAACCATAGCACTTCAAAGTCAGCTAAACCATGGAAGTGAGTTTCGTTTATATTTTCCATTCTGATAATGGCTTTAGGTAAAATCTTGCTAGTAGAAGATGATGAGAGTTTTGGATACATCTTAAAAGAGTATCTGGAAATAAATGATTTCTCTGTTACACTAGCGATTAATGGTGAAGATGGATTAGAAAACTTCAAACAAAATACATATGATCTGTGCCTGCTGGATGTGATGATGCCACTCAAGGATGGATTTACGTTGGCCAAAGAAATCCGTGATGCAGATCCGGACATTCCGTTTATGTTTCTCACTGCAAAAGCTCTGAAAGTGGACAAACTCAAAGGATTCAGGTTGGGTTGTGATGATTACATTGTGAAACCAATTGATGAAGAACTACTGGTCGCCAGGATCAAAGCATTAATTAGACGTTCATCCGCTGAAAGTGAATCAACCATAAAAAACTACCATTATCAAATTGGCAAATACCAGTTCGACTTTTCCAATCAGGCACTGTCGCTGAATGGAAAAACGAATAGACTCACTGAGAAAGAAGCTCGCCTACTTCAGCTATTATGTGAAAATAAACACGCCATCCTGGACAGGAATAAAGCACTGAAAAGTGTCTGGGGCAAATCAGACTTTTTTAATCGTAAAAGTATGGATGTGTTTATTCACAAGCTCCGCCAACATTTGAAAGATGACCCTTCTGTTCAAATTTTAAATGTTCATGGCAAAGGATTTGTACTGCAGGATTGAGTTAAGCCTCCAGAAAATTAATTATCTCTTGTTTTCTCTAGATTAATGAAAACCTCTTTGTTCTTCGCGGTTTGACGGAACAATTAAAAAGTGCAAGAATATTCGCTTTTCTACTTTGCCACAATTCAACATCTGGTCTCAGAGTCAATAATTTCTAGCAAAATTTCATAGCAGTTATTGAACAATTAAATGTCTAATTGCCACTGAGTTAGTGCTTTTGAAACATGCTAGAAATTCATTAAATTAAAGGTAAACTACCTCACCATGAACTACTTACATCATCTTTTCTTTATCACTACAGTTGCTATTGCCTGCAATTTATCAGCCCAATCAATTACTTATTCATCACCGATCGATCTAACAAATCATTCCAATGTTTCCTTTGACCAGCCTTTTGACGTTTCGTCTGAATTGGAAGAGCCTGAAGGAATTGCTTTCAGCTCAGATGGAACCAAAATGTTTGTTCTGGGCAGTTTTAACTTTCCTGAGATTGATCAGTACAGCCTAACTACCCCCTTTGATATTTCATCAGGGGTAAGTTTTGACGGGAGCCCATTAGATATATCCTCTCAAGTATCTACTCCATATAGCTTAACCTTCAATCCAGATGGCACTAAGATGTATATCGTAGGAAGCGGAGAGGTTAATCAGTATAGCTTGTCTACACCATTCAATATTACCTCCGGTGTAACTTTTGACAATAATCCATTTGATCTGACGACCCAGGAAGGCCAACCAACAGGCTTAACATTTAATTCCGACGGGACCAAGATGTTTGTAACCGGATTCAATAATGACAATGTCTATCAGTACAGCTTATCTTCTCCTTATAATACGACTACTGGTGTAAGTCATGATGGAAATCCGTTGGATATTTCATCAGAAGTGGATTACGCTGTTGGGATTGCATTCAATACTAATGGTTCAAAGTTATTTATCGTTAACAGCCTTAATAGGCAAGTACTACAATACAGTTTATCTACTCCTTATATTGTAACATCCGGAGTAACACATGATGGGAATTCCCCTTTTATTTCATCTGAAGACTTAACACCAAGGGGAATTGTCTTCAATACAACTGGGACAAAAATGTTTGTGACTGGTAGATCGGATCATGAAATCAATCAGTATAGCCTTAGTGTGAACGTTTTTAAAGAGTCTTCGTCCAATGATGCTTCAGTAAATGGATCATTGACCATATCGATTAGTGAAGATACCTTTGTTAATGGGGGTGGTTTATTGACTTCTCCTACCCACTTTAATGTTGATAACCTGCCGAATGGCCTCACACCTTCTATGTCTGTTATGACAGATGGTCTTTCAGCCTCTATGACATTAGCTGGAAATGCTACTGAACTCAGCGATATCCCGGATCTTCAATTTACTTTCACTGATGCGGCATTCACAACTTCAAATGCAAGTTCTGTTACGAACGCAACAGGAACTGGTAGCGGACTAGGAATAGATTTTAATAGCCGGAAACTCAGTTACTTCTCTCCAATCAACCTTGACGCAGGAGTCAGTTTTGATGGAAGTCCATTGGACCTGTTACCACAAGATCTAGGTCCTGGTGATATTACTTTCAGTGCAGATGGTACGATAATGTATATGGTTGGAACTGCAGGAACTGATATAAATAGGTACAACTTAACAACCCCTTTTGATATTACAAGTGGTGTGAGCTTCTATAACTCCAGAAATTTATCCGGAGAAATGGACACATCCATGGGTATGGTATTCAATAATGATGGAACAAAAATGTTTGTAGTAGGAAGAGGGTTTTTCAGCTCAGCCGTTCATCAATATACGCTGGTAGCTGCACCATACGGTATTTTAAACGCAGCATATAATGGGTCATTCAATGTCACAAACGAGGATTTCCAAATGAGTGGGATTGCGTTCAATACTGATGGGTCAAAAATGTTTTTAATAGGGGATATTAACGATCAAGTACATCAGTATACACTGACAACTCCATTTGAAGTAACTTCAGGAGTCAGCTATGATGGTAGCCCTCTCAGTGTGGCATCTGAAGAAACAACTCCAACAGATGTTGCATTTAATGCAGATGGATCACATATGTTTGTAACAGGCTCTATTTTTGATGAAATAAGTCAGTATGAATTATCTACTCCTTTTGATATTACATCCGGTGTAAGCCTCAGCAGTCAGTTTGATGTTTCATCTGAAGAAGGAGCCCCCACAGGTGTTGCCTTTAATACGGATGGAACAAAGATGTATGTCATGGGAGCAGGCGATGATGAAGTCAATCAATACACTTTGAGCAGCAATGTTTTTATTGAAAATAATACCAATGACGGTACTGTGGTTGGTTCACTTATCATTCAGCTGACCAATGATGCCTTCATCAATGCAGGCAGTTCCTTAACTTCTGGAATTGACTACTCAATCAGCAATCTGCCCTCTGGATTAATACCTGACTTGTCCATTTCATCTGATGGCCTGTCTGCGAAGCTAACATTGTCAGGAAATGCTGATAATCATGGAATTCAGGACGGTATAAATGACCTCCTCTTCACTTTTGAAAATTCTGCATTCTCTGTGAGTGATGCAAATGCAGTGACCAATGCAGTTGATGCAAATAGCAGCTTCGGGATTGATTTTGATGTCAATCCGGTTTTAACATATCATTCTCCTATTCAGCTGGCTAATCCGGTTATTTGGGAAGATAGTCCACTAAATGTTTCGTTAGAAGAAGGATTACCTCAAGGCTTGACCTTCAGTGCTGATGGCTTAAAAATGTTCATTGTTGGCGCCATCGATTCTGATGTGGATCAATACAGTTTAACAACCCCATACAACATTATTTCTGGAGTCACTCATGATGGTAGTCCCTTTGATGTCGCAGCTGAAGAATCCGCTCCTACTGGAATTGCTTTCGATGCAGAAGGCACCAAAATGTTCATATTGGGAATTGGAGGAGGATCTGAGGTGAACCAGTATAGCCTATCCAGTCCCTTTGATATCACCTCTGGGGTTACGTTTGACGGGAGCCCGTTTAGTCTGGCATCTGAAGAACTATTTGCGCAAGATCTTACATTCAATAGTGATGGAACAAAAATGTATATCGTTGGATCCAATGGTGATGAGGTCAATCAATATAGTCTTTCCACTCCATTTGACATAACATCAGGGGTCTTGTTTGATGGGAGTCCACTCGATATCTCTTCTGAAGAATCAGACGCATTAGGTCTTGCTTTCAATGTGAATGGTACCAGGCTGTTTATTAGTGGTCAGGGGGGTCAGGAAATAAATCAATACATACTTTCCACCCCATTTGACATTACTTCAGGGGTAACAGTAGATACTCCGTATGATCTTTCAGCGGTAGATCCAACTCCTACCGGAATAGCCTTTAATGATGACGGCACAACTCTTCTTGTACTCGGTTTTGGTTTTGGTGCGGAGGTCAATCAATTCAGTTTGAGTACAGGTATTTTTACTGAATCAGCTTCTAACGATGGGTCAGTTTCAGGTGAACTGATTATTTCCATTACTGATGATACTTTCTCACTTCCTTCACTATCATATCCTACTGACTTTAGCATCACCAACCTGCCAGCAGGATTTAGTGCAAACGTGAACGTTACTAGTGATCGCCTGTTTGCTGCCATAACAATTTCTGGCAATGCAAGCAATCATCAGGAAGTTGATAATCTGGACGACCTGATTTTCACGTTTGAAAACTCCGCATTCACTGGAAATAATGCATCAGCAGTTTTTAACTCCAACAACGCAAGCAGTGGATTTGGGATTGATTTTTCAGAAAATGCCAGTCTTACCTACCGATCGACAATTGACATCACAGATGCTACCTCCATAAGTTTTGCTGGCAATCCATTTGATATTTCAGCCGAAGATACGGGTCCTCAAGATATTGCTTTTAGCAAAGATGGCTACAAGATGTTCATCTTAGGTGTAGCAAATGATATAGTAATACAATATAGCCTTGTGACACCATTTGAAACAACGGGAGGAGTCAGTCTAGATGGAACCACTTCCATACCTAATAATGCTGGGGGTCTCACTTTTAATTCCGATGGGACCAAAATGTATATCATGGAATTTAATAATGATGAGGTCTATCAGTATAGCTTAACTACACCTTTTGATATTACAGCAGGTATTTCTTCAGACGGAGCACCTTTTGATGTGACCACTGAAGAGTCTAGTCCATTCGGTATTGCTTTCAATGCCAATGGCACAAAAATGTTCATAGTAGGATCAGGAAGCAATCAAGTAAACCAATACACGCTCTCTTCTCCTTATGAAACTACTTCTGGTGTTACCTTTGATGGAACCCCTTTCGATGTATCTGCCGAAACAGTCGCTCCGGTGGATATTTCCTTTAACCCAACAGGCACCAAAATGTTTGTCGTTGGACAGATATTTCAGGAGATTAATCAGTACAGTCTTTTGTCCCCATTTGATGTGACATCTGGAGGGTCGTTTGATGGAACATATTCCGTTTCAATCGAAGATCAGACCCCCAGGGGCGTTTCTTTCAATTTCGAAGGTACTAAGATGTTTATTGTCGGAGCAGGTGGAGATCAGGTCTATCAATACAACCTTGGGGCTGTGACATTCAACGAGGTATCTGCAAATGATGGTTCGGTACAAGGCGAGTTACTCATCTCCATTGCGGATGATAGTTTCACCAATCCTGGTAGTACGCTTGCCTATTCTACAGACTTTAATATTATTAACCTGCCAGCTGGTTTAGTTCCGAACTTATCTGTTGCCAGTGATGGTCTGTCTGCAATTTTAACAATATCAGGTAATGCAACCAATCATCAGGAGGATGATAATCTTGACAACATAATTTTCACCTTTGAAAATTCAGCTTTTGTTGGAAACAATGCTTTATCAGTATTGAACTCTGCTAATGCAAACAGTGGCTTTGGGATAGGTTTTGCCAATAATCCGATCCTGACTTATGCTTCTTCTATTGACTTGTCTAACCCTGTCACCATCGACGGGAGTCCTTTGGACCTGTCAACTGAAGAGAGCTTTCCTCAAGGCTTTACCTTCAGTCCTGATGGATTGAAGATGTTTGTGGTAGGTGCCAATGACACGGAGGTAAACCAATACAGTCTAACAAACCCTTTCGATATCACCTCAGGAGTAACATTTGATGGAAGCCCATTCGATGTATCTTCAGAAGAGACCGTACCCACTGGCATAGCTTTCAATACAGCGGGTACCAGGATGTTCATCTCTGGAATTGCAGGGGGCTCTGAAATAAACCAATATAGCCTCACAACACCGTTTGATGTAACCTCCGGAGTAACATTCGATGGAAGCTCATATAGTGTGGCAACTGAGGAATTATTTGTACAGGATCTTATATTTAATCTGGATGGAACCAAACTATTTATTGTGGGATCAGACGGAGATGAAGTCAATCAATACAGCCTCACCACTCCTTTTGATATCACATCAGGCGTCTCTTTTGATGGGAATCCTTTGGATATTTCAAATGAAGAAACGGATGCTTTTGGTATAGCTTTTAATGCTATTGGCAACAAACTATTTATCAGTGGTCAAAATGGTCAGGAAATAAATCAATATCATCTGGACAACCCTTTTGACATTACTTCTGGCGTGACAACCGATACACCTTATGACATCTCATCAATTGACCCCACTCCCACTGGAATTGCCTTTAACAATACAGGGACAAAGCTTCTGGTTATAGGGTTAGGTTTTGGTGCCGAGGTTAACCAGTTTAGCTTGAGTACTAATGTATTCACTGAATCAACTGCTAACGATGGTTCTGTTTCGGGCGAATTACTCATCTCCATTACGGATGATAGTTTCACCAATCCTGGTAGTACTCTTGCCTATCCTACAGACTTTAGTATTACTAATCTGCCAACTGGATTAACCCCCAACTTAGCTGTAGCAAATGATGGTTTAACTGCAACACTTAATTTTACAGGAACTGCCGACAATCATCTTTTTAGTGACGATGTTGATGAGCTCATCTTCACTTTCGAGAACTCCGCTTTTACAGGGAATAATGCTTCAGCTGTTAACGATGCTATTGCAGCAAACAGCAACTTTGGTATCGATTTTATATCAAGCTCGGAAACAGACATTCTATCGTTCAGTTTTCCCGAACAAACTAGTGTGGCAGTAATCGATGATGTTAATCACACCATAGACATTGAAGTGGCTGCCCTTACCAATGCAACGAACTTGGTGAGTACATTTACTTTATCTGAAGGTGCCATTCTGCAGGTTGCCGATGTGGATCAAGTCAGTGGTATTACTGCCAATGATTATACTAATCCTGTAACCTATACGATTACCGCCGATGATGAAGTAACTACACAGGATTGGACGGTAACTGTAACGGTCGTTCAAATACCTGCACTGATCTATTCAAAGTCGCCAGACCTTTCAGAACTGTCTCCAACGGGAGCTAAACTCTCTGTTGCTACTGAAGAAGATGAACCTAAGGGTATTGCGTTTAGCGCTGATGGATTAAAACTTTTCGTGGTTGGCAATGCCGTCAATGTGTTTGAATATACCCTTAGTTCACCCTATGATCTATCCACAGCTACTTTGAGCAACAGCTTAGATGTTTCCTCCGAGGAAGTTGTCTTGCAAGCAATTTCATTTAATAATGAAGGAACGAAATTGTTTTTGCTAGGGGCCTCCAATGGGGTTAATCAGTATGGATTGAGTTCTTCTTTTGACATTAGCACGGCAAATTATATCAGCAGTTATTCAGTACAAGCTCAAGATGTATCCCCCTTTGGGCTTTCTTTCAGTAGTTCAGGTTCGAAAATGTATATCGTTGGGAACTTTAATGATAATGTATACGAATACCAGCTAAGTACTTCTTTTGACGTAAGTACGGCAAGTTTTAATTTTAGTTTTTCTACTGCATCTGTACAGGAAGTACCTACCGACTTATGGTTTTCAAAAGATGGTAGCAAAATGTATTTAACTGGATTTACTGGATCAGCAGTTAATGAATTTTCTTTGTCCACTCCATTTGATTTAACAACAGCGACACACGATATCTCAGTTAGTGTATTACCGGATGCTACCAGTCCTCATGCACTTACTTTCAACCAAAGTATGTCCAAACTGTATGTTGCTGGCATCACCTTTGATGAAGTTGTTGAGTTTGATTTCGGACAACAAGCCTTTACTGAGACTTCCAGCGAATCTGGAATGTTGGATGGAGAGCTAAACATTACATTGATAAATGAAACGTTTACGAATGCTGGTGGTACTCTTACATTACCGACTGATTTCACTATTGCTAACCTACCAATTGGGCTTGGCGCCAGTTTGTCTATCTCGGTAGACGGAAAGTCAGCTATTTTGCAGCTTTCTGGCATGGCCACTAGCCACACAGATGCTGATGATATTGATGATCTAATCTTTACATTTGAAAATTCAAGCTTTACGGGTAATGACGCTTCGGCTGTTTCTAATGCAATAAATGCCAGTAGCAATTTAGGTATTGATTTCCTAGAGGATAACCCTCCTGTTTTTACTTCTTCAGATGTAGCAGATTTTAATGAAAATGGAACAGGAAGTGTTCTTGATATAGATGCGAATGATGGTGATGGCGGAATTGATGATGATAACATTACCTATGCAATAAATGGTGGAGCTGATCAAACCCTTTTTAATTTGGACATCAATGATGGCGTATTAACATTCATTTCTTCACCAGATTACGATATCCCAAATGATGCTAATACGGACAATGATTATGAGCTTGAAATATCAGCTGATGATGGTATTAATACAACAATTCAATCAGTAGTAATCACGGTATTGGATGTAAATGAGGATCCTGTTTTCACATCTACAAATACGGCAGACTTTGATGAAAATGCGACTGGAGCTGTGATTGATGTGGATGCCAATGATGGTGATACTGGAACCAATGATCTGGGGATAACATATAGCATAAGTGGAGGTGATGATCAGTCTGAATTCAATATTGATGAGGATAATGGAATGCTAACCTTTTTGACTGCTCCTGACTTTGAAGACCCTCAGGATGCCAACCTGGATAATGTATACGAAGTACAAGTCACTGCAGATGATGGAGTCAATACTACTGATCAACTCCTCACGATTACCATCATAGACCTCATGGATATTCCTTCATTGAATTATGCTGCTGGTTTCAACATTCAAACCGCCTTTTTAAATGACACTAGATCTGTAATTGATGAGGAAGATGGTTCCAGGGATGTGGAATTCAGCTCAGATGGTTTAAAGATGTATCTCCTTGGCTCTGGAAATACAATAATCCATCAATATTCGCTATCCGATCCTTTCCAAATATCAACAGCAACATTCATGGATACATTCATTGATGCACAAGGGTCTTCTGGATTCAGTCTTACTTTCAATAATGATGGCTCGCAGTTGTTTGTGCTCGGCAACAATGAAGATGAAGTCAATCAGTACCTATTGACTACTCCATGGGAAATCAACACTGCAACTTTTTCACAAAGCATTTCCATTACGAATGATGAGCCTGATCCGTCTGGATTATTATTCAATGATGATGGTACCAGCATGTTTGTCTCCGGAACTTTAGTTTCTGAATTTACTTTGACTAGTCCTTTCGACATATCTACAGCCGTTTTCTTGAAAAGTTTTACTCCGGTGGCCTACGCAATGGATGTATCATTTAGTAATGACGGTTCCCGTATGCTCATTGTTGATGTAGTTGATAATGTACTTCAATACGACCTTGGTGCTCCTTATGATGTTACTACAGCCTCACCACAAAGCGAAAGTAAGTTCATTGGAAGTGATGGAAATGCACCTCACGGATTCACATTCGATCCTGATTTTACCTCTATGTTTATTGCAGATGCAGCTATTGATGCAATCAATGAATACAAAAGTGCAACAGCTTTTTTTGAGTCATCGTCAAATGACGGGTCAGTAACAGGAACATTAACAATAAGAATTGTGAATGGAAGTTTCTCTAATGCTGATGGCGATCTCACCTCACCTACTGATTATACCATCTCTAACCTTCCTGCTGATTTAACACCCAATCTATCAATCTCAGCAGATGCCAAATCTGCAATACTCACACTAACTGGCAATGCTTCAAACCATCAAAAACTTAATGGTGTGACTGATTTAATTTTCTCTTTTGAAAACTCAGCTTTTGAAGGAAATGATGCAATTGACGTTGAAAATGCGTTAAGCTTCAACACCAATTTGGGAATCTTTTTTGATGATAATCCGAATACTGATCCAACCATTTCAGATCAGATTTTCTCAATTGATGAGAACGCCACTTTTGGAACTAGCATCGGAACAGTAGAGGCTTCAGATGCCGATAGTGATCCTCTTACCTACTCCATTACCAATGGCAACACAAATGATGCATTTGCCATTGATGCCAGCACAGGGAGTTTAATAGTCAATTCCACTTCTGCATTGAACTTTGAGACGACTTCTTCCTTTGCTTTAATAGTGGAAGTCAATGATGGAAATGGTGGAATTTCAGATGCCACCATAACGGTCAACCTACTTGACATTAATGAATCTCCACTGATCTCGGATCAAACATTTTCTATGGATGAAAACAGCCCTTTTGGAGCGATCGTGGGAACAGTTGTAGCTACAGACCCTGAGAACGACCCACTTACATTTTCAATTATTACTGGCAATACACTTGATGCATTTAGCATCAACGCATCGAATGGAGAATTAGCCGTCAACAATTCATCAGCACTCGATTTTGAATCCAGAGAAGCAATTGATGTAGGTGTGCAAGTAGATGATGGTAATAGCACTATAGCAACAGCAGTCATTACTGTTCAGCTCAATGATATAGATGAATCATCGAATACGGCACCAGTCATTTCAGATCAAAGTTTCACTATTGATGAGAATAGCCCTTTTGGGACGACCATTGGCACAGTAGTGGCATCAGATGCAGATAGTGATGCACTTTCCTATTCAATTACCGCTGGTAACACGAATGATGCTTTCGCCATCGACATCAGCAATGGAGACCTATCGGTCAATAATTCTTCGGCATTAGATTTCGAGACCACACCGTCCTTCTCTTTAACAGTAGAAGTCAATGACGGGCTTGGTGGAATAGCAGATGCTACCATTACAATCAGCCTCAATGATGTAGATGAAAACGAAAATGCTGAACCAGTCATCACAGATCAAAGTTTTTCTATTGATGAAAATAGTCCTAATGGCGCTTCCGTAGGTACTGTGATAGCCACTGATGAAGACGGTGATGCACTTACCTATTCCATCACAAATGGAAACACCAATAATGCTTTTGCTATAGGATCCAGTACCGGTGACTTGACAGTCAAAACCACATTAGCCCTGGACTTTGAAACCACACCCTCATTTGCTTTGAATGTGGAAGTAAATGATGGTAATGGGGGTATTGCAAACGCTACCATTACCATTAATCTAAAAGAAATTGAGGAAGCAACTGGAATTAAAAACTTAGATCAGTTGATGGATATATATCCCAATCCTTTTACTAACAAATTGATTATCGAATTAAAGCAAATATCAAAAGACTATAACATCATTCTTACAGATATTTCTGGTAAAACACTTAAGTCCTTCAATGGAGACCTTCCAAATGAATTAATTATGGATCTTTCCGGTTTGTCTGATGGCTTATATATCCTACATATTGAGACATCACTATCAAATGCTGTCATTCGAGTTCTAAAGAAAGCAAATTAATGAACACTTCCCTCCCCTTTCTTGGTTTAATGGAATTGTAGCAGGGTTCCAATGTTATGATTTGAAACTGAGAATCAAACAACTTCTCATACTCATCTAAAGATCCTCCAAAAGGAGGTTGATCCTCGTTCATAGCAACTGACCATAACACTCCTACCAGTTTACCACCTGGTCTTAAAAGTTCTTGAATTTTTCGTACGTAAGATTTCCGCAATGATGGATCAATCGCACAAAAAAAAGTTTGTTCAAGAATAAGATCATACGACCCTCGGTGATCAAAGAAGTCTTCTTGAATTAATTGATTTTCAGGAAAGTCAGGAATTCGCTTCTTTAGATTCTCAAGTGGTTGTTCTGCAAAATCTATAACATACACATGCTCGAATCCCTTTTCATAAAGGTATTCAGCCTCATACGCATTGCCGGCACCAGGAATAAGAATTTTTAGATGTTTATTCTCAAGCTGATCTATATACTCTACGAATGGTCTTGTGGGCCCGCCAGCATCCCAACCAGTAGATCCATCATGATAGCGCTTTTCCCAATAAGCTTGATCTAAGCGCATCGGCTATCCAAAAATCTCTTTTAGTTTGGCTTCTAAACTTGCTCCTCTCAAGTTCTTAGCAATAATTTTCCCGTCAGGATCGATCAAGAAGGTAGCAGGAATAGCGTTCACCTGATAATCCACAGCTGCCTTACTTCTCCAGTACTTAAGGTCAGAAACATGAAGCCATGGCAGACCGTCTTGCTCGATGGCTCCAAGCCATTTGTCTCTTGTGCGATCCAAAGAAACCCCTAATATTTCGAAATTCTCATTGGAGTATTTATTGTAGACACGAACTACGTTAGGGTTTTCAGCTCTGCAAGGTCGACACCAAGCAGCCCAAAAGTCAATAAGTACGTATTTACCTCTTAGTGAGCTTAAAGTGATGGTTTCGCCCTCTGGATTTTGAAGTGCAATCTCTGGTGCTATTTTACCGATTGCAAGGCTTTTCTTAGTAGATACTTGCGAGATAAGATTTTCAACATGGAAGTTTTCAGGCATTTCCGCTTGCAGCTGCGTAGCAATTGAGTCAATGAATTCGAAATTTTGAGTCGCGTCAATCATCTGAAGCCCATAAAAAGCTGCCAATGAAGGGGTAGCTTGTTTGATCAAGTCTTTTAATTGTCCCTCTGTTTGCTGAGAAAATGCTATCATCTCAGATTGAGATTGTTGAAAAGCCTGCACATCATTGTTGGCGCGTGCTTGTCTCTGAGTTTGTTGCATGATTTGAATTTCAGTCCGATACTGTTGCATGATCGCGTCAATTTGATTCTTGAACTCAGTATCATAAGATCCGGACACTTCAAAAAACCCTCTTGGGTCATTGCCGTGAGCATTTACAACCACCTCTTGTTCTTCTCCGGTTAAAATCAAAGTAATGATCTGTCTTCCATTGATATTTACTCTGAAAAATGCAGGTTCTTCAATCTCTAAAAAAGATATAAAATTTCCACTTGCATCAAGCTCCAAAGTATCATATGGTTGAACTCCATTTTCTCCTATTATCTCTAAGTAAGCAAAACCTCCAACCGGAAACTGCTCAAAATTTCCAGTGAGTTTCACACCCTCACTGCCTTGCTGATTGCATCCAGAAAGGATTGCTAAAAGTGCTAAAATCAAGAATTTATACTTCATCATTTTGTCTAGTTCTTCTTTTCCAACGCCTCTAATAAAAGTTCGTTCGTTTTTTTCGGGTCTGCCTTACCGTGGGTTTGTTTCATAACCTCACCCATAAACATTCCTAATAGGTTTTTCTTTCCATTTTGATAAGCTTTTACTTTATCAGGAAATGCATTCACCACTTTCAAAATTACATCGGAAATATCATCTTGACTGACTGTTTCCACATCAAGTTCGCTCAATAATTCAGCTATGCTTTTTTCACTGTCTACTAAAGCAGGGAAAACTTTTTTCATAGCAAGTGAGTGACTCAACTTTCCATTTGCTATAGCTTCGACCAGTTCAACTAATTGATTTTCGGTAATTGGCAATGCTGGCTCATCTGAATCATCTTCATTGATTACTGATTTTATCGGACCCATTATCCAATTTGCTACCTGTTTATAATGAGTTGTTTTTTGACAAACGTTTTCAAAATAATCTGCAGTCATCTTAGTGTCAGTAAGTACTCCAGCGTCATAGGGTGAAAGTCCAAATTCTGAAATAAATTTTTCCCGTTTCATCCCTGGTGTAGCTGGCATATTATTCTGAATCTCTTTCAGCCATTCTTCAGAAACTGTAAAAGGGCTAAGGTCTGGTTCCGGAAAATATCTGTAATCATTCAATTCTTCCTTCGTTCGCATACTCGATGTGGTCCCAGTATTGGCATCAAATAAACGGGTTTCTGAAATGATTGAATCGTCGTTTTCCTTTAGCTCAATTTGCCTATTAAACTCATACTCGATAGCTCTTCCCACATTACGAATCGAATTCATATTCTTTACTTCTACCTTCTGACCGAGCTTCTTATCTCCTTTCTTTCTAATCGAGATATTTGCATCGCATCTCAACGATCCTTGTTCCATATTACCATCACAGATTTCCAGGTAGCGAACGATTTTTCGAATTTCAGTCAGAAAAGACATGGCGACCTCAGAACTTTCAATACACGGTTCTGTTACAAGTTCCACTAACGGTACTCCAGCCCGATTTAAATCAATCATTGAATCTGATGAGTCTTCATCGTGAATCGATTTACCTGCATCCTCTTCCAGATGTATCCTATTAAGTGTAACATCTACCTCATTACCGTTTTTTAGAGAAACGGGTACATTACCACCTATACAAATTGGTGTTTTGTCTTGGGTTGTTTGAAATCCCTTAGGTAAGTCTGGATAGAAATAATTTTTACGGTCAAAGATGCAATACCTGGAAATCTCGCAATTGCATGCTAATCCCATTCGAACTGCATATTCGATAGCCTTTCTATTTAGCTTAGGCATGGTTCCAGGATGCGCAAGGGTTATCACACTGACATTACTGTTTGGATTTTTTCCAAAAGCAGTGGAATCTGATGCAAACAACTTGCTTTCAGTGGCCAGTTGAATGTGCACTTCCAACCCGACAATCAACTCATATTTACTCGCCAGATCTGACACGATCAACCCTTGATAAGTTCTTCACCAATTATCAATGCCTCATCCAAACCAGAGAGGTCTTTACCTCCAGCAGTGGCATAAAATGGTTGACCCCCTCCTCCTCCTTTGATAGGAGTTGCCATTTTTCGAATGATTTCATTCGCGTTCATTCCATCCTTGACCAAATTATCCGCCAGCATCACAGTAAGCATTGGCTTTTCGTTAATTTTTGCAGCGATAAGAAGCACAAGATCGTCTACTTCTCTTTTCAAATCGAAGGCTACTTGTTTCATGCTATCAGCAGATGGGAATTCACCTTTATAGGTGATGAGTTTTTTACCATTTATCTCTTTTGCGCCATTCTTTAACTGATTCTTAATCTGACCAGCCTGTTGCTGGTTCATCTCATCAATCTTTTTCTGATTTGCCAGGTTTTCTTTTACCAGATTTTCAACCGTTTTCTTAAGATCTTTTGGATGCTTAAGCATCTCCTCTATTTCAGAAATCAATTGTAGTTTATTCTGATAATACTTCTCTGCCTCAACCGATGTAACCGCTTCAATTCTTCGCACGCCAGCAGCACTAGAACCCTCACTTACAATCTTGAATAATCCAATATTTCCAGTTCTAGGGACGTGGGTTCCTCCACACAACTCAACAGAATAGTCGGAATCAAAAGTGATCACTCGAACAAAATCGCCATATTTTTCACCGAAAAGTGCCATTGCCCCCATTTCCTGAGCTTCATCAATCGGCACATTTTTCTTTTCGCCTAGCGCAATGTTTTCTCTGATCTTCTGATTGACTATTCGCTCTACTTCAGCAATTTCTTCATCCGTCATTTTTGCAAAGTGCGAAAAGTCGAATCTTAACACCTTATCATTTACTAATGATCCTTTTTGCTGAACATGATCGCCCAAGACCGATCTGAGAGCGGCGTGCATCAAATGAGTTGCAGAGTGATTGTTTTCTGTCAATCGTCGTTTACTTTCATTTACAACAGCCCTTACCTCTCCTTTTAAGGATGAGGGTAATTTTTTAGTAAAGTGAACAATGAGATCGTTTTCTTTTTTGGTATCCACAACATCGACCTTTTCTTCACCAAACTGTAGGTATCCCGTATCTCCCACCTGACCACCACTTTCAGCATAGAATGGAGTCGTTTCCAGAACTATCTGATACAAGGCCTTATCTTTTTGCTTCACTTCCCGGTAGCGAAGCAGTTTAGTCTCAGATTGAATTTCATTATAACCAACAAACGTTACATCATCTCCTTCATTTACTACCGTCCAGTCTCCTGTAGTTTGCTTTCCCGCACTTTTAGATCGGTTCTTTTGGACTTCCATTTCTTTTTGAAAACCAGCCTCATCCACTTCCATATTGTTTTCTCTGGCAATCAATGCAGTCAGATCCAATGGAAAACCATAGGTATCATATAATTCAAATGCTGTAGACCCCTCAATCACTTTGGAATTTCCTGATGTGATTGTATCGAGCTTTTTCAATCCATTATCAAGCGTTCGAAGGAATGACAGCTCCTCCTCCTTAATCACCTTAGCAATAAAATCCTTTTGACCTGTCAATTCAGGAAACACCCCATCAAACTGGTCGACTAATACACCTAGAAGTTCGTGTAGGAATGGCTCTTTGAATTCAAGAAATGTATATCCATAGCGAACAGCCCTTCTAAGAATTCTACGGATAACATATCCGGCCTTATTATTACTTGGAAGTTGACCATCAGCTATGGTAAAAGCAATTGCTCTAATGTGATCGGAAATTACCCGAATAGCAATATCTGTTTTTTCATCCTTTCCGTATTCTACACCCGCCTTTTTTGCAATCCACTGTATTAGTGGTTGGAAAACATCCGTGTCATAATTGGACTGTTTGCCCTGAATGGCCATTGCCAAACGCTCAAAGCCCATTCCGGTATCCACATGCTTTTCAGGAAGATTTTCCAATGCTCCGTTTGCCAATCGGTTATATTGAATAAATACCAGGTTCCACACTTCTACAACCTGAGGGTGATCCTGGTTAACTAAATCTTTTCCAGGCACTTTGTCTACTTCACTTTGAGGTCTGAGATCTATATGGAGCTCTGAGCATGGACCACAAGGTCCTGTATCTCCCATTTCCCAAAAGTTATCTTTTTTGTTCCCATTGAGCACTCTATCAGCCGGAAGATGCTGCAACCAATATTTTTTTGCTTCTGAATCCTGATCCAGGTTTTCAGATGAATCACCTTCGAAAATGGTTGCATAGAATCGTTCCTTAGGTAATTTGAATCTATCAGTAAGCAACTCCCACGCCCAATCAATGGCTTCTTCTTTGAAATAATCACCAAATGACCAGTTCCCAAGCATTTCAAACATGGTGTGATGATAAGTATCAATTCCTACCTCTTCAAGATCATTGTGTTTTCCTGATACACGAAGACATTTCTGCGTATCTGCTACACGTTTATTTTCCGCAACCTTGTTACCCAAAAAGTAGTCTTTAAACTGATTCATGCCCGCATTTGTAAACATTAGGGTTGGATCATTTTGTACCACAATTGGCGCTGAAGGCACTATTTTGTGCGATTTGCTTTTAAAAAACTCAAGGAATGTGTTCCGGATTGACTTAGAGTCCATTTAGGATGAAAAAATTAGAATGTTACTGTAAAATCTTGCAATTATGAAAAAATCTTAAATATCTGTAAATTTGCCGCTGTAATTTGTAAACCACCTGCTTTAAACTATTTTGCAAAATTACGATTAATTACGCATCAACCCATGGCAAAAATTAAGTACTACTACGACACGGAATCTTGCCGGTATGAGCGGATCAAAGTCTCTTCATGGGATATTGTGCTCAACCTACTAGGTTTTTTAGTAGTTTCTTCCATTATCGGACTAGGCATTTTTTTTGTGACAGACCATTACTTTGAGTCTCCAGCAAAAGCTGCTTTAAGAAAGGAAAATGAAGAGCTGAAACTATACTACCAATTACTTGAAAAAGATGTAGCTGAAGTTAACAAGATGCTTGCAGTTCTTGAGGAGCGTGACGATGATATATATAGAGTTGTATTTGGAGTAGAGCCTATCCCTGATGAAATTAGATCTGCCGGTGTTGGGGGTTCTAACAGATATCGAGAGCTTTTAGAAAAAGGGTTGCAAAGGGAAGAACTTATCCTTAACAATATGCAACGCATCGATAAGCTGAAGAAACAGATGTATATCCAGACCATGTCATACGATGACATTATGGATATGGCGAAAGATAAAGAGGATCTCTTGGCTAGCATGCCAGCAATTCAGCCTGTTTCTAATAAAGAGCTCAAAAGACTTGCCTCTGGATTTGGTTATCGAATGCATCCAATCTATAAGGTTAGAAAGATGCATGAGGGAACTGATTTCTCACTTCCTACTGGAACACCAGTATATGCTACAGGTGACGGTGAAGTAGTATATACTAAGACCAAGTTTTCTGGCTATGGTAAGCATATTAAAATCAAACATGGGTTCGGTTACCAAACTCTATATGCTCACTTAAGTGAATTTATTGTGAAGCCGGGACAAAAAGTGAAAAGAGGTCAGGTCATTGCTTACTCCGGCAATTCCGGAGGATCAACAGCTCCTCACTTACACTATGAAGTAATTAAGGATAATAAGAAAGTAAATCCTGTAAACTTCTTTTACCAGGACTTGAGTGATGAAGAGTATGCTGAGGTTTTAAGATTATCAGCTCTTGAAAATCAATCAATGGGTAATTATTAGTACCTAAATCAAAGAATATTGAAAGCGGTTAGTCATTCTGGTTAACCGCTTTTTTATTTGTATCCAATGAAAACACGCTACTTCATTTTACTGATCATTGGAACGTGGGCTTGCAAATCAGTCAAAACCACCACCTCAACGCCTGTTTTGATTCCCGTCGAAACTGTTGCAAAAGATGTAGCCATTGATACTATTTATTTGATCACTCAAAAAGGTGATACCCTATTAAGTCTTGACGAAGAAGTAAGCATTACCATTGAACGGCTACTACCTGATACAGTAACCATAGCTGCTGTTGGAGATATCATGACTGGAACAAATTTTCCAAACACTTCTTATTTACCAGAAAACGATGGGGCTTATTTGTGGCGTGAGGTGAAACCCTATTTACAATCAGCTGATATCACGTTTGGAAACCTGGAAGGAACCATTTTAAATGATGGAGGAGAGCAAAAGGAATGCAACAACCCTAAGCTTTGCTACTTATTTCGATCACCCGAATACCTTGCAAAGAATTTTGTTCAAAGTGGATTTGATTTAATGAGCGTGGCAAACAACCATGCTAACGACTTTGGGGAGACAGGCAGAAAAAATACCCAAAAAGTACTCGACTCTTTAAATATTACTCATGCTGGATCTATTGATCAACCATTCACTATCGTGAAAATTGGTCATCTAAAAATTGGTTTTTGCGCATTTGCACCTAACAGAGGTACCGTAAGTATTCATAATTACGAAAACATCAAATCTACCATTCAACATCTTGATAGTCTATCCGATATCGTCGTGGCTTCTTTTCATGCCGGAGCTGAAGGTTCGAAGCATCAGCACGTTACCAGGAAAAGAGAATACTATTATGGTGAAGATAGAGGGAATGTTTATGAGCTAGCTCATCTAATGATTGATAAGGGTGCAGATGTAATACTTGGTCACGGTCCCCATATTGTCAGAGCGATAGAAGTATATAAGGAACGTATCATCGCATATAGTCTGGGTAATTTTTTGACTTATGGAAGATTCAATTTGAGAGGTCTGGCTGGCGAAGCTCCTCTTTTAGAGATCAAAACAAATGCTTCTGGTAAGTTTCTTTCGGGAAGAATTCATGCTTTTCGACAAAGTTATTCGCTTGGACCAAGAAATGATTTGAATCTTTCTTCTATAAAAACAATCCAACGATTATCTTTGGAAGACTTTCCTGAAAATCC
The DNA here is from genome assembly GCF_965212185.1 of Ekhidna sp. Lineage (GTDB taxonomy): Bacteria > Bacteroidota > Bacteroidia > Cytophagales > Cyclobacteriaceae > Ekhidna. Next base: position 831,070 of record NZ_OZ243102.1, on the reverse strand, counting down.
TGTGACCATTGATGATGAGGGAAGAATTATCTATCTTCAAAAATAAAAGCCTACTTCACCAAAAGTGCCCTACAAGGAAAAGGAAATTGAAAAGAAATACTACACCATCGGCGAGGTTGCCGACGAGTTAGGTGTAGCTACTTCCTTAATACGATTTTGGGAGGGTGAGTTTGACAACATCAAGCCGAAGAAAAACCGCAAAGGCAATCGGCAATTCACGAAAGATGACCTTCAGAATGTCAAACTAATATTCCATCTGGTTAAAGAGAAAGGCTATACGCTTCAGGGCGCAAGAGACTTCATCGCAAATGGCGGAGAAACCACATCAGACAAAATGGAGATGATTGAGTCTCTCAAAAAAATCAGAAAATTTCTTACCGAGCTTAAGCAAGAGCTTTAATACATGTCCGAAGAGTTGGTTTTCCAGATAGCGCTGGAGCTAATTCCAGGTGTTGGCAATAGAGCCACTAAGCAGCTTATGAGTTATTGCGGCTCAGCGGCATCTGTATTTCGATCTTCAAAAAGTAAACTCCTTAAGATCCCTGGTGTTGGCGAAAAAATGGCTGACATTATCTCCAAATCCAGTCCTTTTAAAGAAGCAGAAGCTATCTGTAAATTGGCTGAAAAGATCAAGGCAGATGTTTTACATTACAGCAATCCAAGATTTCCGAAACGACTGAAACAGGTTCCGGATGCTCCAAATATTCTTTATGTTAAAGGAAAAGGAGAATTAAATCCAAAACGCTCCATTGCAATCGTAGGGACCAGAAAAGCTACTGAATACGGAAAGAGCATTACAGATAAAATTGTAGCTGACCTTTCTAACCTTAATGTTTCTATCACTAGCGGCCTTGCTTATGGTATTGATATTCAAGCTCATAAAGCTTGTCTAAATAGTAACATACCCACATTTGCGATATTGGCAGGAGGACTCGATCGAATATATCCATCAGTTCACAAAAAGTATGCGGAGCAAATCCAAGAATCTGGTGCAATCCTTACAGAAAGTATACCAGGAACCAAACCTGATCCTCATCTATTTCCTGCTCGTAATCGTATCATTGCAGGTACTACCGATGCGACAATTGTAGTAGAAGCCGCAGAAAGAGGAGGAGCTCTTATCACAGCAAATATTGCAGATTCATATAACAGATTGGTCTTTGCCGTCCCCGGTGATGTCGGACATACCTTTTCTGAAGGCACCAACAAACTCATTGCAACTCAAAGAGCCCTTATCTACACAGGAGTAGAAGACTTAATCTATCATCTCAATTGGGATGTGAGTCTCGAGGATGATAAACCTAAAATCATGCCTGAGCTTACTGTTGATGAGCAAAATATTTTTGAACTGCTATCAGAGAATCGGTCACCCATTGAAATAGATTTGATCGCATTAAAAACACAAATCCCTATCAATCAGGTTGCTTCCCATCTCTTGAGTCTAGAATTTAAAAACTTGGTGAAAAGTATGCCTGGAAAGAAATTTGGGGTTACTTCTTAAACTTCACCCCAACACTGAAGGGGCCATAGCAATGGCTTCTTCAAATTTTTCCTGATTCAAACCGGTTTCAACTCTGTTTTCATCCAGCCAAGAAACCATTACCTCTGTAGCCATATTGCCCGTGAGGTCATCTTTGGCCATGGGGCAGCCTCCAAATCCTTTTATCGCTCCATCCATTCTTCTACAACCGGCTTCATAAGCGGCCTTTACTTTCTCTTTAATTGTATCAGGTGTGGAATGTAAATGTGCTCCAAATTCAATGTGTGGGAACTTTGGAATCAGTGTTTCAAAAAGGCTTGTAATATTAGCAGGCTCAGAAACACCGATGGTATCTGCTAGTGAAATAATTTGAACCTCCATCTTATCCAGCCGATCTACAAATTCTCCAACGTAACCCATCTCATATGGATCACCGTATGGGTTGCCAAAACCCATAGACAAATACACCACCAACACTTTTTCATGATCTTCAGACAGCTCCTGCATTTCAGCTAAATCATCAAAAGCATCATTGATGGATCGATTGGTATTTCGCTGTTGAAAGGTTTCGGATAATGAAAGTGGATATCCCAAATATCGAATTTCATCAAATTGACAGGCGTCTTTTGCACCTCTAATATTTGCTACAATGGCTAGCAATTTTGATGTAGTTTCTGCCAGATTTAATCTTTCCAAAACCTCTGCTGTGTCTCGCATTTGAGGAATAGCTTTTGGAGAAACAAAGCTTCCAAAATCTATGGTGTCAAATCCAACTTTAAGAAGCTGATTAATGTAGCTGATTTTGGTTTCTGTAGGGATGAAGTCATGCAAACCCTGCATGGCGTCTCTTGGACATTCGATAATTTTCATATCATTTGTCGAATATTTTATTTAACTCTTCCATCTTACTCTTAACTTTCTGAAGATCATCCTCTGTGATCATGGCTTTCATTTGTTCTGAAGAGGCAGCCATATATTGTTGCACTTGTGCTCTTTGTTCTGCTGGCATTTTAGCCATTTCCTCTTCCATTTTCACTAATCCGTAAGCTATTGATATGGTAATCCACTTTCCTGTCCAATCCCCATCCCAGCCGTGCTTTGCAAAAACTGATTTTATTTTCTCATTTGCTGCAAGTGTTTGAATCATATTGTAGTCTCCTACATTATCAAATGATTCACCTAAAGCATCTAAATCTGCTACTAGAGGCTCATATGTTTTGATAAATTTATCTACATCACCTTCTTTAAGTGGTGTTGTCGTAGGCATTTGAGAAAAAGAGAGAATACTCGCGGATAGGAAGAATGCAATTGAGAAAAGTGATTTTTTCATAGTAATAGAATTAAGACTTGAAGTTAACCACTTCCGAAATCGTGCCAAAGAAATTAGAAAAACTCTCTTGCTATTCGACGAATAGCGTCTGATTTTCCCATGCTGTAAAAATGGATCACTGGAGCTCCGTAATCAATCAACTCTCGGCACTGCTGAATCCCCCATTCTATTCCTAATTCCTTCACCTCAGTATTGTCTTTACATTTCGTTATCTCCTGCTCCAATTCATCGGGTAGATCGATCTTGAAAATGTTGGGAAGTATGGTTAAATGTTTTTGAACTGCAACAGGTTTGATTCCAGGGATGATCGGAACATTGATTCCAATAGCTCTACAGTCTTCTACAAATTTGAAATACGCCTTGTTGTCAAAAAACATTTGAGTAACAATATATTCTGCTCCCAATTCGACCTTTTTCTTTAACCATTTCAAATCAAAGTTCATGTTTGGTGCTTCAAAGTGCTTTTCCGGATAGCCTGCCACCCCAATGCAGAAATCAGAAGGAATCGCATTTTGTAATTCTTCATCCAGGTATTCTCCTTTATTCATTGCAGCAATTTGCTCAACAAGGTCTGAGGCATAAGCATTTCCATCTGGTTCTGGTTTGAATTCCCTTTCAGACTTGATGTTATCTCCACGTAGCGCTAATACATTATCAATTCCGAGGAAATTAAGATCGATTAAGGCATTCTCAGTTTCTTCTTTTGAAAATCCACCACAAATGATGTGAGGAATAGCATCTATGTGATAGTGGTTTTGAATAGCCGCACAAATACCTACCGTCCCGGGACGCTTCTTGATACTTCGTTTCTCTAACAACCCATTTTCACGTTCTTTATACACATATTCCTCCCGATGATACGTCACATCAATGAATGGAGGATTGAATTCCATCAATGGGTCAATCTGATCAAAGAGATTTCTGATGCTATCACCCTTTTTGGGTGGAATGATCTCTAACGAAAAAAGTGTCTTATCTGCGTTTGCTATATGTTCGGTTACCTTCATTTACTTGTAGTTCAAATTCGGAGCAAGCCATTTTTCAACCTCCTCAAGTTTCATTTGCTTTCGTTTTGCATAACTCTCTACCTGATCCTTTCCGATCTTTCCTAGCCCAAAATATTTAGAGTCCGGATGTGAAAAGTAGAATCCACTGACTGCTGCAGCTGGATACATGGCATAGGATTCCGTAAGGGATATACCAGTATTCTTCTTAACTTCCAGCAGATCAAAAAGTGTTTGCTTTTCCGTATGATCCGGACAGGCAGGATACCCGGGTGCTGGTCTAATGCCCTGATACTTTTCCTTGATCAAATCCTCATTTGACGACTCTTCATTAGCAGCATATCCCCACAATTCCTTTCTCACCTTTTGGTGCATCAGTTCAGCAAAGGCCTCAGCCAATCGATCGGCTAATGCTTTGGCCATGATCTCTTTATAGTCGTCGTGCTCAGCTTTATACTTTTCTATTAGTTTCTCCAGGCCAATTCCTGCCGTCACAGCAAACCCACCCATAAAATCATTTTCTTTCGGATTTAGAAAATCAGCCAATGAAAGGTTAGGAATATTAGGTGCTTTTTTCCCTTGCTGACGTAAAAAATGGAACGATTGATCGCTTCCAACAACCTTTACATCATCGCCATTTCTAGTTACTTCAAATAGTCCTACGACTGCATTTGCCTGAAGTGTTTTATTTGAAATGATTTCATCAAGCATCTGCTCTGCATCATTGAAAAGCTTCTTGGCCTCACTTCCTACTGTTGGATTCTCAAATATGGCCGGATATTTCCCTTTGAGCATCCAGGTAGAGAAGAATGGGGTCCAGTCGATGTACTTGCGAATTTCTGACAAGTCATAGTCCTCTAATACGGTGATTCCTGGTTTATTTGGTTTAGTAATTTTGTGCTCAGACCAATCAATGGGTAACGCGTTTTTCTTTGCTACATCGTATGAAATATAATTTTTAGCCTCTGTTCGCGTCGCATGATCTGAAGCTAAATCTTTGTATTCTGACTTGATCAATTTGCTATACTCTGAAGACCTATCACTTAGAAGGTTGGTGGACACTCCAACGCTTTTGGAAGCATCCAACACGTGGACGACCGTCTGATCATATTTAGGCGCAATTTTTACCGCAGTGTGAATTCTTGACGTTGTGGCTCCACCAATTAACAAGGGTGTTTTCATCTTGCGGCGACTCATTTCTTCGGCAACATTCACCATCTCATCCAGTGATGGAGTAATCAAACCACTCAAACCAATGATGTCAGCTCCAATTTCTTCTGCTCGATCCAAAATTTTATCTGCGGGCACCATCACTCCCATATCCTCAATATCAAAATTGTTGCAAGCCATAACGACTCCAACAATGTTTTTCCCTATATCATGAACGTCTCCTTTTACAGTTGCTAAAAGGATCTTCCCTTTGGTGTTGCCGGAAGCTTTTTCTTTTTCCAAATATGGCGTTAGGTATGCTACTGACTTTTTCATCACCCGTGCACTTTTTACTACTTGTGGCAGAAACATTTTTCCGCTTCCAAACAGATCTCCTACAATATTCATCCCATCCATCAGTGGACCTTCAATCACTTTCAGCGGACTTTGATATTTAAGTCGTGCCTCCTCTGTATCTTCTACTATAAAATCAACGACTCCTTTCACCAACGCATGTGACAATCGATCTTCTACACTGGCTTCACGCCAACTGAGATCTTCTACTTTTTTCTTGCCACCTCCTTTTACATTTTCAGCAAATGCAAGTAGCCTTTCTGTAGCATCCTCCCTGCGATTTAGAAGTACATCCTCTACGTGCTCGAGAAGATCTTTCGGAATCTCATCGTACACTTCAATCATACCAGCATTGACTATACCCATGTCCATACCTGCCTGAATCCCATGATACAGAAAAGCAGAATGCATCGCTTCTCGGACTACATTGTTTCCTCGAAAAGAGAATGAAACGTTACTTACTCCCCCGCTTACTTTGGCCCCTGGTAGGTTTTCCTTTATCCATTTGGTTGCTCTGAAAAAGTCAATTGCATTGTTGTTGTGTTCTTCAATTCCAGTTGCGACTGGGAATATATTCGGATCAAAAATGATATCCTGCGGTGGAAATTTCACCACCTCTACAAGGATTCGATAGCTTCTTTCGCAGATTTGAATTCTTCGTTCATAGCTATCTGCCTGGCCCTTCTCATCAAAAGCCATCACAATTACTGCCGCACCATATCGCTTGACCTTTTTTGCATGATCAATGAATTCCTGTTCGCCTTCTTTCAAACTAATAGAATTCACTACACCTTTCCCTTGCACGCATTGTAAACCTGCTTCAATGATTTCCCATTTGGAAGAATCGATCATGATTGGAATTCGTGCGATTTCAGGCTCGGATGCAATCAAATGAAGGAATTTGATCATGGCTTTTTTTCCATCTAACATTCCCTCATCCATGTTCACATCCAGAATCTGTGCTCCTCCTCGTACTTGATCCAGCGCCACCTCCAACGCCTCATCGTATTTATCTTCAGCTATGAGTCGAGCAAAACGTTTGGAACCTGTCACATTGGTGCGCTCACCAACATTGACGAAGTTGGTGTGCTCAGTGACGATTAGCGGTTCTAAACCAGAAAGAATTAGGGGCTTCATTGCTTCAGTCGACGGCTGCCTGTCGACTGTCGACTGATCTGCTGTTGACATATTCCTCATATCAACCCCTTCTTTAAAGCTTGAATCATCACAATAATTTCCTCAGTTTCTTTATAAAATCTATTAAAATCCTCATCAGATATTATTTTTCTCCTCCTTCCAACATATAAACATGAAACCACTTCAATACCGGATCGTTGAGCATAGCCTAAGAACTTGGCAAATTCCTTATTGGACTGCCCAGTAGATCCTTCGGCAATATTCAGACAAATGGAATCTGCAGCTCTTTTGATCTGAGCGGTGAGAATGAATCGCTCATCAGGTGGAAATTTCTTGGTAAGATCATCAATGTCCCCAGTGAGCTCTAGAGCCTTTTGCCAAACTCGTAAATTTTCAAACTTAAATGCCATTCTAAATTGATGATTATTGTTGACTATCGACTAAAAACTGTGGACTATATGCTAATGATCGTGGACTGTAGCCTTGCGCAAGCTTGGCTATCGCTGCAATATGCTCAGGCGTGGTTCCACAACACCCTCCAATGATGTTCACTAATCCTTCCTCTAAGAATTCCTTAATCTGATCCGCCATCATTTCAGGAGTTTCATCGTACTGACCAAATTCATTTGGTAAACCGGCATTGGGATGGGCGCTTACTAAAAAGTCCGACTTATCTGCCAAAACCTTTAAGTATGGTCTTAACTGTGCAGCTCCTAACGCACAATTCAACCCTACACTTAGCAAATCCATGTGTTGAATTGATATTAGAAAAGCTTCTGTAGTTTGGCCTGAAAGCGTACGTCCTGATGCATCTGTGATAGTACCAGAAACCATGACCGGAATATCAATTTTTCGCTGTTCTTTGATTTCATCAATAGCAAATAGAGCGGCCTTTGCATTCAAAGTGTCAAACACGGTTTCCACCAACAGCATATCTACTCCACCTTCTATCAATGCTTCCGCCTGCTGCTTGTATGCTACTCTCAGTTCTTCAAACGTAATCGCCCGAAATCCTGGATCATTTACATCTGGAGAAAGAGAAGCAGTTCGATTCGTAGGACCCATTGCTCCAGCTACAAATCTTGGTTTATCAGGCTCATTTTTCGTGAATTCATCAGCAGCTTCTCGAGCAATTTTAGCAGATTGATAATTCAACTCATACACTAAATCTTCCAGCCCATAATCAGCTTGAGCAATGGTAGTTCCTGAAAAAGTATTGGTTTCTGCAATGTCTGCGCCAGCCTCAAAGTACTGAGCATGAATCTCTTTGATAATATCTGGTCGGGTAATTGAAAGAAGGTCATTGTTCCCTTTCAATGATTTTTCATGATCCTTCAACGACTCATTTCTAAAGTCATTTTCCTCCAACTTATGCCGTTGAATCATCGTGCCCATGGCTCCATCGAGCACCAGGATTTTTTTTAGTAAAAGTTCTGTTAGTTTCTTCATTCTCTGGATTAAAGCTTACTTACCAGAGAAAGTTCCGATTGGATTCAACTCATCTCTCCCGCAACTGCGAGATGGGAAGTAGCACCGAAATTCATTCACTGATGAACAGGTTGCTAAGACGTCACAGGGCCCAGTCCCTCGGTCTTTCTTGATAAGTAATGCAAATATATCAGAAAATAATTCTCAGCAGTAAATAGGATGTTACCTTTATCTTAAGATGAAATTAGCAGCGATTGATATAGGCTCCAATGCAGTTCGCTTACAAATAACCAGAGTGTTGGAATATGAAAAAGTGATCACATTTAAGAAGTTAGAGTATGTTCGATTCCCTCTTCGGTTAGGACACGATGTATTCTCGGAAGGCCGGATCAGTGAATACAATGAGGACCGATTTTTTAAGCTTATGACGGCCTTTAAAAACCTAATTGATTTGTATGAAATCGATGGTTATTTTGGTTGTGCTACTTCTGCAATGCGTGAGTCAGAGAATGGAAAAGAAATCGTGGATAAAGTTCATGAACAGCTAGGTCTGAATATTGAAATTATTTCAGGAGAACAAGAGGCTGAGATGATTAACAAAGTCATCTTACAAGGATTAGATGATGGGCATTATATACACATTGATGTTGGCGGTGGTAGCACTGAGTTGAATATATATGACAGGCATGAGAAAATATTTTCTCACTCTTTTAAGATTGGATCCGTACGAACACTTGAAGGCAGAGATACACCAGAGGCCTGGGAAGAAATGAGGGAATGGGTAGCCAAACATGCATTTAAAAAAGGAGAAAAGATAACAGCCGTTGGTACAGGGGGTAACATCAATAAACTATTTGAACTCTCAAATCCTGAGAAAAAGAGTCGCAAAATGTCATTGAATACGCTTATGCGTACACAGGATATTTTGAAAAATCTTTCGTTGGATGATCGATTGAATAAGCTTCAACTTAATCCAGACAGGGCTGATGTAATCATCCCTGCATCAGATATATATGTTGGGGTAATGCAAGCTGCCAGAGCTAAAAGCATCATTGTTCCAGATGTGGGATTAAAGGACGGTATCAATTATCACCTTTATCAGACACACCACCCTGAGAGTGAGAAGGTTTTTGTGAAGAATTGATTGATGTTGTTTTTTTTGTAAATATTGGGTTTAGTCTAGGAAAAGGCTCCTGAAAATTTGTTCATCCATCCTTCCAGATGGATAAAACGCTTGTCTCTTTGATAATTTGAAAGAGCGTTTTTTTTAGGAAATTCAAAAAAAGGGCTCTAAAACAAGAGCCCTTCAATTCACTTAATTATATGAAGATGATTTGTGATCCCTCTTCCTGTCCACGTTCGTAAAAATCACCGACAGTCAGCACATCGTCCAACTCGTCCCAAAGGTCTTCCTTTTTAAGATGAAACATATCCATGGCAAGCTTGCAGGCAAATACTTTACCTCCAGATGCTTTGTATATTTCTAAAAACTCACTGACAGGAGGGATATCCAGTTTATCCATTTCGCGTTTCATCATGGCACTTGCCAATGTTTCCATACCTGGTAACCCTCCGATCATTGTTGGAATATGCATCCCGGGATTACCCACGGTAGCTACATGTAGGTTGTCCATCTTCTTGGGCTGTAGCATTTCCAATCCAAAGAAAGTACAAAAGATCTCAGACTCCAGCCCCTCCATTCTTGCTCCGTTCGCAAGTATCAATGCAGCATAAACTGAGTCTACGGTAGCTTTGGAATTGATAATCATCAATTTCTTCAATGCTCGTTTTTTCTTTGTTGTTTCCTTTGCAGGTGCTTCTATTGTTTCCATTTTGGTAAAATTTTAAGTTTTAAATACAACTTGCAGGTTTGGGTATTCCTGCGCAGCGAGATGCCTTTTTAAGTGGGCCACCAGGAAAGAGTTGATAGAATTCCTTTATGTCCACCACCCCGGATTTGCCTACCCTTCTTATAGACAGGGCAGTTCCTTTCACTTGCTCTTCCCTCAGATAATCCAGGATTTCAAAGTGACGATCAGTCAAATCAATTTCTTCCTCAGCAGCAATACTTTTGGCAATTTCTTTGTCCCATTGCTCCATGTCCAATAAGTACCCTTGCTCATTTACTTCTACTGGTCTATTTGCAATTAGTGTTTCCATGATTCAAATATTTAGTGTGTTGTCAGTTCTTCTTTTTTTGTTAGTTCTTCTTTTTTTTGCTCCACCTCTTTGCCTGCATAGGACATTTGAGGAGATATAAATGGTATCGTTTTACCTTTCATTAGTCGATTCCAGTAAATCCATCTAAAGGCTAATTTTCCCCAGTGATTGACTTTATTTTCTTTTAATAGCTTCATTGGACCTACACCCTTAAAAGGAAATAGTCCAGGAACAGGCTCTTGATCGTAATTAAAATCGATCAACATTGCTTTATTAAAACCTGTCTCAACGAAACAGTTAGCATGACCATCAAAGGCCGGTTTCAATTCCTTTCCATCGACGTAATTCAAAATGTTTTCTGTCAACACTTCAGCTTCAAAGTGAGCGACAGAGCCAGCTTTGGAAGTCGGGATATTTGTAGCATCGCCAATTACAAATACATCTTCATATTCCTGAGATTGTAATGTATGCTTGTTAGTAGGCACAAAGTTCAAATCATCCCCCATTCCACTTCTGAGAATTACATCATCACCCATATTTGTTGGTACCGTAACCAATAAATCAAATGGCACTTCTATTTCGTCCCATGAGACAATCTTCTTATTTTCATTATCTACTGAAGCTATGGCAAAATCCGGGACTATTTGGATGCCCTTTTCGTCAAGCAGATGTCCCAGCGTCGCAGCTGCTGTGGGCTTGGTGAAAGCCCCATCCAATGGAGTCACATAGGTGATCTCCACCTTTTCTCTGATGCCTCGTTCCTGAAAGTACCAGTCAGCCAAGAATGCAAACTCTAGCGGTGCTACCGGACATTTTATTGGCATTTCGGTAATGTGAACCACCAGCTTGCCTTCATCAAATGTTTCCAATTTCCTTCGTAATTGGCTAGCACCTTCGAATGTGTAAAAATCAAAAACAGATTTTTGCCATTCTGACCCATTCATACCCTCAACCTCCTCTGGCGCTATTCTGGAGCCCGTTGCGATAATCAATAAGTCATACTTCAAGACATCCCCTTCTTCTAACCTGACCTGGTGCTGTTCTGGCTCAATTACTTCAATCCTCTTTTGGATATAGTTTACTCCCTCAGGAATATATGCTCCCTTCGTTCTAAAGCAGTCCTCCTCTTCATAAATTCCAAATGGAAGAAATAGAAATCCGGGTTGATAGTAATGTTTTTCGAATTGATCAACAATTGTAATCTCCCAGTCTTTAGGTAATCTCGTTTTTAGATGATTGGCCATCATTGTTCCTGCCGATCCTGCTCCGAGTATGAGTAAATTTTTCATCTTTTATCTCCTTTATTGATGGGGTAAAATAAGACCACAATGAGGGGAGAAGTGCTGATAAATATCAAGGACAGACATGAGCTATGTCGCTGATAGTTAGTTATGTAACAAATGTTACATAAGGCTTTACTCATTTATTAAGTAAAGCGAAACCACACCTTAAATCGCAAGTGTTATAATAGTTTCCTTTCCCTTCATGCGAAGCAGGCGGCTTACTTTTTTTTGCGAGACCAAATGATGGTGCTACATCAATGCATAATGAGGAGCACATTTTATAACTTAGACTTTATGTTACGACTCATCATTGCTGCACTAGCAATAACCTCCTTATTCATTGCAAATGCTCAAAACAACAGCCATAACTCTAATATCAACGACGGTCCCTACATCTTCATTGAAGACCAACAGCTGGTACAAAAAAGCGTGGTAGACGGAGCGGTGGTCCGAAAGGAATTAATAGCAGAGACCTATGATACTACTTTCCGGGTGGAGCCATCCACGTACATTAAGGTGGAGAAGATCGCTGCTTTGAGTGACATCCATGGCCAATATGATTTGGCTGTAGAGATTCTTCAAAACAATCAAATAATTGATGAGGAGTTGAACTGGAGTTTTGGAAAAGGTCACCTTGTTATTGTTGGTGACATTTTTGACCGTGGAGACACGGTAACAGAAGTCCTTTGGCTTATCTATAAGCTAGAAAAGCAAGCGCAGAAGGCGGGTGGAAACCTCCATTACCTGCTTGGTAATCATGAATACATGGTCCTTCACAAGGATCTGAGGTATCTACATGAAAAATATCCAGTGGTTTCTGAATTACTGAAAATGAGTTATGATGATTTGTATGGAAAAAATACCGTTCTGGGACGGTGGTTACGTTCCAAGCACACCATTATCAAAATCAACGAACACGTGTTTGTACATGGAGGGATCTCCAATGCTTTTTTGAGTACTGTTAGGTTCGACCTAGCATCCATCAACAAAACCATGCGAGAATCCATTGATCGAAGTAAAGAGGAGATGAAAGCCACTGATTTCTACACTACATATTATGGAAGCTCTGGCCCCATCTGGTATCGGGGTTATTTTTATAATCCTATTCCGGAGCAAACGATAGATAGCATTCTAACTAAAATCACATCGGATCATATTGTTGTTGGACATTGCTCTAATGAAGAAGTTGTCAGTCGGTACAACCACAAAGTCTTTGGGGTTGACTCCAGTATCAAAAAGGGAGAATATGGAGAAATCTTATTCTTGTTAGATGATAGGTATTACCGTGGAACGAAAGAGGGGGATATAATTGAATTTGAATAAAAAAATCTCAGATTTCTCTGAGGCTTAGCTTGTAGCGAGGACAGGACTTCCCGTGGCAAGCACGAGACAGGCTTCTCGCCTTGTTTTATTTCTCATAAAGAAAAAAATCCCAGTCATATAATGACCAGGATTCTTATCTAGTAGCGGGGACAGGACTCGAACCTGTGACCTTCGGGTTATGAGCCCGACGAGCTACCAACTGCTCCACCCCGCGATATGAGTGCAAAATTAGATAGAATATATTGATTCGCAAAAGAATTTCAATCTTCCTCTTTAATTCTATTCCAGATATCTAAATAGATCTTCCAAACACCGTCAACCTTGCGCCAAATGACCACATACTTTCCTCTCCAATTATAAGTTTGTTCGCCATAGGAACTTGTACCTTCATAATACCCAAAGTCATAAGCTTCATTCTCCCATACTTTAATCTCAGTAGGTATAAACTTGTGATGTGTGGTTTTCCATTTTCTTTCTTTATCAGCTGGATTCCAATAATTGGACAGCTCTTTGCCCTCAAGAATATCTGTATCTTCAGGGAAGATTTTGGCATCTTTGGTGTACATCGCCACCACCTTATCACGATCTCCGGAAATAAGATATTTAGAGAATTTTGTAGCCTGAGATTTAATCGCCTCGACTTCCTTATTCTGTGCATTGGTAGCTATAGATACAATCAGTATTAGTATGGTTAGGGTTATCCGCATAGTTTTGTGTTTGAATGAGTGAAACGAAAGACTTTAAATCTGGGTTCGTCAATATCATTGGTCGACCCAATGTAGGCAAGTCAACCCTGCTAAATGCTTTGATGAATGAGAAAATTGCCATTACCAGCAACAAAGCTCAAACAACGCGTCATCGCATGTTTGGAATCCTAAATGATGAAAACTATCAGATCGTATTCTCAGACACTCCGGGCGCTATCGACCCAGCATATAAGTTGCAGGAAAAAATGATGGGATATGTGCGTACAGCTCTTGATGATGCCGATGTAATCCTTTACATGGTTGCTCTGGAAGATAAAAATGAGTATCCCGAACTGATCGAGATGGCACAACGAGCAGAAGCTCCGGTCATCTTTCTCATGAATAAGACAGATACCGGGAAAGGCTCTCAAGCATATGATAAGTCTAACTATTGGAAAGAGCTTTATCCTGACCTGGAGATCATGAACATTTCTGCTCTTGAACAACAAGGTACGCAGGAATTAATGGATAGAATACTGGAGTTGTTGCCCGTGCACCCAGCTTTCTTCCCAAAAGATGAAATCACTGATAAGAGCGAACGCTTCATTAGTGCAGAAATCATCCGTGAGAAAATTTTCATGAATTATCAGCAGGAAATTCCATACAGCTCAGAAGTGGTAGTCACGAGTTTCAAAGAAGAGGAAACCATCATTCATATTGATGCGGAAATATATGTAGAGCGTGACAGTCAAAAAGGCATCATCATTGGGAAAAAAGCCGAATCCATCAAAAAAGTGGGGACCCAAGCCCGAAAAGACATGGAAGCATTCTTCGGTAAGAAAATTCATTTACAAACTTTTGTTAAAGTAGAAAAGGACTGGCGGAAAGATGACCGGAAATTGACTAGGTTTGGATACTAACTAAGTCAAAATTCTATGCGTTCATTTATTCTTTTTTTAATTACTATTTGCCTCTTATTTTCATGCACGTTTGTGAACGGAAATACTTTTAAAAAAGAAGGCAACCTACCTGAAATCGAAAGACTATATCTAACCTGCAAGATCTGGGGCTTTTTGAAATACTACCACCCCCTGGTAGGAAAAGGTTCATTCAATTGGGATGATAAGCTTCAATCAGTATTAAAAGTTACGAATGATATTACTACGTACGAAGAATTCTCAGACTACATGTATAAGTGGATCTATTATATGGGAGAACTCAAGGAATGCAAAAGTTGTAGCAAGGCAAACAAAAACGATCTATTTCTTGAAAATTTTGACCTTTCGTGGACGCAGAGTCAATATTTTTCTGACGAATTGCAAAAGATCTTAAAGTATGTTGAAAACAATCGCTTCCAAGGCAACCATCATTATATAGGAAGAGGGGATTTAGAACAATTTGAAGCTAAAAATGAAAATCAGGACTATGGACTAAGTTGGGAGAATAAAAATGTTAGACTACTTCCTTTGTTTCGATACTGGAACTACATCGAATATTTTTTTCCGTACAAATACAAAACAGACCAACCCTGGAACGAGGTATTAAAAGAGATGATTCCCAAGTTTTTGGAAGCAAAAACACAGCTCGATTTCCAGCTGGCTATGCTGGAACTAGTAGTAAAAGTAGATGATAGTCATGGAGCTTTCCTACCACCTTTAGTTGATCAACTTCCCTATTTCAATTTTCCTTCCGTAAAATTTGAAATGGTGGAAGACCAAATAATGGTAACAGAGATTATTGATGAAGAAAAAGCTCAAAAGGATGATCTTCAAGTAGGTGACGTACTTCTTTCGATAAATAATCAATCAGCCAAGCAGATTCACGAATCCCAAAAAAAATACATCTGGGCTTCAAATGAAGCCGCCAAAAATGCAGGAATTCGATATGCCCTATTTATGGGCATCAAAGGTACCGCCCAAATTACAATCCAGCGAAATGGTGCTACTAAAACTGGAAGTATTACACTCTATCGTTCAACAGATTTAAAACTCAAAGAAGTATCTAAGCCCAAGTGGAAAAGTATTAATGACCCTATCGGCTATGTTGACTTAAAAAATCTGACTATTAAGGAAGTCAACGAGATGATGGAGGAGTTAATCAATAAGTCTGTCCTCATTTTTGACATCAGAAATTATCCTCGGGGGACCTACCGGGCCATTGCCAAATATTTGCACCCTTCGGAAACCACCTTTGCAATCTTTACCCGACCTGATTACACCTACCCGGGTAAGTTTATCTGGTCAGGTGCCAGTTCGTGCGGAAATAAAAACGAAGATTACTACAAAGGGAAAGTCATCTTATTGGTTAATGAAAAGACCCAAAGTCATGCCGAATTTACCTGCATGTGCCTGCAAACTGCACCTAATGTTGTCATTGTCGGAAGCCAAACTGCAGGTGCGGATGGCAGTGTGACCAAATTGCCAGTGTTTAAACGATATTACTCATCGCTATCAGGAGTAGGAGTATACTATCCCGATAAAGGCGAAACTCAACGTATCGGGATTGTGCCCGATATTAAAGTTAAACCGACAGCCGCTGGTGTTCGGGCAGGTAGAGATGAAATTCTGGAGGCAGCAATAGAGGTAGCCAAAGAAGAAATAGCAAGATTGATTGCTGAAGCTGCTCGATTAGAAGCTGCAAGACTGGACTCTATTCTGCAAGATTCTATTCGGATGCAAATGCTGCTGATGGATTCATTGCAGATTGATTCGATTCAAATGGATACACTGCAGATGGATACACTACAAATCAAAGATGGAAAACAATAGGTGCCTCCCCAGCATGTAAGAACATAGTTATTTATATTGAGTGAGGTTAAAGATTACTGATATGAGAAACGTTCTGACATTGCTACTGCTTATTGCTGGAATACGAATTCATGCGCAATCCGATGAGAAGCTTGCTTCCATCATTGATAGCCTTGATAAAATTGATAAGCGCTATTCAATTGAAAATCCCATCTGGCGTGGACAGCACCCTACCACTTTTACTTTCCAGAAGATGGAGGCGAAGATAGAGCAAGTCAACAGCATGCGTCCTTACTTAGAAGACCTGGAAGCTCTGGGACGAGAAGATCTCACAGAACAAGGATACATAAACCGTTCAATCAAGCTTCTTCAGATAAGTAATGAAATCAGTGAAGTTGATTACAAAATTTATTTAATTCCATTCAATGCAGAGGGTGGATTTTTTAATCGACCATCCTTTTTTTTACCAAACTTACCTTTTGAGACCAAGCAAGATTATGAAGCTTATTTAAGATGGCTGCCTTCATTCGCTCAATACATTTCTTACAATCAAGGGTTACTAGAGCAAGGGGTTAAAGAAAAAATTCAGGCTCCCAAAGTGATCGTGCTCAACATCATCTCCCTTCTTGCGCCATGGACAGGCGAGGAAATAAACAACAATCCGTTTTACACACCATTTAATGTAATGCCTTCAGCTATTGGTGAACAAGACCAGCTTGAACTAAAAGAAAAAGCTGCTAAAATCATTGGTACGGATATCTTACCAGCTTATCAACAATTAGAGAAATTTCTCAAAGACGATTATCTTCCAAAAGCACCTGAAAAAGTTGGGATTAGCGAAATCAAGAATGGTAAGAGCTATTACGAAAACAGGGTCAGACATTTTACAACTTTAGAGATAACACCAGATTCGGTCTTTGCAACCGGATTGGCTGAGGTGGCTCGAATAAGAGCTTCAATGGATGCTGTTTTAGAGGAGGTTGGTTTTGATGGTTCATTTGAAGAATTCCTGGCTTTCCTTCGAACAGATGAACAGTTTTATCCAATATCTCCACAAGAGCTACTCAACTATGCCGCATGGTTAAGTAAGAAAGCGGAGGGACAGTTACCTCGCCTTTTCTCCAAGTTATATGAGTTGCCGTTTACCGTAGAGCCTGTACCAGATGATATTGCACCAAAATATACTGCCGGAAGATATGTTGGCGGAAGCAAGGAACAAGGCAGACCAGGTATCTACTGGGTCAATACGTATGATCTGAAAAGCAGAACGCTTTACACTTTGCCCGCTTTAACTCTTCATGAAGCGGTTCCGGGACACCATTTGCAAAATGCGATAGCCGCAGAGTTGGAGGATGTTCCCGAGTTTAGAAGGAACTATTACATCAGTGCCTTTGGAGAAGGCTGGGGATTATACTCAGAGTATTTGGGCGAGGAAATGGGGATGTATGATACACCTTATGATTTATTCGGAAGATACACCTATGAAATGTGGCGTGCGTGCAGATTGGTAGTGGATGTTGGTCTTCATTATAGGGGATGGACCCGTCAAGAGGCTGTAGATTATATGGCAAGCAATACCGCACTTTCCATTCACGAGGTAAATACAGAAATAGACCGGTACATAGGATGGCCGGGGCAGGCGGTGAGTTATAAGATGGGTGAGCTCATGATTAAGAAACTACGCAATGATGCTTCAACTGCATTGGGAGAATATTTTGATATCCAGGAATTCCATTACCATGTTTTGAAAAACGGCTCTATTCCCCTACCAATTCTGGAATCTGAGATCAAAAGTTACATCACAGCAAAAAAAGGTGAGTAACGCATACATATGCGTTAACTTCGCGGATTGAACTGAATCTGTTTTAATCAATGGCCAATATCCTTGCAATTGTCGGACGACCTAATGTCGGTAAATCCACCCTTTTCAATCGATTAATCGAAAGGAAGCAAGCTATCATGGATAATGAGTCTGGCGTCACTCGCGACCGACACTATGGGTATGGTGAATGGAACGGGAAAAAGTTTACAGTTATAGATACTGGAGGGTATGTCGAAGGGTCAGATGATATTTTTGAGGGAGCTATTCGCACGCAAGTGAAAGAAGCACTCGAAGAAGCTACTTCCATCCTTTTCATGGTGGATTGTGATACCGGATTGCACGGTCTGGATCAGGACTTTGCAAACGTGGTTCGGGAAGTTGATAAGCCGACATTTATAGTTGCCAATAAAGCAGATAATCAGGAAAAATTACTTGCATCCAATGAATTCTATTCCTTAGGATTGGATGCTCCTCTATATGCTATTGCTGCAGCCAGTGGTGCCGGAACTGGAGACCTTCTGGATGAAGTAGTTAAAGATTTTGACGATGAGGAAATCGCAAAAGATGATGTTCCTCGAATTTCGATTGTAGGGAGGCCCAACGTAGGTAAATCTTCCTTTGTCAATGCTTTGGTAGGAAAAGAAAGAAGCATTGTTACTGACATAGCTGGCACTACCAGAGATGCTATCAATACGAGATATAACTTATTTGAAAAAGATTTTATTCTCACTGATACCGCTGGAATTCGAAAGAAATCAAAAGTGAAAGAGAACATTGAGTTCTACTCAGTTCTTAGAGCCATTCAGGCTTTGCAAGATTCAGATGTATGCATTGTAATGATCGATGCTGATACCGGGCTTGAGTCCCAAGATATGAACATCATTGGGCTGGCGCACAAGTACAGAAAAGGCATAGTGTTGATGGTGAATAAATGGGACCTTCAGGAAAAGGATTCTAAAACGGCAGATACTTATCGCAAATTCCTGGAAGAAAAACTTGGTCCACTCAACTACATTCCAGTCATTTTTACCTCTGTGCTTAATAAGCAACGAATTATGCAGACATTGGAGCTAGCACTTCAAGTATATGAAAACAGGTCCAGAAAAATTCCTACCTCAAAGCTCAATGAAATTATGGGCAAAGAGATTGAAAATTATCCTCCACCAGCAGTGAGAGGGCACTATATCAAGATAAAGTACATTACCCAACTACCCACCCATACCCCTACTTTTGCTTACTTCTGTAATTTTCCGCAGTACATCAAGGAACCGTATCAGCGCTACTTAACCAATCGAATGAGAGATCATTTTGACTTTCGAGGTGTGCCCATAAAAATGGTTTTTAGAAAAAAATGACTTCAGAGGAAGTCTTTAAGAAATTTGTTCCAGAAGCTTCCGTAGCATATTGCGTGAAGCTATATGAACGTCTGGGGTTTGAATTCAAAATCAAGAAAGCCAGACAAACGAAGTTGGGAGATTATCGCTTCAATCCTAAAACCAACAGGCACACGATTACGATTAACAACGATCTAAATCCTTTTGCCTTTTTAGTCACCTACCTGCATGAAGTAGCTCATTTAATTGCCTTCAAGCAATACGGCAGAAGAATTCAACCCCACGGTAAAGAATGGAAAAACAGTTTTAAAGAAATCTCTGAACCTATGCTTACCGCTAACATCTTTCATGTAAGCGTACTTGCAGCTTTGAAACGCTACTTTAAAAATCCAAAAGCTTCCAGCTGCTCCGATCCTACTTTATACCAGATTCTAAAGCAATTTGATGAACCCTCTGAAAAAATATTCCTTAGAGATCTTTTGATAGGAGAAGCTTTTCTCTTCAATAAGAAACAATTTGTGAAGCTTGAAACAAAGCGCACACGATCCGTGTGTCAGGAAATTGGTACAAAAAAGAAATATATGATTTCAGATATCGCTGAAGTTAAGCGGCTATCTACTGATTAATCCATTTTTAGGATCATTTTAAGAAATAATTTTATTATTTTAACATATTCATAAATCACCGCTGCTGGGAGAACCATGGATTTGAAATAAAAATGTCTCACTCACTAGCAGTATATAATTTCAAAGGAGGGGTTGGTAAAACAAGTACCTCACTCAGTCTGGCTCATAGCTGGTCAAGATCGTTTAAGGTCCTGTTGATTGATTGTGATCCGCAAGCAAATCTTACCCAGGCTTTGGTTGATGAGCAATCTACTACATCACTTTTTACACTAACTAAATCATTTTTACACAATGAGCAACCTGATGTAAAGCCTATAGAAATTCACCCTTACCTTCATCTGATACCAGGTGATTTCCAAATGTCTTCCATTGAATCCAATTCTCAGTTTATCTCATTTGGGCATATCATATTTTACAAACTTCTTTCAGCCATTCGACATCAATATGATTTTATCATTCTTGATTTTCCGACTCACTTTGGTGTCACTGTAAAATCATTCATAGCCAATATCAACAGCATTTTGATCCCCGCCACTCCAGGTTCATTTTCTGTTTCAGGATTCAAAAAATTGCTGTCCTATCTAAGTCAAGTCAAAAAAGAAAAGCAGTTGCATATCCTTGGGATATTCTTCAATCAGTATCGCAAACAAACATTATTTCATCAGCGTATTGTTCGAGAAGCTGAGCAAGAACTGGGCAGTCTTATTTTGGATCAGCGCATTCGCGAATCTATTCGTGTCAGCGAAGCGAACGAGCAAAATGAATCCGTTTATTCATTTACAGATCAGAGTGCTGTTGCGGAGGATTTTTTAAAACTGAGTGAAGAAGTGATTGCCAGAATGAATCGAACAGAGCTTCAGCATGCAATCGAATTACTAGAGGAAAAGAAAGTTGCTAAATAGCTAAACGTCTCAATATCAAACTATTCACCAATTCGAAAAACTTCAATGGCGGTAAAGTCCGCCATTTTTCAATTTGAAGACTACCGGACATATTGATATAGTTATCAATGTTGTAGTTCTTCATTTCATCGATGATGAACTCTCCAAAATTTATTCCTGCAACCCATCCATCTTCTACATCTTCGAACCATTCTTCGTAGTAGCTGTCGTCACTGCCATGGAAATTCATAATGTTCTCACCCACCAAAGCAAATTTGTTGATGTCATAAGTCATCATATGTTCTATGATGTTACGCTTAAGATGCATGATGTCATTATTCAAGGCATCATTCCACTCTCCTATCATCTCAATGACGGCAAATCCACGATCATAATCAACAAATAATAGCTTGATGTAAAGTGTTTCTGATCCAAAGTAATCCCAGGCTGGATCTATGTAATAGCCATAAATATTTTCTGAGTAGAGGTCGTAATTATACTCTTTTCCAGCAAATGGAGATCGGTCGTCATGGCTGGAATTGTAATACTGATTCCAGCGCTCATATGGAGTGATGGTATGCACTGCCACAAAGGTAGTAGAGCGAGGAAAGAATAGACACAAAAAAAGAGGATGTCTGACGACATCCTCTCCATAAAATCTAAAATTTTATCTAATTAGAAGTTGAAGCTAAGTGTAGCATTCCATGTTCTACCAAATCCAAACCATACTTGGTTCATTACATCAATACCATTGTAGGTAGTTGATCCTGCTTCAGCATGGATGTTTGTGTTAGACTCAGCGATATAAACGGTATCAAACAAGTTGTTTACATTAACTCTGAATGTACCGTTTGTATCAAATAACTGGAATCTTGCAGTAGCACCAAAGTCTACTAATCCGTATGAAGGAAGCTTCAACGCACCCTTGTTGTCTGGATCCAAGAAATCTGAATCATCAATACTGTAATCAGCATATAATCCATCTACAAATCTGTATCCCAAATCAAGGCTCACGATTCCAATTTTGTAGTCGGCAGATAAGTAGCTTGTGAATTGCGCTGCATCTCCAACTTTAGCATCTTTTGTGTACAATGTACCTGTACCAATTTGATTCTGATTGTCGTCAAAAACTGCAGATGTAAAATCTTTTGTGTATCTCCAATCACCAGCTGAGATCATACCTCTTAATTTCAAGTTGTCAATTGGTCGGTAAGTTGCCTCTAGTTCGATACCTTGGTGCAATACATCAATATTGCTAAACTGAGCAGTTCCTGATTCAGTGTCACTAACAGCTACAGATCTAGAGATGAAACGGTTACCCCATGAAGTATTATATGCATTCACATTAACAGTCAAGTATCTATTAACGTATCCATACCCAACCTCAACTGATTTGATAATCTCATTTTGAAGTTCAGGGTTTACATCATTAGCAAAACCAGGGAATACCGCATCAAATAGTGGTTGACGAGAGATGTATCCTGCATTAAAGAACACATTTGACTTATCGCTCACGTTGTAATTGGCACCTCCTTTTAGATATCCACCAGTGATATTTTTTTGCTCTGAAAGCGGGTTGCCTATTTGATCAAAGAAATCTTCTCGTTGGAATCCTTGGTTTGAAAGACCCCCTTGTAGTACCGCGGTAAGGTTTTCACTTCCACTGTACTCAACCAATCCGTTAACTCCTTGCCAGCTTACATGTCCAATATTGTAATAATCAATTTTTGGACCTGTAAGTCCAGTGTCATTGAATGGAGATGCCTCAATGGTAGTTTCGATAATCATTCCATTAGAGTTATCGTTTCCTGTTGAATAATATCCATCAAGACCCATCAAGTTATTAACAGCTCGGTAGTGATAACCCGTGTATTTTCTTAAATCAACACCCAGTGAATACCTGAATTTATCAGTTTCATAATCTAAGTTAGAGATTCCACCAACCCAGTTATGCGAGTTCATAGAAGCTCTTCTTATCAGTGTAGCCCTGTTTACATTGTCATCTCTGAATCCATTTGATCCAATTAATAATCCATCATATCCAGAAATTGGTCCAGTGTAACCTAGTGTAGTTTGCTGGTTCACAGCAACTATCGAGTTGAAATTGATTTGCCCATTGGCATATCTTCCTCCTTTAGTTCCATCTTCAAGATGGGAGGTTAAATCTCTTCTGAAAGGAAAAACATCGATATCATCATTTCTAAAATTGTTTCCTCTTGGGCCAGTTCCTCCTCCTCTACCGGCAGAACCATAAAGTGAGGTTGCTAGTGAAAGGTTATCAGTGATTTGCCAGTCCCAATTTATTGTAGCTAGAGGCTTATTGTAGAAGTTTCTTCGCATGTTGAATTCTTCTCCCTCTAAAATACCAGCGTCAGTATTCCATCTTCTGTCTAGACCATCTTTCTTATCATCACCGAAGTTTTGATAATCTCTAATTGACACCCAAGTTGATCTCTGGTGGTGCCACTGACCTGCTCCAAGAAAAGATAAGTTAAATGCATGATCAGACCCTTCAGGTGAATATCCAACAGCTCCAAAATAAGTCCATCCTTCACCCTGAGTTCCGTATACATATCCATCTCCTTGCCACTTACTTAGCAAAATTGATGTAGCCCATCCGCTATCATTTCGTCCTGAAGAATAACTTGCGGTAGTTTTCAAGTAACCATCATTACCTATGGTCTGAGAAGCTCGTCCACCTTTTGCCAGTTCTGCTGCTTTAGTGAAAATAGAAACTGTTCCACCTACTGAAGGAACTGCTAATCTTGATGCGCCTAATCCTCTTTGAATCTGAATTCCAGAAGCTACATCAGTTAGACCTTGCCAGTTTGACCAGAAAACACGACCGTTCTCCATGTCATTAACAGGCTGTCCATTTATTAGGAATGAAGTATTCACTTGGTCAAATCCTCTAAGAGAGATTCTTGAATCACCATATCCACCGCCTTGTTTTGTTGCGTAGACTCCAGGAGTTCTGTTCATAATTTCAGGAAATTCCTGATTACCCACTTTAAGTGCAATTTCAGCTGGCGAAATAGATGAAACAGCGACAGGCGTTTCTCTTTCTCTTACAACATCAATCACATTTGAAGTAATTACTACTTCTGCAAGAATACTTGTTCCTGGTTTTAGTGTCACCTCCATGCTATTAGAAGCTGTAGCTTCTACAGATTCAAATCCAATGAATGAAATAACAAGGGCTGTACCCTCCTTAACATTCAAAGTGAATTTTCCGTCTACATCGGTGATTGTTCCATTTTGAGTACCCTTCACAAGAACGGTAGCTCCCGGTAAACCTTCACCCGCATCATCCGTTACTGTTCCACTGACTGTTTGTGCATACGTCAGGAGGCCAGCAACTACAAGCGTTAAGCTTAGTAAAATTTTCCTCATCTTTTTTTGGTTTGATTTTAAAGTCCTACAAAAGTAAAATTTAGTAGCTAAGTAGAGGTTCTTTCTTCTTTAAATTTTATGAGTTGACTTAATAATTTCTTAACATATAAAATTTTGTTAAGTCTGATTTAGAGAACAAAGTTTAATGCAATCCCTCATGTTTTAGAATAAACGAGGTTTTAAGATCTTATTGAGATGCTTCAATTGCCCTTCGGACAGAGCCGTATTTAGCTAACAATTGTTTTGCATTTTCCTCAGATATGCTCAGGTGCTCTTGAAGCATTTTTATGCCTCTCTCAACCAGCTTTTCATTACTGAGCTGCATGTCTACCATTTTATTGCCTTGCACATGACCAAGCTTAATCATGACACTTGTAGAGATCATATTCAAGATTAGTTTTTGTGCAGTCCCCGCTTTCATTCGTGTACTTCCTGTTACAAATTCAGGTCCAACCAGTGCTTCAATCGGATGCGCAGAAACTTCAGCAAGCTTAGTATTTTCATTACAGGTTATGCAACCGGTTAAACACCCATTTTGTCCTGCGGACTCAACTGCTCCAATAACATAGGGCGTACGACCTGAAGCAGCAATGCCAATAACAATGTCGAGTGAATTAATTCCATGTTGTTTGAGATCTTTCCAACCCTGTTTGCTGTCATCTTCAGCAAATTCTACTGCTTTTCTAATAGCACCATCCCCTCCTGCAATAAGTCCAACTACTAAATCATGAGGCACTCCAAATGTTGGTGGGCACTCTGATGCATCTACAATCCCCAATCTGCCGCTAGTGCCAGCTCCGATATAAAATAGCTTCCCTCCTTGTTCCATCCGTGGGACAATTTCTAAGACTAGCTTTTCAATCTCAGGTATGCACTTTTCAACAGACTGTGCAACAGTTTGATCTTCCTGGTTGATGTTTTCCAACAATTCCAAGACAGTCATTTTCTCTAAATGATCGTAGTTGGAATCAGATTCAGTGAGGAGTTTTTTAGCCATTTTGTTGGTGGTATAATACTAAACCGGATATGGGTGACTGCACGATATTCTTGATCAAAATTCCTCTTTCGTTTCCTACCTCTCTTAGGTAATCAGCAAAATAATAGGCGATTGAGCCTGAAAAATGATAAGAAATATTTTTTGAATCCTCATGTCCAAAAAATGCATCGAAAAATTCATTGAATGATTCAATGATTAACTGATGAATTTCCGGATAATGTCTAACCTCATGAATGAAGGAAGCAAAAGAAGCTAAATAGTGATTAGGTTGTGGTTCATGATAAATACGATTGATCACTTTATGAGGAGTAAGACTGAATCGCTCATTAAATCGCTTCATGATTTCTTTGGATAGCTGCTCTCGAAAAATTCGAGTCAATAATTTCTTTCCCATATGAGCCCCACTTCCCTCGTCACCCAATATATACCCTAAAGAAGCACTCACTTTATTTACGTTCTGGCCATCATAAAAACATGCATTAGAACCAGTTCCCAAAATGCATGCATAACCCTCTTCTACACCACAAAGCCCTCTGGCAACCCCAAGAAGATCATTCTCCACACTTACCTTACTACCCAATATTTCGCTCAAAGAATTGGATACTTCCAGAGCTTGGCCCTTGGTATCCACACCTGCAGAATAAAAGTAAACAGGAAATTCTTTAGGTATTTCATCAGCAAAAACTGCTTTGATGTCATCACGTAGCTGATCGACACGATGTGTGTAAGCATTGAATCCAATGGTTGCGAATTGATGGATTTCCTTTCCCTTCACCAGCCTCCATTGAGTTCCTGTGCCTCCTGCGTCTCCAACTAGAAAGTTTTCAGGCATTAGCGGATTTATATATTTTTTCTATTATCTCAACCGTCTTTAGGCCTTCTAAGCCATTGGTGGCTATACTACCCCCTTTTTGTAAAACATCGATAAGGTTTTCATATACACGATCGTGGTTACTCATGCTGCCTTGATATTCACCATACTCGTTAGCTGGATTACCCTCTCTCAATTCGCTAATTGGTTCCCCTTCAAAAGATTGATAGTCGAGTTTGTTCAAATACTGACCACCTACCTTCACTGTTCCTTTTTCACCAAAAATGGTAATCGATCCTTCCATGTTCTTTGCATAAGCATTGACCGTGTAATTGATGGTTCCCAATACCCCGTTCTTGAATTTAAGAGAGACCACACCCGTATCTTCGAATTCAATAACCTCCTGATGCGCGTAGTTGTGAAGCAGAGCATTTGCTTCTTCAATATCACCAATCATCCAATAGAGTAAGTCAACAAAGTGGCTAAACTGCGTAAATAACGTGCCGCCATCTAAATCTTTTGAACCTTTCCAATCTGAATTTTGATAGTAAGCAAAATTTCTATTCCAAAAACAATTTAACTGAATGGAATAGATCTGCCCGAAAGCACCCTGATCAATTTTCTCCCTTACAGCTTCTATTGCCGGGTTAAAGCGATTTTGTTTGACAATAAATAGTCTTCGATTACTCCTTTCAGCGGTTTTGATCATTTCCTCACAATCTGAAGATGTAAGCGCCATAGGTTTTTCACACAAAACATGAAATCCTGATTTCAATGAATCTATGGTGTGTTTAGCATGAAGGCCATTGGGTGAACAAACAGCTACAACATCCATTTCTTCTTTCAAAAAATCATTTTCTGAAATAAACCATGGAACATTGTACGCATCTCCCAGTGATTTGGCCTTTTCTTCATTAATGTCACACACAGCCGCTAATTCTGCAAGCTTTTCAATGTGGCCAGCATGTCTTTGTGCTATTCGACCACACCCAATCAATCCAACACGGATTTTATCCATTATTCTGTAATTAATTTCTCTAATTGAACAACCAAATTTTCATGAGAAAATTGATTTAGAAGTGATTCACCATCCTCCTTATTTGGTAACCTCTCATTTTCATAGACATCTTCTAGAAAACCCCTCAATCCATCTATCTCATTAAAAGCTAAAATTTCACCAATATCTTTTGAGTTCATCAAATCGCCCAAATCACTTTTTCTATCACCAAGTGCCAAAATCATTCGCTCAGCGGCTAAATACTCAAAAAACTTAACTGGAAGAATCCACTGAGAGTTGCTCGATTTATTTAAGAGTAAAAGTAAAACATTGCACTTTTGATACTCTTGCTGAATGTTGTCATGAGGCAAATATCCCAGGAAATTGACTTTGCCATTTAATTCTTTGTATTCACTCAATTCATTTTTGATATTCTCAGCAACTGTCCCTCCTATTCTAATTCGAAGTTTGTTAGCAAAAACTTGATTTTCCCTACACATTTGATCCAACAGATGCCATAGTTGACGTGGGTTCCTAAGTTCATTTAATAAACCGAAATAACCAATGGTAAAGTGAGATTCATTGGGTTGATTTTTGAATGCATTATTTAATGTTAATCCATTGTTTAAGACACGAATCCCACCAAAGGCTTCTGCAAGTCTTGGAGAGACTGTTACACTATGATCGGCCGCCTTTAAAACATTTCTTTCCATTTTTCGATGTAAGGATAAAACCAAAGAAGATGTTCTTAATTTTTCCAGTACATCCCATTTACTCCAAGGGTCTCTAAAGTCAGCAATCCATTTAATGCCAGTTTTCTTCTTTACCCCCTTACCAATAAGGTGCATGCTGTGAGGAGGACCAGTTGTAATAAGTGTAGAAAATCTCTCCGATTTAACCAATTCTATTGCTCGCTTTACCGCAGGTCTAACCCAAAAAACGCGCGGATCTGGAATCATCAAATTTCCTCTTAACCACACAACCCAACGATCTTTAAAAGACTTTTCTGATTTTTCCATCACCAGGCCTTGCTGTACATTTTTCTTGTCCTTGTTTCCTGTAATCTTATGAAAGAGATCAAATGGTTCCCAGATAGGGAGTTTTACAACGGGTATGTCTTTTACTTTTTCGAGTAGCTTATCATCTTTAATTTCAAACTGCGGATTTTCCGGAGTTAAAACCCAAGGTTCCCAACCTCTTTTCTTAAGTTGTATGGCAAAATTCATCCATCGCTGTACTCCAACTCCACCGCTGGGTGGCCAATAGTAAGTGACAATTAAGATTTTTTTGGAGGAATCCATATGAATCGCAAATCAACAATAATCTTCGTTATTGAGAAAGTGCTTTCGTTATCAGTGTCATAATTTCAGTATACTGGTTCGGTTCAAACCAATGGATGTCGTCATATTTCCTGAACCAAGTTAATTGGCGCTTGGCATATCGTCTGCTATTTCTCTTAAGCAATCGAATGGCCTCATCTTTGTCATAATTACCCTCCAAAAATCCAAAAATCTCAGAATAGCCGACTGTCTGAAGAGCATTGTGACTTTTAAATTCGTATAATTTCTTAGCCTCATCAAACAAGCCATCTTCGATCATTTGATCCATCCGCCTATTGATTCTATCAAAAAGGAGCTCACGCTCCATATTTAAGCCAATCTTAAGCTGATCATATGGCATCACATTTTTTATTGTTTTTCTAAAACTCGAAAAGGCTTGATCTGTTGATCGAATGACTTCAAGTGCACGAATAACTCTTTGCCCATTGTTTTGGTCCACTTCCTTAAAATACTCAGGATCTTTATCCATTAGCTCAGATAGTAATGGTGCAATTCCTTTTGCTTCAAATTCATGATTTAGTTCCTCTCTCACTCCCGCTTTGATTTCCGGCATTTCATCAAATCCTTCCCAAATTGATTTTAGATACAAACTCGATCCACCTACTGCTATTACTGTTTTGTGTGATTTGTGTAATTCAGTGATTCTCTCAAGGGCATCACGACCATATACTCCAGCGCTATAAAGCTGTGTTATAGAGTGAGAGTTTATGAAGTGATGAGGCACTTGTTCGAGTTCCTCTTGTGAGGGCTTAGCAGTTCCGATGGTCATTTCCTTATAAAACTGCCGCGAATCTGCTGATACAATCTCGGTCCCTAGATGCTCAGCGAGTTTTATCGAAAGAGCTGTTTTTCCGACAGCCGTAGGGCCAACTATGGAAATTAATATGGGTTTACTCGTTTTCGACATCATTCAAAAGGCTAAAATGCCTAATTTTAATGCTTATGACATCATTTGTGCAAAAAGATATTCAGGCCAGCAATTTAAATGTCATTAAAGTTTTTTGGCCGTGTTTTAATGGGGCTTAGCCCTTGGTATGGCAGAGGTAGAAAACGATATTGATCAGCTAAAAAAGAAAATTGCCAATCTACAGGCTCAACTTGAAAATACGCAGCGGGATTACTATACCCTCGTAGAAAAGACCAATCAAAACCTTAAAGATCTTTTTGACAACTCAAATGATCTGATTCTGATTTTTAAAAGAACCGGTGAAATTAGGTTTGCGAATGAGGCTGTAAAGAAAAAATTAGGTTACACCGAAGAAGAAATTACAGATATGAAATTTCTTCAGGCGGTGCATCATGAATATCAGAGAGGAACGCTTCAAAATATTCTTAAAATCACTGCGGGAAGTCGCTTTGAAAGATTTGAGACGGTACTTATCTCAAAATCCGGGAAAAACATCTATGTGACAGGGAAAATGACATCAGTCTATGAGAACGATGAACCTGTGGAATATCGATGTGTATTCTACGACATTACCGAGAGAATCAGAGCTGAAAGTGCTCAAAGTTTATATTATCAGATCGCCAATATTACAATCACAGAAAATGATCTTGAGCAACTGTATAAGAACATTTATCATCAGTTAAACCAGATGTTGAAAGTTCAAAACTTTCACATTTCACTAAAGGAGGGAAAACAATACCGCCAAGTCTTTTGCATTAATGAAAAAGAAGATGAGAACAAGCTTGCGTTTGATATAGATCATTCGCTCATGGACTATACTGTTGAGCGTGATCGTTCACTAATAATTTACAAGGAAGGAATTGAAAAAATTAGCCAACAGGATGGCATAACATTTAAAGATCCGGTCCCAAAGATTTGGTTGGGTGTGATCATCAGAACTGCCTCAGAAATGGGAGTAATGTCCATTTGTAGTTACAATGATCAAAGTGCATTTAATAACAAGGATCTGGAACTCCTCGATTACATTGGAGGTCAAATTAGTCTGGCCATGGAACGCCAGCATAAAGAGGAAAAAATTGAAAATCAAGCAGCGACTCTCGGGGCAATCTTTGACAGTAGTACGCATGAAATATGGTCCGTAGATAGAGACTATTGTTTCACTTCATATAACCAAAATTATGAGGAGGCATTTAAAAAGTATTATGGGACACCACCGAAAATCGGAACAAGTATTAATGAGGTTTCAACAAAGCTTTTAACCGGTGAAGTCAAAAAATTCTGGATTGAAAAATATCAGGAGGCATTCAATGGTAAGTTCATCAACTTTCAAACCAACAACAGGGACAAATCAGGAAAAATGGTTTGGAGGGAAGTGTTTGTTAACCCAATATTCCTACCAAATGGAAGAATTGAAGAGCTTTCTATCATAGCCAATGATATTACCGAGAAGAAAGAATCAGAAAGTGCTCTAATCTCAAGTGAGGAAAAATTTAGAACCATATTCGAGTCATTTCAGGATATCTATTTTAGATGCGACACGAAAGGGAAAATTACGATGATCAGTCCTTCAATTCAGGAAGTGATGGGATACTCCCCTGACGAAGTAATTAATACCAACGTTTTGAATTATTCGGAACGAAAATCACAGATTGTTGAAATCAGCAGAAGAATTGGAAAAGAAAATCGGATAAGGAACGTAGAAGGAACACTGCGCACTGCCAAGGGCAAGAAGCTCCAGTTCTTTTTCAATATTCGATTGATCAACAAAGACGATGGGACTGCAGAAATAGAAGGTGTTGCCAGAGATGTATCGCAATTAAAGAAGACAAACGAAGAGCTGAAGCGAGCAAAAGAAATGGCCGAACGATCGTTGAAGATCAAAGAGCGGTTTCTTGCGAATATGAGTCATGAAATACGAACACCTATGAACGGTATCATAGGAATGATTGATCTGCTTGCCAGTACTAGTTTGGATGGAGAACAATCTGAATATGTTAAGACCATAAACAAGTCTTCTCAAACCTTACTTAATATTCTAAATGACATCCTTGATTTATCCAAGATTGAAGCTGGCAAAATGGATCTCCGTCTGCAACCGGTTCATCTGGTTAAAACCATTGAGAAAGTATATGATCTATTCTCTCAACAAGCGTCATCTAAAGACAACAACCTTTACTATCATATAGATGAAAATATCCCGGAATGGATTTTAGGTGATGAGACGAGACTTATCCAAGTCCTATCCAACCTCACTTCAAACGCAATCAAATTCAGTGAAAACAAGGGCAACATCAATATGAGTATTCGCCTTGTTAAAAAACGAGGGAAGCAATATGTTTTCAAAGTTTCAATCAAAGATTCTGGTATTGGTATATCGGAAGAAGATCAAAAAAGCCTATTTCAAAGTTTCCATCAGCTTGACAACAGTAGTTCGAAGAACTTTGGTGGTACGGGTCTTGGTTTAGCTATCTCCAGAGAATTGGTGAAATCAATGAAAGGAGATATTGGGGTTGTCTCAACGCCTGGGTTGGGAAGTACTTTCTGGTTCACCTTCATGGCAGAGGAAGTTTCTGCTGACGAAGTAAAAGAAACCAAACCTGACAAACCTTTCACGAAAGAGTTCACTGGTAAGCAGCCTAAAATTCTCTTAGTAGATGATAATGATGTGAACAGAAAAGTTGCTTCCAGTATTATGATAAAGTCAGGCTGTCATGTAGAAGAAGCTTTTGATGGTTTTCATGCCATTGAGAAAGTATCCAATCAAAATTATGATTTGATATTTATGGATATCCAAATGCCTAAAATGGATGGATTAAAAGCAACACAGGAAGTCCGGAAATTAAAATATGGAGGTAATACACCAATCATTGCGATGACTGCCTACTCAATGGAAGAAGATCGTGAAAGATTCTTAAAAGCTGGACTTGATGACTATTTAGCTAAGCCAATCAAAGCGGAAATGTTGATCGATAAAATCAAGAAATGGGTGGACTTTAAGCCGATTGAAGTTTCTATCGATGCAATTATTGAAAAAGCCGAAGAACTTGCCATTAACCAAAACACACTTAATCAATTAGCCAAGTTTGGTGGCCAAGAATTGATTGAGGCCACTTTAGTTGACTTTGAAGAAGAGGCAGAAGAGCTTGTTGCAAAAACTGAATCATTCTTACAATCTAAAGATTATGAGAAAATGAAGGGTGAATTACATACCTTAAAGGGAAATGCCGGGACATTAGGCGTAGAAAAACTTTCTAAACAAGCTGCACATATTGAAAAAAGATTAAAAGAAAATAAATTTGAGGGGTTGGAGGAGGAAGTGAATATATTGAAGGAGTTATTTCAAGAATTCAAGGAGAGTAGCCAAAACCTATTAGTCACCAATGAGTAAAAAAATAATAGTCGCCGAGGATAGTAGTGTTATCCAAAACCTTACCAAGAAGATTTTGTCTCAACTTAATTACGAAATTTCTTCTGTCAAAAATGGTCAGCAAGTGCTTGACTTGTTAGGTAAAAATGATTTTGAATTGGTGTTGTTAGACATACATATGCCGATAATGGATGGTATGGAGTGCGCTGAAAAGATTAGGGCAATGGACGGGAATAATAAGGATATTCCCATTATTGCTATCACTGGAAATGCCAATAACTACACAATGGATGATTTTGAGGCGGTAGGAATTAATGCTTTTATACCAAAACCGCTCAATTATGATTCTTTAGTGGAAATGGTAAAAAGGTATACCGATGACAATTAAATACACCAGCCATTTTTTACACAAACTTGAGGATATCATGTCAGAGACGGATTATATCCTCCGCTACGAAAAAGGAAACTTCCAGTCTGGTTATTGCATCTTAAACGATAGTAAAATCGCTATTATCAATAAGTTTTTCGCTTTAGAAGGAAAAATAAACAGCCTAATAGAAATCATCAGATCGATCAAGGTCGACGGCTCGAAACTGAGCGAAAACAACAAGAAACTTTATTCTGAAATCACCAATAATCAACTTCAGTTGTGAAAGTTGTTTTCCTTGGAACTGGAACTAGCCAGGGCATTCCTGTAATAGGATGTAAATGTGAGGTTTGTTCGTCCGTTGACTATCAGGACAAGCGTCTTCGAGCTTCCATTTACATTGAATACGAAGGATTGAATATTGTGGTAGACACAGGCCCTGATTTTAGGCAACAAATGCTTAGAGAGCGAATAAATAAGCTAGATGCAGTGCTCTTTACACATGCTCATAAAGATCACACGGCGGGGTTAGATGATATTCGAAGTTTTAATTTCTTGCAGAAAAAAGATATGCCCTTATTTGCCAGAAAGGAAGTGCAGGAGCAATTAAAAAGAGAGTTTTCATACATTTTTACTGAAAGCAACTACCCCGGAATACCTCGTGTTGAGCTTAATACTTTAGATGGGAGTCCATTCAAAGTTTCAGAACAAACCATTATCCCTATTGAGGTAATGCACTATAAGCTTCCCGTTTATGGTTTTCGATTTGGAGATTTTACCTACATCACAGATGCCAATCACATCTCGGAAGAAGAAAAAGAAAAAATCAAGGGATCAAAGGTTATCGTTTTGAATGCCCTTCAAAAAAAATCTCATATCAGTCATTTTAACCTTGATGAAGCCCTGGCACTGATGGAGGAGCTGAAACCAGAAAAAGGTTATCTCACACATCTTGGCCACTACATGGGCAGACACATAGAAGTCTCCAAAGAGCTACCGGATAACGTAGAGATTGCCTGGGATGGGTTGCAGCTAGTTATCTAGTTGCTGGTTTCTGGTTATTTTCATCGAATGAAAAGTTATTGTGATTTAGATATTTATAAAGAGGTATTTCAGTTGTTCATCAACTAATCAACCAGCATGTTCCACAACTACTTTTTCCTTAAACGCCTTGCTCCTGAACTCGAAAAAGAACTTGAAGGGCTTGCGTTACTTGAATGCTTCTCACAAAATAAGGATGAATTAATTCTGTGTTTCGGTAGTCCTGAAAAGGAATATTTTATTAGAGCTAATCTAGATCCCAATGTCTCCCTCCTCTCCTTTCCTGAGGATTTTGCTCGAGCCGGAAAAAACAGTGTAGATCTCTTTTCAGAGCTCATTGACAAAAAAGTTACTGCTGTGTCTGAATTTAAATTCGAGCGGTCGTTTCAAATAGTATTTGAGGATGATGCGTTGATTTTTAAGATGCATGGCCGAAGAGCCAATATTCTCCATGCGAGAAACAATGAGATTGTCAGCCTGTTTAGAAAAAACCTTAGTCCCGATTTTGAGATTATTCCGGATGAGCTTAATAAACAGATTGAAATCTCAGAACCTGAGCTGGCAAAACATCACTACGACCCAACCGCTTTGATTCCTGCATTGGGGAAAGAAGTGAAGCACTATTTGGAAGAGAATGGCTTTTATGAGAAGGAAGAAAAACAAAAATGGGAAGCATTTAATCAACTTTTAACCCAACTCGAAAACAATCCGATTTACCTGCATGAGGGTCCATTTATCAGTTTGATACAAAAAAGCGATGAAAAAACTGATCGTGCAATAGCAGCAGCAAACTGGCTTTACAATAAAACAGTCCGAAGCTTCTATTTCGAAAAGGAGAAAGCAGACGCCATTAATAAGCTCAAGCAGAAAATAAAAAAGTCTGAAAGCTATATCTCCAAAACACGAAGTAAGCTCCAGCAAATTGAAAAGTCCAGAAGTCCGGAAGAGGTAGCAAATATTTTAATGGCGAATCTCAACAGCTTGCAAACCGGGCTAACTAAAGCCGTGCTCCATGATTTTTATAAAGATGAGCCGATTGAAATCAAGCTGAATCGAGAACTGAGTCCTCAAAAAAATGCAGAAAATCTTTACCGAAAAGCAAAAAACCGGCATCAGGAGATCAATGTGCTCAAAGAAAATATTCAAGCAAAGGAGAAGCTTATTGACAAGTTAAGCAGACAAATTCTGCACCTTGATGAAATTTCAGAAACCAAAGAGCTCCGAAAGTACCTGAAAGATCATGGCTTAAGTCAAAAGGAGAAGGTCAAAGAAGAGCATCTACCCTATCATGAATTTAAAGTGGATGGCTGGCAGATCCTGCTTGGCAAGCATGCCAAAGCAAATGACGAGCTCACACTAAAGGTGGCTAACAAAAACGATTTATGGCTGCATGCCAAAGATGTAGCTGGATCACACGTAGTTGTAAGACAAAAGCCCGGGCAAAACTTCCCCACCCATATCATCGAAAAAGCGGCTGCATTGGCTGCAGCCAATTCCAAACGAAAAACAGACAGCCTCTGTCCGGTCATTTACACCCAGAAAAAATTTGTTCGCAAAGCGAAAGGGGCCCCCGCCGGTCAGGTTATTGTGGAGAAAGAAGAAGTGGTGATGGTGGAGCCGCAGACTCTGACCTAAAGATCCTTTTAGAAAGGAATGGCCTTCAACTTGCAAGAAGTGACTATTTCGATTGGCTTGATGGGTAATAGCAAATTTCTTAATTACTTTTTGCTCCAAATTTCTTGTCTTCCATTGCGCCACAGACGGAATTGATTCCTGCTATTATGACTAATAAATCGAGCATTCTTGTAATGAAGGTGTGTGGTTTTATACTGATGCCGAAGAATATATCCTTCGTTACTAACCAAATAATTTTCAAATCCCTTAATTTTCCACTTGAACATCATGAACTCCGTAAAATTAACGTTTTGCACGGGTTTATGCGTGTTACATAAATGTTATAATCAATTACCGCTTTGTAGGATCGTACTTCTGTCAGCTAACTGAATCCTACACTCCTTTCTTTCCAAATAACGACATCAGGAACTTTTGCAGAAAACGCATTGTTTTCAGCTTTGCGGTGAACTATCGACAGTGCTTCAACGAAGGCGTGCGCCTGGGAGCTCGCTCAAGCAGATTGCGCAGGGATGGTAGCATCTGTCAAGTTAACAGCATCTGCTGAAAACTCCCCTCTTCAACTCTAGATCTCGTTACGTCTCGGCGGGCTGCAGGAAAATACGGCGGACTGTGCGAAAGGGCCGTGTTGCTGGTGTGTAGTTGGGCAAGGCTGAGGGTGCGCGACGGCCGTGGGTTCCATTTATTTTCCTTAAGGGTTTTTGCTTCGTTTTTGCCCTCAAAAATGAAGGCCCTGCTGGCAAGCAGATCGACTAAAAAATGGACGTAGTACTTGATCAATATAAACGTAGAACTTGACGTATAGAACAGATTATAACAGGCGCTATGCATGCAGATGTCGAGCTGCTATGAGCAACACTCCTGCTTTACATCCCGCTCAGTGTCCCTTCTGATAATCCATTGCCTATAGGATTTCCGTGCTTCTGGAGGTATCTTTCTGTTCGCAGTATTTCATAGATAGCGTTTGTGCGTGTGGGACACCTTCGCTACTTTTATCTCAAAAGAGCTAGTGACGGACATCCGCCTGCTAGCTTAGCGTTATGTGGCATTACTGCAACTCGCATGAGATTACTTTTCATTCTTCTTTTGGCTCCAACTCTTTCTTTCGGACAGAACGAACGAATAAACTATATCCGTCAGCAGTTTCAAGAGATCAACTCTAACATTGAATCTTATCGGAAGGTTGATACCCCTGATATTAATGTTTATAGAGACATAAGCCCCGACAACTATTCTTACGAGTCAACTGAAATTTACCGACTGGCAGTTGTGAACATGGTACGATATTACCGAGGTGACGTCTTGGTGAAGGCTGAACTAACTTTTGACGGAGATCGACAAAACCTCAGAAGTGAATATTACTTTGACGAGAACGGACTACTATTTGCATTCCAGCAACGAACAGATTTTGATGAACCTAAGTGGTCAGACACGTTTAACGAACACGAAAAGGATGTTTTAGAAAACCGCTATTATTTCGACTCTAACAAGCTAATTCGCTGGATTGACGAAACGGGAACAACGACAGAACTGCGAACGGAAAAGCTTGAGGAACTTGAACGAAAAGTGCTGTCGGACGCTGAACTCTATCGAAAATACAAAGCCACATAACAAGTGCTAGCACGAATGCGCCAACTGCCATTTTACAAACTGCAGTGCGAACATCACCATGAATCAGCCGCTGTCGAGCTTTTTTGCCGTCACGACGGTCCGATCCGCAACGGCGGTCCGACCTTTTCAGTGACTGGAAAAAGTGGCGAACCATCATTCGGCAGATTTCACTAATTTCATCGCTTTAATTAAAAGGTAAAGCCCCATGCTTTATCTAGTCGTTGTGGAACATACTGCCAGATCCAAGATACCCTTTATAGAACGAGAGAATGGGACTAATTGAAGAGATTGTATTTATCCTGATTTTTGGAATCTTCATCTATGCTTGGAACATCTTTGTAATTCCAAGAATGATTAAGTTGGTTGTCAAAATGAATGAGAATAATCAATGGTTGAGCAGAAATCAAGCAACAATCATTAGATGTTATCAAGTCTTTTTTTGGGGTGCCCTTATTCTATATGTGTTAAGCAGACTCTTTTTTGGATTGTTCGCATAGTATGAACTCATTAAAAGTTGCATACCGATTCCAAGAAGATAAAGAAGCAATTAAACGGATTCAATCTGTGTCGAAGGATAAAAAATCTAATTACGGGTTAAAAACTGAGAACGGACTCCTTGTAGGGACAAAGAAATGGTTTGATGCAATTGAATCAGGAATTATCCCGCAACAGACGATTAAAGGTCAAATAACAAAGGTTTTTATGTCGGGACATAATGATTGGCCAGAATTTGAACTTGAATCAGAAGAAGGAAAATCTAATTGGACGAGGGAGGGTGTTGATCAATTGTATAAAGTCGGTAAGCATATCGAACTAACTTATGTGATTCAGAAGTACAAGCTTCCTTTAGACATCCTCGGCCCAACTACAAAACAGGTCATAGAAATTAAAATAGAAGAGTAACAACGAATATTGGAATTATCTAACGAGGAAGCCCTTTGCATGCCGAGCCGGCGATGGCCTAAGGGGTGAAGGCCGCTAACGAGCGGTCCGATTCATGCTGTCGAGCTTTTTTGGCCACTTTTTCAGCGACTGGAAAAAGTGGCGAAACCATCATTCGCGGAGGGAAAGTAGCAATTGGTTCGCTTGATAAAGAATTAGAGCACGGTCCAATTCATTTTCATCTAAGAGAAAAAGAAGAGAATTTTTCCAAATCCCTTAATTTTCCATTTCAACACCATACACTCTTAAATTAACGATTAGCAGGGTTTATGGCGTTTACATAAATGTTGAGGCCCATTAGAGCCAGAGTAAATGGAATCAGAACTAAAAGAAAAACTTTCTTCGCTTCCTTCCGACTTCTTGCCAATCAAGAATTTTGTTAACAAATACGCTGAACAAGAATCTCGAATTGATAACCTTGGCACGATCCAACTGGTGAAGAACACTCAATTTACTGAAGCTTATTTCATTAAGCTTTTTGAAGGAGCTCCCCAACTCTATTTCGACAACTTCTTAATTCGTTATAACCTTGAAATTCCTGAATCTCTAAAGAGTTTCTTTCGAATCATGAATGGTTTCCATTTCTACGATTTCACCATTTACGGTCTAACTCCAAGCTTGTATAAATCAACTGATGGTCTTTTGGACAGAACAATGCTTCAACCATTGGATATAGGAACGGCTAACGAATACTGGAAGCATGAATTTGAACGATCAGACTTCCACTTTGGAACCCGATATTTTGATGATGAACAGAATTGTGGATACTTCTTAGAAGGTGATACTATCTTAAGTTGCTTGACAACAGGTGAAATTGTGAGAACCTGGACCAATTTCTCAGACTTTCTAACTTCTGAACTAACAATTACAGAACAAAACGAAACGGACCTCAACAGTTGCTAGTACGAATGCATCAGAGTGCTTTCTACTAGTTTCATCAGTTATTTACCGCTCCGCTACCCATTACCTGACGATCAAACGGGTCAGATCTGAAAGTATCTTCTCTCCTAGCAACTGTGGTGGTTCTGGATTTTCACTTCTGAACGCAGCTCTTTGTAGTTACCGTTGTAGGTGTTGGGCAGCTGCGCTATATTAGTATCTTTCTGCCAAGCTCGGGGCGCACTCCTGCTAGCTTGGCGTTAGAAATCATCCCACCAATGAGTACATTCAGCTTTGACATTGCGGAGAGCAAAGATTGGTTTGACAAACTCGAACGTGAATACAACGATTTCCTTAAAGACAAAACCTCATCTGATCGTGCCATCAACTTTTCAATTACCGCACATCATATGAACGAATGGGCCAAGTCCGAACTAACTGAAAAGGAAAAGGCTAAACTGGCTTTGAAGAGAAAACCCGTACAAAATGATTTCAACATCATCCAAGATTTGGCCAACGGAACTAAACACAAGGTTCTGAAATACGAGTCCACAATTAAAACGACCGAACATTCTCGAGGTGCATTTAGCAGTGGGTTTAGTCGAGGTTTCAATATTTCAACTCTGAATATCCTAATGAACTCGGGAGAAAAGATCTATTTTGAGGATGTTGCTAAGAACATTTACAATTTCTGGAAAGACTACTTCAATTAAAGACAAGAATCAAATAGCGCAAACATTAGGGTCACGGCTAACTATCATTTTTATGCTATTTGGGCTTTTTATTGCTGGAATTATCATGATTACCCTAACATTTACTTGGTCGGAATCATTAGATAAGAGCTTTAACTCGTTGATCAAATTCATTGTGAGCATGTGGCCTAACTTATTAACTGGTATACTCTTGTTATTTGCTACTTCTCATTATTTTGGGCGTAAGGCTGGAATCCTTATTCTAGTTAAGAACAGAGCAAAATTGATAGTCGGAATAGGAACTGCGTTTGTCGTTTTATTAACTTCAACGTTTGTAGCTTCTTGGGTTGGATTCATTCAAGAAGGCATTGATAACATTGGAACGAATGACAATCCCTTTGAAGATTACATATTCAAACCAATGTATTGGATCACCGTTTTTGGATCAATTCCAAGCCTAATCTTGGGTGGTATTCTTGGATTAACCATAAGATCGAGGGGCAAAAACTACGATTTCTAACAAGCGCGCTATCGTTTATATGCCAAAGTGCTTTCTGGCTAGCTTCAGTGCAACTCGACCATGAATCAGCCGCTGGGAAAGGTTAGTGCTTTCTACTGCCTTCAGTTCGCAGGATTTTAATCTTCCTGAACGTAGTGGCTATTTGATACTTTGGAAGCCCAGACAGACTTCACTATTTTAATGCTGTCCACGAAGTGTAAACACACGCCTCATACATGGAGGTTGGGCATGCATGACTTGATTGCAATTTCAATCGTTTTTCGATATATTAGGATAACTCATTTTCCAAAAAATGATGAATTTCTATCGGTACTTTTATCTGGCAATCATAATTTTTACAAGCTGTTCCATTTTAGATAGTTCCGGTGATGACATTGACATCCAAGCATGTTTCTTTTGGGATGCACCTCTTAATTCCAATTCGAGTACCTGGGAAGGACCTGTAGTCAATCAGGAAATCACTTTTAGAGATTGCTCTAACCAAGGAGAGCAATTTATCTGGGATTTTGGTGATGGTAACACAGCTACGAATCAATCACCCAGACATACTTACACTTCGATTGGTTCATACACTGTCAAACTTACGGTTATGTACAAAGGAGAAATGGAGGTGAAAACCCAGGAAATTTTGGTGGGTAATCCCATCAAGTTAATAAAAGTAAATGGTGATAATCAAGTTGGCGGACCTGGTGTCACCCTTGAGGAGCCTCTTGTGGTTCAAATAACGGATTTAGACAATAATCCGGTTCAAGGGTTATCTGTGAGTTTTGAAAGTGAAGGCTCTAGTGGCATCATTGATACTGATGAACAAGGAAATGCGTCATTCAATTGGACAATGGAGGAAAAATTTGGTGATCAGATTTTAAATGCAATTGTTCAAAATGGGACAGGGTCTAACGAAAACGCAAGTTTTTATTTTGTACCTGAAAACCAGCCATTTTATACCGAATTCAATGCGACAGAACATCTTTATTTCATCTCATTTAATGCTAATGGAGTAGAAAGGCGATATGACAAAACCCAAGGAGAGGATGATGGTAACTTCAGGTTACGATTCTTCCCGGCCTCAGAGTTTAATACCGTGTTTAGCTCTCAATTCTATTGCGAACTAGACAATGAAATATATGGTACTGATTTTATTTTTGTAGCGGCAGAAGTAGGATGCACTGTCGAACTATTAGAGAAAACTTATACGATTGGTGTTTCCGATGATTGTACACTTGTTCAGGGTAACAGTGGAATACGCTTTCGAGCTGATCCAACGTGTGCTACCTTAAGCTTTGTTGGAGGTGGTTCTACCACCACCGGAACCATTACACTTTCTAAGGTAAGAAATAACTTTGTAGAAGGTACTTTTGAATTCACCCAAGTCTTTCAGGAAAACAGTTGGGATGTGGCAAATGGATCTTTTAGAGCTCCAATATGTTCCTTAGAAACAGCAACAGGATGTTATTAATTTAAATACAGAAGCTAACACCCATTGTTCGGTCATCCATCACCGAGCTTTATAGATTCTTCTTTTTTCTGACCCGCCATTCACCCATGGGCCTTATCATTAGAATTTGCCCTATTGTGGCAATGGAATTTCCTGTTCTTGGCTAAAGTCAGAATGC
Organism: Ekhidna sp.; assembly: GCF_965212185.1. Taxonomy (GTDB): domain Bacteria; phylum Bacteroidota; class Bacteroidia; order Cytophagales; family Cyclobacteriaceae; genus Ekhidna. Next base: position 789,217 of record NZ_OZ243102.1, on the reverse strand, counting down.
GGTGCTGTCTTGATTTTGTCCTTTCGACGTTCCAATTCTTTTCATCTAAGAGAAAAGAAGGGAATTTTTTCCAAATCCCTTAATTTTCCACTTCAACACCATATACTCTTAAATTAACGATTAGCAGGGTTTATGGCGTTTACATAAATGTTACCAGCAAAAACTGTATAAATGAAAATAGCTAATCCTTTATCACTGGCAATTTTAATATTCTTATTTAATGCCTGCTCTAATAAACATTCGACTGATGAAAACAAACAGCTAATCGAGAACATCTTAACAAACCTAAGAAAGGTTCAAACTGCAGGTTACATTACAACAATGTCCACTTACAATATATATGACACCATGAAACCTGTTTATGTAAGTGATCATTATTTCAAAGAGTACATTAATGTGGAAGATACTTTCGTTGGTGCCAGCTTTGTTAGACTCAACATCAAAGACACCACAAAAATGGAATATAGCTATGATGGTATCATGAGATCTCGTGTACATTGGGAGGAAGGAACCATGGAAATAGATAGTTTCAGAACGATGCGGTTTCCTTGGCGTGAGGTACCTTCTCCATTTTTTACTAGAGCTAAGATTATTCTTGATTATATAAATGAAACAAATGATAGTATCTCCTACAAGGTCAGTGATTTCGTTGATTCCTTGGCTATCAATTTAGTTATCTACGATACTGTTAATGTTGTTGATTTTATGATGGGAAACCAATCAATCTATTTCCCAGAAGTTTCAAATGCTTATGAGATGGATTTTTCAAGATATACTATTTGGGTCAGGAAGACAGACCTTTTGCCGTATAAAATAAAACGTGACTTACCACATAACATTAGTATAGAAAGCACTAGACAAACCCGAATAAACAATGACAACATTTCTAACTTTTTAGCCAAGAAGTATTTTCCTGACTTGCCACTGCGAGAAAAAAACAGCAAACCACTTTCATTGAATTTAAAGGGAACAAAAGCACCCAATTGGTCACTTCTTGGGACAAAAGATGAAATTATTTCACTTGAGGACTTTAGAGGGAGAATGGTTCTAATAGAATTCACTGGAATTGGCTGTGGCCCTTGTCATGCAGCGATCCCGTTTTTAAAACAACTGGTAAATGAAGGTTCCATTGAAGTTGTAAGCATTGAAACTTGGACTAAAGATTTAAACATTATTAAGAGATATCAAGAAAAGCAGAAACTAAACTTTAAAATTCTAAAGTCTGATAAACTGGTTGAAAATCAATATAGTGTTCAAAGTGTTCCTCAGTTTTATATACTGGATCGTAATCATAAAATTTTAGAAATTATTCAAGGGTATAGCAAAGAAAATACAAATGAGAAAATTAGAGAATTAATCAATCAACATAGCATGTAAAGCGCATAACAATCACTATCATCCATAAGCTAACTGAGCTATTTGCAAAGGCAAGTGCTATCAGATATTTTAGTTGAAATTTGAAAAGTCCAGCTTACGGATGATAGTTGGCGTTAGACTCAATTCTCTGTGACCAGATCAACATTTTTTAATCGACATTTAATTGTATTTGTAGTTGCCTCAATCTTAACTGCAGTTTTGATTGGCAACTTGATAACTGGTACTTCAGGAACTTCGATTCTGCTTCGACTATTTCTAATCCTATCGACACAAACAATGATCACAATATTCTTTTTTGCGAATGTTAGAAAAAGAAACAAACAGAATCAAGAACAACAAAACGAACGGAGTAAGGACATAGCCCAAGAAACTAAATCTAACTGGTGGAAAGATGGACTTTTTTTTGGTGGATTCTTATATCTATCATTGACCATCATCTTACCTCTGGTTTTCGCGACTGAATACGATATCTACATTTTCCTGAACACTCTGCCAGTAACAATAATAGCTGGACTTTTTTTCGGACTAGGAATGAAGCTGATTGACGGCAAAAAAGAGTCCAACAAACGATGATGGCGCATGGCCTTACTTAGCTATCTGCTAAGAGCCTATAAAACATCCCGCTTATCTACCACCCTGCCTTTGACGGCAAAAAGCTCACTTCGGAGTTGTGCGTTGGCCGGGACAGCATGCCGAGCCGGCGATGGCCTGAGGGGTGAAGGCCGCTAACGAGCGGTCCGATTCATGCTGTCGAGCTTTTTTGCCGTTACGACGGTCCGACCTTTTCAGTGACTGGAAAAAGTGGCGAACCATCATTCGGCAGATTTCACTAATTTCATCGCTTTAATTAAAAGGTAAAGCCCCATGCTTTATCTAGTCGTTGGTGGCAATTGCCACTTCGTAGATAACTTAACTGAATATGAACGAAAGATTCCTAAGAGCTAAGCATTGGCAACTATTCCTGCTAACATTTGGAATCCCAATGATATTTCAAATTATCATGATGATTTCAATGTTTGCAAGCATTGGAAACAATAGTCAACCTAACCCAACATTCATGATGAACTACTTCACAGCATTTCCTTTAATGATGCTAATATTCACGGGAGTATTTTTCGGTTGGTTTTGGGCGGTTGCGGTCGGACTGCAATCCAAAGTCCCTCAAGATGTTACAATGAAGGTTACCAAATTCAAAGTCTTCCTTTTTATACCACTAGTTTACATTTTATTCTTACTTGGATTCATGGCAACCACTATGAATGGTCCTTTTCAATATGGAACGCCTCCTAACCCAGGGATGTTTGGACTGATTGTTCCTCTCCATCTTTTTTCAATGTTTTGCATTTTCTACTGCCTGTATTTTGTCGCTAAGACTTTCAAGACAGTTGAACTCCAACGAAAAGTTACTTTCTCTGATTTTGCTGGCGAATTCTTCATGATCTGGTTCTATCCAATTGGAATCTGGATAATCCAACCAAAAATCAATAAAATGGTAGGACAATAACAACCGCCAACAAAATATAAAAGGCATGTGCTTCCGGGCATTCTACAAACTTTGCCCGCCCAGGCAGACTTCACTATTTTAGTACTACCCATAAAGTGATAGTACACGCCTCATACATGGGCGATAGGGATTATAAACTGAACAATGAAAAGAAGAGAATTCATAGGCACAGGAAGCTTAGCAGCGGCTCTGCCCCTATTTACAGGCTTAACTTTAAATGCTAAGAACGCCACTCCGAATTTCGGATCAGAGGAATATGGCATCAATCTAATATTAGATGGGTACTTCTTTCAACCAAAACAATATTTAAAGAAACTCAGTGAGATCGAATCCAAATCTGGCATCAACGGAGATTTTTACTCATCGGGAGGAGTAATAGCTGAACTAGAACAAGACTTTTGCAAGATAACTGGCAAGGAAAAGGCGATTTATATGCCATCTGGTACAATGGCTAATGAACTTGCTTTGCGAATCCTTTGTGGTGATAAAACCAAAGCCATAGTTCATGGCGACAGTCACATCTATCGAGATGAAGGTGATTCTGCGCAGGCCATTCATAATAAAAGATTGGTTCCAATAAACTCAGGTAAACACTACTTTTCCAGGGATGATTTAGAAAATGCTTTGAAAGAACTCAGTAGTGGAGAGTCCTTTTACAACGGAGTTGGTGCCTTATCAATGGAAAACCCTGTTAGACGGCACAATGGAAAAATTGTTGATCTTGACTATATAAAAGGTGTCACTGAGTATGCAAAAAAATTTGGAATCAAAACACACTTGGATGGGGCTAGAATTCATTTAGCATCAGCCTATTCGGGGATAACAACTCTGGACTACTGCTCACCTTTTGATACTGTTTACATCTCTCTCTATAAATATCTTGGAGCCTGTGGTGGGGCAATTTTATGCGGGGATGCAGAAGTGATCAATCAAATGACTCATTTAATGAAGATTTTAGGTGGAACTGTATTCAGAAGTTGGACCAATGCATCAATTGCCAAGCACTTTCTAGATGGATTAGAAGAAAGGATGGAAAGAATGATCATGCAATCAAATGAGCTTGTTTCTCAATTGAACGAACTCGATGAAATAGAAATAAAAACGGTTGATGAGGGAACAAATGTTGTTTTCATTAAATCGAACAGACTGAATTTGGAGACATTTGCGGATGTGATTAATGATAGCCATGGAATTTGGATGAATTATCCAGAAAATGGGGAAATCGAAATTCACCTAAATGAATCCATACTCTTGAAGAGTAATCCGCAACTCTTAACAATTTTTAAAGATTCAATACTAAAAGCAAAATAACAGATCCCTAACAGGCCTTTAGATTCACCCCATTGAATAAGATTAGGATATAGCTTGACGTCCTTATCTTTAAGTTATTAAATTTTGCTTTTTAGAATAATTATAGGATGAGAAGCTAAAGGTTAGCATCAATTAATAAAGCATGAAAGGAAATAGGTTAGGTATAGGAATTGCGCTAGGAGTTGGAATTGGAACTGCAATAGGAGTTGCAACTGACAATTTGGGATTATGGTTAGCGATTGGGGTAGCTATTGGTGCTGGAGGTGGAACAACCTTAATGCAGCAAGGAAACAAAAAGGGTAACGAAGATGAACTTAATAAGGGTAGCTAACATACATCAGCATCTATCTTGCCAAGATGAGGAAGATTGAATCAACTGCAACGATTAACCAAATTCTTCTAAGGCAACAGCAACTACTTAAGCCTTTTCTCAGAAACTATAACTTTGACGAACCAAGAGACAAGAGGAAGTTTGACGAACTCAATCAAACAATCATGTTCCTTATACTCTCTGATTGAGAAGCCTTAGCATCTGTCTTGCTTCTGGACTTAATCTTTCATAATGCATTTTCTTCGAGATAGCTTTTGAGGGGTGGTGCACCTTCGTTACTTTTAGTGCTTTCAAGGTAAGTTTGGACAAATACCGCTTAGCTTAACGTTACCTTTGAACCATCATCATTATGAGATATTTATTTGTAACTATCATCTTAACCTTTTTCATGGTTGGAACTTCTAACTGTCAAACTCAGTCAGAAATGAACAAAGTAGCAGCAGAAGACTATAAGAAAGCGGACGCTGAATTGAACAAAGTTTACCAACTGATAATTAAGGAGTATGCTGACGATCCAACTTTCTTAGAAGCCTTACGAACTTCTCAGCGTAACTGGATGACGTTTAGAGATTCTGAATTAAAAATGAAATACCCTGACCGTGAACCTGGATGGTATGGAAGTATTCATCCTATGTGTGTTTCTTACTACATGGCCGAACTGACTAACGAACGAACTGCTAAACTTAGGACTTGGCTAACTGGAACTGAGGAAGGAGACGCTTGTGCAGGAACCATAAAACCGAAAGAGTAACGATCCTCATGGAGAAACTAACAAGTTACATCATTGGCTCAATGATATTTCTGTCATGTGTTGATATTAAAAAAGGTGATGATAAAACAAATGAGGCACATCAAGATAAGTCTGTTGAGGTAAGTAAGATTCTTAGTAATTCACAGAATAATTACGGCATCAATATTACTACCACTGGACCAAGAGGAGGAAGCTATTCCCACCCCGAAGGTGCTGAAGTTAGATATACTGTATTTAGAATACAGATTGTGAATGACACCATTATATCGCTGGACTTAGAATTAGATTTTCCAGAAACCCCGGCACACCTTCTAACTGATTCAATTGTTCTGCTGAGCATATTCTTATTACCCGATTCTTTGACTCCAAAAAATATTCAAGATGATTTGAACTTTGGTGTGATTGGAATAGAAAAATTCTTTGAGTCAGATCTTAGTAGCCACTCAACCCTAAAGACATCAATTCAACCTAAAGGGCAACAAACTTTATACGTTGGACTTAAACTTGAATCAGAAATTGGGAATGGCACCACTCGATCAATATTGTTTATTAATGGGCAAAATATAGATGCACCTTTTTTGCCGATCAAGACTATCGCGAAAGATGACACAGATGGCACCACATTGGATCTTGTTTATGGTATTGGAGTGGACCCTCCAAACAATTACAGATTAATACCATGTGGGCAGATCAAGTACATAAATTAAAACCATTTGTTAATACGGTAATGAAATTCAGTTTAGTGTTCTGTTTTCTGTTAATGATGAGCTGCTCTAGCAAGGCCAAATCAAAAGGAACACTTGTAACACCGGAATATCAAGAAAATCTGATAGCAGTTCTTGATTCTATCTGGAAGAAGGAACAAGTGCCAATTAGATCAAGAGACTCACTGATGAAGATTTATGGTGCCGAATCAGAATTGGTTAAGCAACAGCAAGCCATCTATGAGCGCAATCACATCATCAATGAAAGAAAAGTAAAAGAGATTCTGGATAAATATGGATGGCCAACGAAAGAAATGGCTGGCGAGCGAGGTAATTGGACCATTTGCAATGTTATTCAACATTCAGATAATGAAGTTCGCATTCAATACCTCCCCATGATGAGACGAGCGGTTAAAGAGAAGAAATTGGAACCACGCTTTTTGGTTAGAGCTGAAGATAGAATTGCAACAGAGCGAGGTGATTTGCAAATCTATGGAGGGCAAATGAAGTATTATCCAGAAACCAAAAGTTTCAACGTGTGGCCAGTATTTGATCCAGAGAACATTGATAAAAGAAGAGCTGAAATCGGACTTGAACCCATTGCTGAATTTCTAAAAAACAGGTTTGATTTTGAATGGAATCTCGAAGAGCAGATAAAGCGAACCGCTGAATTTGAAAGAAACCAAAACAAACAATAATACCGAAATACCAAGAATCATAACTCTAGATTCAGTTTGTTAAAAAGCCATTTAGAAATAGTAAAATCGTAGATAATATAGATTGATCTAAACTATTTGTATCAGTTGCCAGCACTCATGCCTCCGTGTTTTCCACCATATGATCATTCCATTTGACGCTGGCTAGACAAACACTGCGAAAAGTAAGTGTTACATCCAGACTCTAACGCTGATGTCTCGTACTTTTATTTTCGATGGAAAAGACTCAGCAGCCATTTGTATATCTGTTGCAACCTGATAGCTTCTTAAAGCTAAATTTCCAAACCTATCATTTCAACGAAACTTCAGCTGTATTCATCCCAAAAGGGGAATATGTAAGCATAGAGCCTGCTCTAAGTCTTGCAGTAGATGACCGAGCATCAAGTGAGTACCGATTCCTGTTCTCGCAAGTACTCAGTGTGGGTCATGTGGACGCAGGAAATGATCTACCGCTGGAAGATCAAAAAAGTACCCTAAAATCCGCTCAGGAAAGATGGCTTCAAATGAACCCGTTTAATGCGACTCAAGATGAGTTATCTACACTATTTGATCTGAATGAGTGGCTGGAGCAGAATGTAGAGGCCAAGATGGATTCTCCATATTTATCCTATCATGATGTCCAGCGAATTTCTAAAGAAAAACTTGACCTGACATTCTTCCAGTGGAAGAACCAAAAGCTAATAAACAAGGCCAGGAAATCACTTTTTGAAACCAAAGGTTCTGTAAAAGAAGCATCTTATTTGCTGGGGTTTAAAGACCCGGCATATTTCTCCAGGTTCTTCAAAAATCACACCTCTTTAACACCCGGTGAATTCGTTGACGGACTTGAGAATGTTTCGCGAGGCAGGGCCTTATTTAATGCATTTAGTGAAGCAATGAATCGGCATATCACCAACTCTCATCAAGTTACATTTTATGCCAATCTCCTGAGTCAAACACCAAAAACTTTCACTAGAAATATCCACCAATCAACTGGATTGACTCCAAAAGAGCACATCACGAAGCGAGTTATTTCATTAGCCAAGGAAATGCTATTTAACAAAGAATCAATTTCATCAATAGCTTTTAGGCTAGGCTTTGAAGAAGTCGGTCACTTTTCGACTTTTTTTAAGCTTCATACAGGTGTTTCCCCTTCAAATTATAGCTTAGAAAGTACAAGTGAATGACCCTTTTTTGTAAACAGTAAGGGTCTAGTCGGTTATTGATTTGCATTGTATTTAAACATAAAAAGCAATGCAAGAATTAGTAACACAAATGGACAACTTGGTGCTGCGTGGGGAGATTCCACAAGCGGTTGCCAAATTTTTCAATGACACAGCTCACACGAAAGATGTGGATGGTACTGAGACGACCACTAAAGATGAAGCCGTTCAAAAGCTTACTGGATTTGTCGGCAGTATTGAGAAAGTGAATGAAATCTCACTCCTTAATAACTCAATCGGGGACAATGTAAGCATGTCAGAATTCCGATTTCATTTCGACATGAAGGATGGAAGTGAAATCAAATGGCATGAGGTCATTCGCCGTGTCTGGGACAATGGTGAGGTAGTAGATGAAACCTATTTTCAAAACTAAAACTCAAAAACAATGAAGATTACAACTATATTTTTATCAATGCTTTGTTCCATTGGAGCAATGGCTCAGTTATTCAATACGGATGACAGCAAGATCGGTTTGAATGGATACAGCCCGGTTTCTTATCTGGATTTAGCATTAGCTCAGCAAGGATCCAAAGAATATATGTCCGAATACAAAGGGGTGAAATATTTCTTCACTTCGGCTGAACAAAAGAAGTCTTTCGATGCAACTCCCGGAAAATATCTTCCTCAATACGGAGGATGGTGCGCAACTGGTATTGCTGTTGGTGCAAAGTTCAGGACAGACCCAAACAAATTCTTGGTTAAGGATGGTAAATACTATGTCTATCTCAACAGCATTGAAGTAGATGCACTACAAGTTTGGAATGAAAAAGGACATAGCGAAATGGTTAAAAATGCGAATGAAAACTGGAAAAAACTGAAATCTAAGTAAGTGTGAAGAGGCTTAATTATGGTTGATGTTTAGGGGGCAGAAGGAATTCTGCCCTTTTTGATTCAAAAATAAATTTGAGTAATACTATGTTGTAAAAAGCTTCTACTTTCGCTTCTTACTTTTTCAACATGGATACACTAGAACTTATTGGCTGGTTAGGGGCAGGAAGTCTCCTGCTGGGATTCGCTTTAAATCTATTTCAAAAAATTAATGCAGAATCTGTCAGCTATTTGATGCTTAACCTGATAGGATCAATATTACTACTCTACAATGCCTACATGAATGGAGCTTTTCCTTTCGTAGCTGTCAATTTCGTTTGGGTAGCATTTTCGGCTTTCAAATTGATTCAAATTAAACTTAAGGCCTGATGGAGGGGACCATTAGAAAAAACATAATCATTGGCATTGAGGTGGAGGTAGTTCAAAAACACCATCAACGAACGGGCGAACTAACAAAAGGATTCGTGCAAAAAATCCTTACTAAGTCTACGAATCATCCGCATGGAATTAAAGTAATGTTAGAAGATGGGATAGTAGGCCGTGTGAAGAAAATTCACAAAGAACTGTAATCTTTAGTCGTATTATTCGCACGTTGATCGAATGGGGTATCCGTTCCGTCTTATAATAATCACCTTAGGTTCATTCTAGGTATATATTAGTGACTGAAGTTTGCACTTTTAACCAGATTAACCAATGAGTAAAGAAATAATAGGGATGTTAATAATCACGTTCCTCACAACCAGCCTAAGAGCTCAGCAACAACCGCAACATGAGAAAAAAATACACAAGGACCAGGATGGCAAAGTGTATGTAAACAAGGATTTACCTGTTTATCTAAGTATCTCAACGGATAAAGAAGGGTCAGATAGTGAAATACTTGAAGGCAAAGACCCTAAATATACAAGCCCAATGTATCTTGATTCTGAAGGATACAATTCAATCAGATCTCCATGGAAAGTAGATCCAGAAACTAAGAAAATCGTCTATCCAAAGGAGGAAGTTGTTTTTGAACTCTATGCAGATAGCAAGGCACCTCAAACGTCTATTTCTTTTGGTGAGCAAAGAATTGCCAGGCTGGATGGAAAAGTCATTTTAGGATCGGGAGCTATCGTGCTATCGTCGACTGATGAAACATCTGGAATTGCATCTATTTATTACTCGGTGGATGGTGGGGTATTTGAAGAATACACCTCTGCAATTGCTCTCAACGATGAAAAGTCTTATGTTTTAAAATATTATGCTGTTGATAAGGTTGGGAATACCGAAAACCTACAATCAATTAACATTCAAATTGATAAATCAGCACCTGCCTCATCATTAGCCGTTGAAGGTGATCTCTCTGAAAACGTGGTTTCCAATAGATCAACTATTGAATTAACTACGCAAGACAATGTCTCAAAGGATGGAAAGATATTTTACACCATAGACGAGGGTAAAACGTTTGTCTACTCGTCTCCAATAAACCTTTCCAGTTTAAGTGAGGGTGAACATACCCTTACCTACTTTGCTGTAGATGATGTAGATAACAATGAGGAGAAAAAGACTTACAGCTTTTTTCTAGACAAGTCCGCACCAAGAGTAATTGATGAAATCATCGGTAATACATTCATTGCAAATGGGAAAGAGTACTATTCAGGTAGAACTAAATTGAAATTGGTGGCAATGGATAATAAAGCTGGAGTAAAAGAAATCAGATATTCTGTCAATGGAGGAGAATTTAAACTGTATGAATCACCGTTCTATTTGACTCAGTCCGGAAACCTTAACATTGAAGTTTTGGCAATGGATAAAGTCAACAATACCACTCGAACTACTGAGTTTTCTGATAAGAATAGCCTCATTAGCTATGTAGATCTTTCAGGACCAAGTCTGAGTTACAATCTCTCTGGTCCGGCTTTTGATGTGAATGACACCATTTTCATAACAAAAGAAACCAAATTTGATCTGCGCGGGACAGATAAAGACTCAGGCTTCAAAGAGATTGATTATCAAGTGGATGGAGGATTATCCCAAACATTTTCAGAGCCTTTCAATATTGAGGAAGATGGTTTTCATGTCGTAACTTATAATGGATATGATAATCTGTCGAATTCAAGTACAAAGAAAATTCTCTGCATTGTTGACAATACTGGACCTGAAGTCTATAATCGATTTAGCATAGACACGAACAGAACACGCGTAATAGAAGGTGAAACAGTGAGTGTTTTTCCACCGCATGTTTTACTCTTTTTATCCTCAACGGATCAGCATGCTGGTTTAGATAAGATTAGTTATCAAATTAATGGAGGTACGCCTCAACCATATAAAAGTTTGATTGAGAATTTCAGAAAAAACAACCTTTACAGAATCAATGTGAGTGTTACTGATAAGCTTGGAAATGAAAATCAAGAAGAAATTGTCTTTTACGTAGAATAATGAAAATGAAAGTAAATTTACAACATGATTAAATTGAGCAGAGCTTTATTATGTGGCGTTGCTTGCATGATCATCGCCGCTTATTCTTTCGCCCAGCAACTGACTGCAGATGTTCAGGATCAGATTGATCAATATCAGCAGGCTTTAGAAATAGCAATTACGGAAAATAAGCATGATGATGCAGCAGGCATTTGCGGTAAGATTGCATACCTCTATTGGAACAATAGAAAAAACCAAGAAGCAATTTCTTACTTCAATCAATCGATTGAACATAATCAGAAAGCAGGTAATAAAAATGGTATCAAAAGTGCCTATTATAACCTTGGTCTGGTTCAGATTGATAATGAAGAATACCCTAATGCACTCACTAGCTTTAAAAAAGGAATAAAGCTCTCTAAAGAACTCAAGCAAAAGAACTACGTACTTTCAGGATTGATTAATGCAGCTTCTGTTAGTCAAAGCATCGGTCAAAATCAAGAAGCGATTGATTTAGCTTTAGAAGCATTGAATATTGCACAGGAGCTAGAAAACATCAATCTGACCAAGAGATGCTATGGTATTCTATATGAATGCTATCAAGCCATAGGTAATTCAGAGAAATCCCTCGAGTATTTTGATCTTTACTCCACAGTAGACAGGTTTCTGAGAGATGAGCAGGCTAAAAAAATACAAACAGAATCAAGTCAAAAAGTAGCTGCCATTGCCAATGAGAAAGCTAAATCTGATAAAGCACTTGAGATAAGTAATTTAAAACTTCAAATTGCCCAAGATTCATTATATCGAGCAAGGGAAATTGCAGAGCGCCAAAGACTTCAGCTTAAACTGAATGAAATAACACTCCGAGAACAGGAAGCACAATTAGAAAATGAGCGGTTAATTCGCAATGGATTAATTATTATCACCTGTCTTACCTTGCTATTTTTAGCAATACTATATATCCAGTATCGTCAAAAGAGAGAGAAAAATATTTTGCTTAGTGAGCAGAACGATCAGATTACCAGACAAAAGGGATACATACAAAAACAAGGTGAAAATCTATCCATTAAGAATGAAGAGTTGATTGCAGTAAATAAAGAAAAGAATCTTATGATGAGCATGGTAGCTCATGACCTTAAAAAACCAATCAATGACCTTACCTCCCTATCTGTAATTTTAGAGCAGTATAAAGATAAGCTTCCGGAAGACTTCAATCACCTGGTATCCGTCCTTAAAAAATCATCCGAAGGATATAGGGATATGGTACACAAAATTCTCGATGCGGGTGCCATAGAAAGCAGAAAACTCAATGTAGTTGAGGAAAAACTTGATGTAAGGGATGTTTTAGAAGGGAATGTTCAATCACAGAGTCTGACAGCAGGGAAGAAGAAAATATCTTTTGATTTATCAGAGATTCCTGATAATACCTTTGTAAAAGCGGACAAAATTTATCTGACCCAGGCCATTGAAAATGTACTCTACAATGCGGTGAAGTACTCGCCTGAAAACTCTACCATCTATCTTGGTGCGAATGGAGAAAATGGACACCTGGACCTTTTTGTTAGAGATGAAGGCCCAGGAATCACCACTCAGGACCAAAAATATCTATTCGAAACCTTCAAGCCATTAAAAAATGGTGACATTGAATCAACAGGATTAGGACTGTCTATATCAAAAAAATACATTGAGGCAATGTCTGGTTCTATCTGGTGTGAAAGTGAAGAAGGAAATGGTACTACTTTCTTTTTCCAATTACCAAAGTGGGATACCTAAATACTTAGGTAACCAAGGCATTCCCTAATTCCATTAAAATCCATTTCGCTATTTTACTGCTTGAGTTTCCTGAAACCAACCAGCAGTCTAACCAATGGATATTAATTATGGGCCACTATTTGTCGTTTTCGTCATCGCATGGCTGGTCCCATTAATATTGTCTTGGTTAGAAATATCACGATCACATGCAGTGATTCTAAAAATTGTATTGGGAGTAGTTATCGGTCCATATGTCTTGGATTTGATCGTGGAAACTCAGTACATGGATTTTTTGGCGCAAACCGGCTTCTTAATACTAATATTTCTCGCAGGATTTGAGATTAATGTCAATAAGATTATTTCCTCATTTCCTAAAAAACTAAAATTCGCTGATATCATAAGCAACACCCTAATTGTTGCCATTATCATATACTTTGGTTCTCTATTCCTCTCATTACCAGCGGCCTGGTTAATCAGCCAGTTTTTCGATGTAGATATCGTTTTCTATACCATTTTACTACCAACAGTAGCATTAAGTATCACGGTACCTATACTCAAATCAGACGGCATTCTATCCAGAAGATTTGGTCAAGTCATTTTGATGGAAGGTGCAGTAGCTTCAGTGATGAGTATCATTCTTATTTCTGTGTATTCAGGAGTTCTAAAAAATGGTTTTGAAGTAGAATTACTTTTATTTTCTGTCATATTTCTCGTTTTTATTGTCACCTATGTCATAGGAAAGAGGCTACTTAAGGTTCGCACATTCCAAAAATTACTCTACACACTAGAGCATGCTGCCAGCCAAATCAGAGTAAGAGGCGCTGTGGTATTACTACTGCTATTTGTAATAGTGGCTCACCTTCTAGATACAGAGCTTGTAATGGGAGCATTCTTTGCTGGAACACTCTTAAGCCTGTTTGTCAATAAAGAGCGTTCTGCTCTTCTTTTCAAGTTGGATGGAATGAGCTACGGGTTCTTTATTCCTATTTTCTTCATCATGGTAGGTGTAAACCTGGACCTTTCCGCACTTAGTAATTTTGAAGAATCCATCCCATTAATCCTGGTTTTAGTTTTTAGTTTCTTTTTCATTCAAATCATTCCTTCACTCGTGATGACCAGGCTTTTTGGATTTAAGAAAGCAATTGCAGCAGGTGTTTTAAATACAGCTAGAATGGGGTTGACCATAGCTGCAGCCCAAATTGGTCTTTCTCTTGAAGTTATCACCACAGCAGATAATGCAGGCATTGTGGCCTCTGCAATCATCGTGAGCCTTACCTGTCCTTTAATCTACCAATTCCTTAGTGGCGACAAGGAGGAGCATCATGGTACCTATATTTTTGGTGGCAGCAGAGCCAGTTTACACCTCGCTGAAAGAATGAACATGCACGATTCATCCTGCATAACCTATCTCCAAAACAAGGTGATCGCAAAAGAATTTGATCGGAAAGGGATTAAGCATCAGGATGTCGCGGTATTAGATACTGATTTTCTCAAAACACTTCATATCAGACCCTCAGATCTGATCATTGTACTGACTGAGTCTAAAAACCTCAATCTTGAATTAGCCAGGTTCCTCAAAAATGAGCTGAAGCATAATAAAATGATCATGCGAAAACAATCTGCATCACATGATCTAATTGATCCACAAGGTGACTTGAAAATCGTCGATCACGATGAGGTTTTAGCCAATCATATTGAAGATATGGTTACTCGGCCACACTCTGTAGGCACACTCCAGGAAAGCTTTGGTATGTATCGTGTAGAAGAAATACTTATTAAGAGTAAGGATATCCATCGCAAACTAGTGAAAGAAGTAGCATTCCCTCCTTCGGGTTCCTTGGTCATTCAGCGGAGAAACGGGGAAATCTTCATTCCTCATGGAGACACTCATCTCCTCATGGGTGATGTGATTACTGTTATCGGCAATACCACAGCTCTACATGATTTCAGGGGGATTCTTGAGGGATAAAGGATAATTTGAGTGCTGTATTTTTACTGGTTGTAAGTTTGAAAGATTCGGAAATTCGATAACCCACCACCCAGGCAATCTCATCTCCCGCCTCCAGAATCAAAACTTCTTTCTTTCTGTTTTGAGGTATCTTTAGATCAATGAAAAAATCACTGATTTTTTTCATCCCCCTCATTCCAAGTGGCTGGAACCGGTCCCCCTCTTTCCAATTTCTGAGTGAAAGTGGAAATTTAATTTTATCATGATTCAGAAAAGCTTCATTCTCATTTCCAAAATTTATCTGATCGCTGGAAACTATCTCAACAACTAGTTTTTTAGTACCAACCACATACTCTCCTTCTTCTTGAATAAGCAGATCAACATTTTCAGATTCACCTTTATCAATGAATAATTCGGATCGATCCATTGTAAGAAACCATCCTTCTCCAATAAAACTCTTACCGGACTTTCCGCGAGCTTCAAAAATTTCTTTCGAAGTAGTATAGTTTACACCAAATTCAGTTAAAAGATCAGCTAAAATCAATTCATCAGATGGGGCAGAGATCCAGTTAAGTTCCAGTCTAAACCCTCCATTATCCTCTAGTAAAAATTGTTTTTTAACTGCCTGCACCCTTTCACTAACAATGTGGCTCGCATGAGTAATTCGTTCCTGAGTCAGGATAAAAGAATTTAAGATTGAAGGATTTACCTTTTCTAATTCTGGGATTACATGATGCCTGATGTGATTTCGATCATAATCATCTGTTTCATTACTTGAATCTTCCCTCCAGTCGATTCCAACATCCATGGCATAATCGTGGATTTCCTTTTTGGTAGCAAATAATAGAGGCCTGATTACTTTTTCGTTTTGAATCGGGATACCAGCTAACCCCTTCACACCAGTTCCTCTTGCAAGGTTATTTAAAACTGTTTCTAAAGAATCATTTAGATGGTGCGCGGTCGCAATCTTATCCAGTCCATTTTCAAGTAACAGCTCATTGAACCATTGATATCGAACATTTCTGGCCTCCAATTGGATAGATCCGGCAAGATCAAAAGCTTTCACAAAGCAGTTAATGCCATTTTTATCAGCCCAATCAAGGACAAACACTTCATCCCCATTGGATTCTTCACCCCTTAATCCAAAATTGCAATGAGCGATTGCTATCTCAAATCCTTCCTTCAAAAACAAATCTGAGAGTACCATCGAATCAACACCGCCACTAACAGCAAGTAGTATTTTTTCACCGCCATTAATCAAATGTTTGGAATGAATAAAATCATGGAACTGTTTTTGTAAAGAATGCACAACTCGATCAGTTAATTTTGCAAAATGCGGAAGTTAGTTCAATCCTGTATGGTCCTTATTGTATTGTTCATGTCAATTGAGAGCACTCAAGCTCAAAAAGTTGACAGAATCAAATACAAAGCTGATGATTTATTTGAATTTCGTCAAAACGGCGAAAAAATACGAAGGCTCATCGGAAACGTAGTTTTCGCTCAGGAAACAACCACCATGTACTGTGACAGCTCTTATTATTATGTGAAGGATAATGTCATGGAAGCATTTGGCCGAGTAAAAATCATTGATGATTCTGTAACTATTACATCTACAAAGCTGATTTATAATGGCCAAAATAGAACCGCACAATTGAGAGATAATGTGATTTACACCAAAGGTGACCAACGTTTGACTACCAATTTTCTGGATTATAATCTGGATACAGAAATTGGAAATTATTACAACGGCGGAAAGCTCAAAGATTCAGTTAATGTACTCACAAGTGAGACCGGATATTATTACGGATTACAAAAATACGCGCTGTTTTGGAGTAATGTGATTTTGGTTGCACCGGACTATACCTTAAAATCTGATACGCTCAGATACAACACGCTACCAAAAATTGCTATCACAGAAGGTAAGACTACCATCATAACAGAAGATGAATCAATTCTTCATGCAAATGGAGGAACCTTTAGGACCAAAATTGAACAGTCAGAATTCATTGAAGGAACCATCGAAACTACCGATTATTACATGGAGGGTGATCAATTGTTGTTTGATGACCTAAAAAAATATTACGATGCGAAAGGCAATGTAAAACTAACGTCCAAGGAAAATGATGTCGTCATAACCGGAGATTTTGGATATGCGGACAAAGGGAATAACATAAGTAAAGTCTATGGCCATGCCTTGATGAGAAGATTTCTTGATCAAGATACACTTTACCTGGCAGCAGACACGCTAGTATCAATTGAAAGTGATTATGATTCAGCTAAAAGAATTTTAGCCTATCACAACGTTAGAATTTGGAAGAGTAACCTTCAAGGATTGGCGGATTCAGCAGCATATTATTTGCAAGATTCCATGCTCTTTTTTTACAAAGATCCCATTTTCTGGAATCTCAAAAATCAGCTGGAAGGAGATACCATTAAGATGAATGTGACTGAAAAGGAAATAAAGTCTATGACCCTGTTGCAACGGGCATTTTTAGCAACAGAAGATACGCTCAAGAACTATAATCAAATTAAAGGCAGAACGATGAATGCCTTCTTTGAAAAATCTCAAATTAATCGGATAAATGTCAATGGAAACGGTGAAAGCATTTATTACGTGCTAGACGAGGATGATCCGAATGATATCATAACCTTAGGAATGAATCGGATTCTGTGTAGTGATATGACCATCAGGTTTAAAAACGAAGAACTTGATAACATATCCTTTTACATAAAACCAGAAGCTCGCTTTATCCCGCCTCATGAACTCACGGCAGAAGTTCAGGTGCTCCAAGGTTTTGAGTGGAAAGGTGATCAAAGACCAACCCTTGACGAACTACTCACAGCAAAACAAAGGGTAAATGTAGATAAGAAGCCTACTGCATTACCACCGACTCAAAAATTAGACCTTGAAGGTGGTAAAAAAAGTAAGAAGGAATTGTTAAAATCCCTTAAAGGGAAGGGTGAATAACTCAACCATGTTTCCGTTTAAGGTATAAGTCCTTAGTTTTGCCGACTATTAAAAAATTATGAGGGAAATTAGAATTCTATTCTTGATAATTACAGCGATTTCAATTGCTGGCTGTAGCAAATTTAGAAAGATACAAAAAAGTGGAGATTGGAGGATTAAGTATGAAGCTTCCCTGGCATACTACGAGGAAGAAGATTATCATAGAACAATAATTCTATTAGAAGATATCTTACCGATTATAAGGGGTACGGAAGAAGCAGAATTAGCCAATTTTTACCTTGCCTATAGTTACTTCTACCAAAAGCAATACATTCTAAGTTCTCATCATTTTAGTGAGTTTGTAAGAATATTTGGGCGGTCTGAATACGTAATGGAAGCAGCCTATATGCATGCTTATTCTCTATTCCAGCAATCTCCAGACTACCAATTAGATCAGACAGTAACTTATGAAGCAATTGCTGCGATGCAGAAATTCATCAATAAATACCCAACTTCGAAGTATGCGCCTGATGCCGATCGGATTATTGATGAAATGCAACAAAAGCTCGAAAAAAAGGCCTATGAGCAATGTAAGCTTTACCACAAACTCAGAAGATATAAAGCTGCTCTAGTTGTTTATGACAATTTCTCCGATGATTATCCTGACTCACATTACAATGAAGAAGTCTCCTATTTAAGGATAGAAACGGCTTTTGACCTGGCGCAAGAGAGTATCCGTTCTAAACAAGAAGAGCGATTCAAAAATACGGTCGATCATTACATTGCTTTCATAGACAAATACCCTAACAGTAAATTTTTAAAAGAAGCAGAGAAAATTTATGTTGAAAGCATAGAAGAAATAACTAAATTTGCCGATTCAAATTAATAATGGCGATATGCAGCAAATAAATCCATCAATAATCACACGAGACAATCAAGATGTTCTTGAGCCTACTGGCAATCTATATGAGTCTTTAGTGATCATCGCTAAGCGAGCAAGACAAATCAGCGCGAATCAAAAGGAAGAGCTTAATGCAAAACTTGCCGAGTTTGCATCTTCAGTTGACAACTTAGAAGAAATTTTTGAAAATAGAGAGCAGATTGAAATCTCTAAATTCTACGAACGTATGCCAAAGCCAACAACGATGGCTATCGAAGAATTTCTGAATAGTGAATTAAATTTTAGATTACCAGAAGAAGAAGACGATTCTCCCTCAGATTTAACATAAATTAGTCGCCATGTTGGCGGGTAAGAAAATATTATTAGCGGTTTGTGGGTCAATAGCGGCCTATAAAACCGCTTTTTTTGTGCGCTTACTTGTAAAAGAAGGTGCGGAAGTTAAGGTCATCATGACCAATAGCGCCAAGGACTTCATCACTCCGCTTACATTAGCAACCCTGTCTAAAAATCCCGTATACTCTGAATATTTTGACAAGGATTCAGGTGAATGGCATAATCATGTAGAGCTTGGGATGTGGGCAGATCTAATGCTTATTGCACCATTAAGTGCCAATACGCTTGGTAAAATGGCAAATGGGATTTGTGACAATCTTCTTCTTGCAACGTACCTATCTGCCAAATGTCCTGTGATGGTTGCCCCGGCAATGGATCTGGATATGTATCAGCACCCTACAACGTTAGAAAATCTTAAAAAGCTTCAGTCTTTTGGCAATGAGGTGATTGAAGCTCGAGATGGAGAACTTGCAAGTGGATTATCTGGCCAGGGACGAATGGCAGAGCCAGAAGAACTAGTTGAACTAGTAAAAAAAAAGCTCTATAAATCAGATGCACTAAAAGGCAAGAAGGTATTAATCACTTCCGGTCCAACATTTGAAGCGCTTGATCCTGTTCGTTTCATTGGAAATCACTCCTCAGGAAAAATGGGAACTTCAATTGCTGAAGCTTTTAGCCAAGCGGGAGCCAAGGTAATCATGGTCTCAGGTCCCGCAGATCATTTTCCCAATAAGGGAGAACTCATAAAAGTCCAGTCTGCTGAAGAGATGCTTAATGAAACTCAAAAAAGACACGCGGATGCTGACATAGTCATTTTCTCAGCAGCAGTATCAGATTATCGTCCCAAAAATCCTGCAAAAGAAAAAATCAAGAAGAAAGACGATAGCCTCAAACTTGAATTGATTAAGAACCCGGACATTGCTGCAGTTCTTGGAAAAAAGAAAGAAAATCAGTTTCACATAGGTTTTGCATTAGAAACTACCAATGAGGAAGGTAATGCAAAGGAAAAGCTCACAAAGAAAAATTTTGATCTTATCGTACTCAATTCACTCAACGATAATGGAGCAGGTTTTAAGAGCGACACCAATAAAGTAACCTTCTTTGATAAGAACAATAACACGCAAAAATTTGAGTTGAAAAGTAAGGTCGAAGTGGCACAGGATATCGTTGATTATGTCATAAAAAATCATTCATGAGAGTTATTGGATTGATCCTAGTTTTTTTTAGTGCGTACGCATATTCACAAGAACTCAACTGTCGAGTGATTGTCAATGCTCAACAAATTCAGACAACAGAGCGAGCCATTTTTACAGAGATGGAAACAGAGTTTGCCCAATTTCTAAATACCACAAAGTGGACCAATGATGAATTTCAGGAAGAAGAGGTGATCAACTGCAATCTTGTGATTACAATGACAGAAATGCCAAGTATTGGGGTATTTAAAGCCTCTGTTCAGGTGTTATCTAGTCGGCCCGTTTATGGAACAAGCTATGAATCGGTCGTGATGAATTTTGCGGATAGAGACTGGGATTTTGAATATGTTCAATCTCAACCTCTGCGATTCAATGAAAATGCATTTACAAGTAACATCACTTCAATGCTTGCCTATTATGCTTACATGATAATCGGTTTTGATTACGATACCTTTGAGGATCTGGGTGGCACTAACCATTTTCAGAGCGCATTTAAAATTGTAAATAATGCGCAGCAAACCAATTATACGGGTTGGCAACAATTCAATAGTGTTAGAAATAGGTATTGGCTCATTGAGAATATTCAAAATCCGCAATTAGAACTTGTAAGAAAAGCGCTCTACACCTATCATCGAGAAGGTCTCGATATTATGGCTGAAGACCGAGAACAAGCAGAAAAGAATATCATATTAGCTCTTTCTGAGATTCAAAAAGCAAATAGAGCCCGACCAAGATCAATATTAACTATCGCTTTCATGGACGCCAAGTCAGGAGAATTGATTCAAATTTTTTCTGAATCTAATTTAGCCACGCGCAGACAAGCGTATAATCTTCTCAGTAATATTGATCCTTCAAGAACGGATGAATATAAAGCATTGATTGACTAGTCTCTAACCTATCTTTGCGATCGATCATGATCAAGTCACTTCAGATAAAAAATTATGCGCTTATTCAGGATTTAGAGATGGCTCCTTCTCCTCAATTAAATATAATTACTGGAGAAACTGGGGCTGGTAAATCAATCATGCTTGGTGCGGTAGGATTGCTTCTTGGCAAACGTGCCGACACAAAGGTTCTCTTGAATGAAAATCAAAAATGTATAGTAGAGGGAGTGTTTGATATTTCGGCATACTCTTTAAAGAGAATCTTTGAAGAAGAAGACTTGGATTATGACCTGGAATGTGTCATTCGGAGAGAGATCAGTCCATCGGGCAAATCCAGAGCTTTTGTGAATGATACCCCTACTAATTTGAGTGCATTGAAAGCCATTGGAGAAAAGCTCATGGATGTTCACTCACAGCACGAATCATTGCAACTAGGGAACAATCAGTATCAATTAGATGCATTAGATGCCTTTGCAGCACACCCGGAACTATTGGGTTCATATCAAACTGCATTTAGTAGCTATTCAGTAGCAAAAAATCAATTAACAAAACTTGAATCATTGGCTGCCCAAAGTGCTGAAGATGCAGATTATAAGCAGTTTTTGCTGACTGAATTGGTTGAAGCTGATTTGGATAATCTTAATCAAGAGTCATTGGAAAATGAACTTGAAGTGCTTGAGAATGCAGAAGACATCAAACTCAAGCTTTCCCAGGTCATCAATCTACTAGATGATTCTGAGGTTGCCATTCTTCAGCAGTTAAAAGAATCAAAATCTCTTCTATTCGCAATTTCGAAGTTCTCGAAGGAACTAGAAGACATAAGTGAGCGCGTAGAAAGTGTATCCATTGAATTAGCCGATGTATTCAATGAATTGCAGCATGTGCAAGAGATGGTTGAGCACGACCCTGAAAAAATACAGGTGTTAAAAGATCAATTGGATTTATTATATCGCCTTCAAAAAAAACATTCTGTTCTAACTGTAGAAGAGTTGATCAAACTGAGGGATGAACTGGACGAAAGCATAAACAAAGTTGCCAATCTTGATAATGATATTGCTAAGGCAAAGAAAGATCTTGAATTAGCTAAAAAAGAACTTCAAAACGTCGGAAAGAAGCTCACTGAGTCCAGAAGGCTATCGGCACTCAACTTTGCTGATGAGATTGAAAAAATCATTCATCGTCTTGGTATTGAAAATGGAACAGTTGACCTAAAGGTTCGTGAAAGCGAGCCAAATCCTAACGGACTAGATACCATAGAAATGCGCTTTAGTGCAAATAAAGGTATAAGGCCTCAAGAGTTGAAAGAAGTAGCTTCCGGCGGTGAGTTTTCTCGTTTGATCTTTGCTGTCAAATACCTAATAGCCGACAAGACGGCTATGCCTACCATCATATTTGATGAAATTGATACCGGAGTATCAGGTGAGGTTGCCTTACAAATGATTCGTATGATGCAGCAAATGGCAAAGAACCATCAAGTGATCAGCATCAGTCACCTTCCTCAATTTGCAGCAGGTGGAGATGCTCATTATTATGTGTATAAAGATCATACTTCAGATCGATCTGTTAGCCGAATCAAACGGCTGGCTAATGAAGATCGTATAGCAGAAATTGCTAAAATGATTGGTGGTGAGAATCCAGGCGCATCCGCTGTTGAGAGTGCTAAGGAGCTCCTGCAGATGACCCCAGAAAGGGAGAATTAAAGATATTTGCAAAAGCGCGATTCCCCCTTAACAAAGGGGGTGAGGGGGTTGTAAGAATAATCAATAAAGGTGCCTGGATTCTTATATTTGCTCAAAATGAAGATTTACTATGATCCAAAGTTAAAAGAGCTCTCACGTCAATTGAGAAAGAATAGCACCTTGTCTGAAATTTTGCTTTGGGAAGAATTAAAATCAAAAAAAATGTATGGATATCAATTTATGAGACAAAAGCCCATACTTAATTACATTGTTGATTTCTTTTGTAGTAAACTTAATCTTATAATCGAAATTGATGGTAAATCTCACGATCATGTAGAAGCCTATAAGGCAGATTTGAAAAGACAAAACGAAATAGAAAAATTAGGTGTTAGGTTTTTAAGGTTTGATGATTTGGATGTGAAACACAATATTTCCAATGTCCTGAGAACCATCGAAAGCTATATCTTAGATTTTGAAGATAGGAACAACCCCCCATCCCCCTTTATTAAGGGGGAGACAGACACATTAAAAAGAATTTAAAAACACTAATCATGTCAAATAATTTACTGAAAGGAAAGAGAGGAATCATCTCAGGAGCACTTGATCAAAATTCAATCGCATGGAAAGTAGCTGAAAAAGCCCATGAGCAAGGTGCCTCATTTACATTGACCAACGCTCCCATTGCGATGCGGATGGGTGAGATCAATAAGTTGGGAGAACAGTGCAATGCCGAAATCATCCCTGCAGATGCCACCTCGATGGAGGATTTAGAAAATCTTTTCAATAAGTCTCAAGAAACACTAGGAGGAAAAATTGATTTCGTTCTCCACTCCATTGGTATGAGTCCAAACGTGAGAAAAGGGAAAGATTATGGGGATCTGAATTATGATTGGTTTCAGAAAACATTGGATGTCTCTGCCCTATCCTTTCACAAGATGATGCAAACAGCTGAAAAACTGGATGCCATGAATGAGTGGGGATCAATTTTAGGTCTATCATACATCGCTGCTCAGCGAACATTCCCTGATTACTCTGACATGGCTCAAGCCAAAGCCTTATTGGAATCCATTGCTAGAAGTTACGGGTATCGTATGGGTATTAATAAGAAAGTGAGAGTAAATACTATTTCACAATCTCCAACGATGACAACAGCTGGCTCTGGCGTGCCTGGCTTTGATGTATTTTTCAATTATGCCGATAAAATGTCTCCACTGGGAAATGCGGATGCTGAGAGCTGTGCCGATTATTGCATCACCATGTTCTCTGATTTAACTCGAATGGTGACCATGCAAAACCTTATGCATGATGGAGGATTCTCCACATCCGGTATTACTGAAGCGATGGTGGAAGAGTTGAGTAAATGACAGTTATAAACTGTCATCGCCAACGTATTGAAGGATCCATCTAATTCGAGGATAGGTTCCTTCATTCATTGAATGACATTCTAATAAACATCAACCAATGATCACCTTCCCCAACGCAAAAATCAACCTTGGGCTCAACATCGTGAGTAAACGGGAAGATGGTTATCATAACATTGAAAGCTGCTTCTATCCTATCCCCTGGTA
This sequence comes from Ekhidna sp., assembly GCF_965212185.1. GTDB lineage: Bacteria > Bacteroidota > Bacteroidia > Cytophagales > Cyclobacteriaceae > Ekhidna. Next base: position 764,897 of record NZ_OZ243102.1, on the reverse strand, counting down.
CGACTGCCTGGAGATTATAGAGGCAGCTTCTTTTTCTTTATATAGCTACGGGTTGGAAATTCCAGGTGATTCTGACGCTAATCTGTGTGTGAAAGCATATGAATTATTAAAGAAAGATTTTGATATCCCTTCGATAGAAATTCATTTATTGAAAAACATTCCAATGGGTGCTGGGTTAGGTGGTGGCTCAGCTGACGGAGCGTTTACACTGAAGATGTTGAATGAGATTTTTAGGCTTGAGCTACCAAACCAAGAGCTAAAAGAATATGCCTTGCAGTTGGGTAGCGATTGTCCCTACTTCATAGAGAACAAACCAGCAATAGCTAGAGGACGCGGTGAAGTATTAAAAGAAATTGGTCTAGATCTAAAAGGATATTACCTCGCCATTCACAATCCCGGAATTCATATCTCTACTAAAGAAGCATATGCAGGTGTAAATCCAGGATCTGTTGATACTTCTATTCCAGAAATCATCAAAACGCCAATCGAGCAATGGAAAAATGGTCTTAAAAATGATTTTGAAGCTTCCATTTTTCCAAATCATTCAGAAATAGAGCAGTTGAAAAAGGAAATGTATGATGCTGGATCTGTTTATGCCTCGATGACTGGAAGTGGCAGTACCGTTTATGGGTTATTTGAAAATCCGCTGGAACATTCAAATTGGAAGATTTTCAACTTGTAGACAGAAATTAAAAGCTACTCTGACTTGCTTCCTCCTTGATTTTATCTGCCTCTTCTTTTCCCAAATATCGATCGATTAGAAAATGCCCCAGGTAAATAAGTGGAGTGAGAGCTATCGCCACAATAAACTTATAGATGTAATTGAGTGACCCCACTGAAAGAACCTGAGATAAATCCCATCTACTTTCAGCAGGTGCCAGAATATAAAAGGCAATTGCCAGGACAACAAAGCTGTCTATCAATTGTGAGATGAGCGTAGAGCCTGTAGCTCTCAGCCAAATCATTTTTTCACCGGTAATTTTTCGTAAGCGTTGAAAAATTGCCACGTCCAGCAACTGCCCAATCAGAAAGGCAATGATGGATCCTACGATGATCCCCAAACCCTGTGTATAAATTTTGTTAAAGGCAAAATTCATATTGAAGAAGTTACCTTCAGGATCTGTGTTATTTACTTCTAACCAGAAACCTGCCGGGCTTAGCTTGGTTACTACCCATATCATCAAAAAAGCATAAGAGATACATCCTACAGCAATGAAACTGATTTTACGAACACCTGATTTCCCAAAATATTCATTAATAATATCTGTAGTAATAAAAACAACTGGCCAAATCATCACTCCGGCTGTCAGATTGAAATCCAGCGTATATCCAAATATGTTTAGATTGGCTGGCTCCATTCCTATGGTCTGTTCCAGGGAGAATATCTTCACACCAATGAGCTCGGCCAGAATGGCGTTCGTTAGAAAAATCGCTCCTAATATGATGAAGAGATTCTGCTTTTTATTTCCCATCTACCGTAAATTTGGTTCCTTCAATTGCTAATTCCGTGTTGTCGAACACTGCTTTTGCTTCATTAATAATTGGATCCAGTTCTTTGTATCGAGCAGAAAAGTGACCCAATATCAATCTACCAACCTTGGCTTCTTTAGCATATTGGGCTGCTTGTTCTGCAGTCGTATGATACGTTTGAATCGCTCGATCCTTCATATCATTAGCAAAAGTGGCCTCATGATAAAGTAAATTAACCCCTTCAATCAATGGTTTTAATTCAGGTCGTAATTTCGTATCAGAAAAGAAGGCATAGCTAAAACTTGGATTGGGATCTAGGGTTAGCAGCTTGTTTTTATACTTCACAGATCCATCAGCTTCCAAAATGTCCTCACCTTCTTTAAGTCGAATAATATCCAGATTCGAAAGCTGAACCTCAGGTAGTTTATTACGATTGATCCTTCTTTTCTTTGGTTTTTCCTGAAAGAGATAACCGGAGCATGGTACTCTGTGATCCATCGGTAAGGTGGTTACCGTAAATTTTGGTGTCTCATAGACCACTTCTGACTCGCCTGGAGTAAACTCTAAAAACCTTATATGAAAATTGAGTGAGGTTTCTGAATACCTAAGCTGAAGTTGCAATATCTCCTTCAATCCGGGCGGACCAACTAGTAGCAACTCTTTTTTTCTACCAAAGAGATGCATCGTTGATAATAGTCCGATCAATCCAAAATAATGATCTCCGTGAAGGTGTGAAATAAGAATATGATCGATTCTGGAAAGCTTTACCTTATACCGCTTCATAAGCAGTTGAGTTCCCTCTCCACAATCAATCAAAAAGTGTTGGTCTTGCAATTTAAAAAGCTGGGCCGTATGATGCCGACGATGTGCAAACGCGGCTGAATTAGACCCTAGTATCAGCAATTCAAGACTCAAGGCTTACTCTGCGGCCCCTTGTCCTTTATTAATAGCTGATAATAATACGGCATCAGCAGCCTCCTCCTGACTGGATACAATATTCATCACTTTATCCAGTTGGCTGATAGAGATCAGCTTCATCACATGGTCAGTCACATTATAAAGTACAAAAACTCCACTTTCATCAAAAGATCGATTACCTACCAAAAAAGCACTTAGACCACTGGAATCCACATATTTTACAGCTTCCATATCTACAATGAGGCTTTTTACTCCATCTTGGGCCAGCTTCATAAATTCAGACTTAAGTTCAGGGGCAACAGTCGAATCGACTTTTTCCTGTTGGATTTTTGCAATTGAATAGTTTTCGTATTTGTCTACTGTAAATTCCATAATTCTTTATTCTACTATTTGAGTGATTGCCTCTTTAATATGGGCTAATTTATCGGAGTATTCGTCTTTAACAAACTTTTCACCAGAGATGTTCTCGTAAAGTTCAATGTATCTGTTGGAGATCATTTCCAATCGTTCTTCCGGCATTTCAGGAATCTGCTGTCCTTCCTTTCCCTGAAATCCTTCAGAAATCAGCCACTGTCTCACAAACTCTTTAGATAATTGCTTCTGTGGTTGATTGGCATTCAATAAGGCGTCATACGGATCAGAATAAAAATATCTGGAACTATCAGGTGTATGTACCTCATCAATCAAATAAATCTCCCCATTGAATTTCCCAAATTCATATTTGGTATCGACGAGTATTAAGCCTTGAGCTGTAGCTATTTCAGTACCTCTAGCAAATAATTTACGTGTGTATTCTTCAAGCTGAAGATAGTCTTCTTCTGTAACGATTCCTTGCTTGAGTATTTCTTCACGGGATATGTCCTCATCATGTCCTTGATCTGCTTTAGTCGTTGGAGTAATAATAGGCTGAGGAAATCGCTCGTTTTCTCTCATTCCATCGGGCATGGCCACTCCGCAAAGGATTCTCTTACCATCGCGATACTCCCTCCATGCATGGCCGGTTAGGTATCCACGTATGACCATTTCCACCTTGAAAGGCTCACACCTTTTCCCAAAAGTCACATTTGGATGGGGGGTGGATTCTACCCAATTGGGAACAATATTTTTTGTTGCTTCTAAAAACTTTGCAGCTAGTTGATTCAATACTTGCCCTTTATAAGGAATTGGCTTTGGAAGTACCACATCAAACGCTGAAATTCGATCGGTAGCTACCATTGCTAGCTTATCACCAAATTCGTATACCTCACGAACCTTTCCGGTGTATTTTCCGGTTTGTCCTTTAAATTGAAAGTCGGTTGAAATGATGCCTTTTGACATAGACGGCAAATATAGCCTGATGTCTACGATTGGATTAACGATCTGGTGATGAAAAAACTTGCCGTTATCATGATTTTAGTCACAGCCTGCCAATTCAGGATTGATGACGAGAAAGCAAAGGAATCTCTAGATATGGAGATTCAATTTGGAGATTTGATGGTAGACGAAAGAAACATGCATTATGCCTATACAGACCTGGGAAAATCTACGATGCTTGTATTCATCCATGGCTCTCCAGGATCATGGAACGCTTTTATTGATTTCTTTGGTTACGATTCACTTCGGATGAACTTTGATCTTCTTGCTGTGGATCGTCCAGGTTTTGGGAGTTCAGGCTTTGGTTATGCAGAACCTTCATTGGAAAAACAAGCATTTCAAATAAATGAGGTGCTATCGCTGTTTCCGGCAAAAGAAAAAATACTACTTGGACATTCTCTAGGAGCGCCAATTGCTGCTAGAATGGCAATGGATTTCCCAAATGCCTATAAAGGGATGATTCTAATTGCTCCATCTATTGATCCCGATCAAGAAAAGAAAGAGTGGTATCGAAAGGTAATAAAAACAAAGGTTGGAGCCTTTTTTACCCCAAAGGAATTTGAAGTGAGCAATGATGAAATTTTCACATTGAAAGATGAATTAACTCAAATGATTCCTTTATGGCCAAATGTTTTACTGCCTACTATTGTGATCCAAGGTACTTCGGATTCATTGGTACCTAAAGAGAATGTTGATTTTGCCAAAAGGGTATTACCTGATTCATTATTGGAAGTTGTGTTATTGGAAAATGTTAATCATTTCATTCCATGGTCACATCCTCAAGAAATAATAAAGGCTATCCGACGAATAACGGATAACCACTAATTCGCTAACCATAACTAAGTGCCAAGCGTCTGTTTCATAAAAATCTCACACTTCTCTCTGCTTCCTATATAGAGTATACTGTATCCTTTTTTCACCATCCAATCCCCGGATTGAGATTTTGTTAGCTGAATTTTATCCTTGCTGACTTTTTTGCTGAACAATCTAAAAATATTCATGGGTGAGTATGTTTTTGGTTCTTGATTGAATCATTCAAATATTAAACATTAATATAATAATTATATTATATTAATAGTGCAATTAATTATTTATATTTTCATATTTTATTAATGATTAGAAACAAAAAAAGGCAATCTTCGAATTGAAAAACTGCCTCTTAATCGGTGAGATTTTTAGTTTTTTACATTGTGTGGCTCATGTAGGTCTCACATTTGTCTTTCGATCCAATGTAAAGTACTGTTGACCCCTTTCTAACCACCCATTCGCCACTGGCATCCTTTTTCAATTTTAGTTGATTTTCGTCTGTAGATTTTCCGAGTAGTGTCTTGACAAATTTCATTATTAGTATGGTTATTGTTGTTTTATACTTTGTTGAGAACAAATTTAACTATTTTAAGTTAACAATTAAAATAGTTAAATAACTTCTTTTAATAATACAATTTATAAATCAAAACTGATTCATTCGTCGATGAAATCGTGGGATTTGTCCTATTGAATAATTGGAGTTAGTAAATATTTACCACTGAATTAGTGCGGATGCCCAGGTAAATCCACTACCAAAAGCTGCCAAACAAACAAGGTCTCCTTTTTTGATTTTCCCTTCCTGAAATGCCTCGCTCATTGCTATTGGAATAGATGCCGCGGTAGTATTTCCATACCGCATAATATTATTGTAAACCTGATCATCAGAAAGTCCCATTTTCTTTTGTACAAACTGACTGATTCTCAAATTTGCCTGATGAGGGACTAGTAAATCAATCTCATCCGGCTTTTTACCATTAGTGATTAAAGCTTCTCCAATAACCTCCATAAAGCGCGTAACTGCATGTTTGAAAACGAAATTGCCATTCATATATGGATAGTATGACGAATCCTCAGGATCATTTTCATTTATGATTTCAGGAACCCACTTTGAAGTATTGGGGCCAATAAGTACCAACTCCTCTGCATGCTTGCCCTCAGAATGTAAATGTGTAGATAATACACCTTTCGAATTGTCCTCTGAGCGCTGCATAACAACAGCTCCAGCGCCATCTCCAAAAATCACGGTTACTCCCCTTCCACGAGTTGATCTATCAAGTCCACCTGAATGATTTTCTGCACCAATCACTAATACATTTTTATACATTCCGGTTTTAATGAACTGATCAGCAACTGAAAGTCCATAAACAAATCCGGAGCACTGATTTCGAACATCCAAGGCACCTATTTCTTTTATCCCTAGTTGATCCTGCACCATAACTCCTGGTCCGGGAAAAAAATAATCTGGACTAAGTGTTGCGAAAACTATAAAATCGATATCATCAGGTGTAAGTCCTGCATTTTCAATGGCCATTCTAGCGGCCTTCGTACCCATTGTTGAGGGGCTATCATCGGTCGTCGGATCTATCCATCTCCGTTCATGAATTCCAGTTCGTTCTACAATCCATTCATCATTAGTATCCATCATTTTGGACAGGTCTTCATTGGTCACAACATTTTCGGGGACATAATGACCAAGACCAGCTATTATTGAGGTGTACATGCTGTATATTTTATTCTAAGATAAAAAAAGGTCCCGTTAAGACCTCTTGATTTCAAATAACATATCGCAGCATTGCAATTGAAGTGATCAAATATTATTGATCCAACTCTTCTTTTTCTCTACCTGAAACGATAAAATCTTTAATGTATGTGGTGTTAACACCGCCGGTAGCATGAATCTCGAAATCTTCCAAATGAAGTAAATCATTTGAACCATCTATTTTGATTTCTACTTCATAAACATCGTCCGCATTGATGGTCATTTCATAACTACCATCACTACTTATGACCGAGAAAAAATACATGTCTGTGTATTCAATGGGACGAAAGAAAATTCGTGCATTCGTAATTGGCTTCTCCGATTGATCAAGTATTCGACCTTTGATTTTTACGGTATGTAGTTCCCAGAAGAAGAAAATATCATAGTCGCCAATTGTATGAAGCCTGTTGGATGTAAAATACCCTGACATCTGATCATGATTGAGTTTGAAATGAATTTCATCGTCAGGAGTATTTACTGGAAATCCAAGGTTTTCAGGTTCAGACCATGAAAAAGTAGCTGAATCATATTCAGATTTAAATATGTCATATCCACCCATTGTTTCATGGCCATCTGATGCAAAGTAGATGGTTTTTTCATCGGGACTTAAATAAGGGCTATCCTCATTGTATTCGCTATTGATTGTTGTTGCGAATAATCCTGGTTTACTCCATTCTCCAGTAGATGGGTCCTTGAATGACTCAAATAAATCCAGGTTAGGATCGTTCTTTGTGCCTACATTTTTTGCGAAAATAATGCGATCCTCATGCTCATTGATATAGAAATGGGAACTTAAATGAGTAGATGAAATTTTGCTATCAAATTCTCTTGGTACAGACCAACCGGTTTTACTTGCTGTCGGTTCACTGTAAAATAGATCTCCTCCCTTATCAGTTCTGAACTGAAATAATCTTCCATCCTCATCAACAACTTCGATATTGGCATTATCTCTTTCAAATACGCCCACATTGTAAATAACCGTTGGCTCAGTCCAGGTTCTATCACCTTTATGTTCGGAATGATAAATCTGAAATTGATCTGGCTTTGATTCATCTCTATTGGATAAAAACAGTAATTCTTCGTTTTCTGAAAAATAGACAGGGCTTAACTCTGCATACTTTGTGTTTATCCCTTTTTCAAGTAGATGGATTTCATAATACTTCGGATTATCCATAAACCTTTTGGCATTGATGCCCCAGTTTATCCATCTACGTGCCTCTTCTAAAATTATATCACTTTTCTTCTCAGGTAGATTGATAAATTTTCTAAGTGATTCTACGGCTTCTTCAAACTCATATTCCTTCATTTGAATTCTGCCTTTCCAGTAATAGTAGAACTTATCTCTATTTGCCATTTCCTCTTCATAATCATTGAAGGGTTTCATATCCTCATATTGAGTAATGGAAAGTAGTTTACAGATTTCAATTTTATACCGAATATCTTCATAAGCAGAATCAATGGTCTGAATCTCCTGATACATAATTAAAGCATCGCCAAATTTTTCATCGTAGAAAGCATCTTCGGCATCACTATACAATTTAAAAATTCTCTGAGCATTGATGTCAGAGAAGGCCATTAAGGTCAGAAGCACAAATGATATACGAATAGTCCTTATCATATTTTTCCAATAATAGCTGACGCACAAGTTTAATTAAATAACCCTAAACCGCTATAAATAAATAAGTTAAATAACTAAAAAATTAAGATTACATCATACGTTTGACAAGATAATAACATAAACATATACGATTTGTCTATTATGTATTTTCAAAAAACTTAAGTCATGAATTAAGTAAATTTCATGAACCTATTTGAAAATTATAATCTACATGCAACCCATATCATTTTGGGAAGTCTTTATTATGAACTAACCTGAAATTGGAAGCAAATACGGTAAATATCCATGCAGGCCTAATAGCCAAATGCAGAGAAAACGATCGTTCGGCTCAGTTTGAAATATACAAACTGTATAACAAAGCGATGTTTAACACTGCACTGAGAATAACAGGCGGACAAGATGACGCTGAAGATGTATTGCAGGATGCATTTGTAAGCGCATTCCAAAACCTAAATAGCTATAGAGAAGATGCCTCTTTTGGCGCATGGCTGAAGCGTATTGTAATAAATAAATCTCTGAACCATGTGCAGAAGGCAAAAAAGGATTTAATGCTAGCGGAAGAAATTAAAGAAGATGCTAGTGAATATGAACCGGAAAAATCTGAGCCAAACTATACTGTTGATCAGATTAAGAATGCAATGAAAGAATTGCCTTCAGGATTCAGAACGGTACTAACTCTTTATTTATTTGAAGGGTACGACCATAAAGAAATAAGCGAAATACTGGGAATAACAGAGTCAACATCGAAATCTCAGTATAAGCGAGCAAAAGACAAATTGAAAATGATTATTAAACAGGAGGTGAACTATGGGTGACCATTTGGAAAAATTCATCATGGAGAATAGAGATGCATTTGATGATGCTGACCCATCGGTAAATGTATGGTCTGAAATTGATCAGAAATTAGCTAAAAAACGATCCTACTGGCCTGCCATGTGGAAGGTAGCGGCTGTACTTTTTATGGTTTCTACTGTCTACCTAATGATTGACAGGAATATCAATGCAGTAGATGAAGGACCAATGCTAAGTGAAGAGTTTACTCAGGCAGAGGACTATTATGTGAAATTGATTTCACAGAAGCGTTTAATGATTGAAGAGCAATTGACTCCTGAACAACATGAACAATTTTTGGTAGAGATCGACCAACTCGACTCTATGTATGTAGAACTGAAGAAAACCTACCAGACGAATGCTTCCAATGACCGGGTGATGGATGCAATGATCAGCAACTTGCAGCTGAGACTTGAAATCCTAAATAAACAACTGGACATTTTGCAAAACATCAAAAACCAAAACAATGAAAACGACATATCATTTGAAATATAACTTACTCGTAATATGCCTTCTTCTATTCACCTTTTCCTGGGCAAAAGATCAGGACCAAAAAAAGAAACATGTAGAGAAAAATTACAAAGTAAGTGCGACAACCAAGCTGCAAATCGAGAACAAGTTTGGGAAAGTAGAAATCAACTCGTGGGAGAAAAGTGAATTTGACATTAAGGTAGAAATTATTGGTAAAGGAAGGAATGAAGAGCGTGCCCAGAGAATCCTTGACGCCATTGAAATAGATATAACGGAGAGTAGTGCAGAGATCGTATTTGAAACGGAAATTTCAAGTACCAAAAACAAAAATGAAGAAGGGTTTGAAATAAACTATACGGTTTACATGCCTGAAAGGAATCCCTTGGAAATCAGAAATAGTTTTGGAGATGTGACCATGGGTGACAGAGAAAATGACTTAGACATCAATGTATCATATGGATCACTGAAAGTCGGAGATGTGGGCGGAGATGCGAAAATAAAAGTCTCTTTCGGGAATGGTAGCGTTGGTAGAATAATTGATGGAGAAGCTACCATTAAGTATAGCAATTTTGAGATAGACAATGCGAATAGGTTGGATTTGGAACAAGGTTTCTCGGACATTGAAATTGGAGAAGTAGTTGACCTTGAATTAGAAAGCAAATACGGAAAAGTAGAAATAGAGAAAGCTGGAAAAATAGATGCAGATGCTCACTTTACCAGTCTCGACATAGAAGAACTTACTGGCAGCATTGAATTGGATTGTAGCTATCTAGGGGATTTTAAGATAGACAAACTGGCAACTACATTTACACTGGTTGATATCGATGGAAAGTTTGGTTCTTACGAAATTGGATTAGAAGAGGGTATAAATGCAGACATTAATGCTGAATTTTCCTTTGCTGATTTGAAGATCTCATCTGATGTGGACGCTACGTTTAACTATCGGGTAAAAGAATCCAACAAGAGCAATTACAGAGGTAAAATAGGGAAAGGTGATCCTAACAAAATCATACGGATTGACTCGAGCTATGGGAATCTCAGATTGAAAATGGACTAAAATCAAATTAAAAAAGCTGCAAGATACTTGCAGCTTTTTTTATGTTTCAATAAAATCAATCTCAGCTCTAAATGGAAAACTCATCAAATAGGTATGAGCCTCCTGAATGGTCATTTCATCATGGATGATGCGATATAGGGTCTCTGTAATTGGACATCTGACTCGATAAGATTCAGCAAGCTGATTCACTATATTGATGGTCTTGATGCCTTCAGCCACTTCATCCATTGATTCGATTATTTCCTCCAGCTTTTCTCCCTTTGCCAACCTATACCCTACAGTAAAATTTCTACTCAAATTTGAAGTGCACGTTGCTATCAAATCCCCTACTCCGGCCAGGCCAAGAAAAGCCTGAGCATTTCCACCTAGTGCTTTGCCTATGTAAACCATCTCAACCAAACCTCTACTTATAAAGAGTGATTTGGCATTTTCGCCCAGGTTCATTCCAGCGATTGTTCCAGCACCTACCGCAATGATATTTTTTAAGATACCACACAGTTCTATCCCTATAAGATCACGACTACCATAAATCATGAAACGATCATTTTTCAGAAGTCTCTGTCCAATCTTAACAACCTCATCAAAATGAGATGCAACCACAGATGCAGCTGGCTTTCTTTGATCCAACTCTTTTGCCAGATTGGGGCCAGCCAAGCATCCAATCCTAAGAACAGAAGTCTCTTCTTTAATAACCTCCGAAATCGTTTTGACATGTTCTCTGGTGAGCGGGTTATTCTTGTCAATTTTTTGCTCGGTTGGCACAAATAAATCGAAACCCTTTGTCCCATGAATTAAGACGTGATAAGGACGTAAATGTGGTGCGAGTTTAATCACCATATCCCTAAAATTGGCTGAAGGTACCATAGGAAATATGACCTCACACTGCTGTGGAACTTCTTCCAGATTGTTCGTAACCTCAATGTTCTTACGGAGCTTTTGTCCGGAGCTCACCCTCTCCTTTTCAATCTTTTTTGTTTTCTCAGGATCTCTTATATAGAGTATGACTTTGGCGTTATTCTCCGCTAGAATATTTGCTACAGCTGTACCAAAACTTCCGGCACCAATAACTCCTACTACCTCATCAGATGTACTTTTCGAGTTCATATCCATTCATTCTATTGTGATAGTAGTATAAAGTATTGGTGTCTTGCACAATGATCTTATCACCCTTTTTAATGAGGGGTCGCTGATCATGATACAATCCAACATTCTGCAATCCATGTTCGATCGCATCCGTAGCTCTTTTCTTCATATGATCTGCCATATCCACCTGGCCTTTTTTATGAAGCTTCTCTAGCTTTGACCTAAGAATTTTGAAATTCTTCTTGAACTCCTCATAATCAAGAACTAAATCTTCATCTGGCAGTCTGAGTACATGATATAGGTCAAGTTTAGGATTTCTCCTCTCCAGCATTTTAAATGCTGTAAATGCTACCAGGTGACTTGCAAATACGCGATTATATTTATGATACTCCTCAACAATTCGTTTTGAAAGTACTCTCACATATTCTTTTTCTCGCTGAGCATCAAAAGTGATTTTCCTATCTCGCAGAAAGTAATCTTTTACATTTATGAGGTTACCGTTTTTATCAAAGCTATTTCCATCATTATCCACGTAATTTCCAAGGATATCCATTCCTCTTCCCACATTGACTGATATATCAGATCCTTTGGCGAAAAACTTGAACATAAAAGTTCCCAGCTTGTATGAAGTTGAAAACTCATCAGCTTCTACATAGTATCGCTCCCGACCCGTACGTTTCAAATAATCTCGGATAAGCGAAGGAGCTTCAAGGGTAAAGTGATAATTAATTACAACAGGAACAATAAATATCTTGCGGACCTCTTCATTCTCATCTGAAGATAAATACAATTCCCGCTGAGCTTCAATAGCAGTGCCCAACAGGCCTGTCTTTAAATTGGTTTCTAATTCGCCAGATCTGGATCTGGTTCCCCCTGGAAAAAATAATGAATGGCATCCTCGTTTTATAGCATTTCTCGAGTATGTCTTAAGTGTTTCGAGGTAAATAGGATTTTTCTTTCTTCTATCGACCTTATAAGCGCCGAGGCTATTCATGAAATAGGCTAAAATCTTGATGTTGAAAAGATTTAATCCTGCACCGTAGATAAATGGTGGTAATCCTAAATATTGGATGGCCCACCCAATTAGAATAGAGTCTAGATTACTAAAATGAGTCGGGACCATCACCACCGTTCCTTTTTTAGCAAGTGAACGGATATGTTCGGTTTCGCCAATCACATGAATCTTATCATCTAAATCCAATTGCCGGCTAAACAGGGATAAAAGTCCCTTAACCCTGGCTGCATTAAGCAACCTCGCAAATCCAAACGTGACGAAACTCTGAGCAAATTGATAAGCAGATCGCTTGAAGTTGCCGGCAATCTCTTGTGTGTATCTTCTGATGATCTCCTGAAGCAGTTCCTTCTCAAGCTCCAATCCTTTTCCTTTTTCATCCGGGTTGATATCAAGAAGTCGGGTCTGAATATTTTTCCAATAAACTTTTTCATCTGGTGGGTCAACACGCCAGGGATTGGCCTTCATCCTTAATTTCTCTCGATGAATGGTGGTTTCAATCTCTTCTCTAAGCGAACCATTCTTAAAACCAGTAAGGTGATTGTAAGTATCTTCTGTTACCTCCTCTGTAAATTCTTTTCTATCCCTGGACAACTTTACTATTGGCCACTCACTCTTATCAGGAATAATTTCCGAATACCTTACTTTCTTTCTACCCATTTAGCTGTTTTAGAAATTGGCGGAAAGATAGGTTCTTAGAAGAAATTATTGATTATTAAATGAGAAAGGTTGTATTTCAAACAATATACTTCAACATCTTTTTTGAAAGGATAATGGACTTAAATAGTCCTCTAAAGATGCAACATCAGTATTATTGCACTCGAAATGGCTCTTAGTTTAAAAGATATACAATCACCTGTTTCAACGGAGATGGCAGAGTTTGAAAAGAAATTCCGTCAGTCCATGAAAAGTAAGGTCATGCTACTCGATAAAATCACCGGATATATCGTCCGTAGAAAGGGTAAGCAAATGCGTCCGCTTTTTGTTTTCTTAAGCGCTGGGGCTACAGGAAATATCTCTGAAGCCACTTATCGGGGAGCTTCTTTAATAGAACTACTACACACTGCTACCTTGGTTCACGATGATGTAGTAGATGATTCTGACAGGCGAAGAGGATTCTTCTCTATCAATGCGCTGTGGAAGAATAAAATTGCAGTCCTTGTTGGCGATTTTTTACTCGCTAAGGGCATGCTACTTTCAATGGAGAATGATGACATTGATCTTCTCAGAATAACTACTGAGCCCGTGAAGGAGATGAGTGAAGGAGAATTACTACAAATGGCCAAATCGAAAACTCTTGACATCACTGAAGATGTGTATTACCAGGTTATTCGCCAGAAGACAGCTAGTTTGATAAAATCGTGCTGTAAAGTGGGAGCTTCTTCCGGTGGTGCTGATGAATCCACCATCGAAAAAATGGGACAATTTGGTTTAGCTGTGGGTATGGCATTCCAAATTAAGGACGACCTTTTCGATTATGGAACCTTTGAAATTGGTAAACCACGTGGGATCGATATCAAGGAAAAGAAAATGACCTTGCCTTTAATCTATGCTTTGAATCAATCCTCAAAGCTCGAGAGAAGGCGAATAAAAAAATTGGTAAAGAGGGCCGAGAAAAAACCAAAACTTGTATTCGAAGTAATTGATTTTGTTAAGAAATCAGGTGGAATCGATTATGCCATCTCTGTTATGGAAGAATACCATCAAAAGGCAAAAGATATTCTACAAACATTGCCAGAATCTACTTACCGTAATTCACTCGAAGATTTAGTTCAGTTTACTATTGAAAGGAATAAATAGCTATTTAAATACAATACTTCGTATTCCTTCAATAATTAGAATTACCAGTACCAAAATCATAACCACAGCGGCAGCTCCAGCGACTTCCGGAGTATCGGCTTGCTTTTCTGTAATTCCATAAGCGGCCCATGCCACCACTCCCCCAAAGATTGGATCCCGATACCTGATCACCATTACAGTAGCAATGGCTCCTGCTAGTGCAAGCTCCACAAACACCCATACTGTTTTTGTCATGATCCAATTATCCATACCAATCACAGACTGCTCAATGCTGATATTAGCTAAAGTTGCTACCGTTATCCACCCGAAATACAGACTAAAAGGCACTCTGACAAAAAGTTTATTTCGAAACCCACCAATCTTTCCGGGCAAAACGTGCCTATAAATTCCAATGAGAGAACCTAAAATCACACCCATTAGGATTAGCGCCAATGTGATCAATTCATAGTGCCATGCAAAAATCCAGAGTGTATTGGCCGTACAGTTTACAACGAAGTGTCTATTGATTCGATCATAAGTTTTATCCTCTCTATTGCGAGGTAAGTATTGGTAAATCACATAAGCTATCAAAAAGACATAGATGACACCCCAAATTGAAAAAGTAAATCCAGCCGGTGTGAAGAGCGTTGGATAAGCTTCTGACACCTCTCCAGTAGTTCGACCACCAATTGGCAGGTAATTGGCAAGGAAATTAACGAGCAATACAACAGAGAGCGAAAAGACAGGAATGACTCTGGACATAAAGACAAATTTACATTTTCCAACCCTTCTATTATCGGATTGTTTAAAAGGCATTCTTTTCCTCAAGGCTTCTTATGTTTGCGCTCTCAAAAGAACAAAGCATGAAAACCATCGAAGATTACAATTTTGAAGGAAAACGAGCATTAATTAGAGTCGACTTTAACGTCCCTCTTAATGAGGAAATGAAAGTTACTGATGAGACTCGCATCAATGCAGCAATTCCAACTTTGAAAAAGATCTTAAATGATGGTGGTTCTTGTGTACTAATGTCTCATTTGGGCCGACCTAAAAATGGACCTGAAGACAAATTTTCTTTACGTCATATTATTCCTAACCTTAGCGAGAAACTGGGTGTTGATGTGAAGTTTGGTGGAGATTGCATTGGTGAGTCTGCAAATGAGCTGTCAAGGCAACTTAAAAGCGATGACGTGCTGCTTTTGGACAATGTCAGATTTTATAAAGAAGAAACCGGTGGAGATGAAGCGTTTGCTGAGAAGCTTTCCATGCACGGAGACATCTATGTCAATGATGCTTTTGGCACTGCACATAGAGCCCATGCATCTACGACTGTAGCAGCAAAATTTTTCGATGAGAAGTGTTGTGGATATGTGATGAGTGCAGAACTGGAAAACGCACAGAAAGTTCTTGATAAAGCCGAGAAACCATTTACAGCGATTATGGGTGGTGCTAAAATCTCTGATAAGATCATGATCATTGAGCAGTTGCTGGACAAAGTGGATCATCTGATCATTGGTGGTGGAATGAGTTATACCTTCTTTAAGGCCATGGGTGGACAGATTGGCAACTCACTGGTCGAGGAGGATAAGCTTGATTTGGCCAAAGAATTAATCTCAAAAGCTAAAGAAAAGGGAGTTGACCTTCAGCTACCTAAAGACTCCATCGTAGCTGATAATTTTAGCAATGACGCGAACACACAAACAACTGACAATTACGCAATTCCAGATGGCTACATGGGATTGGATATCGGACCTGAATCCAGAGAGGTATTCTCCAAAATCATCGAAAACTCAAAAACGATTTTATGGAACGGTCCAATGGGTGTATTCGAGATGAGCAACTTTGCAGCCGGTACAAACACCATTGCTCAGGCTGTTGTAAAGGCAACTGAAAATGGAGGATTTTCATTGATCGGTGGTGGTGACTCTGCTTCTGCCGTAAACAATCTTGGATATGGCGATAAGGTATCCTATGTGTCAACTGGCGGAGGTGCATTGCTGGAGTACATGGAAGGAAAGGTGCTTCCAGGGGTTGCAGCGCTGGAAGCATAAATACTCAATGAACACCCCTGTAGTCCCCTCAAGGGGACAACTTAGATATAAAATTCTGTACAATTCCCCCTTTGAAGGGGGTTAGGGGGATGTTTAACTTCCAAACTACAATAAACTAAACCTCCCCCCACTCTCTACTACTTTCTTATCATCAATAAGGATTCGCAATGCTTCCATGATTTGATCTTGGGTGTAGCTTGACATTAATGCTCTGATTTCAGAAATATTGCGGGGTGACTCCAGCACCTCTTCTATTTTATCAACAGGTATCTCACTGGTTTTAAGCTTTTTCTTTCGCTCCAAATCATTGTCACAAACACCACATGTAATAGATGTTTCTTCATTAAAATATTTCTGAAAAATCTGTGTTCTACATTCCTTAGATTTCATGTAATCTATTACAGCATTGGCTTTGTCTAAAGCTAATTTTCTTCTCCACTCAATTTGTTTGTTATCAATCGGTAATTTTTCCGGATCCAACCTAGGAGTAAGGAATGTAATTGTCGCTGAATCTAATGCGGGCTGATAATCAATAACTTCACTGTCATTCAAAAATTTAAGCCATTGCCTTACCTGCACTTTGTCCGTTTTCAAAAGGGAACCGATATCCTTTTCTTTAATCTTAGCATAGCCAGCAAAAACTTCACCTCCATAAAGCCGCAATAAAGTTTTAATTATTGGATCCAATTTTGGATTAGCAATTTGAAATTTATAGGTCTCACTTTTATCAAGTAAAAAGGTAATTTTTGATTGCTCATAAAACCCTTCGGTCATCTGAATCAGTCCCTCATCGGTTAGCTTTTTAAGAGCAGAATAGGTCTCGACAGTTGGCAGATTATAGGTATTGATAAACTGCTCGTAGTTAAATGGAAAGCTGGATAGTGCATGGCTTCCAATTGCCATTTTAAAGAAATTAGCCAGCGCTTGATACGTTCGCTTGATTTGCTCTAAAGACACAACAGATCGATTCGTTCGATCCTTTAATTCTTCAATATCTTGGACGTGATAAAGTGCAACAGCATAGGCCTTTTTTTCGTCCCGACCTGCACGTCCAGCCTCCTGATAATATGCCTCTAACGAATCTGGTAAATCCATGTGTATGACGGTGCGAACATCCGGTTTATCTATACCCATCCCAAACGCATTGGTAGCCACCATCACTCGAGTTTTATTATTAATCCAGGCCATCTGTTTTTCAGATCGATCTAACCCGGTAAGTCCTGCATGATAATAGTCTGCGGAGATTTGACTTCTTCGAAGCATCTCTGCGATCTCTCGTGTGCGTTTTCTGCTTCGTACATACACAACTGATGAACCTGGGACATTTTCCAGTATTTCCAATAATTTACCCTGTTTATTCTCAAGTCTAAAAACTGAATATGAAAGGTTGGCTCTGGCAAAGCTTTTTTGAAAGACCTGAGCATCTGTCATACCCAGCTTATCGATGATATCTTCTTTAACCTCTTTGGTAGCAGTAGCTGTTAATGCGATCATTCGATCAATAGAAACAGCTTCCATAAATTCAGAAATTTGCATATATGGTGGACGAAAATCATATCCCCATTGGGAGATGCAATGAGCCTCATCAATAGCCAGAAGGCAAATATTCATTTGAGCGGCTCGCTCAAGAAAAATTTCTGTTTTTAATCGTTCAGGTGAAACATACAAGAATTTATAGTTACCATAGATACAATTATCCAGTGTGATATCTATTTCTCTTCTACTCATACTTGAATAGATAGCCGCTGATTTGATACCTTTTTTTTGCAGTTGATCTACCTGATCTTTCATAAGAGAAATTAGCGGTGAAACCACTATACAAATTCCCTCCATTGCTAAGGCAGGCACTTGAAAGCAAATGGATTTTCCTCCACCTGTTGGAAGTAACGCAAGCGTATCTTTTTCATCCAAGACAGATAGAATGATATCTTCCTGCATGGGACGAAAAGAGCTATATCCCCAGTATTGCTTTAAGATCTCAGCTGGATTCATTTGGCTAAGTTATGGGCCTTTTGGCAAGCTTCATCACTCTGTGCCAATCTTATGATAACGCCATGCACAAAAAGCCCCTAAAGCTGAAAAAGTTGCTAAAAGTAAAAACACATGTTGATGTCCAATCTCCCCTGGATTGGCGTCCAAAAGATATCCTATGATCACCCCGGCAAAAACATCCGGTGTAAATCCGACAACTGAGACAACTCCTACCGCGGTTCCAGTTAGATGCAGAGGTATTCTTCCCTCTCTCATTACCGCAAAATAAAGTGCACGTGCTGCATAAACTCCTCCTGAAATGGTAAAAATTGAAACCAAAAACACGGGTAAAAGACCAAAGCCCAAACCACTTGTAAACCATAATGATCCAATTAGCATGATAGCAAAACTTATAAACAGCCAAAGTGTAATCTTTGATCGATCGGCTGCAAAGCCAATCAGAACCCCTACCACTGGCCGCATAAAAAGTAAGAAAGTGCCTATTCGCGCCGAGTCAATTTCATCGTAAAACAAGACTTCTCTTGCATATAATGACACAATGTCTGTGGTTTTATAGCCCATATACGCACAAAGAATAATGATCATAAGTAACCAAACTGAAGGTAACTTGATTACCTCCTTTATCTGATCAATGGACAGGTGATCCACCTTTTCTAAAGCTGCTTTTTCTGTTTTAAGAAAGCGCCAAACAAGTACCCCAATAATTGCGATAGAAGTAGTGGAACCATAAATGGCCCACCTAAACGCTTCTCTCCGCTCAGCAAGGTTAATGACTACATTTTCAAGCAATGAATTCGAAAAAAGTGCTACCGCAAAAACTCCAAACAAAGCTCCTACTAATCCTCTCCCGCCATCTAATATTCCAAATGCTTTGCCTTGATCTGTTGCTCCTCCCCAAATACGTGTTGCCTTGATCATCGGAGACCAAAAGAGAAAGATCGTTGTAAATCCCCAGTATCCATAAAGAAGTTGAAGGACATAAAATCCCGGATATAGTGCATATATGAATCCCCCCAAGGCAGTCGTCCAAAGGGACCAGGCGATTAATTTTCTCGGCTCAAACCTGTCAGCAATTGGACCTCCAAGAAAATAGGAAAGCATCGCTGCTATTCCGTAATAAGTAAAGCAAAGCCCAAGCTCTGTATTGCTAATCGAAAAAACTTCAAGTACCGTTGAGCGAAACACTCGCTGCAACACAAATGGTAAGACAAATATTGCCTCTCCTGCCAATATGAGCAGAATTAAGTATATCCAGTTGGCCTTAGATTTTTGCACTTGGGAATTTAATGGAATTTCATAAGGTCTCGACCGTTCATCACTTGTGATTTCCTAAAGAGCGTTAAAAATTAAAATGTAATCCTAAAGAGAATTAGCTTTAATAGTACAACAATACCTAAAACTATGTTTTCCAATTCGTTACGTTTTATTGGAGCACTATTTTGCGTGCTTTTGCTTTCGTTGACAACTGTCAATAGTCAGGGCTTTGAAGGTTATTATCAAAATCCAGACATCCATAATGATAAAATTATATTTTGTGCTGAAGGTGATCTTTGGTCTGTCCCGCTTTCCGGAGGCTTGGCACAACGACTGACTACTCACCCTGAAGAAGAACGTTTCCCAATCATATCACCGGATGGGAGCACCATCCTTTTTTCGGCGAGTTATGAAGGTCCTACAGAAATCTATACCATGCCAATCAATGGAGGAATGACTACCCGCTGGACGTATGAAAGCGAGCCGTCAACCGCAACGACGTGGACACCTGATGGTAAAATCGTTTATTCCACTTGGGCATACAATAAAAAGCCGGATGATCGATTAGTAACAATCGATACAGAAACAAAAGTGAAAACGGTCATCCCACTTGATCAGGCAAGTGAAGCCTCATTCAGCTCAGATGGTCAAACGGTATATTTCGTAAGACCGGCAGACCATAATAATGTAACTAAACGATATAAAGGTGGCACAGCTCGTCAAATTTGGAAATTCACCTTTGGTTCAGATGAAGCCATCAAACTTACACCCGACTATGATGGAGAAAGTCATCATCCTATGTGGCATGAAGGACGCATTTATTTTCTATCCGACAGAGATGGAATCATGAATGTCTGGTCCATGGATGAAAATGGAGGTGATAAAAAGCAACATACCACTCTTGCTGACTTTGATGTTCGTTCTGCGAATGTTTCTAATGGTGTTATTGTATACCAGGTGGGTGCTGATCTTTGGAAATATTCGATCACTTCAAATACATCTGAAAAGATTTCCATTACGCTCGCTTCAGATCTAGATCAACTAAGAGAAAAGTGGGAAGATAACCCATCACAATACATCACTTCGGTGAATCCCAATAAGGATGGATCCAAAATTGCGATAACAGCAAGAGGTCGTGTATTCGTTGTGCCCACAAAAACAGGACGAACGGTTTCGTTCACCGAAAAAGATGAGGTAAGGTTTCGAGATGCAACGTTCAATTCAGATGGCAATTCGGTAATCGCTCTATCTGATGAAACCGGTGAATTTGAATTTGTAAAAATACCAGCAGATGGACTTGGAACAGAAACTGCCATCACCAATGACGGCAACTTATTAAGATATGGTGGTACTCCATCACCAGACGATAAATGGATTGCTTATGATGACTTGGAGAGCAACATGTACGTTCTTAATTCTGCTACTGGAGTAAGTACAAAAATCTCAACCAATCAGGAAGGTATCTGGGATTTCTCATGGTCGCCTGACAGCCAATGGCTGGCCTATGTGCAAGCTGCAACAAATAGCATGGCTCAAATTTGGGTGTATAATGTAAATACCAAGCAGCAATTTGCCCTTACAACTGATCGGGCCAATAGTTTTAATCCCAGATGGAGCCCGGATGGCAAGTTTATTTATTTCATCTCTGATCGAAATTTTACCACGCTTGTAGGTAGCCCTTGGGGAACTCGTCAGCCTGAACCCTATTTTGATGTAAGCGAAAAAATCTATCACATTCCACTTCAGAAAGGCAATCGATCACCATTTAGGCCGGCAGATGAACTTTATTCGGGTGATGATGAGAAGAAAGACGATGGAGACAAAAAGAAAAAAGGCGAAGAAGAAGATTCAGGTGTAAATGTGACCATTGATCAGGATGGAATCCAGGAACGACTAATGGAAGTTCCTGTCAAGCCTGGCAACTATTTTGGATTAGAAGTAAATGATAAGGCTCTGTATATGACCTCACAAGAAACAGGTGTAGGAGCAAAAAGTCACCTCGCGGTAATCAAAATCACCAATGAAGATCCTGAAGTAAAAACCATGGTCAGTGATGTGAATCGTTTTGATATGACAGCCGACGGTAAAAAGCTTCTAGTGTCGAAGCAACGGACTTTCTATGTCGTAGATGCAGGAACAGGCCCAATCAGTGATCTAAGCGACGGAAAAGTGGATTTAAGTGGCTGGAAATTCCCAGTTGATCCTCGAAAAGAATGGAAGCAGATGTTTACCGATGCATGGAGAATGGAAAGAGACTATTTCTACGACAAAAATATGCATGGTGTGGAATGGGATGCGATGCATGCCAAATACTTACCATTGGTTGATCGGGTGACTACACGAAATGAGCTTTCTGATCTGATCGGACGATTTGTAGGTGAATTATCCGCTTTACATACCAGTGTAAGAGGTGGTGACACCAGAAGTGACGAAAAAAACATCCCTGTTGCCAACCTTGGGGGTGTATTTACCCGAGATGAAGCAGCTGGCGGTTTCCGCATCGATTACATCTACAAGGTAGATCCCGACTATCCGGATGAAAAGTCACCATTGGATGACCCGTATCTTGATGTGCAAGTGGGTGATATCATTACAAGCGTTAATGGAAAAGCTGCGCTTTCAGCGAATGATATCGGTGAACTGATTCGAAACCAGGTAGATAAGCAGGTAAGATTGGCCGTCAAACGTGGTTCTAGTGTTCGGGATATCATCGTAAAACCAATTGGAAGTGCTTTTAATCTAAGGTATCATGATTGGGAATATGGTAATCGTAAATATGTAGATCAGCAATCTGATGAGACCATCGGATACTTACATTTGCGAGCGATGGGCAGCCGAGATATCAATCAGTTTTATCGAGAATTCTATCCGGTCTTTAACCGTCAGGGATTGATCGTTGATGTGAGATACAACTGGGGTGGAAACATTGACAGTTTTATTCTTGAAAAATTATTACGTAAGGCATGGATGTACTGGCAGGCACGCTCAGGAGAACCATACTGGAATATGCCGTATGCTTTCAGAGGACATATTGCTGTTCTGGTAAATGAAAACACCTACTCTGATGGTGAGGCCTTTGCTGATGGCTTTACCGAATTAGGGCTGGGTACCACCATAGGAACTAGAACGTGGGGAGGTGAAATATGGCTGCATAGCGGCAATCGTCTGAGTGATGGTGGTCTGGCCAGGGCTCCTATGTTTGGTGTGTATGCGAATGGTGAATGGCGCATTGAGGGAAGAGGATTTGAGCCGGATATTGAGATTGACAACCTCCCTCATGCTACATACAAAGGGAAAGATGCGCAACTGGATAAAGCGATTGAACACTTAAAACAAAAGATTCAAGAAGACCCACGACCGGTTCCCCCACCTCCTCCATACCCGGACAAGTCGTTTAAAAACAATAAGAAAAACTAGCTCTTTAGCCTCACATAATTGTGAGGCTTTTTTATTGTTAATAATGTATAAATTATTGTTTTTCAATAATTATTTATATAATTGCATAAATTAATTACTTATGAATAACAATATTTTACGTTTAGCAAAGCTCACAACTAGGATTCTGATCTTTGGTGACATCTTACTAGGATCCATTTTAATCATACTAATGATCGTATGGCAAATCGATGTTGGTTTTTTCGAGGACATCCGCGTAGTGCATGATGGCAGCATATTCAAGTTCACAAATAGTAATAATGCTGAAGGAATGCCATTAAGCAAATACAGTAGTTTTTATTTCTATTTCTTAGTCCTTCGTGCTTTGATCATAGTTGGAGTATTATATCTAATTCTACAAACTGCTCAACGTATTATTAAATCCATAGGAGACCTAGATACTTTCAGATCAGAAAATGTAACTTCTTTCCGTAGAATGGGCAATCTGTTTTTGATTTGGTTTGTACTGGCAATTCCAACTATCAAGATTTACGATGATGCTGCCTCTATTTCAGTCGGTTTCTATTTCAATTACGCAGTTTGGGCTTTGATCAGCTTTGTATTGGCAGAGATATTTTCGGAAGGGAACAAGCTTATGGAAGACAGCAAATTAACTATATAAGCCATGCCAATCATTGTAAACCTTGATGTCGTAATGGCACAGCGAAAGATCCGGTCAAAAGATTTGGCCCACAAGCTTGGAATAACTGAAGCTAATCTCTCTATCTTGAAAACAGGTAAAGCAAAAGCGATGCGTTTCACCACATTAGAAGCACTTTGTGAGGCACTTGAATGTCAGCCGGGAGATCTTTTGGAGTATACCAAATCCTAACAATAACTAAATTTTCATAATAAGTTGAATACAAAAAGAAAGAACTCTCTGGTCAATCCTGCAAGCCAGTTGAAACCGATTCATGCTTTAAAAGACCTTATCATATTTCTCTCTGTAATGTTTCTCATCAGAGAAGTGCACATTGAACAAATAGGTTTTTGGGGCAATGCTTTGCTAAGATCCATATCTACAGTAGGAGTAGCATCCATACTGCTTTATAATCGAAAGCAATCCTGGAGAGATATAGGTCTCATTAAACCAAGCAATATTTGGAGAATGTTGGGTATTGCTGGAATCACATTTGTTTCAACAATAGTATGCATCATCGTTTATAAAATGATCTCGCCTTCCCCAAAAGAAACGACTGAAGTAGTAGAAGAAATAACCAAAGTGGTTAAGAAAAGCCTAATCCAACAAATTTTCATCGTATTTTTCATTTGGCTGGAATCTCTTTTAGAGGAATTGCAGGATCGTGGTTTCTCACTTACTCGATTTGAATCTTTATTCGGAAATAAACTCATTTTCACAATTTTAGCCGTACTTATTCAAGCTGTCATTTTTGGGTTTAGACACAGTTATGATTTGTCCGATCGATCCATTACAACTGGCATGATTGGCTTGGTTTTTGGGATCGTTTATGTAGTGTCTGGAAGAAACCTATGGCCACTCATCATTGCTCATGTTATTCTGAATAGTATGTCCATTCAGAATCACCTGTAATAATTGAGAAAATTGATATTCTTTCCATCTAAGAATACTCTAGATCAAAATAATACTGGGGGGCTTATTTCTTGTATCAACTTAATTTTGCCATATGAAGCTAGCTATTGTAATTCTTTGCCTTCTGTCTGTATATCTATCAGAAGGTCAATCGATTGAACAGGTAAAATTTACAGGAAGAGCTGAGCTCATGCTAGAACTGACTCACCGCTATAAATCAAACTACCTAACGATTAGCCATCATCAATACCGTATGGCCTTTACAGAATTGCATCCTTACGAAAGTGATTTAGATGAGATTGTCACCGAAAAACATAATTTTCATGGTCATACATGGATGATTGATATTTTACCAGATTATGGTGATGATCAAGGCTTAGTAACACCTATTGGTTTCGACTATTATGGGGGATTATATTACAATAAGGTTCTGTCTGATGAAGTTGGTGGACACATATCAACGATCAACTACCTAAGCAATAACAACATTCTTTATGAAGATGTAATACCTGATCTTGTAAATCAATCTGGTCTACAAAGTGGAGGCCTCTCCAAAAATGACAGATTCATGATTCTAAGTACGCAAGGGGCTTTCACGCATGGAAAAGATGATTTATATGTCATTGAATACATTGAAAATAACTGGAGTCACATGACCAATCTTGGCTCTGTTGTAAACACCAAATATCAGGAGATTACTCCATTTCTGGCAACCGATAATAAAACCCTCTTTTTTGCCTCTGATCGACAAGGCGGTAAAGGCGGATATGATATTTATATGACCGAGCGGCTGGACGATACATGGCAAAATTGGACCAGACCCATCAATGTATCTGAAGTTAATTCAATTCAGTCGGAGACTTCATTTTGTTTTATTGAAACAGATCCATTCGCCTATTTTATTAGATCGGACGAACTCGATGTGTATGGAGATATCATGGAAATACCTATCAAACAAAACATTGTGGAAGATTCTTCTTTTACAGAAATCATAGATGTATATAAAAAGTCGTACTTTAAAGTTGTTGATGGTGCTTCTGAAAATAACATCCCAGCCGAACTCATCATTGTTGAAGATTTTATCACACGAAAGAAAGAGTCTGGAATTTTCGAGGCTGAAGATTTGGTTGGAAAAACTCTTGTATTTAAATCCGCTGGATATTTTTCATCAAAATTGAAAGTAGGAGAAAGTGTGCCTTTAGGGGAAAACATTATTTATCTACAACCACTAACGGCCGGATCAAGTATTACACTGGAGAATGTTTTATTTGAACGAGCTACCGCAAATATTCTTACCAGCTCTTATGAACAACTAGATTTATTGGTTGAAGTCATGAATGAAAACCCCGATCTCAACATACGACTAAAAGGACATACCGACAATAAAGGAAATCCGGTGAGTAATCTTGAACTATCCCAAAACAGAGTGGATGCAGTCGCAGACTACTTAAGAAATAAAGGAATAAACAGAAGAAGAATATCAGGTATAGGTTATGGTGGTAAATATCCCATAGCCAGTAATGAAACTGAGGAGACACGGCAACTCAACCGTCGTGTTGAATTTGAGATCATGGAGTAAACTTCAGCTTAAGTTGACTCCAATTTATTATAGTACCAATATTGAATTTTTTACCCCTAAGCTCGTCCTCGTTTGTAACGAGGACGATTAAACAATAGCATTTGCAATGCGATACTTATTATTGTACTATGTCTGGTGACCGATACATTATATCTGATCAAAATGCTCTTTACTTTCTAACATTTACAGTTGTAGGATGGACCGATGTTTTTACAAGGAAAGAGTACAAAATAGAAATAGTAAACTCTTTAAACTATTGCATCCGCAATAAGGGATTAACTGTATTTGCATGGTGTGTTATGAGTAATCATATGCATATCATCGTACAGGCTAAAGAAGGATATAAGCTGTCAGATATCATAAGAGATTTTAAAAAATTTACAGCTAAAAAAATCATTAAAATAATTGAAACTGAACCTGAAAGCCGACGCGAATGGATGCTTAATCAATTTCAATATGCTGGAAGAAACCTAAATAGAATTAAAAAATATAAATTTTGGAAAGATGATAATCATGCAATAGAAATGAAGAGTCATATGATTGATAAAAGACTCGATTATATTCATCAAAATCCAGTTAATGCATTAATTGTAGAGGAAGCAGAACAATATTTGTTCAGCTCAGCAAAAGATTATTCCGGAATAAAAGGAATGGTTGAAGTTGAATTAATAAGTTGAAAACTTAATGCTTTAGGAATCCTCGTTGCAAACGAGGACTAGATAAAGAGGGTATTCTAACGCAACTCAACCACTAAATCATCTTGTTCCACTAACTCTCCTGATTGTAAATGGATTTTCTTGACTGTACCGGATACCGATGAGGAAACAGTTGTTTCCATTTTCATGGCCTCAATAACAAACAGCACATCATCCTTTTTCACTTTGTCTCCCTCTTTCACTTTCACTTCAGCGATCTTGCCCTGAAGTGGTGAGCCAATTTCATTAGCAGCTTCAGCTTTTCGGTTGGAGACTTTCTGAACGGCCACCTTCTTATCCCGGATATCAATTTTTCTGGTTTGTCCATTCAGCTTGAAGGAAACCGTTCGCATACCTTCCTCGTCCGGCTCGGTGATATATCCCATCTCAATGATGATGTTCTTGCCTTTGGCAATCTTTACAATCACCTCTTCCCCTCGCTTCATTCCGTAGAAGAAAACTGGAGTAGGGAGATTCGTTACCTCATCATAATTTTGAATGTGTTGGTAATACTCTTTGAAAACTTTCGGGTATAGCTTGTATGAAAGGAAATCATCGAAATCTGTCAATGGAAACTCTTTCTGAAAGGCGGCAAATTCTTTTTCAAAATCAACCGGCTCCATGTTATCATTTGCTCGTCCCTTAAGCGGTTTTTGATTTTTCAGGATCAGCTTGCTGATCTCCGCAGGGAATCCACCAGGTGGTTGGCCTAAATCACCTTTGAAGAATCCGATCACCGATTCCGGAAATGAAAGTGAAGCTCCTTTTTCAAATACATCATTGGCACCCAGGTCATTGGCAGTCATAAACATGGCCATATCTCCTACCACCTTGGACGAAGGTGTCACCTTAACAATATCACCAAAAAGATCATTGACGATCTCATAGTTTTTCTTGATGGTCTCAAATTTATGCTCCAATCCAAGAGCAATGGCCTGAGGCCTTAGGTTTGAATACTGCCCCCCCGGAATTTCGTGATCATACACCTCAGCAGTTCCCGCTTTCAATCCAGACTCAAACGGGTAATAGAACTCCCTCACATCTTCAAAATATGTAGAATGCTCATTCAATGATTTGAGATTCATTTCCCTGCCACGTTCATGGTATTGTAACGTGGCGACTAGTGAGTTGAAGTTAGGCTGAGAGGTAAGGCCTGACATGGAAGCAAGTGAAACGTCCACAATATCAACCCCTGATTCTATGGCTTTCAGGTACATGGCTGCCTGCATGGATGAGGTGTCATGCGTATGCAGATGAATCGGTAAATCCACTGCCTTTTTCAACTCAGACACCAACAGCTGCGCACTGTATGGTTTTAACAGCCCGGCCATGTCTTTGATGGCCAAGAGGTGAGCTCCTTCGTCTTCGAGCTGACGTGCCATATCAAGGTAGTATTGAAGGGTATATTTTTTCTGGTCATTATCCTGCAATTCTCCTGTGTAGCATATGCAAGCTTCAGCCAATGATTCTGTTCGTTCGCGAACTGCTTTGATACTCACCTTCATGTTTTCAATCCAGTTGAGCGAATCGAAGATCCGGAAGATGTCCATCCCGTTTTCTGCAGTTCGCTCGATGAATCGCTCGATCAGGTTATCCGGATAGGCCGTATACCCTACTCCGTTGGATCCTCTCAAAAGCATCTGAAATAAAATATTGGGTGCAGCTTCCCGCATGAGTTGCAGTCTCTTCCACGGGCTCTCCTTCAGGAATCTCATCGAAACATCAAAGGTCGCTCCTCCCCACATTTCCATGGAGAATACTTCCGGGTTTTGCTGAGCATAACTTCTGGTCACCTTCAGCATATCTTCTGTACGGAAGCGTGTAGCCAACAACGATTGATGTGCATCTCTCCAGGTGGTATCCGTGAAATGCACCTTTGGGTCGTCTTTGATGTATTGGACAAATTTTTCTCTACCAAGCTTCTTTAATCGATCTCTTGAACCTTCCGAAATAGAAGCTCCTTTCTGAACAGGTGGTAGTTTTGGTGTTCTGAAGGTTTTATTTGGATCAAATGATTTTACATCCGGATTACCATTAACGGAAATTTCACCAATGTAGTTGAGTGTTTTTGTACCCCTGTCAAAGCTCTTCTTAATCTTGAAAAGATCCGGATGACTATCAATGAAATTGACGGTAGCCTTGCCATTGAAAAAGTCTTCGGTATAAATCACATTCTCCAGGAAGCCAATATTAGTCTTCACACCACGTACCCTAAACTCTCTAAGAGCCCGGTGCAATCGTTGGGCCGCCCCTTTCAACGTTCGTCCTTTGGCGGTTACTTTCACCAACAGTGAGTCAAAGAACGGAGAAATTTTTACGCCATTGTAGACATTTCCCGCATCTAGGCGAATACCGAAACCACCCGGACTTCTATAGGCGATGATGGTTCCATAATCCGGCTTAAATCCATTGGTAGGATCTTCCGTGGTAATCCTGCATTGTATAGCATAGCCACGTATACTGATCTGATCCTGAGAATTAATAAATATCTGTGGATGTGAAAGTTTGCATCCGGCCGCAATCAATATCTGAGTCCTGACAATGTCTATCCCTGTCACTTCCTCCGTGATAGTGTGTTCCACCTGAACACGTGGGTTTACTTCAATGAAATAAATACTCTCATCCGGGTCAACCAGAAACTCGACGGTTCCGGCATTGTTGTAGTTTACCTGTTTCGCAATGCGCAAAGCATATTCATAAAGTTTTTCCCGGGTTTCATCCTTCAATCCCACACTTGGAGCTACCTCCACCACCTTCTGAAATCTTCGCTGAACAGAACAATCCCGTTCGTATAAATGGACGATGTTACCTGCACCATCCGCCAGGATTTGCACCTCGATGTGCTTTGGGTTCTCAACATATTTCTCCAGGAAAATGGTATCATCTCCAAATGCTTTCCCAGCTTCCGATTTCGCTTCATTGAATGATTTGATAAGGGTCTGCTCATCTCTTACTACACGCATTCCTCTACCGCCTCCTCCAGCAGATGCTTTCAGGATCACCGGATAACCAATGCGCTTCGCTTCACCTTTGGCTATCTCATCATTTTCTAAAACCTTCAAATTGTCTTCAATAACCGGAACTTTAGCGGCCCTAGCTACTTTCTTGGCCATCACCTTGTCTCCCAGTTGAGACATCACCTCAGGTTCAGGCCCAATGAATGCGATTCCTTCTTCCTTACAACGTGTAGCGAATGTTACGTTCTCGGATAGGAACCCATAGCCCGGATGGATCGCATCCACTTCGTTTTGTTTGGCAACAGAAATAATCTCCTCAATGTCCAGATAGGGTTTTAATGGCTCATCATCAGGGCCAATTTGATATCCCTCATCTGCTTTGTATCGGTGTAATGAATAGCGGTCTTCGAAGGTGTAAACTGCCACAGATCGAATGTGTAATTCCGAAATGGCCCGCAGCACCCGAATGGCAATTTCTCCACGGTTGGCGACCATTATTTTCTTGAAGAACTTCTGATTTTCCATAAAGGTTGGAAATTAAAGAAATCAAAAGACAATCCATAAAATATGTAGAGCACTACATTTATTTATTTATATTTACGTAGTTGACTACATTGTTATGAAATACGATTTTGTAAATGAATTAGGGTATCTGGGGCTAGCTGTTCGTTTGAAAAGACTTAGTGAAGCCATGGTACATAGTGGCCGACAGATGTACAAAGAGCTGGGATTGGACATTGAGCCCAATTGGTTCCTGATATTCAAGCTTTTAAAAAAGTACAATCAGCTTTCAGTGACAGAAATAGCATCCAAACTTCATTTCTCTCACCCTTCCATTATCACGATGGTTGGTAAAATGGAAAAGGCTGGCTACCTCAATTCCATCATCGATAAGTCTGATTCCCGAAAAAAGCATTTTTTCTTATCTGCGAAAGCTAAAGAAAACCTGCCCCTATTTGAGGAAATTTGGGAAGCCGGAACAGAAGGAGTCCGAAACCTTTTTCCTGAAGACAGCAATTTCCTGGATCAGCTGGAAAAACTTGAGGTCCAATACAGTCAGCAAGATTTTAAAGAACGAACACTGAACGAATTAGGTAATGAATAACACGTTAGACTTTTCTCCCGAGCAATTTGAAAAGCTCCTCAATAAAACCTCTGATTTAGTTATCAATCAACTTTCTGGCCTGGAAGAAAAGAAAGCCTATCATTACCATTCTCAAAAAGAAGTCGAGAGCTGGTTTGATGAACCCCTTCCTGTAGAGGGCATGCAGCCAGATGAGGTAATTGATTTATTTAAAGAAAAAGTAATGGATACGGCGACCAACAATGTAGGTCCGTACATGTATGCATATGTGATGGCGGGGGGTTCACAGATGTCACTACTTGCTGAAAAACTGACAGCCACCATTAATCAGAACGTTGGGAAATGGCACCTCGGACCTGCTGCCAGTGAAATTGAAAAGCGTGTCGTGCAGTGGGCGGGTGAGCTTACCTCCTTTGGAAAAGACTGTGGGGGAGTGATGGTCAGTGGTGGTTCTGCCGCAAACCTGGCAGGACTGACAGTTGCCAGAAACATCTTCTTTGAAAAAGAAAATATCCGAGAAAAAGGACTGTTCGGCATGAAGCCTTTTACCGTGTATGCCTCAACTGAAGTGCATGGATGCGTGGATAAAAGCCTGATGGAGCTGGGCATTGGCACCAATCAGCTTCGAAAGATTGCTGTCAATGAGGATTTTACGATCAATATAGACGCACTTAAAGCAGCGATAGAGCAGGATAAAGCAGCCGGCTTCACTCCTTTTTGTGTGGTTGGTACTGCCGGAACAGTGAACACCGGAGCAATCGATGACCTGACTGCATTGGCTTCCATCTCTAAAGAACACGACATGTGGTTTCACATTGATGGAGCCTATGGAGGATTGCCGGCCTGTTTAAAAAGTATCCAGAAAGAATACAAAGGCATTGAGCTGGCCGATTCCCTGGCATTGGACTTTCACAAATGGATGTATCAGACGTTTGAAGCAGGTTGTTTGCTGGTAAATGACTTCAATATCCTACAGCGAACATATTTCAAGCAAGCCTCTTATCTGGACACCACACTGGAGGAGCAAGGGCGCACCAACTTCAACGAGCATTATTTTCAGTTGACGCGAAATGCAAAAGCCATCAAGGTGTGGATGAGTCTGAAAACCTACGGCATGAAAAAGCTAAAGGCGATGATCCAGAAAGACATAGATCTGGCTCACTACCTCGGAGAACAGATTGAAAAGGCGGATGACTTTCAATTGAAAAGCACTTCTCATCTGGCGGTTACCAGCTTCCGATACACGAACGGACTGACTGATGAAAAAACCATTGACGAACTGAACAGAAAGCTAATCCCAGCCTTGGAAAAAGATGGGAGGGTGTTTATCACGGGCACTACCCTGCACAATCAGTTTGTGATTCGTGCATGTCTGATCAATCACCGAATGCATGAAGGAACTGTCAATTACCTGTTGAAGGTTATTAGAGTGGTCGCAGCGACTCTAAACTAATCCATCAAATGAAGGTAACAATCGAAAGCATCAGTACAGACCAACTTGAACCTCTGCAAGCATTATGCATAGCGACGTTTACAGAAACCTATAGATCTCAAAACACTAAAAGTGATCTCGAAAATTACCTGGAGACAAACTTCAATTCAGCTCAATTAAAGAAAGAGCTTGAAAACCCTCAGTCGGAGTACTACTTTGTTAAAGTTGATGGAGCCATAGCGGGTTATCTAAAAGTGAACGTGGGAGATGCTCAAACGGAGATTAAGGAACAAAATGGGCTTGAGATTGAGCGTATTTATGTTTCCAAAGCCTATCAGGGGAAGAGACTGGGTCAGGCGCTGTTTGAAAAGGCAATGGAACGAGCAAGGTTTCATAAAACAGCCTTTCTGTGGTTGGGAGTATGGGATCAGAATACCAATGCCATCGGTTTTTATGAGCGAAATGGATTCAAAACCTTCGACACGCATGTGTTTCAGCTGGGGAATGACATGCAAACAGATCTGATGATGAAACTGGATCTCGCATGATGGAAATCAGAAAAGCCACCGAGACGGACCATGAAGGCGTCTGGGAGATTTTCTCAGAGGTTGTCAAGAAAGGCGATACCTACGTCTTTCCGGATGATATACCTAAGTCTGATTTAAGTAAGTATTGGTTTGCACCGGAGATGGATACTTATGTCGCTGAAAATGAAAACGGAGAAATTGTGGGCACCTACTTTCTAAAACCCAATTATCCCGGCCGAGGCAATCACATTGCGAATGCCGGATACATGGTAATGCCGTCTCATCAGGGAAAAGGAATCGGTAAGCAACTTTGCGAACACTCCATACAAATAGCCAAAGAAGCAGGTTATCTAGCCATGCAGTTCAACATTGTCGTATCAACGAATACAGCAGCTGTCCGACTCTGGCAAACTTTCGGGTTTGAGGTCATCGGAACCACACCCAAAGGATTTCAGCACAAGGAATTGGGATTGGTGGATACCTATGTGATGTGGAGGGGATTGGAATAGGTCGAATATTTAGCACTCCGCTATATTTGAAAGGTCGATAAAGGCTATATGGAGTTTATCCTTCTGCTGGCGCAAGCGTCTCGCTTGTGCTTTTGCAATTACATCCCCCTCAACTGCTCAACGCAACACATCCCCGAAACGTCGGACCGCCTTCAAAGGGGGAATTGCCTTCGAAGAAAATTCACTAACTCGATTCGTTTCCTCACGAACTAAGAACTATCGGGTTGTGAAGACATCAGTCACTAACTGTAACAAAAACGAGTATGAACCGTCATTTAAAAAACTAAAAGAATGAAAGCTGAAGAAGTAACTAACGACAGAAGAGTCATTTTATCCACACTATGGATCTTCGTTACCTTAAACTACCTGTATTGCGATGTTTTGTCCTTGATGTCAGCCGAAATGTTAAGTGCTTTGCTCACCGGTACAATCGCCGGCATTAACATGAATGAAACGACTTTATTAGCCGCTGGTGTCATCATGGAAATTTCAATTGCCATGGTTTTGCTGTCAAGGGTCTTGAAGTATAAATTCAATCGCTTAGCAAATATTATTGCAGGTTTTATCAAAACGCTGATAATGGTTGGGACACTGCTTATGGGAGGAGCTAGTTATCATTACATGTTTTTTGCAGCTATCGAGATAGCAACGACAATCTTCATTGTCTGGTATGCCTGGACATGGATCCAGCCTGAAACGCAGAAGGAAATCGTACAATAAAATTGAATAGACCTGACTAGGTTGGTGCCCTCACGAACTTGCTGATTAGGTTTATAAAAACCAAAACAATAAAAAAGCAGCTAGTTCAACTTAAATGTCATCTAGACCAAAGGGAAAGATATTTACTTTGATGGTAGAGATTTCTCACATGCGTTCGAAATGACAAATAGTTTAATTCTCCTACAATGGTTCATGTACTCACGAACTGAATGCTGATTGTGGTTTGTGGAGACAAAAACCATGGTGCTGGATGCAGGATCAAGTCCAGCTTAACAAACAAATTAATCTGGTAGATAGATCACCCGAGTTAAAAGAAGTCCATAATCTGTAACGCTGTGTAGACAAGTCCTAATGAAAGAATAATGTTGATGGCTTTTTTCAAAGTCCTGTTCTGCATGTACTTCTGAATAAAATTGCCAAACAAGGTCCAGACTGAAACCGAGCTAAAGCACACAAGAGCTAAAACAAATATCCATGGTGCATGTGAAAGTAATTGCTTGTTCGGGTTATAGAGAAAGGTGGTGAAAATAGTCATGCCATAAAAGATGCCTTTTGGGTTCACCATTTGCAGTAAAAACCCTCTGCTAAACTTTGCCAACTCCTTTATTTCTGATGATGACGTATAGCTTGCTTTCAGTGTGTGATAGGCCAGCCATAAAATATAAGCCGCCCCAATATATTTCAGATAGTTGTTGATGAATGGTGCTACTTCTAAAAGTACTGAGGACAGTAAAACACAGATCCACATCACGGAAAAGAAACCTGCCACTATTCCCAGTATAAAGCTAAACGTTTGTTTGTAGCCAAGATGCATGCCAAATGATGCACAAGTAATGTTGTTGGGTCCCGGTGTATAGGTGGTGATGAAAATGAAAGATAGAAATGCGACCAGGTTCATATCGGTGCTTTTAGCGCCAAGATTACACAAATTTTCAGTCCTCTGCCTAGGGTTCGTGTCCTAACGAACTGAAAACTGATTTTGGGTTGTGAAGAAAACAAACGCTAGAACTTGTTACCTCCCCCTCCTGCACTCAACCCAACACACTCCGAAACGTCGGACCGCCACCAAAGGCGAAATACCCACCAATTGTC
This sequence comes from Ekhidna sp., assembly GCF_965212185.1. Lineage (GTDB taxonomy): Bacteria > Bacteroidota > Bacteroidia > Cytophagales > Cyclobacteriaceae > Ekhidna. The sequence goes on along the minus strand of NZ_OZ243102.1, from coordinate 729,860 downwards.
ATCTCGACCAAAGGGAGAGATATTTACTTTGATGGTAGAGATTTCTCACATGCGTTCGAAATGACATCTAGTTATATTCTCCAATACCGGTTTGTGTTCACACTAACTGAAAAACTATTTGGTTTGTGAGATCGCAAAACATGGCATTGGTATTCACTATTTCTTAGGAAATCGGGAACGGAGATTCACATATCCGGCACACAAAACACTCAGTATCAGCCCAACTGCAGTTCCAATGTCAACTAGTTTACGGTTAAGGTCCATGCCCGTGACTTTCTCCAGCATGTATTCAATGTATGAACTGGAAATGTTTCTTTCACCTAGTTCTCGCTTAATGTCCCAGTGCCAGTCAGTGAGTGGGCAATAACCGATCACGCCTTTATACCATCCAATTCCCAACCAGGCAATTAGGATTAGCCCAATAGCGACTATGTGTATCTTACGAGTAGGCTTAAATATCCATCCGGTTAGAACAAACAGCACAAAAACGCTGTGAAAAATGCTCAAAAAGTAGTCTAAGAAAACGTTCACAATCTTAAAGATGCTAAGATGGTGCCAGAAAATTCTTCCGTGGATTGAGACTGCATTATGAGATAGGAAAATACATCACCCTCCAGCCACGCCACCAATCTCTCCCCCGAAACGTCGGACCGCCTTCAAAGGAGGAATCCTGTGCATCTCACAACGTGTCTCTGAGACTGTCGAAGGGTGCGGGTGAGAGAAGATTTCGCAATGTTATTGCCTCGCGCAACCATTATCTATCCAGTTGCATCAATCTGTCAGTAATCCCTAAAAAACAAACCTAACATGCTAGACAATCCAAAAATCAATATTAAAATCAAACTATCCGCCTTGTGGACCTCATTGGTATTATGTTTCCTGTACGGAGATTATTTTGAATTATATACTCCGGGTAAGGTTGATAGCCTGCTAACAGGCAACAATGTGCTGGACAGTCCCATGACACTACTTATCGCATCAGTCATTCTTTCCATCCCATCGTTGATGGTGGCACTGTCTGTTTTACTCAACGCCAAACTGAACAGGATACTCAATATCTCTTTCGGCATGCTATTTACGCTGATGATGCTATTGATTGGAATCAACTCGATGACTCCCTGGTATTCTTTTTATGTGTTCCTTGCTTTTCTGGAAAGTCTGATAACCATTTATATCATATATCTGGCTTGGAAGTGGCCAAAAGTTTGACATGATCAATCGACGACTTGTCTTCCTTCGATAAACTCATGATGACAACTCGATAAGTGGTCACGTCATTGCGAACCTGAGGTACGAAGGTGAAGCAATCTCCTTATTGTGAGATCGCTTCGCATAGCTCGCGATGACGCTCCAAAAAAGAGTCTAGCTCCTACGCTCGTTTAGCTGATTGACGGCTGTTTGTAGTTCACGCTTCAGCTTTACCTGCGTTTCGCGTGCTTTGGTTTTGTGCTCTTCATATTCCGCTTGCAGTATTTCAAACTCTCTTCTCGTTCGGGAAGTCACGCTGTTGCTTCGAATGAACATGAAGTAGGCAATGACTGCCAGTACAGCTAAGGCAATGATAATCACCCAAACCATGATGTGGTACCCCACTTTCGAGAAAGGAATACCAAGGAAATAAATGGTATCATTTAGCTCCAGACTTTCGTCCAGTTTTGTCTGTACATCTGATAGCTGTTCACGGGCCTGCTGAGCCAGTGCTTTCGCATCTTGGGTTTCAGTTTGCAGCTGCAGGATTTTTTGTTGCTTTTGAATCAGGCTGTCGGTCACCTCTGACCAAAAAGCATTCAGATCCGTTCGAGGAATTACCTTGTATCGCTCATAGGTTTCCGTGTTTTCCAGCATATTGTCAAATTTTTGCTGGAGGGTTTCCTGAGCAGAAGCTGAGATTGAAAAAAGCAATACAAAGCAAAAAGTGAGTGATAAATTTTTCATACGTATCTGTCCGGCTGATTAGTTGTTCATCGTAACGACAATAGGTGGGAGAAATTATTTAAAGAGCTTCTCCGCTTATTTACCGCGAATCTAAAAAAGGTATCCTCCTACATCAATCTTTTAAGCCAAAAACCACTCATAATTTTCATTCCAATCCATCAATTACTTGGGATAAGACATCTAACTTTTTTTATCATCAGAACATTTATCTAACCACTTTGAACCTTATCATATGCTATTAATCCCCAATTCGCTTGATATATGTTCGTTCGGTTCGCTTCCATGTTCTTCCACCATCATCAGATCTTTCCTGAATTACCACATAATCAGATTTAGTAACCTCCGTAAATCGCAATTGATGTAGATAGTCAATTTTGCGGGACCCGCCTACTCTTCGTTGAATGATATCTCCGGAATCAATAATCCATTGATAATTTGCGACATGCCCATTACTGAAAATGTAGGTTTCTTCCCAAATTCCTGAACCTGTATTAACAAAGCCCATGGTTGTATAAGAAAAAGTAGAGTCAGGACTTGTAAACCGTTGTAATAAGGAACACCCATTTGCACCTAAACTGACCGAGAGTGTTCCAATAAATGTTTGCTCTCCATTTGTTTCGATTTCATACTCCTCCCAGATTCCTAGAAATGGCTGAATAAGCCTGTGGGAAACGCTATTGCAAGGCTCACCGTCTCTTTCTTGTGAGATAGATTCATAGCCAAGCAGCGCAATCAAAACAAAAATCATAATCGAATAACGGCTACTAATCATATCATTATTTAATCGGAGTTAGTTTACTTAGACATAAGGAAATCATAATTATCTTAACTAAAAAGTCATGAAACCTATTTCTCTGCTCGTTTTATTCCTTTCCCTCGTTAAATGTACTATACCTGAAAAACAGGAAAGCCCTTCAATCCCCGTACAAGTAGAGCTATTAACTACCAAAGGAAAAATAACACTTGAACTTTCTGATAAAACTCCACTCCACAGAGACAACTTTGTTAAGCTCGTAAAGGATGGCATGTACGATAGCATCATATTTCATCGTGTGCTTCTGGACTTTGTTGTACAGGCAGGTGAATATGATAGTCTTCGGTTAGCAAAAATGGATTCTTCAGTAATTGATAGCTTGGACTATCAAGTTCCTGCAGAGTTTGATTCCTCACTATTTCATAAAAGAGGGGCATTAGGAGCTGCCAGAACAGGCAATCCTGAGAGAGCGTCCTCGAGCATTCAGTTTTACATTGCGCAGGCCGGACCTCAGCCGGATAGCATGATTGTCAAAGGAGAAGAACGAATCAATGGATGGTTAAGACAGCACTATGCTACCCAAGCTCCAGAGAATAAAATGTGGTTAGACTCTATGAATTATGCATTAACCTCAGACGACTATGAACTTTTTGGAGCGATCTATGACACCCTTTCAAAGATTGCTGAAGGATTTGAAGATTTTGAACGCTATAGCATCCCTGATTATCAAAAAGAAATATACAGAACCCAAGGAGGTACTCCACATCTCGATCAGAATTACACGGTATTTGGTGAAGTAGTGAAAGGAATGAATGTCGTCGATTCGATAGCTTCGGTACCAGTTGGCGATGGAGGCAGACCTATAGAGCAAGTAATGATTATTAAGGCAAGAGTTCTTGAAAATTAACCAAGAACATACCATTTTAATAAGAAAGGCTATTTTTTCGATATCAGATTACTTACCTTTTACTATAAAATCAAAACAATCAGTTATGAAAAAACTCATTTTTACACTTCTATTAGTAACCGTAATTTCTTTGGCGTCCAATGCTCAATCAAGAGTAGGTGTTGGCCTTGCATATGGTGCTGAAATCGAGAGCGCCGGGATTGGTGTCAATGGTGAATTTGCCGCTTCGAGCCAGATCAATATTGCGCCAAGTTTCATCTATTACTTTAAAAAGGATAATGTCACCTGGTGGGAGTTAAATGGCAACATCAATTATATATTCAGTGAAAATAGCGCTACGATATATGGTATTGCTGGCTTAAATCTTACAGGTGTATCAGTAGATTTATCAGACTTTGGGGGAGGCAAACAGTCTGACTCAGAGCTAGGCTTAAACATCGGAATAGGTGCCAATTTTGATACAGGAGGTTCCCTTATGCCATTTGCAGAAGCCAAATATGTGTTAGGTAATGCAGACCAACTCTCATTATTCGGTGGAGTGCGCTTTCCATTGAATTAAAACAATCTCAATATCATTAAATTAAGCCTCCAAATGGAGGCTTTTTTATGCAAAAGATAGTTGTACTTACAGGAGCGGGTATCAGCGCTGAGAGTGGACTTAAAACTTTTAGGGATTCCGGTGGCCTCTGGGAAGGACATGATGTTACTCAAGTGGCTACACCTGAAGCATGGGCACGAGACAGAACGCTCGTGCTAGAGTTCTATAACCAACGACGAAAACAGGCCTTGGAAGTAAAGCCTAATCCCGGTCATCTCGCATTAGCTGAATTAGAATCAAAATTTGAAGTCTCCATCGTTACTCAAAACATAGATGCCCTGCACGAAAAAGCAGGGAGCTCAAAAGTGCTTCACCTACATGGAGAAATCAGTAAAGTCAGGAGTACCGAAGACCCCAACCTGGTGTATGAACTGGACGGGTGGGAACTTAAAGAAGGTGATAAATGTGACAAAGGATCTCAACTCCGACCACACATCGTATGGTTTGGAGAAGCTGTTCCAATGATGGAACCGGCTATCCAAGAAGTAATGTCCGCAGATATTTTTATTGTCGCTGGAACATCACTCGTTGTTTACCCAGCTGCAAGTTTGATTGATTTTGTTCGTTCCGAGGCACCCAAGTTTATCGTAGATCCAAAAATTCCTGAGGTCACCGTTGGCAATAACTTCTATCTTTATGAAGAACCTGCAAGTACAGGACTCCCGAAAATCAAGGATCAATTAATCCAAGAGTACTTATGAGTAAATCCACACTAGAAAAATTTTATACCGCATTTCAAAACCTGGATGCCCAATCTATGGCATCATGCTATCATAAAGAGGTCATCTTCAACGATCCCGTTTTCAAAAAGCTGAATTACCAGGAAGTAACTGGAATGTGGTCAATGCTCATTAAACGATCCAATGGTAATTTGGAAATTGATTTTCACAGCGTGATGGGCGATGAGGAAATGGCTCAGTGTATTTGGGAAGCTGACTATGAGTTCTCAAAAACAGGCAATCCAGTCCACAACATCATTCATGCGACCATGGAATTTAAAGACGGCTTGATCATCAAACACACGGATGAATTTGATTTTTGGCGCTGGTCCAAAATGGCTCTGGGTCTTACCGGCATATTAATGGGATGGTCACCTTACCTAAAAAACAGGGTAAGCAAAGTAGCCAGGATGTCACTGGATAAGTATTTGAAGAAGTCTTAATAATCCTATCCTTCCTCAAAAGCAGGGCTGCTGCATTCTAGGTTAATCAAGTCTTTCTTATACGATTTTAGCTTTTTAAAAAACCTATTTTATATATGACCTACCCCTACGCCCCTTCGAGAAGGGGATTTATGGTGTTTTTCAAAAAGCTAAATCAGAATGCAGCTCTATCCCATAATGAGAGCTTAATTGGACTCCATCAAGACCTTCAAAAGGTCTTTGTTTTTGCTTTCACTTAGTCCTAACCAATCCAAAGTAGATTGATAAAAGATGTTATCTATATCTTTTTGTGGAAGATCCATTTCAGTGATGAACTTTCCGATTTCCAGATCCCCTAGCGGAAATGGATAATCCGACCCAAGGCATACTTTTTCGGAACCAATCAAATCAATGACATATTGAAGGTAAGTTGCATCATGAGTAATACTATCTACCCAAAATTTGCCAAGATATTCTCTTGGGTTTATGTCATTATGAACAGCCACAAGATCAGGCCTGCAATTAAAACCGTGCTCTAACCGGCCAATAGTTGCCAACAAAGATCCTCCCGCATGAGCAAAACAGACCCTTAATTTTGGATAGCGCTCAAATACACCTCCAAAAATCATGGATGCAGCAGCTCGTGCTGTTTCGGCAGGCATACCAACAAGCCACGGCAGCCAGTATTTCTCCATGTATTCAGTACCCATCATCTCCCATGGATGAACCAATACGGCTAAACCAAGGCTCTCGCAGGCTTCAAAAAATTCAAAAAATCGAGGCTTACTCAGGTTATGATTGTTGATGTTAGAGCCAATTTGAACGCCAGGAATACCAAGCTTTTTCAATCGCTCCAATTCCTTAACGGCAAGCTCAGGATCCTGCATTGGCACAGTTCCTAATCCAATGTAATTCTTAGGATTTTCCTCAACCACTTGCGCGATATGGTCATTCAAATACATGGAAAGATCAAGACAATCGTGTCCATCAGCCCAATAGCTGAACATTACCGGGATCGTACAAATAACCTGAACCTGGGTATCAAATTTTTGATACTCTTCGATTCTTAACTTTTCATCCCAACAGTTTGATTGTATTTCTCGAAAGAACTTATCGCCCTTCATCATTCGTGCAGCCTCTGGCTTGTGATGCAATAGACTAATAAAGTCCCCATAGCCAAACTTTTCTGCGAAATTTGGGATGGTGTGAGGTAAGATATGCGTGTGCATATCAATTTTCAAACTGGTTTGCTTTGCCATACTACAAAGGTAAAAAGAAAATTACCTATTGGCTACCACAGTGCTTATCAGACATTTCCATCGCCTGGCTCATACCCAATTCTCTTGCTTTTTCTAAATAATCACACCCTTTCCTTTTATCATCCAGACTCATATATGCCATTGCCGCATTAAACCAGACATTTCCATATGATCTATCAATGGACAAATATTGCTCATAGAACCCCACTGCATCTTGAAATTTCTTTTCATAAAAAAGTGAATTTCCAATCAAGTAAAAGGCCTCTGTTCGTGAGGGTTCAAGTTGCATTGCTACAATAAAATCATGTCGAGCTTGCCCGAATGCTCCTGTTCTTAATAGCGCCTTACCGCGACTAATGTAGGCCAGGTCATCCTCTGGATCAGCTTCGATGGCTTTTGTATGATACATTGCTGAAGAGCTATAATCCCCACTTTCATAGGCATTCGCACCCATTAGGTTTAACATGGGAATAAATGAGTCATCATTTATCAAACTAGCTGGGAGCTGTACTGATTCATCCAGAATAGCAAGGTTATACCATGCTTTATAACTAGTGGAGTCCAGAGATATCGCCGATTGCAAATCGCTAATTGCATCTTGTTCTCGTCCCATTTTCGAATAAAGCTGTGATCGATTGATTAGGACATCAACGCTCGACTCTAATTCAAAGGCTTTATTGAAATCAGCTAGCGCCTTCTCCCAATCTCCTAATTTCTGATATGCCATTCCTCGATATTGATAGACTTGAGCCATCATCGACTGCAAAGTTGTTAGGAAAGTGCCTTGATCTCCGGTAGGATCATTACCATAATAGATCGCTCTGGTTTCAGAATCAGATTGGTTGTCAATTACATAAGTGAAATCCTGAATAGCCTGCTCAGTGCTTGCTGAGTTGTAGTAAATCAATCCTTTTTGAAAGTAGGCTTCTAAATTATTCGGATCCTTTTGGATGACGGCTTCATAGTCAGCCAAAGCTCTCAAATCTTTATTCTCAGCTTCATGGATCATGGCACTCAGAAAGTAATCCTCAGCGGAAGGCTTTCTCGTCAAATTTTTGTTGATCAAATAGCGAGCAGAATCAAGATTGTCTTCATGATAATGAGCTCTTGCCTGATCGTAATAATCTTGAGATTGCGATTGGAAGGTCGCAATAATTAAAAGTAAAAGTATTGAAGTGCGCATGAGGTTGGGGTTTCAACACATGAAAACGAACCTCAATAGTGTTAGGTTATAGCACGCGTTGGATTTGCATACCGCTTTCCTTACTCAAATGCTGAAATTTACCACTATCAAAGTGGTAGAAACTAACGGCCATGACTAGAAAAAGTCCCGTCCCCTCAGGTATGATTCTATTATCAATTGAAATCATTCCTGTCATTGGTTCTGTTGGAATTTTTAAAAGAGGAAGCATTGAACTTTCGTATGTTCCATACTTTCCGTGCAAGTCTTTATTTACTGGTTTGTAACCTCCAGCTTTTTGATCAAACTGATAATCCGAAAGTGCGATTAATCGAGCTGTAATTTTAAAGTTTGTGGCTCCCTTAGGGCTCTTGAAAGTTTTCTCCGGAACGAAAGCAGGAAAGTGTAGAATCACCTGTCCTCTTTGAGATCCTGGCTTGACGAAATATTTTGCTCCAAATATTTTTTCATAAGGCGCCTTTGAATTGAACTCAAACCCGTTCAATAAATGGCCATGTTTACTAAGGAATAGCGGTCTTGTACCTGTCTTTCCTTCTTCCATTTTAGCGAGGTTACGAAACTGTGCAGTAAGCTTACCTGACACATACGTCTCGCATATTTCTGACATCCCCGATGATAATGATTGCCTCAATGTTTTGGCCATCATAGAGGCCACACCAAATTCTTTTTGATTATTTCTTAGCTCCTTGTATGAAGCTTTGGTTTTAATCTGTTTTGCAGTCGGCCCACCTTTCTTAGCAATTATTTCTTTGTCCACACCCTTTAATTTATACCTTCTATAACCTTTCGGAATTTCGATTTCAATAGGGTTTCTTGGTGACTCTTTCATTTATTCGCTGGTTAACGTTAGGTTGATCGTTTGTGATTTTTCGCTTAGGGCAGATGAAGATAGTAATTCGACCCGTAACAACAAAATTTTCTATTAAGGAATCGCTTAACTTAAGTAAATGCTAACCCTTGATAATTACCTACTTATGAAATTCGTCTAATTTTATTTCTCATAACGTGGCAGTTTCATCATTTTTTTGATGTTTGTTCGTTGTTTAGTTTCACCTTTTAATCATGATCAAAAAACTTCTCTTTGCTTGTATCATTTTAGCTGCTGGCCTAATCACACCTTCATGCAGTTCGAGCTCTCATACGGTAAAAGTGGTTAAGCCTAAAAAGCATTGGTTTCCTTATAATCAAAAAAAACATCGAAAGAGAAAGCGCACCAAAATCGTTCGAATGAAATCCTAAACTATGAAGATATTTAAGCTGCTCATCCTAACCTTACTGATTGCTTGTCAGGCAAGTCAAAATCAAACGATCAAAGAACCCGAAATTGGTCCATTAGGTGAGCAGGCGATGGTTTCTTCAGCTCACCCACTGGCTACCAGGGCTGGAGTTGAAGTACTTAAAAATGGAGGCAATGCGATAGATGCGGCAGTCGCCGTGAAGTTTGCATTAGCAGTAGTATTCCCACGAGCTGGGAATATTGGTGGGGGTGGTTTCGCTCTGTATCGAATGAATGATGGAAGCATAGGTTCACTGGATTTTAGGGAGAAAGCTCCTTTGAATTCAAACAGAGATATGTTCCTGGATGAAGATGGGAATGTAATTGAAAACATGAGCACTATTGGTCATAAAGCATCTGGGGTACCTGGTTCTGTTGATGGCATTCTAAAGCTTCATGAAAAGTTTGGCGCCAAGCCGCTGGCGGAGCTTATACAGCCCTCGATCAATCTTGCATTCTATGGTTTTACCATTACAGAAAATCAAGCGGAAGAATTGAACGAAAAACAAGAGCTTTTTAGTGAGGTCAATGGTTCTGATTTCTTTTTGCTCAAAGATGTGCCATGGCAAGAAGGTGACACCTTAAAATTTACAGAGTTAGCAGGAACTTTGACTCAAATAAGAGATCGAGGAAGAGAAGGTTTTTATAGTGGCATTGTGGCAGATCAAATAGTTAAAGAAATGCAGCGTGGTGGTGGCTTGATTTCCGAAGAAGATTTACAAAACTATAACTCCCAATGGCGTGAACCTATTAAAGGTGAATATAGAGGACACACCATCATTTCTATGCCTCCCCCTTCAAGCGGTGGAGTTGCAGTCATTCAATTATTGCAAGGGGCTGAACAATACGATATTGGATCGATGGGGCACAACACTCCTGAAACGATCCATTTAATGACCGAATTGGAACGAAGGGTATATGCAGATCGAGCGACACATTCCGGTGATCCTGATTTTTATGATGTACCATTGGATATGCTTCTAGATCCGGCCTACAATAAAGAGCGATTTTCAGATATTTCACTGTCAGAAAAAACTGACTCACAAGATATCAAAGAAGGAAAGGTTGACGTAATCGAAAGTGTTGAGACCACCCATTTTTCCATTGTAGATCCGGAGGGGAACGCTGTTTCATTAACCACCACACTTAATTCGTTTTTTGGCTGTAAAGTTTATGTTCGAGGGGCTGGATTTTTCTTAAACAATGAGATGGATGACTTTAGTGCCAAGCCGGGCATTCCCAATCAATTTGGTCTGGTCGGTGGTGAAGCCAATGCCATTCAACCTGAAAAGAGAATGCTTAGCAGCATGACCCCAACAATTGTAGAAAAAGATGGTCAACTTAAAATGGTTGTGGGTACTCCTGGAGGTTCTACCATTATCACGTCTGTATTTCAATCCATTATGAACGTTATTGACCATGGCATGAGCATGCAGGATGCGGTCAATGCAACTCGAACTCACAGTCAGTGGCTACCAGATAGAATCCTGATAGAAAGACGACCAATCAATGAAGATGTAATCGGTGAGCTTGAAGAAATGGGCCATCAGATTGAAAGAAGAGAAGCAATGGGAAGGATGGATTGTATCCTGGTAAGAGAAGACGGAAAACTGGAGGGTGGAGCAGACTACACCAGGGGCGACAATTATGCTGAAGGGTTTTAATTATTACGTCGATATTGTGAGCCTACCTAAGTTTATAATCCTCTTCTTTCAACTACTTTGTTCTTTGTATTCCTTTTCACAAGTCCTTGATCATTCAATTGAAATTATTGTTGATGGTGATTATGTGACTACTAAGAAATCAATCACAGTACAGATAAATAATTCAAGTCAAAAATGGCTTGGAGAAATTGAAATTCCATTTCAAGAGTCCTATGAACCACAGATCCATGAAGCTGTTATTATAAATAGGCAGGGTGAAATCGTTCGAAAACTTAAGAAAAAAGAGATAACGACTCAAAGTATAAGGTCCTCAATCAGCTTCTATGAAGACAATTACCAAAAGAAGTTTAATTTATACTGGAATGAGTATCCATATAAAATCAAGTACAGTTATAGTATAAGCGAGGATAATTTCATTCAACTCGCCTGGTGGTATCCACTCATTGCATACAATACACCTCACTTTAATTGTAGCTTAACCCTTAATGTACCTGGAGGTTTTTCATTTTTCAGTTATATAAGCCCCCAATTTGACGAAAGTAATTCTAAGACCGAAGAGGGGAGAACTATTTATCAATGGTCTCTCACAAATGGGTTTTTCCATGAACCTCAACATCATTCCCCTCATTGGCGGCAGTTATATCCCAACATCCTACTTATGCCGAAGGAGTTCAATTATGCAAAAAAAGGTTCAGCAGAGAGTTGGGAAACATATGGCAACTGGATTTACAGATTGAATGAAAATAAAGACCAACTAACATTTGAGGAAGGCCAAGTAGTTGATCAATTAACGAAAGGCGTGGTTGATCAGATGGAAAAAGTTAAGATCTTATATAATCACCTTCAATCAAATACTCATTACGTCAATGTATCAATAGAAGAAGGCGGATTAGAACCATATCCAGCTTCATATGTTAGCTACAATGGATATGGAGATTGCAAGGCCTTGACTATATACATGAAGGCACTACTTAAACATATAGGTATACCTTCATATTATTGCCTGGTTAATGCAGGAATTAATGCTCCGGATGTCTTTACAGATTATCCAAGTGCTCAATTTAATCATGTGATTTTAGCCGTACCAATAGGTAAGGATACCGTGTGGTTAGAGAATACAAATCAGTCAATTCCATTCAATTATTTAGGAACATTTACTCAAGGACGCAAAGCACTTTGGGTATCAGAAAATAATAGTCAGCTTATCGCTACTCCTAAAATGACCGAAGAAGACCTAAAGGAATACGGAAAATTTGATTTTGTCTTATCAGATTCGGGGACATCTGTCACCATCCGTCATCTTCTTGGTGGTGAAAAATTTGAAACCTACTTAAGCCTAAGCCAAATTGATAATGAAGAGGAATTGATTGATTTTGTAAGAGAATCGATAGATATCAAAGATTTAGAAATTATTGAATACGAAACTCTAAGTACAGTGGAAAATAAGGTTGAGATTAATCTTAAAGCAAAATGTTACAACCAGTCTAGATCTGTTGGAAATTACAAGATTATCTCTCACCCAAAAGTTGAATTACCTGAAATTAATCCTGTTGAAAAGAGGCACCACCCATTCAAAATTCCTGTTGTGATAAACAGACAAATTGATACAAATATTTCAATCCATGACAGTTCTTCCAATTCAATTGAGTTTCCAACAAATACATCATTGAGTTCGCAGTTTGGTGAATACGAAATTTTATATGAAACTGATAGTAGGAAAATCGAAATAAAAGAAAGACTACATATATATTCGCAGAATTATACTAAAACTGAATATTTGAAGTTTTGTGAATTCATAAATAAAGTATCATCCGTTCAAAACAAGTCATCCATTTTATTGAAATGAAGTACTCTTTAGCTCTATTATTTTCCTTATTGATTCTTTCATCAACCGCCCAGAAAACATCTAAAAAATTTGGTCAATTCACTCAATATGAAATCGACCTTCAGAAGTATGAAAAAGATCTAAAAGCTGAGGCTGTCGTTCTTTTTGACATTGGTAAATCGAAATTCATTGATACACCGGAAGGAGGCTATAATATTGAATTTACTCGCACAAGAAGGATAAAAGTTTTTTCAGATAATCTTGCCGAAGAGCACAAAACTGTCTCTATACCATTCTATGAAGAGGGCTATGGCAAAACAGAGAAAATCAAATCCATTGAAGCTTATACTGTGCATATAGAAAATGGCATACCAGTGCCTAAGAAAGTTAGAAGCGTTGAAATTTATGAAGAGCGCATTAACAATAATTGGAAGGTCAAAAAATTCATTTTCCCAGATGTTAGAGAAGGGGCCTTTTTAGAATATAAGTATACCATTGAAACACCATTCGTATTCAATCTACCTGATTGGGAATTCCAGAGCACCATTCCAACTATGTATAGTGAGTATGAAGTTCGTATGATAACCTTTTATGAATATGTATTCCTTGTACAAGGAGTATCAAAGTTTGATCACCAAAAATCTTATATAGATAAGAAGAAAAGAACTTGGGGGTCAGTCGCTAAAAGCTATGGACAAAATGTATCCAATGGTGTTGAATTTCAAGATTATGTTCACATTTATGGCCTTGAAGATATTCCTGCATTTAACGATGAAGCCTATATCACATCAATCAATGACTACATTGTAAAAATTGACTTTCAACTGGCAAAAATTAATTATCCAACTGGAGGTAATCAGGAAATTGTAACTACATGGCCTGAGCTTATTTCCGACATGTCAAAAAATGAAGCATTTGGCAAATACATAAAAGCGAGTAAAAAGTATGCTAAAAAAGTAGTGACCAATCTTAAGGTTGATGGCAAATCAGATCTTGAAAAAGCAGAAATTGCCATTAATTATGTCAAGAATAATTTCAATTGGAATGGATTCAACGATAAGTATGCACCCAATAATCCAAAAGAATTGCATACAAAAAAGGAAGGAAACTCCGCAGAAATCAATCTCTTTTTAGTGGCATTGTTAGATGAATTAGGCATTGAAACAAAGCCCGTTATTCTTAGCACCAGAAATCATGGAAAGATTAAGATGGATTATCCATTTAAGCACTTTTTTAACTATGTTATTGTACTGGTTAATGTGGGACAGCCATATCTTACGGATGCAACAGAGCCATTCCTACCATACAATCAAATTCCTTCTAAGTGCTTTAATGACAAGGGTTTGATAATTAGTGACAATGGTGTGGATTTTGTTGATCTGAGGAGTCAACAAATTTCTTTAAAGAAAACTACCATTCGAATCAATGAATTAGATCTGAACAATTCAAAAGCTAAAACGACCCTTAATATTCAGACGAACGGTTATGAAGCTCTAGGCTTGAAAAATAGATATTCTGATCGAAAAACCGACCTTTTGAGTAATCTATCCAATGATGTTTTAACGCTCGCTTCTGGAAATACTTTGAATTACAAATCACAGGACAAGCCATATGTCATGGAACTCGATGGGAGCTGTTCATTTGAAAGTGCTGGCGATAATATAATATTTAAGCCTTTTCTTAATCTTCCACTCCAAACCAATGGGCTCACTCAAAAAACAAGAAGCTATCCTGTTGATTTTACTTATCCTTTCTCTGAGGTTTACGAATCCAACATTAGTTTACCAACAGATTACTCGGTTTCTGAATTACCAGAAAATTTATCAATTAAAAATGATCTTGCTGAAATTGAATTAACCTATTCCAAATTAGAAGGAGGGATAAAGGTTGTTGGGAAATATCAATTCAAAAAAGCGGTGTATAATGCGAATGAGTACGCAAGAATAAAGTTTTATCTTGATGAGATTGTCAAGAAATTTAATCAAGAGATTCTTTTAGAGAAGTCTTAATCCCTCATCACTAAAGCCGCACTCCCTAAAATTGCTGCATCATTTAAAGGCAAGCTAGATTTAAGAAGTTTGATCTTGTTTCGATAGAGATTGTGCACATTCTCTTCAAGTGACTCTTTGAGAGAGGAGAAAAACAAGTCGCTGGCCTCAGCAATGCCACCGAAAAAAACGATTGCTTCCGGACTGGTATAAACAGCTGCATCAGCCAGTTTTAATCCCAGCCATTTGCCTGTTTGATCGTAAACAGACAGACATAACTCATTACCTGCGTTAGCATTTTCTGCAATCTCATTGGGCGAGAGATCACCTGCTCCTCCTAGCTCATTGTACGTTTGTTTAATTCCCCTTAATGAGACGTAAGCTTCCAGACATCCTTTCCTGCCACATGTACAGTCACGACCATCCGGAATCAAAATTGAATGCCCCATTTCTCCGGCAAATCCATCATTGCCATAAATCACCTGCCCATTGCAAACTATGCCGCTACCTAAACCTGTTCCTAACGTGATGTAAATGAAATCTTTGAGATTTTTAGCAACTCCAAACTGCATTTCGCCAATTGCTCCTGCATTGGCATCATTGGTTAAGATCGTACGTTTTTCAAGCTTTTCTTCAACCATCGATGCTATTGGATGTATTTCCTTCCATGGCATATTGGGGGCTAATTCCATCGTCCCGTTATAGTAATTGCCATTCGGTGCTCCTATTCCAATGCCTTCCACACTGCATTGATGTTTGCCTTCCAACCTCTTTACTTCCGATACCATTTGGTCAATGAATTGATCTATTGGCCCATCAGCAAATGCCTGGATTTGAATTATTGTGCGATCAAGAACTTCACCTTCCTTAACCAACCCAATACTTGTACTTGTCCCTCCTATATCCATGCCTATATAGTAGCTCATGATTTGTGCTTATACCCTTTCCATCCATACCAAGCAATGTATGCAAAGCAGCCAATCGTAATTAGAAAAGAATTATGTAGCCCAAACGAGCTATCAGCTATCAGCCCCTGCAAAGGGGGTATGAGTGCTCCTCCTACAATCGCTGCAACCAATACTGCCGATCCTTTACTAGTCATGGAACCTAAATCAGCAATTGCTAGCGTAAAAATATTACTCCACATGATAGATAAGAACAATCCAGTACCTATCAATAACCACATAGCCAGATAGCCACCTGAAGCATTGAACACGAGCATCAAGACTATACAGATCATGGCTGAAAGCATTAATAATCGGTGACTTGAAATGTATTTCAATATGTAAAAACCTAAAAGTCTTCCCACCATCAGACCTCCCCAATAAAAGGGTAGGTATCTGGCACCAATTTCACGAAATACGGCTATTTGGTCATCTTTGGAAGGAAGCCCTGAAACATAACTTTCGTACTCGGCGATGTAAGGAAATATATTTTCACTCAGGTAGATTACGAGGAAAGAAGCGATGGTTACCTCCGCTCCTACATAGAGAAAGATGGCAACTGCGCCTTTCACTAAATGCGTCTTTTTCCAAATACTTTCAGAATCAGCCTGATCACTTTCTGGAACCTCTACTACTTCGGGCAATTTCAGAAATGAAAAAATTATGGCGAGCGTCAGGAGTAATGTCCCAAGCAAAATGTATGGTATCTGAACGGCTTCAGCCTGTTGTTCCGATGATAGTCCTGCAAGTCCACGAAGGATAAAATAACTGCCCGCTAATGGAGCAATCACCTTCGCGACACTATTAAAACCCTGAGCAAGATTTAATCGGTTGGATGCTTTTGATGGGTCTCCCAACCGAGCCACATAGGGATTTGCAGCAACCTGCAGCAGCGTTACTCCAGATGCTAATACGAATATAGCTCCCAGAAAAAATGGATAAGAAATAAGTGACGCAGCAGGATAAAATAACCAACTACCAATTGCCATTATTAGTAGCCCAACTATAATCCCCCGATGATATCCAATCTTGTTGAGCAACCATGAGGATGGAAGACTTACACAGAAGAATGCGATAAAAAAAGCAAACTGAACCAAAGCAGCTTGAAAATTATTCAGATCGAAGAGTCCTTTGAGATAAGGAATCAGCGCGCCATCCAGCTCAGTCAAAAACCCCCAGGTAAAAAAGAGCACCACCATGTAAAACATGGATGCTCCATATTTTTGATTAGCCATTCAGATAGGATTTAGCGTCAATCAATTCATTTTTTCCATCTACCGTTTCTGCATAATTAAAACCTGGATGAATGGCATATGATCCGGTATTCCCGGCTATATCCATGGCCAGATATCCAACCTGAAAAGATTTATACTCCAATTTGTCTACAATACGTTGAATAGCTGCCTCACATGCATCCTGCGCACTGGCACCTTGTCGAATCAACTCCACTACCAAGAAGGAACCTAAAGTTTTCATCATAAGTTCTCCCATGCCTGTGGCTACCGCAGCACCATAATCATTGTCTACAAATAGTCCTGCGCCTATGATCGGTGAATCCCCAACTCTTCCATGCATTTTATAAGCCAGTCCGCTGGTGGTACACGAACCGGATAGGTTTCCCAGCGCATCCTGACAGATTAATCCGATAGTATCGTGATTTTCCACATTGATGATGGGGTTGTACTCCGCTGATTTCAACCATTTCTCCCAGGCTTTTTTTGAGCTTTCAGTTAAAAGATTTTCCTCTGCAAAACCTTGTGCAATGGCGAAACGCTTGGCACCTTCCCCTGCAAGCATGACGTGAGGAGTTTCTTCCATGACTTTTCGAGCTACTGCTATTGGGTGCTTAATGTTTTGCAAAAAACACACAGACCCGGCATTTCCTCCATGATCCATGATGCACGCATCCAGAGTGACATTCCCATCTCGATCTGGTAATCCTCCAATTCCAACAGAGCTCCCTTTCGGATCAGCTTCTACAACCATCACCCCTTTTTCAGCGCCATCCAATGCGGAACCTCCTTCATTCATCACATGCATGGCCTCCTCATTGGCTTCCAACCCATGCACCCATGTACTTATTGCTTTGGGTTTATTCGAACGAACTAGTGATTTAGTGCTGGTCTCAGCACATGCTGATCCTACCAATCCCACACCCGCAGTAGCTGCAAGGGAATTTTTAAGAAATTTTCGTCTGCTGCTCATCAATTAGTTGATTACAATTTCGTCTGCAAAAATCCATGACTTCCCTCCTGCACCTTTATGATCCGGTGGGCAAACGCCCCGATTTTTAGCCACTATTTTAATGTATCTCCCCTTGAAAGGGGTGTTTACTCTGAAATCTTTAAGAATCGCTCCCTTCTCTTTGTAAGAAACATCGTTGACATCTAAACCCAGTTCACTGAAGTCTTCTCCATCTTCAGATGAGAAAAATCGAACTTCCAGCGGCATGAAAATCCAGGCATTCTCATCTTGCAAGAAACCAATCTTCACCACATTATAATTACCAACTTTGCCCATGTCTACTACAGCTTCAAGGTCTACTCCTTCATATCCTTGCCATGAACCAGTCCGGAAATCCTTTCCTCCCCGTATAAAATCTATCAATGCCATTTCTCCTCCTCCATTATAGTGGTTGGCGTATTGGGTACCCAAGGTGATATTCCGTTTCTCCGGAATTTTATAGAAGGTGCTTTTGGCTTTCAGACTTTCCTTACCGTCCTTTTCAGCCCAAACAACCAGATCAGTTGATCGATCAATTAAAAATGGTTTTCTATAGGTTTTCTTTTCTCCACCAGCAGTAAACGAATAAAAAATGGTTGCATCTGTGGTTGACGTTGAAAGCGTTACTTCTGTATTGTCCATAAAAGCATGATCCCCAGTTTCCAGTGCTGGAATGGCAATAGCTTCGGTATCAATTCTGGATCTTGGTCGATGTTCTTTAATTGTTCCCCAATCTGAAGGTTCAGACTGCATCCTAAATGTGAGTTTCCCACCATTCATGATGTCTTCATGGCCTATGAAAGAATATGGATGTGCTTTGCTATTTAACGATACTGATCCCACATAGAAATTATCAACACCATTGTCTTTTGCCTCTATCACAAATTGATTTCCATTCTCTAGGTTGATAATCGCCTTTTCAAACCAGGGACTCCCCAAAATGTAATCGGTGCTTCCCGGGGTGACGGGATAAAAACCCAAAGCACTCATCACCAACCAGGATGACATCTGTCCACAATCTTCGTTTCCTGAAAGCCCGCCAGGTTGAGCTGCGTACAATTCATTCATGATTTGGCGAACTAATTTTTGTGTTTTATCCGGACGGCCTACAAAATTGTACAAGTATGGAATGTGATGACTCGGCTCATTTCCATGCGCATACTGTCCTATGAGTCCGGTGATATCCGCCTGATCTCTGCCAAAAGTCTTCGAATCAGCTGAGAAAATGTCATCTAGTTTTTGTTCTGCTGCTTTATCCCCACCAAGCATTTCAATCCAGGATTCTACATCCTGAGGCACATAATAACTGTATTGCCAGGAGTTGGCCTCCGTGTAGTTAAAATTGACTTCTGCCGGCTCAAAGGGATAGAACCAACGATTGTTATTCCGTGCTCGCATAAATCCAGTGGACGGATCAAATACATTCTTGTAATTCTGCGCTCTATGATAATAGACCGAAGCAACATCGGGCTTACCCATCTGATTGGCCATTTCAGCAATCGTCCAGTCATCGTAAGCATACTCGAGTGTTTTTGATACACTTTCTGCTTCCATATCAGAAGGTATATAACCCGAGGTGCGAAATTCCCCAATACCCAATCGATCTTGCATGGAACTTTGGATCATCGCTTCCAATGCCTTTTCAGAATCAAACCCTTTGATCCCTTTCATATAGGCATCCGCAATGGTTGGTACTGCATGATAGCCTATCATGCAATCAGTGTAGTTGCCCGCAAGCTCCCACATAGGTAACCTACCACCATATTCATATTGCTTAAGAAACGTTTGAATGAAGTCAGATGAACGCTCTCGCTCAATAATGGTATACAGGGGATGGGTACTGCGATAGGTATCCCACAATGAAAACACTGTATGATTTGTGAATGTAGTGTCATGATGGACTTCAAGGTCAGTGCTTCTATACCTTCCATCTACATCATGATATAAGTTCGGTGCAATCATCGTGTGATACAGCGCACCATAGAAGATTTCCATTTGCTCATCAGTTCCGCTTGCTACCTGGATCTTATCCAATTGATCTTCCCAGGCCAACCTCGCATTCATTCGGGCATTATCAAAATCCCAATCCGGTATTTCTGCTTCCAAATTTTTTCTGGCCCCTTCTTCATCCACAGCCGAGATGGCGACTTTTACCTTAAGTTGATCTCCATCACCAAAGGACAGTGCCGCCTTTTTTCCGCCCGTGCCTTCTCCATACTCTACGGACTGAATGGGTTCATTAAAGATCATCCGAAAGAAAAGGTATTGCTGCTGCGCCCAGGATTTACTGTGACGATATCCTGTTAACTCAAAGTCATTTACCTGAGTAAGTTTAGATTCCAAAACCTCATCTCGATGGGCTAAATCAATGATAACTTTTCGATCCTTAGCACCATTGAAGTCATACTGATGGAATCCTACCCTTTTGCCTACAGTCAATTGAACGTCGATCTCATCATCCTGCAGATTGACTGCATAATACCCAGGTTCCGCAACTTCTGTTTCTTTCAAGAAAGAAGAGCTGTATCCCGTTTGACCATCAGCGCCATTATTAAAGTAGGTGTCTCCGGTGTAAGGCATGAGAAGAATGTCTGCATAATCTGCAATGCCCGTCCCACTTAAATGTGTATGACTGAAGCCATATATAACAGAGTCTGAATAATGATATCCGGAGCAGCCATCCCAACCTTCCAATCGCGTATCAGGGCTTAGCTGAACCATTCCAAAAGGCATGGTAGCTCCGGGAAACGTATGTCCATGTCCACCTGTTCCGATGAATGGATTGACATATTCAAATGCTGTTTTGGGATCTTGATTATTACATGAGATTAGAATTAATCCTATGATAAAGCCCAAACCAATTTTCAATAAACTGCTACTCTTCATACAGAATGGAAATTAATGAAACGGTGAGGAAATCAGAATTTTGATGATTAAAATGCATTCTTTTCCGAAAACTCTTTATAAAACCTCACCACCTCCTCCGGAGCTTCTATCTGTGGATTGTGTCCGATGCGATCCATCGTCCAGATATTTTTTGCAGAAATTATCTCCTTATAACGATCGACCATGACTTGGCCTGAGATTGGATCAACTAATCCATTAATCAAACCTAATGGGTGTTTGAAATTTTGTAATGCGCCTACCCATCTTTCCCGATTGACCACTCGTTCTCTCATGTACTTTATAAGCAAATGAGCAATGCGATGGCCATTCTTTTTTGACACCAACTGCCAATAGGTGCTCAATTCCTCAGAGCTAAGTCCGGTATCCGGTCCAAAGATTCTTCCAAAACTCTTTTCAAATTTTCTCTGATTGAGAAGCTTACTCAATAGAAAACCAATTGGGCTCATCAGCATTTTTTGAATCGGTAGAGGGTGATGCGATTCCGGGAAAATACCTCCATTTAGCAAACAGACGGATTTAAACTTCAATTTACCTCCATCATTGTACCTAGCTATCAATTCCTGAGCAACCGTGTCTCCATAATCATGAGCCAGTAAGTGGCATTCTGAGATGTCCAGATGAGACATCAAGTCTTCCACCAAATCTGCTTGTTGTATGATGGAATAGGGATATGGGTTGGGCTTTTCTGAATAGCCAAACCCTAACATATCCAGCGTTACCAATGAAAACTGTTTGCTTAACGGTTCCCAGATTTCATTCCAGTCATACGATGCAGTAGGAAACCCATGGATTAGTAAGAGCCAAGGTTTATCGCTGTTATGTGTTTTATAAACAATCCGATAGCCTTTCCAATCAAATGTATCGGACAGATCGTACCAATTATTGAGTGAAACATTTGACATTATTTCTTTATGTCATTCAGGTATTTAAGAAAATCTTCTCTTGGAATGAGTTCGGCTCCCATACTCGCCATATGATCTGTATAAGCCTGACAGTCATACAGCTGACCTCCCTCTTCCTGAAACTTTCGCATGAACATAATCAAGCCTGTTTTGGAGGCATTGCTCACTTTGGAAAACATGGATTCTCCACAATATACGGTTCCCAGGTGGATGCCATACATCCCACCAACCAGCTCATTGTCTTTCCATACCTCTACCGATTGTGCGTGCCCTAATTCATAGAGTTTGATGTAAGCGGCTACCATTTCTTCAGTGATCCAGGTGCCATCCTGACCCGCTCTTTGCATCTGCTTGCATGCATTAATGACCCCTTCAAAATCTTGATTATAGGTAACTGAAAACTCTTCCTTTTTCAAAACACTACGCATGGACTTTGATACATACAGTTTCTCGGGAAGCAAAACGAAACGTGGATTGGGACTGTACCACATGATAGGTTCATCATCACTATACCAGGGGAAAATACCTGAATGATAAGCGAGCATCAGTCGCTCAGGACTAAGGTCACCACCAACCGCCACCAAGCCATCTTCTTCAGCTTCAGATATTGGTGGGAAATAAAGTTTATCAGTCAGTTGATAGCTCATTTCTATTTATTGTTAGACATTTCATTGTCAAGTTATGCTAAAACCACTAATCAGAAATACGACGTAACGCAAAGTAACAGTCCACGTTATTTAAACCTTATGAACACACCTTCCTCTACCCTTTACATCATCCCTGTTTTATCTTCTTCTGATATCGATCGTGACCTAAAATGGTATAAACAATATGCAGGTTTCAACTTCTATTTTGGAGATAAAGGATACACAGGTTTGCAAAGAGACAACCTTGAATTTCACCTGCAATGGCATCATGATAACGAAGAAGATCCGGTGCACCCCTCTGTGATGAAAATCTTCGTAAAAAACATCCAGCCTTATTTTGATGAATTTGTAGAGCGGGGTACGGTTGAGAAAGACAAACTTCGGATGAATACACCATGGGGAACACATGAGTTTGGCTTTTATGATTTGAATAACAATGCCATCTTCATCGTGCAGGAGGCGTAATCTGTAATTATTTGAACTTTAATCATCATCCCATAGGATGTGAATTCAAATCGATCTTATTTTGAATTTTTCAATTTAAAATGAGTAAAATACTAGCGAAGTATCGGGACAGTGCCTTTAGGAAATTCCTTCGAAGGAATGAAAAATATGCTCCAATCTTCTTTTTTATTGGAGGCTTTATCTTTGATTCCCTAACCCTTGGCAGGATCGACAGGCTTTATGACCTCACAGTGTTGTGCATGCATATGACGCTGCTCTCTTGCACACTTTATGTATATAACCGCGTACCAGACGGAAGATGGAAAAACACATTTCTGGAAAGATTTGAAGAGTACCTTCCTTTAGCAATTCAGTTTTTCTTTGGTGCACTTTCCAGCGCATATGTGGTCTACTTTTCACGAAGTGTCTCCCTCACTAAAACGGCTTATTTTTTCGCAATATTAGTATTGCTGCTTTTTGCCAATGAGTTTCTGAAAAAACGTATTTCAAATAAGTACTTGCAGTTTAGCATTTACTTCTTTCTAAGCTTTACTTTCTTCACTTTCATAATCCCTGTATTCATTAAAGCGATGAATCAAAATGTATTCATTCTTTCGGGTGCAATAAGCTTGTTGTGTACGCTGGCTTTAATTGTCTTGATTTATCGGGTAAGTCCGAGTACTAAATCAGAAGTGCATTTAGGTAAGCTTCTGACCATTGTTTTCACGATTTATTGTGTCATCAACGTCTTCTACTTTTTTAAACTTATCCCTCCAGTACCCTTAGCCTTAAATACAGGTATTGTTGCCCATGATATAAAACGTGAGAATGGTAAATATGTGGTTTCCTTCGAACGAGATAAGTGGTATGTATTCTGGAGAAAACATAAAAAAGAATTCATTTGGAATCCAGATGAGCGAGTTTATGTTTTCTCATCCATATTTGCCCCTACGGACTTGAAAAAAACGATATTCCACCGCTGGAGTTGGTACAATGCTTTAAAGGAAGAATGGGAATTTATTGAGGATATCAAGTACGATATTTTGGGTGGAAGAGACGGAGGATATAGAGGGTATACTTACAAAAATTATGTGAAAGAAGGTGAATGGAAAGTCGAGGTGCTGACAGAAGAAGAGCTGGTTTTAGGTGTGATTGAATTCGAAATTCAAATGAATACAGCTCATGAACCGAGTAGGCTTGTAAATCGAAAGTTTTAATCATCAATCAAAAACTTCTGGTACGCTTCACGACTGATATTTTCTGCTCCCATGCTTATCATATGATCTGAATGGACCTGACAATCGAATAGCTCACCACCTTCCTGTTGGAATTTTTGAAAAAAATGAATCAAGGCCACCTTGGAGGCATTACTCGCTTTTGAAAACATGGACTCTCCACTAAACACTTTATTTGTTCGTACGCCATACATCCCTCCTACCAAATCATGCCCTTTCCATACTTCAACAGATTCTGCAATACCCATATCATGCAATCGGATATAAGCCAACTCCATTTCATCGGTGATCCAGGTACCTTTCTGACCGGGTCTTAGCATTCGCTTGCACTCGTTGATAACTTTTTCAAATGCTTGATTAAATGTCACGGTGAGTTCACGCTTCTTTAGCACACGCTTCATCGATCTGGATATATGCAACTTCTCTGGAAACAGCACAAAACGTGGATCCGGACTCCACCAGATAATTGGCTCACCTTTGCTATACCATGGAAAAATACCTGATTGATAGGCTAGCACGAGTCTTTCAGGAAGCAAATCACCACCCACTGCCACGATCCCATCTTCAGCACCATCAATAGGAGGAAAAATGATGTCTTCGGTAAGTTTATAAATGGGCATAGATCAGGATTTCCATTTTCTCAAACGACTCCCATACCAGCTATATAGTTCACCATCTACTAATTGACATTCACTTATTGGCCACTTGGATTTGACCTCCTCAAGATGTTGTTCTTTGAATGGAAAGGGCTCAGAGCTAAATAGAATCTTATCAGGTTTTAGTTCACTGATTTTTTCATCCGTCAGTTCAGGGTAGCGCTCTTCCTTGACCATGTTTTCATAACCGAGATGGTTCAGCAAATGATCGATGAAAGTGTTTTTCCCGGCTGCCATCCAGGGGGCTTTCCAGATCAAATAAATCACCTTACCTGATTTGGAATTTTTAATCTTTTCTGTAGCTGTATGACAAGCTTGAACGATTGTTTCTTTCTGCTCATTCAAATTGCAAATCCCGCCTAGCGCATACATCATTTCAAAGGAATCTTCCAGCGTGTAGATATCGCTCATCCAAACAGGGAATTCCTTTTCAAGTTCTTCGATACCCTCACGATAATTCTCTTCCTTATTCCCTATAATGAGGTCCGGCTTAAGCTGCCTGATTTTATCGATATGAAAATTTTTCGTACCTCCAATTACAGGAAGGTCTTTGACTTGATCGGTTGGGTGAACGCAAAATTTAGTCCGTCCCACTACAGGCGCACCAATATCAATCAAAAATTCTGTCTGAGAGGGGACTAATGACACAATCCGACGAGGTGGAGAGGCTATTGTCACCTCTCTCCCCATCTGATCGGTATATGTTTTAGAAATCATTGATTAATGACCATGCCCTACATGTGATCCACTCTCTAGCCGTTCGAACAGCTCATTCATCAATTCCTGATTCTCACCTAGCCTGCCTTTTATGTCAGGCACCATTCGATCCAATAGAAAATATGTTTTTAATGAATCGATCTTATTATCTCCAATGAATGTTGCTTGGAAAAGCTCCTCACTTGATTTATTTACTATCAACTGAAAACTATGCTCATCAACTATTCTACTTTCAATCAACGAGAAATCAAGCGTTTTACCATCTCGCTTTAAATCATAAAGTAAGAACTGATCGATTCCACTCAGGTAACTCATGGCTTTATCTTCACCTAACCATAGTTCCATGTAGTCTCCACTTTCTGCATAGGTATACCACTTCCCTTTTACCGAAGAGCTTTCCTTGGTTACACAACCAGCAAAAATTAAAATAAAGCCTAAAAAGAGAATCTTTTTCATTACTTAAAATAGGTAAAATCCTGCCCGTCTTTGATCTGAGCAACTGTTTCATATATTAATCGAATCACGTTTTCCACATCTTCCTTGTGCACCGTTTCGACAGTCGTATGCATGTACTTCAATGGAAGTGAAATCAATGCAGAAGCCACTCCTATATCGGAATAAGCAAAGGCATCTGTGTCTGTTCCTGTTGTTCTGGATGCCGCCATTCGCTGATATGGAAGCTTGTTTTTCTCTGCAACCTCAAGAATCATGTCACGCAGATTATTCTGAACTGCCGGGCCGTAGGTCACAGCTGGCCCCTTTCCTGCCGTCATGTCTCCGCTTGTAATCTTATCGTACATGGGAGATTGTGTGTCATGGGTAACATCTGTTACAATTGCTACGTTTGGCTTGATCCTTCTGGAGATCATTTCAGCTCCACGCAATCCTATTTCCTCCTGAACAGAGTTTACCACATAAAGTCCAAATGGTAGTTTTACTTTCTTTTCTGAAAGCCTTCGAACCACTTCGGCAATCATGAATCCACCCATTCGGTTATCCAGCGCTCTTCCAACCAAATACTTTTTGTTCATTTCGAAAAGCTCATCCTGGAAAGTAGCCACAGTACCTACATGGATACCCATTTTCTCCACTTCCTCCTTACTTTCAGCTCCAACATCGATGCAGATATTCTTTAAAGTTGGATTATCCTCCTTATCCTTTCTGACATGAATGGCTGGCCATCCGAAGACTCCTTTGACCACTCCATCTTTCGTGTGTAGGTTCACCCGCATGGAAGGGGCAATCTGATGATCAGATCCACCATTTCTAACAACATAGATGTAGCCTTTGTCGGTGATATAGTTCACAAACCAGCTGATCTCATCCGCGTGCGCTTCAATCACCACTTTATACTTGGCCTCAGGGTTTACTACTCCATAAACACTTCCATAGGTGTCAACTTCATAGTCATCCACATAAGGCTTGATGTAATCCAACCATATTTTTTGGCCTTCCTGCTCAAAGCCAGTCGGTGCAGCATTATTAAGGTATTTGTAAAGAAAGTCTTTGCTTTTAGTATCCATTGAATATCTGTATTTCTGATTGTTTCAAAATATTTTTCTATGCCTTACTTTTTTCCTTGATGAAAAAAGTAACAAAAAAATCAAGAAAGTTTGAAAGCTATCAACACACGAGCCAACACTGGCCCGCCAAACTTTCTAACCCCTCCCTCTTAGACGTGAATTAATTTACTATTCTCATAAAAGTTATGAATCATCTATATTGATTTTACTAATCCTCCATCGATGAGGAAGTCTTGTCTTGTGATATATTCTGATTTATCGCTCGCTAAAAAGGCCACTAAATTAGCAACCTCTTCGGGCGTTCCTTGTCGCAACATCGGAATTTGATTGATTGTTTCCTGATCTGCTTTATAGCTATCAATGAATCCTGGCAGCACATTATTCATACGAATATTTGAAGCACCGTATTTTGTTGCAAATAGCTTGGTAAAGCTACTCAACGCGGTTCGTGCTACCGATGAAATCGGGAAACTCAATGAAGGTTCTTTCGCGCCAAATGTTGAAATATTGACGATCGAACCTCCTCCATTCATGTATGAAACAACCAATCGTGACATGCGAATGACATTCATCAATGCCAGGTCAAATCCTTCTTTCCATTGATCGTCTGTTAATTCAAGCAGCTCTCCTTTCGGCGGATGACCGGTATTATTCACCACCACATCAATCTGACCGTACGTTTCCATGGTTGCATCCACCAAACGTCTTAAATCCTCTTCATTGTCTGTCGAACCCTGCACCGCAATGCCACCAAACTTGTCTGCCAGATCGTGAATCTCTGATGAACGAGAAAGGATAGCCAGTTGATAACCTTCTTTTGCCAATTTCTCAGCACAGGCTAACCCCATTCCTTTGGATGCTGCTGTTATGATTGCAGTTTTCATTTAGAACCTCCCCTCTACCCCCTCCAAAGGGGGATTTTTTTAATTATAAAGGAATATTTCCATGCTTCTTCCTTGGAAGCTTATCCACTTTATTTTCCAGCATTTTAAATGCATGGATCAATTTCGTCCGTGTATTATGAGGCATAATTACCTCATCAACAAAACCGCGTGATGCTGCGATGTACGGGTTGGCAAACTTCTCGGTGTATTCGTTAATTTTTTCCTGAAGCTTTGCATTCGGATCATCTGCCTTCTTGATTTCTTTTTTGAAAATAATCTCAGAAGCTCCTTGTGCTCCCATCACTGCAATCTCAGCTGTAGGCCATGCATAGTTCATATCTGCCCCGATGTGCTTAGAGTTCATCACATCATAGGCTCCACCATATGCTTTTCTTGTAATTACTGAAATCCTTGGAACGGTAGCTTCACTAAATGCATAAAGTAACTTTGCTCCGTTGGTGATGATTCCGTTCCATTCCTGATCTGTACCTGGTAAGAATCCGGGCACATCCACCAACACCAATAATGGTACATTGAAGCTATCACAGAATCTCACAAAACGACCACCTTTAGTACTTGAATGAATGTCCAATACACCAGCCATACTCATTGGCTGATTGGCTACAATTCCTACACTTCTTCCAGCCAGTCTTCCAAAACCACAGATGATATTTTCTGCAAAATCTTTATGTACTTCTAAAAACGAATCTTTATCAATGATACCATTGATTACATCATGCATGTCATACGGCTGATTCGGATTGTCAGGTAGAATATTATCTAGTTCATTTCTTGTTTCATCTCCAATTTCGTAATCAAGCATTGGCGGCTCTTCCTCACAATTAGAAGGTATATAGCTCATGAGTTGCTTGATCTGTCGGATGCACTCAGCTTCATTTGCACAAGCAAAATGAGTGACCCCACTCTTTGATGCATGCGTTTGAGCACCCCCAAGTTCTTCGCTGGTCACATCTTCCTGAGTCACTGTTTTTACTACATTGGGTCCGGTTACAAACATGTAACTGCTTTGTTCCACCATGAAGATGAAATCAGTAATGGCAGGAGAATAAACTGCACCTCCTGCACATGGACCCAGAATAGCAGATATCTGAGGTACAACTCCTGAGGCCAGTGTGTTTCGATAAAAAATATCCGCATAGCCGCCAAGGGAAACCACCCCTTCTTGAATACGCGCACCTCCAGAATCATTCAATCCAATGACAGGTGCTCCATTTTTCATTGCCAGATCCATGATCTTAACAATTTTCTCTGCAAAGGTTTCGGAAAGTGAACCTCCAAAAACGGTGAAATCCTGACTGAATACATAGGTCAGCCTTCCATCTATGGTTCCGTATCCGGTTACCACACCATCTCCAAGGATTTTCTGTTTATCCATACCGAAATCCGTGGCACGGTGAGTGACAAACTTTCCTATCTCTTCAAATGAACCCTGATCAAGAAGTAAATCGATTCGCTCGCGTGCGGTGAGTTTTCCTTTTTCATGCTGCTTGGCAATTCGATCTTCACCTCCGCCCTTTAAGACTTCTTCATTCATGGCTTCCAATCGTTCGATCTTTTCTGCGATAGATTGGATGTTGGTTCCTGTTTTTGGTTTCTCTGTGCTCATATTTCGATTGCAAAACGCCAAAGATAAGGTGAGCCATGGACAATGAAGAATCCAACATTTTCAATCTACAAAATCACCAAACTCTCACTCTCATTTTGCTATATTGCGGCCTGTTTATGAAGGTTGCAGTTATAGATTTAGGCACTAATACCTTTCACTTGATGATAGCACAGGTGGATAAAGATTCGCATGAAATTCTTCATCGCGAACGAAAAGCTGTGAAAATTGGTGAGAAGGGAATAAATAAAGGAGAGATTACAAAGGCAGCCTGGGATCGAGCATTACAGACACTTAATGAGTTTAAAGAAAAAATTTTAACCAACAACATTGATAAAGTGTTTGCTACTGCGACAAGCGCAATCAGGAATGCAAGCAATGGAAAAGAATTAGTAGAGGAAATAAAATCTCAAACCGAGATTGAAATTGAGGTGATTTCTGGTGCCAGAGAAGCGGAACTTATACACCTGGGAGCCAGTAAAGCACTTGATCTAGGTAAGGAAAAAAACCTGATCATGGACATAGGTGGTGGCAGTATTGAATTTATCATTGCTGACTCAAATCAAGCATATTGGATGCGAAGTTTTGAGGTAGGTGGCCAGCGACTGGTTGAAAAATTTCACAGGAACGATCCGATTTCTGATGATGAAATCAAACAGCTTTATACTTATTTCGATGCTGAACTACAACCACTGATACAAGCTTGCGGCGAACATAATCCGGAAACACTAATTGGCTGCTCTGGCACCTTCGATACACTTAGTGATATTTATTGTGAGGAAAGTGGGATAATAAGAAATCCAGATGCTACTGAATATCCTTTTGGTAAAAATGTTTTCAATGCTATTTACAGAGAGCTTATTAGTAAAAATCGTGAACAGCGATTAGCCATCCCTGGAATGATTGAAATGCGCGTTGATATGATTGTGGTGGCTTGTGTTCTGATCGATTATCTGGCAGAAAAATTAAATCTTAAAAACTTGAGAATTTCTGCATACGCTCTCAAGGAAGGAATTCTCTATGATGTTCTGGATAAGCTTCAATCGAATTTAGCCTCCAAATAACCCTTAAATGCGTAATTTCGCCGCATGATTTTTTCTGCGGATGAACTAAGGCGATTCGCCAAAAACATTTTCATAAAGATTGGATGTCCTGAAGATGAAGCACAGCAGGCAGCAGATGTGTTAGTCAGTGCAGACTTAAGAGGAGTAGATTCACACGGAGTGGCACGCTTATCCGGCTATATCAGACTACATGAAAAAAACAGACTGAATGCCACTCCCAATATCCAAACAACTCATGAAACTCCTTCTACAGCAGTTGTTGATGGTGATCTTGGTCTTGGACTAGTTGTAGGTCCACACGCCATGAAATTGGCAATCGAGAAAGCTAAAAATGTAGGCTCTGGCTGGGTGGCAGTAAAGAATTCTAATCATTATGGGATTGCAGGATATCACGCCATGATGGCACTGGAAGCAGATTGTATTGGGATATCGCTTACCAACGCTAGTCCGTTAGTTTCACCTACTTTTTCTAAAGAGCGACTTTTAGGAACCAACCCTATATCCATAGCGATCCCCACTAAAAATCAGCCTCCGTTCGTGCTGGATATGGCTACCACTACTGCTGCAAATGGTAAGTTGGAAGTCTTGCAGAGAAAAGGACAAGATGCGCCTGAGGGATGGTTGCAAGACCAAAAGGGGCATATTACAACTGACGCCAAAGGGCTAATGAAGGGTGGCTCCATGCGTCCACTCGGAGGAGATCGTGAGCATGGTTCGCATAAAGGCTATGCGCTAGGTGCTGTGGTTGATATTCTGTCTGCTGTGCTTTCTGGCGCTAATTATGGCCCATGGGTGCCTCCATTTGTTGCATTTATTGATCCTGCTCCTAATCCTGTGGGTGAAGGACTTGGTCATTTCTTTGGTGCAATGCGTATAGATGCTTTCCGTGATGGAGAGGAGTTTAAGTCTCACATGGACAACTGGATTGAGCGATTCAGAGCTTCTGAAACAGTGAATCCAGAAGAAAAAGTACTCATCCCGGGAGATCCTGAAAGAGAGATGACAGCAGATCGATTGAAAAATGGCATTGACCTACTCGATCCGGTGGTTAAGGACTTAAAGGAATTGGGAGAAAAATTGGGAGTTACACTACCTCTTAAATAGCAACTTACACATCCTGATTTTTGCGAATAAGTGTTTTGTCAAGTAAATTGATTTCAATCAAAAAAACACCCATGAAATCAAGTTTGCTGAACAAATCACTTTTAGTACTCCTATCAGGCATTATTGCGGTGCTAGTAATCTCAGGATTCTTAAATGCTCGATCTATAATGTACCCGGAAAACCCCGGTGCACTAAACTCATTTTTTATAGGGCTATTCTTAATATCTATTTGTGCAGGTTTACTACTTCGATTCAGAAAAAAGCCCTTAGTGCGATCTACATCAATTGGAGTTTTGCTCACTTCGATAATGGCACTATTCATGGGACTCGGCTATTCCTTCAACTTAAAAACATCAGAATTCTTACTGTATTTTTTAGCTACTCTGTTAGCTTCAATTGTCTCCGTTGCTGGATTGGGTGCTAATCTGAGACTATTGATTGCTAAAGATGTTGTTACAATCGACTCTATTTCCCGATTCCGTACAATCACCTTCCTTGGATTTGGAATTGGCCTTTTATTAATAGTACTTCCTGTAGTAGCGACTGCTTATCTATGGACAGGCGTAATTTTTCTTATGTTCGTTACACTCTTTTTGTTGCGATCTGCCAGATTTGCAAATAGCAGTCAATGATCATGTCTGATCTCAAAACCAAACCAAACCAACAAAGCGTTTTTGAATTTATTGACTCTGTGGAGCCTGAATGGAAGCGAGATGATGCTCTAGAAATTTTAAATCTCATGAAGCACGTTACCAAAGAAGAACCAATGATGTGGGGAAACTCCCTCGTTGGGTTTGGGAAGTACCACTATAAATATAAAAGCGGAAGAGAAGGCGATTGGTTTGTGGCAGGATTTTCGCCCAGGAAACAAAACATGTCGGTTTATATCATGGGAGGGTTTGAGAATCAGGAGGATTTACTCGCAAAATTAGGAAAGCATAAGACAAGCGTTGGATGCCTGTATTTCAAAAGACTTGAAGATATTGATCATAATGTTTTAATACAAGTGATCTCTCGATCAATAGAAACCGTGAACAAAAGATATGCGGACTATAATTAGTTTTTTTCTTATCACAACAGTTACTTCATTCTTAGTTGCTCAGCGGTTAAAATTCAATGACCCTGACTTATCATTCAGCTTAAAAAAACCCAAGAGTTGGCAGGTTTTTGATAATGGGTACGTCGTTAAATTAAGCCCATCAGCAAATGACACAAGCAGCATATATTTTACGATTACATATTTTGAGGATGCTTCGCCTTTGGGTGGAAACGAAACTCTTCAAATCATACAACCGAAGGAATATGTAATAACTGAGTTACCAACTCCGAATACGATAAAAATTGGAAAGTATCAGCTCCAAACAGGTACTACCAGAGCATTTATCAATGACAATTATTACCACCAGCAGCGGTACATATTTAATAACAATGGTCAGCGTTGGGAAATAATCACATCTGCCCGAGAAAGCGAAAAAAAGGAGTTAGAAAAGATTTTCAATCGAATGATCAAGTCTTTAAAGATAACAGAGTAGCCGACCATTAGCTCACCGAAAAATTGTAGCGTTTCACCGACAGCACTTCATAACTCAACTAATCCTTAGAACTAGAATTAGGAGTAAGAGTTAAACCATTTACACCCTAACACTCTTTTGAATGGATTATTTCTTAAAAGCCACCCGAACCACACCTGCTATTATTATGGATTCCAACTCTAAGTCTGCCTTAATTAAAGGTGTTGCACTTAGCAATGATTGGTCATTTCATCAGCAATTAATTCTGGATATTAGTAAACAATTACAAAATTCAAATTACAACGATTTGAATATTCAGTTAAAAGTCTTCAACATAAAAGCAGCCAAATTTCTAATCGAAGTTCTTAAGACAATCAAAGACTGTGAGTCGCCTATAAATATTCATTGGCTCTATGATAAGGAAGACTTAGAAATGCTTGAGATGGGTAAGGACTATGGTAAACTTCTAGGAATGAAGTTTGAATTAAATCCTAATTAAAATATACCGATTCCAACGCCGGCTCTGATTATCCATGGGCTATTATAAGGCCTTAGTGGATCAGCTTCATCATAAAGCACATTGTACAATGCCATAATACTAAATGTAGCTCTTCCTGATAGCTGCTCTGAGTAACCAGCTCCAATTAACAAACTATTATATGTAGACTTTTCTGTTTGCTCTGGAGTAAAGGAAGTAAAATACTCAAACCTCATTCGTTCAAACTCTGCATATCCAAAGAATTGACGAGTAATATTGAATCTATTAAATACACTCCACCCAATATTTGATAATGAAGAATTTACAGGTTGATTAATTTTCACATATTGATAAACTATACCAAACCCGGCTGAATACCTCTCGGTAACCTTATATCCCAGAAAGGGTGAAACGCTTATATTAACCTGATTCGAACTGGCACTAAATCCACCTCCTCCTCCGTAGTAAATCTTATCTGAAAGATTACCCTGACTAAATGCGGTAACCATCCAGAAAAAACTTACAATTATTAGAAATGATCTCATCAATCCTTATTTACGACAATATAAAGATCTTCGTTTGGCTTTTTCATGAGATACTTCTCACGAGCTATTTTTTCCAGTAAATCAGGGTTATTATTAAGAGCTGCCTGATCATTTTTGACTTGTAAAATCTTCTCCTGATAAAATTCACGGGCTTCTTCTAAATCAGCTTTCTTGCTGGATAGTTGGGCCTGCAAAAACAAATCGTTGCTATCAATAAAAGCTAACCATACCAAAAAGAATGTGATGGCCAAAAAATAAAAGTTTTTAAAAAAACCTGGAATACGATCAAATAAAGTTTTCATGCGTCAATTGATTAATTTTCAACGGCACACATGGAATTCGCATGTACAACAATCTCCAATTTTAATAAACTGGTAATCATGCGCATTTCATCTGCTTTGAATTTGGTGGGTGGTTTGTATTTCAAAGCTTCAGCAGATCAATACAAATGTAACGAGAAACAGGCAGTTTTGATAGGTTATTTGATATGATCTACCTTAATAATACCTCTCAATATGATCAATTGAAATTGGGGAACTCTCTGATTTGATTAAATCCTTCTTCCATTTTTTCCCAGATAAAATGGTTCATTCCATTAGTAATCGCGAGATACCTCGCATCAAGAACTTTATTGTAAGCGGAAACCTGGCCCAGAACTTTTTGATCTAATCTTATGGATGGAGCTTTGCATTCAACTAATAAAAAGACCTTCCCGTCCCGATCTAGAACAACAATGTCGGATCGTTTTTGATTTTTGAAATAGCTCATGGTCTGTTCCAGCTTAAAGAGACCTTTAGGATACGCAAGATGGGTTATAAGTAGATTAATGAAGTGTTGCCTAACCCACTCTTCAGGGATAAGCGTAATCCATTTTTTTCTAATCAGACAGAGTATTTTGTTATTCTCTATTTGATAATCAAACTCAGGCAGTTTGAGTGGTTGCATTTTTCAGCTTCACTTGAGATAAGAAAATGATTCCGATAATAAAGAAGGAGGCGAGCGCAAGCGTGCTGTTCCTCATACTGCCAGTGACTTGTTCTATATACCCGTAAACAAAGGTTCCAAAGACGATAGAAAGATTATAAGTCACATCATAAAAGCTAAAAAACGAAGCAGTATCTACCGTATCAGGAGGCATAATCTTAGAGAAAGTAGCCCTGGAGAGCGATTGTATTCCGCCCATGACAAGGCCAACAACAGCCGCCAATGCAAAAAACTCAATTTCCTGATTGACAAAATAGGCATAGAGGCAGCAAATGATCCAAATGACAATCATCACTAATAATGACTTGATATTGCCCCTTTTCTTAGATAAGAATGCAAACAAATAGGATCCTGCAATGGCCACAAACTGAATAAGTAAAACAGTCATAATCAGTTTCGAAGCTTCCATTTTCAATTCTTTAGATCCAAATGTTGCAGCCAAATACATCACTGTCTGGACACCCATGTTATAAAAGAAGAAGGCAAGTAAATATTTTCGCATCCCATCCATGTCCTTTAACTGACCCCACACATTTCTTAGCTCACGATAGCCATTGGTTAAATAATGACCTTCAGGTTTTCTTCCATGTGGATTTTCCGGGAGTTTAGAAATAGCATACAGTGAAAAACCAATCCACCATACCCCAACAGTAAGAAATGCTACACGAGATGCTATTCCGGCATCAGCAAGCCCAAACGTATTGGGCATTTCAATGACCACCAGGTTTAAAACCAGAAGGATTACACTTCCTAGATATCCATACGAGTACCCTTTCGCACTCACGATATCGCGCTTATCTTCAGTAACTATTTCATTCAAAAATGCATCGTAAAACACCAGGCTACCTGAATAACCGACACTTGCCATAACCGAACAAAGAATCCCCCACTCGATATTCTTTCCAGTAAAGAAGAAGAGCCCAATACATGAAAATGAGCCTATGAGCATAAACATCTTAAGGAAGAATTTTTTCTTACCTGCATAATCTGCTATGCCCGAAAGTATCGGAAGTATTATCGCTACCAGTAAAAAAGAAGCTGAAAGAGCATATGAATATAGAACAGAATTCACCACTTCTGTACCAAAGAAACTCACCTTATCTCCTCCATTGGCATTGACAGCAACCGCTTGATAGTAAATAGGGAAAATAGCTGATGTAATCGTTAATGAATAAACAGAATTAGCCCAGTCGTACATACACCAGGCCCTAATGGTTTTCTTATCGTTCAGCATAGCAAATTGCGTTGATCCGGCAATATAATGAATGCATCTTTGACTACTTTTAGCCTAACCAAATAAGAACATGGATTTTAACCTAAAGCTGGAAAAGCTGCATCGTCAGAATATCCCGACCGCTCGCCTGCCATCAGGAACTGTTATTGAAATCCCTATTTTGTCTTATCAATCAAAAAATGATGGACCAACGTTACTTTTAATGGCCGGCATGCATGGAGATGAGATCAATGGGGTCGAAATCATGCGGAGGATCATTACCAATAAGTTCTACAAAGTCGAAGCAGGACGTGTGATAATGATTCCAGTATTTAATGTCTTTGGATTTATCAACTTTAGCAGAGAAGTCCCAGATGGAAAAGACGTCAATCGATCATTTCCTGGCAATAAAAATGGTTCTCTGGCAAGCCAGTTTGCATTTTTTCTTACCGATGA
The DNA here is from genome assembly GCF_965212185.1 of Ekhidna sp. Taxonomy (GTDB): domain Bacteria; phylum Bacteroidota; class Bacteroidia; order Cytophagales; family Cyclobacteriaceae; genus Ekhidna. The sequence continues at coordinate 693,251 of NZ_OZ243102.1, read as the reverse complement.
AGTCCTGCCACACGTTGATTATGGTATTGACTTCCATACCGGAGGCAAACAAATCAATAACTACCCACAGGTACGGGCAATGCTGGACGACCCTAAAAATCAAGCATTGGCCAATGCGTTTGCATCTCCATTTATCATCAACTCGCCTTTTCGAGACAAGTCACTTCGGAAAGAGGCTGGTAAAAGGGAAAAAAGCATCTTAGTTTATGAGGCCGCTGAATCATTGAAACTGAGAAAACCGGCCATTGATGAAGGACTTGCTGGAATGCAGCGAGTAATGAAACATCTGGGTATGATTGCTGATGCACCAAAGCCAACTAAGCAATCGACAATCATCGTTAAATCATCATGGACCCGCGCCAGCAGAGCAGGGTTGCACTATGCTCAGGCCAGAAATGGATCCTTTGTAAAAAAAGGGGACGTGATGGGTGTAATCTCGGACCCCTATGGAGAATATGAGAAAAAAATAAAAGCAACACACGATTGTCATATCCTTAGTATCAACAACAATCCGGTGGTTAATCGTGGGGATGCCTTGTTTCATACAGGAGTGTCTGAACAATGATCAAAAAACTGAATCATAAAAATCAAAATCTAGCAATTAAGATTCGAAATGTCTTTCAGGCATCATATGCAATTGAAGCAAAACTTCTTGATGTAGAAGAAAACTTCCCCCCACTTAAAAGGCCACTGGAGGCATATACTGAAGCTACTACAGATTTTTATGTCTACTTAGTTGAAGAAGCTATTGCAGGAGTCATAGAAATTAAAAATGATAGAGAACAAACACACATTCAGAGTCTTGTTGTTCACCCGGATTTCTTTAGAAAGGGCATAGCTAGTAAGCTTCTTTCCCACTTGTTTGAGCAATCAAGCTCAAATATGTACACTGTAGAAACTGGAGCTAAAAATGATCCGGCAATCAAACTATATGAAAGACATGGATTTACATTGACAAAAAAATGGATGACCGATGTTGGGATTGAAAAAGTAGCCTTTGTGAAAACTTAATCCTCTACCACTTCAAATTCTACTCTCCGATTGAGCTTGCGCGTTTCCTCTGTTTCGTTACTAGCTATTGGTTGATTTCCACCATACCCCTTCCCACTAACTCTGTAAGCACTTATCCCTTGTGAAATAATGTATTCTTTCACCGTTTTTACACGTGCCTCCGAAAGCTGAATATTTTTCACCGGATCTCCCGTGTTATCGGTATGGCCTTTTAGTAGAATTTTTATGTCCGGGTTGTCATTCATTACTTCAACCACCAGGTTGAGTTCCTTCTTAGATGCATCCACCATATCAGATGTACCCCGATGAAAAAGAACATGATCCAACGTGATCACACTTCCTTTAGCAATCGAAGATAGTGCGATAGGGTTCTCTCCCGGTTTTAACTGATCATCAAGCAAAATAACTTTAGGAAGATATCCCATTGACTTGATCTCAATCTCATCACCTGAGAGGGAGTCTATTTCAAAAATCCCATTGGCACCAATTCGACGTTCATTTCCATTTATCAACTCTGCTGGTAACACTTGCTCTGTCTTTGCATCTATTACTTTTAAAAGGATTTTATCATTTTCTTCCAGCTTAACTTCTACAATTGGTGTCGATGCTATTTCAGTTGTATCCTCCTCAATTTGCTCCTTAAAACTGATCTTCATTATATCACCATATGCATCACTATCCTGCGAACTGACATAGTAGGCCCACTTATCTCCATCATTGTAGACAAATGACGTTTCCGCACCTGTAGTATTGATCTGCGATCCCAAATTGATTGGCGCGCTCCAGTTTCTCCAGCTATTGTCCTGTCGCACTGTATAATATAGGTCAAAACTACCTTGACCTCCAGGTCTGTTTGAAGCAAAAAATAGGGTTTTGTTATCCTCCGCCAGGAAAGGTGTTACTTCCTGAAACTTCGTATTCAATTGCGATCCTAGATTCTTTGCTTTCTCCCAACTCCCATCATATTTACGCTCAATTACATAGAGATCCTCCACACCATAGGTATGATTAGACTCCATACTTATAATCATGTATTTCCCATCTTTTGAAATGTGACCACTTTGAACAGGGGCTTTATTTTTAAAGAATGGGATATCTACACGCTCGGGCTGCATGGTAGCAGATCTTGTTCGAAAAATGCCTCCTCTATAAACCCCTAACTCACGAATCACTTTATTGAAATAAATCCACCCCTCGGAAAATCCAATAGGGCTTACCATGCCAGGCGTATCCAGCCAATCGGTAAATAAAATGACTCCTCGCCCATTGATAGTTTCAGCATCCATGAATGAATCCGATAGACCACTCCGATCTTGAGTGAAGGCCATTCTTTCAGAAACCGGATCAAGCACCAGATAATTCTGCCCATAATGAGTGTTTAATGAATCAACTGGTTCGCCATTTCCTTCGAAAGCAATTTGGGCACTGGAAATAAGGTTTAAGAAGACTAAGAATGTAGTTATTGAACTTTTCAATTAATTAATTTAATTTTTTTGTGATTATTATTTGATAATATAAATATTCGTATATATTATTGTACTTGTAAAGTTTCTCTATTGGTTAGTTGGTGACAAAGCTAAATAGCTAGTGAATTATTTAGAGTCCGGTATGGTTAGCCGGACTTTTTTCTTTTACCCCCTTGCTAACAAACTTATTTTCTGCAATGATAAAGCGCCATGGTTTTAAAGCATCCTCTTCGGCATATTCTACGCCAATGCGAGCATCAGACAAAATATTAATACTTTCATCTTTTCCATTTGTGCCAATCCAGATCTGATCCGACAAAAGATCTAATCCAGTCATTTTCACATGAATACCCATCGCTTGAGATAGTGTTCCTGGCCCTGAAGCTAGCTTTGCATGTGTGTTTTTCCTTCGCTCGGTCATCACATCTATTCCTTCAATTGGTTCCAGTGCTCTGACCAACACTGCATCAGCCTGTCCTTCCTTGTTTGTGACAACATTAAAAAGGTGGTGAATGCCATAGCATAAATAAACATAGGCATGTCCACCTTCTCCGTACATCACTTCGGTTCTAGGTGTTCGTTTACCGTTGGCATGGCAGGCCTTATCCCCTCTTCCACAGTAAGCTTCAGTTTCCACAATTTTTCCAGCCGTGATAACTCCATTCACCTGAGTTACCAGTACCTTACCCAACAAATCCATTGCTATTTGCACGACATCCTCTCTCAAGTAAAACGATCTTGGGAGTTTTTCGTAAATGGATGTATTAATTTCGAAAACCATAAAAACCTTTTAACAAATGAAACGAATCACAAATCTAATTTCACTATGCGTGCTAGTCACGTTTGGTGCTACTGCACAAATCAACACACCTCAGCCAAGTCCGGCAGGATCTGTCAGCTCTACTGTAGGACTAACAGATGTGAAGATCGAATATTTTAGACCAGGAGTAAAAGGAAGACAGATTTTCGGTACTGGTGATGGATTTTTGGAGCAATTCGGAACGGTATGGAGAACAGGAGCTAACGCTGGAACAGTTATATCATTTAGTTCGGATGTAAAAGTTGCAGGACAAGATGTGAAAGCTGGAGAGTATCAAATCGTGTCTATTCCAGGTGCTGATGAGTGGCAGGTGATGTTACACTCTGAAATGATCGGGGGAAATATGAACAACTTCAATGAAGAAAAAGTAGTTGCAAAAGCTACTGTGAAACCAATGAAGTTGGCTAATTCAGTAGAAAGAATGACTTTCCAAATTTCAGACATAAGCGCTGACAATACTTCTGCGAATATTCACTTTGCCTGGGCAAATACTTCATGGAAAGTGCCAATTACTGTGGACTTCCACGAAACCGTAATGAAAGACATTGCTGGCAAGACTCAAGTAAATCCACAGAATTATGTAGCTGCAGCAAACTATTACCTGAATTCAGGTGAAGATTTGGAAAAAGCGTTAGAGTGGATGAACAAGTATTTATCTATGGGAGAAAACTCTGGTCAATTTTGGCATGTACATACCAAAGCTCAGATCTTAGCTAAAATGGGTAAGAAAAAAGAGGCTATCGCTACTGCTCAAGATTCAATGGCTAAAGCAAAAGCTTTTGAGCAAGGTGACTTTGGATACATCAAAAGAAACGAAGACTTAATTGCTTCTTTGAAGTAATTATTATCCAAGTAAGATTGAAAAGCGTGGGCCTAGCTCACGCTTTTTTTGTTACCAATAATTGCCTGCAATAGAATACTTAGAAGCATTGTACCTACACATCCAATAACATTATAAAGAAGGTAACTCAAAGAGAATATTCCTAATTCAGTCATAAAATGAATAATTATGACGGCTGTTTGAGCGATAATAGCTGAAATAAAAACAGCATTACCTTTCACCCATTTAAGGAAGAAGGCCACAAGAAAGATTCCAAGGACAGTGCCGTAAAAGATTGAGCCAACTATGTTAACTGCCTCAATTAGGTTCTCTGAGTTCTTAGCCAAAATCGCAAAGAGAATAGCCAATACACCCCAGCCAAAAGTCATCAACTTTGAGGTATTCAGATAATGATAATCAGACCCGTCTTTCTTTATCGCCCGCTTATAAAAATCTACCTGAGTAGTAGAGGCAAGTGCATTCAGTTCTGAGGAAGTAGAGGACATAGCCGCTGAGAATATAACTGCAATTAAAAGTCCAATTAGTCCATGAGGCAAGTAGGTAATGATGAATGTAAGGAAGACGTAATCTGAATCCTTGGTCTCAAGGGTTTCATCGGCTTTTAATATCACTTCCTTGGCCTGCTCTCTCAGCTTGACCGATTTGGTGTCCGCATTGAGTAATGCAGTAGATAACTGCTCTCTTTCAGCGTCGGAGATTGAGCTTTGAGCCAAGCCTTCCGCAGCAATTCGACGCTCCTTGAGCACTTCTCCATATTGAGTATTTAGACGATTAAAATCTTCAGCATATTCAGAATTTTGAACGATTTCTACGGAAGCTTCTTTAAAGTGAATTGGAGGTGTATAGAAGATAAAAAACACATATACCATCACTCCTACAAACAAAATGAAGAACTGCATGGGGATCTTCAAAATGGCATTAAACATCAAACCCATTCTACTTTCAGCCGCACTAGATCCTCCCAAATACCTTTGAACCTGAGACTGATCGGTCCCGAAATAGGAAAGCGCCAGAAAGAATCCCCCTATAAGACCTGACCAAATCGTATATCGTTCACCCGCATCGGTACTGAAGTTTACTGCTTCCAGCTTACCAAGATTACCCGCAATTTCAAGTGCTCCACCAAAGCTGGTAAAGTCATTGATGTAATTGATTATCACAAAAAAGGCAGCAAACATACCCGCCATAATCACGAACATTTGTTGCTTTTGAGTAATAGAAACGGCTTTCGTCCCGCCAGATACGGTATAAATAATTACCAATATTCCAGTGCCTAGAATGGTTGTTGTTAAGTCCCAATGAAGGATCGAAGAAATAATAATCGCCGGTGCATATATGGTAATACCGGCTGCCAATCCCCTTTGGATAAGAAACAGTGTGGCACCTAAGTAACGTGTTTTCAAATCAAAGCGCTTCTCCAAGAATTCATACGCTGTGTAAACATTTAGTCGATAAAATATTGGTATAAAGACCGCAGAAACAACAATTAGTGCAATGGGTAATCCAAAGTAGTTTTGAACAAAGCCCATCCCACTTTCATACGCCTGACCGGGTGTTGAAATAAATGTGATAGCACTCGCTTGGGTTGCCATGACGGACAATCCAATGGTACCCCATTTCATGGAATGACCTCCTAGTAAATAACCTTCAATGTCTTTTTGACCTCTCGTTTTATAAACGCCATAGGACACAATAAAAAGTAGAGTGCCAAACAGCACAATCAAATCAAGGGTGTTCATATTTTAATATGAGGAGCTAAAAAGATGAAACAAAATAATTAAAACAGCTAGCCAGCCAGCTACAAATAAGTAGAGGAATCTCCATTTTTTGAAAAATGGTGGTTTGTCTATGTTTTTTTCAGAGATCAATTCTGTCATTTACCTAAGGATATCAAGTTTACAAAAATTCTGTATGCTCCGGGTACTCCTGCTGGCAATTCTCTAAACCAACTGTACCCTGAGTATACATAGTATCCCTCACCGTACTTAGCGACGAGCAACCCTCCGGCTTTTGGACTCTCTCCAGGGTCATTACTTTTTAAGATTGGTGTAAAGTCATCAGACCACTCTCCAGGAAAGTATAATCCGCGTTCCTGCACCCAATTCTCAAAATCTTTATCAGTAATGCGGTTCGGTCCATTCATGACTGGATGATCAAATGCGATGATTTCAACAGGTGCTTGCTCCACAGCCACTCGATCCCTTGAAAGCTTTAAATCATATGGTGCAATTTCCTGAGTCACCAGTCGGTGGCTGGTATTATATTGAATGATAAGATTGCCCCCTTGTTTCACGTATTCGAATAGATCCGTATTTTTATATGATAGCCAGTCTACGGTATTAAATGCCCTCACTCCAAGAATAATCGCATCATATTTTCGGAGTTTATCGGCTTCCACATCATCTTTTGAGAGTGTCTCCACCTTATAACCTATCTGAGCAAGGTTCTGAGGTATTGCATCACCAGCACCATCAATGTACCCAATAAGATTACCTTTTTTCTTAAGGTCTATCTTGACAACCTTTACACTCGCATTTGGAAATAGAGTTTGCTTTGGAATATGATCATAATCAATGACTGTCCTTCCCTTTTGATAGGTCTTTCCACCGATTGATGCAACCGCTAAAACTTCACCTTCAGATGCCTCCGTTGGTGGAGTTAATGTGAAGGTGAATATTTGTTCTTGCCCTTTTTGATCTAAGCTAAATGCATACTCAGCTGGTACAATCTTCCAACCTTCTGGGGCTTCAAGTGAAACATTGCCTTCAATATTTTTCTTGCCTGCTATAACCCTTACATCTACTGATTTCGGTTGACTATCTCCAAAAACCAAAACTCCGGAGGCAATATTGACCATAACTGGAGGCCCAATAGTTAATGGTTCCGAAATCTCACCTTCTACAGGATCAGTTCGCTTAAATAAAACTGGAACTGATAGGTCAATTTTTTCCTCACCAATCATGATAGTAACAGCAGCAGTTATAGCAGGATCGTTTTCAGGTTTGCCAATCATCTCCTGATCATTGACGGTATACATACCTAATTCCCCATGCTCTCTCAACCAATAAGGATGGCTGTATGGTATCCCTTCCGGGATCTGAAAATTCATTTCTGAGTTGAAAGGCTTGTTATTTGGTAAAGGTGCAGTAAGCTGAATGGGGTTAGACCAGGATGAAAACTTTATCCTTTCCAGTGACATGTTTACATCACTCCTGTTGACTGCTTCTAAGGAAATGGAAATAGAATCTCCAACTGAAAAATTTGGTTCATTAGATCTAAGAGAAACATAAAGTCCTGTGGCCGCCACAATTAGTTCATCGATTTCTTTCAGCTTTACCTCTTTCCAAAATGGGTCATCGATTTTATTAAGTGCTTCTTTCGCACCCATCAATGGCGCTACAATGGTGCTTGGATTTCTTTCATCATATTGAGCAATGGCCTTGTTGATATAAAAAGCTACTTCCTTTGAACCTTTTACTCGCTCCCATGAAGTATCTATATTATCAAATGGTGTATCCGTTTCCTCTCCGCCCCATTGGAACAAATACTCCATTTGGTCGCCTCTAGAACCTGACGAGCCAAATCCCTGACACTTGTGCATACTTCTACTTCGTGCTGCTATTTCAGTATAAGATTCTCCAAGTAAAGGATTGTATTGCCCAACATTCAGTTTCTTTAGCTGAGTTGTATCCATCTCTCCATTTCGAAACCACCACCAGCCTGTGTTCCAAAATATTTTCTTCGGTTGCCATGGCTCTACATAAGCAAGTTGCTCTGGGTACGCTTTTTCGTCACCACTTAGTTTAAATGCTTCTCTGGCCAAAATAGCGCTAGCCGTATGGTGACCATGAGATCTTCCCTCTGAATCAAAACGAGTAATGATTACGTCTGGACGAAATTTCCTGAACGTCCAAACAAAATCAGCAAGCACCTTATCTCTGTCCCAAATGGTAAAGGTCTCATCCGGATTTTTAGAATAACCAAAATCGTTTGCTCTTGAAAAAAACTGTTGGCCACCATCAATACTCCTAGCAGCCAAGAGCTCTTGTGTTCTAATCAAACCCAATTCTTCCCTTATTTCAGGACCTATTAAGTTTTGCCCACCATCCCCGCGCGTGGCTGATAAGTATGCGGTTCGCATCAATTCCTCATTAGCGTAATACGCTATAAGTCTAGTGTTCTCATCATCTGGATGTGCAGCAACATAGAGCACTGAACCCAAAACATTTAGTTTCTCCAAGCGCTGGCGAATTTCACCTGGTTGATACTTTTGAAAAGTTTGCGCAAATGAAGTGAGAGTAAGTACTATTAGAACAGTACTTAAAAAGGCATGGGTTTTCATAGATCGGTTTTCGTTGCGGTTAGTTACGAGATAGAAAAAAGAAAGTTATGAGAATTGGATGAGTGGTTAATATAGCCTAAAAATAAGCACATCAGATTTTTCAAGTAGTTTTAAAAACCAAACACCTGATGTGAAAGTTTTCGATCACACTCCAAGTCAATATGTCAAAAGTGAATACGCTAGCATTGCCAGCGTAATCAACATTGGGTTTATCCTCCTGCCTATATTCCTCTTGGTTGTATTTACAAGACAACTATTACAACGTGATTATGATATGGCTTTTCTTATTGGCTCAGGAATTGCTTTTTCCCTGATCACTAGACACATTTTCATAAAGGGTAATTTAAGAAGGTCCGTAATGATGATTATCACCTTCTTTACGATACTACTTACAGCAGTATGCTCATTTGGGAATGGTATACATGACATAGGACTTATAGGATTCCCTGTAATTATTGGTTTTTCAAGCATTGTACTCGACCAGAGACAACTGATATTAGCTTCGGGATTAAGTATTGCTGGCCTAGCCTGGTTGGTTCTTGGCGACCGGCTTAATATGTTCGAGCCAATTCCTGTTCCGCCGGGTGATACGGGCGACTTCATCATATCTAGTTTATTAATTATTCTGGGAGGATTTGTTGCTTTCAGTTTAACAAATAACATGAAAGATTCATTAAAGCAAGCAAATGACGAAGTAGAAACCAGCAAAAAGGAAGCTGAAAAGCTGATCAAAGAGATTGATGAAAAAGAAGATATCATCGGAGAAATTCATAGAGCTGTTATAAACAGCCTTAACCATATCCGTCATCTGATCGAGAATCAAGCAAATAACAACCGGGAATTAGTCACCATTTACAATAGCCTTGAAAGAAAAATAATGGTGATTGAAACCGCTCATGAAACGTTGTTAAAAGAACAAGAGCACCTTCGGCTTGATCTGGCTGATTTTACACGAATGCTATTACCAAAATTTGAAGTAACTATTGAAGCTCCAATACTTCAATTGAATACTTCAACAACCCCTTGTATTGTTAGTTTGGATCAAGCCATATATTATGGAATATTCTTACTGGAATTATTATTAGAGATTGATGAACATAAGCCTGATCATCTAACCATAGGACTTTCACATAAAGATTCACAGATAAAACTTAAGCTAAGTGGATTTAATATTTCAAACTATACTAATCGTGGTTTGATCGTTGATTTACTTACTCAACAATTAAAGGGAAAATTAGAAAAAGCATCCGATGAATTAACTCTAGAATTTAAAATGAAATCTGTTGAATGAATTCTAAATGGCTACCATATGATGATAGCTTGGATAGCTACTCAAGAAAAGAAGTAAGCAACCTACTTCGTACTTTTTTATACATCATCCCACTAGTTGCAGTAATACTAGCAGCAGTTAATTTCTCCTTGGGATTAAGACAAATTGCGCTTTCCATTCTTTCCGTTCCTCTTTTTTGTCTTGCTTCTTTCATTGCACTTAATAAAGGGATGGTCAATCTTTCAATGGTTATCCTCATCTTTATTCTAATCGCATCGACAACCCTCAGTTGTACCTTAGGTAATGGTGTTCATGAAACAGGCATTATGGTCTTGCCGATAATAGTCTTGTTCTCTAGTTTAGTTATGAATGTACGTGGAGTACTTATCACTACTATTACTGTGATTCTTTGCTTAGCATATATCGTTTTTGGAGAAAAATTTGGATTCTATCCTTCTAGAAATGTCCCTGCCGTCAGGTGGGTGGATTTAGTGGTTGTTCAGACGATTACAATCATTCATATTTTCGTGACCTACACATTTTCTAGTATTACCAAAAAAAATCTACATCGTATTCAAGTCGAATTAAAGAACCAACAAACCTATAAAGAAGAAATTGCACAAAATCTAAACGAAAAAACAGAATTATTACGCTTGGTGCATCACAGAGTAAAAAACAACTTATTGCTTATCAACAGTTTAATTGAACTTGAGACACATGGAAAACCTGAGGTCAAAAATGGGCTTTCTGAAATAACTAGTAGCATTCATACAATTGCTCGCGCCCATGATCCATTATATCACACCAAGGACTATAAGCAAGTAGAAATTAAGCCTTACCTGGAGAAACTAATAGCGACATTCATTCAATCTTCTGGATTCAATAACATTGAAAATAATTTTGAAGATGAATTAATCTTTCATGAAAATGCACTGCTTTTAGGAATTATTCTACAAAAGATACTAAGTGAATTAAGCGCATCAACTAAGAATATTGGAATTGTACTTGTTAAGATCAATCAAAAAATGCAATTCAACATATTGTTTAGTGAATCTTATTCACTGTCTTCAGGCGCTATTTCTCTGATCACCAATTTGGTCGATGAATTGAAGGGTGAATTGCAAATATCTGATGATAAATTAATGATCGAGTTCTTACCTAATAAAGGCTGATTTAACCAAGCTTGCTAAAATCCTTGACGTCTGCGTCAGTGGTTAGAATCCTCTGAAAAATAGCGTTCAAATCTTCAAAGTCCCATGGCTTTGTGACGAAATCATGAATACCAAAGTCACCAATTGTTTCAAAAAGATCTGCTCGTTTTATGAACCCGCTAAGTATCATTCGTTTGATATCTGGCTTGGAGGAAAAAACATCTTTAAGTAATTCCACCCCTGACATATGAGGCATTCTATGATCAGTTACGATCAAGTCAATTTTTTCTTTTTTTATGATTTCCAGTGCTTCTTGAGGACCCAAAGCAGTATGTACATTGTAAAGGCGTCTAAAGGTTGATTTAAATCCCCGGAGATTGGGCATCTCATCATCTACGTAAAGAATTGTGTATTCTTTTTCGACCCTTGATGCCTGTCTTGCGGCTCTTCGCGCGGCTCTTCTCTCTGCTCGTTCTTCTGCTGTGAGTGATTCCATAGGCTAATATCTTCTTTACAAAAATACACGAAATGTCGAGAGATGAATATCTAATTTTATTTAAGTAAAATACTTAATTTCTCGTGTGATTCTAACGTTCAAAAACTCAATTTTTAATCAAAATGAAATTCATTTCTAGTGGATGGAGGATGATTATTCTGCTCTCATTGTCACTTCAAATACAGATCCTTTTTTGTCTGGATTATCGAAAACCTGAATAATGCCACCATTTTGTGTAACCAAGTCTTTGCATATGAATAATCCCACTCCAGAGCTTTTTTCATTCTCTGTTCCCGGGCGTTTGTTGTCTTTTTTCATTTCAAACAATGAAGCCTTCATTTCATCTGGAATTCCAATTCCAGTGTCACTATATCTCACAATAGCTTCCCCATTTTTTTGCATCAAATTGACTGAAATTGACCCTCCTTTTTCAGTGAACTTGATCGCATTGGACATTAAATTCCTAAGTACTACCTTCAAAGCATTTTTATCAAATACACATTTCGCACCAAGATCTCCCTCGATAGAAAGTGAGAGAGTCTTTCTATCAATAGCTGGCTTAGCTTGTGCTATTATTTGATCTAAAACCTCTTTGATAATGATTTTATCCTGACTAATCTTCTGATTAGATGATGCCGCTCTACCCCACTCCATAAGCTCATCCAACATCTGAATGGTATGATCCACACCTGTATCAATAGTAGCTAAAAATTCCTTTGTTTGTTCAATAGTTAAATCCCCATCTCGAGTTAGTGAGATTACGCTTTTAAGATTTCCTAAGGGGCCTCTAATATCATGGCTTACAATACGAATCAATGTATCTCTTAATTTACTCGCACGCATCAGTTCAATGGTTTTCTCATCCACTCTTTTCTCTAAATCTTTATTCAACTCTTGATTCTCTCTGAATGACTTTGCAAAGATTTCTGAAAGAGCCAATGTTTGGAAGAATAAAAAAATAACAAAACCTGTATTTACCAAATTAGGACCAACATCAACAGAAATCACACCAGAAGTTTTTAATAGCTCTGCCATTACAAACAGAAAGCATAATGCAGTTCCGCTAAATACATACATAGACCCTGTTAAGTCTCTTTGAACTGCCCTAAAAAGCATGGCAAATGCCAAAATGTAAGAGAGCAGGATTATTACATTGTATGTGTTTAGCGTATGAAAAAAAATACGGTAAGGAGTAACCAACACAAATAATAAGAAAAACCCGGAAATCACTAAAAAGACGTTAACCCACTTTTTGAATGCCTCAATGGTATAGAGCTTATGTATAAAAAGTAGTGTCAGAGGAACACCTGCATAGCTACAAAAGAACTCGATCTTACGCCCCAATGTCAAAGACGCAGATGGGAAAAAATGATAGAAAACCATTGAGCCATCATCCACTAGGGTCGCTCGTACTAAAATTACAAGACACAATAAGCCAAGGTAGAGGTAATGTCTATTTCCAATCTGAAAAAACAACACCAAATTGTAGGCTGCAAAAATTGCAATGCCTCCTATCTCCATCATTTCTATTGGTTGGTGCATAATTTAATTACGTGTTTAGAAAGATGTTATAAAACAAAATTGATCTTGTAATATTCAACTGTGTTCGGTATTTTTCTCACATCTACTAAGATATCTACATATTTCTATATCTTTAGCTAACCTCTAAAATCCAATATTATGTCAATGTACTGCCTTGTGTGGAAATACAAAGTCACATCAAATAAAGACAAGTTCGAAGAAGAATATGGTCGAAATGGAAGTTGGTTCAAATTTTTTGAGCCCTGTGAAGACTATTTGGGGCATGACTTGTTGAAAAGTGCTGATGGGAGTGTTTTTATTCTTGTAGATAAATGGATGTCGAAGGCAGATTATCAGGATTTTATCGAAGACAACAAGACTGAGTATGAAAGTCTAAATGAAAAAATGAAAGCGTTGTATGAAGAAGAAGTACAACTTGGTGAGTTTGATCTACTACAATAGTAACCACACGTTTGTATTGGCCGTTTGAGTTGGTAACTAAATCCAACTTACAATGAAAGCTCTATTCAAAATATCTATCCTTATTTCTGCTGTCATTCTTTTTGCATCATTTATTTACAAGAATGATACAAATACTTTAGAGGTTGATGCAGTAAAAAAACTAGTATCTGAATCCTACATAAATGGCGCATTTAATGAATTAAACACTGAGGCAATGGTGAATGGATTCCATAAAGATTTTTCCATTTATACGGCTAAAGGCAGTGAAATAAGTAAGTACCCCATAGATAAATGGGTGGAAGGTGTTAAAAAAAGAAAGTCCAATAATTACAATCCAGATGATCCAAAAAATGTTTGGGATCACAATTTCGCAATCGTAGACGTGACAGGGAGTTCTGCACAAGTTAAAGTAGAATTATCCAATCAAGGTAAACTCGTCTACACAGACTACTTAAGTCTTTTGAAATTTGACTCAGGCTGGAAAATTGTAGCCAAAGTTTATCATAAGCATCAAGATTGATTAGAGATTAAATGTCTCCCCAAACCATAGAATTCGCATAAGCTAAATATCCTTTTTCAACTATTATAGGAGAGGTAATATTGTTATGATATATCTCTCCTGTACCCAGTCCGTGATGTTCGGTATTCTCCGGATATTGACTAGCAAACTGAGCAATCGCATTCAACCCCAGATTTGACTCTAAGTAGGATGTTATCCACCATTTTATTCCATGGATTTCGGCAAGGTCAATCCATTCTTTAACTGAGGAAAAACCCCCATGTAAAGTAGGTTTGAGGACTAAATATTGCGGTTTTAAATCTTGAAGTATATCAATCCGATCTCTGGAATTGTGAATGCCAATTAGTTCTTCATCCAGTGCAATGGGAATTTCACTTCGATTACAGACCAACTCCATAGCTTCCGGTTGCATAGGCATGATGGGTTGTTCAATTGAATGAATGTTGTATTTGCTCAATTCTTTGAGCTTGGCCAGCACTTCATTTGTCTGAAAAGCTCCATTCGCGTCTAAACGAATAATTAATTCCTTTGAAATTCTTCTTAAAGATTTGATGATACTGAGCTCTGCTTCAAAATCCAGTGCACCAATTTTTAGTTTTATGCATGAAAAACCATTATCAAGTTTAACCTTAATCTGTTCCTTCATATATGACTCATCACCCATCCATACAAGCCCATTAATTGGAATCTTGATATTTTTCAAATTAGTTCTATAGATGTGTTTTTCCCCTCCATTAATCAAGTCTAATAAAGCCATTTCCAAACCAAATCGAACACTTGGTTTATTAGCCGGAACTATGCTTGTAATAAATTCATCTACCAGATCCTTATTTTCTGGCAATACCTTTTGATTTATTTCTTTAATCAATTGATTTAGGTATTGAGGTATTTCTTCGACCTCCTCCGGGCTTAAACGATGAATTGGTGCAACCTCCCCAATCCCAGTGATGCCTTCTTCATTTTTCAGCTTCAAAAACCACACCTTTCTGTTTTTCATTTCACCACGACTCGTGCGAGCTTGGAATTTAAAATCCAGAACATAGGGTTTAACTTCGAGCTTCATAATGGATCTAAAATTAGAAGATTTTTTATACGATCTCCCAGAAGAGAGAATTGCTAAACATCCACCAAAAGAAAGAGCTAACTCTAGGCTCCTTTTTTATAATCAAGGTGATGTTTCTC
This sequence comes from Ekhidna sp., assembly GCF_965212185.1. Classification (GTDB taxonomy): domain Bacteria; phylum Bacteroidota; class Bacteroidia; order Cytophagales; family Cyclobacteriaceae; genus Ekhidna. The sequence continues at coordinate 678,169 of NZ_OZ243102.1, read as the reverse complement.
ATCATCAATTCAAAAATATCCAAAACCTTCTTCCCGAAGGCTCATTACTTGTTTTTAATGACACCAAAGTAATTCCTGCTAGGATCATCATGCATAAAGAAAGTGGTGCACGAATAGAAATTTTTCTATTAGAGCCACTAAAACCGTCCAGGGTTCATGAGGAGGTAATGAATGCAAAAAACTCATGCACTTGGAAATGTATGATTGGTAATGCTAAAAAATGGAAGCAAGGAACAGAGCTGATAATACCATCTCTTTCAATAAAAGCACTAAGGACCAACACTGATGAAGTTACCTTTATATGGCAAAATGATTTCACCTTTTCAGACCTTTTAGCAGCTATCGGAAAAATCCCGTTACCTCCATACATAGACAGAGAGGTTAATGATCAAGATGAGGATAGATATCAAACAGTATATTCGAAAATGAAAGGAGCAGTAGCAGCCCCAACTGCAGGGCTTCATTTCACAAACGAGATTATAGAGTCATTACCAAAAAAAAATATTAAAACTGATTATTTGACTTTGCATGTTTCGGCAGGCACCTTCCAACCAATAAAAAACGAAAAAATCAATGAGCATCCAATGCATAATGAGCAAATCTGGTTGAGTAAAAGCAATGTGGAGAATCTAATTCATGCAGAGAAAGTAATAGCTGTTGGCACAACTTCTATGAGAACATTAGAAAGCCTATACTGGTACGGAGTGAAACTAATAAACGGACAAAACTCTTTCTTTATTGATAAAAATGATCCTTATACTTTAGATGCTAAACCATTGTCTCAAGCTTTGGAAGCAGTACTTAATAAAATGGAGCAGTCTGGGAATGAAAAGATTGGTGGACACACTGAAATTTTCTTATACCCTGGTTATGAATTTAAAATATGTGATGGACTTATAACAAATTATCATTTACCAGGATCTACTCTCATTTTACTCGTCGCAGCATTCATTGGTGAAGACTGGAGAAAAGTATACCGTTCAGCACTTGATAATAATTATCATTTTCTGAGTTATGGTGATAGTTCTTTACTTCTTCGCTAAACCGGTGATTTCATCTTTATGCGTTGATCTCTTATATAGTCAAGCGAAAACTTACCACTTCCAGTTATTGCGACTAATATTAACAGGCCTAAGATAATTGATGCTACAGGCAATTCCATGTAATTATCTGCGGTTAGCATTTGCAAGTAATTGAATATAACCGCACCAGCAAGAATTGGAATGTTCAGTAGACACATCCACCGAGTTAGAGCTCCACACATGAGAATTATTCCTCCAGCCATGTGTATGAAAATAATTGCGTGAGCTAAATGCGCTGCTACAAACACCCATCCTACAGATTGGATATTTGCAGTAAAACTGTCAAAGTTACTTGCAAAAACAATGCCTTTGTAAGTAATGAATCCACCTAGTGCGATGCGGAGGAAATCGACCAAAATAGGTGGATTTATCGATTCAATTTTTTGAATGATACCCATAATCTTGATAATTGGTCATTATTGAATTTACTGAATAATCTATTCAATTGCAATTTCAGGGTACTTATAGAGGTACTTCAACTATTCATCGAAAGTCTTGTAAAATACCCTTAATAGGGTATTGTCTTCTATGTAAAAAGCACTTTGATTTGTATTACCAACTATTCAACAGAAGCAATGAGTCAATTAATAAAAAGCCTATCAATTCAACGAATACATATTGAATTAGCAGGGAAAGCATTGCTATTAGCTTTAATACTTTTCTTGATGATTGGATAGATCGCTCTGTACACCGCACTATTTTCCGTTAAACATTAAGAAGGCGCCTTACTGGGCGCTTTTTTTTTGCCCAGTTCAAAAAGGTTTAGCTTGGTAATATGATTAAGCAATGCAATTCTTACTACTTTTCAAAAGACTAAATCATGACATTTAGCCAATGCACCATATAATATGTCTGAATCTCACTATACAGCATCTGAAGAACGTCTTAATGTTATTACCCATGGAATGGGCGTAATTTTCAGTTGTATTGGATTGATCTTTTTGCTGACCAAGGCTTCTAGCAAAATGGAGATTATTTCTTCAGTTGTTTTTGGTTTGAGCCTGATCATACTTTATTCAGCCTCAACAATGTATCATGCTTCTAAAAAACAACTAAAAAGAGCACAATTAAGAATTTTTGATCATGCCGCAATTTATATTTTAATCGCTGGCACATACACTCCTATTTGTCTGATAACACTGAGTCAAAGCATTGGAACAACTTTATTTTACATCATTTGGGCTATTGCAAGCTGCGGTGTATTCATCAAACTCTTTTTTACAGGGCGTTTTGACAAACTTTCTACCTTCATGTATGTAGCTATGGGCTGGATTGCAATTTTCGCAATTAAACCACTGTTTGATGTAATGACAATTAATGCACTTCTTTGGCTGCTTAGTGGAGGGGTTTTTTACACTTTAGGTGCAATTCTTTATAGCATCCGTTCCATGCCAATGAATCACGCGACATTTCATATCTGCGTCCTCGGCGGTAGTTTCTGTCATTACATCATGATTTATTATTATGTTCTGAAATCTTAGCTAGTTTTAGACGAATCAGCATAAATAGAGGATTTGCAAATCTTCTATCAGGAATGGTTTTCCTATATTCATACCGAGATTACAGTAAATGGCTAATACTTCCAAATTCAGTTTCTTAAATGCAATTTTTATAAAGCACTTTTCTAAAAGAATTGTGAAAATATGCTTTTGCCTCTTGCTTACTCAAATCGCATATTCTCAAGGTAAACTGGATGAGACAAAACGCCTTAGCCAATATCTATTGAGAGGATGGAATACTGATGACGGTATGACATCCGAATCCACTAATGAAATGATTCAATCTGATGATGGATATATCTGGATAGGAACGTATACCGGACTCCATAGATTTGATGGTAAAAATTTCACAATCTTTACGAGTCAAAATAGTGACCTCCCATCGCCCAATGTTTTGAGAATTAAAAAGGGTTTAAATGGCAAGATTTGGTTAGGAACACTGCACGGAGTAATCACTTATCAAAACGGAGAATTTACTACTCCAGAAGGTTTAGAGCAAACTAGGAATATGAGCATCGAAGAGATGTTGATAGCTGAAAATGGAAAGCTCTGGTTTAGCACCAAGTCAAATAAAATATATTGTTACGAGAATGGGGAGCTTGTCGATTTCACTAAAAAATTGAACTTGGAGGAGAGTACCGTCTTAAGCATAGCTGAAGATAGCAATGAGACAGTCTATTTTGGTACTGAAAAGTCCATTTTAGTTACGTACTCAAAAAATGGTGACATAAACCATATTTCCTTAGGGGTTGAAACAAATGGGATAAATACGATATACAACCATAATAATGAGATGTATATCGGATCAGGAAGAGGACTTTATACATGGAATGGAAAAGTGCTAACAAAATCTAGATTTTTAAGCAACACATCCATTACATCAATCATTATTGACAAAGACGAGACACTATGGCTTGGGACTTTAAGAGGGCTCTTCAGAAACCAGATAAAAAATCAAAGACTGGATTCATTGACTGAAGAAAGTGGGATGCCTAACAATATTGTCAGGGATCTGATGTTTGATCAGGAGGGTAGTCTTTGGGTAGGTACTTATAGAAGTGGTATTTTCTTTCTAACGGATGGTTCCGTCACAAGCTTCACAAAAAATGATGGTCTCTCATCAAATATCATTAGCAGTGTAACAGAAATCGATAACGATACTTATCTATTGGGAGATGAAAACGGAGTGCTAAATCAATTGAAGGACGGCATTGTATCTACTTATGATCCACCCATACCAATTCCTACTGAAAGGCTAAAGAATTTATTAACTGATGATAAAGGAAGAATTTGGGTTAGTACGTATGGCGGATTGGTGATCTTGGACGGTAATAAAAGCAAGCATCTAACAACAAATAATGGCTTCCCTGACAATTTCGTCAGAATAGCCTTTCAAGATAAAGATGGAGCCATTTGGGTTGGTACAAAAAATGCAGGACTCGTGATATTCAACTCAGTCAATAAATGGACTCAAATCACAATTGATGAGGGGCTTAGCTCAAATTATGTGCTATCTATTGAGCAAGATACCAAAGGTAGAATTATTGTTGGGACCATTAACGGGTTAAATATTATTGAAGATCGCAAAGTACTAAAAACGGTCACAGTGGAAGATGGATTACCTAGCAACTTCATGTTTGCAACACACTCAGCTACTGATTTCATATGGATTGCCTCGAATGATGGATTAACAGGATATAGTGAAAATCAAATTGTAAATTTTAATACTGAAAATGGTTTTCCTTCTAATATTATTTATGACATATTGGAAGATTCAAGCGGTCACTTCTGGATGCCCTCCGAAAATGCAATTTTGTGTGTACCGATAGAAGATCTGAGTAGAGCGATTTCAAATCCTGAGTACCAAATTAGAGTGAAGCATTATGATAAAAGTTATGGAATGAAATCCAGTCATTGCCTTGGTGCAGTCCTTTCATTTGTTGACAAGAGGGGAAGGTTTTGGGTTCCTACTTTAGGCGGGATTGTACAAATAGATCCTGGGGATGTGGAACCTCCCAGTTTCAATCCTCAGACAATCATTGAAAACATCTATGCGGATAATTCCAGTATTAAAATGTCTGATGAAGTCATAATTCCTTCAGGAACGAATAGACTATTAATAGATTTTACAGGTATAAGTTATCCCTACACAGATCTTATTCAATTCAGGTATAAAATGATTCCTTTTGACAATGAATGGGTTATGGCTTCTGATGATAGAAATGGATTATATACAAACTTATCACCAGGAGAGTATACTTTTCAATTACAAACAGGACTTGAAGGTGATTTTTCCACTTCAATCAGATCTCAAAGAATTACAATTGAAGCGGCTTGGTGGCAGACTGTCATTGCAAAAATCTTATTTGCATTATTAATTGCATGCCTGGCTTTGCTTATATATTGGTTACGGTTGAGGACCCTAAAACAGAATAATTTAAGACTTGAATCAATTGTTGCAGAAAGAACTAAAGAATTAGAAAAGCAAAAAAGAGAACTTAAAACAGCCTTAAATCAATTGAAAAGTGCTCAAGAGCAAATGATTCAGTCAGATAAAATGGCTTCTCTGGGAATTCTTTCTGCCGGAGTTGCCCATGAGATAAACAATCCTTTGAATTTCATTCAGGGAGGTGTTGAAGGGTTAGAAGAAACACTGAAAAGAAGTAAGAAAATCAAAAAAGAGCAATATGCTGAATTGTTAAGAGCAATCAAAGAAGGTATATCCAGAGCCTCAACTATCGTTTCAAGTTTGAATGAATTTAGCCATTCTTCAGATAGTAAGTTGGAGCCGTGTGATATTTACCATTTGATAGAAAACTGCCTGACAATGATCCGATACAGACTTAAAAATGGCATAGAGTTAGATAAAAAATTCGATCCAGGAAAACCAATTGTTTATGGCAACAATGGCAAACTTCATCAGGCTTTTCTAAATATCATAACCAATTCAATTCAGGCTATAGATAAAAGAGGGGCAATTGCAATCGAAACTGAAATTGCTAATGGAACAATAAAAATAGCATTTACTGATACTGGCCATGGAATTAAACCAGAAAACCTAAAAAAGATTACCGAACCATTTTTTAGCACCAAAGATCCTGGAAAAGGAACCGGATTAGGACTTTCCATAACTTATGCTATCATCAATGAACATGGCGGATCATTAAGGTACTCATCTGAATGGGGAAAGGGGACCACAGCGACTGTCACGCTTCCGCTTTCTAAGTAACTCGCTGAAATTAATCCCAATATTCATACTCGTATGTAATGGTATACTCTGGTTCGTTGTACATATTGAAAATCTCAGTTCGATCTTTCAATCCATCTTCATAATAATAAATTCGAGTATTGAAGAGAATCCCATCAACATAAAATTCCGATTTTATAAGTAAGTCGCCATCATAGTAAAACTCATGCCTTTTTCGTTTACTGAGTGTGACAGAAGTTAATTTCTCCTCCTGATATTCAAATTGCACGAGATTAGACTTAGGTGGATTCTTGATACTTTCTTCAAGCTCCTTTTTAATTTCTTCCTCATCTATTTCTTCATTGTCTATTTCTTCATTGTCTTTTTTCAAAAATTCTAAACGGGCTTTTAACATCTCTGGATAAACAAATTTATCGGCAGCCTCAATGACCTTTCCTTTTTCATAGGTATATGCTTTAATCACTCCTGAAAATGGTAAGTCAGATTCTTTATCATTTAAAATACGGCTCAACTTTATTTCTGATGGCTGCCGTTCATCATCAACCTCAACTATTTCCTTCCATGCAAACTCAGGCTTTTCATCCTCAGCTTTTCTTATGAGGAATTTTGCATATTTAGCTGGCCAATTGTTGCCATACAGTAAATTATTTTCAGCTGCATTTAATGATAAGCCATCCAAAATATATGGGAGCAGTGCTTTATTCGGTTCTTCCCAAACCTCTTTTTTTAATTCGTAATCACGATCATATGGATAGGTCGTTTGTTCTATCAACTCACTAAGACTACCATCAGGGTTAAAAGTAGCAATGGCTACTATTTTTCCATCTTTTTGCTTAGTATCAGACTGATGAGACGTGAAAATTGTTGTTATTGATTTCACATCATTGAGCGCTTCCATACGGACAATTTCTGATCGGTTATCTAAAGAACAACCAATTATCACTAGTAGAAAGGGGATTACTTTCTTCATGATTACGTATGTTTTCATTAATAACGTTTTGTAATTTACAATAAATGAAAAATTTCTTTTTAACACTAAAGGCACCTATCCTCAAATTTGAATCTGATGCATGGAGCTACTACGTAGCAATACCCAAGGATATCGGCAACCAATTCATAAATGGAGAAAATCGAAGAATCATTTGCACAATAAATAAGTCTGAACCTATTCATAGTGCATTGATGCCTAAAGGAGAAATTTATAGCGTTTATGTTAAGAAAGATTTCATGAAAAAATACAGCATTGCTGAAGGTGATGAAGTTACAGTTCAACTAGAAAAAGACATTTCTGAGTATGGTATGCCTATTCCTGAATCATTTCAGATATTGCTAGATCAGGACACTGAGGGTAGCACATATTTTCATGAACTCACAATGGGAAAACAACGAACATTAATTCACTTAGTTGGTAAAGTGAAAAACGTCGACAGCCAGCTAGCAAAAGGCCTGGCTATCATGCATCACTTGAAAGAATCAAAAGGTGAATTAGATTTCAAAAGATTGAATGTTTTGATCAAAGAGTATAACAATCGAAAATGAAAGTTATTAGCTTGGTCCCATGAAAAATTCAATTTCTTTAGTTCTACTATTCGTTACATCAGCACTATTCTCTCAAGATCAGTTTTATAAAGTATCCCTATTAAGAGCAAAGCCGGGAGAATTACTTGAGTTAATTGATCAAGTTAAAAATGATATAGAAAACTACGAATCTTACCTGGAGTATAAGCCATACCTTTTAAGACATAGCCAGGGTGATCATTGGGATTTAATGATCATTTATCCTATTGATGATTTAGAAAAATACTTTTCTGATGAACAGGTTTTAGTAAGATCAAATTCATCTACAATAGAAAAATCATACGGAGATGAATTTTATAATATAATCTCATTTCAAGAAGAAGCTATTGTGAAAGGTCCATCTGTAAATGCATTCATAGATTCGTTTGAAGAATTCAACCTGTTTCACATTGAAATCTTTACCGCCTTAGCAGGAAAGCAAGATGAACTTCTTGATCAAAGATTAGCAGAGAACCAATTTTACGCAGGAATCGAACATCGGCCTAATTTTATTTTCACACGAGTTTTCGGACCAAGTTGGGACAATTTCACAATCGGATTTTATGAAGACTTACATGATTTTGCTGGCTCTGAAGTACCATTTGAGAAAGAAGACCAAGCAGCAAAGGAAGCTGGATTTGAAGGAGTAAACTACATAGGAAGCTACCTGAGATCTTTGATTGCAGATCATCACGACACCCTGGCGTGGAAGGTGAACGATTAATTTAAAGAACTGTTTTTGTTCATATTTGCATTTTATTAACACTATCGGCACATGAAAATTGATTTACAATTCAAAGGAGACGAGGAGTTTTCTTCAGTTAACCAAAATGGCAATAAGGTTGAAATTGATATGCGTTCTGCAGAAGAAAAGGAACATCAATCTCCTACAGAATTACTACTCTCAGCTGTTGGGGCATGTGCAGCTGTGGAAATTGTATCTATGGTTAAAAAACGCAGAAAAACTTTCGTAGATCTTAAGGCAGAAATAAGTGGTGAGCGCAGAGATGAGCACCCGAGAGGGTTTACAAAAATCCATCTAAAATATTCAATTTATTCTCCAGACTTAACGGAAGAAGAGGCTCAAAGAATTGTAGACTTGGCGACTACTAAATATTGTTCAGTAGCTGGTTCATTAAGTGCCGAACAGACACATTCATTTGAAATAATCAGAGATTAACCTTCAATCATTTTGGTGAGCATGTTCGAAAGCTTGTTAAATGAACTCATTTCGTACATGATCAAAATATCGCCACTGATGTTTTTACCTCGGATAGAAAAGTTAGTATGACAAACCAGCACCTGGTTGAAGCGATCTTTATCTAACTGATTGTAGATGCCTTCTACATCCCCTTGATAACTTTTAGGCATATGATAGTCAAGCGGTGCATCTAAAATATTACCGAATGAACCCATAATGGCATTCAAGATAATATTGCCGACTTCTATCATTAAACCGTCCTTCATTTCTGCAATAGTTGCGGAATCCGGGTCTTCATGTACCAGTAGAGATGCAAGCATCTTCGCACTGTCTCCAGGCAGAATTACGTTGGCACTCCCTTCATACTCACCAGAAAATCTCATTTCAACGGAATGAACATTATCACCACCGCCAAGCTTCTTGATTTCGCTTAGCACATCATTGAATGTAATCACATTTACATAAGGTACATTCAATAAAATTTCGCCATCAATCATTTGACTGAGCGATGCAGATCCTTTACCTACTCCAATATTTATTATCTCGGTGATTGTATCTACTTGTTTTGAATTAAGCATATCTGTACCGCTTTCTTACTTAAAAATGTTATTCAAAATTGAAATCAACTCATCCTTGGAAACCACTTTATTCATAAAAGCTGATGCACCCAAACTCAAACTCTCTTCCTTTCGTGCTTTTTGTATATCTGCAGTAATAACTACTACTGGAATCTTATTCTCGCGAGCCTGTAGTGCCTTTAAAACATCAATGCCCGATATACCACCCATTAGTAAATCCAGAAATATGCAGTCGTAAGAATCATCAAGCTTTTCTAAAAGCTCTTCTCCAGAAGAAACTGCTTCTGAGTCATACCCTAATTCTTTAATGATGTCCTGCAAAGTCTTCCTCTGAAAAAATGAGTCATCTGCTATAATTATCTTTTTCATTTAGCCTTCTTTAAAATCAAACTTACTTGAGTGCCTTTATTTTCCTCGCTAGCTATTTTAAGATCTCCTTCGTGTAATTTCATAATCTGACGAACGATAGACATTCCAAGTCCATGACTGGGTTCCCCTTCAAGCCCATTGCGTTTGGCCTTCCCAAACCTTACAAAAACATTTCTTAAAACATCTGGGCTCATCCCAATCCCTTGATCAGATATTGTTAATTCAATCTGTGTACTATGATCATCAAGCTTAAAAGTAATTGTAGAACCTGCTTTACTAAATTTCACAGAATTACTTAAAATGTTGTCTAATGCACGGGTCAACTTTGATTCATTAATAAATGCACTTGCAGTACTTTCACAATCAAATTTGACCTGTATTCTTTTTCTCAAAGTTAGAAGGCGATGGGTTGCAAGATAGTTCTCAACAAAATCGCTCATTACCACTTTATCCGTCTTAAGTTTATAACCGTCCGATTCCATCTCAGCCAATTCCATAATTTCATCTGCTAATCTGAGACCTTTGTCAGAATTCACTTTGATCATATCCAAAAGAGTGATTACCTCCTCCTTATCAAGTTCATCCTCAGATTTAATTGAATGTTGAAGCAAGTTCACAACCCCAATTATGGCCCCTAATGGTGACCTGAAATCATGAGCAGCATTTTGAAGATAAAAAATGGAATGATCTTTTTCGGGAACAAGAATCCATAAGCTGATGATTTCTTTTTTGAGCCTAATTGATGAGCAATGAACATCAATTTTATCACCCTTAAAGCATATTGTAAAGTTTATATTAGTTGGTTCTTGATGAACTGAATCGCGGTATTCTTTAATAAAGTCTACATTCTTTTCATCCAATAGGCTATCAATTGCATATGTTCCTGTTGGAACTACCACATTTCCATGACACTCTTCTACCACCCACTGGTCCTTTTCACTCCAGCGCACAGTAGCAGAAGGTAGAGCTGACTCATATAGCTTTAGCCTCAGACGAAGATTCTCTTCATTAAGTTCAGACATTAAGGTTGCGGTTACATATGCAAGATAATTCCATTTATTTTAGTGAAACAGAATCAAATCCACTTATGGAAAATACACTTAAAATCGCATTAGCACAAATCTCCCCTGTATGGCTGGATCGAGAAAAAACACTAGAAAAGGTGATGAATTCCACAGCAAATGCTGCTTCAAAGGGTGCTCGGTTGGTGATTTTTGGTGAAGCAATACTTCCTGGATATCCATTTTGGCTGGACCGAATGAATGGTGCAGAATTTAATTCTACCTGCCAGAAAGAAATACATGCTCATTACATTCAACAAGCAGTCAACATTGAGAGTGGTCACTTGAATCCATTATGTGACCTTGCTAAAAACGTAAATATTTCAATCTATTTGGGCACTATTGAACGGCCAAATGACCGAGGTGGACATAGCCTTTATTGCTCCATGATATTCATTGATAATCATGGTGAAATAAAGTCGGTCCACCGCAAACTTATGCCTACATATGAAGAGAGGCTCTCATGGAGTCCCGGTGATGGTCATGGATTGGTAACACATGCCGTTCCTCCATTTACAGTCGGTGGTTTAAATTGTTGGGAAAATTGGATGCCGCTTGCCAGAGCTGCTATGTATGCGCAAGGTGAAGATCTTCATGTGTCAATATGGCCAGGAAACAAAAGAAATACCGAAAAGCTTATTCCTGTAATAGCCATGGAGTCTCGTTCTTTTGTAGTGGGTGTATCTGGTATGTTTTCAAAAGATGATATTCCTGATAGCTTTCCTTACGCTGAAAAAATGCGTAAACTCACCACAGAAACATTAGCAGATGGAGGTTCATGCATAGCCGCTCCAGATGGATCATGGGTTGTAGAACCTCTCACCAACAAAGAAGAGACAATTATTGCTGTACTAGATCACAAAAAAGTCCTTGAAGAAAGACAAAATTTTGACCCGTCAGGTCACTACTCAAGACCTGATGTTTTAAGCCTAAATATCAATAGAGAACGTCAATCGATCCTGAAATGAAGAAAATATCGATTACCCTTTTAATCTCTGCTTTTTGCTCGTGTTTAGGATTCGCTCAGACACCACAGCAAGATGACGTCATATACAAATCTGCGATTGACTGGCTGAATGGCAAACTGAACTATGTCTATTTTGACTCAAAAGGACAGCAATGGTGGAAAAATACATTTTATGCCAATGAGGACAAACAGATTACGATAAAGCATATTGTTTCAGAAAAGCCTAATACTGCTCATATTGAAAACAAAACCTACACCATTCGAACATTTAATATTCAAGACATTAACCCAAATAGTCTCAAGATAACTGATATCAAAAAAACAAGAGGTAGGATAGTTGAAGGTCAAATGTTGGAGTTACGCACCTTTAATTTTCAAGATTTGATTCATAAAAAGATCAATAATCGTAAAGCTAGTAGTACTTCATTTCTATTCCTTTCCTTTCCCAAAGACATCACTGACAGTATAGCCAACTACGCTGAGATTGTAAAGGTAAAATTCGAAGAAGCCATTTGGGCAACCACTCAAATATATCCCTCTGATTATGAGCATGATATTGACAGAATCATCTCTGTTTTAACTGGAAGTTTTCAAACGAAAGAAGGTGCTATTTGGAAAACAGAATTGGTGAGACCGCACGTTTTAAAACTCGATAGAGGGAATGGAAATATCGAATACTTCGGCTATGATAATAATGATCACAGATTTTATCTAATCACTATAACAGCTCAGGGAATAGTTGAACAGCATTTCACACTTGAAAATGATGAATTATTAATATTATCTGGTGAGGATAATCCTGCTGTATTTGAAATCACTAATCAAAATGCATTTAAGTTCTTAAACAGACTGTTTTTTAGACAATAACATTTACATGAAGAGCTCCTTCTGCTTGCTTTTTTATGTTCCAACCAGTAGACAGCTCTAATTTCAATAGTTTTCATTCTTATTATAAAAGCAAGTGAATAAATAGATTGCCGGTCTTGACCGGCTTACTTATTTAGAATTTTAATTTACTCCCAAGCTCCATGTCGCTCAACTCAATGTCCAAAGCCTTAGTTGAGAGCTGAATTTCTCGCAGAGAAATCACAAGGGATAAAAGAAGTAAAACAAGAGAAATTCCAAAAATTCCACTACCCCACTCACCTCCCTTTAAGTAAATAAAAAACATGGCAAGGACGCATAAAAAAAGACTCAAGACACCAAACAGTTGCATTGCCCTGATTAGGAAAAGTCTTTTTCTTAGATTTTTAAGTTGACCCTCTAATACACTTTTAGGATCATTCAAGTAGCTTTTATGTAGCTGTCTGATCAATGTTGCAATTGCAAGAAAACGATTGGTATATGCAAGCAAAAGCAGTGATATCGCAGGGAATAAAAGCGCTGGAGTGGTAAGAGTAATCTGCATAAGCTAAATATACATGCATCAATTAGTTCTTCTTTGAATTAGCTCATAAATAAATCCAAGACCATATGCTGTGTGTTGAAGGAATGTTGTCAGGATTGATAAAAAACCAATAGAAACGCTTTTTTTAAAAAGTCCAGAGTGAGCAAAAACTAAAAGAAAATAAAAAGCATAAACAGATAGAGCCTTTGCACCTAAGCTAAGGTTAATAAACAGAATAGCTATTGACAGAAAAAGACCACCGATAAAAGCAGTAGGAAATAGATGATACAGCTTTACAGGTATTGAATAATCTCTGGAGAGTTGAATTCGGGTTCTACCGAAAGAAAATATTTGATTATAAAATGACTTCAAACTATTTCTTCGTTTGTGAAATACTTTCAGCTTAGTAGAAATAATTGCTCTGTAACCTTCTTTCTGGAACCTATGGCTAAGCTCCATGTCCTCACCCATATTTGTTTTAGCAAAACCCTCTAGATATTGAAATGAGGAGGCTTTTAGTACTAAATTATAGCTTCTTAATTGAGGTATTTTATCAAGCTTTACTTTTTCCCCTCTGATTCCTCCTGTTGTGAGAAATGAGGTCATGCTGTAAGAAATAGCTTTTTGAAGTATCGAGAAATCCGACCGGGCAGCATCAGGTCCGCAATAAGCTTCAACTTCACTGTTTATATTAATTAATTCATCTAAATTATTTAGATAATCCTCAGGAACTATACAGTCGGAATCAAAAAATATAAGCCACTCTCCTTCAGCCTTTTCTGCACCGAAATTTCGACTAAAGCCCTGTCCTGAATTCTCTTTGAAATAGTACTTAATCTGAAGTTTAGATTCATATTTCTTAACAACATGTTCACATTTAATTTCAGATCCATCCTCAATAATTAATATTTCAAAATCTTTAAATGATTGACAAGTAAGACTTTTTAACAATTCATCGATTTCATCAGGACGATTATAAACAGGAATAACAACTGAATACTTTGGCATAGGAATTAGTCCTTTGTCCTTTCAGAAATAAGGTAATCGCCTTTTTTCTGGTTAACTTGAATCATCATCTCAGCAATAAAACCGGCAAGAAATAATTGCATTCCTACTATTAGTGCTACAAGCGCTAAAAAGAAAAGAGGCTGATCTACTACATCTCTTCTTTCCATTTGATGATATTGACGATATAGTTTCTCACCAATCACCCAAATAGTTATAAAAAAGCCGCCTAAAAATGAAAGAGTACCAAACACGCCAAAAAAATGCATCGGATTTTTCTTAAATCTGGAAACAAAGGTTACAGAAAGTAAATCCAAAAATCCGGTTATAAAGCGCTTCATCCCATACTTTGTATTCCCATACTTTCTAGCGCGGTGCTCTACAACCTTCTCTCCTATCTTGTTGTAACCATTCCACTTAGCAATAAGTGGAATATACCTATGCATCTCACCATATACTTGTATGTTTTTCACAACCTCTCTACTGTATGCCTTCAAACCGCAATTAAAATCATGAAGTCTAATTCCTGAAACCTTTCGAGTAACCCAATTGAAAAATTTTGATGGAATTGTTTTGCTTAGTGGATCATGCCTTTTCTTCTTCCAACCAGAAACTACATCTAGATTTAACTCATTGATTATCGAAAGTAATTCTGGAATTTCATCAGGGCTATCCTGCAAATCAGCATCCATCGTAATAACTACTTTTCCATTAGAATGATCAAAACCGGTCTGCAGTGCAGCAGATTTGCCATAATTTCTGTTAAATCGATACCCTGCGATTCGTTCATCTTTAACAGCCTGTTTTTTTATAATCGCCCACGAATCATCTACACTGCCATCATCGATCAAAAGTATTTCTGTATCTATCTTGCTTGCATCTACAACGCGAAAAATCCATTCCAATAGTTCTGGAATGGATTCTTCCTCATTATAAATAGGTATTACTATAGATAAATCTTTATCCTTCAAGTTCAGGTTCCTTCTTTTTGATTATTGCACCAGTTATTAGCGAAAATATTGCATAAATTATTAAGCCCCACAAAAATCCAATAAGAGTGCCCGATACAGAAAGTCGATCCAATGTATCTACTCTAGTCTTCTCTAGAGCTTCATCCATTTGATCCTCAGGCATTCCGAAATTTCGCATCATTGATTCCGCATTTTCAACAGATTGATCAGCCAGTAATTGCGGTAACTCAGGATCTATAACATTGTATAACAGAATGTTAAATATCGTTGAAAGTATTCCTGCAGCTATAAACACCTGCATAGAGTACACCCATGCCTTGCCAAACGACATATAACCGCCGATCTCGTTTCTATGCTGAATTCCAAAGTAGCAAACGAGTACAATGAAAACCAACAAGAATAAAAACATCCACATTGATACCAATAGTGATGCATTTACAATATAAATAAGTAAAGTGAGTACAATGCCGATAACGCCAACGATTAGGCCTGATTTAATTGCATGATTGTTCATAAGCTATTTAGGTTTTTTTCTTAAAATTATGGCAACAACAGGTGTAATTAAGAATCCAGCGATAATTTTCTTCCAAAAGGTACTAAATAGTAGCCGAACTGTAGTTTCATCATCCACAGCGGCGATTTGTTGTTTGTATTGCTCTTGAGAAAATTTCTCAATATATAACTCTTTCTGATTAACAAGCATTGTTTTAGCTCCCTCTTTATAGGCCTCTAATAACTCTGGATTTGCTTGAAAAATGATATAAAATACTATTGAGAATATTAAAACAGATGGAATCAAAACTACAAATCCAATGCTTATACCTTGCCAGAAGTGTAGAAAACCATCATTTCTATAATCTTTAAATTCCTTACCTCCAAAATAGATAAAAAGGAAAAAGACACCAATATCAAAGAAAAAATGGCGCATATCCAATAAAGGATTGCTCCCGAAGTTAATCGAGATAAAAAACAAGCCTACTAAAAATAGACCGCACAAGATTGAATATTTCAAAGTAGGTTTTATCACTGACTCAGTATCATCTTTTCTCCATTTACTACTCCCATCACCCTACCCTTAAGTTCCTTATTCCAAAATGGACTGTTTCTTGATTTAGATTTATTTGTTTGTTCATTAAGGATCCATGATTCATCCAAATCAAGAATTGCAAGCTTTGCAACATTTCCCTTATCAATTTTAATTTCGTCCTTCTTCAAGACCTTTCTTGGACCATTTACTACTTTTTGAAGCAAATCTTCCAATGGAATATCCTCAGAAATGGTCATTAATGCAGAAAAGAAAGTTTGTAGTGAAATGCTCCCAGCATCTGCATAGTCAAATTCCAACTGCTTGCTTTCCTGATCCAGTGGCCTATGATTTGAACAAATAGCATCAACTGTACCCCCTTTTATTCCCTTGATAAGTGCTTTTCTATCACTATTTGACCTGAAAGGAGGCGTATTCTTAAAAATGGTATCAAAATCACCAATGGATTCATCAGTAAACAAAAGATGATGCAAACTCACATCACAAGTTACAGAAAGTCCTTCCTTTTTAGCTTTCTTAATTAGTTCTAAACCTTTGGCTGTTGATACTTTGGTGAAATGTAGACTTCCGCCACTATATTTTAAAACCTCAATATCTCTTTGAATGGTCAACTCCTCGGAGATGGATGGTTCCCCCCTTAAACCTAAATAAGTACTAAACTTACCCTCATTCATCTGTGTATTTGAAGAAATATTTAAGTCTCTTGCATTTTGAATAATTGGTGCTTTGATTCCTTGAGTATATTGTAATGCCTTTAAAAGAAGTTCTGTATTCCATAAAGGATAATCTCCATCTGAAAACCCAACAGCGCCTGCAGCATATAGATCCAACATCTCCGTAAGATTTTCTCCCTTCAAGGATTCGCTAGTAGCAGCTATAGGATGTAAATCCACTAAACCAACTCGATTTTTGACCAAATAATTAATATCACTCTTAGATTCAATGGGCGGATCAGTCGCAGGAATTAGACAGATGTCAGTAAATCCGCCAGACCAAGCCACTTCAGATCCTGATTGTAAATCCTCTCTATGTTCATACCCTGGATCATTGAAATGGGCATTTAAATCAAAAAATCCACAACTAATGGATTTTCCTTTAAGGTCATAAATTTCATCAGCTGATTTGCCAGAAAGTGACGTAATTACGCCGTTTTTAATAAGAATGTTTACTTGCTTTTTATGAGCTGGTGAATTGGTATCTAGTACTCGTACATTCTTTAACAATATGCTCATCTGAAGTATCTATGCAGCATCGTTTCCGACATAACTAATAGAAGAACCAAAAATAATGCATATTTCCAAAAGCTAACCTCAGTATTTTCAGCTAACAGAACATTCTGCGTCTGATCAATCCTTGTGACTATTACATTTTCATTGTCAATGAAAAACTCTTCTATCTCATCTTTAGATAAAGAGGTCATTACAGATTCTTCTTTAGGTATATTAATTGCTATTTGATTTATTGTATCATTATTGTGAATAAGAAAATACTTTCCAGGCTTTGCATCAGAAGGAATTTCAATAATTAAATCATTTCCACTTGAATTAAATGCAGGGATAAATTCATATGATTGATTCAAAATTTTCACAGGATTATCGGATACATTGATATTGCTAACCACGAATTTATCTCCAGGATAATAGTATGGAACCTCAATGTTGTTTGATTCTCTAAATGCAATTTGATATAAAAGAGGAAGAAACAAGGCTTTTGATTGAAACCCATTTGAGGTGGTCAATTCTGTATTAAAGAAATAAACATTTTTTGATTTTAATAAAAATGGATCACCTGATCTATAATTAAAGATTGCATCAAAATTTCCTGAAATGACATTGAATGCAATTTGAGCTTCGGGTAAGATTGTTTCTTCAAAAGAATTGCTAAAAATTCCTCGTAGCAAGGGTTGATTTTCATCAAGAGTAATTTCTAGTGAAGATTCATCAGCTTTATTTAACCTTAAGTCTAACAATTTCTCATATGAATCAGTATTCAAGTTAGGTGCTGGAAAGACTATATAATTTACATTAGGGTTTTGATTGATTAGACCTAATGGAATTTCATCAACGAAATTTATAACTATAATATCTGCATTTGAAAGAGAATTAAATTCAAGACTATTTACATTGAGATTAGCTAGGTCAAATAGATCAGACTTAGAAAATGCTGTTCTTATGTATTCATTATTATCTTCATCAAAAACAACAATTCGAGGTTTTGAACGCTCACTAATAACAAAATGAAACGAATTGTCGAAGATTACATCATCGCCATCTACAATAATTTGGTAGGCCCCATATTGTTCAACCGGTATATCAAACTCAATTTGACTTAATTCAGAAACGGACTTTACGATAGAACTAATTTGCCTTGCATTTTGCATGAGCTTAATAACAACATTTCCTGTCTTTATATTAAATGCATTAAATCTCACTGTAATTGAGAGTTTTGATAAATCATCGGAATTAGGGGATACTATAAGTGTATCAATAGAAATATTAGAGAACCTATTTAGCTCTTCAAGGTATAATAGATGATAAACACTACTTGTATCCTGAATTAATGCATTAACAGATTCTAATTTTATTGATTGAAAATCAGATAAAATGTAATGATTATCGATTTGAGTAGATCTCAGCTTTTCATTTACATCTTGTAAGGATAATGCGAAATTTGAGTAATCATTACCGAGCCTTTCTATTCTAAAATCCTTATCCAAAAATATTTTGCGATTGTTATCAAAATAAATTCCATCTTCAGGATGCCTTTCCTTTAGATCCGTTAGCATTTGCTTAGCAATATCAATTCCGCCTGTAACCTGACTACTAATAGAGTTATCAAAATAAATCGTGAAAGATTCATCTTTAAAAATTGATTTCTGAGTAGAAATCAAATAAAGTAAAAATAAAATTGAGCTAAAAAGAAGAAATCGATTAGCAAGGATAATTCGGTGCTTAATCCTGGATTTAGATTTTGACTTAGCTGTTGAATTGGTAATGTATTTAATTGAAGAAAAGTAGAATTTTCTAACTCTTCTAAAACTAAACAAATGAACAATTACAGGAACTATTAGAAAAAGAGATAATGCCCACCAAAAATTCACTCAATTACTTTTTTTTAGTTTCCTAACGTCATTTCGAAGTTCAAGTTATGCAAAAAAAAAGCCCTCTTGATAAGAGGGCTTTGTTAATAAACTGGCAACGACTTACTCTCCCACCTGTTACGGCAGTACCATCAGCGCTGACGGGCTTAACTTCTCTGTTCGGAATGGGAAGAGGTGGACCCCGTCGCTATAATCACCATAAAATTTGCCTATATCCAATTAGGACAGGACTTAATGTCTTGACATTAAAAATGAAAGATTCACATGAAAAACGCGAGTTTATCGAAACGCTTCAAAAAAGTTTACGAGTAATTAGTACTGCTCAGCTTTGACATTACTGCCTTTACACCTGCAGCCTATCTACGTCCTAATCTAGAACATCTCTTAAAAGAAATCTCATCTTGTAGTGGGTTTCGCACTTAGATGCTTTCAGTGCTTATCCCTTCCCAACGTAGCTACCCAGCAGTGCTCCTGGCGGAACAACTGGTACACCAGCGGTTAGTCCAACTCGGTCCTCTCGTACTAAAGTCAGATCTACTCAAATTTCTTACGCCCACAACAGATAGGGACCGAACTGTCTCACGACGTTCTGAACCCAGCTCGCGTGCCACTTTAATGGGCGAACAGCCCAACCCTTGGGACCTTCTCCAGCCCCAGGATGTGACGAGCCGACATCGAGGTGCCAAACCTCCCCGTCGATATGAGCTCTTGGGGGAGATCAGCCTGTTATCCCCGGAGTACCTTTTATCCTTTGAGCGACGGCCCTTCCATACAGAACCGCCGGATCACTATATCCTAGTTTCCTACCTGCTCGGCTTGTAGGCCTCACAGTCAAGCACCCTTATGCTATTGCACTCTGCGCACGGTTACCAAGCGTGCTGAGGGTACCTTTGAAAGCCTCCGTTACTCTTTTGGAGGCGACCACCCCAGTCAAACTACCCACCACACACTGTCTCCCTTTCGGGGTTAGGCATCAGATAAATAAAGGCTGGTATTTCACCAACGACTCCACCATGCCTGACGACACAGCTTCAGAGTCTCCCAGCTATCCTACACATCATTTACCCAATACCAATGTGAAGCTATAGTAAAGGTTCACGGGGTCTTTCCGTCCCGTTGCGGGTATCCGGCATCTTCACCGGAACTACAATTTCACCGAGCTCATGGTTGAGACAGTACCCAGATCGTTGCACCATTCGTGCAGGTCGGAACTTACCCGACAAGGAATTTCGCTACCTTAGGACCGTTATAGTTACGGCCGCCGTTTACTGGGGCTTCAGTTCAGAGCTTCTCCGAAGATAACTCCCCCCCTTAACCTTCCAGCACCGGGCAGGTGTCAGGCCTTATACATCCTCTTTCAAGTTCGCAAAGCCATGTGTTTTTGATAAACAGTCGCCTGGGTCTTTTCACTGCGGCCAGCTCACGCTGGCGCCCCTTCTCCCGAAGTTACAGGGCTATTTTGCCTAGTTCCTTAACCATGAATCACTCGAGCACCTCAGGATTCTCTCCTTGACTACCTGTGTCGGTTTACGGTACGGGCACCTTTATCCTAACCTTAGAGGTTTTTCTTGGAAGTCTGCTTAGGCACACTATCCACGCATCCGAAGATTTGTGGTACTATCAGGTTCAGCAAGCAATG